>NZ_JACCFV010000001.1:0-2400000 GCF_013410545.1 Pseudoclavibacter chungangensis
ACACGCCGAACATGGCGAGCAACCAGATCACGTGCCCCCATTGCGGAACCGTCTTCACCGTCGATCAGGCCAACTACGCCGAAATCGCGCAGCAGGTGCGCAGTCGAGAGTTCACAACCGAGCTGCACGCCCGCCTCGACGAAGCCGAGAAGCTCAAAGCCGCTGAGATCGCAAAGGCCCTGGCCAACGCCGCCCAACAGTCCCAGCAGGCAGTGACGAAGAAGGACACGGAGATTCAGAAGCTCCAGGGTCAGCTGAAATCGGCCGGCACCGAACGGGATCTTGCGGTCACAAAGGCTGTTGCGGCGACCGAGAGGCAGCTCGCCGAAGCGCGGAACAAACTCGCGCTGCAGTCCGCCGAACAGCAACTCAGGGACGCCACGCTCAGGGAGTCTCACGCAAACGAGCTCGCGCTCAAGGACGAGCTCATCGAGCGCTACAAGGACGTGAAGGCGAAGCTCTCGGTCAAGCTGCTCGGTGAGACCCTTGAACAGCACTGTGAGGTCGAGTTCAACCGCATCCGGTCGCTCGCCTTTCCGAACGCGACGTTCGGCAAGGACAACGACGCGTCGGCCGGGACCAAGGGTGACTACGTCTTCCGCGACTTCGACGACGAGGGTGCCGAGTACATCTCGATCATGTTCGAGATGAAGAACCGAGCCGACACTTCGTCGACCCGCAGGAAGAACGCCGACTTCTTCGCCAAGCTCGACAAGGACCGCCGCGACAAAGGCTGCGAGTACGCGGTGCTCGTGACGATGCTCGAGGAGGACTCCGAGCTCTACGCCGGTATCACTGATGTCTCGCACGAGTACCCGAAGATGTTCGTCGTTCGCCCGCAGTTCTTCCTGTCGACCATCGGGCTGATTCGCAACGCCGCACAGGAAACGATCCTCGTGAAGGCCGAGCTCGAGCACGTGAAGAAACAGCACATCGACATCACCGAGTTCGAGTCCGAGCTGGAGGCCTTCAAGTCGGCCTTCGGCCGCAACTACGACCTCGCCAGTCGCAAGTTCGGCCAGGCCATCAAAGACATTGACCTCGCGATCGAGAAGCTCCAGAAGGTCAAGGAAGGCCTGATCGGCTCCGAGAACAACCTCCGCCTCGCGAACGACAAGGCGACTGCCCTCACCGTCAAGAAGCTGACGAAGGGCAACCCGACCATGCAGGCCAAGTTCGCCGAGCTCGAAGCCGGGACGACGCCGGACTCCACTGGCCCGGCCTGAGGCATCACGGGCGGCACGACCCGGATCCGTGGAGATCCGGGCTGCCCTGCCCGCCGTACACACCTACGCCTGAAGGAGGAACACCATGACGAACCGCGCTCGACGAGTCGACTCAAAACTCACTGAAGCGCCCTGGGTTCGATGAAGACTCGAGCTGTTCGATTCCGACTGGCAGATTGCGGTCGTTGGGGCAGCGCAGAACGCGTTCTCGAACTCGCTCGCGCGCGTCTCGCAGCAGGTGCCCGGACGCTTCGTCGTGACGCTCTCGCTCATCACGCTCGGCGGTGTGCTCGGCCTCGTGCTGTTCATCACGATCCTCCACGGCGGCAAGCTGCCCGAGGCCTTCACCGAGCTGACCGGCCGGCAGGCGCTCGTCCTCGTGCTCGCGGGGTGCGCGAACGGCGTCGCGCTCGTGAGCATCACGGTCGCGGTGCGCTACACCACCGTCACGACGGTCTCGATGCTCAACGCGCTCGTCATCGTGTTCGGTGTGCTGTTCGGCAGGTGGTTCTTCGCCGAACCGATCACCGCGACGCTCGTGATCGGGAGCGCATGCATCCTCGCGGGCGTGGTGATCGGACAGATCCGGTGGCGGCGGCGGGATTCCTCGACCCTCGTGCGTCGCACCGATGGGGCATGACGGGAGCGGACGACCCGCACCGGGCCGACTCCACCCGCGCGAGCCTCCATCGGCTCAGCGGTGCGTCCCCACCGTCGCGCGTTCCGCGTCCGGCGTGGTCACGGTCGCACGGCGCGCGCCGAGCCGTGTGAGGAGCTTCGCGACCTCGACGAGCAGGAACACGCCGACGGCGAAGACGGCGGTGAGCAGCCACCCCTCGATGCCGATCGGCTTCGTCCCGAACCACGCGTTCATGAACGGCAGGTACGTGAACGCGAGCTGCAGCGCGATGAGCGCCGCGGCCGAGCCCCAGATCGCCGGGTTGCCGCGCAACACGCGCGGCGTGAGCGACGAGGAGTTCAGGAATCGGCAGTTGAGCAGGAACGCGAGCTGCCCGATCGCGAGCATGAGCACGGCCGTCGTCTGCGCGAGCTGCACGTCACCCGTCCGAGCCCGCTCGATGAGGTACACCGCGAGTGTCACGCCGCCGAGCACGACCGACGCGAACAGCACGACGACGAGCGCGCGTGACGACAGCACCTGCTCCGACGAGGAACGCGGCGGCCGCTTCATGATCCCCGGCTCGGCCGGCTCGCCCGCGAGCGAGAGCGACAGTGTGAGGGCCGTCGCGAGATTGATCCAGAGGATCTGGACGGGCGTGAGGGGGAGCGCGAGCCCGGCGAGGACGGCGACGAGGACGACGAGCGACTGGGCGCCGTTCGTCGGCAGCAGGAAGACGACCGACTTGCGGATGTTGTCGTAGATGCGCCGCCCCTCCTCGACGGCGCGCTCGATCGTCGCGAAGTTGTCGTCGGCGAGGACGATGTCGGCGGCCTCCTTCGTGGCCTCGGTGCCCTTGACGCCCATCGCGACGCCGACGTCGGCACGCGTGATCGACGGCGCGTCGTTCACGCCGTCACCGGTCATCGCCACGACCTCGCCGCGGGATTGCAGGGCCCGCACGATGCGGAGCTTGTGTTCGGGCGAGGTGCGCGCGTAGACGTCCACGTCGCGTGCCACGTGCGCGAGCTCCTCGTCGCTCATCGCCGTGAGCTCGGCGCCGCTCAGGACGGGGACCTCGCCCCGCTCCGGTGCGAGACCGAGTTCGCGGGCGATCGCGGTCGCGGTGCCGCGGTGGTCACCCGTGATCATCTTGACCCGGATGCCCGCGCCGTGCGCCTCGGCGATCGCGGCGGTCGCCTCGGGACGGGGCGGATCGACGATGCCGACGACCCCGAGGAACGTGAGACCGTCGTCCACCTCCTCGAGCGTCAGGGTGTCGTCGTCGTCGGACGCTCCGCGCACGGCGACGGCGAGCACACGCAGGCCGCGCGCCGAGAGTTCGTCGATGCGCCCGTCCCACGCGGCACGGTCGAGGGCGACGAGTTCCCCCGCGGAGGTGCGCTCGTGCGCCGAGCGGTCGAGGAGCCGGTCGGGCGCACCGACGACGTGCACGATCCGGCGTGGCCCGTCGTCGCCGGGCAGCTCGTCGAGCGTCGCGGCGAACTTGTGCGACGACTCGAACGGCACCGCGGCGATGCGTCGCGCACCGCGGGTGTCGGCGCCGGCCTTGTCGGCGAGGAGGCGCAGCGCCCCCTCGGTCGGCTGCCCGACGACGCGCCAGCCGTCACCGTCCCGTTCGACCGATGCGTCGTTGCACAGCGTCGCCGCGACGACGAGCGCATCGAGGTCGGGGTGATCCGCAGCGTCGGCGGCGGCACCGTCGACCGTCGTGATCGCGCCCTCCGGGGCGTAGCCGGTGCCCGTGACGGCGTAGGAGCCCGACGGCGTGACGACGGCCCGCGCCGTCATCTCGTTCTGTGTGAGCGTGCCGGTCTTGTCGGAGCAGATCGTCGTGGTCGACCCGAGCGTCTCGACGGCCGCCATCTTGCGCGTGATCGCCCGCCGTTTCGCCATCTGCTGCACGCCGAGGGCGAGGGTGATGGTCACGAGGGCGGGCAGGCCCTCGGGCACCGCGGCGACCGCGAAGCCGATGGCGGCCGAGATGAGGTCCTCGAGGCCGAGGCCGTGCACGAAGTACCCGACGAGCAGCATGACGAGCGCGAGCCCGGCGATGAGGATCGAGAGCTGACCGCCGAGTCGTGCGAGCTGGCGGGCGAGGGGCGTGTCCATCTCGTCCTGCTCGGCGACGAGGGCCGAGATGCGGCCGATCGCGGTGTCCGAGCCGATCGCGACGACGACGCCCTCACCCGTGCCGGCGGTGGCGATCGTGCCGGAGAACAGCATCGAGCTGCGGTCGCCGAGACCCGCGTCGGCCTGGACCGCGTCCGGGCCCTTGTCCGCCGCGAGCGATTCGCCCGTGAGCGCCGACTCGTCGACCTGCAGGCCGTGAGCATCGAGGAGCCGCACATCGGCGGGCACCCGGTCGCCGCTGCGCACGCGCACGACGTCGCCGACGACGAGTTCCGCCGCATCGACGACGCCCCACGTGCCGTCGCGCAGCACCTTCGCGTCGAGCGACTGCATGCGCCGCAGCCCGGCGAGCGCCGACGTGGCGCGGCCCTCCTGGACGAAGCCGACGAGGCCCGTCGCGACGATCACGACGACGATGACGGTGAAGTCGACCCAATCGGCCGTGATGGCCTTGAGGACGGCGGCACCGATGAGGATGTAGGTGAGGACGTCGTTGTACTGGCTCAACAGACGGCGGACGAGCGAGGGCCTCGGCGGCTCGGGCAGTTCGTTGCGGCCGTCGCGCCCGAGACGCTCGGTCGCCTCCGTGCCGGTGAGGCCGGCCGGGGCCGAGCGGAACTCCAGGAGCACCTCGTCGCTCGGTGCCGCCCAGGGAGTGTCCCGGACGAGTGGTGCGTCGGACGGTCGATCGGTCGTCGCCATGCGTGTGCGTCGCTCCAGTCGCGGACGGGTTGCGCCGCGTCGCGGACCCTTCGTGGGGGCCTGCCTCAATCGTATCGACGGCCGTCGGGCGGGCGTTCGGCGCGTCCCAGGGAGGGGTGAGGCGCGCGTGGTCGTGGCGGTGGCGCGTCGGCACTTCCGTGACGGCGGCGGCGTATCGGTGGTGACGTGACGGTGGTGACGTGACGGCGGTGTCGCGGCGGCGGTGTCGCGGTGGTCGATCCGGTGAGGGGTTTGCCGACCGGACCGATGACACGTACCATACTGTACCGTCCGGACGGTTTTTGTTCGGTGAAAGGACGAGCAGCATGAGTACCGCGGCGATCCCCGTGATCACCTCCCCCAACCGGAACGCGACCGGCACCCCCGACGGCCACGACCCCGACGCGGCGCCGGCGACGACGCGCACCTGGCTCGGCCTCGGCGTGCTCGTCCTCGCGGTGTTCATCATCTGCATCGACGCGACCGTGCTCGACCTCGCGATCCCCGCGATCTCGAACGCGCTCGCACCGACGTCGACGCAATTGCTCTGGATCATCGACGTCTACAGCTTCATCGTCGCGGGCCTGCTCGTGACGATGGGGACGCTCGGTGACCGCATCGGGCGTCGCAAGCTCCTGCTCATCGGCGCCGCGGGCTTCGGTGCCGCGTCGGCGCTCGCGGCCTGGTCGACGAGTGCCGAGATGCTCATCCTCGCGCGGGCGCTGCTCGGTGTCGCGGGCGCGACGCTCATGCCGTCGACTCTCGGGCTCATCCGCTCGATGTTCCCGATCGCCCGTCAGCGGACGACCGCGATCGGTATCTGGGCGGCCATGTCCGGCGCGGGAACGGCCATGGGGCCGCTCGTCGGCGGCTGGCTGCTCGAGCACTTCTGGTGGGGCTCCGTCTTCGTCGTCAACCTGCCCGTCATGGCCGCGCTCCTCGTGCTCGGGCCGATCTTCATCGTCGAATCGCGCAACCCGAACCCCGGACGCTTCGACCTGCTCAGCTCGGTCCTCTCGATCGTCGCGATCGTGGGCGTCGTGTACGCGATCAAGGAGTGCGCGGCGCACGGAATCGAAGCCGTGCCCGTCGCCGTGGGGCTCGTCGGGCTCGTCGTCGGATGGTGGTTCGTTCGTCGTCAGCGCCGCCTCGACGAACCGATGCTCGATCTGCAGCTCTTCCGTCTCCCCGCCTTCTCCGCGGGCGTCCTCACGAACCTGCTCTCGATGTTCGCGTTCGCCGGCATCATCTTCTTCGGCTCGCAGTACCTGCAGACCGTCCTCGGGTTCGGTCCGCTCGGGGCGGGCTTCCTCATGCTTCCCGGTATGGCCGCGAGCATCGTCGCGTCGCTCACGGCGGGGTCGCTCGCGCGCAGGCTCGGGGTCGGTGTGGCGATCCCGCTCGCGCTCGTGACCGCGGCGGCCGGAGCGCTCGTCCTCCTGCTCACCGGGGTGCACTCGGGCGAGACGGCGTTCCTCATCGGCTACGTGCTGCTCGGCAGCGGGGTCGGTGTCATCACGACGATCACCTCGGATCTCGTCGTCGGGACCGCGCCCGCCCATCGTGCGTCGAACGCGTCGGGTGTCTCGGAGATGGGATACGAGCTCGGTATCGCGCTCGGTGTCGCGGTGCTCGGCAGCGTGCTCATGGGGCTGTACCGTCAGGCGCTCGACGTCTCGATGCTCGACCCCGAGCAGGCCGCCGCCGCGCGCGAGACGGTGAGTGGCGCGATGCACGTCGCGAGCGAGGACGGTGGTGCGCTCGGTGCGGCGCTGCACGAGTCCGCGGCGTCCGCGTTCGTCGGTGGCATGCACGCGGCGTCGATCGCGACCGCGGTGACCCTCGTCGTCGCGGCCGTCGTCTCGGTCGTGCTGCTCCGTCGCGGGCGCGTCTGAGGCGCGACCGCGAACCACTGCGTCGGCTTCCCGTGCCCCGGGTGGTCCGTGCCGTGCCGGGTGGTCTTCGCTGTGCCCGGGGATCCTCGCCGTGCCCGGGTGGTCCTCGGCGTGGGTCATGACCCGAGGCGCGTCGGGGCGCGTCGGAACTGAGGCTGCGGCGCCTCACTGCCGTGACGCGACCCTCGACGTATACCCCGAGGGGGTATATCCTGTCGATATGTCCGATCGACACGATGAGCACGACGAGCGCACCGACCCGCAGCGTACGTCCGGCGACGGGGAGCGGGCCGAGCACGAGGTTCGCGGGACGGCCGACGCGCACGCGGGACGCGAGGCGCCCCCGACGACCGGTGGGGGACACCACGCGGAGCGCGAACAGGGAGCATCTCCCGACGCCCACGCCGATCGAGGACACGGCATGGTGGGGATGCATACGGGGCACGACATGAGCGGCCACGGTGGTCACGACATGGCGGGCATGCACACGGGGCACGACATGAGCGGCCACGGTGGCCACGACATGGCAGGCATGCACGGCGGCCACGCGCACCACGTCGCGCAGTTCCGACGCCTGTTCTGGATCATGCTCGTCATCGCGGTGCCCGTCGTCGCGTTCAGCCCCATGTTCGCCTCCCTCATCGGCTACTCGCTACCCCACGACGGTCCGGTGACGTGGATCTCACCCGTGCTCGGCACGGTCATGTTCGTGTGGGGTGGTCGCCCGTTCCTCACCGGTGCGTGGCAGGAGATCCGGGCGCGTGCGCCGGGCATGATGCTCCTCATCGGGCTCGCGATCACGGTCGCGTTCGTCGCCTCGTGGGGTGCGAGCCTCGGCCTGCTCGACCACGAGCTCGACTTCTGGTGGGAGCTCGCGCTCCTCGTGGTCATCATGTTGCTCGGGCACTGGATCGAGATGCGCGCGATCATGCAGAGTTCCTCCGCGCTCGATTCGCTCGCGTCGCTCCTGCCCGACACGGCGGAGCGTGTCGAGGGCGACCGGATCGTCGAGGTCGCGCCCGATGCGCTGCGCGTCGGCGACGTCGTCGTCGTCCGGCCGGGCGCGACGGTGCCCGCCGACGGGCGGATCGTCGACGGTCGCGCGGACCTCGACGAGTCGATCGTCACGGGCGAGTCCGTCCCCGTCGAACGCGGTGTCGGCGACCGGGTCGTCGCGGGAACGGTCGCGACCGACTCGGGGCTCCGCGTCGAGGTGACGGCGACGGGCGACGACACGGCGCTCGCGGGCATCCGCCGACTCGTCGCCGAGGCGCAGTCGTCGCCATCGCGCGCACAGCGGCTCGCCGACACGGCGGCGGGATGGCTCTTCTGGTTCGCGCTCGGTTCGGCCGTCGTGACCGCGATCGTGTGGTCGCTCGTCGGGCAGCCCGACGACGCGGTCGTGCGCACGATCACCGTGCTCGTGATCGCCTGCCCGCACGCGCTCGGCCTCGCGATCCCGCTCGTCGTCTCGATCGCGACGGAGCGTGCGGCGCGCGGTGGCGTGCTCGTCACCGATCGACTCGCGCTCGAACGCATGCGCGACGTCGACGCCGTGCTCATGGACAAGACGGGTACCCTCACGCGCGGCGAGCCGGCCGTGATCGAGGTCGCCACCGTCGACGGACAGGATCGGGATCGCGTGCTCGCGATCGCCGCCGCCGCCGAACAGGACAGCGAGCACCCGCTCGCTCGAGCCATCGTGCGTGCCGCGCAGGAGCACGAGCTCGAGGTGCCGGCATCGAGCGGGTTCACCTCCTCGCCCGCCGAGGGCGTGCGCGCGACGGTCGACGGACACACGGTCGCGGTGGGCGGCCCGGCGCTGCTCGCCACGGCGGGCGCGTCGGAACTCCCGGTCGCGGACGAGTGGCGTCCCACGGGCGCGATCATCCTGCACGTGCTCGAGGACGGCCGCCCGGTCGGGGCCCTCCGGCTCGCCGACGAGATCCGTCCCGAATCGCGCGAGGCGGTCGATGCGCTGCACGCCCTGGGCCTGCAGGTCGTCATGATCACGGGCGATGCGCAGGCCGTCGCCGACGCCGTCGCCGAGCAGCTCGGTATCGACCGCGTCTTCGCGGGCGTGCGGCCCGAGGACAAGTCGGCCAAGGTCACGCAGCTGCAGCAGGAGGGGCGCGTCGTCGCGATGGTCGGCGACGGCGTCAACGACGCCCCGGCGCTCGCGACGGCCGACGTCGGGATCGCGATCGGCGCGGGCTCGGACGTCGCGATCGCGTCGGCCGGGGTCGTGCTCGCGAGCTCCGACCCTCGCTCGGTGCTCTCGGTCGTCGAGCTGTCGCGCGCGACGTACCGGAAGATGACCCAGAACCTCTGGTGGGCGGCGGGTTACAACCTGCTGTCCGTGCCGCTCGCAGCGGGCGTGCTCGCGCCGATCGGTTTCGTGCTCCCCATGAGTGTCGGCGCGATCCTCATGTCGCTCTCGACCGTCGTCGTCGCACTCAACGCCCAGCTCCTGCGCCGGCTCGACCTCTCACCGGCGGCGAGCGTGAAGCGCATCCTCGGCCGCTGAGGCGCGCTGCGTCGCGGCGTGAGCACGCCCGGTACAGCGGTCGATCGACGCGCGACGCGCCGGCATCGAACGGGCGTCGATCGGCCGCGAGCCGCAGCAGCCCGTACCGTGTCGATCGGCCGCGAGCCGGTTCAGCCCGTGCGGTCGGGCACCGAGGAGAGCAGGCGCTCGATCACGCGGCGGTTGAGCTCGGGGTTGGGGGCGTCGAGCCCGATGATCTGCCCGAGGTAGATGCCGTCGCCCGTGAGGCGGACGATCTCCGCGAGCACCGGGTCGCCGAGCTCGGCGAGCAGGCGCTCGTCGTAGGCGCGCATGATCCTCGTCAGCTCGTCGCCGACGCGCTCGTACTGGCCGTCGGCGCTGCGCATGACCGCGAGGATCGAACGCGCGATGTGCACGTCGCTGTCGGGCTCCTCGCTCGCGGGCAGCAGGTACCACTCGGCGATCGACGTGCCCTCGGCCTGCGCGCGCGCGAACTGCTCCTCGACGCGCTCCCCGAGCCGTTCGACCGCACCGACGAGCAGCGCCTCCTTGCCGGGGAAGTGATACAGCAGGCCGCCCTTCGAGACGCCCGCCTCCGCCGCGACGGCCTCGAGCGTGATGCCCGCGTTGCCACCGCTCAGCAGCAGCGTCTCGAGCGCATCGAGGATGCGGTCTCTCGTGCCTGCAGCCATGGCGGCATTCTACCGGCGCGTCGACGCGAACCCCCGGTGTGACGGCCGAGGTCGGGACGGGACCGCGCGGATGCGCTCGGGTCGTAGGCTGTCCCGGTGGCCGACGATCGACGCGAGGCGAACCTCACCCAGGTGGTCGTCATCGCACTCCTCCCGGCGCTCGTCTTCGCGATCGGCGAGGGGGCGATCCTGCCCGTCATCCCGACCGTCGCCGGCTCGCTCGGTGCCGGGATCGAACTGGCCGGGTTCGTCGCCGGGTCGATCATGATCGGCCAGGTGCTCGGCGACATCCCGGCGGGGCCCGTCGTGGCGCGCGTGGGCGAGAAGCGCGCCATGCTCGGCTCCGCGGTCGTCTCGATCGCGGGCGTCCTGCTGTGCGTGAGCGCCGTGTCGACGTGGATGCTCCTCGCGGGCGTGCTCGTCGTCGGCTTCTCCGCGTCGACGTTCAACCTCGCTCGGCACGCGTTCCTCACGAGTTACGTCCCCGTCCGCTACCGCGCCCGCGCGCTCTCGACCCTCGGCGGCGTCTTCCGTGCCGGCCAGTTCATCGGCCCCTTCATCACGGCCGCCGTCATCGCGCTCACGGGCATCGCGCAGCACGCGTTCTGGATCTGCGCGATCGTCGGCGTCGTCGTCATCGGCGTGCTGCTGTTCGCCCCCGACGTCGAGAAGACGACACGGCCCGAACCGCGGACGAGCCGCTCCGCGCCCGCGAAGACGAACGTGTGGTCGACCGTGCTCGCGAACCGGCGCGTGCTCGTCCGGCTCGGGACGGGCACGGGCCTCATCGCACTGCTGCGCGGCGCCCGCACGGTCGTCCTCCCGCTGTGGGCGTTCTCGATCGGCCTGGACGCCGCGACCACGGCGCTCGTGATCGGCATCGCGGGCGGCATCGACTTCGCCCTGTTCTTCGTCTCCGGTTGGGTGATGGACCGCTACGGCCGAGCCTGGACCGCCGTTCCCTCGATGCTCGGGATGGGTGTGGGACTCCTCGCGCTCGCCTTCACGCACGATCTCGCATCGGCCGCATGGTGGTTCGTCGCGCTCGCGATCGCGACGGGCCTCGCGAACGGCATCGGCTCGGGCATCATCATGACCCTCGGGGCCGATCTCGCTCCGCGCGACGCCCCCGCACCCTTCCTCGGGGCATGGCACATCATCACCGACGGGGCGAGCGCGGCCGTGCCGTTCATCGTCGCCGGGCTGACGCTCGCCTTCGCGCTGCCGGCCGCGGTGGGGGTGCTCGGCGTGCTCGGGCTCGTCGGGGCGGCGATCATGGGCCGCTACATCCCCGTGTTCGTGCCGCCTCCCGAACGGCGCTGAGCGACGGGCGTCGCCCGACGACCTCGCCGTCCGCACCCGTCCTCGCTCGGAGGCCCACGGTAGGTTGGTGCCATGCCGACGGAGACGCCGACGTCCGACTCCCACCGCACCGCCTCCGCACGCGAGCGCGCGATCGCCCCGGACCTGGCTCGCGGGCTCATGCTCCTGCTCATCGCGCTCGCGAACGTCAGCTGGTTCCTCTACGACCGCCCCGTCGCCATGACGAGCGCCCACGAGCTCGGGGCGGACGGGCTCGATCTCGTGTGGCAGTCGATCGCGATCATCGCGATCGACGGGCGCAGCTATCCGCTGTTCGCGTTCCTCTTCGGGTACGGCATCTGGCAGCTGTACTCGCGACAGCTCGCGCAGGGGCGCGACGAGCGCGATGCGAGGCGACTCCTCCAGCGCCGCCACCTCTGGCTCGTCGCCTTCGGTTTCGTCAACGCGGCGCTCCTCTGGTACGGCGACATCCTCGGTGCGTACGGCCTCGTCGGGCTCGTCGTCGTATGGCTCTTCCTGCGCCGGCGCACCACGACGCTCCTCGTATGGTGCGCGGCGGTCACGGCCGCGATCGCGGCCTTCGCGATGCTCTCGCACGTGGGCGGCATCCTCACGCCCGCCGACGCGGTCGGCACCATCGAGCCGTCGACGAACCCGTCAGCGGTCGCGTCCTATCCGGAATCGCTCGTGGACCGACTGCTCCTCTGGCTCCCGTTGACGTTCCTGCAGGGCATCTTCGGCGGCGTCGTGCCGGTCGCGCTCCTGCTCGGGATCGTCGCCGCCCGCAGCCGCATCCTCGAGGAGCCCGTGGCACACCGCGCCCTCCTCGCGCGGACGGCCCTGATCGGCATTCCCATCGGCTGGATCGGTGGACTCCCCGCCCTGCTGCTGCAGGCGGGCGTGTGGGACGTCATGCCGTGGACCGCGGCGGGGACGAGCATGCTGACGGGCCTGTTCGGCGGTATCGGCTACGCGGCGCTGTTCGGACTCGTCGCCGCACGGTTCACATCGGACCGGCGGCCCGGTCCCGTCGCGGGAGCGCTCGTCGCGGTCGGCAAGCGATCGCTCTCGATGTACCTGTTGCAGTCGGTCCTGTTCGCGATCCCGCTGTGCGCGTGGGGTTTCGGGCTCGGCGCCGTGCTGCCGCAGTGGCAGGCCGCGCTCTACGCGGTCGGCGTGTGGCTCGTCGGGCTCGTGATCGCGGCGCTCCTCGAACGCGCGGGAGCCCGCGGCCCTGCAGAACGCCTGCTCAGGCGACTCGCCTACCGCCCGGACGACCGGACGGCGACGCCCGTCTCGTGACCGCCGTCGCAGCGGCGCGCGATCACATCGTGTCGAGGTAGTCGAGCAGCACGCCCTCGCGCATCGCCCACGGCGAGACGTCGAGTTCCGCGATGTCGAACGCGTCCATGACCTCGCACAGGACGACCCCACCGGCGACGATCTGGAACGTCCGATCTGCCGTGATGCCGGGCAGCGCGGGACGCGCGTCCGCGGTGAGGCGCGCGAGACGCGGCACCCAGTCGTCGAGCTGCCAGCGGCGGAGCGTGACGCGATCGTTCGGGCCGATGCCGTCGACGACCGAGCCCGCGAGACGCGCGAGCGAACGGATCGTCTTCGAGGAACCGACGTACTGATCGGCCCGCTTCGAACCGTTGAACTCCTTCGCGGCCTCGCGCGTGAGCTTCCGGGCGTGCGCGCGCAGCCGGTCGAGCTCGTCCTCGAGCGGCGGATCGTGCTTGAGGAACTCCATCGTCGTCCGCCCCGCACCGAGCGGGATGGACAGCGCGACGTCCGGCATCTCGTCCCGGCCCGACGCGAGTTCGAGCGAGCCGCCGCCGATGTCGACGAGCATGATGCGCCCCGCGGCCCAGCCGAACCAGCGGCGGACGGCGAGGAACGTGGTGCGGGCCTCGCCCGCGCCCGTCATGACGTGCAGGTCGATGCCCGCCTCGGTGCGGATGCGCTCCAGGAGCTCCGGTCCGTTCTTCGCCTCCCGCAGCGCGCTCGTCGCGAGCGGCAGCAACTCGTCGAGCGAGGCGGACTCGATGAGCTCCGCCGCCTCGTGCATCGTGCGCATGATGACCTCGACGCCCTCGTCGGAGATCGAACCGTCGGGCTGCAGGTAGCGCATGAGCCGCAGGACGCGCTTCTCGGACGACTCCGGCACGGGGCGCGCGCCCCGGTGGGCGTCGACGACGATGAGATGGACCGTGTTCGAACCGACGTCGAGGACTCCCAGGCGCATGCGTTCAGCGTAGTGGCGTCGGGGTGCGCGCGGTCGCGGGCGTACGATGAGCGGATGCCCTCCGTGACCATCCGCCCGGCGACCACCGCTGACGTCGTCGCCATCCACGGGCTCATCCGCCGCCTCGTCGAGGGCGGTGTCCTCCTCCGCAAGGACCTCGTCGTCCTGTACGAGGCCGTCCAGGAGTTCCGGGTGGCGGAGGACGAGAACGGGGTCATCGTCGGGTGCGGAGCGCTCCACGTGCTGTGGGCCGACCTCGGCGAGGTGCGCACGATCGCGACGGCCGACGAGGTGCGGGGACAGGGCGTCGGTCACCTCCTCCTCGAGCGGCTCATCGCCGACTCCCGCCGCCTCGGGCTCGAGCGCCTGTTCTGCCTGACGTTCGAGACCCACTTCTTCGGCCGCCACGGGTTCGTGGCGATCGAGGAGGAGATCGTCGACCGCGAGACCTACGAGCAGATGATGCTCTCGCCCGACGAGGGTGTCGCGGAGTTCCTCGACCTCGCGCACGTGAAGCCGAATACGCTCGGCAACACGCGCATGCTGCTCGATCTGCGGACGCTCCCCGTCGAGCACGCCGCGGGCTGAGCCCGCGCGCGGTCGACGCCGGACGCGTGGCGCGCGGATCGTCCTCGTCATCCGGGCGTCCTCACACGGATCGGTCGCTGATTTCGCCGGTGGTTCGGAGGAATTCTCGAGCTTCGATCCGGCTCGATCGAACCGTTTCGGACCCGCGGCGTTCACGTCGAGTTCACGGTTCGGCGCGCGCGTCGTCCGACGCTCGGGTTAGCGTGACCGGACGCCCCGACCGGGAAAGGTGCCCAATCGACATGTCCCGCTCCACGCCACTCGTCCTCGCCGCCGCCGCGGCATTCGCGCTCGCGGGGGGCACGCTCGCCGCGCCGCTCGCGGCCCAGGCCTCGACGGCAGGTGACGACGTCGTCATCAACGAGGTCTACGCCGCCGGCGGTTCGTCGGGCGCCCCCTTCACCCACAAGTTCGTCGAGCTCTACAACCCGACGGCCGCCGACATCGACGTGTCCGGCTGGAGCGTGCAGTACCGCTCGGCCACCGGAGAGGGCAACCCGTCGGGCGTCGGCGCACTGAACGGGGTCGTCCCCGCGGGCGGTCACTACCTCGTGCAGCTCGGCTCGAACGGCTCGACGGGTGCGGCGCTGCCCACGCCCGACGCGGTCACCTCGCTCAACCCGTCCGCGACGAGCGGCACGATCCTCCTCGTGCGCGGCGCGACCGCGCTCAACCCGGGCACGGGCGACGTGCGCGGTGCCGACGGCGTCGTCGACCTCGTGGGATACGGCACGAGCAACACCTTCGAGACGGCCCCGGCCGCGGGGCTCGGCGGCACGGGCGACCAGCGCTCGACCCAGCGCACCGACGGGCTCGACACGGACGACAACTCGGTCGACTTCACGCGCGCGGCCCCCTCGCCCGAGGGAACGGGCGGCGGCGCCACGACGCCGACGAGCACCACCACACCGACGACGACTCCGAGCGTTCCCGCCGACGTCACCGTGATCCGCGACATCCAGGGCACGGGCGACGCGTCACCCCTCGTCGGGCAGACCGTCACGACCGAGGGCGTCGTGACGGCCGTGTACGCGAGCGGTGGGCTCGACGGCTTCAACATCCAGGAGCCCGGCGCGGTCGACCCGACGTCGCACACGGCCTCGACCGGCCTGTTCGTCTACGCGCCCTCGCTCGTCGCGGGTGTGAAGGTCGGCGACAGCGTCCGAGTGTCCGGGCCCGTGAGCGAGTACTACGGTTCGACGCAGATCACGGCGACGACGGTGGCCGCCACGGCCGCGCCGCTCGCCGCGGTCGAGCCGACGTCGGTCGCGTGGCCCGAGACGGACGCCGAACGCGAGGTGTGGGAGGGCATGCTCGTCACGCCCGCCGGTGACGTGACGGTCGCCGACAACTTCAGCCTCAACGGCTACGGCGAGATCGGGCTCACGACCGGTGGGCCGCTCGTGAACCCGACCGAGGTCGGCGCCCCCGGCAGTGCAGAGGCCGAGGCGCAGGTCGCGTACAACAACGCCCACTCGGTGCTGCTCGACGACGGACAGACCACGAACTACCTCCGCATCGTCGACGGGCGCATCCCGAACGGCAGCATCCCGCTGCCCTACCTCACGCTCGAGACGCCCGTCACCGTGGGCGCTCCCGTCACGTTCACGAAGCCGGTCGTCGTGCACTACTCGCGCGAGAACTTCCGCTTCCAGCCGCAGGTGCCGCTCACGGGCGAGAACCCGACGGACTCGCCCGCGACGTTCGGTGACGTGCGGACGGCGGCGCCCGAGGACGTCGGCGGCGACATCACGCTCGGCACGTTCAACGTGCTGAACTTCTTCACCGAGCTCGGCACCGACTACTGCACCGCGTCGCAGAACTACCAGGACCGCGATGGCGAGCCCGTCACGGCGAACGGCTGCCTCCCGCGCGGTGCATGGGACTCGGCCGACTTCGAGCGGCAGAAGGCGAAGATCGTCGCCGCGATCACGGCCCTCGATGCCGACATCGTCTCGCTCGAGGAGATCGAGAACTCGAGCAGGTTCGGGAAGGACCGCGACACGGCACTCGCGGCCCTCGTCGCGGCACTCAACGAGGCCGCCGGCTCCGAGGAGTGGGCGTTCGTCCCGTCACCCGCCGCCGTCCCGGCGAGCGGTGACGACGTCATCCGTACGGCGTTCATCTACAAGCCCGCCACGGTCGCCCTCGACGGGGACTCGACGATTCTCGACGACCCCGCGTTCGCGAACGCCCGGGCGCCGCTCTCGCAGGGCTTCATCGACCGGGCGAGCGGTGAGCCGTTCATCGTGATCGTGAACCACTTCAAGTCGAAGGGCGGCTCGGGGACGGGCGACAACGAGGACCGCGACGACGCCGTCGGCCCCGCGTCGGCCGTGGGCGGCTGGAACGGCGACCGCACGCGCCAGGCACAGGCGCTCGCGGCCTTCGCGCAGGCAGAGCAGACGGCGCGGGGCAACGACCGCGTCTTCCTCGTGGGCGACTTCAACTCGTACGCGAAGGAGACGCCGATCACGACGCTCACTGACGCCGGCTTCCACAACCTCGGTGAGCTGACGGCCGGTGAGTACTCCTACCTCTTCGAGGGGCGTGTCGGGTCGCTCGACCACGTGCTCGCGAGCCCCGGTGCGGTCGAGTTCGTGACCGGTGCCGACATCTGGACGATCAACGCCTACGAGTCGGTCGCGCTGGAGTACTCGCGCTACAACTACAACGTGACGCCGCTGTACGCGCCCGACGCCTACCGGTCCTCCGACCACAACCCGAAGGTCGTCGGTCTCGGTTTCGCGCCCGAGCCGACGGGTGAGCCCGAGCCGACGGGTGAGCCCACGCCGACGGGTGAGCCGACGCCGACGGACGGCACGCCCGCGCCGACGAGCACGTCGGTGACCCCGCCGACCGACTCGACGCCGGGTGCAGGCCCGGGCGCCACGACGCCGGGTGAGGCGTCGCCCGGCGGGCTCGCCTCGACGGGTGGCGAATTCGACGCCCTGTGGGTGTGGATCGTGGGCGTCGTTCTCGTCGCCGGTGGGGCGGCGACGCTCGCGCTGCGACGTCGGGACGCGTAACGATCCCGCGACCCGGCGGGGTCGGCCCGGCACCGTCCGCCGACTGCCGCCGGGCCGCGACGACATGGCGGCCGGGGAGGCGCACCGTGAACCACGGTGCGCCTCCCCGGCCGTTGCGCGAGCACTTCGTACCCTTGGCGCATGAGCGAGCGCCCGAGCCAGGCCGTCTACCGACGGCGTCGCCTCGTCGTGCTCCTCGCGGCAATCGTGGTCGTCGCCCTCGTCTGGTGGGGGATCGCCGCACTCGTGGGCGGTGGCGACTCGACGTCGCCGACGGCCGAGACGAGCCCGCCCACCGGCATCCGCACGGTCGAGCCGACGGCACCCGCGACGACGTCGACGCCGACGCCGACGCCGACCGGTCCGGTGGCGTGTACGACGGCCGAGGTCGCCGTTACCGCGCTGACGGACGCGGCCGAGTACGCGGCCGACGTGCAGCCGCAGCTGTCGCTCAAGATCACGAACACCTCGGCGGCACCGTGCACGATCGACGTCGGGACGGCGGCACAGGTGTACACGATCACGAGCGGCTCGGACACGATCTGGACCTCGACGGACTGCCAGACCGACGGCGTCAATGAGGTCGTGGCACTGCAGCCCGGACAGGAACTGCAGGCGCCGAACATCACGTGGGTGCGGGAGCGCTCGACGCCGGACACGTGCGAGGGGGAGCGTCCCGCCGCCGTCGCCGGGGGAGCGAGCTACCAACTCACGGTCTCGATCGGTGGGCTCGGGTCGGAGCCGACGCCGTTCGTCCTGCTCTGATCGCGGTCGGTGGCCGAGGCGTCCGAGCGCGTCCGCTGACACCGACGCCGGACATCCGCCGGAGCCGGAGCCGGAGCGCGCGCCCACGCCCACGCCCGCATCGTCCGGTTCCGGTCCGCACCACGTCGAGATGTGTCGTTTCCGACATTCGATGCATCCGGTGTGTCGCGGCCGCGTGACCCCGCGTCGAGTCGGCGCGTTCCGCGCGGGCAGCGGCGTGTCCGGGTGTCCGCGAAGCTGGGAACTCGACACGCCGAGAACGAGTTCAAAGCTGATGGATTCCTGATGTTCACCTGACATCTCGCCTTACGTGAGACAGTGGGTGACGTCCTGTCGTCGATCCCAGGAGCTTCCGTGAAGCCGTTCACTCGAGTCGCACTGACGTCGGTGGGAGCCGCAGTCGCCGGCTCCGCACTCGCCATCTCGTCCCTCGCCGCACCCGCGTTCGCCACCGTCGAATCGCCCAACATCATCGAGCCGACGCCCGGTTCCACGCAGATCAACATCGTCGGATTCAACGACTTCCACGGCCGCATCCTCGACGGCGAGCGCTTCGCGGCGACGCTGCTGCAGGCGCAGCAGGGCTTCGGTGAGGACGGCAGCCTCGTCATCTCGAACGGTGACGCGGTCGGCGCCTCGATCTTCGAGTCGCAGATCCTGGAGGACCAGCCGGCGATCGACATCCTCAACCAGGTGGGTGTCGACTCGTTCACGCAGGGCAACCACGAGTTCGACCGCGGTCTCGACGATGCGGCCGGTCGCCTGCAGAACGCGACGAACGGTCCCGACCTCGCGGCGAACGTCACGAAGGCGGACGGCAGCAAGCCGTTCGACGAGTACGCGCTGTTCACCATCAACGGTGTGACGGTCGCCGTCGTCGGCGCCGTGACGCAGGAGACGCCCTCGCTCGTCTCGCCCGACGGCATCGCGGGCCTGACGTTCGGCGACCCGGTCGCAGCCGTCAACGACGTGGCGGCTCGCCTGTCGGACGGCAACCCCGACAACGGTGAGGCGCAGGTCATCATCGCGTCGTACCACGAGGGCGGCCCGTCCTCGAACGTGCCGATCGAGACGAACCTCGCGAACGAGACGTTCCGGCACCTGACCGAGGACACGAGCGCCGACGTCGACGCGATCTACAACGCGCACACGCACCAGACGTACGCGTACGACGCGCCCATCGGTGACACGACGCGCCCCGTGATCCAGGCCGGCTCCTACGGGGCCAACATCGGCCAGGTCGTGCTCACGGTCGACGCCGCCGGCAAGGTGACGGCATCGGCGAGCTCGGTCGTGCCGACGCTCGCGGCGACCGCGATCCCGGAGGCGCTCAAGAACGATCCTCGCATCGTCGAGATCCGTCGCATCGTCGAGGACGCGAAGGCCCGGGCGGACGTGCTCGGCCAGGAGGTCATCGGCACGCAGACGGGTGACATCACTCGCGCCAAGCAGTACGAGCCCGGTTCGCTCACGGTCGACCCGGCGACGGGCGTCACGTCGGGTGGCACGGTCACGAACCAGGACGACCGAGCGAACGCGAGCTCGCTCGGCGACATGGTCGCGCAGTCGATGGTCGAGTCCGTCAACGGCACGGGCCGCTTCGAGGCCGACCTGTCGATCATGAACCCGGGCGGCCTGCGCGCCGACCTGATCGACGACGACGGCAAGGTCACCTACAAGGAGGCCGCGACGGTCCTGCCGTTCGCGAACAACCTCTCGGTCGCGACCGTCTCGGGCGCCACGCTCAAGCAGGTTCTCGAGCAGCAGTGGCAGACGAACCCGGACGGCACGGTTCCGTCGCGTGCGTACCTGCAGCTCGGCCTCTCGGACGCGTTCACCTACACGTTCGACTCGTCGCGTGCCGCGGGCGACCGCATCACGGGCATGTACCTGAACGACCTGCCGATCGACCCGGCCGCCGAGTACCACGTCGCACTGCCGACCTTCCTCGCGGCGGGCGGCGACAACTTCCGCGCGCTGACCGAGGCGACGAGCGTCCAGGACACGGGCCTCATCGACCTCGACGCGTTCGTCGACTGGGTGAAGGCCGAGTCGGCCACGGAGTCGCGTGACGTCGACGCGCCCACGGGGCTCGTGCCCGACACGCGTCGCAACGGCATCGAGATCGGTGGCTACCCGTTCGACGCGCCCGTCGCGTGCGGCGACTCGGTCACGCTGTCGCTCAGCGGCTTCGACCTCGCGTCGCTCGGGTACATCCAGAACTCGACGGTCAGGGCCTCCACGGGTGTCGTCGACAACACCGGCACCGAGTCGATCGTGACGCTCGGCGAGGCGCCCGTCCTCGTGGACGCGCCGAACAAGGCCGAGCTGACGCTCACGATCCCGGAGGACTTCGCGACCGACACGTTCGACGTGCTCGTCGACGCGGCTCCGTCGGGCTCGTACGCGATTATCCAGGTCCTCGTCACGTGCGACACCGGTTCGGTGCCGCCCACGACGAACGCGCCGGAGCCGACGACGTCGACGCCCGCGACCACGCCGCCCGTCGCGGACGACGGTTCGCTCGCGAACACCGGCGCGGACGCGAACGCGCTCGTCGGTGGCCTCGTCGCCGCGATCGTCGCGCTCCTGCTCGGTGGAACGGTGATCATCGTCCGCCGCCTGCGGATGCGCGGTGAGTAGGTGAGCAGACGAACGGTCTGACGCGGACGGCGTCCCTCCTCCGGGAGGGGCGCCGTCCGCGTTCACGTCGGTGTTCTCGTGTTCGGTCGCACGAGGAGGGCCGCGTCGCTCGCGGACGGCAACGAGGCGCGGGGCTCAACGATCACGAGCCCGGCGGCACCGTTGTCGCGGCCTCGACCCGGGCCGCCGCAGTGCGTTCGTCGGTGGACAGCGAGGTGAGCCGTTCCTCGCCGCGTTCGCGTTTCGCGTTCGGGTTCTCGTGCGCAGGCGGGCGGACGCATCGTGTGATGCTGGTGCCGCGCCACGAGCAGTTTCTCGGCGCTGTCTCACCTTCGACGTCGTCCTTGTGACCGCCCGTGAGGTGCGTCGTGGCACGCGACTCCGCGGCCCCGTGCGCTGCGCAGAAAGCCGGGTTGTTGCTACCGAGCCCCGGGCTCGGTAGCAACAACCCGGCTTTCTTGAGGCTCGCGGGCGCCGGTGGGCCGTGTCCGGTCTCGATGGCTCCCGTGACCACCGTGTGGGCGGTCGTTGGATCGTCCATGAGAGTGGGTATGGACCTTCGCGAGTCCGACGGCATGCCCGCCTCCTCGGCCCGGAGCCGCCTTGCGTTCCGCAGCCGACCGTGAGGTGCGCCGTCGTGGGCTCCGGTGGTCGTGCGCGCCTCGCCCGAGCGAGATCACCCACCCGGCTTCGTTGGTCGATCGGTTTGTCCGTCGGTGGTGATGGGGTGTGGGTATGAACGATCACGAGCTCGTCGGTGCCGCCGGCCCGGCCCCGGCCCCGGACGCGACCGCGCGTCCCGCGACCGGCGGCCACGTGCGCCGTTTCGCGATCTCGGGATCGTGCCTGCCAGGCCCCGGGGCATCATCCATCCGGCTCGGCCGACCAATTGTCTTGTCCGTGGGCGGTGATGGGGTGTGGGTATGAACGATCACGAGCTCGTCGGCACCGCCGCCGCGGCCGCCGTCGCGCGTCCCGCTGCCGGTGGTGACGCGCGCCGTGGCGCGTCGTCGTGGTCGAGTTCGCTGCCGCTGGTCGACATCAGCCTCACCGTTCTCGATACCGACACCAATCCCGTTCCTGGGCCGGGTCGGATTGTCCGAGGGTGGTGATGGAGTGTGGGTATGAACGATCACGAGCCCGACGGCACCAGCGCCGCACCGGCCCCGGCCTCGGATGCCGTCTCGCGTCCCGCGGCCGGCGGTGAAGCGCGCCGGCGGCCGCGTGGGCAGGCGCGTCTCGCGCCGCACATTGCGTTCATGATGCGTCTGCAACACCTCGATGGCATTGGTGCCCACGACGAAGCCTTCGATTTGGCGCTCGACGCGGTCCGTGCCGAGGACAAGCTCATCGCGAAGGCTGAAGCGCGCCGCGCGGAGTTGCTCGCGTTCATTCACGAAGCCACCCTCGCCAGTGCTCGGGAGGAGTTTCCCGGGAGCGATGATGCGGTGGTGACGGCGATGCGTGAGCGCACCGCCGAGCTCGCGCTGGCGACCAGCCGGTCAGAGCCGGTCGTGTCGCGTGAGCTCGGCGAGAGCCTCATGCTTCGCGACGCGTTCCCCGACACGGAAGGAATGCTCCGGGACGGGCACCTCTCGCTCGCGCACGTGCGCGTGATCCTCGCGGAAGGACGACGCCTCCCCGACGACGACGCCCGCAAAGCGTACGAACGTGCCGTGGTGCACGGGGCCTCGCGGGAGACGCCCGCCAGGTTGCGGGCTCGCGCGAGGCGCGCAGCGCAGACGCTCATGCGGGAGAGCCTCGACGAGCGGCACAAGATCGCGCGCGAACAGCGCGGGGTGCGGGTCGTGCACGAGGACGACGGCATGAGCCGACTCGAAGCACACATCCCCACCCTCCTCGGCGCGGCAATGCTCGACCGCCTCACCGAACAGGCCAAAGCCCTCACCGGGCCGGACGAACCCCGCACCCACGATCAGATCCGCGCCGACCTGCTGTGCGAACTCGTCCTCACCAGCGACCCCGCGGACGGGTGCGGGTCACCGCACGGCGCGGCCGGCGGCATCAACGCGCGCGTCGCGATCACCGTCCCGGTGCTCTCGCTCCTCGATGGCGGCGACGACCCCGCACTGCTCGACGGGGTGGTGCCGGTTCCGGTGGAGCAGGCGCGGGAACTCGCCTCTCGTGCGCCCTCGTTCCTGCGCGTGCTGACCGACCCGATCACGGGCGTCGCTCGCGAGAGCGACACCCGCTTCCCGACCACGGCACAGCGCGAGTTCCTGCGCGTGCGGGACGGGCACTGCCGCTTCCCCGGCTGCACCCGCCCCGCCAGGCGGTGCGATATCGACCACACCATCGCGGTCACCGACGGCGGCACGTCCTCGCTGGGGAACATGGCGCACCTGTGCCGCCGACACCACACGTTCAAGCACGCCACCCGCTGGCGAGTCGAACAGCAGGAGCCGGGGCGGTTGGTGTGGTTCTCGCCGAACGGCGACCGGTACAGCGACCGACCCGTTCCCATCGGGCCGAGGTTCCGACCTTCCTGGGCATACCACCACGACGACGAACACGACCACCCGCCAGACGAAGACGGCCACCCGCCAGACGGAGGCAACCACCCGGCACGGCCTGCGGGGCTCGTTCGCGCGCTCGACACCTCCGAACACTCGATCGCGCCCACCATTCGACCGGTCACCGAACGGCCACGCACGAGCATGGAAGCGGAGTTCGAGTTCGACCCCGAGCTCGAGACCTCTCCCTGCCCGGAATCCGTGGACGCGCGTCCGAGTGCTCACGGCCGACTCGGCACCTACAGGCCACGGCGGAGTCGGGCGAGAACTGATGCCGGAGCCGACGGCGGGAACGATCCACCACCTTTCTGAAGCGAGCGGATCAAGGGACGGTGGACGGACCGGACTGCGATTCCTGGTGTCCTGAATCCCTGGCCCAGGCGATCGACCAGCCACTGTTCGAGACTTGACCGGACGGGAGCGTCGGGTGGCAGAACCGGTCATGGGCCGGGCGCACCGCGCGGCCGAGCCGGTTGTTACGTGCGCGAGGCCGGCGCACGGTCGGCGACAGAATCGGGCTGCTCGCCCCGCGTGCGCCCGTAGCCCGCGACCACGAGGACCATCGAGGCGAGCACGACGACCGCGATCGTGCGCAACGCGGGCCCCAGGCCATCGACGAGTTGCGTGTGGCCGGCGAGGACCGTAGCCGTGATCGCCACGCCGAGCGCTGCACCGAGCTCGCGAGCCGTGGTGCTGAGCCCCGAACCGAGCCCCGATTGATGCGGCGGGAGCGAGGTGACCACACCGATCGTCAGCGCCGGCATCGACAGCCCCGTGTCCATCGAGATGACGAGGATCCAGCACGCGTACACCCAGTAGGGGGTGTCGGCGCCGATCGTGGATGCACCGAGCAGGCCGAGCCCGATGAGCGTCAGGCCGCCGCCGATCACCGCACGCGGGTACGCCGCCCACCGCGTCGCCAGCCGTTGCGAGATGGCCATCCCCGCCGGGAGCGGCAGGATCGCGATACCGGCCAGGGCGGGCCCGAACCCGAGGACGCCCTGCAGGAACTGCGAGTTGACGAAGAACAGTGCGAACAGGCCGAAGAAGCCCGCCGCCGTCCCGAGACAGGCGGCGTCCAGCCGTGCCGAACGGAAGATCCGCACATCGAGCAGCGGCGCCTTCGAACGGAGCGCGTGGAACGCGAAGAGGACGAACAGCAGCGCTCCGAGCGTGAACGCGCCGATGATCCGGGCCGACGTCCAGCCGTAGGGCTGGCCCTCGATGATGCCGTACAGGATCGCGAACAGTCCGCCCGTGACGAGCAGCGTTCCGAGCAGATCCGGCCGCACGCCCTGGGAGCGCTCGGTGCGGGGGACCACGAGGGCGACCGTCACGACCAAGAGCACCGCGAGAACGATCAGGACGCCGAACAACCAGCGCCAGTCGAGGTACTCCCCGATCAGCCCACCGCCGAGATTCCCCACGGCACCGCCCAGCCCCAGCGCGAGCGTCCACGCGGCGAGGGCGCCGGTGCGCCGCTCCGGCGTCGCGAGCTGCATGATGATCGACAGCGTGGCCGGCGTCAGGAGGGCGGCGCCCGCGCCGGACACCGCGCGACCCGCGATGAGTACCCCGGCGTCACCGGCGAGCGCACTGATCGCCGCACCGATCGCGAACAGGGCGAGCCCGCCCAACAGCGCCCCCTTGCGACCGTACCGGTCACCGAGCGCACCGGCCGGGATGAGCAGGCTCGCGAAGACGATGACGTACGCATCGACCGTCCACAGGATCTCGGTCGACGACGGATGGATGGTCGATGCCGCCAATTGCGGGATCAACAGGTTGATGGCGGCGACGACGCTCTGCGCGACGAGCACGCAGGCGCACAGAGTGAGCAGCACGGGACGGTTCATGGCCGTCACGCTATGGTCGACCTGACATGCATTCCAGTGCAATCTTTGCAGGGAGTCATTGCGTATGACGCAATCGCTTGATCTGAACCTCCTCGTCGCCCTCGACGTGCTGCTGGAGGAGCAGAGCGTGCAGGGCGCCGCGCGACGACTGCACCTCTCGGACCCGGCGATGAGCCGCACGCTGGGGCGCATCCGTACGGCACTCGGTGACCCGGTGCTCGTCCGCGCCGGACGCCACATGGTGCCGACACCACGCGCACTCGCCGTGCGAGCCGAGGTGAGCGCCGTCGTCGAGCGAGCACGGGCCGTGTTCTCGTCCGGCGTCGACCTCGACCTGCGGGCCGCCCGTCGCACCTTCACGATCGTCGCGAACGACCTGCTCGCGGCACTGCACGGTGCCGCGCTCATGGAACGCATCGCCGGTGAGGCTCCGGGAATCCGCCTGCGGTTCCTGTCCGAGACGCTGCCCGATGCCCCGCTCCTGAGGCAGGGGACCGCCGACCTCGAGGTCGGCGACATCGACACCACCGACCCGGAGGTGCACGTCGAGGAGCTGTTCGCGGACCGCATGCTGGGCGTCGTCCGCGCGGGACATCCGCTTCTGACGGGGAAGATCACGCCGCGGCGCTTCGCCGAGGGCGGGCGTCACCTCATCGTCTCGCGTCGGGGGCGGCTTTGCGGGCCGATCGACGAGGCGCTCGCCGACCTCGGGCTCGCTCGTGACACGGTGGCGAGCGTCGGAACCTACCCGTCCTCGCTCTTCGTCGTTCGAGATTCGGATCTCATCGGATTGGTGGGGCGTTCGTCACGATCGCTCGCCGAGGCGCTCGGGCTCGTCGTGTTCGAGATCCCACTGCCGCTGCCGACGATCCGCGTGGGCCTCGCGTGGCACCCACGACACGACGCCGACCCCGTCCACGACTGGCTGCGTCGCTGCGTTCGAGAGGTCGTGCGCCCTGGTGAGCAATGATGCGGGACGAGCGATGATGCGAGACGAGCGATGACGCGTATGTGGCGCTGACGTGCGGCGAGCGCCCGTCCCTGATCGTGGGACCGGTGTTGTGACCCCTCGGTGACATTCGGCGGATCGATCGTCGGCGAAGGCGAGTGTCTGGCGTCCACTTCCGCGTCCGCGTCCGATGTGATGTCGAGTGCGGTCCGAGCCGTGACCCGCGTCGAGGCGTCAGCCCCGCGGGAATCGCCAGACGATGAGCGCCCCGCCGACCACGACGATGCCGAGGCACCAGGCCAGCGCGAACCACGGCGCGAGGCCGGGATCGGTGCCGAAGAGCAGTGCGCGGACGGCTTCGATGAGCGGGCTCACGGGCTGCGCGGCGGCGAACGGCTGCAACCACCCGGGCAACGAGTCGAGTGGGACGAACGCGGGCGAGAGATACGGCAGGAAGAGGATGATGAAGCCGTACCCGTTCGCTGCTTCGGGGCTCGATGCGAGCAGCCCGATCGCGGCGAACACCACCGTGATGGCGATCACCCACGCGAACACGAGCGCGCCGGCAGCGAGGTACTCGAGCGGCGCCGCCGTCGGTCGGAATCCGAGAATCAGTGCGACTCCCACGACGATCGCGGTGGCGAGAAGGTTGCGCACCACGCTCGCGGCGACGTGTCCGACGAGACATGTCGCCGCGGGAATCGGGAGGCTTCGGAATCGGCGCATCGCGCCACCCGTCACGTCGCGGTTCACGGAGACGGCGACGGACGAGGCGCCGAATCCCGAGCAGAGCACGATGATGCCGGGGACGACGAAGTCGACGTAGCCGACGAAGTTCCCGCCGGGATCGATCTCGCCACCGAAGACGATGGTGAACAGCAGCATGAGCATGACCGGCAGCAGCACCGCGATGAACAGACCCTCACCGTCGCGCATGCTGTGTCGCATACTCCTCCCCACGAACACGCGGCTCGCGGTGAGCGCGCCGGTGCCGGGGTGCGGTGTCCGGGGACCGGCGCTCGGCCGAATCGTGTCGTGTCGTGTCGCGGTGCTCATGCGGCTGCCTCCTGTGCTGAACGTCCGGGGTTCGTGGGGTCGGTGAGGGCGATGAAGGCGTCGTCGAGCGTCGGGCTCCGGAACTCGAGCCGCAGTCGCCGTTCGTGCTCGGGCAGGTCCTGCAGGAGTTCCGCGACGGACGCCGCGCTGCCATCGGTTTCGAACGTGCGCTGCACGACGTCGTCATCGTCGACGAGCACCGCTGTTTGGCCCCCGACCAGCCGCTTCAGTGCGTCCACCGTGCCGTCCGCGACGATCGTGCCGTCCCGGAGGACGGCGACCCGATCGGCGAGCGCCTCCGCCTCGTCGAGCATCTGCGTGGTAAGGAACACCGTGCAGCCCTCGGTGGCCAGCTCGGCGATCTGCGCCCAGAGCCGGGTCCTGCTCATGGGATCGAGCCCCGTCGACGGTTCGTCGAGGAACAGGACAGCCGGGGTGCGAATGATCGATGCGGCGAGGTCGAGTCGTCGCCGCATGCCCCCCGAGAATCCGGAGACCGGTCGATCGGCGGCGTCCTCGAGCTCGAACGCGTCGAGGAGTTCCTCGGTGCGGCGGCTCGCGCGTCGCGGGGCGAGTCCGAGGAGCCGCCCGAGCATCGTCAGGTTCTCCCGTGAGGTCAGCATCTCGTCGATCGACGCGTACTGTCCCGTCGCGGCAATGAGCCGTCGCACGGTCGTCCGTTCGCGGGTCACGTCGTGACCGAGGATGCGCGCCGTTCCGGCCTCTGGGTAGAGCAGTGTCGTGAGAATCGAGACGAGCGTCGTCTTGCCCGAACCGTTCGGACCGAGAAGGGCGAAGACCCCCTCACCGATGTCGAGCGAGAGCGCGTCGAGCACGGTGCGGTCGCCGTAGCGCTTCTCGAGTCCGTCGATTTCGATGATTGCCGGCATGCGGGGCTCCGTTCCTGACGTCGCGACATCCTGATATCGCGTTGTGTATAAACAGTATGGAACATAAACAGTAGATGCAAGACGCAGTTGTGGGTTGGCGCGGAGTCAGTTCGGGCTCGGGCTCGGGGCCGCGAGCGGGTCGGGGCGCCGGGGTGTTCGGGACGTACTGGAGGGTCGGGCCGTCCGGGTCGATCGGGATGATCGGGTGGTTCGGGCTGAGCTGGTCGTTCGGGCCACCGGGCCACCGGGCCGATCAGACTGCCGGGTCGTTCGGGCTGCGCTGGTCGATCGGGCCGCCCTGATTGAATGGAACCGCGCACGTCGAATGGCGCCGCGCACGTCGCACGGAACCGCGCATGACCAGCCGACCGGGAAGGGGGACCATGCCCGACAGCTCGACGCCCCGGATCCTCGCGCTCGCGTGGGGCCTGGAGGCGGCGCCGCAGCGCGGCCCGAAGCGTGAGCTCTCACTCGAACGCATCGTCGACGCCGCCATCGAGATCGCCGACGCCGAGGGCATCGCCGCCGTCACGATGCAGCGCGTCGCGAAGGTCTTCGGCTTCAGCACCATGGCGCTGTATCGATACGTGTCGACGAAGGACGACCTGCATCAGCTCATGTTCGACGCCGCCCTGAGCGAGAGCTCGGCTCCGATCGCGACGGTCGATGACGACGACTGGCGGGCCGGGCTCGGTGCGCTCCTCCGCGGCCTCGTCGCCGCATATCGGGCACACCCGTGGGCCCTCGACATCTCGCTCACGCCCGATGTTCACTTCATGCCCGGACAGATGCGCTTCGTCGACACGAGCCTGCGCGCCATGCGCGACCTCCCCGTCTCCGGCCCGACGAAGCTCGGCGTGCTCGTCGTGGTGTCGGCGTTTGCGAGGGGCCTCGCCGCCGTCGAGCGCGAAGTGCTCGCCGGCACCGCGCTGCAGCCCGAGATCCGCGCCCTGATCGAGGAAGCCGTCCGGACGGCGGGGCTCCCCGATCTCCGACCACTCGTGGCGAGTGGCGCGTACTTCGACGACGAGTCCCGCGGCGCTGCACCCGATCCCGCGGTGGCCGTGACGGAGGCGAACGCGATCCTCGACTTCGGCGCGCAGGTGCTGCTCGCGGGGCTCGACGTCGTCATCGAGCAGATGCCCCCGGAAAGCGACGAGGTCGCGCCCCCACTCGACCCGGTGGAACAACTCGAGGCGGCCGAGGCCGAGCTGGTTCGACACCGCGAGCTGCGCAAGCAGGCGCAGCGGCGCGTTCAGCAGCTGGAACGCGAGGAGGCCGCGCTCCAGAAGGCACGTGACCGTGCGAAGGAACTCGCCAAGGCGCACGCGAAGTTCGCCGCGAAGCCCGACGCGGACTGACGGGTCGCCCACGTCCGCGGTGTAGGGCCCGCCCCGGAACGGCGAGGGCGCCCCGAGGCAACGAGGCAACGAGGCGGATCTCGGACTCGACTCGTGTCCGGACGCGACCGGTCACCGCGCGCGCATCGGCGCGGCGCGGCGCGGGTCAGGCGTCCTCCGCGGCATCCGATCCGCGGGCGGACCGCGTCGCGCCTCGACGTCCCGCCCCACCGTCGCCCGCGGCCTGATCGGGAGCGGTGCGGCGCGGTTCGAGAGCGTGCCGCAGTGCGGTCTGCACGTTCTCGCTCTCGCTCGACACGACCTGGGGGAACCCCATGCGCACGGCCTCGGCCGCTCGGAGCGCTGCCTGCGTGACGCGGCGCACCTCGCCCGCGAGGCTCACCTCGCCGTAGGCGATCGTGCCCGGCTTGACGGGGCGGTTCGAGGCGGCACTCGCGATGGCGGCGACGATCGCGAGGTCGGCCGCCGGTTCGACGAGGCGCACGCCGCCCACGGTCGAGACGTACACGTCGCTCTGCGCGAGCTTGATGCCGAGGCGCCGCTCGAGCACCGCGAGGAGCATCGCGACGCGGCTCGATTCGACGCCGTTCGTGACTCGTCGCGGGTTCGGGGCGGCCGTCGCGACGACGAGCGCCTGGATCTCGACGGGCAGCGGACGGCGACCCTCGAGCGCGATCGTGACGCACGTGCCCGGCACCTGCCTGCCGCGCTCCGAGAGGAAGAGGCCTGACGGGTCGGCGACCTCACGCATGCCGTCGCCCGTCATCTCGAAGCAGCCGACCTCGTCGGTCGGGCCGAAGCGGTTCTTGAGGGTGCGCACGAAGCGCACCGCGGTCTGGCGGTCGCCCTCGACGTGCGCGACGACGTCGACGAGGTGTTCGAGCAGGCGCGGACCCGCGACCTGGCCGTCCTTCGTGACGTGGCCGACGAGCACGACGGGTACGTCTCGTTGCTTCGCGACGCGGATGAGCGCGGACGCCACCTCCCGCACCTGGCTCGGCTGGCCCGCGAGCGAGTCGATCGTGTCGCTCGCGACGGTCTGGACGGAGTCGACGATGACGAGGGCCGGGTCGACCTGGTCGATGTGGCCGAGTACCGTCGCGAGGTCGGACTCGCTCGCGAGGAAGAGGGTGGGCTCCAGCGCGCCCGTGCGTTCGGCGCGCAGGCGCACCTGCGAGACGGATTCCTCGGCGCTCGCGTAGAGCACGCGCGCGCCCGTCGAGGCGATGCGGGCCGCGAGCTCGAGCAGGAGGGTGGACTTGCCGACGCCCGGTTCGCCCGAGAAGAGGATCGCGGCACCCGGCACGATGCCGCCGCCGAAGACACGGTCGAGTTCGCCGATGCCGGTCGGGCGGTGCGTGACCTGGTCGAGGGGTGTCTCGACGATCGAGAGCGCCGCCCGGGACGCGGGGACGAGTGCGGCCTGCACGCGGGCGCCGCCGGCCTGCGTGCCGCGCTCCTCGATCGTGCCCCACGCCTGGCACTCGGGGCACTGGCCGAGCCACTTGAGCGACGTCGCCCCGCACGCGGTGCACGCGTAGGGCGCTTTGGTGGTGCGGGGGCTTGCCATTCGTCAAGCGTAGGCGCGGCCTGCGACATCGGGCGGGCCGCCGGGCGGGGTGTGCACGGATCGGCGTACGCCCGTGGCGATCGGCGTCGTGGAGGGGATCGCGGGCGTCCCGCTAGGCTCTGGACGTGCAGGTTCGCTCGTCTCCAGCGGCCGACGCCGCGGCGAGGCCGCGTGTCGTCGTGCTCGTGAATCCCCGTGCGGGTACGGGCATCGGTGGCGAGTTGTCGACGGGCGCGCAGCTCGCCGGTTTCGAGCTCGACGTCGTCGTCCTCCGGGCGTCGACCGCCGACGCGCTCGCGCGGCGCGCGCGGGCCGAGATCGCGCGTGGCGTCGATGCGCTCGTCGTGCAGGGCGGCGACGGGATGGTGCATCTCGGCGTCGGGCTCGTCGCGGGCACGGCGGTGCCGCTCGGCATCGTGCCGACGGGGTCGGGCAACGACTTCGCCCGCGCCGCGGGCATCCCGCGACGTGATCCCGGTCGGGCCGTCGAGTCGATCGTGCGGGCGCTTCGCGATCCCGCGGCCGGTGTTCGGCGGGTCGATGCGATGCGCGTCACGGTCGAGGGGCGCACGGTGTGGGCCGCGAACTCCGTCAACATCGGGTTCGACAGCGTCGTGAACCGGCGCGCGAACGAGTAGACGAGGCTGCCCGGCACGGCGCGTTACGTCGTCGCGCTCCTGCAGGTCGCGCGACGCTTCGGCACGCTTCCACTGCGCATCGGGATTGACGGCGGCGAGGTCCGTGATCGGCCCGGGCCGCTCGTGACGATCGCCAACGGTTCGTCGGTCGGTGGCGGGATCCGCCTGTTGCCCGGTGCCGATGTCGCCGACGGCGCCCTCGACGTCATGCTCGTCGAGCCGGTCGGACGAGGCACGCTCCTCGCTCTCTTCCCGCTCGCGCCGTGGGCCTGCACCGGTGGATCGACCGGGTCGAACTCACCCCCGTCGATCGCGTGGAGGTCGTGGCGCCGGACGACGTGCTCGTCTCGGCCGACGGCGAACCCCTCGGTGGCGGCACGACGATCGTCGAGTGCGTGCCGGGCGCCTGGCGTCTGTTGCGCGGCTGACCGCGAGCGGCGAGGGCGCGCGGGGCGGATTCGCGCGGGGCGGATTCGCGCGGGGCGGGATGGAGCGTCGTGCCGTGCTGCTGCGCCGCGCAGGACTGTCCGCTGCTGCTGCTGCTGCTGCTGCTGCTGCTGCTGCTGCTGCTGCCGCCGCCGCCGCTGCCGCGCGGCGCGCGGACGACGGCCGATTTGCGGAGCGATGAACGCGGGCAGTATCGTTGCCGACGGTGACGTGTCCGAGCGGCCGAAGGTGCAACACTCGAAATGTTGTGTAGGTTCACCCCTACCGTGGGTTCAAATCCCACCGTCACCGCCACCTCGAAGGCCCCGACTTCCGCATGAACACGCGGCAGGTGGGGCCTTCGTCGTCGCTGTAGGCGCGCGAATCGCACGAGAATCACACGAACGTGCACGCGGGACGATCGCGATCGCGACCGCTTCGAGATCGTTCTCGACGAGGTCCGCGGAGGTGTCGGGCGTCATCCACGCAGTCGCGTGCCCTGGGTTCCGTCGCACCACCTCGACGGTGCGTCAGCGCTCCCCGAAAGCAGGGCGAAACAGATCGGTGTCCCTGGCGGAACAGGAGTCAGCGCTTCTGATCCTCAGGGAACTCGACCCCTGTCCAGTAGATCCCACATCGCGCGCGCGGATGCCCCAGGCGCCACGTCGGGAGACCAGTATCGGCGCCTGCCCGTCCCGGGGGTGGATGATGGGGGGACGGCGTTGCTGTGCAAGAGAGGGTGAGCATGACGAGCAATCTGGTGTTCCGCGATGGAGATGGACGCACGAAGAAGTACGCGGCAGAAGAGTTCGACGCGCTGAAGTTCGCGAACGCATTCGACACGTTCCTCCGGAAGTATCTGAGTGAAGAGAACTCCACGTTCGTCATCGAGAGGCCCGACGACGGAGAATCCCTCACGATCGAGACGGCGACGGGCATCCTGAGTCGTCAGCGTGGTTCGGAGCCCGTCGAATACACGCGCTACGCCGAAGCGGGCGGTGGCGCCGCGAATATCTGGACCGTGTTCGCGAACCTCGGATACGCGCGGCTCGACGAGCTGCCGAGCTGGAACAAGGTGAACTGGGTCACGGACCGTGCGAGCGTTCTCCCCGATGATTCATTCGTGAACGTCGAACTCGCGAAGGCTCACGCGTACCGCGCTGAAGCAGCGCGTCGCCGTCAGGTCCGAGCGCTGCCGAAGCTCGACTCGGCCGCGCTCACGCGATTCTGCAAGATCTGGGCCGATACCGGTTACAACGCGTACGACGGCGCGACGCTCACGCACCACGTGCTCCTCGACTCCGGCGTGCCGGAGGACGCTGCGCATGTGGAACTGCGCGGCATCATCACGACCTTGGGGCTTGACGTCGATGAGCCCGCTACAGCGAACGCGGACGGTGCCGTGTGGGTGCGGGCGGATCCGCGGGTGGACCTCGAGCTCGAGAAGTGGTGACCGGCACCGGCGCGCGTCGGCTCAGTATCTCGTGAGACGCGTCGGGTCCGTATCTAGTAAGAGGAGAACGCTCGCGCCGAGGACGATGGCGCTCGACAAGGGTGGGCGTTGAATGCGGAGCTGATTTCGTTGGTGGCCTCCGTCGGCCCACTGGAGGTGCCGGTCGGGCGAAGAATGCGAGCGCGTCGACGGCACTGCAGGCGCTGCGGGACGTCGCGGCGGTGCGGCCGGGCGCACGCGTGCTCGTCATCGGCGCCTCGGGTGGTGTCGGGCACTTCGCCGTGCAGATCGCCGCTTCGCTCGGTGCAGAGGTGACGGGCGTCAGCAGCAGCGGTCGCGACGTCGGCCCCGTTCGCTCGCTCGGCGCCGAGCGTGCCATCGACGACGGAACGACCGATATCGCGGGTCTCCCGGAACGGCACGCCGTCATCCTCGACGACGTCGAGTCCGCCTCGCTCTCGGTGGTCCGTCGGGTTTCAGTGGTGTGCCGGCGCGCACCGGCACGCTCGTCCCGAACAGCGGTCACGGTGGGCGCCTGTTCGGTCCCGTCGGTCGTGTCGCGACGGCCCGCGTACTGTCCGGATCCACGCGTCAGCGACGGCGTCCGTTCACCTCGTTCGGGAAGCGTGGCGACTTCATCGCGCTCGCGGAGATGCTCGCGGCAGTTCGCATCGTTCCCATCATGAACCGCACGTATCCCCTCCGTGACTCCGCCGACGCCCTTCGGCACGTCGAGACGAGGCCACACGAGGGAGAAGGTCGTGATCACCGTTCCGTGACGGACACCGCGGGGTGCGCCCCGTCGGTGACCGCGCGGACGAGAGCGACGTGCGGTCGCTCTCCGCCCCGCCGCGCCTTGCTAGGCTCCCGGGGCATGGGAGCCTGGGGCACGAAGCCGTTCGAGAACGATGGTGCGCTCGATCTGCTCGCCGAGATCCGGCACGGCGACTTCTCGTTCGACGGCATCGCGTGGGCGTTCGAGGATCCCGACTACCTCGAGATCGATGGCGGTCAGATCGCGGTCGCTCTCGCCGCGCTCGTGCGGATCACGCGCGGTGACGCCGATGTCGCGACGAGCGAGTTCGTGCCCGAGGATCTCGGCGCGTTCGCCTCGCTCCTCACTCCGGAGCGCATCGCCTGGATCCAACGCCAGCTCGACCGGACGCTGGCCGGTGGCGACGCCTCGGAGCTGTACGAACTCTGGGAGGAGACCGGCGACTTCGAGGAGTGGCTCTCGGTCTCCCGCGTCTCCCTCGTGCCCGCCGCCTAGCGCGGGAGCACCCGCGTGCGCGCCCGCTGTGTATCCGAAACGAACGGCGTCCCGGTGCGACGGCACCGACATCCATTGACTTCAAGTGTTCTTGAAGTTTTAGCGTCGTGTGCATGCCATCGAACGAGTGTGACGAGCCTCGGGTGAGCGACGCCGCCGCCGACGGTGACGCGACGTCGGGTCGAACGGGATGGGCCGAGTTGCTCGATCGCGAGCACCTTCCCGCGGCGATCGTGCTCGCCGGCGGCGTCGCACTGTATGCCATCAGCACGTTCGTCACGGCCGCGCTGCTGCCCTCCGTCGTCGCCGAGATCGGTGGCGGTCACTACTTCGCGTGGGTCACGACGGTGTTCCTCATCGCGTCCGTGTTCGCCTCGATGCTCGTCACCCGGCTGCTCCGTCGCCTCGGTGCGGCCCGCGGATACCTCGTCGCATTCGGCCTTTTCGCCGCGGGCTCACTCCTCGCCGCCGCCTCGCCGACCATGGAGATGCTGCTCGTCGCACGCGCCGCGCAGGGGCTCGGGGCCGGGTTGCTCGCGGGCCTCGGGTACGCGGTCATTCGGTCGGCGCTGCCGCCTCGTCTGTGGACGCGAGCCACCGGGCTCGTCTCGGCGATGTGGGCGCTCGGCACGCTCGTCGGCCCCGCCCTCGGCGGCCTCTTCGCACAACTCGGCCTCTGGCGGTGGGCGTTCGCACTGCTCGCCGTGACCGCGGTCGTGCTCGGCGTCGTCGCCCTGCGACGCCTGCCCGGCGAACGGACGGCGACCCCCGAGGCCGAACGCGACGGAGGGCGCCTGCCGGTCTGGTCACTCGTCACCCTCGTCGCCGCTGCGGCCGCGTTCAGCATCGCCTCGGTCGTGCCCGTCGGCCCCGTCACGCTCGCCGCGATCGCGGTCGGCGCCCTCCTCACCGTGCTGTTCGTCGTCGTCGACCGTCGCAGCCGCGACGCCGTGTTGCCGCGGCTCGCGTACCGTCGGGGCAATCCCCTCAAGTGGATCTACCTGACCCTCGGCCTCATCAGTGGCGGCTCGATGCTCGAGATGTACCTTCCGCGCTTCGGTCAGGAGCTCGCGGGCCTGTCGCCGCTGCTCGCCGGGATCTTCGGCGCGAGCCTGTCGATCGGGTGGAGCGTCAGCCAGATCGTCAGCGCCGGCGTCGACGCGCCCGCCGCACGTCGACGGCTCATGGTGCTCGGTCCCGTCCTGCTCGCGGTCGCGCTCGCGATCTTCGCGGCCGTGCAGCGGGGCGATGCGGGCGTCGCGCTCGTGTGGTGCTGGACGGCACTGCTCGTCGCCGCGGGCACCGGCATCGGGATCGCCTTCCCGCACCTCAGCGTCGCTGCGCTCGCGAGCACATCGGACGAGGCCGAGGCGTCGAAGGCCGCTGCCGGTGTCGGCACGGCCGAACTCGTCTCCGGCGCGATCGCCTCCGCGCTCGTCGGCGTGTTCGTCGCGCTCGGCGGCAGCGAGCCCGCTGCCGCCGCGACGTCGATGTCCGTCGGCGTCGCCGTCCTCGGCGGACTCGGCGTGCTCACCGCGATCGCGACCGTGCGCGGTATCCGGACGCGGGGCACGGCCCCCGACGCGTGACGCGGACGGCGAGCCGGCGTCGTTGATTGCCCGATGGGTGAACGAATCCCGGCGAGCGCGAGGGGACAAGTCCCCACCCGCGGCACTCCGATCGACCGTGATCATTCTGTTACCGTTCAGGCTGCGCCGGGGGAGGAGACATGCGGTCTCCGGGGCGCCACCTGCATTCGGGGGAGCGCAGATGAAACGAGTAGGACTGATCTTTGCGCCGGCGTTGTTGCTGGCGCTTTCGTTCGCGGGGGCACAGGGTGCCGCGGCCGCGCCGGCCGACCTCGAACCGTCGGGCGCCGGAGTGAACGCCGACCTCGGGACGAAGCGCGAGCTCGTCGTCGCGGTCGTCTCGTTCGCCGACAAGGCGAACCCGTCGACCGACGTGCACGAGTTCGACGCGGTCGCGACGAAGACGACCGAGTACTGGAAGGCGGCGTACCCGGGGGCGATCTCGTCGTTCGAGTACGGCGGCGCCGTGACGTTCGACGCACCCGGGGCGTGCCGGAACTGGGACATGAACACGATCAGTGACGCGGTCCTCGCGAAGTTCGCCCCCGCCGGTGACATCCACACGCACGTCGCGCTCGTCATGCCCGACGAATGCCTCGACGCACCCGGCGTCGCCCACTACGACGCCATCACGAGCACGCACACGACCCTCGCCGTGAAGGCGAAGGGCGGCAAGGGCGTCCAGATCTGGGCCCACGAGCTCGGCCACACCCTCGGCCTCGGTCACGCGAACTCGACGACGTGCGAGTCCGGCTGCGAGGTCAAGGAGTACGACAACAGCTGGAACGTCATGGGCATCGCCATCGGCGGGTTCGACGAGGCGCCGGCACTGAGCGGCACCTACCTGCGGTGGGCCGGGACGATGCAGGCCGGCGACGAGGTCGTCGTGCCGAACGACGGCCAGGAGCACGCCGTCACGATCTCCGCCGCCGGGGCGCCGGGCAACGGGCCCCGATTCGTGACCCTCGTCGACGCGAAGACCGGCGCGACCTACGTCGTCGAGTACCGCGACGGGGGCGGGGCCGATACAGGTACGGCCTACGCGTCGTGGAACAACCCGTTCGGCGTTCGCGTCCTGCGCATGGAGACGAACGGCGAATCGACCGTGCTGGGCGAGAAGGCCGAGATCGACGGGAAGACCGAGACCGTGACGACCCGACAGGTCGGCGACACGTTCGAGACCGACTCCGGCGAACTGAGCGTCGAGGTGACCGACATCGGCAACGGGAAGGCGACGGTCACCGTGCGCGCGGGCGAAGCCGGCGCGGCGGGCGACACGACATCGGCGGCCCGCCCCACCCTCGTCGTGACGCCCGCGAGCTGCGGGAACCAGGTCAACTCGGCGCAGTACACGGGTGATCGCGACGGCGTCGAGCTCTCCATCGGCGGGATCACGGTGCCGGCGACCGAACTGCCGGAGGGGAGCTTCGACATCGGCGCCTTTCTGACCGAGCGGGCCGCGACGACCGTCTACGGCGAGCACGACGTGACGCTGACGAGGAACGGTGCCGCGCTCGGGAACAGCGCCGTCTCCGTCGTCGACCCGGCGACGCTGTCCTGCCCCGAGGCACCGGGGCCCGACACGGGCGACCACGACCACGGCCACGGCGACCCCGCGACGCCACAGAGCGACGCGAACGGAACCGGCGGTGCGCCCGGTGTGAACCCGACGACCGCAGCCGCGAACCCGACGGGGACGAGCGACGCGGGCACGCTCGCCCAGACCGGTACCGACGCCACGCCGATCGCCCTCGTGACGGTGCTCGCCGCGATCGGTGCCGCGACCGGCGCCGCGCTGATCCTGCGGAAGCGGACGCGCGCGCACGAGGAGTGACCGGCTCGTCCGCCATGGACGATCGCACGACGGGCGGTGGCCTCGGACACGTGTCCGGGGCCACCGCCCGTCGTGCGACGCCACCGCTCAGGCGGCACGTGCCGCGCGAGTGGCCCGGGACGAGAGGCATCGTGCGCACCACGTTCGCGCTCGATGCGGACGCGTTCGGCAGTCTGCAGGCGGGCGTGGGCGTCTTCTTGCTCGCGACCACGAGGCTCAGCACCTCGGAGATCGGCGCCGCGCCGCAATTGAGCGGGGGCGAGCGCCCGGTTCACGCACATTGCGCACGCATGATCTCCCGTAGGATCAAGAGTGCGTACTGGTGATCGAATGTGCGAACGGAGGACATCATGACTTCCCTCGACGTCTCCGATGACGTCCTCATTGCGCTCGGGGCTCTCGTCGAGGCCTCTCGGCGGCATGGCCGCGGCGACGCATTCCTCGTCGGCGCACTCAAGGATCTCGAGACATCACTCGAGGAACGATCGCCTCGCGGCGACGGCCTCAGTACCGAACAGGCAGCCTACCTGACCGATTCCGGCGCCTTCGCGTCGGACGAACTCGAGGCGACCGAGGCGAGTGTCCGCAGCGGCACCCTCGAACGAGCTGTCCGGGCGACGCGGTCCGCGACGATGCGTGACGCGTTCAGTGCGAGCGAGGTCGCCTCCCTGCTCGGCATCGACGCCTCACGCGTGCGACACCGGCAGGCGAAGGGGCACCTGTTCGCCTTCCTCGCCGGTGGAAAGCGCTGGTACCCGAGGTGGCAGTTCGACGGATCCCCCACGTGGACGGTGCTGCCGTCGCTCGCGGCCCTGGTCGAGGCGCTGCCGGAGGACCTGCATCCCGCGACGATCGGGGGATTCATGACGTCCCCGCAGCGTGGCCTCCGGATCGACGGGGCGAACGTGTCGCCGGTCGTGTGGCTTCGCTCGGGCGGTGACGTCGACGAGGTGCTGCGCCTTCTCGAGGGCTACCTCGCATCGTGAAGGTGCACGCCGTTCCGCCTGCGACCTTCGACGTGCGGGGCCGAGATGACGTGCGCCCGTTCCGCGATCCGGTCTGGCGCGTCTTCCGGACCGCCGGGCGGCACCCGGTTCGCTGGAACGAGTTGCGCCGTTTCGGCCCCCTACCAGGCATGCGCTTCGACCCGCATCCGCCTCCGGCGCGGCTGCATCGGGACATCGGCGTGCTGTATGCGGCGACACGACCGGTTACCGCGCTCGCGGAGGTGTTCGAGTCGACTCGCGTCATCGATCGCCGTGCGGGCGGCGCCACGATCGCCTCGTGGACACCGACGCGAACCCTCGAACTGCTCGATCTCACCTCGAACTGGCCGGTGCGAAACGGGGCGGCCGCGTCGTTGCAGATGATGGACGAGAAGTCGGTGACGCAGGCATGGGCACAGCGCATCTTCGAGCAACTCGGGCATTCGGTCGACGGCCTGCACCACCTGTCCTCGGTGACGAACGAGCCGGTCGTGACGCTCTTCCCGCGGGTCGAGGCGGTGCATGCGTTCCCGGTGCGCCCCGACTTCGTGACGATGCTCGACGCACCGGCGGCGGACGTGCTCGTCGCCCAGGCCGTCGCCCGTCTCGGCTATGGCGTCGTGTGAAGCGAGCCCGACTGGGGTTGAGAGTCTGCGACCGGGGCATGGTGTGCCGCTCGGGCATTCGACGCACGCGCGGGTGAGCTCGTCACGACACGTGGTCCGGCCGCTGGCCGGGCGGCTGCGTCGTCCTCGCGAGCCCAGGCGATCGCGATCAGTCGGCCGAGAAGGTCGAGGTCGATGTCCTCGAGCTTCCTGACGTACACGCGGCCCGCGCCCTCCGTGTAGGTGCCGCGGGACGGCAGGAGCGCCGCCCGCCGGGAGGTCCTTGAGCCCGTGGAGGGACAACTGCGCCTTGCACGGCGCTTCGCGGGCGTCGCGGACTCGAGGAACGCCTGCACGTCCTGCTCGGTCGGCCGGGTCGTGATCTCGCTGCCCATGGGCACATCCTGGGGACTCCACCTGCTGGCGAAGACGGGAGGCGATCTGGAGGTGCTCAGCATCAACGGGAGCGGGGAGGTCAGCGCTCCCGTCGGCATGGCGCACGGCACGGCGATGACGACTCTCGGCTGTGCGACATGTTCCGTGCCGATCACATCTCGTCCGAATCGGGACGTGAGGTCTGAATGAGAGTGCGCGAGGCCAGTTCGAGGCCAATGCGCATTCGAGTTCCGTGTGCACGAGTAGGATTCACCGGACAGGCTCCTGGGTGGTGTCATAGCGTCGAAGCAACACTCCTGTTCGGCGGGGGTCTGATCGATGGAGTGTGTGGATGTCGCGGGTGGGGTTGTCGTTCAGTGACAGGTCGGAGATCTCCACGGCGTCGAAGGCGGGTTGGGGTGTGCGGAAGATTGCCCGTCACCTGGGGCGTTGCCCGTCAGTGGTCTCCAGGGAGCTGCGTCGGAACGCGACGAAGACCCGCGGCTACCAGGCCGTGACCGCAGACGTGGCCGCGCAGCGTCGCCGGGCCCGTCCGCAGCAGCGGAAGGTCGCGGCGGATCCGGTGCTGCAGGCGCGGGTGAATGCTGACCTAGCCGCATCGTGGACGCCGAACGAGATCGCGGGCCGCTTGCGCCTGGAGGCAACAGACCCGACTGTTGGCCGTATGGCGAACTCTCCTGATGCGCAGGGCCGCACCGTCTCTGGTGAAGCGATCTACCAGTACATCTACGCGATCCCGCGCGGGGAACTGGCCCGGCGCGGGATCTTTCTGCAGTCCAAGCGCACCAAGCGCAGGCCCCGCACTACGGGCCGGTCCCGGGGCGGGCCGATCATCGGGATGGTCCCGCTCTCAGAACGGGGCGAGGACGCCGCCGAGCGCCGGGTGCCAGGCCACTGGGAGGGGGACCTGATCATCGGGAAGAACGGTGCCTCCTGCGCGGCGACACTGGTGGAGCGGATGAGTGGTTTCACCGGGCTGCTGGCTCTGCCCTCCAAGCACGCCGAGGGCACCGCGGACGCGGTCATCGAGTATTTCAACGAGCTGCCCCAGATGATGAAGGCGTCACTCGCGTGGGACCAGGGCAGCGAGATGGCCCACCACGCGAAGGTCACCTTGGCCACGAACATGCCGGTCTACTTCGCCGACCCCCACTCGCCCTGGCAGCGACCCAGCAACGAGAACACCAACCGGCTCTACCGCGAGTACCTGCCCAAAGGCACGGCGATACCCGACCACCAGCCCTACCTGACCACGATCGCCGAGGAGATCAACAACCGGCCCCGCCGCCGGCTCGGCTTCCTGACACCGACCGAAGCATTCGCTCGACTACTGGCCGGCGAGCCCCATGTTGCTTCCACGCCTTGACATCGCCCTGCAGGTCCGAACGGAAGGTGCTGAGTATTTCACAAGAGAACATCGAGTTCGAGCGCATGACGGTGCGAGTGCTCCGAGGAACCGAGCGTCGAGCGGTCTCGAAGTGGGAACGACAAGGCTGGCGCATCGTGTCGCATCACCAGGGGCGACTGCAAACCGAGATCACGTTCCAGCGTCCCAAGAAGAAGATGAACGTACGCGTCATCGCTCTCATTGCCGGGGTGGCCGCAGTTCTGCTCGTGCCGGTGATCGTCTTCGGGACCCTCAACGAGGACCGCAGCGGGGAAGCCGGTGAGGCCACGTCGACCCCCTCGCGCACGGACTCGGCTCAGGCTGGTGAGCTTGAGCCGACGAAAAGTGCGGACATCGCGGTGGATGAGGTCGTCACGGTGGAGAACAATGCGGAGTTCGCCGCGCTGCTCGATGTCGCGGATACGTGCGATTCATCTGTGGCGGTCTTCGCGGAGAAGTACCGAGGGCGTTCCGTGGAATTCGATGGGCACATCGGGGCACTCGCTCCTCATGGCAGCGCTACGACGCGATACGACATACTAGTGGGCCCGGGCGACTTCGACGAGAACTCGGTCAGAGGGCCAACGTTCCAACTTCGTGACGTGAATACGACGAGTGATCTGCACGTTACGGGAGACGTGCCGGACTCGATAGGTCCAGGCAGCAATGTGCATCTGGTTGCACAGGTCGATCGATACGAGGCCGGAAGCTGCCTGCTCCTGCTCGAGCCCGTGCAGATGTCCTTCAGATGAGGTCGCATGGGGGCTACTCGCCGACCTGGCCGTCGATGGCCTCGCGCAGCAGATCGGCGTGGCCGTTGTGGCGGGCATACTCCTCGATCATGTGCGTGACGATCCAGCGGAGATTCGGTGTGCGGCCGTCCGACCAGGACGTCGCCGCTCGGTGACCGAGCCCGCCCGCCACGAATGCGTCGCGTGCGGCCCGGCGGGAACGCTCGACGGCCTGCTGCCACCGGGACACGAGGTCGGCAGGCTCGTCGACGAGCGCGGACTCCCACTCCCAGTCCGGCGTCGCGGTCCAGTCGACCGATGCCCACGGCTCGCGCGGCGGCGCAGCGAGGAGGAAACGTTCGAACCAATCGTCCTCGACGAGGGTGAGGTGCTTGACGAGGCCCCCGAGCGTCATCGACGAGGGCGGGAGCGTGTGCGCGAACTGCTCTCGGTCGAGCCCCGAGACCTTCCATGCGAGCGTCGCCCGATGGAATTCGAGGAACCCGACGAGTGTCGCCCATTCGTCGCCGTCCACCGGCGGCTCCGGGCGGCCCTGCTCGTCGAACACCACGTCCATGCGGGGACGCTAGCACCGACGAGTTGGGGGTACCGCTGGGCGAGCCGGCCATCGAGGCGCCCGCGACCTACGGGCGCGTGTGCGTGCGTGCGAAGCCGCCCTCCGAGTCGATGACCTGTCCCGTGATCCACGACGCCTCGTCGGTCGTGAGCCACGCGATCAGCCGTGTGGGGTCATCGGGGCGCCCGACACGTCCGCGCGGGAAATGCTGGGCGACCGACCGCCAGAGTTCGGGGCTGCCGTAGCCCGTGTCGACGGGCCCGGGGTTGACCGTGTTCACGCGGATGCCCTCATCGGCCAACTCGTCCGTCCGCGAGCGTGAGCGTGATGCCAGCGATCGCCGCCTTCGAGGTCGCGTAGGCGACCTCGTCCGGCATCGGCCCCAGCCCCTGGCCCGACGTGAGCAACACGATCGACCCCTGCCCCTCCGGACGGTGCTGCCGCGCGAAGGCCTGCACCAGCAGGATCGAGGCGCGCGTTCACGGCCCAGTGCGCGTCGAGATCCGCTGCCGAGATGTCGCGCAATCGCCCGTCGCCACCGGAGCGGGCCTGGTTGCACACGAGCGCGTCGATCCCGCCGAACTCGGCCACAGCGGCGTCCACGACACGTGCGGGAACCGTCGGATCGGCCAGGTCGCCGGCCGCGTCGGCGAGCCGCGCGTCCGAGACGAGGTGCGAGCGGACACCGTCGAGCACCGCGCCGAGGTCGTCACCGCCCCACGGTTGTTCGGCGTCGTGCGGTGCGTGGTGATGACAGAAGACGCTCGCACCGTAGGCGGCGGGCCGACACGCGGTCGCGTAGCCGATGCCCGCTCGTCTGCTGACTCCCGTGACGAGGACGCGCCGCCCGCGGAGCGGTAGGGGATCGCGTGCGAGTTCGTCCGGGTGTTCGACGTTCATGCGCTCGGCCTCCTGGGATGGCGCAGGCGCGAGATCGACCGGCTGCCGACCGGCTCCGAACTCGTTCGTGCCAACGAACGGATTCTCTGCATCACTCCTCGCACAGGCAGAACGGGTGGCCCGCGGGGTCGAGGAACACGACGAAGTGGCCGTCGGGGCTCGGCTGGTACTCGTGCTTCCGGGCCCCCGCGGCGAGTGCGTGGGGCGTCGAGTCGGCGATCGAGGCGACGTAGAAGTCGAGGTGCGCCTGTTGCGGGATCGGACCGTCGGGCCACTCCGGGGCCCGGTGGTCCTCGACCCGCTGGCACGCGATCCAGAACGCCGCCGACTCGCCCTCGGGTGGGCGGACATCGACCCATTCGGCGTCCGGCGACGTGTCGCTCGCCCGCCAACCGAGCAATCGCGCGTAGAACGCCGCGAGCGCCGATGCGTCGGGACAGTCGAGCGCGAACACGTACTTCGTCGCGCCTATGGAAGCGGTCGAACCGGTCATGCCCGCACGATAGACCGCGTTCGTGGGCGGGAGCCGGGCACTCGAAACCGCCCGCACCGAGGGCGCGACGAGGCGCGGTCCGGCGGTCCGGCCGTCAGGTGTGTCGGTTCGGGCGGAACTGCAGCGCGAGCGCGACGACCGCGACCGACGTGACGACCGTGATCGCGACCGGCAGCGACGAGAGCGCTGCGACCGCACCGATGGCCGGCGTCAGGCCGATCGTCGCGAGGCGCATGAGCCAGTTCACCCACGTGACCCCGGCGTGCGGCGCGAGGCCCGGGAGCGCGTCCGCGCCGGTGAACGCGAGCGGCACGGTGATCGCACACCCGAGGCCCGCGAGCGCGAAGCCGATGATCGTGAGGGGAGCCGACGGCGCCCACGCGGCCGCGAGCATGCCGACGACGATGACGGCGAGGCTCGAGACGAGCGCCGCGCGATGGCCGACCCGATCGATGAACCGGTCGCCGAGCAGCCGGCCGACGAACTGGGCACCGAGCAGGACGCTCAGCGCGATCCCAGCGCTCTGTGCGGGCACGTCCCGCTGGTCCGCGAGGAGCACGGCCGACCAGTTGTTCCCGACGTCCTCGACCGACACGCCCGCGAGGGCCACGAGCGCGAGCGGCGCGAGCACCAGCAGCCCACCGAACCCCAGGCGGCGGGCAGGCACCGGGCTCTCGTCGTCGGGTGCCGCCGCCGCGGCGTGCGGCAGGAATGAACGGGAGGAGATGAGCATCGTGAGCACGCACACGATCCCCCACGCCGCGAGGTGGATCGTGAGCGGGACGCCGAGCGATGCCGTGAACGTCCCGACGAGGCTGCCGATCGCCGCACCGATGCTCCAGCCCGCGTGCATCGACGACAGGAGCGATCTGCCGAACGCCTCCTGCACGCGCAGGCCCTGCGCGTTCTGCGCCACGTCGACGACCGCGTCGCCGTAGCCGGCGAGCACGAGCCCGGCGACGAACAGCCAGGCGTTGCCGTGCACGACGCCGAACGTCGCGAGCAGCAGAGCGATCGTCATCCACGCTGTCCCGGACGTCGTCACGACGCGGCTGCCGAAGCGCCGGAGCAGCACGCCGGGCGTGTTGAACGCCGCCGCGGCCCCCAGCATGAACGCGGCGACGAGGAGCCCGAACAGGGCCGTGTCGACCCCGAGGAGATCCTTCACCTCGGCGTACCTCGCGAGGAGCGTCGCGGGCAGTGCGCCGTTCGTCGCGAAGGCGATCATCGTCGCGACCCGCGCGCGTCGCGCCTTCGTCGAATCGTCCACCGTCACACCCTGTCGAATCGGCCGCACGCACGCAATTCCGTGGTGATCGGGCCGAAGGTGGTCGGTGCGGGTGCCGTCTATCGTCGATGCACGAACTCGTCGGCTCCGAAAGCCCCGAAAACCCGTGGCGTGCGTCGATCGGCCGAGGTGCCCACGATCGACCGGGTATGCCGTGGCGGTCCGCCGGCGATCGTCCAGGCTGCGGGAATCTCCCCCGAACGATGCCGGTTGCTCGAAAGGCCTGTATGGATCTCGCACAACTCGGTGGCATCTGGAAGATCGACCCGGGGCACTCCCGTATCGGCTTCTCGGCGAAGCACGCGATGGTGACGAAGGTCCGAGGATCCTTCAACTCGATCGTAGGGGAAGTCGAGCTCGATCCACAGCACTGGGCCAACTCGAGCGCGCGTGTCGTCGTCGACCTCGCGAGCATCGACACGCGCAACGAGCAGCGCGACGAGCACCTGCGCAGCAGCGACTTCTTCGACGTCGAGAACCACCCCGAGATGGTCTTCGAGTCCGACGACCTCGAGGAGATCGGCGAGCAGCAGTTCATCGTGCGCGGCACGCTCTCGATCCACGGCATCACGCGCGCGCTGAGTGTGCCGCTCGAGCTGACCGGCATCGAGACCGACCCGTTCGGGAACGTCCGCGCGGGCCTCGAGGGGTCGCGTCGCATCGACCGGCGCGATTGGGGCGTGGAATGGAACACGCCGCTCGACTCGGGCGGGCTGCTCGTGAGCGAGAAGATCTCGCTCGAGTTCGAGCTGTCCCTCATCAAGGAGCCGACGCCGGAGCCCGACGCGGTGACGGGTGACGAGGGCGAGCGCGACGCGAGCACCGTCGGCGAGTCCGAGGACGACACCGCGACGGATGTCGCGGACGGTGCCGGGACGGGCATCGCGGATGACACCGGGACGGATGTCACCGACGGCGAGCCGGCGGAGATCGGTGACGGTACCGACCAGGTTCCGGCGAGCGATGACGCCGAGGAGCGGGCGGGCGAGACCGCCGACGCCCACTCGGTGAACCGGCCGGGCTGAACGTCGACCGCGGTTCCCGAAGAGAAGATACGACCGGTGGCGGAGGGCCTCGGCGGTCGGCCTGCCTAGGCTGGCGTCGTGACCGACACCTCAGTCGACGCCGCCTCGCGGCACCGGTTCAAATGGGCGGCGGGCCTGCAACTCGCGCAGGGGCTGCTCATGGAAGGGCTTCCCTTCCTCCTCCTGATCGTCGTCCTGCTCTCGGGGGTCGACCTGGACGACCTCGCATCCCGCTTGCCGATCATCCTGCCGTTCTTCGCCGGCCAGCTCGTGCTGATGATGGTGATGAGTGGGCTGTTCGCCGCGCTGCGGATCGTCGCGTCGATCGGCCTGCTCAAGAATCGGATGTGGGGCTACGCGCTCTCGGTCGTCAACTGCGTCGTGACGCTCGTGCTCATGGTGTTCATGCTGCCCGCGGGCATCGTGGACGGCCTTCTCTCGGGCACCGCGCTCGTGCTGCTGTTCGTCGGCCGCTACGGTGACGCGCCCGTCATCGGTGGGCCGGACGCTCGGCCGTAGCTCGGCGGCTCAGCCGCCGATGCGCTCGTCGTCCTGATCGCGGTCGCGACCGAGCGAGGCGAGCCACGCCCGGTGCAATTGCGCGTAGTGACCGCCCGAGCGGACGAGGTCCCGCGGCGAGCCGTCCTCGACGATGCGGCCCTCGTCCATCACGAGAATCCGGTCGGCGTCATCGACGGTCGACAGACGGTGCGCGATGACGATCGCCGTGCGGTCGCGCAGGAGGGTCGCGAGCGCGTGCTGCACGGCCCGCTCGCTCGGGATGTCGAGCGAGCTCGTCGCCTCGTCGAGGATGAGCACCTCGGGGTCGGCGACGAAGGCGCGCGCGAACGACACGAGCTGTCGTTGCCCGGCCGAGAGCCGCACCCCGCGGTGGCTGAGGTCGGTGTCGAGCCCCAGTGGGAGGCGGTCGATGAACGTGTCGGCACCCACTCGGCGGACCGCGTCCTCGAGTGCCGCGCGAGACGCACCCGGCCGACCGAGTTCGAGGTTCGACGCGATCGTGCCCTGGAACAGGAACGGTTCCTGCGTGACCGTCACGATGCGACGCCGCAGCTCGGCATCGGGGATGTCGCGCAGGTCGACGCCGTCGAGCAGCACCTCGCCCGTCACCGGGTCCGCGAAGCGCGCGACGAGCCCCGCGAGCGTCGTCTTGCCCGCGCCCGTGCGGCCCACGACGGCGAGCGTCTGCCCGGGCGGGATGTGCAGTGAGAGCCGGTGTAACACGGTCGGGCCGTCGGGGTAGGCGAATTCGACGTCGCGCAGCTCGATCTCGCCGCGGCCGTTCGGCGACCGTTCCGCGCGGGCGGGTGCCCCGTCGCGTGGACGCGTCGTCGCCGGGTCGACGACCGTCGGACGCTCCTCGAGCACGCCCGAGATCTTCTCGAGCGCCGCGACCGCCGACTGGTAGGTGTTCGAGAACATCCCGATCGCCTCCATCGGCTGGAACAACTGCGTCAGGTACAGCGCCGATGCGACGAGCACGCCGACGCCGATCGTCCCGTCGAGCGTGCGCAGCCCGTTCACGAGCACGACGGCCGCGAGACCGATCGCGGTGAAGAGGTTGATGCCCGTGAAGAGGCTGCCGAACGTCATCGACACGCGCCGCGCCGTGTCGGAGTACGCCTCGTTGAGGCGTCCGTACTCGTCCGCGCCGCGGGCCTCGGCCCGGAACGCCTGCACGGCGCGCATGCCCGTCATGGTCTCGACGAACCGCACGATGAGCCGCGCCGAGCGCTCGCTCGATTCGCGGTAGAGCCGCGCCGAGACGACCTGGAACCGGCGCGTGACCGCGATGACGGGGAGGAACGCGACGAGCGCGACGAGGGCCGAGACGGGGTCGAGCAGCACGAGCGCCGTTCCGACGAAGCACATGCGGATGACCGCCTGCACGAGGTCGCCGATGCCCGTGTCGAACAGCACGGCGAGCGAATCGATGTCGTTCGTCTGCCTGCTGATGACGCGCCCCGAGGTGTACCGCTGGTGGAAGTCGAGGTCGAGACGGGCGGTGTGATCGAACAGGCGCGTGCGGAGGTGGAGGAGGAGGCGCTGGCTGAGGGCCGCGGTGCGGCGCGTGAACAGGTTGCTGAGACACGCGTCGGCGAGGGCCGCGGCGACGAGCAGCGCGAGCACCGTCACGAACGGCACGGGATCGCCTGCGAGCAGTGCGGGCAGGCCCGCGTCGAGCGCGTTCGCGAGCAGCAGCGGGCCGGCAGCCGCTGCCGCCTGCGCCGTGACGACGAGGGCGGCGAGCAGCGCGAGGCGCAGCCCGTGCGGGCGCAACAGTTCGGCCATGAGGCGCAGCGAGCGGCGACGGAGGGCCTTCGCGTCCCGGCGTCCGACGCTCGTGAAGTGCTCGAGCCCCACCCCGATGGGCTGCGTGTCGGAGTCGAGTTCGCCACTCGCCTCGACCGATGCCGCGGCGGCCGCGGCGTTCGCGGCCTCGGTGTCGGCCGCGGCGTCCGCCGCCCCGTCGTCGAGGCGACGCGCGTCGCCGTCGACCGACTCGCCGGACTCGTCCCGCGTGCGTCGGCCTCGCGTCCACGCCTCCTGCGCCCGGTCGTCGTCGCCGGTTCGGTCCCGTCGCGCGCTCACGCGGTCGCCTCCTCGTCGAGGAACTCGCCCTGCCACAGCAGCCCGCGGTAGTACGGATCGTCGGCGAGCAGTTCTCGGTGGTCGCCGATCGCCGAGATGCGCCCGTCACGCAGCACCGCGACGCGGTCGGCGAGCGCGACCGTCGACGAGCGGTGCGCCACGACGAGTGTCGTCACGCCCGCGAGCGCCTCGCGGAGCGCCGCGGTCGCGCGGGCCTCCGTGCGCACGTCGACCGCGGAGAGCGGGTCGTCCAGCACGAGCACGCGCGGTCGGGCGGCGATCGCCCGAGCGAGGGCGAGGCGCTGCCGTTGACCGCCCGAGAGGCTGTGGCCCTCCTCACCGATCCGCGTGTCGACGCCGTCGGGCAGCTCGAAGACGAAGTCGGCCTGCGCGACCTCGAGCGCCTCGGTCAGCGCCGCGTCGCTCGCGTCGGGGCGACCGAGCAGGACGTTCTCGCGCACACTCGCCGAGAACAGGAGCGGCTGTTCGAACGCGATCGCGACGTGCGTGCGCAGCTCGTTTCGGCGCACGTCCCGCACATCGACACCGTCGAGCACGACGCGCCCGGCGGTCGGATCGTGCAGCCGCACCGCGAGCTCGGTGACGAGGCTCTTGCCCGATCCCGTCGCGCCCACGAGCGCGACCGTCTCGCCTGGCCGCAGCACGAGGTCGAGGCCACGGAGCACCGAACGGTCGGCGTCCGTCCCGTCGTCCTCGCGACCGCGGGGCGGGTACGTGAAGCCGACGCCCTCGAAGCGCAGCTCGCCCGGCCCGTCGGGGACGGTGAGCGGGTGCTCGGGGTCCGTCACGGTGTTCCGGGCGTCGAGCACCTCGAACAGGCGCGTCGTCGAGGTCGCGGCGTCGAGCGTGTCGGCGAGCAGCACACCGATCCAGCGGATCGGCCACGACAGCATCGCCGCGGTCACGAGGAACGCCGAGAGCGAGCCGACCGTGAGCTCGCCGCCCGCGACGCGGAACACGCCGATGCCGAGGCACGCGGTGAGCGCGAGCTGTGGCAGCGCGATGAGCCAGGAGCGCACGTTCGCCTGTTCGCGTGCCTTCGCGAGCTCGGTCGTGCGCAATCGCTGCGCACCGTCGGCGAACGCGTCGACGAACTCGGGGCGACGGCCGAACGCGCGGATGACGCGAACGCCCTTCGCGGCCTCCTCGACCGAGGTCGCGAGCCGGCCCGCCTGGTCCTGACTGCGTCGCGCGAGCACGCGGTAGCGGCGCTGGAAGCGGTAGGTGAGCACGCCGCTGGGCACGGCAAACGCGAGGTAGGTGAGCCCGAGCAGCGGGTCGAGCCACACGAGCACGCTCGCACCGCCGACGATCGTGAGCAGGTTGACGACGAGCATGATGAACCCGAACGACAGCCACCGTCGCAGGCGTGCGAGGTCGGCCGAGGAGCGCGACAGGAGCTGGCCCGATTCCCACTCGTCGTGGAACGCCGCGGGGAGGTCGCCGAGGTGGCCGAAGAGGCGGTCCCGCAGCCGACGTTCGACGCCGACCATGGGCGTGAGCACGAGCACGCGGCGCAGGAACCACAGTGCCGCCTCGCCGACGCCGACACCGAGCAGCACGAGTGCGCCCCACACGACCTGCGTCCGGTCACCGGACGTCACGGGGCCGTCGACGATGATGCGGATGATCTGCGGGCCGACGAGGCCCAGCGCGGCGGCGACGATCGAGGCGGCCAGCCCGCCGGCGAGGTACCAGGCCACGGGGCGGACGAACGGCCAGAGGCGCGCGAGCGCGGTGAAGCTCCGTTCGGCGGACATTCCCGTGAGCCTAGCGACGGCGGGTGGCGGTGCCCCGCACGTTGCTCCGGGTGACGCGCGGCGGGGCGGTGCGACCCGGTCGCGCCGCCCCACCGCCGCTCGGCCCGCCCGCCCGGATCACCGGGCTGCGGTCACCAGACGATCCCGAACACCCACGTGGCGAGCGTGAGCGTCGCGACGCTCACGAGGCCGAGCGCGATGACGTTGAGCCAGAACCCGCCCTTGATCATCTGCCCCGCCGTCACGTACCCCGATCCGTACGCGATCGCGTTCGGCGGTGTCGCGACGGGGAGCATGAACGAGCACGTCGCGGCGACCGCGACGGGGAACGCGAGGAGCAGCGGGTCGACGCCGAGGCCGATCGACACGCCACCGACGACGGGCAGCAGCGTCGCGGCCGTGGCCGTGTTGCTCGACAGCTCGGTGAGCACGAGCACGGCACCCGTGATGAGGACGACGATGAGCCAGACGGGCACGCCCGCGAGGCCCTCGACCTGCTCACCGATCCAGGCGCTGAGTCCGCTCGCCGTGAACTGCGACGAGAGCGCGAGCCCGCCGCCGAACAGCAGCACGCCTCACGGCAGATGGCCTGCGGTCTTCCAGTCGAGCAGGCGCACGCCCTTCTCGGCGCCCGCGGGCAGGATGAACAGCAGCAGCGCGACGACGATCGCGATGCCGTGCATGAGCGCGGTGCCGAAGTTCGTGCGGATCGCGCCGCCCGTGTCGCCGATGAGCCCGTCGCCGTCACCCTGCGGTTTCGTCGTCCTGTTCGCCGCCGCGTCGCTCGTGAGCGTCGTACTCTTCGCGACGAGCAGGAGCACCGAGACGCCGATGGGCAGCATCATGACGGCCGTCGCCGTGTTCGACACCCACATGCTCACGAGCGCGGTCGCGATCATGAAGCCCGCGATCATGCGGTTGGGCTTCGTGCCGATCGCGCGGATCACGAGCAGCGCGAGGCGCTTGTGGAGGTTCCAGCGCTGCATCGCGAGGGCGAGCATGAAGCCGCCGAGGAACAGGAAGATGATCGGATTGCCGTACGAGGCCCCGATGTCCTGCATGACGTCGCTCGCGCTGTCGTCGTTCTCCCGCCCGAGCACGGGGAAGAGCGCGAGCGGGACGAGGGCCGTGACGGGCAGCGGCAGCGCCTGCGTCATCCACCACATCGCCATCACCCCCGCGACGGCGGCGGTCAGTCGGGTCGCGTGACCGACGTCGTCGGGCATCACCCAGTAGAGCAGGATGCCGGCGACGACACCTCCCGCGAGCCCGATCCGCTGTCTGATCCGCGTTCTGCGGTCCTCGCCCGTGGCCTTCTCGCCCGGGCTCTGCTCGCGCTCCGGCTCCGGATCCGCTGCGGCGTCGTACGCCTGGGTGCGGAGATCGCGCGTCTGGTCGCTCTGTTCAGTCATCGATGTCATTCCTCGTATGGCCGTGTGCGTTCACGTCGTCGTGCGTCACCCCGCTTGGTGGATTCGTGATCCCCCGAGCGGAACATTGTCGTGAAGGCTACAAAACGCGCCTCCGATTCTCGTCAGAGGGGCCGAACACCGCGTGTTCGCGCGGCCGAACTAGCCTTGGGGGATGCGCGCGATCCTGACGACCTTCCGGGCCAAGAAGCGTCTTCCGTTGCTGCAGGTGGCCAAGACGGCCGTCGCGATCGCGATCGCCTGGCTGCTCTCCGTCGCGCTCCTGCAGGTCGAGATGCCGATCTTCGCGGCCATCGCGACGGTCATCGTCGTGGCGCCGAGCGTCAATCAGACCTTCGCGAAGGGCATCGAGCGCACGATCGGTGTGCTCATCGGCGTGGCGATCGCGGCCGGAATGTCGGCGCTGTTCCCCACGAGCGGGCCGATGGTACTCGCGACGACGGCCGTCGCGCTCCTGCTCGCCTGGGTGCTGCGCGTCACGCCGGGCGCGCTCAACCAGATGGTGATCAGCGCGATGCTCGTGCTCGCGCTCGGTGGAACGACGCCGTTCTACGCGCTCGACCGTGTCATCGAGACGATCATCGGAGCGGCCTCCGGGTTCGCGATCAACGCACTCGTCGTCCCGCCCGTGCTCGTCGGCCCCGCGCGCGAGCAGCTGCGACTGCTCGGCACCGAGGTCGCGGCGACCTTCGATCGGCTCGCGGGCACGCTCCTCGCCCGGCAGCGTCCGGCGGACCTGCAGGCGCTCATGATCGAGGCACGCCTCCTGCGGCCCATGCGCGATCGCGCCGAGACGAGCATCGACACCGCGCTCGAGTCGCTGCGCATGAATCCGCGCGGGCGTCGGCATCGCGACGAGCTCGAGGCCATGCAGGCGCTGCTCGACGACCGCCTCTCGCCGATCGTCACGCAGGTGATCGGCATGACGCGGGCACTCGTCGACCAGTACGACGAGTCGATCGTCGAGGAGGACACGATGCCCGCGCTCGCGGAGGAGTTCCGTCGCGCCGCACACGACGTGCGTCTCGCGGTCCACGTCGCCGAGGTCGATCCGACACCCATGACCTCGGCGATCCCCGCGCTCACGTCACCGCTCCGGCTGCGACCGCCGAACTCCGACCACTGGATCCTGTTCGGCTCGCTCATGGAGGACCTCCGCCGCATCCGCGCGGAGTTGCGCGGCGAGGACGACGGCGACGACTGAGTCGACGGGAAGACCGAGTCGACGGACGGCGCGACTGCGGGCGACCGGAGCGCCATGGAACGGCCGGGGCCGCGGGGCGACCGGGGGCATGGGTGACCATGCGCTATGTTGTTGAGAATGTATATCAACAATGGGGCCTCGCCGCGTGATGCCCGGGCGCAGGACGACGACGCCGTGCGGCTCGACGCGCTCGTCGTCGGAGCCGGACCCGCGGGCATCGGCACCGCGCTCGCGCTCGCGGCGGTCGACGGGCTGACCTTCGGCGTACTCGAACGCGGTCGTGTCGGTCAGTCGTTCCGTGACTGGCCGGCGGCACAGACCTTCCTCACGCCGTCGTTCACGGGCAACGGGTTCGGCGCGAGCGATCTGAACGCGATCCACCCAGAGACCTCCCCCGCCTTCAGCCTCGGCGTCGACTACCCGACCGGCCCGCAGTACGCGAACTACCTGCGCGGGGTCGTGAAGCACTTCCGCGTGCCCGTCATGGAGCACGCGGCCGTCGAGGCGGTGCGGGCGCTCGACGACGGCTTCGAGCTCGACACCGAGCGCGGTCCCGTGCGCACCCGCTCGCTCGTGTGGGCGGGCGGCGAATTCGGTGACCCGCGTGCGCCGAGGCTCCCGGGGGCGGGGTTCGCCGTCCACTCGAGTGCCCCCGAGGCGTGGGGTGAACGTGGCGGTGCGGTCGTCGTGATCGGCGGCTACGAGTCGGGCGTCGACATCGCCTGTCATCACATCGCGCGCGGCGCGACCGTGACGATCATCGACCCCGACGAGCCGTGGGATCGGCGTCCGGGGTCCGATCCGTCGTTCCGCCTGGCGCCGCGCTCCCGCATGCGTCTCCGGGCCGCGTTCGAGACCGGTCGTCTGCACCCGGTCCCGGAGCGGGTCGTCGCGGTCAAGGCGGACGGCGACGGCTTCACGGTCCGCCTCGCCGATGGGCGAATGGTTCGCGGTGACTCGGCGCCCATCGCCGCGACGGGATTCGGCCCTGGCCTCGGCCCCGTCGCCCACCTCTTCGAGGAGCGCGAGGACGGCTGGCCGCTGCTCGACGAGGACGACGGGTCCACGCTCGCGCCGGGCCTGTTCCTGAGCGGGCCCTCGATACGGCACGGCGGCCTCAGGTTCTGCTTCGTCTACAAGTTCCGGCAACGCTTCGCACACATCGCGCGACGCATCGGTGAGCGTGCGGGCAAGGACACGAGCGCGCTCGAGGCGTGGCGTGCCGCGGGCATGCTCACCGACGACCTCTCGTGCTGCGGTGTCGAGTGCGAGTGCTGAGCGCGCTGGACCGGCCCGTCGCCACGAGCGTGCTGCTGCTCGGGGCGATCGCCATCGGTTCGGCGATCGGTGGTGTGGCGCCCGAGGCCGGTGCGCGCGTGGGGGCGCTCGCCGATCCGCTCGTCCTCGCGCTCGTCACGGCCGTCTTCGCGACGGTTCGTCTCGAGGGGCTCCGCGAGCTGCGGCGCTGCTCCCGACTCGCGCTCATCGCGGCCGGCGTGAACTTCCTCGTCGTCCCGGTCGTGGCGTTCGCACTCACGCGGCTGCTGCCGGACGAGGCGATCCGGCTCGGCGTCCTCACCTACTGCCTCGCACCCTGCACCGACTGGTTCCTCGGCTTCACCCGACTCGCGAAGGGCGACACCACGACCGGGGCCGCGCTCGTCCCGCTCCAGATGCTCATCCAGCTCGCGCTGTACCCGGCGTGGCTCGCCGTGTTCTCGGGGCTCCCGGGGAGCGGCGTGCTCGAGAGTGCCGTGCCTGCGCTGCTCACCTGGTTCGTGCTGCCCGCGGCGATCGGTCTCGGAATCGGGCTCGTCGCGCGACGTGTGCTGCCCGACCGGATCTCGGCATCCGTGGAGGCCGGGGTCGACCGGGCGGTGCCCGTGATCATCGCCCTGCTCGTCGTCGCCCTGTTCGCCGGCAACGTCGGGACGATCCTCGCCGAGCCGAGCGCCTTCGCGCTGGTGCTCGGCGTCGTCTTCCTCTTCTTCGTCGCCATGTGGGGCATCGGGGAGGCCGTCGCTCGCGCCTTCCGACTGCGGCGCGACGAGCACGCGCTGCTCACGATAACGACCTCGGCGCGCAACGCGCCGCTCATGATCGGCCTCACGTCGATCGCGCTGCCGGATCAACCCCTCGTCGTCGCCGCGATCGTGCTCGGCATGCTCATCGAGTTCCCACATCTGACGGTGCTCACGCACCTGCTGCGGCGCGGTCGCCGCGAGGCGCCCTCGGTCGGACCGGCTCGCGTCGCGGCCTGAACCGACGGGGTCGACATCGGACGAGTCGGTCGTCCGCCGCGCCCGCGTCACGTTGCGTCGCCGCTCAGTCGCTCGTGAGACCGCCCCACACGAGTTGTAGGACGGCGTCGATCGCCGCGGGGGCGGGGGTTCCGTCGAGCAGGTCGGCCGTGATGATCGCCGCGAGGCCGTGGACCGAGGCGAACGCCGCGACGGTGAACTCGTCGGCCGAGCCCGTGCGGACGATGCCTTCGGCCTGCCCACGGCGCACGAGCTCGTGGATGATGTCGGTGCACCCGTGTGCGGTCGTCACGAGCTGCGTGCTCGCGTCGGGGTCGTGCTTCGCGGTGTACATGAGTTCCAGCAGCCGGGCATGGGTCGTCGCGAACGCGACGTAGGCGCGGGCGACCGACTCGAAGACGTCCCGCAGGTCGTCGCTAGGGGTGTTCGCGGCGGTACGGAGGGCCGCGTCGAGGCGCTCGAAGCCGACGACCGCGACGGCGTCGAGCAGGGCCCGGCGTTCGGGGAAGTGGCGTGAGGTCGCGCCGTGACTCACGCCCGCGTCGCGCGCGAGCTGCCGCATCGAGAGTGCGTCGACGCCCTCGTCGTCGACGACCTCGACGGCGCGTGCGAGCAGCGTCGCCCGCAGGTTGCCGTGGTGGTATGACATTCGATCACCGTATCGTGATGTAGTCGTTGACAACAAAGCTGTCACTGCCTACATTGGTGCCCATGAGCATCAGCACACGTGGCACCACCGTCCTCATCACCGGCGCGAGCTCGGGCCTCGGCGTCGAGTTCGCGAACGAGTTCGCCCGTCGCGGCGCCGACCTCGTCATCGTCGCGCGGCGGCGGGAACGCCTCGAGGAACTCGCGGAGCGACTGCGCCGCGAGCACGGCACGACCGTGCACGTCGTGCCGCTCGATCTCGCGGCCCCCGACGCCGCCGCGACGCTGCGTGCTCGCACCGACGAGCTCGGGGTGCGCATCGAGCACGTCGTGAACAACGCGGGGTTCGGCATGCAGGGCGAGTTCGCCGACGCCGATCCGGAGCGGATCGACGAGATGGTGCGGCTCAACATCGGGGCACTCGTCGCCGTCACGCGTGCCTACCTTCCCGATCTCGTCGCGGCCGGCACGGGCACCGTCGTGAACATCGCGAGCACCGCGAGCTACCAGCCGTGCCCCACGATGGCCGTCTACGGCGCGACGAAGGCGTTCGTGCTGAGCTTCAGCGAGGCGATCGCATCCGAGGTGCACGAGCACGGCGTGACGGTGCTCGCGGTGAGCCCCGGACCCACACGCACCGAGTTCTTCGAGGTGGCGACGGGACGGTCCGAGTCGCCGGGATTCATGCAGACCGCGTCCCAGGTCGTGGCGACAGCGTTCCGTGCGCTCGATCGTGCGCGACCTCCGTACAGCGTGATCTCCGGTCTCGGCAACGCCGTCGGCGCGCTCGGCGCGCGCTTCTTGCCCCGCCGCGCAGTCATCGCCGTGAGTGCACGCGTACTCGGGCGACTCCCCGGCGCGCACTGAGCGCACCCGTTCCGTCGTCGGGGTCGAGGCGCCACACCGACACATGCGATTCGCTGTCGGCGGTGAAGGGCGAGCGGTCCCAGTCCTCGTGCCGGGCCTCGGGTGTCAGGCCCGCGCCATCAGGTCGAGCCCGGCCGGCCAGACGTAGCGGAACCGGTGCGGCGTGTACGCGTCGTCGCCGTCCGCTCGCCGTGTGTAGTGGTGCGAGACGGTCTGTTGGCTGACGACGTCGATCGTGTCGAAGCCGACGTGGCGCTCGGTCACGTCGAACGGGATCGCGGACTGTCCCGGCGGGAGCCCGGTCGCGGGGCTCGTGACCGACGCCGAGCGGGCCGAGCGGATCGTGACGCCGGGCCGCGCCAACGCCGTGCGGATCGGCCGCGCGGCCCTGCGCGACCCGTACTTCGCCCACCGGGCCGCCCACGAGCTGGGCGCGGGGACGAGCTGGCAACCGCAGTACGAGCGGGCGCCTGGGGCTGACGCCCGGGGCGCTCCGGCCGCATCACGACGAGTGGCGGAAACCCACTCGAACGGCCCCGTGCGCGGCCGGCTCGCGACGCGCTCGCGTGCCTCGGTCGTCCGTCCTCACCGTCGGTGAACCGAGCGCGGCAGTACGACCGGGGTTCCCGTGTCGGGGTCGGCGATCACGCGGGCGTCGAGGTCGAAGACGTCGCGCAGCAGCGCCTCGGTGACGACCTCGGCGGGGGCGCCCTCGGCGACGATGCGGCCGTCGCGCATCGCGACGAGGTGTGTCGCGAAGCGCGCCGCCATGCCGAGCTCGTGCAGCACGGCGACGACCGTGCGGCCGCCCTCGCGGAGCCGCGTCGCGAGTTCGAGCACCTCGACCTGGTGGGCGACGTCGAGGAACGTGGTCGGCTCGTCGAGCAGCAGCACGTCCGTCTCCTGCGCGAGCGCCAGCGCGATCCACGCGCGCTGCCGCTGCCCGCCCGACAACTCGTCGACGCGACGTCCACGCAACGCGCCCATGCCGGCGTTTTCGATCGCGCGCGTCACCGCCCGCTCGTCCTCGCGCGACCACTGACTGAGGACGGTCTGGTGCGCGAAGCGCCCCCGCGAGACGAGCTCGTCGACCGTGATCGCCTCGGGCGTCACCGGCGACTGCGGGAGGAGCCCCACGCGCCGTGCGAGCGCACGCGCGGAGAAGCCCCGCAGATCGTCCTCGCCGAGCAGCACACGCCCGGCGCGGGGCGACAGCAGCCGCGCGAACGAGCGCAGCAGCGTCGACTTACCGCACGCGTTCGGGCCGATCACGGCGGTGAACGAGCCCGCCGGGATCGCGATGTCGAGTCCGTCGAGCACGGGCGAACCGCCGTAGCCGACGACGAGCCCCTCGGCCGTGAGCGCCGCGGCCGTGTTCGTGATGGTCATCGTCGTGCACTCTCCCTGAACAGCAACCAGACGAGGTAACCGCCGCCGATGATCGCGGTGACGGCACCGACGGGGAGCTTCATCCCCGGAACGAGATACTGGGCGGCGAGATCGGCCGTCGCGAGCAGCACGGCGCCGACGAGCGCCGACCCCGCGAGCCCGATACCCGTCCGACCGCCCGTGAGCCGACGCGCGAGCTGCGGCGCCGCGAGCGCGATGAACCCGATCGGCCCGCTCACGGCCGTCACGATCGCCGTGAACCACACGCCGACGACCACGAGCAGCACCTTCGTCGGCTCGACCCGCAGCCCGAGCGACGATGCGGCTTCGTCGCCGAGCGCGAACTGCGGCAGCACGAGGCCCACCGTCGGCAGGGCGAGCGCGCCTACGAGCGCCGCGATCGCGACCGCGCCGAGCAGTCCCCACTGCACACCCGTGAGCGTGCCCGCACCCCAGATCGCGGCCTGCATCGCCACGTCGAGCTCGGCCTTGACGCTGAACCAGATCGTGAGCGCGGAGAGCATCGCCGAGACGGCGATCCCGATGATGATGAACCGGAACCCCTGCACGCCGCGCCGATACGCGAGCAGGTAGATGATGACGACCGCGGCGAAGCCGCCGGCGATCGAGCCGAACGCGAGCGCCGCGAACCCGCTGCCGCCGAGCATGAGCACCGCGACGACACCCGCGAACGAGCCCGCGCCGAGCCCCACCACATCGGGACTGCCGAGCGGGTTGCGCGTGAGCGTCTGGAACACGGCCCCGCCCATGCCCAGACACGCGCCGAACAGGACGGCCGCGAGCGCACGAGCCGCGCGCCACTCGAACACGAGCCGGATCGTGTCGGACGCCTCCGGGCGCATCGCGTACAGGATCGAACCGAGGGGCAGGCCGCCCCGCCCGATCGTGAGCGCCACGACGATCGTCGCGACGGCGAGGAGCGCGAGCACGATGTGCACGAGCGTCGCCCGAAGCCCGAAGCGTCTGCTGAGCGGACCGAGCCGCAGGACGAGCACGCGTTCGCTCACGACGACCTGCCCGCCGAGCCGCGCACCATCGCGATGAGCACGGGCGCGCCGACGAGAGCCGTGACGACGCCGAGCTGCAGCTCGGCCGGCCACACGACGAGCCGCCCGACGACGTCGCTCAACAGGACGAGCGCAGGGGCGAGCACGAGCGCGTACGGCAGGATCCAGCGCTGATCCGGCCCTGTCAGGTGTCGGACCGCGTGCAGCACCATGAGCCCGACGAATCCGATGGGCCCGGCGGCCGCCGTCGCCGCGCCGCACAGCAACACGATCGCGACGAGCCCCGCAGCCCGCGTGACGCCGACGCGCACCCCCACCGAGCGCGCCACGTCCTCACCGAGCGCGAGCGCATTGAGTGCGCGCCCCTGCGGGAGCGCGATGACGAGCCCCGCGACGACGAACGGCAGCACCGCCTGGATCGTCCCGGCCGGACGGTCCGTGATCGAGCCGACGCCCCAGAAGCGCATGCGGTCGAACGTCTGCGGATCGAGGAGTGTGAGCGTCATCGAGAGCCCGACGAACACCGCGCTGAGCGCCATGCCGACGAGCGTGAGGCGCACGGGCGTGAGCCCGCCGACGCCGCGCGACGCGACGAGGTACACGAGCACCGAGGCACCGATCGCGCCCGCGAAGGCCCACCAGATGTAGCCGCCGATGTCGACGAGACCGAACACGGCGACGCCGAGCGACACCGCGAACGCCGCGCCGGCGTTGACACCGAGGATGCCGGGCTCGGCGAGCGGATTGCGTGTGAGGCCCTGCATGAGGGCGCCCGCGACGCCGAGCGCGGCACCGACGAGCAGGCCGAGCACCGTCCGTGGCACGCGCACCTCGGTGACCGTGATCTGGTCGAGTGAGCCGTCGGGAGCGGTGAACGCGCGCAGCACGGTCTCGGGCGGCAGCAGCGCCGAGCCGACGGCGACGCTCAACAGGATCGACACGGCGAGGACGACGATCCCGATCGCGAGCCCCGCGGGACGTGCCGCACCCGGTGCCCGCCGCGTGCGTTCTTTCGCGTCCGTCACCGCTCGGGAGTCGGGGACGGACCGAACACGATCGCCTCGATGCCCCAGCCCAGTTCGTGCGTGGCGAGGCGGGCGAAGCCGACCTCGCGCGCGAGCTGGGCCAGGCGGTCCGCCGAGCGGGGGCCCGTGCCGGACACGGCGACGCGGGCGAGCGCGTCCTCGGCCGCCTCGGGATCGAGTTCGTCGGCGCGCGCGCGTTCGATGACGACCACGAGCGGTGCCGTCGCGACGCGGGCGAGTTCGTCGAGGGATTCGGCGTCGGTGCGGTGTTCCAGGGTGCGGGCGAGCACCACGACGTCGGCCGATGCGACGTCGGCCGGTTCGACGTCGGCTCCGAGGGCGAACACCGCCGCGCCCTCGACGTCGCCGAGGGCGTCGATCACGGGCGCCGCACCTGGGCCGCCGACCCCGACGCGGGCGCCCGTCCATAGCGGGAGCGCGACGAGCGCAGGCGTCAGGTAGGCGAGCCCGGCCGTCTCCTCCGCGAGCGCGGCCGCGACGGCGGGATCGCTCGCCGCCTGCGTCGCGAGCGTCTCGCCGTGGCGGAGCTGCCACGCCGGGACGCCCTGCCTGAATGCGCCGTCGAGCTCGGCGAGGGCGAGCGCGGCCTCCGCCTCGTGCCCCTCGAAGTGCTCGCGACCGTGCTCGTCGTCGACGAGTTCGGCGCCCGCCGATGTGAGCCCGAAGCCGTCGGGCCCGGGCGCGACGAGCCCCGCGTCGGCGAGCACGCGAAGCAGCGGCGCGATCGCGCGGGCGGGCACCCCATGGGCGCGCGCGAGTGCGTCGAGATCGGCGGCGCGCTCGTCGAGGGCGTCGAGGATCCCGAGCCGGAGCGCCGCGCGGATCGCGAACCAGCGCACCGGCGAGTCCGGGAGCGCGACGTGCGGGGCGGGCTGGGCCTGCTCGGCATCACCGCTCGCGGTGTCGTCGGCGGGGGCGGCCGTGCGGTGCCAGTAGCCCGTGAGGTCGGTGTGCGACTTCGGGACGCCGACGGTGCGAGCGAGGTGGCGCCGGATCGGCAGGAGCGCACGCGCCTCGGCGCCGCCCCACGCGAAGACGCTGCCCGCGGTCGCCTCGTCGTCGAGGGCGAGCACGGCATCGGCGAGCGCCGCGGGGTCGCCCGGTGCGGCGAGCACCCAGTCGACACGGTCGGACGCAGCCGTCGCGAGCGGCTGCCGCGCGGCGTCGTCGGCGATCGCGATGATCGCGTGCACGGGCGCGTCGGTCGGTCGTTCGTCGAAGAACCGTCCGATCGCCGGCAGCGCGGTCTCGTCGCCGACGAGGAGCACCCGGTCGACGTCGTCCGGCAGCAGCGTCGAGGACTTCGGGCCGACGACGTGCAGCACGTCGCCGGGACGTGCCGCGCGGGCCCAGCGCTCGGCCGGCCCCTCCGCCTCGCCGCCGCTCGCGTGCAGCACGAAGTCGAGATCGAGTTCCGTCGCCGTGACGCGCCGCGGCGTGTAGTCGCGCGTGATGAGTGCGGGCGAGGACACCCACTCGATGCCGGCCGCGAGCTGTGTGGGCAGCACGGCCTCGATCGGGCCCTCGCCCGCGAGGACGAGCTTCACGTGGTCGTCGAACCCCGGGCTCGTGAACGCCGCGAGCGGGTGACCGGCGCGCTCGAACGCGCCGAGCTCGGGCCCACCGAGCGTGATGCGTCGCATGCGGGGCGTCACGTCGCTCGTCCGCATGACGGTGAGCGCGCGGAGTGCGAGCGGGTGAGCGGTGAAACGGCGGTGGCCCATGCGGTTCCGTTCGATCGTCGGTGGGACGGCGTGAGCCGGTGCGGCGCCGACGGCACCGCACCGGCCGGTGCGTTCGAGGCTACTTCGCGAACTGCTGCTCGACGAGGTCGAGCACCGCCATCGACTCGTCGTAGTCACCGCGCAGTGCCCAGTACGGCAGGTCGTGCGCCTGCCCCTTCTGGAACGCGGGGAGTGCGGCGTAGACGGGGTTCGCCTCGAGCGACGCGACGTCGGCGAACGGCCCGTTGAAGCCCATCTCGAACACGGTGTCCTGCGTGATGACCTGGCCGACCTGCTCGGTCGACAGCTCGAACATGTCACCACCCGTCGTGTACGGCTCGAACTGGCCGCTCGCGAACAGCGGCGCGGGCGTGAACCCGAGGTCGGCGAACATCTGCGGGAGCCCCGGTCCTCGACGAGCACGAACGGCGATTGATCGGCCGTGAAGGTCATGAACACGGACTCGCCACCGGGTACCGTGATCTTCCCCTTGACCTCGGCGATGCGCGCCTCGTACGCGGCGAGCGCGTCGTCGAACACCTGCGGCTTCGCGAACACGTCCTTCGCGAGGAACTCGTACTGCGCCTGCCACTCGGTCTTGTCGCCCGACACGATGACGGTCGGGGCGATCGCGGTGAGCTGGTCGTAGGCCTTCGTCGCCTGCATGAGCGGGAAGCCGATGCCGCCCGCGACGATGAGGTCGGGCTGGAGCGCGAGGATCGCCTCCATGTCGAAGCCGTCGGTGCTCCACGGGAGGAACTGCGTGCCCTGCGCATCGGCGTCGGCGGCCCAGAAGTCCGAGAACACGCCCTCGGCGTCGGCGTCCTCGGGGATCATCGCGGCGACGGGGACGTCGAGGTCGTACAGGTACCCGGCGAGTGCGTAGTTGAGCAGCACGACCTTCTGCGGCTCGGCGGGGATCGTCACGTCGCCCTGCTCGGTCGTGACGACGCGGGTCGTCGCGGCGTCACCCGCGGCCTGTTCGCCGCTCGCCTCGTTGTCGGGCGCGGCACAACCGGTGAGCGCGAGGCCGCCGCACAGCGCGACGGCGAGGAGGGAGGTCGACAGGGTGGAACGGGATGGCATGGGCACCTCGGAAGAAAGGGCGGCACGAACCGCCGGGCACGAATGAGGGAAGCCTAAACTTCCTTCCGAGACCGTTCGGGCCGGATGCGCCACGACCCGGCGACGAACGCGACATGACGTCGGGCAGGAATCGGAGGTGACCTCGATGGCATCGGCGACCACACGCCTTCGGCACCTCGTGCCCGAGAACACGGTGCGGTTCCTCGGCCACGACACCCACACGCACGACGTGCCGCACCTCATCCACGTCTCGCAGGGCACGGCGCACCTCTCGATCGACGGCGACGAGGTGACGCTGCACCGCCACGAGACGGTGTGGCTCGCGGCGGGGATCCCCCATGCCGCGCGCTACGAACCCGACAGCCTCGTGCTCGGGCCCATGCTCTCGCCCGAGTCGTCGCCGCCCGTGCCCGTGCAGCGGCTCGGCGCGGTGCCGTCGATCACGGCGATCATGACGATGATCCTTGGGGGTCGCGCCGCGCACCGAGGCGCAGATCGGCGAGCTCCGGCACGCGCTCGATGCGGCGCTGCGCGAGCTCGGGACGGCGCACTTCGTGGTGCCCGTCCCCGCACATCCCGTCGTCGCGCGCGTCGTGCGGGACGCCGCCCGCTCGTCGCGGACGCCCACCGAGCTCGCGGCCCGGCACGGGACGAGTGCGCGGCACGTGCAGCGCGTCGTGCTGCAGGAGACGGGCCTGCCGTTCGGCCGCTGGCGCGCCCGGGCACGACTCAACCCCGCGATCGCGCGGCTCCGTGCGGGCGAGTCGTTCGAACAGGTCGCCCGCGCCGTCGGCTACAGCTCACGCTCGGGCCTCGCGAAGGCGCTCGCGCGCGAGGTCGACGACGCGACGCTCGCCGCGTTGCGCGGCACCGAGCGCTCGGACTGAGTCCGGCGGCAGCACCCGTCCACAGCACCCGATTGCAGCACCCGTCGCGCCCGACGGTCGACCCTGGCGGCCGACGCCGAGGCGCGGTCGCCTACCATCGGAGCATGGCACGAGTCGCGACGTCACGGGCGGGCCGCGAATGAACCGTTTCGTGCGCGCGTTCCTGCAGCTGTTCGCCGCCCCGAGGCTGAACATGCTCGAGGACTACCCGAAGGTGCGCCAGTTCCAGCGCACCCTCGCGGCTCGGCCCGCGAGCACGTTCCGCTACCTCGACCGCGAGGTGGTCTCCGCCGACGGCGACCACCCCATCGCCGTGCGGCTCTTCGAACCTCGCGAGCGCACGCGCGACGAGGTGCTGCTGTTCTTCCACGGCGGCGGCTGGGTGACGGGCGACATCGAGAGCTACACGCCCGCGTGCGCGACGATGGCCGATCTCACGGGCTGCCTCGTCGCGTCGGTCGACTACCGGCTCGCGCCCGAGCACCCGTTCCCCGCGGGCCTCGAGGACTGCGAGCGCGTCACGCGCCTGTTCCTCGACGAACCCGCCCGGCTGGGGGCCTCGGACGCCGACCGGATCGTGCTCGTGGGCGACTCGGCGGGTGGAAATCTCGCGGCCGTCGTCTCGCTGCGGCTGCACGCGGCCGGGCATCGCGGCGTGCGCCGCCAGATCCTGCTCTACCCCGTCACCCAGTGCGACCACGATCCGCGCACCTCGCCGTTCCCGTCGGTCCGGAACCTCGGCGACGACTACCGGCTCACGAACACCGAGGTGCAGGACTACGTCGAGCTGTACGTGCCCGACGGCGTCGAGCGGAGCGATCCGGACGTCGCGCCGCTGCTGGCACCGGATCTCGCGGGGCAACCCGAGACGCTCGTCATCACGGCCGAGCTCGATCTGCTGCGCGACGAGGGCGAGGCGTACGGCGAGGCGCTCGCGGCGGCCGGTGTCGATGCGCGCGTCCACCGCGTCGACGGTGCGCTGCACGGCTTCATCTCGCTGCCGCGGTTCTCGCGGTCGCTGCGCGAGGCCTACGAGGTGATCAACGCGTTCCTCGACGAGCCCGTCACCACCCGACCGTCGACGGTGGAGGCGGCGGAGTGAGTCGGGCGCGCGGACGGCGACCTCGCAGCGCCCGGACGCGCCGCGCATGGGTGCGGCTCGACAACGCGTCGAACATCTTCCTCGCCGCCCGCACCGACGCCGATCCGAAGGTGTTCCGCATCGGCGCCGAACTCGACGAGGACGTCGATCCGGCCACGCTGCAGGCGGCCGTCGACGAGACGTACGCGCGGTATCCGCTGTACCACGCCGTGCTCCGGCAGGGCATCTTCTGGTACTACCTGCAGGACAGCGATCTGCGGCCCGTCGCGCAGGCGGAGCGGCTGTCGACGTGTGCCGCGATCTATCACCCCGATCACCGCACGCTCCTGTTCCGCGTGCTCCACCACCGGCGTCGCATCTCGCTCGAGATCTTCCACGCGCTGTCCGACGGCACCGGGGCGCTGTGGTTCCTGAGTGACCTCGTGCACGCGTATGCGCGCCGTCGGGCCGCGCAGCGTCCGGCCGGGGATGCCGAGGGCGTCTCCGACGCCGACGACGTGGGGGAGCGCGAGCCGGCCGACCCGGGCGACGAGCTCGCGTCCCGCGGCGGCGTGCACATGGCGCCCGACAGCTTCGCGCACTACTTCCGCCGCCGCTCGGCGCGCACGGACGAGCAGGCGGACGACGATCCGGATGCCGCGTTCACGCAGGCCGCGACACCAGCGCTGCTGACCGTGCAGGCCGGGCCGTCCGTCCCCGCGGACGCCGAGCCCGCGCGGACCCGCGCGGTGCCGTCCCGGCGCCCACCCGTGCACCGCGTGCGCGGCACGCGCACGCCCGACAACCGACCGCGCACGATCGAGCTCACCACCGACGCGCAGGCCGTGCTCGCGCTCGCGCGCGCCGCGGACGCGTCGATGACGATGTATCTCACGGCGCTGTTCTTCGAGTCGATCCGACGATCGTCGGGCGGGCTCGGCCGGGCGCGGACGCTCGCGGCCTCGGTGCCGGTCAACCTGCGACAGTTCTTCCCCTCGGACTCCGCGCGGAACTTCTTCGCGACGATCCGCGTCGCGCACACCTACGGCGAGGGCCCCGACGACGTGGCGAGTGTCGCGCGGGAGCTCGAGCGGCGGTTCCGACCGAAGGCGACGCCGCAGGCCCTGGAACGCAAGCTGCGGCGCTTCATCGGATTCGAGCGGAATCCGGTGCTGCGGGTCGTGCCGCGCCCGCTCAAGGATCTGCTGCTCGGTGCCGTCAACCACGTGAACAACCGCGGGCTCACGGTGGCCGTCTCGAACCTCGGCCGGGTCGTGCTGCCGGAGCCGGCCGAGTCGCGCGTCGCGCGGATGATGTTCCACGTCACGGCCGTGCGTCCGCAGTTCTGTGCGCTGTCCCACGCGGGGCGGCTCACGATCAGCTTCACGTCGCCGTTCACGGAGACCGATCACGTGCGGGAGTACGTGCGCATGCTCACGGAGCAGGGCGTGGACGTTTCGGTCGCGGCGACGCGCGTCACCGAGGCGGAGCTGGTGGACGCATGACGCGCTGTGATGCCTGTCGGGCGGAGGTCGAGGGGGAGTGGCGCTCGTGTCCGCTGTGCGGGGGTGTGCTGCACGGGACGGCGGTCGCGGATCCGTTCCCCGCCGTGCCGCTCGCGTTCTCGCGGCGGCGTGTGCTGTCGGTGCTGCTGCTCGTGTCGGTCGTGGCGGTGGCCGCGTCGTTCGCTGTGCAGTGGTTGTTCGGGGGTGGGCCGGATGCGATCGGTTGGTGGCGGTTCGTGTGGCTCGGGGTCGCGTCGATGTGGATCATCGTGTTGCTCGCGGTGCGCAAGCGGCGTGATCCGGCGAAGGGCACGGCGTATCTCGTCGTCGTGGTGGGGCTCGTGTGTGCGTACTGGGATCTGTTGACGGGGTGGCACCGCTGGTCGACGACGTACGCGATCCCGATCGTGTGCGGTGCCGCGATCATCGCGTTGCTCATCGTCGTGCGGGTCATGCGCACGGAGGTTGGCGACTACATCGTCTACAGCGGGTTGACGGTGTTGCTCGGGCTCGTGCCGGCCGTGTTCCTCCTGTTCAGGTGGACGACGAATCCGTGGGCGTCGGTCGTGTGCGTGTTGTTCAGCGTGTTCGTGCTCGTGCTCATGCGCGTGTTCCGGGGGCGCGAGGTGCGGCACGAGCTCGCGAAGCGGTTCCACGTCTGAGAGGTCGCGCTGCTCGGGCGCGCTACCCGGTCGTGATCCCACGGCACATCGTCCCGGAAGCTGTCGGGGCTGGTCGCCGCGACGGCCGTGATCGAGGAGGGACGGACATCTCGACAGGTGCTGGACCGTGCAGCGAAGCGGAGCCGTTCGACACGTCCGTGCCGGTTCATGGCTCGCTGCTGCGGGGCCGTCCGGTGCCGGCGATCCATCACCGTGCCCGAGCGACCTGGACCGTGCGGCAGCGTTGCCGCTGAGCTGCAACGACGGAGTGCTCGGAGTGACTTTTGGGTGGCTTTGTGGTGGTTTCGACGTACCCTTGAATCCAGAGACGAGGGAGGTCTTCAGGACATGAGCACCATCAAGGCCACCTACCAGGCCGTCGTTCGCCTCGACGTCCGGGAGGTCACTCGGCGCCTCAACGCCGCCCTCGGCCCAACGCTCGTGGCGGCGCTGGCCGGCGCGCGCGACCCGAAGTCCCCTCACAAGTGGGCCAAGGAGGGTGGCCCTGAGCCCCGACACCAAGCAGTGAAGCGGCTCATGTTCGCATACGAGCAGTGGCAGGCCGTCGCCGACGCCGAGGGTGAGCACGTTGCCCGCGTCTGGTTCATCGGGGCGAATCCGTGGTTGGAGTACGACACTCCGGTCAATGCCATCCGACAGGGCCACTTCAAGCAGGTCGCCAATGCGGCGCAGGCGCTCGTCGACGACTCGTTCAGTGGCTGAAGTGGTCAGGGGCCGCAAACGCTGTCGTCGGACCGGTCTCGCGCTCACACCCGGCCCGAGCCGTGCGGTCAGGGTCGCGCGCCAGTCCTATGGCCCATTGGATCCGATCGAACGTCGTCCCGACTCGCCCGTCGAGGGGTGGTCGCGCTACGACACGCTCGGACGCACCGTCTACGCATGCGCCGCTCGGCAGACCGCCTACATGGAACTGCTCGCCCCGTACCGATCCGACGTCAACCGTGAGCGTCAGGCACTGCAACCCGTCGCCGACCACATGCGAATACCGCTGGAAACGCTCTGGGCCGAGATCGTCGACGACTGGGAACGGGCGGGCACTGCCAAGGCCAACTGGCTCCCGACTGTCTTCCGGGAGGGGCGTGCGCTGTACACCCTCGAGTTCCCGGAGGGCTGGTGGGTGGATATCGCAGCCACCGAGACCCTGACCGCACTCGACGACCTCTTCGCCGACTCCTGGGGCACATCGGTCGGACTCGTGACGAGTCAACTCACTCTCCAGCACATCACCTCGGATGACCGCTCGATCACGACCGCTATCGCCACGCTGCTGCGCGAGTACGTCACCCTCGAGGACGAGACAGCTCCACTCGGAATCGAATTCCCCTCCAAGCACGGTCATCCAGCTGATGGAACCGGTGCATGTTGGGCCTACTGGATGCGGGGCCGCGATGCCGGACTGACCGAGGGGGCATCCGTCGTGCGCATCGACCCCATCGAAGCAACCGACCCCGCCTACCGAGCGGTCCTCGATTTCTGCAAGATCAGGTCACGGTAGCCCGCACCTGTGTATCCCGACCGGGGCGTGGCCTCGCCACACGCTCCTGCCAACTCGCCGGCGCCAACCGTGCTGAACTGCAGCGGGAACGTCGAGCGCCACATCCGCGCCCGTGCCGCGGAACTCTTCCCCGCTCGGACTCGGCGTTCGGGCTCGGACCTCGCGGGCGGCATCGTGCTGCGGGGTCCCCGTGGCAATGCCCACCGGCTGCATGAGGCACAAGGTGATCGATCACCGGCGCCGGTGGCGCGCTGTGCGGTCGACAACGTCCTGGCCCCGGATGGACGGTGACCGGATCGGTATAACCGGATGCAGGCAGGACGGTGCATAGACGGAAACCGCGCGCTCAGATCACGCCCGTTCGATGCAGCGCGACGCCGTCGCATCCCTGGGTGGTCCAGTCGGCCGGGTCCTGCGAGTCCGGTGCGCCGTAGAGGGCCGAGTAGTAGTCGTCACCGTAGGTGAAGACGGGCGGGTCGCCGGGGTCGTCAGGGTGCAGTTCCCACCACAGCTTGAACTTGTAGTCGTGGCCGAGCGCATCCATGCATTCTGCGGTGATGAACTGCTGGTCCGTCCAGCGACGTTCGTCGTCGCCCTCGTCAGTGCCCTCGGGGTCGGGGTAGGTGACCTCCGAGCGATCCGAGTGAGCGTCCCAGTAGCGGACACCGAAGCGGTCGGTCTCGAACGGCGTGATCGTCTCGGTCGGGGTGGGCGTCGATGTCGTCGCGGCCTCCGGGACGGCGGACCCCGAGGGGATCGGCGGGGAATCGCCGCTCGCGCACGCGCTGAGCAGTGTCGCCATGAGGGCGACCGTCGCGAGTGGTATGAAGATTCGTGGCACGGCGATCTCCCGGATCGTGGAGCGAATGCCGAGTCTCGCACACGCATACGTCCGGGTGCCGCAACGTCTCGTGATCCCCACCGTCGATTCGTTCCGCGCCGGTGACCGTGGCATCGAACGCTCGCCCGGTCGGGCGCTCCCGTGAGCGTCGTCCGATGCCGCCGAGCGGCCCGAACGACGCTCCCCGGGCCCGCGTCCGGTCGTCCTACTCGGCCGGTGTGGCCGGTTCGATGTCGTAGGCCTTCTGCACGAGCGGTGCGCGTTCGCGGCCCTCGTTCTGGTGCCGCGCCCACACCTCGTCCATCTGCTTCCACGTCGCGTCGACGGTGTCGATCGGAAGGACGTGCCGGTAGGCCGTGTCCTCGCCCGTCACGACGGCGACCGTCGTCTCGAAGACCGGCTCTGGGTCGAACTGTTCGTGCGGGAAAGCGAGCTCCTCGTAGTCGAACACGCGGGTGGACGGGTCGTCGCGCCACTCCTTCCACGTCTCGAACATCGTGTCGTTGAAGCCCGTGAGGAACGGGCCGGGGTTGATGGTCGCGACCTGGATCCCGAACTCCGCGAGCTCCTGGTGCAGGGCGTCGGCGAACGCCTCGACCGCGTGCTTCGAGGCCGAGTAGGCGCCCGTGAACGGGTCGGTCGTGAGCCCCGCGACCGACGACATGAACACGATCTTGCCGCTCCCGCGCCGCACCATGCGGCGCCCGACGATCTGCGTCAGCAGCACCGGCCCGAGCACGTTCACGTCGAACTGACGCTCGAGCCGTGCCGCGGGGATGTCGAGCGTCGAGCCGCCCTCCGAGACGCCCGCGTTGTTGACGAGCACGTCGATGTCACGATCGGCGAACTGTGCGCGATCGCCCGCGTCGGTGACGTCGAGCTTCACGACCTCCAGTTCGACCCCGCGTTCCGCAGCCGCCTCGCGCAGTGCGGTGACCTGCGCGATGATCTCGACGCCGGCGACGACCTCGTGCCCCTGGGCCGCGAGTCGCAGCGCGATCTCCTTGCCGAACCCCGTGCCGGCACCCGTGATGAGGATGGTTGACATGATCTGACTCCCTTCCGCGATCGATCGGGCGGCCCTCCGCGGCACCCCGAGCCGAGCAGCCGGGGGAGTCGCGGACGGCCCGCGGCTCGGACCGCGGGCGACCGCCCGAGCCGAACACGGTAGCGCCGTCGCCTCCACGTGCCGTCAGTGCGGTGGGCCCGGATCGGGCGTGGGGGTGGGGCGCGCTAGCGTCCGAGGCATGACGGAACTCCGAGGACAGCGTTGGGCCGTGACGGGTGCGGCCGGGAACATCGGCCGCGCCCTGCGCGCACACCTCGCCGACCAGGGGGTCGCGCTCGTGTCGATCGATCTGCGGGAACCGGCGGCGGTCTCGACAGACGACCACGTACTGCAGACGGACATCGGCGATCCGGCGGCCCTCGACGTCGCCTTCGACGGCTGCGACGGTGTCGTGCATCTCGCGGGCATCGCCGACGAGGCCGACTTCCACGACCTCGCCGAGGTCAACATCGTCGGTACCTACCATGTGCTCGAGGCAGCCCGGCGCGCAGGCGTCGGTCGCGTCGTGAGTGCCGGGAGCAATCGGGTGACGGGCGCCTACGACGTCGACACGATCGTCGACGAGTCGATGCCGCCCCGGCCGGACGGCTTCTACGGCGTCTCGAAGGTCGCGGTCGAGGCCCTGAGCCGCCTCTACGCGGACAAGTTCGGACTCCGCACGGTCGTGATCCGCATCGGGAGCTACGAAGCTGCCCCCTCGACGGCGCGCGAGATGCGCACCTGGCTGAGCCCGGCCGACGCACTTCGCGCGTTCGACGCCGCGATGACCACCGAGCTCCCACACGCGGTGTTCTACGCGGTGTCCGCGAACCGTGGCCGATGGTGGAGTGCCGAGGCGGGGGAGGCCGTCGGGTTCCGGCCCGTCGACGACGCGGCCCGGCACGGTCCGGTCGACGCGATCGCACCCGGCACACCGCAGGGCGGCACCTATGCGACCGCCGCGTACTCGCTCGAGCGCATGCGCGCGCGCTGAACGAGCCCGCCACCACCCGACGTCAGACCGACGGCAGCACCTCGCGGACTCCGGCCCCGGCCCAGCGCGCCACCCACCTCGCCGGCCCGACCATCCGCGGGGAGCTGCGGGGACCTCGCGGTCGGCCGAACCACCCGACGCATGCCACTCCGCCGGAGTCCGAACCGGAACCCGTCACCCGACCGCCTGAGCGGTCTCGAGGTCAGTGATGGAAGGTCTCGCGGTGCCCGGCATCGGGCAACGGTGACTGCAGGCGGTCGAGGTAGTCGACCTCGGCCCGGATGTCGGCGAGGAGTCGGTCGGCGAGGTCCATGCTGAGCCCCTGGCGCACGACGATCCGCTGCACGGTGAGATCGGCGAGGTCGTCGGGCATCGGGTAAGCGGGAACGAGCCACCCGCGCATCCGCAGTCGGTCCTGCAGGTCGTACAGGGTCCAGTTCCGCTCGCCGGGGCGCAGCCGCCACGCGAACACGGGGATGTCGCTGCCGTCGTTCCAGAGCTCGAACGGGCCGATCGCCGCGATCTCACGGGCGAGGTACCGGGCGACCTCCCGCGATCCGCTCTGCACCGTGGTGAACCCTTCGCGCCCCAGCCGCAGGAACACGTAGTACTGCAGCAGCACCTGCGCGCCCGGACGCGAGAAATTGAGCCCGAACGTCGGCATCTCACCGCCCAGGTAGCTCACCTTGAAGATCAGATCGTCCGGAAGCAGTGAGGCATCGCGCCAGACGACCCATCCCAGGCCGGGATACACGAGACCGTACTTGTGGCCCGAGGTGTTGATCGAATGCACACGGGGCAGCCGGAAGTCCCACACGAGGTCGCGCTGCAGGAACGGAGCGATCATCGCGCCCGAGGCACCGTCGACGTGGATGGGAACATCCAGGCCCGTGGCCTCCTGGAACCGGTCGAGTGCTGCGGCGATCTGCGCGACGGGTTCGTACATGCCGGTGTAGGTCACGCCCATGATCGCGACGACACCGATCGTGTTCTCGTCGACGTACCGCTCCAGCTCATGACCGTCGAGGGTCTTGTGCGCCTCGCTGATGGGGACGAAGCGGAGCTCCACATCGAAGTAGTTGCAGAACTTCTCCCAGCACACCTGCACCGCGCTCGACATCACGAGGTTCGGGTTGCCGGCGTCACGCCCCGCGGCCTGTCGGGCCTGTCGCCATCTGCGCTTCCGCGCGAGGCCGCCGAGCATGCACGCCTCCGACGAGCCGATGGTGGAGGTGCCGATCGAACGCGCGGGATCCGGGGCGTTCCACAGATCCGCGAGCATGTGCCAGCAGATCTCCTCCACGTGCGCCGTGGCCGGATACTCGTCCTTGTCGACGAGGTTCTTGTCGGCGCCCTCCAGGTACAGCCTGGCGGCCTCGTCCTCCATCCACGTGGAGACGAACGTGGCGAGATTGAGCCGCGCATTGCCATCGAGCATCGCCTCGTCGCGAACCAGTTGATAGGCGGTGCTCGGCAACGACTCCCCGTCCGGGAGTGTGCCCGAGCGGTGCGCGATGCGGCGCTCGAGCGGTTGATCGAACGTCGGTGTGAGTGCGCTTCGAGGTGCTGACATGACGTCTTCTCCTTCGACTCGTTCGTACACGGGGACGGGCACGAACCGACCGCCTGAACCGGCACGAGGGCCTCGGCGCGTCTCACCCTACGTCGGGGCGTCCCGGTGCGGGCTCCGCGAATGCTCCGTCTTCGACGCCGGTCACGGCGCGCGCCGTCGCCTCACGCCTCGGCCCGGCGCTCCACCTCGATCGCCTGCCCGATCGTGAGCGAGTAGATGCGCGACAGCTCGGGGTCGGCCGGGTCGCCCGACACGTATGCGACCGAGTCGACGTGCTCCTCGAACGCGTTCACCTTGTCGCGCGGTGCACCAACGACGAGCTGGAAGCCGAGCCCGCGCAGCGCGGCGAGCGAGCGGCCCGTGTACTCGTTGTCGGCCTTCACGAAGCCCTCGTCGAGCACGATCGGTGCGTAGCTCGGCACCCGGTCCGTGCCGTCGCCCAGCCGGTAGCGCAGCGCCGCACCGAGCACGAACGCGATGAGCTCCTGTCCCTCACCACCCGACTTGCCCGCGACGCCCTCGTGCACGAGCTGCGTCCCGTCGGCACGCGTCTCGATCGCGCGGAACTGGAAGTGCTCGCGCGCGTCGAGCACCCGCCGCCGCCACGCATCGCCCGTCTTCGAGCGTTCCTCGAGCTTCGCGAGATCCCGCCGCAGCGAGAGGAACTCGCGCTCGATCGCCGCCGGATCCTGCTCCGCCGCGCGCACCTGCGCCGCCGTGTGCGTCCGCAGCACACGCTTGAACTCCGCGAGATCGCTGTTCGAGACGGGCTTCGGGTCGATGTCGAGCGTCGAACCCTGCCGGAACTCGATGCCCCGCAGCGCCTGCGAGATCGGGCGCACGCCGCGACGGATCGCGTGCCCGTCCTCCTCGATCTGCGTGAGCAGGGCCCGCAGGCTGTCGCCCATGCTCGTGCCCACCTTCGCGAGCCAATCGGCCTTCGCGTGCGGCAGATCGTCCTCCACGAGCGTCCGATGGATCGCGAGCACCGCCGGCAGGCTGTCGATCGTCGCGTCGATGCCAGCGTTGCGGTCGAGCTCCAGATACCGCTCGAACGTGAGCACGAGCAGCCGCTCGTGCTGCTCCCGCTGCCGGTCGTGCGCGTCGATCTGCTCCCGCAATCGCGCGGCCGCATCGCGGTACGAGCGCTCGACATCGGCGGCCTCCCGCGGCGACTGGAACGGCAGCGGCGCGAGCAGCGCGAGCTCGTCGGGCGTGAGCGGCTCCGCGTCGGCGAGCGCGTCGCCGAACGCGTCCTCGATGTCCACGAGCGCCGCGTGCGTCGCCTCGAGCTCGTCCACGCGTCGCTGGATCTCCGCGGCACGACGCACGGCCACGAGCCGCGCCTCGTCGTGCTCTGCCGCGAGACGGCGCAGCTCGTCGAGCTCCGGCCGCTCGACCGAGACCCGGTCGATGCGCTCCTGCAGCTCGGCCACGCGAGCGGCCGAGGGGCGCGTGTCGATGTCCGCCCAGTCGAGGTCCGCGGCGCGCTCGAGCGCCTCGGCCCGCTTCCGGCGCCGCGCGGCGCGCACCTCGATCTCGTCCCACTCGACGCGCGCGGCGTCCAGCTCGGCCTGCAGCTCGCGGATCTGCGTCTCCAGCTCGTCCACGCGGCCCGCGTTGTCGAGTCCGATCCACGAGGCGAGGCGCCGGTCGTCCTTCACGACCCGATCGCGCGCCCCCGTGCGCAGACCGTTGCGAGTCACCGCGCCCTTCACGCCCGCGGGCAGCGGCGCACCGAGTTCGTCCGAGGTCTCGACGCACAGCACCGAGCGGTCGGCGACGAGCTCGTCGCGCAGCCACCCGACGAACGGGCTGCGCTCGTCGAGCCGCAGCATCGACGGGACGGTGCCCGCGATCGGCGTGCGGCTCGCGGCGCGGCCGCGCGCCGCGGGCACGAGCGTGAGCCGACCGCGCAGATCGTGCTCGTCGACGTAACGGCGCACGGCCGGGAAGTCGTCGGTGTCGACGAGCAGCTGCATCGCGAGATCGCCCACGACGCGCTCGATCGCGCGCGTCCAGTCGCGGTGCTCCGGATCGACCTCGAACAGTTCGCCCGCGTACGGCAGCTCCGCGACCGGGATGCCCGTGCCCTCCGCGATGCGCCGACGTCGCTCGATCGCCTCGTCGGGCACGTTGCTGCGGCGGTGCCGGAACGAGTCGCGCTGCCGCTCCCGCTCCGCGAGCGCGAGCTTCGCGAGCTGGATGCGGCCGGCGAGCTCGCGCCGCGCCTCCTCGTCGGCGGTGGGGACGTCGGCGGTGCCCGACTCGCTTCGGCCGTCGGCCTCGGCGAGCTCCCGCAGCTCCTCCTCGGAGCCCGGCAACGGCAGACCCGCGTCGATGAACACGCGCTCGAGCCGCTGCCGCTCGCGGTCGACCTGCCCGTACTGCAGGCGCGCGAGGCGCAACTGCTCACGCAGCGATTGCGTCGGGTCGCCACCCTGGTCGGCGATCTCCGCGAGCGTGAGGTCGTGGGCCCGGCGGGCGTCGAGCTCGTCCGCGGCGGCGGCCTTCGCCTCGTCGACGAGCTCGCGCTTCGCGGCGCGCACGCGTTCCGTCTCGGCGTGCACCCAGTCACCGACACGTCCCGCGAGCCACACGCGCAATCGGCTCTCGCCCTCCCCGTCCGGGCCCGAACCCGCGAGGAGCCGACGCTTGCCCGTCGCGTCCTCGCTCGCCGCGCGGTACTGCTCGGCCTGGCCGGGCACCGACTCGAGGATCTCGAGCTTGCGCCGCGTCGTCTCGAACACGTCGTAGAGCGCCGACGCCTCGCGGTACGTGCCGAGCGTCGTCTCCCAGCGGGAGAGGGCGCGCGGCTCGGTGAGCACGAACTGCTTGAACAGCTCGTCGATCGAGAAGACGCCCTTCGACGCCTGGGCACGCCGCAGGAGGGTGAGCGCCTTGAGCTGCGACTCGTCACTGCCGCCGATGCCGAGCTCCCGGCACAGGCGTACGCGCAGCTCCGGCTGCGAGGTCGTCACGAGGTCGGTCGCCGGGTCGACGAGTCGCGAGAGGGAGCCGCGCGTGAGCGGCGACGACGCGCCCGCGTCGGCGCGCAGCTCGGACAGGCGCGACAGGTCGAACTCGCCGCGCGCGAGCAGATACACGGTGGAGCTCGTGACCTCGTCCTGCCCCGACGTCTCGGCGCCGATCCACACGAGGCGGGCCGCCGTGAGCGTCTCGCCGAGTTCGGTGCGCCACGTGATCGCCGCGCCGCTCGCGAACTCACGCCCGAGGGGCCGCAGGAACCTCGTCGTCACGCGATCCGAGTTCGCGTCCTTCACCTCGTCGGTCTTGCCGCGCGCGTAGGTGTAGACGGTGCGCTCCGCGCGCTGGCGGGCGTCATCGCGCGCGGCGCGGTTGAACTCCTGCGGGTTCGGCATGATGACCGCGGCCATCGCGTCGAGGATCGTCGACTTGCCGCGGCCCGTCGGGCCGAGGATCGCGATGCCGCCGCGCCCGACGGGCATGCGGTGCAGGCCGCCGTAGCTGCCCCAGTTGAGCAGCTGCACGAGCTCGATACGGAACTGGCCCGAGTGGAGCATGCCCGTGTCGCGCTCGAGGCCGTCCTGCTCGGCGAGGATCTCGTCGAGCAGGAACTCGTCCGGTTCGCCCGGGGCGCTCGCGTCGCTCGGCTGGCCCGGCTCGCTCGGCTCGTCGGGCTCGCTCGGCTCGCCCCGCTCGTCCGTCGACGGTGTCGCGGGGGTGGCCGTGGCCGGGGGCGCGTCGGCTGTCGGGGTGACGGTCACGGGCGCTGCTGCCTCGGCCGCCTCGCCCGTCGTCGCCTCGGCGGACTCCCGCGCCGCTGCGTGCTGCTCGTCGCTCATGCGCGTCCCTCCGTGCCGTCCTCGTCGTCGCCGGGTGCCGCACCGCCACCGGGCCCGCCGTCGAGCACTCCGCTCGTGTTCTCGTCGTCCCTCGCGCCCGCGAGATAGACCTGCTCGAACCTGGCGAGTTCGGTCGTCGTGATGACGGGCACGATCGCCGGCGAGACGACGAACAGCTCGGGGTCGTCCGGCTCCGCGTCGAGCAGCCCGAGCCGCTCGACCGCCGCGATCGCCGCCGCCACCCGCCGGTGCGAGCGGACCTCGTCGTGCGATTCGTCCGTGTCGAAGCGGCTCAGGAACTCGGCGATCTCGTCGCGCGACACGACGACCGCGTCGTCCGCCGCGTCGGCGAACGCGTGCTCGCGGCGCAAGTGGATGAGGAGGAACGTCGCGTCCCGCGAGAGCGGTTTCTCGTTGCGCAGGAGCACGGGCACGTCGTCCTCGCCGTTCTGCCGCTTGAACGCGACCTCGTGGTCGCGGTCGATCACGAGCTCGAGGAACAGCTCGTCGAGTCGGGCGCGGATGTCCGGCTCCGAGTCGAGCAGCGCCTTCCACGCGTCGGGCTGCTTGGCCCGCGTGATGAAGCGGTGCGTGAGCAGGATCACGAGTGCCTTGCGCGCCGGGCGGGGGAGCTCGTCGGTCACACGGTCGCCGAACGCGTCGGCGTCACCGAATGACTCGGTCTCGCCGAACGGGCGGGAGTCGCCGGACCGCCCGGATTCGCCCTGCGCGCCGGCGGCACCGCTCGCGCCGTCGGCCACGACCTCGTTCTCGTCCGGCGCGTGGGCCGTGTTCACATCGCGTGCGCCCGTCGTGTCGCCGGTCATGCGGGGTCCTCCTGCGTGCGCGGCCCGTGGCGCGCGTCGTCGTCGGTCGTGGGCGTGTCACTCGTGGCGCGCCCGGTCGTCGCGGTGGCGCCGTCACCGGGGGACGGCTGCCCGTCCGGCTCCGCCGGTGCGTCCGGCTCCTCGCGCGCGAACACGACGAGGGGCAGCGTCACCTCGCGACCCGTCCCGGCCGTTCCGTCGACGCGGACGCGGTCCCGTCCCTCCTCGTGGACGGCGTCGCGTTCGATCGCGAGATCGAGCACGCTGAGCACGAGGCCGAGGCGGCGGAACTCGGGGTCGGTCGCGGCGTACACATCGGCGCCCGTCACGGTCTCGCGCGTCGCGAGCAGGTGTTCGACGGTCGCCTCCGCCGCGGCCGCGCTCGTGCCGGCCGCGAGGCGCAGCGCGAGCCGGTCCTCGTTGGGCAGCGTCGTCGCGTCGGTCGCCGCGACGACGTCGACGCTCGGGCGCCCCCGGTCGCGCCACGGCTGCATCTGCGAGACGTCGCGCACATCGGCGCCGCCGAGCCCGAGTACGTCGACGGGCACGGTCACGCGGCCGGGGCGATGCGCGACCCACGCGTCGCCCGCCTCGAGCGCGCGCTCGGTGAGCGTGAGCAGGCGGTGGTGCTTCTCGGCACCCGAGCGGGTGAGGAAGCGTCGCAGCGACGACGTCCAGCGGCTGTAGCTCTCCTGCACCTCCTGCTCCTCGGCGAGCAGCGAGGAGATGAGTGATTCGAGGCGCGTGCGCTGCGACTCCGTGAGCTCGGCGGCGAACGGTCCCTCGAGGATCTGCCCGATGTCCTCCCGCATCGCGTCGATCCCGCGGGACGAGAGCATCGCCGCGAAGCCGCGGTACGCGCGTCCCTCGGGGGTCTGCTCGAGCAGATCGTTCTCCTGCAGGTAGCGGTCGACGAGCGCGCCCTTCCCGATGCGCTCGAACGACGCCTTGCGGGCGACCTCGCGGTGCCGCTGCTCGACCATGCCGCTGAGCTGGCGGAAGCTCTCGGGCAGTGACGACGTGAGCCGGACGACCTCGTCGAGCTGGCGCGCGGCCGCCTCGGGCGCGACGCGCTCGGGCCCCTGCGTCTCGATCGCGGCGCGACGCGCCCGGAGCGCCTCGATCTCCTCGTCGATTCGTGCGAGCTGCGCCTCCGCGCTCGGGTTCGCGAGATCCGCGAGGCGGCGGACGGCGTGCGTGATGCTCCCGAGTCGCGCCTCCGAGACGGCGCTCTCGTGGGCGCCCAGCTCGCGCACGATGCGCAGCGCGCGCAGCGCGTGCTGGGAGAGGCGGTAGTGCGCGCGTCCCTCGGGGCCGCCCGCGCGGGTGCGCACGAGCCAGCGCCGCTCGACCCACGCGCGGCAGTAGGCGGCGGGATCGGGGCGGGGATCGTCGCCCGCGCGACGATCGCCGTCGGCGGCCTCGTCACGCAGGCCTGGGGCCTCTGCTTCGTCGTCCGCGTCGTCGTCCGCAGCCTCGTCGTCGTGCGCAGCCCGCTCGTCGTCCGCAGCTCCGAGGTCCGTCGCGTCGTCGTCCGCCGCACGGTCGTCCGTCGGGTCGTCGGCGACATCCGCCGCGCCACCGCGCGTCGCGAGGTCTTCGCCGTCGTCCCCCTCGCGGCGCACCTCGACGGCCCGGTCGGTCGCGAGTTGTGCGAGCACCTCGGCCACGCGCTGGTGGAACCAATCGGCCGAGACGGGTGCGACGGCACGCTCGAGGCACCGCGAGAAGAGCGGGATGATCCACCGGCCGTTGTGGCTGCGCAACAGCGCCCACGTCGGGTCGCTCTCCCACACCGCCGCCACGTCCGCGTCGCGGAGGGCGCCGTCGGGCGGCGAGGCAGGATCCGGCACGCGTGCTCCAGGGATCGGGGTGGGGAGGAATGGCGGCTCCCGCGACGGAGGTCCGCGACGGCAGCGCGTACGAGGGTAGCCGAGAGCCGACACATGCCGTCCGCGGGCGACGGGTCGCGACCGCCCTACCGCGACCGGATGGCGGATCTGCACACTCGCCGGGCGCACGATTGGACGAATCCGCGCGATCGTCGCGTCGCCTCGTGTCTAGCCTGACACCACACCGGCCTGACACCGCACCGGCACGGGCCGAACGATCCGGACGAACTCCCGGCGAACAGTCCCGGCGAACGACAAAGGGGAACGCGATGACCGATACCACCGAGACCACGACGAGCGAGCTGCCCGTCGTCCCGCACTGGATCGGTGGCGCCGAGCGCGCCTCGACGAGCGGCCGTACGGCGCCCGTCCACGACCCGGCGCTCGGTGTCGTCACGAAGAACGTCGGTCTCGCGGACCGCGCCGAGATCGACGAGGCGATCGCCTCGGCGGCGGCCGCGTTCCCCGCGTGGAGCCAGCTCTCGCTCGCGCGCCGGCAGGCCGTGCTGTTCAAGTTCCGCGAACTCCTCGACGCGCGGAAGGGTGAGCTCGCCGAGATCATCACGAGCGAGCACGGCAAGGTCGTCTCGGACGCCCTCGGCGAGATCTCGCGCGGCCAGGAGGTCGTCGAGTTCGCGACCGGTCTCGCCCACCACCTCAAGGGCGAGTTCAGCGACCAGGTGTCGACGGGCGTCGACGTCTACTCGATCCGTGAGCCGCTCGGCGTCGTCGGCATCGTCTCGCCGTTCAACTTCCCCGCCATGGTGCCCGCCTGGTTCTTCCCCATCGCGATCGCGGCGGGCAACACGGTCGTCCTGAAGCCCTCCGAGAAGGACCCGAGCGCGGCGCTCTGGCTCGCGCGCCTCTGGAAGGAGGCGGGGCTCCCGGACGGCGTGTTCAACGTGCTCAACGGCGACAAGGAGGCCGTCGACGGCCTGCTGACCCACCCCGACGTCGCCGCGATCAGCTTCGTCGGCTCGACCCCCATCGCGAAGTACGTGTACGAGACGGGCACGGCGCACGGCAAGCGCGTGCAGGCGCTCGGCGGTGCCAAGAACCACATGCTCGTCCTGCCCGACGCCGACCTCGACCTCGTCGCCGACTCGGCGATCAACGCGGGCTTCGGCTCGGCGGGTGAGCGCTGCATGGCGATCTCGGTCGTCGTCGCGGTCGAACCCGTCGCCGACGAGCTCGTCGCGAAGATCGCCGAGCGCGCGAAGGGACTCCGCACGGGCGACGGCCGCCGCGAGTGCGACATGGGCCCGCTCGTCACGCGCGAGCACCGCGACCGCGTCGCGAGCTACATCGACATCGCCGAGCAGGACGGCGCCGAGGTCGTCGTCGACGGCCGCGGCATCGAGGTCGACGGCGAGGCGGGCGGTTTCTGGCTCGGCCCGACGCTCATCGACCGTGTGCCGACGTCGAGCCGCGTTTACACGGACGAGATCTTCGGGCCCGTCCTCGCGATCGTCCGCGTCCCCAGCTTCGACGAGGGCGTCGCACTCATCAACTCGGGCGCTTACGGCAACGGCACCGCGATCTTCACGAACGACGGCGGCGCGGTGCGCCGGTTCCAGCGCGAGGTGAAGGTCGGCATGATCGGCATCAACGTGCCCATTCCCGTCCCCGTCGCGACGTTCAGTTTCGGCGGCTGGCGCGAGTCGCTCTTCGGCGACACGAAGGCGCACGGCGCCGAGGGCGTGCGGTTCTACACGCAGCAGAAGGCCATCACGAGCCGCTGGCTCGACCCGAGCCACGGCGGCATCAACCTCGGCTTCCCCGAGAACGCCTGAGACCGGGGCGCGCGTGGGCCGGGGGGCCGCGCGCGTCCCCCTCGGCCGGGCAGATCGGGCCGGCCAAGAACCCGGCACCCGCCGCGCCACCCGGCGTGCGTCGCGTGCCACCCGTCGGACGGTTCGTGACGGCCGTCAGGCGGCATCCCCGTGCCGGGTCGAGCATCGTGCTCGACCTCGCCTCGTCCGCCGCCCGACCGGGCCGCCCCCACCGGTCGGGCGGCGCGCGGGATCACAGCGGTGCCGGGTCACGCGCGGACGGTCGCGCTCCCGATCGCGTCTGGTCCTCGCCGACCCTCGAGCAGTCGCAGAGCGGTCCACAGTTCCGCGCGATCCGCGAATCGGGCGAGGTCGACCTGCAGCAGCTCCTCGACCGTCCGGAGCCGGTTTCGGAGTGTGTGCCGGTGCACCTCGAGTTCGCGCGCCGCGGGGTCCCACGCGCCGTTGTGGCGGAGCCAGACCTCGAGTGAGCGCAACAGCACCGCGCGCTCCGGCCGCCCCGGCTCGAGCAGGGGTGCGAGCATCCGCCGGGCGAGCGGCGTCGCCCCCGCGGCCTCCAGGAACCCGATGATGCCTTCGTCCGCGAGGTCGGCGAACGCGACGACGGGCCGCTCCGGCGTGGCCCGCTCGAGCGCCCTTCGCGCCTCGGTGAGTGCACGATCGAGCTCGCCCCAATCGGCCTCGGTCGAGACCCCGGCGTGCAGTCCGTGCCGCTCGGCGAGCGCGACGATCCCGTCGAACGCCCCTCCTGCGGTCAGCACGACGACGTCCCCCTCGTGCTGCGCGTGGAACACCTCACCCCCGGCGCCGTCGGCCCGCACCTCCAGCTCGCTCAGCGCCGCCCGTTCGGGGCCGGGCTCGCCTCGCACGACGACCGCACGGAACGGGACGGCGGGCAGCCCGTCCCACAACCGGTCGGCCGTCTCGCGCGCCACATCGAACACTCCCGCGAGCAGGAGTTCGAAGACGCCCGCACGAACCCGCAAGCGCGCGGTCTCGAGCGTGCTGCTCTGCTCGAGCGCGATGCTCGCGAGGCCGATGACGCTCGAGATCAGGTCGTGCTCGGCGGCGTCGGGCGGTGCCGGTGAGCCGACCACGAGCACACCGCGGAGCCGACCGCGCTGGCCGAGCGTCTGGAAGGTGGCACCAGCGTCGCCCCGCTGCACCCGGCCGCCCGAGGTCGCGCCACGCTGCAGCGCGAGTCGTACCGCCTCGTCGATGTCCGCCGCGAGTGCGGGCGGGACGTCGGCGCCGCCCTCGGCGAGCATGCGCCGGCCGGCGGCGTCGAACAGCACCGCCCACGTGCGCAATTGCTGTTCGAGCGCGCGCAGGACGGCGCGCAGTCCGTCGGGCCGCATCGCGGCCCGCGCGACGACCCGCTGGGCCTGCCGCGACCACTCGAGCTGCTCGTGCCGATCGGCCGCGATCACGTCGGCGACGTGGCGGATGATCGCGATGAACGGCGTCCGCTCCGCGACCTCGACGAGCGGGAACCCCGATGCGCGGCACGCACGGACGAGACCCTCCGGGACGGCGTCGTGGGCGACGGCGGTCGCGAAACCGAGCGCGAGCACGCCGCGCGACCGGAGCCGCTCGACGTAGTCGTCGGCGGCGACCGGGGCGTCACCGAGGAACTGCATGCCGTCCGTGAGGAGGAGCTGATCCGGTTCGAGCCACGGTGTTGGGTCGGCGAGATCCGAACTGTGCACCCATGAGATCGCCCGATCCATGACGTCCTGATCATCGAACCCCGTGACCGTGCGCAGCGCGAACTCGTCGTGCGCCAGCAGGGAACGCAGCGTCGTGGGCATGTGGGCCTCGATTCCGGGGCGGAACGGGGAGGCGCACATCGGCGGATGCCGCGTGACCGCCACGCGGCGGCGTGACAATCCGTACAGTCGATGTGCGTCAGTATGGACAGAAGCGTAGGTCACTGCCGGATGATCCGGGGGAAGATGGTCGTCCGCACGATCCCAGGAGGAACCATGAGCTTCGAACCAGGCCTCACCGACGGCCCCACGAGCGACGAGGTCGTGGCCGCCGACCTCGCGCACGTCTTCCACTCCTGGTCGGCGCAGGGATCCCTCGCCCCGATCGCGATCCGCGGCGGCGAGGGCAGCCGTGTGTGGGACCACGACGGCAACCGCTACCTCGACTTCTCGAGCCAGCTCGTCAACGTCACGATCGGTTACCAGCACCCGCGCGTCGTCGAAGCCGTTCGCGAGCAGGCCGAACGGCTCGTGACGATCGGCCCCGCCGCCGCGAACGAGACCCGCGCCGAGGCCGCCCGGCTCATCGCCTCGCACGCGCCCGAAGGCTTCGAGAAGGTGTTCTTCACGAACGGCGGCGCCGACGCGAACGAGAACGCGATCCGCATGGCGCGCCTGTACACCGGGCGCGACAAGATCATCTCGCGCTACCGCTCGTACCACGGCAACACGGGCGCGGCGATCGTCGCGACCGGCGACTGGCGCCGCATCCCCAACGAGTACGCGCGCGGCCACGTCCACACGTTCGGGCCGTACCTCTACCGCTCCGAGTTCTGGGCCGACAGCCCCGAGCAGGAGACCGAGCGCGCGCTCCACCACCTCCGCCGCGTCGTGCAGGCGGAGGGGCCCGAGTCGGTCGCCGCGATCCTGCTAGAGTCGATCCCCGGCACCGCGGGCGTGCTCGTCCCGCCGCCCGGTTACCTGCGCGGCGTGCGCGAGATCGCCGACGAGTACGGCATCGTGCTCATCCTCGACGAGGTCATGGCCGGCTTCGCACGCGCCGGTCGCTGGTTCGCGTTCGAGGACCACGACGTGACCCCCGACCTCATCACCTTCGCGAAGGGCGTCAACTCGGGCTACGTGCCCGTCGGTGGCGTCATCATCTCCGACCCGATCGCGCACCACTTCGACGACCGCGTCTTCCCCGGCGGCCTCACCTACTCGGGCCACCCGCTCGCCGCGGCGAGCATCGTCGCGTCGATCCGCGCGTTCGAGGACGAGGGCATCGTCGAGCACGCCCGCATGATCGGCGACGAGCACATCGGGCCGGCACTGCGCGCGCTCGCGGAGCGTCACGACGTCATCGGCGAGGTGCGCGGCGTCGGCGTCTTCTGGGCGCTCGAACTCGTGGCCGACCGAACGACGCGCGCGCCGCTGCCCGCGGCCGACGTGGCACGCATCAAGTCGGGCCTCGTCGCTGCGGGCCTCCTGCCGTTCGTCGCCGACAACCGCATCCACGTCGTCCCGCCGGCCGTCGTGACGGCAGCCGAGGTCGCGGAGGGCGTCGGCATCATCGACGACGTGCTCTCGCGGGTCTAGGCGGTCGGCCGCCGACGGCGGGGTCGCGGGTCGGGCGGATGCTCGGCGATCGCGACCCCGGCCGTTCGGCGACGAGCGAGATCACGGGCGTCCCAGGCGTCCCAGGCGTCCTCTGTCGGCCGCCCCGAGTGTGCGGCCCACGTGGTCCACGCGGTGTACGTCGGCGAGCGGCGGCTGCTCCTGGGCGCCTGCGCTCCTGCGCTTCTGTGCGGCTGCGGGGCGTGCGGCCGCGCCTGTGGGCCCGTGTGTCTGCGGGCCGTGCGGCCGTGCGGCCGTGCGGCCGTGCGGCCGTTGAGCGTGTGCGCTACCGCGTGCTCGTCGCCTGCGCGCGCCGCCGCAGCGCCAGCTCGCGGAGGGCCAGGAAGAGCGGGAACGTGAACGCGACGGCGATCGCGAACGAGAGGACGACGAGGATCCAGGCCCACCGACTCCACCCGAGCCGGTGTCCCTCGACGAGCATGAAGATGCTGACGACGATCGCCACGACGATGATGTCGACGGCTGCCGATGAGCTCGCGGGGTTCGCGAACCACCCATCGAGATAGCCGATGTCCGGCATCGACGAGATGAACGCGATGTTGTAGGCCCAGGTGCCGATCGCACCCACGATCGCCAGGACGGCGTAGACGATCGCGAGGACCGGTGGGCGACTCGGGGTCGATGCGCGCGTCATGATCTCTCCTCCGTGGGATCGGTGACCGATGTCGGCATTGATAGTAACAGTATCGAGAGTCATACTGTCAGGATGCGTATCTCCGAACTCGCCGACGTCACGGATGTCCCGGTCGCGTCGATCAAGTACTACGTCCGCGAGGGATTGCTCTGGCCGGGCGAGCGGGTCGGGCACAACCAGACCGCCTACACCGACGCACACGCCGACCGGCTCCGCCTCGTTCGAGCGCTCCTCGAGGTGGGCCGATTGAGCATCGCGAGCGCGAAGCAGGTCATCGCCGCGATCGACGAGCCCGAGCTGGAACTGCTCGAGGTCCTCGGGATCGCGCAGCAATCTCTGCCCGCGGCTCCCTCGCGGCCGACACCCGAGTCCCTCGGCCGAGTCGAGGCCCTCGCGACCGAGCGCGGCTGGACGTCGTTCTGCACGCCGACGCCGAACCCCGGCCTCGCGCTCGCGGCGGCCGCCCTCGACGGCATGCACGCATCGGGCCTCGAGAACGTGCAGCCGCTGCTCGGAAGCTTCGCCGAGGCGGCGGAGACCGCCGCGAGAGCCGACGTCGACTTCGTCCTCTCCACCACGAACCGCGACGACCAGATCCGAACGGTCGCCGTCGGGATTCCGCTCGGTGACGCCCTGTTCGCGGGGCTCCGACGAATGGCCCAGGAGTCCGAGTCCGCGCGCAGGCTCGAAACCGCCCCGACGACCCAGGAGTCCGAGCTCGCGCGCGGGCTCGGAGCCGGCCCGACGACCCCAGGGAGCACGCCGTGACCACGACCGAATCACCCAGGACACTCGTGACGTCGACGTTGGATCCACGCTCGACGGGAGCGTGGCACAGGCCCCTGTTGTGGTTCGGTGCCGTGTGCGGCGTGCTCGCACTCGTGCTCGTCGTGGCCGCGATCGTCGACCCGCAGCAGATCCTCGGCCAGAACCGGTGGTTCAAACCGCTGAAGTTCGCGATCTCGATCGGCATCTACGTGGTGACGTTCGCGTGGCTGCTGCAGCAGTTGACCCGGTGGCGTCGGCTCGGGAACGTGCTCGGCACGCTCACCGTGATCGCGCTCGGCATCGAGATCGTCATCATCGTCTACTCGGCCGCGACCGACACCACGAGCCACTTCAACTTCCAGACCCCGCTGTCCTCGACCGTCTTCACGACGATGGGCGTCTCCATCGTCGTCGTGTGGCTCGCCTGCCTCCTCGTCGCCATCGCGATCGTGTTCAATCCGGGCCCCGATCGCGCGCGAACCCTCGCCGTGCGGGCCGGCGTGATCCTCGGCCTGATCGGCATGGCGCTCGCCTTCCTCATGCTCACGCCGACCGAGGAGCAGTTGCGTGACTTCCAGGGCATCGCGGGGGCCCACGCCGTCGGCGTGCCCGACGGCGGGCCGGGAATCCCGTTCTTCGGTTGGAGCACAGAGGGAGGTGATCTCCGCGTGCCGCACTTCATCGGCATGCACGCACTGCAGATCTTCCCTTTGGGCGTGTTGGTGCTCGAACTGCTCGCGCGACGCGTGCCCGCGCTGCGTCACCCGGGCGTGCGATGGGCGCTCGTCGTCGTCGGGACGGTCGCCTTCGCCGCGCTCCTCGCCGTCCTGACCGTGCAGGCCGTGGTCGGCGAGTCGGTCGCGCATCCCTCGGCACTCACCGCGGTGGCCACGGTCATCGTGGCGGTGGGCAGTGTGATCGCCGCCCTGATCGTCCTGATCGTCGGTCCGCGTACCGGTGCCGGCGAGGTGCGGACCGTCCGGGAGGCGACGGAGGCGGGGGAGGCCCCGTGACTGCGCAGCGGGCAGCTCGACGCCTCGGCCCGCGCCGCTCGACCGGCGCCCGGCCTGCGACGATACGCTCCTGAACGGGGCCCCGGAGCGGGGTCCGACGCCTGAGGAGGCTGTGGATGTCGAAGTACCGGGTGCAGAACCCCGCCACCGGGGAGATCCTGGAGTCGTTCGAGAACGCGACCGATGCGCAGATCGAGGAGGTGCTCGCGTCGGCCGATTCGGTCTATCGCGAGTGGCGTGAGCGGAGCGTGCGGGAGCGCGCCGCCGTCGTGAAGCGGGTCGCCGAGCTGTTCGAGGAACGCAAGGACGAACTCGCGCGACTCATCGCGCTCGAGATGGGCAAGTCGATCACCGAGTCCGTCGAGGAGGTCGAGTTCGCCGCATCGATCATCGACTACTACGCGGTCTACGGGCCCGGCCTCATCACGGACGTCGAGATCCCCTCGACCGTTCCCGGTAAGGCGTTCGTGCAGCAGCTTCCCGTCGGGGCGCTCCTCGGCGTCATGCCGTGGAACTTCCCCTACTACCAGGTGGCCCGGTTCGCGGCGCCGAACCTGCTGCTCGGCAACACGATCATCCTCAAGCACGCCGAGATCTGCGCGCGCTCCGCGCTCACGATCCAGTCGATCATGGAGGAGGCGGGCGTCCCCGTCGGCGGCTACCAGAACGTGTTCGCCTCGCACGAGCAGATCGCGACGATCATCGCCGACCCGCGTGTGCAGGGCGTCTCGCTCACGGGCTCGGAGCGTGCCGGCGCGATCATCGGCGCGCAGGCGGGCACGCACCTGAAGAAGTGCGTGCTCGAGCTCGGCGGTATCGACCCGATGGTCGTGCTCGATGCGGCCGACGTCGCCGCCGTCGCGAAGCAGGCGTGGGACTTCCGCGTCTACAACGTCGGGCAGGTGTGCAACTCGAACAAGCGGCTCATCGTCATGGACGAGCTCTACGACGAGTTCGTCGCCGAGCTCACGCGACTCGCGACGGGACTCGAGCCGGGCGACCAGCTCGAGCTGCAGGAGGGCCAGTACGTGCCGCTCTCGACGCGCCAGGCGGCCGAGACGGTCGACGCGCAGGTGCGGAAGGCCGTCGAGGCCGGGGCGACGCTCGTCGCGGGCGGCGTGCTGTCGGAGGGCCCCGGGGCGTACTACTCGCCGGCCGTCTTGACGGGCGTGCCGCGCGACTCCGAGTCGTACGGCGAGGAGATCTTCGGGCCGGTCGCGACGGTGTACCGCGTGCACAGCGACGAGGAGGCGCTCGAACTCGCGAACGACTGCGCGCTCGGTCTCGGCGGCTCGGTGTTCTCGACCGACGAGGCGCGCGCGGCGCGCGTCGCCTCACGGCTCGAGGTCGGCATGGCCCACGTGAACACGATCGCGGCCGAGGCCGCGGAACTGCCGTTCGGTGGCGTCAAGCGCTCGGGCTTCGGCCGTGAGATGGGCCCGCTCGGTATCGGCGAGTTCGCGAACAAGCGCCTCTACTTCGTGAGCGCCTGACCGCGCCGCCCGCGCCGACCGCGCCACCCGGCGCGGTCACCCCACCGGTGAATACCGGGCGGTTTTCGGGGTTCCGGGGCACCCGGAACCCCGAAAACCGCCCGGTATTCGTTCGTTGGGCACGTACGATCTCCGTGTGGGGGACGCGCACGTGGACAGTGAAGTTCGGTTCGAGGTTCAGGGGCGGCTCGGGGTGATCGTGCTCGACCGCCCGCGCGTCATCAATGCGCTCTCGCACGAGATGGTGAACCGTATCCACGCGCAGCTCGTGGCGTGGGCCGACGACGACGCGATCGAGCGCGTCGCGCTCACGGGGGCCGGCGAGCGCGGCCTCTGCGCGGGCGGCGATGTCGTCGTGCTCTACGAGGACGCGACGAGCGGCGACGGGAGCGAGACCGCCTCGTTCCTCGCCGACGAGTACCGACTCGACGCCTACATCGCGCGCTACCCGAAGCCCTACGTGTCGCTCATGGACGGCATCGTGCTCGGCGGCGGCGTCGGCCTGTCGGCACACGCCGCGCACCGCCTCGTCACCGAGCGCTCGCGCGTCGGCATGCCCGAGACGCAGATCGGCTTCGTGACCGACGTGGGCGGCACCTGGCTGCTCGGTCGTGCACCGGGCGAGCTGGGCGTCCACGCGGGACTCACCGGCACGCTGCTCGGCCCGGGCGAGGCGATCGCGCTCGGCTTCGCCGACGTCCTCGTGCCGTCCCAGCGGCTTCCCGAACTCCTCGAACGCCTGGAGACGGAGGACGTCGCGTCGGTGCTCGGGGCGCTCGCGGAAGCCGCACCCGATGCCCCGCTCCTCGACGAGCGGCCGTGGATCGACGCGGTGTACGACGCGGACGACATCGCCGTGATCCTCGAACGCCTCGACGAACTCGACTCGGACGCGGCGCGCGATGCGGCGACCGCGCTGCGCGGCCGGTCGCCGTCGGCGCTCGCGGTCACGCTGCGCGCGATCCGGATCGCACGCGGCTTCGAGCGTCTCGAGGACGCCCTCGCGCAGGAGTACCGCGTCTGTCGCCGACTGCACGCGGCGCCCGACTTCGCCGAGGGCGTCCGGGCGCAGGTCGTCGACAAGGACAAGACGCCGCGCTGGCACCCCGCGACCGTGGCCGAACTCGACCCGGCGTGGCTCGACGGGGTGTTCGAAGTGGGTGACGACGAGCTGCGGTTCGACATCGGTCCCGGCACGTCTGGCATCATCACCGGGGAGCACGACGACGGCGACGAGGGAGCCCGCGAATGACGCAGTACGAGCACGTCCTGACCGAGACGCGGGGCCGCGTCGGCATCATCACGCTGCACCGGCCGAAGGCGCTCAACGCGCTCGACGAGGCCCTCATGAACGACGTCGTCGACGCGGCACGCGCGTTCGATGTCGACGCGGGCATCGGGGCGATCGTGCTCACGGGCTCGGAGCGCGCCTTCGCCGCGGGCGCCGACATCCGCGAGATGGCGGGCAAGTCGTTCGTCGACCTCACGACGCAGGGCATCTTCGGCCGCTGGGACGAGTTCACGGCGGTGCGCACGCCGATCGTCGCCGCCGTCGCGGGCTACGCGCTCGGTGGCGGGTGCGAGCTCGCGATGATGTGCGACTTCATCATCGCGGCCGACACGGCGACGTTCGGGCAGCCCGAGATCACGCTAGGCGTCATCCCCGGCATGGGCGGTTCCCAGCGACTCACGCGCGCGATCGGGAAGTCGAAGGCGATGGACCTCGTGCTCACGGGTCGTTCGATCGATGCCGAGGAGGCCGATCGGATCGGTCTCGTCGCGCGCGTCGTGCCCGCCGACGCGCTCCTCGACGAGGCGGTCGGCGCGGCCGAACGGATCGCCTCGATGTCGCTCCCCGTCGCGATCGCGGCGAAGGACGCCGTGAACACCGCCTTCGAGACGACCCTCGACGAGGGCCTGCGCACCGAGCGCCGCCTGTTCGCGGGCTGCTTCGCGCTCGACGACCGCGCCGAGGGCATGGCCGCCTTCAGCGAGAAGCGTCGGGCGAACTTCACGCACCGCTAGGCGAGGGCGTCACAGCTGACGGGCACGGGGTCCTCGACCTCCGAGGCGGGTTACGGGCGGAAGTCGTGGCGAAGCTCGCCGAGACACGCACGAAGAGCGCTTGAGTTTTGAGAATTGTCCCCGGGGCACATCGCTCCCCATCATCTCCAAACGCCCGATACACCCTGGCCATGTCCGATAGACGGCAAAGTCGGCTAATTGGCATTAGGCTCGGCTATATCCTCGACCGAAAAGTTGACTTCGGTCGAGCGGCGCTTGGCGATCACAATCTGAAGCTGCAAGTTCTCGATTTTTCTGCTGACGGCAGAGCTGGCGGTCGAGAATTGATCGGATACCTTCGCCTGGTTCTCGCGAACCGCTTTGTCCCACTCTGCGGGGGTTGGTGCAACTTGCGAGAGTAGATCTACCACCGCTCTGCGGACGGCCAGACATGCCACACTAATCTCAACGTCACCAAACTCTGACGCGATCAACTCCGTTTCTTTTATGTCCCGCACGAGCAGACGGGAAATGTTGGCGAGTCGGGTGGAGGGGGAAAAGCTGTCTATCTGCATGTCGCCGTCCGTGCGGCCAGTCAAGTATGGGAGCACGATTGGCCAAGCGTGCTCATGGTCTATGAGTCGCTTCGTTAGGGGGTCGAAGCGCGCTGCCTTGGCCTCGGCGTCACGCCGCCGGGCGGCGACCGCCTCACGCTCAGCTGCACGTTCCTCACGGGCAGTCTGCTCGGTCAGTGTTCTCCTAGTGACCAACATGGAGATTAGCCCCCCGATGAGCGCTCCGATCACCGTGCCCATCACTGGTAGGAAAGGCTGGAAGATCCCAACGATCGCGTCGAAGACATTGACCCAAGGAGGTAGGGTGGCGGCGAATCTGTTCACAGTGAGAACAATTCCACATCCGGCGCCAGGAAGTAGGAGGAGCGCACAAATGTCCGACCTGGCCTCAAGACGTCAGTCGGCGAAGTTGGTGACGATCTGACGCACAGCGACCGACGCGGCCGAGCGGAGTGGATCGCTTTTGGTGACGGGCTGGCCCGGGCGTCGCCGCTAGGGCGCGTTGCTAAAGGTGTGGGTGAGCCAGTGGAGGGTCGCGGCGAGGCAGAGGCCGGCGTGGTAGTGGCGGGCGGTCTTGTCTGAGCGCATCGCGATCCCGGCCCACTGCTTGAGCTTGTTGAAGCACCGCTCGACGACGTTGCGGCCTCTGTGGTGGACCCGCTGCTGGTCACCGAAGTCGATCGGCCGACCGCGGCGCTTGCGTCGGTGAGCGATCTGATCGTGAGGTTCAGGGATCGTCGTGGCGATCCCGCGCTCGCGCAGCCAGGCCCGGTTCGCTCTGGACGGGTAGCCCTTGTCCGCAAGCACCCGATCCGGCCGGGTCCGTGGCCTCCCTCTCGTGCCCGGGACGCGGATCTCGCTCAGCGTCGCGGTCAGCATGCTGGTGTCCGCCGCCTGCCCGGCGTGAGAATGAACGCGAGAGCACGTCCCTTTCCGTTGCAGACGAGGTGGTTCTTCGTTGTCAGCCCGCCGCGGGAGCGGCCGATCGCGTGATCGGGCGGCTCAGCGCCGAACTTCTTGTAGTTCGATAGAGCCCCCTGTGGTGCGGGGAAGTGTCGCGCCGTGCTGGTGCACACGCACGATCGTGGAGTCGATCGACGCGACCCAGTCCAGGTCCCCGGACTGCTGCGCGAGCGACTGGACCTTCTCCAGCACCCGCGCCCACACGCCCTGCTCGGGCCACCGGTTGAAGTTCTTGTAGATCGTGTTCCAGTTCCCGAACCGCTCCGGAACGTCCCGCCACGGAGCACCGGTGCGGAACCGCCACGCCGTCGCTTCGACCACAGTGCGCCGATCCACCGGCGGCCGTCCCGTCGACTTCGCCGTCGGGAACAGCGGACCGATCACAGCCTATGCTTCATCCGAGATCACATCACGCGACACGCGTACAAGACTCGCCCACGAAGCACCCGAAGGTGTTTAGCAACACGGCCTAGGGCGCTGTCCCGTCGCGCTCGGCGACGGTGGACGGGGCCTCGGCCGCGCGGCGGCGTTCGAGTTCGTCGAGCAGCAGCTCGACGCCCCAGCCGTACTCGTCGCCGAACGCGTAACCCGGCCGGAGCGCGACGCCCGTCACGAACTCGGCGAAGTGCGGGAACTCGGCGAGCGGCACGTTCGCGTCGATGTCGGCGGCGAGCGGGTCGAGGGCTTCGCCGTCCTCGAACGGCAGGCGCAACTCCTGCGCGACGAAGCCGAAGTGGTGGGCGTCGAGCAGCGCGAACGCGTGGGCCGTGAGAGCCAGCGAGCAGCCCGCGTTCCGGAGGCAGCCGATGACGGCGTCGTGGTGGGCGAGCGTCGCACGGCCGGGTGAGCGGCGGCTGTCGACGAGTTCGAGGCCCCACCGGTGCCGGAGCAGGGTGGTACGGATCGAATCCGCTCGTGCGTGCAGCTCCACCCGCCAGTCCCCGTCCGTGGACGGCAGGTGGAACCCTTCGAACACGCGATCGGTCATCGCATCGAGGATCGCCGCCTTGTTCGGCACGTGGTGGTAGATCGACATCGCCTCGACACCGAGCTGCGCCGCGAGGCGCCGCATCGAGACCGCCCGGAGTCCCTCCTCGTCGGCGAGCGCGACCGCTGCGTCGACGATGCGTGGGCGGGTGAGCGCGCTCGCGCCGTTCCGTGGGGCCATGCGTTGCCCTCCTTGGTGGGGGATGTGCGGACGTCCAAAATACCTTACGGTGTAAGCGAGCAGCGACTTACGCGGTAAGGCAAGCGGAACGGAGCGTGCGATGAGCGAGTACGTGGGCAGGGTGGGCGACGAGGCGGGCGTGGAGCGGGCACCGGGGTCCGTGGTTCCCGTAACGATGCGAGCCGTCGTTCGTCACGAGTACGGCACAGCGGACGTGCTCGTCGTGGACGAGGTTCCCGTGCCCCGACCGGGCCGCGGAGAGGTGCTCGTGCGGGTCGACGCCGCGGGGCTCGATCGCGGCGCGTGGCACCTCATGGCGGGCGACCCGCCCGCGGTCCGGCTCGCGCTCGGGTTGCGGCGGCCGCGCGATCCCGGCGTCGGTTCCGAGCTCGCGGGCGTCGTGGTCGCGATCGGTCCGGGTGACCGCTCCGGGCTCCGGATCGGTGACGTCGTTCTCGGCGCCGGGCTGGCCACGTTCGCCGAGTACGCGATCGCGAAGACGACCGCGCTGTGCCGACGCCCGAGCGACCTCGACGCCGTGGCGGCCGCGGCGCTCCCCGTCTCGGCCGTCACCGCGCATCAGGCGGTCGTCGACATCGCGCGCGTGACGGACGGGCAGCGCGTGCTCGTGATCGGGGCCGCCGGTGGCGTCGGCGCCTACGCCGTGCAGTTCGCGGCATCGTGCGGAGCGGTGGTCACCGCTGTGAGCAGGCGGGACAAGCACGCCGCCGTGCGCGACCTCGGCGCGAGCGCCGTCGTGGATCGTGAGCGGGTCGATCCGCGGGACTGGGGTGTGCACGACGTCGTGATCGACATCGGCGGGCGGCGTCCGCTCGCGCAACTCGGTCGGCTCGTGGCCCGCGCCGGCGCGCTCGTGCTCGTCGGCGGTGAGGGTGGCCGCGGGCCGCTCGGCGGGACCTCGCGTCAGGTCGGCGCGGCGCTCCGCTCGCCGTTCCTGCCGTTCCGTGCGCGCATGTTCGTCTCGACCGTGACGACGCGTGCGCTCGCGCCGGTCGTCGAGGCGGTGGCGGACGGTCGGGTGCGTCCGGTCGTGGATCGCGTCGTCGGGCTCGGCGATGTCGCGAGCGGTGTAAGTGCGCTCGAAGCTGGTTCGCTCGTCGGGAAGGTCGTCGTCGTGCCGGACGCGCCGACGGAAACTGCATGACGCGCCGCTCACAGGAAATCGTTCGAGGTTCGTGAACTTCGCGTGAGGTCGCGGCCCGTTCGGGCGTCGCCAGCTGGCGCCGCGCGAAGAACGGGCCGATGAGCCCGAATTTCTCGACCGATCGGTCGGGATATCCCGCTGGTCTCGTTCGCTGCGCGTGCAGGAATCCCGCGCTCATCGGCACCATCGTGCGACGGGTCGCCCTTTCAGAGGCGGTCGGGACTGCACTAGTGTGACCGAGTCGAACGCCGTCGTTCGATCCGATCAGACAAGGGAGTCCTGTTCGATGTCATCCAAGCAACACACGGGCACGGTGCACAGCACCCCGCGCGAACGCCGCAAGGTCGTCGCGGCGACCGTCATCGGTACCACGGTCGAGTGGTACGACTTCTTCATCTACGCGAACGCGGCGGCGCTCGTGTTCAACGAACTCTTCTTCAAGCCGCTGGGGCCAGACTCCGCGACCCTCGTGTCGTACCTCTCGATCGGCCTCTCGTTCCTGTTCCGTCCGCTCGGCGCGTTCCTCGCCGGTCACTTCGGCGACAAGATCGGCCGCAAGCCGATGCTCGTCATCACCCTGCTGCTCATGGGCGCCGCGACGACGCTCATCGGTGTCCTGCCCACGTTCGAGTCCGCGGGCGTCCTCGCGCCGATCCTCCTCATCTGCCTTCGCGTGCTCCAGGGCATCTCGGCCGGCGGCGAGTGGGGCGGCGCCGTGCTCATGGCCGTCGAGCACGCGCCGAAGGGTCGCCGCGGCGTGTACGGCATGTACCCGCAGCTCGGCGTGCCCCTCGGCATGATCCTCGCCGCGTCGATGCTCGCGATCATGTCGGCCGTCTCGGGTGACCAGTGGCTCGTGTGGGGCTGGCGCGTGCCGTTCCTGTTCTCGATCGTGCTCGTCGTCATCGGGTTCATCGTGCGTGCGAGCGTCGACGAGTCGCCCGTGTTCAAGGAGATCGCGAAGGCCGCCGAGACCGAGTCGGCGCCCATCGTCAAGGTCTTCGCTCGCCACTGGAAGCTCGTCATCCTCTGCGCGTTCCTGTTCGCCGCGAACAACGCCGCGGGCTACATGACGACCGGTGGGTTCCTCCAGGGCTACGCGACGAAGCCGCTCGAAGACGGCGGTGCGCTCGGCATGGATCGCACGCTCGTGCTCTGGCTCGTCGTCGGATCCGCGGCGGTGTGGTTCATCACGACGCTCATCTCGGGCTACCTGTGCGACGCGATCGGACGCAAGAAGACCTTCGTCATCGGGTGGCTCATGCAGCTCGTGGCCGTGTGGGTGCTCTTCCCGCTCGTGAACATGGGCGCCGAGAACCCCGTCATGTTCCTGCTCGGGGTCTCGATCCTCGCGATCCCGCTCGGCATCTGTTACGGGCCGATCTCGGTCTGGTACGCCGAGACGTTCCCCGCGTCGGTCCGCTTCTCGGGCGTCTCGATCTCGTACGCGATCGGTGCGATCGTCGGTGGCGCGTTCGCGCCCTTCATCGCCCAGTGGCTGCTGCAGTCGTTCGGCACGTGGGTCGCGGTCGCCGTGTACCTCATGGTCGTGACGCTGCTGAGCCTCACGGCGACGCTCCTGCTGCGGGATCGGACGAACATCCCGCTCGACCACACGTTCGAGGACTCCGGCCAGTGGGCCTCGTGGGAGGCGGGCGACGACGTCAGGGAGTCGTCCGAGATCGCCGCGCCCGCGCGGTGATCGGGCGTGCGCTGACGGGCCCGCGCTGATCGGCCGGTGCTGATCCGCCCGCGCTGATCGGCCCGCACCGACGACGAGAGGCCTCGGTTCCCACCGAGGCCTCTCGTCGTCGGGTCATGCGCGCCGCCGCACGTGCACCTCAGTCGTCGCCGGCCCAGGGCATCGCGCCGTCGGGGCCCGTCGGTGCGAGCGGGATGACGACGATGGGGCGGTTCTGGCGGTGGGAGAGGCGCATCGCGACGGAGCCGTTGACGAACTCGCGCAGCGTCTCGCGGACGCCGGGCTCGCGCGTGCCGACGATGACCATCGACGCGTCGAGCCGCTCCGCGAGCGCGTCGAGCTCGATCGCGGGATCGCCCGCGAGCGCGCGCGTCGTCCACGTCACGCCGCTCGAATCGAGCACCTCGTGGCAGAGCGTGAGCTGATCGGGATCGAAGACGACCTCGTCGACGTCGACGAACGTCGTGTCGCTCACGACGCCGAGCACGGTCCCGTCGGGGCGCTCCTCGACGGTGCGCCTGTGCGGGTCGACCGATGCGATGACGAGATCCGCGTCGAAGCGGCGCGCGAAGACGATCGCGGCGGCGACCACGCGCTTGGTGCTCGCAGGTACGACGCCGACGACGATGTGGTGACGATCGGTGGACATCTCGACTCCTTCGGGGTGTGTCGAATCCCTCGTTCTCATCCTGGCCCTGTGCGCTGTGAAACGCGACGGGCCGCGCGTGTCGGCCGGAGGGGCGTCCGCTCGGCTCGCTCAGCGCCGCACGGTGTGGAGCAGGATGCGCGCCCACGCCCAGGCGACGAACGCCGCTCCGACCCCGCGGACGATGCTGCCGAACACCACGAGACCGAGCGTCGGCGCGCCGATGTGCGGGATGTCGCCGTTCGCCGCGGACGGCATCGGTTCCCCCGGAGTGGCCTCGGGTCCGGTCCAGGTCCATCCGAAGGCTCCGGGGACGCCCCACGAGAACTCGAAGCCGCTCGACGCTGCCGTGCCGACGAGGACCGTGGCCGTCCCCAGCGCGAGGAGGATCGCATCGGTCGTCGAGCGCGTGATGACGCCGGCGGTCGCGGCGCGGATGATCGTCGCGTCGTCGGTCTCGGTCCCGTGTGCGCCGAGTGCACGTCGCAGCGCGATCAGCATCGCGAGGAAGACGACGAGTGCGCCGCCGAGCGTGGCAGCGCTCACGACGGCGACGTGCGAGACGACCGGTGTCGTCACGCTGACGCAGGGCCCGTCCGTCCGGCACGGCCCGCCGAGGGTGATCGCGACGACGACGAGCGAGACGACCCACAGCACGAACGTGAGCACGACCGCCCAGAACGTCGGGGTGATCTGTCCCGAGGCCGCGGCCGCCCGCCACGAGGCGCGATCGGCGGCGGGCGTGGTGGGCAGTGCGGTGGTCTGTGTCGCGAGCGCCCCGAGCTGCAGGACGAGCGGTGCGAGCGGGACGGCGAGGAGCAGGGCGTCGATACCGCGCACGGCGAGTTCCGTGGTCCGCACATCGGGCGAGGTGAGCACGATGCCCGTGCCGATCAGGCGCGCGGCGAGGCACACGAACCAGACGAGGACGAGGAGCACGACGACGAAGCGCTGGCGCCGGAGGACACGACTGTACGACGTCGCGCGATCGGGGGCCGGGCCGACGCCGATGCGTCGTCGTCGGCGGACGACGAGCCACGTGCCGATGAGGAGTCCGACGAGCGTTGCGACGAGGAGATCCAGTCGATCGATCCAGGTCGGCCACACGCTGATGCTCAACATGCCCCACGAGGCGCCATGGCCGCTCCTTCCCCGCCCACATCGTAGTGGCCGCGCGGAACGTCGCCGGGGTGTCGCGATCGCCACTCCGGCGCGTCGGCGGGCGCCGACCGGCGAGCACGAACCGTGTGCGTGACCTGCGGACGATCGGTGGGATCGGGTGGCGTCCGTCGGCACGCGCGGCGGCCGGGCGCGGCGTTCAGGCGTCGGTGTTCGACGCCCGATCCACCGCGAGTCCGCGTACGAACGTGTCCACGAGCCACGCCCGGTGGTCGGGCAGGATCGTCGTGATGTGCTCGGGGAGCGGGCGGCTGAGTGATGCGATCGCGACGACGAGCGACGCGGCATCCACGTCGGGGGAGAGGAGGTCGGCCGCCCGCGCTCGCTCGAGCACGGGGGCGAGCCGCGTCTCACGCCCGAGTTGCCTGAGCGTCGCGGCGGCAGTGACCGTCTCCGAGGCCGCGAACGGGGCGATCTGTTCCGCGAGGGCACCGATCTCGAGGGCGGCGACCTCCTGGATCGTCGAACGCCAGGCGCTCGCGGGGTCGTCCGCCCATTCCGCCTCGTGGCGGTCGACGACCTCGTCGATGCGCGCCCACGCCTCGTCGACGACGCCGAGCACGAGGTCGTCGCGCGTGGGGAAGTGGCGGTACAGCGTGGCGATCCCGACGCCCGCGTCCTGCGCGACCGTCCGGAGCGAGAACGCGGTCCCGCGTTCGGCGATGGCTCGGCGCCCCGCCTCGATCAGCTCCTGCCTGTTCGCTCGAGCGTCCGCGCGCATGTCCGCCGTCCCTCCGTGGCCTCGTCCGTGTCGTGTGTTCTTGCACCAGTGTAACCGGAGCAGTATGCTCCCTTTGGTTTCGGCGCACTTCGCTCCGTTTGTATCGGATCGGGAGTCCCCATGACCGCCACGCCGTCCGGCGCGAACAGTTCGCGCCGCCGCATCGTCCTCCTGCTGATCGGCATCCCGATCGGCCTCGCGCTCCTCGTGCCCGCGATGGTCTTCGCATTCATCGCGCCGGCCATCGGATCCGGCCCGTCGAACCTGCCGATCGCCGTCAGCGGCCCCGCGCCCGTCGTCGAACAGCTCACCGCGACGCTCGACACCGCCCAGCCCGACGCGTTCGAGTTCCGCACCCTCGACTCCGCCGACGCCGTTCGGGAATCCGTGTTCGACCGCGAGACGGTCGGCGGCATCAGCTTCGGCGCCGACGGTGCGGTCACCGTGACCGTCGCGAGCGCCGCCGGCACCCCGTACGCGACCCTGCTCAACGGGGTGGCCGCCTCGCTTCGACAGACGGGCGCGACCGTGACGGTCGACGACGTCGCACCCCTCGGGGTCGACGACCCGGCCGGCGCCGGGCTCGCGGCGCTCGGCCTGCCGCTCGCGTTCGGCGGCATCATCTCGGCCGTGCTCCTCGCGACGCAATTGCGCGGCCGCCCGTGGCTCAAGCTGCTCGGTTCCCTCGCCGCCTCGCTCACGGTCGGCTTCGCCGTCACCGCGGTGCTGCAGTTCGGGTTCGGCACGCTCGACGGGAACTACGGGCTCACCGCGCTCTCGCTCTCGCTCGGTGTCGCCGCGATCTCGCTGTTCGTACTCGGCCTCGAATCGGTGCTCGGGTTCGCGGGGCTCGGCATCGGTGCCGTCACGATGATGTTCCTCGGCAACCCGCTCGCGGGCATGGCGACGGGGTGGCAGTGGCTCCCGGCGCCGTGGGGTGCCATCGGTCAGGCGCTGCCCATCGGCGCGTCAGGCACACTCGTGCGATCGACGGCGTTCTTCGACGGGCACGGAGCAGGGACGCCCGTCCTCGTCCTGCTCGCGTGGGTCGCGGCGGGCATCGTGCTCGTCGGCGTCGCGGCACTCCGCGACCGTCGACGCCGCGACGCCCTGCGCGCACCGACGACCCGGGACGTTCCCGTCACCGCTTGAGGTCGGGGAAGTCCTCCTCGCGCCACTCCGTCGCGATCCGCTCGCCCGCGCCCGCCGCGTCGACCTCGCGCTGCCGGAGTTCGACGCGGCGGATCTTGCCCGAGGCCGTCTTCGGCAGCTCGAAGAACTCGATGCGCCGCACGCGCATGTACGGCGGGAGCGCGGTGCGTGCGTGCCGGAGCACGGCCTCGGCCGTCGCCGCGTCGGCCTCGACGCCGGCCGCGAGTGCGACGTACGCCTTCGTGATGTTGAGTCGCGTCTCGTCGGGCGCGCCCACCACGGCGGCCTCCGCGACGAACGCGTGCTCGACGAGTGCGCTCTCGACCTCGAACGGCGACACCTTGAAGTCGGACGACTTGAAGATGTCGTCGGTGCGGCCGACGAACGTGAGGCACCCGTCCTCGTCGACCGTCGCGACATCGCCCGTGTGGAAGTAGCCGTCGCGGAACGCACGTGCCGTCGAGGCGGGGTTCTTCACGTAGCCGGTCATGAGGTTGAGCGGCCACGACGTGCGCAGGTCGAGGCAGATCTCGCCCTCGGCCGCCGGCTCGCCCGTGAGCGGGTCGACGATCACGACGTCCACGCCCGGCAGCGGGCGGCCCATCGCGCCGGGCGTGACGGCGTCCCCGGGCGCGTTCGCGATGAGTGCGGTCGTCTCGGTCTGCCCGTAGCCGTCGCGGATCTCGAGGCCCCACCACTCGCGGATGCGCGCGATGACCTCGGGGTTGAGCGGCTCGCCTGCCGAGATCACCTCGCGCAGCGCCGAGGGGCGCTCGGTCAGGTGGTGCTGGATGAGCATGCGCCACACGGTCGGCGGTGCGCAGAACGACGCGACCTGCGCACGTTCGAGCTCGTGCACGAGGCGGTCCGCGTCGAACTTCGCGTAGTTCAGCACGAACACGGTCGCGCCGACGTGCCACGGTGCGAAGAACGCGCTCCACGCGTGCTTGCCCCAGCCGGGGGAGGAGATGACGAGGTGCGTGTCGCCCGGCCGTACCCCGATCCAGTACATCGTCGTGAGGTGCCCGACGGGGTACGAGGCGTTGCTGTGTTCGACGATCTTGGGCTTCGACGTCGTGCCGGACGTGAAGTAGATGAGCGCCGGGTCGCTCGTTCGCACGTCCGCCTCGACGGGCGTGTCGGGCTCCACCTCGGCGTCGACGACGGAGGTCCAGCCCGCGGGCGACTCGGTGATCGCGGCGTTCGTCGTCGCGGGAACCGTGAGGCCGATATAGCGGCCCGTCACGTCGGCGAACTTCGCGGCGTCGACGGGCTCGGCGATGACGCAGCGCACGTCCGCGCGGTCCACGCGGTCCTGCAGCTCGCCGTCACCGAGCACGACCGAGGTCGGGAGGACGACGGCCCCGAGCTTCATGACCGCGAGCATCGCGACCCACAGCTCGACGCGGTTCGGCAGCATGAGCATGACGACGTCGCCGCGCGTGACGCCGAGGGCGCGCAGGCGGTGGGCGAGCCGGTTCGAGCGTCGGCGCAGGTCGTCGAAGGTGTACTTCGCCTCGGACCCGTCGTCCTCGACGATCCAGAGCGCGACCTCGTGATTGCCGTCGGCGATGCCGTCGAACCAGTCGCGCGCCCACACGAAGTGGTCGCCGACGTCGGGCCACTCGAAGTCGGATCGGGCGGCCGCCGAGTCGGCGCCGTTCTCGAGCAGGAAGTCGCGTGCCCGTCGGAAGGCTTCGGCGCCGTGCGTCAACGTCATGGAGGCATTCTGCCCTGTTCGGCCCGATGAGCCGAACGGCGCGCGCTCATCGGCCCGGCCGATCGGGTGTCCGGAGACACCTGATGGAGCACGCCGCCTGCGCGACCGAGACTGACAGGACAACGCCGCCCGACGACATGGAGGTCTCATGGCAAAGATCGTTCTCGTCCTCTACCCGGACCCGAAGACGGGCTACCCGCCCGTCGCGGCCCGCGACTCGCTTCCCGTGATCGAGCAGTATCCCAACGGGCAGAGCCTGCCGACGCCCGAGGCGATCGATTTCAAGCCGGGCGAACTGCTCGGCTCGGTCTCGGACGAGCTCGGCCTCCGCGCGTTCCTCGAGGCGGCAGGGCACGAACTCGTCGTGACGAGCGACAAGGACGGCCCCGACTCGGCGTTCGAGCGCGAGCTCGCCGATGCGGACGTCGTCATCTCGCAGCCCTTCTGGCCGGCGTACCTGACATGCGAGCGCATCGCGAAGGCACCGAACCTCAAGCTCGCCGTGACGGCCGGGATCGGCAGCGACCACGTCGACCTCGACGCAGCGATCGAGCGGGACATCACGGTCGCCGAGGTGACCTACAGCAACAGCATCGGCGTCGCGGAGCACACCGTGCTGCAGGTGCTCGCGCTCGTCCGCGACTTCGTCCCCCAGCACCGCATCGTGCTCGAGGGCGGCTGGGACATCGCCGACGCGGTCTCGCGCTCCTACGATCTCGAGGGCATGGACGTGGGCGTCTTCGCGGCCGGACGCATCGGTCGCGCGGTCATCGAACGTCTCGCACCCTTCGGCGTGCACCTGCACTACACCGATCGCCATCGTCTGCCCGCCGAGTACGAGGAGAAGTACGGGCTGACCTTCCACGAGGACATCCGCTCGCTCGTGACGGAGATCGACGTCCTGACGGTGCACGCACCGCTCACGGCCGAGACGACGGGGCTCATCGACGACGAGCTGTTGGCGACGATGCGACGCGGCGCGTACATCGTCAACCCGGCCCGGGCGGCGATCGCCGACCGCGACGCGATCGTCCGCGCGCTCGAGAGCGGCCAGCTCGCCGGGTACGCGGGTGACGTCTGGTTCCCGCAGCCCGCCCCCGCGGACCACCCCTGGCGCACGATGCCCCACCACGCCATGACGCCGCACACGTCTGGCACCTCGCTCCCCTCGCAGGCCCGATACGCGGCGGGGACGCGCGAGATCCTTGAGGACTTCTTCGCGGGGCGCCCGATCCGTCCGGAGTACCTCATCGTCCTCGAGCTCGGGGTGCCGCTCGTCCGGCGCGGCCGGAGCTTCGAGGGGCTGACGCCCGAGGGGGAGGCCGTGCTCGCGCGGGCCCGCCGCATGCTCGACGAGCACCGGTCGCTGCGGGACGAGGTCGATCGCGCTCGCGACCGGCTCGCGACGACCGTCCGCATCGGTGTCATCCCCGCCGGACTCGTCCCGGCGGCGGATCTCGTCTCCAGGCTCGCGCTGCGTCATCCGCTCGTGCGGGTCGGCCTCCGCACGGGCATGACGAGCGAGGAGATCGTCGTCCGGCTCCACCGGTACGAACTCGACGCGGGGCTCATCCACCCCTCGGCGGCCGATCACGATGATCTGCACGTGGTGCCCGTCCACGAGGACCGCATCGTCGCCGTCGCGGGAGCCCACTCGACGAGCGAGGTCCCGCTCGACGGCGGGAGCGTGACGCCGTCGCAGCTTCGCGAGCTGGGCCTCGCGATGCTCGACCCCGGCATGCGTGCTCGTCAGGTGATCGACGACGCACTCCGCGCCGCGGGGGAATCGCTCACCCCGCGGTTCGAGGCCGATTCCATCGAGGGGCTGCTCGCCCTCGTCCGACAGGGCCCGTGGGTGGCGCTCGTGCCGGAATCGACGGCGCGGTCGTCGGCGGGGTTGCGCACCGCGGCCCTCATCGAGCCCGACGTCGCGATCCCGGTCGTGCTCGCCCGGCTCGCGGACGAACCGCGTTCCCCGGTCGCCTCGGCCATCGACGAGGCGGCCGCCCACGACGACCCCGGCCGCGCACGCCGCCGGGAGTGAAAGGAGGGGGCATGGTCCCCGTCGACCTGCTCCGCAGGACGCAGCCACCGCTGCCCTGGTCCACGATCGTCGCCGCCGGCATCGGTGCCGCGGTCACGATCGCCGTCCTCGGTGCCCTCACCGATCTGACGAGCGTGCCGCTGCTCGCGGCGGCCTTCGGCTCGTCGTGCGTCCTCGTGTTCGCGTTCCCCGACGCACCCTTCTCGCGGCCGCTCAACGTCGTCGGCGGTCACGTCGTCTCGGCGGCGAGCGGACTCGCGGTCGGATCGTTCCTCCCGCCGGGCTGGTGGAGCATGGGACTCGCCGTCGGGCTCGCGGTCGTCGCGATGACCGCGCTCCGCGTCACCCACCCACCGGCCGGTGGGGTGCCGATCGTGATCCTCACGGCGCACGCCACGTGGTCGTACCTCGTGACGCCGGTGCTCGCCGGTGCGGTGCTCGTCGTCGCGCTCGGGCTCGTCCACGCGGCCGTGATGCGTCGCGTGCGCCGCGCCGGGCGAGGCGCGGACGCGGGCGACACGGCGGCGTCGAGCCGGTCCGCGAGGCCGACCCGGGGCGTGCGCGAGCGTTCGTGACCGTGACCGTGACCAGGGTCGCTCGCGAGGCGCCGGTCGGACCGGTTTCGACGTCCGTCGTGCGCCGCGCCGTCGCCGCTCAGGACGCGGCGGCGTCGAGGCGCTCGCCGAGGACGACCCCGAATCTGCCCGAGAGATCGTGCCCGATGCCGACGGGGAAGCTCGTGCCCGTCGGGAACCCCGCGCCCGTGTACCAGACACTGCCGGCCTCGGCCTCGACGAGGCCGCTGTACGGGTCGCCGTCCGGGGAGCCGAGATCGTCCTGACCGGCGTACCAGAACATGGGGAACTCGGCGCGCATCGGCTCGGGGAAGTCGACGGTGTCGTCCGTGGGCGGCCCGCCGCCGCCGAAGAGCACCGCGCCGCCGCCGCCGATGTCGTCCGCGACCTCGGGGAGGAGGTTCTGCGTGACGAACTGCGCGCCACCCGAGTAGCCGACGAGCCAGATGTCGTCCGTGTCGATCGGGTAGCTCGCCTCGAGCTCGCCGAGGAACTCGTGGACGAACAGCGCGTTCTCTGCGCCTCGATCACCCCACCACACGTCGGAGTCGTGATCGGGCGTGCTGACGGCCACCACGAGGTAGCCGCGCGCGGTGCCCTGCGCGACGATCCCGGTCCCGCCGGCCAGGAAGCCCGGGTCGTCGTCGGGGTCGAGCTCGCTCGCGCCGTCGCCGTGGAAGACGAGCACGACACCCGTGGGGTGCTCGGGACTCGCTCCGGGCGGCTCGGCGACGAGGTAGCCCGCGGTGTCGCCGTCGCTCGCGGTGAAGTCCGCTCGCGTGATCGGTGCGCGCGCCGCGATGCCTGGGACGTCCTCGGCCGTTCCGTCGTCGACGGTCACCGAGGACGGCTCCACCCCGTGGAGGGAGCAGGCCGTGAGCCCGAGCGTCGTCGCGAGCACGCAGCTCGCGAGGGCGAGAGCGAGGGTACCACGCGACGGCGCCCGACCGGGACGGCGGCGCTCAGGCACTCGTGCCGCCCATCGATCCCGGACGCTCGCGAAGGCGGACCATGACCGAGTCGACCGTCGCGACGACCCGTCCGGCCGGAGCGTCGTCGCCGGTCCCGGCGTCTTCCCGCACCTCGTCCGCCGCGCCGCGCGCGCGGACGACCGTCTCGAACACGCGCCGTCGCGCGCTCGGTGCCTCCACGAGCGTGCAGCTCGCCTCGAGGACGTCGTCGATGTGTGCCGGGCCGCGGAAGTGGATCTCGCTCGTGACCGTCACCCAGGCCGACTCCTCGTCGAGCGTGTTCGCGCCGATACCGGTGGCACTGTCGGCGAGCGTGAACGTCACGCCGCCGTGGCAGATGCCGAGCCCGTTGACGTCGTCGGGCCCGACGCGCTGCTCGACGACGATGCGCTCCTCGTCGAGCGTCGTGACCGACATGCCGAGCGAGACGGTGCGGTGGTCCTCCGTGAGGATGCGTTCGAGGCGCTGACGTCGGAACGCGGCCGGACGGCGTGCCGCGTGGACGGCCGCGGTGTGGACGGGATGCTCCTGGGCGACGGGATCGGTCACGCCGGGCCTCGTGTTCGGCATCGCGTCGTTCCTCTCGTTCGCGCCGCCGGGGTGCGCGTGCAGCGGGTCGCCCCCGGGGTCCGTCGCTCGCGGGGCGATCGACGCACTCGCCGATTGTAGGCTCGTGTCGCGCCCGGCCGGGCGCCGGTGTCGGCGAGGAAGGTGACCATGCCACGTCCCCAGCGTCCGAGACGGACCGTCCTCGCCGTGCCGGGGTCGAGTCGTCGCATGCTCGAGAAGGCTCCCGGGCTCGACGTCGACGCCGTCTTCCTCGACCTCGAGGACGCGGTCGCACCCGACGCGAAGGCCGGTGCACGTGACCTCGTCGTCGCGGCGCTGCACGAGGGCGACTGGTCGGGGAAGGCCGTCACGGTGCGCGTCAACGACGCGACACGGCCGGGTGCGCACCGCGACGTCGTGGAGATCGTGTCGCGGGCGGGGGACCGCATCGACGCGATCATGCTGCCGAAGGTCGAGCACATCGCCCACGTGCACTGGATCGACGTGCTGCTCGGGCAGCTCGAACGCGAACACGATCTCGAGCCCGGTCGGATCGGCCTCGAACTCATCATCGAGGGGCCTCGGGGGCTCGCCGACGTGCAGCGCATCGCGGCGGCGTCCCCGCGGCTCGACACGCTCGTGTACGGTCCGGGCGATTTCACGTCGGCCATGCGCATCCCGACCCTCACGGTCGGCGACACGTCGATCGGTGGCCACGACCCGATCGACCCCGTGTTCTCGCAGCTCGCCGTCGCGGCGCGGGCGAACGACGCGCAGGTGATCGACGGACCGTACGCGGGGATCCACGACTTCGACGGCCTGCGTCGCGCGGCCGAGCACACGCGGGCGTTCGGCTTCGACGGCAAGTGGGTGTTGCACCCCGCCCAGATCGAGGTCGTGAACGAGGTGTTCACGCCCGACCCGGCGGCGGTCGAGCGGGCCGAGCGCATCCTGGCGGCGTACGCCCACCACACGTCCGCCGCCGGTGGCACGCGGGGCGCGGTGCTGTTCGAGGGCGAGATGATCGACGAGGCGACGCATCGGATGGCGCGCACGATCGCGGCGGCGGGGCACCGCGCCGGTCTCGGCCGCGGTCGTGACGACGACGGTGACGGCGCGGGAGCCTGACTCGCGCGTCAGGCGGCGGGCGATGCCGCCTCGTCGTCCGCGAGGTCGGTGCGGCGACCGTGCGCCTGGGCGGCGAATCGGCCCGGGGTCGTACCGAAGCGCTCGGCGAAGGCGGCCACGAAGCTCGACGTCCGCAGGTAGCCGACGCGCTGCGCGACGAGCGCGACGCGTTCACCCCGGACGAGGAGGTCGGCGGCCGCGTGCAGGCGAGCGCGCGCCCGCCAGCGTCGGAACGTCGTCCCCGTCTCGCGCGCGAAGAGCCGTTCGAGGGTCTTCGTGCTCACGGACTGCAGCGCCGCCCAATCGCCGAGTTCGCGCGTGTCGGCCGGGTCGTCGAGGAGCGCCCGCGCGATCACGGCGATGCGCGGGTCGTTCGGGACGGCCGACACGAACGGACGATCGACCGCGCCGTCGAGCAGGTGCACGAGCAGGCCGTGACCGAGCCGGATGCGTTCGAGCTCGCGCGGCCCCTCCGCGAGGTGGCTCATGATCGCCGTGAGCAGGGGCTCCGTCTCGACGGCGCGCGGGGCGCCCCAGCGTCGGGCCGCGGGACGCAGGGCGGTCGGCAGGTAGACGGAGACGAGCACCGAACGCGTCGGGAAGGTCATGTCGTGGAGGGTTCCCGCGGGGATCCACACGATGCAGTCACGATCGAGCAGCCATGTCTCGTCGCGCACCCCGAGCCGACCCGAACCGCTCGACACCCACGCGAGCTGATCGTGTTCGTGGAAGTGGGTCGCGAAGAACGAGCCGGCGGGCATGGACGACAGGTCGCTGAGCACATCGTCGAATGTCTGTTCGTCGACAGTGCGAGGGTCCACATCGACCGAGTCGAGCAGGCGACCCTGTTCAACCGACATCGCGGTGTCTTTCCCTCAACATCCGTGTCGCCTCACGATGATAGCGAACGAGGTAAGGCGAGGCTAAGTTCATGGTCCCACGATGACTCGGGCCACGTCGAGTCGCGCGCGCGGTTCCGTGCGCACGACCGGCCCGTCACCGAACCACGGAGAACCTCGCATGCCCTTCGCCATCACGCACGGACCGTCGGGGGTGCTCGTTCGACTCGCGGCCGCCGGCGCGGCCATCGCGCTCGCGGTCGCCGGCCTGACCGCCTGCAGCACCGACGCCGCCGTCCAGGACAACCCGAACGACACGACCGAGCCGAGCGACGCGTTCCCGATCACGATCGACAACGCCTTCGGGCAGGCCGTCATCGAGTCGGAGCCGCAGCGCATCGTCGTCGTCGGGCTCACGGAACAGGACGTGCTGCTCGAGCTCGGCGTCGTGCCGATCGCGACGACGGAGTGGTACGGCGAGCAGCCGTACGCCGTGTGGCCGTGGGCCACCGAGCTGCTGCGCGGTGCCGAACCCGTCGTGCTCGATCAGACCGAGGGCCCGCAGTTCGAGAAGATCGCCTCGCTCGAGCCCGACCTCACCGTCGGCACGAACGCCGGCCTCGACCAGGAGACGTACGACAAGCTGAGCGAGATCGCGCCCACCGTCTCGACGGTCGACGGGGAGGAACGCTACTTCTCCGACTGGCGTGCGCGGACGCGCCAGATCGCGAAGGCCGTCGGCCGCAGCGCCGAGGGTGAGCAGCTCATCGCCGGTGTCGACGAGGCGTATGCCGCGGCCGCCGCCGCACACCCCGAGTTCGCGGGAAAGACCGCGAGCTTCTCCCAGGGCTCGCCGTGGGAGGGGGCCCTCTACGTCTACCCGGACGGCGTCAACACCGACTTCCTCACCGACCTCGGGTTCACGATGACGCAGGGGCTCGAGTCCTACGCCGACATGCCCGGTGAACAGGCCGATCTGTCGGCCGAGAACGTCGGGCTCATCGACGCCGACGTCATCGTCTTCGCGACCGAGAAAGAGGAGGACATCCAGTCCCTCATGGACTTCGGGACCCTCTCGCAGCTCGACGCCGTGACGAACGGCCGCGCCGTCTACACGGACGGTACGCTCGCGGGTGCCGTCTACTTCATGACGCCGCTCAGCCAGAAGTACGTGCTCGAGCACCTCGTGCCCCGGCTCGTCGACGCGGTCGACGGGAAGGCGCCGCAGACGACCGAGGTCTGAGCCTCGGCGAGCACCACGGCGGCCACCCGACGTGGGCGCACGAGGAGACGGGTGCGCGCCCGGGAAAGGAACCGGGCACCATGACGCTGGAGGACACGGCGCGTGGGCCCGCGTTCCTGCACGCGCCCGGGACACCGATCGAGCTGCGATCGCTGCGCGTCGAGCCGGGCACGACCCCGCGACGATTCGCGCTGCGGGCCATGTTCGCGGCCCGTCGGTACACGATCCCGGCCGCGGTGCTCGTCATCTGTCACCAGCTGGGCGAGGCGCTCGTGCCCGTCATCATGGGGCTCGCGATCGACCGGGCGATCGCGACGGGCGATCCGGTGCAGCTCGTGCTCTGGATCGCCCTGCTCGCACTCGACTTCGCCGTGCTCTCGTACAGCTATCGACTCGGCTCACGACTCGAGACGATCGGTGCGGAGGCCGTCGGGCACGGGCTCCGCTCGCTGCTCAGCGCCCGGCTGCTCGACCGTGGCGGCGTCCAGGGCGCGGCCGCGCGGCCGGGTGTCGGGCTCTCGCTCGCGACGTCCGATGCCTCACGGCTCGCGAGCGTCGTCATCGTCGGCGTCTACCCACTCGGCGACCTCGCGGCGATCGCGTTCGGCGGGATCGTGCTGCTCACGCTCTCCTGGCCGCTCGGACTCGCAGTGCTCGTCGGCGCGCCCGTCGTGCTGTGGCTCGCCGACCGGGTCGGCGAGCGCTTGCGCGCGCGAAGCGTGACCGAGCAGGCCGCCGGTGCCGACGCCGCGGCGCAGGCCGCCGACGTGCTCGCGGGCTATCGCGTCGTGCGCGGGCTCGGCGCCGAGCGGGAGGCCGTCCGGCGCTACCGCCGCGCGAGTCGAACCGCACTCGCGGGCACGCTCGATGCGCGACGCGCGGAGGGGGCGTTCGTCGGCGTCATGGGCTTCGCGACGGGCCTGCTCATCGTCGCCGTCGCGATCGGGGCGGGGCTCGTGGCACTCCGCGGCGGCCTGCAACTCGGTGAGTTCATCACGGTCATCGGCCTCACGCAGTTCCTCCTGTCGCCGATGCGCCAGGTGGCGACCTTCACGGGGCCCATCTGGGCGGCGGGACGTGCCTCGGCCGCGCGCCTGCTCGACGTGCTCGACCCCGGGACGGACGCGGCCGTCCGGGAGGAGGACGACACCTCGTCCGGAGCCGCACACGCCCACGACGCCGCCGCAGCGGCAGTGCTCGCCGTTGCCACGCCGGGCATGATCGTCGCGGCCGAACTCGACGGTGCGGATGCGCGGGCGCTCGTGCACGCGCTCACGCGCCGTGCGGCGGCGAACGCCGCCGGGGACGGTGCGCGCTCCCCGTTGCTCGTCGCACCGCACCGCGCACATCTGTTCTCGGGCACGGTGCGCGAGAACGTCGCACTCGACGGCACCGATGCGGCGGCCGTCGAGCGGGCCCTCGCGGACGCGGGCTGCGGCGATCTGCGCGATGTGCTCGCCGACGGCTACGACTCGCAGGTCGGGGAGGGCGGCGGTGCGCTGTCGGGCGGGCAGTGGCAGCGCGTCGCGCTCGCCCGGGCGCTCGCGGTCGCGCCCGACGTGCTCGTGCTCCACGACCCGACGACGGCCGTCGACGCGGTCACCGAGGCGGGGATCGCGACCCCGCTCCGAGCCGCCCGGAGCGAGGGGGCGACGATCGTCGTGACGCGATCGCCCGCCCTGCTCGCGGTCGCCGACCGCGTGGTGGATGCCGCCGCGATCGGTCTCGCGGGCGCCGACACCGAGGCGCGGTCCGACACGGAGGACGACACGCACACCCACGAGGACGGGACGGGGATCGGGGCATGAGCGCAACACACGAACGGCTACCGGTCGCCGACGGGCGGACGGTGTGGCGTGAGGTGCGCCGTTCGCTCGGCGGCCGCACCTGGATGCTCGTCGGTCTCGTCGGTCTCGTCGCCGTCGTCCTCGTCGCGGCCGGTGCCGGCGTCGTCGTCCCGCTCGCACTCGGCTCGATGGTCGACGTGATCGCCGCGGGCGGCGACGACGCGACACCGATCCTCGTGCTCGCCGCGTTCATGGCGGGCGCGGGGCTCCTGGGTGCCACGGCCGACGGGCTCGCGGTGGTCCTCGGCGCACGCATGTTCGAGACGGTGCTCGCCGATCTGCGCGAGCGCGTCGTGGCAGGCGTGTTCGCACTCCCGCAATCGCGCGTCGAGCGCGCCGGGCAGGGCGATGTCGTCTCGCGTGCGACCGACGACGTCTCGCAGATCGGCGATGCCGTCCCCGAGGTCGTGCCCGCGCTCACGGGGTCCCTCTTCAGCATCGTCGTCACGGCCGTCGGCATGGCGGTCGTCGACCCGCGGTACCTGCTCGTCCTCGTGCTCATCGTCCCCGTGCACGTGCTCGCGGTGCGCTGGTACGGCCGCACCGCCCCGCCCGTGTACCTCGCCGAGCGAGCGGCGTTCGCCGACCGCGCCGCCGCGCTGCTCGACGCCCTGCACGGCGTCGAGACGGTGCACGCGTTCGGGCTCGGCGGTCGTCACCTGCGACGCATCGCGGCGGCGTCGTGGGTCGTCGCCCGCTGGGGCGTCCGCGCGCAGATCGTCCGCAACACGTTCTTCGCCCGACTCAACGTCGCCGAGTTCCTCGGGATGGGGGGCCTGCTCGTGATCGGGTTCTGGCTCGTCACGACGGGACAGGGCACGATCGGTGGCGTCACGGCCACGATGCTCCTCTTCCTGCGCCTGTTCGGGCCCATCAACCTCCTGCTCTTCGTGCTCGACCAGGTGCAGTCGGCGCTCGCCTCGCTCGCGAGGATCGTCGGCGTGATCGACGCCGCCCCGGACACGAATGCATCTACGTCAGGGCCCGCCGAATCGACCGCGCCCGTCGAGCCGTCCCCGACCGTCGAGCGCGCAGCGCAGCCCTCCCCGCTCGGCTTCGATGCCGTCCGGTACGCGTACGTGCCCGGCCGGTACGCCGTCGACGGGATCGATCTGCACGTGCACGAGGGCGAGACCGTCGCCGTCGTCGGGGCCTCCGGTGCGGGCAAGAGCACCCTCGCCGCGCTCGCGGCGGGTGTGCACGAGAGCGACGAGGGAACGGTCGTGCGGCCGGCGCGGGGCGGCGACCTCGTCCTCGTGACGCAGGAGGTGCACGTCTTCGACGGGACGCTCCGCGACAACCTGCGGTTCGGGAGCCCGGACGCGAGCGACGACGAGATCCGCGCCGCCCTCGCCCGCATCGGCGGGACCGGCGCGGAGGAGGCGTTCGACGACGGCCTCGACGCGCGGCTCGGCGCCGCAGGACGGACGCCCGGGGCCGCGCTCGCGCAACTCATCGCGCTCGCGCGGGTCGAGCTCGCGGATCCGCGCATCGTCGTGCTCGACGAGGCGACGGCCGAGGCGGGCTCCGACGACGCGATCCGGCTCGACGAGGCCGCGCGGCTGCTCGTCCGCGAGCGGACGGCGCTCGTCGTCGCCCACAGGCTCAGCCAGGCGGCGAGCGCCGACCGCGTCGCCGTGCTCGAGCACGGCCGGATCGTCGAGCTCGGGAGCCACGACGAGCTGCTCGGCCGCGGCGGGGTGTACGCCACGCTCTGGGCGGCCTGGCGCGAGGGCCGCGAGCACTGATCGCACCCGCGCGGGTGGCGGTGGGACACGATCGGACGGCGCAGGAGTAGCTTCGTCGTCGGACGGTGAACGGGCACCGCGCAGCGGCACGACGTCGAGGAGCGGCGCAGGATGACGACGACACGATTCGCACTCAGGACGATGCGTCCGCGGGACCCGGCCCAGCCGCACCGCGCGTCCAGCCCGCTCGAGGCGTTCTTCGACCTCGTGTTCGTCGTCGCGGTGTCGCTCGCCTCGGGGCAGCTCCACCACCACGAGACGTCGGGCGACCTCCTCGGCGGCGTCATCGCCTATCTCATGGTGTTCTTCGCCATCTGGTGGGCCTGGATGAACTTCACGTGGTTCGCGACCTCGTTCGACGTCGACGACTGGCTCTATCGGCTCATGACGATCGTGCAGATGGGCGGGGCGCTCGTCATGGCGGCGGGTGCACCGGCGGCCATGAACGAGGGCGATTTCCGTCTGCTCGTCGTCGGCTACCTCATCATGCGGCTCGCGCTCGTGCCGCAGTGGCTCCGCGCCGCGGCGCAATCGGCGGACTATCGACGGACCGCGCTCAGCTATGCCGTCGGCATCGTCGTCGTGCAGGCGCTGTGGGTCGCGTGGCTCTGGCTGCCGGGCGAGCTGCGTCCCTGGGTGTTCCTGCCGCTCGTCGTACTGGAGCTGCTCGTGCCCGTGGTCGCGGAGCGGCGGCAGCGTCGCACGCCGTGGCACCCGGAGCACATCGCGGAGCGCTCCGGCCTGTTCACCCTCATCGTGCTCGGCGAGTCGGTGCTCGCGTCGACCAACGCGGTCGTCGACGCGGTCGATCACGTCGAGCACCTCGGCACGCTCGTGGGAATCGCCGCGTGCGGGCTCGTCCTCGCCGCCTGGCTGCAGGCCACCCTCCCGACGGCCGCCGTGCTCATGGTCGCGGTCGTCGTGACGCTCGAGATCTCGCGCCGATCGGATCGCGCCGTCGAGGGTTGAGCGCCGCGGGGGCGTCCAGCCGGATCCGGCAGACTGTCTGAATGCGCAGTGCTGAGCCGGCGATCACGCTCGACGACCCACCGACGCTCCGCTGGGGCATCCTCCCCGCCGTCCTCGTGTCCGGCTCGGCCGTGCTCCTGTTCGCGATGGAATCGTCGTGGGGCTACGTGCCGCTCGTCGTCGGCGTCGTGCTCGCGTTCGTCGTCGATCGCCCGATCGCGAGGGACCTGCTGCTGATCGCGGTCGGCATGGGCATCGTCAGCATCCACTCGATGCGCGCCGACCTCGGCTGGATCAACATGCTCGTCATCGGCACCGTGCTGTCGGCGGCCGTGTTCGCGCCGTACGCGATCAGCAGGTGGGGCTATCGGGAGCGCGCGATCCGCTTCGAGCTGCGCGGCGGACGGTCGTGGTCGACGCTCGAACGCGGCTGGTTGCTCGCCGTGCTCGTGCTGGGCTGGCTGTTGCTGCCCTGGTACTTCATCACCTCGGGTGCCTACCTCAACTGGCCCGCGGTCGAGACGCCGAGCGAGATCGCGCGGTTGTTCGTCGGGGTCGGGTTCGTGGGGATCTGGGACGAGCTGTTCTTCGTCTGCACGGTGTTCGTGCTCTACCGGCGGCACTTCCCGATGTGGATCGCGAACCTCCTTCAGGCGACCGTGTTCGTGTCGTTCCTGTGGGAGCTCGGGTACCGCGAGTGGGGACCGCTGCTGACGATCCCGTTCGCGCTCGTGCAGGCGTGGTTGTTCACGAAGACCGGGTCACTCCTCTACGTGATCTGCGTGCACCTGCTGTTCGACGTCGTCGTCTTCCTCACGCTGTTGCACGCCCATCACCCGGGCTGGTTGCCGATCTTCCTCGTCTGACCGTCCGTGCGTCCGGCGCTTCCGGACGGACCGGCCTCCCGCCCGCGCGGCACGGGAACGCGGCGTTCAGGCGTGTGTCGTGACGAGCCGTTCGATCTCGTCCTCGGTCAGGTCGAGCGCCCGGATGGGCGTCAGATCGAACGGGGCGAGGATGCGGGTGAGGCCCGCGAGCATGGCCTGGTCGGTGGGCGTGAGCGGCCAGCGCAGCCGGCGCGCGTGCTGCTTCGCCGCGTCGACGTAGAGCGGCACCATCTCGCGCTCGCGCGCGACGTCTCGCCACACGAGGTCGTTGAGGACGTCGAGGAGCGCGACGAGGTGCTCGGGGTTGCGGTCCTCGAACGCCGTCGCGACGACGCCCGTGAAGTCGGTGGGGCGGTAGACGCGACGCAGCAGCCGGATCGCTTCGAGTCGCGTGCCGTCGTTGCGGTGTCGCGCGTACCCTTCGAGGCGGCGGGCGAGTGACGCGCTCGAGTCCTTGAGCGCGAACTCCGCGGCGACGACCGCTCGCGTCCCCTCGGCGGCCGTCTCGAAGCGCGACCCCATGAGCTGCTCGACGATGAGGTCCGCGAACTCGTCGATGTAGCTCGCGGGGCACCCGGACAGCGCCGAGCACACGGCCGTGAGGTCGACGAGCAGCCAGTCCAGCAGGAGGGGGGCCGCGCGGCGCTTGTCGTGCTGCACGAGGGTCGCGAGGAGCGACGGTGCCTGCTCCTCGTGCGTGTGCAACGAGCGGGCGAGCGTCGCGAGGGTCGTGGGCGAGAGCTCGTCGAGGTCGCGCAGTGCGAGCAGGTGGGCCTCGGCCTGGCGTGCGTCGGGGGCGTCGAGGAACCCGGCGAGCAGTTCCTCCTCGCTGCCGCGGGGCCGGAACCACGCGGTGCTGCGCAGGTGCTCACCGCCGAGGCGCGCGTAGTCCCCGTCGAGGATCTCGTCGAGCCAGCGCTCGTACTGGTCGAGGAACGTCGCCTCCCACAGGAACACCGGCTGACGAAGACCACCCGGGTGGCAGGCGGCGAGCCGGCCCCGGTACGGGCCGTTGAGCACGAGCCCGATGAAGTTGCCGCCCGACCAGCGGAACCCGTTCGCGGCGATCGGGAGGATGCCGTCGTTCGTCGCGTCGGCATCGCCCGTGCCGTACTCGTCGTCGTCCGGCGTCGCGGTGCACTCGGCCTTCAGGTGGCCGATGAGCGCGTCGTCGACGGGGAGCGGCGGATCGAGGTCGAGCTCGGCGTCCCCTGCGCGCACGTCGGGCAGTACGGCGAGCCTGCCGGTCGGGAACGCACCGCCGTCGCCGATCTCCGTCACGAAGCGTCGGTAGTCGGCGGGGAGCGAGACGCCGAGACACTTCTCGAGTGCCGCGACCTTGGGTTCGGTCGCGACGGGGCCGAGGGCGAACTCGTGCTCGTCGGCACCGTCGATCCGGGAGCGTCGCGGATACTCCCGCGCAAGCTCGAGCTTGGCGCGGATCCGTTCCAGCTGCGCGTCCTCCGACATACGATCACCGTACGTTCCCCGGGTTGCCGACGTCGATGGGGAGCGGTGCGCATGGGACCGGCGGTGCGGATGTGCGCGATGTGGCAGAATCCACGTCCCGCGGGGTCATGCGCGCGGCGCCCTCAGTGGATGGTGATGCCGAAGTCGCTCGCGGCCTTCAGGAGTTCGGGGGTGTTGCGCTCGATCGAATGTGATCGTTGGTGACGGACCTCGGTTCCGCCGAAGATCGCCCAACATTCGCCGCTCTCGAACTTCGAGCAGAAGCGAATGCCCGAGTACCGTGGCGCACCGGTTTCGTCGGTTGCGGCGTCCGCCCACGCGGCGATCGATCGCGTCAGGAGTCGATTGCCGCTGCGAAACGCGGAGGCGTCGAGGTTCGGGAGGTCGTGTCGAGCGAGGTCGTCGGCGAGTTCGCCGCGAGGACCGTCAGCGTCGCATCGCGCTCCACATCGAGGAACGGCAGTGCGTCCACGGTGCGAAACTCGACCAGGACGCGAGCATCGCGCCAGGATGCCGGAATGCTCCCGACGTTCAGGTAGCCCTCCTCCGCGAACCGTCGAGCCCCGGGTGCCGGGCGCAGGCGTTGGATGACCTCCTTGTACGCGCACGTCGCTTCCGATGCCGCGTAGAGGACGCCCGCCCCGACCACGTCGAAACGACTCCCCGCCCGCGGACGGGCGGCCTCGAGCGGATCGATCGCCGCGAATCGGAGTGGGTACTCTTTCCTTCCGACGTGGAAGAGGCGCTCGGGAGGTGCTGCGACCCGAACGTCAGGCGTGCTCTGCATACGCTCTCGCAGCGGAGAGCACATCGCGTTCGTGTCCGGCGCGGAACTCGTCGACGGGCGTTTCATCGTCCAGGTTCGGATTCATGCCGATGAACCAGGCCCTGGCGACGTGCCCGTCGTCGACCCCCGCGATGGTGGAGTAGCAGAGGAACAGGCTTCGGAGTGCCCGCTCGGGCCCGTCGGCGAGACGGAATTCGGCCTTCTCGATCCACCGTCGGATGGTGCGCTCGTCGACATTGAGTGCATGAGCGACGACCTTGCGTCCGAGGTTCTGCGTCAGCGTCAGGAGGATGTCGCCCGCCGGGTGGCGGACCGATGCGTCGTGGGCGGTGCGAGCAGGCGGGGTGGTCGCGTTGCGCTGAAGGCTCTCCATTGGTTCGTGTCCTTGGTGTGTTCGTGAGGAGTCAACCGGTGTGTGTGACGTTGACCGAATTGTGTCACGAATATGTCCGGACGGCGTATGGGTTCCCCGGTTCACGGGGCGCGTTCACGGTTGTCTCGGGCACGTGCGACGCCGGTACTCGTCCGGAACCGGGCACCGACGACGGTGCGGAACGTTCGGTCACGCGCGTGGCGGCCTCACGCCGCTCGGTCGAGCGCGACGAGGAACTCGATCGAGCCGGTCGGTTCGACCTGCACGAAACCGAGGTTCGGTGCCTCGACGCCGTAGTCCGCGAACGTGATCGGCACCGAGCCCGCGATCTGCACCTGCTCGCCGTTCAGGGCGGCCTCGACCTCGGCCGTGACGGGCACGGTCTGCCCGTGCAGCGTGAGCTCGCCGGTCACCGTCGCCGTCACCGTCCCGCCGTCCGCGAGCGACTCGATGCCCGTGATCGGTTCGGTCAGCGTGAACGTCGCCTCGGGGTAGGTGTCGGTCTGCAGCGCGGTCTCGCGGAAGTAGTCGTCGCGATTGCCGTTGTCGGTCGCGACGGTCGTGAGATCGACGACGATCGTGGCGGCCGTGATCGTCGTCCCGTCGGACGAGACGGTGCCCGTCACGTCCTCCGTGCGGCCCGTGACGGTCACGTCGCCGCCATTGAGCACCTCGTCGACGCGATAGCCCGCATAGCTCCCGCTCGCGACCGTCCACTCGCCGGCGAGATCGACATCGCTCGCGTCGGTCGCGGTCGCAGCGGCGACGGTCGGTGCCGGGCTCTCGGCATCCGCCGCGGAGCTCCGGTACACGTTCACGCCGATGAGGACACCGACCGCGCCGAGCACGAGGACGGCCGCGGCGATGATGCCGATGATGACGAGGGGCTTCTTCCGCATGGGACTCCTGACGACGGTGCGTGCAGCACTTCGAGTTTCACTTGCGGGTACAAGTGTTCCGGATGGTCCTATGCGTGGGCTATGTCGCGTGCCAGGAGTGCCCGTGACGTCCGTGATGTCCCGGGCTGTCGCCGGGCCGGTTCGGTGACATGGCCTGTGCGGTCGCCGGGTCCGGCGCCGGTGCCTCGACGCTCGAATGGTGCCGTCAGCCGCCCATGCCGACGAACACGAAGCCGACGAGGACGAGCGCACCGACGAGGAGCGCGCCGACGACGAGCAGGACGATGAGGGCGATGGGGTTGGTGCGCATGATTCTCCGTGATCGTCGATGGGCGCCGGAAGGCGCGCGTCGCGGGCCGCCGACGGATGCGGTGGTGGACCCACCGGCCACGCGCATCGACCGGTTCGTCGCGTGACCGACGCGACGCCCGTTCTCCCGCGTGGCGTCAGTAGCTTGCCCGCGCCGGCCCGTCGTCCGCGTCGGTCGCCGGGATGAAGCGTGTCGCGAGCGCCTCACCGGCGCGCGCGACGACGGCGACGTCGGCGCCCACGAGCGCGAAATCGGCGCCCGCGAGGAGGTAGCGGTCGGCGACCTCGGGGTTGAACGCATTGACGCCGACGGGGACTCCGAGCGTGTTCGCGGCCCGGATCGTCCGTTCGACCGATGCGACGACGTCGGGGTGCTCCTGCTGACCGAGCAGACCCATCGAGGCGGCGAGGTCGCTCGGGCCGATGAAGATCCCGGCGAGTCCCTCGGTGCGGGCGATGTCCTCGGCGTTCGCGACGGCCTCGGCGGTCTCGATCTGCACGGTCACGGACACGAGGTCGTGGGCGCGCGCGAGATAGTCCTCGACGCGGTTCCAGCGGGCACCGCGCGCGAGTGCCGAGCCGACACCGCGCACGCCGCGCGGTGGGTAGCGCGACGCGGCGACGGCCGCGGCGGCCTCCTCGGCCGTGTTCACCATCGGGACGAGCAGGTTCTGTGCGCCGAGGTCGAGGTACTGCTTGATGAGGACGGCGTCACCGACGGGTACGCGCACGACGGGCGTGATCGGGTAGGCGGCGACGGCCTGCAGCTGCAACTGGATCGACTCGAGCCCGAGCGGTGCGTGCTCTGCGTCGATGAGCAACCAGTCGAGGCCCGATCCGGCGCAGATCTCGGCGACGAGCGGGCTGCCCGAGCACACCCACATGCCGATGAGCGGTCGGTCGGCGTCGTCCAGCCGATCGGCGAACGTGGGCGGCAGGTCTACACGAAACGGCACGAGATCGTCCCCATCCGTCCGTAGTCGCACACGACGCTGTCGCCCTTCGAGACCCACATGGGCCGCGTGAAGGAACCCGCGAGGATGATCTCGCCCGCTTCGAGTCGGGCGCCGTGCTGGTGGAACTTGTTCGCGAGCCACGCGACGCCGGTCGCGGGGTGGTTGAGGACGCCCGCAGCGACACCCGTCTCCTCGATCGTCTCGTTGCGGTAGAGGAGGGCCGAGACCCAGCGCAGGTCGATCTCGTCGGGTCGCATCGGGTTGCCGCCGAGCACCATGCCGCCGTAGGCCGCGTTGTCCGAGATCGTGTCGACGATCGTGCGGCCCTCGAGCTCGATGTGCGAGTTGAGGACCTCGAGTGCCGGCGTGACGTACTCCGTCGCGCGCAGCACGTCGAAGAGTGAGCAGGCCGGCCCCTCGAGCGGGGTCTTGAGCACGAACGCGAGCTCGACCTCGATGCGGACGTTCGAGAAGTCGTCGTGGGGGATGACCGAACCGTTCTGGTAGACGGTGTCGTCGAACATGACGCCGTAGTCGGGCTCGGAGATGCCCGTCGCCTGCTGCATCGCCTTCGAGGTGAGCCCGATCTTGCGGCCCACGAGCGTCCGCCCGGAGGCGAGCATCTGATCGCGCCAGAGGCCCTGGATCGCGTACGAGTCCTCGACGGTCGCGTCCGGGTAGCGCGCGGTGATGCGGGGGATGACGGTCTTCGTGCGATCGGCCTCGGCGAGCTCGCTCGCGATGGCTTCGATGACGTGCGGTTCGAGCATGTGGGCATTGTCCCGCATCGTCCGTGCCGCTCGCATTGCACGAGCGGCCGGATGTGCATCGGTGTCTCGCCGGTCGGGTCGTTTCGTTCCGGCCGGGTCAGGCCGTGCCGGGCCGGGCGCGGCCGAGCAGTCCGGCGCGCACGAGCAGCAGGTACAGCTCACAGCCGAGGCAGAAGCCGATCGAGGCGTTGAGGAAGGCAGCGGCGAACGCGGCACCGGCGGCGATCGGGAGGGCGAGCGGGACGCCGAGGAGGTGCAGCAGGAGGCCGACACCGACGACGAGCAGCCCCACGAGCTGCGCGAAGCGCGGCGGACGTGGGTCCTCCAACTCGGTCGGCGGTGCGAGTCGTGGTGCGACCGCGGTTCGGAACAGGGCGCTCCACGGCTGGGTCCGCGGGGACACGAGCGACCAGGCGAACAGGAGCGCGACGACGAGGAGCACCAGGAATCCCGGATCGAGCGCGCGTTCGAGCAGCGGGGTCGACGGGAGCGCGAAGCGGCCGGCGTCGGTCCGCGTGGCGACCCCGGTGAGTGCGAGCACGATGCCGACGACGAGGAGCGCGGAGGTGATCCAGGCGGCGAAGCGTGGGCCGCGCGGGTCGATTCCGCGGGGTGTGGACGTCGGTGCGGTGGAGCTCATGTCGTGTTCCGTTCTGGCGCGTGGTGCGGGTCAGTGACGAGGTGTGGGCGGGCCCGACGAGGAGAGGGGTTGGGCTTCGAGTGCCGGAGCGGGTCAGGCGTCGAGGAGCGACAGCTCGCGTTCGACGTCGGCCGGTTGCGGCGGTCCGTCGAACCGGCTGCGGGGTGTGCCGTCCGCGTCGAGCACGAGCACGGTCGGCGAGGCGCGCAGCGTGAAGCGGCGCGCCAGGTCGGGACGGTGGGTGACGTCGACGTCGAGGACGGTGACGCCGTCACGGGTGTCCGCGACGCGGTGCAGCAGACGTCGCGTGCCCGGGCAGCGGCTGCACACCTCGGTGCTGAACTGCACGAGTGTCGCTCGCGTGCCCCAGGCGTCGGCGTCGAGGTCGCCGGGGGCGATTCGTTCCGTGATGCCCTCGCCGTCTCCCGCGGTGCGCGCGCGTGCGACGACGCGACAGGACGAGTGCGACGACGAGCACGAGCGCGACGAAGATCCCGGTCACGAGGAGGGCGATGGTGGGGGACACGCCGTCAGGATAGGTCGCGCACCGTCCGCCGTCGTGCGTCGTGTCGTCACATGACGCGCCGCGCGGATCCCTGCGTCATGGCGCCGCTCGGTCCGGGCGCGCGGGCTGCGTCAGCGGTCCCAGGCCACGCCGAGTCGGTCGCCGGCGGGCGTGTACGTCACGGTCATCGCCTCGTCCCCCTCGTCGGGGTCGATCATGTACTCGATCACGGCGGTCGCGTCCGGGCCGGGGCGGAGGTCGATGCCCGTCGGTTCCATGGCGGCGACGAACGTGTCGACGTCGATCTCTCGCGCATCCGGGTCGAGGGTCGCGGGCCGTGGGTCGACGCCCTGGACGTGGTGGTCGAGGTAGGCGGCATCGGCCGTGAGTGCATCGCGAAGGGCCTCACGGGATCGCTCGTCGATCGTGCCGAGGTCGTCCAGGAGGCGAGTGAACGCGTCGAGCGTGGGGGTGTCGGCCGCGACGCCGGGTCGCGACCAGAGTGCCACCGCGAGGTTCTCGCCGTTCAGTTCGAGGTAGCGCTCCCAGACGACCTCGACGCGATCGGACGGCTCGGCGTCGACGCCGACGAAGTAGGGGTGTTCGAGTGATGTCACGGGAACTCCTTCGTGGAAGCGATGCGCGCGTCCCATGCGGACGCGCGGTCCAAGTGAACACCACGGACGGCGGCGTGGACACCCCGGCCGCGTGCCGGGGTGTCCACGAGCGGTCCGCACGCAGGCGTGTGTCGGCGCCGGCGTGTGTGCGGGATCAGCGGGTGCGGGCCTCGCCCGAGCGCACCTTGCGGCCGTCGAACGGGCCACCGACGAGGACGGCGAGCGGACACACGTTCGCCGTGCCGACGACGGCGAGGACCGCGCCGACGGCGATGAGCGCGATCGGGGCGAGGACGGGAGCCTTCGCCAGGGCGAGGACGACGCCGAAGGTCACGAGCGCGAGTCCGAGGACGATGCGCAGGCCGCGGCCGAAGGGTGTTGCCATGAATCGTGCGAGTGCCATGAGTGGTTCCGTTCGTGCGGTGTGGTGACGGGCGACCGCGACGCGTATCACGGTCGGGTCAGTCGGGTCACTCAAAGCATAGGGTGAAGAATTAACAATCGCGAATAATTCACGAATCTTTCGGAGGGTACTCGGCTGCCGGCGTAGCGGGGGACGTCGCGGCCGTGCGGCAGACGGCGCACGTGCCGCGAACGACGAGTCCGTCGCTCGCGAGGTGGGTTCCGAGCTGTGCCTGGATCGCGTCGAGCGCCGATGGGGGGATCGTGATGTCGACGATGCCGCCGCATTTCGTGCACACGAAGTGGTCGTGTGGCTCGGGTCTCGTGTCGAGGATCGCGCCGCGACCGTCGCTCGGGACCGAGCCGATCTGGCCCCGCTCGAGCAGGCGCGCGGTGATGCGGTGCACCGACTGGAGGGAGAGGTCGGGGAGTTGGTCGACGAGTGCGTCGTGGAGTTCGAGATTGCTCGCGTGCCCGAGCCGTGCGAGGGTCGCGAGCACCGTTCGCGTCTGCAGTGTGGGCATGCGTCGATTCTGGAACCGTTGTGGGCCGAACTCAAGTCGGTCGTGCCCACGAGTCGGCGTGAGTCGCATGGAAGCGGGGGAGGATGGGGGATCGCTGACCGTCCGGGGAAGCGACCTGACGTGGGGGAGGCGGCATGAAACTCACCATCAGTCTGCAGATCACGCTCGACGGTGTCGCGCAGGCGAACGGCGCGAACAACGAGGAGATGGATGCGGGGTTCACACGCGGCGGGTGGGCGCGGGGGCGCGGTGACGCGGAGGCGGCCCGGTACATCCTCGACACGTGGCGGCGGCCGGACGCGTTCCTGCTCGGCAGGCGCACGTTCCGCGTGTTCGAGTCCTACTGGGGGTCGCGTCGTGACGACGGAGGCTTCGGGACGGCGATCAGCTCGAAACCGAAGTACCTCGTCTCGACGACCGTGAGCGATCCGGCATGGGAGCGTACGACGGTCATCGCCGGCGACGTCGCCGAGCGAGTGCGTGACCTCGAGGCCCGGCCGGGCGGGAAGCTGCTCGTGGTGGGGTCGGTCTCGCTCGTGCAGTGGTTGCTGGTGCACGAACTCGTCGACGAGCTGAACCTGGTCCAGTTCCCCGTCGTCGTCGTCGGGGAAGGGCGGCGCGTGTTCCCCGAGCGAGGTCCGGACTTCGGGCTCGAGCTCCTCGAGGCCCAGGAGTTCCCGACCGGTGTCCTGGGCCTCACCTACGGCGTTCGGGGGCGTCCGGCGCACGCCTGAATGGCGTCGGTGCCGAGCCGGTGTGGTGCGGTGCCGGCGTGGCGCGGCGTGGCCCGGCGCATTGTGGCACGGGCATGCCGAAGCATCGGATCGGCACGGGCTCGGTTCGGCGCGGGTTGGGTTCGGCGCGTGTGCTGCGTGTCGATGTCGCCCGCGGAGCGAGACGGGCGTGACAGCGGGGCGGCCCTCGCCGGGGCCGCCCCGCGGGTCACTCGTCGATGACGAAGCGGATGTACTCCTGGCCGTCCTCGATGATCGGTTCGTTGCGGGCGCGCTTCCCGACGAGGGCCGCGGCTTTGCGGACGCCGTCGAGGTCGCCACCGAACTCGATCACGAAGCGCTTCCCGGCATCGCTCTCGGTCGGGAAGTCCGTGACGTCCTCGGTGACGTGGATGAGGTACTCGTCAAGGAGGTCTTCGAGGGGGTACTGCCCTTCCCCCTCTTCGGAGGTGAAGGACAGGGCGACCCGGTGCTCCTGGCCCGGCAGGGCGCGGTAGACGCCGTCGCCGAGCGATTCGAAGCGTGTCGTGTCCGCGTGCTTGGCCAGTTGCTCGATCGCGAAGTCCTTCATGGTCCCTCCCCGGGGATCGGTGCGTGCGATTGTGTCGATGCTAACCGAGCCGAGTACGGCCTTTCCGAGGAGTGCTCGGTCGGATCGTGGGCTCGTCGGTCCGCTCATTCCTGTCCGCCGCCGCGCGTCGCGCGAGACCGTCGAGCAGCAGGTCCAGTCCGAACGTGAATTCGAACTCCTCGTCGCAGTCCGAGTCGAGCCGGGTGTCGTCGCCGGAGGTCGCGGCCCCCGCGATCGCGGCGATGCCGGGGTACGAGGCCGTGAGCCGCGCGACCTCGGCGGTACGTTCGTCGAGATCGGTGGGGAGTGGGAGCGCGTCGGGGCCGTCGAAGGCCTCGGGGTTGAAGCCCCAGATGCGGTGACCGAGCGCGTGCATGCCGTGGTGTGCGAGCTCGGGGGAGAGACCCCCCGCGAGCATCGCGGACACGAGCGACTCCATGTGTCGGAGGACGGCTTCGGTGCGGGTTGTGCGCGTCTCGATCACGCGCCGGAGCCACGGATGACGGAGGATGAGCGCCCTCGCATCGAGGATGCGCGCGCGGACGTCGTGTCGCCAGCCCGCCCGATCCATCCCCTGCTGCGTCGGGAGGTTTGTGCCCGATGTGGCGTGTGAAGGGTCGGCCAGAGCACCGGGTGCGGACGCGGATGCGGACGCGGATGCGGATGCGGATGCGGATGACGGTTCTGGTTCGGGTCCGGATTCGAGCTCTGAGTCGGCGTCAGAAGGGGATGTGAATCCGGATCCGGATTCCGCTTCGAGGCCCGAGCGCGAACCGAGCTCGTCGAGCAGGCTGTCGACCATGCCCGAGAGGAGGTCCTCCTTATTGGCCACGTGTTTGTAGAGCGCCATCGGTACGACACCGAGTTCGGTGGCGAGTGAGCGCATGCTCACGGCCTCGATGCCCGCGGCATCGGCGAGGCGGATCGCCGTGCGGAGGGCGAGCGCACGAGTGACGCGTTGGCGATGCCGGCCGTCGGAGTTCGTCATGTCGCTCCCATGATGCCCGGAATGCGTCGCGCCGAATCGGTCCCACACGGGGCAAACGTGAGTGTACGATGTACACGTGCTTGAGTGTACGGTGTACACCTTTGATGTCTGGAGGACTCGATGTCCAGAACACCGACGGCTCCTCGACGGCGGTTCGCCGCTCTCGCGGGAGCGTTGTACCTGTTGACCTTCGCCACCTCGATCCCTGCGCTCCTGCTGAAGCAGCCGCTGCTCGACGACCCCGGGCGCGTGGTGTCGACGGACGGTGCGATCGCACTCGCGGTCGCGTGCGTGCTCGAACTCGTCCTCGCGGCAGCGTGTGTCGGCACTGCGGTCGCCCTGTTCCCGATCGTCGGTCGCGTCAGTCCGATGGCAGCGGTTGCGTTCGTGGCCGCGAGGACCGTCGAAGCGACACTCATCGTGGTCGGCGTCGCGGCGCTGCGTGTGCTTGCGGTGGACGGGACGGCACCGATCGTGGTCGCGCTCCACGACGAGCTGTTCCTGCTGGGGCCCGGGCTCGTGCCGGCGATCAATGCGCTCTGCCTCGCGCCGGTGTTGCTCCGTGGGCGGCTCGTGCCGCGCGGAATCCCCGTGATCGGATTGGTCGGGGCGCCGCTCCTCATGGCCTCCGTGACGCTTACGCTCGTCGGCGTGATCGACCAGGTCGGGGCGCTCGCGGGTCTCCTCGCGCTCCCCATCGCGGTGTGGGAGTTCTCGCTCGGCGCATGGCTCCTCGTGCGAGGAGTCCGGGACGGTGACGGGGGCAGAGAGACGTTCCGACACGGCGGGTAGGTCATCGGGAAGGACCGGTGCGGCGTGTAGGTGTTCGGGATGGACCGGTGCGCAGGGTGGGAGATCACGATGTTTCGGCGCTCGGGGCAGGTACTGGAGATGGTTCGGCGCGCAGTGCCTCCGGGCGTGGTGGGTGGGCCCCGGCGCGGTTCGGCGCGGTGGGTGGAAGCCGGGCGCTGCTCGGCACGGTGGGCGGGCCGCGGCGGGGTTCGGTGCGGCCGGTAGGTGCTGGATGTGGTGCGGCAGACCGTCGGTGCGCCGGGAACCTCTCCCGCTACGCGTCGGGTCACGCGCTACGTTGGACGCATGACGGGGCGGATGAGCGAACGTGCGGCACAACTTGCGCGCGTGGCCCACGAAGGGCAGGTCGACAAGGTCGGGCAGGCCTACATCGAGCACCCTGCACGGGTCGCGGCTCGAGTGCGTGGCGACGACGTCCTCGAGACGGTCGCGTGGTTGCACGATGTCGTGGAGGACACCGGGGTCGGGCTCGATGAGTTGCGCGAAGCGTTCCCTGCGGTCGTGGTCGACGCGGTGGATGCGCTCACGAAGCGCCCGGACGAGTCGCGCGACGCGTACTATGCCCGCGCGCGGCGCGACCCGATCGCGCTGCGTGTGAAACTCGCGGACATCGACGACAACAGCGATCCGGAACGTGTCGCTCAGCTCGACGAGGCGACCCGTGTCCGCCTGGCCGCGAAGTATGCGGCGGCGAGAGCGGCACTCGGCACGTAGCGCGTGACTCGACGACGGTGTGCCTCCCGTGCCGCGCATGTGGCAGCCGACACCCCGATGAGGTGTGGCCGGCCGAGCACCTGGTCCGGGCGGGAAGCCGAGAATCCATCCGATGCATATCAAGCCAGGGCGCGGGTGACGGAACGCTGAGGAGCTGGGGCAGCCTCGATCCAGGCTGTGTTTGCTCCGGAGGGCTTCGGAACCAGGCTCCGGAAGGCTTCGGAACCAGAATGCCTCGGAACCGGGGCACCTGGCACCGGGACGCCGCTGGGCCACAACGCCCGGAGTCACAATGCCCGGAGTCACGACGCCCGGAGTCACGACGCCCGAAGCCACGACGCCACGACGCCACGACTCACGCGAGTCGCCGGAGCACCCCGCGCTGTTCATCTCGGAGCTAATCGTTTCAGAACGGTGGTGGCTCGTTCCAGGCGTCGGCTTCGGCCCACGCGTCGCCGTCATCATCAGCCTCGGTCCCGGTCTGGCCTGGCCGGATTCCTCGGTGTTGGGCGCTCCATGGCCTGGGTGGGAGCGTCGCGGTGAACGTACGCGAGTTGGGATCGACGTCGAACTCGTCCTCCACGCCCGTCGGCGGAGGATCGTTCGCGGGTCGGATGGTCGGTGAGACCGCGTATTCGGAGGTATCGAGCGCACGGACCAGCCCCGCCGGGACGGGTTGGGTGTCGCCTGTTCCGGGTGGACTGTCGTGCTCGTCATCGTCGTGGTAGGCCCAGGAGGGGCGGAACCGTGGCCCGATGGGAACGGGTCGGTCGCTGTACCGGTCGCCGTTCGGCGCGAACCAGATCAACCGTCCCGGCTCCCACTGTTCCACTCGCCAGCGGGTGGCGTGTTTGAAGGTGTGGTGTCGGCGGCACAGGTGCGCCATGTTCCCGAGCGAGGACGATCCGCCGTCGGTGACCGCGATGGTGTGGTCGATATCGCACCGCCTGGCGGGGCGGGTGCAGCCAGGGAAGCGGCAGTGCCCGTCGCGCACGCGCAGGAACTCGCGCTGCGCCGCCGTCGGGAAGCGCGTGTCGCTCTCGCGAGCGACGCCCGTGATCGGATCGGTCAGCACCCGCAGGAACGACGGTGCACGCGAGGCGAGTTCCCGCGCCTGTTCCACCGGCACCGGCACGACCCCGTCGAGCAGCGCGGGATCGTCGCCACCATCGAGGAGCGACAGCACGGGCACCGTGATCGCGACGCGCGCGTTGATGCCGCCGGCCGCGCCGTGCGGTGACCCGCACCCGTCGGCGGGGTCGCTGGTGAGGACGAGTTCGCACAGCAGGTCCGCGCGGATCTGATCGTGCGTGCGAGGTTCGTCCGGCCCGGTGAGGGCTTTGGCCTGTTCGGTGAGGCGGTCGAGCATTGCCGCGCCGAGGAGGGTGGGGACGTGTGCTTCGAGTCGGCTCATGCCGTCGTCCTCGTGCACGACCCGCACGCCGCGCTGCTCGCGAGCGATCTTGTGGCGCTCGTCGAGACTCTCCCGCATGAGCGTCTGCGCGGCTCGCCGCGCGCGAGCCCGCAGCCGGGCGGGCGTCTCCCGCGAGGCCCCGTCCACCACCGCTCGTTCGTACGCTTTGCGCGCCTCGTCGTCGGGCAGTCGCCTGCCTTCGGCGAGGATCACGCGAACGTGCGCGAGGGAGAGGTGCCCATCGCGGAGCATTCCTTCCGTGGTGGGGAACGCGTCGCGAAGCATGAGGCTCTCGCCGAGTTCACGCGACACGACCGGCTCGGACCGGCTGGTCGCGAGCGCGAGCTGGGCGGTGCGTTCACGCATCGCCGTCACCACAGCGTCATCACTCCCGGGATGCTCTTCCCGAGCACTGGCGAGGGTCGCTTCGTGGATGAATGCGAGCAGCTCGGCGCGGCGGGCTTCGGCTTTCGCGATGAGCTTGTCCTCGGCGCGGATCGCGTCGAGCGCCAGGTCGAAGGCTTCGTCGTGGGCACCGATGCCGTCGAGGTGTTGCAGGTGCATCATGAACGCAACGTGCGGCGAGAGCGTCGCCTGGCCACGCGGCCGAGAGCGCGAGTGACCACCAGCCGACGGGCGCGCGTCACCGCCGGCCGTCGGATGCGAGGTCGCGTCCGGGGCCGGTGCGGCGGCGGTGCCGTCGGGCTCGTGTTCGTTCATACCCACACTCCATCACCACCCTCGGACAATCCGACCCGGCCACGGAGCGGCATAGGGATTGGGAACGTGAGCGCGAACGGAATCGGGACCGGGGATATCGAACGGCGACTCCCTCGACGACGAACCGCGCGAAGGCACGCTTCGCGACCGGCCGATGGACGCGCGGCGGCGTCCGGGGCCGGTGCGGCAGCGATGCCGTCGGGCTCGTGATCGTTCACACCCACACCCCATCGCAACCCTCGGACAATCCGATTGGCCGCACGGACCGAGCGGGTGATGCCGTCGGGACGTGGCATGCACGACCACGAGCGCGATCGACGGCGCGCGTCACCGCCGGCCGCGGGAAGCGGGGCTGCGTCCGGGGCCGGTGCCGCGGCGGCGCCGTCGAGCTCGTAGTCGTTCATACCCACACCCCACCACCACCCTCGGACGATGCGATCGGCGGACTGGACCGAGCGGGTGATGCCGTCGAGACCCGGCAGGCACGAGCACCTGCGGGCATCACCGTGGGCTGCTGGCCTCTGGCTCTTGTCCGGGGACCGGATCAGCGATGGAATCGGGCTCGTCGTCGTTCAACCCACGCGGTTCAACCCACGCTCGCTCGCCCACGGACAATCCGCTCGGGCACCGTCATCGAGCTGGAATGAGCCTGCGCCCGATTCCCGTGGCGAGCATCTGTTCCCACACCTGTTAGGTGAACCGCAGGCCGGTGAGGGCGGCCCGCACGTCGAAGGCACGCTCGATTCCATCGAGGATCGACCCGACCGGGGTGGCTACCTCGGGGACGAGCTCGGCGAGGTCCGAACCGATCGTTTCCTCCGGTCCGAATCCGCCGAGGTGGACGCCGTCGCGGGCCACCGGGAACAGGGTGACGAGGTTGACGCTCCAGAACACCGAGCTCGCGACTGTGCCTCGAGATGCGTCCGCGAGCACGGATTCGAAGGTGGCGACGAAGCCGTTCGGCTCGGCGACGACCACGGAGCGACCGAACTGTGCCGCGATCGCGACGTGGATCATGTCTGTCGAGTCGCCCACGGGATCGTCGGTGAGCCAGAGCCAGTCGACCGGCCACAGCGTTGTGGGGTCGTACTCGTCCGATGTCGCGCCGAACGCGGCGAGTACTCGATCGAGGTCGGCATCCGCGACGATCGTGATGCACGCGGCATCGTCGAGGACACGCTTCGTCGGTTCCATCGGTCGGAAGCATGCCAAAGGCATGTGGGTCGTGCGAGCGCATGACAGGCGATGCCGCGCGTCAGCCGTTCGTGCGTGACCGGACGAGCGGGGGAATCTCGTGGCGACTCCGGTGCTCCCGGCGGATCGCGCGGGCCGTCGCGACTGTGGTGACTTCGGGTGGCTGAGGAGTACAGCGCTCTTGTTCTTCTCACCTCCGCAGGAGTGCGACACATCGTCGGCACCGACCGTGGCTGCCATCTCGAATGGCCGGCACGGACCACCAGGGCATGCGGCTCGCCGTCCCGGGCCCGGGGCGTGCCGCTCCGCGGCTGGGCCGTGTAGCCGGTGCGTGTCGCTCGAGGCCTCGGCCGGGCCGAGTATCGAATGCCCCGTCGTCGGCCGCGTCTACGCGACCTCGGTCGGTAAGGCTGTTCGTTTGATGTTCTGGAGTGTTGACACGATGCCGTCGACCTCGATGTCCGCGAAGTAGAAATCGGGGCCTCGCGTGGCGCGGTCGGTGTAGGGCGACTCGTAGAGTCGTCCGGGCTCGACGACTCCTCGTTCGGTGAGTTCGGTGATGATGAGCTTCACGAAGTCGATCTGTTCGGCCGAATAGGTGTGCTCGTCGAGCAACGCCGTGAACGCTTCCATCGCGGCGGCTCGATCGAGGCCGACGAGCGAGCGGATGAACAGGCCGAGCCCGCCCGCTTCGGTGTTCGCGCGTTCGATCGCGTGTTCATCTGCGCCGGCCTCGATGAGCATGGACTCGAGTTCGCTGAGGTCGTCGGGCGTGAGCTGGCGGTTGCGGCGCAGTCGTTGCAGGACCATCTCGTCCTCGCGGGCGCGCAGGTACGCGGTGGCTTTGGCGCGGAAGCGGGCGAAGTCCATGCCGGGGGTGATGGCCGGAAGGTCGATCTCGGTGGATTCGTGGATATCGTCCTCGAAGTCGGTGAAGACGGGCTTCCGAGAGGTCTTCTCGATGAGCCGCACGAGGCCGCGTAGGCGTCGCCGCATCGTCTCGAGCATGGCGAGCGTCACGTCCTGCCACCACTCGTCGCCGGCGAGCCGTTCGAGGAGCTCCGCCTGCTCACGAACGGACGGGATGGTGGTTTTCGTGAGTAGCGCCTCGGCGATCTCCTGCACCTGTGCGCGGATGCGCTCGGCCGTCTTGGCGTCGCCTTCGAGTTGTGCAAGCTGTCGGCGGAGGACGACGAGGTCGAAGCGCTTCGCGTCGACGTCGGGGTCGGTGACGGCCGTCGGCAGACCGGCCACGTGCTCACTCAGCTCGCTCGCCTGCTGGGTGGTGAGTTCGTTCCACGCCTCGCGGTCGGTGTACCGGTCCACCCACGGCAGGTGCGGTCGGACGAGCACGTTGTCGGTGTTCATGCCTGCGACGGCGGCGTGGAGTTGCGTGATCGTGTCCGTGCGGAGCTCCGCGTCGTGTTCGTCGAGGGCCGTGACGAGGCGCAGGCGCGCGTCGAAGAGTCGCTGCGTGATCGACTTCTGCGTCGATCCCTCGGCACCGGGAAGGTCCTGGCTGAAGTACTCGAGGTTGCCGCAGAAGTCGAAGACGAAGAAGTCCTTCTTGTCTTCGCCGGGCCCGTAGAGCTCGGGACGCAGGCGTGTGCCGCGGCCGATCATCTGCCAGAACTTCGACTTCGAGTGCACGGCCTTGAAGAACACGAGGTTCACGATCTCGGGCACGTCGATGCCGGTGTCGAGCATGTCGACCGAGATCGCGATGTGCGGTGACGCGTCGGGGCGGCTGAAGGCGTCGATGAGGTGTTGCGCGTCGTAGGAGGCGTGCGTGATGACGCGCGCGAACTCGCCCGCGTACTCGGGCCAGCCGTGGTTGAAGCGGTCTTGGATGAAGTCGGCGTGCGCCTGGTTGCGGGCGAAGACGATGGTCTTGCCGAGGCGGTCGCCCGCGGCGACCTTGTGCCCGTCGCTCATGAGCTTCGCGAGCACGGCGTCGACGGTGGCGGCGTTGAAGAGGCGCTGGTTGATCTCGGCGGGGGAGACCTCGTCGGGTGTTTCGTCGCCCCAGTCGAGCTCGTCCCACTGCTCGCGTTCGTCGTCGTTGAGTTCGTCGTAGCGAACGCCGCGACGGAGGAGCGAGGTGCCGGTCGAGACGCCGCGTGGCGGGACGAGGTAGCCGTCGGCGATGGCTTCGTCGAGGCTGTACGCGTCGGTGGGGACGCCGTCCTCGAGGTGGAAGAGGCGATACGTGTTGTGGTCGACCTCGTCCTTCGGTGTCGCGGTGAGGCCGAGCAGCAGGCCGTCGAACCATTCGAAGATCGCGCCGTACTTGGCGTACACCGAGCGGTGCGCCTCGTCGACGACGATGAGGTCGAAGAAGCCGGGACCGAAGCGTCGCCCGCGTTCGCCGTCGACGTCGTTGATGAGGTTGAGCATCGTCGGGTAGGTCGAGACGTAGACTCGGCCGTCGCCCGAGCGTTCGCTCACGAGGTTGACGGTTGGCGCCGAGGGGAGGTGCGCCTTGAACGCGTTCGCCGCCTGGGTGACGAGTGCGGTGCGGTCGGCGAGGAAGAGCACGCGCTTGACCCAGCCCGCCTGCATGAGCTGGTCGACGAGTGCGACGACGGTGCGTGTCTTGCCTGCGCCGGTCGCCATGACGAGTAGGGCCTGCCGCTGTTTCGACGTGAACGCGGCATCGACGGCGCGGATCGCACGCTGTTGATAGGGGCGGCCGGCGACGGCGGTGTTGATGGGGACGTCGGCGAGCGGTTTCGCCGTGCGGCGACGTTGGATGAGCAGTTCGAGTTCGTCGCTCGTGTGCAGGCCGAGCACGGTGCGCGGCGGGTAACCGCCCGCGTCGTCCCACAGGCGCAGTTCGTGGCCGTTCGTGAAGTAGATGACGGGGCGGCGACCGGTGAGCTGTTCGAGTCGGTCGGCGTAGAGCTGTGCCTGTTGCTGGCCGACGTCGACGCTCGACGCCGACCGCTTCGCCTCGATGACCGCGAGCGGGAGCCCGTCGGCGCCCCACAGCACATAGTCGATGTAGCCCTTGCCGCTCGAGGTCGGCATGCCGGTGACCTTGTGCTCGACGGAGTAGGCGTCGGCGGGGTGGGCGGCGTCGCTGCGCGCCCAGTCCGCCTCGGGAAGCAGCGCTTGGTCGATGTAGTTGCGCCGGGTGTCGGCCTCGCCGTAGTCGTGGGTGTCGCGGATACCGGCCGCGGTGTTCGCCGCCTGGGCGGCGGCGATCTGAGCCGTGAGCTCGGCGACCTCGGCGGCGTGCTGCGCCTCGCGTTCGGCGAGGGCCCGGGCGTGGGCCTCGTCCTGCTGTTTGAACTTGGCGGCGAGCTTGGCGACCTCGGCTCGTGAGAGCGGGGCTGCCTTTGCGGCGAGCGCGGGGTCGAATTGGCTGGCGGTCGGTGCGGCAGAGGGGTTGGGGGAATGGTGGAATGCGGCCCACACCATGACGTGGAAGAGCTCGCTGAGCACCGATCGCGCGTCGCTCGGCGGAACGGGTTTCGAGCTGTCGTCATGGACGGCACGGTTGCCGACGAGGCGGATGAGGTTCAGCTTGGTGGAGATCCCGGTGCCCGTGATTCGTTTGAATCCGGCGTCATTGGTCATCGCCGCGAGGTCACGCTTGTAGGGGTAGGGGACGCGGCGTACCTCGTAGAGGTGGCCCACGAGCACTTCGATCGCTCGCCGCGAGTAGACGCACGCCGAGCGGGGGTCGGAGAGGAGGTACGACTCCGCGCGAGCGCAGTCCTCGTGCACGCTCGGGATCGTGGTCTTCACGAAGTCGAAGTTGCCCATGCGGTCGGCTCCTATTCGAAGAAGTCCTCGTCGATCTCGACGACGTCGTAGCGGCGTTGCACTTGCACGCCCACCCGGTATTTGATCATGAGTTCGGCGAGGCGTGTGCCGTCGATCAACACGACGCGCGTTGCGACGTTCGTGGCGTACTCGATCGCGCCGCGCGTGAAGGTGCTCGAGGTGATGAAAACGCCCCGTGAGGCACCGAAGCCGTGCAGCGCGCCGATGAACGCCTGGATCGCCTCACGGCCGACGGTGTTGCCGTCGGCGTAGCGTTTGGCCTGCACGTAGATCTGGTCGAGTCCGAGGGCGTCCTGGTCGATGACACCGTCGACGCCACCGTCGGCCGACCCGCCGATGTGCTTCCCCCGGCCCTCTGCGCCGCCGTAGCCCATGGCGATGAGCACGTCGATGACGGCCTGTTCGAAGAATGCGGGCGCGCTCGTGCGGAGCCGTTCGAGGAGCTCGGCGGCGATGTCGGCCTTGATGCGCGCGACGCCGTCCTCGATCTGTTCGAGGGGGTCGACGCCGGTCTCGGTCTCAGTCTCGGTCGCCACTCCGACGGGGGCGATCGGTGCGGCCGGCTGCTGCGTCGACGTCTTCGTGGGCCAGAACGGATGGAACACGCGGTGCGCGGTGCTGAAGTCGCGGATGCCCTCCGGATTGGTGTCGAGCCAGGCCCGTCCGGTTGCCGTGATCGCGTAGTGGGCGCGCGAGACGCGGTCGATCCATCCCGCTTTGGTCAGGTGCGACAGTGTCCAACCGATTCGGTGCGCGGCTCGGGGCGTACCCGATTCGAGCGCCTCGGCTCGATCCGCTTCGCTGAGGCCCACCTCGTCGAGGACGAGTTCGATGAGATCGCGCCGACTGCGGGTGGCGCCGTCGGACAGCACGACGAGAACGGGCCGAACGAACAGCGGCCAGATCGGCACGGCCGAGTCGGTACTGGCCTCGCTCACGTCACAGCTCCCCGCGGAATGCGCGTGACTGGAGCGCTTGGAAGAGTGAGTCGGCTGTTGACTCCGACTTCAATAGGAGGTTCCGCTTCGCCTCAAGCTTAGTGACAACGCTCTCCCACTGATCCTGCAAGTCACGCGGTGGAACGGCTATTCGTATGGATTGCAATTCTTTAGCGTTGATATTGGCTTGGCCGATGATCGATTTGCACATGCCCCGCAATGTGCTCTTTCCGTGGGGGCTGTTCAGGTATCCAGATATGAACTCTGGATTTGCTCGCGTGTTGGTGCGGAGGCGAATAAGGTAACCTGCGTAGGCAAACCGCTCATTGGTGCGTACGACTGCAGTTTTTCCAACAAGGTCCGGGCTGTTGGTTCGGTTGAAAAGTATGTCACCAGGGCGAACGGAGAACCTTTCTACCTCATTCGAGGGAAGGTCAAGATACTTGAGGTCCGCGGTGGATATCCGGCCTGAGGGGGAAATGTTTCCCATCCGGAGGATGGGCCATTTGCCCTCCTGGCCAGCCTTGCTCGATGTCCCGTAATTGACGGACTCGGCTAGGCTTCCAATTTGGTCAATTGTCCATCGGTTGGGCCAAGTGGCGGGATCGCCGAACATGTCGTGGAAGATCGATTGGGTGAGGGTGTCGAGGTGGGCGAGGGCCTGGTGACGCCTGGTGCGCAAGCCGTCGGCGTGGTCGAGGATCGCGGCGATCCGCCGTTGTTCGTCGAGAGCTGGAAGCTGAATTGGAAATGAAAGGAAACGATCCTCACTGATGCGTTGCCTGTTCGTTGCCCCGAGGCTCTGTGACTGAATGTGTTTTTGAAGTTGTCCAGACTTGAAGAAGTGCATCAAGTAGCTGGAGTTGATTCGGCCTAGATCCAGGTCGAAGACGGGGAAGTCTTTACTGACGACCGCATCTCCCAAGTCTTGCGGAACGAGGGCGAATGCACCATTCCTTGCATCGATGCGCGAGTAGATGAACTGGCCGGGCTTGACTCGATATCCTGTGAAACTTACCGGCGTTTTGCCGGCACCGATTGTTCGTTTAACAGCTCCCCCGCAGTTGAGTCGGACTGTGACGAATGTCTCGTCTTGGGGGGAGATGATTCGCTCGGGTCGGCCACTGAACTCAAGGACGTCGCCGAGAGTCGTCACGACAGCATCGCCTTCAGCTCGTCGAGGCCCTTCGCGATCTCGGCTTCGAGGGCTTGGATGTCGGCGATGATGTCGAGCGGGGGGCGGTGCTCGATCTCGTCGTACACGACCTCCTTGTAGCGGTTGAGGGAGAGGTCGTAGCCCTGTGCCACGATCTCGTCCTTCGACACTGTGAACGACTGCTCGGTGCGTGCCCGCTCGCGTTCGCTCGTCTCGCGGGATGGCCATCGGGCGAGCACGTCGGGCAGATCGTTCGCCTCGATCGGGGTGCGCTTGTCGTCGAGTGAGTAGCCATCGGCCCGCACGTCGTAGAACCACACCTCGCCGGTGCCGCCCATGTTGGTCTTCGTGAAGAACAGGATCGCGGTCGAGACGCCCGCGTACGGCTTGAACACGCCGCTCGGCAGCTTCACGACGGCGTCGAGCTTGTGGTCCTCGACGATCAGGCGACGCAGCTCCTTGTGCGCTTTCGAGGAGCCGAACAGCACCCCGTCGGGCACGATCACGGCCGCCCGCCCGCCGTTCTCGAGCAACTCGAGGAACAGGGCCAGGAACAGCAGTTCAGTCTTTTTCGTCTTGACGACTTGCTGCAGGGTCGTGCTCGTCGATTCGTAGTCGAGCGAGCCCGCGAACGGTGGGTTCGCGAGGATCAGCGAGTACCTGTTCGCGTCCTCGCTCGCGCCCTCCGAGAGCGAGTCGCGGTACCGGATGTCCGGGGCGTCGACGCCGTGCATCAGCATGTTCATGCTGCCGATGCGCAGCATCGTCGAATCGAAGTCGTAGCCGTGGAACATCGAGTGATGGAAGTGCTCGCGCTGTTCGCGGTCGAGCAGCGCAGACGAATTCGTCGAACGCACGTACTCGCTCGCCGCCACGAGGAAGCCGGCCGTGCCGCACGCCGGGTCGCAGATCTTGTCTGTCGGCTTCGGCGCCATCATCTCGACCATCAGCTCGATGATGTGCCGCGGCGTGCGGAACTGGCCGTTCACACCAGAGACCGCGATCTTCGACAGCAGGTACTCGTAGAGGTCGCCGTTCATGTCGCGGTCGTCCATCGGCACCTCGTCGAGTAGGTCGACGACTTTCGACAGCAGTGCGGCGTTCGGGATCGTGAAGCGAGCGTCACGCAGGTGCGCCGAGACCGCCGAGCCGTCGTCGACCGAGCGGCGCAGGAACGGGAACACCGCCGAACTCATCGTCTCGAACATGAGGTCGGGCCCCAGGTTCTTGAGCTCCGACCAGCGCAGCGGCGCCTCCTCCGGCGTGAACACCGCGCCCTCCAACCGGCCCGTCACGCGTGCCTTGCGCTCGGCGAGGGTCTGCAGATCGTCGAGGCGGCGGAGGAACAGCAGGTAGGTGATCTGCTCGATCACCTCGAGCGGATTGCTGATACCGCCCGACCAGAACGCGTCCCAGACGCGGTCGATCTTGTTCTTGACGTCACCGGTGATCACACGCGCAACTCTAGTGATGTCGGTCGGTGTCGTCCGTCCCACCCGGTGGGCCCGCGTGCCGTCAGTTCTCCACAGATGTTGGCGGTTCGTTGTCGTCACCCTGAATCGAGCCCATGCTGGAGGCATGACCGCTGACGTGCACGCCGTGTCCCGCCGCCTCGCCGAGCTCGGCGTGCCCGATGGTGCTCCCCGGCACGCCATGCTCACGCTCGTGCAGCTGTGGGTGCTCACGTGGACGGTGGCGCCGGCATTCGATGCGCCGATCGTCGCCGACGGCGCGGGTCCGCGCGTTCCGACGATCGACGACAACGGCTCGGAACCCACACATGATGCCGAGGCGGCGCAGCTCGAACCGGAACTCGAGGCAATGGTCGTGTCCGTGGTGATGTTTTATCGAGACGCCCAACGTGTAGCTGACGAGGTGCAGGGGTCCGCGAGTCCCTGGCGCGCGGTGCGCGCGGCAGGGGAGCGAATGGCAGGTCTCGGCCCACCGGAGATTTCGATGGAGCGTCTGCGTTCGTACGGTGTCCAGCGGGCGAGCGACTCCGAGGGGGCCGTACCGGCCCGTCCCGCATTGGCCATCAGCCCGCGACCGGGCGCGGCAGCACGAGAAGCGCTGATCGCTCGCCTGGCGGACGAGTGGCGCGAGACGCTCGACGATCTGGCCGATCGATGACGGACTTCCTCACGTTCGACGACGTCCTCGAGATTCGACGTGGCATCGCGGCACCAGGGCCGACCCTCGTGAGGCGGCCGACCGGGTCGTGAGCGTTGCGACCGACCATCCGCCGATCGAAGAGATCGAGCGTTGGCTGGCGACGCGCTCCGTCGCCATTGCGTTGCCCGACGACACCTCGCGCACGACCCCGGAGCCGGCACCGGGGCGAGTGATCGAGCGAGCGGCCCCGCCCGCACGATTCCGGGGAAGGCCGTCTCCATCACGGCGGAACAGCCTCGAGCGCTGAGCGACCTCACACGCGCTCGCGACCGCAGCCGGCCGTGCCCGGTGCGTCCCCGAGTGACGGCTGACCGAGCCCGCCGCGACCGCCCTCGTCCGAGGCGCAGCGCCGTTCGGCCCGAGCAGGTCACTCGTCGTTCCCGGTGCGGGCACGCGGACGGCGCGCTTCAGGGAGGTCAACTTCGAGCCCGAGGCGGGATGCCCCGTCGCGCGCGAGAACCTCCTCCCGGCAAGGCCCCCTCGAACGAGTTCGTGGGCTCGGGGGTCCCCGAGACCCGCCTCGTTTCACTCGAACCGCTCGCTTGCCTCCTTCGTCAGCCCGGTCGTGCTTTACAGCTGGTTCCCGATCTTGAACCCCTTGTCCCCGTCGTCCTCGCGCGTGTACGAGAAGCCGTCGGCGCCGATCGTGGCGGCCATCTCGGATGTGTCGGTGCGGGCGATGACGGGTTGCGGGTTGCCGTCGAGGTCGAGCACGAGTGAGGCCTCGGTGTACCAGGACGGCACGACGGGGTTGCCCCACCAGTCGCGGCGCTGGTTGTCGTGCACGTCCCACGTGACGACGGGGTTGTCGGGGTCGCCCGTGTAGTAGTCCTGCGTGTAGATCTCGACGCGGTGTCCGTCGGGGTCGAGGATGTAGAGGTAGAACGCGTTCGAGACGCCGTGGCGGCCGGGGCCGCGCTCGATGCGGTCCGAGATGCGCAGGGCGCCCATCTTGTCGCAGATCGCGAGGATGTTGTGCTTCTCGTGCGTCGCGAACGCGACGTGATGCATGCGCGGCCCGTCGCCGCCCGTCGCCGCCGTGTCGTGCACCGTCGGCTTGCGGCGCATCCACGCGGCGTACACCGTGCCCTCGTCGTCCTGGATGTCCTCCGTCACGCGGAACCCGAGATCCTGGTAGTGGCGCACCGCGCGCGGCACGTCGGGCGTCACCTGGTTGAAGTGGTCGAGGCGCACGAGCGCGCCCGGCGTGTAGAGGTCGTAGCGCCACGCGAGCCGCTCGACGTGCTCGACGTCGTGGAAGAACTCGTACGGGAACCCGAGCGGGTCCTCCACGCGCACCGAGTCACCGATGCCCTTCACGAAACCGTTCGGGTTGCGCTCCACGCGGCACCCGAGCTCGGTGTAGAACGCGACGGCGCGGTCGAGGTCCTCGGGGCTGCGCACGCGGTACGAGAACGCGGCGACCGCCGCGACCGGACCCTTTCGCAGCACGAGGTTGTGGTGGATGAACTCCTCCAGCGAGCGGAGGTAGATGACCTCGTCGTCCTCCTCGGTCACCGTCAGGCCGAGCACGTCGACGTAGAAGGCGCGCGACGCGGCGAGGTCGGTGACGACGAGCTCCATGTAGGCGCAGCGGAGGATGTCCGGCGGCGCGGCGGCCGGCGTGGGGACCGGGTTGTCGCTCTGGATGGGGGCTTCCTTCGTGACGTAGAAGCCGGAGGAGGTGCGGGTGCGGTCGTTGAGTTCGGACATGCCGAGTTCCTGTCTTCGTTGGCGGGTGGGGCGGCAGCGGTGCCGCGGGAGCGGGTGGCGGCAGCGGGGCCGCGAGAGCGGGGGTGGCACCGGTGCCGCGCGATGCGGGTGGGGCGGCTCGACTCCCCACCCGCCGTGCGTCAGTTCGCGCCGAAGCGCGCCGTGTGGACGTCGCCGAGCGTGATGTGCACGGCCTGCTGGTCGGTGTAGAAGTCGATCGAGCGGTAGCCGCCCTCGTGCCCGAGCCCGGAGGCCTTCACGCCACCGAACGGCGAACGCAGATCACGCACGTTGTGCGAGTTGAGCCACACCATGCCGGCCTCGATCGACTGGGCGAAGTTCAGACCGTCTTTGAGGTTGCTGGTCCACACGTAGGCCGCGAGGCCGTAGCGCGTGTCATTCGCGAGCTCGAGCGCCTCGTCGTACGTGTCGAACGGCGTGATCGCGACGACGGGCCCGAAGATCTCCTCCTGGAAGATGCGCGCGTCGGGCTTCACATCGGCGAACACGGTCGGGGCGACCCAGTTGCCCTCTGCGGGCGCACCCTCGGGACGCCCGCCGCCCGCGAGGAGGCGGCCCTCGCCCTTGCCGATCTCGACGTAGCTCATGACCTTGTCGTAGTGCTCGGGGTGGACGAGCGCGCCCACCTCGGTCTTCGGGTCGTGCACGTCACCCACGACGATGTTGCGGGCCCGCTCGGCGTAGCGCTCGAGGAACTCGTCGTAGACGCCGCGCTGCACGAGGATGCGGCTGCCCGCGGTGCAGCGCTCGCCGTTGAGCGAGAAGACGCCGAACAGCGTCGAGTCGATCGCGGCGTCGAGGTCGGCGTCGTCGAACACGACGGCGGGCGACTTGCCGCCGAGCTCCATCGACATGCCCTTGAGGTTCGGCGCGCAGTTGCCGAAGATGATCTGTCCCGTGCGGCTCTCGCCCGTGAACGAGATGAGCGGCACGTCCGGGTGCTTCACGAGGGCGTCGCCGGCGGACTCGCCGAAGCCGTTCACGAGGTTGAAGACGCCCTTCGGCAGCCCCGCCTCCTCGAAGATCCCGGCCCACAGTTGCGCCGACGCGGGCGTGAACTCGGCGGGCTTGAGCACGACCGTGCAGCCCGACGCGATCGCGGGCGCGAGCTTCCACGACTCGAGCATGAAGGGCGTGTTCCACGGCGTGATGAGCCCCGCGACGCCGATGGGCTTGCGGTTCACGTAGTTCGCCTGCCGCCCGGGCACCTTGAACGCGTTGTCGTGCTGGGCGACGATGAGGTCGGCGAAGAAGCGGAAGTTCTCGGCCGCGCGCTGCGCCTGTCCGAGCGCCTGCGTGATGGGCAGGCCCGTGTCCCACGACTCGATCTCGGCGAGGTGCGCGTCCTGCTTCTCGACCTCGTCGGCGATGCGGTTCAGCACCCGTGCGCGGGCCCGGGGGACCATGCGTGGCCACGGGCCGTTCTCGAACGCCTCGGTCGCCGCGGCGACCGCGCGGTCGATGTCGGCCTGCTCACCCGACGCGGCCGTCGCGTAGTTCTCGTTCGTCGACGGGTTGAGCACGTCGAACGTCTCGCCCGAGACCGAGTCGACGAACTCGCCGTCGATGTAGTGCCTGATGGTCGTGGGGACGCCTGCGGGAGGTGCCTGGGTCATGTGGAGATCCCTTCACGGTGGGTGGGCGACGTCGTGGTCGCCCGTGGGGTCGGATGGTGTGTGTCGGTCGAGGCCTGGACGGCCCGGAGTGTGTTGAGTCGGTGTTCGCGGGCCGCCCGCTCGATCTCCGCGGCGGGTGCGCCGTCCTCGATGAGCCGGAGGATCCCCTCGTGCTCGGCCACCGACTCCCGGGCGCGGCCGGGCACGAAGCCGAAGGTCGAGGCGCGCATGCGCGCCATTCGCGCCCAACCCCGCTCGACGAGGTCGAGCACGTGCGGGTTGGGGCAGTCCTCGTAGAGGTGGGCGTGGAACTCGGTGTTGAGCTCGGTGAAACGCGTCGGGTCGAAGTCCTCGAGGGCCGCCGCCATCCGCGCGTTGATGGCGCGCGCCTCGGCGATCCGGTCGGGCGTGAGGAGCGGCGCCGTGAGCGCGGTCGCATACCCCTCGACGAGCCCGAGCGTCTCCATCGTGTGGGCGTAGAGCTCGGGGTCGAGCATCGCGACCTGCGCGCCGACGTTGCGCTCGTACGTGACGAGCCCCTCCGCCTCGAGCATGCGCACGGCCTCGCGCACCGGCACGGGGCTGATGCCGAGTTCGCGCGCGATCTGCCCGAGAACGAGCCGGTAGCCGGGGGCGTACGTGCCGTCCTCGATGCGCTCGCGGAGGTGGGCGAGCGCGATCTGCGCCTTCGAGCGGGGCTCCGCTACTGCTGCGATTCGCGCCATGCGGCGTACCGTGCCTTCCATTCGGCGTTCGGCGGGAACAGGCCGTCGACGGGCTCACCGGCCGCGACCTGGTCGAAGACCCACGCGTCCTGCTGTTCCTGGGCGTAGGCCTCCTCGACGACCTCGGCGAACAGGGGCGGCGGGATGACGATGACGCCGTCGTCGTCGCCGACGATCACGTCACCGGGCTGCACCGCGGTGCCGCCGCACGCGATCGTGCCGCCGACCTCCCACGGCACGTGCCGACGTCCGAGCACCGCGGGGTGCGAGCCGGACGAGTAGACGGGCAGGTCGAGCTCGGCGACGGCGGCCGAGTCGCGCACGCCGCCGTCGGTGACGATGCCGGCCGCACCGCGCACTTGGGCGCGCAGCGCGAGCACGTCGCCGACGGTGCCGGTGCCCTTCTCGCCGCGCGCCTCCATGACGACGACGTCGCCCGCCGCGACCGTGTCGATCGCGCGCTTCTGGGCGTTGAACCCGCCGCCGTGGCTCGCGAACAGGTCTTCGCGGTTCGGGATGAAGCGCAGCGTGTGCGCCGTGCCGAGGATGCGCTCGCCGGGCTTGTTCGTACGGACGCCGTCGATCGAGCTGTTGTTGATGCCCCGCTTGCGGAGGGCCGCGCTGAGGGTCGCGACCGCGGTGGCGGCGACCTTCTCGCGCAGCTCGGGCGTGATGACGGGCCCGGCCTCGGCGATCCCCGCGGCCTCCGCCGAGCCCCACGCCTCGATGCGCTGTGCATCGTCGACCTGCGGGGGCGCGCTGTGGGCGGGGATCGGCTCGGAGCCCTCGACGACGGTCGTGACGAGCCGCCCGGTCGACGGGGCGCCGGGGGCGTCGGGTGCGTCGACCTCGACCTCGACGACGTCGCCGGGGCGCGCGACCGACGAGCCGGCCGGCGTGCCCGTGAGGATCACGTCGCCCGCTTCGAGCGTCATGAGCGCCGAGAGGTCGGCGACGAGCCGGCCGAAGGGGAAGACGAGATCGGCTGTCGTGTCGTCCTGTTCGAGGACGCCGTTGACCCACGTGCGGACGCGGAGCCCCGTGGGCTCGACGGCCGTCGCGGGGATGACCTCGGGGCCGAGCGGGGTGAAGCCGTCGCCCGACTTGTTCTTGACGTTCGAGCCCTTGTCGGCGTACCGGAGGTCGTAGAGCCCCCAGTCGTTCGCGGCGGTCACGCCCGAGACCTTCGACCAGCCCTCCTCGGGCGTGACGCGGCGGCACGTCTCGCCGATGACGAGGGCGATCTCGCCCTCGTAGGCGAGCAGCTCGGTGCCCGCGGGACGCTCGATCGTGCCGCCGGTGCCGGCGACCGAGGTGCCCGCCTTGAGGAAGTAGCCGGGGAACTTCGGGCTGCGACCACGCTGCGCGATGCGCGACGGATAGTTGAGGTGCAGGGCGATGATCTTGCCCGGCCGATGTGCTCCAGCGAAGTCGATCGCCATGGTTCCTCCCGCATCGTCGCAACAGTGGATATCTGAAATCATATACGATCTGTGTCGGCGCGCAAGGGGGCAATGCGCAACGGTCGAGTGAGGCATGGAACCGGGCCACTGCGGCGGTCGGCGGTCCGGGTCGTGTGGCGGCGTGCTGACGACAGGGCGATCCGACGCTCGCCTCCGTTCCGCGGTGTGACGCCACATGGTGGGCGCCGAGCGCGTGACGGGTAGCGTCGGTTCTCGAACCTCCGCCCGCGTGTTCGCGCGACGAGCGGTGTTCGATGCGAATCGGTGCCGACGTCGATCGGCCCGCCAACGACCGACGAGGAGGCCCCGTGTCGACGCTCGAGCTGACCACCGCGCTGCAACGGCCCGATCTGCTCGCCCCACCCGTCGCCGACGCGATCGCGGCGCTCCCGCCCGAGCACCTCGAGCGTGTGCTCGTCGCTCCCATCGATCCGGACCTCGCCGACACCGCTGCGTTCTGTGCGGCGTACGACGTGGCGCCCGAGGCCTCGGCCAACTGCCTCGTCGTGATGGGGAAGCGTGGGGACGTCGTCACGACGGCCGCCGTGCTCGTGCTCGCGACGACCCGCGCCGATGTCAACGGCGTCGTCCGGCACCTGCTCGACGCGCGCAAGGCGAGCTTCGCGTCGACGGACGACGCCACCGAACGCACCGGCATGGAATACGGCGGCATCACGCCCATCGGCGTGCCGAGCGACTGGCGGGTGTTCGTCGACTCGCGCATCGTCGACCTTCCCGAGGTGATCGTCGGTGCGGGGATCAGAGGTGCGAAGATCGCACTGCCGGGCGCGGTCCTCGCGGCACTGCCAGGCGTCGAGGTGATCGACGGGCTCGCGCGCCCCGTCGCATGAACGTCGCCTGCGGTCGCTAGCGTGGGGGGATGACGAAGCGCCCGTTCTCGCAGGTCGATGTGTTCTCCGCCGAGCCCGGTCTCGGCAACCCGGTTGCGGTCGTGCACGAGGCCGACGGCCTGGACGACGAGACGATGGCCTCGTTCGCGCGCTGGACGAACCTCAGCGAGACCACGTTCCTCCTCGAGCCGACCGACCCCGCGGCCGACTACCGCCTGCGCATCTTCACGCCGGGCGGCGAACTGCCGTTCGCCGGGCACCCCACGCTCGGGAGCGCCCAAGCGTGGCTCACCGCGGGAGGGGCGCCCGCGACGTCCGGACGACTCATGCAGGAGTGCGGCATCGGCCTCGTCGAGTTGCGGCGCGACCCGAGCGGACTGCTCGCCTTCGCGGCGCCGCCCCTCATCCGCTCGGGCGCGCCCGATGACGCGACCCGATCGGCCGCGCTCGCCAGCCTCGGCATCACGGACGACGATGTCGTCGACGTCTCCTGGGTCGTGAACGGCCCCGAGTTCCTCGGCGTGCTGCTGCGCGATGCGGATGCCGTGCTCGCGCTCGAGCCCGACTTCAGCGCGATGGCCGATGCCGGGCTCGCGATAGGGGCCGTGGCGCCGCATGCTCCTGGTTCGACGGTGGGCGCCGACCTCGAGGTGCGTGGGTTCGTTCCCGGCATCGGTGTCGACGAGGACCCCGTGACCGGGTCGCTCAATGCTGGGCTCGCAAGATGGCTCGTCGGGGCGGGGCACCTGAGCGCCCCGTACGTCGCCGCACAGGGCACGGCGCTCGGGAGGCGCGGGCGCGTCCACATCTCGCCCGATGCCGAGCGTCCGGACGAGTTCTGGGTCGCGGGCGAGACGACGACCGTCATCGAGGGCACCGTCGAGCTCGGCTGACGGCTCGGTCGCCCGGCAGGTCGGCGCCCGGGCGCCCGGGCGCCCGAGCCGTCGTTGCCTTCGCTATCTGTTAGGATACGGCACGTGTTGTTTCCCAATGGTGAATCCGTCGCCCGGCGTCCCGGCCGGCCTCGTGACGATGCGCGCGAGCGCGAGATCCTCGCCGTCGTGCTCGAGGTCCTGCGCGAGGGCGATGCCGACGGTGTCACGTTCGAGGAGGTCGCGCGGCGTGCCCACGCCTCCAAGCGGACGCTCTACCGTCGGTGGTCCACCACACGCGAGATGATCGTCGCGGCGATCAAGTCCGGGCCCGCGGCCGCGAACTCCCCCGAGCCCATCGACACGGGCTCGCTGCGGGGCGACCTCCTCGCGCTGCTCGAACGCCTCGAGGCCACGATGGCCGAGGGGGGTCCGCTCAGCCTGACGATCATGCAGGCCGGGCTCCGGGATCCGGAGCTGTGCGAGCACATCGAGTCCACCGCCGGACCGACCGGCGCGCGGCTGCCGGCCGACGTGATCCGCAACGCGATCGATCGCGCCGAGCTCCCCGAGACCGTCGACCCCTTCGCCTACGAGGAGGTCGCGGCCGCCGTGCTCATCATCCGGCGCCTCAACGGGCTCACGAGCGACGCGGCCTACCGGCGAGCACTGACCGACAGCGTCCTGCTGCCCGCCCTCCGCAGCGGCGTCGCGGCCGGGCAGGCGGGCATCTTCTCGGGGCACCCGACCCCGGCGACACCGACCGACGAGCGAACCAGGAGCCGACCATGACGGACCTCACCATCCCCGACTTCGACACGGCACGGCTCCCCGGCGCGGACGGGGTGATGCTCAACGTCGCGAGCGCGGGGGACGGGCCCGCGGTCGTCCTCCTCCACGGATTCCCCCAGACGCACCTCATGTGGCGTGCCGTCGCCGTTCAGCTGCGGCGCGAGCACACCGTGATCGCCGTCGACCTGCGCGGCTACGGCGCGAGCGACAAGCCCGACGCCGACACGCCCGACGTCTATTCCAAGCGCACCATGGCGGCCGACGTCGTGGCGGTCGCCGCGCACCTCGGACACGAGCGCTTCGCCGTCGTCGGGCACGACCGCGGCGCGCTCGTCGCCGTCCGGGCCGGTCTCGATCACCCCGAGACGATCAGCCACGTCGGCATCCTCGACGTGCTCCCGACGCTCGACACGTGGGACGTCCTGCACGGGGTCGACGCGAAGGTCGCCTGGCACCTCTACCTCATGGCCCAACCCGCGGGCCTGCCCGAACGCATGATCGAGGCCGTCGCCGACGACTTCTTCGCGTCGTTCCTCGACGCGTGGGACCCGACGGGAACGACGTTCGCACCGGAGCTCCGCGAGCACTACGTCCGGGCCTCGAGCGCTGCGGTGCCGTCGATCGTCGCCGACTACCGCGCGACAGCGGGCATCGACCTCGAGACGGACCGGGCGGATCGCGCCGCCGGCCGACGGCTCGCGATGCCGGTCGGCGTCATCTCGCAGGACTGGGGAACCCGATTGGGCTTCGACCCCGCCGAGATCTGGGCCGCGTGGTCGGACGACGTCACCTACGAGCCGATCCAGGCGGGCCACTTCATGGCCGAGGAACGACCGGAACCGATCGCGCGGTTCGTGCGGGACCTCCTCGCCCGGTAGCTCCCCGCCCTGGGCGGGAGCACGTGCTCAGGGCCACGGGTTCGGGACGTCGTCCGGCGGGACGTCGCCCGTCGCCGGTGGGGTGTTCCATCCCGTCGGGGGAGCGTCGCCCGTCGCCGGATGCGCATCCCACATCGTCGAGGGAACGTCCGTCGCCCGCGATGGTGCGTCCCCCGGTGCGTTCCCGTCCTCGGGCGCGGCGGCACGGCCGGCGGCCGCGATGAGTGCGCCCAGCGTCTCGCCGAGCATCGTCGAGCGGTCGGCATCGAGTCGCTCGCCGGCCGAGAGCAGCCCGATCAGATAGAGGCCCGTGATCGCCTCGCCCCGCACGCGAGCGTCGGAGACGAGCGGTACGGCGCGCACCGCGTCGCTCGCCGTGTTGAGCACGAGGGTCGGGCCGCGGGGCGGCTCGGGCGTCGTGCCGAGCAGCTCGGCCCAGGGATCCGACGCGTCGTCGTTCTCGTCGTCCTCGTCCGGTTCCCCGTGCGCCATGCCCGTGAGGAGCACCGAAACGGTGTCGGGTGCGAATGCGCGCACGTCGAGCCCGACACCGAGCCGATCGAGCACGGGCCGCGCGATGCGCTCCAGCTCGGCGGCGAGCGGGTCGCCCGGCCCAGGCACCGGCAGTGCCGTCAGGAACTCGTCCGGCCGGAAGGGCAGCAATCGGCCGCGCTGGCCCGGGCGCCGCGACACGAGCCGCAGGATCTCGCGACCGTACACGTACGAACCGTTGATGAGGACATCCCCTCGTGCACGCACGAGCGGCGCGAACGCGATGTAGTCGTGCGCCGTCGAGGCGTAGAACACTCGCGTCCCCCGCCGACGTGCGACCTCGTAGCTCAGCTCGCCCGCACTCGTCTCCCACGGCACGTGGGCCATGACGAGCTCGAGCATCTCCCTATCGCTCACGGCCATCGCGAGGAGCCCCCTGGCGTGCACCTCCAGGAACCTCGCGAACGCGGACGGCTCGTGCAGCGCGAGCCGCTCCATCCCGTCGCGGAGCTGTCGGCCGATGTGCTCGCGCACGTCCTCGAGCAGCCCGGAGCGCTGGAGCGACTCCCTCGTCGCCGTGAGCGGCAGATCGCCCGTCTCGACGACGAGCCGCACGAAGTACGCCCACTCCGGGACGAGTTGCACGTTGTCGTCGCTCACGAACATGCCGCGCGAATAGACGCGGTCACCGCGCCGGTTGCCGACGCGGCCCGGCGCATCGGCGAGGTACGCGACGCCGACCACGCCCACCGCGGGCAGCGCCACGGGGAACTGGGCGATCGGGTGGAATCCGAGGTTCGCGTGGCACCAGCGCGCCGACTCCTCCGCATCGGCGCGCCACGGTGGTGTGCGGTCGGTGATCGTCACCGGATCCGTCCCGGGCCTGCCGGCGAGGCGCACGGGCGTGTCGAGGAACTCCGCGAAATCCGATGCGAGCGACGCGACGCGGCGTCGACGCACCCAGTCACGATCGTCGGGCCGCGCCCGGACGCGCACCTCCGTGCCCGGCTCGTGCATCGGCTCGGCATCCCGGTCGATCGTGAACGTGCCGTCGCTGTTGCCGACCCAGCGCAGCGTCTCGGCCGCGGGGGTACGGGCACTGCGCGAGCGCACCTCGATCCGGTCGGCGATGAGGAAGCACGCGAGCAGGCCGATGCCGAACTGGCCGAGGTACTTGCGCCGCGTCAGGGCGAAGTCGTCGCGCTTGCTCGACGCGCCGATCGTCGCGAGCACGGTGCGCATCTCGTCCTCGGTGAGGCCGATGCCGTGGTCGCGCACGACGATCGCACCGGCCGCTTCGTCGACCTCGATCTCGATGCCGTCCGGCGTGCCCGGACGTACCTCCCGCCCGGCGACGATCGCGTCGCGCGCGTTCTGCACGAGCTCGCGCAGGTAGACGCGCGGGCTCGAGTAGAGATGGTGCGAGAGGAGATCGACGACGCCGCGCAGGTCGACGAGGAAGCGTTCCTCGCTCACGCCGCCGGACCGGACGTCGTTCCGCCGCCGAACCATCGCTCGATGAGGAGCGAGCTCGTGCGGGTCATCCCGTCGCGTGCGTCGATCGCGCGGGCGATGCCGAGGGCCCGGTCGCGCAGTTGCGGTCCACGCGGATCGTCGGGGTACCGGTGCAGCAACAGATTGGCGCTCGCCGCGAACAGCTCGATGTCGAGCGGCCCCTCGGTCGCCGCCTTCGCCAGCAGGGTGTCCATGAGCGGGCGCGGATCGTCGTCGCCGAGCGCGAGGCCCGCGAGGAGCAACCAGTTGGGAATGCCGGTGATCTCGTCGGCGTCGCCGTCGACGGAGTCGAGGATCTCGCGAACCCGTGCACCGCTCCTGCGGGGATTCGTTGGGGCGTCGAACCACGCGAGCCAGACCTCGGCACCGCGCGCCTGTTCGGCGTCGCCGTCGTCGGCAATGCGCCTCGCGAGGTGGGCGGCCGTCGACGGGTCGCGCCGGGCGAGCAGTTCCACGACGGACGCGTCGAACGGAACGCGGTCGGTCCGGTCACCCTCCGCGACGAGCCGCTCGTCGAGCTCGGCGAGCAGACGCTGCAGCTCCGGCTCGTCGCCCAGGTGGGCGGCGACCTCGGCGTGTGCCAGGAGGAGCGGTGCGACGGAGCCGCCGGTCCGGGCGCGAACGTCGGCCTCGGTGCGCAGGAGGTCGTCGATCTGGGCCAACGAGATGTCCGGGTGGCCGACGAGCACGGCGGTACCGAGACTGATCGCGAGATCGCCGCTCGTCCGGAGGACGGAGGAGACCGACGGGCCGCGCGCGAGCAGTTCTTCCTGCGCGAGTTCGTAGCAGCGGAGGAACGTGATCCCGTCCCCGCGCTGGAGCGCCCGCGTGCCGTGGAACAGCGGCACGGCGAACCGGGTCGTCGCGCACCGGAGGCGCACGGCGCGCTGCTCGAGTCGGTCCGCGAGCGTGTCGGCCGCGTCGTCCGACTCGGCCTCGAGGAGCTCCGTGGTCGACATAAGGAGCGCCCGGTACTGGGGGTACAGCGCAGCCGGCGGGTCGTGCGGCACGACGTCCACGGGCAGCTCGTCGCGGTCCTGCGGCGACAACCACGTGCCGTCGACGACGTCGATGCGATCGAACCAGCCGGCCTGCAGGATCAGTTCGGCGCGTTCGTCGACGTCGCCCCAGTCCTCCTCGTCGGCAGCGGCGGGGCGCGGGGTGGCGGGGAGTCCCGCCCACCACGTGTTCGCGAGTTCCCGTCGGTGCACATCGGTCTCGCCGCGCCGGTCGAACGCGAGCGCGGCCTCGTCGGCGAGTGCCCGCAGGAGCGCACCCTCGTCGCCCTCGGGGTCGGCGAGGATCCGGTTGCGGCCGACGGCGGCGATGAGACGCCAGTCCGCGAACTCGAAGGGGTGCACCTGCAGGATCCGATCGCTCGGGACGAGCGCGAGTTCGGGACGGTGCTCGAGGGCGGGGACGAGGTCGTAGAAGTCGCTCGCGTCCATGAGTCCGGCGAGACCGACCGCCGCGAGGAGCCGGTCGACGAGCGCGGCGGCCTCGGCGGCGCGCCCCGTGAACCGGTACAGGCGGGCGAGGAGGACGAGCAGGCCGACGGCGCCGCTGTCCTCGTCGAGCAGATCCGGATCGATGCGACGCGGGTCCACACCGAGGCCGGCCAGTCGTCGCTCGAGCGTCGCGGCGGCACGGACGGGGTCGAGGCCCGCGATCAGGGGGATCTCGAGCTCGATGTTCGCGACGTCGTCCGCCCGCCACTCGGGGCTGCCCGTCGACTGGCTGCGTTCGAGCCACCCGAAGGCCCCGGGGGCGTCGCCGGATGCGGCGGCGACGAGCGCCCGCGAATACGCGGCCGAGGCATTCTCGACACCCCAACGCTGCATCTCGGCCTCGGTGAGTTCGATCACGCGCGTGATGTGCGCGATCGACGCGGTCGGTTCGCCGAGCAGCGCCTCGACCGACTCGTACACGGTCCCGAGCATCGACTCGATCTTCTCGGGCTTCACGAACTCGCCGTGGTGGTGGATGACCTGCATCATGCGCACGAACGCGTCCATCGCCTCGTCGATCATCCCGAACACGCGGTAGCGGCGGAACAGTTCGAACTGCCCGCTCACGATGTACTCGGGGAAGCCGATGCGCTCGCAGTCCGCGATGAACGCCTTCCACGCCTCGATGCCGTGCTCGTCGTCAGGGAGGTCGTTGAGCGACTGGCGGTCCTCGATGAGTGCCTGCAGTCGCTCCCCCTCGTCGCCCTCGAGGTGACCGACGTCGCGGTAGCTGATCATGGTGGTGCTCCTCGCTCGGCGCTCGCGGGCGTGCGCGTCGCGCACGGACGGTCGCGTGACCGCGTTCGGGTGTGGGGGCCTCGGATCTCTTTTCTACTGCCGCCACGCCCGGGCCGCGTCAACCGAGAGATCGATCACGAAATCGCGTGGTCGTGAGCGATCGGTGCGCGCTTCGCTGCGCGACCGCTCGTCGTGTCGTCGGTGAGCCGAGGTTCGTCGTCGTCGGATTCGAGCACCCGGACGACCACGGGGAGCATCGCGGTCGCCGTCCGGCGGTAGCCGAGCGGGCTCGGGTGGAAGCGATCGAGGCTGAACATCTCGGCCGGTTCGTCGAAGAAGAGGGGCCCGACGGTGCGTCGCAGGTCGACGGTCGCCGCCCCCGCACGTTCCGCCGCGACGGCCTGCGCCGCGGCGAGGCGGCGGGACATACGTGACACGAGCGTGCGCAGGGGCTGTGGGACAGGGCGGAGCGCGCCGAGCTCCGGGCACGTCCCCACGACGACGCGAGCGCCACGGTCACGGAGACGCGTGATCGCCGCGGTGAGGTCCGTGACCGACTCGGGCACGGGAATGCGGTGCGTCACGTCGTTCCCGCCGACGATGATGACGGCCACGTCCGGCGTGTAGGTCTCGTCGAGCCGGTCGAGCTGGGCGGCGAGATCCCTCGACTCCGCACCCACGACGGCCACCGAGCGGAGGCGGACGGGGCGGTCCGCGTGCTTGCCGAGCGCCTTCGCGAGCCGTGCGCCGATCGTCTCCTTCGGTCGTGAGGCGCCCAGCCCGGCCGCGACCGAGTCACCGACGAGCAGCAGCTCGATGGGCTCGCCAGGACGCCCTCGACGCCACACGCGTTCGGCGTCGAGCGCCTGCTCCCCGAGGGGCTTGCCGATGCGGCGTCGCGCGATCGCGGCCTGCCGCCGCAGGGTCAGGCCGGCTCCGAGGAAGGCGGCCACGAGCGCGGAGCCGGTGACGAGAGCGGTGCGGAGACGAGCCACGCGACCCAGTGCATACGTCCGTCGTGTCGGCGCCTTGAACGGGTCCCGTCGCACCGTCGAACAGCGGGGGACGTGTCACGGAACGCGGCGCCGTGGTCGGTGCCCGACGTCGGGCACCGACCACGGTCCTCGCTCAGGCGTTCGCGGCCCGCGGCGCGGGCACGCCCTGCGTGACCTGGTGCGGGCCCGAGGCGGACGGACGCACGTCGAACTCGAACATCGCCGTCGGCAGGTACACCGTCGCGCACGAGTTCGGGATGTCGACGACACCCGACAGGCGCCCCTCGATCGGTGCGGCGCCGAGCAGCAGGTAGGCCTGCTCGGGCGTGTAGCCGAACTTCACGAGGTAGTCGATCGCGTGCAGGCACGCGCGCTGGTACGACAGGTGTGAGTCGAGGTAGCGCTGTTCGCCGTCGAGCGTGACCGAGGTGCCCGAGAACGCGAGCCACTCGCTGAACCGCGGCTCGACCCGGCCGGGCATGAAGATCGCGTTCTCGGAGACGCCGTACGTCTCCATGCCGCCCGCGAGCACCTCGACGCGCAGGTCGATGAAGCCGCCCATCTCGATCGCCCCGCAGAACGTGATCTCGCCGTCACCCTGGGAGAAGTGGAGGTCGCCGACCGAGAGGTTCGCCCCGTCGACGAACACGGGGTAGAAGATCCGCGTGCCCTTCGAGAGGTTCTTGATGTCCTGGTTGCCGCCGTTCTCGCGCGGGGGTGCCGTGCGGGCCGCCTCGCCCGCGACGCGGTCGAACTCGCTCGCGGCGAGCCCGCCGAGCACGGCCTCGCGCGGCTCGGGTGGCAGCGCGAGCGGCGGCACGCGGTGCGGATCGGTCGCGATGAGCGCCCCCTCGCGGGCGTTCCAGGTCGCGAGCAGCTCGGCCGATGGCGCGGTGCCCATGAGGCCGGGGTGGATGAGCCCCTCGAACGCGACCTCGGGGATGTGCCGGCTCGTCGCGACCTGCCCCGTGAAGTCCCAGATCGCCTTGTAGGCGTCGGGAAACTCGTCGGTGAGGAACCCGCCGCCGTTGTTCTTCGCGAAGATGCCCGTGTACCCCCACCCCTGGCCGGCGAGCGGCCCCGAGTCCTCCTGCGGGATGGGCCCGACGTCGAGGATGTCGACGATCAGGAGGTCGCCGGGTTTCGCTCCCTCGACGGCGATGGGGCCCGAGAGTTTGTGCACCGTGAGGAGTGGTGCGTTCAGGATGTCGTCGGCGCTGTCGTCGTTCACGATCGCGCCGTCGAACCACTCGCGACAGTCGACGCGGAACGAGTCGCCGGGCTTCACGGTCGCGATGGGCGGGATCTCGGGGTGCCAGCGATTGTGGCCGAGTTTCTGCTGGTCGTCGAACGGCTTCGACGAGTCGAGCGGGAAGATGTTCTCGGGCATGGCGGTGCCTCCCTGTGCGGTGCGGATCTGGTCGGTGGCGGACGGTGGTTGCGGGTTGCGGGTTGCAGGTTGCGGGTTGCGGGCTGCGGCGCGATGGCAGCGGTGCGTGATTCGGCGACGCGTGGTTCCGTGACTCGTGGGTCGGGGACGCGCGGTCGGTGGTGCCTGGTCAGGGGTGCGGCAGCCGGGCGTGCCTCGGGTCGCGGGACACCGGCGCGGGCGTGCGGGTGCCGGGGGCGGTGCTCCGGACGACCTCGGGCTCGTGCGCCGAGCGCGACGTCGCGTCGAGGACGCGCATCGCGCTCGACGCACCGCGTCCGAGATGCGGCGCGACCATGCGTCGGCGGGCGCGCACGCTGCACTCGGGGCAGTCGATCGCCGACGGCACGTCGCGCAGCGAGAAGTTCGTCTCGGTCGCGTGGCCGCTGGGGCAGGCGAACTCGTAGAGGGGCATGTGACCTCCGGCTCCCGCGGCGTCGTCGCCGCGGTGCCTCACACCATATGGAGCGTCACGCGACGACACCAGGGGGCGTTCTCCCACCTTGATCCGGCAGAGTGGCGTGCTGCGCCGGGCGCCGATTCCGGGGCGCCGATTCCGGGGCGCCGACCCGGGCGCCGATCGAGGACGTCGGTTCTGCGGACTCCGTCCGCGCCATCCGCGCCGCGGACGGATCATCACGCCCCCGGGCCGCCTCAGTCCTCGACGGTGCGGGCCGCCTGTTGGCCGAGCATGCGCCGACGCACCTGCGTCGGCGACTCCCCGTAGGCCGACTTGAAGACGCGGCTGAAGTGGGCCGCGTCGCCGAACCCCCACCGCACCCCGACCGTGGCGATCGGGGTGTCGACGAACAGTGGGTTCGTGAGGTTCAGGTAGCACTGCTCGAGGCGGCGCGATCGGACGTAGCCGGCGACCGTGGAACCCTGCTCGTGGAAGAGGGCGTGCAGGTGACGCGTCGAGATGAAGTGTGCGGCCGCGATCGACGAGGGGGTGAGCTCTGGGTCGCCGAGGTGCTCGTCGATGTGGTCCCGGATGCGCTGCATGAGTGCGCGCCGGGGGTCCGCGGCCGCGCGCGCGACGTCGAGCTCGTTGGCGAACAGCATCTCGAGCAGGTCGACGGCGTTCTGGGCGAGACGCGCACCGGCGGGGCCCGACAGCTCGTCCATGTTCGTCCCGAGCGTCGCGAGGAAGGGCGACACGACGCGGCCGAGCCCGTGCGACCCGGCGAGCAGCACGCCGGTCATGTCGCGCATGATCTCGCTCGGGATGTCGAGCCGGTCGTGCGGGAGCTGGATCACCATGACGCGGAACGGTGTGTCGAACGAGAGCAGGTAGGGGGTCGAGGTGTCGTAGATCGCCATGTCACCCGGTTCGAGCACGACCGTGCGGCCGTTCTGCTCGAGGGACGAGGCGCCCTCCATCTGCAGACTCAGCTTGAAGTACTTGCGCGGCGAGGATCGGATGAGTTCGGGGGTGCGCTCGACCTCGTGGGCGGCCGCGCGCACGTCGGAGACGCTCACGTCGCCGACCGTCGCCTGCGTGAGACTCGCGCGGAACCGCTCCGGATCCGCCGTCGTGAGCTTCAGCGGGACGAACGAACTCGAGACGGCCGCCTGGAAACCCGTGAAGGAGAGCGGCATCGGCGGCTCGATGGGCCCGGTGGGGGCATCGAGCGCCTCGCGCGGAATGGGATGACTCATGTTCCGTCCTGCTGCACGACGCACCGAGCGGCCATCGCTCTACGTGCGGTTCCAGAGTTCGAGTCTACGCGCGCCGCCCGGACCGACGCCGAGCGGGCGGCGGGCACGGGGAGCCCGTGGAGCGTCCTCGAATCGACTCCCGCCGCCCACGCCGACGCCGATAGCCTGGAGGTCGGAGCGGGACCGGCGCGAGAGACGGCGGCCCGCCCGACCGAGAGGACCGGCATGACGCACGTCGAAGACGACCCCGCCGACGAGCTCGGTGCCGCGCTCGAACGACTGGGACAGCGAGGCGTCACCGTGGACGCCGACTTCGAGCGGCGCGTGCACGAGCACGGCCCCGTCCTGCTCGATCTGCACCGCTCGCTCTACGGGCCGCGCGACGGCGCCGGATCGTTCGCGTCGCTCATCGAACTCGCGGCGGAATCCTGGCGCGATCGCCCGGGCGATCTGCGTGCCCTCGACTCGCGCCGGGCCATCGATCCCGATTGGTTCACGTCGAACCGCATGCTCGGTGGGGTCTGCTACGTCGACCGCTACGCCGGGTCGCTCGAGGCCGTGCGCGAGCGCATCCCGTACTTCCAGGAGCTCGGGCTCACCTACCTACACCTCATGCCGCTCTTCGAGTCACCCGAGGGCGACAACGACGGCGGCTACGCGGTGTCCAGCTACCGCCGCGTCGACCCCGCGATCGGCACGTTCGAGGACCTCGCGGCGCTCGCGGCGGAGCTGCGCGCCGTGGGCATCTCGCTCGTCGTGGACTTCATCTTCAACCACACGAGCGACGAGCACGAGTGGGCGCGTCGCGCCGTCGCGGGGGACCCCGAGTTCGAGAACTTCTACCTCATCTACCCCGACCGCACGATGCCCGACCGGTACGAGCGGACGGTGCGCGAGATCTTCCCCGACGACCACCCGGGGTCGTTCGTGCAACTCCCGGACGGGCGCTGGATCTGGGCCACGTTCTACCACTTCCAGTGGGACCTCGACTACTCCAACCCCGCGGTGTTCCGCGCCATGGCGGGGGAGATGCTCTTCCTCGCGAACCTCGGCGTCGAGATCCTGCGCATGGACGCCGTCGCGTTCGTGTGGAAGCGGCTCGGCACGCCGTGCGAGTCGCTCCCCGAGGTGCACCTGCTGCTGCGCGCGTTCAACGCGCTCTTGCGCATCGCGGCGCCGTCCGTCCTGTTCAAGTCGGAGGCGATCGTGCACCCCGACGAGGTCGCCGAGTACATCTCGCCGGACGAGTGCCAGCTGTCGTACAACCCGCTGCAGATGGCGCTCACGTGGGAGGCGCTCGCGACGCGCGATGCCCGCCTCCTACAGCAGGCGCTCGACACCCGCCACGCGCTCCCGCCCGGGACGGCGTGGATCGACTACGTCCGCAGTCACGACGACATCGGCTGGACCTTCGCCGACGAGGACGCGGCCGCGCTCGGCATCGACGGCTACTGGCACCGGCGGTTCCTCAACGACTTCTACGTCGGGCGTTTCACGGGCTCGTTCGCGCGCGGCATCCCGTTCCAGGAGCACCCCATCACGCTCGACGCGCGCATCGCCGGAACGGCCGCGTCGCTGAGCGGGATCGAGGCGGACGACCCGGGTGGCGAGGACCGCCTGCTGCTCGCGTACGCGATCGCGTTCTCGACGGGTGGCATCCCGCTCGTCTACCTCGGCGACGAGGTCGCCCAGCTCAACGACCTCGACTACGCCGACGACCCGGCCCACGCGCACGACGCGCGCTGGGCGCACCGGCCCGTGTACCCCGCCGAGCGCTACGCGGAGCGCCTCGACCCGACGACCGTGCCCGGCCGCGTGTTCGCGCGGTTCACGCGCATGCTGCAGGTGCGTCGCGAGACGCCGGAGTTCGCGGGCAACGAGCTCGTGCCGTTCCACGTGCCGGCCTCGGGCGCGTCGAATCCCGTGCTCGGCTACCAGCGACCGGGGCCGGACGGTGTGCGCGTCATCGTGCTCGCGAACGTCGGTGACCACAGCACCTCGGTGGACGCCTCGACGTTCCAGGCGTTCGACGCCGACGCGGTCGAGCTCCTGAGCGAGCGTCCCGTGCACCTCGATGCGGGCGTCGAGATCGCACCGCACGGGGTGCTGTGGATCCGCGCCCACCTGCGGTGAACGCCGGAACGCCATGACGGCGGTGGCCGGTCCCGAGAACGTGACCGGCCACCGCCGTCATGGGGGTGCCCGCTAGGCGGACTCGGGGCGTCCGACCTCGATCTCCTGCCCCCGCGTGGGGCGCACGATGAGCACGTCGCACTCCGCGCGCACGATGAGCTCGCTCGCGACCGTGCCGAGCAGCCGCTCCGCGAGGCTCGGCTGCCCCGCCGCCCCGATGATGATGAGGTCGGCGCCGCGTTCCGCCGCGGTCTCGAGGAGCGCCGCCGCCGGCTCGGCGCGCACCATGAGTGCCGCCGCGACCGTCGCGCCGTGCTCCGTCGCGAGTGCGACGGCGGACGCGAGCGCCGCGTTCGCCGCGGCCCGACCGATGACGGTCGAGGCGCGCGTGTCGCCGCTGCTCGCGACGCTCTTCGCCTGCTCTCGCCGACCGAGCTGCGACCAGGCCGACACGAGCACGAGATCGGCGTCGGTGCGCTGGGCGACCCGCGCGGCCCGCAACACGGTGGGGATCGCGAGGTCCGAGCCGTCGGTCCCGACGACGACGGTCGAGTAGTCCGGTGGGATCCTGCTGTCGGTCGTCATGCGCTCGCCTTTCCGTCGGATCGCGTGGCCGGCTCGACCTGCAGTTCATCCACCTCGACGGCGACCGGCGGCTCCTTGATCCAGAGCATCGCGACCGCCGCACAGGCGAGGAGCACGCCCGCGAAGATGATCGCGTGCCCCGGGACGCTGCCGAGCAGCCGGTAGACCGCACCGAAGGTGAGGTTCTGGATGAGCATCGGCACGACGATCATCATGTTGATGATGCCGAGGTAGACGCCGTACTTCCCGGCCGGGATCATGCGCGTCGCCATGATGTACGGCACGCCCATCATCGACGCCCAGCCGATGCCGAGTCCGATGATCGGGATGAACATGAGTGCCGGGATCGTGACGAACGGGAAGACGATGAGGCCGATGCTCGACAGCGCGAGACAGACCACGTGCACGAACTTGGCGCCGCGACGGCGCGCGAGCCCGACCAGGATGAACGCGACGCTGAACGTGACGATGTTGTAGAAGCCGTTCACGAGGCCGGTCCAGGCGACCGCCTCGCCGTAGTTCGGGCCGTCGGCGCCGCCGAACGCCGCGTCGGCGACGGAGAGCGAGACGTACTGCCAGTAGCACTGCATGGCGTACCACTGGAAGAGGTACACGAGTGCGAGCTTGCGCAGCTGCACGGGCATGTGCCAGATCGCACTGCCGATCTCGCGCAGCGGGTTCGCCGAGCCCTTGCGGTGGTTCTCGAGCTCCTCCGCCGTGGGTGGCAGCTCCTTCGTGGAGATGACCGACACGAGGACGGTTGCGATCGAACACACGGCGCCGAGCATGAACGAGGCGAACACCCAGTAGGGGATCCCCGCGGCGGTCTCGCCCGAGAAGAGATGCTCGAAGACGAACAGCGAGACGTTCGCGAGCGTGATACCGAGCCCCGTGAAGAAGCTCTGTGCGAGGAAGCCGCGCGCGAGCTGCGACGAGGGCAGGCGGTCCGCGATGAACGCGCGGTAGGGCTCCATCGCCGCGTTGTTGCTCACGTCGAGCAGCCAGAGCAGGAGCACGGCCATCCAGAGTGCCGACACCATCGGGAAGAGGAACAGGCCGATGCTGCAGCCGATCGCACCGAGGATCAGGAACGGGCGGCGGCGGCCCCAGCGCGGGTGCCAGGTGCGGTCCGAGATCGCGCCGATGAGCGGCTGCACGATGAGACCCGTGATGGGGCCTGCGAGGTTGAGCAGCGGGAGGTCGTCGGGGTTGGCCCCGAGGAAGTTGTAGATCGGGTTGATCGCGGTCTGCTGCATGCCGAAGCTGTACTGGATCCCGAAGAACCCGAGGTTCATGAGCAGGATCCGCGGCATGGTCATGAGCGGCTTCTGGACGACCGCGGCGCCGGGGTCGCTCATGCGCTGCGCCCCCTGTGTCGGGTGACCGGTCGTCGCGTCGCGGCGAGCGGAACGGTTGCCGAGTGCATCGAATCCTCCTTGATTCACGCTGTGTGCACCACACGATTCCGGATCATGTGGAACCGATTCCATGTGGAACCGATTTCACTCTGCCACGACTCCGGCATTCGCAACAGATCAAAAACGAAATCGGTTCCAGATTCGCGTCGGCGCATCGCGAGGTGTGGAACGCCTCTAGGCTGTGGAGTATGACCGGGATCGCCGATGTCGCGGCCCTCGCCGGGGTCTCGAAGGCCACGGCGAGCAGAGCCCTGTCCGGCTCCGGCTACGTCTCGTCGGCCGCCCGGGAGCGCGTGCTCGACGCGGTCGACCGGCTCGGCTACGTCCCGGCGTCGAACGCGGTCGGCCTCGCGACGGGGAGAACGCGGGCCGTCGGCGTCATCATCCCGTACGTCCATCGCTGGTTCTTCGCTGCGGTGCTCGAGGGCATCCAGCAGGTGTTCCTCGATTCCGGCGACGACCTGCTGCTGTACAACGCGATGCCCGGCAGCGTGGGGCGCGCGCTGATCTTCGACGATTTCCTCGCGCGTAAGCGTTTCGACGGGCTCGTCGCCGTCGGCCTCGAGCCGGACGATGCCGAGCTCGCGCGGCTCGGCGCGCTCGAACGGCCGGTCGTGAGCGTCGTCGGTGAGGCGGGGCCGGACGTCATCGCGATCGACGACGTGGCAGCCGTGACGATCGCGTTCGAGCACCTCCGCGCGCTCGGGCATGAGCGGATCGCCTTCCTCGGCGGTGGCGACCCGTCGCGGCACTGGGCGCGGGTCGATCGGCGTCGTCTCGAAGCGTTCCAGGCGCTCATGCGCGACGCCGGGCTCGAATCCGCCGCCCGTCATGTGCCGTCGGCCGTCGACGTGGCGGGCGGGTTCGCGGCGGCCACGCGACTGCTCACGGCACCCGGGCCACGACCCACGGCGATCATCGGGACGTGCGACGAGGTCGCGATCGGCGCAGCGCTCGCCGCGCGGGGGCTCGGACTGTCGGTGCCCGGCGACGTGAGCCTCGTCGGGATCGACGATCACGAACTCGCCGTGACGTTCGGGCTCACGACCGTCAAGCAATCGCCGTTCGAGCAGGGCGCCCGCGCCGCGCGGGTCATGCTGGAACGCATCGCCGGCCGGGAGTCGCTCATCGAGGGGCCGGCCGAGTGCGGCCTCGTGTTGCGGACGTCGACGGGGCCTGCCTGAGGGTTCTCTGCGCGGCGGCCCGCCGAGGTCGGCGAGCCGGGCGGACACGATCGCGTGCCCGTGCGGTGGATTTCGATCCCGTGCTCGGTCGGGGGATTCGGCGGGTACCGTGTCGACGTGCACGTCGACCGCCGTCCCAGGTGTCGACCGTGCGGACCCGGAAGGCGGACACGATGACGGGTGAGCTCGATGGGGGCCCGTTCTACCACGGCACGGTCGCGGTGCTCGGCCCGGGGGACCTGCTCGTCGCCGGGCGGCGGTCCAATTACCGGCCCGATGTCGTCATGAACCACATCTACTTCACCGCGCTCGTCGATGGTGCCGGGCTCGCCGCCGAGCTCGCGGCCGAACTCGTCGGCGGGACCGCGGCACCGCACGTGTACCTCGTCGAACCGACCGGTCCGTTCGAGAACGACCCCAACGTCACCGACAAGAAGTTCCCCGGCAACCCCACCAGGTCGTACCGCAGCACAGCGCCGCTCCGCATCGTGCGCGAGATCACCGCGTGGACTCGTCTCACACCGGAGGCCCTGCGGATGTGGCGCGACCGGGTGATCGCCGTGCCGCCCGAGGAGCGGGGCGAGATCGTCAACTGACGTCGCCGGGCATCGTTGCGGTCGGGACGGGCGTGCGAAGTGCGTTCGCGTTCGCCGGGACGAGGATGCTCTCGCGCACGGCGCGGATGACCCCGGCCGCCCAGGGCCATCCGCGGCGCGGTCGGACGGGTCCATGCCTGGCATCGCCGCGTGCGTGGCTATGGCGCTCACGAAGCGGCCGCCAACATCTCGGATCGGCCGGGGGCGGCTCCGGCAGGGCGGGCAGGTTCGCGCGGGTTCTGCCGCGTTCTCGGCCGTCGCGCGCACGGAGCGTTCCGGCCGGTCGCGGCTGCGTGCGGCCAGCCCCGGCCGGGTTACAGGCCGATCCGGCTCGGTCGACGCCTCGTCCGCTGGACTCGCGTGCGTCACCGCCTCGAGCCCGTTCGCTCCGGTCCGATCCGGCCGGCGGCAGGTCGATGTTCACTGGCGCGGCGACGTGTGTGGGCCCGCCCGCGGGGACGCAGTCCGGGCCCGTCACGGCGTCCTCAGAGGTAGGGGCGCGTGAGCAGTTCCAGATAGTGGCCGGACGGATCGAGGAGGTACACGCCCCGCCCGCCGTGCTCGGTGTTGATCTCGCCCGGTCGGGTGCGCTGCGGGTCGGCCCAGTGGTCCTGCTCGCGCGCCCTGATGGTCGCGACGGCGCGGTCGAAGTGTGCGTCGTCGACGAGGTACGCGTAGTGCTGCGGCGGGAACTCGATGGGCGGCTCGGCGAACTGCAGCATGACGCCGTCGCCGATGCCGATGTTGATGAACGGGCCCCACGAGGGGAGCTCGGTCCCCTCCAGCAATTCGAGGGTGAACGCGGCCGTCGCGGCGGCGTCGAGTGAGGCGATGATGGTGTGGTTGAATCGCGCGGTCATGATGCTCCTGATGGTCTGCGGTGGGTGTCGGTGCTCGCAGAGCAGGGGCGGGGCGCGGATCAGACCACGACCGGATCGCCCGTCCGGGAACGGCGCGAGAACGCCTGGCTGGTCATCATGGGGTGCAGCCTAACGGGCGTGCCGTTGCGGCCGGGTGACAGGGCGGCGGGCCGGTGGTGGCGTCCGCGTCGCCGATCCGACCCGCGGCCGCCCGGACACGATCGACGGGGTGCCCGGTTCACGGGGCAGCGAGGAATCCTCGATCAACCGTACGATGCGTCGTGAGTGGCCGGTGTCGCCCCGGCCCGCGGCCGAACGCATCGAGGCGCCGGAGGACTGAGGCAATGCACGATCGCTCACCCGACCAGCTCATCCACGTGCAGTCCGCCGCGGGGGAGTGGCAGGACAAGACGAGCCAGATCGCGAGAATCGTGCGAGGCGAAAACGTCTATCGCATCCGGTTCGTGACGAAGGACGGCTCGCCGGGTAAGGAGTACGTCTACGGGGCCGCGCGAGTCCGGATCCTGCGATCGCGACCTGAGCGGCGAGTGCCGCGTGCGGCACCGGCGACGAAGGCGGGTGCCACGCCGCGGCGTCCGGACGCCACCGGGCCGGCGACCACGGCACCCGCCTCGCACGCCGTCGGTCGGACACCACCGGTGTCACCACCCGACGTCGACGCGCGTGCCACCGAGATCATGCGGTACTGGTCCCGCATCGTCGAAGCGCTCCCCGACGGCGACGACAACGGGGCCGACCCGCTGCAGCGGCCCTTCGCCGGGCTGCGGGCGCGTCAGGCGGACAGCGCGCTCGATGTGTTCCTGCACCGCTCGCCCCTGGCCCGCGATGACGCGCGATCGCTCGTCACGCCGTTTCCCAGCAGCCTGTCCCAGCGTGAGGCGGTGGAACAGGCGCTGCGACACCGCATCAGCGTGGTCGAGGGCCCACCCGGAACCGGCAAGACCCAGACCATCCTCAACCTCATCGCGACGCTCATCGCCGTGCCGGGCACGACGGTCGGCGTCGTCTCCACCAACAACGCCGCCGTCGACAACGTGCGCGAGAAACTCGACGGCCTCGGCTACGGGTTCGTCGTCGCTGCCCTCGGACGTCGCGAACTCAGGGACGCGTTCTTCGCCGAGCAAGCCACCCGTGACGCCGCGGTCAGGGCCTTTCTCTCGCAACCGGCGCCGGCCGACGTCGACGCTCGAACACACGCCGCCCGTGACGCGCGCATCCGAACGCTGCTCGCCCACCAACGCGACCTGCACGTGGCCCGCCTCGAACGCGACGCGCTCGAGCTGGAACGCGACCACTTCACCCGTCACCTCGCGGCCCACGACGTCGATCCCTTCTCGGAGCACCCGACGCATCGCGGGGGCGCCGATCGGATCCTCGACTACCTCATCGAAGCGACCGACGCGGAGTCGTCCGATCCCGGCCTCATCGAGGGGTGGATCCGGCGGTTCCGCTGGCGCTGGCGGTACGGCGAACTGCGACGACACGACGTGCACGACTCGGCAACGATCCTCCGACTCCATGACGCCTACTACTCCCGGCGCATCACCGAACTCACGGCCGAGATCGCTCGACTCGATGCGCTCACGAGCGGAGGCGGTCTCGACGAACTCGTGGAGAACCACATGGATGCTTCCCGCGCGATGTTCACGCAGGCCCTCCGGGCACGGTACTCGGGCACCGCGCGAACGCGGTTCGACGCCGCGAACTACCGGAAGCGCATCCCGGCACTGTTGGACGAGTACCCCGTCGTCCTCAGCACGTGCCATTCGATCCGCGCGAGCCTGGGAGGCGGAGCGCTTCTCGACTACGTGATCATCGACGAGTCGTCGCAGGTGAATCTGCCGACTGCCGCGCTCGCGCTCGCGAGTGCGCGCAACGCGGTCATCGTCGGCGACCGGCGTCAGCTCAGGCCGATCTTCCCGAAGATCGATGCGGCTGCGATTCCGGCGCCGTCGGCCGACGTGGACGCACTGCAGCACAGCGTTCTGACGGCCGTGACCGAGCGTTTCGGGGACGACGTCCCCGTCACCCTCCTGCGTGAACACTTTCGGTGCGACCCACGAATCATCGGGTTCTGCAATACGTCGTTCTACGACGGACAGCTCATTCCGTTCACGATCGGGGATCCGGATCGGCCGGCGATGCACGTTCGGACGACGACCGCGGGACACCACATGCGGTCTCCGCGGAGCGGCGGACGCATCAACGACCGCGAGGCGAGCATCATCGCGAGCGAACTGTTCCCGGAACTGGCGACGGAGTTCGCGCCGGGCGATGTCGGGATCGTCACGCCGTACCGGGCGCAGGTGGACGTGGCGGCCGGAGCGATCGCCGGAACCGAGCTCGCGGCGGCCCAGGCCGATACCGTCCACAGCTATCAGGGGAGGGAGAAGCAGACGATCGTCATGTCGGCCGTGCTCGACGATTCGTGGCGGGCAGGCGCGCAGGCGAAGTTCGCGGACGATCCGCAACTCATCAACGTGGCGGTTTCGCGAGCCGTGCGGCGTTTCATCCTCGTGACGCACGAGACGCCACCGCGCTCGGCCGTGAACCTCACCAATCTCGTCGGTTTCATCAACTACCAGTACCCCGACGGTGGGGTGCAGCAGACCCGACTCGTGTCGATCTTCGACCTGCTCTACGAGCGCCACTCGGCGCGCTTGGATCATCTGGCGGGTCGTCTCCGGGGCGAGATGAAGCTCCGGTCGGAGGACATCGCGTGGACGGTGGTCCTCGACATCCTGAACGAGCCCGCCTATGGGACGCTGCACGTCACGAGTCAGGTGCTCCTGCGCGAGTTGATTCCGTCGCTCGATGGTCTCTCGGATCGAGAGCGGTCATTCGTGAAACACCGCTCGTCGGTCGATATGGTCCTGTTCAACCGCATCACGCATCGTCCGGTCCTCGCGATCGAGGTGGACGGGTGGAAGTTCCACGCCGACGATCCCGAACAGCTGAAGCGGGACGAGATCAAGGACGGGCTGTTGCGTCGCGTCGGTCTGCCACTTCTCCGTCTCCGGACGACGGGGGATTCAGAACCGGCGCGCATTCGCGATGGCATCGATGCGGCGCTGCTCACCGTGACGCCGTAGCTCGCCCCCGCGGGCCGGTGCGCCCGCCGATGCCGACGGGGCGTCGAAACGATGCTCTGCTCCGGTTCCCCTGCGTGGGTGCGTGGGTGCGCGCGAATCGGGTCGTCGATGGCGCGACTGCGTGAGGGGCGAAGGACTACGGACCAGGCTGTGGCGTCGCAGTCACCGCGATGTGATCGGGCGTACGCAGCCCGGGGCGGTCGAGCCTGTCGCCGTTCGGGAGCCATTCCGTCCCGGACCTCGATCCCGTTCCGGCGCCGCTCCTGCGCCTGGTCGGATCGTCCGAGGGTGGTGTTGGGCTGTGGGGACGAACGCTCTCGAGCCCGCTGGCATCATTGCCACCTTTGCCCTGTTCGTCGCCCCGCGTCTCGCCGCCCGAGTGGAGGGAGGCGCGCCATGATGCACCTTCGCGGTCGAGTTTGCTGGCCTCGACGCCGTCAGCGTTCCGGTTTCAGTCCTCGAATCCGGCTCCGTTCCCGACTCCGGTCGGTTCGTCCGTGGGTGGTGATGGGGTGTGGGTTTGAACGATCAGGAGCCCGACGGCACTACCGTCGGCCGGCCGCGGGCGGTCCTGCGCGTCCGGCGGTTGACAGTGGCGCGCGCTGTCGCTCGCGCTCGTGCGTGCCCGGGTCGACGGTGTCTCCGTTCTCCGTTCCCGATTCCGGCCCCGTTTCTGAGTCGGGTCGGATTGTCCGAGGGTGGTGATGGGGTGTGGGTATGAGCGATCACGAGCCCGACGGCACTGCCGCCCCGGCCCCGGGCGCGGCCTCGCGTCCGTCGGCCGGCGGTGACGTGAGCATTCGTGCCGTTCGTGGTCGAGCGCTCCACTATTTGGGGGCTTTCCCGAACCCCGTTCCCGATTTCGTTCCGGTGTCCGTTTCGTGGCCGGGTCGGGTTGTCCGAGGGTGGTGATGGGGTGTGGGTATGAACGAATACGAGCCCGGCGGCGCCGCTGCCGCACCGGCCCCGGACGCGGCCTCGCGTCCGTCGGCTGGCGGTGACGTGAGCCTTCGTGCAGTTCGTGGTCGAGCGCGCCACCATTCGAGGGGTTCCCGAACCCCGTTCCCGCTCTCGTCGCGGTGTCCGCTCCGTGGCCGGGTCGGGTTGTCCGAGGGTGGTGATGGGGTGTGGGTATGAACGATCACGAGCACGACGGCACTGCCGCACCGGCCCCGGACGCCAGCGCGTGTCCCGCGGCCGGTGGTGACGCGCGCCCGTCGGCTGGTGGTGACGCGCGCTCTCGGCCGCGTGGTCAGGCGCGTCTCGCGCCGCACGTTGCGTTCATGATGCGCCTGCAGCACCTCGATGGCATCGGTGCCCACGACGAAGCCTTCGATTTGGCGCTCGACGCGATCCGCGCGGAGGACAAGCTCATCGCGAAAGCCGAAGCCCGCCGTGCAGAGCTGCTCGCGTTCATCCACGAAGCGACCCTCGCCAGTGCTCGGGAGGAGTTTCCCGGGAGTGATGATGCGGTGGTGACGGTGATGCGTGAACGCACCGCCCAGCTCGCGCTCGCGACCTCGCGGTCCGAGCCGGTCGTGTCGCGTGAGCTCGGTGAGAGCCTCATGCTTCGCGACGCGTTCCCCGCCACGGAGGGAATGTTCCGCGATGGGTACCTCTCGCTCGCGCACGTTCGCGTGATCCTCGCGGAAGGACGACGCCTCCCCGACGACGAGGCCCGCAAGGCGTACGAGCGGGCCGTGGTGGACGGGGCCTCGCGGGAGACGCCCGCCAGGTTGCGGGCTCGCGCTCGGCGCGCCGCGCAGACGCTCATGCGGGAGAGCCTCGACGAGCGCCACAAGATCGCACGGGAACAGCGCGGGGTGCGGGTCGTGCACGAGGACGATGGCATGAGCCGGCTCGAAGCACTCGTCCCGACCCTGCTCGGGGCGGCGATGCTCGACCGGCTCACCGAACAGGCCAAAGCGCTCGCGGGGCCGGACGAACCTCGCACGCATGATCAGATCCGCGCGGACCTGCTGTGCGAACTCGTCCTCACCAGCGACCCCGCAGAGGGGTGTGGGTCGCCGCACGGCGCGGCGGGCGGGATCAACGCCCGGGTCGCGATCACCGTGCCCGTGCTGTCGCTCCTCGATGGTGGCGATGACCCCGCGCTGCTCGATGGGGTGGTGCCGGTGCCGGTTGAGCAGGCGCGGGAGCTCGCCTCGCGTGCGCCGTCGTTCTTGCGGGTGCTGACCGATCCGATCACGGGCGTCGCTCGCGAGAGCGACACGCGCTTCCCGACGGCGGCGCAGCGCGAGTTCCTCCGCGTGCGGGACGGGCACTGCCGCTTCCCGGGCTGCACCCGCCCCGCACGGCGTTGCGATATCGACCACACCATCGCGGTCACCGACGGTGGCACGTCCTCGCTCGGGAACATGGCCCACCTGTGCCGCCGACACCACACCTTCAAACACGCCACCCGCTGGCGAGTGGAACAGCACGAACCGGGGCGGTTGGTGTGGTTCGCGCCGGGCGGCGACCGGTACAGCGACCGACCCATCCCTGTCGGGCCCAGGTTCAGACCCTCATGGGCCTATCATGACGATGATCTCGACAGTCCACCCGGAACAGGCGCCACCCAAGCCGCCCCGCCGGGGCTGGTTCGCGCGCTCGACACCTCCGAACACGCGGTCTCACCGACCATCCGACCCGCTAACGATCCTCCACATACGGACATGGAGGACGAATTCGACGTCGATCCCATTCAGCGGACACCCACCGGCACGGTCCGGGGCGGGCCACGATGCCCGGAACCTCGCGGCACCCGACAACGCCGGACGGTGCCCGACGTTGATGACGGCACCGACGCGGGGAGTGACCCGCCACCCTTCTGAGTCGAACTACCTCGAGTTCGGTCGGCCGGGCTGTCTCCGTGGTGCTGTTGCCGTGCACGTAGCACCGTTGCCATGCCAGTGGTGGCTGGCATGCCGTGGTCGGCAGGTGGCGGAAGGCAGGCGGTGGTCGGCAAGCGGTGGCCGACAGGCGATGAGCGGCAGACCGTGGGCGGCAAATGACTGACGGCAATCGATGGTTGGCAGGCCGTGGCCGGCAGACGGCGGTCGATATCCGGCGCACGGCGGACCATGGTCGGCAGGCGGTGGACTGCAAGCGGAAGGCAGCAAACGGCGAGCGGCGGACAGCGAGCGGCGGACAGCGAGCGGCGGACGGCGAGCGGCATACGGCGAGCGCAGACGGCGAGCGGCAGACGGCGAGCGGCGGACGGCGAGCGGCGGACAGCGAGCGGCAGACGGCGAGCGGCAGACGGCGAGCGGCAGACGGCGAGCGCGGACGGTGTGGGTCGGACGGCGGCCGTTGATGCCGAGCTCGAACAGCGGACCGCGAATGTCGTGGACGTTCGCCGAGAGAGGGCGCACGAGCGAATGAATCGAGTCCCCGAGCGTCCCCGCCCGTTCACGATGTGCCGAGTCTCGCCCTCGCCCGGTATTCGTGGCCGCGCAGGGCGCCGATCGCGGCGGCGAGCAGCGCGTGCCCGATGAAGCCCGCCACACCGGTCATGTCGGCCCACAGCCCAAGGACCGCGAACGACACCGCGGCGGCCACGGTGAACCCCGCCGCCACCCAGAAGCGCGCGTGCCGACGCACGCGGCGCCACGCCGATCCGAAGAGGTCCGGCGAGCGGAAGAGCCACGCCACGACCAGCAGCAGCGTGACGCACAGGCCCGTGCGCACGCCCGACACGATCCGCCCGCCGAGCTCGTCCGGGATCGCCGGGACGAACTCGATCACGCCGACGAGGAGCGAGAACGCGAACACCACGCCGACAGCGAGCGCCAGGACTCTCGCGACGGCGATGTCCAGGAGCTCCGCGGCCTGCGGCTGCGCCGGATTCAGTCGCAGCCCACGGAGCACGAACACCGCCGCCCGAGGATCGGAGCCGTGGAAGAGCGCGATCCGAGCTCGCTGCATCCAGATCCACGCATCCCCCGGACCGAGCTGTACGGCGCGCCTCGCGAGCGTCGCGGCCCGCTCGCGGAACTCGCGCCGTCGGCGCCGGTGCTTCGTCGCGCACCAGCCGTACAGGGTCGCGACGTTCATGAGCGCCTTCGCCGCGTCCTGGGGCGCATCCGGCAGGACGGTCAGAGCCTGCTCCGCCGCATCGGCGAACTCCGTGAAGCGTTGCTGCATCGCGAACGAATGCACGCGCAGCACGTACGGCCCCCACTGGCGCGGGTCCGCCGCGATCGACGCCGAGAGCAGCCGCTCCACCTCCTCGGCCCGCCGCAGGTCCTTCCGGTCGAGGATGATCTGCGCGTGCAGCGCTAGTCCGACCGCGTGCGTCTGCGGCGCAGCCGCCGCGACGGCCGCCGACCGTTCCGCTTCGTCGAGGCGTCCCGCGAGCCGCTCCGTCTTCGCCCGCAGGAAATGCAGGACCGCGTCATCGGGGCGAACCGTCAAGAGATCGCCCACGATGCGCGAGGCCTGATCCGTGCGTCCCGTCTGCAGGAGACTCCATGCCGTCGCTCGCGAGCGCAGGAAATGCTGCTCGTCCATCAGATGCGATGCGTGCGCAGGTACTTCCGCAACGTCTTGAACGTGCCGTCGTCCACACCGAAGTCCAGCGTGGGCTTCATCTCCTCGAACCACGACCGCGTCGACGGCACCGCCTGCGAGGCCGCGAGGACCAGATCCTCCTGCCGCACATCACGGCGGACGCCCGTCCGCAGCGACTCACTGAACGCCTGCTCCGTCGCGGCGCGCACCACGTGCACGAGATCCGCCCCCGAAAGCCCCTCGGTCCGCGCCGCGAGCGCGCGGACGTCGACGTCACCCGTCGGCACGCGCGCGAGCCCCTGACGCAGGATCGCCTCACGCGCGGGGGAATCCGGAGGCAGGACGAGCACCGTCCGATCGATGCGCCCGGGGCGGCGGAGCGCGTGATCGATGTCCCACGGACGGTTCGTCGCCGCGAGGAAGTACAGTCCGTCGTTCGAGTCGTGCACACCGTCCAGCTCGGCGAGCAATTGGGACACGACGGCACGAAGCACCTGCGCGCCGGACGATCCCGAACCGCGCCGCCCACCGAGCGAATCGAACTCGTCGAGGAACACGACACTCGGACGGTTCGCGCGCGCGGTCCGGAACAGATCCTGGATCGCGCGCTCGGACTCGCCGATGTACGGACCGAACAGATCGGCGGCACTCGCGCTCAGGAAGTTGAGCCCCAGCTCACCGGCGACGGCCCGCGCGAGGAATGTCTTGCCGCACCCGGGCGGCCCGTACATGAGCAGCCCGCCCGTCGCCGCGCGGCCGAACTGCCGCGCGAGTTCGGGATTGCGGAGCGGACCCGTGAACGAGAGCTCGAGCTGGCGCTTCACCTCCTCGAGTCCCACCACGTCCGCGAGCGAGATCGCGGGACGCTCCACCTCCCACAGCCGCCCCTCGGACCCCGCCGTCGTCGAGACGGGAACCGCGTCGTCCTGAGCCTGGCCGTCCGTCGCCCGCTCGCGCCCCACCGTGCGCGAGTCGTGTCGTTCCTCGGCACCCTCGTCGGCAGCGAGTGTGTCCCCGGCCCCGTCGGACGCCTCCGAGCCGGCCCCTCCGGGGGTGCGTGTGTCGATCCCGATCCGTGACGCGCGAGCGCCCCGACCGCGTCCGTACGGAGACGGGCGACGAGGGCCGGATCGGCACCCCGGTCGGCGAGCGCATCGATCTCCGCGAACGCCTCGATCGCTGCGTGCTCGCACAGCAGCCGGACCAGTTCGACCCGGAGCGAGAGCTGATCCGGCGCGACACGCACCGCGTCACGGACGACCTCGACGAACGCATCGGGCGTGTGCCCCGTCGCGGGCGTGGGCGGACCGTCGGCATCGGCACCCGATGACGGGGCGGGTGCCGCGTCCGGCGACGGTCGCGTCGCAGACGGCGTGTCACCCGACATCGAGAGGCGGACGGTTCGGCGGCCCGAGGCGGCGTCCCTCGCCGTCTCGGCCCGCGCGAGGCGTTCGGCGAACCAGGGTGGTCGGTGCTCGGGGGAGCGGGGGAACCGCGCCTGCTCGGCGAGCACGTCCGCATCGCTCACGGCGAGTGGCGGTTCGGCAATGTCGTCGAGGTCGAACGAGGCCTCCCCGAAGGGTTCGAGCCGGGCCGTTGCGACGAACCACGTGCCGCGATCGACGACGGCCGCCGCCGACCGGAACCGCACGACGAGGTCGCGCAACTCGTCGAACGCATCGAGTGGTGACCGTGCGATCTCCACGCCCTCGGCAGACAGCACGACCTCGCCGGCGACCCGGTCCGCGATGCCCGCGATCGAGAACGAAACGCGCCTCGCGCCGCGGAGGACGGCGACCCCCCTGCAGGGCCTCCGCGAGTTCGCCGATGATCGTATCGATGGAGTCGGACATGCATCCCCCGTTCCCGGCGCGACGTCCCCCGCCGTCCGGTGGGACCCTAGCAGCGCGGTCACCGTCCCGGCTGCCCCGTGACGGTGCAGTTCGTGACGGTGCAGTCCGTGACGGGGGAGCCGCGGCGGCGACGCTCGGGACGGGTCGGGTCGGGACCGTGGGGCCCAGGAGGGCGCGGCCCGGGACGGTTCAGGCCCGGGACGGTTCAGGCCCGGGATCGTGAGCCCCCGGGCCCGTGAGCCCGACACCGTGCCGCCCGGCGGTCAGTCCTTCCCGTACACCGGCAGGCCCGTCGCCCCGTGGCCCTCGTGGCTGCAGCACGAGCCGCCCTCGGCCGGCGCCGACCAGTCGGGCACGTCGAGTGCCGGGTTGCGGTCGAAGAAGCCGTACGGCTTCAGGTGGAAGCGGTACACGTCGACCGGCATGATCGGGAAGTCCTCCGGCCGCGGCAGGTGCGTCGGCCCGAAGGTGTGCCACACGACGATGTCGCCGCCGTCGACGTCGTCGCCGTCCGCCGTGTAGGCCGGAAGCCCCGCGCCGCCCGCGTGCTGATTCGGGTAGTCGCCCGCGGGCCAGTACTCGCCGGGCTCGAACTTCGACACCCACGTGTGCTTCGTCGCGAAGCCCGCCCGCTGGTACACGCTCGACCCCGGGTCGGCCATGAGCACGGGCAGGTCCTGGCCGATGAGCTGGAACTCGGTGGGCTTGCCGACCGCGTTCGTGCGCGTCTTCGAGCCGATGTGCCACGTGCGCCCCGCCGCCCCGTTGCCGTCGCGGCCGCCCTCGTGCTCGAGCCGCGTACGCGACCACGTGAACGCGTTGCCGTAGGGATTCTCTTCGCCCATCGGGATGCGCACGACATCGACCTCGTCGACGTAGTTGTCGGGCCCGTCGACCTCGACGTCGAGGCGCGCACAGAACAGGTGCTGGTGCACGGGCGCGAACAGGCCCGGCGCGATCTCGAGCCGGTGCCGCTCCTCGGCCCCGGGCACGCCCGACCCGTTGAACACGATGCCCGTCGCCTTCGCCTCGACCTCGATCGACCCGTCGAGGTAGAAGTACCAGTAGAAGCCGTAGTCGTAGTTGCCGACGGTCGCGAAGTACGACACGACGAGTCGCCGCTGCCGGCGCACGTCCGGGCGATAGCCGAGCTCCGTGTGCTTCCAGAGCACGCCGAAGTCCTCCTCGTGCATGCACACGACCTGCGGGATCGGCATCGGGTTGCCGAAATCGTCCGCGACGACGCCGTCGAAGTAGTGGATGACCCCGAGGCAGTCGCACCCGAGCGCGAGCGAGTTCGCGTTCTTGCCGAGGTTGTACTCGCCCGCATCGAAGTAGCTGATCCAGTAGCGGTTGCGCGAGTTGTCGCCGTACGGCACGACCATCTCGGGGATACTCGCCCGATACAGCACGGGGCGGTCCTCGTCACCGTCGCGGTACGTCACCTGGTTGAGCACGAGCCCCTCGCGGGAGCTGAAGCCGACGCGGAACCGCCACCCCTGCCAGGAGACCTCGCCGCCGTCGACCGAGAAGCTCGGCCCCTCGGGCTGCGTGATCTCGATCGGCTTCAGATCGGTGCGCGCGGGGCCGACCGCCTCGGTGTCGTAGCGGCCCGAGATCTCGGCCGTCGCGACGTCGCCCTCGTCGAAGATCGAGACGACCTTCCCGCTCGTGAGATCGAGCGTCACGAGCAGCCCCTCGACCGGATGGCTCCACGCGACGTCGCCGGGCGACTCGCGCAGGAACGTGAGCGAGCGCACCATGCGTCGACCGATCTCGTCCTCGTAGCCGAAGTAGCCGGGCGCGAGCGGCCCGCAGAACGCGTGCTCCATGCGGTCCTCGAGCCCGCGGCGCCGCATCGCGGCCTGCCACTCCGGGCTCGCCTTCACGAGTCTCTCGACGGCATCGAACTCTTCCCACGCGTACGGCGGCTGGCCGTAGGGGAACTCGCCGGAGGGGACGGTCGTCGTGCGCTCGATCGCGTCGTCGGCGAGCGAGACGACCGTCTCGGTCGAGACGCCCGTGTCCCGCTCGAGACTCACGAACAGGATCTTGCGGTCGAGCGCATCGCCCGGCCTGAACGCGCGAACCGCGTCCTTGTCGGGCTCGACGAGCAGGACGTTCGGGAAGAGCGTGTGCTCGGTGATGCGCCCCTCGCGGGCCAGGATCGCGCGCCCTCGCGCGATCTCGTCGGCCGTGAGCATGTCGAGCGGGTGGGTCGGCTCGGTGATGGTCGACACGCGCATTCCGTGCGTGTGGGTGGTGTCTGCCACGGTGGCTGCCTTTCGTCGGACGAGTCGCTGCGCCGTTCGGCGCTTCGCTTCGCTTCGCTGCGCTTCGGTGCGGTGCGGGCGACGCGGTCGGCCGAGTCTGACACGGAATCCCGTCATTTTTCTACAAGCGTCGGTAAACACTGTGTTTCGATGCATCGAGGTCCACCGAGGGGCGTCCGCGACCCGCGGGGGACTGATCCTCTCCATCGGTCGAAGAATGCGGTGCACGACAACACGGCTGCGTCGACGTCCAAGTGCGCCGACGACCCGCGGCACAGGATTGGCCATGGCGCGCGAACGGACCCGCGCCCCCGAGGTTTGGAGAAACATGACCGAATCGTCAGCGGAACCCGGAACAGCGACCGGCGGCGCACTCGACCGCCGCCGCCTCGGCGTGTCGTCCATCACGCTCATGATCATCGCGGCATCGGCGCCGCTGACGGTCATCGCGGGTGGCGTGCCCACGAGCCTCGCGGTGAGCGGATCGCTCGGTGTGCCCTTCGGTTACATCGTGCTCGCCGTGATCCTGCTCGTGTTCGCGGTCGGCTACGCCGCCATGAGCCGCTTCGTCACCAATGCGGGCGCGTTCTACGCCTACATCGCGCAGGGCATCTCCCGCATCGCGGGTGTCGGCTCCTCGCTCGTCGCCCTCGTCTGTTACAACGCCATGCAGGTCGGCATCTTCGCGCTCTTCGGCTTCACGATCAGCGATTGGCTCGGTACGCGATTCGGCATCACGACGCCCTGGTGGCTGTGGGTCGGGCTCGGGATCATCGCCGTCGGCATCCTCGGTGTGAACCGGGTCGACCTCTCCGCGAAGGTGCTCGGCGTGCTCGTCGCGCTCGAGTTCGTCGCCGTGATCGTGTTCGACGTCGTGAGCTTCGTCGCCCAGCCCGAGGGGGTCACGATCGCGCCGCTCGCCCCGAGCTCGTTGTTCGCGCCCGGCATCGGCGTCGTGCTCGCGTTCGGCGTCGCCGCCTTCATGGGCTTCGAGTCCGCCGCCATCTACGCCGAGGAGGCGAAGGATCCGGCGCGGACGATCCCGCGAGCCACCTATCTCGCGGTCGTGGTCGCGGGGGTCTTCTACGCGCTCAGCTCGTGGGCCATGATCGTCGGGGTCGGGCCGAGCGCCGCGGTCGCGCAGAGCCAGGAGCTCGGTCCGGGCCTGCTGTTCGCGTTCCTCGGCGAGCACGTCGGCGTCGTCGTGACGGACATCGTGCACATCCTGTTCATCACGAGCCTCTTCGCGGCCCTCCAGTCGTTCCACAACGCGGTCGCGCGCTACTTCTTCTCGCTCGGTCGCGAGGGCGTGCTGCCCCGCTGGCTCGGTTCGGTTCGCGCCTCCTCGCATGCGCCGTGGGCCGGTTCGGTGACGCAGACGGTCATCGCGATCGTCGTCACCCTCGGCTTCGTGATCGCCGGAGCGTCGAGCGACGACCCGCTGTTCCCCGTCCTCACGATGTTCACCTGGCTCACGAACACGGGCGCGATGGGACTCGTCCTGCTCATGGCGATCGTCGGGATCGCGGTCATCGGGTTCTTCCGTCGCGATGCCCGTGGCGTCTCGGTGTGGGTGCGGCTCGTCGCCCCCGTCGTGGGGACGGTGCTCCTGACGGTGCTCCTCGTCCTGATCCTCGCGAACTTCGACATGATGCTCGGCCAGGAGGAATCGAACCTGCTCACATGGGTGCTGCCGGCGATCGTCGTCCTCCCCGGCGTGGCGGGCATGATCTGGGCCGTGGTCCTGCGCCGACGGGATCCGGCGACGTACGCGCGCATCGGCCACAGCGTGGAGGATCCCGACCGGGTCGCGTGATCGCCGACGTCCGGACGGCGGGGCCGCGGCGCCGCCCGGACGTCGGCACGCATCGGCACGTGCCGTGCACGCATCGTCAAGTGACCGATCGGTCAGTCGGATGTGATGAGCGTGCGTGATGCGACGACGTGGTCGAACCGCCCCGAGGAAGGTCGACGACGACCGCGCGCGCTCCATGTGCTCCGAGGAAGGAACAGACATGACCGATGTCATCGTGATCGATGCGGGCTCCGCCGGCTCCGTCATCACCCGCAGGCTGCTCGACGCGGGAGCGGAGGTGACACTCCTCGAGGCCGGCGGCAGCGACGTCGACCCGAGCATCCAGGACCTCGGTCGCCTCGGCGAACTCTGGGGTGGTCCGAACGACTGGAACTACTTCACGACGCCGCAGCGCAACGCGTTCGACCGCCGCATCCACTGGCCGCGCGGCCGCGTCCTCGGCGGATCGCACTCGCTCAACGCATCGATCTACGTGCGTGGCGCGCACGGCGACTACGACCGGTGGGTGCGCGAGGGGGCGACGGGATGGTCCTGGGACGAGGTCCTGCCGGTCTTCCGGCGCATCGAGCACTTCGACGGCGGCGCGTCCGAGTACCGCGGCGAGGCTGGGCTCCTCGACGTCACGACCGACTACCCGCACAATCCCGTGTTCGAGGCGCTCCACGACGCCGCGGTAGCGGCCGGTGTCCCCGCGAATCCCGACTACAACGGGGCGACGATCGAGGGCGTCTCGTGGATGCAGCTCAATCTGCGCGACGGCGAGCGGTTCTCGTCGTATCGCGCCTACCTCCGCCCCGTGCAGGACGACCCGCGGCTCACGCTCCGGACGGGAGCCTGGGTGCACCGTCTGCTGTTCGACGGGGGCCGGGTCACGGGCGTCGAGGTCGAGATCGACGGCACGCTCGAGCGCCTCCACGCCGACGAGGTCGTCCTCGCGGCGGGCGCGCTCGACAGTCCGCGCGTCCTGCTGCATTCCGGGATCGGGCCCGCGGGTCACCTGCGCGACGTCGGGATCGACGTCGTCGTGGACCGCAGCGGTGTCGGCGAGAACCTGCACGATCACCTGCTCGTCCCGTTCCTCGTGCAGCTCGACCGGGCGTGGCCCGAGCGGCAGGTCAACGAGCCGGTCGCACAGGTGCACAGCTTCACGACGTTCCGCGAGGGCAGCGACGTGCCCGACACGCAGCCGATCTACTTCGACGTGCCCATGATCGCGCCCGACGGAGTCGACCTCGCGAACGTCCTCACGCTGCAGGCCGGCCTCGTGCGCCCCGAGAGCCGGGGCACGTTCCGGCTCGCGAGCGCCGACCCCCGCGAACGGCCGCTCATGGACCCGAACATCCTCGACGAGCAGGCCGACGTCGAGAGTCTGCGACGCTCCATGGCGCAGATCATCGACATCGCCGGGCAGTCGCCGCTCGCGGAGGCGTGGGGCGCGCGCATCGTGTTCCCGACGCCGGACGCCCTCGACGACGCGTCGCTCGATCGACACATGCGCGAGTGGGTGACGACGTACCACCACCAGGTCGGCACGTGCCGGATGGGCACGGACGACGGTGCCGTCGTCGACCCGACCACGTTCCGCGTGCACGGTGTCGACGGACTGCGCGTGGCGGACGCGTCGATCATGCCGAGCGTCCCCTCGGGCAACACGAACGCGCCGTCGATCCTCATCGGCGAGCGCGCGTCCGACGCGATCATCGCCGACGGCGCATTCGGTCGCGATGCCTGATCGGAGCCCGGCCCGCGGGGTGGGACGGTCGTCGGATCGAGACGTTCTGTCACGTTCGTTGGTGGAGTTCGCCCACGGCGCTTGTGGGGAGCGTGCTATCGGCTATCGCTGGAGGCCCTGACGGTGTGATACTGAGACATCCCGGTCCTGCGGAGTCCGCCAGGGCCGTCCGATCGCCAACGAGTCGTCGACGACGAGGGGGTGGTCGGAGAACGGAGTGAGTTTTCCGAGCCGCGCCGCCCCGGGGATGCCGTGTTCCCCCGGGGCGGCGCTTTTTCCCGTCCGATCGTGCGTCCGCGGGAAGAGGCCGAAATGTCCGATTCTCGGCCGGAACGGGTGAATCGGTTCAGGCGTGTGTGGGGGAGATGGGGCTCTCGGAGCGCAGTCACCCATTCCCGCCGATATCCCGTCGTCGCGCCACAACCACCAGACGGACCACCCGAGAACGTCGAGGGGATGATTTCGAACGGGAGCTCGCGCCCACCCCTAGGGTTCGAGGATCCGATGCGATAACGTCCCAGAGTACTACTGGTGCTCGACGCGACAGGAGCCGCATATGACCTCGTACGACCAGCCCCAGGGTGGGGTTCCCGCAACTCAGTCAACCGGCGCGTTCAGCTGGTGGTCCTACTTCTTCTCGTTCGTCCCGTTCGTCGGGGGACTCGCGTACATCATCATCGTGATCGTGCTGTTCTCGCAGAGCCGTGAGCGGGGCGAGCTCGCGCGCGGCAACGCACGCAACGCGCTGAACTGGATGCTCACGTTCGTTCTCGGTGGGATCGTCATCAGCGTCATCGCGATCATCATCGTCTTCGCGACCGCATCCACCACCACGACGTCGACCGGCGTCTCCGCGGACTCGACGTCGCCGCTGCTGTTCATCCCGTGGCTCCTCGGGGCGATCTGGGGCATCGTGGCCATCGTGTTCGCGATCATGGGCGGCCTCGCTGCAGGTAGGGGCCAGGTCTACCGCGCCCCCGCGGCGATCAACTTCATCAAGGGCTGACCCGGGCCCCGACGCCCCCGTTCGACCCGCTCCTCGGGTCGAACGGGGGCGTTCGTGCGTCCGCGCGGACACGTGTCGACGAATCACGGGGCCTCCGAGCGGCAGCGGCGCACCGTAGGCTCGCACGGACGGGACGCGCACGGTGACCGCGGAGGGGGAACACATGGGGACCGAACACGACGGCATCGACGATTCCGCCGGGCAGACGGACGGTTCGGGGACGAGCACGTGGGTGACGGGCGAACCCGCATCGACGTCGCTCGACAAAGCGTTGCCGGACCCCGCTGGGCCGGCGGCGGTGCAGACACCTGCGCCGGCAGCCGCGCCGACACCGGGCGGTGCCGGGGCCACGTCCGCCTGGCCGCATTCGGGAGCATCCGGTGTGGCGCCGGGCGGCGGGGTTCCCGCGCCGATGCCCGTCACCTCGACCGGTGCGATGGCCTGGTGGTGCATGTTCTTCAGCTACATCCCCTTCGTCGGCGGACTCGCGTGGCTCGTCGTCGCGCTCGTCACCTATCTCCGCGAACGCAGCAACCCCTTCGAGCCCGCGCGCCTCAATGCGCGCAACGGGCTGAACTGGATGCTGACCTACACGGCCGTGCAGGTGGTGATCTTCGTACTCATCGCACTCGTCGTGGTGTTCGCGAGCGCGAACGGCAGCGACGAGGGGACCGTGGGGCTGTTCGTGATTCCGCTGTACCTGCTCGCCTGCATCTGGGGCATCACGGCGATCGTGACGGCGATCAAGGGTGGCATCGCGGCCGGGCGCGGCGAAGTCCACGCGCCGTCCTACCTGATCACGTTCGTCCGATAGGCAGGATCGCCGACGCACCGGTCCGGGGCGCGAGCCCGCGGATCTCGGGGCGGGCGGGGGCACATCGCGACGCATACGCTCGTGCGGTCGGGTCGCAGGGGCGACCGTCATGGAGGGGGAGCACATGGACGACGCGCGCGCGACCACGCCCGGGAGCTATGTCACGTCGCAGGGGCCGGGTCGGTCGCGAACGAGTGAGGACGGGACGACGTCGCACGCCGACGCCGCTCCCGTGACGGGCGCGCTCGCGTGGTGGTCGGCGTTCTACCTCTTCATTCCCGTGCTCGGGTTCCTGGTCTGGGTGCTCGTCGTGATCTCCACGTATCGGGAGGAGCGGAAGAACCCGGTCGAGGCCGTCCGGGTCAACGTGCGCAACGGCCTGAACTGGATGCTCACGTACATCGCCGTGCAGCTCGTCCTGTTCGCGCTCGTCGTGGCCCTCGTCGCCGTGGGCGTGGAGAGCCGCGACGGCGGGGCCTGGGCGGGGCTCGCCGCATCCGCGGTGCTCCTCGGGGTCGCGAGCTGGGGCACGCTCGCCCTCATCACCGCGATCATGGGCGGCCAGGCCGCCGATCGGGGCGTCGGGTTCCGGACCGTGTTCGCGATCCCGTTCGTCCGGTCCTCGTGACATGCGCGCATGGTCGGGAATACTCGATGATCCAGGACGTTCACATTCATGTAAACGCATGAATCTCTGATCGGAGCGCAGCATGGGCAGCACCGTCGAACTCGGCCTCGACACCTTCGGCGACGTCACCGTGGGACTCGACGGCGAACGGCTCGAGGACGCGCAGGTCATCCGCGACGTGGTGGCGCAGGGCGTCCTCGCCGATCGCGTCGGTGTCGACTTCTTCGGCGTCGGTGAACACCACCGCGACGACTTCGCCGTCTCGTCGCCCGAGACCGTGCTCGCGGCGATCGCGGCGAGCACGGAGCGGATCCGACTCGGCAGCGCCGTGACCGTGCTCTCCTCGGACGACCCCGTGCGCGCCTTCCAGCGGTTCTCGACCGTCGACGCGATCTCGAACGGTCGCGCCGAGGCCATCGTCGGGCGCGGCTCGTTCACGGAATCGTTCCCGCTGTTCGGCTTCGACCTCGCCGACTACGAGGTCCTGTTCGACGAGAAGCTCGACCTGTTCGCGAAGCTCGCGAGCGGCCAGGCCGTCACGTGGTCCGGCACGAAGCGCTCGGCGCTCCACGGCGCCGTCGTGCACCCCCGCCTCGAGCGGGCGCCGCTCACCACCTGGGTGGCCGTCGGCGGCAGTCCCGAATCGGTCATCCGCGCCGCGCACCACGGCCTGCCGCTCATGCTCGCCATCATCGGCGGCGAGCCCGCGCGCTTCGAGCCGTTCGTGCGCCTCTATCGCCAGGCGCTCGAGAAGTTCGGCAAGCCGCTCGACACGCCCGTCGGAGTGCACTCGCCCGGCCACATCGCCGACACCGACGAGGATGCCGTCGAACAGTACTGGCCGCACTACCGTGCGATGAGCGACCGCATCGGCCGCGATCGGGGCTGGCCGCCCCTCACGCGCGAGGCGTTCGAGGACGGCGTGGCACACGGGGCACTCCACGTCGGCTCGCCCGAGACCGTGGCGCGCAAGATCGCCGACACCGTCCGCGCGGTCGGTGCCGACCGCTTCGACCTGAAGTACTCGGCCGGCACGCTGCCGCACGATCGGTCGATGCGTGCGATCCAGCTCTACGGAACCGTCGTCGTTCCCCGAGTGCGGGAACTCCTCGCCGACGGCTGAGGATAGGCTCGAGCGTGCCCGATGTCGCAACGGGCCGAATGCACCCACGCGACGCCGACGAGGGGAGGGGCGATGCCACGCATCACCGCCTCGACCGTGCTGGAACACCGCGCCCAACAGGAACGGGCCATTCTGGACGCCGCCCGTTCGCTTCTCGCCGAGGGAGCGACCGAGGCGCCGACGCTCGCGGCGGTCGCCGCGCGCACCGGGCTCGCGCGCTCGAGCGTGTACCAGTACTTCGACTCCAAGGAGGACCTCCTCCGCGCCGTGATCCAGGATGCCGTTCCGCGCTGGTCGGCCCACGTCGACGCACGCATGCGCGCCGCGGGCACACCGGCGGCACGCATCCTGGCCTACGTCGAAGCGAACGTCGAACTCGTGGCGAGCGGCGAGCATGCCGTGTTCCGGGGCATCGCCGCGGCTACGGCCGGTGACATCGCGGTGATCACGCCGTCGGAGATGCACCGTGAGCAGCAGCGCCCGCTCGTCGCCGCCCTCGTCGACCTCGGGGACCCCGAGGCCGAAGCGACGGCCGACCTCGTGCAGGCCGTTCTCTACCGCGCCTCGCGCGACGTCGAGGGCGGCGGGGACGCGGAAACGGCGCTCGGGCCGGTGCGTCGCCTGCTCTCGCCCTACCTCGAATCGTTCGACGGAGCCCGCTGAGTCCGCGCGGTCAGCGAAGTCGCTCGGTGATCGTCTCGGCGGCGCGGACGAGTCGGGCGGGTACCGCGCTCGCGTCGGTCGAGGCCGTGACGTAGACGGCAGCGAGGGTCGCGAGGGTCGGATCGTCGGGAAGTCGCAGCGGGACGGCGACGGCGGACAGGCCCGGGATGACCTCGTCGGTGCTCGTCGCGTAGCCGACCTCGAGGGCCGCCGCGAGATCGGCGGCCTCGCCCGGGTCCGCCGACTCCGCCGCGTGCGACTCCGCCGCCCGCGATGTGCGAGTCGCGCCGAGCTGCATGCGGATCGCCGTCCCGGGGGCGCCACGCTCGAGCGGGTGTCGCGTGCCCGGCCGCTGGCTCACCGAGGTGCGCGCGTGATGCGGTTCGACGCTCACGAGCGTCACGACCTCGTCGCGGTCGAGCAGGGCGACGAGTGCGGTGACGCCGAGGTCGTTCGCGAGGGCGCTGAGCTCGGGCAGTGCGACCGATTGCAGATCACGTGACACACCGCGAGCCAGCGCGGCCATGCGCGTCCCGAGTCGCACGCGGCCCGCGAGATCGCGATCCACGAGACCGTGATCCTCGAGCGTGCGCAGGATCCGGTAGGCGACGGAACGGTGCACCGCCAGCTGCGACGCGAGCTCCGCGATCGTGAGCGGTTCGCTCGCCTCCGCGAGCACCTCGAGCGCGCGGATCCCACGGCTGAGCGTCTGTGAGCGGGAGGAACTCGTCTCACGTCCCGAGGTCGATTCATCAGACACGGGGTCAAGTGTGCCAGAGGCGTCCCCGCTTCCCGGAACGACGACGCGGCCCCGACCCGCACGCGTGTGCACGTCGGGGCCGCACCGTCGAGCGGGGTGCGTCCGCTGGTCAGCGAGCGGCGCCCGCGAGGCTTCCCGTCGTCTGCCCGGCCGGGTCGAGCACGATGCACGTGATGAGCTTGTCACCCGACGACCAGCTCTGCTCGGACGGCACGAACCACGTGACCTCGAGCGCCGAGGAGTTGTAGTCGAGCCCGACGAACGACTCGAACTGGGGAACGCAGTAGTTCTCCGCCTGCGTGTCGATGTCGGCGGGCAGCTCCGAGCCCTCGACCTCCGTCTCGGCGTACACCTCCCAGTCGTGCGGCTCCCCGCACGGGACGAACTCGACGTCCGAGATCATCGATCCCGAGGCTTCGTTCAGGCAGTCGCCGACCTTGAGCGAGAAGACGTCGGCCTCCTCCGTCGCGGCGACGGCGCCGTCCTCGTCGCGGTCCGGGCCGCCGCCCGAGGTCAGGTCGGACAGGATCGAGCAGCCGCTCAGCGAGAGCGCGAGCACCACCGCAGAGAGGCCGGCAAGGGCGGCGCGGGCCGGGGTGAGCGTTGACATGTGGGTCCTCCGTGGTGTCGTGCCGATGGCCGCGGGACATCGTCCTCCCGCGCGCCGTCCCGACATCGCCCGGCAGCTCCTGACGGATCGAGTCGAACAGGCGGCACTCGGACCCTATTGGGTGCGTGCGACTCCACTCATACGCCTTGAGGTGTATCTCCGGACGATTCATTGCGACCGTTCGCAACGTTCGACCGACATCACGCCCTCGTCGTGTCGCAGGGGCGCTGTGCTCAGGCCCCCGTGCGGCTCAGGCCCCCATGCGGCTCAGGCCCCCATGCGCAGTTCGGCGGGCAGGCCGTGGTCGCGGAGGAGGCGCTCGAACGTCGCCTCGGAGACGATCGGTACACCGAACTCCCGAGCCTTCATGCACTTGCCCGAGCGGGAGTCGGGATCGGTCGTCACCACGAACCGTGTGGTCTTCGTGACACCGCCCGTCGTGAGGCCGAGGGCCGCGATCCGCCGGGCCCACACGTCGCGATCCGTGTCCAGCTCACCGGAGAACACGATCCGGTCGCCCGGGCGCAGCGCGATCACGGTGGGACGCGTCGCCGTCGGCGCCTCGGCCGCCCGATCGAGGGCGCCGCGGACCGAACTCTCGCCGAGCCCGAGCGCGATCGCCGCGCGTTCGAGGCGACGGCGACTGCGCCGCGATCCGAACCCGTGCTCCAGCTCCTCGCCCGCGAGGGCCACGAGGTGGTCGGCGTGGACGGCGAGGACCACCCGACGGGCGAGACCGTGTTCCGTCGCGGTCGCGACGAGCGCGTTCGTGTCGTGTACTGCGAGCGAACCGTCGACGAGCGTGCGGTCGAGCAGTGCGAGGTACGCGGTGGTCGCGTCCTCGTGAGCGACTTCGTCGTGGTCGGGGATGCGAGAAACCCAATCGCCGGGCGAGATCGCGACCGCGAGCTCGCGCGGATGGGGGGCGGCGCCGGGCACGGTCACGTCCGGCCAGGGGTAGTCGGCCGAGCGGCGCAGCGTCTCCCGCCACGGGACCTCGTCGCTCGACGCGATGTAGTGCGCGAGCAGGTGCGCGGTCGCGACCGCGTCGCCGAGGGCGGAGTGCGCGTCCTGCAGCTCGATCCCGGCAGCGGCACAGCAGTCGGCGAGCTTGCGGGACGGCGCCGTCAGGAATCGGTTCGCCCACTGCATCGTGCAGACCGCCGGGAGCGCGTGTCCCGCCTCGACGAGTCCCGCGCGCTCGAGTTCGGCCACGAGGAAGCCGGTGTCGAATCCGGCGTTGTGGGCGACGAGCGTCCGGCCGCGCACGCGCTCCAGCACGGCCGGGGCGAGCGCCTCGAAGGTCGGCGCCTCCTCGACGTCGCGCGGTGAGATGCGATGCACCCCGACCGGGCCGAGATCGCGGAGCGGGTTCACGAGCGACGACCAGGTGTCTTCGACTCGACCGTCGGCGCTGACGTGGACAAGTGCGATCTCGACGATCCGGTCGTTGCGGTGTGGCGCGACGCCGGTGGTTTCGAGGTCGATGACGGTGTAGCCGGTCATGTTCGCCTTTCCGGGGGGAGGTCTGCTGCGAACTGCTCCGACCATCATGTCGCGGCGTGTCGCGCCGTGGGTCCACTTCGAGGCCCTAGGGTGCCCCGAGGTTCAGGGGCATCCGGGCTGTGGCGACGAGGTGGTCGGTGGTCGCCCGGGACCCGGTGGTGTTGTGCACGTGCCCGAATCGATCGGCAACAACTGTTCTTCTCGCCAGGCGGTCATCCGGTCCGGTGGGTGTAGATTGAGGACCGGCGACCTCACGGCGCATCGTGCGACATCATCCGTCGCGCGCCCGTGGCGCACCGCGTCGTCGCGGGACACCGCGACGGTCGGCATCGGCACGGTCGCCGGACGCATCCGGCCCATTCCACGAGGAGTTCCGCATGACCTATCCCTCCGAAGCCGACCTTCTCGCGCAGGTCCCGACGCAGCTGTTCATCGGCGGCGAGTGGGTCGACGGCGACGGTGAGCCGTTCGCCGTCAACGACCCCTCGACGAACACCGAGCTCGTGCGCATCGCGAACGCCTCGCCCGAACAGGGCATCGCGGCGCTCGACGCCGCGGTCGCCGTGCAGGCCGAGTGGGCCGCGACCGCGCCGCGAGAGCGCGGCGAGATCCTCCGTCGCACCTTCGACCTCATGATGGAGCGCCGCGACGAGCTCGCCCTCATCATGACGCTCGAGATGGGCAAGCCGCTCGCCGAGGCGCAGGGCGAGGTCACCTACGGCAGCGAGTTCGTCCGCTGGTTCAGCGAGGAGGCCGTGCGCATCCACGGCCGCTACGGCACGCAGCCCGAGGGCACCGGGCGCATGATCGTCACGAAGCACCCCGTCGGGCCGGCGTTCCTCATCACCCCGTGGAACTTCCCGCTGGCCATGGCGACCCGCAAGATCGCGCCCGCGATCGCCGCCGGCTGCACGTCCATCGTGAAGCCCGCGTCGCTCACGCCCCTCACGACGCTCTACTTCGTCAAGCTGCTCGAGGAGGCGGGCCTCCCGAAGGGCGTCGTCAACGTCATCACGACGCGCAACACCGGCGGCGTCTCGTCGCCCATCATCGCCGACCCGCGCCTGCGCAAGCTCTCGTTCACGGGCTCGACGCCCGTCGGCATCCAGCTCATGAACGAGGCGAACCAGCACGTGCTGCGCACCTCGATGGAGCTCGGCGGCAACGCGCCGTTCGTCGTCTTCGAGGACGCCGACCTCGACGCGGCCGTCGAGGGCGTCATCGCCGCGAAGTTCCGCAACATCGGCCAGGCCTGCACGGCCGCGAACCGCATCCTCGTCCACCAGGACGTCGCCGAGGAGTTCGGCCGGCGCGTCGCCGACCGCGTGAACGGCTTCACGATCGGCCGCGGCACCGAGGAGGGCGTCACGATCGGCCCGCTCGTCGAGGACAAGGCGGTCGACAAGGTCGCCGAGCTCGTCGACGACGCCGTCGCGAACGGTGCGACGCTCGTGACCGGCGGCAAGCGCGTCGAAGGACCGGGCTCGTTCTTCGAGGCCACCGTGCTCTCGAATGTCACCGACGCGACGAAGATCTTCAGCGAGGAGATCTTCGGCCCCGTGCTGCCCATCATCACGTTCGCCGACGAGGACGAGGCGGTGCGGCTCGCGAACGAGACCGAATACGGCCTCGTGTCGTACGTCTTCACGCAGGACTTCAAGCGCGGTCAGCGCATGATCGACCGCCTCGAGACCGGCATGATGGGCCTCAACGTCGGCGTCCTCTCGAACGCCGCCGCCCCGTTCGGCGGCGTCAAGATGTCGGGCATCGGCCGCGAGGGCGGCTTCGAGGGCATCGAGGAGTACCTCTACACGAAGTACACGCTCACCCCGAACCCCTACGCGTGACCCGCGCCGCCGCATGACGCGGCGAGCCCACGAGTGCCCCGGACGAATCGTCCGGGGCACTCGTCGTCGCGGCACGCGTCCGCGCGGCGCGGCTCGACTCGGCTTGGTTCGGCGCGGCGCGGCTCGGCTCGATCGGGCCCGCGGCCCGGCCGCCTCGAGCGATCCGGTCACGGGAGCATGCGGACGAGCAGCTCGGCGAGCGTGCGCCGGTCACCGGGCGGTAGGGTCTCGATGACCGGTCGGAGCGTCTCGTGGAGGGACGCCTCGAGTTTCGCGGCGAGCTCGTGCCCCTGCGGCGTGAGCAGCACGTCGATCGCGCGCGCGTCGTCCTCGTTGGGTGTGCGCCGCAGCAGCCCGCGCCGTTCCCCGCGCGTCACGAGCCCCGACATGGTCGAGCGCTGCAGGCCGAGATAGCGGGCGAGATCGCTCATGCGCAGGCGTCGGTCGCGGAGGATCGCGACGACGCGGAGCTGGGTGAGCGAGATGCCCGCCTCGGCGGCCAGATCGCTCAGCGTGCCCATCGTCGTGAACGCCGCCTGGCCGAGCGCGTCGACGAGTCGTTCGTCGTCGCTCGTGCTGGGCATACGCCGACAGTACGGCGGAGTGGGACGGCGCGCGAGCTAAAGTGATTCGTAATACGAACTAATGGAGGCGTCATGCAGGCAATCGTGGTCACGGCGTTCGATCGGCCCCCCGAGTGGCAGGACATCGAGGACCCCCGGCCGAATGAGGGGGAGGTCGTCGTCCGGATGATCGCCGCCGCGCTCCATCCGCGCGTCCGGTCCCAGGCGAGCGGCTCGCACTACACGAGCGAGGGCGTCCTGCCGCTCGTCCCGGGCGTCGACGGCGTCGCCCGGTTCCCCGACGGCACGACGAGGTACGTCGCCATCGGCTCGGACGTCCGCGGCTCGTTCGCCGAGCGGGTGGCCGTCGACCCGCGCGCGAGCGTCGTCCTGCCCGACGGTGCCGATCCCGCCGAGGTCGCCGCCGCCGTCAATCCCGTCATGTCGTCCTGGGTCGCGCTCCGTCGGCGCATCACGATGCCGGCGGATGCGACCGTCCTCGTCCTCGGGGCGACCGGCATCGCCGGCGGCAGCGCGGTGCGCGTCGCGAAGCGGCTCGGCGCCGCGCACGTCGTCGCGAGCGGCCGGAACCCGGAACGCCTCGCGGCACTCGCCGGGTACGGCGCGGACGAGACGATCCCGCTCGCGGACACGGCCCGGATCGGCGAGACGGCCGCCGAGGCGGACGTCGTGCTCGACTACCTCTGGGGCGTGCCCGCGGCCGACACGATGCGCGCGATCGTCACCGCTCGACGCGACCGCGCCGCGCGCCTCGACTGGGTCTCGATCGGCTCGAGCGCCGGAGCCGAGTCACCGATCCCCTCCGCAGCCCTGCGCGCCTCCGGACTCACGGTCGTCGGCAGCGGCCAGGGCTCGGTGGGACGCTCGGCGTTCGTCGCCGAACTGCCCTCGATCGTCGAGGCGATCGCGGACGGGCTCACGGTGCCGGTGCGCACCGTCGGCGCCGAGGACGTCGCGAGCGCGTGGACCGACGCCGATGCGGCGACGCGTACCGTGTTCACGTTCTGAGGTCGCGTCCTGCGTGACGGGCCGGCCCTGCGTGGTCGGCCGGATCACGGCCCCGGTGGCGGCTGGCACACGGGACAGCGGTAGCTCACTCGTGACTCGTCCGAGCCACGGCTCGTCGATCCGGCTCCCAGGCCGGACCCGACGCCCCCGTGCCGGTCCCGCACGATGCGGGTCCCGCAGCGCAGGCACGCGAGCCCCTCGCGGTCGTACACGAACGAGCGCCGCCCACGGCGCAGATCGCCGGTCGTCGTCCGCTCCACCCGATCGCGGTTCGCGACGATGAGCCGGTGCGCGAGATCGACGAGCGCCGCCAGATCTCCCGAGCGCGCGACCGGCGTACGCGGATCGAGGCCACGCAGGAAGCACAGCTCGTTGACGTACTCGTTGCCGAGCCCCGCGAGGGTGCGCTGATCGAGCAGCGCATCGGCGATCTCCCGCTCGGGCGCGGCCGCGAGCCGACGAACGGCCTCGTCGGCGTTCCACGAGGGCCCGAGCAGATCCGGGCCGAGATACCCGACGAGTTCCCCCTCGCGCTCCCGCGGCACGAGCTCGACGACGGGTAGGTCGAACCCCACGGTCTCGACCCGCTCGTTCGCGAGCACGACCCGCGCCCGGTGCGCCGGGCTCGGCCAGCGCGCCCCGGGGCGCAGCACCTGCCACTCGCCGTCCATACCGAGGTGGGTGTGCAGCGTGAACGGTCCGATGCGGTGCAGCAGGTGCTTGCCGACCGCGACCACTTCGTCCACCCGCTCGCCCGCGAGCTGCACCGCGGCGAGCTTCGGCACACGCAGGTCCGCGCGCGTCAGCACGCGGCCCGCGAGCGCACGATGCAGGTGCGCCGCGACGCGGTGGACGGTGTCGCCCTCGGGCATCGATCGTGTTCCCTTCCTGGGACGGGGAGCTACCTGGTGCGCGCGGGTCCGCGCCCGGCGGGCGGCGACGCGCCACGGCCATTGTGCACGCCGTCCGGAGCCCCGAGCCGGACGTAGGCTGGCGGTCGTGTCCCGATCGAAGCGCCACGACGTCGCGCTCCTCACGCTCATCACGAGCGCGATGGGCGCCGGACCGCTCTTCAACTTCGGGCTCGCCGCGACGAGCGCCCTCGTCATCACGACCTTCGGCATCTCCTCGGCCGCGTTCGGCGCGATCCTCACGGTCGTGTTCGCCTCTGCCGCCGTCGCGAGCATCGCGTTCGGCTGGCTCGCCGACCGGCTCTCCCTGCGGGTGCAGTTCGTGATCCTCTTCGGCGGCGCGGCGCTCGCGCTCGTCGTATCGGGGTTCGCTCCCGACTACACCTTCCTCCTCGCGACCGCCGTGCTCGCGGGACTCTCGCAGGCCATGTCGAACCCGACGACGAACCGCACGATCCGCACCCTCGCGACCCCCGAGCAGCGCACCGGCTGGATCGGCGTCAAGCAGTCCGGCGTGCAGGCGAGCCAGCTCGTCGCGGGCATCCTCTTCCCGCCGCTCGCGCTCGTGTTCGGATGGCACGGCGCCGCGCTGTGCGTCTCGCTGCTGTGCGTCGGGCTGCTCGTCGCCACGTTCCTCGTCATCCCGGCGGCGAAGGACGAGCCGCCGACGATCGTGCCGCTGCGGACGGGCGAGGTGCGCGTCGGCGAACTCGAACGGGCACCGTGGGGCGTCATCGTGCTCCTCAGTGCGGTGTCGTTCCTCTCCGGTTTCGGCGTGCAGGCGACGAACGCCTACCTCGCGCTGTTCGCCGTGCACGACTTCGGGTACGGCCTCGTGCTCGGCGGGGCGCTCGTCGCGACGAGCGGTCTCATCGGCGTCGCGAGCCGCGTGTGGTGGGGGCGACGGCTCGCGCGCGGTGCGCGAGCGGGTGCCCTGCTCATGCTGCTCTCGACGGGAGCGATCTGTGCCGCCGCGCTCCTCCTCCTCGCGGGGCTCCTGCACGCCTCCGTCCTGTTGTGGATCGCCGTCGCGCTCCACGGCATCTCGGTGCTCGGCGCGAACGTCGTCGTCAACGCGACCGTCATGGCGCTCGTCGGTCCCGGCCGACTCGGACGCGCCACCGGTGTGACGGCGAGCGGCATGTACGCGGGGTTCGCGACGGGCCCGTTCGTCGTCGGGGCGCTCGTCGACTCCACGGCGGGATTCACGGGCGGCTGGCTCGCCGTCGGCGCCGCCTACGTCCTGTGCCTCGCGGCCTCCGCGATCGTGCTGCGGGCGACGCGGGACCTCACCTGACGCGCAGGCGCAGGCCACGCGGCGTCGCCGAGAATCCCGCCTCCTGCAGCCACGTCCCGAGGTCGTGGCCCAGCACGAACTCGCCGTCGGCCTTCTCGATCACGAAGTTCGGGATGCGCGCCCGCCCGACCGTCTCGGCGAGCGACGCCGCGGCGGCGCGGAGCACGTCGTCGTCCCGCTCGAACGTCAGCAGTGTCTTCCCGCCGCGTTCCACGTAGAGCACGAGCGCGCCGTCGACGATCGTCACGAGCCCGCCCGCGCGTCGCGCCGGCCGATGGCGCGTGCCGTCGCTCTCGGGTGGTTCGGGCCACGCGAGCGCCGCGCCGAACGGGGTCGCCGGGTCGGTCGATGCGAGCGTCACGGCCTCCAGCGCGCGCCGCTCGTCGCCGGGCTCGCGCGTGAACGTGCGCAGCCGGTCGACCGCGCCGGCCGTCGAGAACTGGGCCGCGCCGAGGCGCTCGACGAAATACCCGCGTCGCGCGCGTCCGGACTCCTCGAAGCGCGAGAGCACGCGATAGGCGAGCGCGAACCCGCCCGGCAGCTCCTCGGCCATGACCGCGCCGCGCGTGACGACCCCGTACCGGTCGAGCAGCAGATCGCCCGCCGCGTGGGCGCGGGCGGTCGCGTCGTGCTCGCCCGTGGGGACGAGCGACCAGCGGCCCGACACGCGCGGTGGCCCCAGGCGGGACGGGGCCTGCTGCGCGGGTGTCCCGACGCGGCCCCGGTACAGGCGCCCGCGGGCGGCGCGGCTCGCGGTCCGGTGGGCCGACTTCGACGCCGTCCCGGCACCACCGCTCAGGAGCGCGCGCAACGGTGCGAGCGTGTCGTTCGTCAGGCGCCCCTGCCACACGAGCTCCCAGATCGCGTCGGCGAGCACGCCGTCGTCGCTGTGACCGAGCGCATCGGCGAGCTGCCGGAAGAACATCGCACCACCGCCCGCGAGGAGTTCGACGATGCGCTCACCCAGGGCGTCCGGCTCGCCCTCCGGCTCGGCGGGGAGCGTGAGCGGCGCCGTGTCGGACAGGTGCAGGCTCACCCATCCGTCGCCGCCCGCGATCGAGCCGTGCCCGCGCCACACGAGCTCGCCCGAGGCGGTCAACTCGTCGAGCAGGACGGGCGAGTAGTCCGTGACCCGCGCGGGCAGCACGAGGCTCTCCCACGCCGATGCCGGGACGGGTACACCGGCAAGCTGGTCGACGACCGTCACGACGCCGTCGACGCCCCGCAGCGTGCCGCCGACGTGCTGCCAGGTGGGAAGGAAGCGCGCGTAGGCGGACTGTTCGACGGGCTCGATCTCACTGCGCAGTGCCGCGAGCGAGCGGGCGCGGATGCGGCGCAGCACCTCGGCGTCGACCCACTCGGTGCCCGTCCCGTCGGGACGGAACTCGCCCTGCACGACGCGGCGCGCGAGTTCGAGCCGCGTGAGGGTCTCGCGCACGACCGCACGGCCGAGCGCGAGGCGATCGGCCGCGGCATCGATCGTGAAGGGCCCGTGCGTGCGCGCATAGCGGGAGACGAGATCGCCGACGGGGTCGGCGACGGGCTCGACGAAGGCGACGGGCACGCCGATCGGCAGCGCGACGCCGACCGCGTCGCGCAGCCGGGACGCGTCCTCGATCGCGGCGAACCGCCACTCGCCCCCGATGCGCACCCGCAGGGCGCGGCGCGCCGACACGAGGTCCTGCGCGATCGACTCGGCGCGCGCCAGGTGCTCGGCCGACGGGGGCTGCGGTGTCGCTGCAGCGGAGCGTGCCGAGGCGGGTTCCGGTCCGGCATCGTCCGCGAGAACGGTGTGGTCCGCATCGATCGTGTCGGTGTCGGTGTCGGTGTGCGTGTCGGTGTCGGGCTCGTGGGACTCCGCGTGCGGGCACTCCGCCGCCGCGTTCTCGGTGCTGGGGGCCTCCGCGTCCGGGTCCTCGAGCCGTGCCGCGATCTCGTTCGCGGAGAGTGGGCCGATGACGCGCAGCAGGTCGGCGACCCCCTCGAGGTCGCGCGCCTGACGACCCGGTGCGAGTCGCTGGAGTTCGAGCTCGACGCGCGCGATGACGTCCGCATCGAGCAGCTCGCGCAGCTCGACGCGTCCGAGCAGATCCGCGAGCAGCGCCGGGTCGAGCGCGAGGGCCGCGGCCCGCCGCTCCGCGAGCGGCGAGTCGCCCTCGTACATGAACGCGCCGACGTACCCGAACAGGATCGTGCGCGCGAACGGCGAGGCCTGCTCGGTCTGCACGTCGACGATGCGCACCTCGCGCCGCGCGATGCGGCTGGTGAGGCGCTGCAGCGCGTCGAGGTCGTACACGTCGTGCAACACCTCGCGCACCGTCTCGAGGATGATCGGGAACGTCGGGTGCGTGCGCGCGACGTCGAGCAATTGCGCCGCCTTCTGCCGCTGCTGCCACAGCGGTGAACGCTTGCCCGGGTGGAGTCGGGGCAGGAGCAGGGCCCGCGCCGCGGCCTCGCGAAAACGCGAGGCGAACAGCGCCGAGCCGCCGACCTCGCGCGACACGATCGCCTCGACCTCGTCGGGCTCGAACACGAACAGCTCCGCGCCGGGCGGCTCCGCATCGCCCTCGGGAATGCGCACGACGATGCCGTCGTCGTTCGCGACCGCGGCACCGTCGAGCCCGAAGCGCTCGTTCACGCGTGCCGAGACCATGAGCGCCCACGGCGCGTGCACGGGCGTGCCGTACGGCGAGTGCAGCACGAGCCGCCAATCGCCGAGTTCGTCGCGGAACCGCTCGACGACGAGGGTCGTGTCGCTCGGCACCTGGCCCGTCGCGTCGCGCTGCTCGCGGACGTATTCGACGAGGTTCCCGGCGGCCCGGTCGTCCGTGATCGCGGCGAGGTCGTCCGGAAGGAAGCCGACCCGTGGATCGCGTCCGTCGTCGCGCGACGGCGGGCCGCCCTGCCCGGCGGCCTGGATCGCGCGATCGATGCCGCGCGTGATCGCGCCGATCGCCTCACCGAGCTCGGCGGGCCGGCCGAGCGCGTCGCCCACCCAGAACGGCAGCCGGCCGGGCTCGCCGAACGCGGGTGTCACGAGCACGCGATCGTGCGTGATCTCGGCGATGCGCCAGCTCGTCGTCCCGAGCGCGAACACGTCGCCCACACGCGACTCGTAGACCATCTCCTCGTCGAGCTCGCCCACGCGCATGCCACCGCGGCGTGCCGCGGGCGTCGAGGCGCCCTCGTCGGTGACGCCCGGCGCGTCGCCGTCGCTCGAGGCGAGCAGGAAGACGCCGAACAGGCCACGATCGGGGATCGTGCCCCCCGAGGTCACGGCGAGGCGCTGCGCGCCCTGCCGCCCCTGGAGCACGCCGCGGTCGCGGTCCCACACGATGCGCGGCCGCAGCTCCGAGAACTGGTCGGACGGGTAGCGGCCGGCGAGCAGGTCGAGGGTCGCGTCGAACACGGGCCGCGAGAGCGAGGCGAACGGCGCCGAGCGGCGCACGAGATCGAACCACTCCTCGACGTCGAGTTCATCCACCGAGGCCGCCGCGACCGTCTGCTGCGCGAGCACGTCGAGCGGATTCGCGATGATCGACATGCGCTCGATGCGGCCCGCGACCATGCGGGCCGCGGCGACCGAGGAGTGCAGGACGTCGGCGCGGTGCTTGGGGTAGAACACGCCCTCCGACACGACGCCGACCTGGTGGCCGGCGCGCCCGACGCGCTGCAGCCCGGACGACACCGACGGCGGCGACTCGACCTGGATGACGAGCTCGACGTCACCCATGTCGATGCCGAGCTCGAGGCTCGACGTCGCGACGACACAGCGCAGGCGGCCCGACTTGAGCGCCTCCTCCACCTCGGCGCGCGCCTCCTTCGAGACCGAGCCGTGGTGGGCCCGGGCGAGCACGGGGTCGGCGCCGCCGGACTGCCCGGAGCCGCCGATGAGCATCGCCGGGGGGTGCCGGGGCGTCGGACGGTCGGGGTCGCGCGGCGCGGGGCGCCCGGGCCCGAACCCCGCGGACCAGTTGACGGGGCCGCCGAGCGGTGCGTCCCCGGCGTCGTCGATCGTGATCGGCGGGTCGGCAGTCGGGACGTCGGTCGTGAACGGGGCGGCGGCGGGGTCGCTCGTCCCGTGCTCGCCGCGTCCAGCCCGCGCGTTCTCGTCCTCGACCTCGTCCTCGACGACGGTGAGGTCGCCGAGGTCCTCGGCAGCTTGCAGCCGTTCCTCGTAGATCTCGTTCAGCCGTGCCGTGAGGCGTTCGGCGAGCCGGCGGGAGTTGACGAACACGATCGTCGAGCGGTGGTCGAGCACGCGGTCGACGATCGATTCCTCGATGTGCGGCCAGATCGACCCGGCGGGGGTGTCGTCCGGGTCGCGAAGCGATTGCGCCGCCGAACCGAAGACGGGATCGTCGTCGTCGCTCGGGCCGCCGCGCCTCGGCGTCGCCGAGCCGATGTCGCTCAGGTCGTCGACCGGCACCTCGACGAGCAGGTCGAATCGCTTCTCGCTCCCGGGCGCGACGATCTCGACGGGCGCATCACCCGCGAGGAAGCGGGCGATCTCGTCGAGCGGCCGCACCGTCGCCGAGAGGCCGATGCGCTGCGCTGGACGCTCGAGCAGCGCGTCGAGCCGTTCGAGCGTCAACGCGAGGTGCGAGCCGCGTTTCGTCGACGCGACCGCGTGTACCTCGTCGAGGATGACGGTCGCGACCTCGCTGAGCGTCGAGCGCGCCTGCGAGGTGAGCATGAGGTAGAGCGACTCGGGGGTGGTGATGAGGATGTCGGGCGGCTCGCGCAACAGCGCCCGGCGGTCGCTCGCCGACGTGTCGCCGGAGCGGACACCGACCGTCACGGCCGGCGCGTCGACGCCCATGCGGCGGGCCGTCTGCGTGATGCCGACGAGGGGGGAGCGGAGGTTGCGTTCGACGTCGACGCCGAGCGCCTTGAGTGGGGAGAGGTAGACGACGCTCGTCGCGCGGTGTCGCTTCGAGGGCCCCACGTCACGGGGGATGGGCGGGATGAGTGCGCCGTCGTCCTCGGCGGCGGCGAGCCGGTCGATGGCCCAGAGGAACGCCGCGAGGGTCTTGCCCGAGCCGGTCGGCGCGACGACGAGGGTGTGGTTGCCGGCCGAGATCGCGTTCCACGCACCGCGCTGCACCGCCGTCGGGCGGTCGAACGCACCGCGGAACCACTCGCGGGTCGCGGGCGCGAACCGCTCGAGGCCGTCGCCCTCGGGGCTCACGCCGCTCGTCGTCTCGTCGGATTCGTGCACCGTCTCAGCCAACCACAGCCCACCGACACGGAGCCGACGTCGCCGTGACCCGTGTGCCTGCGCCCGCGGATGCCGGGCCCGTGACCGTGTATCCGGCAGCGTGGGACGTGGCCCGCCTCGTGCTCCGGCCGCGGGACGCGGGTGATCGGCCGCGGGGGCCACGGCCGTGATTGTCGTCGGCGTCGCGGGGTGGTCGTTCGAGGGCTGGGGGCGTTGGCGTCGCGGGCGTCGGCCTCGCGGTCGATCGTGTGGAGCGGCCGTCGACGGTGTCGCCGGATGCTCGTTCGAGGCGACTGGGGGCGTGGTGATTCGGGGGCCGGAGCAGTGAGCGGGGCAGCGGTCGTCGGCGTCGCGGGGTGGGCGTTCGAGGGCCGGAGCAGTGAGCAGAACGTCCGTCGTCGGCGTCGTGGGGCGAGCCACGGGGCGCGCCCAGCACCGCTCCAGCGGGGGACGGCAGCATGGAGGCGACGTCCGGCCCCGGCACCCGGCCGCAGGGGTCTGGTGCCGGAGTCCATCGAAGGAGCACGCATGTCGAACAACCGCCTCGTCCGCCCCCGCCACGGCCGCATCATCGCGGGTGTCTGCCTCGGTATCGCGGAGCGCTTCAACCTGTCGCCGGGGCTCGTGCGGGTGCTCGCGGTGCTGTCGTTCCTGCTGCCCGGCCCGCAGATCCTCGTCTACATCGTGCTCTGGTTCCTGATGCCCTCGGAGTAGCCCCCTTGGTTCCGATCCCCTCACGGGGATGACTGCCCCCGCTCCTGCCCGGCTCTCGAAGTAGCAGCCCTCGTTCCTGCCCGCCTCTCGGGGTGGCTGCTGCGGATCTCGGCTCCCTCCGAAACCCCGAACCTCTTCCGCGTCCTCGTCGCGCCGAAAAAGCCGGGTTGTTGCTACCGGGCCCGGGGCCCGGTAGCAACAACCCGGCTTTTTCGAGCCGCCTCGCAGCCCGTCGAGCAGGCGACGCTTTCGCCTCGGTCGGCCGGGCGGATCCGGCTCCCCGCGGTGTTGAATCCAGCCGGGTGGATCCGGCTCGGTGCGGTGTTGAATGCGGCCGGGTGGATCCGGCTCGGTGCGGTGTTGAATGCGGCCGGGTGGATCCGGCTCGGTGCGGTGTTGAATGCGGCCGGGCGGATCCGGCTCGGTGCGGCGTTGAATGCGGCCGGGCGGATCCGGCTCGGTGCGGCGTCGAATCCAGCCGGGTTGTTGCTTCTCGGCCCGGGGCCCGGTAGCAACAACCCGGCTGGATTCGAGTTGCGATCGTGTCGGCGGCCGATGGCGGTGCCGGCTCGGAGTCCGCGCCGGACTCCGCGGCGCTCAGGTCGCCGGGCTCGGGCGGGTGCCGATGCGGGGGACCGCGTCGAACAGCTCGACCGTGTAGGGGTGTCGCGGCCGATCGAAGACCTCGTCGACCGGCCCCGTCTCGACGATCCGCCCGTCCTTCATGACCGCGATGCGATGGGTCAGGTGCTGCACGACACCCAGGTCGTGGGAGATGAACAGCATCGCGAGTCCCACCCGGGCCTGCAGCTCGACCAGCAGATCGAGCACCTGCGCCTGCGTCAGCACGTCGAGCGCCGAGACCGGTTCGTCGGCGACGAGGAGCTCGGGATCGCTCGCGAGCGCCTGCGCGATCGACACGCGCTGGCGCTGCCCACCCGACAGTCGACCCGGCCGCTCGCCGAGCAGATCCCCGTCGAGGTCGACGAGCCCGAGCAGGCGCACGGCCTCCGCGCGTCGTTCGGCCGCCGCACGTCGCGGCCCGAGCCGAAGCGGCTGATCGATCAACTGCCCGACGGTCAGGCGCGGATCGAAGCTGCCGAGCGGGTCCTGCGAGATGACCTGCACGCGTCGGCGCAACGGCCGTCGACGTCGCTCCGGGAGCGCGCTCCACGGGGCACCGAACAGCTCGACGGAGCCGGCATCGAGTCGCTGGAGGCCGAGGACGGCACGCCCGAGCGTGCTCTTTCCCGAACCGGATTCGCCCACGACCCCGAGCGTCTCGCCCGGCGCGATCCGGATGCTCACCCCGTCGAGCGCGCGGCGCCGCGAGCCGCGCGGGCCAGGGAAGACGACGGTGGCGTCGTCGACGACGAGGAGCGGCGCGAGATCGCCAGTCGTGCCGGACGGCTTCGCGAGCGCCGCGGGAGCGGTGGTGTCGCCGCCCGAAGCGTCGGCCGCGCCATCTGAAGATCCGGCGTTCGCGCGCGCCGATGCGACTGAGCCCTTCCGAGTGTCCGACGCCTCCGGCGCACCCGCCGTTGCCGGTGCCTCCGCAGGCGCATCCGCCGTGGCCGGTGCGACCGACCCCTCTCCTCCGGTCGACCTCGTCGGTGTCTGCGCGGAAGCCGGCGCGCCCGACTCGCCGGGTACGTCCGTCGGCCGGGGGACGTTCGGCCCCTCCGCCGCGTCGATCTCCGCCGCGTCGATCTCCGCCGCGTCGATCTCCGCCGCGTCGATCTCTGCCGAGTCGATCTCCGCAGCGTCGATCTCATCCGGCGCGACCGACAACCGCCGGCCGCGATTGTGCTCGGACGGGATCGCCGCGAGCAGCCGACGCGTGTAGGCGTCGCTCGGATTCGCGAGCACGTCCTCGACGGTGCCGGACTCCCCGACCCGTCCGTTCTGCATCACGAGCACGCGTGACGCGAACTGCGCGACGACCGCGAGGTCGTGGGTGATGAGCAGTACGCCGCGCCCCTCGGCCGCGAGCCCGCGGAGCAGTTCGAGCACGTGGCGCTGCACCGTGACGTCGAGCGCCGTCGTCGGCTCGTCGGCGACGAGCAGGCGCGGGTCGTTCACGATCGCCGAGGCGATGAGTGCGCGCTGGCGCAGACCACCCGACAGCTGGTGCGCGTACTGCCGTGAACGGACCTCCGGATCGACGATGCCCGCGCGGCGCAGTGCCGCCTCGACGCGGTCGCGGCGGTCGTTCGCGGGGAGTCGTCCGAGTGCCTCGCCGACCTCGTCACCGATGCGGCGGAGCGGGTCGAGGGACGTGAGCGCGTCCTGCAGCACGAACCCCACCCGCCGTCCGCGGACGGACCGCCACGCGCCCTCGTCGAGAGCGAGGACGTGTTCGCCCTCGAGGTCGAGGCGGTCCGCGGTCACGACGGCGCCGCTCCCCGCGAGCCCGATGAGCGAGCGGGCCGTGACCGACTTGCCGGAGCCCGAGCGCCCGACGATCGCGACGATCTCACCGGGGTGCACGTCGAACGAGACGTCGTCGACGACCAGCCGGTCGCTGCGCTCGGGGAACGTGACGGTCAGGCCGCGCACCGACACGACGGGTGCCTGCTCGTGCGCCTCGGCGCTCGTGCGCTCGTCGGCGGGAACAGCGGTCGGGTCGGCCTGCCGGTGCCCGTCCGTCACCTTCGTCGCGGCGGCCTCGGCCGTCGCTGCCGTCGCTGTCGTCGAGCTCGTCGTTCGCGTGCTCATGCGCCCGTTCCCTTCGTGAGTCGTGCCTGGAGCGAGCGTCCGAGCACGGTGATCGAGACGACCGACAGCGCGATCGCCGTCGCGGGGAACACACTCGCCCACGGCGCCGTGCTCAGGTAACTGCGGCCCTCGGAGAGGAGCGCGCCCCACTCGGGCGTCGGCGGTGCGACGCCGAGCCCGAGGAAGCTGAGGCCCGAGGCGGACAGGATCGACGTGCCGACGCCGATCGTCGCGAGCACGACGATCGGCCGCGCGATGTTCGGGAGCACGCGGCTCGCGACGACCCGCAGCGGGGACTCGCCGAGCACCTTCGCCTGCTCCGCGTACCCGGAGAGCCGCGCGCTCAGCACCTGGGAGCGTACGAGACGGGCATAGCCCGCGGCCCCCGCGAGGCCGACGGCGATGAGCGTGTTGACGGGGCCGCGCCCCAGCACGGCGATGATGAGCAGCGCGAGCAGCAGTTCGGGGAACGCGAGCAGGATGTCCACGCCGCGCTGCACGAGCCGGTCGAGCCCGAACGGCAGGTACACGGACAGCAGTCCGAGGAGCGTGCCGATCAGGAGCGACAGCAGTGCCGCGCCGACGCCGATGAGCAGCGAGTAGCGTGCGCCGTGGACGACGCGCGAGGCGACGTCGCGCCCGAGGTGGTCGGTGCCGAACGGGTGTGCCGCGCTCGGCGGCTGGAACACGGAGCCGAGGACCGCCTCCTCCGGGTCGAGGTGCGTGAACAGTCCGGGCACGAGTGCCGCGGCGATGACGGCCGCGACGACGATCCCGGCGAGGATCGTCCCGACGGGGACGTTCCCGCGCAGACGCTTCGCGCGCGGAACGGCGAGCAGCGTGTCGGCGGCGCTCATGCGGGCACCCCGTCCCGGATGCGCGGATCGATGAGCGCGTAGCCGAGGTCGATCACGAGGTTGATGAGGGAGTAGAGCAGCGCCGAGAGGACGACGAGCCCGAGGATGAGCGGCATGTCGCGCGAGGAGATGCCGAGCAGCGTGATCTGCCCGATGCCGGGCCGCCCGAACACCGTCTCCGTGAGGATCGATCCCGTGAGGACGCCGCCGAGCATCGTGCCCGCGATCGTCGACACCGCGAGTAGCGAGTGGCGCAGCGCGTGCCGCACGCGCAGGCCGATCTCGCCGACGCCGCGCGAGCGCACGGTGAGCGCGAACGGCTGGTCGAGCGCGTGCTCGATGCCGTCGCGCATGACCTGCGAGATGATCGCCGCGAGCGGGAGCGAGAGGGCGAGCGCGGGCAGCACGAGCGACCCCGGCCCGTCCGCACCGACGACGGGGAACCAGCCCAGCCAGAAGCTGAACACGAGCAGCAGGATGATGCCGATCCAGTAGACGGGCGTGCTGAGCAGCACGAGCTCGGTGCCGGACGCGAGGAACCGGACGCCGGGCCGTGCCCCCGAAGTGAGGAGCGCCGTCACGGTCGCGATGAGGATCGCGAGCACGAAGCCCGTGAGCGCGAGCTGCAGGGTCGGCACGATCGCCTCCCCGATCACCTCGACCACGGGGGAGCGGAACGCGTAGCTCTCGCCGATGTCGCCCGTGAACGCGCGCCCGAGATAGCGCAGGTACTGCACGATGAGCGGCTGGTCGAGCCCGTACGCGGCCGTCACGACCGCACGCTGCTCCGCGTCGACGATGTTCTCGCCGCCCGAGATGATCGCGACGGGGTCGCCCGGGATCGACTTCACGGCGATGAACGTGATCGTCGCGGCGCCCCACAGCACGAGCACGAGCTCGAGCAGTCGGCGACCGACCTGGCGCAGCACGACACCGGCGGGGGACCGGCGGCGCGCGTCGTCGGACGACGCCGTCGCCTTCCCCGTCCCCGCGGTCGGCCCGTCGGGTGACGGTCCCGGGGCCGCGGCCGTCCGTCGGGGGTCACCCGTCGTGGCGCCCGCGGCGCTCGCGGTGGGATCACCCGCCCTGGCGTCCGCACCGATATCGTGCTGCGTCATATCAGCTCCCGTTCGTCAGCCAGGCGTTGTAGAACAGCGGCTTGGCGTTCGTCGCCCACGCGAGCCCCTGCAGCTCGGACGTGTGCGCGACCTGGTAGTTCGGCACGTACAGCGGCACCGAGTACGCCTGGTCGATGACCTCGCGCTGCACCTGCGTGTACAGCTCGGCGCGGCGCTCCGGCGTCGCACCGACGGCCTCGTCGAGGAGCGGGTCGAGCGTCGTGACGCGCGAACCGTTGCCCGTGCCGACGCTCGCCGAGCCGTACACGGTGCGCAGGATGTCGGCCTCGGCACGCACGAAGAAGTACGCGATCGCGTCGTAGTCACCGGCCTCCGTGCGGGCCGACTGCGTGCCCGCGTCGACCGAGTCGAGCACGAGGTCGATGCCGATCTTGCGGTACTCCGACTGCAGCGCCTGCAGCAGGTTCGCGTTCGTTTGCCCCGTGTAGCCCTCGTCGTAGCTGAGGGTCACGGTGAGCGGCGAGCCGTTCTTCGTGCGGATGCCGTCCGCGTTGCGCTCGGTCCAGCCGGCCTCGTCGAGCAGCGTGTTCGCGCGGTCGGGCTGGTTCTTCCACGAACCGTCGGCGTCGGCGTCCGCGAACTCGGTGTGCGAGCTGAGCGGGCCGGTCGCGGTCTCGACCGTGCCGAAGAGCGTGGCCTCGATGGCCGCGTCGATGTCGACGCCCGTCTGGAACGCCTGGCGCACCTTCACGTCGTCGAACGGTGCCCGCGTCGTGTTGAGCTGCAGCGAGTAGGGCACGCCGGGGTTCTGGTACACGTCGACCGTGATCTTCTCGTTCGAGCCGAGCGTCGCGGCGTCGGCGGGCGGCACGGAGTCGATCGCCTGCACCTGGCCGCTCTGGAGCGCGCCGAGGCGCGTCGACGACTCGGGCAGGTAGCGGTACTCGATGCCGTCGAGGTGCGCCGGGCCCGTGTGGGCGAGGTGACCGGGGCCCCAGTTGTAGTCGTCACGCTTCGTGAGCTTCGAGCCCTGTCCCGGCGCGAACGATTCGAGCGTGAAGGGGCCGGAGCCGACCGCGTTCGTGCTGAGGTCGCCGCCGCTCGTGAGGAACGCGGGCGACTGGATGCCGAGGTAGGAGAGGCTGAGCCCCTGCAGGAGCGGGGCGAACGACTCGTCGTAGCGGATGACGACCGTCGTCGCGTCGGGCGCCTCGACGGCGGCGACGGGGCCGAGGAGCGAGCGCGCGTACGTCGAGTTGTTGGCGGGGTCGAGGACGAAGTCGAAGTTCTGCTTGACCGCGGCCGCGTCGAGCTTCTCGCCGTCCGAGAAGGTGACGTCGTCGCGCAGCGTGAACGTGTACTCGGTGTTCGCCTCGTTCACGTCCCACTCGGTCGCGAGCCACGGGTGGATCGAATTGTCGACGTCCTGCGACACGAGCGAGTCGACGACGTCGCGCGTGATCGTCGCGGTCACCGAGCTGCCGGTCAGGTGCGGGTTGATGATGTTCGTGTCGTTGCCGAGGGCGACCTGCAGGACGCCTCCCTCGACGGGCTGGCCGGCGGCCGCGTCCTCGCCTGTGGCCGTGCCGCTCGCGCAACCGGTGAGGGCGACGAGTGCGGCGAGCGCGAGCGCGGAGAACGCGACGGGGCGGGGCGGACGGTGTGATCGCCGGGCGCGATCGTGGAGCGAGGTCACCGGGACTGGCCTTTCGTTGGACGGACATCGGCGGCGACGGTCCGCGTCCCGGATCACGCCGTGCGGCTGTCGACCGGAGCGGGCGGCCCGCCGGGTCCCGCAACGATAGGGACGGGCGGGGACGCGACGGTGGCGTGCGTCGCCCCCTGAAGGCCGGTGACGGTGGCGGTCACCCGATGACGTCGCGTGACGCGGGACGCGCGCGGGCGTCCGGTGCCGCACGGCGGCGCCCGCGAGCGACGTCCTAGGCTCCCGGCATGACGCAAGCGGACGAACACGACAGGATCGCGGCCGAGGTACTCGCGCGCTCACCCGTCGTCGACGGGCACAACGACCTGCCGCTCGGCCTCCGTGCGCTCGCGCGCGGGCGGGTCGACGGGCTCGACGGTCCGCGACCCGAGTTCCAGACCGACCTCCCGCGGCTCCGGGCCGGCGGGGTCGGGGCGCAGTTCTGGTCGGCCTACGTGTCGTCGTCGCTCCCGGAACCCGAGGCGGTCGTCGCGACGCTCGAGGAGCTCGACCTCATCGCGCGGCTCGTCGCCGCCTACCCTGACAGGCTCGCGCCGGCGTGGACGGCGGCGCAGGCACACGCGGCGATCGCGTCGGGTCGCATCGCCTCGCTCATCGGCGTCGAGGGCGGGCACAGCATCGCCGGGTCCACGGGCGTTCTCCGATCGTTCGCGCGCCTCGGGGTGCGGTACCTGACGCTCACGCACGTCACGAACACGGCGTGGGCCGATGCTGGGACGGACGAGCCCGCGCACGGCGGCCTGACCGACGACGGTCGCGCGCTCGTCCGCGAGCTCGGGCGCATCGGGGTCCTCGCCGATCTCTCGCACACGTCCCGCGACACGCAGCTCGCGGCGCTCGACGTCGCGACGGCGCCCGTCCTGTTCAGTCATTCGTCGTCCTTCGCCGTGACGCCGCACCCGCGGAACGTCGACGACGAGGTCGCGGCCCGCGCTGCCGCGGCCAGTGGCGTCATCCAGGTGACGTTCGTGCCCGCGTTCGTCTCGACGGCGCTGTGGCGCTGGCAGCGGGATCGCGACGCGTTCCTCGCCGAGCGCGGTGCCTCGCCGTCGTTCGACTGGCCCGCCGCACCGACGCCCGCGGAGGAGGAACGAGAGCGCACGGAGCCGCGCGCTGCCGCCGCGCGACCGGAACCGCCCGCCGCGCTCGCCGAGTGGGAAGAACGGCACCCGCGGCCGGAGGTGACGGTCGCGGATGTCGCCGATCACGTCGACCACCTGCGCGAGGTCGCAGGCGTCCGCGGCGTGGGCCTCGGCGGCGACTACGACGGGATCGACCGCCTGCCGCGCGGCCTCGAGGACGTCTCGGGCTATCCGCGACTGATCGCCGAACTCTCGCGGCGCGGCTGGAGCGCGGGTGACCTCGAACTCCTGACGGGGAAGAACGTGCTGCGCCTGCTCGGCGACGCGGAGGACGCGGCGAGCGAACCGCTGTGGCCGACACCCCCGGCGACGCGCTGATCGGAGAGCGTCTGCCCGGGGAGCGTTCGCGAGAGGAGCGTCTGCGCGACGGCGAATTTGCGAGAGGGAGCGTCTGCGTGAGCGTCGAATCCCAATCCATCCGAGTTGTTGCTACTCGGCCCGCGGCTCGGTAGCAACAACCCGGCTTTCTGTGCGCGTCGGGGCATCGGAACGGCAGCGCAGGGGGTGCTCGTGCGTGACCCTGAGTTCCGGAGCGACGCCGATTCATCCGGGTTGTTGCTACCGGGCCCGCGGCCCGGTAGCAACAACCCGGCTTTTTCAGGGCGGGTGGTGTGAGGGCTACTTCGCGAGGTAGCCGCCGTCGACCGGGATCGACACCCCGGTGAGATAGGTCGCCGCGGGACTCGCGAGGTACGAGACCGCCCCCGCGACGTCCTGCGGCGTCGCGATGCGGCCGAGCGGGATCGCGCCCGCGACATGCGCCTCGGTCGCGGCCGGATCGGGCTGCGCGGCGACCCACTCCTCGTAGAGCGGCGTGCGGGTCATCCCCGGCGCGACCGCGTTGACACGGATGTCGTGCGGCGCGAGCTCCACCGCCATCGCTCGCGTGAACGCCAGCATGGCACCCTTCGAGGCGCTGTACACGCCCATGGTCACGACCCCGATCTCGGCGAGACGTGAGGTGACGTTGATGATCGCCCCACCCTGTCCGCGAGCGTGCATCGCGCGGGCGGCGGCCTGGAGGCAGAGCATCGCGGCGAAGGTGTTGAGCTCGAACGTCTCGCGGATCTCGTGCTCGGGCACCTCGAGGAACGGAACCGTGTGGTCGATACCCGCGTTGTTGACGAGCACATCGAGGTGACCGTGCCGACGGACGACCTCCTCGACGAGCTCCTGCGGACCGCCCTTCGCGGCGAGATCGGCTCGGACGAACTCGACCGCCGGCCCGAGCGCCTCGGCGACGGCCGCGCCGCGGGCCTCGCTCCGTCCCGACACGACGACCGTGAATCCGTCGTCGCGCAATCGGCGGGCGATCTCGACGCCGATGCCGGACGTCGCCCCGGTGACGAGCGCGATCCGCTGCGTGGACGCGACCGAGGCGGCAGGAACGCCGACCGGCTCGGCGCCCGGTTGTTCCGGAGCCCCGTTCGTCGCGGTGTCGAGTGCGTCGTCGTTTCGGTTCACGGTTGGTCCTCGATCGTCGTGGTGCGTGGTGCGTGGTGCGTGGTGCGTGGTGCGTGGTGCGTGGTGCCTTGTGCGTGGTGCGTGGTGCGTGGTGCGTGGTGCGTGGGGAGTGGTGGTGCGTGGTCGCGAGTTGTGGTGCCGGGCGTCGCGGTCCGTCCCCTGTGATTCGACCTTACGGATCGTCCGGGCCCGCCGCTCTCGACCGATTCGTCGGGGCACCGCTCGCGTCGGCCGGTATCGCCGCGCGAAGACCCCTCGACCTCTCGTGCCGGGGCAGCTGATCCGGCCGGGTTGTTGCTACCGGGCCCGGGGCTCGGTAGCAACAACCCGGCTTTTTGCGCAGTCGGAGCCGCAGTCGGAGCCGGAGCCGGAGCCGGAGCCGCAGCCGCAGCCTCGTCGGCGTCCGGTCGGCCCCGCGTCGGCCGGTCAGGGCTTGTTGGGCTTGCCGATCAGGGTTTCGCCGTTCGCGATGCGCAGGTGGTCGTCGCTGCCCGGGATCACGTTGCCGCGCAACGAACGGCCCGCCGTCTCCTTGAACGTGAGCACCGAGACGAGCCCGAGCACGCCAGCGACCATGAGATAGAAACCGGGGACGAGCACGTTGCCCGTCGCGTCGATGAGCCACTCGTTCACCATGCCCGAGGTACCACCGAATACCGCCGTCGAGATGTTGTAGCCGATCGCGAAGCCCGAGTAGCGCACGGCCGTCGGGAACAGCGCAGGCAGCGTCGACGAGATCGTCGCGAGCACCATGACGAGGAAGATGCCGAGGATCCCGATGCCGATCACCTGCGACCAGAGGGCGTCGATCTGGATGAGCATGACCGCGGCAGTGACAGCACGATGAACCCGATGCTCGCGACGATGAGCTGCGGCTTCCGGCCGATCCGGTCGCTCAACACGCCGAACGGCACGATCACCGCCATCATGAGCAGCTGGATGATGACGAGCGAGAAGTTCGCCTCGGCGGCCCCGTGCCCGAGCGTCGACGAGAGGTACGTCGGCATGTACGTGAGCACGATGTAGAACGCCACGTTGACGAGGATCACGAAGCCGATGAGCTTGAGTACCTGGAACGGGTACGTGACGATGAGTGTGCCGAGCGCCTTGAACGCGGACTCGTTCGTCGTGGTGTGCGCCGAGTCCTCGGTGAAGGTCTCGGATTCGGTGAGGTGGCGGCGCATCCACAGCGCGACGCCGCCGAGCAGGAGCGTGAGGAGGAACGGCGCGCGCCACCAGCCGGCGAGCATGCCGTCCTCGCCGAGGACGAGCGTCATGGTCGTGCACAGGATCGCGGCGGCGCTGAAACCTGCGAGCGTGCCGAACTCGAGGAACGAGCCGTACTGGCCGCGCTTGTTGTCGGGCGCGTGCTCCGACATGAACACCGCGGCGCCCGCGTACTCGCCGCCCGCCGAGAAACCCTGCACCATGCGCAGGAACACGAGCAGGATCGGCGCGAGGTAGCCGACCTGGTCGAATGTCGGGAGCACGCCGATGAGTGCCGTCGAGAGGCTGATGACGACGATCGTGAACACGAGCACCTTGCGGCGTCCGATGCGGTCGCCGAGCGGCCCGAGGATGATCTCGCCGAAGGGCCGGACGAGGAACGAGATCGCGAAGCCGCCGAGCGCGAGGATCGTGGGCAGCGCGCCCGACTCGTCGCCGAACGTGAAGATCAGTTGCGCGATGTAGACGACGCGGTAGCCGTACACGCCGTAGTCGAACCACTCGATCGCGTTCCCGATCGCCGAGCCGGCGACCGACTTGCGTGCGGTGCGTCGCTGCACCGGTGAGAGGTCGATGTCGCGCGTGATGGGCGGCGGCTCGTACGTGCCGGCCGAGATGTCCTTCTGACTCATGGTGTTGCTCCTGTCAGGGTGGCGGTCGACGCGCGCATCGGTGCGGCCGCGTCGTCGTGATGGTGGTGGGCGCTTCGGAGCGCGATGAGGGCGTAGGCGCGGGCGGCGGTGAGGAGGTCGCTCACGGCCACACGCTCGTCGGGTTGGTGTGCCTGTCCGATGACGTCGCCCGGACCCAGCACGAGGGTCGGCACCTCGTGGTGGGCGGCGAGGAATCCGCCCTCGCACGCCGCCGTCCAGACGCCGACGTCGCCCGTCCCGCCGACCGATCGGACGACGTCGCGGACGGTCGTCACGAGGGCGGAGTCGGGGTCGGTGACGAAGCCGGGCATCGTCATCTCGACGGCGCCGGCGAGCGCGATGCGGTCCGTGCCGGGGCGGGCTCGCTCGCCGATGCGCGCCCTCGCGTCGGCGAGGAGGTCGGCGAGGATCGTCCCGGGCTCCTCACCGGGAAGATTTCGGCGGTCGACCGACAGGGTGCAGCGATCGGGCACGATCGACGTGCCGTGGCCGCCCTCGATCGTTCCGACGCTCCACGTCGCCGCACCGAGCACCTCGTGGGGTGTTCCCGCGAGGCGGGCGTGATCGGCCTCGATCGCGGCGACGACGTCGGTCGCGGCGAGGATCGCGCTCGCGCCGGACGCGGGACGCCCCGCGTGCGCGCTCGCTCCCGCGACGTCGATGCGGAGGTTCGTGGCGCCGCGACAGCCCGTGATCGTGACGAGCCCCGTGGGTTCGGCGACGAGGCACGCGCTGAAGCGGTGGCGTGGCGCGTGCGCGATGTGGTGGAGCGCGCCGGTCGCGTCGACCTCCTCGTCGACGGTGCACACGAGCGTCATGGCGAGCTCGGGGGCACAGGCGTGCACGGCCCGCATCGCGTGCACGACAGCGGCGAGGCCGCCGCGCATGTCGGTCGTGCCGCGCCCGATGATGGTGTCGCCGTCCCGTCGCGGCTCGAACGGGTCGCCGGTCCAGCCCGGCCCGGCGGGCACGACGTCGCTGTGGCCGAGGAAGAGGACCCCGCCTGGCTCGGCGCGCGCGTCCGGCGGTTCGTCCGGGCGGGGCGCACGGCCGAAGCGCGCGACGAGGTTGGGGCGGCCGGGTGCGACCTCGTCGCGTTCGACGTCGGCGCCGGCCGCGAGGAGCGCCTCGGCGAGCACGTCGACGCACGCCGCCTCGGTGCCGCCCTAGTTCTCGCCGCCCGTGCGCACGAGCCGTTCGGTGAGTTCGGTGACGGACTCGGCGTCGATCAGGCCGAGCACGCGCGCTTCGAGCGCCTCGTCGACGACGACGGGATCGGCGGGGCGAGGCAGGTCGTCGGCCGAGGCGGGAGCGACCGCGGTCGTCGCGACGCGCGTCGCGGGCGAGGCGATGAGCGCACGCACGGCCGCACCCGCGATCTGGCGCTGCTTGGCGGGCGCCGCGTCGGGCAGCCAGACGGCGCCCGTGACCGGCGGCGTCGCCCGTGGCCGATCGCGCTCGGCGTCGGCGGACGTCCTCGGGTCGGGCGCGGGGCGCTCGGCGGTCGTCATCGGACACCCCCGCGGGCGCGCTGCTCGTCGAGCGCCGTCCGCAGCCGGCGCACGCCCTCCACGATCCGCTCCGGCGTCGAGGTCGCGAACGACACACGGAGCGCGTCGCGGAACGCACCCGAGTTCGAGAAGGCGGGGCCGGGGATGAACGCGACACCGTGCCGCAGCGCGGTCGGGAACAGCTCCTCGGTGTCGATCACCGCGTCCTCGCCGAGCAGTGTGAGCCACAGGAAGAACCCGTCCTGCGGGTCGGTCGTCGTCACGCGGTCGCCGAGCAGTTCGCGGACGGCGCGGACGAGCGCCTCCTTGCGTTCGCGGTACACGCGGCGGAGGCGTTCGACGTGCGCGTCGAGGTCGCCCTCGGCGAGGTAGTCGGCGACGACGTGCTGCATGGGCACGCTCGTGCACGTGTCCATGGCCTGTTTCGCGTTGATCGCGAGGCGGCGCAGTTCGGGCGCGAGCTGCATCCAACCGATCCGCAGCCCGGGGGCGAGGACCTTCGAGAACGTGCGCACCCGGATGATCCGCGCGTCGTCGGGGCGCAGCTCGGCGAATCCGGGCACGTGCTCGCCGTCGAAGCGGAGCGCGCCGTAGGGATCGTCGTCGATGATGACGGCGTTCCACTCGTCCGCGAGTTCGAGCAGGCGACGACGGCGTGCCTCGCTCAGCGTCGTCCCCGACGGGTTCTGGAAGTTCGGGATCGTGTAGATCGCCTTCGGCACCTGTCCCGTGCGGGCGACGAGCTCGGGGAGGGCCTCGACGACGAGCCCGTCGGCGTCGATCGGCGCCTCGAGCACGCGTGCCTGGTAGCTGAGCGCCGTCCCGATGCCGTTCGTGTAGGTCGGCGACTCGACGACGACGAGGTCGCCCGGATCGACGACGAGCTTGAACGCGATGTCGAGCCCCTGCATGCCGCCGGTCGTGATGAGCAGGCGATCCGGGTCGGCGTGCTCGCCGTGCCGTTCGAGGTAGGCGGCGAGCTGGGCGAGCAGTTCGGGTTCGCCCTCGGTCGCGCCGTAGTCGAATCGACCTGCGGCGGGTGCCTGGAACAGGCGCGCGAAGTCGGCCTCGGGGATGAGTTCGGCGTTCGGAGCGCCCATCGCGAAGCGCACGATGTCGTGCCGCTGGCTCGCGAGGAGCGAGGTCGACGAATCGATGACGGAGCCGTTCAGCTGCGTCGTGCGGTCGGCGAGGCGGGCGCGCTGCCCGGAAGCGGCGGTGAGCACGGTGGACCTCCTGGGGTCGAGGGCGATCGGATCGCGGCGTCGGGGCGTGCACGGACGACCGTGTCCGCGCACACCCGTGCGCCTCCCGTCGATGCGCGGCGCGGAGGCCGGATCGGACTCGAACCCGGTCGACATGTCACTCCCTCGTGATGTCCCGCCGGGCGACCCGGCGTGTGATCAGGCTACGAAGACATACTCTTTCGACCAACGGGGTGCGACTGATCTGTATTCATTAGCCCAACTTCACGGTCGGATCGATCCCGATCCGATCGGACTCGAGGGGAGCGGCGCATGCTCGACGTCAGGCGACTCGCGCTGCTGCGCGAACTTGACGCCCGTGGCAGCCTCGCCGAGGTGTCCCGCGCACTCGGCATCTCGTCGTCCGCGATCACGCAGCAGCTCGGGAAGCCCGAGGCCGAGGCGGGCCTGCAACTGCTCGAGCCCGTCGGGAGGACGGTGCAGCTCACGCCCGCCGCGAAGCTCCTTGCGCGCCGCGCGGACGAGATCGCCGAGGTACTCGAACGCGCCGAGGCCGAGCTCGAGCACCGCCGCAGCCGCGTCCAGGGCGTCGTGCGATTCGCCGCGTTCAGCACCTTCGCGCTGCGCTACCTTCCCGAGGTGCTGCGCCGCACGGCCGCATCGCACCCCGACGTCGTCGTCGAGTTCACGCAGGTCGAGCCGTTCGAGGAGCTCGCGGCGGTCGCGGGACGGCGCGCGGACATCGCGGTGACCGACGAGTATCCGCGCATCCCGCGACGCGTCGAGGGTGGGATGACGCGGATCCGCCTGCTCGAGGACCCGCTGGCCGTCTACACGCCGGGTCCCGTCGACTCGATCGAGGCACTGCAGGAGCTGCAGTGGGTGCTCGAGCCCGAGGGGAGCGACGCGTGCACGTGGGCGCACCGCGTGTGCCGTGAGGCGGGCTTCGAGCCGCGGCTCCGATTCGAGTCGCCCGACCTGCGCGTGCACCACGCGCTCGTCGCGGCGGGCGAGGCGGCCGCGTTCCTGCCCTCGATGGTGTTCAGCGGACCGTGGGCATCGCTCGCGGAGCCCGCCCATCGATTCGCGTGGCCGATCGAGGACGACGGCGAACTGCATCGCGACGTCTACGCCGTCACGCGTCGGGGTGGCGAGTTGCGTCCCGCGGTCGGCGCCGTGCTGCAGCACCTGCGTGACGTCACGGGCGACTGATCACGGCCAGGTGTCGCACGCCCCGTGCGACATGTTCCGTGACCTGTCGTCGAGACGCGCCGCTCGGCCGGGCGTCGAGATGCGCGCGGCGCGATCAGACGCAGACGGCGTCGAGCAGCTCGGCGGCGGCCGCGAGCTCGGCGTTCGTCAGCTCGTGACCGATCGCGGGCTCGACGATCACCTCGGGCGTCGTGTGGGCCTCGAGCCACTGCTCCGTGAATTCGACGGCCGCGGCCGGGATGACGGGGTCGAGCGCGCCGCGCCCCCACAGGATGCGCGGACGCCGCTCCGCGAGCACGGCATCACCCGGCAGCGGCGCGGGCACGACGAGGCCCGAGAAGAGGACGGTGGTCGCCACCCGCTCGGGTGCGAGTCGGAGGGCCTGCATCGCCACGATGCCGCCCTGCGAGAAGCCGACGAACGCGAGGCTCGACGGCGTGACGCCCTCGGCCGCGAGGATCCCGTCGATGCGCGCGAGCACGTCGGTCGCGGCCTGTGTCGCTCCTTCGTCGACGTCGGCGCGGGCCGCGTCGTGCTCGGCGCCCGCACCGGCCCCGAGCACCGTTCCGTCGCTCGCGAAGCGCAGCGGGAACCACGCGGCACCCGGGATCGGCTCCGGTGCGGCCAGCGGCGCCCGCAGCGACAGGAACACGGGGCGCGTCCCGAGCCGGTCGGTGATCGCGTGCACATCGGCGTCGTCCGAGCCGAATCCGTGCAGGACGACGACGAGCGGTCGACCGTCGACGGCGGAAAGGGGCTCGGAGCTCCGCTGCAGCGCGGTCGCGGGCGTGTCAGGCATTGCGCCACTGTATCGGGCGCAGCTTGCCCGGTTCCCGCCCCGTGTTCATGCGGGGTACGACAGAATGAGCGCATGACGGTGCGTACCCCCGATCCGGATTCCAGTTGGCTCGGCGACGACGAGCTCGAACTCATCCGTCGGCGTGTGCCGATGCTCTACGTGGAGGCGGTGCCGCTGCGCGTCGACGGCGAGGGCCGCGTCGAGCACATCGGCACGCTGCTGCGCGCCGATCCGACGGGCGTGCTCACGCGCACGTTCGTGACGGGGCGCGTCAACTACGGCGAGGGGGTGCGCGATGCACTCATGCGCCACCTCGAGAAGGACCTCGGCGCGATGGTGTTCCCGCAGCTCCCGCCGTCGCTCACGCCGTTCACGATCGCGGAGTACTCGCCGTTTCCCGGCTCCCCGCTCCACGACGACCGGCAGCACGCGGTGGCGCTCGTGTACGCGGTGCCCGTGTCGGGGGACTGCAATCCGCGTCAGGACGCGCTCGAGGTGTCGTGGCTGACGCCGAAGGAGGCGCTCGACCCCGACCTGCTCGACGAGATGGAGGGCGGCCGCGGGGCGCTCATGCGTGCCGCGATCAGCCACCTGGGTGCCTACCCGCGCACGTGAGGCACGTCCGCCGCGCGTGAGGCCCACCGGACGCGAGGGCCGGGCCCCGAAGCGACGCGCGGCTCCGGCGTCGAGGAGACGCATGGCTCCGGCGTCGAGGAGACGCACGGCTCGGCGTCGACGAGACGCATGGCTCCGGCGTCGAGGAGACGCATGGCTTCGGCGTCGAGGAGACGCATGGCTCCGGCGTCGACGAGACGCACGGCTCGGCGTCGAGCATTACCTGAGCCCGGTGCATCCAGCCGGGTTGTTGCTACCCGGCCCGGGGCCCGGTAGCAACAACCCGGCTGAATGCGGCTCGGCTCCGCGCAAGACCGGCGTCAGACCGGCTTCGGGCCGGCGTCAGACCGGCTTCGGGCCGGGTCCGGACCGGCTCCGGACCGGTTCCGGACCGGCGTCAGACCGGCGTCGACGCGAGGTCGTCGAACGCCGCCGCGACACCCGCGTGCACGATCCGGCCGTCGCGCACGTTGACGCCCTGCGCGATCGCCCCGTCCGCGTCGATCGCCGCCTCGGGCCCGAGATCGGCGAGCCGCAGCACGTACGGCAGCGTCGCGTTCGTGAGCGCCCGCGTCGACGTCTGCGGCACGGCGCCGGGCATGTTCGCGACGCAGTAGTGCCGGATGCCGTCGACCTCGAACGTCGGCTCCTCGTAGGTCGTCGGGTGCGAGGTCTCGAACGCCCCACCCTGATCGATCGCGACGTCGATGAGCAGCGCATCGGGCTTGAGGAGTCCGAGCTGCGCGCGGCGCACGACCTTCGGGGCCGCGCGACCAGGCACGAGCACGGCGCCGACGATGACGTCCGCCTGGCGCATTTCCGATTCGAGCGTGAGCGCATCGGAGACGAGCACGCGCGCACGTCCCTCGAAGATGCCGTCGAGCTGACGGATGCGCTGCGCGGAGGTGTCGAGGATCGTCACCTCGGCCTGCATGCCGAGCGCGAGGAGCGCGGCCTGCGTCCCCACCGCGCCGCCACCGATGACGAGTACGCGGCTCGGCGCGACACCCGGCGCGCCGCCGATGAGCACGCCCTGCCCGCCCGCGGGCCGCATGAGGTGGGCGGCCGCCGCGTGCGCCGCGAGACGGCCGGCGATCTCGCTCATGGGGGTGAGGAGTGGGAGTCCGGTCTGGTCCTGCACGGTCTCGTAGGCGATCGCGAGCGTGCCCGCCGCGAGCAGCGCCTCGGTGAGCGGCCGGTCCGCCGCGAGGTGCAGGTAGGTGAACAGCGTGAGGTCGTCGCGCAGGAACCCGTACTCCGACTCGATCGGCTCCTTCACCTTCACGAGCAGCTCGGCGCGCGCCCACGCCGTGGCCTGGTCGGCGAGTTCGGCGCCCGCATCGACGTACCTGTCGTCGGTGAAACCGGCGCCGTCGCCGGCTCCGGCCTCGACGAACACGGTGTGGCCGTGGGCCACGAGCTCGTGGACGCCGGCGGGGGTGAGGCCCACGCGGGCCTCCTGGGGTTTGATCTCCTTGACGACGGAGATGCGCATGGTCGTGCCTTTCGTGTGCGTGGGGTGGGTGGTCGGACGGGATCAGGCCGATGGTCTGCGGGCGATGTTGTAGAAGCGGATCGACTCGTACTCCTCGACCCCCTCGGCGCCGCCCTCGCGGCCGAGGCCCGATTGCTTGACGCCGCCGAACGGCGCGGCCGCGTTGGAGGGGACGCCCTGGTTGATGCCGACGAGTCCGGTCTCGAGGCGGTCGGCGACGTCGAGTGCGCGGTCGAGGGACTCGGTGAACACGTAGCCCGCGAGGCCGAACTCGGTCGCGTTCGCGCGTTCGATCGCCTCCTGCTCGCTCGTGAACTTCTGGATCGCGGCGACGGGACCGAAGATCTCCTCGTTCGCGACGTCGGCGTCCGCGGGCACGCCCTCGATGAGCGTCGGGGCGAAGAAGTGCCCGGGCCCGTCGACCGCCACGCCGCCCGTCCGGAGGCGCGCACCGCGCTCGACGGCGTCCGCGGTGAGGGCCGTCATGTGTTCGACCGCGCGCGCGTCGATGAGCGGACCGAGGCCGATGCCCTCGGCGAGCCCCGCGCCGACGGCGACGCCCGCGAGGCGTTCGGTGAGTGCATCGGTGAAGTCGCGCGCGATGCCCGACTGCACGTAGATGCGGTTCGCGGCGATGCAGGACTGGCCGCCGTTGCGCATCTTCGCGGCGAACGCGCCGTCGACGGCACGTTCGAGGTCGGCGTCGTCGAACACGATGAGGGGCGCGTTGCCACCGAGCTCCATCGAGGTGCGCAGGACGCGGTCGGCGGCGATGCCGAGGAGCGTGCGGCCGACGGGCGTCGATCCCGTGAACGACACCTTCCGGACGCGCTCGTCGCGCAGCACGGCCTCGCTGAACGCGCTCGACGAGGACGTCGTGACGACCTGCACGAGCTCGGCAGGGACGCCCGCGCGGCGTGCGAGGTCGACGGCGAGGTACGTCGTGAGCGGGGTCGCGGTCGCGGGCTTCACGAGCGCGGCGCAGCCCGCCGCGATCGCGGGCGCGATCTTGCGCGTCGCCATCGCGAGCGGGAAGTTCCAGGGCGTGATGAGCACGGCGAGCCCGACCGGGGCGCGGCGGGTGAGGATGCGCGCATCGCCCTTGGGGGCGTCGCGGTAGCCGCCGCCGGGGCGGACGGCCTCCTCCGCGTACCAGCGCACGAAGTCGCTGCCGTACGCCACCTCGGCGCGCGCCTCCGCGAGCGGCTTACCCATCTCGCGGGTGATGAGGTGCGCGAGGTCCTCGCCGTACGCGACGAGCAGCTCGTACCAGGCGTGCAGCACGTCGGCGCGCTCGCGGGGGGAGGTGCGCGCCCACGCGGTGCCGGCGCGATCGGCGGTGCCGAGCACGTCGAGCGTCGCGGGCACGTCGAGGTCGGGGACGGTCGCGATGCGCTCGCCCGTCGCGGGGTCGTCGACGGGGATGCCGTCGGCACCGAGCCCGAGGTCGGCGACGACACGGTCGGCGCGCGCGAGGCTCCCGGCGTCGTGCGCGGTGGGCGTGGTCGTCGTCGAGCTCATCGCTGCTCCTCCGACGCGACGACCTCGTCGATGGCGCGGACGAAGGCGCGCACCTCGTCGTCGCTCGTGACGAACGGCGGGCTGATCTGCAGGGTGTTGCCGCGCAGGGGGCGCGTGATGTAGCCGAGGTCGACGAGCGCGTCGGTCACGCGGTCGTTCGCGATCTCGGGGACGAGCTGGACGCCGCCGAGGAACCCCGCGACGCGGACCTCGGCGACCCCGGGTCGACGTGCGGCGAGCGTGTCGAGCTCGTCGCGCAGCAGCGCCTCGAGTTCGACGACGCGCGGCAGCAGGCGTTCCTCGTCGAGCAGGTCGAGGTGCCGGAGGGCGACCGCGGCGGCCGTCGCGTGCCCCGCGTAGGTGGAGCCGAAGCGCAGCACGGGCGTGTCTGGGGAGTCGACGTAGAACGGCTGCCAGATGCGCGGGTGCACGAAGACGCCCCCGAGGGGCAGGTAGCCGGACGTGACGCCCTTCGCGAAGGTCACGAGATCCGGCTCGAGGCCGTAGCGCTCGGAGGCGAACATCGTCCCGGTGCGCCCGAAACCGGTGATGACCTCGTCGACGATCAGGAGGATGTCGTTCTCGCGGCAGATGGTCGAGATCGCCTCGAGGTAGCCGGGGGCCGGCGGATTCATGCCGCCCGTGCCCTGGATCGGCTCGGTGACGATCGCGGCGATCCGCTCGGGGCCGATCTCCGCGATCTGCCTGGCGAGGAGCTCGGGGTCGTCGGCGCTGACGAGCGCCGTCTCGGGCACGAGCGACTCGGTGCCGAGCCCCTCGCGGTTGAACGGGAGGCCCGCGATCGACGTCCCGAAGGCGTGCAGCCCGTGGTAGGCGTGCTCGCGGCTCACGATGATCGTCTTCTCGGGGCGTCCCTCGCGCTGCCAGTGGCGGCGCGCGAGCTTGCAGGCGACGTCGATCGCGTCCGATCCGCCCGAGCCGAAGATGACCTTCGGGTCGTCGATCGGGGCGATGTCGGCGAGCCGTTCGGCGAGGGCGAGTGCCTTGTCGTTCGCGAAGCGCGCGAACACGTGGTACTGCTCGAGGCGGTTCATCTGCTCGAACGCGGCCTGCGCGAGTGCGGGGTGCGCGTGTCCGACGTTCGCGTGCCAGAGGCCCGCCGTTCCGTCGTAGAGGCGCTGCCCGTCGACGGTCGTGACGAACGAGCCATCGCCGCGGTCGATCACGATCTGGCGGCCGAGGACGCTCGGCACGTGGGCCTGGGCGGGCCAGAGCGCGGGACCCGTGAGGATCTCGGGCTGCGCGGTCGCGGTGGAGAGGGGAGACGTCATCGGCTTGCTCCTTCCGGGCGGTCCGGTCGCGGTGCGGCCGGGGGCGTGCGTCGGTGCACGGCCAGCACCCTCACGCTACGACGCATCCATGCGTGAGGAGAAGTGACACTTCCTGACCATGATCTGTCACTCGAACTGACGTGTCGTTGGTGCCTCGCGCGCGCCGGTCAGCGAGCGAGCTGCGCCGCGATCGCCTCCCGCACGGCGACGAGGCCCGGCGCGTGCTCGGCGCCGGAACGCGCGAGGAACAGGATGCTGCGGTGCTGATCGCGCGGCAGCAACCTGCTCGGGCGGAGCTCGGCGGCCGCCTCGCGGAGCACCATCTCCGGCAGGAAGGCGGCGGCGAGCCCACGCTGCACGAGCCGGAGGTGGAAGAGCATGTCGCTCGACTCGTAGGCGACGATCGGCTCGAAGCCGAGCCCGCGGCACGTCCGGATCGCCCACTCGGCGGACCCCGTCGTCCGCGGCTCGAGCACCCAGCGGACGTCGCGGAGCCGTTCGACGTCGCCGTCGAGATCCGGGTCGGGAAGGTAGCCGCGCACCGGGTCGCGTCCGATGACGGTCGTGTGCAGTCCGAGCGCGGTCGCGCTCGGCGAGCCGGGGTACGCGTCCGCGACGACCGCGTCGACCTGCCGCGCGAGGAGCTGCGTCGGGCTGTCGTCGGGCTCGACGAGGCGCACGCGCACGTCGAGGTCGGGGTAGTCGATCGCGAGCGCGGCGAGCGCCTCGGGCAGGACGCTGCGGCTGACCGACGCGAACGCCCCGAGCTGGACGCGTCCGCGTGCCCGCTCGTGCGACGAGACGAGATCGGCCTCGGCGCGTTCGACGGCGGCGAGGATCGTCTCGGTGTTGCGCACGAGCTCCTCGCCCGCGGCCGTGAGTCGGACGCCGCGCCCGACGCGTTCGAAGAGCGTCACGCCGGTCTCGCGTTCGAGTTGCGCGAGCTGCTGGGACACGGCGGAGTGCGTGTAGTTGCGCTCGCGCGCGGCGGCCGACATGCTCCCGCGCAGCTTCAGCTCGCGCAGGAGCATGAGCCGGTGGAGGTCGAGCACGTCCGCAGCCTATCCGGGGCGGTCCGGCGCAGGATGCGCGCGGGCCTGGGCCCTACGCTTGCGACATGAGCGACCTCGACGTGCACCCCGTCGAGCAGGTCATCGATCCTGCCGACGCTCGGCCGTGCGAGGGGCCCGAACTGCTCGCGCCCCGCGAGGTGCCGCTCGGCGGGCCGCGCGCGATGCCCGTGCTGCGGGCGCTGCCGAATCGGCCGCGGCACCTCATCGGTGCGTGGTGCTTCGTCGACGTGTACGGGCCGGTCGACGTCGGCGCGGGGCCAGGCATGGTCGTGCCACCGCACCCGCACACCGGCCTGCAGACCGTGTCGTGGATCGTGCGCGGCGAGGTCGAGCACCGCGATTCCATCGGCTCGCACGCGACGGTGCGGCCGGGCGGGGTCGGGCTCATGACGGCGGGTCGCGGCATCGCGCACTCGGAGTCGACACCCGACGAGCACGGGCCGGTGCTCCACGGGGCCCAATTGTGGATCGCGCTCCCGCGCCACGTGTGGCGCGGGGCACCCGACTTCGAGGCACCGCACCCGCTGCCGCGCGCGACGTTCGCGGCGTCGTCCGCACCGAGGGCGGACGACTCGGCGACGGTGAGCGCGGCGTCCATGGCGAGCGACGAACCGGGCGTGCGCGCCGTCGCGGGCGAGGACGGTGTCTCGCTCGTCGCGACGGTTCTCGTCGGACGGTTCGCCGGGGTCGTGGCCCCCACGACCGTCCATTCGCCGCTCGTCGGGGTCGGCCTGCACGCGGACGGTTGCCTCGACGCCGAGCTGCGCCTCGACACGGCGTTCGAGCACGGCGTCGTCGCGCTCGGCGAGGGGGTCCGCGTCGACAACCTCGACGTGCCCGTCGGCGGTATCGCGTACCTGCCGGCCGGCACCGGCTCGGTGCTGCTGACGACGCGGGGAGCCGCCGACGCGATGCTCATCGGCGGCGAACCCTTCGACGAACGCGTCGTCATGTTCTGGAACTTCGTCGCACCCTCGCACGATGACGTCCTCGAGGCGCGCCGCCCGGGAGCACGAGCGTTCCGCGCAGCGCAGCGCCGACGCGCGCCCGCGATTCGGCGTCGTCGACGACGAACGCGCCGCGTTGCCCGCGCCCGCCCTCCCCATCGTGCGGCTGCGCCCGCGCGGCCGACTCGCCGACGACCACGGCCCGTCGACCGGCTGAACGCGGCACACGGTGCCGCACCGCTCCGGGACATTCCGGAATCCGATGCCGCTCGTCGTCCGCGCCCGCGACGGGCCCCGCGCTCGGTACGCTGATCGGCGGTCCTCCGCGCGGGCGGTCGACCTTCGAGCGCGGAGGAACGCATGCCCATCTGGACCCTGCACGGCGACGGTCGCACCGTCGCACCCGGCGCCGTCGTCGCACCCGGTGAGCGGCTCTCGTGGCCCGCGACCATCGCGATGGGCGTGCAGCACGTCGTCGCGATGTTCGGCGCCACGTTCCTCGTGCCCGTCCTCACCGGGTTCCCCGTCGCGACGACGCTGCTGTTCTCGGGCGTCGGCACGCTCCTGTTCCTCCTCATCACGCGCAACCGCCTGCCCAGCTATCTCGGCTCGAGCTTCGCGTTCATCGCGCCCATCACGGCGGCGACGGCGCAGGCGGGCACCGGTTCCGCCCTCCTCGGTGTCGTCGCGGTCGGTGTGCTGCTCGCGATCGTCGGCTTCGTCGTCCAGTTCGCGGGCCTGCGCTGGGTCGACGCGCTCATGCCGCCCGTCGTGGCGGGTGCGATCGTCGCGCTCATCGGCTTCAACCTCGCCCCCACGGCCTGGACGAACTTCCAGCGGGCACCCGTCACGGCGACGGTCACGCTCGCGTCGATCATCCTCGCGAGCGTCGTGTTCCGCGGCTTCCTCGGCCGCATCTCGATCTTCGTCGGCGTCGTCATCGGCTACGTCGTCGCGCTCCTGCGCGGTGAGATCGACTACTCGAGCGTCGCGGACGCCGCGTGGTTCGGGCTGCCGCAGTTCCACCTGCCGGATGTCACGACGCCCGGCACGTGGGGTGCGGTCGCGATGTTCCTGCCCGTCGTGCTCGTGCTCGTCGCCGAGAACGTCGGACACGTGCGGGGCGTCGCGACGATGACGGATCCGAAGGTCAACGAGACGACGGGGCGTGCGCTCATCGCCGACGGCGCGGCGACGACGCTCGCGGGCATGTTCGGTGGTTCGGGCACGACGACGTACGGCGAGAACATCGGCGTCATGGCCGCGACGCGCGTGTACTCGACCGCGGTGTATTGGGTCGCGGGTATCGCGGCGATCCTCCTCAGCCTCTCGCCGAAGATCGGTGCGATCTTCAACTCGATCCCGCTCGGCGTGCTGGGTGGCGCGACCACCGCGCTGTACGGGCTCATCGGCATCATCGGCATCAAGATCTGGGTCGACAACCGAGTGGACTTCTCGCGCCCCGTGAACCAGTACACGGGGGCCGTGGCGCTCGTCATCGGTATCGCTGGCTTCTCGATGCAGCTCCCCGGTTTCGAGCTCGGCGGCATCGTCCTCGGCTCGGCCGCGGCCCTGCTCATCTACCACCTCGGCAACCTCATCGCGCGCGCCCGCCGCACGGGTGCCGACGACGGCGGCGAGATCGCGCCGGTCGGCCAGCTCGGCGGCGACCACCAGGAGGACTGAGTCGAGGGCCGCGACGGGGATCGGTCCCGCGTCCGGTCCCGCGCCGAGGGGATCGGTCTCGCGACGCGGAAACGGATTCAGGCGCAGCGCGGCCGCGCGGGCGAGACTGCGGGCATGAGCAACCGTCTCGCGAACGCGACCTCGCCGTACCTGCGTCAGCACGCCGACAATCCGGTCGACTGGCTGCCGTGGGGTGAGGAGGCGTTCGAGCGGGCGCGTGAACGCGATGTGCCGCTGTTCGTGAGCATCGGCTACTCGGCCTGTCACTGGTGCCACGTCATGGCGCATGAGTCGTTCGAGGATCCGGGGGTCGCCGCCTATCTGAACGAGCACTTCGTCCCCGTGAAGGTCGACCGCGAGGAGCGCCCCGACGTCGACGCCGTCTACCTCCAGGCGACGCAGGCGCTCACGGGGCAGGCGGGCTGGCCGATGAGCGTCTTCACGACGCCCGACGGCGCACCGATCTTCGCGGGCACCTACTTCCCGCCGAGGCGCCAGGGGCGCGTCCCCTCGTTCGGCGAGGTGTGCACGGCGATCGCCGGCGCCTGGCGGAACGATCGTGGCGACACCGCACGGCGGGCCGAGGCGATCGCGCAGGCGCTCGCGGCCGCGACGGGGCCGCTCCCGCCCGCCGAGATCGACGCCGCGGCGGCGATCGCCGAGATCCGCACGAACACCGACCCCGTCCACGGCGGATTCGGCGGCGCACCCAAGTTCCCGCAGGCCACCGCCCTCGACGCGCTCCTCGCGGCGGGCGACGCGGCCTCGGTCGAGCTCGCGTTCGAGGCGCTCGGCGCGATGGCGCGCGGCGGGATCCACGACCAGCTCGGTGGCGGTTTCGCGCGCTACGCGGTCGACGACGCGTGGATCGTGCCCCACTTCGAGAAGATGCTCGTCGACAACGCGCTCCTGCTCGCGAGCGCCACGCGCGCGTGGGCGCTCGCCCGAGCGGGCGGGGACCCGCGCGCACACGTCTTCGAACGGGCCGCCCGCGGCATCGTCACCTGGCTCGAGACCGTCGCGCGCACCGCCGAGGGCGCGTTCGCGGCGAGCACCGATGCCGACTCGCGCGACGCCGACGGTGCGCTCCGCGAGGGCGCGTTCTTCGTGTGGCGCAGGGTGCAACTCGACGATGTGCTCGGCGAGGATGCCGCGGACGCGGCCGCCGTCTTCGGCGTGACCGACGCGGGCACCTTCGAACGCGGTGCCTCGACCCTGCGCCGACTCGACCCCGCCGACGATCCCGTCGACCCGGCCTGGTTCGAGTCCGTGCGCGCGAGGCTCGCGGCGTCACGCGCGGAGCGCACACCGCCCGCCCGCGACGACAAGGTCGTCACGGCCTGGAACGGCCACACCATCGACGCGCTCGTGCAGGCCGGCCTCGCGTTCGGCGAGCCGACGTGGATCGACGCGGCCGCGACCGCCGCGCGATTCCTGCGTGACGTGCACCTCGTCGACGGCCTCCCGCGCCGCGTCTCGATCGACGGCGTCGTGGGCGACGCCCCCGGGGTCGCGGAGGACGCCGGAGCCCTCGCGGCCGGATTCGCACGGCTCGGCGCCGCGACGGGCGATGCCGCGTGGCTCGAGCTCGCCCGCGAGCTGCTCGCCCGAGCCGACGGGGCGTTCGGCCTCGAGGACGGCGGCTACGCCGACGCGCGAGCGGATGCCTCGCCCATCGCCGCGCGCGCACGCGAGCTGAGCGACGATCCCGCTCCGAGCGGCACGTCGACCCTCATCGATGCCGCCCGACTCGTCGCGGCGCTCACCGACGACCGCGCCCTCGCGGATCGCGCCGCGCTCGCCGCCGAGACGCGCAGCGGCCTCGTCGCGCGTGCGCCGATGGCCGTCGGCCGCGCGGTTCGAGACGCACTCGAGGACGCCCGCGAGGAGGGCGCGCTGCCCGGCCCGCCGCCCGCCCAGCTCGTCGTCGTCCACTCGCCGGGCGACCGCGCCGCCGCGCTCGCGCTCGCCGCGGTCGGTGCGCGCAGTGCGCCTCCGGGCTCCGCCGTCGTCGTCGCGAGCGACGGGACGACCCGGTTCGGCACCCTCCTGGCAGGCAGACACCCGCTCGACGGGCGTCCGACGGCGTTCGTGTGCCGGGGGACGACGTGCTCGCTCCCCGTCACGAGCGAGGTCGAGCTCGCGGCACTGCTCGCGGCGGAGTGATGCGCCTCGCGGAGTCAGCGGCGGAATCGGACGTGGCGGTGTCGAGTCGGGTTCCGGCCTCGGTTCCCGCGTCCGCGTCCGCGTCGAGGAAGCACGGGCCACGCGACTCTGGCGACCGGCGCGCTGTGAGGGATCGAGCGATCCGTTCCCGGAGCGCGATCCACGAGCCGGTGTCGACCGGCACGGACGCCGAGGGGCCGACCACGGTGGTGGGTGGTCGGCCCCTCGGGTGCGATGTCGCCTCGCGGCGTGCGGTGACGTCAGCTCGCGGTGCGGATGCGGATCGCGCGCACGACGTTCAGCACACCGAGGACGATGAGTGCGATCGCGAAGAACCACCAGAGCGCGACCGCGCCCCACAGCGGGCTGCTGACGAGCGAGAACCCGGCGAGGATCGACACGATCGCGTAGACGACCGTGAACACCTTGGACGGGGACTCGCCGATCGAGAAGAGCGTGACGAATCCCTCGACGAGCCAGAGCACGCCGACGAGGATCGCCACGAACACCGTGAGGAACGCCGCCGTCTGCTGCAGGGACGTGAACGCGTAGATGCCGGCGACGAGGAACAGCACGCCCAGCAGCACCGTCGCGACGCGGCCGCCCGTGCCGAGATGCTTCGAGATGAGGCCGAGGACGATGTAGACGATTCCGGCGACCACGGCGTACGCCGCGATGATCGCGGTGACCGCGACGATCGCTTTCTCGGGCCATGCGAGCAGCACGATGCCGCCGATGATCGCGACGATGCCGGAGATCAGCAGTGTGTTGCGGACGCCCTTCGCGAGCGCCTCGAGCGGTCGTGCGAACGGTGAGGTTTCGGAGGTGGTGGGAAGTTCGGTGTCGGACATGATGCGGCCCTTCGTCGTGTCGATGGTCCTTGGGGGAGTGCCGATTCGAGCGTATTCAGCACGTGGGCCGGACGGTGACGAGGTTGCGTCGCGTATCCGGGCGTGACGTCCCCTAGGGTACCGCTCGGACGGTTTTGGTGGCTCGGGGTGGGCTCCGAATCCGCGGGGCCACGGTGATCGTCGAGGCGCGTGCGGCCCGTCCGGCGACGCCGTTCTGTGCGTCGAGTGCGTCGGGTCCAGTTCCGGTCGCGTGTGCGTCGCGCGCATCGGTTCCGTCCTGGCCGCCCCGTTCATCCCGTGCGTCGTGTTCGTGCTGGCCGTCCGGTGCTTCGATTCAGGCCGAATCGCGTCCGCACCGGCCGTGTCCGTCCGGTGGGTGGCGCACGATGTCGCGGCGTGGGGGCACAATCGACGCATGGCCATCCGGTACTGGCTCGTCGTGCAGCCGCTCGATCGTGCCCGCGAGCTCGTCGCGGGCGGATTCGTGCAGGTGCCGTGGGGGCTCCGCGAGGGGGTCGCCGACATGGGCGAGTCCGACGGTGTCGTGCTCTACAGCCCGCGCGAGCACAATCCCGACGGTGAGCCGCTGCGCGCGTTCGTACAGGCCGGGCGGGTTCTCGACACCGAGCCGGTGCAGTGGGGCGGGCGCGGGAGCTCGCCGTGGCGCCGTCGCGTCGAATGGATGCGCGATGCCCGCGTCGCACCCGTGCGGCCGCTGCGCGAGCTGCTCGACCTCACGCGCGACGACCGATACTGGGGCGAGCGACTGCGCAACGGGTGGCTCGAGATCACGCGACGCGACTTCATCGTCGTCGAGGACGCCGTGCGACGCCCGGCCCCCGAGCCCAGCGCGCTCGGCATGGGGTTCCTGCGCGAGACGGGATTCGGGTCCACGGCGCTCGAGTACGGCGACCTCGACGCGCTGGACGGCGACGAGTTCCGTTGACGGGTGGTCCTGCCGACGTGGTCCGGAGGTGGTTCCGGCGAGGCGCCGTCGCGGCGGAAGGTGGGGCCTGAGACGGACGGTGGTCGTGCCTCGGACAGACGAGCGGCCGGGGCGGGCGAAAGCCGGGCCGGGCGAGGGCACAGGCCGGACGAGGGGCATGCCTTGGGCGGATGAGGGCGTGCCGGGGTGCGGGTACGCTCGGCGTGCCGGAGCACGGACCGCGCTCCCGCACGAGGACGCGCGGCGACCAACGATCCGCGCGCGCGTGACCCATGCGATCGGGAGGACAGCGACGATGTACGTCAAGGTGTGCGGGCTCGACACGGTCGAGAACGCGCGCGTCGCGATCGAGGCCGGGGCGGACGCGATCGGGGTCGTCATGAACACGGGCAGCCCCCGGGCGCGCACGTACGACGAGGCGCTCGCGATCGTCGACAAGGCACGGGGGCGAGCGGAGACGGTGCTCGTCGTGAACGACCTGCCCGCGGACGAGGCGGCCGCGATCGCGACGCGTCTCGGGGTCGACATCCTCCAGTTGCACGGGCCCGCGTACGGGCCCGCCGAGTTCGCTGCCGCGCGCGGGATCGCGCCGCGCGTGTGGCGCGCGACGTCGCTTGCGGACGAGCCCGACCTCCACGTCGGCGCGCTGGGGGAGGAGGCGATCCTGCTGGATGCCCCGAGCCCGGGTTCGGGTGCACGCTGGGACGTCGCGGCGCTCGACGCAAACCGTCCCGACGGCCGTTGGCTTCTTGCGGGCGGGCTCGACCCCGACACCGTCGGCGACGCGATCGCGGCGGCGGCGCCGTGGGGCGTGGACGTCTCGAGCGGCGTCGAGTCGGCGAAGGGCGTGAAGGACCCGCACCGGATCCGCGTATTCGTCGAAGCGGCACGAGCCGCCGCGAACCCCAAGTAGATCGACCCCGCCCCCACATCGATGGGCCGGACGTGCACCGACGGCCCCTGCGCCGACGGCCCCTGCGCCGACGGCCCCTGCGCCGACGGTCTCCACGCCGACGGCCCGGCACCGACGGTCCCCACACCGACGGCCCCCGCACCGCGCGGTGTCCTCCCGGTGATGTCGCACTGGGGTGCCGGCCGCAGCCATCACCTCCCGCTCGAGAGCACCTTGCGGCGCCGCCGGTCGCGCGCGACCGGTGCGGCCCGATCGAGCGCTCCCTGGCCGACAAAAAGCCGGGTTGTTGCTACCGGGCCGCGGGCCCGGTAGCAACAACCCGGCTTTCTTCGGACGTCCCGTTCGCCTCCGGCCGGACGGCCGTCGTCACCACTCGATGTCCGCTCGATGTCTGCTGGTACGGGAAAGCGGACCGGGGACGATGGAGGTGGGTAGGACGATGGCGGCGGGAAGGGATGATGGAGGCATGATCGAACTTCGCGCCGTTCGTCCCGCCGATGCCCAGGACCTGGTCGACGTGCAGAACGCGATCCATCGCGCGGGACTCCGTCCGAGCCCGGTCGACCTGTCGCTCGTCCACGAGCGGTACCTCGATGGGGAGCACGCGATCGCCTGCACCGTCGCAGTTCGTGACGGGCGGGTCATCGGGTTCCAGTCGCTCAAGCGCGCCTGGTCCGGCAATCCGCACGGCGCACCCGAGGGCTGGGGCATCATCGGGACGCACATCCGTCCCGAATCCGGCCGGACGGGCATCGGTCGGCGGCTCTTCGCCGTCACGAGGGCGGCCGCGGAATCCGCCGGGCTGGCGCACATCGAGGCGGCCATCGGTGCCGACAACGAGCCCGCCCTCGCCTACTACGCGGCCATGGGATTCGTTCCCGACCGACACGACGACCTCAGCCGCTATCGCCTCGATCTCCGGGGTCGCCGCTGAGAGTTTCGGCCCGGCATCGGCGACGCGCACCGAAAAAGCCGGGTTGTTGCTACCGGGCCCCGGGCCCGGTAGCAACAACCCGGCTTTTTCGCGGTGTCGCGTGCCGCGCAGCACGCGTGCAACCGTGCCGCGTGCGGAACCCTGCCGCGTTCGTCGCGTGCGCCGCCTTCAGCGCTTGCGCCGCTTTCGTCGCGTGCGCCGTCTTCGTCGCGTGTGTTGCCTTCAGCGCGTGCGCCGTCTTCGTCGCGTGCGCCGCTTTCGTCGGGTGGGCTGCGTTCAGCGCCTTCGCCGCGCTGTGGCCGTCAGCGGTCCGCGGCGAAGGCTCGACGGCCCGAGCGGCCGATCCCGCCCGTCGACGCGACACGTGCACGGTCGCCGGGGCGCTGGAACGCCTCGACCGCGATCACGAGGTCCTCCCACGCCATGCCGACCGACTTGAACACGATCGGTCGGTCCGCTGCGGGCGTCACCTCGCCGCGCACGAGCTCGCGAAGACCGATGAGCGCGTCCGGATCGAGCGAGCCCTCCGCGACCGCCTGCACGACGTCGCCCGCCTCCCGAAGCGCCGCCTCGCGCTCCTCGACGATCACCGTCGATCGGCCGAGCAGGGTGCCGTCGAGTTCGCGGACATCCGGCTCGTGCGAGCCGATCGCGAGTACGAGCGCGCCCGGGCGGACGAGCGAGCCGTCGAAGAGCGGCTCGTCGGCGCTCGTCGCGGTGACGACGATGTCGGCTTCGGGCAGCGCCGAGCCGATCGCCATCGCCTGGCTGATGCGCGCCTGCATGCCCTGCTCGACGACCCACGCCGCGAGGCCCTCGGACTTGTACGGATCACGTGCCGCGACGACGACGTGCTCGATCGGTCGCAGTGCGCGGATCGTCTCGATGTGGGCCTTCGCCTGCGGGCCCGAGCCGAACACGAGGAGGCGCGCCGCGTGGCGTGGTGCGAGCGCGTCGACGGCGGCACCGGATACGGCGGCCGTGCGCCTCGTCGTGAGCGCCGAACCGTCGAGCAGTGCGACGGGCGCGAGCGTCGCCGCGTCCATGAGCAGGTAGCTCGCCTGGATGCGTGGCAGGCTGCGAGTCGGGTTGTTCGGCGCGACGGACGCGATCTTCGTCCCCACGAAGCCGAGGCCCTCCGAGGGCATGATGAGCAGGTGTCCGTGTTCGACGGGCACGACGCCGCGGGGTGCGTCGCCGGCGGGGTCGAGGCCGTCGCGCAGGGCGCGCTGGATCGCCTCCACCGCGATGGCCGGCGTGATCGCGCGGAAGATCTGTTCGCTCGTGATGTAGGGCAGAGTGGTCATCGCAGTGTGAATCCTGTTCCGAGTTCGTCGTTGGTGCGGAGGAGGAAGAGGTGCTCGCCGGTCCGGTGCGCGGTGCCGCGCACGATCGGGAGCACGGTGCCCGGTTCCGGGCCATCCGCGGCGGTCGCCGTGAACGTCGAACCGACGATGGAGTCGTGCCGCAGCACGCCTCCGGGCGCGAGGACACCGCGTTCACGCAGGACGGCCGTGCGGGCCGCGGTGCCGGAGCCGCACGGGGAGCGGTCGGCCTGCCCGTCGGCGAACACCACGAGATTGCGCTGGTGCGGGTTGCCCGGCGTGCCGCCGAGGTCGTCGACGAGGATCGTGCCGTACACGCCCGACAGACGGTCGTCGCTCGCGAAGCGCGCCGCCGGGTGCGAGTCGAGTGCCCACTTGATCTCGCGCCCGATCGCGACGAGATCGGCGTAGTGCTCGGGGGTGACCGCGAGGCCGAGGTCGCCCGCCGAGACCTGCGCGTAGATCGCGCCGCCGTACGACAGGTCGGCGAGCACGCGTCCGCGCGACGTCTCGACGGGGACGTCGAGCGCGAGCACCGAGGAGGCGACGTTGACGAAGCCGATGCCGACCGTCTCGCCCCCGCGACGCTCGACGCGGGCGACCACGCGCCCGGAGGGCACATCGATCGTCACGTCGAACTCGCCGTCGTCGGGCGCCGCGACGACGCCCTCCTCGACCGCCCACGCGCCGAGCGCGATCGTGCCGTGCCCGCACGCGGTCGAGTAGCCGTCCTTGTGCCAGAACACGACACCGAAGTCGGCCCCGTCGTCGTCGGGGGGGACGAGGAACCCGCCGTACATGTCGGCGTGGCCGCGGGGCTCCTGCACGAGCAGGCGACGGAAGCGGTCGATGCCGTGGCCGCCCGCCTCGAGGTCGGCGATCGCGGTCATGCGCCGGTCGGCGACGCTCGTCCCGTCGATGGCCGGGACGCCCGAGCCCTCGCCCGTCCGGACGATCCGGAACGGTTCACCGCCCGTGTGGAAGTCCACGGTGCTCACGCGAACGGCGTCCTCGGGCTGCGTCACGTCGACTCCTCGTGGTCGGTGGGTGCCCCAACCGTACCGTCGAGTGCTGCGACGCGTCTCACCGGCGTCGCGCCGTGACCCGCGGCGGATCCGCAGCTTCCCGCGCACGGGCGGGCCGATAAGATGTGGCACGCTTCTCGGCGGCCCCCGGCGCCGAGCCGATCGCGACCCGCGGAGGAGACATGTCGAGTGATCCGGCGTTCGGCCCGGCAGCTCCGGCGATGAGCCTCCGGGAATCCATCGAGCGCTCCGTCTCCGCCGCGATCGTCGCGGGCACCGTCCCGCCGGGCGAGCTGTTGAGCGTGCCCACGCTCGCGGTCCAGTTCCAGGTGTCCGCGACGCCCGTGCGCGAGGCCATGCTCAACCTGCAGAAGCTCGGCTTCGTCGAGCCGGTGCGCAACAAGGGCTTCCGGGTCACTGCGGTCTCGATGCCCGAACTCGCGGACATCGTCGAGGTGCGTCGCATGCTCGAGGTACCCGTCGTCGGGGAGCTCGCCGACGACTATCCGATCGAGGACGACGCGCGCCTGCGCGAGCTCGCCGACCGCATCGTGGACGCGGCCGAGCGCGCCGACCTCCCGGCGTACCTCGAGGCGGACATCGAGTTCCACACCCTGCTGCTGAGTCGGCACGGGAACGCGCGGCTCGTCGCGATCGTCGTGGGGCTGCGTCGGCAGACGCGCCTCACGGGGCTCAGCGGCATGCAGGGATCGGCCGAGCTGCAGGAGTCGGCGGAGGAGCACGGCCGCCTGCTCGACCTGCTCGCGGCGGGTGATCGCGCGGGTGCCGAGGCGCTCGTGCACCGGCACATCGGGCACGTGCTCGGCTGGTGGGCGGGGAATCCCGAGGTGCACTGAGCCCGGATGGTGTGGTCGGAACGGTGGGCGCGAATGCGGCCGCCCGGTGCCCTCGCGGGCGCTCGAAGTCCGACCCGCTTCTCGTACACGCATCCCACAGGACCGTGGGGCATGCTCTGCGCGACCATGCTCGACGGAGGTGCTCATGCACGCAACGACCGGTCGCCCGCTCCTCCCCGGTGAGCCGGGCGCCCCGGGACCGGGTCGCCGCGCGATCGTCCTCACGCGGACGCTGCCGCTCGGCCCCGGCCGACTCTGGACGTATCTCGCGACGCCCGACGGGCTCGAGGAGTGGATCGGCACGTACGAGGGGGACCCCACGAGCGGGCAGGTCCGCTTCCGCATGACGGCGGAGGGCCCCGAGGCCGACTGGACCCCGCTGCACATCAACGTGTGCCGGCCCGAGGCGCTGCTCGACGTCGCGTTCGCGATCGGTGACGACCGGTGGGACATCGGCCTCGCGCTCGACGGCGACGACGACGGCACCGAGCTGCACTTCTCGCACTGCAGCGACGACGTCGCGGGCCTCGCCGAGGTCGGTGCGGGGTGGGAGTTCTACCTCGACCGGCTCGATGCGGTGACGAGCGGCGCACCGGTCGAGGACCTCGATTTCGGCGACTACGACGTGCTCGTCGCCGCCTACGATCGCCTCCTCGACGGCATGACCGTGCGGTAGTCCGCGGGTCGACATCCGGCCGAGCGGGTGCGTCATCGCAGTGGGTCGTCGGCCGCTGCGCCGCGTCGGGCCGCGGAGACGGCCCGCGTCGGCTTCGCTCGATTCGATTCGATTCGATTCGACACGCACGGTTGCCGCCGCCACGGGTTACGAACGTGTTGCGGCTCGCCGACGGTCTTCCCCGAGCACCCGACGATCAGTAATGTGTGACACCTCAACGCTGACGACGATGTCGGCACCAACCTCATCGTTGGAGGAATGGCACATGTCCACACGTTCCACGCGCCGCTCGAGCTGGCGCACCGTCTTCGCCCCGATCGCCCTCGCGGCGACCGCGGTCCTCACGCTCGCGGGGTGCTCCGGCGGCCTCGCGGGAGGCGGCGACGCCGCGTCCGAGGACGGCCCGATCAAGCTCGGCATGGCCGCGCCGTTCTCGGGCTCCGAGTCGGCGTTCGGCCCGTACATGCAGAACGGCGCGCAGCTCGCGATCGACGAGATCAACGCGGCCGGCGGTGTGCTCGGTCGGCAGCTCGAACTCGTCACGGCGGACGACGCGTGCGACGCGACGAGCGCCACGGCCGCTGCGAACAAGCTCGTGACCGACGGCATCGTCGCCTCGGTCGGCGGCTACTGCTCCGGCGCGACGCTCCCGACGCTCCCGATCTTCGAGGCAGCGAACATCCCCATGGTCATCCCCGCCGCGAACTCGAACGAGCTCGTCAAGGCCGGCCTGAACAACGTGTTCCTCATCAACGGCACGGGCACGCAGCAGGCCGAGGCGGCCATCAAGTACGCCGCGAAGGAGGGCCTGACCAACATCGCCCTCCTCGACGACAACACCGACTACGCGAAGGACCTCGCGAACTCGGTCGCCTCGCAGGCCGCCGACGGCGGTGTCACGGTGGTCCTGCAGGACTCCGTCAACGCGGGTGAGTCGGACTACGCCGCGGCCGTCAACAAGATCGTCTCCTCGGGAGCGCAGCTCCTCTACTGGACGGGCTACTACCAGGAGGGCGGCCTCATCGTCTCGCAGCTCAAGGCGGCGGGCTACACCGGCCAGATCATGGTCGGCGACGGCTCGGTCGACGCGAAGTTCGCCGAGATCGCGGGCCCGGCTGCCGACGGCGTGCTCGGCACGTTCACCCAGACGCCCGACATGCTCGAGGGCGCCGAGACGTGGATCAGCGACTACACGGAGAAGTTCGGTGCCGCGCCCGGCCCGTACTCGACCCAGAGCTACGACGCCGTGCGCGTCGTCGCCGAGGCCATCACGAACGCCGGGACGACCGACGGTGAGGCGGTCATCACCGCGCTCGAGGGGCTGAAGGACTTCCCGATCTTCTCCGGCTCGCTCACGTTCTCGCCCGAGCACACGCTCACCGAGGGCGGCTTCGCGATCGTGACGGTCGGCCCCGACGGCACGTTCGTGCTCAAGGACGACCTCAAGAGCTAGCGGCGCAGGGGCGGGCGGCACACGCCTCCCGCCCCTCGCACGCGGCACGGCGCCCCGAAGGGAAGCGGATGCTCCAACTCGTCATCGACGGCCTGTTCGTCGGATCGTTCTACGCACTCGTCGCGCTCGGCTACAGCATGGTGTACGGCATCATCAAGCTGCTCAACTTCGCGCACGGCGACATCTACATGGTCGGTGCGTTCACCGGCCTCGTGGTCTTCTCGACCGTCTCCGGACTCGCGGGCGGCGGCATCCTGTCGATCCTGCTCGTCATGCTCATCGCGATGATCTTCACGGGTCTGCTCGGGGTCGGCATCGAACGCATCGCCTACCGGCCGCTGCGGAAGTCGCCGCGGCTCGCGGTGCTCATCACGGCGGTCGGCATGTCGTTCATCCTCGAATACGGCGTGCGCCAGATCTTCGGCCCCAACCCGCAGGTCTACGGCGCGCGGCTCGAGGGCGCGACGCTCTCGTTCCTCGACGCCCGCATCACGCTGCCGCAGATCGTGCTCATGGTCGTCGCGGCGGCGCTCATGGTCGTCCTCAACCTCTACATCATGCGCTCGCGGGACGGACGCGCCATGCGCGCGATCGCCCTCGACCCACAGGGTGCGCAGCTCATGGGCGTCAACGTCGACAAGGTCATCTCGCGCACCTTCTTCATCGGCTCCGCGCTCGCGGGCGCGGCCGGCGTCATGGCGGGCGCCTACTACGGCTCGATCGACTTCCTCATGGGCTTCGTGATCGGCCTGAAGGCGTTCACCGCGGCCGTCATCGGCGGCATCGGCAACCTCTACGGTGCGATGCTCGGCGGCATCGTGCTCGGCCTGCTCGAGGCGTTCGGTACGCACTGGCTCGGTGGCCAGTGGCGCGACGTGTTCTCGTTCGCGTGCCTCATCCTGTTCCTGTCCTTCCGGCCCACCGGCATCCTCGGTGCGCGCGTCGTCGAGCGGATGTGATCGCATGACCAGCACAACGGGCGACCGCATCCAGGCGCCGCGTCCCATCCACCCACGGCCCGAGCCGCGCTCGGGGCTCCTCTACCCACCGCGCTTCATGGCGCTGCTCGGGCTCGTCGTGTTCCTCGTCGCGCTCGTGCTGCCGTTCGTGAACGCATCGCAGTACATGATGTCGATCGGCACGCAGGCACTCATCTACATCATGCTCGCGATGGGCCTCAACATCGTCGTCGGCTACGCCGGCCTGCTCGACCTCGGGTACTACGCGTTCTTCGCCGTCGGTGCGTACACGGCGGGCGTGTTCAACACGGCCCTGCACGTGCCACTCATCTGGACCGTCCCGATGGTGATCATCGCGTGCATCGCGGCGGGGCTCATCATCGGCGGCCCGACGCTGCGATTGCGCAGCGACTACCTCGCGATCGTGACGCTCGGGTTCGGCGAGATCATCCGCCTCACGGCGAACAACCTCGAGGTCACGGGCGGCCCGTCGGGGATCTCCGGCATCTCGACGTTCGAGTTCTTCGGGTGGTCGTTCCGCGACGGGCTGGAGATCGCGGGCATCGAGTTCCCCGGCTACGTGCTCCTCTACTACTTCTGCCTCGTCGTCGGTGGTGTGCTCGCGGTCGTGGCGGCCTCGCGCCTCGGTCGCGGCAAGCTCGGCCGTGCGTGGCGGGCGATCAAGGACGACGAGGACGCCGCCGAGGCGATGGGCATCAACACCTATACGACGAAGCTCAAGGCGTACGTGCTTGGTGCCGTGTTCGGTGGCCTCGCGGGCATCCTCATGGGGGCGCACCAGACGGCCGTCAGCCCGACGTCGTTCGTGTTCCTCAACTCGGCGCTCCTGCTCATGGCGGTCGTGCTCGGCGGGATGGGGTCGATCCCCGGCGTCATCATCGGCGCGCTCGTCATCTCGCTCCTGCCGGAGCTCCTGCGCGAGGTCGCCGAGTGGCGGTTCCTCGTGTTCGGTGTGCTGCTCGTCGTCATGATGATCTTCCGCCCGGCGGGCGTGTGGCCCTCGACCGCGGTCCTGCCGTTCCTGAAGTTCCGCGCGCCCGGCCAGAAGCCGTCGCCGCGTGACGGGTTCGGTGACCACGACGAGGATCCGGCGACCGCGCCGGCCGACGAGAACATCGACAAGTCGAAGGAGCAGGCATGAGCGACACGACGTCCGCCACCCCGGGCGCCCCGCTTTCGGGCACCTCGCCGATCGACGTCCCGGGCACCGAGACGATCGCGATCAACGCGGCCCGGTTCCGGGAGGGGCGCGGTGGGCAGCTGCCGCTGCTGTCGGTCAAGGACCTCCGCCTGCACTTCGGCGGCGTGAAGGCCGTCGACGGGCTCACCTTCGATGCGTACGCGGGCGAGATCATCTCGGTCATCGGCCCGAACGGCGCGGGCAAGACGAGCGCCTTCAACTGCATCACCGGGTTCTACCGTCCGACCTCGGGCAGCATCGAGTTCGACGGCGAGAGCATCATGCGCAAGCTGCCGTCCACGATCACGCGTCGTGGCCTCGCGCGCACGTTCCAGAACGTGCGCATGTTCAAGGAGATGACGGTCATCGACAACGTGAAGACCGGCATGCACGGGCACGTCGGGCAGAACGTGTTCGACGCGATGCTCCACACGCCGAGGTACCGGCGCGCCGAGCGTCAGTGCCTCGACGACGCGCGCGGCTGGCTCGACTTCACGGGGTACTCGCTCGACGACGATCTGCTCGCCTCGCAATTGCCCTACGGCGAGCAGCGTCGCGTCGAGATCGCCCGCGCGCTCGCGAGCCGGCCGAAGCTCCTGCTGCTCGACGAGCCGGCGGCGGGCCTCAACCACAACGAGAAGCAGGACCTCATCGCGCTCATCCGGCGCATCCGCGATCTCGGCGTGGGGGTCGTGCTCATCGAGCACGACATGGGCCTCGTCATGGACATCTCGGAGCGCATCGTCGTGCTCAACTTCGGTCGCGAGATCGCGGACGGCACGCCCGAGGAGGTGCGCGACGACCCGCGGGTCATCGAGGCCTATCTCGGCGCCGAGGACGACGAGGACGACGAGGCGGTGGACGGGACGGCCGGTTCGGCGGCGCCGGCGGTCGAGGAGGTCGTGGTCATCGAGAAGGCGGTCGTGCCCGTGGTCGACGCGGACGGGACGCCCGTGGACGTCGTCGTCGAGGAGGTCGTCGTCGAGGACGTCGTCGTGACGGACGAGAAGCTGCCGGGCGACGACCCGGGGGCCGTGCCCCCGACCGTCGACGGCGCGGACACCGTCGACGAGGTCGACGGGAACGGGAACGGGGAGGCGCGCGCATGAGCATCGAACTGGAACTCACGGACGTCGACCTGTTCTACGGTCGCGTGCACGCGCTCCAGGGGCTGTCGTTCAGCGTCGGTGAGGGCGAGGTCGTCTCGCTCCTCGGCAACAACGGTGCGGGCAAGACGTCGACGCTGTCGATGCTGTCGGGCCTGTACCGCGCGAAGTCGGGCTCGATCACGTGGCGCGGGGCCGACATCACGCAGGCGAAACCGTGGGATCTCGTCGAGAAGGGGCTCATCCACGTGCCCGAGGGACGGCGCATCTTCTCGACCATGACGGTGCACGAGAACCTGCAGCTCGGCGGCTACCAGGTGAAGGACAAGGCGCTCATCGCGAAGCGCATCGAGGAGTCGTACGAGCTCATGCCTCGGCTCTTCGAGCGGCGCAATCAGCAGGGCGGCACCCTCTCGGGTGGTGAGCAGCAGATGGTCGCGATCGCTCGTGCCTACGTCGGGGGGCCGCAGCTCCTGTTGCTCGACGAACCGTCGATGGGGCTCGCGCCGCTCGTCGTGAAGCAGGTGATGGAGCTCATCTCGTCGATCAGCGCGCAGGGCACGACGATCCTGCTCGTCGAGCAGAACGCGCGGGCCGCGCTCAAGGTCGCGGACCGTGCGTACGTGATCGAGTCGGGCAAGGTGACGATCTCGGGGACGGCGGCCGAGCTGTCGAAGGACCGAGCGATCATCGAGGCCTACCTCGGCTGAGCTCGAGCCGAGGTGCGGTCCGGACCTGCCCGTCCGGGCCGAGCTCGATCCCCGGCCGGGTTGACCGGCGACGGTCAGCGGCCACGAAAAAGCCGGGTTGTTGCTACCGGGCCCGCGGCCCGGTAGCAACAACCCGGCTTTTTGTGCGGAGGGCCCGCGAGGGTTGAGGCGTGCGGGGCCCGATTGATAGTGTGTGACATATTACTTGGCTCGAGGGTTGGGACGGAGGTCGATCGTGGACGTTGCGGGCATGAATCCGGCGTCGGTGAACGCAGCCTCGGCGAACGCGGTCTCGGTGGGTGCGGCATCGGCGAGTGATGCCTCGGTGGGCGCGGCGTCGGTGAACGCGGCCTCGATGCATGGCGCATCGATGGACGGCGCCGACGTGATCGTCGTCGGTGCCGGCATCGTCGGTGCCGCGTGCGCGCTCGCACTTGCCGATCGCGGCGTCCGCGTCACCCTCCTCGACCGCGGCACCGCGGGCGGTGGCACCACGTCGCACGGCGAGGGCAACCTCCTCGTGTCCGACAAGGGGCCCGGCGCCGAGCTCGTCCTCGCCCAGCGCTCCGCCGAGCTGTGGCCGGACCTCGGGGCACGCGCGGCCGACGAACTCGGCCCCGACTTCCCGAGCATCGAGTACGACCCGAAGGGCGGCCTCGTCGTCGCGACGACGCGGGCCGGGCACGAGGCACTCGAGCGCTTCGCGGCGGGACAGCGCGGCGCGGGCGTCGACGCGAGGCCCGTCGACCACGCCCGCATCCGCGCGCTCGAACCGTGGCTCACCCCCGAGGTGACGGGCGCGGTCTGGTACCCCGAGGACGCACAGGTGCAGCCGGCGATCGCGACCGACGCCCTCGTCGCGCTCGCCCGCCGCGCGGGCGTCCGACTCGTCGAGGGATGCGAGGTGCAGGGCGCGATCGTCCGCACGGACGGCCGCCTCGGCGGCGTCCGCACCTCGCGCGGTGGATTCCGCGCCGATGCCGTCGTCGTCGCGGCCGGACCCTGGTCGGGCACCGTCGCCGCATCGCTCGGCGCGCCGATCCCCGTCGCACCGCGGCGCGGGGTCGTGCTCGTCACCGCGCGCATGCCGAAGCGCGTGCACCACAAGGTCTACGACGCCGACTACGTCGGCGCGGTCGGTTCGGGCGACGCCACGCTGCAGACGTCGAGCGTCGTCGAATCGACCGAGTCGGGCACCGTGCTCATCGGCTCGAGCCGCGAGCAGATCGGCTTCGACGACCGCATGCGCCCCGCCGTCCTCAGCCAGGTCGCCGCGAAGGCACTTCGCCTGTTCCCGTTCCTCGCCACGACGGCCGTCATGCGCAGCTACTCGGGGTTCCGCCCGTTCATGCCCGATCACCTGCCCGTCATCGGGCCGGATCCGCGCCTCGACGGGCTGTGGCACGCGACCGGCCACGAGGGCGCCGGCATCGGCCTGTGCCTCGCCACGGGCGAACTGCTCGCGGAACGCATGACCGGGACGACGCCCACGACGGACCCCGCGCCGTTCGATCTCGACCGCCCGACACTCGCGGACCGCCTCGGGATCGCGGCATGACCGCCCGCATGCTCCCCGCGGAGGCCGACGGCATCGGCCGTGGCCACGAGCGGCCCGTGCGCATCGTCGTCGACGGCGAGGAGGTCGTGGGCACGCTCGGCCAGTCGGTCGCGGGCGTCCTGCTCGCGAACGACCGCATCGCGTGGCGCACGACCGCGCGCGACGGCTCTCCGCGCGGGCTCTTCTGCGGCATCGGCGTGTGTTTCGACTGCCTCGTCGAGGTCGACGGTGTCCCCGACGTGCGCGCCTGCCAGCGTCGGGCGCGCGAGGGGGCCCGGGTGCGGACGACCCCCGCGGACGCCGAGCCGCCCGGGGACGCCGAGCTGCCCGCGGACGCCGAGCCGCTCGCGGACGCCGAGCCGCTCGCGGCCGCGGCGAGCGAGTGCCCGAACGTCCCCGACGCGCCCGCCGGCGCAACCGAGGAGTCCGGAACGGAGGCGAGCTCGTGACCGGCGCCGAACGCACGACGGGCCGCAGGGTCGCCGTCGTCGGGGGCGGCCCGGCCGGACTCGCGGCGGCCGTCGCCGCGGCGAACGCCGGGGCGCACGTCACGCTCGTCGAGTCGAGCGACGTCCTCGGCGGCCAGTACTGGCGCCATCTGCCGGCTGAGCGCCCGAGCGCGAGCGAGGGCCGCCTGCACCACGACTTCGACACGTTCCGCGCGCTCGAACGGCGCGTGCGCGGCGACGAGCGCATCCGCGTGCTCGACGAGGCGAGCGTCTGGACCGTCGAGCCGGGTGATGCGGCACCCGTCCTGCACGTCGTCCGGGGCCCCGTCGACGGCGCCGATCGACCGCGGCTCGTGATCGGCGCCGATGCCGTCGTCGTCGCGACCGGCGCACACGATCGCACCCTTCCCTTCCCCGGCTGGGAGCTGCCGGGCGTCACGACGGGGGGTGCCGCGCAGGCCTTCGCGAAGGGCGAGCGCCTCGCGCTCGGCGACCGCGTCGTCGTCGCTGGGGCGGGGCCGTTCCTGCTCGCCGTCGCCTCCTCGCTCGCCGCCGTCGGATCGACCGTGCTCGGCGTGCACGAGGCGAGTCGCGTGCCGAGGCTCGCGGCGGGCTGGCTCCCGGAGCCGTGGCAGCTCGTCGGCGCCCCGACGAAGCTCCTCGAGCTCGTCGGCTACGTCGCCGGGCAGGTGCGCCACCGGATCCCCTACGAAACCGGCAGCGCCGTCGTCGCCGCCCACGGCGAGGGCCGCGTCGAACGGGTGACGATCGCGAAGGTCGACGCGCGCTGGCGGCCCGTCCCAGGCACGGAACGCGACGTCGCGTGCGACGCCGTGTGCGTCTCGCACGGATTCACCCCGCGGCTCGAGGTGGCCCTCGCGGCGGGCTGTCGCGTCGGCTCCGCGGGCGGCATCGACGCCGACGCGCGCCAGGCCGCCGCGCCCGGCGTGTTCGTCGCGGGCGAGGCGACGGGCGTCGGCGGTGTCGACCTCGCGCTCGCCGAGGGCCGCATCGCGGGGCACTGCGCCGCGGGCGGCGGCATCGACGACGACGCGCTCGCCCGCGCGGTCGCGGCACGTGCGACCTTCGGCCGCTTCGCCCGCCGCATCGAGGCCGCCCACGGCATCCCCGCCCTCCGTCCGGAGGATGCGGCCGCCACCGCACGATCCGATGCCGCCCCCGCTGCCGCACGATCCGAGGACGGGGCCGCCACCGCACGATCCGGGGCCGCCGACGATGCGCGCGAGAACACGTGCGCCGGGACGGCGCCCGACGGCTGGGCACAGTGGCTGCACGACGACACGATCGTGTGCCGATGCGAGGAGGTCCGCTACGGCGAACTGCGCAGGACGGCCCGCGCGAGCGGCGCGAGCGGCCTGCGCGCCCTCAAGCTCTCGACGCGCGCCGGGCTGGGCATCTGCCAGGGCCGCATCTGCGGTCGAAGCGTCGAACAACTGCTCGACGCATCCGTCCCGGGCGGACTCCGCGACGGCGTCACGACCGACCGGCGCCCGCTGCAGACCCCGATCCGGCTCGGCGAACTCGCAGAGCCACCCGTCACCGACCCCGGCTGAGGACACGGACCGTCCGCGGCCCCGACCACCCACGACACAACCCACCGCGCCATGCGCACCCACCGGAAGGACCACCATGACCGAGCACCTCGACCTCGGCGGCGTCGTCGTCGCCACCGCCCTGCCCTACCGTGAGGACTCCGGCGCCCCCGCGGGCCTCGCGGTCGACTACGAGCGCTACGCCGAGCACTGCCGCTGGCTCATCGACAACGGCTGCCGTGGCGTCGGCCCCAACGGCTCGCTCGGCGAGTACTCGTCGCTCACGGACGAGGAGCGCCGCCGCGTCGTGCAGGTCGCGGTCGAGGCGGTCGGCGACCGCGGCATCGTCATCGCGGGCGTCCACGCGCCCGGGTGGCACCAGGCCCAGCACTGGGCGCGGCTCGCGAAGGAGGACGGCGCCGACGGCGTGCTCTGCCTTCCCCCGACGATGTACCGCTCGGCACCGGACGACATCGTGACGCACTACGAGAAGGTCGCCGAGATCGGCCTCCCGATCATGATCTACAACAACCCCTTCGACACGAAGGTCGATCTGACGCCGGACCTCGTCGCGCGGATCGCCCGGATCCCCAAGGTCGTCGCGGTCAAGGAGTTCTCCGGCGACGTGCGCCGTGCGTTCGAGATCGAGGAGCAGTGCGCCGCGGCCGGGACGACGATCGACGTCATCGCGGGCGCCGACGACGTCCTGTTCGAGCTCATGGTGGACGGCGCGACCGGCTGGTTCGCGGGCTACCCGAACGTGTTCCCGCGCGAGGCCGTCGCGATCTACGACGCGATGGTCGAGGGTCGCTACGACGAGGCGCGCGACATCTACCGTCGCCTCATCGGTGCGTTCCGCTGGGATTCGCGCCCCGAGTTCGTGCAGGCCATCAAGCTCGGTATGGACATGGCGGGACGCTACGGCGGCCCGTGCCGTCCGCCGCGCGCCGCGCTGTCGGAGCCCATGGCTGCGCAGATCCGCGAGGAGACGCAGCGCGCGCTCGACGCGGTCGCCGAGCTGTCCGTCCGCAGCGTCTGACGCTCCCACCATGCAGTCCAGCAGGGCGATCCACGCGTTCGACTCGCACACCGAGGGGATGCCGACGCGCGTCGTGACCGGCGGCGTCGGCGTCGTCCCCGGCGCGACGATGAACGAGCGACGCCTGTACGCGATCGAGCACCTCGACGAGCTGCGGCGCTTCCTCGTGACCGAACCGCGCGGCCACGCCGCGATGTCGGGCACGATCCTGCAACCGCCGACGCGTCCCGACGCCGATTGGGGCGTGCTCTACATCGAGGTGTCCGGATTCCTGCCGATGTGCGGCCACGGCACGATCGGCACGGCGACGGTGCTCGTCGAGACGGGCATGGTCGAGGTGCACGAGCCCGAGACCGTGATCCGGCTCGACACGCCCGCGGGGCTCGTCGTCGCGCGCGTCGCGGTCGAGGGCGGCCGTGCGACGAGCGTGACGATCGAGAACGTGCCCTCGTTCTGCGAGCGACTCGACGCGGTCGTCGAGGTGCCCGGCCTCGGCACCGTGCCCTACGCGCTCGCGTTCGGCGGCAACTACTACGCGATGGTCGAGCTCGACGACGTGGGGTTGCCGTTCGACCGGGCCCGCAAGGACGACATCCTCGCCGCGGGGCTCGCGATCATGGCCGCGATCAACGAGCAGGACCCGCCGCACCACCCCGTCATCGACGGCGTCGACCACGTGCACCACGTCGAGTTCATCGCACCGGGCTCGACGGCACGCCACTCGAGGCACGCGATGGCGATCCACCCGGGCTGGTTCGACCGCTCGCCGTGCGGGACGGGCACCTCGGCGCGCATGGCCGAACTGCACGCGCGCGGCAAGCTGCCGCTCGACACCGACTTCGTGAACGAGTCGTTCATCGGCACCTCGTTCACGGGTCGGCTCGTCGCCGAGACCACTGTCGGCGACATCGCGGCGGTGCTCCCCACCATCACGGGGCGTGCCTGGATCACCGCGGACGCGACGTACCTGCTCGACCCGAGCGATCCGTTCCCGGCGGGGTTCGAGTTCTAGGCCGGGCCACGGCGCGGCCTGGCAGGCTGGTCGGGAGGCGCATCGCGCGTCCCGACCGCCACCGGCCCCGCACACCGAACCGGGCCCGGACACCGGCCCGCCAAGACCACCGAAGGAGACACATCACGTGACCGACACCGCACCGGCCCCCGAGCGCACGAGCCCCGAGGAGGTCGAGCGCATCCTCGCGGCCGCAGCGGCCGCCGCCCCGGCATGGGGCGCGACCTCGCCCACCGAACGCGCCGAGGCGCTCATCCGCATCGCCGACCGACTCGACGAGCACGCCGGTGAACTCGTCCCGATCGCCCAGCTCGAGACGGGGCTCTCCGAGGCGCGCCTCACGGGCGAGCTCAAGCGCACGAGCGTGCAATTGCGGTTGTTCGCCGAGGTCGTTCGCGACGGCGCCTACCTCGACGCGCGGCTCGACGCGGCCGACCCCGACTTCGTGCTCGGGCCGCGGCCCGACGTGCGTCGCGTGCTCGAGCCGGTCGGTGTCGCCGTGAACTTCGCCGCCTCGAACTTCCCGTTCGCGTTCTCCGTCGCGGGCGGCGACTCGGCCGCGGCACTCGCGGCCGGGTGCCCCGTGATCCTCAAGGGCCACTCCGGACACCCGCGGCTCTCGGTCGCGACGACGCGCGTCGTGCGCGAGGCGCTCGCCGAGGTCGGTGCGCCCGACGGCGTGTTCGAGCTCGTGCTCGGGCAGGAGGCCGGGACGACGGTGCTCGACGACGACCGCGTCGACGTCGGCACGTTCACCGGCTCGATCCACGTCGGCCGCCTGCTCGCCGATCGAGCCGCCGCCCGCCCGCGGCCGATCAACTTCTTCGGCGAGCTCGGCAGCGTCAACCCCGTGTTCGTGACCGCCGCGGCGATCGAGGAGCGCGCGGAGGCGCTGGCGGAGGGCTTCGTGACCTCCGTCTCGGGCTCGGCGGGGCAGCTCTGCACGAAGCCCGGCTTCCTCTGGGTGCCCGCGGGCGCGCCCGCCGAGGAGCTGCTCGGTCGCGTCGCGGCCGCGGCCGCGGGCGTCGACGAGCACCGGCTGCTCAACCCGTCGATCGGACGCTCGTACCGGCAGCGTCGCCTCGACGTGATCGGCGACGAGGGCGTGCGGATCGTGTTCGAGGGCGAGGTCCGCGTCGACGACGACGAGCAGACATGGGCGACCCCGACGATCGTGCGCACGACGCCCGAGGCACTCGAACGCGCGGGGGAGCGACTGCTCGACGAGGTGTTCGGGCCGCTCTCGATCGTCGTCGAGTACGAGCCGGGGACGGACCTCGCGGCCCGACTCGAGGCGCTCTACGTGGGCAACCTGACGGGCACGATCCAGGCCGCGGACGGTGAGGAGACGCCCGAGCTCGCGGCGCTCGTCACCGCCCTCGCGCGCAAGACGGGGCGCGTGCTGTTCGGTGGCTGGCCGACGGGCGTGGCCGTGACGCCCGCGATGCAGCACGGTGGCCCCTACCCGGCGACCTCGAACGACTCGTCGACCTCGGTCGGCACGTCGTCGATCGCGCGCTTCCTGCGCGGTGTCGCCTACCAGAACGCCCCGCAGTGGGCGCTGCCCGCACCGCTCCAGGACGCGAACCCGTGGGGCGTGCCGCAGCACGTCGCGCCCGCGGGCGAGTCGGCGGGCTGGGGGCGCGACTGATCGAAGCCGCCTCGGTGGGTGTTCGGGTGACGGGCTGGGCGGCGGATGCCGCCCCGCCCGTCGCGTCGTCGAGCGGTCGTCCCGGCGTCAGCCAGGATTCCCGAGGCGCTCGCTCGCGAACGACTCGATCGCCTGCGCGATCGCCGCGGGGTGCGTCACGTGGCCCGTGTGGGCAGCGCCCTCGATGACGGTGCCGGTCGCGTCGGGCAGCACCTCGAGCCACCGCGGCGCGCCGAGCCGGTGGCGCCCCGCGGTCTCCGAGCCGTGCAGCACGAGGACGGGGACGGTCACATCTGCGGGATCGAACGGCCACCGCAGCGCGGGGTCGTCCGGCCGGAACGTCAGCTCGCCGAGTTCGCGTTCGAGTGCCGCGCTCCAGTCGTGGAAGCGCTCGCGCTGCGATGCGCTCAGCCGTTCCCAGGCGCCCTCACCCATCGCGTGGCGGACGAAGCGTTCGCCCGCCGCGCGCACGAGCGCGGGGTCGTCGCTGCGCGCGAGGGGCGCATCGGGCCACTCCTCGAGCCACGGCAGCGGTGCCTCGTAGACGACGACGGCACGCACGAGCTCGGGGTCGAGCGCCGTCGCCATGAGCGCGAGCACACCGCCCATGCTGTGGCCGAGGAGGACGGTGGGTCCGTCGAGGAGCGACCGCAGATCGGCCACGTGCTCGCCGATCGAGGCGGGCGCCTCCGCGGGGTCGAACGAGCGGCCGTAACCGCGCCGGTCGTAGGCGACCGTCCGCCAGTTCGGCAGCGCGTCGCGCAGACGACGGAAGCTGCGCCCAGTGTCCATCGAGCCGTGGGCGATGAGGATCGTGCCGCGCGCGGGCGATGCGCTCGGGTCGCGGACATCGGCGTCGGGCACGGGTCCCTCCGTTCGTGGTGTGGGTCGGCGTCGAGGATATCGCCGACCCGCCGGAACACTCATCGATCGGTCGGCTCCCACTCGTGCGGACGACCGGAAGCGGGTCTATCGTGGTGCGGCATCGGGCGAGCCGCGCGCGGAGCCACGCGGTCCGTCGGTGAGGAGGAACGATGCACGAGGAGTCGGCGACACCCGGGCGGGCGACGGCGAGCGGACCCACGGACGTGGCTGGCTCGGTGCCCCCGAGACCAGGGTTCGTTCGAGATCTGCGCACCTGTCGGACCTGGGACCTCGCCGAGGTCGGTGGCAAGGCCGTCGGCCTTGGCGAACTCGCCGCCGCGGGGGCACCGGTCGCGGAGGGGGTCGTCGTGACGACCGCGGCCTACCGAGCGGCGATCGAGCCCGTTCGGTCTCGGCTCGAGGCCCTCCTGTCCGAACTCGAGCGGACCGAGGCGCAGACGCCCGGCCCGGCGCGGCCCGAGGCGAAGCGGCCCGAGCCGGAAACGCCCGAACCGGCGCGGCCCGAGGCGAACCGGCCCGACTGCGATGCACACGGGGGCGGCCCGCCCGCAGATCGCACGCGACGAACGACCGGACCGACGGTCGGGGCGACGAGCCCCGCGTCCGCGACAGCGGATCGCATCCGACACCTCGTCCTCGACGCCGCCGTCCCACCCGCGCTGACCGCCGAGCTCTCGGTCGCGGTGGAGCGGCTCGGCGGCCCCTTCGCCGTCCGCTCCTCGGCCACGGCCGAGGACCTCGCCGACGCGAGCTTCGCCGGGCAGCAGGACACGTTCCTGGGCGTGGACGCGGCCGACGTGCCGAACGCGGTCCGGCGCTGCTGGGCGTCCCTGTGGACCGACCGGGCGATCGACTACCGGCGCCGACACGGCATCGACCCGAACGACGTGTCGCTCGCCGTGGTCGTCCAACGCCTCGTGCCCGCGGTGGCCGCCGGCGTCGTGTTCACCGCCGATCCGTCGACGGGACGACGCGACCGCAGTGTCGTCTCGGCGGCGTGGGGGCTCGGGGAGGCCGTCGTCTCGGCACAGGTGCAGACCGACGACCTCGTGGTCGGTGACGGCCGCGTCCTCGACCGCCGGACGGGCGACAAGGTCGTCCGGACGGTTCGCACCGGCGACGGCACGGCGCTCGAACCGGTGCCGGACGACCGGCGACGGGCTCCGGTGCTGAGCGATGCCCGGGCACTCGAACTGGTGGCCCTGGCCGAGCGCGTCGCCCGCGACCGCGGCCGACCCCAGGACATCGAATGGGCACTCGACGGCTCGGGCCGCATCGTGCTCGTGCAGGCACGCCCCATCACCGCGCTCCCACCCGCACCCGGCCCCGTCCCGACGACGTGGCCCGTGCACGAGCGTGGCACGATGTACGTTCGCGCATCGATCGTCGAGCAGATGCCCACGCCCCTGAGCCCGCTCTTCGCCGACCTCGTCGCGACGGCCGTCCCCGAGGGCCTGCGACGCATGATCGCCGATTCCACGGGACGCCTCGACGTCATCGAACCCGACGGGATGACGTTCCCCACCGTGAACGGCTACGCCTACTACGCCTACACGGCCGCCCAGCTGTGGCGCATGATGGCGCTGCTCCCCGCCGTGCTGCGAACCACACGATCCGCGCGGACGACGCCCGACCCGCCGGGTGTCGAGCGCTGGCGGACGGTCGCGCACCCCGCCTATGCGGCCGTCGCCGCGCGCGCGAACGAGACCGATCCCGCGACGCAGGACGCCCGCGCGCTCGTGGCGCTCGTCGACGAGCTCGTGCTCGCCTGCTGCGAGTACTACGCCTCGGTGCAGGAGGTGCTGCCCTCGGTCGCCATGGCCGAGAACCTGTTCACGTGGTTCGTGCGGGCGGTCGGGAGGCCCGGTGACCCCGCGCCCGACGTCTTCCTGCTCGGCGGGGACTCGGCACCGATCCGGGCGGAGCGCGACCTCTTCGAACTCGCCCGCTGGGTGCGCGGCCACGACGACCTCCGCCGGGTCGTCGCGGCGGGCGACGCGCTCCCGCCTGACGGCGCCCGACCCGAGGGGGTGAGCGCCGAGGACTGGGCGGCCTTCACGGAACGCTTCCGGGCCCACCTCGCGCGCTACGGGCACGCGGTGTTCGACCTCGACCTCATGAACCCGGTCGCGGCGGACGATCCCGCGCCCGTCCTCGACTCGCTCCGGTACTCCGTGCGCGGTGGGGGACAGGACCCACGCGAGCGTCGCGAACACCTGCGATCCGTCGCCGACGAGGCCGCCGAGACCGTCCGACGGCGGTTGCGGCCGATGCTGCGGCGACCCTTCGATCGGTACCTCGAACGCGCGCGACGACTCGGCCCGGTGCGTGAGGACGCACTGGCCGACGTCGGACTCGCCTGGCTCGCCGCCCGCCGCGCGCTGCGGACCCTCGGGCAGCGACTCACCGAGGCGGGAGCGATCGTGGAGCCCGACGACGTGTACTGGCTCCGCCGCGACGAACTCGCGCGGGCGGCGGCCGATCTCGATGCGGGCCGCACCCCACCCGAACGGCACGCACTCGTCGCGGAGCGTCGGACCGTCTGGCGCGGCCAGGCGCTCGCGACGCCGCCGGGGATCCTGCCCGACCACTCGATCTGGCACGTGTTCGATCGCGTGATGCCCACGGTCGGTACCGATGACGGCGCGACACTGCGCGGCACGGCGTCGAGCGGTGGTATCGTGACCGCGACCGCCCGGGTCGTGCACGGTCCCGCCGACTTCGCCGCGCTCCTGCCCGGAGAGGTGCTCGTCGCCGCCATCACGACACCCGCCTGGACGCCGCTGTTCGCGCGCGCGGCGGGCGTCGTGACCGATGTCGGCGGGCCGCTCAGCCACTCCTCGATCGTCGCTCGCGAGTACGGTGTCCCCGCCGTCCTCGGGACGGGAACGGCCACCTCACGGATCCGGACGGGGGACCGCATCACCGTCGACGGGCGGAGCGGGTCGGTGTCGTGGGCGTCGGACGAGGAGTCCGTTCCGGCATCGTCCGAGGAACGTGTCGGTGACGCGGCGGCGACGTCCGTCGATCCGACCACGCGACGTCGACGTGCGGTGCTCGTGGTCGCCGGTGGCGTGCTCGCGGCGGGGGCCCTCATCGGGATCGTCGCCGCCGTGCGTTCCGCGTCGCGGCCGCGCTGACGGAAGCGCGGCCGAACCGCGCACGGTCATCGGCCGAGCAGGTCCTCGTCGCTCGTGCGCACGTCGACACCCGGCGCGAACCGGTACGGCGCCGCGACGATGAGCTCACCGAGGTGACGCCGCAGGCGGCTGATCTCGGCCCGCACCGTGACGTCGTGCTCCGGTGTGCCGTACATGATCGCGCTCAACTCCGGCGCCGTGAGGCCCGCCGGGTGCTGCGCGAGCAGCACGAGGATCTCGCCCTGCCGCGGCGTCACGAACGCGCGACGCCGGTGCCCCGCCGAATCGAGCACGATCGTCGTGCCCTGCGGTCCCGGGCGCAGGGCCACGCTCGCGAGGCCGGGCGTCCCGAGCCCCGCCGTACCGGACACCGCGACCGCGAGCCAGCCGTCGCCGAGCCGCTCGACCTCGACGTCGCCGAGCGGGGGAAGCCACGTCGGCCCGGGCGTGAGACCGTCGGGCAGGGTGATGCGTGCGCGGACGTCGACCTCGTTCGCCTCGGCGACCCAACCGGCCTCGTCGACGACGGCCCAGGGACCCGCGACACCGCGGGTCGCCGCGAAGGCGGCCGCCCGCAGCGCACCCAGGTGGGTCCGGTGCGCGAGGCCGAGTTCGAGCCCGGCCGTACGCGCGAGGGAGGACACGAGCGACAGGAGCGCCGGGTGGCCGTGGTCGAGTTCGGCCGACAGGTCGATCGCCCCGAGCACCGCGCCCGTGCGCGGATCCCGGACAGGCGCGGCCGCACAGCTCCACCCGTGCTGTTCGACGAGGAAGTGCTCGGCACCGTGCACCTGCACGGGGCGACGCGTCGCGAGCGCCGTGCCGATCGCGTTCGTCCCCATGTGCGTCTCGTTCCACAGCGCACCGGAGCGGAAGCCGATACCGTCCGCGAGCGTGCGCAGGCGACCCGCCGACTCCCGCGCGAGCACGCGACCCTCCGCGTCGCTCACGACGACGAGCGCGTCGAAGCCCTCGACGAGCGGCTCGACGTGCGGCATGAGGCGGGGCAGCAGCTCGACGAGCTCGGACGGGTCGGACTTCCGCACGCGCGATTGTGCGACGGGGCCGCGGCGGTCGGGCCGCAGGCCGCGCGTGCGAAGGCGCTGCCACGACTCGGCGATGATCGGTCGCGGATGCGCGGGCGCCTGCCGACCCGCGAACGTCGCCTCGTGGATCCGCTCGAGGAGCGACTCGTACGCCGAACGCCCGTCGCCCACGACGAGCGCGGGCTCGACGTCATCGCTCACGTGCAACCTCCGGAGTGCGTTCGGTTCGCCGACACCAGTCAAGCACTGCGCGGCCCCGCCCGCGAGTCCCGCGTGCAAGACGTTGCGGAGGGTTGCTCGCGCCGCGCGCCCCGCCGTTCCGGGCCGCGTCCGGGCCGTCGGGTCACGTCGCCGCCACGGGCCCCGGATCGGACTACCGTCGGCAACGTCCGGCGCTCCACGAGGGCGCCGTGAACACGACAGCAACGAAGCAAGGAGCAGGAATGTCGGACACACGCGTCGCACTCGTCACCGGATCGGGTCAGGGTATCGGCCGGGGCATCGCCCTCAAGCTGGCGTCGGACGGATTCGACATCGCCGTCGCCGACCTCCCCTTCCAGGAGGAGAAGGCCGCGGGCGTCGTGAAGGAGATCGAGGCGCTCGGCCGCAAGGCGTTCTTCACGCCCGTCGACGTGAGCGACAAGACCCAGATCGAGGCAGCCGTCGCGGCGACCGTCGACACGCTCGGTGGCTTCGACGTCATCGTCAACAACGCCGGCATCGCGCAGATCAAGCCGTTCCTCGACATCACCGAGGAGGACCTCGACAAGATCTTCAAGATCAACGTCAACTCGGTCGTCTTCGGCACGCAGGCCGCCGCGAAGTCGTTCATCGAGCGTGGCGTCAAGGGCCGCATCATCTCGGCCGCGTCGATCGCGTCCATCAAGGGCTTCCCCATCCTCGGCGCCTACTCGGCCTCGAAGTTCGCGGTGCGCGGCTTCACGCAGGTCGCGGCGCAGGAGCTCGCGCCCAAGGGCATCACGGTCAACGCCTACGCCCCCGGCATCGTCGGTACGGGCATGTGGGACCTCATCGACAAGGAGCTCTCGAAGATCAACGGCAAGCCCGTCGGTCAGAACCTCAAGGAGAACGTGGACTCGATCGCGCTCGGTCGCATCGAGACGCCGGACGACGTCGCGGGTGTCGTGTCGTTCTTCGCGAGCGAGAACGCCGACTACGTCACGGGCCAGGTGCTGCTCGTCGACGGCGGCATGCTTTACAACTGATCGTCGCGCCCGGCACGACCCGGGCACGCACACGACGGCGGCCCACCCGAAGCTGAGCGGGTGGCCCGCCGTCGTCGTGTCGAAGGCTCAGGCGGGCTGCGATGCCGCGTCGCGGGCGGCCGCCACGAGTTCGTCGACGAACGCGGGCGTCGTGTCCCACGCGCACAGGAACCGGGCCATGCCCTCGGCCCCCGGCCAGTCGTGGAACGCGAAGCGCTCGTGCAGCGCGAGCCGGACGGCGTCGGGCAGCACGGGGAAGACGCCGTTCGCCTGCACCGCGAGCGGGAGCGCCACGCCGGGGATCGTCGCGAGGCCCGCAGCGAGCCGCTGCGCCATCGCGTTCGCGTCACCCGCGCAGCGCAGCCAGAGGTCGTCGTCGAGGAGCGCGAGCAACTGGGCCGAGAGGTAGCGGGCCTTCGAGGCGAGCTGCAGGTCGATCTTCTGCAGGTACTCGATCCCGGGTGCCGCATCCGGATCGAGCACGACGATCGCCTCCGCGCCGAGCGCACCGTTCTTCGTGCCACCGAGGCTCAGGACGTCGACGCCGACGTCGCGCGTGAGTGCCGCGAGCGGCACGTCGAAGAACGCGGCCGCGTTCGCGAGCCGTGAGCCGTCGACGTGCACGCGCAGCCCGTGCTCGTGCGCGATGCCGGTGAGGGCGGCGAGCTCGTCGGGGGAGTATGCGGTGCCGAGCTCGGTCGATTCCGTGAGGCTCACGACGGCGGGCAGCGCCGTGTGCACGTCGTGGCGGCCGCGGAGCACCGCGAGGACGTCGTCGGGCCGCAGCTTGCCGTCCGCCGTCGGGACGTCGATGAGCTTGAGGCCCGCGATGCGCTCCGGTGCGGCGTTCTCGTCCGTCGCGATGTGCGCGTCGCTCGTGCACACGACCCCGCCCCAGCGCGGCGACATCGCCTGCAGCGAGACGACGTTCGCGCCCGTGCCGTTGAACACGGGGAACACGCGGGCCCGCTCACCGAACTCCGCCCGCACGACCTCCCGCAGGCGCTCCGTGTACGGATCGGTGCCGTACGGGCCGACGTGACCGCCGTTCGCCGTCACGACGGCCGCGAGCACATCGGGGTGCGCACCGGCGCCGTTGTCGCTCTCGAACGAGAGCCGAGTGGGGTCGTGGAGCTGCGGGATCATCCGTTCATCGTGCCACGACCCGGTGACGGCAGCCGCCCCGGGTCAGCTCGCGAGGCGCTCCGCCTCGGTGCGCTCGCGCCACGTGATGAGGTAGCGCCGATCGAAGCGCCGCGAACAGCGGGCGCACGACGCGGTGCGCGACGAGGGCCGGCGGAAGCGGAGGAACTCGTGGCCGTTCGGGCACGACCCGACCCAGCGCGCGAACTCCGCCGCGACCTCGCCGTGATGCGTCGCACCACCCACGTAGCCGATCTCACGCGCGATGCGCCGCCACTCGGGGCCGTGCCCCTCGGCATGACCCGCCATCGCGTGCGCGACCTCGTGGAGGAGGGTCTGGTGCACCTCGTGGTCGGAGTGCCGCTGGGCGAGATACCGCGACACGGTGATGCGACGCTCGGTGTAGTTGCACAGCCCCGCGCGCTTCTTCGCATGATCGAAGTCGAAACTCCACGACGCGTCGAGGTGGACTCGGATGAGCTCGTGCGCGACCCCGCGCACCCAATCCAAATCGGACATGTTCCGAGCCTACGCGTCGAGCGGCGAGACCCCGCGCCCAGCTCCCGACGACGCCTCCTCGGGCGTCTCCGCGGGCGCTTCGGCGCCGAGTCGCTCGCGGGCGACACGGATCGCGTACTTCGTCGACTCGAGCTGGTTCGGCGGCACGCCGTCGTGCTGGCGCTCCTCGAGTGCCGTCTCGAAGTCGGCGAGCGCCTCGGTGATCTCGCCGAGCTCGAAGTGCACCTTGCCGCGGTGCTGCAGCGCGAAGCCCGCGAGCTCGTGCCAGTCGTGGGTCACGGCCTCGTCCACGCAGCCGTTGAGTTCGGTCAGGGCGACGTCGTACTTGCCCTGGAACTGCTGCACCTGCGCGCGCCGGATGCGCGCCGCGATCGCGTCCTCGCGCGCGCCCGTGAAGCGCGACTGCCGGTAGGCGGCCTGCGCGATGTCGAACGCCTCGTCGAGGCGACCGAGCATGCGCAGCAGCGCGACCTGCTCGTTGAGGGCGGTGAGCGAGCGGAATGGCTTGATCTCCGCGAGACGTGCCTCCGCGGCGGTCACATCGATGCGCTCGCGGAGGGTCTTCGGGTCGTAGCCGAGGATGATGGGCGCGTCTGACACCCCACGAGGGTAACCGGGCGGGTTCGGGCGGAGCCGACGAAATGCCCTGGGATCCGAAAGCGGCGTGGACTCGCGGCGGCTCGTCCGTGGCGTCCGGCATGCTGGGGGCAGGTGCCGCGGGCGGTCGGGGCGCCGAGCGGCTGAGCGGGCGGCGTCGTGCGGCGCCCGGGACGGGGGAGCGGCATGGCGGACGGTCGTCGACGGGGATCACGGGGGCGCGCGGCGGACGGACCCGCCGCGCCGAGCCGGCCGGGGCCCGATCTGCCGCGCGTGTTCGATCCCCACGAGGGGCTCGAGCCCGGCATGAGCGTCGAGGCGGTGCGCGTCGAGGGGCTCGACGGGGACGTCGCTGCGGCCGGCGCCGAGCTCGAGGCGTGTCTCGTGGCGGATGCGTCCGTGTCGCGTCTCGACCTGACGGGCGCGACGCTCGTCGACGTCGAGGTGCGCGAGTTGCGTGCGATCGAGGTCGTCGCGCCCGGCTCGCGATGGCGTCGGGTGCGCATCGCGGGCGGGCGGCTCGGCACGCTCGATCTGCAGGGCGCGGATCTCGACGAGGTCGAACTCGTCGACGTGCGCGTCGACTACCTGGCGCTCGGTGGCGCGCGGGTCGCCGATCTCGTGGTCGCGGGGTGCGCGATCCGGGCGCTCGACCTGCCGAACGCGACGCTCGAGCGCGTCGCGTTCACCGACAGTCGCAGCGACGAGCTCGATACGAACGGCCTGCGGGCGCGCGACGTCGATCTGCGCGGTCTCGAGGTGGGCGACGTCTCGTCGCTCGACGGGCTGCGCGGCACGACCCTCACGACACTCCAGGTCGAACGCCTCGCGACGACGTTCGCTCGCCGAGCGGGCATCGACGTCCGCGACTGACCCAGCCCCGCCCGGCTCTGAGCCTGCGAGCCCCCGAGCCCGGATCCGCCACAAAAAGCCGGGTTGTTGCTACCGGGCCCCGGGCCCGGTAGCAACAACCCGGCTTTTTTCGTGCGGATCCGGGGCCGGTCACCAGCCGCCGGAGCGGCGTTGCGTGAACGTCTGGCGGCCGGGCAGCGGGGAGGGCGTCGCGTCCGCATCGTGCACCGGCGGTGTGCCGCGCAACCACTCGCGGGTCGCGCGCGTCGGGAGCACGGTCGCGGGCGGGAAGCCCGAGGCGACGCGCCGCTCGATGCCGGGCAGCTCGACGCCGTGCGCACCCGCGACCGCCGTGATGTTCCCGAAGCGTCGCCCCTTGAGCGTCGCGGGGTCCGCGATGAGCGTCACCTCGCCGAACACCTCCACGAGCGTCGCGACCTCGCCGCGCGCGAACACGAGCTCGTGCCCGTCCGCGATGTTCACGAGCACGAGCCCGTCCGGCACGAGCAGCTCGCGCACCTCGGTGAAGAACTCGACGCTCGTCACGTGCGCGGGCGTCCGCGCACCCGCGAAGACGTCGACGATCGCGATGTCGACCCGGCCGCGGATGCCGGCGGGGAGGCGGCCGAGCTGTTCGCGCGCATCGCCGTAGCGGATGCGGATCGCGGCCGACGGGTCGAGCGGCAGCGTCCGCCGCACGAACGCCATGAGCTCGGGTTCGAGCTCGACGACCTGCTGCCGGGAGCGCGGCCGCGTCGCGTCGATGTAGCGCGGCAGCGTGAGCGCGCCACCCCCGAGGTGCAGCACGGTGAGGGCCTCGTGCTCGGGGTAGGCGAGGTCAATGACGTGCCCCATGTGCCGGATGTAGCCGAAGGAGAGTTGCGTCGGGTCGTCGGGGTTGACGGCCGATTGCGGCGTGCCGTCGACGACGAGCACGAACTCGTCGTCGTCGCGGACGAACGCCGCCGTCGCGCCGGAGGGCAGGGTGATCGTGCTCGTGATCTCGTCGTCGGCCCGTCGCCGCCGCGAGCCCCCGCGTCCTCGTGAACCGTCGCTCATGCGACCAGTCAAGCACGGTGCGGGCACGCGACCGAACCGCCCGGACGCGCGCCCACGGATGCGGCGTCGGAACCGGGAGACACGCCCGACGGCCTCCGGGAGGGTTCGGAGAAATCCAGATCGCGGCGTGATTCGGTGAGCGACTTAGGGTTCCCTTTCTTCTTTTGAACCATTCAAATGTGCGATCATCGGGGCATGCCGACGACCGAGACCGCCCCCACGGGGCACGACTGGGCACCGCTCCTGCGCGCCCACGGTCTCCGCGTCACGAAGCAGCGGCTCGCCGTGCTCGGCGCGCTCGACGGGACGCCGCACGCCTCGGCCGAGGCCGTGCACGCCGCCGCGCAATCGGCGGGGCTCGCCGGACTCACGCTCCAGGCCGTCTACCTCATCCTCGCCGACCTCACGCGCGCCGGGCTCGCCCGCCGCGTCGACGCGCCCCGCCAGTCGGCGCGCTACGAGACGCGCGTGGGCGACAACCACCACCACATCGTGTGCGAGGTGTGCGGTCGTATCGAGGACGTCGATTGCGTCGTCGGCGAGGCGCCCTGCCTCGAACCCGCCGATGCCCGCGGCTTCGTGGTGCACCGTGCCGAGATCACGTTCTCGGGCGTGTGTGCTGAGTGCCTCGCGCGCCCCGAACCCGAACCCCCAACACCTCCGGCCGCCTGACCACGGCCGGATCGCCGGATCGCCGCCAGGTCGACCCGGTGCACCACCGCTCCACACGCACCACCGCTCCACCCCCGGACCGACCGGGCGGCCGTTTCGGCGACCTCCGATCCGACCGACCGCATCGGCGACCGCGTTCCCCGCAGGGGCGCACGGACCGTCGGTGCCGGAGTGACCGCTCCACCAGCAGTGACCGAAACGAGAGAAGGAGAACTCGTGACCGACACGATCGATCCCAACATCCACTCGACGGGCGACTTCGGCGCCCCGACGGACTCCGACCGCAACTCGCTCAGCATCGGGCCGAACGGACCGCTGCTGCTGCACGACGTGCGGCTCGTCGAGACGCTCGCGCACTTCAACCGCGAGCGGGTGCCGGAGCGCAACCCGCACGCCAAGGGCGCGGGCGCGTTCGGCACGTTCGAGACGACCGAGGACGTCTCGAAGTACACGAAGGCCGCGATCTTCCAGCAGGGCCAGAAGGTCGACATGCTCGCGCGCTTCTCGACCGTCGCCGGCGAGCAGGGCTCGCCCGATACGTGGCGCGACGTGCGCGGCTTCTCGCTCAAGTTCTACACGCCCGAGGGCAACCTCGACATCGTCGGCAACAACACGCCCGTGTTCTTCGTGCGCGACCCCATGAAGTTCCCGCACTTCATCCGTTCGCAGAAGCGCCTGCCCGACTCGGGCCTCCGCGACAACACGATGCAGTGGGACTTCTGGACGCAGAACCCCGAGTCGGCCCACCAGGTGACCTACCTCATGGGTGACCGCGGCCTGCCCCGTTCGTGGCGCGAGATGAACGGCTACTCGTCGCACACCTACGCGTGGATCAACGCCGAGGGCGAGCGCTTCTGGGTGAAGTACCACTTCATCTCGAAGCAGGGCGTGCACACGCTCACGAACGAGGAGGCCGACGAGCTCGCGGGCACGGACGCCGACTTCCACCGTCGCGACCTGTTCGAGGCGATCGGTCGCGGCGAGTTCCCGCAGTGGGAGCTCAAGGTGCAGGTCATGCCGTACGAGGACGCGAAGACGTACCGCATCAACCCGTTCGACCTCACGAAGGTCTGGTCGCACGCGGACTACCCGCTCATCCCCGTCGGCACGATGACGCTCGACCGCAACCCGAAGAACTTCTTCGCGGAGATCGAGCAGGCCGCGTTCGCACCGTCGAACACGGTGCCCGGCACGGGCATCTCGCCCGACAAGATGCTGCTCGGACGCGTGTTCGCGTACGCCGATGCGCAGCGCGCCCGCATCGGCACCAACTACGCGCAGTTGCCCGTCAACCGGCCCGTCGTCGAGACGAACAGTTACACGTTCGACGGTCACATGAGCTACCTCAACTCGGGTGACGCGCCCGTGTACGCGCCGAACTCGTTCGGTCGGCCGTGGGCGGACGAGGTCGGCGAGGTCGACAACTCGTGGGAGTCGGACGGCGAGCTCGTGCGCGCCGCGTACACGCTGCGCCCGGACGACGACGACTTCTCGCAGCCGGGACACCTCGTACGCGACGTGTTCGACGACGCGGCACGCGAGCGCTTCGTCGAGACCGTCGCGGGCGCTCTCGAGCCGGTCATCGAGCCCGTGCTGTCGAACGCGTTCCAGTACTGGAAGAACGTCGACGCCGAGATCGGTGCGCGCATCGAGGCCGCCGTGCGAGAGCGCCACGGCGACCAGCAGCCGGGCGGCACGCCGCTCAAGGAGGCGACGCCGGTCGGCTGACGACCCGGCGGTTCCGCGACGGGCAGGACGGGAGCATCGGCTCCCGTCCTGCCCGTCGTCGTTCCGCCCGTCGTCGTCCCGCCAGTCGTCGTTCCACGCGATGTCGTTCCGGGCGGCGGCGGTTCGCCGTGCGACACCGGGTCGATTCGGGAATCATCGAGAGCGGGCCGACCGTGTCGGACCGCGCCGGTCGGCGCGGGTGCATCCCGCGAGCACCGGCCGTGAGCGATCCCTGGAGGAGCATCGTGAGCACGAACATCGATCCGAGGCACGACGGACCGGACGAGCAGAACGTTGACCGCGTGGCCGACGCGATCCTCGTCGTGTACGCGGGCGGCACGTTCGGCATGCGCGATCTCGGGCGTGGGCTCGAGGCCGTGCCCGACATCACCCCGATCGTGGCCGGGCTCATGGACCGCCGCGAGCGCGAGACCGGCGAGCCGCTCGCGTGGGACCTCGTGTCCGTGACGCCCGCGATCGACAGCGCCGAGGCCGACGCGTCCACCGCGCCGTCCCTCGCCCGACTCGTGCGTCGACACGTCGAGGCCGGCGCATACCGGGGCGTCGTGATCGTCCACGGCACCGACACGCTCGCGCACACCGCCGCACGCCTCGCGTTCGACCTCGCCGACCTCGACCTCGTCGTCGCGTGCACCGGATCGCAGATCCCGCACGGCGCGCCCGATAGCGACGCCGACGCGAACTTCACCGACGCCGTCCGCGTGGCCGCGGGCGACGCGGCACCCGGCGTCCGCATCGTGTTCGGCGGTCGCTGCCTCCTCGGGGTGCGTGCGACGAAACGCTCGAGCGAGGACCTCGACGGGTTCACGGCACACCGGGCGCCGGGTGGCTCGCCCGTCGGCGTCCCGCGGGACGTCACGCGCGCACTCGCCGAGCGCCGTGACGCGCCGAGTACACCCATCGGGCTGCTGCACGTGTCGCCCGGTCTCGTCCCGGCCGTGGCCGACGCCGTCGCCCGCGCGTACCCCGCCGGGTTCGTGCTCGCGTGCTACGGCGCCGGGACGGCGCCCGGGTTCGTCGCAGCCACCGTGCGCGCCGTGGCCGCGGCGGGCGCGGTCGTCGTCGCGATCACGCAGTGCGAGGACGGGGGCGTCCACCTCGACCGTTACGCGGTCGGGGCGGCACTCGCCGACGCGGGCGCGGTCGACGGGGGCGATCTGACCGCCGAGGCCGCGGTCGCGAAGCTCGGCGCACTCGTCGACGCGGGCCTCGCGCGCGCCGACGTCGTGCGGCTGCTCGGCGCGAACCTCGTCGGGGAGCGCAGCCCCGCCTGAGCCTCCCCGCGGGTGCGGCCCCGCCCGCTCCGTCGGCCGCGAGCCCGGCCCCGACCGCCCCGCCGCGAGCGCCGACGGGACGTCCGCCACGCGCCGGGCGCGTGCTGCCCGCCGCGACATCCTGCGACGCGCGAGGTCCCGGGGCTTCCGCGACGGCCCGCGGCCCTGTAGAACGGCTCTCGCACCGTATGCGGATCGTCCGTCGCGGTGCGACGACGAGGAGCGGCAGCGACGCCGCGGGAGGGGCGAGGATGCCGGGACCCGTCGGGACCGCGCCCCGAGCGCGCACGACGCCACACCGTGCCCCGTCGCCGACTCGTTCCGGCGCACCGACGCGCCGACCGCGGCCGCCTCGGCGCTGCCGCGGGTCCCACGACCGAGAAAGGCACCCACATGCACCTCCTCTCGCTCACCCTCGCGCAGGCGGCCGCGGACCCACCCGACGGATTCCTCGGCTGGCTCCGAACGAGCACCGCCGGGCTCATCATCCTCTGCGTCGTCGCGATCGGTGTCCTGCTCGCGCTCATCATCGCGCTCAAGATCGAGCCGTTCATCGCGCTGCTCATCACGGGCCTCGCACTCGCCCTCGTCGCGGGGCTCAGCGTCTACGAGCTCGTCGGCGTCGCCGTCCCCGATCCGTTCGACGCGGAACAGATCAAACCTGGCGACTCGATCCTCGAGAAGGGCTTCGGCGGGATCCTCGGGCACATCACGATCATCATCGGGCTCGGGACGGTGCTCGGCGCGATCCTCGAACGCTCCGGTGGCGCCGACGTGCTCGTCTCGAAACTCCTCGAACGCATGGGTGACCGCTTCGCGCCCATCGCCCTCGGCATCGCGGGGCTCATCTTCGGCATCCCCGTGTTCTTCGACGTCGGCATCTTCGTGCTCGCGCCGCTCGTCTACATCGCCGCGCGCCGCGGCGGGAAATCGCTCGCGCTGTACGCCCTGCCGATGCTCGCGGGCCTCTCGATGACCCACGCGTTCCTGCCGCCGCACCCCGGCCCGACCGCGCTCGCGGGATCGTTCGGCGTCTCGCTCGGCTGGATCATCGTCATGGGCTTCGCGTGCGGTATCCCCGCCTTCATCGCCTCGGGTATCGCGTGGCCGCTGTGGATCGGGAAGCGCATCCACGTCGCGCTCCCCGAGGACTCCCTCATCGAGCCCGAGGACGACGGGCGCCCGCCCGTGTCGATCTGGTCGGTCGCGCTCGTGATCCTCATCCCGCTCGTGCTCATCCTCGCCTCGACCGTCGGCTCGCTCGTCATCACCGATCCGGGGTGGCTCGAGTTCGTGACGTTCGTCGGGAACCCGTCGGTCGCCCTCACGATCGCGGTGCTCGTGGCGATGTACCTGCTCGGCATCCGGCGCGGGACGACGCTCGCGGAGCTCGGTCACGTGACGGGCGAGTCGCTCAAACCGATCGGCATGATCCTGCTCGTCGTCGGTGCGGGTGCGTTCTTCGGCGCCGTCATCACGAAGACGGGCATCGGGACGGTGCTCTCCGACGTCTTCAGCGGCCTCGGCCTGCCCGTGTTCGTGACGGCGTACATCATCGCGTGCGTGCTGCGGCTCGCGCAGGGCTCCGCGACGGCCGCGATCGTCATCACGGCCGGCATCCTGCAGCCCGTCGTCGCGGGCGGCGACTACTCGCAGCCGCAGCTCGCCCTCATCGGCATCGCGATCGCCGCGGGCTCGATCATCGCGTCGCACGTCAACGACGGCGGATTCTGGATCATCCAGCGCTACTTCAACATGACGGTGCCGCAGACGCTCGCGACCTGGACGGTGCTGGAGACGATCCTCTCGCTCGTCGGCTTCGCCATGGTGTGTCTGCTCTGGCTCGTCGTCTGACTCGGATCGCGCGCCGACGCGGCTCGCGCTGCCGCCCGCACGTGCGGGCGGCAGCGCGATCGTCGCTCACGCGGTCGCGGCCGGAGCGCGCAGGTCCTTGCGCAGGATCTTGCCCGAGGCGGACTTCGGGATCGCGTCGACCCACTCGACGACGCGCACCTTCTTGTAGGGCGCGACGCGCTCCGCGACGAACGCGAGCACCTCGTCGTCGCTCGTCGACGTGCCCGGCTGCGCGACGACGAACGCCTTCGGCACCTCCTCGCCCTCGTCGTCGAGCACCCCGACGACGGCGGCGTCCGCGATGCCCGGGTGCTCGAGCAGGAGCGACTCGAGCTCGGAGGGCGCGACCTGGTAGCCCTTGTACTTGATGAGCTCCTTGAGGCGGTCGACGATGTGGACGACGCCGTCCGCGTCGACGGTCGCGACATCACCCGTCTTGAGCCAGCCGTCGTCGGTGAGCGTCTCGGCCGTCGCCTCGGGGTTGTTGAGGTAGCCGGTCATGACCATCGGCCCACGGCACCAGAGCTCGCCCGGCGCCGACACGCCGTCGGTCACCTCGACGTCCTCACCCGTCGCGGGGTCGACGAGGCGGAACTCGACGTTCGGGATCGCGAGGCCGACCGAGCCGGGGGAGATGTCGTCCCGGTCGAACGGCGTGACGTGCGAGACGGGGCTCATCTCGGTCATCCCGTAGCCCTGCAGCATGCGGGCCCCGAGTCGCGCCTCGATCGCGCGGCCGAGGTGCTCGTCGAGCGGTGCGGCGCCCGAGAGCACGTGGCGGACGGTCGACGTGTCGACCGTGTCGACGAGCGGGTGCTTCGCGAGCGCGACGCCGATGGGCGGCGCGATGAACAGGTACGTCACGCCGTGGTCCTCGATGAGGCGCAGGAACTCGGCGAGGTCGAACCGCGGCATCGTGACGAGCGTCGCGCGCTCGCGCAGGCCGAGGTTGAGCAGGGCCGTCATGCCGTAGATGTGGAAGAACGGCAGGACGGCGAGCAGGACGTCGTCCCGCCCGACGCCGAGCATCGCGCGGGCCTGCTCGACGTTCGCGACGAGATTGCGGTGCGTGAGCATGACGCCCTTCGGCAACCCCGTCGTCCCCGACGAGTACGGCAGCACCGCGAGGTGCTCCGCCGGCTCGAACGACACGTCCGGTGCGGGCGCACCCGCCGCGAGCAGATCGCGTAGCGACTCGTGCCCCTCGGCGCCGTCGAGCACGATGACCGCCGAGTCGGGCAGCCCGACGTTGCGTGCGGCCGTCGTCGCGGCCTCGAGCAGTGGGCTCGCCGTCAGGAGCAGCTCGGCCCCCGAGGCGCGCAACTGCGACTCGAGGTCCTTCACGGTCGCGAGGCTGTTGACGGTCGTGGCGGTCGCGCCCGCGCGCAGGATGCCGTGGAACGCGATCACGAAGCCGCTCGAGTTCGGGCAGTGGAGGGCGACGACGTCGCCGACGCCGATGCCGCGCGCCGCGAGCGCACCGGCGACGGCCTCGATCCGGGCGGCGAGGTCGCCGTAGCTCGTCTCGGCGCCGCTCGGCCCGTCGACGAGGGCGGTCTTCTCGCGATCCTCGTCGGTGAGCGAGCCGAACAGGGAATCGAACACGGAGACGTCGGGGACGACGACATCGGGGAGGGTGCTGCGGTACATCTCACTCCTTCGTGGGATCGTGCGCTGCGCGCCTCGACGATGAGGGCACGCGCGAGCGGGCGTCGTACCGACGCCGTCCGGTGAGCGTAGCGGGCGACGACGAGCGCACCGTGAACGGCGTGGGGTTCCCACAACGACGGTCCCTCGGCTCCCCAGTCGGGTTCGTCCCTCACCGTCGGTCGTCGCGGTCGTCCAGGGGCGCGCTGCCGAGGGGCGATCCGCTCGTAGCCGCGTTCGCTGACGTCCGACGCGAATCCGGCTGGACTCGGGGCATGAACGAATCCGACGGTGACCAGCGGTCCGCGATCGCGGCCGATCTCCATCTGCGCCTCGGCGCACAGCGCATCGTGCTCCTCGGTGGCGAGCTCGACGAGGAGGCGACGAACCGGCTCTGCGCACAGATCCTGCTGCTGAGCGCCGAGGATCCGCGGCGCGACATCGCGCTGTGGATCAACTCGCCGGGCGGCTCGGTGCCCGGCATGCTCGCGATCCGCGACGTCATGCGGCTCGTGCCGAACGACGTGTCGACGCTCGGCCTCGGCATGGCGTACAGCGCCGGGCAGTTCCTGCTCAGCTCGGGGACTCCCGGCAAGCGGTACCTGCTGCCGCACGCGCGTGTGCTCCTGCACCAGGGGTCGGCCGGCATCGGTGGCAACGCGGCCGACATCGAGATCCAGGCCGACGAACTGCGCAACACGCGCGACACGGTCATCGGGCTCATCGCGGCCGACACGGGGCGCACGTTCGACGAGGTCGAGCGGGACGCACGCCGCGACCGGTGGTTCTCGGCCGAGCAGGCGGTCGCGTACGGCTTCGTCGACCGGATCCTGGAGCACGCCGCGGACGTGCGCCCCGCCGGGCCCGGACGCGCCGGGATCGGGGCCTGACATGGGTGAGTACCTGGTGCCCAACGTCACGACGATCACGTCGCGCGGCGAACGTACCGTCGACGTCTACAGCCGATTGCTCGCCGATCGCATCGTGTACCTCGGCACGGCGATCGACGACGGTGTCGCGAACGTGCTCATCGCGCAGCTGCTGCACCTGGAGGCCGACGAGCCGGATTCGCCCATCAACCTCTACATCAATTCGCCCGGCGGCTCCGTGACCGCCATGCTCGGCCTGTACGACGCGATGCAGTACGTTCGGCCGGCCGTGCACACGACGTGCATCGGACAGGCCGCGTCGTCCGCGGCCGTGCTCCTCGGTGGCGGCGAGCGGGGATTCCGGTCGATCCTGCCGCGTGGGCGCGTGCTGCTGCACCAGCCCTCGTCACAGGGCGGCCGCGGGGCGATCCCCGATCTCGTCGTCGAGGCGGAGGAGATGGCGCGCGTGCGCGACGAACTCGACGGGATCGTGGCCGCCGACACGGGGCGTACGCCCGCGCAGGTGCGCGTCGACACGGAGCGCGACCTCGTGCTCACGGCACAGGCCGCACGGGAGTACGGGATCGTCGATCACGTGCTCGCGCGCCGCGAGCTCGCCTCGGTGTGAGTGTCTGGGCGCCGCGCGGCGCCGGGGTGGTCGGCGCCGCGCGCGTGCCCGCGTTCGAGTCGGGTCGCGGCGCCGGGTCAGGCGGCGAGCGCGACGAGCGCACCCACGGGCGCGTTCGCCCGGATCACCGGGTCGGTCCCCGTTCCCGTCTCGTCGACGGGTACGGAGCCCGTCGCCGAGCGCAGATCGAGGGGCGCGAGCGGGACGGCCGATCGCGCACCGACCGTGGCGCCGGGGCCGATCGGCCACGCCTCCTCCGTGACGAGCGTCGCCGGTGCGCCGAACCCGGCGCGGACACGGACGCCGCGGCCCGGCCGCGCGCGCCGGGCGGTGAGCGTCACGCGCTGACGGTCCGCGGCACGCGCGTCGGCCATGCGCCGAGCGGCGCGCTCGACGAGGTCGAGGGGGTCGAGGCCGAGCGCCTGGGCGAGCTCGCGCAGCACCTCGCTCGATGGGTCCTTACGACCGCGTTCGATCTCCGAGAGGTACTGCGGGGAGAGCGCGGCCGCGTGCGCGACGTCGACGAGCCGCTCACCGCGGCGCACGCGCTCGTCGTGCGCCTCGCGCCCGAGTGCCTCGCGGAACAGGAGCCTGCGGGGAACGGGGTGCGTGCCCCATGGGTCGTCGCTCATGGCGACAGGCTACGACCCGCGGCGGCGAACCCGGCGGGCGATCTGCTGTGAGCAGAACGACTCGGAGCAGAACGACGTGGGGCGCGTCAGGCGCGCGCGGGTGACGGACCCTCGCCGCTCGGCCCGGGGGCGGGAGTGGTTCCGGCGTCGGCGCTCGCGGGCGCGCCCTCCGCCGCCGTGCCGGAATCGGGCACCGCGTCGGCGTCCGGCGTCGCGTCTCTCTCCCCCGTCGCGTCGGAATCCCGTGTCGCGTCGGAATCGGGCGTCGTGTCGGAATCCGGTGTCGTGTCGGAATCGGGCGTCGTGTCGGAATCCGGTGTCGTGTCGGAATCGGGCGTCGCGTCGGAATCCGGTGTTGTGTCGGAATCGGGCGTCGCGTCGAGATCCGGCTTCGCGTCGATGACGAGGTTCATCCACCGGGACCGAGGATCGGCGTCGATGAGGATCGACTTCGCGAGGAGCGTCGCCGGCAGCGCGAGCAGCGCCCCGACGGGGCCGAGCGCGAACGTCCACACGAGCACGGAGAGGAAGGAGACGGTGGGCGTGACGCCCACGGCGTCCCCCGCGACCTTCGGCTGGATGAGCGATTGGGCGACGAAGTTGATGACGCACCACACGACGAGCACGACGAGCGCGTTCACCCAGTCGTTCGCGAGCAGCGCCATGAGCACGGGCGGCACCATGCCGATGACGAAACCGATGTTCGGGATGTAGTTCGTGAGGAACGAGAACACGCCCCACACGATCGCGAACGGCACGTGCAGGATCTCGAGCGCGACGACGTCGAGCACCGCGACGATGAGGCCGAACACGGTCGTGACGATCCAGTAGCGACCCACGCCGCGGACGAAGCCGTCGAGCGCGGCGCCGAGCGCGGGACGCACCTCACGGAGCCGCGCCATGCGCCCCTCGAAGCCGATCGCGTCGAAGAACAGGAAGAACGCCGTGATGACGAGCGTGCCGAGGAACGCGAGCACGACGCCGATGTTGCTCAGCACGGCCTGCAGCGTCGAGGTGATCGCGGTCGGCGAGAGCACGCCCGACACCTGTGCGAGCAGCGTGTCCTCGGTGACGCCGAGGTCGGCGAGGAGCGTGAGGATCTCGCGGTAGAGCGCCGTGAACTCGCCCGCGTAGTGCGGCAGCTCCTGCACGAGCACCGCGACGGACCACACGAGCAGCCCGACGAACCCGATGAGCACGGCGTACAGCACGAGCAGCGTGAGCGTCGCGGCGATGATGCGATGCACCCCGTGTCGAATGAGCAACCGCATGAACGGCGAGACCGCGATGACGAGGTTGAGGCTCAGGAACACGGGCGCGACGATCGCCGACACCTGGGGGAGGGCGATGAGCACGACGAGAACGAGGGTGATCGTGCCGAGGATCGCGAGCGGGCGTCCCCACCCGGGTCGGAGCTCGGCGCTCGGTGCGGGTGATGCGATCGGCATCGGCTTCTCCTCGTTCCACTCCGCCACCGCCTGTGGCCGAGGGCCGGGCGAGGCGCGTCCAGGCTAGACGAGCCGTTCGAACGGTCGCGTCGGCCGCGAGACAGGTTCGGTGCACCCCGCGCGGGGGATCCGTCGACGGGATGGGCGGGGCTCGGCCGCCGGGGCTCGGCCGTGGGTGCTCGGCCGTGTGTACTCAGCCGTCGGCCGCGAGGACGAGCGGCCAGACGTCGGGCACGCGGCCGTCGACGTCGACGACGCCGTAGGCGCGGGCGAGGTCGGTCGCGGTCGCGGACCGGCCCGTCCAGCGCTGTCGATCGGGATCGGCGGCGAGCGCCGCGATGCCGCGTCCGACGAAGCGCGGCGACTCGGACTGCTCGAAGTCGGCGGGCGCGGCCGGTTCGGCGCCGTCGCGCCCCTCGAGGGCGTCGCGCCAATTCGCCTCGCGGACGCCGAAGTGCTCGAGCATGAGCTCGGAGCGCAACCACCCGGGCGTCACCGAGAGCGCCGTGCCGCCGACGGACCGCAGATCGTGCGCCTGCGAGAAGCCGAGTCGGCCGACGGCCGTCTTCGCGAGATCGTAGAAGACGGAGATGCGGTAGTGATCGCGGTTGTACTCGACCGTGCCGTCGGTCATCTCGACCACGAGCCCGCCCTCGCGGGACGCGAGGAGCGGGAGCAGGGCGTGGGAGGTGACGAGGTGCGTCTCGACCGCGAGGCGCAGCATGCGCAGCCCCGCGTCGAGGTCGAGCTCCCACATCGGGCGATCCCAGCCCGACGGGTCGCCCACGAGGCCCTCGCCGCCCCAGATGTCGTTCACGAGCACGTCGAGCCGGCCGTGCTCGCGCTCGATCCGCGCGGCGAGCGCGCGCACGGCGTCGTGATCGAGGTGATCGACCTGGATCGCGACGCCCGTGCCGCCCGCGGCGGTCACGAGCTCGGCCGTCTCCTCGATCGTCTCGGGCCGCGTGCCGTAGTCGGAGCGGATCGTGCGATCGCCCGCGCGACTCGATCTGCCCGTGCACACGACTGTCGCGCCCGCCTCGCCGAGCGCGATCGCGATGCCTCGCCCCGCGCCGCGCGTCGCGCCCGCGACGACGGCGACCCGGCCGCGCAGCGAGTCGGGATCGAGCCCGCCGTGCGCGGGCACCGACTCGCCGGCGCCGTCGCCCGGTGCCGAGCCGGTGGTCACCAGCCGCGTTCCCGCCACTCGGCGAGGTGGGGCCGTTCGGCACCGAGCGTCGTCGCGGCGCCGTGGCCCGGGTACACGACGGTCTCGTCGTCGTACACGCCGAACAGGCGCGACTCGACATCGGCGAGCAGGCTCGTGAAGCGCTCGTGGTCGCCGTCGGTGTTGCCGACACCGCCGGGGAACAGCGAGTCGCCGGTGAAGAGGCGCACCGCCTCGCCGGGCACGGCGAGCGCGAGCGCGACGGAACCGGGCGTGTGGCCGCGCAGCGCGATGACGCGCAGCTCGGTCGAGCCGAGCCCGATCGTGTCGCCGTCGTGCAGGCGCCGGTCGACCGTGACGGGCAGTGCATCGGCATCGGCGTCGCCCGCGAGCACGGCCGCGCGGGTCTCGTCGGCGAGCGCGGCGAGGGCACGGTGATGATCCCAGTGCTTGTGGGTCGTGACGACCGATTCGAGGTGCGGCGCGGGCTCACCGCGCTCGGCCGCACGCGCGGCCGCATCGGCCAGCATCGCGCGCAGCGCGTCCGGCCGGTCGGCCGCGTCGACGAGCAGCGCCGCGCCGCTCGCGCGCTCGACGAGCAGATAGGCCATGTTGTCCTGGTCCGAGACGCTCGCCGCGGAGACGTCGATCGGACCGACGGCGTCGTGACTGATATCGGGTGGGGTGCTCATGCCCGAACGGTAGCGCGTCCCACCGACACGGCCCGGGGAGCTGCTCAGCGCGCCGGGCGGCGCCGCACGAGGAGGACGACGAGCGAGGTCGCGCCGCCGAGGACGAGGACCGCGCCCGCGATCGCGAGGCCGACCGCGATCCCCGGCGGCCCGACGGGGTCGACGGGCCACGGCACGAGCGGCCCGCCGGACTCGTACTCGGGCGCGCCGACGCCGGCCTCGCCGCTCACCTGGAACGTGAGCGTGTAGGTGTACTGCTCGGCGGCATCCCCCCACGGGGGCGTCCCGAGCGCGAGGGCGATCGTGTAGGGGCCCGCGGTCGATGCGTCGGCCTCGCTCGTGTTCCCCGAACGTCCCGCGCCGAAGTCGAGACCGCGGCTCAGATACGACACGTCGAACGACACGGCCGTGAACGAGGTCGTCTCGTCGGACGAGAGCGCACCGTTCGGCCCGTTCCCGTCGGCGTCACGGACCTGGCTCGGCGAGACGACGCCGCGATACGGGTTGCGGATCGCGAGGGCGGCGTTCGGCCTCGCCGTCGTGGCGACGTCGTCGACGGCATCGAAGCGGACGTTGACGGTGAGGCGTTGGCCGTAGTCGAGGGGCACCGTCACGTACTGCGTCGCGCCGGGGGCGATGGAGCCGGCGTACGAGCCGGACGCGGCGATCGGTGCGCTCGCGTAGTCGGTGCCGGGCGAGATCGTGCCCGCGCTCCCGTCGGCGGCCGGAAGGGGTGCCGGCGCGGGGACCGTCGGATCGGGCGCCGGGAGCGCCGCGAGGTTCGCCGCGGGTGGTTCCTCGCCCACGAGGAGCTCGAGGTCGACCGGCTCGCCCTGACCCGGTCCGGTCCCGGTTCGCGTCAGGTCGACGGCGAGCACGACGGAGTCGGCCGATCCGCACACGCCCGTGTCGGGGCGAAGTGCCGATGCCGTGAGCGAGACGCTCGCGTCACCGAACACGTCGAAGCCCGTCACGGGGCTCGCCGTCTCCTCCGCGCACGATTCGCCGTCGAGCGTCTCGAGGGTCGCCTCGATGCGGACGCGCTCATCGGCCGGATCGAACGCCGCGGAGACGCCCACGTCGATCGTCGAGCCCGGGATCGTGCGGTCGACGCGGTAGTAGCGGGTCCGGCTGTCGTCGATGGTCGTGTCGAGCGAGCGGAGGCCACCGGTGATCGGAGTCGCGGTCGTCCGCTCGGTCGACCCGACGGTCGTGGCGGCGGGCGTCGATGACGGAGTCGTCCCGCCGTCGGCCGCCGCCGGGGTGGCGCCGAGCCCGAGGAGGACGGCGACCGCGAGGACGACGTGCAGGAGCACGTGCCGGGGTCGTCGCGTGGTCCGGGTGTTCGCGACGCTCGTCACAGGCCCCCTCCCGTCCACAGCACCGCGGCCGTCACGAGACAGCCGACACCGACGACGATGCTGGACGAGGCGAGCACGATGCCGATCGTGGGGCGACGACGGCCCCGCGCCGGCGCGAGGCCGTTGCCCGTGCCGTTCGGCGTACCGCGGGTGGACGGGTCGGTCGCGTTCGGCCCGTAGCGGACGGTCGGGTCGGTCGCACGGGGGCCGGAACCGGCGAGCGGGTGCTGGGACGGACCCGACGGATTGACGTACGGGTTCGGTGCGCCGAACCCCGCGCCCACGGATCCGGGGTACGGGATTCCCTGCAGCGGCGGGACCCCGGGCCGGGAGGGCGTCGTCGACGGGGTCGTCGCGCCGTCCGGCCGGGACGGCTCGGCCCCGGCATACGGCGGTGTCCGGAAGGGGTCACCGTGGAACGGGGCACCGTTCGCGGCGGGCGGCCGGTCCGTGGGCGCGTCCCGCGGGGCCTCGGGGCGGGGCGGGGCGGACGCGAAGGCGGAGAATACGTGAGCCCCGGGCGATCCTGCCGCGCCGGGCGAACCTGCCGCCCCGGGCGATCCTGCCGCGCCGGGCGAGCCGGGTGTCGCAGGGGTCGCGCCGGGCCACGTGCCACCGGGCGGCACCATGCCGACGGTGGGCTCGAGGCCGTCCTCGTCGAGGTGCGCCGCACGGTCCTCGAGCGGGGTGCGTGTGCCCGGCGTCGCGGTCGCCGTGGGGTGGCCGGGCGAGGCGTTCGTCGGGAACGGGGCGAGGACCGTGTGCACACCCGTGTGCGGGCCGTCGTCGGTCCACCCCTCCGGAAGCTCGGGGAGGCGCGGACGGATGTCGACGCCCTCACCGAGCGGCCGTGTCGCGAGCCCCGACGCGTCGAGGAGGAGGAGCGCCGCGGTCGCGTCGCCGGGACGCCGCGCCGCGTCGATGTCGACCATCGGCTCGATGACGGCACGGAACTCGGGGTCGATGTCGGCGAGCGATTCGAGCACCGCGCCCGCATCGCGCAGGCGCGTGCCCGCGGCCATCTCGAGCGCGGCGACGCCCGCGGAGTACACGTCGACGGCCGGCGTGTCGGCCGCCGCCGAGAGCAGACGCTCGGGTGCGAGGTAGCCGGGCGTCCCGAGCACGATGTTCGTGCTCGTGAGCCGTGCGTCGTCGGCGTGCACCGCGAGACCGAAGTCGCTCAGGCGCGACACGGGCTCACCCCGTCCCGTCGCCTCGAGGAGGATGTTCGCGGGCTTGACGTCGCGGTGCACGACACCCGCGCCGTGGACGGACGCGAGGGCGAGCAGGAGCTGTTCGAGGACGCGCGCCGCCCACGGCGTCGGGAGGACGCCGCGCTCGCCGATGAGCGTGTGCAGCGAACCACCGTCGACGAGCGGCATGACGAGGAGCACGTGTTCGTCGTCGCCGTACCAGCCGGTCGGGGCGAGGATGTTCGGGTGGTCGAAGCGTGCCGACTGTTCGCGCACGAAGCGCACGAGCGAGGCGGCATCGACGTGCTTGAGCATCTTCACGGCCACGAAGCGCTCGTCGCGGGAGTCCCACGCGCGCCACACCGCGCCCGAGCCACCCTCCGCGAGGGGGTCGACGAGTGCGTAGCGACCCGTTCCGACGATCCCCATGGCGGAGAGTCTAGGCGGGCTCCTCGTCGGTGGTGACTTCCGATGCGTTCGGGCGGGTGCGACAGACGGAACGCAAGTCGAGTTGACGCCCCGTGACGCCGAGTGTGACGTCCCGTTTCGCTCGGTGACGCCGGGCGGCATCGGGCGTCGGACTGTGTCGGATCGGCGCGGGGGCACGCGGGAATAGCCCGAGACTGGGCGCACATCGACGACGAGCGGCGGGCGGTTCGCGCCCGGCGCGGCCATCCGGATGGGCCGGACGGATCGCGTCGAGGCGGTCGGACCGACCGGGGGACCGCGCTCGCGACCCCGCGTTCGTCCGGTCGTCGGAGGCATCGAACGAGGAGAGGGGCCGCCGTGCCGATTCGAGGCGGAACGAGCGACGTCGCACCGGACCCGACGGGCGTGCGCGCCGCGCTCGCCGGCCACGAGGTGCGACGGGTGGGCTTCGGCGCCGCCCGGCTCACGGCCGGGGACGGCTGGGGACGCCTCGCCGATCCGGAGCCCGCGCGGCGACTGCTCCGGGACGCACTCGACGCGGGCTACGACCTCGTCGACACGGCCGACTCCCTCGGCCCCGGGGTCAGCGAGCAGATCGTGGGTGAGGTCGTCGGCGACCGCGACGACGTGCTCGTCGCGACGAAGGTGGGGATGCTCCGCCCCGCGCCCGGTCGCTGGGGGATCCTCGGCCACCCCGACTACCTGCGTCAGCAGGTGCACACGAGCCTGCTCCGCCTGCGTCGCGAACGGATCGACCTCCTCTACCTGCACCGCATCGATCCCGCCCATCCCGTCGCCGATCAGCTCGGCGCCCTGCAGGAACTGTGCGATGCGGGCCACATCGGTGCGATCGGCGTGAGCGAGCCGAGCGCGGAGCAACTCGACGAGGTGCTCGCGATCGAGCGGGTCGCGGCGGTGCAGAGCCTCTTCAACGTCGCCGCGACGGGCAATGCCCCGATCGTGCGTCGGCTCGCGGCCGAGGGGATCCCGTTCGTCGCCTACTGGCCGCTCATCGGTCGCGGCCTGCCGCGCGATGTGTACGAGCGCGTCTTCGCGGTGCTGGCCCGGGCGGGCGACGAGCTCGACGCGAGCCCCGCACGCGTCGGGCTCGCCTGGATCCTCGCGCAGGCGCCCACGACCTTCGCCGTCGCCGGATCGCGCGACCCGGCGCACCTGGCCGACAACCTCCGCGCCGACGAGCTCGTGCTCGATCCGGCGCGCGCCGATCGCCTCGCGGCCGATGTCGCGAACGCGCTCGACGGATTCACCTTCGACCCACGCTACGACCGGGAGCACGAGAGATGACCACGATCGACCGGCCCGACATCGACCGCGAGACCGCCGCGAGCGACCCGCTCGAGGTGTACCTCGCGCACGACCGGCGTCCGCAGCGGGCACCCGCCGACGCCGACCCCGCATCGCCGTTCGCGGGCGCCGGCGCCGACGTGCACGATCGCATCCGCGAGCGCGTGCGGGCACTGCGCCCGACCCTCGAGGCGCTCGCGACCGAGATCCACGGCTACGCCGAGATCGGCTTCGATGAGCACCGCAGTGCGGCCGCGATCGCACGCGTCCTCGACGAACACGGGACGCCCGCCGAGACGGGCGTGTTCGGGCTCGACACCGCACTGCGGGCGAGCGCGGGGCCCGCGGACGGGCCCACCTTCGCCGTCCTCGCCGAGTACGACGCACTGCCCGAGATCGGCCACGCGTGCGGACACAACATCATCGCGGCGCTCGCGGTCGGGGCGTTCCTCGCGGCCGCCCCGGAGGTCGGCGAGCTCGGCGCACGACTCGTCCTGCTCGGGACCCCGGCGGAGGAGAACGGCGGCGGCAAGGCCCACCTCATCCGCGCCGGAGCGTTCGAGGACATCGACGCGGCCGGCATGGTGCACCCCTCGGGCGGCGACAGCGCATCGCCCGTGTTCGGTGGCGGCACGACTGGTGTGCGTCGCATCCGCGTGACGTACCACGGCCGCGCGTCGCACGCCGCGATGAGCCCGTACCTCGGCCTCAACGCGCTCGACGCGGTCGTCACGGCCTACCAGAGCATCGCCCAGCTGCGGCAGCACATCCTGCCGATCGACCGCGTCCACGCGATCATCACCGACGGTGGCGTCGCGGCGAACATCGTGCCCGAGCGCGCCTCGGCCGAGATCTTCATCCGCTCGACCGAGATCGACACGCTGCAGGCCCTCACCCGGCGCGTGCTCGACATCGTCGACGCCGCCGCGCTCGCGACGGGCACACGCGCGGAGGTCGACGCCGACTACGAGCCGCCCTACCTGCCGCTGCGGAACAACGTGTCGCTCACGAAGCACTGGGCACGCCACCTCGGCGCGCTCGGCCGGAACGTGCCGACCGTCCCGGCGACGATCCGCCAGGGCGGTCCGTCCACCGACATGGGCAACGTGACCCAGATCCTGCCCGGATTCCACCCGTCGCTCGGCCTCGGCGGCGACGGCACCGTGCTGCCGCACAACGCCTCGTTCGCGGCGCTCGCCGTGACGCCCTCGGCGTTCGACGCGCTCGAGGACGCGGCCGTCGCGCTCGCGGGTGCGGCGGTCGACTATCTCGCCGACCCCGAGCTGCGGGATGCGGCGCGGGCCGAGTTCGAGGCGTCCGGCGGGGTCGTCGAGTGGGAGGACGAATGAGCGCCCCCGCACCCGTGCGCCCCGGCGACACCGGGATCGACGCACCCACGACCGTCCCCGCACCCGCGACGACGCCGGCGTCCGACACGGATACCGCCGCCGAGAAGCGCCGCGCGCGCCTGCGCGCGACCGGTCGCCTCGCGCTCGCGATCGGCAACCGGCTGCTCGACATCGTGCTCGTCCTGTGGGCAGCGGCGACCCTCGCGTTCATCGCGCTGCAGCTCATCCCCGGTGACCCGCTCGACCGGCTCATGGCCGGCATCCAGGACGCGACGCCCGAGATGCGCGCCGCGATCTCGGCGCACTACGGGCTCGACCAGCCCGTGTTCGTGCAGTACCTGCAGTTCCTCGCCCACGCGGCCGTCTTCGACTTCGGCACGAGCTACCAGCGGGCCGCGCCCGTCACCGAGGTGCTGCTGTCCGAACTCCCCGCGACGCTCGAACTCACGTTCTGGGCGATGACCCTCGCGGTCGTCGTCGCGATCCTGCTCGCGCTCGCGACGAGCGGCCGCGGCCGCATCGGCCGGGCGATCGCGGTCGGCCTCGAACTCGTCTCGGTCTCGGTGCCGTCGTTCTGGCTCGGCATCGTGCTCATGACCGTGCTGTCGTTCCAGCTGCGCCTGCTGCCCGCGTTCGGCGCGAACGGCCCCGCGAGCCTCGTGCTGCCGGTCATCACGCTCGCGGTCCCGCTCGCCGGCGTCCTCTCGCAGGTGCTGCGGGAGCGGATGGAACACGCGCTGCACGAACCGTTCGTGACGACCCTCCGGGCCCGCGGACTCACGGAGAGCGGCATCCGGTCGGGGCACGTGCTGCGCCACGCGGCGCTGCCCGCGCTGACCCTCACGAGCGTCATCTTCGGATCGCTCCTGAGCGGAACCGTCATCATCGAGACGCTCTTCTCCCGGCCCGGCCTCGGCCGCGTGGCGGTCGCCGCGGTCCAGGACCGCGACATCCCGCTCGTCCTCGGGTTCGTCGTGTTCGCGGCGTTCGTCTTCATCGTGCTCAACACGATCGTCGACCTCGTCGCGCCCCTGCTCGACCCGCGATCGCGAGGGAGTCGCGCATGAGCGTCCTCGATCGGGGCACGTCCCGGAAGGGGCCGGCCCTCTCCACCGTCCGACCGCCACGAGGCGGGACGGGCACGAAGCGTCGTCGTCCGCCCGTGGGCATCCTCCTCGCGTTCGCCGTCTTCGCGGTGCTCGTCGTCGTGTCGCTCGTCCCCGACCTCGTCTCGGGCGACCCGCTCGACGGGAACCCGGCTCAGGCGTTCCAGCCGCCGAGTGGGGAGCACCTGCTCGGCACCGATCAACTCGGTCGCGACCTGTACTCGCGACTCGTGCACGGTGCCTTCGCGTCGCTCTCGCTCGGCATCGGCGCGACCCTCATCGGCCTCTTCGGTGGCGCGCTGCTCGGCGTCGCCGCGGGCTATGCGCGCGGCACGGTCGACCGCATCATCACGCGTCTGCTCGACGTCCTGCTCGCGTTCCCCGAGGTGCTCGTCGCGCTCCTCGCGATCACGGTGCTCGGGCCCGGCCAGTGGAGCCTCGTGCTCGCCGTCGGCCTCGGCCGCATCCCCGGCGCCGCGCGACTCGTGCGCGCCCAGGTGCAGCAGGTGCGCTCGGCACCGTTCGTCGCGCAGAGCATCGGGCTCGGCCTCACCCCGGCGCAGATCCTGCAGCGCCACATCGTGCCGAACAGCCTCGGGCCCGTTCTCGTGCACACCGTGCTCGGCGTCGGCGTCTGCATCATCTTCGGGGCCGGACTCAGCTTCCTCGGCCTCGGCGCCGTGCCGCCCTCACCCGAATGGGGCCTCATGCTCTCGGAGGCGCGGCAGTACCTCTCGGTCGCGCCGTGGCTCGCGATCTGGCCGGGCCTCGCGATCACCGCCGCCGTCGTGAGCGTCACGCTCAGCGGCCGGTGGCTGCAGCAGGAGTACCTCACGAGACGGAGCGCGACATGACCGCGGTCGAGACCCCGGCACCCGACACGACGACGGGCGCACCGTCCGCGGCCGCGACGACGGGCATCCGCGTGCGCGACCTCGGCGTCGCGTTCGACGGGCGGAGCGCCGTGCAGGGCGTGACGTTCGATCTCGCCCCGGGGCGCTGCGTCGCGCTCGTCGGCGAATCGGGCTCGGGCAAGAGCGTGAGCGCGCGGAGTCTGCTCGGGCTCTCGGGCGCGAACGCGACCGTGACGGCGAGCGAGCTCTCGCTCGACGGCGAGGACCTGCTCGCGGCGACGCCCGCGCAGTGGCGCGCGATCCGCGGCGGCCGGATCGGGCTCGTGCACCAGGACGCGCTCGTCTCGCTCGATCCGCTCCGGCCCGTCGGTGCGGAGATCGCCGAGACCCTCCGCCTGCACACCGATCTCGCCCGGCGGGATCGCCGCGCCGAAGTCGTCCGGCTGCTCGCGTCCGTGGGCGTGCCCGAACCGGAGCAGCGCGCGAAGCAGCGCCCCGACGAACTCTCCGGCGGTCTGCGCCAGCGCGCGCTCATCGCGAGCGCGATCGCGGGCAGGCCCGACTACATCGTCGCCGACGAGCCGACGACCGCGCTCGACGTGACCGTGCAGGCCCAGGTCCTGCGCCTGCTCGCCGAGCTGCGCGACGCCGGGACGGGCCTCCTGCTCGTGAGCCACGACCTCGCGGTCGTCGGTGAACTCGCCGACGAGATCCTCGTGCTGCGCGGCGGCGAGGTCGTCGAACGCGGCACGCCCGACGAGGTGCTCGGCTCGCCACGCACCGACTACACGCGGCGCCTCCTCGACGCCGTGCCGTCGTCGCACACGCGCGGTGAGCGACTGAGCGACGTGCCGCCCGTCGAGATCGACACGGCGCTCGTGCAGCCCGTCCGCGATCTCGGCGTGCCGCTGCTCGAGGCGAGCGGCCTCACGAAGCGCTACCGGCGGGGGCGGGAGACCGTGACGGTCGTCGACGCGGTCGACGTGCGGCTCGAACGCGGCCGCACGCTCGGCGTCGTCGGCGAGTCCGGCTCCGGAAAATCGACGCTCGCGGGCATGCTGCTCGGGCTCGTCGAGCCCGACGGCGGCACCGTGTCGTTCGAGGGCGAGGCGTGGGTGCCGCTCCCGGAGCCCGCCCGCCGCGCCCGCCGGCACCGCATCCAGTCGATCTCGCAGGACCCGCTGAGCTCGTTCGACCCGCGCTACCGGGTGCACGAGGTACTCGGCGAGGTGCTCGCCGCGATCGGCGTCCGGCGCGACGCGCGCCGCGAGCGTGCGGCGGCCCTGCTCGACCAGGTCGGGCTCGCTCCCGAGCTGCTCGATCGAGCGCCGCTCACGCTCTCCGGCGGCCAGCGCCAGCGCGTCGCGATCGCGGCGGCGATCGCGGTCGGCCCCGACGTGCTCGTGTGCGACGAGCCCGTCGCCGCGCTCGACGTATCGGTGCAGGCGCAGGTGCTCGACCTCCTCGGCGACCTACAGCGGCGGCTCGGGCTCGGCATCGTGTTCATCTCCCACGATCTCGGCGTCGTCCACCACCTCGCCGACGAGGTGCTCGTCATGCACCACGGCGAGGTCGTCGAACGCGGCGACGTCGACGCGGTGCTCACCGCGCCGCAGCAGCCCTACACGCGTGAACTCCTCGGCGCCGTCCCCCGGCTCCGATCCACCCTCGAAAGGAACACCCCATGACCCACCGACGTCTTCCGGTGGCCCTCGCGCTCGTCGCGGGCCTCGGACTCGCCGGATGCTCCGGTACCGCCGGAGCCGACGTGCCGAGCGAGCCCGTCTCGGGCGGCACGCTCACCTACCTCGCGAACACCGAACCGCCCGTGTGGGACGGCCAGCGCATCCCGAGCCTCAACCTGAACTCGATCAACTCGTCGATCTTCGACACCGTCACGACGCAGCTCCCCGAGGCCTCGGGCTACGGTCCCGGGCTGGCCACGGCGTGGACCGTGAGCGACGACGGACTCGTCTACACGTTCGACCTGCGCGACGACGTGACGTTCCACGACGGCAGCCCCTTCAATGCCGAGGTGCTCAAGCAGAACCTCGACCGGCCGCTGTCGGAGCCCGACCTCGCGACCGTCGGCAACGGCATCGCCGAGAACGTCGTCGTCGACGACGACACGCTCGAGGTGCACCTCTCGAAGCCGAACGGTGCGTTCATCCACGCACTCTCGACGCCGCACTGGCCCATCTACTCGGGCGAGATCCTCTCGAACCACTCGAGCCAGGAGCTCTCGGCCGACCCGACGCTCTCGATCGGCACCGGCCCGTTCAAGGTCGAGTCGTACACGAAGGGCTCGAGCCTCACGCTCGTGCGCAACGACGACTACAACTGGGCGCCCGAGACCGCGTCGCACCAGGGGCCGGCCTACCTCGACCAGGTCGTCGTGAACTTCGTCCCCGAGACGCAGGCGCGCATCGGCGCGCTGAACTCGCAGCAGGCGCAGGCGATCGACCAGGTGCCGCCGCTGAACTTCGCCGAGGTCGAGGCGGGCGGCAACGCGATCCTCGAGCAGGACAACACGGGCACGCCGTACCAGCTGCACCTCAACCCCAACGTCGCGCCGTTCGACGACCTGAACGTGCGTCGCGGCTTCCAGGCCGCGATCGACGTGAACGCCGCACTGCAGAGCGTATACCAGGGCGCCTACGAACTCGCGTGGGGACCGACGCTCCCCGGCACGGCACCCGCGGGCTCGGCCGACGAGTCGATCAAGGGCACATGGGGCTTCGACGCCGACAAGGCGGCCCAGTACTTCGCGGAGGCCGGCTACACCGAGAAGGACGCCGAGGGGTACCTCGTGAAGGACGGCCAGCGCCTCCACCTCGACTGGTACGTCGACAGCCTCTACGCGCAGACCGACCAGCGTCAGCAGCTCGGTGAGGCGATCGTGCTGCTCGCGAAGGACGCGGGCATCGAGATCGTGCGCACGCCGTTCGACACGGCGACGTTCACGGCGAAGATCGCGGAGGGGAAGCACCAGCTCGCCGACTCGTCGCGCGGCTACGCCGACGTCGCGACGAGCATCCAGCCGTTCACGACCGCCGCGATCCCCACCTCGAACGGCGGCTCGGGCATCAACTACGGCCTCGTGAGCGACCCCGAGATCGACGCGCAGGCGGCGATCCTCCGCGCCTCCAACGACGACGCCGAGCGCGTGGCCGCGGCGCACGTCGCACAGCAGCGCATCATCGACCAGGCCTACTCGCTGCCGCTCTACGTGCCCAAGAAGACGGTGGGCGTGACGCCCGCCGTGCAGGGCTGGGCGTTCGACCAGGTCGGCTACACGGACACCTTCCACGGTGTCTGGCTCGCGCAGTAGGCGCGGGGAAGGAGCACAGGATGCCTCGAATCGATCTCTTCTACTACGGTGACGTCACCACCGGGCAGTCGCCCGCGCAGTGGTATCGCGACGTCGAACAGCAGGTCGTCGCCGGCGACCGCCTCGGGTACAACGGCGTGTGGGTGACGGAGCACCACTTCCACATGCGCGGCGAGGTGCCCGATCCGCTGCTCTTCCTCGCGCGGCTCAGCGGTCGCACCGAGCGGATCCGCCTCGGCACCTCGATCGTGTGCGCGCCGTTCTACGACCCGTTGCGGCTCGCCGAATCGGCGAACCTCCTCGACGCGATCTCCGGCGGCCGATTGAATCTCGGCGTCGGTTCGGGGATCGGCGACGAGCCGTCGCTCGCCGCATGGGGACTGCAGCGGGACGAGCTCTCGGCACGTTCGGCGGAGATCCACGAGATCCTGCGCCTCGCGTTCGACGAGGGCACGGTGACCTTCGACGGCGAGTACTACCAGTACGACGGCGTCGAGATCTCGCCGCCCGCGGGCCGGGCCGCGCGCGACGTGATCTGGACGGGTGCCGGCCGCAACGCGGTCGAGCTCGCGAGGGCGCACGGCTACCGGCTCATGATCCCGCGGCCGTTGCCCCTCGAGGAGCGTCTGCGGTTCAACCGCGAGTACCGCGCCGCGGTGCCCGACGGTGAGGTCATCCACCTGCGCTCGGGCCTCGTCGCCCCGACGCGGGCGCTCGCTCGCGAGCGAGCGGTCGAGTTCCTCCGCAACTACGCCGCGATCTACCTGCGCAAGAAGTGGACGGGTGGCCCCGACAGTCAGGCGTTCGACGAGATCGCGGAGCGGTTGAGCTTCGCGGTCGGCACGGCGGGTGAGGTCGCGGATCGCATCCGAGCCTGGACCGACGACTTCCGCGGCACGGAGGAGACGGCGATCCAGTTCCAGGGGCCCGGCGTCGCGCACGAGCACGCGCTCGAGTCGATCGAGCTGTTCGCCGCCGAGCTCCCCGGCCTGCAGGACGACGCACCGCGCACCGCGACCGAGTACGTCGACCGTGACATCCCCGCGCGCGGCGTGAACGCGTCGCTCACCCCGTATCCGACCGACACGCAGGAGGTACTCGTATGAGTGGCACCGGCATCCCCGACACGCGTTCGCCGCGGACGGGCGAGATCCCCGAGCTCCGGATCGGGTTCATCACGCACCTCGATCAGCACGACGACCTCGGCAGCATCTACCGCGACAACCTGCGGCTCGTGCAGGCGCTCGAGACGCTCGGCTACGACAGCGCGTGGATCGCGACCCGGCACTTCAAGGCGGGCTGGGCGACGCTCCCGAGCCCGTTCGCGTTCTACGGTGCGGCGGCCGTGTCGACCGAGCGCATCGCGCTCGGGACGGCCGTCCTGCCGCTGCTGCTCGACGACCCGGTGCGGGCCGCGGAGGAGGTGTCGGTCGTCGACCACCTGTCGAACGGTCGACTCGTGCTCGGGCTCGGCAAGGGTGTTCCGTCGGACTCGTTCCACGTGTTCGACTCGTGGAACAAGAATCGCGACGCGGGGTTCGTAGCGAAGGCCGAACGGCTGCAGTGGGCGCTCGAGGGGTCGCAGGTCGAGGGCGGCAGCGAGTCGCTGCACCCGCCGAACCGTTCGCTCTCGGGGCGCGTGCTGTACGGCTCGTCGAACCTCGAGACGATCCGGCGTGCGGCCGAGAACGGCGAGGGGTTCATCCTCGAACGGTTCGGGAACGGCCCGGAGCGGACGGCCGCGGCGCGGCGCGGGTTCCAGGAGCGGCAGGCGGAGTCGATCCGCATCTACCGGCAGGTGTTCGAGGAGACGTGGGGTGACATGCGCACGCCGTACGTCGTGCTGTCCCGGAGCGCGTATCCGGGCCCGACGGTCGAGTCGGCGCTCGCGGAGGCGGGGACGCGCGTGCGGCGTTGGAACGACTTCGCGGCGAGGATCGGTCGTGTCGATCCGACGTGGTCGGTACCCGATCAACTGCTGAGCGACAACGTGCCGTGGGGCACGCCGGAGGTGCTCGCGGCGGATCTGCTCGCCGACCCGAGCGTCGCGCTGAGCGACGAGATCGTGCTCGGCGTGCACCCCGCGCACCACACGATCGACGAGACGATCGAGAAGGCACGGATCCTGCTCGAGGAGCTCGTGCCGCTCGTGCGGAGCGGGTGGCGGGCGCAGCGGGAGGAGCTCGGGATCGACGAGCTGCGGACGGATCGGGTGACGGCATGACGAGCGGCGGCGAGCGCGCACTGGTTTCGGCGCGGACCTTCGTGGCCGACTGGGATCGCTGGCACGCGAAGCGGCGGGCGGAGGTGCTGGCGCCGACGGGGCCGGCGAGCCTCGCGCACACCGCGTGGCTGGACGACGAGTTCGCCGCCGTTCCGGATGCGCCGGGTGAGTGGGCGCGCGACGGCGGGGCGGTGCTCGGGCGCGAGATCGGCTGGAGCGGGTACCGCTCGGGCGACGGCGACATCGTGACGGGCGAGACGCGGCTCGAACCGGGCGAGGAGTTGAGCGACGGGACGCGCACGCTGCGTGCGCACGCGCGTCGCGACGAGCGGGCGTTGCGCGTGTTCGATGCGGGCAGGCCGGCGCGGGAGGGGATCGTCGGTATCGACGCGTATCCGCCGGAGTCGCGCTGGGTCGTGTCGGCCGATTTCCGGCCGGTGCCGGGGCGTGTGGTCGTGGACCATGTGGACGGTTCGACGTCGGAGCACGCGGAGGCGGGTATCGCGGTGTTCCTGCTCGACGGGCACGAGATCGCGCTCGAGGTGCGTGTGGGGGAGCGGGGGCTGAGCGCGGTGTTCGCCGACTCGGGGAGCGGTGGCGCGCACAACGCCTTCCGGTTCCTGTCGCTCCCGTCGCCGGATCGCACGGGCCGCACGCTCGTCGATTTCAACCGTGCGACGCTGCCGCCGTGCGCGTTCAGTGATCAGTTCGCGTGCCCGTTGCCGTCGGCGGCGAACCGGCTGCCGGTGAATGTCGCCGCGGGTGAGCGGGCGCCGCGTCGCAAGCGCGACTGATCGCGCCCGTTCGCGAGGTGGCCCACGGCCCGCACCGTCCGGTGCGGGCCGTCGGTGTTGAGGCCGGTGTCGGTGTCGGCGCCCGATGCGGGCGTCAGCGACCGATCCCGGTGTTGCCGCGCCTCGGTGCGCCGGAGGTTCGGGGGCGCGTCGCGCGTTCGACGGCCCGGCGGGCCGCGTCAGTGCGTGGTGTGGGCGTCGTGTTCTGGTCGCCCGGGGTGCTACAGCTGGCGGGCGACGCCGTGCGCGAGGCATGCCGAGGGTCCGAGGCCTCCGTCGGAGTGGCGTCGCCGAGGCGTGTTCCGGCTGGTGCCCCGGCGGGCGCTCGGCCCGGCCCGCCGGGGTCGGGCCCTGTGTTCGTCCATCGTGCCCGGAAGTGCTCGTGGGCGGTGCTCGGACGCGCGGGTGCGCTCTCGTCTCGGGAGTACCGGAGGGGTCGGAGGATGCCCGGTGTGGGTGGGCGGGTGGAGGTGTCGAGGTAGTGGAGTGGTTCGGCGTCGGGTCCGAGGTCGATGCCGTTCTTCTCGAGGAGGTCGGGCGTGAGGCCGTGTGTGGCGAGGTCGATGCGGATGGGTGGTTCGGCGGGCCGGGGGAGTACACGTCGGGCGTGGTCGCTGGCGATCTCGGCGTGGTGTTCGCGGTGGACCTGGCCGATGAAGCTCAGTGCCGCGGCGGTGTAGTAGTTCGCGTAGTCGGATTCACCGGTGCGGCCGATGTTGGTCATGTCGGGCGCGGCACCGGTGTAGTAGCGCCGCATGGCGGCGAGATTCTGCTCCGAGGACTCGAGGCTGCCGTCCGGGTTGGGCGCGAAGCCGATGCCGAATCGCACGTGTCTGCGGTCGACAGAATCCGCCACGGTTCGCGCCCGCACCGTCTGGGCGACCGCCATTGGAAGCGGGACCTTGCTGCTGGCTGCGAACTCGACAAAGGTGTTCCAGCCTTCGAGGTCGGCACGATCCTCGTCCGCGCGGCAGGCGTCGAGGTACTGGTTCAGCGCCGTCGCGTAGTCGGTTTCTCCCGCTCGAGTGCTCGCGACGATCTCAGTCGAGAACAGGTGCGTGCTGTGGTCGATGTCGCTGGAATTGTGGGCGTGTTGGATTTCGTGCCCGAGGAGGTAAATGGTGTCGGCCGCGTCCGCCCAGCGTTCCGGGCGCACGCACTCGAGTGGGAGCGTGATCGCCTTGCTGGCGGGGTCGTATTGCGCGCCGGCGTGCGTTCCCTCCGGCTGCAGCACGAAGCTGGTCAAGGTTCGGTTCCCGACGGCTTCGTTGAGATTGGCGACCAAGCGGGGAGATGCGGCGATCATGTCGCGTAGTCGTGCCGCGTCGGATCGAGTGACGCGCGGGGCCTCGATGAATCGCTCGAGCGCGGCGTGTGCATCGGGCGTCAGGTCGTGTACGGGTCGCTCCACCTCATCACGACCTTGGTCACGTAGCTCACGTCATTACCGAGTCGGCCGCTGCCGGCAAGTCCGTAGTTTCCACTGATCCTGCCTCGGGCGAACCGCATCGCGATCGGTTTGCCTTCGTGGGCGGGATAGATGGGATGCAGCGTGAACCCGGCCCGGCTGAGCTCCGTTTCGACCCACGCGGCATCGGGGTCGCGGACCAATGCCCGCACGTCGCGGCGCGACCTGTCGGAGCGGTCCAGCGTGAGGTCGGCTCCCGCGAATCGGTCGGGATCCGGCGCGACGTTCGCCCAGCAGTCGTAGTTCGAATTGCTCTCGTCCCGGAGGTGCCACAGGTCATTCTCGGTGGGAAGGAAGGTGATGCCGAGTGTGCGTTCGAAGCGGTCGGGTGTGGTGTCGGGATCGTCGGTGCTCTCGATGATGAATCGGATCATGCCGCGGAGCCAGGAGCTGGCCTTCTGTTCGAGTTCGGGACTCGGGACGACGTCCCAGTGGGGTGTTCCGGTCCGGTCTTCGTTCATGCTGTTCCTCGCCGTGTCGTGTGTTCGTGTCGTGACGTGCGTGGGTCGTCTCGTTGCGGTGCCGCGTCGCCGTGTGGGCGTTCAGGTTACGGTCCTGGGGCCCGTGGGTGGGGTCGGTTCGTCGCACTGTGGACAACGGGGCGGGCAGCGGCTGGCGGCTCAGCGGCCGATCCCGGTGTTGCCGCGCCTCGGTGCGCCGGAGGTTCGGGGGCGCGTCGCGCGTTCGACGGCCCGGCGGGCCGCGTCGGCGCGTGGTGTGGGCATCGTGTTCTGGCCGCCGGGGGTGCTGTGGCCGCTGGATGACGGCGTGCGCGGGGCGCGCCGAGGGTCCGAGGCCTCCGTCGGAGTGGTGTCGCCGAGGCGTGTTCCGGCTGGTGCCCTGGTGGGCCCTCGGGCCTCGGCGCGTGTGCTCGTCGATCGTGCCCGGAGGTGTTCGTGGACGGTGCTCGGACGCGAGGGTTCGTTCTCGTCGCGGGAGTACCGGAGTGGCTGGAGGATGCCCGGCGTCGGTGGGTGGGTGGAGGTGTCGAGGTAGTGGAGTGGGGCGGCGTCGGGGCCGAGGTCGATGCCGTTCTTCTGGAGGAGGTCCGGGGTGAGTCCGTGTGTGGCGAGGTCGATGCGGATGGGTGGTTCGGCGGGCCGGGGGAGTCCGCGTCGGGCGTGGTCGTCGGCGATCGTGGTGTGGTGTTCGCGGTGGATCTGGCCGATGAAGCTCAGTGCGGGGGCGGCGTAGTAGTTCGCGTAGTCGGATTCACCGGTGTGGCCGATGTTGGTCATGTCGGGCGCGGCGCCGGTGTAGTAGCGACGCATGGTCGCCAGGTTGCAGTCCGAAGGAGTGAGAGTCCCATCGGGTTCCGGCTGGAACCCTTCCTTGAACACCAGCCCATCGGCCTCGCTGACACGTGCGACCGTCCACGCACGCTCGGTCCAGGCGACGGCATCGGGGACGTCCACCCCACTCGTCGCGGCGAACTCGACGAACGCGTTCCAGCCCGCGAGATCGGCGCGATCCTCGTCGGCTCTGGACACGTCGAGGAACGCATTCAGTGCGTGCGCGTAGTCGACCCCTCCGAACCCGGCGATTGTCATTACACGCGCTGTGAAGCTCGCTTCACCACGCTCGACGTCGTTCGTGTGGTTCGCATGATGGAGCTCGTGTCCGAGGAGATACACCGTATCGGCCGCGTCATACCAATCCTGCGGACGTGTGCTGTCCAGTTCGAGTGTGATCGTGCGATGCGCCGGATCGTACTGGGCACCGGCATGAGTGTCCTCGGGCTGCACCTGGAACCCGACCAGGTTTCCCGTGCCGACGGCATTGTTCACGCTCACGATCAGGCGAAGGGACGAGGCGATCAGGCGCCGCAGCGAGTCGGCGTCCGCTCGGGCGACGTGCGGGGCGCTCGCGAAGCGGTCTATCGCCTCGTGCGACGCCTCGCTCAGGACTCGTAGGGATCGCGCCACGACATCACGACCCTGTTGGCGTACCCGCCGCTCGGATCCCGCTCGCGCCCGCCGCGGAGTCCGATGGTGCCTCCGACCCGTCCACGTGCGAATCTGATCGCGACGAGTCGGTCACCGTGGTTCGGGAAGACCGGGCGAAGTCCGAATCCGGCATCGGCGAGTTCAGTCCGAACCCACGTGGCGTCGGGAACCCTGACGAGGGGGCTCGTGTCGGCGGAGGCGGTGTTGACGCGGTCGATGGTGAGGCTTGCGCCGGTTCTCGGCGCAGGCGGGAGAGTGATGCCGACTTCGCAGATGTACGTCGGGTCACGTCGGTCATCGCTGTAGTGCCCCCGTACACCGGGCTCGGTGGTGATGCCGAGTGTGCGTTCGAAGCGGTCGGGTGTGGTGTCGGGCTCGTCGGTGCTCTCGATGATGAATCGGATCATGCCGCGTAGCCAGGAGCTGGCCTTCTGTTCGAGTTCGGGACTCGGGACGACGTCCCAGTGGGGCGTTTCGGACCGGCCCTCGTTCATGCTGCTCCTCCTCGTCGTCCGTGTCGCGTCGCGTCGTGACGGAGACGGGTTCGCCTCGGCCCGGTGACGCGCCGCTGCGTGGGGGCTCAGACTATGGTGCGGAACGGGCGCGGCACCAAGGTCATGACACCCCTGTGGACAACCCGTGGTGTGAGTGGCGGTGACTTCCTGAGAGTGGGTCCACACGAGCCGATGCCCGGTCCGCAGCGAACGGCGGCCCGAATCGATCGATTCGGGCCGCCGCCCCGCGTCGTGGGCAGATCGGCTCAAGCAGCTGCCGTCGCGCTCCCGCTCGCGCGAGCCGTGCGCGTCGCCAGGCGTGCGCCGTCGATGCCGTACCGGCCGCCGCCGAGGACGGCGAGCGCGGCGGAACCGACGGCGTAGAGCGCGACGAGTTCCCATCCGCCGTCGGTTGCGAACGGGCCGAACGGGGCGTGTGCGAGCACGAGCACGCCCGCCATGTACACGGCGACGACGAGTCCGCTGACCGGCAGCCAGAGGCCGAGGACGAGGAAGAGGCCGCCGATCACCTCGACGGCGATCGCGATGCCGGCGGCGACCGGCGCCGCGGGAACACCCATGCCGTCGAACGCTCCGACGGTGCCGTGGTAGCCGAACGCGACGAGCTTCTGCAGGCCGTGGGCGAGGAGCAATCCGCCGAGGACGATGCGAAGGACGAGGAGCGTCCAGTCGCGGAGGGCGGGGGTCGTGAGGTCGAGCTGTCGCATGCGTATTCGATCCGTTCGTGTTCGTTCGTGTTCACTCGGCTGTCGAGTCTCATCAGTTGTAGTCGCAAGTATTGCAACCGGAAATAATGTAGGTGATCCGAGCTGAGCGCGGGACCCGAGTTTTCGGGGCACCGGGCCCCGGGACGTGAGTGAATCGTCGAGGTGATCAGGCACGGTCCCGCGGATCCGTGTGATGGCCGCGTCCTGCCTCGCGCCGCAGTGGACACGCTGGTGTGGACATCACCCGCCTGCCCTCGCTGGTCGATCGGGTGGGGTGGCGGTCGAGCCGCTCGACGGCAATACGCTTGGTGCCGGGGGATTTCGTGGCAGCCGGTCACTTTACGAAGATCGGCGGGCCTGGTTCAGTTGACGGGCCGTGTCCGACCGGGCAGGGGTGAAGGTCGGTTCGCCGGCCAGGGGGGCCGAGCCCGCGCCGCATCCGTGCGACGCGACTCGGGAGGGGGTACGAACAGAGGCATGAGCATGGAGACCACGGGGAACGCGTTCCCCGGCACCGCACTCATGGTGGCCGCGAGCCTGCAGAAGCGGGGAATCGGGGTCGTCGAGCTCGAGCCGTTCACGGTCGTCGACGATCGCGGGCGCCGATACCACGTCAGGCGCCTTGCGGAGACGCTCGCCACGACGCAGGACATGTGGCGCACTCTCGAGGTGGAGCGCTACCTCGACGAGCTGCTCGGGGCCTCGGGCATCGACGGCGCCGAGCGCGATCGCCTGCTCGTGCGGGTCGTACCGGCGCCGGAACACGCGCACGATGCGCTTCCCTACGACGGCTCGCTCGTGCTGTTGCCGGCCTACGATCTGCCCGACGTGGTCCGGACGGTCACCGCGCCCGAACGCCTCGGTGGGTGGGATGCGATCTGGCCCGTCGCGCTCGAGAACCTGCGTCGCCTGCCCGCGCCGCACCACACGCTCCTCGCGCCGAAGTCGCGGCCGGGCGTGCGAGGGCACGTGTTCGAGTCCGGCGATTGGTTCGGCGCCTCGCGGGTGCTCATCGTCGACGAACTCCTCGCGCGCGTGCCCGACACGCCCCCGGCGGTCGACGGACTGCTCGTCGCGACCCCCAATCGCTCGACCGTCCTCGTCCACGGCATCGAGGGGCCGGGCGTCGCCGCCGCGCTCGAGTACCTGGCGTTCGTCGCCGATCAGCTCTGTGCGCCCGAGGCGGGGCCGCTTTCGCCCGTCGTGTCCTACCGAGACGGGTTCGGCCCGGTTCAGCCGGTGGCGTGGTTCGACGAGCGACGCGAGCTTCGGACGGACACGGTGAACGGCCCCTTCGGCGCGAAACTCGCGGAGCTCGCGGCGCGGGGGTGAGCGGCCCGGGTCGCCACCGGGCTCGCCCCGTCATGTCACTCGAGCGTGTCGAGGATCTCCGTCAGCCGCTCGAACGTCGTGAGCGGGCTCACGATCGCGAAGCGCAGCACCGTCTCGCCCTCGTGCGAACTCGGCACGACGAACGCGAGTTGTTCGTCGAGCAGGCGGTCCGACCATGCGCGGTAGTCGGCGGGTGACCAGCCCTCGCGCTGGAACACGACGACCGAGAGCTGCGGATCGCGCACGAGATGCACCCCGTCGCGCCGTTCGATCTCGTCGGCGATGCGACGCGCGAGCTCGATGCCCGACGCGATGGCCTCCCGATAGTGCTCGGTGCCGTGCGTCGCGAGGGAGAACCATAGCGGCAGGCCGCGTGCGCGTCGGGTGAGCTGCACGGCGAAGTCGGCCGGGTTCCAGTCGTCGGCCTCGGTGAGCGTGTCGAGGTACTCGGCGTGCTGCGTGTGGGCGCGCTTGCCGTGGCCCGGGTCCCGGTAGATGAGCGCGCACGCGTCGAACGGCGCGAACAGCCACTTGTGCGGATCCACGATGAGCGAGTCGGCGAACTCGACGCCCGCGAACAGCGGCCTCGTCTCGGGGACGAGCGCGGCGGCGAGACCGTACGCGCCGTCGACGTGCAGCCACACCTCACGTTCGCGTGTCACCGCCGCGATCGACGCGAGATCGTCGACGATGCCGAAGTTCGTCGTCCCGGCGGTCGCGACCACGGCGAACGCGGCACGATCCTCGTCCGCGAGGGAATCGAGTGCGGCCGCGACGGCCGCGCCGTGGAGGAGGCCGTCGTCGCCCGTCGCGACGGGGAGCACGTCGACGTCCATGACGCCCGCCGCCGATGCGATCGAGGAGTGTGCCTCCGCACTCCCGACGACGACCCAGCGACGCGGTGCAGGCAGTCCCTCGGCCTCGCGGCGTTCGCGCGCCGCCTGTCGCGCCGCGACGAGCGCCGAGAGATTCCCGATCGTGCCACCCTGCACGAACACGCCGCCCGCGCCCTCGGGCAGCCCGAACTCGGCGGCGAGCCAGTGCAGCACCTCGTTCTCGGCGTACACCGCACCGGCGCCCTCGGCCCACGAGCCACCGTAGATCGCCGAGGCCGAGACGACGACGTCGAACGCGATCGCCGCCTTCGTCGGCGCGGACGGGATGAAGGAGAGGTAGCCGGGGTGGTCGATCGAGAGGCACGCGGGCGCGAGGACGTCCTCGAAGCGAGCGATCGCCCGCCGGGCTCCGATGCCCTCCGGCGTGATCGAGCCGGGTGCGAGCCGGCGCAGCTCCCGCTCCGTCATGGGCTTGTCGAGCGGGACGTCGCGGTACAGCGCGCGTCGCCGCGCGTAGTCGAGCACCGAGTCGACGATCTCGGTGGTCTCGTCGGAGACGGCGTGCATGCGAGCGGGGCGGGGGATCGAGTCCATGTGGTGCTCCTGATTCGTGTTCGCGTGCCGCGTGCCGTGATGGTCGGGGTCCGGGACGTCGGGGTCGGCCCGGTGCCGGGGTCGCTGGTTCGACGGTAGAGCCGCGGCGGGTGCGGGGCAATGACGGCGCGCGGCGACGACGACGGTGCGGCACGGTCGTCCGGTGGGAGAGTTCGGCGCGGCGGCGTGGCTTGATCGTTCGGTGCGGCGCGGCGGCGCGGCGTGGTCGTCCGGTGCGGTCGTTCGGCGCGGCAGCGCGGCGAGGTCGTCCGGTGCGTTCGTCCGGGTGCGCTCGTCCGGCGCGGCGGCACGGTGTGTCGCGGGGCCTCGCGGTCGCGATCGCGATCGCGATCGCGTGCGGGCACCCGGGCGCCGTGTCGTTCGACGGGAATCCTGTCGGACCGACGGCGATCCCGTGACCGGGTCTCGACGCAGGCGAGGTCATCCGATATCGTTCTGAACATGTTCACTGAACACGTTCAGTCACGCGCGGCGAAGCGAGCCTCGTCCAGCGCGCGGGTGTTGGAGGCGGCGGCGACGCTGTTCGCGGAGCGCGGGTTCGCCGCGTCGACCGTGCGGGACATCGCCGCGCACGCGGGCGTGAGTGTCGGAACGGTCATGGCGGTGGGCGACAAGGACCGCCTGCTGCTCGACGTCATGGAACAGCGCATCGAGGGGCTGCAACGTGGCGCCGTGCCCGAGCGAGGGAGCCTGCCTGAGCGCGTCCTCGCCCTGCTCGTGCCGTTCGTCGAGCTGTTCGTGGCCGACACGGAGCTCGCACGGGCGTTCGCGGGGGTGCTCGTGGCGGGACGACACCGCTCGGCGGTGTTCGGAGCCCTCGGGACGGAGCTGCGGGAGCGGGTCGCCACCGTCGCGCGCTCGACGGCCGCGATCGGCGAGAACGAGGCATCCGCGTTCGCGGCACTCGTCCACGATGCCTACCTCGGTGTTCTCTTCGCCGGTGCCGCGGCGGGGCCGGACGTCACGGGGCCCGAGATCGCCCGGCGACTCGACGCGGCCGTCACGACGGCGTGCCGAGCGATCGCGGTGGACCGATGATCGCGTTGCTCGTCGCGCCCGGGGCCGCGCCGGTGTTCGCCCCCGATCCGGTCTGGTTGCCGCTCGTGCTCGCGGCCGTCCTGTTCGCGGACGCGCTCTTCTCGCTCCGCCCGCCACGTTTCATCCGCGATTGCCTCGACGGCGTCCGGTTCCCTCGCGAATGGTGGTGGGTGCTCGTCGTCGTGAAGCTCCTCGCGACGGTCGGGCTCGTCGTGGGCACGTGGGTGCCGGGCATCGGGGCGGCCGCGAGTGTCGGTGTCGTGGCGTACTTCCTGTGTGCGGTGGTCGCGCACCTGCGTGCGCGGTTCCTGGGTTCGGCGTTCTGGCTGAACTGCCTCGGGATGCTCGCGCTCTCGATCGTGGTGCTCGTGGTCGCCTACCTCCGCTGAGTGCGGGCGGGGCGGGACATGGTGTCCGTCGTCGCCGGGCCCCGCCGACAGGGGACGTCGCGGGGGACGCGGATCGTTCTGTGCGGCCGTCGCACCGATCGGCAACGGCCGCTCGATGCGAGTGTCCGAGCTGCCCGGCGGCGATGTCCGTGGGTGGTGATGTGATGCGTCCATGAACGAACTCGATGCGTCGGAGCACCCGACACCGGCCCGCGGCGGCGACGCGGCTGCCGGTGCCGAGTCGTGCGCCGAGATCGGTTCGGCGGCGGGGGGGCAAGGGACGAACGCGGGAACGGGAACGAGAACGGGAACGGGCACGGTCGCGGACACGAACGCGAGCACGGCCGCGAGCAGGGCCGCGAGCACGGCCGCGGGCACGCGCCTGCCGCCGACGACTACTCGGCGTCGGCGACCGCCGCGCGGCGGCGCGCGGCGCTGGACGTCGAGCTGGCGCGCACCCGTCAGGAGCACGATGCGCTGTTGTTCGAGCTCGGGTTGCTCGAGGTGACGGGCCGGCACGACGAGACGTTCCGGATCGCGGTGGACGAGATCCGCGCGCAGGAGCGCCTCGTCGCGGCGGCACAGGCCAAACGGGCCGAGTTGCTCGCCTTCGTGCACGACGCGACAGCGGGCCACGCCCGCTCCCGGTATCCCGGCGACGACGACGCACTCGTGTGGGCGATGCGCGAGCGCACGAGCGAGCTCGCGGTCGCGACCGCGCAGCCCGAGGCGCGCCTCAGCTCGGAGCTCGCCGAAGCGGTCGTGTTGCACGAATCGTTCCCCGAGACGGCGAACGCGTTCCACCGCGGCAGCCTGTCGCTCGCGCACGTCCGCGCGATCACGGGCCCGGGCGCGCGCATCCCCACGCGCCGGGCACGCACCGAGTACCAGCGCACCCTGCTCGGCCCCGCTCACCACCTGACCCCCGCGCGACTCCGTGCACGTGCAGCGAGGCTCGCCGAGGAGCACCTGCCCGAGAGCATGGACGAGCGTCACGCCCACGCCGCCGGGGCCCGTGGCGTGCACGTGCGGCACGAGCACGACGGCATGAGCCGCCTGGAGGCCGACCTCCCCACGGTGCTCGCCGCCGCGATCCACAACCGCCTCACCGCGCAGGCCCGCGCGCTCACCGGCCCGGACGAATCCCGCACCCTCCACCAGCTCCGCGCCGACGTGTTCAGCGAGCTGCTCCTCACGAGCGACCTCACCGGCACCGGCTCGCCCCACGCCGCTGCCTCGGGCATCTCGGCCCGCATCGCGATCACCGTCCCGGTGCTGTCCCTGCTCGACCACACCACCACCCCGGCACTGCTCGACGGCCTCACGCCCGTCCCGCTCAAGCAGGCTCGCGCGCTCACGGCACACGCACCGTCCTGGCTGCGCGTGCTGACGGATCCCATCACCGGCACGACGCGCGAGGTCGACACCCGACACCCGACGGCGGCGCAGCGCGCGCTGCTGCACGCACGCGACCACCACTGCCGCTTCCCCGGCTGCACCCGCCCGGCACCCCGCTGCGACATCGACCACACCGTCGCCGTCGTCGACGGGGGAGCGACCCACATCGACAACATGGAACACCTCTGCAGGCCCCACCACACGCTCAAACACCACACGCGCTGGCGCGTCCGCCAGCACCCCGGCGGTCACCTCGACTGGACCAGCCCCACGGGCCACACCTACACCGACGACCCAAGGCCCACCACCACGCACATCAGGCGAACGAACGCCGGAAGCGACGAACCACCCCCGGCGTCGCCGCGCGGGCCGCGGTCCGGCGAGGCAGCCGTGGCCACGCAGACGCTCCGCACCATCGAACGGGTAGCGGATCCCGGCCGCGGCGTGGAACGAGAGCGCGAACGCATGCAACCGCGGGGATACGTTCCGGAGCTCGGATCGCCCCCGGGGCACGCATTCGGTGTGCGGCCGCGGCCGGTGCTCGATCCGGCTGATCTCGGTGACGCTCGCGGCAGCACCGGGGCAGCTCTGCGTGACGGCGCACAGGGGAGCCGGGCGCGACGGGCCGGACCTCGATTCGAGCCGAGCGACGATCCTCCGCCGTTCTGATCGTCCGCTCCGGTTGTCAGTCGGGAATCGTCCGCAGCGCGGTGAGACGACCCGATCGACGAGAGGGGGCCGCGATGGTCACATCGATCGACCACGGTTCGCTCGTGGCGGACGGCACCGTCGTGACCCACGCGGCGGGGCCGGATGCACGTGGAGCGAGGCCTGAGGTCGTCCCCCGAACGGACTCGAGCCAGCTTATACCGGAGATTTTCAGCTTCGGCAAGCATCGGGGGTGGACAGGCGCGTCACGAGCGCATACAGTGGTTCCTTGCGCTTCGTCTCCCCATGCCTTCATATTGCGGTCGGCACGGTGGTCGCTCCTCGGTGTTCCGGACTCCCCGCCTGATGCAGGCGACGGGGCTCGTCGATCCCTCCGAGTGCCCGCCGGCTGGAGCCGTGGCGGATTCCTCACCGACGACACTACTGGCACCCGGTTCTTCGCCGGGTCCGCGGAGGTAATTTCCTTGGCTGCTGCGCGCAACGCATCTCCTACGCCCAAGACCGGTCGGAACGCACACCGACTCTCGTTCGCCAAGATCAGCGACACCCTCGAGGTCCCAGACCTCCTCGCCCTCCAGACCGAGTCCTTCGACTGGCTGGTCGGCAACGATGCCTGGAAGGCACGCCTCGCCGAGGCGGAGGCCGCCGGGCGCACCGACGTCGCGACCCAGTCCGGACTCGAGGAGATCTTCGAGGAGATCTCCCCGATCGAGGACCTCGGGGAGACGATGCAGCTCAGCTTCACGCACCCGTACCTCGAGCCGGAGAAGTACTCGATCGACGAGTGCAAGGAGCGCGGCAAGACGTACTCGGCCCCCCTCTACGTCGAGGCCGAGTTCATGAACCACCAGACGCTCGAGATCAAGACGCAGACGGTCTTCATGGGCGACTTCCCGCTCATGACCGACAAGGGCACGTTTATCATCAACGGCACCGAGCGCGTCGTCGTGTCGCAGCTCGTCCGTTCGCCCGGCGTCTACTTCGAGCGCACGCCCGAGAAGACGAGCGACAAGGACGTGTACTCGGCTCGCGTCATCCCCTCGCGCGGTGCCTGGCTCGAGTTCGAGATCGACAAGCGCGACCAGGTCGCCGTCCGCATCGACCGCAAGCGCAAGCAGTCCGTCACGGTCTTCCTCAAGGCCCTCGGCCTCTCGCAGGAGGAGATCCAGGAGGAGTTCGCCGGCTACGAGTCGATCGCGCTCACCCTCGAGAAGGACGACATCCGCACCAAGGAAGACGCCCTCAAGGACATCTACCGCAAGCTGCGCCCGGGCGAGCAGGTCGCGACGGAGTCGGCCCGCGCCCTCCTCGACAACCTGTACTTCAACGCGAAGCGCTACGACCTCGCGAAGGTCGGCCGCTACAAGATCGACCGCAAGCTCGGCCTCGACACGCCCATCGGCGAGTCGACGCTGTCCGTGCAGGACATCGTCGCGACCATCAAGTACCTCGTCGCGCTGCACGCGAACCAGGAGACGCTGCCCGGCGTCCGCGACGGCAAGGAGATCGAGGTCCGCCTCGACGTCGACGACATCGACCACTTCGGCAACCGTCGTATCCGCGCCGTCGGCGAGCTCATCCAGAACCAGGTCCGCACTGGCCTGTCGCGCATGGAGCGCGTCGTGCGCGAGCGCATGACGACGCAGGACATCGAGGCGATCACCCCGCAGACCCTGATCAACGTGCGTCCCGTCGTGGCCGCGATCAAGGAGTTCTTCGGCACCTCGCAGCTGTCGCAGTTCATGGACCAGAACAACCCGCTCGCGGGTCTCACGCACAAGCGCCGCCTCTCGGCCCTCGGGCCCGGCGGTCTGTCTCGTGAGCGCGCGGGCGTCGAGGTCCGCGACGTCCACCCCTCGCACTACGGCCGCATGTGCCCGATCGAGACGCCGGAAGGCCCGAACATCGGCCTCATCGGCTCGCTCGCGACGTTCGCGCGCATCAACGCGTTCGGCTTCATCGAGACCCCCTACCGTCGCGTCGTCGACGGCAGGGTCTCGAACGAGACGATCGACTACCTCACCGCCTCCGAGGAGGACGACCACGTCGTCGCACAGGCCAACGCGCCGCTGAACGCCGACGGTTCGTTCGCCGAGGCCGACGTCCTCGTCCGCCGCAAGGGTGGCGAGGTCGAGCTCGTCCCCGCCGACGAGGTCAACTACATGGACGTCTCGCCGCGCCAGATGGTGTCGGTCGCGACGTCGCTCATCCCGTTCCTCGAGCACGACGACGCGAACCGCGCCCTCATGGGTGCGAACATGCAGCGTCAGGCGGTGCCGCTGCTGCGCAGCGAGTCGCCGCTCATCGGTACGGGTATGGAGGGCTACGCCGCGATCGACGCGGGCGACGTCATCACCGCACGCGGTGCGGGCGTCATCGAGTCGGTCTCGGCCGACCAGGTCACCGTGCAGCTCGACGAGGGCGGCACCGACTCGTACTTCCTCCGCAAGTTCGACCGCTCGAACCACGGCACGTGCTACAACCACCGCGTCGTCGTGAACGCGGGCGACCGCATCGAGGTCGGCGAGGTCATCGCCGACGGTCCGTCGACCGAAGAGGGCGAGCTCGCGCTCGGCAAGAACCTGCTCGTCGGGTTCATGCCGTGGGAGGGCCACAACTTCGAGGACGCGATCATCCTCAGCCAGAACCTCGTCAAGAACGACACGCTCTCCTCGATCCACATCGAGGAGTACGAGGTCGACGCCCGCGACACGAAGCTCGGCAAGGAGGAGATCACGCGCGACCTGCCCAACGTCTCCGTCGAGCTCCTCAAGGACCTCGACGAGCGCGGCATCATCCGCATCGGTGCCGAGGTCCAGCCCGGCGACATCCTCGTCGGCAAGGTCACGCCGAAGGGCGAGACCGAGCTGAGCGCCGAGGAGCGCCTGCTCCGTGCGATCTTCAACGAGAAGAGCCGCGAGGTGCGCGACACGTCGCTCAAGGTGCCCCACGGTGAGGCCGGCACGGTCATCGCCGTCAAGGTGTTCGACGCGGAGGAGGGCGACGACGAGCTCGGCTCGGGCGTCAACCAGCGCGTCGTCGTGTTCATCGCGCAGAAGCGCAAGATCACCGAGGGCGACAAGCTCGCGGGCCGCCACGGCAACAAGGGCGTCATCGCGAAGATCCTGCCCGAGGAGGACATGCCCTTCCTCGCCGACGGCACGCCGCTCGACATCATCCTCAACCCGCTCGGTATCCCGAAGCGCATGAACTTCGGTCAGGTGCTCGAGACGCACCTCGGCTGGGTCGCGAAGCAGGGCTGGTCCGTCGAGGGCACGCCCGAGTGGGCCGACGAGCTTGCCGAGGACGCGCGCGACGTGGCACCCGGCACGAAGCTCGCGACGCCCGTGTTCGACGGTGCGACCGAGGACGAGATCGCGGGCCTGCTCGAGTCGACGACGCTCACGCGCGACGGCGACCGCCTCATCGGCGCGAGCGGCAAGGCGCAGCTGTTCGACGGACGTTCCGGCGAGCCGTACCCGGACCCGATCTCCGTCGGGTACATGTACATCCTCAAGCTGCACCACCTCGTCGACGACAAGATCCACGCGCGCTCGACGGGTCCGTACTCGATGATCACGCAGCAGCCCCTCGGTGGAAAGGCGCAGTTCGGTGGACAGCGCTTCGGTGAGATGGAGGTGTGGGCCCTCGAGGCCTACGGCGCCGCCTACACGCTGCAGGAGCTGCTCACGATCAAGTCCGACGACATCGTCGGTCGCGTCAAGGCGTACGAGTCCATCGTCAAGGGCGAGAACATCCAGGAGCCCGGCATCCCCGAGTCCTTCAAGGTGCTCATGAAGGAGATGCAGTCGCTCTGCCTGAACGTCGAGGTCCTCTCGGCCGACGGTTCGGCCGTCAGCCTCAAGGACACCGACGACGACGCCTACCGGGCAGCGGAAGAGCTCGGCATCAACATCTCCGCCCGCTTCGAGTCCTCGTCGGTCGACGAGATCTGAATCGGTCAGCACAGGACGACGAAGCTTTCCAACGAGGAGAATTAAGAATTGCTGGACGCAACAACGTTTGATCAGCTGCAGATCGGGCTCGCGACGGCCGACGACATCCGCCGGTGGTCGTACGGCGAGGTCAAGAAGCCCGAGACCATCAACTACCGCACCCTGAAGCCCGAGAAGGACGGTCTGTTCGGCGAGCAGATCTTCGGCCCCTCGCGCGACTGGGAGTGCGCGTGCGGGAAGTACAAGCGCGTGCGCTTCAAGGGCATCGTGTGCGAGCGCTGCGGCGTCGAGGTCACGAAGTCCTCGGTGCGCCGCGAGCGCATGGGCCACATCGAGCTCGCCGCGCCCGTCACGCACATCTGGTACTTCAAGGGCGTGCCCTCGCGCCTCGGGTACCTGCTCGACATGGCGCCGAAGGACCTCGAGAAGGTCATCTACTTCGCGGCCTACATGGTCATCGACGTCGACGAGGAGGGCCGCCGCGACGACCTCCCCGGTCTCGAGCAGGAGGTCCGCCTCGAGATCAAGACCATGAACGACCAGAAGGACGCGGCGATCGCGGGACGCATGAAGCGTCTCGAGGACGAGCTCGCGGCCCTCGAGGCCGAGGGCGCCAAGTCCGACCAGAAGCGCAAGGTCAAGGACGCCGGCGAGAAGGAGATGGGACAGCTCCGCAAGGGCTTCGAGGAGGACATCGCCCGCCTCGAGCGCGTGTGGGAGTCGTTCAAGAACCTCAAGGTCGGCGAGCTCAAGCCCGAGGACACCGACTTCCACGAGCTGCTCGACCGCTACGGCGACTACTTCGAGGCGTACATGGGCGCCGAGGCGATCCAGAAGCGCCTCCAGTCCTTCGACCTCGAGGCCGAGGGTGAGCTCCTGCGCCAGCAGATCGCCGAGGGCAAGGGTCAGAAGAAGATCCGCGCCATCAAGCGGCTCAAGGTCGTGAGCTCCTTCCTGCAGACGGGCAACAGCCCGGCCGCGATGGTGCTCGACGTCGTCCCCGTGATCCCGCCGGAGCTGCGCCCCATGGTGCAGCTCGACGGTGGCCGCTTCGCGACGAGCGACCTCAACGACCTGTACCGACGCGTGATCAACCGCAACAACCGCCTCCGTCGACTCCTCGACCTCGGCGCGCCGGAGATCATCGTCAACAACGAGAAGCGCATGCTGCAGGAGGCCGTCGACGCGCTGTTCGACAACGGCCGCCGCGGTCGCCCTGTCACGGGCACCGGCAACCGTGCGCTCAAGTCGCTGAGCGACATGCTCAAGGGCAAGCAGGGCCGGTTCCGTCAGAACCTGCTCGGCAAGCGCGTCGACTACTCGGGCCGTTCGGTCATCATCGTCGGTCCGCAGCTGCGCATGCACCAGTGCGGTCTGCCGAAGCAGATGGCGCTCGAGCTGTTCAAGCCGTACGTCATCAAGCGCCTCATCGACCTCGGTCACGCCTCGAACATCAAGGCGGCGAAGCGTTCGGTGGAGCGTGCGAAGCCCGAGGTGTGGGACGTCCTCGAAGAGGTCATCCGCGAACGCCCCGTGCTGCTCAACCGCGCCCCGACGCTGCACCGTCTCGGGATCCAGGCGTTCGAGCCCCTGCTCGTCGAGGGCAAGGCGATCCAGCTGCACCCGCTCGTGTGCGCGGCGTTCAACGCCGACTTCGACGGTGACCAGATGGCCGTGCACCTGCCGCTCTCGGTCGAGGCACAGGCCGAGGCGCGCGTGCTCATGCTCGCGTCGAACAACATCCTCAAGCCGTCGGACGGTCGCCCCGTGACCCTGCCCTCGCAGGACATGGTCGCCGGGCTCTACCACCTGACGACGCGTCGTGACGACGTCGAGGGTGCGGGTCGCGCGTTCGGCTCGGTCGCCGAGGCGATCATGGCGATGGACGAGGGCACGCTGCACCTCAACGCGCCCGTCCGGATCCGCCTGCGCGACATCACGTTCGCGCCGGGCGAGGGCCCCGCGAACCTCGAGCCCGGTGAGACCGCGCTCGTGGAGACGACCCTCGGGCGCGCCCTGTTCAACGAGCTGCTGCCCCTCGACTACCCGTACGCCGAGGACACGATGACGAAGGGCCGCCTGTCGGGCGTCGTCAACTTCCTCGCCGAGCGGTACTCGAAGGACGAGGTCTCCTCGACCCTCGACCGCATCAAGGACGCCGGCTTCTACTGGGCCACGCGTTCGGGTATCTCGATCGCGCTGAGCGACATCGTCACCCCCGACTCGAAGGCGAAGATCGTCGCCGAGACGGAGGCCGAGGTCGCCGACATCCGCGCCGAGTGGCAGTCCGGTCTGCTCACCGAGCAGGAGTACCGCGCCGACGTGATCCGCAAGTGGGAGGCCGCGACCAACCGCGTCGCCGACGAGATGCAGGAGGAGTTCCCCACCACGAACTCGATCCACCGCATGGTCACCGCGGGCGCGAACGGTAACTGGCTGCAGGTCCGTCAGATCGCCGGTATGCGTGGTCTCGTCGCGAACCCGAAGGGTGAGACGATCCCGCGTCCGATCGTGCACTCGTACCGTGAGGGCCTCACCGTGGCCGAGTACTTCATCTCGACCCACGGTGCCCGCAAGGGTCTCGCCGACACGGCACTCCGCACGGCCGACTCGGGCTACCTGACGCGTCGACTCGTCGACGTCTCGCAGGACGTCATCATCCGTGAAGAGGACTGCGGCACGTCGCGCGGTCTCGACCTCGTGATCGGCCGCGTGAACGCGGACGGCGAGCTCGAGCGCGACGAGAACGTCGAGAACTCCGTCTACGCGCGGAACCTCGCGGTCGACGCGGTCGCCGCCGACGGGACGGTCGTCGCGACGGCCGGCACCGACGTGGGCGACGTCGTCATCGACGAGCTCATCGCGGCGGGTGTGAACGAGGTCAAGGTCCGCTCGGTGCTCACGTGCGAGTCCGCGGTCGGTGTGTGCGCCATGTGCTACGGCCGCTCACTCGCCTCGGGCAAGCTCGTCGACATCGGCGAGGCCGTCGGCATCATCGCGGCCCAGTCGATCGGTGAGCCCGGAACGCAGCTCACGATGCGTACCTTCCACTCGGGTGGTGTGTCCTCGGCCGGCGACATCACGCAGGGTCTTCCCCGCGTGCAGGAGCTGTTCGAGGCGCGTACCCCGAAGGGTGCGTCGCCGCTCGCCGAGGCCGACGGGGTCATCGAGATCCAGGAGACCGAGAAGTCGCGCAAGGTGATCCTCACGCCCGACAACGGCGACGAGCAGTTCATCTACCCGGTGCTCAAGCGTGCCGACCTCCTCGTCGAGGACGGCCAGCACGTGAAGATCGGGCAGGCGCTCCACGAGGGTCCGGTGGACCCGAAGGACGTGCTGCGCGTGCGCGGTGCCCGCGAGGTGCAGAAGTACCTCGTCGGTGGCGTGCAGGGCGTGTACCGCTCGCAGGGTGTGCCGATCCACGACAAGCACATCGAGGTCATCGTCCGTCAGATGCTCCGCAAGATCACGGTCATCGACCACGGTCAGACGGACATGCTGCCGGGTGAGCTCGCCGACCGCATGCACTTCGCCCAGGTGAACCGTGCCGCGGTCACCGAGGGCAAGCAGCCCGCGTCGGGCCGCCAGGAGGTCATGGGCATCACGAAGGCCTCGCTCGCGACCGAGTCGTGGCTGAGCGCCGCCTCCTTCCAGGAGACGACGCGCGTGCTCACGCAGGCGGCGATGGAGGGCAAGAAGGACCCGCTCGTCGGGCTCAAGGAGAACGTCATCATCGGTCGCCTCATCACGGCCGGTACCGGACTCCCGAAGTACCGCGAGATGGCCGTCGAGCCGACCGAGGAAGCCCGCGCCGAGCGGTACCCGTTCGGCGCCACGACGGGGAGCGAGTTCGACGAGAACGACCTCACGTTCGTCGACTTCGACGCCTTCTCGAGCGACGACTTCCAGGGCGGCACCTACCAGTAGGGAGCCGGTCCTCGTCACCGCACGAACCACGAACGCCCCGGGCCCCGGCCCGGGGCGTTCGCCGTTCACCCGGACGGCGAACGGTTTCGTCCCGCGGGCGGCCTGTCTCGACGTGTCGGCGCGAACTGCGAATACCCTGATCGCATGACGGACACCCCCACCGACCGGCGCGAGCCCTTCGACGACGGCCCCTCGGGCCGCGCCGGTGGATCGAACGAGCGGCTCGATGCCGCGGTCGCGCGCAGTCGCTCGATCGGCCGCACGGGCGGCCTCGGCGACACGCTCGAGCTCGGCGACGTGCAGGCCGAGTATGGGCGCATCGCCGCCGGCACCGACGACAGCCACGGGGTCGAGCCGGCAGCCGAGGGTGCGACGCCGTCACGGCCCATCCTGTCGCGGCGCGTCCCGTCGGGCCGCGGCACGCGCGCCACCGACGCAGCCGAGCGGGACGACGCCGCAGGCGTGAGGGACGATGAGGCGCTGCGGGACGGCGACGCAGCCGTGTGGGCCGATGACGCCGAGCGGGACGCGGGGGAGGACGCGGCGTCAGGTCAGCTCACCGACGCGTCGGCTGCCGGGACGGACGAGAACGACACGGCCGCCGTGGGTGTCGACGGGCACGCGGACGAGCGCGAGGAGCGCGAGCCGACGGCCGTCGTCGCGCGTTCCAGCATGCTGACCCCGATCGAGGTCGAAGCCGAGTCCACGAACCGGACCGCACCCGTCCCGACCGTCGACGCCCCCGTGGCGTCGTCCTCCGGAGACACCGAGGCGGACGCCGACGCCGACGCCGAGGTGGACGCCGACGTCGATGCGGACGCCGACGCCGAGGCCGACAGCGACGCCGATGGAGCGGACGGGGGAGCGGCCACGGACGTGCCCGCCCGGCGTACCGCGCGGACGATCGAGGTCGACCGCACCGAGGGGCGTGCGCGATCGGCACGGAAGCGCGCGACCCGCGGCGATCGCACGCGCGAGCAGACGCGCGCCGACGACAGCGCCGAGACCCCCGTCGTGCCCGACGTCGTCGAGGACGAGGAGTCGGGGGTGGGGACGGAGGTCGCGCTACGGGACGAGGCGCCCGAGATGCCCGAGCACGACGGTGCGGCCGAGGCGGACCGCCGGACGTTCGCACCGCTCGCGCTCTCGGAGGAGGCCATCGAGCTCCCCACGCTGCCCGCCGAGCCGCTCCCGCGCGGCAATCGCGCCTTCGGGTTCATCATGGCGCTGTTCGGGACGGGCGTGTTCGCGGCCGCCTACGTGTTCGCGTTCGCGGGCGTTCGCGCGCTCCTCACGGCACACACCGATGTGCTCGTGACCGCCGGTGACTTCATCGTCACGACCCCGTTCATCCTGCCCGTCGTCGCCTTCGGGATCCTGTTCGTCCTGTGGACGCTCGTCGCCGGTCGGGCCGGCTGGGGCTGGTACGTCCTCGGCGGGCTCGTCGCCGCTGTCGTCGCGTTCGTCGCCTACCACGTGGGCGTGGCCATGCAGCTCACGCTCAACGCGGGAGGCTTCGTGCCGGCCGACCCGTTCGCGTCCCTCGTCGACCCCACGCACCTGCCCGGCTCGCTCGTGGCCGCGATCGTCGCCCGCGAGGCCTTCACGTGGGTCGGCGCACTCGTCGGACTGCGTGGACGCCGCGTCACGGCGACCAACGCACGCGAGCGCGCCGCGTACGAGCGCACGCTCGCCGAGGTGGACCGCGAGGAACGCGCGGCGCGCGAGACGGCATCGGCGCCGGTCACCGTGACGGGGCCCGTGGCGGTCGCGACCGTGGACGATGCGGCCGTCGCCGGGGACGTCGTGCCCGACGAGCACGCGGTCGACGAGCAGGCGGTCGACGAGCACGGGGTCGACGAGCACACGCCCAGCGGCGACGAGCAGACCGAGAACGCCGATGTCGACGCGGGCGACGCAGTGACCGCCGACGTTGCGGCCGACGACGGGGCGACCGAGGACGCCGCGACGGACGGCGACGCCACGAGCGACGCCGCCACGAGCGACGACGAGTCGACAACGGACGCCGCGGCGGAGGACGATGCCGCGAGCGACGCCGACGCGAGCGACGCCGACGAGAGCGACGCCGCGAGCGACGCCGACGCGACCGCACCGATCGACCACACCACGACCGAGTCCGACGACGAGGAGCGACCCCGCGCATGACCGAGCACGAGACCTCCGGCGTCGCCGCGTATCCCTCGGCGCACTATCCCGAGCTGCCCGCCGTCTCGATCGACGCGCCCGCCGGGTGGCAGCCCATCGTCTTCCCCGGCGCCCTCGTCGGGATCCGCCATGTCGTCGATGACGGGGGCTTCAATGCCAACGTCCTCGTCACCCACGAGCGCTGGCCCGGCGAGATCCCGGCCGCGGACGCGCTCGGCCGCCTCCGCGCGCAGCTCGTCGCCGCGGGCGCGACCGAGACCTATGCCGATCTCGAACCCGCGGGCGCTCCGGGCGCCTATCTCGAGGCCGACCAGCAGGAGGCGAGCCTCGGCGACCTCCGCGTCCGGTACCGGCTCGTCGTCGTGTCGCACGACGGACTCACCGAACTCGTCACGGCCGTCGGAACGGCGACCGCGACGCAGTCGGCGAACCTCGGTTCGTCGCTCGGGGACATCGTCCGCAGCCTCACCGTGACGGCACGTTCCTGATCGTGCGGGGATCGACCGTGGCGAGCGTTCGCACGGGGGTCCTCGTCGCGATCCTCACGGGCGCGCTCGTGTTCGCGGGCTGGGGCATGACGAGCCTCGCGATCGATCGCGACGTCGTCCCCGAGGAGGGCACCGCGACCCTCGTCGGCCCGGCGATGCTCGTCGCGACGATGGTCGTCGCCGGCATCGGGGCCGCCCGTGAGTCGGCGCGTGCCCGCGCGACCCGCCACGTCTCGTGGGCGGGGTCAGCGGGCTGGGCGGTCGTCGCGTGGTTCGCGTTCTCGCTCACCGCGCTCGCGGGCGCCACGCTCGGCGGCCTGCCGGTCGAGGCGGGGACACCGGTCGGCTTCGCTCTGCGGCATGCGACGGACGCGTTCGCGCTCGTCGTCGTGCTCGCGGTGTTCGGCTGCGTCGCGGGGGCCGCCGTGCTCGCTCGCAGCGGAACCGACACGTCGGATCGAACATGACGCAGCTTGACCGATTTTCCACCAGCGGTTAGGATTTTCTGGTGCGCGCGCTCGGTCGCGCCCAATTCCGAGCGGTCTCACGCCGCCCGGAATGAGGGCCACGGCGTAGCCGCAGTGACGAAGCGAAGTCGACCCGATCCGGTCGCCACCGCTTCACCAACCAGCGATACCAGTTGTTTGTACCGCCGGTGGGTCCGAATGAGACGAGTCACGTCTCCGGTGCGAGAGCCCTCGCGCCAGTATCCAAGCGAGCAGTGCAAAACCAACAAGGAGAACTACCCGTGCCAACCATTCAGCAGTTGGTCCGCAAGGGACGTCGCCCCAAGGCGACGACGTCGAAGACGCCCGCCCTGAAGTCCAACCCGCAGCAGCGCGGCGTGTGCACCCGTGTCTACACGACGACCCCGAAGAAGCCGAACTCGGCGCTCCGCAAGGTCGCCCGCGTGAAGCTGTCGAACGGCACCGAGGTCACCGCCTACATCCCCGGTGAGGGCCACAACCTGCAGGAGCACTCGATGGTGCTCGTCCGTGGTGGTCGTGTGAAGGACCTCCCCGGTGTCCGCTACAAGATCGTCCGCGGCGCGCTCGACACGCAGGCCGTGAAGAACCGCAAGCAGGCTCGCAGCCGGTACGGCGCGAAGATGGAGAAGAAGTAATGCCCCGCAAGGGTCCCGCCCCGAAGCGTCCCGTCGTCGCCGACCCGGTCTACGGCGCGCCCGTCGTCTCGCAGCTCGTCAACAAGATCCTCGTCGACGGCAAGAAGGGCCTCGCCGAGCGCATCGTCTACGGCGCGCTCGAGAACGTCGCCAACAAGTCCGGCCAGGACGCCGTCGTCACGCTCAAGAAGGCGCTCGACAACGTCCGCCCGACGCTCGAGGTGCGTTCGCGCCGCGTCGGCGGCTCGACCTACCAGGTCCCCGTCGAGGTCAAGCCGCACCGCGCGAACACGCTCGCGCTGCGCTGGCTCACGGACTACGCCAAGGCACGTCGCGAGAAGTCGATGACCGAGCGTCTCACCAACGAGATCCTCGACGCGTCGAACGGTCTCGGTGCCGCGGTCAAGCGCCGCGAGGACACCCACAAGATGGCCGAGTCGAACCGCGCCTTCGCCCACTACCGCTGGTAGTCGGACCCCACTACTCCTCTTCTCTCCACCCCTTATCTCTCGGAGGAACATCCGTGGCACAGGACGTGCTTACCGACCTGAACAAGGTCCGCAACATCGGCATCATGGCCCACATCGATGCCGGCAAGACCACGACGACCGAGCGCATCCTGTTCTACACCGGCGTCAACCACAAGCTCGGTGAGACCCACGACGGTGCCTCCACGACGGACTGGATGGAGCAGGAGCAGGAGCGTGGCATCACGATCACCTCCGCGGCCGTCACCTGCTTCTGGAACAAGAACCAGATCAACATCATCGACACGCCCGGGCACGTCGACTTCACGGTCGAGGTGGAGCGTTCGCTCCGCGTCCTCGACGGTGCGGTCGCCGTGTTCGACGGCAAGGAGGGCGTCGAGCCCCAGTCGGAGACGGTCTGGCGTCAGGCCGACAAGTACGACGTGCCGCGCATCTGCTTCGTCAACAAGATGGACAAGCTCGGTGCGGACTTCTACTTCACGGTCGACACGATCGTGAACCGCCTCGGCGCGAAGCCGCTCGTGATCCAGCTGCCCATCGGGGCGGAGAACGACTTCATCGGCGTCATCGACCTCGTCGAGATGAACGCCAAGGTGTGGCCGGCCGACGCCAAGGGTGACACGACCCTCGGTGCCTCGTACGAGACGCAGGAGATCCCGGAGGACCTCCAGGAGCGCGCCGCGGAGTACCGCGAGAAGCTCCTCGAGGCCGTCGCCGAGACCGACGACGCGCTGCTCGAGAAGTACTTCGGTGGCGAGGAGCTCACGATCGACGAGATCAAGGGCGCCATCCGCAAGCTCACCGTGAACAGCGAGATGTACCCCGTGCTGTGCGGCTCGGCGTTCAAGAACCGTGGCGTGCAGCCCATGCTCGACGCGGTCGTGGACTACCTCCCGAGCCCGCTCGACGTGGCGGCCGTCGAGGGCACCGACCCGCGCGACGAGGAGAAGATCCTCACGCGCAAGCCCTCGGCCGACGAGCCCTTCTCGGCGCTCGCGTTCAAGATCGCCGTGCACCCCTTCTTCGGGCGACTGATCTACATCCGCGTGTACTCGGGCAAGGCCGAGTCGGGCGCGCAGATCATCAACTCGACCAAGGGCAAGAAGGAGCGCATCGGGAAGATCTTCCAGATGCACGCCAACAAGGAGATGCCGGTCGACTCGATCACCGCCGGGCACATCTACGCCGTCATCGGTCTGAAGGACACGACGACCGGTGACACGCTCTGCGACCCGAACAACCAGATCGTCCTCGAGTCGATGACCTTCCCCGAGCCGGTCATCAACGTGGCCATCGAGCCCAAGACGAAGGCCGACCAGGAGAAGCTGGGCGTCGCGATCCAGAAGCTGGCCGAGGAGGACCCGACGTTCCGCGTCGAGCTCGACCAGGAGACCGGCCAGACCGTCATCGGCGGCATGGGCGAGCTCCACCTCGACGTCCTCGTCGACCGCATGAAGCGTGAGTTCAAGGTCGAGGCGAACGTGGGCAAGCCCCAGGTCGCCTACCGCGAGACGATCCGCAAGACGCTCGACAAGTGGGACTACACCCACAAGAAGCAGACCGGTGGATCGGGTCAGTTCGCCAAGGTGCAGATCCGCCTCGAGCCGCTCGAGGTCGAGGGCGACGTCACGTACGAGTTCGTGAACGGCGTCACCGGTGGTCGCGTGCCGCGCGAGTACATCCCCTCGGTCGACGCGGGCATCAAGGACGCCATGCAGGTCGGCGTGCTCGCCGGCTTCCCCATGGTGGGCGTCAAGGCGACGCTGCTCGACGGTCAGTACCACGACGTCGACTCCTCGGAGATGGCGTTCAAGATCGCGGGTTCGATGGCCTTCAAGGAGGCCGCTCCCAAGGCCGGCCCCGTCATCCTCGAACCGCTCATGTCGGTCGAGGTGCGCACGCCCGAGGAGTACATGGGCGACGTGATCGGCGACCTGAACTCGCGTCGCGGTCAGGTGCAGTCGATGGAGGACGCCTCGGGCGTCAAGGTCATCCGTGCACTCGTCCCGCTGTCGGAGATGTTCGGCTACATCGGTGACCTGCGGTCGAAGACCTCGGGTCGCGCCGTCTACTCGATGACCTTCGAGACCTACGCCGAGGTTCCCAAGGCGGTCCAGGAAGAGATCATCCAGAAGAGCAAGGGCGAATAGCCCCGGCCCCGCTCGGGAAGCGCGTGCAGCTTCCCGGGCGGTAGCATGAACAACTGCACGAAAAAACCCCAACGTCCTGAGGAGGACCATAGTGGCTAAGGCCAAGTTCGAGCGGACCAAGCCGCACGTCAACATCGGAACGATCGGTCACGTCGACCACGGCAAGACCACGCTGACCGCAGCGATCTCGAAGGTGCTCGCCGACAAGTACCCGTCGGCCACCAACGTGCAGCGCGACTTCGCGACGATCGACTCCGCTCCTGAGGAGCGTCAGCGCGGTATCACGATCAACATCTCGCACGTCGAGTACGAGACCCCGAAGCGCCACTACGCGCACGTCGACGCCCCCGGTCACGCCGACTACATCAAGAACATGATCACGGGTGCGGCCCAGATGGACGGGGCGATCCTCGTCGTCGCCGCGACCGACGGTCCCATGGCCCAGACGCGTGAGCACGTCCTCCTCGCGAAGCAGGTCGGCGTGCCGTACCTGGTCGTGGCACTCAACAAGGCCGACATGGTCGACGACGAGGAGATCCTCGAGCTCGTCGAGCTGGAGGTGCGCGAGCTCCTCTCCGGCCAGGACTACCCCGGTGACGACGCACCCGTCGTCCGCGTCTCGGGCCTCAAGGCGCTCGAGGGCGACGAGAAGTGGGTCCAGTCGGTCCTCGACCTCATGGAGGCCGTCGACGAGAACGTCCCGGACCCGATCCGCGACAAGGACAAGCCGTTCCTCATGCCCATCGAGGACGTCTTCACGATCACCGGTCGTGGCACGGTCGTCACGGGTCGCGCCGAGCGCGGCACGCTGAAGATCAACTCGGACGTCGAGATCGTCGGCATCCGCCCGACGCAGAAGACGACCGTCACGGGTATCGAGATGTTCCACAAGCAGCTCGACGAGGCCTGGGCCGGCGAGAACTGTGGTCTGCTGCTCCGCGGCACGAAGCGCGAGGACGTCGAGCGCGGTCAGGTCGTCGTCGCTCCCGGTTCGGTCACGCCGCACACGGAGTTCGAGGGCACGGCGTACATCCTGTCGAAGGACGAGGGTGGCCGTCACAACCCCTTCTACACGAACTACCGCCCGCAGTTCTACTTCCGCACGACGGACGTCACCGGCGTCATCACGCTGCCCGAGGGCACCGAGATGGTCATGCCCGGCGACACGACGGACATGAAGGTCGACCTCATCCAGCCGATCGCCATGGAAGAGGGCCTCGGCTTCGCGATCCGTGAGGGTGGCCGCACGGTCGGCGCCGGTACGGTGACGAAGATCATCAAGTAGTCTTCGCGTCCACGACGACGGGGGTCTGGCTCTGCCAGGCCCCCGTTTTCGTGTTCCCGGACGGCGTGACCGCCCCCGTCGCGGAGCCTTCCGAGGCGACGCACCGACCCACGCGGACGCTCGGGACGGGAAGAGACGGTTCCCGTGCGCCGAGGCACACCGTAGACTGTTGCAGTTATGCGTCCCGTGGGGGGAGTGCATCGCGTCGGGCGGACCGACCGGCGCGAGACCGTCGATCGGGGGTTCCTGTGCGTGTTGGTGTCGTGAGCGTCGAGAGCTCGCGGAGTGCCCCACCGAAGCGGGCGCCCGAGCGGCCGTCGCGATACCGGGCGGACCTGCAGGGCCTGCGCGCGCTCGCCTCGCTCCTCGTCGTCACGTACCACACCTGGGTTGGCACCGTCTCCGGCGGCGTCGACATCTTCTTCGTCGTGACCGGCATGCTCATCACGACGACGCTCCTGGGCGGTCTCGAACGGACGGGACGCGTCGACGTCCGCGGGTTCGTCGGACGCCTCGCCGGGCGGCTGCTGCCGCTCGCGGGCATCGTCCTCGCGCTCGTGTCGATCGGGGTGCTCGTCGCCTGGCCCGTCTTCCGTTGGGAGGGCACGTTCCAGCAGGTGTTCGCGTCCGCGACCTACTGGGAGAACTGGCTGCTCGCGGACCTGTCGACCGACTACCTCGCGCAGGGCGCAGACAAGTCACCCGTCCAGCACTTCTGGGCCATGTCCGTGCAGGGGCAGTTCTACCTCATCTGGGCCGGGCTGTTCGTGCTCGTCGCACTGCTGGCGCGAACGTTCTCGGGTCGGAGTCCGCGTCGCATCGCCTTCGCCGTCGTCGGGGCCGTCACCCTCGCGTCCTCCTGCTGGGCGGTCTACGGCATCATCACCGACCCCGTCTTCACGTACTTCGACACGTTCGCGCGACTCTGGGAGTTCGGCCTCGGGGCACTCGTCGCGATCGTGGCCGATCGGCTCGCGCTCCCGCGTGCCGTTCGGGTCGGTCTCGGTGTCGCCGGTCTCGCGCTCATCCTCTCGGCGGGACTCCTGCCCGCCGCCTGGCACTACCCGGGGCTCGTCGCGCTCTGGCCCGCCGGTGGTGCCGTCGCCCTCCTGCTGAGCCATCGCGCCGGTGACGACCGGCCCGGCCCGGTGACGCGCCTGCTCGCGTGGCGCCCCCTCTCGACGCTCGGCAACTACTCGTACGGCCTCTACCTGTTCGGTTGGCCCGTGCTCGTCGCCTACCACACGCTCTTCCCCGGCACCGCCGAGGTCGGGCCGGTCGCGGGCACGGTCGTCATCGTCGTCTCGCTCGTCCTCGCGGTCGTCACGATCCGTGGGCTGAAGCTCTTCGAGGCGCTGTTCGCGCGCCACCGACCGCCCGCGCTGCGGACGGTCTCCCCGTTCGCGGGTCTCGTCCCGCTGATCGCCATCGCGAGCCTTCTCGCGCCCATGACGACGACGCCCGCCCCCACTGAGCAGCGCCAGGTGTCGGCCGCCGCGGACGACGTCGACCAGCCGTCGCCGATCGTCGAGTACGACAACGTCGAGCAATTGCAGACGGACATCCGCTCGGCGCTCGCATCGGAGCAGCTTCCCGACGAACTCGACCCCGGCTTCGGCGACGCATCGCGCGTACCCGAGTGGATCGACGACGAGTGCGCCACCGTCGATGCCTCGAACGTCGACCGGTGCCGGTACTCCGACGGCGACGGGGCGCAGGGCGAGATCGTGGTGATCGGCGATTCGCAGGCCGTCAGCTGGATGCCGGGGCTGCGGGCAGCGGTCGACGGTCGCGCGTCGATCCAGCTCCTCACGCGAGAGATGTGCCCGGTCTCGACCGTGCCCGTCTCGTCCGCCTGGCAGGGGATCGACGCGCAGCAGGCGTGCCTCGAGCACAACGAATGGACGATGAACGAGATCCGTGAGCGTCAACCACTGCTCGTCGTCATGAGCTTCGGGGTGTGGCGTTCGGCACGCGTGCAGGACGTCGACGACGCGGCGGCGGGCATCGACGAGCTCGTCGCGGGAACGCGGCCGTACCTCGCGGAGTTGCAGGCGCTCGGGCAGCCCACGGTCTGGCTGGATTCGCCCCCGCCGGGTGTCCCGCGGGACGAGTGCGCGCTCGCGCGAACAGCCGAACAGTACGACGAGTCGTGCATCCGCTCGGTCGACCAGGAGGGGGTCTGGCGTATCCAGGGGCTCGCGGGGGCGGCCGCCGAGTACGGGATCCCGTTCGAGAGCACCACGTCGTGGTTCTGTGACACGCAGAGCGGCTTCTGTCCCGCGTACGTCCGCGACATCGCGGTGCAGGCCGACGGCAGCCACCTCACGTGGGGCATGTCGAGGGCGCTCGCGCCCATGATCGACTCGGCGCTCGAGCTCGAACTCGTGCTCACCCCCTGACCCGGCCGTCCGTCACGCGAGGCAACGGACGACGACCGACGCACGGAACGTTCAGACTCGTCCGGAAAGATCTCCTCCGGTCGCGATCGCGATCGTTCCACACGACCGACGGAGCATCCATGGGACTTCTCGACGACGCAGGTAAATTCCTCAACAGCGACCAGGGCGAGCAGCTCAGCGACCAGGCCATCCAGGCCGGGTCCGACGCCGCCAACAAGGCGACCGGCGACAAGTACGCGGAGCAGATCGGTCAGGCCGGCCAGTTCGCCGACGACCACGTCGGCAACGAGGGCTCGCAGGGCAACCAGGGCGCCTAGCCCACACGCTCGCGACACCGCCACGGACGCCCCGGACCATCGGTCCGGGGCGTTCTCGCATGCCGGGCGTGTCGCCCGGCACGGCGCGCGACACGCCCGGGTTGCACGAACTTCGGGACCCGGTCTAAACTCGGGTGTTCAGTATTTCGGGTCGGCACGCGAGTGTCACGTGCCCGGATCACTGCCAGTTCGTGTGTGACCGCCCGAGACTCCCACGGAGTCGAGCGCGCAGGTCCCGCCGCTGGCAGCAGAGCGCAGCTCCGGTCGCACCGGGATCCCCATCCCGCGCACCGTACCCTCCGACGCTCACGCACGCGTGCGGCGGCGGGGGATTTGACAGAAGAACAGTGGTGCGAACACCAGGACCCGCGGCAACCCCTCGGGTATGCACACGAGGCCGCCGCGGCGGCGAGTGACAGAGAGAGAGCAGGCTATGGCGGGACAGAAGATCCGCATTCGACTCAAGTCGTACGACCACGAGGTCATCGACAACTCGGCACGCAAGATCGTCGACACGGTGACCCGTGCCGGCGCCTCGGTCATCGGCCCGGTGCCGCTCCCCACGGAGAAGGACGTGGTCTGCGTGATCCGTTCTCCCCACAAGTACAAGGACAGCCGTGAGCACTTCGAGATGCGCACGCACAAGCGACTGATCGACATCGTCGACCCGACGCCGAAGGCGGTCGACTCGCTCATGCGCCTCGACCTCCCGGCCGACGTCAACATCGAGATCAAGCTCTAGAGGAACACATGTCTACCGCTACCAAGGCATACAAGGGCCTGCTGGGCACCAAGCTCGGCATGACCCAGGTCTGGGACGACGCAGGCAAGCTCGTCCCGGTCACCGTCATCCAGGTGCCGACCAACGTCGTCACCCAGGTGCTGACCGAGGACGCCCAGGGCTACAGCGCGATCCAGATCGCCGCAGGCGCCATCGACCCCCGCAAGGTGAACGCACCCGCCGCCGGCCAGTTCAAGAAGGCCGACGTCACCCCGCGCCGTCACCTCACCGAGATCCGCACCCCCGACGCCGACACCTACACGGTCGGCCAGGAGCTCGACGCCACGGTCTTCGAGGCCGGCGCCAAGATCGACGTCGTCGGGACGTCGAAGGGCAAGGGCTTCGCCGGTGTCATGAAGCGCCACAACTTCAAGGGCGTCTCGGCATCGCACGGTGCACACAAGAACCACCGCAAGCCCGGTTCGATCGGTGCCTCCGCCACCCCGAGCCGCGTCTTCAAGGGCACGCGCATGGCCGGCCGTATGGGCGGCGACCGCGTGACCGTCCAGAACCTCACCGTCCACGCCGTGGACGCCGAGCGCGGGCTGCTGCTCGTCAAGGGCGCCGTTCCCGGCGCCAAGGGACGACTCGTGTTCGTCCGCAACGCAGTGAAGGGGGCCTAGCCACATGGCTGACACCACCATCGACGTCCTCGACGCCGCCGGCAAGAAGTCCGGCACCGTCGAGCTGCCCGGCGCCGTCTTCGACGCCACGACGAACGTTCCGCTCCTGCACCAGGTCGTCACGGCCCAGCTCGCCGCCGCCCGCCAGGGAACGCACAAGGCGAAGAACCGCGGCGAGGTCTCCGGTTCGGGTCGCAAGCCGTTCAAGCAGAAGGGCACCGGCCGCGCCCGTCAGGGTTCGGTCCGTATGCCGCAGCACACCGGCGGTGGCGTCGTCCACGGCCCCGTGCCGCGCGACTACGCCCAGCGCACCCCCAAGAAGATGATCGCGGCGGCGCTGCTCGGCGCCATCAGCGACCGCGCCCGCGGCGGCCACGTGCACGTCGTCTCCTCGCTCGTCGAGGGCGACGCCCCGTCGACCAAGCAGGCCGCGGCAGCGATCGCGCAGTTCAGCGACGGACGCAACGTGCTCGTCGTCATCGACCGCTCCGACGAGCTCTCGCTCAAGTCGGTGCGCAACATCCCCGCGCTCCACGTCATCTTCGCGGACCAGCTCAACGCGTACGACGTGCTCGTCGCTGCGGACATCGTCTTCACGAAGCAGGCCTTCGACGCCTTCGTCGAGAGCAAGACGGCCTCGGTCGCTCCCGCCGCCGCGGCTGGTCCTGCCGCCGCTGCGTCGGCCGCCGCGCCCGTCGAGGCAGACGCCGATCACACCGACGGCGCAGCCCCGCTCGCGGACGGTTCCGCGCCCGTGGGATTCGACATCAAGGGCAACAAGGACTCGATGCTCTTCCACCGGCCCTCGAGCCGCTGGTACGAGAGCACGGTCGCCGAGGTGTGGTTCCGCACCGCAGAGGACGCCGAGGCCGCAGGCTTCACCGAGGCCGGCGCGAACAAGGAAGGTAAGTGATGAGCGCCAACAACAAGGCACCGCACGACGTGATCATCGCTCCCGTCGTCTCGGAGAAGAGCTACAGCCTCATCGACCAGGGCAAGTACACGTTCATCGTGGACCCGTCCTCGAACAAGATCGAGATCCGCCAGGCGATCGAGAAGATCTTCGACGTCGAGGTCGCCTCGGTCAACACGCTCAACCGCAAGGGTAAGACGCGCCGCACGCGCTTCGGCACCGGCAAGCGCAAGGACACCAAGCGCGCCATCGTGACGCTGAAGTCCGGCTCGATCGACATCTTCTCGAACGCCGGCTAATCGGAACACAGAGGACGAACCACACATGGCTATTCGCAACTACAAGCCCACGACCCCCGGTCGTCGCGGCGCCTCGGTTTCCGAGTTCACCGAGATCACCCGGTCGACGCCCGAGAAGTCGCTGCTCCGCCCCCTCTCGAAGTCGGGCGGCCGCAACAACCAGGGCCGCATCACGACCCGCCACATCGGTGGCGGCCACAAGCGCCAGTACCGCGTCATCGACTTCCGTCGGAACGACAAGGACGGCGTGAACGCCAAGGTCGCGCACATCGAGTACGACCCGAACCGCACGGCCCGCATCGCGCTCCTGCACTTCGTCGACGGCACCAAGCGCTACATCCTGGCGCCGAACCGCCTCAAGCAGGGCGACATCATCGAGCAGGGCCCGAACGCCGACATCAAGCCCGGCAACAACCTGCCGCTGCGCAACATCCCCACCGGTACGGTCGTGCACGCGATCGAGCTCAAGCCCGGCGGCGGCGCCAAGCTCGCCCGCTCGGCGGGCGCCTCGGTGCGACTCGTCGCGAAGGACGGCCCCTACGCGCAGCTCCGTCTGCCGTCGGGCGAGGTCCGCAACGTCGATGTCCGCTGCCGCGCCACGATCGGCGAGGTCGGCAACGCCGAGCAGTCGAACATCAACCTCGGAAAGGCCGGTCGCAAGCGCTGGCTGGGCGTGCGCCCGACGGTCCGCGGTGTCGTCATGAACCCCGTCGACCACCCGCACGGTGGTGGTGAGGGTCGCACCTCCGGTGGACGCCACCCCGTCAGCCCGTGGGGTCAGCCCGAGGGCCGGACGCGGAAGCCGAACAAGGAGAGCGACAAGCTCATCGTCCGCCGCCGCCCGACCGGCAAGAAGAAGCGCTAGTAGGAGAAGAAGATGCCTCGCAGCCTCAAGAAGGGCCCCTTCATCGACGAGCACCTCCTGCAGAAGGTGCTCCGTCAGAACGAAGCCGGTTCGAAGAACGTCATCAAGACCTGGTCGCGTCGTTCGATGATCGTGCCCGACATGCTCGGACACACCATCGCGGTGCACGACGGTCGCAAGCACATCCCCGTCTTCGTGACGGAGACGATGGTTGGCCACAAGCTGGGCGAGTTCGCGCCCACCCGCACCTTCCGCGGACACGAGAAGGACGACAAGAAGGGTCGTCGCCGCTGACGCGGCGACGTCGAAGGAGGTAGAGAATGGTGGAGTCGATCGCACGTGTGCGACACATCCGCGTCACCCCTCAGAAGGCTCGCCGCGTCGTCGACCTGATCCGCGGCAAGCAGGCACTCGAGGCACTGGCGATCCTGAAGTTCGCCCCGCAGGGCGCATCGGAGCCCGTGTACAAGGTCGTGGCCTCGGCCATCGCCAACGCACGGGTGAAGGCCGACAAGGAGAGCGCGTTCCTCGACGAGCGCGACCTCTACGTGTCGCGCGCATTCGTCGACGAGGGAGCCACGCTCAAGCGGTTCCAGCCGCGCGCGCAGGGCCGGGCCTTCCGCATCAACAAGCGGACGAGCCACATCACGGTCGTGCTCGCCACGCCCGAGACCGACGAGACGGCGGAGGACAACTAATGGGCCAGAAGATCAACCCGTACGGCTTCCGCCTCGGCATCACCACCGACCACGTGTCGCGCTGGTACGCCGACTCGACGAAGCCCGGCCAGCGGTACGCGGACTACGTGAACGAGGACATCCGCATCCGTCAGCACCTCGCGAAGACCCTCGACCGTGCGGGCGTCGCCCGCATCGAGATCGAGCGCACCCGCGACCGCGTCCGCGTGGACATCCACACGGCGCGCCCCGGCATCGTGATCGGCCGCCGCGGCGCCGAGGCCGAGCGCATCCGCGCCGACCTCGAGAAGCTCACCGGCAAGCAGATCCAGCTCAATATCCTCGAGGTCAAGAACCCCGAGGCCGAGGCCCAGCTCGTCGCGCAGGGTATCGCCGAGCAGCTCACCGCTCGCGTGGCGTTCCGTCGCGCGATGCGCAAGGGCCTGCAGGGTGCGCAGCGCGCCGGCGCCAAGGGCGTCCGGATCCAGGTGTCGGGTCGTCTCGGCGGCGCCGAGATGAGCCGCTCGGAGTTCTACCGCGAGGGCCGCGTGCCCCTGCACACGCTCCGCGCCAACATCGACTACGGCTTCTACGAGGCCAAGACCACCTACGGCCGCATCGGTGTCAAGGTCTGGATCTACAAGGGCGACCTCACCAACAAGGAACTCGCCCGCGAGCAGGCCAACATGAAGCCGTCGCGCGGCGACCGCAACGACCGCAGCCGCCGTCCGCGTCGTGACGCGCAGCCGGCGACCGCAGGAGCAGAGGCCTAGACATGCTGATTCCCCGTCGAGTCAAGTTCCGCAAGCAGCACCGCCCCTCCCGTACCGGTCAGGCGACCGGTGGGACGACGGTCTCGTTCGGCGAGTACGGCATCCAGGCCCTCACGCCGGCGTACGTGACCAACCGCCAGATCGAGGCGGCTCGTATCGCCATGACGCGCCACATCAAGCGTGGCGGCAAGGTCTGGATCAACATCTACCCGGACCGTCCGCTGACCAAGAAGCCCGCCGAGACCCGCATGGGTTCCGGTAAGGGTTCGCCCGAGTGGTGGGTCGCGAACGTCAAGCCGGGCCGCGTCCTCTTCGAGGTCGCCGGCGTCGACGAAGCGCTCGCCCGCGAGGCGCTCACGCGCGCTATCCACAAGCTGCCCCTCAAGGCACGCATCATCTCCCGTGAGGAAGGCGAGTAATCATGGCGATCGGTACCAAGGAGCTCGCCACGGTCGAGCTCGACACGTTCGAGGACGGCCGTCTGGTCGAGGAGCTCAAGAAGGCCAAGGAAGAGCTGTTCAACCTGCGCTTCCAGGCCGCAACGGGCCAGGGCGAGGAGCGCGGCCGCATCAAGGCGGTCAAGCGCGACATCGCTCGCATCTACACGGTGATCCGCGAGCGCGAGCTCGGGATCCGGGCGACGCCCGCCCCCGTCGAGAAGCCGGCCAAGAAGTCGAAGGCCTCCATGAAGGCCGCCGAGGCTGGGAATGAGGAGACCAACTGATGGCTGACACCACCGAGAAGACGGCGGAGGACGGCGCCCTGAAGCGCAACCACCGCAAGACCCGCCGGGGCTACGTCTCGAGCGACAAGATGGACAAGACCATCACGGTCGTCGTCGAGGACAAGGTCAAGCACCCCCTCTACGGCAAGGTCCTCAGCCGCTCCAGCAAAGTCAAGGCGCACGACGCCGAGAACCAGGCCGGCATCGGCGACCTCGTCCTGATCGCCGAGACCCGCCCCACGAGCGCCACCAAGCGCTGGCGCCTCGTCGAGATCCTCGAGAAGGCGAAGTAACCAATGATCCAGCAGGAATCCCGAGTCCGCGTCGCGGACAACACGGGTGCCAAGGAGCTCCTGACGATCCGCGTGCTCGGCGGCTCCGGCCGCCGCTACGCGGGCATCGGCGACGTCATCGTCGCGACCGTCAAGGACGCGATCCCCGGCGGCAACGTGAAGAAGGGTGACGTCGTCAAGGCCGTCATCGTCCGCACCGTGAAGTCGACGCGCCGCGTCGACGGCTCGTACATCCGTTTCGACGAGAACGCCGCCGTCATCCTCAAGACCGACGGCGACCCGCGCGGCACGCGCATCTTCGGACCGGTCGGGCGCGAGCTCCGCGACAAGAAGTTCATGAAAATCGTTTCGCTCGCTCCGGAGGTGATCTGACCATGGCCAAGATCCGCAAGGGCGACCTCGTCCAGGTGATCTCGGGTCCCCGCGAAGACCGTGGTGGAGACCGCGGCAAGCAGGGCAAGGTCCTCGAGGTGCTCATGGACCAGGACCGCGTCATCGTCGAGGGCATCAACTACGTCACGAAGCACACGCGCGTCGGTCAGACGCAGCGCGGCTCGAAGACGGGTGGCATCGAGACCGTCGAGGCCCCGATCCACATCTCGAACGTGGCCCTCGTCGACCCCGACACGAAGCAGCCCGCCCGGGTCGGCTTCAAGGAGGTCGAGGTCGAGAAGGACGGCGTGACGAAGACGGTGCGCGAGCGCTACTTCAAGCCGTCGCGCCGCACCGCCAAGCCGGCCAAGGCGACGAAGTCGACCAAGGACGACGCGAAGGCCGAGAAGCCCGCGAAGGCCTCGAAGGACGACGCGAAGGCCGAGAAGCCCGCGAAGGCCGACAAGGCCGAGGCGAAGGCTCCCAAGGCCGCCAAGACCGAGAAGGTCGACACGAAGGCCGCTGACGCGGCCGAGACGAAGGACGACGAGTAAGCATGACCGAAAGCGCTACGGAGGCTGGCAAAATCCAGCCCCGGCTCAAGCTCAAGTACCGCGAGGACATCAAGCCGAAGCTCCAGGAGGAGCTCGGGCTGTCCAACGTCAACGAGGTCCCCGGCCTCGTGAAGATCGTGGTCAACATGGGTGTGGGTGAAGCGGCCCGCGACGGCAAGATCATCGAGGGCGCGATCGCCGACCTCACGGCCATCACCGGCCAGAAGCCGTACGTCTCGAAGGCCCGCAAGTCGATCGCGCAGTTCAAGCTCCGCGAGGGACAGCCCATCGGCGCCCACGTGACGCTCCGCGGCGACCGCATGTGGGAGTTCCTCGACCGCCTGCTCTCGCTCGCCCTGCCCCGTATCCGCGACTTCCGTGGCCTCAAGGACACGCAGTTCGACGGCAACGGCAACTACACGTTCGGTCTCACGGAGCAGGTCATGTTCCACGAGATCGACCCGGACAAGATCGACCGCACGCGCGGTATGGACATCACGGTCGTCACGACGGCCAAGAATGATGACCAGGGTCGGGCCCTGCTGCTCAAGCTCGGCTTCCCCTTCCACGCCGGCATCTCGGCCGAATAGTCCAACTCGTGCCGGAACCCCGGCACGTTCACACCACAGGTCACGTCCCCGTGTACGGGGAGTGAAACCAGGCGAAAGGCAATCATCATGACGATGACCGATCCCGTCGCAGACATGCTCACGCGTCTGCGCAACGCGAACTCGGCGCACCACGACTCCGTGTCGATGCCGTCTTCCAAGCTCAAGTCGCACATCGCCGACATCCTCAAGCGTGAGGGCTACATCGCCGACTGGACCGTCGAGGACGCCCGCGTCGGCCAGACGCTGACCCTCACGCTCAAGTTCGGCCCGAACCGCGAACGCTCCATCGTGGGCATCAAGCGCGTCTCCAAGCCCGGTCTGCGCGTCTACGCGCGCTCGACCGAGCTGCCCAGCGTGCTCGGCGGCCTCGGCGTCGCGATCCTGTCCACCTCCTCGGGTCTGCTCACGAACCGCGAGGCCGAGAAGAAGGGCGTGGGTGGGGAAGTCCTCGCCTACGTGTGGTGATCACTGATGTCCCGTATCGGTCGACTTCCCATTCAGATCCCCGCCGGCGTCGACGTCAAGATCGACGGACGGCAGGTCACCGTCAAGGGCCCGAAGGGTGAGCTCCGCCTCACCGTCGCGAGCCCCATCGAGGCCACCGTCGAGGACGGCCAGGTCGTCGTGTCCCGTCCGGACGACGAGCGCGAGTCGCGCTCGCTGCACGGCCTGACGCGCACCCTCATCAACAACGACATCATCGGCGTCACCGAGGGCTACTCCAAGGGCCTCGAGGTCGTCGGCACCGGTTACCGCGTGCAGGCGAAGGGCCAGAACCTCGAGTTCGCGCTCGGCTACTCGCACTCGATCACCGTCGAGCCGCCGGAGGGCATCACCTTCCAGGTCGAGGGCGCGAACAAGGTGACGGTCCAGGGCATCAGCAAGCAGCTGGTCGGCGAGACCGCCGCGAACATCCGCAAGCTGCGCAAGCCCGAGCCCTACAAGGGCAAGGGCGTGCGCTACGCCGGCGAGCAGATTCGCCGCAAGGCCGGAAAGGCTGGTAAGTAGTCATGGGGCTCGGAACCCGAGGCAAGAGCAAGTCGGCCGCACGCGGCCGCCGCCACGACCGTCTTCGCAAGAGGATCGTCGGCACCGAGGCGCGTCCCCGCCTCGTCGTCACGCGTTCGGCGCGTCACGTCTTCGTCCAGGTCGTCGACGACGCGAAGGGTCACACCCTCGCGAGCGCCTCGACCATGGAGGCCGACGTCCGCGCCCTCGACGGCGACAAGACCGCCAAGTCGCGCAAGGTCGGCGAGCTCGTCGCCGCGCGTGCCAAGGACGCCGGCGTCGAGACCGTCGTGTTCGACCGCGGCGGCAACAAGTACGCCGGTCGCATCGCGGCCATCGCCGATGGAGCACGAGAGGCAGGGCTGAACCTGTGACCGAGAACGTGAACCCGAGCGCCGAGAGCGCTCCCGAGAACATGAGCGACCGGCCCGTCGAGACGGCTGCGTCGAGCGAGTCGAACACGCGCGAGGGCGCGGGCGCCGGTGGTCGTGGTGACCGCCGCGGCGGCCGTGGCGACCGCGACGGTGGCCGCGGCGGCCGTGGCGGCCGCGACCAGGGTCGCGACCGCGACAACCAGTTCCTCGAGCGCGTCGTCACCATCAACCGCGTGTCGAAGGTCGTCAAGGGCGGCCGTCGCTTCGCCTTCACGGCCCTCGTGGTCGTCGGTGACGGCAACGGGCTCGTCGGTGTCGGCTACGGCAAGGCGCGCGAGGTGCCCCTCGCGATCTCGAAGGGCGTCGAGGAGGCGAAGAAGAACTTCTTCCGCGTCCCCCGTGTCCTGAAGACGATCCCGCACCCCGTGCAGGGTGAGGCCGCGGCCGGCGTCGTCCTGCTGCGCCCCGCCGCCGCGGGTACCGGTGTCATCGCCGGTGGTCCCGTCCGCGCGGTCCTCGAGTGCGCAGGCATCCACGACGTGCTCTCGAAGTCGCTCGGATCGTCGAACACGATCAACATCGTCCACGCGACGGTCGAGGCGCTCAAGCAGCTCGAGGAGCCGCGCGCCGTCGCGGCCCGCCGTGGTCTCGACGTCGACCAGGTCGTCCCGGCGCGCATCCTGCGCGCCGAGGAGCAGGCCCGCGCCGAGGCACAGGACACCACGAAGGTTGGTGCATGATGGCGAACATCAGGGTGACGCAGACCAAGTCGGTCATCAGCGAGAAGCAGAACCAGCGCGACACGCTGCGCTCGCTCGGTCTCAAGCGGATCGGCGACAGCGTGGTGCGGGAGGACAACGCGGTGAACCGCGGCTACGTCCGCGCCGTCGCGCACCTCGTGTCGGTTGAGGAGATCAGCGAATGACGAAGAAGGAAGAGGAGACGCAGGCCGCGTCGGAGCCGCAGCTCCGTGTGCACCACCTGCGTCCCGCGCCCGGATCCAAGAAGGCGCGCACGCGCGTCGGTCGCGGTGAGGGCTCGAAGGGCAAGACCGCCGGCCGCGGCACCAAGGGCTCGAAGGCCCGCACGCAGGTGAAGGCCGGCTTCGAGGGCGGCCAGATGCCGCTCCACATGCGCACCCCGAAGCTGCGCGGGTTCAAGAACCCGTTCCGCACGGAGTACCAGGTGGTCAACGTGTCGAAGCTCGCGGAGCTCTACCCCGAGGGTGGCGACGTCACGATCGCCGATCTCGTGGAGAAGGGCGCCGTGCGCAAGAACCAGCCCGTCAAGGTTCTCGGGAACGGGGACATTGCGGTTAGGCTGAACGTTGCGGTCGACAAGGTCTCGAACTCTGCCCAGCAGAAGATCGAGGCAGCCGGCGGCTCCGTCAAGTAAGCACCCTGAGCGGGGGTCGGCGGAGGTCGGCCCCCGCTCAGTGCATCACTAGGAAAGCAGGACCTCAGCGTGTTCAGTGCCATCGCACGGGTGTTCAAGACCCCCGACCTGCGTCGGAAGATCCTGTTCACCCTCGGCATGGTGGCCGTCTACCGGCTCGGAACCATGATCCCCGGCCCGTTCGTCGACTACGTCGCCGTCCGCCAGTGTCTCGATTCGGGCACGGGCGCGACCGCCGGTCTCTACGACATGGTGAACCTGTTCTCCGGCGGTGCGCTCCTGCAGCTGTCGATCTTCGCGCTCGGCATCATGCCGTACATCACCGCGTCGATCATCACGCAGCTCCTGCGCGTCGTGATCCCCCACTTCGAGGCCCTCCACAAGGAGGGGCAGTCGGGGCAGGCGAAGCTCACGCAGTACACGCGGTACATCACGATCGGCCTCGCGGTGCTCCAGGCCACGACGCTCATCACGGTCGCCCGGTCGGGCGCCCTCTTCGGCTCCGGTGGCACGGAGTGCAGCAACGTCATCAGCCTGCTCGACGAGAGCGCGGCACCCGAGAACGCGGTCGTCAACATCCTCCGCATCATCCTCATCATCGCGGCGCTCACGGCCGGTACCGCGGTCATCATGTGGATCGGCGAGCTCATCACCGAGCGCGGCATCGGCAACGGCATGTCGCTGCTCATCTTCACGTCGATCGCCGCGACGTTCCCGTCGGCACTCGGCTCGATCGCCCAGGGCTCGGGCGGTCTCGGCACACTTGTCGTCGTCATCGCGATCGGTGTCCTCATCATGATGGCCGTCGTGTTCGTCGAGCAGTCGCAGCGGCGCATCCCCGTGCAGTACGCGAAGCGCATGGTCGGGCGACGCACCTACGGCGGCAACACGACCTACATCCCGATCAAGGTCAACCAGGCGGGCGTCATCCCCGTCATCTTCGCCTCGTCGCTGCTCTACCTGCCGGCACTCGTCGCACAGTTCAACCAGACGCCGGACCCCGTCACGGGCGAGCTCGCCCCGTGGGTCACGTGGATCATGAACAACTTCACGACGGGCAACCACCCCCTCTACATGGCGGTGTTCTTCGTCCTCATCATCGGGTTCGCGTACTTCTACGTCGCGATCGCGTTCAACCCCGAGGAAGTCGCCGAGAACATGCGCAAGCACGGCGGGTTCATCCCCGGTATCCGTGCCGGACGCCCCACGGCCGAGTACCTCAACTTCGTCCTCACGCGCATCACGTTCCCGGGGTCCCTGTACCTTGGCGTGCTCGCGCTCATCCCGCTCATCGCCCTCTCGGTCGTCAACGCGAACCAGAACTTCCCGTTCGGCGGTGCGTCGATCCTCATCATCGTCGGTGTGGGTCTCGAGACGGTGAAGCAGATCGACGCGCAACTCCAACAACGCAACTACGAGGGGCTTCTCCGATGACCACACGATCCACCGAAGACGCCGTCCGACTCCTCATCGTCGGACCACCCGGCGCGGGCAAGGGCACGCAGGCCACGCGCGTGTCCGAGGCCTACGGTGTCCCCGCCGTCTCGACGGGCGACATCTTCCGCGCCAACATCAAGAACGAGACCGAGCTCGGCCTCAAGGTGAAGGCGATCATCGAGTCGGGTGACCTCGTGCCGGACACCCTGACGAACGAACTCGTGGCCGATCGGCTCGGCCACGGCGACGCCAAGTCGGGTTTCCTGCTCGACGGCTACCCGCGCACGGTCGAGCAGGTGGAATACCTGACCGCACTCCTCAAGGCGCAGGGCACCGCGATCGACGCGGTCATCCAGCTCGAGGTCGACACGGACGAGGTCGTCGCGCGGCTCCGGCAGCGTGCGATCGAGCAGGGGCGCTCGGACGACACGGAGGACGCCATCCGGCACCGCCAGGACGTCTACGCGCGCGAGACCGCACCGGTGCTCGAGATCTACGAGGCGCGCGGCCTCGTCGTGAAGGTGGACGGTCTCGGTTCGGTCGACGAGGTCACCTCGCGCATCGAGGCGGGCCTCGCCGAGAAGGGCATCCCCACACGCTGAGCCGACTGCATCGCAGCGGACCGAACGGCGGCCCCGGGAGCACCTCCCGGGGCCGCCGTTCCCGTTCGGCGAGTCCGGGGGCGCGTGCGCGAGGATGAGGCCATGACCGTGCACTGGAAACTCGTCGTCGACTGTGCCGACGCGACCACCCTCGCCGCATTCTGGGCCGCGGCCCTCGAGTACGTCGTCGAGGACCCGACACCGCTCATCGACGAGCTGCTCGCCGCTGGGTACGTGTCGTCCGAGACGGTCGTCGACCACGGCGACCGGAAGACCTTCCGGGGATTCGGCGCCGTCCGCCACCCCGACGACCCCTTCGAAGCCGGGAGCGGAACCGGACTCGGGCGCCGGATCCTCTTCCAGGAGGTGCCGGAGCGGAAGGTCGTCAAGAACCGGCTGCACATCGACCTGCACGCCGAACCCGGCGGCCGTGACGCGCTCGTCGAGCGCGTCGAGTCGCTCGGTGCGAGCCGTGGGGACGAGGTCGACCAGGGGCCCGCGGGGCACTGGTGGGTCATGCGGGACCCCGAGGGGAACGAGTTCTGCGTCAGTTGAGCGGGCCGTCGCCGCCGTCCCGGCTACCGCATCGCTCGTACATCCTGCGGATCGTCCGGATGGGCCGTCCGGATGACATGTCTGACGCACCGTTCAGGAAACGTGCAGGTTTCCAATAGGATCACGTCGAATGACCGTCTCGAACGCACTTTGGAGCCTCCCGTGCAGCGCAACCCACTGACTCTCACCGTCTCACTCGCCGCCTTCGCCCTCGTCGCCCTCACCGGCTGCTCGTCCGGTGGCGACGACCAGGCTGCCGAAACCACCGCGCCCGCCACGCAGGTCGTCACGGACCAGACGCAGGAGGAGGCACCCCAGGACGAGGCGCCGACCCTGGACGGCGAAGGTATCGCCTACGGCACCGAGACCGTCACGGGCCTCGACTTCAACACCTCGTGCGTCGGCAGCGGCGAGACCGTGACCGTGGCCGGCCTGGCGACGGCCGAGGACGGGACGCAGTACACGATCTCCGTCACGGAGGGCATCTTCGGCTTCACGGCGCTCTCGAGCGACCACACGACCACTGCGATCGCGCTCGCCGCGGGTACCTCGACGCCGGGCACCCACATCGACGTGACCGAGAACGGTTCCGAGTACACGATCACGGGCACGGGGACGCTCACGTCGACCGACGACCCGACCGGCTCGAACGTGCCGTTCACGGCTCGGGTGACCTGCGACACCACCGTCTGAGTCTCCCCACGAACCGCCCCGTCGCACGCTGTGCGGCGGGGCGGTTCGCATTCAGACGGACGGGGGCACCCGCACCCCGACATCGGCTGCGGTGCGCGGCCGGACGAGCCGCAGCGCCGCGACCGTCCCGACGAGCCCGGCGACGGCGAGTCCCGTGTTCATGCCGAGCATCGCGATGAGGAACGGTGCCGTCGTGAACAGCACGCACGCGAGTGCCACGCGCGCGGCCCCGGGCGCGACGGACCCGGCGGGGACACTCGGGGGCGCCTCCTCGAAGCGCGCGAGGGCGAGGGACAGCAGCCAGAGCAGGGCGAGCACGAGCGCCGTGAACAGGATGCGCTCCCACCACCAGCGGGTGCTCCCCGGCTCGCTCAGGGTGGCCGGCACGAGGAGCTGCAGGCCGAGCAGCAGCATGATCGCGGGCGAGTGCCAGCAGTAGATCGTCATGGCGCGCGAGCCGACGACGTACACGACGGCACGGGCCGCACACGTGCGCATGAGCGCGGAGAGCGGACGGTACGCGAGCCGCAGCGCCGCGGCCTGGGCGACGGCGAGGCACACGAGCGGCAGCGTGGGCGGGTACTGGTTCGCGAGCATGTTCCACGAGTACGCCCCCGTCGACACGAGCCCCCACAGTGCGAGGTAGGCGAGCACGATGATGCCCACGAGCTCGACGGGACGGCGCCTGGCGAAGAAGCCGTCGCGCATCCAGAATCCGAGCTGATGGCAGGCGGCCCACACGAAAAGCACGTTCGGCAGGCCGAGGAGTACCTCGCCGCTCGCAGTGCGCATCGCGTCGACGGCCGCGGCGGCTGCCACGAGCGTGATGAGGGTCACGACGGGGCGGCGCTCGTGCAGCCGCAGGAGCAGTGGCACACAGGCCTGCACGATGAGGAAGCTGGACAGGAACCACAGCGGCGAGCCGACGGCGACGGCGACGGCCGACACGAGGGTCCGGTCGACCGAGGTCGCACCGATCACGAGCAGCGTCGCCCCGAAGAACGCGAAGACGGGCAGCGCCGGACGCGCGAGGCGCAGGAGCCGTCCGCGGACGTAGTCGGCATCGCTCGCGCCACGCTTCCGCGCGGAGCGATAGGCGGTCGCCGACGCGAATCCGCCGACGACGAAGAAGAGCGGCATGATCTCGAAGATCCACGTGACCGCGGCGAACCAGGGCTGCAACTCGACCGTGTGCTCCACCTCGATGCCGGCATCGGTCACCCGGACCCCCGCGAACAGCACGTGGATCACGACGACGAGGACGACGCACGCGACGCGCGCGAGGTCGAGGGTCAGGTCGCGTTCGGCGAGCTTCGCAGCGACGTCCGGGCGTTCCGTGGTGATGTCCATGCGGTGAAGCTACGACGCCTGCCGCCGTCGCAGGGCCCTCGGGCCCCGAAATGCACCGGAGGTTGCACCCGGGGGATGACCACGGCTCGGCCGGTCGGCGGAGCCGCCGCGCGGACTCGTCCTGCTGCGGGATCGAGCCTCTCCGGCCGGGCGGATCCTCAGCCGGTGAGCGCCGCGACGACGGCACGCGCGTCCGCGAAGTAGGGCTCGTAGTGCGCGGCGTCGTCGTTGATCTGCGCCTCGTGCCCGACGAGCGTGGGTTCCATGTGCTCCCAGCCATCGATCCGGACCATCGCGTCGAGGAACGCGCCCGCGGCGTAGGCGGGGTCGAGCACCTCCTCGCGCGTACCCCAGCCGAGACACCACTGCTGCTGGAAGACGCCGAGCGAACAGTTGAGCGAGCCGTCCGGGTTGCGCGCGTCGTCGCCTCGGTCGATGTTGCGCAACGAACTCTCGCCCATCGCGACCATGACGGCGATCTCCTGTCCGCGGGTGGGGATGTGTCGCTCCTGCGCGACCGGCACGATGATCGCGGCGATCTCGATCTGTTCGCCCTCCCAGTTGCCGACCGATGCGGGCAGGTCGTCGAGGTCGACCGGGTTGCCGATGCGTGCCCGCTCGGCAGCCGCGGTCCCGACGGCGGCGATCGCGGTGACGAGAACGAGCGCGACGGCGGCGAGGAGGAGCCGCACGACCCGCTGCCGGTGCGTCAGGCGTGACCAGCGCGCGGCGACCCACCCGGTCGTGCGGGCGACGGGGGAGGGAGGTGGAGCGGTCACGCCGACGATGGTAATCACCGCCGATGGGCGACTCCTGCGGCGGGCGGCGCGTGGCCGCCCTCGGCGCGCAGTGACTCGATACAGCGCGTCAGGAGTTCGTGGAGCTCCTCGGCCTCGGCCGGCTCGAGCCCGTGGACCATCGCGGCCTCCACCTCGGCGACGCGCCGTTGGGCGCGTTCGAGGAGCCGCTCGCCCTCTGCCGTGAGCCTCGTGGGGAGCGCCCGACCCGAGGGGGCCGTCGCCGCTCGCTCGATGAGCGCGCGTTCGCGGAGCCCGCGCAGCAGGGTGTGCATCGTCTTCGCGACGCGACTCGACGCGACCCGTGCCGTTCGCGGTCCGGGAGCCGCTTCCGGGCGTCGACCTCGATGCGATCGAGCCCCGCCCCGGTGCGGGCATCGCCCTCTGGATGCACGGCGACGACGTACAGGCGCTGCACGACGAACTCGTCACCGCCGGCGTCACCGTGCTCGCACCACCGCAACAGGGCCCGTTCGGCGTGACGTTCACGTTCGCCGATCCCGACGGCTACGCGATCACTGTCCACGACCGGGCGTGAGCGGCGGCCCGATCGGAACGCGCGTGGCCCCGCCCCGGGAACGGGGCGGGGCCACGCGCGTGCGGAACGGGACCGGTCAGCGGAACGCGCTCACGCCCGTCAGCTTCTCGCCCAGGATGAGCGTGTGCACCTCGTCGGTGCCCTCGTACGTGCGCACGGACTCGAGGTTGTTCGCGTGCCGCAGGGGCGAGTACTCGAGCAGGATGCCGTTGCCGCCGAGCATCGCGCGCGCGTCACGGCAGATCGCGATCGCCTCGCGGCAGTTGTTGAGCTTGCCGACCGAGATCATGTGGTGCTGCAGCGTGCCCGCATCCTTCATGCGGCCGATGTGGAGCGCGAGGAGCTGACCCTTCTGGATCTCGAGTGCCATGTTCACGAGCTTCTCCTGTGTCAACTGGAACGCACTGAGCGGCTTCCCGAACTGCTGACGCTGCGCCGTGTACGCCGCGGCGACCTCGAACGAGTCCCGCGCCGCGCCCATCGCGCCCCAGATGATCCCGTAGCGCGCCTCGTTGAGGCACTGGAACGGCGCCTTGAGGCCGGCGGCGCCGGGCAGGCGGTCCGCCTCCGTGAGCCGCACGTTCTCGAACGTGAGCTCCGTCTGGATCGAGGCGCGCATCGAGAGTTTCGGTTCCAGCAGCTTCGCGGAGAAGCCCTCTGCGTCCGTCGGCACGATGAAGCCGCGCACGCCCTCGTCGGTCATCGCCCACACGATCGCGATCTGCGCGATCGTGCCGAGACCGATCCACCGCTTCGAACCGTTCAACACCCAACCGTCGCCGTCGCGCTCCGCGCGGGTGAGCATGCCCGACGGGTCGCTGCCCGCCGTCGGCTCGGTCAGGCCGAAGCACCCGACCACACGGCCCGCCGCCATCTCGGGCAGCAGGCGCTGCTTCTGCTCCTCCGAGCCGTGCTTGTGGATCGCACTCATGGCGAGCGAGCCCTGTACCGAGACGAATGTGCGCAGGCCCGAGTCGCCCGCCTCGAGCTCCTGCATCGCGATGCCGTACTCCGTCGCGCTGCGGCCCGCGCAGCCGTACCCGTCGAGGTGCATGCCGAGCAGTCCGAGCTCCGCCATCTCGGGGATGATCTCGGTCGGGAACACCGCGTACTCGTACCACTTGGCGATGTTCGGACGGAACCGGCGGTCGACGAACTCGCGCACGCGGTCACGGAGCGCGAGCTCCTCGTCGGTGAATTGGGCATCGATGTTCAGGAGGTCGGAGAGGTCTGCCACGGTCGGGCCTTTCGAGAGGAAGCGGAATCGGGTGGAGTGTTCGGCGGGTCGATCGAGCGATCAGACCGGCGGATACTCCTCCGGCGCCTCCGCGTCGACGCTCGAGGCGAGCCACGAGCGCACCTCGGCGTCGTGCTCACCGAGCAGCGGGGGAGCCTGCGTCCGCGGCTCGAAGGACGGCGTGTACGAGACGGGATGGCGGACCCCGTGGCCGCGGGGTGCGCCGTCGGGACCGTGGAGTTCGAGCACGGGGTCGAGGCCGAGCCGCTCGGCGTAGTCGAGTCCGTCGGCGATCGAACCGACGACGCCCACGGGGCAGCCGCTCGCGCGGATCCGCTCCGCCCACTCGGCGGCGTCGCCGTCGGCGAGACGCGATTCGAGCGCCTCGCGCACCTCCTCGCGGTGCGCGACGCGCTGCGGGTTCGTCGCGAAGCGGGGATCGTCGGCGAGTTCCGGCGCACCGAGGAGCGTGACGAGCGAGCGGAACTGCCCGTCGTTGCCGATTGCGACCGCGATCTCGGCGTCGCGGCACGCGAGGGTCTGGTACGGCACGATCGACGGGTGGTCGTTGCCGAGCCGGCGCGGTTCCGCGCCCGCGCCGACGACCGCCTGGATCTGGTTCGCGAGCGCGCCCTGCAGGCTCGAGAGCAGATTGACCTCGACGTGTGCACCCTCACCCGTGCGGTCACGCCGCGTGAGCGCCGCGAGCGTGCCGATCGTGCCGTCCTTCGCCGTCAGGACGTCGACGAGCGCGACCCCGGCCTTCATCGGCCGCCCGTCGTCCTCGCCGGTGATGTGCATGAGCCCGCCGATCGCCTGCACGATGAAGTCGTAGCCGGGGAGGGCCGCGCCGCCCGCGCTCCCGAACCCCGTGACCGAGACGAACACGACGTCCGGATTGACGGCCCGCACCGCTTCGTAGCCGAGACCGAGGCGGTCCAGCCCGCCCGTGATGAAGTTCTCGACGACGACGTCGGCGCGCGTCGCGAGCTCGAGCGCGAGGCGGTTGTCCTCGGCGTCGCGCAGATCGAGCGTCACCGACTCCTTGTTCCGATTCACCGACTCGAAGTACGTCGCCTGGCCGGACGTCGCGTACGGCGGCCCCCAGCTGCGGGTGTCGTCGCCCGTCCCGGGGCGTTCGACCTTGATGACGCGGGCGCCCAGATCGGCGAGGGTCATCGTGATGAGCGGCCCCGCGAGCACACGCGAGAAGTCGGCCACGAGGAGTCCCTCGAGGGGTCGTGCCACGTCCGGCTCCTCTCCGCACGGGCCCCGACGCCCTCGCTCGCCATGGCGTTCGCGTCCGCCCGCACCTGGAGGCTAGCAATCCGCCTCCCGCGGCGGCAAGCGCGCCCGGGTCGTGCGTCAGGGCTGGTGCCTGGGCGTCGCCCGCAGGCGTGGCGTGGGCGTCTGCGCGTCGGGGGTCTCGCCGGGCCACGGTTCCGGATCGGGCAGGCCGTACCGCTCGTGCAGCCGGCGCCTGGCGGCGGCGACCGGGAACGTCTCCGGGTACACGCAGATCTTGAAGACGATGCCCTCGAGCGTGCTCCGGAACAGGATCTCCTCGGCGACCGGGTCGCTCGCGCCGCGGGCCGCGAAGATGCTCCGCAGGCGGTCCTCCGCTGCGCGCAGCCGAGATTCGTGTTGCTGCTCGAACTCGGCGAACACGTCGTGCGGGCCGGGTTGCAGCATCGAGGCCAGGACGAGCGCCTGTGGCGCGGGGGCGGACTCCGCGGCCTCGAGCGTCACGTCGATGATCGTCGCGAGCGCGACGTCCGGGTCGCCCGGCGCCCCGTCGATGACGTCGAGCGATGCATCGAGGCGCGGACCGATCACCTCGGCGAGCACGTCCGCCTTGGCGTCGAAGTAGTAGCGCGCGAGGCCGTGGCTGAGGCCCGCCTCCGCGGTGATCGCGCTGAGCGAGGTCGCGTCGTAGCCGCGTTCGGAGAACAGATCGTCCGCGGCCTCCACGAGTTTCGCGCGTGAGCGCTCTCGCATCTCGGCGTTGGTTTCGGGATTCCGCGGTGACATGATCGAAGACGCTAGGCGCGCCCCTCCGGCCGTTTCTGGGACGCAGGTCGACGGTCTCTGCGAGCCCGCGGCTCGGGCTCCCGACCGACCCGGCGTCTCGCCCGTCGTTGCGGGCGAGACGGGGGATCGGTGGAGTCGATGGGGAGCCGTGGGCAGGGGGGCCCGTGGACGTTTCGGCGTGCATCTGCTAGCGCACTCTGTCATCGCGTCGAACCGCCCCCACCGGTTCAGCTCGAGGCGGCGGCAGGGCGCGAGCGATTCGCTCCCACCGGGGACCATGCCGCCGCCGATAGCCTCGCGCCATGAGTTCCTTCCAGATCGTGAATCCGGCAACCGGCATCGTCGAGCGAACGTACGAGACGGCGTCCGATGCGGCGGTCGGCGACGCCCTCGCGCGTGCGCACGCCGCGTTCCCGTCGTGGCGCGAGACGCCCGTCGCGCAGCGCGCGGCGGTGCTCGCCCGGGTGGCGGAGATCTATGCCGAACGCGCGGACGAGCTCGCCGCGATCATCACGCGCGAGATGGGCAAGCCGGTGAAGCAGGGGCTCGGTGAGGTCGGCATCTCGGGCGCGATCTATGCGTACTACGCCGAGCAGGGCCCCGGCTTCCTCGCCGACGAGGAGTTGACGGTCGCGACCGGGGGCAGTGCGGTCGTCCGGCGGGCACCGATCGGCGTCGTGCTCGGCATCATGCCCTGGAACTACCCGTACTACCAGGTCGCGCGCTTCGCGGCGCCGAACCTGTTGCTCGGCAACACGATCCTCCTCAAGCATGCGCCGAGCTGCCCCGAATCGGCGTCGGTCATGGAGGAGATCTTCCACGAGGCGGGCCTCCCGCGTGACGCGTACATCAACGTCTTCGCGTCCGAGGAGCAGGTGGCGCGGCTCATCGCCGACGCCCGGCTCCAGGGGGTCTCCCTCACGGGCTCGGAGCGCGCCGGTGCCGCGGTGGCGGAGATCGCCGGGCGCCACCTCAAGCGGTTCGTGCTCGAACTCGGCGGGAACGACCCGTTCATCGTGCTCGACACGGACGACCTCGACGGCCTCGTCCGCACGGCCGCGTCGGCGCGCATGTCGAACGCCGGGCAGGCGTGCAACTCCCCGAAGCGCATGATCGTCGTCGACGGGTTGTACGACGACTTCGTCGCCGGGCTCGAGACGCGGCTCGCCGCGATGGAGCCGGGGGATCCGTCGGATGCGGCGACACGCTTCGGGCCGCTGTCGTCCGAGGCGGCGCTCGATCGCGTCCTCGAGCTCGTCGACGACGCGCGCGCGAAGGGTGCCGACATCCGCGTCGGCGGTGCGCGACTCGATCGGGACGGCGCCTGGATGTCGCCGACGCTCGTGACGGGCGTGACGCCCGACATGCGGCTCTACCGCGAGGAGGCGTTCGGCCCCGTCGCGACGGTGTATCGCGTGCGCGACGTCGATGCCGCGGTCGAGCTCGCGAACGACACCCCGTACGGGCTCGGCTCCTCGGTCTACACGACCGACTGGGCGCTCGCGAACGAGGTCGCCGATCGGCTCGACGCGGGCATGGTCTACATCAACGCGCCCGGCGGGACGGAGCCGGACGTGCCGTTCGGCGGCGTGAAGATGTCGGGCATCGGTCGCGAGCTCGGCCGCTACGGGGTCGACGAGTTCGCGAACAAGAAGCTCGTGCGCGCCCCGAAGCGCTGACCCCGCCGCGCTGCGCTGACCCCGCCGCGCTGCGCTGACCCCGCCGCGCTGCGCTGACCCGCGCTGACCCGCGCTGCGCTGCGCTGCGCCGCGCCCGCGCTGCTCACGAAAAGCCGGGTTGTTGCTACCGGGCCCGCGGCCCGGTAGCAACAACCCGGCTTTTTCTCGGCTCTTTTGTTCGCGGTTTGTTCGCGGGCGCGCGCGGGCGCGGTCGAGTGAGTGGGTGTGGGGGCGTCGGAGGCTGTGCTCAGGACTCGGCTCGGCGCGCGTCCTGCTCCTCACGCCAGCCCACCTCCTTCTCGATGAACTCGTTGTCGGCGAAGTCCGCGAAGTCGGTCTCGTCGGTCAGGCGGCGGATCTCGAGCTTCGAGCCCGGCCCGAGCGGCGCCTTCGCCGCCCACGCCACCGCCTCGTCGATCGTCGGCACGTCGAGCATCCAGTAGCCGCTGAAGAGCGACTCCGTCCCGGCATACGGCCCCTCGGTCACGGTCGGCTCACCCTCGCCGAACGCCACGACGCGACCCTGCGCGGCGTCCGACAGGCCGCCGCCGTCGACCATGACCCCCGCCGCCATGAGTGCCTCGTTGTAGGCACCCATCGCGTTGATGATCTCTTCGAAGGGCACCTGCTTCGAGGCCTCGGTCGCCTCGTCGGTCGCCCGCATGATCAGCATGAACTTGCTCAACGCGCTCTCCTCGCTCGGGGCGCGTCGCGCCCGCTCGTGGACGGGTCGAACGACGGCGTCCGGTGACACGATCGCACAGCGTCCGGCGAACCGACCGGCAGTGCGCCCGCCGTGAGCTCGTGTCGCTCGAGCGATCAGCGGAGCGGCGGATCTGCGGATCAGCGGACGAGTCGCCCGCGCGATCGTGCGGGCGTGAGTGCGAGGCGGAAGAGCTGGGTCGCCCGATCGTCGGTCAGGACGAACGTGACGCGCTCGACGCCCGCCGCCTCGGCCGATCGCACCGCCTCGGTCGCGAGCTCGGCGACCGTCACCATCTGCCAGCCGAACGCCCCCGCCCCGATCGCCGGGAACGCGACGCTGCGCGCCCCGAGCTCGGCCGCGAGCCGCAGACTCGACGTGAAGCAGGCCGCGAGCAGCTCGCGCTCCGTCTCGCCGACATTGCGGTTCGGGCCCACCGTGTGGATGACCCACGTCGCGGGGAGCGCACCGGCTGCCGTCGCCGCCGCCTCGCCCACGGGAAGTCCCTGCGGGTACGTCGTCCGACGCAGTTCGCGGCACGCCTCGAGCAGCGCGGGCCCGGCCGCCGCGTGGATCGCCCCGTCGACGCCGCCACCGCCGAGCAGCAGCCGGTTCGCCGCGTTGACGATCGCGTCGACGCGTACGCGTGTGATGTCCCCGGTGATCGCTTCGATGTCCACGTCGCTCATCCTCTCGCCGCTCGCTGGGCGTTCTCGCCGGAGAGCGAATCGATCGCGTCCTGCGTGTCGCCCGTCCAGGGGCGGAGTTCGTCCGGGGCCGGGAACGGCAGCTCGTACACGGCCGCGGAGGCCGTCACGTCACCGAAGTCGTCGTACTTCACGAACACGTGTTCGCCGTCGAGCTGCGTGATGCGGACGGCGACCGCGGCCCCGCCGTCGCGGTGCCAGGCGTAGCGATCCGCGAGGAAGCCGATGCCCCGTTCCTCGAGCGCCGCCTCGGCGTCGAGCCAGTCCGTCGTCGCGGGGAGCGGCCGCCCCAGCGCATCGATCGGCACGCACGCGTCGCCGACGATCTCGATCCACCCGAGCCGCTCACCGTCCTCGCGGCGGTGTTCGATCCACGTGTCCGGAATCATGGCGACCTCCGTTCGTCGTTCCTGCTCGCCGTCCTCGCCGCGCCGGGATCCCGCCTCGGACGCCGCGCGGACACGGGGCCCCGTCGAGGAGACGGGAGTAGTGTAGTCGCGTGACCGAGGAGCCGACTGCGCCAGTTCCGCGGCCCTCGTCCTCGGTGCGCGACCCGGGACCACACGCTTCGGTGCCCCACGGTGCGCCGAGCAGGATCGACCATGACGGACACGGAGGCTGAAACGGCATGTCGAACATCGCTGAATACATCGTCGAGACGATCAAACGGGCAGGGGTGAAGCGCGTCTGGGGACTGCCCGGCGACTCCCTCAACGCGTTCACCGATGTGCTGCGCCAGGAGCGCGACATCGAGTGGATGCACGTCCGCCACGAGGAGGGCGCCGCGTTCGCCGCGGGCGCCGAGGCGGAGATCACGGGCGACATCGCCGTGGTCGCGGGCTCGTGCGGGCCCGGCAACCTGCACTTCATCAACGGCCTCTACGACGCCCAGCGCAACCGCGTGCCGGTGCTCGCGATCGCCGCGCACATCCCGTCGAGCGAGATCGGCAGCGCCTACTTCCAGGAGACGAAGCCGCAGGACCTGTTCCGCGAGTGCAGCGTGTACTGCGAATTCGTGGGCGATCCGTCGCAGATGCCGTGGGTGCTCGAGACGGCGATGCGCACGGCGGTCGAGCGTCGCGGTGTCGCCGTCATCGTCGTCCCCGGCGACGTCTTCTTCGCCGACGAGCCCGAGCGCCGCCCGACCGCGCCGATCCGCGCCACGTCCTCGACCGTGACGCCCGTCGCGGCGGAGCTGCAGGCGGCGGCCGACGTGCTCAACGACGCGAAGAACGTCACGATCCTCGCCGGCGCCGGTGTCGCGGGTGCCCACGCCGAGGTGCTCGCGCTCGCCGAGCGGCTTCAGGCACCGATCGTGCACGCGCTGCGCGGCAAGGAGCACATCGAGTACGACAACCCGTACGACGTCGGCATGACGGGGCTGCTCGGCTTCACGTCCGGCTACCGGGCAATGGAGAAGTGCGATGCGCTCCTCATGCTCGGCACCGACTTCCCGTACCGACAGTTCTACCCGTCGAAGGCCAAGATCGTGCAGGTGGATCTGCGCGGCGAGCAGCTCGGGCGGCGCACCCCGATCGACGTGGGGCTCGTCGGCGACGTGACCTCGACCGCGACCGCGCTCCTCCCGCTCCTGAAGGACGGCCGCTCCGACGCGCACCTCGCCGATTCGGTGAAGCACTACAAGACGGCCCGAAAGGACCTCGACGAGCTCGCGGACGACGACGGCAAGGCGCCCATCCACCCGCAGTACGTCGCACGTCTCGTCGACGAGATCGCTGCCGACGACGCCGTGTTCACGGCCGACGTGGGCACGCCCGTCGTGTGGGCCGCGCGCTACCTGCACATGAACGGCCGCCGCCGACTCCTCGGGTCGTTCGTGCACGGCTCGATGGCGAACGCGCTGCCGCAGGCGCTCGGCGCGCAGGGCGTCGACCGGAAGCGCCAGGTCATCGCGCTCGCGGGCGACGGCGGACTCGCGATGCTCATGGGCGAGCTGCTCACGATCAAGCAGAACGATCTGCCCGTGAAGATCGTCGTGTTCAACAACTCGTCGCTCAACTTCGTCGAGCTCGAGATGAAGGCGGCGGGCATCGTCGACTTCGGGACGGGACTCGACAACCCGAACTTCTCGAAGGTCGCCGAGGCCGTCGGGCTGCGCGGCTACCGCGTCGAGAAGGGTGCCGATCTGCGTGAGGCGCTCACGAAGGCGTTCGACGAGCCGGGCCCCGCGCTCGTCGAGGTCGTCGTGGCGCGCGAGGAGCTCTCGATGCCGCCGACCATCACGGCCGCACAGATGAAGGGCTTCGCGCTCTTCGCCCTGCGCACAGTCCTCTCGGGCCGCGGGACGGAACTCGTCGACCTCGCCGACACGAACGTCTGGCGCCGACTGTTCCGCTAGCCGGCGTCGCGTCCGAGCGACGGCGGCGGACACATCGACGGAGGCGGGACCCGGATCCGATCCGGGTCCCGCCTCCGTCGTCTTCCGGGGGGAAGTGATTCGCGGGTGCGTGGGCACCCGGCGGTCAGGCGGGCGTGATGCCCTCGATCGCGACGCGTTCGAGGACACCCGTGAGCATCGCGACGCCCGCGAGCAGGTCGTCGTCGGACGTGTACTCGCGCTCGTTGTGACTGATGCCCTCGACGCTCGGGACGAAGAGCATGATCGTCGGGACGACGTCCTTGAGGTTCGTCGAGTCGTGTCCCGCGAGCGTGCGCACCTCGCCGTAGGGCAGCTCGAGCGATTCGGCGACCTCGGCAGCGAGCCGGATGCCCGCCTCGTCGTACGCCTTCGCGGGCCAGTCGTGTCCCGGCACGAACTCGATCGAGACGTTCGCGCGCGCCTCGATGTCGGCGATGCGTCGCCGCAGCTCGGCGTCCGCCCGGGCGAGCACCGCGGCGTCCGGGCAGCGCACGTCGACGAGCAGGTCGACGCGGCGGGCGACGACGACGGGCGAGTTCGGTGTCACCGTGAACTCGCCGCACGAGGTGATCACCATCGCGTCGTCGGTGGAGAACTCGTCGGCGATCTCCCGTGCGGCCGCGACGACGAGCGCCGCACCGAGGAGCGCGTCCCGCCGGTCGGCGATGACCGTCGCTCCCGTGTGGGCCTGCTCGCCGTGCACGACGAGCTGATGCTTGTCGGCGCCCCACGTCGACTGCACGAGCCCGATCGTGAGCCCGTCGTCCTCGAGCGAACGGCCCTGCTCGATGTGGATCTCGACGTAGCCGACGAGCTCGGGCCGCTCGAACGTGCCGATCGTGCCGATCGCCGCGAGCGCGTCCCCGACGCTCGTGCCCGCCGGATCGGTCGTCGCGAGCGCGTCGTCGAGCGCGAGCTTGCCCGTGAAGACCGACGAGCCCATCATCGACGGCTTGAAGCGGCAGCCCTCCTCGTTGAACCAGTTCACGACCGCGAGATTCACGGTCGGCGCGAACGATCCGGCGTCGGCGCGCTCGCGGAGGCGCGTGATCGCGTGGGCCGCCGCGAGGACGCCGAACGCGCCGTCGAAGCGTCCGCCGAGCGGCTGCGAGTCGAGGTGTGAGCCGACGAACACGTACGGCGCGCCCGGTACGAACTCCATGAGGCAGATCTGGTTGCCGATCTCGTCGTAGTGCACCTCGAAGCCGTGCGCCTCGACGAGGCCGCGGAACCAGTTGCGGGTGCGGCCGTCCGTGTCGGTCGCCGCCTGCCGGTCGACGCCGCCGCCCGGGGTCGAGCCGATCGAGCTCATCGAGCGGAAGTCGTCGAGGAAGTCCTGGTCGTCGGTCATGGTCGTGCTGCTCCGTCCGCGCGACCGCCGTCGCGCACGTCGTGGGTGTAGGTGCCGCCGACCATCGTCGCGAGCACGGTGAGCTCGTCGATGCGCGGGGCCGTGAGCGGGGACCCGTCGAGCACGACGAGGTCGGCGAGCTTGCCGGGCGTGAGCGTGCCCCGTTCGGCGAGCGTTCCCGTCGCGGTGGCCGAACCGACCGTGTAGGTTCGCAGCGCGTCGAGGGGGCTCAGGCACTCGGCGTCGGCGCCGAACACCTCGCCCTCGTCGGTGCGCCGATCGACGAGCGCCTGCAGCGCGCGCAGGACGACGGGATCCGCCACGGGCACGTCGCTCGAACCCGCGACGACGACGCCCGCGTCGAGGAACGAGCGTGCGCGGTACAGCCACGCCGTCCGCTCGGGACCGACCCGCTCCATGAACTGTCGCCCGAGCGGCCCCGTGAACGACGCCTGCGGCGTCACGGCGATCCCGGCGGCCGCGAGCAGCGGCAGGTGCTCGGGCCGGGCCATGCCGCAGTGCTCGATGCGGTTCGGCAGGGCGTTGCGCCCATAGCGCGCCGTGCAGTCGGTGATGAGCTCGATCGCGAGGTCGACCGCGGCGTCGCCGATCGCGTGCACCGCGACCGACCAGCCCGCGCGATACGCGGCGTCCACGCGCTCGCGGAAGTCGTCGGCGCTCGAGAGCAGGTAACCGTGATTGTGCGGTGTGCCGCAGAAGTCCTCGGTCGCGGCGGCCGTGGCGCCGAGCAGCGAGCCGTCGAGGAACACCTTGACGGGCCCGATCGAGAGCCGGTCGTCACCGAAACCGGGCCCGATGCCGAGGTCGAGTCCGAGGCCGCCGCCGCGTCCGTGCGCGTCGTCGGCGTGACCCTCGACGGGATGGAGTACGTCGAGGACCGGCATGAGCTGGCCGCGCGCGTGCAGGCGTCCCTCGCGGACGGCACGCTGGTACGCGGCGATCTCGATGGGGGAGTGGCCGATCCAACCACCGCCGACGCCGGCCTCCGTGAAGCCCGTGATGCCGTAGGACGCGTAGCGTGCCGTCGCGGTGTCGAGGGCGTCGACGATGCGTTCGATCGAGTAGGGGAGCAGCAGGTGCTGGATGACGCCCTGCGCCTCCTCGTCGAGCACGCCCGTCGGGTATCCGGCCGCGTCGCGCTTGATCTCGCCGCCCTCGGGGTCGGTGTACGTGGCGTCGAGTGCGCCCGCGAGGCGCAGGGCGGCCGAGTTCGTGATCGCCTGGTGCCCCGAGGTGTTGCGCAGGTACATCGGCCGGTCGGGCGCGATCTCGTCGAGCACGCGGATGTCCGGGTGCTCGCCCCCGTGGTGCTTCTGGTTGAAGCCCGTACCGTGGATCCAATGGCCCGGCCGCTCGGCGAGGCGCGTGGCCTCGTCGCGCAGCAGCGCATAGAGCTCGTCGAGCCCGCGGGCGCGCGACAGGTCGACGGCGTCGAGCCCGAGGCCCCACCACGTCGTGTGCGTGTGCGCGTCGATGAAGCCGGGCACGAGGACGGCGTCGCCGAGCTCCTCCACGACGCCCGCGTCGAGCCCGTCGAGCTCCTCGTCGAAGCCGACGATGCGCCCGTCGAGGATGCCGATGCGTGTCGCCGTCGGCCGGTCGGGGTCGAGGGTGATGATCTCGGCGGCGCCGAGGATGCGGTCGATGCGCACGGTCACTCCTGTTCGTCGGGGTCGGCGTCGCCTCGGTCGGGGGCGTGCAGCCCCTCGGGGCCCGACACGTTCGGGTCGGTGACGAGGTGCAGGAGGCGCGGGCCCGGAGCGGCGAGTGCCCGTTCGAGCGCGGCGGGCACGTCGTCCGCCGACTCGAGCCGTTCACCGTGTCCGCCGAAGGACCGCATCCACGCACCGAAGTCGGGGTTCGTCATCGAGGTGCCCGAGGGGCGACCCGGGTAGTGGGCGCGCTGGTGCTGCACGATCGTCCCGTAGTGGCCGTTGTCGACGACGATGACGAGCGGCGCGACGCCGGCGGCGACGGCCGTCGCGAGCTCCTGCCCGTTCATGAGGAAGTCGCCGTCCCCGCACACCGCGACCGCGAGCCGGTCGGGGAACACGAGCGCCGCGGCGACCGCGGCGGGGACCCCGAGTCCCATCGCGCCGTTGCGGGGCGCGACGAGCGAGTTCGGGTGGGTGTGCGGCAGGTACCGGTGGCCCCACAGGGTCGCGTTGCCGGCACCGTACGTGAGGACCGCGTCGGCGGGGAGCCCGTCGCGCAGGTGCGCGAACGCGATGCCGAGGTCGACGCCCGTGCCACCGTCGGGGCGCGGCGTCGCCCAGTCGCTCGCGTCCGCGCGGAGCGCGTGCCGCCAGGCGGGGCCCCGCGTGCCGCGCACGGTGTCCGCTGCCGGGAGTGCGGCGACGAACGCCGCGGGCGTCGCGCGCACGTGCGCGTCGAGCCGCCCCGCGTGCCCGAGCGCTTCGGCGTCGTCGAGGACGAGGACGGTGGGCACGTCGAGACCCGCCGTGTAGCCCTCGCTGTCGACGTCGTCGCGCACGCACCCCACGTACACGTGCAGGTCCGCATCGGCGAGGCGCGCCGCGACGCGCGGATCGCGACCGTAGCCGAGCCACCCGCCGTACGCCGGTGCGTCGTTCGGGACCGCGTCGTCGCCGCGCCACTGCCCGACGATCGCGACGTCGACGGCCTCGGCCCAGGCCGCGAGGCGCGCACCAGTGTCACCGGACCAGCCGTCACCGCCCGCGACGAGCAACGGTCGCTCGGCCGCCGCGAGGCGATGCGCGAAGGATGCCGGCAGCGTGAGCGACTCCGCGAGCTCGACCGCGGGCGCCGTCGCCGGGGCCGTCGAGTCCTCCCGGAGGACGTCCTCCGGCAGGCCGACGACGACGGGGCCCGGGCGTCCCGAACCCGCGATCCGGAACGCCTCGCGAACCGTCTCCGCCGCCCGGCGAGGATCGTCGAGCGTGAACACGCGCTTCGCGGTCGTCCCGAACCACCCCTCGAGGGAGAACTCCTGGAACGCGAAGCGGTCGCGGTCGGCGACGGGGACGAGGCCGACGAACAGCACGAGCGGCGTCGCGTCCTGATGGGCCGTGTGCACCGCGATCATGGCGTTCGCGGCGCCGGGGCCGCGCGTGACCATCGCCACGCCGGGGATCCCCGTCAGCCGTCCCTCGGCGAGCGCCATGAAGCCGGCGCCGCCCTCCTGACGGCACACGACCGCGCGCACGGGTGAGTCGACGAGCCCGTCGAGGACGTCGAGGAAGCTCTCGCCCGGCACGAGGTAGGCACGCTCGACGCCACAGGCGGCGAGCTGTTCGACGATGCGGTGTCCTGCACTGGTCATCTCGATCGGATCCCTTCCGGCACGTGGCCCGTCAGTGCTTGAAGCCCGGGAGCGGGACGCTGAGTCGCGGGATGAAGATGCCCGCGACGGCCGTGAGCAGCGAGGTCACGACGAGGATGAGGGCCGCGGGCCACCAGGCGTCGTTCGCGGCCGCCGTCACACCGGTCGCGAGGAGCGGCACGAACCCCGAGAGCATGCCCGCGAAGTTCTGCGCGAACCCGACCCCCGTGAAGCGCGTCTTGGCGGGGAACAGGCTCGTGAGCGCCGTGCCGGAGGCGGCGTAGGGGAACGAGAGCGCGGCGACCGCGACCGTCATGCCGATCACGACGAGCACGTTCACGCCGCTCGACACGAGCAGGAACGCGGGCCACGCGACGATCGCGGACGCGACGCCGCCCCAGAGGATCACCTTGCTCGCGCCGAAGCGCTCGGCGAGACGACCGCCGATGATGAGCACGGGGATCTCGACGATCGCCGCGACGATGCCGCCGAGCAGCAGCACGCCGGCGTCGTAGCCGAGCACCGACTTCCCGTAGAACACGATGAAGGTCGTGACGAGGTAGAACCCGCCGACCCCGAGGAACGCGGCCGCCATGCCGACGATGATCTGCAACCAGTTCTCGCGCAGCACCGTGATGACGGGCGCCTTCACGAGCTCGCCCGACTCCTCGAGCTCGGCGAACACGGGCGACTCCTCGAGCCGGCGCCGGATGTAGACCGCGACGAACAGCAGCGGGAACGCGATGAGGAACGGGATGCGCCAGCCCCACGCGTCGAAGTTCTCCTGCGAGAGCCACAGCGTCATGAGGAAGAAACCGCCCGACGACAGGATCGTGCCGATCGGCGAGCCGATCTGCGGGAGGGCCGCATAGCGTGCCCGGTTCTCGAGCGGGGCGTTCTCGACGACGATCGTCATCGCCCCCGACCACTCGCCGCCGACGAACAGTCCCTGCACGACGCGCAGGAGCACGAGCAGGATCGGCGCGGCGATGCCGATCGCGGCATAGTTCGGCAGCAGGCCGATGAGGCCCGTGACGACACCGATCCCGATGATCGTGATCATGAGCGTCTTCCGGCGACCGATGCGATCGCCCATCGTGCCGAAGATCATGCCGCCGATCGGGCGGGCGACGAGACCGACCCCGAACGTCGCGAACGAGGCCATGGCGGCGGCCGTCCGGTCGTTGGTGTCGAAGTACTGGATGTTGAACACGAGCGCGGCGGCGGCGGAGAAGAGGAAGAAGTCGTACCACTCCATTGCGGTACCGACGAGGGCGCCGATGGCGACCTTGTCCGCGTCTTTCTTCGTGAGCGTCTTGACCGCGCCCGCCTCGATGTTTCCCTGGTGCGACATGGCGTCCTCCACTGGAGTTCTCGGGTGTCGGGCTTTCGGATGGCGGCCAGTCTCGCAATCCGCGGCGCCGCGGCGACGTTCGGATCGACGCGGGACACGTGCGCAAGAATGTGCACATGCACATCCTGGACGGCGAACACGTCGGGGACGGCCCCGAACGGTCCGGAGTCGGGCGTCCCGGCGCCGAACGCTGGGGCGAACTGCTCGACGCGATCGACGTCGAGGAGCTCGCGCGCGACTTCGAGCACCGGGTCCGTCGCCTCGACTGGTACCGCGACGAGGTGCTCACGGTGAGCGAACTGCGGGGGAGCGCGACCGCGAGCTTCCGGAGCGTGCTGCGCTCCATGGACCCGCGCGTCGACCGGGCGGGCGCGAAGGAGGAGCTGCTCGAGATCGCGGCCCACGTGGGCGTGTCCCGCGCTCGCCTCGGCACGCCGGTCGAGATGCTTCTGCACGCGATCCGGATCGACTTCACGGTGCTGTGGAACCACGTCGTGTCGATCGCCACGCGGGACGACGCCGTCCTGCTCGTCGCGCGCACCGAACAGATCTGGGGTGCCGTCGAGGAGTACGCGGCGCGCACACACCACGCCTACATCGCCGAGCGCGCACGCATGACGCAGGAGGCGGATGCCGTCCGCCGCGCCCGGATCGCGACGCTCTTCGGTGCCGCGGGGCGTTCGCCCGAGGCGCTCGCGGAGGTCGCGGCCGCGCTCGGTGTTAGGTGCGACGACGACTTCCAGGTGGCGGTCGCGGACGACGAGCACGTCGACGAACTGCGGGCCGCGATCGTCCAGGGTGAGCTGCGCGGTGCGACCGTGTTCACGCACGCGATGGGCGAGGCGACGGTCGCGTTCTGGCGGCGCGACGGGCGGGAGGGGGCCGCGGCGTCGGAGATCGTCCGGCGCGTGCGCGGGGTCGCGTGCGCGTTCGCCGAGCACGTCGCCGGGCTCGCGGACGTGGCGCCGGCCGCGCGCACGTGCCGGGAACTGCTCGACGTCGTCGTCGCGGGCGAGGGCGCGATATCGATGGCCGACGCGTGGGCGCGACTCGCGCGGGTCCGTCTGTCCGCGTCCGGGCAGCGACTCGACGCCGACGTCGCCCAGGCCCTCGCGGTGTGCACGGACGCCGAGCGGGACCGGCTCGTGGAAGCCGTCTGCGGTTACCTCCGGTCGGGGAGCGTGCACGCGGCGGCCGCCGCGGCATTCTGTCATCGCAATACGCTCATGAACCGCCTCCGTCGGTTCCGTGAGCTCACCGGGATCGACGTGAGCGTCCCCCAGCAGGCCGCTCGTCTCGTCGTCGCCTGGTCGTGAGCGTCGGCGCGCGTTCGTGTCCGATTGCGCAGGACGTATGCGCCGTCGACGGTGGGCCGTGCGACGCGGGGTTTGGGGAGACCCTCCAAATTCGAGTGGTGTGCGTGGACCGGGGGCGGCATGATGGGGGTATGACCTGCATCTGCCCCCGACTGGCCATCACCATCTGGTGCGCCTCGGTCGCCGTGGTCGGCATCGTGCTCGTCATGGCGCTCGGCGCTCCCGCACTCGTCGAGATCGGTCGGCACGTGCCGGACATCGGGGCACGTGTCGCGATGTGGGTGCAGAGCTTCGTCGAGCAGATCGTCCGCATCTTCCTGCCGTCCTGACCGACCGCGCCGAGCGACTGTCCTGACCGATCGCCCTGGCCGACTGCCCCGGGCGGGGCCGGGGTGGGCCTCGCGCGGCGGTAGCATCGCCGGATGCGTCGATCGATCTACAAGACCCCCACCGAACTCGTCGCGATGCTGCCCGCGGGCGCGCTGACGTGCGCCGCGCTCGACGCCGTCGAGGAAGCCATCGCGCCGGGCGTGACGACGCTCGAGCTCGACGCCGTCGCGCGACGCACGATCGAGGACGCGGGGGGCGAGTCGAACTTCGCGCTCGTTCCCGGCTACCGCCACACCGTGTGCGCGTCGGTCGACGATGCGGTCGTGCACGGCATTCCGTCGGCGACACCCCTGCGTGCGGGGCAGCTCGTCTCGATCGACGCCGGCGCGCAGCTCGACGGCTGGAACGGGGACTCGGCGCGCACCTTCGTCGTGCCCGGCGATGCCGACCCCGCCGCGATCGCCGCCGGGCGTCGTGTGAGCGACGCGTGCCGCGCCGCGATGTGGGCGGGCGTCGCGTCACTCGCGCGGCGCCGCCACCTCGGCGAGGTCGGCGCGGACATCGAGGCCGAGGTCGAGGAACAGGGCGACTTCGGCATCCTCGAGGACTACACGGGGCACGGCATCGGCCGGAACATGCACGAGGACCCGACGCTCTACAACTTCGCCGTGCGCGGACGCGGCCCGGTCATCAAGCCGGGGCTTGCGGTGTGTGTCGAGCCGATGCTCACGGCGGGATCGCCCGACGTCACGGAGGACGACGACGGCTGGACGGTGCGCACGCGCGACGGTTCGCTCGGGGCGCACTGGGAGCACACGGTGCTCGTGCACGCCGACGGCATCTGGGTGTCGACGGCGGCCGACGGCGGGGCGGCGGGTCTCGCACCGCACGGCATCACGCCGGTCCGCCCGCGCTGACCCCGCCCCGGCCCGAAAAAGCCGGGTTGTTGCTACCGGGCCCGGGGCCCGGTAGCAACAACCCGGCTTTTTGCGTGGGGGCGCGCAGCGCGGGGCAGAGGTAGAGGCAGAGGCAAGGGCAGCGGCAGAGGCGGAGCTTGGAGTGAGGTGGGTGAGAGCGGGGCGGGCGCGCGTGGGGCGTCTTGCCAAAGCGCGGGAGCTCGCCTAGACTTGACCGTCGGTGTGTCATCGCCGCGCCTTCCGTGCGCGCGAACGACACCTTCTCATCCGCACGACCAGCGTGTGGTTCCGCAGCGAGTGACAGTGAGTCTATGGCCAAGAAAGACGGCGTTATCGAGATCGAGGGTTCGGTCGTCGAAGCATTGCCCAACGCGATGTTCCGAGTCGAACTCACCAACGGGCACAAGGTCCTTGCCACCATTTCCGGCAAGATGCGGCAGCACTACATCCGCATCCTCCCCCAGGACCGCGTGATCGTCGAGCTCAGCCCGTACGACTTGACGCGTGGACGCATCGTCTACCGCTACAAGTAACCACCGCTGTAAGGAACGACCGCGCCTGGAAGGGCGCGGTACGAGGCCAGCGAACAGTAAAGGACGACCCATGAAGGTCAAGCCCAGCGTCAAGAAGATCTGTGACCACTGCAAGGTGATCCGTCGCCACGGTCGCGTCATGGTCATCTGCAAGTCCAACCCTCGCCACAAGCAGCGCCAGGGCTAGGACGCCGCGGGCGCCCCTCGGGGCGCACCCGGTGACAACTCAATACAGCAACCGCAGCGACGAGAACCACGGTCCGCGAGGACCACGGCGACACCCCCGGGATGAGGCCGGGGCCCAGCCGCTGCTCCACACCTCACAACCCACAGGAGAAATCCCATGGCACGTCTCGCAGGCGTCGACCTCCCGCGCGAAAAGCGCGTCGAGATCGCACTCACCTACATCTACGGCGTCGGCCGCACGAGCGCCCTCAAGGCACTCGCCGACACCGACATCTCGGGCGACATCCGAGTCAAGGACCTCAGCGACGACCAGCTCGTCGCGCTCCGCGATTACATCGAGGAGAACTTCAAGGTCGAGGGTGACCTCCGCCGTGAGGTCGCAGCCGACATCCGCCGCAAGGTCGAGATCGGCAGCTACGAGGGTCTTCGCCACCGCCGCGGCCTGCCCGTGCACGGTCAGCGCACCAAGACGAACGCGCGCACCCGCAAGGGCCCGAAGCGCACCGTCGCCGGCAAGAAGAAGGCGCGCTAGTCGTCCGGCAACGGATCGTCGCGCAGAAGATTTCGTAGGAGAGAACATTGGCTACCCCAAAGACCGCGGCACGCAAGCCGCGCCGCAAGGACAAGAAGAACATCGCCGTGGGCCAGGCCCACATCAAGTCGACGTTCAACAACACGATCGTGTCGATCACCGACCCGCAGGGTGCGGTCATCAGCTGGGCCTCCTCCGGCGGCGTGGGCTTCAAGGGCTCGCGCAAGTCGACGCCGTTCGCCGCGCAGCTCGCGGCCGAGTCGGCCGCCCGCCAGGCGCAGGAGCACGGCATGAAGAAGGTCGACGTGTTCGTCAAGGGCCCCGGTTCGGGCCGTGAGACCGCCATCCGCTCGCTGCAGGCCGCGGGCCTCGAGGTCGGGTCGATCAACGACGTGACGCCGCAGGCGCACAACGGTTGCCGCCCGCCCAAGCGCCGCCGCGTCTAGGCAGTCGCGCCCACGCCGGGGCTCCGTCGCACGACGGAGCCGCCGGCGGTTCCCCGGTTTCGCCCTCCGCCCCGCCCGATCACGCCCGTGGTCCGGCGCCCTCGTGAAGTGTCATATAGCGGACACTTCGCCGAAAGGAACACATCGTGCTCATCGCACAGCGCCCCACTCTGACTGAAGAGAACATCTCGGAGTTCCGCTCGCGGTTCGTCATCGAGCCCCTCGAGCCCGGCTTCGGCTACACGCTCGGTAACTCGCTGCGCCGCACCCTGCTCAGCTCCATCCCCGGTGCCGCCGTCACCAGCATCCGCATCGACGGTGTGCTGCACGAGTTCAGCACCGTGCCCGGCGTGAAGGAGGATGTCACCGAGATCATCCTCAACATCAAGCAGCTCGTCGTCTCGTCGGAGCACGACGAGCCGATCACGGCGTACCTCCGCAAGACGGGCGCCGGCGAGGTCACCGCCGCCGACATCTCGGCGCCGGCGGGCGTCGAGATCCACAACCCCGAGCTCGTCATCGCGACGCTCAACGACGACGCGAAGCTCGAGCTCGAGCTGACCGTCGAGCGCGGTCGTGGTTACGTCTCGGCGTCGCAGAACCGCAACGAGTTCTCGGAGGCCGGCCAGGTCCCCGTCGACTCGATCTACTCGCCCGTCCTCAAGGTCACGTACCGCGTCGAGGCGACGCGTGCCGGTGAGCGCACCGACTTCGACCGCCTCGTGGTCGACGTCGAGACGAAGCCCGCCATCACGCCGCGCGACGCGATCGCGTCGGCCGGGCACACGCTCGTCGAGCTGTTCGGCCTCGCCCGTGCGCTCAACGAGGAGTCGGAGGGTATCGACATCGGCCCCGCGCCCGTCGACGCCGTCCTCTCGAACGAGCTCTCGATGCCGATCGAGGACCTCGACCTGTCGGTCCGCTCGTACAACTGCCTCAAGCGCGAGGGCATCAACACGGTGTCCGAGCTCGTGGCGCTGAGCGAGACGCAGCTCATGAACATCCGCAACTTCGGCCAGAAGTCGGTCGACGAGGTCCGCGACAAGCTCGTGGAGCTCGGCCTGTCGCTGAAGGACAGCGTGCCCGGCTTCGAGGGCGCGCACTTCTACGGCGCCGGCGACGACAGCGGCGAGTACATCTAAGTCCCGGCCCGTCCGGAACACGAAACGCATCTGAGAGAGAACACCAATGCCTAAGCCCAACAAGGGACCGCGTCTCGGCGGCGGCCCGGCGCACGAGCGCAAGATCCTCGCGAACCTGGCCTCGCAGCTCTTCGAGCACAAGCGCATCCAGACGACCGAGACGAAGGCGAAGCGCGTGCAGCCGCTCGCCGAGCGCTTCATCACGTTCGCGAAGCGCGGCGACATCCACGCGCGTCGTCGCGTGCTGCAGCAGATCACCGACAAGTCGGTCGTGCACGAGCTGTTCACCGAGATCGCCCCGCTCGTCGCGGACCGTCCCGGTGGCTACACGCGCATCGTGAAGACCGGTTACCGCAAGGGCGACAACGCGCCCATGGCGGTCATCGAGCTCGTGCTCGAGCCCGTCGCGCCGAAGTCGAAGGCCGCGAAGCCCGCGGCCGAGGAGCCCGCCGAGGAGCCCGAGGTCGTCGAGGACGAGGTCGTCGAGGAGTCGCCCGAGTCGGACGACGCCGCCGAGGCCGAGTCCGAGGAGGCCGTCGAGGACGACGCCGAGGCGAACGCCGCTGAGGCGGAGGACGAGGCCACGGAGTCGGACGACACGAAGTAGTCGGAACCGCACGTCGAGCGGGGCCCACGGTGCGCACGCACCGTGGGCCCCGTCGTGTGTGCGGTTCCGAGGCGGCGCGCGCCGTCCGTCGGTGGTTTCCGGGGAACATCCCGCGTCGTCCGCCGCGCAGCGCGGCACGGATGGGAGGATGGCGTCATGCCAGGTGAGACGGTGGCCGCGCGGGACGCCGATGCGAACGGTGGGCCCGTCCGGGTCCGCGTCGACATCGCCTACGACGGCACGGCGTTCAGCGGCTGGGCGGCGCAGCCGCGGCTGCGGACGGTGCAGGGCGTCCTCGAGGAGGCCCTGCGCATCCTCTACCGCGACCTTCCGGCCGGGCCGCTGCTCACGGTCGCCGGACGAACGGACGCAGGGGTGCACGCGCTCGGTCAGGTCGCGCACCTCGACCTCCCCGCCGAGGCGTGGGAGCGCACGGCACGCCGCGGTGGCCGCGAGGACGCGGCGAACGCGCTCGTCCGCCGCCTCGGGGGCGTGCTCGGGGCCGATTCCGATGTCGTCGTCACGGACGTCGCACTCGCCCCGCCGGGGTTCGACGCGAGGTTCTCGGCCCTGTGGCGACGCTACGAGTACCGGCTCGCCGATCTCGACGCACCCACGAACCCGCTCGAACGCCATCGGACCGCCCAGGTGCGCCAGCGCCTCGACCTCGACGCGATGAACGAGGCCGCCGCGCTCCTCGTCGGCCTGCACGATTTCGCGGGGTTCTGCAAACCGCGTGCCCACGCGACGACGATCCGCACGCTGCAGGAGTTCGCATGGACGCGGGACGAGCGTGGCGTCTTCACGGCCCGCGTCCGGGCGGACGCCTTCTGCCACTCGATGGTGCGCTCGCTCGTCGGGATGTGCGCGGCGGCCGGCGCGGGTCGGCTCGAGCTCGGACGCGTCGCCGAACTGCTGCACGCGAGTGAACGCTCGAACGCGTTCCCCGTGCTCGCGGCCCGGGGACTGACCCTCCTGGAGATCGGCTACCCCGAGGCCGAGCGTTTCGCGGTCCGGGCGGAACAGACCCGGGCCCGCCGCCATCTGACGCTCGTGGAAGCCGAGCCGGGTGAGGGGTGAGCGTGCGCGAACCACACGCGGGCTTGCCCTCGTGCCCGCGGGTCACATAGACTGCTTCAGTTGTCTGCGCGCTCCTGCGCGCCGTCATCGTAGTTGAGCCCTCCACAGCGACGTTCGCGGCCGTGCCGCAACCATCGCGACCGAGTGGGATCCACGAACCTCTCAATTCGAACGAAAGCAGCATTCACATGCGCACATTCACGCCCAAGGGCGAGGTCACGCGCGAGTGGGTCGTCATCGACGCCACCGACGTCGTGCTCGGCCGCCTCGCGACGCACGCCGCCGCCATCCTCCGCGGCAAGCACAAGCCCACCTTCGCGCAGCACGTCGACATGGGTGACTTCGTCATCGTCGTCAACGCCGACAAGGTCGCGCTCAGCGGCAACAAGGGCATCCAGAAGCGTGCCTACCGCCACTCGGGCTACCCGGGCGGTCTCTCGTCGCTCAACTACAACGAGCTGCTCGAGAAGCACCCCACGCGCGCCGTCGAGAAGGCGATCCGCGGCATGCTCCCCAAGAACACGCTCGGCCGCAACCAGCTCAAGAAGCTGAAGGTGTACGCGGGGGCCGAGCACCCCCACGCCGCCCAGCAGCCCAAGCCGTACGTCTTCGACCAGGTCGCCCAGTAGCGCCCAGAGAGACCGAGGAAATCATCATGGCGACCATCGCAGAGTCCACCGAGCAGCCGCAGAGCTACTCGACCGAAACCCCCGTGTCGGAGGCCCCCGAGGCCACGCCGCGCAACCTTTCCGTCCCCGGTGCGGCCGTCGGCCGTCGCAAGCAGGCCATCGCCCGCGTGCGTCTCGTCCCGGGCACCGGTTCGATCACGATCAACGGTCGTGACATCACGGACTACTTCCCCAACAAGCTGCACCAGCAGCTCATCAACGATCCGTTCACGCTCCTCGAGCTCGCGGGCAGCTACGACGTGATCGCCCGCATCCAGGGCGGTGGCCCCTCCGGCCAGGCCGGTGCACTGCGTCTCGGCATCGCTCGGGCGCTCAACGAGATCGACCGCGAGAACAACCGACCTGAGCTCAAGAAGGCCGGCTTCCTCTCGCGCGACGCTCGCGTCAAGGAGCGCAAGAAGGCCGGTCTCAAGAAGGCCCGCAAGGCGCCCCAGTACTCGAAGCGCTAAGCGGACGGTACGACGTGGCCCGGCTCTTCGGAACGGACGGTGTACGCGGTCTCGCCAACGACCACCTCACGGTGGAACTGTCGGTGGGACTCGCGCAGGCAGCCGCCATCGTGCTCGCGCGTGAGACGCGCGAGCACGGGCGGCGTCCCCGGGCGGTGGTCGCCAGGGATCCCCGGATCTCGGGCGAGTTCCTCGCCGCCGCCGTTTCGGCCGGGCTCGCGTCGTCGGGCGTCGACGTCCTCGACGCCGGGGTCATCCCGACCCCTGCCGCGGCGTTCCTGACGGCCGACATCGGCGCCGACTTCGGCGTCATGATCTCGGCGTCGCACAACGCGGCCCCCGACAACGGGATCAAGTTCTTCGCCCGCGGCGGGCGCAAACTGCCGGACGAACTCGAAGACGAGATCGAACTCCTCCTCGCCTCGCCGAAGCTCGCGCCCACGGGCGCCGGCGTCGGCCGCATCTCCCGCTTCGCGGACGCCGAGGACCGCTACGCGCTGCACCTGCTGCGGACGATCCCGACGAAGCCCGACGGCACACCCGCACTCGGTGGCCTGCGCGTCGTGCTCGATTGCGCGAACGGTGCCGCCGCCGGCGTCTCGCCGCAGGTGTTCACCGACGCCGGCGCCGAGGTGACCGTCATCGGCAACGAGCCCGACGGCCTCAACATCAACGACGGTGTCGGATCGACGCACCTGGGCCGACTCCGCGAGACGGTCGTCGCGCTCGGCGCCGACATCGGCATCGCGCACGACGGCGACGCGGATCGCTGTCTCGCCGTCGACGCCGACGGGAACGTCGTCGACGGCGACCAGATCATGGCGATCATCGCGATCTCCATGCAGCAGCGCGGTCTGCTCCGCGAGAACACGCTCGTCGCGACGGTCATGTCGAACCTCGGCCTCAAGATCGCGATGCGCGATGCCGGCATCACGATGCACGAGACGAAGGTCGGCGACCGCTACGTGCTCGCGGAACTCAATGCGCGCGGCCTCGCCCTCGGCGGTGAGCAGTCCGGTCACGTCATCCTCACCGACTACGCGACGACGGGTGACGGCATCCTCACGGGCCTCCACCTCGCATCCGTCATGAGCGACACGGGCAAGACGCTGCGCGAGCTCGCCGACGTCATGCGCGTCTACCCGCAGGTGCTCATCAACGTCCGCGGCGTCCGCAAGGACGACTGCGCCGACGACGAGCACGTGCAGGCCGCCGTCCGGCGCGTCGTCGACACGCTCGGCGACACGGGGCGTGTGCTGCTGCGGCCGAGCGGCACCGAGCCCCTCGTGCGCGTCATGGTCGAGGCCGCCGACCACGATTCGGCCCAGCGCTATGCCGAGGAGCTCGCGGACGTCGTCCGCGAGAGCCTCGCGCTCTGACACACCGCGCGGATCCGGCTCAGCCGTACCGTTCGCGATAGCGGCGCCTCGCTGCGGGGTGCAGCGCGATCGGTGGCGTGTCGACGAGGTTCGACGCCGTGAGGAACTGGACGCCGAGCGACTCCGTCGGGACGAGGCGGTCGGCGTCGTCGATGAGCACGTCGACGAGGGCCGTCGCGTGGTCGTCCGGGAAGTCCGCCCGCGCGAGCAGGTAGTTCGAGATGCCGATCGACGGGATCGCCGCGGGCGTCCCGTACGCGCCGGGCGGGACGGACGCCGCGACGTAGGCGCCCGGATGCGCGTCGCGGAGGGCGGGGAGCGCGGCCGTGAGGTCGACGAGCGACACGGGCGATTCCGTCCGCACCTCCGTCACCGCGGGCAGGGGCAGGCCGCCCGACCACACGAAGGCGTCCAGCTCGCCCGACACGAGTGCCGTCACGGCGTCGTCGAGCTTGAGTTTCTCGACCTGCACCGGGTCGGGCCCCTCGGTCAACCCGAGCGCGTCGAACACGCGACCCGCCGTGAGCGCGGCGCCGGAGCGCGGGGCCCCCACCGAGACGCGACGGCCGCGAAGATCGTCGACACCGCGGACGTGGCCGTCGGCGAGGGTGAAGCACTGCAGGTAGTTCTGGTACACGCGACCGATCGCGACCTTCTCGCGCGCGTCGTCCGCCGCCGCGTCGGCGAGCACGATCGCGAGCTCCGCATCGCCCGAGCGCAACAGCTCGAGGTTCTCGACGCTGCCCTCCGTCTCGAGCACCGTGAGCCCACCCGGGCGGCGGTCCGAGAACGCGGCGTCGAGGAGTTCCCCGAACTGCAGGTACGTGCCACCGCGTTCGCCGCACGCCATGCGGATCCCGTCCTCGCCCACGCGGGGCGCGCAGCCCGCGAGCTGGAGCGCCGCGAGCACGGCGGCGCCCTGCAGCAGAGTCCGGCGCGTGACGCTCACGTGATCCGCTCGAATCGCACACGGACCCGGAGGCCACCGGCGACCGCGCGGTCGTAGGTGACGTCGCCACCGTTCGCGCGCGCGAGCTGGCCGACGATCGCGAGGCCGAGCCCCGTGCCGGGACGCGAGCGGTGTTCCGGGGCCCGCCAGAATCGGGTACCGAGGTGTGCGAGGTCCTCCGGACCGAGCCCCGGCCCGTCGTCGGCGATCTCCAGGACGGCGTGCGGGCCCTCCGCGCGCACATCGAGCGTGACACGGGCGCCCTCGCCCGCGTACTCCCTCGCGTTGTCGAGCAGGATCTCGACGATCTCCTCGAGATCGCTCCGACGGCACGCGAGCGAGATCGGTGCGTGGGCCCGCGCGTCGGCGGTCGTGTCCGACTCGACGGGGCCGGCGATGTCATCGATGTCCGCGTCCTGTCGGGGGAGGTCGGCGCGTGTCGGATCGCTCGGCGCGACACGCAACTCGATGCCGCCGGCGGCGAGCCGTCGCACCGAGGCGCCGACGAGGTCGGCCGCCGAGGTCGTGTGCTCGTGCGAGGCCCCCTCCGCGAATCCCGCGCCCTTCGCACTCGCCTCCGCCGTGGCGCGGTGCTCCGCGTTCGCGAGCACGAGCATGCGGTCGACGACGTGCTCGAGCCGGTCCACGTCGTGGGCGATCGCGTCGAAGCCGTCGTCCGCGACCTGGCCCGCGTCGAAGCGCAACCGGATCGCCGCGAGCGGATTCCGGAGCTGGTGCGATGCCTCCGCGACGAAGCCGCGCTGCTGCTCGAGCGCCTCCTCCACGGCCCTCGACATGCGGGCGAACGACGCGGACAGCCGCCGCAGCTCCCGTGGGCCCGTCGGCGGGTGCAATCGCGGATTGCGCTGTTCGGCGAGCGCGTTCGCGGCAGCGTCGAGCGCCCGGACCGGCCGCAGGACCCAGTTCGTCCACGCGAGCGAGGCGGCGAGCAGGACGGCGAGCAGCAGCACGCCGACGAGCCCGACGAGCACCCAGCGCTGGGTGACGTCCGCTCGCGCCGTCGACAGGTCGACCGCGAGCACGACCGCGCCGAGCGCACCGCTCGAGCCCGTCGCGAACGGTTCGGCCACGAGCTGCTGCTCGCCGCTCCACGGGTAGACGGTCGGGAGCGTGCGGGGCGGCACCGAACGCGTCGCGGCCATCACGAGCGACCGCGTCGCGTCGTCGAGGGCGATGTCACCGACCTCGGCGACGACCTCGCCGCCGTCGTCGACGACGAGGATCGACTCCCCGTAGGTGTCGTGGAACCGGCCGAGGTAGTCGACGAGCGCCGCCGACTCGCCACTCGCGAGCGCCGCCTCGGCGCGACTCGCGATCTGGTCCATCGAGATGGACCTCGCGAGCGTGAGCTGCTGCGTCCGGGTGACCGCGATGCCCTCCCCGATGGGGACGAGGATCGACACGACCGCGAGCAGCCCGAACACGAGCAGGGGGAGCAGCACCTGCGCTCTCACGCGCCGGTCTCCAAGCGGTAGCCGTACCCCCGGATCGTGGTGATCGACAGGTCCGGCAACTTGTGCCGGAGCGCCGCGAGGTGCACGTCGAACGATCGGGACCGCGCCGCGTAGGCATCGCCCCACACGCGGTCCAGCAGCTCCTGTTTGCTCACGGCCCGGCCGGAGCGGCGGGCGAGCGCCGCGAGCAGATCGAACTCGGTCGGCGTGAGCGCGATCTCGTCGTCGCCGGCCGTGACGCGGCGCGCGGGCAGATCGATGCGCACGGGCCCGAGTGCCACGTGCTCGACCTCGGTGACCGTGCCGCGACGCCGCGCGACCGCATCGATCCGCGCGAGCAGCTCGTGCATGCGGACCGGCTTCACGAGGTAGTCGTCGGCCCCGAGACCGAGCGCGCGCACGGTCGAACGTTCGTCGCCGCGGGCGGTGACGACGATGACCGGGACTTCGCTCACGAGGCGCAATCGACGGAGCACCTCGAGGCCGTCGAGGTCCTCGAGGCCGAGATCGAGCAGCAGCACGTCGATGTCGTGGTGCCGCAGGAGCACGTCACCGCCGCGCGACACGCGCACGACGGCGTGCGTGGCACGCTCGAGCACGGTCGCGAGGGCTGCCGAGACCGACGCGTCATCCTCGGCGACGAGCACACGCATGGGGCTCATCCTACGCGGGACCGTCCCACGGCCCCGGGCGGGTCGGGGCACCGCCGTCGGTGCTCCGGCGTCGACGCACCGTTAAGGAAGCGTAAGGATGCGCGCGGCCCCGGGCCGGCGGCCGGGACACTGGTCCCAATGCACCGGGTCGGGCGTGCGACGACGCCCCCGACCCACGGGACGATCGAGAGGAACGTCGATGACGACGACAACCCAGCAACCGGGCAGCCTGCGCCGCTCGGTCTCCAACACGCTCAAGGGCTCGGCGGGCAACCTCGTCGAGTGGTACGACGTCTACGTCTACTCCGTGTTCGCCTCCTACTTCGAGTTCCAGTTCTTCAGCGAGGAGGACGAGAACTCGACCATCTACGTGTGGGCCATCTTCGCCGTCACGTTCCTCATGCGCCCGATCGGCGCGTGGTTCTTCGGCCGCTTCGCCGACCGGCACGGGCGCCGGCTCGCCCTCACCATCTCGGTCTCGATCATGGCCGGCTGTTCGTTCCTCATCGCCGTCACGCCCTCGGCCGAGGTGCTCGGCATCGGTGCGGCCGTCATCCTCATCGGCTGCCGGCTGCTGCAGGGCTTCGCGACGGGCGGCGAGTACGGCACGAGCGCGACCTACATGTCCGAGGCCGCGATCCCCGGTCGCCGAGGCTTCCTCTCCTCGTTCCACTACGTCACGCTCGTCGGCGGTCACGTCCTCGCGCAACTGACGCTGCTCGTCATGGTGCTCACCCTGTCCGACGACCAGATCTCCGAGTGGGGCTGGCGCGTCGGCTTCGGCATCGGCGGCGTTGCGGCGCTCGTCGTGTTCTGGCTGCGGCGCACGATGGACGAGTCGCTCACCGAGTCCGCCCTCGAGGCCGTCAAGGAGGGCAAGTCGAGCGAGTCGGGATCCATGCGGGACCTGCTCGTCAACAACTGGCGCCCCCTGCTGCTGTGCTTCCTCGTCACGATGGGTGGCACCGTCGCGTTCTACACGTACTCGGTGTCGGGCCCGGCGATCGTCAAGAGCTCGTTCGCGGGCGACGACGTCGTCGCGGGCACGATCATCAACCTGATCGCACTCACGGTCCTCATGCTCCTGCAGCCCGTCGGCGGCTGGTTGTCCGACATCGTGGGCCGCAAGACGCTGCTCGTGTTCTTCGGCATCGGCGGCGTCGCCTACACGTGGTTCATCATCACGTTCCTGCCGCAGCAGACGAACGCCCTGTCGGCGTTCGCGATCCTCGTCGGGGGTTTCGTGATCCTCACGGGCTACACGTCGATCAACGCGGTCGTGAAGGCCGAGCTGTTCCCCACCCACGTCCGCGCCCTCGGTGTCGGCTTCGGCTACGCCCTCGCGAACTCCCTCTTCGGCGGGACGGCGCCGCTCCTCTACACGGCGGCGAAGGGAACCGAGCAGGTGCCCCTGTTCATCGTCTACGTGACGATCGCGATCGCCGCGTCGCTCGTCGTGTACATCTTCTTCCTCAACAACAGGGGACGGAACTGGCTCGACGACGAGAGGGCGATGCGCGAGCGCGGCAAGGGCGACGCGGTCGGAGCGGAACCCGTCGGGAGTCGCTGACCCCGACCGAGGGCGGTCATCCACGGGTGGCCGCCCTCGGTGACCGGATCGTGAGGTTCAGGGGTGCACTCCCCCTTTTGTGCGGGCGCATCCGTCGATAGGGTGAACCGCACAATGACGCCCATCGGGCGCGGCGAGCGCACCTCCCGACGACGGAAACGACGCCGAACCGGCGCACGCCGCCACCTACCGCAGCTCCACGTGGAACCACGCCGAGCGAGCGCCGCGAAACAGGAGAGGATCACGCATGACCGCAGCGACATCTGACGCAGCCCCCGCGACGAAGGGGGGCCTCAGGGTCGGCGTTCAGAAGTTCGGCACGTTCCTCTCGGGGATGGTCATGCCGAACATCCCCGCGTTCATCGCGTGGGGGCTCATCACCGCCCTGTTCATCGAGACCGGCTGGATCGCCCTCATCGCCGGCGGTGCCGAGCACCTCCCCGACTGGGTCGGCCTCATCGGTGGCTTCGGGCAGAGCATCGTGGACGGTGAGCTGACCGACAACCCGGGGCTCGTCAGTCCGATGATCACGTACATGCTGCCGCTCCTCATCGCCTACCAGGGCGGCAAGATGGTCTACGACACGCGTGGCGGCGTCGTCGGCGTCATCGCCACGATGGGCGTCGTCGCCGGTGCGGGCATCCCGATGTTCATCGGCGCGATGATCATGGGGCCGCTCGCCGCCTACCTCATGAAGCAGCTCGACAAGCTCTGGGACGGCAAGGTCAGGGCCGGCTTCGAGATGCTCGTCAACAATTTCTCGGCCGGCATCTTCGGCATGATCATGGCGCTCGTCGGGTTCTTCGCGATCGCCCCGGTCGTGAAGGGGCTCACGACCGTGCTCGGGAACGGCGTCGAGTGGCTCGTCGCACACCAGCTCCTGCCGGTCGTGTCGATCCTCGTCGAGCCGGCGAAGGTCCTGTTCCTCAACAACGCGATCAACCACGGCGTGTTCACGCCCATCGGCACCGACCAGGCGGAGCAGACCGGTCGCTCGATCCTGTTCCTCATCGAGTCGAACCCCGGCCCCGGTCTCGGCATCCTCCTCGCGTTCGCGATCTTCGGCATCGGCATGGCCCGTGCCTCGGCACCCGGTGCCGTCGTGATCCACTTCTTCGGCGGCATCCACGAGATCTACTTCCCGTACGTGCTCGCGAAGCCCGTGCTCATTGTCGCCGCCATCGCCGGTGGCGCGACGGGCGTCCTCACGAACATGCTCTTCGGTACCGGGCTCGTGGCACCCGCGTCGCCCGGTTCGATCATCTCGATCATGGTCATGGCCGCGCCCGGGACGCACCTCGGGATCCTGCTGTCGGTCCTGCTCGCCGCAGCCGTGTCGTTCGCGGTGTCGGCCGTCTTCCTCCTCGCCTCGCGCAAGCGCGACCTCGCCGCGGGCGACGCGGGCGACCTCTCGGCCGCGATCGCGAAGACCGAGGCGAACAAGGGCAAGTCCTCGGCCGCGCTCTCGAGCCTCGGTGCCGGTCGGACCGGCGACACCGCGACGGCGCTCCGGACGCGTGAGATCCACAAGGTCGTGTTCGCGTGCGACGCGGGCATGGGCTCGAGCGCCATGGGCGCGAGCGTCCTGCGGAACAAGTTCAAGAAGGCCGGCCTCGGCGACATCTCGGTCACGAACGTCGCCGTCGCGAACCTCGACACGACGCCCGACCTCGTCGTCACGCACGAGGACCTCACGGACCGCGCCAAGCTCAAGACGCCCGACGCGATCCACGTCTCGGTGAAGGACTTCATGTCCTCCCCGCGGTACGACGAGGTCGTCGAGCTCGTCCGCGAGCAGCGGGCCGACGAGGACGCGACGGCGACCGCCGAGCCCGTCGGCGCATCGGCACCCGCCGCGGCGGGCACGACTGCGACGGCCGGCGAGACCGATGCCGCCGAGCAGGCGGACGGTGGCGAGCGGATCCTCACGCTCCAGCAGATCCGCGCCCACGGCTCGGCGACGAACCAGGACGAAGCGATCCAGGAGGCGGCCGACATCCTCATCGAGCGCGGTGCCGTGACGCCCGCCTACGCGAAGGCCATGCGTGAGCGCGAAGCGAGCATCTCGACCTACATGGGCAACTTCCTCGCGATCCCGCATGGAACGAACGAGGCCAAGGGCGAGATCCTGAGCTCAGCCCTGAGCTTCGTCCGCTACGACGAGCCCATCGACTGGGAGGGCGACCAGGTCCGCTTCGTCGTCGGCGTCGCGGGCAAGGAGGGCGGCCACCTCGACATCCTGCAGAAGATCGCGATCCTGTTCAGCGACGAGTCGAAGGTGCAGACGCTCCTCGACGCCACCGACGAGCAGGCCCTCTACGAACTGCTGGGGAGCGTGAACGAATGAGCACCGCCGTCCATTTCGGTGCGGGGAACATCGGCCGCGGCTTCATCGGACTCGTCCTGCACGAGGCCGGGTACGACGTCGTCTTCGTCGACGTGAACGCGGAGCTCATCCGTGAACTCCAGTCGGTCGACTCGTACGAGGTCCGTGAGGTCGGCGCACATCCGCGGACGCACGTCGTGGATCGCTTCCGAGCCGTGGACTCGAGGGAGGACGAGGCCGAGGCGATCGCCGCGGTCGCGGCGGCCGACATCGTCACGTGTGCGGTCGGTCCGAACGTGCTCAAATTCATCGCGCCCGTCATCCGCGAGGGCCTGCGGGCGCGACCGGACGATGCCGCGCCACTCGTGGTCATGGCGTGCGAGAACGCGATCGGTGCGACCGACACGCTCGCGGGGTTCGTGCTCGAGGGCGCGGGGGAGCTGGCGTCCCGGGCCGTGTTCGCGAACACCGCCGTCGATCGCATCATCCCCGCCGTCGACGTGCAGGGCGTCGACGTCGTCGTGGAGGACTTCTTCGAGTGGTCGATCGATCGTCGTCCGTTCCACGGACACGAGCCGGTGATCCCCGCCGCGCACTTCGTCGACGACCTCGGTCCGTACATCGAACGGAAGCTCTTCACGGTCAACACGGGACACGCGACGGCGGCCTATCACGGCTATCGTGCGGGCGAACCGTCGATCGCCGCCGCGCTCGCGAATCCCGCCGTGCGCGCGGAGGTCGAGGCGGCGCTCGGCGAGACGAGCGCACTGCTCGTCGAGAAGTACGGCTTCGACGCCGCCGAGCACGCCGCCTACGTGGCGCGTGCGCTCGAGCGCTTCGAGAATCCGGATCTGCCCGACACGCCGGTCCGGATCGGACGCCAGCCGCTGCGCAAGCTCAGCCGTCACGAGCGCTTCATCGGCCCCGCTGCCGAGGCGGCCGAGCGCGGGCTCGCGACGGACGCGCTCACGCGGGCCGTCGGCGCCGCACTCGCGTTCGACGCACCGGAGGACCCGGAGGCCGTCGAGCTGCAGGGCCTGCTCTCGAGCCTCGACGCCGCCGAACTCACGACGAAGGTGACGGGGCTCACACCCGAGCACCCGCTCACCGAGCGCGTCGAGGAGGTCGTGCGTGCGGCGCAGGCCGCGCGTCCCGCGAGCGACGAGGACTGATCGTCGCGAGCGGACGACGCGGCGCCCGGTGCACTCGCACCGGGCGCCGCGTCGTTCACCGGGCGTCGGCGAGATGTCGGACGAGCTGCGCCGTCGTCGAGTCGTCGAGTTCGACGATGTCGGGGCGTGACTTCAGGAAGTCGGAGAACGAGCGGAACCCGAGCGAGCGTTCGCTGAACGACGGGTCCATGCGCTTCATCTGCTGCTTCACGGCGGAGGAGTGGAGCCAATCGGCGTCCTCCTTCTCGTGCCGGATGCGCAGCGCGCGATCGAGGAGCGAGGTCGCCTCGTCCTGCGGATCGACGCCGCGCTCGGCGGGCGTCGCCTCGTCCTCCGGGGCGTCCGGAGCGGGTTCGGTCCGTGCCTCGTCGTGCGTGGGCTTTGCCGTCCCGGTGCGCGTCGTGCTGCCCCGCGGGGTGACGATGCCGGGCAGGTCGTCGTACGTGACGAGCTCGTCGCACGCGGCCGCGAGCATGCGCGAGGTCGACCCCGCGACGCCGATCGCGACGACGTAGCGACCGAGCCGCTTCGCGCGCTGCGCGAGCGCGATGTAGTCGGAGTCGCCCGCGACGAGCACGAGGTGGGTCAGGTCGGGGAGGCGGAACATGTCCTCGATCGCATCGACCGCGAGCCGGATGTCGGCGCCGTTCTTGCCGTAGGCCGCTGCGGGGAACAACTGCACGAGGTCCACGGCCCGCGACACGAGTTGCGCGCGGTAGTCGCCGTTGACGGGCACCGACCAGTCGGCGTAGGCGCGACTGAAGACGAGCGTGCCGTAGGAGGACGCGAAGTCGATGACGGCGCCGACGTCGATCGTCGCGGCCTCGAGGCGCTTCCGGAACTCGCCCGACGGGTCCTCCCGTGGGTTCCGCGGGCGGTCGCGCATGTACGAGCCGCGACCGTTGACCTGGTCGTAGCGCGAGATGACGATGTTGTCGAAGTCGAGATAGACGCCCACGCGGGCGTCGGAGCTGTCGGACATGTTTCGCCTCCGGTCGGGGAACCTCCATTGTGCCGTGCCGACGCGTCACGCCCGGCGGGCCACTCCGCACACGCGCCCGCGCCCGCACACGCGCCCGGGCCCGCACCCGCGCCCGGGCCCGCACCCGCGCACCTCCGGTCTCTCGAAAAAGCCGGGTTGTTGCTACCGGGCCGCGGACCCGGTAGCAACAACCCGGCTTCTTCGGGGGCGGTACGGGCGCTGATGAACCTGCTCCGTGGGTTCGCGTCCCGAGAGTCGTTGGGTGGCTGCGGGTTGCCGTCCTGCTCGCGCCGTTCGCGCCGTTCGCCGCACCGCTCGCGCCGTCCTCGGCACGGCGGGTCAGATCTTGCGCAGCAGCACCTCGCCGACCGAGTGGTCGTGGTCCTTCTTCAAGACGAGCCGCGCGCGACTTCGCGTCGGGCGGACGTTCTCGAGCAGGTTCGGGCCGTTGATCGTGTTCCAGATCTCGCGTGCCCGCGTTCGCGCCTCCGCCTCCGACATGTCCGCGTATCGCCGGAAATAGCTGCGCGGATTCGTGAACGCACCCTTCTGCAGTCGAAGGAAGCGCTCCTCGTACCAGCGCTCGATGTCGCTCGTCCGGGCATCGACGAAGATCGAGAAGTCGAACATGTCGCTCACGGCGAGCGAACGGCCGCGCGGCGGCTGGAGGACGTTGAGGCCCTCGACGATGAGGATGTCCGGCGCGTTCACGACGATCTCCGCATCGGGAACGATGTCGTAGCTGAGGTGCGAATAGAACGGCGCGCGCACCTCGGGCATGCCGGATTTCACGTTCGTGATGAAGCGCAGGAGCGCACGCTGGTCGTACGACTCGGGGAAGCCCTTGCGCTGCATGAGACCGCGCCGCTCGAGTTCGCGGTTCGGCAGCAGGAACCCGTCGGTCGTGACGAGCTCGACGCGCGGCGTGTCCTCCCAGCGGCGCAGCAGCTCGCGCAGGAGGCGCGACACGGTGGACTTGCCGACCGCGACGGACCCCGCGACCCCGATCACGAACGGCGTCGTCGCGGCGCGTTCGCCGAGAAAGCCACTCGTCGCGCGGTGCAGCGAGCGGGCGTTCGACGCGTAGAGGTTGAGCAGTCGACTGAGCGGAACGTACACCTGCCGCACCTCGTCGAGGTCGAGCGGGTCACCGAGGCCGCGCAACCGGACGACGTCGCTCTCGTCGAGCGTCATCGGCGTCGTCGGCGCGAGGGCGGCCCAATCGGATCGACCGATCTCCACGAAGGGGGTCGCGCCGCTCGTGGAGGTGCCGGGACCGGAGACGGACATGGGGATCGAGTCTAGCCCGCGTGAGCCGCGCGCCCCTTCGGCACGCACCCTGCGACCCGCCCGGTGGGTCGAAGCGCCCACCTGCACGTACACTCGGACCCATGTGTGGAATCGTTGGATACGTGGGTCAGCGTCCGTGCCAGGACATCCTCATCGGCGGGCTCCGTCGGCTCGAGTACCGGGGGTACGACTCGGCCGGCATCGCGGTGATCGACGCCGAGGGTGAACTGCACGCGCGCAAGCGTGCCGGCAAGCTCGCCGTCCTGACGGACGATCTCGAGCGACACCCCATGGCCGACGGGACGACCGGCATCGGTCACACCCGTTGGGCGACGCACGGCGGCCCGACGGACGCGAACGCGCACCCGCACCTCGCCGACGGCGGCCGCCTCGCGGTCATCCACAACGGCATCATCGAGAACTTCGCGCCGCTCAAGGCGGAGCTCGAGGCCGAGGGCGTCGAGTTCCTCTCCGAGACCGACACCGAGGTCGCGGCGCAGCTCATCGGCCGCGCGTACGACCGCGTCGGCAACCTCGAGGCCGCGTTCCGCGAGGTCGTCAACCGTCTCGACGGTGCGTTCACGCTGCTCGCGGTGCACGCGAACGAGCCGGGCGTGGTGGTCGGCGCGCGCCTCAACTCGCCCCTCGTGATCGGCCTCGGTGAGGGCGAGAACTTCCTCGGTTCGGACGTCGCGGCGTTCGTCGAGCACACGCGCCACGCGATCGCCGTCGGCCAGGCGCAGATCGTCGTCGTGCGTCCCGACGCCGTCGACATCACGACCTTCGCGGGCGAGCCCGCCGAGGGCGAGTCGTTCGAGGTGTCGTGGGACGCGTCGGCCGCCGAGAAGGGCGGCTGGCCGTCGTTCATGGCGAAGGAGATCGACGAGGACCCGGAGGCCGTCGCGAACACGCTCCGCGGCCGCATCGACGGGGACCACGTCGTCCTGCCCGACCTCGACGCGCTCGGCGACGACTACTTCCGCGGCATCGACCGCATCATCATCGTCGCGTGCGGCACCGCCGCCTACTCGGCGCAGGTCGGCGTCTACGCGATCGAGGAGTGGGCGCGCATCCCGTCCGTCGTCGAGCTCGCGCACGAGTTCCGTTACCGCAATCCCGTCCTGAACGAGCGCACGCTCGTCATCTCGATGAGCCAGTCGGGCGAGACGATGGACACGCTCATGGCGGTCCGCTACGCCCGTGAGAACGGGGCGAAGACGATCTCGATCTGCAACACGCAGGGGGCGACGATCCCGCGCGAGTCCGACGCGGTCGTCTACACGCACGCGGGCCCCGAGGTCGCGGTCGCGTCGACCAAGGCGTTCCTCGCGCAGATCACGGCCCTCTACCTGTTCGGCCTCTACGCGGGCCAGGTGCGCGGCACGCTCGCGCCCGCCGAGGAGGCCCGCCTCCTGCTCGAGTTCCAGACCGTGCCCGACAAGGTCCGCAAGGTCCTCGACATCCGCCCCCGCATGCACGAGCTCGCGACGTGGATGGCCGACACGCGCTCGGTGCTCTATCTCGGGCGCAACGTGGGCTTCCCCATCGCGCTCGAGGGCGCGCTCAAGCTCAAGGAGATCGCGTACATCCACGCGGAGGGCTTCGCGGCGGGTGAGCTCAAGCACGGACCGATCGCCCTCATCGAGCCGGGCCAGCCCGTGTTCGTGATCGTGCCGAGCCCGCGCCACGACGAGACGCTGCACCCGAAGATCGTCTCGAACATTCAGGAGATCCGTGCGCGCGGGGCCCGCGTGCTCGCGATCTGCGAGACGGGTGACGCGGCCGTGCTGCCGTACGCCGACGAGGTGTTCGCGGTCGAGCCGACCGATCGCTTCTTCGAGCCGCTGCTCGCGGTCGTGCCGCTGCAGGTGTTCGCGATCGAGCTCGCGACCGCGAAGGGGCTCGACGTCGACCAGCCGCGCAACCTCGCGAAGTCCGTCACGGTCGAGTAGCCGGTGGCGAAGGGCGCTTGATCGTCGGCATCGGGATCGACACGGTCGATCTGACGCGGTTCGCACGTTCCGTGGAACGTGCGCCGCGGCTCCTCGACCGGCTGTTCACCGATGCCGAACGAGCACTGCCCCGGGCATCGCTCGCGGCGCGGTTCGCCGCACGCGAGGCGGCGGTCAAGGCGCTCGGTGGCTTGCACGGGCTGCAGTTGCGGGACCTCGCGGTCGCGCGCGAGCACCTCGGTCCGCCGACGTTCGAGCTCGACGCGCATGCGCGGGCGGTCCTCGCGTCCCTCGGTGTCGCGCGGCTGCACCTGTCCATCACCCACGACGCCAACCTCGCGACGGCATTCGTCGTCGCCGAGGGTGGCACGAACTGAACCGAGCCCGAGGAGAACCGTGTCGTACCCGCGCATCGAGGTCGATCTCGACGCCTTCCGCCACAACGTGCGCACGTTGCGCGAGGCGATGGGCGGGCCGGTGCTCGCGGTCGTCAAGGCGAACGCCTACGGTCACGGGGCGGTCGAGGTGGCACGTGCCGCGCTCGAGGCGGGGGCCGACATGCTCGGCGTGGTCGACCTCGCGGAGGCACTCGCGCTGCGCGAGGCGGGCATCGAGGCGCCCGTCCTCGCGTGGATGCTCGGTGCGGACACGACGTGGCAGGAAGCGTTCGACGCGGAGATCGAGCTCGGCGTCTCGTCGCTCGTGCAGCTCGACGCGCTCGCGCACGACGCACTCGCATGGCGGGCGCACCGCGCACTCGACGGGGGACCCGCGCCCGTCGCGCTCGTGCACCTCAAGGTCGACACGGGGCTCGGTCGGGGCGGTGCCGTCGAAGCCGATTGGGGCGCGTACTTCGCTCGCGCGGCCGAACTCGAGCGCGACGGCCTGATCCGCGTCCGCGGCCTGCTGAGTCACCTCTCGGGGGCGTCGCCGGACGACGACCGGGCACAGGTCGCGGTGTTCGAGCGTGCCCACGCCGCGGCGCTGGCGACGGGGCTCGATCCGGCGGTCCGTCATCTGAGCGCGACGGCCGGTGGGCTGCGCATTCCCGAGGCCCGCTTCGACCTCGTGCGGCTCGGCGTCGCGATGTACGGCCTGTCACCGTTCGGTGGGGGAGATCCGGCGGGTGTCGAGCTGCGGCCCGCGCTGCGATTGCTCGCACCGGTCGTCCGGGTCGCGTCCGACGACGGAACGCGCGGGTGGGCCGTCGAGGTCGGCGCCGCACACGGGCTGCCGCCGGTCGGTGAGGGGGACCTCGAGCTGGCGGACGCCGACGGCGGCCGTTGGCGGGTCGTGCGCGTCGAGACGGTCCGCACGATCGTCGAGCCGATCGTGCCGCCGCCGAGCATCGAGGTCCTCGCGGACCGCGTGGGCGCGGCGGGCGACGAGGGTCGAGCGGACGACGCTGTCGTCCGGGACCTCGTCGTCATCGGCGATCCCGGCCGGGGCGAGCCCGGCGCGGACGCGTGGGCCGCCGCCGCGTCGACGATCAACTACGAGATCGTCGCGCGCCTGCACGCCGACCTGCCGCGCAGCTACGCGGCGCGCCGAGCGGACACCGCGGCGCGGCACGCGCAGGCCCCCGCGCCGCGCACACTCGCGGGGGGACGAGGCACCGCACCGCGCACCGCGCCCGCCCGATCGCTCGAGGTCGACGTGACGGCCTTCGAGCGTGCGCTCGACGGTTCACCCGTCGACGTCTCCGCCGATGCGTACGGTCTCGGCGTCGCGAGGATCCTTCCCGCGCTGCACGCGGCCGGAGCGGTGCCCGTCGTCCGGACGAGCGCCGACGTCGATCGCGTCGAACGCGAGACGGGGATCCGGCCGCAGCTCGACCCGTCCGCTCCTGATGCCACCCGCGACGCGTACGGGTTCGACGACGCGTCGGGGCGGTCACCGGTCGTCTCGCTCCGCTCCGAGCTCGTGCTCGTCAAGCACGTCGAGGCGGGGCAGGGGGTGTCGTACGGCTACACGTGGGTCGCGGCCGCACCCACCGTGCTGGGCCTCGTGCCCGTCGGCTACGCGGACGGACTCGTCCGCCGCGTCGGTGGACGCGCGTGGATGCTCGTCGACGGGGTCCGCCGTCCGATCGTCGGTCGTGTCGCGATGGACCAGGTCGTCGTCGACCTCGGCGACAGCGAGCCCGCGCCCGGAGCGCCGGTCGTGATCTTCGGCGACGATCCCGGAGCGCCGTCGCTGCGGGACTGGGCCGAGTGGTCGGGCGTCCGGCCCGAGGCGCTCACCGCCTCGCTCGGCCCCCGCATCCGGCGCGGCGACCGATCGGTGCGCCCGTGACCGACGGGGCGTTCGTCGTCGAGGCGCGGCTCCCGACGGCCGCCGCGACCGAGCGACTCGGCGCGTCGCTCGCGGGCCTCCTGCGGCGCGGTGACGTCGTCGTGCTCACGGGGCCGCTCGGTGCGGGGAAGACGACCCTCACGCGCGGACTCGGGGCGGCGCTCGACGTGCGCGGCGGCGTGTCGAGCCCGACGTTCGTGCTCGCGCGCACGCATCCGCCGCTCGGTGACGGTCCCGCACTCGTGCACGTCGACGCGTACCGGCTCGCGGACGCGCTCGAACTCGACGACCTCGATCTCGATCTCGACGTGTCGGTGACCGTCATCGAGTGGGGCCGCGACGTCGTCGACGTCCTCACCGACTCGTGGCTCGACATCGAACTGGAGCGGCCGCGTGCGGACGACGGGGACACGCCCCGCCCGGCCGACGGGGCCGATCCGGAGGACGACGACCACGACGTCCCCCGGGGCGTGCGCGTGACCGCGATCGGTGACCGTTGGCGGTCACCGGACACGCTCGCCGAGCTCCGCGCCGCCGTCGCGGGCGCGGGCGACGTCGACGCCCGGGACTGAGCGCTCCGGGACGAGCCGGCGCGTAGGATCGTGGGCATGCTGCTCGCGATCGACACGTCCGCCGGAACCGACGTGGCGGTCGTCTCGCCCGGCGGCCGGGTGCTCGGGACGTCGCGGGGCGACGATCGCAGGCATCACGCCGAGGCGATCGGCGACGCGATCCGCGACGCGCTCGATGCGGCGGGCCTCGGCACCCGGCACGTCACCGAGGTCGTCGCGGGGATGGGCCCCGGCCCGTTCACGGGCCTCCGCGTCGGTGTCGCCGCCGCGCGTGCGTTCGCGTTCGGGCTCGGCGTGCGCTGCGTGCCACTGCGTAGCCACGACGCGATCGCGCACGAGTGGCGTCAGCGGCACCTCGACGCGACGGGTGACCTGCTCGTCACGACCGACGCACGTCGCCGCGAGCTCGCGTGCACCGTCTACCCGTTCGGGCGCCTCGTCCCGGACGAGCCGACCGTGCTCGTCGCTCCGGACGAGGTCGCGACGAGGTTCGACGGCGTCGCGCATCGCGTCGACGCCGAGCGCGTTTCCGCCACACACCTCGCGCTCGCGTGGCTCGACCGCGTCCAGCTCGGGCAGGACGCCGACCCGGACGAGCTCGTCTACCTGCGCGCGCCCGACGCGAAGCCCGCCGCGGGCAGGAAGCGGGTGACCTCGTGAGCGACGCCCTCCACGTCCGTCCCGCCGGTCCCGACGACCTCGACGCGATCGTCGCACTCGACGAGCGCGCGTTCCCCGCGCAGCCGTGGTCGCGCGACATGTTCCTCGCCGAGCTCGAGAGCGAGCACACGCGATACCTCGTCGTGGTCGACGACGAGGGGGCGCTCCTCGGGGCGGCGGGTGTCATGTCGCCGCGCGGCGTCGGTGAAGCCGACGTCCAGACGATCGCGATCGACGAGTCGGTCCGCCGACGCGGCCTCGGTCGGCGTCTGCTCGTCGAACTCGCCACGTGGGCCGGCTCGCGCGGCGCGAATGCCCTGTTCCTCGAGGTCCGCGAGAACGCGGACGCCGCACAGGCCCTCTACCGTTCGCTCGGCTTCGAGGAGATCGGCCGGCGCCCCAACTACTACCCCCGCGAGGGCCTCGCCGCGATCGTCATGCGGGCGGACGTCGACGGCGTCTCCCGGCACGTGGCGCCCGAACACAGTGGGCGGCGCGCCCCCGTCGTGCTCGGTATCGAGACCTCGTGCGACGAGACGGGCGTCGGGATCGTGCGGGGCCGCACGCTCCTCGCGAACGCCGTCGCGTCGTCGATGGACGAGCACGTGATCTTCGGCGGCGTCGTCCCCGAGGTCGCCGCACGTGCCCACGTCGAGGCGATCGTGCCCACCCTGCGTGCCGCGCTCGACGAGGCGGGCCTGACGCTCGACGAGCTCGACGCGATCGCCGTGACCTCCGGCCCCGGCCTCGCAGGCGCCCTCATGGTCGGCGTCGGCGCCGCGAAAGGCCTCGCGGCCGCGACGGGCCTCCCGCTGTACGGCGTGAACCACCTGGTCGGGCACGTCGCGGCCGATCTCATCGGTCGTGAGGGCGACGGCGAGGAGGCCGTCGCGCTGCTCGTGTCGGGCGGCCACACGTCGCTCATCCACGTTCGCGATCTCGTCGACGACGTCGAGATGCTCGGCGAGACGATCGACGACGCCGCGGGGGAGGCGTTCGACAAGGTCGCGCGCATCCTCGGGCTGCCGTATCCGGGTGGGCCGGAGATCGACCGGGCCGCGGCCGACGGCGATCGCGACGCGATCCGGTTCCCGCGCGGCCTCACGGCACCGAAGGATCAGGCGCGTCACCGTTACGACTTCTCCTTCTCCGGGCTCAAGACCGCGGTCGCGAGGCACGTCGAAGCGCTCGAGGACGCCGGGGTTGAGGTCCCGGTCGCCGATGTCGCCGCGAGCTTCCGCGAGGCCGTCGCCGACGTGCTGACACGCAAGGCGGTGGACGCCTGCACCGAACGGGGCGTCGGCATTCTTGTGCTCGGTGGCGGGGTCGCCGCGAACGCGCGCGTCCGGGAGCTCGCGGCGGAACGTGCCGCCGCAGCGGGTATCGAGCTGCGCGTCCCGCCGCTCCGCCTCTGCACCGACAACGGCGCGATGATCGCCCAGCTCGGCGTCCTGCTCGTCGAACACGGTCGCGAGCCGTCGCCGTTCGACTTCGGGGCCGACTCGACGCTGCCCATGACGCGCCCGCAGGCGGTCGGGGTGACCGAATCCGGCCACGCCGAGGCGGGTGAGCGCGCGCGACTCTGAGCCGTCGGCCGCGTCGGCCGCGTCGGCCGCGTCGGCCGCGTCGTGTCCGTCACGACCGACACCGTCGATCGTGGCGCGCCGTGACGACGGGGAGCGGGCCGTGGTGCAGACTCGTCCCGACGTGCAGCCCCGGCGTCGTTCGGGGCGGGGAGGAGCGCACATGAGCGAATCGGGTGACGGGCGGCGCCCACCGGCGGGGGACGATCCGGATTCGCGGCCGCTCCCTCGGGTGGAACTCCCGAGCATCAATCGTGACCCCGTGGCGGATCCGAGCAATGCCGGCTACCTCGCGCACACCCCGGGCATCGGCGGGGCGCGGGACGCGGGCGCGGACGGTCGTGACGCGGTCGGCGGCGAGGCGGGGGACGAGGCGGACGTGACGGACACCGCCCCTGAAGCGACGGGCGCCGCGGGCGTGCCGGACGTCGCCGATGTGACGGATGACGGGTCGGCCGGTGACGAGGGCACGGCCGATGGTGCAGCGACGGGCGAGATCGCGGACGAGCACGACGCGCACGACGAGGGCGATGAGGACGACGTGGCCGACGAGCGCGACTCGGACCGGGGTGTGGACGCCGGGGACTCGACCGCCACCGTGCGCGGCGGGACGGCGACGCCGGAACCGAGACCCCGACGGACCGGGCTCCTCATCACGGTCGTCGTGGTCGTCGCGGCGCTCGTTGGCGCCGTGACCTGGGCGATGACGAGCGGCCTCCTCGGCTGATCGACCGCCGGCCCCGCCGGACGAGCGGCGCCGAGCCCGGCCCGGTACGATCGAGCATCGAGCGCCACGACTCCGCGGCGCCCGGCGAAGGGACGTGACGCATGTCGTATCAGGGTGGGTTCGACCAGCCCGATCCGTTCGGCGCGCCCCAGTACGGCCAACAGGGCTACGGGTACGGGCAGCCCGGCTACCCCCAACAGGGGTACGGGCAACAGGGTGCCGTGCAGGGGCCGTACGGACAGCCGCCCTACGGCGCGCCGGTGCAGGACCCGCCGCTGCCCGAGGCCTCGCCGACGCTCGGCGTCGTCTCGATGCTGCTCGGGCTCGTGAGTTTCATCCTGGCGTGGATCCCCGCGGTCGTCGTCGGCGGCCTGGTGCTCGGCATCATCTCGGTCGTGCTCGCGATCCTCGCGGTCGTGAAGCGCTCCCGTCCGCTCTTCGCGTGGACGGGACTCGCGGGCGGCGTTCTCGCCGCGATCGTCGCGACCATCGGGATCATCGTCCTGCGTTACGCGGGCTGACGCGTCCCGGCACGGGCCGGCGAGCACGCCCCGAAACGCGCGGCGACCGGACGGTCGTGGCCCCCCGGGTCGGCACGCACCCGCAATGCGACAACATACTGATGCGGGCTCCCACGGGGGACCGCTAGCCTGCAATGGCGTCCGCCCGACGCCGAGTCGCTCGGGGAACGGTGGGCGCGACGCACGAGCCGTGTCCGTCACGGTGGCGGCAGACCCCAGGGAAAGGAACCCTCAATGACCGATCAGTCCAACAACGCCTTCCCGGGCGGCAATGGACCGTCCGGCCCCGCGCAGCCGGGCCAGTCAGGACACGATGGTCAGGAGCAGGCCGGCTACGCACAGCCGTATGGACAGCCGTACGGACAGCCGACCCCGGGGCAGGGCGCCTACGGACAGTCGAGCGCCGACCAGGGGACGTCCGGGCAGTCCGCTGCGCAGCCGGGCTACGGACAGGCGTCGGGGCAGCCCTCGTACGGGCAGTCGGCGTTCGGGCAGTCGGCGGGTCAGGACGGATCGAGCGCCACGGGTCAGTCGGCCTATGGCCGGTCCACGGGTCAGGATGGTTCGAGCGGGTCCGGGCAGTCGGCGTACGGGCAGTCGGCCTACGGCCAGTCTGCCTATGGCCAGTCGGCGGGTCAGGACGGTTCGAACGGGTCCGGCCAGTCCGCGTACGGCCAGCCGGCGTACGGGCAGTCGGCGTACGGCCAGCCTGCGGGGCAGGACGGTTCGAGCGGGTCCGGTCAGCCGGCGTACGGGCAGTTGGCGTACGGCCAGCCTGCGGGGCAGGACGGAGCGAGCGGGTCGGAGCAGTCGGCTGTCGGCCAGTCCGCGTACGGGCAGCCCTCGTACGGACAATCGGCCGGTGGGGCGGACGCCGCCGCAGCTCGGTCCGCCTACGGACAGCAGGGAACCGGTGCACAGCCCGGCTACGGTCAGGATCCCACCGGGCAGCCCGCTGCCGCGACGGACGCCGGGTCGACGTACGGCCAGTCGGCGTACGGCCATTCCGCGTCGTCGGGGCAGTCCGCATACGGACAGGCTCCCTCGGCATCCCCCTCGACCGGCGAGGCCTCGAATTCCTCGTCGCCCAGCGGCTACGGCGGCTTCGGCCAGAGCGCGCCCGGATCGGAACAGTCGGCGTTCGGTCAGTCGTCGGCGACCGCCTACGGCCAGGCCGACGCCGGCACCGCGCAGCCCACGGCCGACCCCTACGGGCAGTCGTCCGGCTATGGCGAGCAGAAGTCGGACGCACAGTCCGCATACGGCCAGGACGCCGGACGATCCGGGTACGGCCAGCAGGGCGCGGGGCAGCAGGCGGACGCCTACGGCCAGCAGACCGGCCAGTCGGCGTACGGCCAGTCGGGGTACGGCCAGCAGGCCGCGCAAACCGCGTACGGCCAGCAGGCAACGCAACCCGCATACGGCCAGCAGGGTCAGCAGCCCGGCCAGCCCGCATACGGGCAGCAGCAGGGGCAGGCCGCGTACGGCCAGCAGCCCGGCCAGCCCGCGTACGGCCAGCAGCCGGGGCAGGCCGCATACGGGCAGCCCGGCTACGGCGGCGCATTCGGAGCGGCACCGGCGACGCAGGCCTCGCCCACGCTGGGGATCGTCGCGGCCGCACTCGGCGCGCTCGGACTCATCCTGCTGCTCTTCCCGTTCCCCATGTGGGGCATCATCCTCATCCTGCTCATCTCGCTCGCAGCGGTGGGCATCGCGATTCCCGCCGTCCGCAAGCCGGGCCTGTCGAAGACCCTGGGCTTCATCGGGATCGGCGCGGGAGCGGTCGCTGCACTCGTCGCGATCGTGACCGTCATCGTCATCCTCGCCGTCGGCTGACGCGAGCGGACGCGACGCGCGCACGAACGGCGCACCACCCGGGGTGGTGCGCCGTTCGCGTTCCGCCGACGCACGTGGCGTGGGGCGGACGGGCGTTCAGCCGCCGATGCGTTCCGTCAGGATCGCCTTGCGCTCGTCGCCGACGCGCGTGAGCACGAGCGTCGCGTCGCCGTCGCCGCGGAGGTCGAGCCGGGTCCGGAACTCGGCGGGGTCCACGTCGACCCCGCGCTTCTTGATCTCGAGCCGGCCGATCCCTCGCGCACGGAGCTCGCGTTTGATGTTCGGCACGTGCAGCGGCAGCACCTCGAGCACCCGGAACGACTGCGCGAACGGTGAGCGGACCTCGTCGTCCGTCGTCATCCAGGCGATGTCGGGTGCGATCATGTGCGCGTCGATGCGCCGGGCGAGGTCGCCGATGAGCCGCGAGCGGATCACCGCGGCATCCGGCTCGTGCAGGAACGCGCCGAGCGCCGCCACGGGCACGTCCTCGGCGGCCCCCGTCCCGACGAGCTCGTTCGACCCGGCGCGCCCGAGCACGAGTGCGGAGCGGCCCACGCCGGCGCGCTGCGCCCCACCCGCCCACACCGTCGCCTCGACGAGCTGCCCGTCGACCGACACCCACTGCGTCTCGGCCCGATCGGCCGGCGGGAGCAGCTCGTGGTCGATGCCGGGGGCGAGCTTCACGCCGAGGACGTGCTCGTCGGCGAGCCCGAGAATCCAGTCGACGGGCGGCGACCAGTCGTCCGGGCGGTGCAACCGTCGTGTGCGGCCCTCGGCCGACTCGCGCCTCGCCGGATCGAACCAGAGGCCGTCGAACGGCTCGAGGTCCTGATCCTCGGCTCGTCCGTGGCGCACCTCGACGTCCTCGAACATCGCGAGGTTGTGGGTCGCGACCGCCGCCGTCACCTCGTCGGCATCGACCGCGACGAGCTCGAACCCGAGCGACGCGAACGCGAGCGAGTCGGCACCGATGCCGCAGCCGAGGTCCGCGAGCGTGCGGACGCCCGCGGTGCGGAACCGGTTCGCGTGGTGCGCGGCGACCTGGAGGCGGGTGGCCTGCTGCAGGCCGTCCTCCGTGAACAGCATGCGCTCCGCGAACGGCCCGAACTTCTCCTCGGCCCGTCGCCGCAGGCGCACCTGGGTGAGCACGGCGGAGACGAGACGGGCATCGTGCCCAGCGGCGCGGAGGCGGGACACGAGGCGCACGACATCGCGCTCGTCGTCGACGGTGTCGGGGGAGCGCAGGAGCGCCATCCCCTCGGGGGTGAGCAGGGCGATGAGATCTTGACGGTCCACGCCACCACGCTACCGGCGGCCGGCCGCACGCGAGCGGTGTCCGGCCGGGGCGTGTGCCGCGTCGCGTCCGCTCTCGGCGGACGCGACGCGGTGCGTCCACGTTGCCCGCAGCGGGCGCCTCGTCATACACTCGTGTTAGCACTCTCCACGTGCGGGTGCTAACTCTCGAACTTCGTACTTCAGAAAGAGGTCAAACGTGTCGGTGAACATCCAGCCGCTCGAAGATCGCATCGTCATCCAGCAGCTCGAGGCCGAGCAGACGACGGCGTCGGGACTCGTCATCCCCGACACCGCCAAGGAGAAGCCCCAGGAGGGCGAGGTCGTCGCGGTCGGACCCGGCCGCATCGACGACAACGGCAACCGCGTCCCGCTCGACGTGCAGGTCGGCGACAAGGTGATCTACTCGAAGTACGGCGGCACCGAGGTCAAGTACGGCGGCGGCGAGTACCTCGTGCTCTCGGCTCGCGACGTGCTCGCGAAGATCGGCTGACGATCCCGCACCCGCGTTCGACGGCGGCCAGGCATGTGCCTGGCCGCCGTCGCCGTTCGAGCGGTCGCCCGCGCCGGGCGTAGGCTGCCGGGGTGACGCCGTCCCCCCGCTCCGGATTCCTCCTCGCGATCGGCGCCTACGGGCTCTGGGGATTCCTGCCGCTCTACATCGCACTCACGGCGCCCACGAGCGCGGTGGAACTCATCGGCTGGCGCATCCTGTTCAGCGTCGTCTTCGGGGTGCTCCTGCTCGTCTGCCTGCGCGGCGGCGTCGCCGAACTGCGCGAACTCGTCCGAGACCGTCGCATCGTCGTCACACTCGGCATCGCGGGCCTCCTCGTCGCCGTCAACTGGCTGCTCTACGTGACCGCGGTCACGACGGGCCACACGGTCGAGGGCGCCCTCGGCTACTTCCTCAACCCGCTCGTGTCGATCGTCCTCGCGCTCGTCGTCGAGCGCGAACGGCTCCGCCCCCTGCAATGGGCCGCGGTGGGCCTCGCGGTCGTCGCGCTCGTCGTCCTCGCGGTCGGCTACGGGCAGCTGCCGCTCATCGCCATCGGGCTCGCGCTCTCGTTCGGTCTGTACGGCCTCGTGAAGAAGCGGGTCGGGCCGCGCGTCGGCGTCGTTCCGGGGCTGCTGGTCGAGACGAGCCTCATCGTCCCGATCGGCATCGGGTGCCTCGTGGTCGCGGCCCTCACGACCGGCATCACGTTCGGCGCGAACGGACCGCTGCACACGGGACTCCTCGTCGCGTCGGGCATCGTCACGGCGCTCCCGCTCCTGCTGTTCGCGGCGGCGGCGAAGCGGCTGACGCTCGTCGAGATCGCCCTCATGCAGTACCTCGCGCCGAGCCTCCAGTTCGTCATCGGCGTGCGGGTGTTCCACGAGGCGATGCCCGCCGAGCGTTGGGTCGGCTTCGCGATCGTGTGGGCCGCGCTCGTCCTGTTCACGGTCGACCTCGCCCTCGAGAACCGACGCCGACGCGCCGCACCGAGCGACCCGCCGCTGTGACCGCGGCGCGGCGCGGTGCCCGGGTTGGCGGGCGCTCGCGCCGACGAGTACGCTCGTCCCATCGTGGACCGCCCGGACCTCACGGTCCGACCCGGTCGGTTCGCGCTCGTACGCCTGCTCGATGGTGACCGGTCGCAGCGGCCCGCGCGCGCGGAATGCCGCGGTGACACGGGACGTTGTCGTTCGCAGGCACGCGAGGCCGCTCCCGACGCGAACGAATGGTGGTTGCCATGACCGAACACGACCCGTTCTCCCTCACCGGGTTGACCTACGACGACGTGCTGCTCCTGCCCGGGCACACCGACGTCATCCCCTCCGAAGTCGACACCTCCACCAGGCTGACCCGCAACATCGACCTCCACGTCCCCCTCATCTCGGCCGCGATGGACACCGTGACCGAGTCGCGCATGGCGATCGCCATGGCCCGCCAGGGCGGCCTCGGGATCCTGCACCGCAACCTCTCGATCGATCACCAGGTCGAGATGGTCGACCGCGTCAAGCGCAGCGAGTCGGGTATGGTCACGAATCCCGTGACGACGGGGCCCGACGCGACGGTCGCGGACGTGGAGCGCGTGTGCGCCGAGTACCGCATCTCGGGCCTGCCCGTCGTCGAACGTGATGGCACGCTCGTCGGGGTCATCTCGAACCGTGACATGCGCTTCGTCGACGACCGCGACATGGCGACGACGAAGGTCAGCGACGTCATGACGCGCGAGGGGCTCATCACGGCCCCCGTCGGCATCTCCGGTGACGACGCGTTCCGGCTGCTCGGCAAGCACCGCATCGAGAAGCTGCCGCTCGTCGACGAGGCGGGTCGGCTCAAGGGCCTCATCACGGTCAAGGACTTCGAGAAGAGCGACAAGTACCCGCTCGCGACGAAGGACGGCGAGGGGCGCCTGCGGGTCGGTGCCGCGATCGGATTCTTCGGCGACGGCTGGCAGCGCGCTACGTCGCTCATCGACGCGGGCGTCGACGTGCTCGTCGTCGACACGGCGAACGGCCAGTCGGCCGGCGTGCTCGACATGATCCGCCGACTCAAGAACGACCCGGCGACGCGCGGTGTCGACGTGATCGGTGGCAACATCGCGACCCGCGAGGGCGCGCAGGCGCTCGTCGACGCGGGGGTCGACGCGGTCAAGGTCGGCGTCGGCCCCGGCTCGATCTGCACGACGCGCATCGTCGCGGGGGTGGGCGTGCCGCAGATCACGGCCGTGTACCTCGCGTCGCAGGCGGCGACGCCCGCGGGCGTGCCGGTCATCGCCGACGGCGGCCTCCAGTACTCGGGCGAGATCGCGAAGGCGCTCGTCGCGGGTGCGTCGTCGGTCATGCTCGGCTCGCTGCTCGCGGGCACCGACGAGTCGCCCGGCGATCTCATCTTCGTGAACGGCAAGCAGTACAAGTCGTACCGGGGCATGGGCTCGCTCGGCGCGCTGCAGACGCGCGGCAAGCGCACGTCGTACTCGAAGGACCGCTACTTCCAGGCCGACGTGCCGAACGACGACGAGCTCATCGCCGAGGGCATCGAGGGACGCGTCTCGTACCGCGGCACGGTCAAGCAGTCGGTGTTCCAGCTGACCGGTGGCCTGCGCCAGTCGATGTTCTACGTCGGCGCACGCACGGTGCCCGAGCTGAAGGCGAACGGCAAGTTCGTGCGGATCACGTCGGCCGGGCTCAAGGAGTCGCACCCGCACGACGTGCAGATGGTGGCGGAGGCCCCGAACTACCGGTCGTAGCCACCGACTCTCTCGCCTTCACCGCCTCTCTCGCTTTCACAGTCCCGGCGCCGAGGGCGACGAAAAAAGCCGGGTTGTTGCTACCGGGCCCCGGGCCCGGTAGCAACAACCCGGCTTTTTCGGGCCGCTCGGGTAGCGTTCGGGCATGCACGTGCTGCTCGTTCCCGGGTTCTGGTTACAGGGCGACTCCTGGCGGGAGGTCGTGCCCGTCCTCGAGCGGGCGGGCCACACCGTCGAGGCGGTGACACCGCTCGGCCTCGTGTCCCGCAACACCGATCGGGCGAGCATCGGCCTCGCCGACCAGGCGGCTGCGCTCGTCGCCCGGCTCGACGAGCTCGCGGCCGGTGGCGCCGATTCCGGCAACGCTCGTGCCGCGCCCGTCGTGCTCGTCGGGCACTCGGGCGGTGGCGCGCTCGTGCAGCTCGCCGCGGACGCGCGACCCGCTCGCGTGGCCCGCGTCGTGTACGTCGACGCCGGGCCGCTCCCGGACGGCGAGTGCGTGAACGACCGCCTCCCCGTCGTCGACGGCGAGGTGCCGCTGCCCGAGTGGTCGTTCTTCGACGAGTCGGAGCTGGCCGGCCTCGACGAGGCGACCCTCGAACGCTTCCGGGCCGGGGCGGTCCCCGAGCCCGTGGGCGTGACGCGTGACCCCGTGCGACTGCACGATCGTCGCCGGCTCGACGTGCCGACGACGATCATCGCATCGACGATGACGGCGGCACAGCTCGCCCAGTGGATCGACGCCGAGGTACCGTTCGCGTCCGAGCTCGCGCGCCTGCGCGCACTCGACATCGTCGACCTTCCGACCGGCCACTGGCCGCAGTTCTCGCGGCCGGAGGCGCTCGGCCAGGCGATCGTGGACGCGATCGCGGAACCCGACGAGCCCTGACCGCACCGAAAAAGCCGGGTTGTTGCTACCGGGCCCGGGGCCCGGTAGCAACAACCCGGCTTTTTCGTACGGCGGGTGTGACCGAGGTCAGTTCGCGGTCAGGAGACCGAGCGTGTCGACCATGCGGTTCGAGAAGCCCCACTCGTTGTCGTACCAGGCGACGACCTTGACGTTGCGTCCCTCGACCACCGTGAGCTGCGAGTCGAAGACCGACGAGGCGGGGTCGCCCACGATGTCCGTCGAAACGAGCGGGTCGTCCGAGTACTCGAGGATGCCCTGGAGCGGACCGGCGGCCGCGGTGCGGTACGCCTCGAGGATCTCCTCGACCGTGACGTCGCGCGAGACGGTCGTCGTGAGCTCGACGATCGAGCCCACGGGCACCGGCACGCGGAGCGAGGAGCCCTGGAGCTTGCCGTCGAGCTTCGGGAGGACGAGGCCGATGGCCTTCGCCGCGCCCGTCGACGTCGGGATGATGTTGATCGCGGCGGCACGGGCACGACGCGGGTCCTTGTGTGGGCCGTCGACGAGGTTCTGGTCGGCCGTGTACGCGTGGATCGTCGACATGAAGCCGAACTCGATGCCGGCAAGGTCGTCGAGCACCTTCGCGAGCGGCGCGAGCGCGTTCGTCGTGCACGACGCGTTCGAGACGATGAAGTCGGTCTCGGGGTCGTAGACGTCCGAGTTGACACCGAACGCGATGGTCGCGTCGGCACCCTTCGACGGCGCGCTCACGAGGACGCGCTTCGCGCCGGCCTCGAGGTGGGCGCGGGCCTTCTCCGCGTCGGTGAAGCGGCCGGTCGACTCGAGGACGACGTCGACGCCCAGCTCACCCCAGGGGAGCTTCGCGGGCTCGCGCTCGGCGAGCACCTTGATGCGGCGGTCACCCACGACGAGCTCGTCGCCCTCGGCGTGGACGGGGACGCCGAGGCGGCCCGCGGTCGAGTCGAAGGCGAGCAGGTGGGCGAGCTCGGTCGGGTCGGTGAGGTCGTTGACGGCGACGACCTCGAGGTCGCTCCCGCGCTGGATGAGCACGCGAAGCACGTTGCGGCCGATCCGGCCGAATCCGTTGATGGCGATACGAGTCACTACGTTGGTCCTTTCGATCTGCACTCAAGACTCACGCGTTCACGCGCGCGTGAAAACAGGCGATATCGACAGTGTTCGCAACAATCACGCCAGGCCCGATGAGTGTTCGCACAGTGGTCACTCGCCGTTCGTGAACGTCGATCGATAGTCACTCGGTGTCGTGCCGAGGATGCGCTGGAAGTGCTGTCGCAGGTTCGCGCCCGTGCCGAGTCCCGTGTCGGCCGCGATGCGATCGATGCTGAGCTCGGAGCGCTCGAGCAGTTCGCGTGCGAGATCGATGCGGGCACGCATGACCCAGTGCATCGGGGTGTAGCCCGTGTCCTCGACGAAGCGGCGCGAGAAGGTGCGCGGCGAGACGGCCGCGTGCCGCGCGAGCTCCTCGAGCGTGAGCGGCTCGGCGAGGCGGGCGAGCGCCCACTCGCGCGTCGCGGCGAAGCGCTCGCCGAGCGGTTCCGGGACGGAGCGGGGCACGAACTGCGCCTGTCCGCCGCTGCGGTACGGCGCCGCGACGAGCCGACGGGCCGCGTGGTTCGATGCGGCGACCCCGAGGTCCCGACGCAGGATGTGCAGGCACAGATCGATCCCCGAGGCCGCACCGGCGGAGGTGAGGACGTGTCCCTCGTCGACGAACAGCACGTTCTCGTCGACGTGGATCGCGGGGTATCGCGTCGCGAGCTGACGCGTGTAGTGCCAGTGCGTCGTCGCGCGGAGGCCGTCGAGCAGGCCCGTCGCGGCGAGCGCGAACGCGCCGGTCGAGATCGCGGCGAGCCGTGCACCGCGCGCGTGCGCCGCGAGGAGTGCGTCGACGACCTCCTCGGGCGGATCGTCACGATCCGGGTACCGGTAGCCGGGCACGAACACGAGCTCGGCCCACTCGAGCGCCTCGAGGCCGTGCGCGACGTGGTACGAGAGCCCGTCGCCACCCGTCACGAGCCCCGGTGCGGCGCCGCACACCCGGACCTCGTACGGCATGCTCGCGCGCGTCGAGAACACCTGCGCGGGGATGCCGACGTCGAGGGGTTTCGCGCCCTCGAGCACGAGGACGGCGGCGCGAATGAGACGGTCCGGCATCGCACCAGGCTACGCGCGTGCGCACGCGCGCGGGTGCAGGCCGACTCGGCCCGCCCGGAGGGCGGCGCGACTAGGCTGGGGGCGTGACTGAAATCGAGATCGGCCGCGCCAAGCGCGCCCGCCGGGTGTTCTCCTTCGACGACGTGGCGGTCGTTCCGTCACGTCGAACGCGCGACCCGGAGGACGTGTCCGTCTCCTGGAAGATCGACGCGTTCACGTTCGAGATCCCCTTCCTCGCCGCGCCGATGGACTCGGTCATGTCGCCCGAGACCGCGATCGAGTTCGGTCGCTTCGGCGGTCTCGGCGTGCTCGACCTCGAGGGTCTGTGGACGCGCTACGACGACCCGGCCCCGCTGCTCGCGGAGATCGCGGACCTGCCGGCGAAGCAGGCGACCGCGCGCCTGCAGGAGATCTACCGGGAACCGATCCGCGGTGAGCTCATCAAGGCGCGGCTGCAGCAGATCCGCGAGGCCGGTGTGCCGGTCGCGGGCGCCCTGTCGCCGCAGCGCACGCAGCAGTTCTCGGCCGCTGTGCTCGCCGCGGGCACCGACCTGTTCGTGATCCGGGGCTCGACCGTCTCGGCCGAGCACGTGTCGAAGACGCAGGAGCCCCTCAACCTCAAGCGGTTCATCTACGAGCTCGACGTGCCCGTCATCGTGGGCGGCGCCGCGACGTACACGGCCGCCCTCCACCTCATGCGCACGGGCGCCGCGGGCGTCCTCGTCGGCTTCGGCGGCGGTGCGGCCTCGGCGACGCGCCGCGTGCTCGGCATCCACGCCCCCATGGCGACGGCCGTCGCGGACGTCGCCGGCGCGCGCCGCGACTACCTCGACGAATCCGGCGGCCGCTACGTGCAGGTCATCGCCGACGGCGGCGTGGGGACCTCGGGCGACATCGTCAAGGCGGTCGCCTCGGGCGCCGACGCGGTCATGATCGGCGCGGCACTCGCGCGCGCGACCGACGCGCCCGGCCGCGGCTGGCACTGGGGTGCGGAATCACGGCACGGCCGGCTGCCGCGCGGCAATCGCGTGCACGTCGGGCAGGTCGCCTCGATGGAGCGCATCCTCTTCGGGCCGTCCGACGAAGCGGACGGCACCTCGAACCTCGTCGGGGCCCTGCGGCACTCGATGGCGACGACCGGGTACTCCGACCTCAAGGAGTTCCAGCGCGCCGAGATGATCGTCAACCCCGCCACCACGACGAACCACTAGAAGCACCGGAAGCAGGAGGCGAAACCGCCCATGTCGAAGTCGAACACCGTGCAGCGCCCCGATCGACTCGGACCCGCCGAGCGTGAGGCAGCCATCGAATCGCTCAAGACGAAAAACCTCGATGTGCTCGTGATCGGCGGCGGCATCGTCGGCGCCGGCTCGGCGCTCGACGCCGTGACGCGCGGCCTCAGCGTCGGCCTCGTCGAGGCACGTGACTTCGCGTCGGGCACCTCGTCGCGCTCGTCGAAGCTCATCCACGGCGGCATCCGCTACCTGGAACAGTTCGACTTCGGGCTCGTGCGCGAGGCGCTCATCGAGCGCGGCCTCTTGCTGCAGCGCATCGCGCCGCACCTCGTGAAGCCCGTGCGCTTCATGTACCCGCTCGAGAAGCGCTTCATCGACCGCTTCTACATCGGCGCGGGCATGATGATGTACGACCTGTTCGCCCGCACCGGCAAGCTGCCGACGGGCGTGCCGTGGCACCGGCACTACTCGAAGCACGGTGTCGGCAAGCTCGCACCGGGCCTCGCGAGCTCGAAGTACGTCGGCGGCATCACGTACTACGACGCGCAGATGGACGACGCGCGCTACGTGTCGTCGCTCGCGCGAACGGCGTCGTTCTACGGGGCGCACGTCGCGTCCCGTGTGCGCGTCGAGGGCTTCCTCAAGGTCGGTCAGCGCGTCGTTGGCGTGCAGGCGATCGACCTCGAGACGGGTGAGCAGTTCGAGATCCGCGCGAAGCAGGTCGTGAACGCGACGGGCGTGTGGACCGACGACACGAACAAGATGGTCGGCGAGCGGGCCTCGTTCCGCGTGCGCGCCTCGAAGGGCGTGCACCTGCTCGTGCCGCGCGACCGCTTCCAGTCGCAATCGGGCCTCCTGCTGCGCACCGAGAAGAGCGTCCTGTTCGTCATCCCGTGGGGACGGCACTGGATCGTCGGCACGACGGACACCGATTGGGAACTCGACAAGGCGCACCCGGCGGCGACGAAGGCCGACATCGACTACATCCTCGAGCACGTCAACAAGGTGCTCGCCGTCAAGCTCACGCGCGACGACGTCGAGGGGGTCTACGCGGGACTCCGGCCGCTGCTCGCGGGCGAGAGCGAGGAGACCTCGAAGCTCAGCCGTGAGCACCACGTGTCGCACTCCGTGCCGGGCCTCGTGCTCATCGCGGGCGGCAAGTTCACGACGTACCGGGTGATGGCGAAGGACGCGATCGACGCCGCCGCCGACGCGCTCGACGGGCGTGTGCCGGAGTCGGCGACGAGCGACATCCCGCTCGTCGGTGCGACGGGCTACCGGGCCGCATGGAACCGCCGCGCGAAGATCGCGCGCGCGTTCGGCCTGCACCGCGTGCGCATCGAGCACCTGCTGAACCGCTACGGCACGATGACCGATCAGATCCTCGACCTCATCCGCGAGCGGCCCGAACTGGCCGAACCGGTTCCGGGCGCCGACGACTACATCCTCGCCGAGTTCGTCTACGCGGCCTCGCACGAGGGTGCACTGCACCTCGACGACGTGCTCGCCCGCCGCACCCGCATCTCGATCGAGTCGTGGGACCGCGGCGTCCAGGCCGCGCCCGTCGCTGCGTCGCTCATGGCCGAGGTGCTCGGCTGGGACGAGGAGCGCACGAAGAAGGAGGTCGACACGTACCTCGACCGGGTCGCGGCGGAGGTCGCGAGTCAGGAGCAGCCGGACGACCTGTCGGCCGACGAGGTGCGCCTGCAGGCGCCCGACATCCAGACGGTGCTGCACGGTGCGGTCGACGGCGCGCCCGTCGGCACGGCGCCGAAGCAGGTCGACCCCGAGCCGATCGATCCCTCGGACGACCTCGACGATGCGGACGACGCCCCGCCGTCGGCCGCCGAGGCCGAGGCGGCCGCGGTACCCACCGCCGTTGCTCGCGCGGAGCGCGCCGAGCAGATCGCCGGGCTCGACATCGAGAACGAGGCGACCGTCGAGCGCACCGAGCGTGCGTACACGGCCGCCGGTGAGGCCGCGACGACGAAGGTCGAGGCCGGCGAGGCGGCGCCGCTCGGCACGCCCGCAGCCGAACAGGCGGAGGCCACCGCGGACGCGAAGGCGGTCGAGCAGGAGGACGCGAAGGCGCCCGACGCGAAGCCGACACCCGCGCGCAAGCCCGCCGCGAAGCGGCAGACGACGTCGCGTTCGACCACGTCGCGCTCCACGGGTTCGCGTTCGCCGAAGCCGCAGGCGCCTCGTGACGGGAAGGACGGCTCCGCGCCGAACGACGCCTGATGCTGCGCGTCCTCGCTCGCCCCAAGTGGATCGGGGCGCTCGTGCTCGCGCTCGTCGTGGCCTCGCTGTTCGCGTGGCTCGGAAAGTGGCAGCTCGACTCCGCGATCCGTTCGGTGCAGGGCGAGGACGTGCCCGCGGCGAGTCAGCCCGCGCTCGGGCTCGGTGAACTCGCGACGCCACAGGAGGGGCTGTACGACGCCTCGATCGGCCGCGCGGTGACGTTCGAGGGGGTCGTCGATCCGCGCGACTTCGACGTCGTGCACAACCGCTTGCAGGGCGAGGCGCTCGGCGTGTGGGTCGTCGGCCACGTGCTCGTGACCGACGACGGGACGCGCGAGTACGTGATCGGCGACGCGAGCGCCGCCGCGCCGGGGCTCGCAGTCGTCGTCGGATGGGCGCCCGACGAGGCGACCGGTCGTGCCGTCGTCGAGCGGCTCGCCGCCGAGACGCCATCGCTCGAGGAGGGCGAGGTGCAGTCGTTCGCGGGCAGGCTCGAGTACGGGCAGGCGCCGGAACGGCCCAGGGGCGAGTCGGCGGACGACGCGGTCGTCACGATGGCGCCCGCGCAGCTCGTGAACCGGTGGGCCGAGCACCGCACACCCGCGTACGGCTCGTACGTGATCCTCGAGAAGGCGACGGGGCTCGCGAGCGATGCGACGTCGGCGATCGAGCCCGTGCAGTTCGGCTCGAGCCAGGCGAACCCGCAGTTCAACCTGCTCAACGTGTTCTACGCGATCGAGTGGGCCGTCTTCGCGATCTTCGCGATCTTCATCTGGTGGCGGCTCGCGCGCGACGAGTACGGGCGAGAACTCGCCGCGGCGGGCACGGCGGAGGATGCGCTCGCGCTCGAGATCCGCCGCGAGAAGCTCCGTGCCCTCGCGGCCCGGCGTCGCGAGCAGGACGCGGAGCAGGCGGGCCCGGCACAGCCGCCCGCGGACGGCTCGTAGGATGGACGCATGACCGATCAGCCCCGGCCGGAGGATTTTCCGCGCATCCGTCGCGCCCTGCGCTTCTACCAGGTCACCGCGTACATCACGGGCGTGCTGCTGCTCCTGCTCACGATCGAGATGGTGTTCAAGTACGCACTGCTCGTCGAGATCGAGGCGTTCGGCCCGTTCGGTCCGCTCGCGCTCGTCCCCGAGGTCACGACAGGGCTCAACCTGAGCCGCTGGATCCTCATCGTGCACGGCTGGTTCTACGTCGTGTATCTCGTCGCCTGCTACCTCATCTGGCAGCTCATGCGGTGGCCGCTCTGGTACCTGCTCGCACTCGCGGCGGGCGGTGTCGTGCCGTTCATGTCGTTCGTGACCGAGGTGATCATGGCCCGCAAGGTGCGTCGTGAGCTCGAGGGTTTCGAGGCGAAGGCGGCCGAGACCGCGAACGAGGACGACGAGCTCCGCGCGGTCGAGGCGTCGCTCACGCCCGAGGAGCGCGCCGAACTCGACGCCTCGGTCGCCGCCCAGGTCGCCGCGCGGCGCCGCGACGTCGAGCCGCCGCGCTGAGCCCACCCACGAACTCCGCTTCATCCAACCCCCGTATCGAGAGTCGAGCATGACCGAATCCGTCCCCGCCGCCGGCACCGCCGCGCGCCCCGTCCTCGTCGTCGACTTCGGCGCCCAGTACGCGCAGCTCATCGCGCGTCGCGTGCGTGAGGCGGACGTGTACTCCGAGATCGTGCCCCACACGATCAGTGCCGACGAGGTGCGCGCGAAGGATCCCGCGGCGATCATCCTCTCGGGCGGGCCGTCGAGCGTCTACGCGGAGGGTGCGCCCTCGCTCGATCCGGGCATCCTCGGGCTCGGCGTCCCGACGCTCGGCATCTGCTACGGCTTCCAGGTCATGGCGACGCAGCTCGGTGGCGAGGTCGCACGGACGGGGCGGCGCGAGTACGGCTCGACGCACGCGACGCTGACGGGCGAGGACTCGTCGATCCTCGCCGGGCAGCCGGCCGAGCAGACGGTGTGGATGAGCCACGGCGACTCCGTCGCGCGCGCGCCCGAGGGCTTCGCGGTGCTCGCGACGACCGCGGACACACCCGTCGCGGCGTTCGCCGACGAACGTCGCCACCTCTACGGCGTGCAGTGGCACCCCGAGGTGCTGCACTCCGAGCACGGCCAGGAGGTCATGTCGGCGTTCCTCCACGACGCGGCGGGGATCGCCGACGACTGGACGGCCGGTTCGATCATCCAGGAGCAGGTCGAGCGCATCCGTGCGCAGATCGGCGACAAGAAGGTCATCTGCGGGCTCTCGGGCGGCGTCGACTCGGCGGTCGCTGCGGCACTCGTGCAGGAGGCGGTCGGCGATCAGCTCATCTGCGTGTTCGTGGACCACGGCCTGCTGCGGCAGGGGGAGCGCACGCAGGTCGAGCGCGACTTCGTGGCGGTCACGGGCGTGCGGCTCGTCACGGTCGATGCGCGCGAGCAGTTCCTCACGGCGCTCGCCGGCGTGAGCGAGCCCGAGCAGAAGCGCAAGATCATCGGCCGCGAGTTCATCCGCTCGTTCGAGCAGGCGCAGCTCGAGCTCGTCCGCGAGGCGCAGGACGGCGACGGCGAAGAGGTGCGTTTCCTCGTGCAGGGCACGCTGTACCCGGACGTCGTGGAGTCGGGCGGCGGCAGCGGCACGGCGAACATCAAGAGCCACCACAACGTGGGTGGTCTCCCGGACGATCTGCGCTTCGAACTCGTGGAGCCGCTGCGGACGCTGTTCAAGGACGAGGTCCGGGCGATCGGACGCGAGCTCGGCCTGCCGGAGGAGATCGTGGGGCGCCAGCCGTTCCCCGGGCCCGGGCTCGGGATCCGCATCATCGGCGAGGTCACGCAGGAGCGGCTCGACCTGCTGCGTGAGGCCGACGCGATCGTGCGTGTGGAGCTCACGGAGGCGGGGCTCGACCAGGAGATCTGGCAGTGCCCGGTCGTCCTGCTCGCCGACGTCCGCTCCGTGGGGGTGCAGGGCGACGGACGCACGTACGGGCACCCGATCGTGCTGCGGCCCGTCTCGAGCGAGGACGCCATGACGGCCGATTGGACGCGCGTGCCGTACGGCGTGCTCGCGCGCATCTCGAACCGCATCACGAACGAGGTCGAGGGCGTCAACCGCGTCGTCCTCGACGTCACGTCGAAGCCGCCGGGCACGATCGAGTGGGAGTGACGCGAGGGGCCTCGCGTCCCTCGCTTCGGGTCGACGGCGACCACTGTCGGATAGCACCGCAACACGCGGCCGACACTGTGCGAACGCGTATTGCCGACGTGCCGGTTCCGGGCGGAGCATGAGTCATGCCCGACTCCGCTCCCAGGGAGGTTCCGTCATGTCCGTCGCACGCTCCACCGCTGCCACCGCGTCGCTCGATCACGTGGCGACCGCGAGCGGGCGGGCCTCGAATCCACAGGCCCTCGGTCTCGTGCTCGCCGTGCTCTCGGCGATCGCGTTCGCGGGCTCCGGCCCGTTCGCGAAGCCGCTCATGGAGGCCGGCTGGTCCGCGGGCGGTGTCGTCTTCGCGCGGGCGCTCGCGGCGGGTGTGCTGCTGCTGCCGTTCGCGGCGTGGGCGGTGCGGCGCGACCCGGCGGTCATCGTCCGCAACTGGAAGATCGTCCTCGGCTACGGTCTCATCGCGATCGCCGCGAGCCAGTTCTTCTACTACGGCGCGATCGAGCACATCCCCGTGAGCATCGCGATGCTCATCATGTACCTCGCGCCGGTGCTGCTGCTGCTCGCCTCGTGGGCACTCACCCGGCGACGCCCCGCGGCGCTCGCGCTCGTCGGGGCCGCCGTGTGCGTCGGCGGGCTGCTGCTCGTGCTCGATCTCTCGGGCGAGGTGCGCTTCGACGGACTCGGGCTCGCCTTCGCGGCCATCGCCGCGTGCGGTACGGCCGGCTACTACCTCATCGGGGCCGCGGCCCCGCGCGACTTCCCGCCGATCACGCTCGTCTGCTCGGGCCTGCTGATTGGTGCGCTGACCTACGGGCTGCTCGCGCTCGTCGGCGTGCTCCCCGTGACGATGGTCCTCACGAGCGAGGTCGCCCTGTTCGGCACGACCGTGGCGTGGTGGCTGCCGCTCGGCGTCGTCGTCCTCGCGGGCACCGTCACGGCGTACGCGCTCGGTTTGCTCGCCGCGACGCGGCTCGGCTCACGTCTCGCGTCCTTCGCGGGACTCATGGAGTTGCCCGCGACGTTCACGGTCGCCGCGCTGCTGCTCGGCGAGATCCCGACGTGGGTGCAGTTCGCCGGCACCCTGCTCATCCTCGCCGGGGTCGTGTGCGTGCGCCTCGCGCCGGACCGCACGGCCGCCCCGCTCGCCGAGGAGCCTGGAACCGTCACGGGTTCGATCCCCGTCGTGACGAACGCGATCCCCGTCGTCACGGGAGCGATCCCGCTCGTGACGAGCGCGATCCCGATCATGACGAGCGCCGTGCCCGTCGTGGAGCACTACGAGCTGGACGACGAACGGTTCGACTGAGCCGCACGGGCCTCACGGCCGGCCTTCTCGACGATGCGGTCGGCCTTCGCCGCGCCCTCGTCGCCCTTGAGCGGCCGCGTGCCGAAGCGCTCGCGCGCGAACGAGCGGAACTCCTTGCGGAGGGGCGCGGAGCAGCCGCCGCCGTGTGAGAAGGCGGGGACGGACGTGCCGTCGATCGTGCGCACGCCGGGGAGGGCGTTGAGTGTGAACAGGCGCGCCAGCTCGGTCGCATCGCGGGCGACGGGGACGAGGCCTCCCTCACTGCCGATGAGCGCGACCGCGCGGTCCTCGAACCGCGGTGCGGTCGCGAGCGCGGCGAGCACCGCGCCGCCGGCATCGGCATACGCCACGACGACCGCACCCGCGGGGAGCCCCGGCGCTTCGCCGGACGCACCGTAGCGCTTCGCCGTGCGGCGCGAGCGGACGGTGACTCCGAGCGGGAACGCGGGGGAGACGTTCTTGTGCGCGCGCTGCCACGCCGCGAGCTCGAGTAGCGGCCAGGCGGCGGTGTCGACGTTCGGGTCGAGCCCGAGGGCGACGACCTCGTCGAAGCGGGCCGCCGTCTCGTCGCGATCGACCGTGTCGCGGAGGGCGTCGAGCGCCGTGCGCAGCGAGCCGGCGATCTGCACGTCGTCGTCGCCGCTCGCGAGGCGCAGCTCGATGCGCCGGTCGGTGCGGACGGACACGCCGCGGCGCGGGACGTCGAGGATGAGCAGCCGACCGTTGTCGCGCTCGATCTCGACGCGCGGCGACGCGGCGGACGGCCCGAAGACGCGCCCGACGGCGTGCCCCAGATCGACCTCGAGCGGCCCCGAATCGGGCACGAGGCGCGAGTACACGAGACGTCGCGCCCGCCGCTCGAGCCGCTTCGCCCTGATGTCGTCGCGCTGGTTCATGACGCCCCTCTTCGTTGCTCGTCGTCGATGCTGCTGGTGGATCACGGGCCTGCTCCCGGCGGTCGACGTGATCGATTCGACCCTATCGGGGCACCACGACGGAACGGCCGCCCCGAGGGGACGGCCGCTCGTCGGAACGCGTGAAGCTAGTTGTTCCTGAAGATCGCGATGAGTCGCAGGATCTCGACGTAGATGAACACGACCGTCGAGACGAGCGAGTACGCGCCGATCCAGCCGTACTTGCGCGGAGCACCCGAGCGGACGCCGTTTTGGATGAACTCGAAGTCCATGACGAGCATGTACGCCCCCATGAGCACCGCGAAGATCCCGAGGATCACGCCGAGCGGGATGCCGCCGAAGATCGGGATCACGACGCTCGAGCGCCAGCCGAACATCTCGCTGCCCGGCGTCAGGAGCATCCCGACGAAGTTCGCGAGCGAGAACACGAGGTAACCGACCATCGCGACCATGACGATCTTGGTCATGCGGGGTGAGGTGCGGACCTTGCCGAAGCTGAACAGCACGAGCACGGTCGCGACGACCGCGAGCGTCGCGAGCACCGCCTGCATCGCGATACCGGGGTAGAGCTGTTCGAGGATCGACGTCAGGCCGCCCACGAGCAGTCCTTCGGCGGCCGCGAACGTCCAGATGAGGCCGGGCTTGGGCTCGCGCTGGAACGCGAGGACGATGCCGAGGACGAGCGCGCCGATCGCGCCGACGACCATGAGGATCGGAACGAACCACGCGACCGCGGCCGCGACGAGCACGGCGACGAACAGGCCGGCCGTCTTGGCGACCGTGTCCTCGACCGACATGCGGTCCATCTGGTCGGGGGAGGCACTCGGCTTCGCGAACTGCGCGTCGAGCTGCTCGGGGGTCCCGTAGCCCGGCTGCGTGCCCGGTGCCGCCTGGTGGGCGTTGAACTGGCTCGGCGCCTGGCCGTTGAAGTACGGGTTGCGTTCGAGCGCGGAATTGGCCATCGATGTGGTCCGTTCTGTCTCGTGATGTTTCGCTCGTGACGAGCTGCGGGATGCCGGTCGGCTTCCCGGATACCACGATTTTACGCGAGGGGCCCTGCGAGCGGGGCGAAGACGATTGCGCCCGCGGCGAATCAGGCCAGTGGACCGGTACCCGCCGCGTCCGTCGACGCGACGTCCACGCGCGACAACCGGAACCCACCGAGGACCACGCGGGGGACGAGGAGGAACACGGCGAGCGTGATCGAGGCGACGACGACGAACGCGGTCGCCGCCGTGTCACCCGTCGCGATGCGCAGGAGCATCCCGCCCGCGACCGTGACGAGCCAGACGACGACACCCGCGGGCCACACGAACGCGATGCGCGCGCGCAGGAGCGTCGCGAGCGCCCACCCGCACAGGAGGGCGATGACGAACGGCCACGCCGTCACGAACACGCCCGCGGGCGTGACGGGCTCGTCGTGACTCGCGCGCCCGATCGTCGCGAACACGACGACGAGGACGACGTCGAGCACGAGCGGGAACGCACGATGTCCGCGGTACAGGGAACGCAGGGATCGCATGCACGTAACGCTACGCGGTCACCCGCCGTTCGTCCGCGTCGTGCACACTTCGCGTGTGAGCACACACCGGCCTCCCCACGTCATCGGTCACCGCGGGGCACCCGCGCTGCGCCCCGAACACTCCGCGAGCGGCTACCGTCTCGCCGTCGAGGCGGGCGCCGAGTTCGTCGAACCCGATGTGGTCCCGTCCCGCGACGGCGTCCTCGTCGTCCGCCACGAGCCCGTGCTCGACGAGACGACCGACATCGCCGCGCGGCCCGAGTTCGCGGACCGCCGCGGATCCTTCGAGGTCGACGGCGCGCGCATCGACGGTTGGTTCGCGAACGACCTCGACTGGGACGAGATCCGCACGCTCCGCACGCGAGAGCGGCTGCCCCGGCTGCGTCCCGGGAGCGCCGCACACGACAACGAGGACCGCGTGCTGCGGCTGCGGGAGCTCGTCGAACTGCTCGACGAGGCGGACGGCGCGACGGGGCTCGTGATCGAGCTCAAGCACCCGTCGCTCGCCGAGGAACTCGGCCTCGACCTCGTCGAGGCGCTCGAACGCGAGCTCGAGGGCCGCTGGGACGCGCCGTCGATGCGCGGCCTCGTGTTCGAGAGCTTCGAGTGGGACGTCCTGCGCCGCCTCCGTGAACGCGGTCTGCCGGGGCGGCTCGTCGCGCTCGTCGAGGGCACCGACGGGACGGGCCCGGACGCCCGTGCTCGCGACCTCGAGCTCCTCGACTCGCTCGCCCCCTGGGCGGACGGCGTGAGCGTGTTCCACGAGCGGCTCGAACTCGGCGGTGCCGCGGACGACCCGACGCTCGTCGCGTCGACGCGCGGCGCACACCTCGTGCGCGAGGCGCACGAGCGTGGCCTGGACGTCTTCACGTGGACGCTGCGCAGCGAGGACGAGTTCCTGCCGGCCTCGTTCGCGGGACGGCCCGACGACTACGCGCGCGCCATCGCGGCGACGGGGCTCGACGCCGTCTTCGCCGACGACCCAGGTCGCGCCCGGCAGGCGTTCGCCCGGGACTGAGCGGGCTCGCGCCGGGACGCGGACCCGGCTCGGTTCAGAACGCGCGCAGGTTCTCGGCGAGCCCGCCCGGCGCGTACTGCGTGCGCAGGAGGCCGCGTCGACGGAGGATCGGGACGAGATCGTCGAGTGTCCGGTGCAGGGTCACGGGGTGCAGATCGCCCCACAGCAGCACACCGTCACCACCCCACCCGGCGAGGTCCTCGACGAGGTCGGCGAACTCGTCGGCCGTGCCGACGAACCCCGTCCGGTCGCCGAGTCGTCCGAGCTTCGCGAGATCCGTGAGCAGCACGCGCAGGGGTGTCGTCGCGAGGTCGTGCTCGCCCGTCAGGCGTCGGAGGCTGCCGTGCGAGACGTGCTCGCCGAAGCGTGCCGTGTCGAGCGGCCGATCGAGGTCCTGCGTCGTGAGGTCGGTCTCGAGGTCGCTCGACTGCTGCGCCGCGATGCGGTGCAGCGTCGCGTCGTCGGGCTCCGCCGACGCGCGGACGAGCCGGTCGGCCTCCTCGCTCGACGTCGTGATGACCGGGCGCACGGCGAACAGGACGCGGACGGCGTCGGCGTCACGCCCGCGTTCGATCGCCGCGAGCCGCACGCGTTCGCGGTACGCCTCGACCGAGGCGCGATCGAGCGGGGCGAGCGCGAGCTGCACGTCGGAGTTCGCACCCGCGAAGCGCAGGCCGCGCGGTGAGCCACCCGGCGAGACGATCGCTGGTTCGGCACCGGGGAACGGGACGGCGTTGAGCGGGCCGTCGAACGCGAAGTGCTCGCGACGGTGCTCGAACGCGTCGAGTCGCGAACCGTCGGCGTACCGTCCCGTCGTCTCGTCGGCGACGAGCGCGCCGTCCTCCCAACTGCGCCACAGTCGGCGCAGGGCGCCGACCCACTCCTCGGCACGGTCGTAGGCACCGTCGTGACCGAGCGGCGGTTCGGCACCGAAGTGCCGCGCGCTGCCCGTGTCGGTCACGACGTTGACGCCGAGGCGTCCGCCCGAGAGGTGGTGCAGGGTCGCGAACTGGCGCGCGGCCGTGTACGGCGGCAGGGCCGCGGGGTTCACGGTCGGGACGACGCCCAGGTGGCTCGTCGCCTGGAACAGGTACGGCGCGAGCAGGAGCGGATCGAGCTTGGGGCCGCCGAACGCGTGCCGCACGCGCAGGTCGATCGTCTCGGGTGAACCGAGCGACGGGGAGTCCTCGATGATGAGCAGGTCGAAGCCCGCCTGTTCGAGTTCACGCGATGCCTGCTGGTACACCTCGGGTCGCGTCCAGTCCCAGTTCCAGCCGAGCGCCGGAGCGCCCCATCCCTGGGGGCCGAAGCCGCGCGCACAGAACCAGCCGAAGTGCTGGAGCCGGGTCACGCGGGGACCGCCTCCAGTGCCGCGAGCGCGTGGCTGAGGTCGGCGATGAGGTCGCCCGCGTCCTCGATGCCGATCGACAGGCGCAGCGTGCCGGGGAACACCCCGACGCTCTCCTGCTCCTCGGGCGTGAGGAAGGTGTGGCTCGTCGTCGCGGGGTGGAGCACGAGCGAGCGCACGTCACCGATGTGGGTCATGTGCGTGACGAGCCGCAGCGACTCGACGACGGTGCGGGCCGCCTCGGCACCACCGCGGACCGTGAACGTGAACACCGAGCCGGCGCCGCGCGGCAGGAGGCGCTGGGCGAGCTCGTGGTCGGGGTGGCTCGCGAGGCCCGGGTGGTCGACGCCCTCCACCGCGGGGTGCGCGTCGAGTGCACGGGCGACCTCGAGCGCGACGTCGCTCTGGCGACGCACGCGCAGGCTCAGCGTCTCGGCGCCCTGGCCGATGAGGAACGCGTTGAGCGGCGAGGGGGTCGGGCCGAAGCGCGGCGCGACGCTCTCGCGCATGTAGGTGATGCGGGCGAGGCCGCCGACGCGCTCCGCGACGCTCGCGCCGCCCAGGCGGCCCCGCTCGAGCAGTTGCGGGTAGTTCTTCCCGTCGCGCTCCACGTCGAAGGTGCCGGCGTCGACGACGAGTCCACCGAGCACCGAACCCTGGCCGGAGAGGAACTTGCTCGCCGAGTGGATGACGAGGTCCGCCCCGAGCTCGAGGGGGCGGACGAGGTACGGCGTCGGGACGGTGTTGTCGATCACGAGGGCGATGCCGTGGCGGTGCGCGACCTCGGCGATCGCGGCGATGTCGAGCACCGTGTTGGACGCGTTGGAGACCGACTCGGCGAACAGCACACGCGTGTTGGGGCGGATGAGCCGCTCCCACGCCTCGGGGTCGCGGACGTCGACGAGGAAGTCGGACTCGATGCCGAACCGGCTCAGCTGGTCGCGGATGAGGCCGCGGCTGCCCTCGTAGACGTGGGTCGAGGAGAGGATGTGGTCGCCGGCCGAACACAGGCCGAGGAGCGTCGTCGAGAGGGCCGCCTGGCCGCTCGCGACGAGCAGTCCGTCCGCGCCGCCCTCGAGTGCGGCGAGCTGCTGCTCGACGACGTCGATCGTGGGGTTCGAGATGCGCGTGTACGAGTAGCCGATGCCGTCGCCGAAGTGGGCGGCCGCCTGCTCGTACTCGTCGAACTCGAAGCCCGCCGTGAGGTAGACGGGCGTGGTGCGAGGACGCGCGGGCGCGGCGTGCGGTGCGGCATGCGCCTGGGTGGTCTCGAACGTCGCGTCCGTCATGGTGTGGGGTCCTCTCGTGTTCCTCGCCGTGGGCTCGCACGCGGTTCGTCGCTCGATCGCGGTGCCCGGCCGTCCGATCGTGCCATCGGCGGGGCGGGCGGGCCGCATCCGGGTCCTCGTGTTACGCGACGCGGGAATGCGGGCTACGCTCGCGACGTGGAGGATCGGACGGTGTCACCGGCCGTGCGCGGGCGCACGGTCGACGACGAGACGCGCTGCGTGCACTACGCGACGGTGCTCGATGTCGTCGCGATCCGCTTCCACTGCTGCGACGCGTACTGGCCGTGCGCGGAATGCCACGAGGAGGGCGCGGGACACGAGGCGGTCCGTGTGCCCGTCGCCGATCGCGACCGGCCGGGCATCCTGTGCGGCGTGTGCCGCCACGAGCTCTCCGTCACGACGTACCTCCGGGTCGAGGTGAGTATTTGGAGTCTTGAGGGCCACTGATTATTGCGGTTCGGGGCCAGCCGATATTTGCTCTCGGGGCCAGGGGTATTGCCGGTGAGCGCCACCCCCGCGGGCGCGACGCTCACCGGCGCCGACTCAGCTGGACGCGGCGGTCTGTTCGCGCATGTTGACGTCGCCGGTCTCGATCCAGAGGGTGTTGTGGACGATGCGGTCCATGATCGCGTCGGCGTGGACCCCGGAGCCGAGGCGCTGGTGCCAGTCCTTCTTCGCATACTGGGTGCAGAACACCGTCGAGGTCGCGTCGTATCGGCGTTCGAGGAGCTCGAGCAGCATGGATCGAACGTCGTCGGTGGGTGGGTCGAGCAGCCATTCATCGATCACGAGGAGCGTGAACGTGCTGTATTTCCGCAGCCACTTCTCCCTGCCGGCGGGCTTGTCTTTCGCCGCGGCCCAGGTCTCTTCGAGGTCGGGCATGCGGATGTAGTGCGCTCGGTAGCGGTGCTGACAGGCCTGTTTCGCCAGCGCCGATCCGAGGTAGCTCTTCCCGGACCCGGTGAACCCTTGGAACACCACGTTTTGCTGCCTGCTGATGAACTGGCAGGTCCCGAGCTGCGCGATCACACCCCGGTCGAGGCCGCGTTGTTCGAGCAGGTCGACCCTGCGCAGGTCCGCGTTCGGGTATCGGAGCCCCGCCCGCCGGATGAGGCCCTCGACTTTCGCGTGGGTGAACGCGGCGTGGGCGTCGTCGACGGCGAGCTTGATGCGCTCTTCGAACACCATCCCCATCGTGAGGGCATCGTCTTGGATGTCGATCGCGTCGACCAGGGCGGAGATGCCCATCTCCCGCAGCTTCCGTTTCGTCTCGGAGTCGAGCCGGCTCATCGGGTGCCTCCGGCGTAGTAGTCGGCGCCGCGGACGTAGCCTGCCGGCTCCTCCCAGACGGATGGTTCGAACCTCGGTTGCCGTCTGCCGTTCTGGTCCTGATTGGAGTCCAGGATCGGCCGCAGATGCGCATACCTGGGCGACCTCACCCGCGACTGCAGCGCGATCCCAGCAGCAGCTTCGACCCGCGCAGCCGAGTAGCGGCGAGTCATCCGCAACACGGCCAGCGCAGCGTCCAAACCCTGCTCGTCGACCGGGACGGACTCGAAGATGCGGTTCACGATCGTCGTGGTGTCCTCCCCGATCCGAGCTGCCCACTCCCGAACCCGCTCCGCGTCCCATTGCCGATACTGGGGTCCGTCGGGCAGATCCGAGTCGTGCGTGCGGTACTCGTTGATCACCCCGGCTGGGGCGAGGAGATGGCTGGTGAGCCGCTGATCGGCGGCGAACACCTCGAGGGTGGTCTCGGTGACGCGCAGGTCGACGTTGCCTCCGATGTTGGCGTAGGGGACGGAGTAGAAGTTCCGCTCGAACACCACGTGCCCGTTGCGCTGAACCTTGCGTCCGTAGTGCCATCGGGAGATCTCGAACCCGACGGCCGGCAGCGGCCGTAGCAGCGGCTTCTCCTCTGCCTCGAACACGGAGAGTCTGGACCCGGCGCGCTTCTGGAACGGCTCGGCGTTGTAAGCGGTGACCCGCTCACGGATCACCGCGCGAAGCTCCGGCAGCGTCGCGAAGGTGCGGTCACGGAGCGTGGCGATCACCGCTGTCGCGACGTTGCCGACAGTGTTCTCGACGCTCGCCTTGTCTTTCGGTTTCGCGGGCCGGCCCGGCAGCACCGCCGCGGAGTAGTGCGCGGCGAGTTCCCGATACGCGTCGTTGAGTACGACCTCACCCTCGGCAGGGTGCTTGATCACCCCGGTCTTCAGGTTGTCCGGCACGATCCTGGGGACGCTGCCGCCGAACCAGTCGAACATCGCCGCGTTCGCCCGCAACCAAGTGTCCTGCCGCATATCCAGGGCCGGTTCAACGAACGCATAGCGGGAGAACGGCAGCGTCGCGACGAACAAGTAGACCCTCATCGCCTGGCCGGTGACCGGATCAGTGAGCCGCATCGTCTTTCCGGACCAGTCGACCTCGACCGTCTGCCCGGCCTTGTGACCGACCCGCGACGCCGCCCCGATCACCAGCACGTGACGCTGATACGACTTGCAGAACCTGTCGTATCCCATCGCCGTCTCACCCCTACTGTGGCAGGCGTCGACATACTCGCCGTGCAGCAGCTTCAACGTGACCCCGACCTTCGCGAGCTCCTTATGGACCTTCTCCCAGTCCGGCTGCGCGTGAACACTGTCATGCTCACCCCGCCCGGGGAACAGCCGCGCATACACGTCCGCCTCATCGAGCGCGGCGACGTCGTCCCAGCCGATGCCCTCCCGGTCAGCGGCATCGAGCACCATCGCCACGCTGGTGCGGGACATACCCTGCGCGGCGATCTGCCGACCCGTGAGCCCCTCCGAGCGCAACCGAAGCACGAGCTTCGCCTTGATCTTGCGTACCATCCGAATCACTCCTTCTGCCGCGTGATCAGCCACACGGCAGAAGGAGCCTAAGAAAGCGGCCCCGAACCCCAATACTCGGTGGCCCTCAACGACGCGATCGCCTCGACGGCAGGGTGGCCCCGAACCCCAATATCAGCGGCCCTCAGAAGCGCGAATACTCACGTGGCCTGCCCGCGCTGCGGTGCGGCGTTCAACCCGCGCTGCGCGCTCCATCGCGACCGGTACTTCGAGCCCGGCCCGGCGTGAACGACGAGCGGCGAGCACGATGTCGTCGTGCTCGTCGCTCGGTCTCGGCGTTCTCGGCTCTCGCGAGCCGTCGGGTCAGGAGAGGCGTTCGCCGCTCTCGTGGTGGAACAGGTGCACGCGTCGCGGGTCGGCGGCAACCGTGACGACGTCGCCGGGCTCCGGGTGGTCGCGGCCGTCGACGCGGACCACGATCTCGAGCGCGTCGTCGTCCTTGCTGTGGCCGAACAGGTAGCCGTCCGCCCCGAGCTCCTCGATGAGGTCCACGACCACCGCGAGTCCCTCGTCGGTCTCGGACACGAGTCGCAGGTCCTCCGGACGGACGCCGATCGTGACCTGCGGCCCCTCGATGGGAGCCGTGAGGGGGATGCCGAGCGATCCGAAGCTCACGCCACCGGAGGTGACCGGCCTGCCGGGCAGGATGTTCATGGACGGGGAGCCGATGAAGCCGGCGACGAACACGTTCGCGGGGAGCTCGTAGAGCTCGCGCGGGGTGCCGAGCTGCTGGAGGAACCCGTCCTTCAGGACCGCGATCCGGTCGCCCATCGTGAGGGCCTCGGTCTGGTCGTGGGTGACGTACACGGTGGTCACGCCGAGACGACGCTGGAGCGAGGCGATCTGCGTGCGCGTCTGCACGCGGAGCTTCGCGTCGAGGTTCGAGAGCGGCTCGTCCATGAGGAACACCTGCGGCTGCCGCACGATCGCGCGGCCCATCGCGACGCGCTGGCGCTGGCCACCGGAGAGCGCCTTCGGCTTGCGGTCGAGGTAGTCCTGCAGATCGAGGATCTTGGCGGCCTCGTTCACGCGCTGCTCCCGCTCCGCCTTCGAGGTTCCGGCCATCTTGAGCGCGAAGCTCATGTTCTCGGCCACCGTCATGTGCGGGTAGAGCGCGTAGTTCTGGAACACCATCGCGATGTCGCGGTCCTTCGGCGGCATGTCGGTGACGTCGCGCTCGCCGATCAGGATCTGACCGTCGTTGACCTCCTCGAGGCCCGCGAGCATGCGGAGCGTGGTCGACTTGCCGCAACCGGACGGGCCGACGAGGACGAGGAACTCGCCGTCCCCGATGTCGAGATCCAGGTTGGACACGGACGGGTGGTCGGCACCGGGATAGGTGCGGGAGACGCCATCGAACGTGACAGTAGCCATTGCATTTCCTCCACCGGCAGGTACGTGCCGGACGATCCGTTGTAGAGCCGTGGGTCGACCGACCCGCGGTGCCCGCCATTGGGCTCGATGAGCGTAGCAGGCTCGGTGCCGCCGTGGTGGGATTCCGTTCGCCGGGATGCCACGAGGGGCGGGTGCGCATGCGCACCCGCCCCTCGCGGTGTGGCCGGTGGAACCGGCCGTGGGTCAGCCGATCATCGGTTCGACGAGCGTGCTCGTCGGGTGTTCACGACCGCGGCGGCTCCGAGGAGGAGCAGTGCGGCTGCGAGGCCGAGGGGCAGTGCCGCGTCCCATTCGCCGCCCGTCTGGGCGAGGCCGGGGGGCGTGGTCGGCGTCGGGGGCGTCACGTCGTCGATGGTGTTCGTCAGGACGACACCGACGACGGTGCCGTCACCGATCGTGACCGTGGTCGTGTCGAACGACGCGCCGGTCCACTGCCCGTTTGTGATGGCGGCGGGTGTGGCCTCGCTGAGCGTGACGACGGCGCCGTAGGGCAGCGGGTCGGACTGGACGAGGGTCCCGTCCGCGGCGACGACGAGCGTGCCGGAGCCGGCCTCGAACCCTTCACCTGCGGGGTAGGAGTAGTCGACGGTGAACGTCGTGTCGTTCGGCACCAGGACGGCGCCGGAGCCCGAAACGACCTTCTTCACCGTGAACGCGCCGTGCTGCAGCTCGGTCGGGTTGTCGAGGTCGATCGCGACGGTCGTGCCCGCGACGACCGTGAAGCCGTTCTGCGAGAACACCGGGTCGAGCCACTTCACGCCGTCGACCTTGGCCGCGTCGTGTTCCGTGAGCGTGACCACGGCGCCGCCGGGAACGCCCTGCACCTCGACGGGGTCACCGCCGGCGACGACGTCGATCGTGCCGTTCCCGGTGGTGCCGTCGGGCGCCGTCCAGGCGTAGTCGACCGTGAAGGTCGTGCCGTCCGGGACGAGGCCGTTCGCGTCACCCGAGACGGACTTCTGCAGGGAGAAGCCGCCGAGGGTCTCGCTGACGGGGTTCTCGACCGTCACCGCGACGTCCGTGCCGGCACCGATGGTGACCGTCGCGGGCGAGATGACCGGGGTGCCCCAGCCGAGGCCCTCGACCGCGGTCGGGGTGCGCTCCGTGAACGTGACCTGCGCGCCGAAGGGGAGCGCGGGGCTCGTCACCGGGGTGCCGTCGGCCGAGACCGTCAGCGAGCCCGATCCGGCGGCGAAGCCGTTACCGGCCGGGTAGCTGTAGTCGATCGTGAACGTGGCATCCGCCGGGACGAGCGCGGTGGCCGCGTCGGTTCCCGTGATGGTCTTCGCGATCGAGAGCGTGCCCGTGCGCAGTTCCGTCGGGTTGTCGAGATCGATCGCGACGACCGTCCCGTCCTGCACCGTGAAGCCGTTCTCCGAGAAGCGCGGGTCGAGCCACGTGATGCCGTCGATCGCGCCCGGCGTGTGCTCGGAGAGCGTCACCGTCGCGCCGACGGGGATGCCGTCGACCGAGGCGGGGTCACCACCGGCCGTGACCGTGACCGTGCCGTTGCCGGAGCGGTCACCGGACGCGGTCCACGCGTAGTCGACGTCGAACCGCGTGCCCGCGGGAACGAGTCCGGCGCCGTCACCCGTGACGGTCTTCTGCAGCGTGAAGCCACCGAGCTGCTGGGTGATGGGGTTGTCGACCGACACGTGCGTGCCCGTGGAGCCCGAGTCGCTCGCCGTGAACGTCGCGGGAGAGATCGAGGCCGTGCCCCATGCCGCACCCGCGACGGGGTTCGGCGTCCGCTCGGTCACCGTGACCTCCGCACCGACGGGGATCTTCGGGCTCGTGACGGTCGTGCCGTCGACCGGCAGTTCGATCGTGCCCTCGCCGGCCGCGAAGCCGGTCCCGCTCGGGTAGCTGTACTCGAGCGTGACGGTCGCATCGGACGGCACCAGCGCGGCCGCATCACCCGAGAGCGACTTCGATGCCGTGAAGTCCGTGAGGCGGACGTCAGCCGTGTTGGTCAGCGTGACCGGCGTGATCTGGCCACCGGGAAGCGTGAAACCGTTCGTCGAGAACGCCGACGACCAGGTCACGTTGCCCGGCTCGCTCGGCGCGTCCTCCGTGAGCGTCACGACGCTGTCGCGCGGGAACTCGGGGCTCCGCCACGTGTCGCCGCTCGCGACGCTCCAGGTGCCCGTGATCGCGTCACCCGTCGGCGGCTGCACCGAATAGGTACCCGTGAAGAGCTGGTCCGCGGGCAGGTTGACCGCGGTACCGTCCACGGCCTTCTCGATCGTCACGACACCGACGTTCGTACCGATGCCGGTCCCGCCGCCGCCCGCATAGCGGACGTCCCGCGAACTGGTGCCGTCGAGCGTGCCGTTGATGTAGAACTCGACCGTGTTCGAGTAGGTACCGGACGCGCCGGCATCCGCGACGTTCGTGATGTAGAGCACCTGATAGAAGTAGCCCGCCTGCGACGTGAAGTGGATGGTCCCGTCGAGATCGACCGTGTATTCGCTCCGGGGCACGTCCTGCCAGCCCGAGGGGACTTCCACGCCGGCCGCGTTCGGACCCGTGACATTGGTCCGCTGGAGCCTCGGAAGGCTGTCGTCGACGACGAGGGTCTGGTTCCCAGCGGGGGTGTCGCGAACCACGACGTCCTGGCCGCCCACCATGCCCGTCGGCGGAGCCGCGACGTGGGCGTACCACACGATGGTGTTGTTCTGGTAGATGTACGAGCCGTCCTTGCGGTACTGCCAGTCGAGATCGCAGTTCTCGGTGCACTGGGGGCGAGGCTGGATGTTCACCGTCGCGGTGTTCGACCCGAAGTCGAAGGTGTGCTCCGTCGTGGTGGTCGTCTCCGTCGTCACGGTCACCCAGAAGTTGACGTTACCGCGGAGGTTGACGGGGTTCGCGGCCACGTAGGCGGGGTCCATGTCGCACTGGAGCTGTGTGGCGGTGGCCACGCAGTTGGCGATCGTCGCGCCGGAGTCCTGAGCCGTGAGGGTGAAGGTGTCACCCCGGCCGGCCAGGCCGCTGGGAAGGTCGATCGTGAAGCCCGCGGGAGTGGTGGGGTTGTTCGGGAACGACCAGTTGGCGGTCAGGGCGGCCGAGCCGCCGGCCGTGACCGTGGTTTCGACGAACTGGACGTTCGTCACCGTGCCCTGCGTCGTGTAGGGCGGCGCCGCCTGGGCGATCGCGCCACCGGTCAGGGCGAGGACGAACGCAGAGAGCAGCGTGAGGACGAGCCTGAACAGGCGACCCGGTCGGGCAGAACCGACATCGGATTCGGGCATGAAGAAGCCTCCATTGGGGGAATGGGTAGAGGTGGCCCCGAGTCTACAAGAAGTTGAGAATTACGGGAACTTTTGCTGAGGAACGCACGAGAATGTGCCGTTCCGGTCGCCGTGGTGCGATGCCGTCGCGGCGGCCGCACGCCGCGGCCCGATATCCTGCGTCAGCCCTGCGAGGCGCGGTCGAGCTCGTCGATCTCCGACGGGTCGAGCGTGATGCGGGCCGCATCGAGCAGCAGCGGCAACTGGGCGATGTTGCGGGCCGATGCGATGGGGGCCGTGATGCCCGGTTTCGCGAGCAGCCACGCGAGGGCGACGGAGCCGGGCTGCACCTTGAGGCGCCCCGAGATGCCGTCGAGGGCGCGCAGGATCCGCTCGCCGTGCGCGCTCTCGAGGTAGGCACCCGCCCCCGCGGCGCGCGGCGTGTCGGGCCTCGGCGCGTCGGAGCGATACTTGCCCGTGAGGAACCCCGAGGCGAGCGTGGAGTAGGGGAGGACGCCGAGCCCGAGCTCGCGGGCGGTCGGCAGCACCTCGTCCTCGATGCCGCGCTCGACGAGGCTGTAGCGCGGCTGCAGCGCGACCGGGCGGTGCAGTCCCTCGCGATCGGCGACCTCGATCCACTCGCGCATCGCGGCGGGGGAGTAGTTCGACAGGCCGAGGTAGCGCACCTTGCCTGCGTCGACGAGCGCCGACATCGCGGCCGCCGACTCGGCGATCGGTGTCCCGGGGTCCTCCTGGTGCGCGTAATAGAGGTCGATCGCGTCGACGCCGAGCCGGCCGAGCGACCCGTCCACGGCTCGCGCGATGTTGTCGGGTGAGAGGCCGGGGGCCTCGCTCCACATGGCGACCTTCGTGGCGACGACGAGATCGGACGGACGCGTCCGCGCCGCGAGCCACTCGCCGATGATCGTCTCCGACTCGCCACCGCTGTTCCCCGGCACCCACGCCGAGTACACGTCGGCCGTGTCGATCGCGTTGCCGCCGCCGGCGACGAAGCGGTCGAGCACCTCGAACGAGGTGTCCCGGTCGGCGGTCCATCCGAACACGTTGCCGCCCAGCACCACGGGGAACACCTCGAGCGCGTCGCCGAGTGAGCGCCGCGGCGCCTCGCCGGTCGTGGTGGTGTGGTCGTTCGTCATGTTCGTCGAGCTCCTAAGACGGTGCGAACCGGGCACGGAACGGCACCCGGTCGGAATCGTGCCGATGGCAGTGTATTGGCGAGCGGGAATGTGCGCATCCGCGACCCGGCCGTGGCCGGGCGATGTCCGTGGCCGCACGTAGACTCGAGGCCTGATGACGTTGCTTCCACCAGTTTCCGGCGTGACCGCTGATTCCCTGCTCGACGGCCTCAACCCGCAGCAACGGGAGGCCGTCACCTACCGCGGGCCTGCGCTGCTCATCGTGGCGGGCGCCGGCTCGGGCAAGACCCGCGTGCTCACGCACCGCATCGCCGGGCTCATCGCGAGCCGTGAGGCGTGGCCGAGCCAGATCCTCGCGATCACGTTCACCAACAAGGCGGCCGCGGAGATGCGCGAGCGCGTCGGTGCGCTGCTCGGCGGCGCGGCCGAGGGCATGTGGATCTCGACGTTCCACTCCGCGTGCGTGCGCATCCTGCGGCGCGAGGCCGAGCACCTCGGGTACACGCAGAGCTTCACGATCTACGACTCCGCCGACTCGAAGGCGCTCATCCGCCGCATCGTGAAAGAGCTGGAGGCCGATCTGCTCGGCTTCACCGTGCCGAGCGTGCAGGGACGCATCTCGAAGCTCAAGAACGAGCTCGTCGACCCCGACGAATTCTCACGACAGGCATCCGATCGCGATCCGCGCGACGCGATGTTCCTCGACATCTACCGCCGCTACGAGCGCGAGCTGCGTCGCGCGAACGCGTTCGACTTCGACGACCTGCTCGGCCAGACGGTCACGCTGTTCCGCGCGTTCCCGGAGGTCGCGGCGAAGTACCAGCGCCGGTTCCGGCACGTGCTCGTCGACGAGTACCAGGACACGAACCACGCCCAGTACGCGCTCATCCGCGAGCTCACGAAGCGCGTCGAGCCGAAGGACGTGCCGCTCGACACCCGCACCGAGCTCGATGCCGAGGGCGGCATCGAGGGGGCGTCGCTCACGGTGGTCGGCGACTCCGACCAGTCGATCTACGCGTTCCGCGGCGCCGACATCCGGAACATCACCGACTTCGAGCGCGACTTCCCGGGCGCGCGGGTCGTGCTGCTCGAGCAGAACTACCGCTCGACGCAGAACATCCTCGAGGCGGCGAACGCCGTCATCCGCAACAACTTCGACCGGGTCGACAAGAAGCTGTGGTCGGCCGACGGTGCGGGCGAGAAGATCGTCGGCTTCACGGGCTACTCGGGGCACGACGAGGCGCAGTTCGTCGCCGACGAGATCCACCGGCTGCACGACACGGGCGTCGCGTACGGCGAGATGGCCGTGTTCTACCGCACGAACGCGCAGACGCGCGCACTGGAGGAGATCTTCATCCGCTCCGCCGTGCCGTACCGGCTCATCGGGGGCACGAAGTTCTACGAGCGCGCCGAGATCAAGGACGTCGTCGCGTACCTCATGGCCACCGCGAACCCCGCGGACGAGCTCGCGACGCGGCGCATCCTCAATTCGCCCAAGCGCGGCATCGGCCCGGCGACCGAGACGGCGCTGTGGGACTTCGCGCAGAAGCGCGACGTCCCGTTCCGCGAGGCGATGCGACGCGTCGACGAGATCGGCCTCGGCCCGAAGGTGACGCGCGCGATCGTCGAGCTCACGCGGCTGCTCGACGAGACGGCCGCGGCGCTCGATCCCGATCGCCCCACGGGTGCGGCGACGGTCGGCGAGACCGTGCACGCGCTCGTCGCGGGCTCCCGCTACCTCGAGGTGCTCATGGCGAGCGGCAACCCGCAGGACGAGGCGCGGGCCGAGAACGTCGAGGAGTTCGTGAACGTCGCGAAGGAGTACGACAAGAACAACCCCGACGGTTCGCTCGTCGAGTTCCTCACCGAGGTCGCGCTCGTCGCGGCGGCCGACGAGCTCGACGACGAGTCGGGCTCCGTGTCGCTCATGACGCTCCACACCGCGAAGGGACTCGAGTACGACACCGTGTTCCTCACGGGCATCGAGGAGGACCTGATCCCGCACCGCATGGCGGCCCAGGAGCCGGGCGGAGCGGCCGAGGAGCGACGGCTCTTCTACGTCGGCATCACGCGGGCGCGGCGACGCCTGTACCTGACCCTCGCGATGACCCGCGCGCAGTTCGGGGAGTCGGCGGTCGCGATGCCGAGTCGCTACCTCGACGAGATCCCCACCGAGCTCATCGACTGGCGCGTGTCGCCGCTCGACGCGACCTCGCGGGGTGGCACGCAGCCGCGCGCCCTCAACGCGCGGCGGGGCGAGTGGGAGGGGCGGGGCGGACGACGCCCCGTCGGTTCCGAGGCGTACTCGACCGCGGGCGGCTACGGCCGCGTGGGGCCGGGCGACGCCGAGGCCCGGCCGCAGGGCGAGCGCGGCTACTCGTCGGTGCGGTTCCGCGACGCCGACGCGGGACGCGAGACGCGCAACGCATCGAAGCCGAAACAGAAGTGGATCAACGAGGTCACGGGCCAGGTGCGCGACAACTCGGCGATGGAGCTCGAGCGGGGCGACCGCATCCGCCACGTCGACTTCGGCGAGGGCACGATCCGAGCCGTGACGGGCACGGACGCGAAGCGCATCGCGGAGGTCGATTTCGACACGGCGGGGCGCAAGAAGCTGCTCGTGAAGCTCGCCCCGATCGAGAAGCTGTGACAGGCGCGGAGCGCCCCGCGACGCTCGCGGTGACGGCGGGGCGGCCACCCCGTGCGCCGGGCGCGCCCGTGAACCCGCCGATCGTGCTGTCGAGCACGTTCGTCTCGCAGGGTGAGCCCGGCCCGGGCGATCGCTTCTACGGCCGCGGGGGAACACCCGCGTGGGAGCCGTTCGAGGCGGCGCTCGGCGCGCTCGAGGGTGCGGAGCGTCCGGCGGTCGTGTTCTCGTCGGGCATGGCGGCGATCGCCGCGGTGTTCTCGCTCGTCGAGCCCGGCGCGACGATCGTCGTGCCGCGGCACGCCTACCAGACGACCCTCGGGTTCGTCGACGAGCTCGTGGCGCGGACGAGCGGGCAGCTCGTCCGTGTCGACGTCGCGAACACGGCCGAGGTGCTCGCGGCGCTCGACGGTGCATCGCTCGTGCTGCTCGAGTCACCGACGAACCCGATGCTGGAGGTCGCGGAGCTCCCCGAGATCCTCGCCGCGGCGCGTTCGCTCGGCGTTCGGTCGGTCGTCGACAACACGTTCGCGACGCCGCTCGGGCAGCGGCCCCTCGCGCTCGGCGCGGATCTCGTCGTGCACTCCGTCACGAAGTATCTCGCCGGGCACTCGGACGTCGTGCTCGGGGCCGTCGTCGCTGCGGACGACCAACTGGACGGCCTCGTGCGCGCGCACCGCACGCTGCACGGTGCGATCGCGGGGCCGTTCGAGGTGTGGCTCGCGCTGCGCGGGTTGCGGACGCTCGCGCTGCGCGTCGAACGCTCGCAGGCCAACGCCGCCGAGCTCGAGCGACGCCTCTCGACGCATCCGCTCGTCGCCGGGGTGCGCCACCCGAGCCTGCCGGACGATCCCGGGCACGAGCGCGCGTCGCGGCTCATGAACGGGTTCGGCTCGATCCTGGGCGTGCGACCGGTGGGTGGCGCGGCGGCGGCGGACGCCGTCGTGTCGGCGGTCGGGCTGTGGCTGCCCGCGACGAGCCTCGGTGGCGTCGAGTCGAGCATCGAACGACGTCGGCGGTTCGCGACCGAGACGAGCTCGGTGCCCGACGACCTGCTGCGCCTCTCGGTCGGCATCGAGGACGTCGACGACCTGTGGGACGACCTCGACCGCGCGCTGCACGCGTGACGCGTCACTCCACGAGGCCGCCGAACAGGAGCGACACCATCATCGACACGATGACCGTGTTGACGGCGAACGAGAGGAGCACGTTGACGCGGACGAGCGTCCATGCGCGACGCGAGCGGATCGTGGCGGACACGGTCGCGGCCATCGTCGAGAGCAGGATCGCGAGGGTGAGGTAGTCACCGAATCGCGGCTCGTCGGTGAGGGCGAGTTCGATGTGCACGCCGTCCTCGGCGTCGTCCTGCTGTGCGGCGAGGCGGAGGTACTCGAGCGCGAAGGCGTAGACCATGATCGCCCACGAACTCGCGACCGACAGGAGTCCGAGGATCACGAAGAGCAGGTCGTCGCGGAACTGCGGGGTCTGGGCGATGATGATCGTGAGGACGACGGCGACCGATGCGCCGGTCACGGTCCAGGCGAGTGCATCACCGTGGCCGAGCACGCGGACCCACCAGTTGCGGAGGAAGCGCGACTCGGTGCGCGCGGCGACTCGGAGCTCCTGCGGTGTGCGGTTCGAGTACGCGATGTGCGTCCACACGACGTAGCAGGCCATGTAGCACGGCCACCACATGAGGTAGAAGGTGGCGGCGGCTTCGAGTGGCCGCATGATGCCGGCGCGTCCGCCGACGAGGAGCAGCGCGACGAACGCGGCGAACGCGACGACACCACCGATCACCGCGCTCAGGTTCGTCCGCGTGAAGTCGCTCACGTATCGCACAGGCACGCGGCCATGCTCGCACACACGGCCCGCGCGGCCCCGCGCTGTTCCGGGCGATTTCTGGGGTTCCGGGTGCCCCGGAACCCCGGAAACCGCCCGGAACTCGCCCGAGAACTCGGTGCGGAAATCGGTGGGCGGGTGGGTGGGGTGGGGGCGGGGTCAGTTTCCCGTTCGGACGTCGAGCAGGAGACCGTGGGCGCGGAGCTGCTCGTCGAGGGCGCGCGCCGTGTCGTCGAACGCGTTCGACGTCTTCGCGGCGCCGATCGCGCCGCCCTTGAGCGCCCCGCGCGACATCTCGCGGTGGAGCCGCGCGACGAGCGTCCCGTGCTCGTCGACCGAGAACTCGACGACGAACTTCACGTGGAAGTTCTTGCCCGCGAGGCCCCCGAGCAGGAGCGTGGTGCCGAGGCTGCCGCGCTCGATCGCGAGCCCGCCCGCGGGCGTCGACTCGACGCGGAACCCCTGTTGCTGGAGCGCGGCGGCGACGGCACCCTTGCCCGCCACGTGATCGCCCGAGATGAAGTAGTCGGTGTAGCCGGCCATGGTGCTCGCCTTCCGTGCGAAATGTTGCTGCGCCACAGCGTAGGGGAGCGGAGGGCCGGGCGGTGGACGGTCGCCCTGGCGACCTGCATCCGCCGTTCACCGCGGTGAGAGTAGGCTGACCCCGGACGTGGTGCGCCGGCGCAGGGCAGCACTGCCCGACACGGCCATGCTCCGCCACTCTGCAAGTAGTCGAAGCTCATGACGAGCGAACGAACGCGGCCTGGATGAGGTCGCGGATGGGATGAAACGTGGATCTCTTTGAGTACCAGGCGCGAGACGTGTTCGAAGCGCACGGTGTTCCGGTTCTTCAGGGCATCGTCGCGACGACGCCCGAGGCGGCACGCGAAGCCGCCGAGAAGATCGGCGGCGTGACCGTCGTCAAGGCACAGGTGAAGGTCGGTGGCCGCGGCAAGGCCGGCGGCGTCAAGGTCGCGAAGACGCCCGAGGAGGCGTACGAGGCGGCGAAGGCCATCCTCGGTATGGACATCAAGGGCCACACGGTCGAGAAGGTCATGATCGCGCAGGGCGCCCAGATCGACAAGGAGTTCTACTTCTCGGTCCTGCTCGACCGCGCCAACCGCTCCTACCTCGCCATGGCGAGCGTCGAGGGCGGCATGGAGATCGAGCAGCTCGCGGTCGAGAAGCCCGAGGCGCTCGCGCGCATCGAGGTCGACCCCGCGTACGGCATCGACGAGGGCATCGCCGAGGAGATCGCGAAGGTCGCGAACTTCCCCGACGAGCTCGTCGCAAAGGTCGCTCCCGTCTTCGTGAAGCTCTACGAGGTGTACAACCAGGAGGACGCGACGCTCGTCGAGGTGAACCCCCTCGTCCTCACCGAGCAGGGCGACATCATCGCGCTCGACGGCAAGGTGTCGCTCGACGACAACGCCGAGTTCCGTCACGCCGACCACTCCGCGCTCGCGGAGGCCGCCGGCGGCCTCGATCCGCTCGAGCAGAAGGCGAAGGAGCACGACCTCAACTACGTGAAGCTCGACGGCTCGGTCGGCATCATCGGCAACGGTGCGGGCCTCGTCATGTCGACCCTCGACGTCGTCGCGGGCGCGGGCGAGAAGCACGGCGGCCAGAAGCCCGCCAACTTCCTCGACATCGGCGGCGGCGCCTCGGCCGAGGTCATGGCGGCCGGACTCGACGTCATCCTCGGCGACGAGCAGGTCAAGAGCGTCTTCGTCAACGTGTTCGGCGGCATCACGTCGTGCGACGCGGTCGCGAACGGGATCGTCGGCGCGCTCAAGACGCTCGGCGACACCGCCACGAAGCCCCTCGTCGTGCGCATCGACGGCAACAACGTCGAGGAGGGTCGCAAGATCCTCGCCGACTTCGCCCACCCGCTCGTGACGGTCGTCGCGACCATGGACGAGGCCGCCGACAAGGCCGCCGAGCTCGCCGCGGCCGCCGCCTAAGACACGCAGAAGACAGACAAGGACACAAGAATGTCGATTTTCCTCGACGAGAACTCCAAGATCATCGTCCAGGGCATCACGGGTTCCGAGGGCTCGAAGCACGCGACGCGCATGCTCGAGTCGGGCGCGAACGTCGTGGGCGGCACGAACCCCCGCAAGGCCGGTCAGACGATCGAGCTCGCGGGCAAGGAGCTGCCCATCTTCGGCACCGTGAAAGAGGCCATCGAGGCCACCGGCGCCAACGTCACGGTCATCTTCGTGCCGCCGGCCTTCGCGAAGGACGCGATCATCGAGGCCGTCGACGCCGAGATTCCGCTCGCCGTCGCGATCACCGAGGGCATCCCCGTCAAGGACAGCGCCGAGGCGTGGTCGCACGCCGCGGCGTCGGGTGCGACGCGCCTCGTCGGACCGAACTGCCCCGGCATCATCACGCCGGGCGTCTCGCTCGCGGGCATCACGCCCGCGAACATCACGGGCCCCGGCCCGATCGGCCTCGTCTCGAAGTCGGGCACGCTCACCTACCAGATGATGTACGAGCTGCGCGACATCGGTATCTCGACCGCGATCGGTATCGGCGGCGACCCGATCATCGGCACGACCCACATCGACGCGCTCGCCGCGTTCGAGGCCGACCCGCAGACGAAGGCGATCGTCATGATCGGTGAGATCGGCGGTGACGCCGAGGAGCGTGCGGCCGAGTACATCAAGGCGAACGTCACGAAGCCCGTCGTCGGCTACGTCGCGGGCTTCACGGCCCCCGAGGGCAAGACGATGGGCCACGCGGGCGCGATCGTCTCGGGCTCGGCGGGCACGGCGCAGGCCAAGAAGGAGGCCCTCGAGGCCGCCGGTGTGCGTGTTGGCACGACGCCGACCGAGACGGCGAACATCATGAAGGAGATCTACGCCGGCCTGTAGCCGACGACGACCTCCGCGACGGCGGGGCGGCCACCGGGCCGCCCCGCCGTCGGTGTCCGTGCGGGTGCATCGCCGCGAGCCGGTCGGGTGTGCGGGGTGGCGAGCCCGTCCCGTCGCACAGTCGGGATACGCTCGGGGCCGCATGAAGACCCGCGCCCTCGTCCCGCTCATCGCCGCCGCAGACGCCGTGCTGGCGACGCTCGTCGGCGCCGGGATCCCATTCCTCGCCGCCCTCGTGGTGTGGCTCTCGCAGGGCGCGGTCGGCGACGCGAGCACCGTCCTGCGCGCGGGCGCGGCGGTCTGGGCGCTCTCCCTCGGCGGCAGCGTCGACGTGACGCTCGACCCGGTCTGGCTCGGACTCGGGACCGTCGCACCGGTCGTCTTCGCGATCGCGTTCGCGCCGCTCGGCCTCACACTCGTCACCGTCGTCGCCGGCCTGCTCGCGGGATCCCGCCTCCGGGAGGGGACGGGGGCGTGGCTCGCCGCGCTCGTCGGTGTCGTCGCCTTCGCGATCTCGTCGGCCGTCGTCGCGTCGCTCGCCTCGAGCCCGGTCGGCTCCGTCGACGTCGTGCGCACCGCCGCCCTCGGCACGCTCCTCTACGCGCTCGCCGTGCTCGTGGGGGCGCGCGCGTGGGACTGGGAAGAACTCGATCCGCTCCGGGATGCCCTGCGGCCCGGCGGTGCGGCGGTGCTCGGCGGGGTCGTGCACGGCGCGCTCGTGATGCTCCTCGCGCTCGGCGCACTCGCGGTCGTGGTCCTCGCGATCGCGCTCGTGATCGGTCTCGGTCGCGTGCTCGCGGTGTTCGAATCGTTGCACCTCGATGTCGCGGGCGCGATCACGATGGGGGTCGCCCAGTTCGCGGTGCTGCCGAACGCGATCGTGTGGACGGCCGCGTGGCTGCTCGGGCCCGGCTTCGAGATCGGCACCGGCTCGCACGTCGCGCCGACGGGCACCGCGGTCGCACCGATGCCACTCGTCCCGCTCCTCGGCGCGCTCCCGGAACACGTACCGGGCATCGCGATCGCGGTCGTCGCGCTCCCCGTCGCGTGCGGGGTCGCGGGGGCGATCGCGATGCGTCGGCACCCCGCTGCGTCGGCGTACGCCGACGGTTGGACACGGGCCGTCGTGCCGCTGTTCGCGGCGCTCGTCGCCGCGGTCGCGTGCGCGCTGCTCGCCGTCGCCTCGGGCGGTCCGGTCGGGCCGGGCCGGCTCGTGGCGGTCGGACCGAACGCGGCGTGGGTGCTGCTGCTCGCGTTCGTCACCTTCGGGACGGGGGCGCTCGTGGGCGCGTATCTGCCCCTCGCCGAGGACACCGAGGCGGCTGCCGTGGCCGGACGCCGGACCACCGCCGACCGCTCGGGGGGCACGGCCGACACGAACCGGCGCACGGCGAGGACGCCCGCCGAGAGCGGTTCGGGCCGTCCCCGGTCCGGTGCGAGCGGGCGTGGCGAGGCAACGGGCGACACCGGCGAGGGCGTCCGCCGTGGTGCACCGGATCGCGTCCGCGCCGACGACGGCACGGGCACGGGCGGCCGTACGGGCACGGGCGGCCGCACCACCCCGGGAAGCCGGGGCGGGACGAGCAGTCGGAGCGCACCCGGGGGCCGGACCGGGTCGGGAAGCCGGACCGGCGGAACCGACAGGACCGACAGGACCGACAAGAGCGACAGGACCGACAGGACCGACAGGGCCGACAGGACGGGCCGTGCGGGACGATCCGGCCGCGGCGTGACGGACGACCGGACCGCTTCGGCGCCACGAATCGGCTCGCGTGACGGTGCAGGTGCGGCGGGACGCGCGCGTTCGTCGGAGGCCACTCGTCCGTCGCGCGACGGTGACGAGCGCGGCGGGGGGACACGCGATCTCGGCGCGAGCCGGACGGCGGCCGAGCGCGCCACCTCGACGCGCACGAAGCGCCCCCGCCACACGCCGCTCGACGACGGCGAGCCCGACATCTATGCCGGGATCGACCCGCTCGCCGACGATCCGGATTGACCTCACCGCCGCTCCGCGCGCGCCGCGATAGACTCGTCCGGTGCAGAAGCTCGTCGTCCTGATCTCCGGCGCGGGCTCGAACCTCGAAGCCCTCCTCGAGGAACTCGACGCGTCGCGTCGCTCGTCCGAGCCGATCGACGCCGAGGTCGTCGCGATCGGTGCCGACACGCCGTGCGACGGACTCGCGCTCGCCGAGCGCTTCGGGATCCCGAGTTTCGTCGTCCGTCCCCGCGAGTTCGAGGACCGGGCCGCCTGGGGCGACGCCCTGCTCGAGCGCATCCGCTCGTACGAGCCGGACCTCACGATCCTGTCCGGGTTCATGCGCCTCGTGCCGCCGCGCGTCGTCGCGGCGCTCTCGCCCGCGCTGCTCAACACCCACCCCGCGTACCTGCCCGAGTTCCCCGGAGCCCATGCCGTCCGCGACGCGCTCGCGGCGGGCGCGAGCCGCACGGGCGCGTCGCTCATCGTCGTCGACGACGGCGTCGACACGGGGCCCGTCGTCGCCCGCACGCGCATCGATGTGCGCGCCGACGACACCGAGGCCACGCTGCACGCCCGCATCAAGGTCGCGGAACGGCGCCTGCTCGCGGACGCCGTCCGCCGCATCGCCGCGGGTGACCTCGATCTCGCCACGCTCGCCGCCGAGCCCGCCGACGCCGCCGAGCCCGCCGATCGCGAACCGACCGAGCGGGCCGTCACCGACCACGCCGCCCCCGAACCGACCCCGACCGCCGAGGAGCATCCGACCGCATGAGCGCCCCCGCCGCACGCACACCCGATCACGACCGCGACCGGGTCCGCATCCGTCGTGCCCTCGTCTCCGTGAGCGACAAGACCGGCCTCGTCGAACTCGCGGCGGCACTCGCCGGCGACGGGGTCGAGATCGTCTCGACGGGCTCGACAGCCCAGACCATCCGGGACGCGGGCCTCGACGTGACCGACGTGTCGGCCGTCACGGGCTTCCCCGAGTCGCTCGGTGGCCGCGTCAAGACGCTGCACCCCGCCGTGCACGCCGGCATCCTCGCCGATCTGCGCTTCGACGACCACGTCGCCCAGCTCGACGAGCTCGGCATCGCGCCGTTCGAGCTCGTCGTCGTGAACCTCTACCCGTTCGTCGAGACCGTCGCCTCCGGTGCGGCCGCGCCGGACGTCGTCGAGCAGATCGACATCGGTGGGCCCGCGCTCGTGCGTGCCTCGGCGAAGAACCACGCGAACGTCGCGATCGTCGTCGACCCCGCGCGCTACCCGCAGCTCATCGAGTCGCTCACGGCAGGCGGCACGGTGCTCGCCGAGCGTCGCTCGCTCGCGGCCGAGGCGTTCGCGCACACCGCCGCGTACGACACGGCCGTCGCGGCCTGGTTCGCCGACGCGGAGCGGGACGCCGACGCATCCGGCGCCCCCGACCCCGCGACACCGGACCTGCCCGAGCACCTCGAGGTCGCGTTCGAGCGTCTCGCGCAACTGCGGTACGGCGAGAACTCGCACCAGCGGGCGGCACTCTACGGACGCCCCGAGGGGCGCGGCATCGCGCAGGCGACGCAGCTGCACGGCAAGGAGATGTCGTACAACAACTACGTCGACGCCGACGCCGCCGTGCGCGCCGCATTCGATTTCGACGCACCCGCCGTGGCGGTCATCAAGCACGCGAACCCCTGCGGCATCGCGATCGCGCCCGCGGGCTTCACGGGCGGCGCGGCGATCGCCGAGGCACACCGGCGCGCCCACGCGACCGACCCGACGAGCGCGTACGGCGGCGTCATCGCCGCGAACCGCCCCGTGTCGCTCGAGATGGCCGAGACCGTCGCCGACATCTTCACCGAGGTCGTCGTCGCGCCCGCGTTCGAGCCCGCGGCGCTCGAGGTGCTCTCGCGCAAGAAGAACATCCGCCTCCTGCAGCTTCCCGAGGGCTACGAGCGCGAGGCCACCGAGCTGCGACAGGTGTCGGGCGGTGCGCTCCTGCAGACCGGCGACGCGTTCGCGCGCTCGACGGGCATCTCGACCGACTGGACGCTCGTCGCGGGCGAACCGGCCGACGACGACGTGCTGCGCGACCTCGAGTTCGCGTGGGTCGCGTGCCGGTCCGTGAAGTCGAACGCGATCCTCCTCGCGCACGACGGCGCCGCCGTCGGCGTCGGGATGGGGCAGGTCAACCGCGTCGACTCGTGCCACCTCGCCGTCACGCGCGCGGGTGACCGCGCGGCGGGCTCCGTCGCGGCGTCCGACGCGTTCTTCCCCTTCGCCGACGGGCTCCAGGTGCTGCTCGACGCCGGCGTGCGAGCCGTCGTCCAGCCGGGCGGGTCCGTGCGCGACAGCGAGGTCATCGAGGCCGCACAGGCGGCCGGTGTCACGATGTACACGACCGGCGAGCGCCACTTCGCCCACTGAGGGGGCGCGCGTCACACCACGTCGCGCCCACTCCACCCCGCGCGGCCACACATGCTGCCGCGCCAGCGAACCGCACACGACCTCGAAGCGAGAACGAACCGAATGACGAGCGACCAGTCCGCCGAGCCAGCCGCCACCGAGACGACGGACGCCACGACACGGGCGGCGGACACGGGCGGCGGCGAAACGTGGCGCGAGCGCCTCAACGCGACGCTCGTCGCATCCGTCTCCATCGCGGTGCTGACGCTCGTGCTGACGCTCGTGCGCATGAACGAGCGGGACCTCACGTTCACGCTCTCGGCGCTCGACACGTTCCTGCAGGCGCTCGGCATCTACGCGTTGCCCGCGACCGTGCTCATGCTCGTTCTCATCATCGGCGGCACGCTCGGCGCGTTCCGCAACTGGTTCCTCGCGGGCCTCGCGGGCTTCGTCGGTGGCCTCCTCGGCGGCGTGCTCGGCTACGTCCAGCAGATCGTGTCGCAGGGCGGGATCGAGTTCTCCGGCCAGGTGTGGTCGATCATCTTCCTCGAGTTCTTCGGCAACAACTTCGCGTTCCTCGCGATCGCGACGATCCTGAGCGGCGTGCTCGGCCCGATCCTCACGCGTCAGGCCGTTCGACGACTCCTCGGCGGCGACGGCGGGAGCATCGCGCTCGACGACCCGCGCCGCTTCAGCGAGGCCGTCGACAAGGTCGCGCTCGTGCGGATTCCCGCGGCGAACCTCGACGAGGCGCAGCTCACGCACATCGATCGCGAGCCGGTCGACCGCGATCGGGCCGCCGAGCAGTGGGAGAGCTACGTCGAACTGCTCGAGCAGTACGGCTGGGAGACCCGCGAGGTCGCGGCGGCCGAGACGATGGCGGACTCCGTGTTCACCGAGGACCAGGTCGTCATGATCGGTGAGGTCGCCGTCCTGGCACGCTCCGGCTCACCGGAGCGTCGCGCCGAGCAGCCCGGCGTGCGTGCCGCGCTCGCCGACTCCGGTCTCGTGGTCGAGGAGATCGAGGCGCCCGCGACGCTGGACGGTGGCGATGTGCTCCTCGTCGGCGACACCGTGTACGTGGGGTCGTCGTCCCGCACGAACGGCGACGGGATCGCGGCGCTCCGCCGCATCGTCGGCGCGCTCGGCTACCGCGTGGTCGCCGTCCCGGTCGCGGGTGCCCTGCACCTCAAGACGGTCGCGACCGCGCTCCCGGACGGCACGATCCTCGCATGGACCGACGGGGTGCCCGATCTGTCGCTCCTCGGGCGGGTCATCGCGGTGCCCGAGGCCGCCGGCGCATCGGTCCTGCCGCTCGACGGCGAGACGGTGCTCGTGTCGGCCGCCGCCCCGAAGACGCAGCAGCTCGTCGCCCGCCTCGGCTATCGCGTCGAGAGCCTCGACGTGTCCGAGTTCGAGAAGCTCGAGGGCGGGGTCACCTGCCTCTCGGCGCGCGTGTTCGGCTGACCCGTCGACACGTGCCGACCGTCGACACGTGCCGACCGCCGACACGTGCCGACCGCCGACAGCGGCCGCCCATCGGCGTGGGGGAGCTGCAGGCGGGATCGGCCGCGTCGCGCGTCAGGCGAGCGTGCGGGAGCCGATGACCTCGCCGTACTGCGTCTCGCCGACGAGTTCGAAGCCGACCGCACGGAAGAACTCGCCCGGCCCGAGGTCGCCCTCCTCCCAGATGGCGGTGACGCGCTCGAAGCCTCGAGCACGCGCCTCGGTCGCCACCGACTCCACGGCGAACGCGCCGATGCCCTGGCGCTGGTGGTCGGCGTCGACGTTCATGCGCAGGATCGTGGCGTTGTAGAGCGGGTTCTTCGCGTCGGCGTCGAAGTTCCCCATGATGAATCCCACGACCGTGTCCTCGAGAACGACGACGCGCGGCCACATGGTGTCCTGGTTGACGTACGCCTCGGCGATGGATTCCGAGACGGGGGTCACGAAGGCGTCCTGACCGGGCTTGAGGGTCAGGGTGTTCGCGGCGACCACGTTGTTCGCCGACAGCTCTTCAAGTCGCAGCTCGCTCATGCTCCGCACCATAGCGTCTGAACACGCCCATCGGCTGTGATCGATGTATGCGTCCGTGATGGACGTCCGGCGCCGTCCCGGACGCGTGAGCGGTCGCGCCGGTAGGCTTGGGGGAGATCCTGGCGTCAGGTCGTCGGGCGAGCCCGGAAGGCCACCAGATTGAACACGAGTCCCGTTCGCGTCACCGTCACCGGCGCAGCCGGCAACATCAGCTACGCGCTCCTGTTCCGGATCGCGGCCGGTGAGATGCTCGGCCCCGACGTCCCCGTCGAGCTGCGCCTGCTCGAGATCGAGCAGGCCGTCGCGGCGGCCGAGGGGACGGCGATGGAGCTCGACGACGCCGCGTTCCCCCTCCTGCGCGGCATCGACGTGACGGCCGACGCCGATGCGGCATTCGACGGCACCTCGATCGCGATCCTCGTGGGCGCGATGCCCCGCCGCGAGGGGATGGACCGCGCCGATCTCCTCGAGGCGAACGGGCGCATCTTCGGCCCGCAGGGCCGCGCGATCGCAGCGAACGCGGCACCCGATGTGCGCGTGCTCGTCGTCGGGAACCCCGCGAACACGAACGCGCTCATCGCTCGTGCCGCCGCCCCCGACGTTCCCGCCGACCGCTTCACGGCCATGATGCGCCTCGACCACAACCGCGCCCTCGCGCGGCTCGCCGAGCGCACCGGCGCGGGCGTCGACCGCATCGAGCGCCTGCACGTGTGGGGCAACCACTCCGACTCGCAGGTGCCCGACGTGGACCACGCCCTCGTCGACGGACGCCCGTTGCGTGAGGTCGTCGCGGACGACGCGTGGCTCGACGGTCCGTTCCGGGAGGCCGTCGCGACCCGCGGGGCCGCGATCATCAAGGCCCGCGGTGCGTCCTCGGCCGCGTCGGCGGCCTCGGCGGCCGTCGACCACGTGCGCGACTGGGTCCTGGGGACCCGACCGGGCGACTGGACGACCGCGGCGCTCCCGTCGACGGGCGCCTACGGGATCCCCGAGGGGCTCGTCGCCGGGGTACCCGTCACGAGCGACGGCGGCGCGTGGCACGTCGTGGAGGGACTGTCCCGTTCAGCACTCGTGCAGGAACGGATCGACGCCACAGTCGCAGAACTCACCTCGGAACGAGAAGCCGTCGATACGCTCGGACTGTTGCGCTGAGAGGCGCACGTTCCCTCCAGAACCCGAGGCGCCACGGCGCCGGACACCGTGAGGTCAGCATGAACGAGGAGCCCATCCGCCGAAGCCTGGAGGCGGTGATCCGTGACGACGGCCGCGGCGAGATCCGCGACGAGGCGAGACTCGAGCCGCTCGAGGCCGGCGACGCCGACGAGCTGCGTGCGCTCGTCATCCAGCGCACGATGTCGATCGCCGGCGAGGCGGGCGGTCCGGTCCGCCTCCGGACGGTCGATGTCGACGGGGTGTATCCGCTCATCGTGTTCCCCGACGGGGACATCGCCGAGGAGGGCGGCGTCGAACCGCTCCAGGAGGGCGAGCAGGTGCTCCGTTCGGACACGGCCGCGCTCCAGCAGGTGCCCGCGGCGGCCGACGGTGGGTACGCGAGCGAGTACGGGACGGCACCGGAGTCGGCGGCAGTGGCCACGGAGCGGGTGCACGAGACCATCTCGCTGCCCCGTGAGGGCATGATGAGCGACTTCGTCGTCGACGACGCAGCGGTCGCCGTCGCGGTGCCCGAGCCGACGACGGCTCCCGTCGAGAAGTCGGCCGACGACGTGGACGACTTCCACGACGAGGGACTCGATCACGGCTTCGACGACATCGACGAGTTCGACGGCATCGACGACGCGGCGGATGCGCCGGCCGCACGGGCCGCGAGCGGAGTTCCGGCAGCGGGGTTCGTGCCGCCGACCGGATTCGCCCCACCCGCGGGGTTCGTCCCGCAGCCCGGCGCCGGAGCGCCGGCGCAGTCCGACACCGCCACGGTGGAGGCGCCGACCTTCGCCGGTGCCTCGCGTGGTGACCGGACCGCCGAACCGCTCGCGGATGCGAGCGCCGTCGCGACGGGCCCGACTCCCGTCGTGGCCGGACGCACGCCCGGGGCCGGCGCCGACCAGCACGGCGCACGCCCAGGGGCCCACACGGGCCAGGTGGCCCCGGTCGCGGTCGAACCGGCCGCGGAGCCTCCGGTCGAGTGGGCGCCGAGCTTCCCGCGTGGACGTCGGGGCGCACCGCAGGCCGCCGAGCCCCGGCCCGACGCGGGCACGGGCGTCGCCCCCATGCCGTCGGGCGCGCCCACGCCGGTCGATCCGACCGGTTGCGGTGGGCACCGCCGCGCGGGCGTGCCGACGCTCGACGACTTCCTCGCCGAGAAGACGACGTGCCAGAACGCGCCGGCCGAGTACGGCTGGCGGGGCGCGCTCCGCAGGTCGACGGGCGGGCTCCTGAAGCTCTCGCCGGGTCAGCGCGAGCGCATCGAGCGCGAGGAGGTCGCCCTCATCGCGCGGCCGCTCGACGGCCCGAAGTCGATCGTGGTCGTCAACCCGAAGGGTGGCGCCCACAAGACCACGGCGACGCTCATGATCGCCGCGGCGTTCGGTCTCCACCGCGGCGGTTACACGCTCGCGTGGGACAACAACGAGACCCGCGGGACGCTCGGCTGGCGATCGCACCCCGGTGTGCACTCGCGGACCGCCGTCGACCTGCTCCGCCAGCTCACGCACTTCGAGATCTCGGGCGGCGCGACGATCGCGGACATCGACCGGTTCGTGCGCAACCAGGCGGACGCGAAGTTCGACGTGCTCGCGTCCGACGACGACGCGGCGAGCGCGGCGATCATCGACGCCGAGGCGTTCTCGCGCCTGCATCGCACCCTCTCGCGCTTCTACCGTGTGCTCGTGATCGACACGGGCAACAACATGCGGGCGAGCAACTGGGAGGCGGCGCTCGACGTCGCCGATCAGCTCGTCATCGTGTCGACGGCGCGTGAGGACACGGCGGCCTCGGCCGCGTGGCTCGCGGACGGTCTGCGCGAACGCGGCCACGCCGACAAGCTCGCGAACGCGGTCACGATCCTCTCGAGCCCCTCCACGAAGGAGGACCCGAAGCTCACGGACCGGCTCCGGCAGCACTTCGCGCAGCTCACTCGCGCGGTCGTGGAGGTGCCGTTCGACCAGCAGTTCGTCGGTGGCGGCGAGCTCGACATCCCCAACCTGCGTCCCGAGACGCGCGACGCGTGGCGGCACGCGGCCGCCGTCATCGCCGAAGCCCTCTGACGCGGTGCGCCGCCCAGCCATGGGCGGCCGCCTCGCGGGGAGACGCATCGACGAGCAGCGACACGCCCGGGACTCGTCCCGTGAACCGGAACCCGGGAAACGCGCAACGACGGATGTGACCACCGACAGCGACATCATCAGGCGATCGCTGCAGCACCCGCCGCGGTTCGGCGAGCTGTTCGAACGCCACGCCGAGTCGATCGCGGCGTACGCGACGTCACGTGTCGGTGTCGGCGCGGCGGACGACGTACTGAGCGAGACCTTCCTCGTCGCCTTCGAGCGACGCGAACGCTTCGACCACGCGTGGTCGAGCGCGAGGCCGTGGTTGTTCGGCATCGCGACGCGACTCATCCGCAAGCACCGCGCTCGTGAGGCGCAGCAGTGGCGTGCCTGGGAGGCGGGGGCCGCCGCGGCCGTCGCCGGGGAGTCCGGCATCGAGTCGGTCGGCAGCAGGGTCGATGCCTGGGCACGGGTGCGCGATCTCGCACCCGAGATCGCACGGCTGTCGGCGCGCGACCGCGCCACGCTCCTGCTCTATGCGTGGGGTGATCTCAGCTACCAGGAGGTTGCTGCGGCCGTCGGCGTTCCCGTCGGAACGGTGCGCTCGCGCCTCAATGGTGTCCGCAAACGGCTCGGCGAGGCCGGGCCCGAGTACGACGAGTGGCGCATCGACGGGCCGGGACGGCGAACCGCCGACGCCGAGGGGCCGAGCAGGGACCGAGAGGAACAGGGAACATGGATTCGTTGAACGCACTGCGTGACGTCCGGAACGCCGTCGACGCCGATCCCGAGACGTTGACCATTGCGCGCGCACGCCTCGAGCGGCGCATGGCGTCGGCGGTCCCGGCCCGGGAACGTCGACGTCCGTCGTGGCGTCGTGTCGCGGGTTTCGGGACGGCGGCGCTCGGCGCGGCGGGCGTCGCGACGACGGTCGCGGTTCTCGCCTTCGCCGGAGCAACCGTGCCCCTCCCCGATCCGGTCACGCCCGCCGGAGACGACGTGGAGATCCGTGTCGTCGACATGGCACCCGCGGCCGGGACGTTCCTGAAGGCGGAGGAGCACCTCGAACAATTGCTCGTCGTGCAATCGCCTCCAGACGATCCCGAGGAGCCGTTCGTCGGTGCCGCGACGCGTGCGGACGCGAGGTAGGCGATCCTGACGCGTTGGCCGACCACGAGCTACATTCCGGCCGAGCCTGGTGCCGAGCGCGTGGTGGTGACGACCGCGGGGTTCGAGGGGGTGGAGATCTACGGCGACCGAGCCGCGGCGAGCACGGCCTGGGACGCGAAATACGCATCGCAGGATGCCTACGGACGTGGTGTGTTCGATCCTGCGCCGCTCTCGACCAACCGCTACCCGAATCCGAGCGAACCCGATGCTCCGTCGCTGTACGAGTTGACCCGCGACGAGTTCCCGAGCCACCCGGAGCGCCTTGCCGAACACTGGGCGCAGCAGGCGTCGGCGCGGGGGGACGCGAGTGTGGCGTCGGTTGCGCTGTCGGCGTTGCAGTGGCCGGCGAAGTTCAACCTCGAACCACCCTCGGTGCGCACAACGGTGTTCGACGCGCTGCAGCTCGTCGACGGGATCCAGGTCATGCAGGCGTCGGACGGTTCGGTGCGCATCGAGGGATCGCTCGGCTCGGGTTCCGAGGTGGTCGTTCACGTCGACGCGTCCCGGGGCATCGTCACGATGAGCGAGGAGTTCCTCGGTGAGCGCGGGAGCGGCGGCATCGTGCCGGACGGGGTGCCGGACGTGCGCGTGCGATTCAGCTACGAGACCGTGCTGAGCGCACCGTAGCGCCCAGCGCGTCGTCACGTCGCGAGGGCCGCCGCATCCGAGCGGGTGGTCGCCACACGTGCCCGTTCCGAGGCGGCGCCCACGCTCGCGCGACACACACCGGGGTGCCGTGAACCGGATCGCGGCACGTGAGCGACGTCGCGTGTGCAGCCCCTGCTCGCGTATACCCGAAGCCGACGGAGGCACACGATGACGGACCGGACCGACGAGGCCGACGCGACCATCGGCGAGGACGCCGATGCACCGAGTACGGAATTCGACCGGGATACTGCCGAGCGTGACCGGCTGATCGATCGACGTTCCGTGGTCGTGGTCGCGATCTCGCTCCTACTCGGGGCCGGTGCCGCCGCGATCGTGGGGTTCGCGGGACTCGGGCACGGCCACGGGTAGCCGAGGACGCCTTCACGGCCCGGCCACCGAAGCGCGTGAAGCACCGTGAGTCGTCGTCTCGAGGGCGGTGCGTCCGACGCCGGCACGAGCGAGGTCCTCGTCGCGAGCCCGCTACGGCGGGACCGGTGATGACACGCCGAGGTATGAACGCCGAACCGGGAGGGCCGTCCCCGGCAATACATATCGAGCGCGACGTGGCCGGTCCTCGGCCGGCGCTCGACGAAACCTCACGGAACGAAGGAGTAGCCATGGAATCGACACGTAGCCGCCGGGGCGGCCAGCGCCTCGGTATCGGAATCGGCATCGCGGGCGCCACCGGCCTCGGCACCGCCGCCGCAGTGACGGCGCTCGTTGCCGGGGCCCTCGCGCCCGCGGCCGGGCCTGCTGTCGCCGCCGACGGCGATGCACCGGGCGGGACACCGCGCTCGGTCGAGATCACGGCCGTGGACCTGCGGCCCGGTGCGGGCGAATACCTGAAGATCGACGAGCAGCTCGACCAGGTGCTCATCGTACAGCCGACGCCAGACTTTCCCGACGAGCCGTTCGCTGGGCCCGCGACGCGGGCGGATGCGACGGCTGCGATCCTCACGAGCTGGCAGTCGACGACATATTCGGCCGGAGACGCGGGCGTCGAGAGCGTCGACGTGAGCACGCCCGGCTTCGTCGGTGTCGAGATCTACGGCGATCGCGCGGCCGCGACGGCCGCGTGGGACGCGAAGTACGCGCCCGCCGACGTCTACGGCAGCGGCGTTCTCGACCCCGCGCCGGCCGAGACGGAGCGCTGGATCGACGAGGAGTCCGGGATCGCCGGACTCTTCGAGCTTCCCGCGAGCGAGGTGCCCGGCGACGTCGAGGGAATGATCACGATGTGGGAGAGTCGCGCGGCGGAGCTCGGCCTTTCGAGCGCAGGTGCCTACGCGCTCGGGGCGCTGGATGCCGGCGGTTTCAACCTGAGTGCGCCTGAGGTTCGGCTCGTCGTGTTCGAGGCGCTCCAGCAGGTCGAGGGAGTGGACGTGTCGTCGGACGCGGACGCGCTCGTGTTCACGGGGAGTACGCAGGACGGGACCACGGTCGAACTGCAAGTCGACGCTTCGCGTGGCATCGTCACGAGCGTCGCCGAGTACGAGGGAGCGCGTGCCGGTGGGCTCGTCCCCGACGACGTCCCCGACGTCACGCAGCGTTTCGACGACGAAACGGTCACGAGCGCTCCCTGACCGCAACCACGGACCGGAACGCCGTTCGCGTCATGCGGATGGCGTTCCGCCTGTGCAGACAATGGATGCGCACATCTTGACAGCGGTCATCACACGAGCGAGGCCTGAAGTGTCGTCACGGTGTTCGGTGCGTTCCTCATGCGGCAGCCCTTCCGTGACACCCTGAACGAGCTCGAATCGGGGCGGGACGTCGGGAGGTCGGGGCGTCCGTCCGGCGAGGCCGTCCGCGAGCGCCGCTCGGTCGAGGGAGTACCCTCGACCGAGCGGCGCTTTGTCGATCGCGCTCCCACACGGCCACCGGCCGGGCACACGAAAGGGCACCCCGTGTTCACCACCGCTCACACTTCCCGCGAGGCCGACCCCGCGGAGATGGACGACATCCAGGCCGGTCTCGACGACCGGCACGGCGTGGTCCTCTCCTCCGGCGTCGAGTACCCCGGGCGGTACACGCGATGGGACATCGGGTTCATCGACCCGCCGCTCGTGATCGAGGGGCGGGGCTTCGACCTCGTGGTCCGAGCGCTCAACGAGCGTGGCCGTATCCCGTTGACGGGACTGCGCGAGGTGATCGCCGCGGTCGACGGCGTGCACGTCACGGCGACGATCGAGAACGAGGGCGCGTTCGGCGCCTTCCAGGTGCACGTCGATCCGCAACGCGACGAGGTGCTTCCCGAGGAGGCGCGCACCCGGCGCCGCTCGTCGTTCTCGATCGTGCGCGCCGTCATCGAGGCGCTCCCGGACGACGTTCCGCACCTCGGCCTCTACGGTTCGTTCGGCTACGACCTCGTGCGGCAGATCGAGGCGCTCGATGCGCCCGCGGGTGGCGCGCAGCGAGACCTCGTCGTCTACCTGCCCGATTCGGTGCTCGTCGTCGACCGGCAGCGTGGCGACGCGCAGCGCTTCGACTTCGAGTTCGCGCTCGGCGGCGAGACGACCGAGGGCATCGCCCGCAGTGCGACCCCGAGTCCGTTCGTCGGGCCCTCGGCCGATGCGCGCGACGAACGTGACCACGCGCCGGGCGAGTACGCCGAGCTCGTCGCGAGCGCGAAGTCGTCGTTCGAGCGCGGCGCGCTCTTCGAGGTCGTCCCCGGCCAGGCCTTCCGACGGCCGCTGCGCGCGACGCCGTCGGCGCTCTTCGCGCACCTCCGCGTCTCGAACCCCGCGCCCTACGGCGCGTTCATGAACCTCGGTGACAACGAGTTCCTCGTGTCGGCGAGCCCCGAGATGTTCGTGCGCGTGAGCGGCACCCGGGTCGAGACCGTGCCGATCTCCGGCACCATCCGACGCGGTGCCGACGCGATCGAGGACGCCGACCGCATCCTCGAACTCCTCAACTCGGACAAGGACCGCTCCGAGCTCACGATGTGCACCGACGTCGACCGCAACGACAAGTCGCGCGTGTGCGTTCCCGGCTCAGTGCGCATCATCGGGCGGCGCCAGGTGGAGCTGTACTCGAAGGTCATCCACACGGTCGATCACGTCGAGGGCGAGCTCCGCCCCGGTCTCGACGGGCTCGACGCGTTCGCGACGCACATGTGGGCCGTCACGGTGACGGGCGCCCCGAAGATCTGGGCGATGCGGTTCATCGACGAGTACGAACGCACGCCGCGCACGTGGTACGGCGGCGCGATCGGCGTCGTGTCCGCGAACGGCGACGTGAACACGGGCCTCACGATCCGCACCGCCATGATCCGCGACGGCATCGCCGAGGTGCGTGCCGGTGGCACGCTCCTCATCGACTCCGTCCCCGAGGACGAGGAGCGCGAGACCGAGATGAAGGCGTCCGCGCTGCTCGAGGCGATCGACGCCACGGGCGCGGCCGCGGCCGCCACGGCCGACGTCGACGTGACGACCGCCGAGCTCGTCGGCGCGGCGAACACGGGTGCGGGCACGGGCCGACGCATCCTCCTCCTCGACCACGAGGACTCGTTCGTCCAGATGCTCGCCGGGTACATGGGCGAGTCGGGCGCGGAGGTCCGCACTGTCCGCATCCCGTTCGGCGGCATCGATCGCGACGCGCTCCGTGCACAGCTCGACGACTTCGACCCGGACCTCGTCGTCATGTCGCCCGGGCCGGGCACGCCCGACGACTTCCGTGACGGCGAGGTGCTCGACGAGGTGCTCGGCCGCGGTCTCGCCGTGTTCGGTGTGTGCCTCGGGCAGCAGGCGATCGGCGAGTACTTCGGCGGAGCCCTCGGCCAGCTCGGCTACCCGTTGCACGGACAGGAGCGGTCGGTGACGCGCGTCGCGGACGGCTTCCTCGACACGCTGCCGGAGACGTTCACGACGGGCCGCTACCACTCGCTCTACATCGATCCGGCGACGTTCCCGCACGACGAGCTCGTGCTCGTCGCGAGCGACGGCGACGGCATCCCGATGGCGGTCCAGCACCGGACGAGGCCGGTGTTCGCCGTCCAGTTCCACCCCGAGAGCCTCATGACCCTGCGGGACTCGGCGGGGCACCAGATCATCGACGCGGTCCTCGAGGCCGTCTCCGCACGGAACTTCCAGACGGCCGAGGTCTAGCCGCCGGACGGTCGAGGCCCCGGGGGTGCGAACGGGCGACGCCCGGAGCGACGTCGCCGCTACTATGGTTCCCACGATGCACATCGACAAGCTCACCGCGTTCGTCGCCGTCGCCGACGAACGCTCCTTCAGCGTGGCCGCGGAGGAACTCGACGTCCCTGAGGAAGACCTGCGCGCCGCGGTCGAGGAGTTCGAGCGCGAGCTCGGGCACCGGCTGTTCGCCCAGACGACGGGGACGGTGCGACTCACCCCCGAGGGGGCGGCCGCGCTCGCCCCGACGCGCATCGCGCTCTCGGCGCTCGAAGCGGTCACCGAGGCGGTGTCGTCGATCGGCCTCGGCCGCGAGGTCGTTCGCCTCGGCGTCGTCGTCGGCGCGGTCGTCCCGTCGCTGCCGCACGTCCTCGCGCAGTTCGCGCGCGAGTTCCCGGACGTCCGCCTCGAGATCACCGCCGCATCGGCGACCGCCCTCGAGTCGCGGGTCGCAGACGGCTCGCTCGATCTCGCCTATGTCGTCCACATCGGCACGTCCGCGCGGTTCCACTTCTCGTTCACCGATCCGCTCGTCGTCGTCGGCGGACCGGGCGGCGAAACGATCAGCATCGTCGACCTCGCGGAGCGGCCCGTCATCGCCGTCGACGCCGCGATCGGCGTGCGCGAGGCACTCGAACGCGCCGCATCCCTCGCCGGTGCCCGGATCGACGTCATCGCGCACGTCGCGACGCCGGAGCTCGCCCTCGAGCTCGCCGGCGAACACCTCGGGCGCGCGGTCGTCGCCCGCACGCTCGCGCCCGCCGGCTCGCCGCGGGTGCTCGACGCGGACGGCGCACCGATGGAACTGCGCATCGGGCTCATCGCGCACCCCGAGCACCGCAGCACGGCCGCCGAACGACTGCTCGAGCACCTGTGCGACGCGGTCGCGCTCGTCTACGGCGGGGCACTCGCGAACTGAGACCGGTGCGGTGCGGCGCACGCTCCTGCGTTCCGTGACGCCGAGCCCGTGCGCGCGTCACCGGTGATCACTACGCTGGAACGGCCGCACCCGACATCCGGGTGCGGGGCGAGGTGTCGGAGGCAGGCATGGGACGAGCGATCGGCATCGATCTCGGCACGACGTACTGCGCGGTCGCGGTGCTCGACGCGGACGGGACGCCGAAGATCCTTCCGAACCGCGACGGCGAGGACATCACGCCGTCGGTCGTGCTCTTCCAGGACTTCGGTTCAGGCGACGAGCCGCTCGTCGGGACGCTCGCGAAGCAGGCCGCACCGGATGCTCCGCTCGATGTCGTGCAATACGTGAAGCGGCAGATGGGCGATCCGACGTGGCGTTTCGTCTCGTCGAGCGGTGCGCACTACACGGCGGAGGAGGTCTCCGCGATCATCCTCCGACGGTTGCGCGACGACGCGGAGCTCGCCCTCGGTGAACCCGTCAGCGACGCGGTCATCACCGTGCCCGCCTACTTCGACGACGCGCGGCGCACGGCGACGCGTCAGGCCGGTGCGATCGCCGGGCTCAACGTCCTGCGTGTCCTGAACGAACCGACGGCGGCGGCGCTGTCGTTCGGGGTGGACACGGCGGGCCAGGGCAACGTCCTCGTCTACGACCTCGGGGGCGGCACGTTCGACGTCACGATCATGCGCATCACGGACGGCACCTTCGACGTCCTCGCGACGGACGGCGACCGACAACTCGGCGGCTTCGACTTCGACAACCGGCTCATGCAGTTCGTCGCCGACGAGATCGTCGGACAGGGCGGGCCAGATCTTCTCGACACACCCGAGGACCTCGCGAACCTGCGCGAGAAGATCGAGCACGCGAAGCGCGCGCTCACGACCGTCCCGCAGACGAACGTGTCGATCACGGCGGGTGGTCGCCCGTACCGGGTCGTCGTGAAGCGCACCGACTTCGAGCTGCTCACGAGCGATCTGCTCGGTCGCACGCGCGATCTGGCCCAGCACGTGCTCGACGAGGCCGGGATCGCGTGGACGGACCTCGACCACGTGCTCCTCGTGGGCGGTTCGACGCGGATGCCCATGATCGCCCAACTCGTCGAGGGGCTGACGGGGCGGCCCGTCTCGCGCGACTCGCGTCCCGACGAGTCCGTCGCGCTCGGGGCGGCGGTGCAGGCCGCGATCGAGCAGCGCGACGCCCCGGCGTCGTCGCAGCCCGAGATCGTCGCCGGGATCGCGCTCCCGACCGTCGAGGACGTCACCTCGCAGGCACTCGGCGTGCTCACGGTCGATCCGAGCGATCCGTCGCGCAAGCGCAACAGCGTCGTGATCCCACGCAACGCGAAGATCCCCGCGCGGTTCAGCAGCGAGGTCCGCACGGTCTCCGACGGTCAGACCCGCGTGAGCGTCACCGTGACCCAGGGCGACGACCCCGATCCGCAGTTCGCGGTCGAGATCGGTGTCCGCGAACTGCCCGTGCCCGCCTACCCGGCCGGTGCGCCGCTGCGTCTGACGTACGCGTACGACGTCGACCAGACCGTGTCCGTCGAGCTCGAGGACCTCACGGCCGGCCGGCCGCTCGGTACCTTCGAGATCGAGCGCGTCGCGAACCTCGACGGCGAGGCGGTACGTGCCGCGACCGAGCGCGTCGCGGGGCTCTCACTGCAATGACCGAATCGTCCACGACCGTCCGCACCGGGGGAGCAGCATGAGCGACGTCGACTTCTACGAGATCCTCGAACTCGCACCCGACGCGGACGATGCGGCGGTGACGGCGGCCGTCGCCGCACAGCGTCGCATCTGGCAGGCGCGGACGGGGCATCCGCGACTCGAGACGCGGCAGCTCGCGGAGCAGCGCATGGCAGACGTGTCGGAGGCGGAGCGGGTGCTGCTCGACCCCACGGCGCGCGCCGCGTTCGACCGGGCGCGCGCCGAGATCGGCATCGCGGCGGCAGCGGACGAGGCACCCGAGCCCGAGCGGCGGACGAGCGCGGCGAACGATCGCGCGGCGCACGGCGGAGCGGGGCCACGGACGCGCTACGCGGATCCCGAGGATTCGCGGGCCGGGGAAGACGCCGGCGGCGAGGAGTCCACCCGCGCCGCACGTCCCGTGCGGCAGGTGCCCGCACAGCGCAGCTCGCAGGACTGGACGTCGATCGCCGCCGACTACTACGAGCGTGGCGCGTACGACCACGCCCGGACGGCCGCCCAGCAGGCCGTCGGCGTCGACCAGGAGGACGCGAGCGCCTGGCAGATGCTCGCGCTCGCCTCGTGGCAGACAGGCGATCGCGCGTCGGCGCAGTTCGAGTTCTCCGAGGCGGAGCGACTCGACCCGCACAACGAGTGGACACAGGCGTGCATCGGTGACTTCCACTCCGAGGTCCAGGCCTACGCGGTCGCGATCGTGCACTACCGCCGCGCGCTCGCGATCGACCCGACGAACGCGCCCGTGCGTTCGATGATCGGCGTGTGCCTCATCGAGCAGGGACAGATCGACGCGGGATGCCTCGAACTCGAGCGGGCCCACCGCGACGCCCCCGGCGACGCCGAGATCACCGCACGGTACGCGGGCGCCCTCACGGACCTCATCCGGTCCCGCTGGTCGCGCACCCTCGACGGTACGCCCGTGATCCTCTCGCAGGCGCAGCTCGACTACGCGACGACCTACCTCGCGCAGATCGACGCGCTCCACGTGCAGGACGAGGTGGCGCTCGCCCACGCCGCGCAGGTGCGCGGCATGGTGCAGCACGCATCGACCGTGAAGATCCACTCGTGGAAGGGCATCGGCTGGATCATCTTCCTCGAGCTCGCCCTGCTGTTCGTCGTCCTGCCCCTCCTGGGGCTCGCGGGCGACGCGGCGATCTGGTGGCGCATCCTCGTCGTCGTCGTGTTCGTCCTCGGCGTGCCGGCGCTGTGGGTCTGGTCGCGCATCAAGCCGGGCTGGAAGTGGTACCGCGCGCAGCAGCCCGCGGCCGTGCGGGCGACGGGCCTGCAGGATCCGACGCGCAGCGAACTCCGGCGAGCCGACGAGCCCGCCGTCACCGCCGGGGGGTGAACGCGTGCGGGGCGACACGGCGCATCGTGCGCCGTATCGCCCCGTGGACGTCCGTCGCGATCAGGTGAAGATGATCGTCCGGTTCTCGTCCGGGAGCACCCGGTGCTCGCTGAACCACTTCACGGCCTGGGTGAGCGTGCGGCTCTCCTCGTCCTGACCGATCGCCATGAGCTCCTGTGTCGTGCGCGTGTGGTCGACGCGGACGACGTTCTGCTCGATGATCGGGCCCTCGTCGAGGTCGCTCGTCACGAAGTGGGCGGTCGCGCCGATGAGCTTCACGCCACGCGCGTGCGCTTGCCGGTAGGGGTTCGCCCCCTTGAAGCCGGGCAGGAAGGAGTGGTGGATGTTGATGGCGCGCCCCTCGAGTGCGGCGCACAGCTCGGGCGAGAGGATCTGCATGTAGCGCGCGAGGACGACGAGTTCGATCGACTCCCGCTCGACGACGTCGAGGACGTGGCGCTCGAACGCCGCCTTCTCCTCGGGCCCCGTCACGGGCAGGTGCTCGAACGGCACGCCGTAGAAGGCGGCGAGGTCGCCGAGCACCGCGTGGTTCGCGAGCACGAGCGGGACCTCGATGTTGAGGTGGCCCGATCGGCGACGGAAGAGGAGGTCGTTGACGCAGTGCGCGGCCTTCGACGCGAGCACGAGCGTCCGGACGGGTCGTTCGGCGTCGTCGAGCGTCACCTTCGCGTCGAACCGTTCCACGACGGGCGTGAGGGCCCGCTCGAACGTGAGCCGGTCGGCGGGGGAGGAGATCTCGACCCGCATGAAGAACCGGCCGGTGTCGGCCGAGGAGAACTGCTGCAGCTCCTCGATGTTGCCGCTCGCGGACACGATCGCGCCCGTGACGGCGTGCACGATGCCGGGCCGATCGTCGCTCGTGAGCGTCAGGACCCAGCGGGAACGCGCGCGCTCCGTGGGGATGCCGTCGGTCAGGGGAGCGGGTTCGTTCACCGCTCGGTCGCCTCCCGCGTGGGTGGCGTTCGTGTCGTCGGGTTGGATCACCCGACCAGGGTAGCTGTACCCTGGTCGCGGTTCTTGTCCGCATCCGCGAGACCCCCGTCGTGCCGGAACGCACGAACCCCGCGCCCTCGCCGCTGCCCCACGGGCCCCGGCGCGCGGATCTCGTCTCCGAATCGAGGCTCGTCTTGCCGTTGCGTCTGTCGTCCGAGGCCATCGCCGCGAACGCCGTGTCCGTGTCGCCACGTCTGCCCGTCCTCCCGCTCGTCGCGATCGCGTTCGCGACGTTCATCTCGGTCACGATCGAGATGCTGCCGACCGGACTCATGCACCTCATGGCCCCGGACCTCGGGGTCTCGAACGCCATGATCGGGCTGCTCATGAGCGTGTTCGCGTTCACGGTCGCGCTCACCTCGACGCCCCTGACGCACCTCACGCGGCGGCTGCCCCGCCACACGATGCTCATCGTCGTCCTGGGGTTGTTCGCGCTCGGCTCGATCGGCACCGCGGTCGCGCACACGTATCCGCTCGTGCTCGCGACGCGCATCTTCACCGGCCTCGCGCACGGCCTGTTCTGGGCCGTCGTCGCGAGCTACACGGCGCTCATCGTGCCGAAGCAGCTCCTCACGAAGGGCGTGTCGATCACGCTCGGCGGCGGCTCGGCCGCGTTCGTGCTCGGCGTCCCGATCGGCACGTTCCTCGGGCAACTGTTCGGGTGGCGGCTCACATTCGGCGTGCTCGCGGGATTGACGCTCGCGGTCGTCGTCGTGCTGTGGCTCGTGCTGCCGCGCGTGGACCGGAACGACGTGCGCCTGCAGACGGCGCCGATCGAGGTCCCCACGACGCTCACGGGATCGATCAACGTGGGTGAGGTCATGCGACCGGTCCCGACCGGCCCGAGGCGGAGCTTCGGGGCGGTGCTGCTCGTGTGCGCGCTCGCCTGGGTGACGATGACCGCCCAGTACGCCGCCTACTCCTACATCACGCCGTTCGTGCTCGATGTCGTCCACGTGCCGGAGCAGTACCTGAGCCTCGTGCTGTTCGGCTACGGTGTCGCGAGCGCGGCGGGCACGCTCACGACGGGCATCCTGTTCGGTGGTCGGCCACGGATCGGGATGTCGGTCACGTTCGTGCTCCTGCTGCTCGGGGTCGGGATCATCGCGATCGCGCCCTCCCTGTGGATCGCGATCTCGGCGATCGCCGTCTGGGGCGTCGCGATGGGATTCATGCCGACGCTCATGCAGACGCGCCTCCTGCTCGCCGCACCGCGCAACATCCGCGACGTCTCGGCGGCGCTCTACACGTCGAGCTTCAACCTCGGTATCGGCGGCGGGGCGTTGATCGGTGGCGTCCTGCTCGAGCACTTCGGGATCGGCGTGCTCATGCCGTTCTTCCTCGTCGTCGTCGCGATCGCGTTCGCGGGCTCGCTCGTGATCGATGCGGTGCAGGTGCGGGCCGCGCGAGCGGCCACCCGCGATCACTGAGCGGGTTCGCGCGCGCGATCCGTGGTGGGGCGCGCGCCGCCGGGGCGTCCGGCCGGGTTGCGGCGCGACACGGTCACCGATGTGATGCGACGACGGCCCGGGCCCCCGGAACGACGAGGGGGACGCCGGGCCGCGTCGAATCGCTCGGCGCCGGTTCGCGCTATCCGAGGTCGACGACGATCTTGCCGTCGACGATCTCGTACGTTCCCGCGAAGTCCACGGTCTGATTGCCCGTCTGTGTGCGGTTTCCCGAGGTGGTGTACGAGTAGCCGAAGGAGAGGTCGTCGGCCCTGAACGACGCGCTGCTCGTGATCTCGATCGTCGGGTAGGCCGTGATGCTCCACGTGACCGGATTGCCCGTCCAGATGTAGGCCGCGAACGGGCACCCGTCCGGCGACGACTTCGTCGATGCGGCGCACTCGTCGAGGGCGGCGTCGACGGCCTCCTGGAGCGCGTCCTGCAGCGCCTCGGTCGGCTCCGACACGAGTTCGACGTCGAGTGATCCGTACTCGATCCCCGTCAGGGTCGCCTCGACCGATTCGGGCTCGTACGTGAAGAACTCGTTGTCGGTGCCGACGATCGGGTAGGTCGCCGGGTAGACGTACACGTTCGGTGTCCCGGTCGCCGAGACGTCACCCTGGTAGCCCTCGTTGCCGGCCTCGACGTCGACGGACCCGCCGCCCACGGTCACCGTCGTCGGCTGCGCGGTCACGACCTCGATGGGGACGAGGATCGGCGTCACGACGTCCCACGACTCGAACACGAGTGCCGTGTTCTCGCCCCGTCGCACTTCCAGGGTGCCCGTCTGCTCGACGCCGCCGAGGCGGTAGGACACGCTCACGTAGCGCGTGTCGGAGGACGTGCTCGAGCCCGATGTCGGTTCCGACGTCACCTTCACGTCGCTGATGAGTTCCGTCGCACCGGCCATCGTGGCGTTCGTGAGCAGTGCGCGGTCGCCGGTCGGGATGTTCGGGTCGACGAGTTCGTTCGCACGTTCGGCGTCGCCCGACGCGATCGCCTCGAGGTAGGCGCGAGCCGCCGCCTCGGGTGAATTGGCGCCGTTGACGGCACCGACGCCGATCGAGCCCGCGATGAGCGCCACGACGACCGATCCCGCGACGATGCCACCGATCAGCGCGCCCTTGCGCGCCGAGGGGGAGAGCTTCGGCGGCTCGCCGTTCGCGGCCGCAGCACCGAACGGTGGTTCGGTCGCCGGATACGGCGCGTACGGGGCGGCACCCGGCCAGGCTTCCTGGCCGCTCGTCACCGGCCCGACCGGAACCGGCATGCCGGTGGCCGGGTCGGTGTACGTCGGTCCGCCCACCGGGCCGGGTGCGGCGCCGGCGCCGTGGGGGACGAGCGGCGTCGTCCCCGAGATCCACGCGTTCGCGTTCGCGGGGCCTGCGAGCACCGTCAGGAGGCGGGGCGAGATCGTGTACGCGATGACGGGTGCATAGGGGGCCGCGAACTCGATCGCGACGGCCCAGAGGAGGATGACGAACGGCGTCCACACCGTCGCGCCCACCCGTGTCTCGCTCGAGGCGCTGCCGAGCGCGAACGAACCGGATGCCGTCAGCGACACGGAGGCGAGGAGCACGCCGACGAGGAGCCAGCCGACGAGGACCGCGAGCGGGAAACGCCAGAACGTCCGGGGATCGAAGCCCGAGGGTCGGCCGCGAGCGGCGCCGATGTGCACGGCGGCGACGAATGTCGTCACGATCGCGACGAGGATCAGGAGCAACGCCCACGGTGAGCCCGCGGAGAAGACGGTGATCGCGGCCGGTTCGCTGCCACTCGAGCCCGTCAACCCGCCGATGTTCGTCACGTTGCCGACGGTGACGCCGCCCAGGTGCGCGAGGCCGGCGAGCAGGAGCACGACGTTCAGGAAGAGGGGGAACGAGCCGAGGACGGCGCCGGCTGCTGCCGGGGCGTTGATGACGGAGACGAGCGCGAGCACGAGGGCGGCGGCCGTCGTGGCCGCTGTCGCGATCGTGGCGTACGCGAGCGTCTCCCTGAACCAGCGCGGCGCGCGCCGCAGCAACGCGAACGGCGCAGCGAACGGCGAGACGGCGGGGGTCGCGGCGGCGAGGCGGCCGGCGAACGTCGCGGCCCCGATCAGGACCGTGCCGAACAGGAAGGTCGTGAGTCCACGTGCCGTGACATCCAGGCCGATGCCCATCGACGCGAGCGAGACGGGGAGCACGAGCGAGAACACCATGAGGAGGAGCGAGACGGCCATGCCGGTCACGGCGGAGACGAGGATCCGCGTCCCGAAGGTCGGCAGGGCGGCGCGTCGCTCCGCGCGGACGGCCGTGATGATCGTCGTGGCGAGGACGAGGGCGGTCATGAGCAGCGGCAGGACGGAGAGACTGCCGGAGATGCTGATGCCTGCGGCCATCGGGCCGGTCGACAGGTCCAGGCCGCCGGACACGATGAGCGCGGCGAGTTGGACGACCGTCTGGATGACGTTGCCGCCCGACACCGCACTCGGGACGTCGGGGAGCGACGACGTGATGAGTGCGACGGCGAGCGTCATCAGGACGCCGCCGGCGATGAGTGCGCCGAACACGATGGCGGCGTGGACGCCCGCCGCTGCGGCGACACCGGGTGTGATCCACGTCGCTCGCGTGAGGGCGTTCCCCGGGCCGCCGGGGCCGCCGGGAGCGAATCCTGCCGCGCCGACGCCGCCGGTCGCGTAGGGGTTCCCGTTGGGATCGTGGTTCGGGTACTGCCCGGGGTGCCCGGTGACGGCGGCGGGCGCGTTCGGGTACGGGTTCGCGTTCGGCGGCTGGGGGCCGGGTCCGGCAGCGGAACCGCCCGCGTAGGGGTTCCCGGTCGGGTACGCGGTGCCCGGTTGGGATGTGGTTCCGTGCGGGTAGGCGCTGCCCTGTGGGTAGGCGGTTCCGTTCGGGTCTGCGGTGCCCTGCGGGTATGCGGTTCCGTTCGGGTACGCGGTGCCCTGCGGGTACGCGGTGCCCTGCGGGTACGTGGTTCCGTTCGGGTAGGCGCTGCCCAGTGGGTATGCGGTGCCGGTCGGGGCGTGGGCGCCGATCGGATTCGGGGGACCGGGAACAGGTGCGGGCCCGCCCCCGTACGGGTTGCCGTTCGGGAACGGTGCGGCGCCTCCGGACGTGTTGCCGTTCGGATCCTGCGGCCCGGGGACCGGTACCGGCCCACTCGTGAACGGATTCGCGTGCGGGTCCGTGCGCACGGTGCCCGGCTGCTGCGCGAGCGGCTGGGCACCGACGGCGGGCCCGTCGGGAACGGCGGCCGGGAGCACGGGGCCCGAGTGGTCGGTCGCGGACGGCACCGCGAAGGCCGGCGCGCCCGGCTGCGGGGCCGGGGCGCCGACCCGCTGCTCGGTGGAGCCGGGTTGCAGCGCGTGCGCCTCCTGCGGCGGCACGGTGAACGGATTGGCCTGCACCGGTTGCGACGCGGTCGGCGCGCCCTCACCGGGGGCGTCGATCGCGCCGAACGCATTCGTTCGACCCGGACGGTCGTCCTCGCCGGGGGTCTCCGCTGCCTCGGAGGTCGTCGTGTCGCCCGGAGCGTCGCCCTCGGGGGTTCGTGGTGCGGCGTGTGCGCCCCGCGCGGCATCGTCCGCCGAGGCGTAGGGGTCGGCGATCTGCTCCGCGGACCGCGTCGTCACCGTCTCCGGCTCGGGCTGTTCGCCCGTCGTCGACGGCTCGTCCGTCGATCCGGACGCCGCTTCCTGCTCCGACATGTTCGTCTCCCCCCGGACTCGTTCACGTTTCGGGAGAAGTGTGCTCGAAGTCGTCGTGTCCGTGTGGGCAGTTGTCCCCATGCGCTGTGGACAACTGACGGCTGTGACACCGAAACTGCCGCCGGACGCCCTGAATCGGCCACCCGCAGATGAAGCTGGCCGGTGCGAGCCCCGAGAAGTCGGGACGATGTGTCCGTCTGTGACACGCCGTGGCCACGTCGAACTCCGCCGGGGAATCACCCTGCCGAGCGCGCGGATCGCGTGGTGGGTGGCGTCCGGTGATCCACCGGTCGAGCTCGGCCTCGGTGGCCGGTGTGCGGGGTTCAGGGCTGGTCGTGTGCGGCGGCGAGGTCCTCGGCGACGCGGGCGAGCGTCGCGCGCACGACACGGATCTCGGCGCTGCCGGCGGCGGCGGCCCGCGCCGACGTGAAGATCTCGCGTCGGGGTGAGCCGCGCAGGTCGACGAACTCGACGGCGGGGGCCTCGTGCGCCCAGGTGAGGTCGTTCATGATGCCGACCGCGTGCCCCGTCGTGATGAGCCGTGCCTGTGCCTGCAGATCCGCCGTCTCGTAGCGCACGTCGGGCTCGAAGCCCGCGAGTCGGCACTGTTGTTCGCCCCAGTGCCGCGAGGCGGTCCCGACCGGCTCCATGACCCAGGCACGCTCCGCGCACGCGGCGATCGACCGGAGTCCGCTGCCGTGCGGTACCGCGAGGCGCAGCGTGTCGTGGGTGAGCACGATGCGGTCGAGCCCCTCGTGGTGGGGAGCCGCGTGCCCGGGGTACTGTTCCGCGACGACGAGGTCGAAGTCGCCCGCGAACGTGCGATAGAGCGAGGACTCCGGCTCGTGCTGCACCATCTCGACGCGCAGGCCGGGGTGCTCGGTCGCGAGGATGCGGAGCAGATCCGGTATGAGGGCGAGGGCCGCCGACTGGAACACGGCGAGGCGGACCGATCCGACGGGCCGGTCGAGGGAGCTCGCGAGCTCGAGCTCGGCGAGTTCGAGGCGCTCGAGCACCGCGCCCGTGTGGGCGACGAGGATCTCGGCCTGGGGCGTGAGCTGAACGCGACGTCCCTGTTTCCTCAGGAGTTCGACGCCGAGCTCGGCCTCGAGCGCCGACAATTGCTGCGACACCGCGGACGGTGAGTAGTTGAGCGCCCGCGCGACCTCGGCGAGCGTGCCGCGCAGGTGCAGCTCACGCAGGATGCGGAGCTTCTTGACGTCGAGCATCAGCCACCAGACTCATCAGTACAGCTTCATCTTGTAGATCACAAAGCGTCACTTTACCTGAATGAAAGGGGCGCTCATACTGACTCGGAAGGCCACCCCGAACCACCGCGCCGAGCCGAAGGAACACGAGCGACATGACCGCGACCCTCCCACCGCAGACCGACTCCGCCGCCCCCCTCGACGAGCTGCGGGCACTGGCGCCCGCCGCGATCGCGCAGGTGCGCACGTGGCTGGAGGCCGCTGCCGAGATTCCCGTCGATCCCGCAGCCGCGCAGCTCGCGGGCGTGCTGCGCGACCCGAAGGGCCTCGACTTCACCGTCGGATTCGTCGACGGCGTCGTACGACCCGAGGACCTCGCGGTCGCGGCACGGAACCTCCGGCGGATCGCCGGTGACGCACCGGGCTTCCTGCCCGCGACCCTGCGCGGTGCCGTTCGCCTCGGGGGCGGGATCGCTCCGGTCGCACCGGGTGTCGTCGTCCCGATCGCCCGTCGCGTCCTGCGCGAGATGGTCGGCCACCTCATCATCGACGCGACCGACCGCAAGCTCGGCGCGGCGATCGAGAAGATCCGCGTCCCCGGCGTGCGACTCAACCTCAACCTGCTCGGCGAGGCCGTGCTCGGTCGCGGCGAAGCGAGCCGGCGCCTCGACGGGACCCGCGAACTCCTCGCGCGCGACGACGTCGACTACGTCTCGATCAAGGTGTCCTCGACGGTCGCGCCGCACCAGGCCTGGGCGTTCGACGAGGCGGTCGCGCACGTCGTCGAGGAGCTCACGCCGCTCTACCGCCTCGCCGCGACGAGCCCCACGCCGAAGTTCATCAACCTCGACATGGAGGAGTACAAGGACCTCGAGCTGACGATGGCCGTCTTCACGCGGCTGCTCGACCGCGACGAGTTCCTCGGCCTCGAGGCCGGCATCGTGCTGCAGGCCTACCTGCCCGACGCGCTCGAGGCGATGATCCGCCTGCAGGAATGGTCGGCCGCGCGGGTCGCGCGTGGCGGTGCCCCCGTCAAGGTCCGTCTCGTGAAGGGCGCGAACCTCCCCATGGAGCACGTCGAGGCGTCGCTCCACGGCTGGCCGCTCGCGACGTGGTCGACGAAGCAGGACAGCGACACGAACTACAAGCGCGTCATCGACTACGCGCTGCGCCCCGAGCACGTCGCGAACGTGCGCATCGGTGTCGCCGGACACAACCTCTTCGACGTCGCGTTCTCGTGGCTGCTCGCGAAGCAGCGCGGCGTCACCGAGGGCATCGAGTACGAGATGCTCCTCGGGATGGCGCAGGGCCAGGCCGAGGTCGTGCGCCGCGACGTCGGGAGCCTTCTGCTCTACACGCCCGTCGTGCACCCCCGCGAGTTCGACGTCGCGATCGCGTACCTCATTCGCCGTCTGGAGGAGGGCGCGAGCCAGGAGAACTTCATGTCGGCGGTCTTCGAGCTCGCCGAGAACGAGGACCTCTTCGAGCGCGAGAAGAACCGCTTCCTCGCCTCGCTCGACGCACTCGACCGGGAGGTGCCCGCATCGAAACGTGTGCAGGACCGACGCGAGACGCCCGCACCGCTGCCCGCGGACCGCTTCGAGCCGACGCCCGATTCGGACCCGTCGCTGCCCGGCAACCAGGCGTGGGCGCGCGGCATCCGCGAGCGCGCACGGGCCTCCACGCTCGGGCGCGACACGATCGACGCGAACACCGTCGGCGACGCCGACGAGCTCGAGGCGCGCATCCGCACGGCACTCGACGCGGGCCCGAACTGGCGCGAACTGACGGGCGCCGAGCGCGCCGCGGTCCTCCACCGCGCGGGCGACGAGCTCGAACGCCGCCGCGCCGAGCTCATGGAGGTCGCCGCCGCCGAGGCGGGCAAGACGCTCGACCAGTCCGACCCCGAGGTCTCCGAGGCCGTCGACTTCGCCCACTTCTACGCCGAGCTCGCGCGCGGCCTCGACCACGTCGACGGCGCCGAGTACGACCCCTCGCACCTGATCGTCGTGACGCCGCCGTGGAACTTCCCCGTCGCCATCCCCGCGGGCTCCACGCTCGCGGCGCTCGCCTCGGGCGCGTCGGTGATCATCAAGCCCGCGAAGCAGGCGGCACGCTGCGGCGCGGTCATGGTGGAGGCGCTCTGGGCCGCGGGCGTCCCCCGCGACGCGCTGCAGTACGTGCAGTTCTCCGATCGCGACCTGGGGCGCGCGCTCGTCGCCGATCCCGCCGTCGACCGCGTCATCCTAACGGGCGGCTACGAGACGGCCGAGCGCTTCCGCTCGTTCCGGCCCGAGCTGCAGCTGCTCGCCGAGACGAGCGGCAAGAACGCGATCATCGTCACCCCGAGCGCGGACTACGACCTCGCGGCGAAGGACGTCGTCCAGTCGGCCTTCGGGCACGCGGGGCAGAAGTGCTCGGCCTCCTCGCTCGTGATCCTCGTCGGACAGGCCGCGCGCTCGCGCCGCTTCCGCGAGCAATTGCTCGACGCGGTCCGCTCGCTCGAGGTCGGCTACCCGTGGGACGCGAACGCGATGATGGGGCCCATCATCGGCCCGGCCGAGGGCAAGCTGCTCGACGGCCTCACGACGCTCGGCGAGGGTGAGCGCTGGGCCGTCGAGCCCCGCAAGCTCGACGACTCGGGCACCCTGTGGAGCCCCGGCGTTCGCGTCGGTGTGCGGCGTGGTTCGGAGTACCACCTCGTCGAATACTTCGGCCCGATCCTCGGCGTCATGACCGCCGACACGCTCGAGGACGCGATCGAGCTCGTCAACGAGATCGACTACGGCCTCACCTCGGGCCTGCACTCGCTCGACCGTGACGAGATCGACCGCTGGCAGCGGAGCGTTCAGGCCGGCAACCTCTATGTCAACCGCGGCATCACGGGCGCCATCGTGCAGCGTCAGCCCTTCGGTGGCTGGAAGAAGTCGGTCGTGGGTGCGACGACGAAGGCGGGCGGGCCGAACTACCTCGTCGGGCTCGGCGACTGGCACTCGGCGCCGGCGGTCGAGGGGGACGACGTCCGCCACGACGCGGCGCGCCACCTGCTCGACGCGGCGCGACGCGTCGCGACGGGCCCCGCGACCGACGGCATCGTCGACGCCGAGGAGGCCGACGGCCTCGAGCGCGCGCTGCGGAGCGACGAGATCGCGTGGCGGACGGAGTTCGGGGCCGATCGCGACGTGCAGGGCCTCCTCGCCGAACGGAACGTGTTCCGGTACCGCGCGGCAGCGGGCGACGTGCTCGTGCGCCTCGCCGAGGGAGCTCGTGTCGCGGAACTCGTGCGCGTCGTCGCCGCCGGACTCCGGGCGGGCGCGCGACTGCGGGTGTCGAGCGCGACGGAGCTGCCCTCCGCGCTGAAGGCCGCGATCTCATCCGGTGGCGTGCCCGTCACGGTCGAGGACGACGCCGCGTTCGAGCGCACGGCCGTCGCGTTCGGGAACGGGCGGATCCGCCTCGTCGGCGGCGACCGGGTCGCGCTCGCGGAGGCCGTCGGTGGGCGCCCCGACCTCGCGATCTACGCGAACGAGGTCACGGAGTCCGGTCGCATCGAACTGCTCCCGTTCCTCCGCGAGCAGGCCGTCTCCGTCACGGCCCACCGGTTCGGCACCCCGAACCACCTCACCGACGGCCTGTTCTGACGCGTCGGTGATGCGGGGCGGCGCCGTCGTTCACCGGATGTCGGTGATGCGCACGGCGCCGTTCTCGACCGTGAACGTTCCCTCGGGCGCGAAGTAGTCGACGACGGGATCGCCGACCCGTCCGAGTGGTGCGACGGTCGCGGATCCGCCGGTCGACGTGAACGACCACCCGTCGATCGACGAGATGCGGGGGACGAGCAGACCGCCGATCACCGCCCCCTCGTCGAAGACGCGGGCGCACGCGTCACTCGACGACGGCGTCGGCGCGCAGGCCCGGACGAGGTCCTCGAGCGCCGTCTGCAATGCTGCGACGAGCGTCGGTGTCGGGGATCCCGAGACGTCGATGTCGGTCATCGCGAGCCCGTTCCCGTCGGGTGCGACGACGAGTGGTGCCGTGGGGCGTGTGATCCACTCGTCGCTCGGCCCGCCGGACTCGTAGACGCCCGGATACAGGTACCGGATGGCCGTGGCCGGTCCCTCGCCGATGAGCGCCACGTCGGTCGCCGACACGCGGCCGGTCCCGGACGTGCCCGCGGCGACGAACGAGACGCCGCCGACGAGCGGCGTCAGCACGGTCCACGTGCCGTCGATGCGACCGACGGTCAGGGCCGCCCGGTACTCGCGTCCCGTGAGCAGGTAGCTCGCCCGCGCCTCGGTCACCTCGCTCAGTCCGGCACCGTACCGGGTGCGTTCCTCGTCGAGCGGTGCGCGCGTCGAGGATGCGGTGATGCGCGGATCCGTGATGCGCTCGTCCGCGTTCTTGAGCCCCGCGTCGCCGAGGAACTCGAAGTCGTCCGGTGCGACGGTCACGCCCCAGCGCGAGATGCCCGCGGCCGGATCGCCGAGCTCGCTCGCCGTCGTCGCGTCGCCGGCCGCGATCGCGTCGAGGTATCGCTGTGCGACCCGTTCGCCGCCGGCTCGGAATCCGCCGAGCAGCGTGACGCCCGTGACCGCGACGAGTGCGAGGACGAGCACGACGGCCGCGACGACGAAGCCGACCACACTGCGTCGGCGGTGCTCCGGGCGCGGCCCCGTGTCCTCGTCGAATTCGTCGTGCGCGTCGACGGGTGGCGGGCCTGACGTCGTGGCGGGGATCATGCTGCGTCCATGTGGTGAGCGGGGCGGAGAGGGGAGGGGGAACTCAGAACGGGGTGACGGCGACCGTGTCGCCCGTGATCGTGAACGTCCACGACGCCTGGACCGGAACGGGCGTGAAGGTCGTGCCATCGACCGAGAACTCCGCCGTCCCGCCCGACAGCGTCACCCCACCGGGCGTGCCGTCGGGCGTCGGGAGCGACGTGATCGTGACGGTCGGGTCCGCGGCGAGTCGCCAGGTGACGTTGCCCGTGACGGGCGCCTGGAACGGACAGGCGGGCGTGGACGGGTCGGTCACCGTCGTGCAGAACGCGATCCGCTCGGCGACCGCGGCCTCGAGGGCGGGCGCGAGCTCGGGGGTCGCGGTCCGTGCACCCGATCCGGCATCGACCGCTCCCGCGGCGCCCGCGTCGAGGACGAGCGGGTCCACCGCGACGAGCGAACTCCCGGTGTCGAGGAGCGAGTACCGCGCGGGGTAGAGGGGGAGCGTGACCGAGTCGCGGAGTGCGGAGACCGAGGTGGTGCCGATGCTGAGCGTCGTCCCGGCGTCCGCGGTCACGCTGACCGAGGCGATGAGCGGTTCGGTGATCGACCAGTGCGAACCGAACGATCGATCGGAGCCGAACCAGCCGAGCCGGTCCACGCCGATCGAGAACGGATGACGGATGCCGCCGAGCTCGTAGCTGCCCGTGACGTCGACGCGATCGGCCCCCGGGGCACCGTCGGCGGGGTCGACGACGATCGAGGAGATCCGCTCGTCGGCCGAGGAGAGCACGTCGTCGCTCAGCATCGTGCCGTACGGCGATGCGCCGGGCGGGGCGAGCCGGTTCGCGCTCGTCGCATCGCCGGCCGCGATGGCGTCGAGGTACTCCTGCACGACCTCGTCCGGGCCGGGCGCGGCCGCATCGATCACGAGCCCCGAGCCGATCACGGCGGCGACGAACACGACGAGCGCCGCGACACCGCCGCCCACCCGCACCAGTCGCCGCCGTCGGCGCGTGCGCACGACGGCCCGCTCGGCGTCGCTCATCCGAACGCTCGCCTCGAGCTCCTGCATCGTGTCGGACACCCCGCGTCACCCCCCCCCTGCTCTGCACCGACAGTCTGACACGCCCGAGCGACCCTCGACTTGTCGCGCTCGGGCCCGGCGCTATCGGCACGTCACAGTGCGTGGGTAGGATGACGACAGCCGCGACTGGCGTTCACGTGGACCACCACGGGGAAGCGGCCCACGGGATCCGAGCCGCACGCCTGGGCTCGCCGGCCACCATCCACTGTGCCGAGGTTTCCGGAGGAACCACCTGTGACCGACACCTTCAACGCCCCGCTCCGCGATGTCGACCCCGAGATCGCCGATGTCCTCAACGGCGAACTCACGCGTCAGCGCGACTACCTCGAGATGATCGCGAGCGAGAACTTCGTCCCGCGCGCCGTCCTCGAAGCCGTCGGCTCCGTGCTCACGAACAAGTACGCCGAGGGCTACCCGGGGCGCCGCTACTACGGCGGTTGCGAGGTCGTCGACATCGCCGAGAACCTCGCGATCGAGCGTGCGAAGGCGCTCTTCGGTGCCGAGTACGCGAACGTCCAGCCGCACTCGGGTGCGACCGCGAACGCGGCCGTGCTCCACGCGATCGCGCGCCCCGGTGACACGCTGCTCGGTCTCTCGCTCGACCACGGCGGGCACCTCACGCACGGCATGAAGATCAACTTCTCGGGCCGCCTCTACGACATCGCGGCCTACGGCGTCGACCCCGAGACCTCGCGCATCGACCTCGACGAGGTGCGTCGTCTCGCGCACGAGCACAAGCCGAAGGTCATCATCGCCGGCTGGTCGGCATACCCGCGTCAGCTCGACTTCGCGGCGTTCCGCGAGATCGCGGACGAGGTCGGCGCCTACCTGTGGGTCGACATGGCGCACTTCGCGGGGCTCGTCGCCGCGGGCATCCACCCGAGCCCCGTGCCGCACGCGCACGTCGTGTCCTCGACCGTCCACAAGACGATCGGCGGCCCGCGTTCGGGCTTCATCCTCACGAACGACGCCGACATCGCGAAGAAGATCAACTCAGCGGTCTTCCCCGGCCAGCAGGGCGGCCCGCTCATGCACGTCATCGCGGGCAAGGCCGTCGCGTTCAAGCTCGCGGCGACGCCCGAGTTCGTCGACCGCCAGGAGCGCACCGTCCGCGGTGCCGCGATCCTCGCCGAGCGTCTCCTGCAGGACGACGTGAAGAACGCGGGCATCGCGGTCCGCTCGGGCGGCACCGACGTGCACCTCGTGCTCGTCGACCTGCGCGACGCCGCGATCAACGGCAAGGAGGCGGAGGACCTGCTGCACGAGGTCGGCATCACGGTCAACCGCAACGCGGTCCCGAACGACCCCCGCCCCCCGATGGTCACCTCGGGCCTGCGCATCGGCACGCCGGCGCTCGCGACGCGCGGCTTCGACGACGCCGAGTTCACCGAGGTCGCCGACGTCATCGCGCTCGCGCTCCTGCCCGGCGCCGATCTGCCCGCGCTGCGCGCGCGGGTCGACGCGCTCACCGCGGCCGTGCCGCTCTACCCGACGCTGGAGCAGGTGTGACGGCGCGGGTACTCGACGGTCGCCGGGCGGCGGCCGAGATCAAGTCGGAGCTCGCCGAGCGGGTCGCCGTGCTGCGTGAGGCCGGTGTGCAGCCGGGCCTCGGCACGGTGCTCGTGGGCGAGGACCCGGGCTCGGTCGCGTACGTCGCGGGCAAGCACCGGGACTGCGCCGAGGTCGGCATCGCGTCGATCCGTGTCGATCTGCCGGAGACGGCGAGCGAGCAGGAGGTGTTCGACGCGATCGACCGCCTGAACGCGGACCCCGCCTGCACGGGCTACATCGTGCAGTTGCCGCTGCCGAAGCACATCGACCAGCAGGCGGCCATCGAGCGCATCGATCCGGCGAAGGACGCCGACGGGCTGCACCCGTTCAACCTCGGTTCGCTCGTGCTCAACGTGAACGAGCCGATCACGACGCCGCTGCCGTGTACGCCGCGCGGCGTGATCGAACTCCTCGCCCGCAACGGGCTCGGGGTCGCGGGCAAGCACGTCGTGGTCATCGGTCGCGGTGTGACCGTGGGGCGCTCGATCGGGCTGCTGCTCACGCGTCGCGAGCACAACGCGACCGTCACGCTGTGCCACACGGGCACGCCCGACATCGGTGCGATCGCGCGGACGGCGGACGTGATCGTCGCCGCGGCGGGTGCCGCGCACCTCGTGAAGGCGTCGTGGGTGAAGCCGGGCGCCGCGGTGCTCGACGTCGGCGTGAGCCGGGCCCAGGACGAGGAGACGGGGCGTTCGCGCATCCAGGGCGACGTCGAGCCGGCGGTCGCGGATGTCGCGGGCTGGCTGTCACCGAACCCCGGCGGGGTCGGCCCCATGACGCGCGCGCTGCTGCTGCAGAACGTGGTGGAGTCGGCGGAGCGCGCCCTCGCGGCCAGGCCCTGAGCCGAGCGCTGACCAGCGAACTCGGCCCCGCGAACGCTGACCAGCGAATCCGCACGCACAAAGCCGGGTTGTTGCTACCGGGCCCCGGGCCCGGTAGCAACAACCCGGCTTTTTTGCGGCCCGGCGGGGCCCGCATGACGGGGTCGACGAGGTGCGGGAGCCTGTTCGCATCGACTCGTGGGATCCGCGGGGTGGATCCGGGCGACCTTCGGTCGGTGGGCGGTCAGCGGTCGCGGCGTGCGCCCGCCGACGGTGCGACGCGGACGACGTGCGGGTCCTTCCAACCGTGTTCGCGGTAACCACGTTCGAGCGCCGCGACGATCGCGCCGACGTCGCTTTCGGGCGCGAGCACGAAGACCGAGCCCCCGAGGCCGGCACCCGTGATGCGCGCCCCCAGGGCACCCGCGCCCTGCGCCCATTCCACCGTGCGATCGATGCGCTCCGTCGAGACCTCGAAGTCGTCACGCAGTGAGGCCTGTGAATCGCGAAGGATCGGGCCGATCTCGCGCGGTCCCTCCGTGCGGAGCACGCGCGTGAGTTCGAGGGTCCGCGCGATCTCGCCGACGATGTACCTCGCGCGTCGGTACTGCCGCGGCTCCAGGCGGTCCTTCGCCGCCTCGAGCTCCTCGCTGCGCACCTCGCGCAGCGACTGGCAGCCGAGCTCCTCGGCCACCGTCACGCCGTCCGCGAGGCGCTCGGCGATCGCGCCCGACCAGTTGCGGTGGTGCTCGCCCGTGACGACGACGAGCGGAACGAGCTGGTGTGCGTCGAGTTCGGGCATCTCGATGAGGTCCGCGTCGTCGCCGCGCGCGTCGTAGAACACGGCGCGCTCGGGTTCGGCGAACAGCACGGTCGCGTGGTCCGCGAGGCCGGTCGCTGCGCCCGCGGCGGTCTGCTCGGCGGTCCGCCCCAGTGCCGCGATCTCGCCACGGCTCAGGCCGAGGGCCCAGAGTTCGTCGAGTGCGATGCCGACTGCCGCGCAGACCGAAGCGGACGACGACAGGCCACCCCCGACGGGCAGATCCGTCGAGAGGAAGATGTCGAGACCGGTCGCCGCGACGCGAGCGGGGGAATCGTCGGCGTCCGAGTCGTCGGCCTCGTCGTCGCGACCGTGCTCGAGTGCGGCCCGGATCGTCCCGATCGGGTAGGAGCGCCAATCGGCCGTCGCATCGTGCGACGCGATGGTCGCGAGGTCGGTGTCGGCACGTTCGTCGGTGAGGTCGGTCGCGATGACGACGCGGTCGTCGTCGCGACGCCGGACGGCGACGGCGCTCCGGATGCCGATCGCGAACGCGAGCGAGAGCCCGTCGTGCTCGTCCGTGTGATCGCCCGCCATGCTCACGCGACCGGGGGCCGACCAGACCCCCTCGAGCTCGACGCCGAACGACGTCCGGAAGCCCTCGTGGACGGCACTGGTGAGGTCTCGTGGCATCACGCGCTCCTGGTTCGGCTGCGTTCTCACGCGTCGCCATCCCCGGCGGAGGCCCGCGCACGCGGCAGTCTACGCGTCCCCGGGTATCCGTTTCCGCGAGGGACCTGCACGGCTCCCCGCGTCACCCGCTGACGGCCGCAGGGGGCGTCGGGATACGTCGCGACCGGGGGATGGCGGTCCATGTTTACCATTGGTAAGTTCGTCCTGTGACGAAGCAGTACCACCACGGGGACCTCCGGAGCGCCGTACTCGGACGAGCAGCGGAGGTCATCGAGCGCGACGGCCCGGGGGCGCTCAGCATGCGGGCGATCGCGGCCGATCTGGGCGTGAGCCACAACGCACCCCGCTACCACCTCGGTGGCAAGAACGACGTGCTCGACGCCCTCGCGCTCGACGGATTCACGGAGCTGGGGGAGCGGCTCGACTCCGTCCGCGCGGTGACGGAGGTCGACCGTCTCGTCGAGATGGGCGTCGCGTACGTCGAGTTCGCCCGGGAGCGACCGGCGCACTTCGCGCTCATGTTCGGGCCCGAGCCGCGAGACCGCGAACGTCCGGAGGTGATGCGCGCGGCCGAGGTGTCCCTCGGCATCCTGCGCGCGCAGGTGCGTCGTGCCGGTCTTCGTCCCACCGAACCCTCCGCCGGCGCGTCGACCGACGACGCGACGACGGAGCACCGCGCGGCGGCCGGCGCCGCGGCGGCGGCCTGGGGGCTCGTGCACGGTCTCGCCGTGCTCGCGCACTCAGGGGCACTGCAGAACTCGGCGCTCGTCGAGCCCTTCGGGGGTGACGTCCGCGAGCTCGTGCGCGCCGCGGTCGCCTCGTCGAGGTTCATCGCGCCGACCCCGCGGGACGGCACCGCGTCGTCCCGAACACCGACCGATCGGAGCAACACGTGACCGTGCTCAGCCCCGTCGCCGCGATCGTCTGCGGCGTCGTCCTCATCGCCGTCATCGGGATCGCCTACGGCGGCACCTTCCTGCTGCAGGTCGTCGGGGGCGGATTCGCGTTCACCGACTTCCAGAAGGCCTTCTTCCGCGCCGGCCACGCGCACGCCGGGGTGCTCGTCACCCTCGGCCTCGTCGTCGTGCTGCTCCTCGAGGCCGCCGGTGCGAGCGGCCCGTGGGCGCTCCTCGGGTACGGCGTGCTCGCTTCGGCGATCCTCGTCCCGGGCGGCTTCTTCGCGGCCGCGGGCGGGCACGAACGGACCCGTCCGAACCGGTTCGTGTGGCTCCTCTGGGTGGGGGTCGCGGCGCTCGTCGTCGGACTCGTCGGCGCCGCCGTCGCGCTCATCCAGGTCGGTGTCGCGGGCGCCTGACGGGCGCAGTGCTAGAGTGGGGGTCGCGCGCCGTTCTCGTGCGCGCACCGTCGTGTCTCGACCGAGCGCCCGGCCATCGCCAGGGAAACCCGCTCCGACGTCGTCTGCCGCGGCGACCGGCCCGGCGACCGCCGGTGCCGTCATCGGCCCCGCCGCAACCGTCCACGACGACACGTCGTCTTCGGCGCGTGCGCGGGCCCGCCTGAAAGGCGCCCCATGTCCACTGCGACCACGCAGTCCAACACCACCTTCGCCGACCTCGGCGTCCCGGCCACGCTCGTCGACGTGCTCGTCGCGGCCGACCGGCCCACCCCGTTCCCCATCCAGGAGGCCACCCTCCCGTCGACGCTCCGCGGCCGTGACGTCCTCGGCCGCGGCAAGACCGGATCGGGCAAGACCCTCGCGTTCGCCATTCCGCTCGTCGCGCGCCTCTCGGGCGCGCTCGCCGGCGGGCGGCGTCGTCCCGGCCGCCCGATCGGCCTCGTCCTCGCGCCGACGCGCGAACTCGCGACGCAGATCGCGCACGTCGTCGAGCCGCTCGCGAAGGCGGCCGGCCTCACGGTCACGACCGTCTTCGGCGGCGTCTCCCAGAAGCCGCAGGAGTCGGCCTTCCGGGCGGGCGTCGACATCGTCGTCGCGTGCCCGGGCCGTCTCGACGACCTCATGAAGCAGGGCATCGTCTCGCTCGACGCGATCGAGATCACGGTGCTCGACGAGGCCGACCACATGGCCGACCTCGGGTTCCTCCCGGTCGTCACGCGCATCATGCAGGCGACGCCGTCGGACGGGCAGCGGATGCTGTTCTCGGCGACGCTCGACAACGGCGTGGACAAGCTCGTCAAGCGCTTCCTGCACGACCCCGTGCTGCACTCCGTCGACGAGGCGAACTCGCCCGTCGCCGCGATGACGCACCACGTGTTCGAGGTCGCCACGCCCGAGGCGAAGACCGAGCTCGTCCGCACGCTCGCGTCGGGCACCGGACGTCGAATCCTCTTCACCCGCACGAAGCACCAGGCGAAGAAGCTCGCCAAGCAGCTCACGGCGTCGGGCGTCCCCGCGGTCGACCTGCACGGCAACCTGTCGCAGAACGCGCGTGACCGCAACCTCGCCGACTTCTCGGAGGGCCGCGTGCGCGTGCTCGTCGCGACCGACGTCGCGGCCCGCGGCGTGCACGTCGACGGCATCGAGCTCGTCGTCCACGTCGACCCGCCGGCAGAGCACAAGGCCTACCTGCACCGCTCCGGTCGCACGGCCCGCGCCGGCAGCGACGGCGACGTCGTCACGGTCATGCTGCCCGCGCAGCGCAAGGACACGGAGGCGCTGCTGCGCAAGGCACGCATCACCGTCGCCCCGCAGCGCGTCACCGCGACGAACCCCGCCGTCACGGCGCTCGTGGGTGAGGTCGCGCCGCACGTCACGCCGCGACCCGGTGGCCCGGGCTCGGGCAACGCGGTCGTCGCGTCGGGCGGCGGCACCTCGCAGGGGCAGAACGCCCGTCGGAAGCGTGCGGCCCGCGAGGACCAGGGCGGCAGCACCGGCGGCGGACGTCGCGGTGGCCGTGGTGGCGGTTCGGCGCAGGGGCGCAACGCCTCCGGGCGCGGCACGTCCGCGCAGGGCGACGGTGGCCGGACGGGCGGAGCCCGCGGCGGTGCCGGTCGCGGCGAGAGCGCCGGCCAGGGCGGCGAGGGCCGTGCACCCGGTCGCTCGTCGCGCGGACGCCGTCGCGGCCGTGGCGCCGGCGAGACGGCCGCGGCCCGCAGCTCGCAGGGCGCGGCACCCGCGTCGCGCCGCGTGCACTCGACCTCGACGCCGGCCCCGTCGGCGCGCAGCTCGGCCGCGCCGCGCCGCGCCACGTGGAGCGGCGAGCGCTGATCGCGCGTCGTCGACCGGAACAGGGTACCCGGGAACGGGTGCCCTGTTCCGTCTCGGTACTCCCTCGGACCCGTCGGGCGGGCGCTCGGCGAGCCCCGGGCCGCCTCACCCTTCGGTCGGGACGGGACCCTCGGTCGTGACCGGCCCCGCGGACGTCCGGGCGGCCGGTTCGTGCGGCCCGTCGAGCAACGTCCGGAACGCCTTGGAGCCGAGGCACGGCAGTGCTCCCGCCGCCTCGACGCGTTCGCGCAGGCCGCGATCGCTCGTCACGACGAGGATCGGTCGCTCGGCGTCGAGCGCGCGCAGACGCTCGACCTGCGCGACGATATCGTCGTCGCCCTCGCCGGGCGCCCGCACGATCTCGAGGTGCTCGAGCGATGCGTCGGTGGACGGGTCGGCGGCGGACTTCGCCTGCCCCTCGAGCACGACGACGATCTCGGGCCACAGCAGCTCGGCGTCGATGCCGAACGGTGCCGCGGGGAAACCGCGCCCGATCGCGCCGCACAGCGTGGAGACGAGTCGCGTCGCGGCACCGGCGCGGTCGCGCCACCAGCCGTCCGGACGGGCACCGACGACGTTCGCCGCATCGACGACGAGCGCGGGCCGTGTGCCGATGAGTCGTTGCAGTGTCGGCCAGGCGGCCGCGAACCCGGGGTGCAAGCGCAGGCGGTCGAGTTCGCGCGGGGGCACCCAGGCCATGCCCGCGCTCTCGGCATCGAGGACGCGTGCGGGGATGTGTCGCCGCGCGCGGGCCACGAGGGTCGTGTAGCGCCAGTAGCCGAGATCGACGACGCGCGTCGCGACCGCGTCGAGGGCATCGGCGGGGATGCCCGCCTCCTCGAACGCCTCGCGGAGTGCCCCGTCGACGGGTGGCTCACCGGGGCGGAGCGCTCCGCCCGGGATGCCCCAGGTGCCCCCGTGGTGGTTCCATCTCGCGCGGTGCTGTAGGAGCACGCCGCGCTCGACGTCGGCGACGAGGACGCCCGCCGCACCGTGCGCGCCCCACGAGCGGGTGCCGTCGGGGCCGATCGCCCACTCGTCGCCCGGCTCCTTCGGGGCGTCGCGGACGCGTGCGGGGACCTCGTCGTCGAACGCGTCTGGGGCGCCCGGCCCGTGTTCCGTGAAGACGGGGATCGCGCCCGTGCGGACGCCGAGACGGTCGTGGTCGACTCGGCCGGGAGCGTGCGCGCGGGCGCGGTCGTTCGCGGGATCGAGGAGGTCGTCCGCCGTCATCTCCCGCCTCTCGTCGCTGCAGGCCGTCGGCACGGACGCCGAACCGGTCGCCGTCCGAAGTGTACGGCGACCGGCCGACGAACCGCCCGGGGTGACGGCGTGCGTCAGGCCGAGATGCGCTCCATCGACGAGGTCGCCGTGGAGAGCACGGCGTAGGGGCCGGGCTCCGGCCGTGCCGGGATGGCCTCCTTGGGCTGTCCGCTGATCCACCAGATGGCCGTGATGGCCGTCACGAGCGGGGCGAGCACGACACCGGCCATGACCCATCCGGCGACGATCTCGCGGGCGTGCGGGCCGAAGTCGGTCTCGGCCGCGACGGCCGCGACGATGAACAGGGCGACAGTGATGACGACGGCGACGCCGTGGATGATCGTCATGACGATCCACGGGTTGACCCGTCGAGTGGTGGTGTGGCTCATTTTCCGCCTACTTCCGGTTGTCCTATGGCCCGAGGGCCGTGGTGCTCCGGGATGCGCGCGGCTCGTGACCGTGGAGGCAACCTCGCTCGACGTCGCGTCGTCGCGTCGTCGATTCGCATGATGCTACGCCGAAGAGCATCCGGTTCTCGAGTGTTTCGTGTGAAGCGGCCCCACGCCGCGACGGAACCCCGATTCGCATCTCACGTTGTGGCGGGCAGGGGCGTCTGCAGGGTATGAATCGAATCGTGCACGAGTCGACGAGACGCCACGCGACGGTCGCGACGACGATCGGGGAGCTCCTCGCCGTCGCCGACGGCGACGTGCTCACCGGCCTCTACTTCCCCGCGCACCGCTACCCGCCCGCGCCCGACTCGATCGGTGGCCGCGTCGAGGCATCGGACGACGACGTGTTCTCCCGCCTCGCGAAGCAGCTCGAGGCGTACTTCGACGGGCGGCGCCGGGCGTTCGACATCGCGGTGCACACGTCCGGCGACGAGCTGTCGGAGCGCGTGTGGGCCCTCCTGCGCGAGATCCCCTTCGGCGAGACGACGACGTACGGGGCACTCGCCGCGCGGCTCGGCAACCCGCACCTCGCGCAGCGCGTCGGCCAGTGCGTGGGGCACAATCCGATCAGCATCGTCATCCCGTGTCATCGGGTGCTCGGTGCCGACGGCTCGCTCACGGGATTCGCCGGTGGCCTCGAACGCAAGCGGTTCCTGCTCGACCTGGAGGAGCCGGAGCACGTGCGAGCCGGGCGGTTGTTCTGAGCGTGCGGCACACGTCGACGGGGGCGCGGGCCCGGTGGGGAACGACGTGAGGACACCGTTCGATCGGGCCGTCCGCGCCCACGGCGAGACGGTGCTGCGGGTGTGCCGCGCGAGTCTCGGCGCGACGGCCGATGCCGAGGACGCGTGGTCCGAGACGTTCCTCGCGGCGTTGCGTGCGTGGCCCGAACTGCCGGACGACTCGAACGTCGAGGCGTGGCTCGTGCGCGTCGCGCAGCGCAAGTGCATCGACATCGTGCGCGCTCGGGCCCACGTCGCGATCCCCGTGGCCGAACTCCCCGAGCGGCCGTCGACGATCGGGCGACCGGGGGTGCGGGATCTCGATCTGTGGGACGCGGTCGCGGCGCTGCCCGAGCGGCAGCGCCTCGCGGTCTCGGCCCACCACCTCGCGGGTCTCACACACGCGGAGACCGCGGCGCTCATCGGTGGCACGCCGGACGCGGCGAGGCGCGCGTGCGCGGACGGCATCAGGACGCTGCGGCGTCGCGCGGCGCGAGAGGACCCGCTGGCCGAGGGGACGGGCCACGGGAGTCGGGGGCGTGCGAGTCCGCGCACGAGCACCGGAATGAGCACGACCCCGGGATCGAGGACGACGGTGAACACCAACACGAAGGCGAGCACGGACACGAAGGCGAGCACGAGCAACGCCCCGGCTGTCACCCGCGCCGCGGGCGAGGGCACGACGGGAACGGAGGAGGACGCACGATGACGATCGACGGCACGACCGAGGTGGACGAGGGTGGCGCCGGGCGGACCGACCCGGCGGATCTCCGCTCGGGACTCCCGATTCCCGGCGACGACCTCGCGCGTCTGCGCGTGCGTCTCGCGACGCGGGCGAACGACGAGGCGCTCGTCGACGTCGGGCATCGCACGGTCGATTCACCCCTCGGCCCGCTCCTCGTCGCGGTCACGGAGCGCGGGATCGTCCGCATCGCGTTCGAGCGCCAGGGGTTCGACGCCGCGCTCGAGGAGCTCGCGACCCGCATCGGCGCGCGTGTGCTCGAGGACCCGGCACGAACCGATCCGGTCGCCCGTCAGCTCGACGAGTACTTCGACGGCCGGCGGCGGGCGTTCGAACTGCCCGTCGACCATCGCCTCGCGCACGGGTTCCGCGCTCTCGTGCAGGCCGCGCTGCCCGACATCCCGTTCGGCACCACGACGAGTTACGGCGAGCTCGCGCGCGTCGTCGGCCGGCCCGGTGCGGCCCGGGCCGTGGGAACGGCGTGCGCCACGAATCCCGTGCCGATCGTCGTGCCGTGCCACCGCGTGCTGCGGGCCGACGGCTCGGCAGGCGGCTACGCGGGCGGCGAAGCCGCGAAGCGACTCCTGCTCGCGCTCGAGCGGCGCGCATGAACGGCGGCCGCCGGGACGAGCCCGCGCAGCACGGGGTGACGGGGATGCGCCGCGCGTGCGATGTAGGGCCCTCGTGGGAGCATGGGACCTGGCGTCGGAACCGGCGTCGGCGGTTCGGGAGGGTGCGGTGACCCAGCTCTTCGGCGACGACGCGTTCGAGCGCGTTCCGCGCGTCCTCGCGCCCGGTGCGACCTGGGTGCCGGATTGGCTCGACGTCGAACAGCAGGCCTGGATCGTGCGTCGCTTCGCGGAGTGGGCGGACGGCCCCGTCCCCATCCGGCACCCGCGCGTCGGCGCGCACGAGATGAGCGTCCGCAACGTCTGTCTCGGTAGGCACTGGAGGCCGGGCGGCTACTCGCGTGTCGCGGACGACGTCAACGGCCGCGCGGTCCTGCCGGTGCCCGATTGGCTCGTCCGCCTCGGTCGTCGTGCGATCGCCGCGACGGGCGATGCCGAGACGGCCGCGTCGTACACCCCCGACGCGGTGCTCGCGAACTACTACGACCTCGACGCGCACATGGGCATGCACCAGGACCGCGACGAACCGTCCGGCGCGCCCGTGGTGTCGATCTCCATCGGCGACAGTTGCACCTTCCGGTTCGGCAACACGGCGGGACGCGGACGGCCGTACGAGGACATCCGGCTCGCGTCGGGTGACCTGTTCGTGTTCGGCGGCCCCGCACGGCTCGCGTTCCACGGTGTCGTCCGGATCCACCCGGGCACCGCCCCGAGCGGCATCGGCCTCGCCTCGGGCCGCATCAATCTCACGCTGCGCTCGACGGGCCTCGCACCGTGAGAACGACCGGCCCGCACGTCCGAGGGGCGTGAGACGGTTGACGCAGTCGGGAACGGGCGATGTCGAGCGGAGGGTGGACGACGATGGGTGATGGAGCGACGACGGGAGCGGACGCGGGTTCGGGTGTCGTGGTCGGCGACGACGGGCTCGCGCGTCCGACGTGGGCGGCGAGCGATCCGCTGTTGCGCGAGTACTACGACACCGAGTGGGGCCTGCCCGTGCGCGACGAGACCGGCCTGTTCGAGCGCATCAGTCTCGAGGCGTTCCAGTCCGGGCTGAGCTGGGCGACGATCCTGCGCAAGCGGCCCGCCTTCCGCTCCGCGTTCGGCGGCTTCGTACCCGATACGGTGGCCGACTACGGCGATGCCGACGTCGAGCGGCTGCTGGCCGACGCGGGCATCGTCCGCAATCGGGCCAAGATCGAGGCGACGATCGCGAACGCCCGCGCGACCGTCGCATTGCGTGACGGTGGGGGCCTCGTGGACCTCGTGTGGTCGTTCCGTCCGGCCCGCACGCCGACTCCTCGCACACTCGAGGAGATCCCGACGCGCTCGGCCGAGTCGACGGCGCTCGCGAAGGCCCTCCGCGCGCACGGGTTCCGCTTCGTCGGGCCCACGACGATGCACGCGCTCATGGAGGCGATCGGCATGATCGACACCCACCTCGTCGACTCGCACCGCCGCGGCACGTCGGGGGTGTGGCCCCTCCCGGCGTCCTGAGCCGACGCCGAGCCACGCCCGCACCGGGTCACACCGGGAAGACCGTCGTCTCCAGGTCGTCGAGGATCACGTGGGCCGCCGTGAGCGAGACGCCGAGCCCCCACGCATCCCCCATGACGTGCACCGACCCGGTGCGCACGGCGGGCAGCGCCTGCCACAGCTCATTGCCCTCGAGCGCGGTGAACGGGCTCGCATCGGCGCTCACGCCGTCCGTCTTCTGCTGGTAGCCGACGATCGTCGCCGAGTCCACGACGGAGAGCTCCTCGAGGGACAGCGGCACGACGACGGTCGAGTAGTCGAACATCGTGCAGTCGTCGGGCTGCTGTGAGGACGGTTGGGTCACGCCCGCATCCGTGAGGACGGTGCCGAACCACGTGCACCCGCTGCGGTAGTACAGCGGCGACCCCTCGTAGACGTCGACGCGCGTGAGCGTGAGGTCGCCGCCGCGCGTCCCGAGCGATGACGCGACCTCGGCGGCGCGCGTCTCGTAGGCGGCGATGCCCGAGTCGATCTCGGCCGACTTCCCGACGACGCCGGCGAGGAAGCGGACGTCGTCGAGCCACGCGTCGTTGTAGAACGCGTAGGGCACCGCGACGGTGGGTGCGATCGATTGCATGCGATCGAAGGAGGACGCGCCGTTCGTGGCGTCGAGGATGATGAGATCGGGGTCGAGCGCTGCGATCGCCTCGGGACTCGGATCGAGCATGCCGCCCACGACTTCGATGCCCTCGAGATCCGCCGGATCGAGGTAGTCGGGGAACACCGCGCCGTCCGGGTAGATGCTCGCCGCACCGACGACGGGGACGTCGAGCTCGATGAGGGTGGGCAGCGTCATGAGCGGATCGAGCACGACGACACGCTGCGGGTCGTCGGGGACGCAGGCGGTACCGAGCTCGTGCTCGACGTCGTGGCACGCGGCTTCGGCCGTGTCCTCGCCCGTCGCCGGGGTGCACGCGGTGAGGAGCAGCGCGAGCAGGAGCGGTGGAGCGAGGAGCGAGGTTCGACGCAGTGGCATGGGTTCTCCAGTGGGTGGCGCACGTCCTCGCCGTGTGGCGAGCGTTGGGAACGCGCTTCATATTAGGGCAGCCTAAGTGAATGTGGCAGTCCATGTCAGGGTGTCGTCGCGCTGCTACGCTGTGCCGATGACGCGGAGCCCCGGCTGGCAGATTCGCGCGGCCGAGATGCAGCGACGCATTCGAACGCACGCGATCGCACTCTTCCGGGAGCGCGGCTTCGACGAGGTGACGATCGCCGAGATCGCGCGGGCCGCAGGCGTCGCCGAGCGCACCGTGTACCGCTACGTCGGCAGCAAGGAGGCGATCGTCTTCGAGCACTCGCCGGGCACCTTCGAGCCGTTCCTCGACGCGCTCCGGCGGGAACCGCGCGACCTTCCCGTCACGGCCGCGGTGTCGAACTGTGTGCGCCGGTTCCTGTCGAGCGATGCCGAGCTGCAGACCGATCGCGACCGGGTGTCGCTCCTGCGCGAGACGCCGTCGCTGTACTCGGCCTGGTTGCTCGCGCTCCGTGACCTCGAGGCCGGGCTCGCCGCGTGGCTCGCGGAGCGCACCGGCGCACCGGCCGACGACGTCGGGATCCGCGCCGGGGCGGCCGCGATCACGGCCGCCCATCGCATCGCGAACGAGAGCTGGGACACGGGGGACATGGGCTCGTACCTCGACGGCTTCGAGCGTGCCCTCCGTGTGCTCGGCGCCCGTCTCGACGATCTCGTCGGCGCGCCGACCGCCGATCGGTCCGCGCCGGAACGAGACGACGCCGCGCCGTCCCGCGGTGCGGGCGCGTGATGGTCCAGGGCGGTGTCAGGCCTCCGGACGGCCGAGCGCCTCGAGCAGGCGCAACCAGATCTCGCTGACCGTGGGGTAGGCGGGGACCGCGTGCCAGAGCCGGCCGACGGGCACCTCCCCGACGATCGCGATCGTGGCCGCGTGCACGAGCTCGGCGACGGCCGGACCCACGAAGGTCGCGCCGATCACGACGTCGCGCTCGCGGTCGATCACGAGCCGTGCGGCGCCCTGATCGCGATCGCCCTCGAGTGCGGCGCCCGCGACCGACGAGAACCCGACGTCGACGACTCGGACGGGCCGCCCCTTGTCCGCCGCCGACGCGGCCGTGTGGCCGACGGCGGCGACCTCGGGGTCGGTGAACACGACCTGCGGGACCGCGTCGTGATCCGCCGTCGCGACGCCGAAACCCCACGGCGCGTCGTCGGGTGTGCGGCCCGCCGCCCGCGCGGCGATCGCGTCACCGGCCGCGCGGGCCTGGTACTTCCCCTGGTGGGTGAGCGGCGCGCGGCCGTTCACGTCGCCGACGCCGTAGAGCCAGTCGGTGCCCGGGACGAGCATCGTGTCGTCGACGTCGAGTGCGCCCCCGGGAGCGATGCCGACCGAGTCGAGGCCGACGTCGCCGCTCGCGGGCGCGCGACCTGTCGCGATGAGCACCTCGTCGGACACGATGTCGCCGTCGCCGGTCGTCACGTGCACACCATCGGCGGTGCGAGCGACGTGACGGATGTCGACACCCGTGCGGACGTCGACGCCGGCGGCCCGCAGCCCCTCGGTCACGCGCTCGCGCGCGAACGGCTCGAACGCGCCCAGCACCTCGTGCCGGACGAGCATCGTCACGCGGCTGCCGAGCGAGGCGAACGCGCTCGCGAGTTCGGTCGCGACGACGCCGCCGCCCACGACGGTGAGGCGGCTCGGCACGGTATGGGCGCTCGTCGCCTCCCGACTCGTCCACGGTGCGATGTCGGCGAGTCCGGGGATGTCGGGGACGAGTGCCGTGCTGCCCGTCGCGACGACGACCGCGGCACGCGCCCGCAACGTCGTGACCTCGCCCGTCTCGCCGGTGACCTCGACCGTGCGCTCGCCCGCGATCCGCCCGGTGCCGCGGACGAGCTCGGCGCCGATGCCCTCGACCCAGTCGACCTGGCCAGCGTCGGACCAGTGCGAGGTGAACGCGTCGCGGCGGTCGAGGACCGCGGCGACGTCGAGCCCGCCGCGCACGGCCTCGGCGACGCCGGGGAGCGCGCGCGCCGCGGCGAGCAGGCGGCCGGGACCGAGGAGCGCCTTGGACGGCATGCACGCCCAGTACGAGCATTCGCCGCCGACGAGTTCGCGCTCGACGAGTACCGTCTCGAGCCCGGCGGCGCGCGTGCGATCGGCGACGTTCTCGCCGACGGGTCCCGCGCCGATGATGATGACGTCGACCTCGCGCGCGCTCATGCGGCCCACGCCCCGTCTCGGTCGGCGCACCGACCCGCACAGGCGGCACGCCCCGGCGCGTGCCGCACCACGGCGGACGCACGATCCGACACGGACCGAAGGACGGCGGCGGGGCGCTCCGGCACAGGCTGCGGCGAGTCGGAGATGCGGTCCGGGGTGGACTGCGGTGAATCGGCGGTGGCGTCCGGCGAGGTCCGTGACGAGTCGGTCGCGCGGTCCGGCACGGACCGCGGCGAATCGGCGGTGGTGCCCGGCGCGGGCCGCGAAGTCGCGGACGATAGGAGTCTCGGTCGCATGGGTGCGACGATCCTCCCCGCGCGAGCAAGCGTCAACCGCGTCACCCGATCGCGGCGCCGATTCCCACCATCGCGTCATCGCGCGGAGCGATCCAGCCGGGTTGTTGCTACCGGGCCCGCGGCCCGGAAGCAACAACCCGGCTGGATGCTGTTCGACGGAGCGCGAACGCGAGCGCGGGCGGCGTCGTGGCGCGCGGCGGGGCGAGGACGGTGGTGCGAGGGGCGAGGACGGCGGTGCGAGGGCCGAGGAGTGCGGGGTGCGGTTGCAGGGTGGGTGGCGGTCGCGGTGTCGCCGGGCGCTCGAGTCGGGTAGCCTTCCGCGGAGAGTGACACGGGGTGCCCCACCGGGGCTGAGATCACACCCGTCGAACCTGATCTAGTTCGTACTAGCGAAGGGATGTCGCGCATGACGCGTACGCCATCTGCTGTTCTCACGTCCGCCGCCGAGTTGCTCGGGGAGGTGCGCCGGACGACACCGCTCGTCCAGTGCGTCACGAACGTCGTCACGGTCAATTTCGTGGCGAACACCCTCCTCGCGATCGGTGCGAGCCCCGCCATGGCCGATGTGCCGGGGGAGGCGGAACTGTTCGCTCGCGACATCGCGTCCGCCTCGCTCGTGAACCTCGGCACGCCGAGCGGCGAGCAGCGCCTCGGGATGCTCGAGACCGCGGCGGGCGCCACCGCGGGCGGGACGCCGTGGGTGTTCGACCCCGTGGCGGTGGGTGCCCTGCCGGTCCGGACCGCGCTCGCCGCCGAGCTCCTCGCCGCACGGCCGACCATCATCCGCGGCAACGCCTCCGAGATCAGTGCGCTCGCGGGCGCGACCGCGACGGGGCGCGGCGTCGACTCGCAGCAGGACGTCGATGACGCCCTCGACGCGGCCCGCACACTCGCGAACGCGACGGGTGGCGCCGTCGCGGTCTCCGGCCCCGTCGATCTCGTGACCGACGGCGAGAGCGTCGTCCGGATCGCGAACGGCGATCCGCTCCTCACCCGCGTCACGGGTGGCGGCTGTGCGCTCGGGGGCGTCGTCGCCGCGTTCGCGGCGGTCGCCGAGCGGCCGATCGACGCCGCGGTCGCGGCCTGCACCGCCTACGCGGTCGCCGCCGAGTTCGCGGCCGCGGTCGCGAACGGCCCCGGATCGTTCGCCGTCGCGTTCCTCGATGCACTCGACGCGCTCACGGCGGACGACATCGTCCGGGCGGGACGTGTGTCGTGAGCATCGATCTCGCCGTCTACCTCGTGACCGATCCGGACCAGTGCGCCGCCGCGGGCCGGACGGTGCCGGACACCGTCGCGCTCGCCGTCGCCGGCGGCGTGACGAGCGTGCAGGTGCGCGCCAAGGATCTCGCCGCGCGCGCGTTCGTCGATCTCGCCGTCGCCGTCGCGGCGGCGGTGCCGGCGCACGTGCCCGTGCTCGTGAACGACCGCGTGGACGTCTTTCTCGCGGCGCGAGCCCGCGGTGCGGCGCTCGCGGGCGTGCACCTCGGGCAGGACGATCTGCACCCCCGCGATGCGCGGGCGCTCATCGGGCCCGACGCCGTGCTCGGGCTCAGCGCCGCGACACCCGCCGAGCTCGCCGAGGCGACGTCGCTCGGTGCGCTCGTCGACTACGTCGGTATCGGCGCCGTGCGCGACACGGCGTCGAAGCGCGACGCACCCGCGGGGATCGGGGTCGAGGAGGTCGCACGCCTCGCCCGGGGAACATCGCTGCCGGCCGTCGCGATCGGCGGGATCCGTCCCGGCGACGTCGCGGAGCTCCGCGCGGGCGGGCTCGACGGCGTGGCCGTCGTGTCGTGGATCTGCGCCGCAGCTGACCCGCGGGCCGCCGCCGAGGAGCTGCGTCGGGTCTGGGAGGCGGCGGCATGAGCGACGCGACGACCTCGGCCGTCACGACGGGACGCGATGCCGGTGCACCCCCGCCCCGGGTGCTGAGCATCGCGGGCACCGATCCGACGGGCGGCGCGGGCATCCAGGCCGACCTCAAGAGCATCGCCGCGAACGGCGGGTACGGCATGGCCGTCGTCACGGCACTCGTCGCGCAGAACACCCAGGGCGTGCGCTCGATCCACGTTCCACCGACCGCGTTCCTCGTCGAGCAGCTCGACGCCGTGAGCGACGACGTCGAGATCGACGCCGTCAAGATCGGCATGCTGTTCGACGAGCACATCGTCGCCGCCGTTTCGGCCTGGCTCGCGGCGGTGCGTCCGCCGCTCGTCGTCCTCGACCCGGTGATGATCGCCGCGAGCGGTGACTCGCTCGTCTCGGGTGAGGCCGTCGCGGCGATCCGGGCCCTCCTCGCCGAGGTGGATCTCGTGACGCCCAACGTCCCGGAGCTCGCCGCCCTCGTCGAGGCGCCGCCCGCCTCGGGATGGGACGAACTGCTCGAGCAGGCCCGTCGGCTCGCCACCGACCATGGGGTGCTCGTAGTCGCGAAGGGCGGCCACCTCGAGGGGCCGGCCGCGCGCGACGCGCTCGTCGCGCCCGACGGCGAGATCGTCGAGTTCACCTCCGACCGCGTCGACACGCGGAATTCGCACGGGACGGGATGTTCGCTCTCGTCCGCGATCGCGACGCTTCGCGTGCGGACCGGGTCGTGGCCCGCCGCCGTCGGCGAGGCGAAGCGGTGGCTGACGGCGGCCCTGCGCGACTCGGACTCGCTCGCGGTCGGGCGCGGCAGCGGCCCCGTGTCGCACTTCGTCGGGCTGTGGGACGCCGCGGGGTCGCTCGGACCGCTCGGCGCGCACGTCGATAGGGTGATCCCCGGATCATCCGCGGAGCCCGCATCGTCCGACGGCGACCGCAACACGCCTGGCGCGGCCGAGGTGGAGCGCGCGTGGTGGGCGAGCATCGAACCGATCCGCACGGCGACCGACGAGCTCGCGTTCGTGCGCTACCTCGGTGACGGCACGCTCGATCGCGAGGCGTTCGTGCGCTACCTCGCGCAGGACGCGCTCTACCTGCGCGAGTACGCGCGGGCGCTCGCGGCCGCGAGCCTGCTCGCGCCGACGCCCGAGGAGCAGGCGTTCTGGGCGGCGAGCGCGAACGGGGCGATCGCGGCCGAGACCGAGCTGCACGCGGGCCGGGTCGGGCACGAGTCGCTCTTCTCGGCGGAGCCGTTCGACACGACCTCGGCGTACGTTGATCACCTCCTCGCGTTCGCCGCACGGGGGGACTACCTGGGCCTCGTCGCGGCGATCCTGCCGTGCTTCTGGATGTACGACGACATCGGGCGGCGGCTCGCGGCGCGACGACGTCCGGACCACCCGTTCGGCGACTGGCTCGCGACCTACGACGACCCGGCGTTCGCCGCGTCGACGCGTTCGGCGATCGAGATCGTGACGCGGCACGCCGCGGCGGTGGACGGCGAGGAGCGTGAACGCATGCGACGCGCGTTCGAGGTCTCGGCTCGACACGAGCTGCGGTTCTTCGCGGCGCCGCTGCAGGTGCCGAGCGACTGACGGTCCGTTCGTGCGCCGTCTCGGGGGCGCTCCCGGCGGATGACGGGTTCCCGAGCGCCACGGCACCGTCCCGGTGGCCGACACGCCCGGCCGGACGCGCACGGACCGGTGCGATCGGGCGTTCTGCCCCGATCGGACGGTCGAGGGGTCGGCGGGCGGTCTCGGTCGCCGCCGACGGGCGATCGCGGAGCGCGCTGCGACACCGCCCGGTTCCGCGTGTTCATGCGGATCGCACGAGGCGGCGACACCCGTGCGGCGGGTCCACGGGTGCCGGCGGGGGGAGCGGGCGGCAGGCCCGGCCGTCCCGCCGTGTGGGCCGCCGACGCCGGGGGTCGCGGCCGACGCGGTGTCGCGGGGCGCTCCTACACTGGTCGCACCGGTGATCCGGTGCGGGTCGGCACGTCTCCACCCGGCCACGGGACCACCACGGTGCGCGACCGCCCGGTCGCGCGCCGGTTCGGGCGCGAGCCGTGAGCGAGAGGAGCAGGGCAGCCCCGAGGACACCGCACGCACACCGCCGCGCACGGGGCGGCCCACCGCTCGCGCAGCGCGCATCGGGTGGGCCCGCTCGCGACCGAATCGGACGGAACTCCGCATGAACCGAAACGACGACCGAGCTACGCCCGACCCGGACCGCCCCGACGCGAACGACACCGCGGCAGCGCCGGATGCAGCCGGAACCGGCACGAACCGCGACCTCCACACCGGCGACGACGCCGGCACGGCCGACACACGCAGGACGGGAGCGAGCGGCGACGAGGGCGCGAGCACCCGAACGGCCCCCGACCGCTCGGCCGACGGCCGGACGAACCCACCCGTCGCCACGGTCGGGACGGCCGAGTCCGGGGCCGAGGCCGGGGCACCTGACGCGGACGCCGCCCCCACGGACCCCGTCACGCGCTGGCCCGTCTTCATCGGCTCGAGCGTGCTCATCCTCGCCGTCGCCGTGTGGGCGATGATCGATCCCGATCAGGCGGGTGAGCTCATCGGCGCGGTCGTCGTGTGGACGAGCGCGAACCTCGGCTGGTACTACATCCTCACCGCGGCGGTCGTCGTCGGTTTCGTGCTGTTCCTCGCGTTCTCGCGCCACGGCGGCGTGAAGCTCGGCCCCGATCACTCGAAACCGCAGTTCAGCCTCTTCACGTGGACGTCGATGCTGTTCGCCGCGGGCATCGGCATCGACCTCATGTTCTTCTCGGTCGCCGAACCCGTCTCGCAGTACTACGAGCCGCCGACCGGTGGCGGCGAGAGCATCGAGGCCGCACGACAGGCGATCGTCTGGACCCTCTTCCACTACGGCCCCGTCGGCTGGGCGATGTACGCGCTCATGGGCGGCGCCTTCGCCTACTTCGCGTACCGGCGCAATCAGCCCCTCAGCATCCGCTCGCTCCTCACGCCGCTGTTCGGCAAGCGCCTCGACGGCTGGATCGGGCACACGGTCGACGTGACGGCCGTGCTCGGCACGGTGTTCGGCATCGCGACCTCCCTCGGCATCGGTGTCGTGCAGCTCAATTACGGCCTGTACCTCATGTTCGGCATCCCCGAGGGGGTGGGCGCGCAGATCGGACTCATCGTGCTCGCCGTCATCATGGCGACGATCTCGACGGTGTCCGGCGTCGAGAAGGGCATCCGTCGACTCTCGGAGCTCAACGTGGTGCTCGCGATCGTGCTGCTCGTCTACATCACGGTGACGGGCGAGTCGCGTCGGCTCATGGACGGGCTCGTCATGAACATCGGCGACTTCGTCGCTCGCTTCCCGGGCATGCTCATGGACACGCACGCGTGGGAGCAGCCCGACGAGTGGTCGAGCGCGTGGACCCTGTTCTTCTGGGCGTGGTGGATCGCGTGGGCCCCGTTCGTCGGGCTCTTCCTCGCGCGCATCTCGCGCGGCCGCACACTCCGCCAGTTCATCGCGGGCGTCCTCGTCGTCCCGTTCCTCTTCATCGCCGTCTTCATCTCGATCTTCGGCAACTCCGCGCTCGTCCTCGTGCTCGGCGGCGACGCAGCGTTCGGGGCGAGCGCGATGGATACCCCCGAACGTGCGTTCTACGACCTCCTGATGCAGTACCCGGCGGCACCGCTCGTCGTGGGGCTCGCGACGATCACGGGGCTCCTCTTCTACGTCACCTCGGCGGACTCGGGTGCACTCGTGCTCGCGAACCTCACCTCGCGCATCGACGACCCGAAGCAGGACGGCGCGAAGGGCCTGCGCATCTTCTGGTCGGTCGCGACGGGGCTCCTGACGCTCGCGATGCTTGTCGTGGGCGGCATCCCGACGCTGCAGGGCGCGACGCTCATCATCGGGCTCCCGTTCTCGATCGTCATGTACCTCGTGATGATCGCGTTCTTCAGGGCGCTGCGGACGGAAGCGGCACACGTCGCCGGGTACCGGGCCACGCTCGGCACGCGTGCCGTCGCCGGCGGACAGAGCTGGCGCCGACGTCTGCGCCGTTCGACGACGTTCCCGCAGGCAGCCCAGGTGCGGCGATACATCGACGCGACCGCCGCGCCCGCGCTCGGCGACGTCGCCGACGAACTGCGCCGCTCGGGCGTGGGCGTCGATCTCGACGAGTGCGCGGTGGAGGGCACCGACATCCCGAGTCTCGTCCTCACGGTGCACTTCCCGCAGGAGGAGGATTTCAGCTACCAGATCTACCCTGTCGGGCACGAGCGTCCCTCGTTCACCTACCGTCACCCGGGCGAGAGCGCGCGCTACTACCGGCTCGAGGTCTTCGCCCCCACGGGGTCGCGCGGCTACGACGTGTACGGCTACAGCGCGGACCAGCTCATCGCCGATGTCCTCGGGCACTACGAGTCGCATCTCGAATACCTGCGCCTGTCGACGGCCGGTGCGGACGCATCGGTGGGTGACGAGGAGAACGTCGTGACCGATTGGCACGACGACTTCGGCGACGCGGACGAGGCGCGCTGACCCGGACCGGCCGCGGCGGACGCGCACGGCGCGACCGGCCGCGAACGGTGTGACCCTCGCGCGCCACTCGGCACGCGACCCCACGAACGAACACGCACGAACGAACCGACACGAACGGAGCGCACATGACCGCGACACTCTTCATCGACGGAACCTGGACGACCGCGGCGGCGGGCGGCACCCGCGAGATCCGCTGCCCCGCCGACGGCTCGCTCGTCGGGACGGTGGACGAGGCCGGGCCCGAGGACACGCTGGCAGCGATCGCGGCCGCGCGGTCGGCGTTCGACAGCGGCGTCTGGTCGGACGTGCCCGCCGTGGAACGAGGCGACCTGCTGCTGCGGGTGGCGGCCGCGATCCGTGAGCGCCGCGAGGAGTTCGCGCGCGCGGAGTCGCTCGACACGGGCAAGCGCATCGTCGAGTCGCGCATCGACATGGACGACATCGCCGCGTGCTTCACGTACTTCGGCAAGCTCGCGGCCGAGGACGCGGGACGCATCGTCGATGCGGGTGATGCGAACGTCCTCAGCCGCATCGAGCACGAACCCGTCGGCGTGTGCGCCCTCATCACGCCCTGGAACTACCCGCTGCTGCAGGCCGCGTGGAAGATCGCCCCCGCGCTCGCGGCCGGTAACACGTTCGTGTTCAAGCCCGCCGAGCTGACGCCGCACACCGCGATCCTCGTGATGCAGGTGCTCGACGAGCTCGGGCTGCCCGCGGGCGTCGGCAATCTCGTGCTCGGTGCGGGGGCCGTCGCGGGGGCTGCCCTCTCGGAGAGCCCCGACGTCGATCTCGTGTCGTTCACGGGCGGGCTCGTCACGGGACGCGTCATCGCCGAGAACGCGGCACGGACCGTGAAGAAGGTCGCACTCGAACTCGGCGGGAAGAACCCGAACGTGATCTTCGCGGACGCCGACTTCGACGCCGCGGTCGACAACGCCCTCAACGGCGCGTTCGTGCACTCCGGCCAGGTCTGCTCGGCGGGGTCGCGCATCGTCGTCGAGGACACGATCGCGGAACGCTTCGTCGACGAACTCGTCGCGCGCGCCGAGCGGATCCGTCTCGGTGGCCCGTTCGACGACACGGCCGAGACGGGGCCGCTCATCTCGGCGGCGCACCGCGACAAGGTGACCGCGTACGTCGAGGCGGGCCTCGCGGAGGGCGCTCGCGTGCGCTGCGGTGGGCGCTGGGGCGAGGGGGACCTCGAGACGGGGTACTACTACCTGCCGACGATCATCGACCGGGTGCACCGCGGCATGTCGGTCGTCACCGACGAGGCGTTCGGGCCGGTCGTGACGGTCGAGACCTTCTCGACGGAGGACGAGGCGATCGCGACCGCGAACGACACGATCTACGGGCTCGCCGGGGCCGTGTGGACGCAGGACGCCGGCCGGGCACAGCGCATCGCGCGCCGACTCCGTCACGGCACGGTGTGGATCAACGACTTCCACCCCTACCTGCCGCAGGCCGAGTGGGGCGGCTTCAAGCAGTCGGGCATTGGCCGTGAGCTGGGCCCGACGGGGCTCGGCGAGTACGTCGAACTCAAGCACATCTACCAGAACCTCACGCCCGCGGTCACGGGCTGGTTCCCCGAGCACTGACCGCGATGCATGCGCGGCGGGCTCGTCGCGCACGGGGTCCGGGACGTCCCGGACGCGGAGCGAAGACACGTGAACAAGATCGGAGACGAAGTGAAGACTACGCACACGTTCGACTACGTCGTCGTCGGCGGCGGCTCGGCCGGAGCCGTCGTCGCCGCCCGCCTGAGCGAGGACCCCGACGTGACGGTCGGCCTGCTCGAGGCGGGCCCCAGCGACACCGAGGAGCAGGTGGTGCTGCAGCTCGATCGCTGGATGGAGCTGCTCGAATCGGGCTTCGACTGGGACTACCCCATCGAGCCGCAGGCACACGGCAACTCGTTCATGCGCCACGCACGCGCGAAGGTCCTCGGTGGCTGTTCGTCGCACAACTCGTGCATCGCGTTCTGGGCGCCACGGGAGGACCTCGACGAGTGGGAGTCGCGCTTCGGCGCGACCGGGTGGAACGCCGACGCCACGTTCCCGCTGTTCGCGAAGCTTGAGACGAACGAGGACGACGACGCGATCCACGGCCACGACGGGCCGGTTCACCTCATGAACGTGCCGCCGCACGACCCGTCCGGCGCCGCGCTCCTCGAGGCGGCCGCGCAGGCAGGCATCCCGACGACGCGCTTCAACACGGGCGAGACCGTCGTGAACGGTGCGAACTTCTTCCAGGTGAACCGCAAGGCGGACGGGACGCGGGCGTCGTCCTCGGTGTCGTACCTGCACCCGGTCCTCGACCGCGAGAACCTCGCGGTGCTCACGGGCGTGCACGTTCGCGAACTCGAGTTCGACGACGACGGACGGTGCACGGGCGTGCAGCTCGTCGACAATGCGTTCGGCCGCCCGAGCCGTATCGAGGCGACGCGCGAGGTGGTGCTCTCGGCGGGTGCGATCGGGTCGCCGCAACTGCTCATGCTGTCGGGGATCGGCCCGCGCGAGCACTTGGAGGAGTTCGGCATCCCCGTGCGCATCGATGCTCCGGGCGTCGGCTCGAACCTGCAGGACCACCCCGAGGGTGTCGTCCAGTGGGAGGCGAAGCAGCCCATGACGCGCTCGTCGACGCAGTGGTGGGAGATCGGGGTGTTCACACCGACCGAGGAGGGCCTCGATCGCCCCGATCTGATGATGCACTACGGCTCGGTGCCGTTCGACATGCACACGTACCGGGCCGGGTACCCGACCGCCGAGGAGGTGTTCTGCCTCACGCCGAACGTGACGCACGCGCGATCGCGCGGCACGGTGCGACTGCGCTCGATCGACTACCGAGACAAGCCCAGGGTCGACCCGAAGTACTTCACCGATCCCGAGGGCCACGACCTGCGGGTCATGATCGCGGGCATCCGCAAGGCGCGCGAGATCGTCGCGCAGCCCGCGATGGCCGAGTGGGCCGGACGCGAACTGTCGCCCGGCGCGGACGCCGTGACCGACGAGCAGCTCGAGGACTACATCGTCCGCACCCACAACACGGTCTACCACCCCGTCGGCACGGTGCGGATGGGGCCGGACGACGACCCCATGTCGCCACTCGACGCGCGCCTCCGGGTCAAGGGTGTGACGGGGCTCCGCGTCGTGGACGCGTCCGCGATGCCCGAGATCACGACGGTGAACCCCAACATCACGGTCATGATGATGGGTGAGAAGGCGGCGGAGCTGATCCGCGAGGATCGATGAATCCGCTCCCACCGCGCCGCAGGCCGTCCAGCCTTTCATTTCGTCGCGGGGCTTCCACGGTGCAACCATGACGCACACCCGTTTCGCGACCGAACTCGGCAGCCGGAGCCCGGGCGCTTGCGAGACGACCGCACGGTCGTATGGCGGGGCACCGGGACGAGTCGCTGAGGCCCGCCGGTCTCGGTGGAAGTGAGGCGAGGGGACAACCGTCCACGTCGTCGAGGTCACCGATCCGGAATACCCTGACAGGGTCGGTGGGCCGAACGTCGGCGCTCGCTCCGATGCTTCGGCTCGACGATACGATGGTCACGGTTCCGCCCGGGAGGGAGCGCCAGACGATCGGGACACGGGGGTGGAAGGTGCCAGGTCAACAGTCGGACCCGCTTGCACTCGAGCGACAGGTGTGTTTCGCGCTCACCCTGGCGGCGCGCAGCATCATTGCCGCCTATAGGCCGGTGCTCGCTCCGATGCATCTGACGCATCCACAATATCTCGTGATGTTGACGCTCTGGGAGCGGGCCCCGTTGTCCATCAAGGACATCAGTCGCACGCTTCATCTCGATCCCGGGACGCTTTCTCCGCTCATCAAGCGGTTGGAGCGAGTCGGATACGTGGAGCGACATCGAAGTCGATCGGATGAACGTTCGCTCGAGATCATGCTGACGTCCGCTGGAGTCGCCCTCAGGGCGCAGGCAGAGGCGGTCCCGACGACGATGATGCAGCGGCTGGGGATGTCCGCCTCGGAGCTCGAGGCTCTGCACGACTCGATGACGAAGGTGATCGTCGCTGCCCAGCACTTGGAGGTCGGCGACCACAACGGGTGAGTCGAGGGGCTCGCCGGTCGCTCCGGCGCCGAGCGTGTTCTGGACGGCATGCGCTTCGTGACGGCGGGGCGAACAGTCGGTGAGTTCGTCCGGGACGGGCAACCGCCTTCAGGGCTCGTCGGGGCACTGGAGGTTGACACCGGTTCCGCGATGCGCCCTGACGTTCGTGTTGCAGTTGCGGCAGAGCGGAAGCGGTCGAACGCCGACGTCAGCAGGCCCGGCAATTCTGATGAGTGCTGCGTTGAACCAACGGTAGAACCCGCCGGCGTCCCTGATTCGCTGACCGAGGGGCTTTCTGCGCGGTGGCTGCCACATGCGCGAAGCGTACCAATGATTGGTGTACCAATTAACATCGGGCTTCGGCGTGCTGCGGCCCCGGCGTAGCGGGCGCGGTGAGGGGACGTTCGCCGGGTTCTCGCCGCATCTTCTTCTCGTCACGCCGATTCGAGCGGTCGACCTTCTGCCGACTGCCCATCGCTCCGGGAAGGTTGACGCCCGTTGCCGCCACCGTGTGGAGCTCCGGGACACGGCTGTGTAGCCGGACACGTGCCCTGGCGAGGCGGCGTCGCGGCAACACCCCGTCGCGGGCCTGAACGAATCCGGCGCGAGCGACGGAGGTCGACGTGGCGGGGGACGGGCTCTGCGCGAACCGGGTGAGGCCGCGGCGCGGCGGTCCTCGAGAGTTCGCGTGCGAACGAGTGAACGGGGCGGCGTGTTCATGGACGCCTCAGGCGGCATGGGCCGGGGCTCGGGAGCCGGGCTCGGCGTGGCAACGCCGTGGCCGCGGTCGTCGGCGCCCGGCACGATGGGCGTCGGCATCACCGGCGAGCGCAGCTTGTCGGGTGAGCGACTCGCGTTCGAGGTTGCGGAGACGTTCGTGACGGGGATCGTCCATCGAGACCGGATCGAGGAGCGGGGTGTGCTGTTCGTTCGGGCGGTTGCCGGACCTCATCGTGCGTGATCCGCTGGCGACGTGGTCACCGTGTCGGAACGCCGATGCCGAACAGCTGCCACTGAAATGCGTCGTGAACCTCGACCCCGCGTCGCCGGTGGATCGCATGAGCTCGAGACCGCAACGTGCCTTCGACGGTCCGGCCTCGGGTGCGGGCTGCTCCGTGGCGCGTCTGGCAGGATCGGGTGCGGATGTCCCGGCAACACGGGCGTTTGCGAGAGGCGGGTCTTGACGGTGCGGCGATTCGATATCGGTGATCGCGTGACGTGGAACTCGGAGGCGGGGCGGGTCAGCGGGCGCATCGTGCGGATTCACGAGGCGGACTTCCCCTTCAAGGGGTACCGCCATCATGCGTCGTCAGAAGACCCTCAGTACGAGATCGTGAGTGATCGCACCGATCACGTCGCCGCGCACCGCGGCGGAGCGCTGCAGCTCTTCGCTGAGCATGGCGAGAGGGAGGGGCGCCGCCCCTCCCGTCAGGAGCGCGTCAGTTCGATGCGCCCCGACGACCACGATGAGGACGGCGTCGGCATGGATCACTGAAGTGAAGGGGCTGAAGTCGAAGCACGAGGTGCGGGGTGCGCGGGGGAACCCCGAGTTCTCGATCGTGTCGTTGGGCGACGCCCGCACTCGGGCCGGGCTCGGACGTGACCACGGACGTGTCGCTCGCTGAGTTCGAGGTCCGGCTCACTGTCCGCAGCAGGCGCACCTGTGGCGGATCTGCTCCCCGGCCCCTCGGGTCCTGGACTATGAGCGCCGCGATTTCGCACGCACATCCGGTCCGGTGGATGATGATGCGGTCTCGCGCTGCTCGCCGGTGTCCCGTCCGCCGTCAGCTGTCTCGGGGTCGCCCGGGCGACTTCGGCGGCAGGTCGACGCGGATCGCGCCGAAATGCGAGTGTCCTGAACTGGTACTGTGCTGAACGATTCTGATTGGAATGCGTCCGGCTCCGAAGTCTCCACGTCGAAGCCGACATCGAACCCGCCCCCCCGGGAACCTTCCGTTCCCTCGAGACCTCGGGGCGACATCCTGCTGCACGGAGATGCCAGATGGCACTATTGAGTTTTCATCCGTCCGCCCGCGCGCCGCATCCAGCGAGCGAGACAGCAACATCGCCATGAAGTCAGCACGTCCGGTGGGGTCTGGTCGTCATTCTCGGCGTCCTCCTCGCCGCTGCGAACGTCGTGGCGACCGGCTCGAGCGCGCCTTCGGCCTCGGCCGAGCAGGCATACACCGGTGATGACGGATTGACCGTCACGGTCGACAGGGACTGGGTCACGCAGGGCGGCTCCGAGGGGTTCGTCGTCACCGTCGCCGATGCGAACACGAGCGGAGTGGACTTCGACTCCTACAAGCTGTCGGGAATCCCTGCCGGGTGGCAGGTGTCCGTCGACGGCACGGCACTCGCCCCGGTCTCCCCCGATCCCGTGATCTTCGAGATCCCGAAGAGCGCGACGTCTTTCGTGCTCACCCCGGCGGCCGACTATGTCGGGACGCTCTCGGACCTCAAGCTCTCACGGGTGTCCAAGGCCGGGAATCTGGTCACGGACTTCGATAACGGCACCTTCGACTACATCGGACAGTCGCACCCGACCATCACGACCAACCCGGTGGACAGTCTGAGCTCGGGATCGACCCCGTACACGTACCACGACCCCCAGACAGTGGTGTCGTCGTGTGGGTCCGCCCAGTACGCACCCTGCGATGGGCAGTACAGCATCTGGTCGACGGCGGACATCAACGGCCCCGCGCTCGGTGACAGCGGCATCCCCGGATGGCCGTACCCGCGCGCGTGCAACAACTACTGGGCGGACCTGCGAAGCACGACGAACGCGATGACCGATCCCACGACCGACACGGTGACCCAGGGGTGGGACACCGGAGGGGCGGACACGCTCGCATCGAACACCTACAGCGTCCCGAGCCCCCAGGCTGCAGCGGCTGGGAAGTTCCTGATCGTCAACGGCTCGCGCAGCTTCCCGCAGCCGCACGACGTCATCACGACGACGATCACCGGACTCGAGCTGAACACCGACTACACGATGTCCGGATTCATCGCGAACGTCTCCAGCCAGCCTTAAAGCCGACGTCGCCACCGTGCAGATCGGATTCGTCGCCGGGGGAGCGTTCATCGGCTCGTCACAGCCCTCGGCCAAGCAGGCCGGTGCGCGCAACGAGGACACCGCGTGGACGCCCCTGACCTCGATCGTCAACACGGGTGACGCCACGTCGCTCACCATCAGCGTCCGCAACTACGCGGCCGGTGGATGGGGTAACGACTTCGCCGTCGACGAGCTGAGTCTCTTCCCGATGGCCACGGCCGGATTCTCGCTCGAGGTCCGCAGCCCGGTGCCCGGATACGAGTTCTCGAAGACGTCGGACTCGGTGTCTGGGTCGAGCGTCAACCCGGGCGACGAGATCACGTACACGCTGACCGGCGACAACACCGGCGCGACCGAGCTGTCGACCACCATCGAGGACGACTTGTCCGACGTGTTCGAGCACGCGGTGCTGGTGGCCGGCTCCCTGAATGCGTCGACCGGTGAGGCGAAAATCGACGGGGCCGCACTGACCTGGGACGGAACGCTCGCGCCCGGCCAGACCGTGAGCATCAGCTACACCGTGAAGGTCGACGAAGACGCGTGGAACGTGTCGTTCAGGAATCACGCGACCTCGGAGGCGACCCCGCCTGGAGGCGTGCCGCCCATCACGCCGCCGCCCGGTGAGACCGAGCACCACACTCCACCGACGCCCCCGGTGACCCCGACGACGACGCCGGGAACGCCGACGGCCACGCCGGTGCCTCCCACGGGGACGCCCGCGGAACCGGGAACCGGCCTCGCCACGACCGGGGCCGAGGGGGTGGGATCGTGGATTCTGATTGCGGTTCTCCTGCTTGCCGCGGGTGGGGCGGTGCTGGTGGTGGTCCGTCGCCGTCGTGACGCCTGAGTGATCAGGAGTACCAGGGCGTCACCCTCGGGCGACGCCCTGGTCGGATCCCGGGTGGCCCCAGTCGGGGGCTCCCGGGATTTCGCTGTCCTCGGCCCGGCGCACAATCGCAACGAGTCCTGGCTCGATCGTCGGACGAGCGCACGTCTGCCGCACCAGGGGACGCAGCCAGGTCGCCGAGTGGGGGACGCAGATCGCTGCGATACCCGATTCCCTCCAGGGATGATCGGCCCGACACGATTCTTCAGGGAAGCCGCGGCCCGCGTGTCCGTTCGTCGTGCCGGTCGAGCCCTTCTGATCCCCGGTCGTCACATCCGACCGGAGCGACGGCACCTGCCTGGGAGATCATGTGGCTCCCTGCTCAACCGACCCGTCGAGAATCCTGCGAGTCGCGCTCACCGTCTGGAACTCGAACGATGCCGACGAGATTGACCGGTCCGTTACCTCGTTCGTCCTCTGGCGCGACCCGGTGACGATTCCTGCGGATGATTCGTCGCCTGCGAGTGCAGCGCGGTGAGGCGAGCCTGGGGACTCGCGTGGCACAGTCGTGTCCCTCGTGCTCACGAGCGATCGGCGTCATGATCCGGTCCCTGCAGCGGCGCTGATGGAGGGTGCCAGGGTGTCGTGGCCGTCGCACCTTACGATCGGAGTGTGACGAACGACCTTGATCAGGAGACGATCGCCCTTCGTCGACATGCGGTGGGGCGCCGTGAGGACCATGCTCCCGGCGCTTCGGAGTCCTCGCTCCACGCGGTCGGAACGGTCCCCCGGTGCGACGTCCATGCAGACGCCATAGCGTACATCGCGTGCCGTGAGTGCGGTCGACCGGCTTGTGCAGTGTGTCGGGAAGTGTCGGCGGTCGGTCAACTCTGTGCCGAGTGCGCGAGGCGCGAGAGGGATACCGATGGGATCGCGGTCAGCCCACGGATGGCGCGCGGGGCGATGCTCGTCGCGATGGTGACCGCGGTTCTCGGGGCCGCGACCGTGCTGTCGCCCGTGCTCGCGAGGGAGTTCGCCTTCGCACCGTTCACGCTGACCTCCAGTCCTTGGAGGATCGTGACGGGGCTGTTCGTGATCCCCGGCTTCGGGTACGTGGCCCTCGTGCTCGTCATCGTTCCGCTCTGGTTCGCCGCTTCCGGGCATGAGCACCGACGAGGCACGCTGTCGATGCTGGTGGTGCTTGCGCTCGGCGGAATCGCCGGCTTCACGCTGCTGTTCGCGGTGACCGGCAGTTCCGACCCGACGTGGACGCTCGCGTCCGGGACGCTGGCCGCCGGGATCGCGGCGCTCGCGGTGAGTGCCTGCTGGCCGCATCCACGGCACGTGGGGTGGCGTCCGTGGTTCGGGGTGGGGATCGCACTGACTGGTGTGCTCTCGATGACCCTGCTCGGTGTCATCCCCGCGTGGCAGGTTGTGGGCGGTCTCGTCATGGGGTGTCTGCTGGAAGCCGTCTATGCGTTCTCGCCCAAGCCCCAGCGTCATCCCCTCCCGCTGTTCATCGGGCTTGGGGCGGGGGTCCTCGTCGTCGTGTTGACGCTCGTCGCGGTGCTTTTCCTTCGGGGATAGCGAATCGGTATTCATATCGGGCATGTGCCGAGAAGAGTTCATCGACCTTGCAAATGAACAACGTCCGGGTCGGGTGGTCGGAGGGCACGAGACCCCCCACCCCGAATTCGAGTGATGCTCGACCGTGCGGTGTCGGGTGACGTCTGTCGTGCGGCAGTTCCTTCCTGTGCCGGGGTGCTGAGAGGGGCGGTGGTATAAGGGCCCGGTCGGCGGTGTCGGTCGGCGTTATACAACATCCGCGGATCATTCACCAGGGGAGGGGTCACCATGGTGATCGAATCGGTGTTCGTTAGCCTCGATGTGTCCAATTCCCTGGGTCTTTCAGGGCATGATCGAACGTTCTGAGGCGCGATCGATAAGTAGCGGAAAACGTGACGAGTGGTTGCGTTTCAATGGCGGACGAATTCGAGGGCGGGTATTTCGAGATGAAACGCATCGGGCGGTTAGCGCTCCTCGTCGGTGTTGCCATGGTCGCGCCGGTCGGCGTCGGTACGATCGGCATCGAGTCCGCGTTCGCCGCGGACGAGGTCGTCGGTATACCTGAGGTCAACTCCGGTGAGGGTGGCAGGGATGTCGCCATCGAAGGATTCGTCACAGCGCACGCCGAGGAGGGCGCATACCTCGTTCAGGCGGCCGGCTCCGGTGGAAAAGTGACGCTGCAAGGCGGTTCGGACGCGGTTCTCGTGATCGGCTCCGACCAGGTGCCGGCGATCGGCGCGTTCGTTCGGGTGCAAGGGAACGTCGAGGACGTTGATGGTGCGCGAACCGTGCGCGCCGGTGCTGTCGATGAGCGGGATGCGCCGGAAGGCGCACAGAAACCGGTCGCCGTGACCGAGGTCGATGGCGTGGCGGCAGGCGACATGCTGACAAACGACGAGGTTCTGGAGCGCCTCCGCGGCATGATCGTGGCTCCGGCAGGTGACTGGACGGTCACGGGCGTGGATCGCGCCGCGACGCGTGGCGAGATCGCCATCGTCCCGGGTACCGCGCCGCTCGGGGCTGACGCAGGGCAGCCCCATGCTGCCGCGAAGATCGTCCTCGACGACGGGCTTTCGGTCGACTACCTCAGTCCGAATGAGGACCGCCGTGCGCCGTGGGCCGGTGCGGAGGCGCCGCACGTCGGTGACCGCGTCGTCGTCACGTCGGATCTCGTCCTGCAACACCTTCAGGGCGTCGAGGGAGCCGGTGACGGGTGGCACCTCCAACCGGTCGCAGCGTTCGACGGCAGCGTGTCCGCGAACGATCGCCCGTACCGATTCGAAGGGGGGATCCCGCAGTCGGCCCCGACCGTCGAGGGTGGCGACCTCCGCGTCGCGACGATCGACCTGGGCAGCTACTTCCCGGTCGAAGGTGCCCTCGTCAGCCCGGACGGAACGCGCTGCATGGCGGTTGCGGCGCGCGACGGGCAAGCTGTTGCGGTGACCGGCGAAGGTGGATGCCACCAGCTCGGTGCCGCGTCGCAGGCGTCGTTCGAGGTGCAGCGCGCGAAAGTACACGCGCTGTTGCGCGGGCTCGCGGACATGGACGTGATCGCCGTTCAGGGCGTTGCCAATCCGCTCATCACGCCCGCCGCCGCCGGCGAGTACGAGCGGCTCGCGCAGGCACTCACCGAGCACTCCGGCGTGCAATGGGGCGCAGTGACGGCACCCGAGGGGGTCGGTGGGCCGTGGACCAACGGATTCCTCTACCGCACCGACCGCGCCGAGCCCCAGGGGCAGGCCGTGGCGCTCGCGGACAGGGCATTCGAGCGTTCGTCGACGCCCCTCGTCCAGGCATTCGCTGCGGAGGGGCGGGAAGCGGTCGCGCTCGTCTCCGTGCGCCTGTCCACACAGAGCCAGTCGGACTACGCAGGCGATCGCGAGGCGAACCGGTTCGCGGGAACGAACGAACCCGAGCGAATCCTGCAGATCGAGACGCTCGCCCGTCTCGTGGGTGAAGCCACCATCGCGCAGCGCACCGTGCTGCTCGGCGCGTTCGGCAGTCTGACGGGAGATCCGGTTCTCGCCCCCCTCGCCCAGGACGGCCGGATCGACGCGGTCGAGGCCGCCGGACTCTCGACCTCCCGCGACGGCGACGGGTCGGGATCCGTCGTGCATGTGTACGTGCCGGACGGGCTGTCCGCGAGTGGGGCGACCACCTGGCCCATCAACTCTCGCTCGGCCACGACGTCCGGCTTCGCGTATCAGGGCAGCTTGTCGGTCGCCTCCGTCGACGCGACGAGCCCGGAACGAAGCGCCGCGGAGGATCCGGTGCTCTTCTCGCTCTCGCTGGCTCCGCAGGAGCAGCAGACGTTGAACCCCGTCGTCGCCGCACAGCAGAGCGGTCCCGAGTCGGCCGCCGACCCGAACGCCACGGAATCCGCATCCGCGGTGCCGACATCGACGGCGCCCGCCGCCACGTCGGGTGGCACCGGGAACATCGGTACCGCGGTCGCCCCCTCGGTGAGCAGCGGATCATCCGGCCAGAGCCAGCAGGACACGTCGACAGAGGCACAGACCCAGCCCGCACCGTCGACGAACACCACCACGGTGGTCGCGGAGTCCTCCGCGACGCCTGCACCCGCAGCCGGACCGGCGAAGCCCGACTCGCAGGCACTCACCATGCCGGGCGGAAACCAGCTCGCGAACACGGGTAGCAATTCGCCCGCCGCGATGGGGATCGCGATCGCCATCGTCGTCGCCGTCGCCCTCGGCGCGATCATCACGACGATTGCGGGACGGGCGCGCAGGACCTAGACGTCGGAGCGGGAACCCCCGTTCTGCACAGCCGTCACCGTGAGGTTCGGTGACAACGGAAGGAGCACACATGGCCGACAAGTTCCACTGGGATGAAGGCGCCGTTCAGACGAAGCGGACGCAGCTCAAGAACGGCTTCATCGAGATCGAGACGAAGCTGAACGAGCTGAACCAGGCGATCGTCGAACTGACGACGCAGGGATCGGGCGGCTTCTACACGCAGCAGGGTTCGGACGCGTTCCAGACCTCGTACGACACGTTCACGCTCGGCGCGAAGAACGTGGTCGACGGCATCAACGGTATGGAAGCGTTCCTCGACAAGGTCGGTCAGGGCGTCCTCGAGTACGACCTCCAGATCAAGGCGGGCACCGGCGCCTAGAGAGCAGCGTTGTTCGGGGAGCTCGGGCACGTGGCCCGAAGCTCCCCGAACCGCTTCGCAGTATCGCCCGCGAGGCGATTCGGTCAGTGAATGAGGGAGCAGTCATGGCGAGGGCGTTCAAGCAGACCCGCGAGGAATGGGCGGCCACCAACGGGTGGATGACGCAGGCCGACGGGGCCGCACGCACGTCCGAGATGCAGGGCTACATCGATGCCGATCGCGCAGCCGCACAGCGTGCCGCTGACGAGGGACGATCGAAGCTCGACGAGGCGAAAGTGCAGTCCGAGGCTGCGCAAACTCAGGTACAACAGGAGAACGAGCAGCTCGCGAACGATCTGAAGGCACGAGCCGAAGCGAGCGATGCCGAGCGGACGAGCTTCGCGGCGGACCACGATCCCGGCGGGCCCAAGTCGTCCGCCGAGGCGCAGCGCGAGTTCGACGAGCTCGCCGACGACAAGCTCATCATCTACAACGAGTACGTCAATCCGGATGACGACACGTTCACGAGCACCAACGACCAGATCGCCGAGAGCGGCACTGCGGAGATCGACCCGACGAAGGGCGTCTCTGAACTGAGCGACGAGGATCTCCAGAGGGAGGTCCAGGAGCTCGGTGCGAACTACGACCCGTACGCCGACATCCCGAGCAGTGGGGACTCGGGCAGCGGCTCATCGTCCTCCACCGCGGGAATGACCCGTGCCGATATCGTGCACCTCGACATGCCCTTGCTGCGAGACCTGGCGAACCGGTGCGCACAGATCAACGAGGCATTCCAGAAGGGAACGGCGAGCGATCAGAGCGCCGCATGGTATGCGGGCACGAGGACGTGTCTCGGATACAACTCCGGTCTCGTGAACGGCGTCATCAAGGAGTTCTACTCCAACTGGAAGATCCGTCGGGGGAAGATCCGCGAGAGCGCCGAGCAGTACGGGAAGAACGCGCGCATCGTCGAGCAGAACTTCACGAGACTCGATGTCGAGATCGCCGCGAAGGCCGTTCGTCAGCGGGCGGTCTTCCTGGAGTCGAAGCGCCGCGCGCTCGCCGCCTCGGAATCTCGTGAAACGCCGGAGGGCAAGGCCCTCACGCAGCCCGAACTCGACCTCTACGACGGCACCGTCGAATTCATCGGGATGAAGAGCGGTATCTCGTTGACGGGGGCGGCGATCGGTGCGAAGCTCGCGCTGCAAGTGGAGGGAGCGGCCTCACCGTACGCGGCGTCCGCGGGAGACGATTTCGGGACGGGAGATTTCACGCCGGACGCGGTGTTCACCACACCCGACCCGAGCGACCTCTCCGATCCGGAGAAGTGTCTCGACGAGGGAACCGCGCAGACCGACTACTACCGATCGGACGGATTCGAGCCCGGGAGACCCGGATCACCGGGTGGAATCCCAGGCCTCATCGACCTCGCCACGACGTTGATCGGTCGACGTGGCGGAACGCCCCTCGAGTATCCGGACGGCACCATGCACGTCGTCCTGGCCGGCCCTCGCGGCATGGTGCCTCGCGCTGCGTTCGAATGATGGGACTCGGGAACATGACGAACCCACAGGGAGAACTGCACGATGTCCGATAACAGTACGTGGGACGGGCCGGCCACGTTCAGTGATTCCAGTGCCGCGACCGTCACGCGCAGTGACCTGCAATGGAATCGCGTGGGTCTCAGTGACGATCCGGTACAGATCTCTCCCGAGCGGGTGACCGAGATCTACGACGAGTGGCGCACGTTCCGGAGCGCACTCGAAGAGACCGCGGAGCAGGCTCGAAGTGTCAATCCCGACGGCAACGGGGAGATGAAGGGCAAGTCCGTCGAGAAGCTCAAGGAGGACTCCGAGAAGCTGAGCGAGAACCTCGACAAGGCGGCGGCTCGCTATCAGAAGGCCGAGCAGGCCGTCGGGGCATATCGTGAGGCCGTCATGACGGCACGCAATACCACGCGCGATATCGTCGAGGCCGCGGCTGCGGACAGGAACACCGTGTCGCAGGACAAGGGTGACGGTTCGGGGGACATGACCGACCCGAGTGACGCAATCGGCGAATACCGGAGTCAGATCAACAATGCCGTTGATGCGCTTCTCGATGCACAGAGCAGCTTCGTCGGGTCGATGAAGAGCGCGAGCAAGACCGAGAAGGACTCCTGCAAGGACAAGTTCCTCGATGCGTTCAAATGGGTACTGATCGCGCTTGCGATCCTCGGCATCCTGCTGGGGATAGCGGCATTCGTCGTTCCGTTGTTGGGAACGATATTCACAGTCCTCGCGCTTGCCGTGGAACTGGCCTCTCTGGCGGTCACGGCTGCGGCGTTCCACTACGGCCAGGGAAATGTCATCGACCTCGTTCTCGGCGCGATCTTCGCAGTCGTCGGAGGCGCCGCAGCGTTCGCAGCCGTACGCAGTGGCATGATCAGCGGTAAGGGATGGCACGGCGCAGGCTCGAACAAACCTCGACCCGAGCACGGCGGGGACATCGAGTTGCAACCGGTCGGAGGACGTCCGGACGGTGACGCTCCGGTCGAGCCTGTCCCACCCGCCGGGGGCACTGGTTCGGGGTCGGGTTCGGGGACTGGCACTGGTTCGGGTTCGGGTTCGGGTTCGGGGACTGGCACTGGTTCGGGTTCGGGGACTGGCACTGGTTCGGGTTCGGGGACTGGCACTGGTTCGGGTTCGGGGACTGGTCCTGGCACTGGTTCGGGGACTGGCACTGGCACTGGTTCGGGGACTGGCACTGGTTCGGGTTCGGGGACTGGCACTGGTTCGGGGACTGGCCCTGGCACTGGTTCGGGGACTGGCACTGGTTCGGGTTCGGGGACTGGCACTGGTTCGGGGACTGGCACTGGCACTGGTTCGGGGACTGGCACTGGTTCGGGTTCGGGGACTGGCCCTGGTTCGGGGTCGGGCACGGGGTCGAGCTCCACCGCCGCTCCTGGAGCCGGTCCCGCCGGTGGAGGTGGGGTGGTGCCGGGCGGTGTTCCTGTTCCGCGTCCGGCGAGTACGCCGCCGGGTGCTGGTGGGGCGTCGCCTCGCCCGGTTGATGTGGATGGGTCGGGTGTTCCTGTTCCGCGTCCGGCGAGTACGCCGCCGGGTGCTGGTGGGGCGTCGCCTCGTCCGGTTGATGTGGATGGGTCGGGTGTTCCTGTTCCGCGTCCGGCGAGTACGCCGCCGGGTGCTGGTGGGGCGTCGCCTCGTCCGGTTGATGTGGATGGGTCGGGTGTTCCTGTTCCGCGTCCGGCGAGTACGCCGCCGGGTGCTGGTGGGTCGTCGCCTCGTCCGGTTGATGTGGATGGGTCGGGTGTTCCTGTTCCGCGTCCGGCGAGTACGCCGCCGGGTGCTGGTGGGGCGTCGCCTCGTCCGGTTGATGTGGATGGGTCGGGTGTTCCCGGGTCGGGTTCGTCGACTGGGTCGTCGGGTGCTGGTGGGTCGTCGCCTCGTCCGGTTGATGTGGATGGGTCGGGTGTTCCCGGGTCGGGTTCGTCGACTGGGTCGTCGGGTGCTGGTGGGTCGTCGCCTCGTCCGGTTGATGTGGATGGGTCGGGTGTTCCTGTTCCGCGTCCGGCGAGTACGCCGCCGGGTGCTGGTGGGTCGTCGCCTCGTCCGGTTGATGTGGATGGGTCGGGTGTTCCCGGGTCGGGTTCGTCGACTGGGTCGTCGGGTGCTGGTGGGTCGTCGCCTCGTCCGGTTGATGTGGATGGGTCGGGTGTTCCTGTTCCGCGTCCGGCGAGTACGCCGCCGGGTGCTGGTGGGGCGTCGCCTCGTCCGGTTGATGTGGATGGGTCGGGTGTTCCTGTTCCGCGTGGTGGTGAGCCGGAGGCTGCGCCTGTGGGGCCGCGTGGTGGTGAGCCGGAGGCTGCGCCTGTGGGGCCGCGTGACGGCGATGCGCCCGATGCCGGGGCCGCAGGACGTGCGGGCGACGACGCTGCCAAGAGCCCGTGGACCAGGGCACTCGATGCGATCGGATGGACCGGATCCAACCGGAACGGGACCGGTCTGGGGGCAACGGCGCTCGACAAGCTGTTCAGCCTGTCGGTGTGGGACCGTGTCTTCCACCTTCAGAAGTTCAAGAACTGGTACGCGACGCAACGCGGCAATCCGGGATTCCTGGACGACTTCCCGACGGGCTTGAAGGACTTCCCGATGGACAAGTACAAGGCCTGGTCCGCGGCGGAGGACATCAAGATGGACTATTGGGTCGTCACGTTCGGAGCACGAGCCGGTGTCGCGATCAACGGTGCGATCGCGATCGTCCAGATCTTCAAATCCGGGTGGGGCATGATCGGCCGAACCGGACTGTTCCACGAATGGCGCACGGGCGAGAACCTCAACGAGTGGAAGGGGGGTGCCGGAACCGCGGAACACCTGGCCGACCCGTCTATCGCAGAGATCACGCCGATCGAGGGACAGACCTCCGTCGATCCCGAGGTCGCGAAGCGGCTCTGGCAGGCCTGGGAGCAACTGACGCCCGATGAGCAGTCGCAGGTGATCACCTCGTTGGATGACCAGGACCCCGAGATGATCGCGGCATTGAACGACATACGAGTTCCGGCAGATGCCTGAGGTACCACTCGACGCCGCCACCGAGGACACGGAGGAGCAGCCACCGACCCTCGCGTCCGCATTGCCGGTTATCGCGGCGATCCCGCCGTCCGGCTTCGCGGAGACGTGGTCGACACGACCGCCCTGGTCGCCACTCGTGCTCGAATCAGCAGGAGTGCCGACGCAGGACATGCCTGAGCGAGCCCGGGTGGGCCTCTTCGCGCTGCTCGATCCAGGACTCGGTGTTGCGTTCGCCGCGTACCACTGGGCGATCCCGGTGAACGATCTCGCGGGGGAGTCACGACGGCGCGCGGGATCGATCCTCGGACCTGCGAAGACCGTCATCGACGAGGAACTGTTCGTGGTCTCGGTCGGCTCGGAACTCGACGACGGCGGCGTCGTCGTCCGCCGCGCCGTGATGTGTGCCCGTGTTCACTCGGCCATGTTGGTCGCCGAGTACACCGAACAGCGACTCGAGGTGTTCGATCGTGTCGCTCCGATTCTCGCGCCGTCTATCCTGTTGTGGATGGATGGATGCGATGGGTAACGCGGCCGATATGCAGGCGCCGTTCACGGTGATCATGCCGACCGAGTGGGAGCGAGTTTCACTGCTCGAGCCGGATGACGTCGTCGAGGCACACATCAAGCGCATCGCGCGACGTTCCGTCGGCACGAGCCTGCCGCGCGACAAGGCGCCGATCGCCATCGAACAGGCCCGCCGTATGCTCGTCGACTCCGTCGAGGACGCCCGCGCGTACAACGTCCACGGCCTCACGCTCCCGGTCGGCCTCATGGAACGACAGATCGCCTCCGGCCTGTCGATGTTCGACTTCGAGTACGACACCTCGGACTCCCGTCATGTGAGTCTCGGCATGCTCCGGGCAGGCACCATCTGGTCGGGCCTCGGTGGCGAACGCTTCGAGACGGTCGACGGCCTGCAGGGGGTGCGCGTCGACGACTTCCAGGAGGACGCGTCGGCGTTCGGTGGCAAGCCCGGGATCGACGCCGTCCTCAGCCTGTTCGCGTTCCCCGTCCCGAAGCGACCGCACCGGTGGAAGGCACTCGGATTCTCCGCCGTCCTCCCCACCGGAAGTGACGAGTCGGTGCGGGAACTCGCGCGCGGTGTGGGGAAGGCGTTCGCCCAGACGTTCCGGTTCGTGGGACTCGACGACCCCGACGCGCAGGAGTACGAGGAGCGACTGCAGGACGTGATGCGACGCCGTGCTTGAGTCAGGCGACCCGGGGCTCGTCCTGCTGATCGTGGCGGCCGTCGCGGTCATCACGACGCTGCTCGTGGGATACGGCGTGATCGCGTACCTCAGTCGACGCACGCGGGACGCGAACTTCTGGCAGGAGAGCTCGCCGGTCTCGACGATCGAGCGACGGCAGGCGCGAACGACCCTCGACCGGCTCCGAGCAGCGTGCGACGAGGCCGGGATCGCTGCCCCGCGCCCCACCGTGCTCTCGCTGACGGACACGATGGCGACCGTGTTCCTCGACCGGCCGGCCGAAACCGCCCCCGAACCGTGGGCTGTCTCACCCGATGGATTGACCTGGCAGGCACTGCTCGACGAACTCGATGTGCGCGCGTTCGCGGCCCCCGAGCACCGCCTGCCCGACGCGGTCGTGGCGCTCGGCCGCACCTCGATCGCCACCGTCTTCGTGGATCTCGCCGCCTGTCCCGGTGTCGTGAACGTCGTCGGCAATCGACAGCTCGCCCGCAAGCTCGTCCGGCGCTGGATCGGCGAGCTCACGCAGCCCACCTGGCGTGTTGACTTCACCGCCGGCGTCATCGAGGACGCCTCGCTCCTGACCGGCCGATCCATGCGGTGGAACCGTTCGATCCGCCCGGACGCGGGCCGTGACTTCCGCGGCGGCTACCTCGCGGTCGGGACGGCGAACGATGCCGATGTCGTCGAGGCCATGGTGCTGAGCAGCAGGCACGACGACCAGCGGGGCGCGGCCGGTGTGGTCATCGGGAGCATGCGGCAGGCCGCGTGGCGGATCCACGTGGGGCCCTACGGCGTGCTGACGTCGTCGGTGTTGCCCACCACGGACATGCGTGACCCGTTCATCCCGTTCATCGCGAAGCAGAAGAACCGACTCGCGGGGAGTGTGCCGTGGCGAGCGGGGGCAGGGCGCGTGGATGTCGTTCCGTCGTCACTCGGACACGGTGCCGTGCAGGTTGCGGCCGATCCGGACGGCGGCGACGCATTCGCGGCTCCGGACGCTGCGATCGCGCACGAATCGGAATCGCCCGTCGATATCGCGATCGAGGCCGAGCCGGAGCCGGCGGTCGCGTCGACGTCCGTCCCCGAGACGGTCCGGGCGGACGCACCGACGGAGGCGGGTGCATCTGCGGTGACGGACGGGCCGGCGGCGACGGATGGCCCCGTGGCGGGAGCGACGACCGAGACCACTGAGGCGGCCCCGGCGACCGTGTCGGCGGAACTGCCCGTGTCGGCGGACGTGACCGTGTCTGCGGACGAGCCCGTGTCTGCGGACGTGCCCGTGTCTGCGGACGAGCCCGTGCCCGGGGCGGCGGACGTGCCCGTGGCGGCGGATGGTCGTGAGGCGACGAGCTGGCCCGCGACACCGAATGCGATCGAGCCCGAATCCGTGCTCCCGAATGCGATGCAGGTGGAGCACGACCCGGTCTCGGCCACCGAGCCGGCCGAGGAGGAGGACGTCGAGACCGGGACGGGGGCGAGCCCCGAGCCGATACCTGCGGCTGACATGGAGACCCAGCTCCCGGCCCCGTCGGACGACGGTGCGGTGAACGAACCCGGGCACGGGCAGGTGTCGCCCGCCTCGCCAGGCACGCCCGCGCCGGCTCCCGCCGTGAACGGGCTCCCCGGGGGCGATCGACCTGACGCCGCGAACCGGGTGGCGCCCGCATCGGCGGATCGCGCAGGCACCACGCCGCTCGGCGGGACGGTGTGGCCCTGGGGGCAGGCCGCCTCGCCGTGGCCCGGCGCGACTCCGGTCGACGAGCGCACGACCCCCACGAGGCCGGTCTCCGTCATCGACCGTCGAGTACCCACCGCGGACGACCGAACCGAGGTCGACCGAACCGAGGACGAGAGCACATGAGATTCGCGCTGACCGGTCGCCGCTCCTCGACGTCCGAGACCGAGCGCGACTTCCTGATCGAAGCGGATCCGGACGTCAGCACCCGCGACATCATCGAGCGCATGGCGGCCGAGATCGGCGCCGATCCGCACTCCGCGATCAGCGTCAGTTCCGGTGAGCGATACGAGCAGCTGAGTGAAGCCGCCCTCGATCGTGCGATTGGCTCGGGGCCACTCGTGCAGGGCGCCCGAGTCACGTTCGACGCGCACGACGAGCACCGTGTGGACTCCACGGCGGGCCTCGTCGAGGTGGTCACGGTGCGGGGTGCCGGTGTCGGCCGGGTCCAGGTGCTCCCCGTCGGCCGGATGCCGTTCGGCGTGAGCGCGGGCGGCGGGATCTCCGCCGGCGCGCACGTCCACGCGCCGCTCGTGGTCGTCGACGTCGCCTTCGACGGCCGTGTGCAGGTGGCGCTCTCGCACGGCGTCGAGCCCAGCAGGCACCTGCCCATCGACCTCGAATCGGAGCCGGTGCTGGACGCGCCCGTCACGTGGCTCCCGGAACAGTACCTGCGGATCGGTGATTCGTCGCTCATGCTGCGCCCGGTCGCCGTGAGCGCCGGACGGCTGGTCCGTACGGCGGGTGCCGCGACCCTCGACTTCAACCGACCGCCGGCCTCGCCGCGGAAACCGGCTCGTAAGCAATTCCGGATCCCCAAGCCGCCGGAGCGCAACCGGCGGGTCAACGTGATGCTGCTGTACGCGATCATGCCCCTCATCAGTGGGCTCGCGATGGCCATCATCTTCCAGCGCCCCTACTTCCTCATGTTCGCGCTCCTGTCACCCATCGTGATGCTCGGCAACTGGTTGACCCAGCGGCGTGACGGCGTGAAGACGTATCGGCAGAAGATGGCCGACTACAAGCGGGAACTCGCGGCCCTCGACGTCGCGGTCGCCCACGCCGTCGCGGCCGAGACGGCCACGCGCCGGGACGACGCACCGAGCCCGTCCGATCTCCTGCAGGCGGTGGGTCACACCACCCGGAAGCTGTGGGAGCGACGTCCCGGTTCCTCGACGTTCCTGCGCGTGCGCGTCGGAGTCGGCGACCTCCCGAGCAGCGTCGAGGTGAGCGACGACGAGGAGTTCGAGTTCCGCCGCACGGAGGCACGCATGCTCCGTTCCGTTCCCGTCACGATCGGGATCACGGAGGCCGGCGTCGTCGGCGTCGCGTCGAAGGATCCGGAGGAGCTGCGCGCACTGCTCGACTGGATGGTCGGACAGGTCGCCGCGCTGCACCTGCCGGCCAATGTGGCGGTGTATCTGCTGTCGTCCACGAGGGAGTCACACCGATGGGACTGGGCGCGCTGGCTGCCGCACGTGGACCGCGCCGGTGCCCCCGGGCCGATCACCCGGATCGCTCTCGGTGGTGACGAGGTCGCACCGCTCGTCGCCGAACTCACGATGTTGCTCGCACAGCGTGCCGCGTCACTCGCGGCGGGAGCAGGTGTCGAGGATCATCCCGCCGTGGTCGTCGTGCTCGACGGGGCGCGCGCGCTGCGGGCCCTCCCCGGCGTCGTGCCGCTGCTGCGCGACGGCCCCTCGGTGGGCATCCACCTCGTCTGCGCCGACTCGAGCGTGCAGCAACTGCCCGAGGAGTGCGTCACCGTCGTGAGCGAGGGCCTGCACGGCCGTCTTCGCGTGAAGGAGGGCGCGGCGGATCCCGTGGAAGCGACCCCCGACGCCGTGTCGCAGGAGTGGTACGACATCGTGCCCCGAGGCCTGTACCCGCTGAGGGACATCAGTCGCTCCAGCGACGGCGCCGAGATCCCCGCCTCCAGCCGACTCCTCGAGATGCTCGGGCTGCCCGAGCCCGAGGGGGACGAGATCGCGGCGAGGTGGTCCCACACGGGCAGGACGACGCGACTCGTGATCGGTGAGAGTTTCGACGGCCCGTTCGTCGTCGATCTCGTGAGCGACGGCCCGCACGGTCTCGTCGCGGGGACGACGGGGTCCGGGAAATCGGAGCTGCTGCAGACCATCGTCGCGTCGGGTGCGACGGCGAATCGGCCCGACGAGATGACCTTCGTCCTCGTCGACTACAAGGGCGGTGCGGCGTTCGCCGCCTGTTCCTCGTTGCCGCACACGGTCGGCTACGTGACCGATCTCGATCCGCACCTCGTGGAGCGAGCCCTCACCTCGCTGCACGCGGAGTTGACCCGTCGTGAGCACCTGCTCGGAAGCATCGGCGCGAAGGACATCGAAGACTATCAGCGTGAGGCGGACGGCCGATCGCTCCCGTCGTTGCCTCGCCTCGTGATCGTGATCGACGAGTTCGCGACGCTCGCCCGAGAGCTGCCGGACTTCATCACCGGACTCGTGAACATCGCCCAGCGCGGCCGTTCCCTCGGGGTGCACCTCATCCTCGCGACACAGCGTCCGGCCGGTGTCGTGTCCGCCGACATCCGGGCGAACACGAACCTTCGGATCGCGCTCCGTGTGACGGACGTCACCGAGAGCCAGGACGTCATCGACGTCAAGGACGCCGTCGAGATCAGCAAGTCGACGCCCGGTCGTGCCTACGCGCGGCTCGGACAGGCGACCGTCGTTCCCTTCCAGTCGAGCCGGATCGGGGGCAGGCACCCGATCTCGGACGAGGTCGAGCGGGAGATCCCCGTACCGTCGGTGCGACGGATCGCGCCGGCGTCGTTCCGGCGGCCGTTCCCGGAGCACACGGCGGGTGCCCCCACGGGGGAGTCCGATTCGACCGATCTCGATCTGCTCGTACGCGCCGTCACCGATGCAGCGCGTCGTGCAGAGATCGATGCGCCGGAGTCGCCGTGGCTCGCGCCGCTCGGCGACGTCATCCTGCTCGACGAACTCGGTTCGGCGCCGGAGCCGGTCGAGGGGACGGCCGTGCCGTTCGCGTGGGGACTCGTCGACCGTCCGCGCAGCCAACAGCAGATTCCCGAGATGTTCGATCTCGATACCATGTCGCACCTCTTCCTTGCCGGCTCACCGGGATCCGGCCGCACGCAGGCGCTTCGGACCTTCGCGGCCGCCGCGGCCCGGGCGCACTCACCGGCCGACGTGCAGATCTACGGTGCGGACTGCGGGAGCGGCGGACTCGTCGCACTGAACGAGCTGCCGCACTGCGGTGGCATCGCGACGAGCTCGCAGCAGGATCGCCTCACGCGGATCCTGTCCCGCCTCTCGGACGAGGTCGATCGCCGCGGTGGCATTCTCGCGGCCGCGAACGCGTCGGGTATCGCCGAGCAGCGTGCCGTCGCGGAGGGGCGCGGACGGCTACCCCACTTCCTGTTCCTGCTCGACCGGTGGGAGAACTTTCAGGACCTGTTCGCGGAGCAGGACGGCGGTCGATTGACCGACATCGTGATGCGCCTGCTCCGCGAGGGCCCCTCGGTGGGCATCCACGTCATCGCGTCGGGCGACCGGACGCTCCTGAACTCGCGCCTCGCGCAGTACTCGCGACAGCGCGGAGCACTGAGGTTCGACGACTCGCAGGACTACGGCTACGTCGGGTTCCGTCCGAAGGACATCCCGACGAACGTCGTCCCCGGGCGGCTGTTCTGGGCCGATCGTGAGGTCGAGGAGATGCAGATCGCCGTCCTCGACACGGATCTGACGGGTGCCGGTCAGGCCGCGGTGATCCGGCGTATCGCCGAGGAGGCGCGGGGACGCTTCCCTCGTCCGATCGTTCCGGTGTCGGTGTTGCGCGAGCTTCCGGCCGTGATCGGCTTCGACGACATGATGGCGAGCCCGGTCGAGCACGAGCATGCGCTGTTCGCGACGGTCGGTGTCGGGGGCGACGATGCACGTCAACTGGGTGCCGACCTCTCCGAGGTCAATACGTTCCTGGTCGCGGGGCCGCGGAGTTCGGGGCGGAGCTCGCTCCTGTCGACCATGACCCGGAGCCTGCTCGCGCGCGGCACGGAGGTCGTCATCCTCGCGCCGAAGCCCTCGCCGCTCACCGAGCTGGACGGCGTGGACGGTGTGCGCGCCGTCCTCACCGATCCGCGCATCGAGGGGAAGGAGCTGAGCGAACACATCGCTCCCGGCGACGATCCTGTCGTGCTCGTCGTCGACGACGGCGATCTGTTCCGCGACGGCACGGTGGCCGAGTTCCTCCTGCACCTCGTCCGAGCCGGCAAGGCGGCCGACCGGGCGCTCCTCGTCGCCGGGGAGACCGAGACGATCGGATCGGGACTCGGGCGCGCGTGGAATCTCGACGTCAAGCGCAATCGTCGTGGTGTGCTGCTCTCGCCCGCGAACGTGTTCGACGCCGAGCTGATCGGCACGACGATCCCTCGTTCGCGTGCGTCGTCGAGAATCGTCCACGGGACCGGGGTCATGCACGTCGGCGGCGGCGAGGCGCAGATCGTCCGCACCCCGCGGCCGAACTGATCGCTCGTCCCCTCCGGCAAGCCGTACGTCGATCAGCCTCCGGGGCTGCTGAGCAGGGCGTTGTCGTGCGGGGCAGGTCAGGGCTGGTGGGCGGGCTGCGTCGCGTGCGTGGAGTGCGTCGCACGCGACGGAACCGGACGACTTGCGCAGCGGCAGGCCGCTCACAGCCGTGGTCCGTCGGGAGTCGGTGCTCCGGTCGTCCAGTCCGAGGTCACCGTCATCCGGGCCGTGACGTCTCGTCGGGGACGCGGGAGCGAGCGGCCGAACAGGGCGTCCCGGCTGCCAGCCTCCGTTTGAGCACCACCGTTCTCTGCGGTCGTCCAGATCAGGGCACGGACGTCCCCCGTCGATGCACGGGCGATCGGATCTTGGGACGGGGCACGCCCGGTGTGGGCAGCGGACTCGAGGTGTGACTCCTCCGCGAGATTCGACTCCTGCTCCTCGCCACTCCCGTGGCTTGGCCGCAGCGCCCGCGAGCGTGTAGGCAACTTCCCTGACCGGACGCTCACGACCGCGGGCGGACCTCGTGCCTTTTCGCAGAGCCCACCGTGGAGGACGCGGCGCGTGCTGTTGCATCGATACTCGCGCGGTTCCTGAGTGCTCCGTGTGATGCAGGAACGGGGGACGCGGACTCGACTGACGCGTCCGAGTTCCCGGACACGCGGGTGACCTGCGGCTTTCGCTGAGGTTGTGCAGGCTGCGACACGGTTCGACATTGATATGGGCATGACTACCCATCCAGATGACGTTGATCTCGCTGTTATGTTCCTCGGGCCGCGCCGCGGGCCCTCCCGGCTCCGACGCAACCATCGTCTGAACAGCATGGAGAACAATCGAGAATGGATGCAGCCGACAACTCCACCGGTCCCTCCGAGGCCGACGGCGAGGGGCTGCCCACTCGCCGATCCATGCGCGCGCCGCGGAACGTCGCCGCCACGGCGTCAGCGACGGATGTGCTTTCGTCTCCCGGTGGTTCGGAGCCGGGCCCAGCACGCGGGCGGCGATTGCTCGTCGCCGCCGGGGTCGCGGCGCTCGGGGCGGGCGCGCTCGCTGTCGGGAGCCGACTGGCGGCCATGGCGGGAAGCCCCACGCACGGTCAGCAGGGGGGTTCCGGTGAAACGAACGGCACGGACTCGAACGCCGTGGGCGGTGGCGAGATGGGCGCCGGGCCCGCGCCCGTGGCTCCCCCCGGGGCCACCATGGGGCCATCCGGCGGCGGTGCACCTGTCGTTCCCGGCCAGATCGCCGAGGCGTCGGACCGCGACGAGTCCCATGGGCAGGGCGTCGCGGAGATCGATCGGCCGAAGGAGTATGACCCGGGCCTTCCCGCCGGCCGCACGAATGGCCCGATGTCGGTTCCCGTCGCCGATTCGCCCGAAGCGCGGCATCACCTGCTGAAGCGTGCCGGGTACGGCATCGGAGCCATCGCGGAGCGTGAGGTCGAGCAGATGGGGCTCGACGCGTGGCTGACGCAACAGCTCGACCCTGCCTACGTCGACCCGTTCGAGGCCACTGCACTTTCGTGGTTCCCGTTCGCGAAGGTCGAGATCAATAGTGCCGAGGCCGCGGGCGTCGACCGGAACGAGACGTACCCGGCCTACATCAACGCGACGCTCGCCCGGCAGATCTACGGAAAACGTCAGATCTACGAGAACGTCGTCGACGTCTTCGAGAACCACCTCTACTGCATCAGGGGAACCGACCTCGGTGTCGGACAGGGCAATGACTACGGGAACGCGGTCATTCGCCCGCACGCGCTGGGCAGGTTCAGGGACATGCTCCTCGCGTCCGCGCGCCATCCGTACATGATGAAGTACCTCAACAACACCGATTCGGTGGACGGTGAGATCAACGAGAACTACGGCCGAGAGCTTCTCGAACTCCATACGGTCGGTGTCGGTTCGGGGTACTCGGAAGACGACGTGAAGGCATCGGCGAAGATCCTCTCGGGCCGCCGTGCCGGATCCGACGGGCTGTTCGCGTACGAACCGAAACACCACGTGACCGGCGCCGTGCGTGTCATGGACTTCGCGTCCGACAACGCGACCACCGAGGGTGGCATGGCCCTCGGTGACGAGTTCCTGAACTATCTGGCGACCCATCCCGCCACCGCACGGACCGTGGCTCGCAAGCTCGCGGTGCGCTTCGTGTCGGACTACCCGGATCCCGCACTCGTCGAGCGTCTCGCGCAGACGTACCTCGACAACGACACCGACATCCGTGCCGTGCTCGTCGAGATCTTCCGCTCGGACGACTTCTGGCACACCGCGGGATCGAAGATCCGACGCCCGTTGGAAGATGTCGTCGGGACGATCCGCGCGATCGGGGCCGATTCGGCGAAGCGTGACGGCACGCTCGAGATGGTCGGGTTCCTCGGTCTGCTCGGTCACCGTCCGTTGAGCTGGGGGCCACCAAACGGGTATCCCGACGTGTGGAGTGCGTGGATGTCGGCGAGCCAGCTCGTGCAGCGATGGAACGAGCACTTCCGGCTGGTCGGCTCACACCGCGAGCACCTCCTCCCGAGCAGTGAGTTCACCGCGATCTTCACGCCCGCACCCGGCCAGACCGTCGACGCCTGGGTGGACGCCATGTGCCGGTTCGCGATCGGCGAGCCGGCGAATCAACAGATCCTGGACGCCGCGCGCGTGCTCCACCAACTGCCGGTCGGCTCCACCGTTCCGGCAGATTTGTCGGGCCGAGTCGGGCCCGAGATCACGGCCCTCTTCTTCCATTCCGTCCAGTTCAGCGTGCGCTGAGAAAGGTCGACATGCTCGATCACCACCCATTCGCGATCCATCCCGACTGCACCGATTGGCGGCGCCTCGGGCGGAACGAGGAGGAGGCCAGGCTGCGGGCCATTGCGGGGGCGGTGCAGCGGGACGAGGAAGGCCGCGGCGAGCGCTGGTCGAAGGGTTTCACCCGCAGGAGTTTCCTCGCGGGTGGGCTCGGCGTCGCCGCGCTCGGTTCGCAGCTCGTCACGTCGCGTGTGTCATATGCGGCGAACGCTGCGACCGGTGGCGTCTCGAACGGACGCACGCTCGTCGTCGTCTTCCTCCGGGGCGGGCTCGACGGCCTGTCCGTTCTCGTCCCCGCCGATGATCCGAACCTGCTGACCGCTCGACCGGACATCGCGATTCGCGCGGGGAGCCTGCTGCAATTCGATCGGAACTTCGGCCTGCACCCGGCACTCTCGGCGCTCGAGCCGATGATGCGGGCCGGAAAGGTCGCGGCGATGCCGGATGTCGCGACACCGGAGCTCAGCCGGAGCCACTTCCAGGCGCAGGACATGCTCGAGCGTGGCGGGAGCTCGAGCGGAGGGTCGAGCGGTTGGCTCGATCGCGTGCTCGAGCAGACGGGGGCCGGCACGACGTTCCGCTCGATGTCGGTGACGAGCAACCTCACAAGGTCGCTGACGGGTACCTCGAACTCGCTCGTCGGCCGGACGGCCGAGTCGTTCAACATCCACGGCAATGCCTACAACGCCGACGCGATCAACGCGCTCTACACGGGCATCGATCATCCGTTCACCGTGCAGGCCGGCATCGCGCTCGACGCGCACGCCCAGGTCGCGTCGCTGACCTCGGCGGTGAGTGCCGAGAGCGCGTACCCGGAGGGTGGATTCAGCGCGGATCTGCGCAACCTGTCGGGTCTCATCCGCTCGGACGTCGGGGTGCGCGTCGCGACCGTCGATGTCGGTGGGTGGGACATGCACACGGGCATCGGTACCGTCGACACGGGGGACATGCGCGAGGCGCTGCAGGGGGTCGGCGACGGTCTCGCCGCCTTCTTCACCGACCTGGGCCCCAAGGCGGACTCCACGACGGTCGTGCTCATGAGCGAGTTCGGGCGACGGTTCGAGCAGAACGGCTCGGGTGGCACCGATCACGGTCACGGTGGTCTCGCGATGGTGATGGGCGCAGGGGTGCGCGGTGGGGTCTACGGCACATGGAACGGCCTGACGGAGGCCGACCTGAAAGAGGGCGATCTGCCGGGGAACAACGATTTCCGGAACTTCCTCGGCGAAGTCGTCATGTCGACGCTCGGGCTCAGCGAGGGGGCGCTCTCGAGTGTCTTCCCCGATTGGAAGATCACGACGTCCGGGCTGATGACGCCGGCGTGATCGTCGTTCGCGGGCGGCGCCGTCGCGGCGACACCGCCCACGTCCTGATGATCGAGTTGCTCAGGGGACCGGGACAAGATGTTCCGCGCCGATCCGCTTCATGACCATCGTCGAGGTGAGCCGCTGGACGCCGGGCAGCACGGCGAGGCGCGTGTCGTACAGCTCCTGGTAGCCGGCGAGGTCGGGTGCGAGCACGCGCAGGAGGTAGTCGGGTTCGCCGAACAGCCGCTGGGCGGTGACGATGCTCGGTTCGTCGGCGACGGCGTCCTCGAACGCGGCGACCGTCGGCCGGTCGGTCACGTTCATCGTGACGAACACGATCGCCTCGAACGTGAGCCCGAGCCGGTCGGGGGAGACGATCGCGCGGTAGCCCTCGATCGCGCCGCTCGTCTCGAGCTCTTTCACGCGCCGGTGGCACGACGAAAGACTCAGGCCGACGCGGGCGGCCAGATCCGTCGTGCTCATCCGTCCGTCCTCCTGAAGGAGTGAAAGGATCTGCTGGTTCAGTGCGTCCATATCGAGAATCCTCCCACCGTGACGGCGGGTTGTGACGCAGGAACGAAGCACATTTCACTCGAATCTTCGTAGCCTCTTCGTGACGAACGAGGACGGAGGTGCGGGCATGGACGTCGCACTCGTGGGCCAGTTCTGGGCGATCGCCGCGCTCCTCGCGTGCACACCGGGCGCCGACTGGGCGTACGCGATCGCGGCCGGTATCCGTGCCCGCTCCGTCGTCCCCGCGCTCTCCGGCATCGTCGTCGGCTACATCGGCCTCGTCGGGGTCGTCGCCGTCGGGCTGGGGGTCCTCGTCACGAGCTATCCGATCGTGCTGACCGTCCTCACCGTGGCCGGTGCCGCGTACCTCCTTTTCCTCGGCATCTCGACGCTCGCGAGCGCACCGAGGGCGGTGGGTGCGAGCGACGGGCCGCTCGGGGACGGCGTCTCGGGGCAATTCCTCCGCGGAGCCGGTGTGAGCGGCATCAACCCGAAGGGCATGCTGTTGCTCGTCGCCCTCCTGCCGCAGTTCGTGAGCCCCGCGGGCTGGCCGTCACCCGTGCAGATGCTCGTGCTCGGCGGGCTCCACGTGGGCAATTGCGTGGTCGTGTACGGCGCCGTGGCGCTCCTCGCGCGACGGGTGCTCGCGGCGCGACCACGCGTGAGCCTCGTCGTCACGCGCGTGTCGGGCGTCGTCATGACACTCATCGGCGTCGGCCTCCTCGCCGAGCAGGTGCTCGCGCTCCGCTGACCGCACCGCTGCGGCGGGCGGGACGGAGTCGTCGTCGGTGCGCTCGATGTCGGCGGGACGGTCCCGCCGGCGGTGCGCTCGGCATCAGTGCGTCGGCGCGGTCCCGGTGCTGCTCGAGGTGGGGACGCCGTGGGCTTCGGCCCAGACGCGCACGGCGTGCAGCGGCTCGAGGGCGCTCGTGCCGAGAACGGTGAGCGCGTACTCGACGTGCGCGGGCACGTCCGGCAGCACGGTGCGCTCGACGAGTACGTGTGCGACGAGGCGCTTGAGGGTCGCCGAGAGCACCTTCGCGCTCACGCCGTCGAGCCGTCGCCGGAGCTCGCCCGTGCGCAGCGGGCCGTCGGCGAGCGTCTCGAGCACGAGCGCGCTCCAGCGATCGGACAGCACGTCGAGCACGGGCCGGCACGGGCAGCGCTCGGCGTCGCGATCGTCGTGCGGAGTGGTGTCGGTCGGGCGGATCACGGGCCGATGGTATCTCGTGGTGACCAGAGGCCCTTGACGGTAACCGGGCGGACGGGACGATGATCGGGGTATGAGCCCAGTCGCGATCGGATACGAGAACAACCTGCCCGCCACCGACCCGAACGCCTTCGTCGCGCGCGAGGTCGAGGTGCCCGAACCGGGCCCGCACGACCTGGTCGTCGAGGTCGAGGCCGTCTCGGTGAATCCCGTCGACGTGAAGCTGCGGGCCGCGGCCCCCGCGGACGGGTTCCGCGTGCTCGGCTTCGACCTCGCCGGTGTGGTGCGTGCCGTCGGAGCGGAGGTGACGCTGTTCGCGCCGGGCGACGAGGTCATCGCGGCGGGCAGCATCGCCCGGCCGGGCAGTGATCAGCGGCTCGTGCTCGTCGACGAGCGCATCACGGGCCGCAAGCCAGCATCGCTCTCGTTCGCCGACGCGGCATCGCTCCCGCTCACCGCGATCACTGCGTGGGAGTCGCTCTTCGACCGCCTCGCGCTCACGGAGCACGACACGGGAACGCTCCTCGTCGTGGGTGCGACGGGCGGCGTCGGCTCGGCCGTTGTGCAGCTCGCGGAGGCGCTGCTCCCGGGCGTGACCGTCATCGCGACGGCATCCGGGCCGGAGCGCTCGGCGTGGGTGCGTGCGCTCGGTGCCGAGCACGTCGTCGACCACCACGACGACCTCGTCGCGCAGGTGACGGCGCTCGCGCCCGAGGGGGTCGACGCCGTGTTCACCGCGCACTCCGAGGGGCAGATCCCGAGCTACGCGCGGATCGTGCGGCCGTTCGGGCACATCGTCGCGATCGACGACGGGCCGCGCGACGTGGAACCGCTCAAGGAGCGCAGCGTCGCCTGGCACTGGGAGCTCATGTTCACGCGTGCGCTGTTCGGCACGCCCGACCTCGGCGAGCAGGGCGCGCTGCTGAACCGGGTCGCCGACCTCGTCGACGAGGGACGTGTTCGCCCGGTCGTGACGACCGCGCTCACGCCGATCTCACCCGAGACGCTGCGCGAGGCGCACGAGCTCGTGGAGCGCGGACGCACGCTCGGCAAGGTTGTCGTGCACGGATGGGCGTGAGCGGACGCGTGTGACGGCGGGGGCATCCGGACGCCTGACCCGCACGTTCGGCGAGCGGTGAGGGAGAGCTGTTCCGGGCCCATCAGGCGGATCGCGCGTCATGGAGCTCGGCGGTCAGGTCGCCACCGGCGTCGCCGGTGTTGACGGTGCCCGCAGCTTCGACGAGGAGCGCGTGCACCTCGGCATCGGCCCGCGGGCGGTGCTCGATGCCCCGCGGGACGACGAACAGCTCGTTCGGGCCGAGTTCGACGTTGCCGTCGCGCAGCTCGATCGTGAGGTGTCCGTGCAGCACGAGGAACAGTTCGTCGCTCTCGGGATGTGTATGCCACACGAACTCGCCGAGCAGGTTCACGAGTTTCACGTCGGTCGAGTTGACCTGGGCGACGAGATGGGGCTGCCAGGGGGCCGAGCTGCGTTCGAGCGTTTCGGTGATGCTGCGACTACCGGTCATGGCGGGCACGATACGAGATCGGTCGTCGTCGTGGTTCGGTGTGCCGCTGTGCGTCGCGTGCGGGCACCGGTCGGCTGATCAGCGGAAGGCACGCCCGATACCGGTACCGACCTGGTGGAGCGAGAGCCAGACGGCGTATCGCTGCAGGGGTCGCATGATCGGTGCGAGAAGCCGTTTCGGTGATCGGCGGCGCGTCGTCGAGCGCACCCAACTGAGCGTGAGGCGCAGGTGCGTGCCACCCGCCGCGGGTTCGAGTTCGACCGTGAGGCGGCGCGCGTTGGTCGTCGGCGCGTCGGGCCAGGAGGTCGCGAGCGTGAGGCGGTGCGGCTCGGTCAGCTCGTCCACCCTCGTGACGCCGGTCTCGGTGCCGTCGGGTACGCGGGCGGCTCGCCCGTCGGGTCGCGTTCGTCGCGCCCGCGTCGTCCACGTCGCGCCGTGGGTCACGGTCTCGGGGGCATCGTCGACGGTGCCCGTCAGTGGGTCCCACTCGGGCATCCGCTCGGGCGTGGTCAGGAGTGCCCAGACCTCGTCGGGGGACGCGGGTGCGAAGGCCTCGGCGCGGCCGGTCAGGGTGTCGCGCGGGCGGTTGGCGGTGGGTGTGGGCATCGTCTCGGCGAGGGCGAGGCGGTCCCGGATTCCGTCGGCGCTCGTGCCGAGTCTGCGCAGGACGGCGTCGACGAGTCCGCTCGGTTCGCCCAGGAGCTCGCGCAGCACGGCGGCGGCGTCGCCGCGCCGATCGCCGTCGCTCGCGCGTCGGATGATCGCGATCGCGCGTTCGCTCCACTCCGCCCGTGTCGTATCGTGGAACGTGATCCGTCCTGGTGGTGGCAGCTCCGCATCGACGCCGAGGGTCGCGAGTTGTTCTGCGCGCTGTGCTGCAATCGAGTTGCGGGTCGCGTCGATCGTGACGCCGTTCGCCCGCAGGAGTTGCCCGGCGAGCTGTTCGTTGATCGTGAGGGCGAGCAGGAGGTGCTCGATGTCGGCCGTCGGCTCACCGAGGCGCGAGGCCTCCTCCATGGCGGCGACCGACAGGGTGTGCGACGTCGTCGCGACGGTGGTGAGCTTGCTCAACTGTTCCTCCGTGGGACGGGGATCGTGGGGTCGATCCGTTTCGCGTACTTCTTGTGCACCGCCTGGCGGGTGACCCCGAGCGACGCCGCGATGTCCTGCCAGCTCAGGCCGGCCCGCAGTGCGGCCTCGACCTGTGCGAGCTCGAGTCGCTCGGTGAGCGTGCGCAGTGATGCGATGGCACGAAGGCCCGCTCGTGGATCGCTCGTGTCGGCGGCGACCGTGGTGATCTGCGGCGATTCCATGTTGTCAACCTAGGTTGCGCACAGCGGATTTGTCAACCGGAGTTGCTTGAGGTGGAGGGGATCCATGGTGTTCGAGCCGCGAATCGTTGCCCCGTGTTTCATGGTGAATGCTCAGAAGCCTGGCCAACGCGGGTCGCGCGATGCAACGATGGCCGTCACGAACCACGCCCGACGAGGATTCGCCACTCCAGCGACATCGGAGCCGCTCCACCGGCGAAGGAACCCACCACACCGCCCGTTCGAGGAGCCGTTTCGGCTTCGGGGGAACGAATCGAGCGGTCAGGTCACGAAGGACGACGGCGGCGCGGTCACCGCACCGCACATCCGGAAGCGAGCGTGCGCTCGAGCGGCCGGAGTCCGGTGCGCTCGACGACCCGTGCACCACGAGATCACGATGCGCCGTCGGCGTCGGCCGTTCCCGTCCGCGGTGGTGCATCCGTCGTCGACGAACAGAACGGAGCGGGCGCCACGAGGCGGCGCGCGCACGGTGTTGGGCCGAATCGTGGGCGAGGAGCCGCCTACGGAACCGAAGGGTGGGGGACATGCGGGGTGGCGACAGCGGGGCAACCCGTGCCGAACGAACGCGGGAGGGGCGCGGCGAGACGAGCGGTGGGCGCGGAGCGACGGGGGTCCGAGCGCGGCGACGCCCGATGCTCATCGCGCTCGGCGTCGCGCTCGCGATCGTCGCGGGACTCGCGTCCTACGTCGTTGCGACGCAGACGAGTCAACTCGTCTCGGTGCTGACGACGAACACCGACGTCGCTCGTGGTGAGCACCTGGAGGCGAGCGACTTCTCCGCCATCCTCATCTCGAACGGGCAGGTCACGAACGCCGTCCCCGTCGCAGCGCTCGACTCGCTGGTCGGGCAGGTCGCGGCGGTGGACCTGCCGGCGGGGTCGCTCGTCACGACCGCCAACGTGGCCGCCGAGGTGACGGTCGAACCAGGCTTGCACGTCGTCGGGATCCCGGTCGGTCCGACGCAGAAGCCGTCGGCGCCACTCGTCGCGGGCGATACGGTTCTGGCCGTCTTCACGCCGATCGCCCAGGGGGAGGCGCCGGTCGGTGAGCCGCCGACGATGCCTGCGACGGTCCACGCGGTGAAGTCGGACGTCGAGGGCGGCCTCACGCTCGTCGACGTGGTCGTCCCTGCCGAGCAGGCCACGACCCTCGCCGCATGGGCGGCCACGGGACGTGTCTCGCTCGTTCTCGATCCGTCGGGAGGTCGATAGCGATGTCGGTTGTGGCGTTCGGGAGTCTCGGGCACAGCCCGGGCACGACCACGAGCGTGCTCGCGCTCGCACTCTCCTGGCCTCGTCCGGCGATCGTGGTCGAGGCCGACCTCTCCTCGACGAGCAGCGTGCTCGCGGGTCGCTTCCGGGGGAGCCGCGACCACACCGTCGGGCTCGCCGTGCTCGCGATGGCGGAGCTCGAGGGGCGCCTCGCACCGCACATGCTGTGGGAACAGTCCGTTCCGCTCGGGCCGGAACCCGACGCGCAGCGTGTCGTCCCGGGGTTCACGACGCTCGGGGCCGCGGCGGGTGCTGGTGGCTTCTGGTCGACCCTCGGGCAGGTGCTCGTGTCGCTCGAGGCCTCCGGCACGGACGCCTTCGTCGACCTCGGCAGGATCACCCTCAACGATCCACGGATGCCCCTCGTCGAGACGGCGGACGCGGTGGTGCTCACGTGCGGTGCCACGCTGCCGGACGTCGCGGCGGTCGTGGACCGCGTCAACAGTCACAGCTCGGCGCTCGAATCGGTGCGTTCGCGTCTCGACCTCGTCGGGAAGCCGGATGTGCTCGTCACCCTGCTCATCGAGCGCGCCCGCGAGAACTACTCGGCCACGGAGGTGCAGCGGGCCACGGGGCCACGGGTGCTCGGAACACTGCCATGGGCGCCCGACGCGGCGGCCGCGTACTCCCTCGGCGCGCCGACGGGACGCGGACGCACCACCTTCGAGCGAGCGGTCCCGAGCATCGTCGCGTCGCTCGCCGGGCTGCTCGACGAGCAGCGTGCGCGCCTGCGGGGGCCGGCGGAGGCGAGTCGACGATGAGCCGCATCGATCCGGCCGACCTGCCGCCGAGCCTCGCCGACACCCCGCTGTTGGGGCAGCGCGAGGCCGAGCGGGCCGCGCGGGCGAACGGTCCGCCGGATCCGGCAGGCTCGTTCCGACAGTTCGTGCACGAGGGGCGGGGAACGGGGCGCGACGAGGCGCGATCGTCGGCACACCGTCCCGAACACCGTGGCGACGCGCGCGGGCGGGTACCGCAGTCGACGGCCGGCGCGCTCGTGGGCGAGCTTGACTGGGAGGTCGTGGCGCGTCTGCGGCACGCGGTGTCCGACCTGTTGACGCGACAGATCGAGGCGAAACCGAGTATGTCGGAGCAGGATCGGCGAGCCATGGCGCAGAGCCACATCGCCGAGGTCGTGCGCGAGGAGGCGGCCTCGCAATTGCGTGGTGGGGGACGGGACGCCACCTGGTCGCAGGAGATGCAGCACCGGGTGTCGAGGGCCGTGTTCGACGCGCTGTTCAAGCTCGGACGCCTGCAGCCGCTCGTGGACGAGCCCGGCGTCGAGAACATCGACATCTTCGGCCACGACAACGTGTACGTGAGCTACGCCGACGGCAGCAAACGGAAGGCGCCAGCCGTCGCCGACAGCGACGAGCAGCTCGTCGCCGACATCGCCTTCCTCGCGCAGCGCGGGGGCGAGGAGGGGCGCAGCTTCACGGCCGCGAGCCCCGACCTCGACATGGATCTGCCGGGCGGCGCGCGGCTCGCGGCCGTGCATCCGCCGATCTCGCCACGGCCGAAGGTCGTCATCCGCATCCACCGTTTCGTCGACATCTCGCTCGCCGATCTCATCGGGTACGGCACGCTCACCCCACCTGCCGCGGCGTTCCTGAGCGCAGCGGTGAAGGCGGGGGTCAGCGTCGTCGTGGCGGGCGCGCCGAGTGCGGGGAAGACCACGTTTGTGCGCGCACTCGCGAACGAGATCGATCCGTTCGAAGAGATCGTGACGATCGAGAAGGAGCGCGAGCTGCACCTCGATCGCATGGGGGAGCGGCACCGCATCGTCACGGCACTGCAGTATCGGCCGGGGCAGGGGGAGGCGGGCGCGGCGGGGGCCGGTGAGGTCGGGCTCGTGCAGTTGCTCGAGAAGGCACTGCGGCTCAATGCCGAGCGCATCATCGTGGGCGAGGTGCGTGGCGGCGAGGTGGATGCGATGTTCCAGGCGATGCAGGCCGGCGTCGGCTCGCTCTCGACCATTCACGCATCGAGCCCGACCGACACGATCGAGCGACTCGCGAGCCTCACCCTCAAGAACCTCGGCACGAGCGACGCGTATGCGTATCGGCAGATCACACAACACATCGGTCTCATCGTGCAGATCCGGCGCGTCCGTCGCGGGGGACAGGTGCGGCGTGTGGTCACGCACATCTCGCAGGTGCAGCCGGGCGAGTCGGCGCCGGACGGCACGACGCGCCCCGTCGCGATGGACGTGTTCGCGATCGACGGCGAGGAGCGACTCGGCGCGCGTCATCTGCCGACGGGCGCGCTGCTCGGGCGGCTGCGTGAGGTGGGTTTCGACGATCGCGACCTGCGGGGCGATCGAGGAGGATTCGCATGAGTGCCCTGATCGGCATGCTCGTGACCGTTGCGGTGCTGGGCGTCGTCGTCGCCGTCGTCGGATTCCTGCCCGTGTCCGAGGGACGCGCGGCTCGTCCACCGAGCGGTTTCGCACGGTGGGTGAACCATCGGCGCGCGATCCTTACGCGACGCCAGTGGCGATGGGCTGCCGTGGGGCTCGTCCTCGGCGTCGTCGGGTGGATGCTGACCGGTTGGGTCGTGCTCGTCTTCGCCGCTCCGATCGTCGCGCTCGGCCTGCCCTACGTGCTCTCGAGCGGCGAGAACCGTGTGCAGCTCGACCGACTCGACGCCCTCGAGTCGTGGACGCGAAACCTGTCGGGGCTCACGCAGACCGGCGCGAGCCTCGAGCACGTGCTCATCGCGAGTCTCTCGAGCGCTCCGGAGCCGATCCGGCCGGAGGTCAACACCCTCGTCGCCCGGCTGAACGCTCGCTGGCGCACGCGGGACGCACTGGAGCAGTTCGCGGCGGATCTTTCCGATCCAACGGCCGATCTCGTCGTCGTTCATCTGCTGCTCAACGAGTCGCAGCGGGGCCCCGGGCTGACCGCGGCACTCGACGATCTCGCACAGATCATTTTCGAGGAGGTGCGCGTGCGGCGGCAGGTGGAGACGGATCGTGCGAAGCCGAGACAGAACATGCGGATCATCACGGTCGCGACGTTGGGGCTGCTCGCGTGTCTGCCGCTCCTCTCGACGTTCATGGCTCCGTACCGGACACCGTTCGGGCAGGTGTTGCTGGCCGCGTGGCTCGTGCTCTATGCACTCATCCTGTTGTGGCTCAAGCGCATGACCGTCACGAAGCCGAGCCCGAGGCTCCTCGACGGGGCGTGGACGCAGGCGGACGGGAGCACCACATGAGGGCGATGCGGCGGGCGAGGGCGATGTGGCGGGTGGCAGGGTGCCCCGGCGCAGCGGGTCGAGCTCGCGCCGCCGCCGCGCCGGTGCGGACGGGGCGGGGGCGCTGATGCTCGCGTTCGTTCCGGGTGCATTCGTCGGCATCGGCGTGACGCTCATCCTGGTCGGGCTGATTCCCGTCCGGCCGGACCTCCGTGTCGCGCTCGCGAACATCGGCACGTCGACCGTGCCCGAGGCGAGTGCTCCGACGTCTCGCCCGCAGCGTGCCGGTGCGTGGCTGCGCACGCACATGCCCGAATGGGCGATCAGGGGCGATCTCGATCGGGACCTGTCGCTCGTCGGTATGAACGCCTCGCGCTTCTACTGGGACAAGTTGCTGCTCGCGCTCGTCGGCTTCGTCGGGTGTTCGACGCTCGGGTTCGTCATGCAGACGCTCGGGTACGTGCCCGCGTACCTCTTCTCGCTCGTGGGCGTCGGCTTCGCGCTGTTGCTCTGGTTCGTGCCCGACCAGGAACTCCGGCGGAAGGCGCGCGAGAGCAGACTGGAGTTCGCTCGCGCGGTGGCGGTGTATCTGGAGCTCGTCGCCGCCGAACGGCGCCGGGGGTCCTCCGCGACGCATGCGCTCGAGTCCGCGTCGCGGGTCGGCAACACGTGGGTGTTCATGCGCATCCGCGAGGAGCTGACGCGGGCACGGCTCGCGGGCACGAGACCGTGGGATGCGCTCAACATGCTCTCTGATCAGATCCGCGTGCCCGAGCTGAGCGAGATCGCGAAGATCACGCGGCTGAGCGGTGAGGAGGGGGCGTCGGTGTACGAGACCCTTCGCGGTCGCGGGCGAGCGTTGCGTGTGCAGTTGCTCAACGACGAGCACGCGAAGGCGAATCAGGCGTCGGAGCGGATGTCGGTGCCGCTGACGTTCCTCGCCTTCGTGTTCGTCGGGATCATCCTCACGCCGCTCGTCCTGAACCTGACGGGGGGATCGTGATGCGCCGCGCCGCTGCCGTCCGATCTCGCGATTCGTTCGGGCCGTTTCTCTGTAGGGGTCGACTCCGGCCTGCCGCTCGTCGTCCGTGTCCGTCCCCATCCGTCCCGTTCACATCACCTGGAGGTACTCATGAACCGGATCCTGAATGCAACCGCCGCTCGCGTCGGAGTGCGCCTGGCTCGTCTGCGCGACGAGGGAGAGGCGGGTGCCGAGACGACGGAGTGGATCTTCATCGTCGTCGGGGCGCTCGTCATCGGTGGCGTCGTCATCGCCGCGATCACGGCGTTCGTCGACGGGCAGATCGCGCTGCTGCCCGGCGGGTGAACGGAGACTGCGGTGGTGTCCGTTCGGAATCGTGGCGTCGGGTGCCGGGCACTCGGCGGGGAACGTGGTGCGTCGAGCGTCGAGGCGGCGATCATCCTTCCGGCGTTGCTGTTGGTGTTCTTCGCCATCGTGCACGGGGCCGCGTTCCTGCACGCCGGGAACATCGCCCAGGCGAGCGCGCAGGCGGCCTATGAGGAGGCGCGTCTGTTCGACGGGACGGCCGCTCAGGGTGTCGCTGCCGGGCAGGCGGCCGGTGCTGCGTCCGGTGGTGGGCTCGAGAACGTCGCGGTCACCGTCGATCGGGGCACGGAGTCGGTGACGGTGACCGTGACGGGGCAGGCACCGATGCTCATTCCGGGCCTGCCGCTGGATGTCACGCGGACGATCACGGGGCCCGTGGAGCGGTGGTCGCAGTGACCGGCAGGTGGCCGTGGCGACACGGTGTTTCGGATGATCGGGGTGCGTTGTCGGTCGAGCTCGTCATCGTCGCGCCGGTCCTGATCGCGGTCGTGTTGTTGCTCGTCGCGGCAGGCCGGATCCAGGTCGCGACGACGGCCATGCAGTCGGCCGCGGGTGCGGCGTCTCGAGCGGCGTCGATCGCGTTGACGAGTGCAGAGGCGGAGATCGAGGCGACCGAGGTCGCGCGGACGACGCTGAGCGAGTCGGGCTACCTGTGCGCGACGTTGACGGTCGAGGTCGACGACTCGGGGCTCGCGTCGCCCCTCGGCGTCTCCGGCACGGTCGCGGTGACCGTCACGTGCGATCTCGCGTTGGCGGACATCGCCCTGCCCGGCCTCGGCGGGACGCGAACGTTCACGGCGACGGCATTGAGCCCGGTCGACTCGTTCAGGGAGCGGAACTGATGCGCGGTTTGATGATGAGAGTCTCGCAGCTCCGGCGACAGCCGGAGCGCGGCAGCGTGCAGTTGTTCCTGATCCTGACCGTCGTGACGTTGGTCGTGGTCGTGGGGCTCGTGGTCGACGGTGGTGGGAAGGTGCAGCTCGCCACGGATGCGCAGCACGTCGCCTCGTCGGCGGCGCGAGCGGCGACGAACGCGATCTCGGCCGAGACGGTTGCCGGGCACGCGTTGAGCATCGATGCGCTCCTCGCGACCCAGGTCGCCGAGGACTACATCGAGAACGCCGACATGACCGGCACGGTCTCGGTGGACGGTGCCACCATCACCGTCACGACCGAGGCGGTCTACGCGACGAGATTCGTCAGCCTGATCGGCATCAGCACACTCACCGTCAGCGGAACGGCAACGGCAAGTCTCATCGACGGGCCAACGGGCTAAACCAGTACAGCGGAATGAGTTGGGAAAAGAAAATGCGAACACAAAAACTCCGAATTGTCGTCTTGGGTTCGGCTGCGGTGCTTGCGCTAGTGCTTTCGGCATGCGCGTCCGGAGAACCGGACCTGACGCCGCTGCCTTCAACCGACGCGTCGACGGTTGCCGAGGAGACCGCGTCGGTTCCGGAGAAACCCGGCGTCGAGGACCTCCCCCTCGTTGCGGAGCCTCCCGCTACGGAGAGCGCGGCCATCGACTGGGCAGTGCGTGCGACATACGGATACATTGCGGTCGAAGGCGACGTCATGAACAACCACCCCGACGATACGTCCGAGCTCGCCCTCATCGCTAAGGGGAACGCTTCGGACTTGATTTCCTACTACGCTGGAAGACTCGCTGAGACCGGCAATATCAGGTCGGGGAATGCGTACTATGAGGCGCTTGCGGAGAGAAGCAGTGTCGCGACCTCCGGTGATGCGAGTGCGACACGGTTCGGGCGAGTCGAAGTGTGGGGATGCTATGGGTCGGGAGACGTTACGCTCACCGACGCGGACGGAAAACCCCTGGAACATGCGAATATTCCGCCGGCTCCAATGTGGTTACTTGCCGAGTATGATGCAACCAGCTCGATTTGGTACATTGTCGATATCGATCCGCTTCCTCAAGATGCGGCCTTCTCGTGCTGATTTCTCCCACTTTATGTTCAAGAATCCTTCTTCTCTCAATTGTTGGACTGCTTTGCGTGGGTATTGTTTTGCCTGTGGGTGACGTCGCGTTTGCGGAGGAACAATCATCGTATGAGTCTCGCGGTAGGGGGCCACTGCCTGATGGGTCCTATCCGGGCGGCAACTGCGAAGTACTCAGTTGTGGGACTTGTGATTCCTCGGTCAGTTCGGACAACCGTTGTGACGGTCAACCACCCGGTTCCACGGAGCGTCCGCCCACTGATCCTGACGATGGCCTAGATGATGGGCCCGACGGTGGTTCGGGCGGCGGAGCCGATGGTAGCGATGGTGGTGCGCCGGCGCCCGCACCTCCGCCTCCGATCCCGGCCGGTGAGGCGGCGTTGGCGCTTTCCGCGGCTTTTGCTCCGTCGCCGATCGAGATCGGGATGGCGCCGAAGGTGAATCCGGATTGGGGGCATCGGCGGTCGTATGTTGGTTTGCCGATTTGGATGTGGGTTGCGAATCCGTCGGCGTCGTCGTGGGGGCCGACGTCGTGGTCCGGGTCGACTGGTGGACAGACGATCGATTTCGTGGCGCAGGTGAGCACGGTGCACTGGGATATGGGCGATGGGGCGATGGTGACGTGTGCGCAGGGCACGCCGTATTCGACGGCGTACGGGAATCGGATGTCGCCGTCGTGTGGGCACAAGTACACGCACGTGAGTGCGGGGCAGCCGGGCGGCATGTATGCGGTGACGGCGACGACGAACTGGACGATTGCGTGGACGAGTCGGACGACTGGGGAGACCGGGACGCTCACAGCCTCGGCGGTGTCCTCGACCGAAGTCGAGATCCTGCAACTGCAATCCGTCAACACCTGATCGCGACGTTGCGCCAGGGGCGGCGCTGCGACGCGGCCGAAATCTGGGACGTCGCGTGGTCGCGTCGTGATCACGTTGATGAGTACTCCGAATTTGAGGGGCAAAATGCCTGCTGGACTTCGCAGATCGGTCGCTGTCTTGGTGACGCTGACGTCACCGACGCTGCTGGGAGGGTGAGCCGCCGGCGAGTCGGATGGCGCGCAATCGGCCGCCGAAACGACGACCCAACCCAGTGATCCGTTGCCGACGATGGGGGAGACGCCCGCCGTCACCGACGTGCTACTCGTCGCCGAGGCCGCGACGTTCGAGGAGGAGGCGATCTGGTGGGCCGTCCACGCCGCCAATGCGTTCAACGTCGTCCAGTCCGAAGTGATGAACAACCACCCGGACGACACGAGCATGCTCAACTCGATCGCGAAGGGAGACCCAATCGTCATCGTCGAGTACTACGCCGGGAGGCTCGCGACGAGCGGCCTCGTCATGCCCGGGCTGGCCGAGCAGTGGGTCATCCCGCAAGAAAGCGTCGTATCGCCCGACCGCGAGAACCGGGAGTCGAGCTTCGGTCGCGTCGAGGTCTGGCTGTGTTCGGGAACCGGTGGTATTTCGCTGACGGACGCCGACGGAAACGACGTCCCTCACCAGTACATCCCGCCGGGCCCGCAGTGGATGCTCGCGGAGTACGAGGTCGAGGAATCAGCGTGGTTCATCACCGCGATTACGGTCTGGCCGGAGGCCGACTACAGTGCTGAAGGCGGGGTGCGCGCACCGAAGCCGAATACCGGGCGCAGATGCGACGAGGCGTCGCCGTGCGCCGGCCTCTGACCTCATCAGGCGAGCAGGTCGAGCGCCTCTCGCGCGATGAGCTCAGGCTCGGTCACGGGGATCAGGTGCGCGGAGCGTTCGGCAGGCACGAACCGGGCGCCCGGGTGTGCGGCGACCGTCTCGTGGTGTGCCCGCACGAGGCCCGCCCGCAGCGCGCGGTCGAATCGGCCTGGCCGCTGCCCCGACAACACGCGCATCGGCATGTCGGCGAGCGCGAGCGGGTGCTCGGCCAGCGTCGTGATCTCGGGCGGGACCACACGGTGCTCCGCCGCGATCGCGTGTGCGGCATCGACCGTCGTCGACGCGGCGACCGTCGCATCGAGGATCGGCTCGGGCAGCCCCCGCAGGGGCACGCGCGAGAGCCTGCCCAGAAGTCCCGTTTGGGCGAGGGGCACCATGATCGCGCCCTGCGCCTCGCCCGACCAGCGCGCGAGCCGGGAGGTGTAGAGCTCTGCCGCGTGCTCGTCGCTCTGGTCGACGAGCACGAGCCCCGCAGGTGCACTGCCCTCGGCGAGCAGACGCGCGGCGAGTGTCCGCACGATCGGGCCGCCCCAACTGTGCCCGACGAGCACGAGTCGCCGGTGCGGGAACGCGTCGACGACGGTCCGGAGGTCGCGCGCGAGGTGGCGAAGGTCGCGCGGCGCATCGCGCACCGGCGAACTGCCGCCGTAGCCGGCGCGCTCGTAGGCGACGACGCGCGCGTGCCGGGCGAGCCGCGCGTGCACCGGCCCCCAGTACAGGCCGCTCGTGCCGAGCCCCGCCTCGAGGACGACGAGATCGTCACCCTCGCCCGCCGACATGGTGCGTAGACGCCGACCGTCCCACGCGTCGACGAACCCGTCCTCGCCGAGTAACCCCGCCCCTGGAACCGTGTCCGTGCGCATGTGTCGAGCGTACCGAGTCGACGTGGACGCAGCTGTCCCGGCGAGGAGCCGGTCTCAAGCGATCACGGCCCCGCGCGGACCGCGGGCCGCGCCGACGACCGCGAAGAGGTCAGACGCAGCGCTCGTACACGTGGTCACCGTCGCCGCTCGCGACGAGGTCTCGATCACGCAGGATCGTGAGCGGTGCGCGGTCCGGCGACGCGCACACGCGCGCGAAGTCCGTCCCACCCTCGGCGAGCGAATCCGGGTACTCGATCTGCAGCACGTGGGGGCCATACACCGACGTGAAGCGCTCGCATTCCTCGTAGGCGCCGCACTCCTCGACGACCGCGAAATCGAAGCCGAGATCGTCGTGCGCGATCTCGGTCACCTCGGCCGCGTTCTTCTGCGCGATCGCGAGGCCGTTCGCGTGGGCACGGTCGACGTAGGCGCGTGCGAGCTCGAGCGCGCCGACGCGGTCGATGCGATCGAATCGCGTCCAGGTGTCCAGGTTGTCGATCTCGACCGCCGCGTACCCCGCTCGCGCACACGAGTCGATGACGGGCCCGATCACAGCCAGGATGCCCTCGCGCTGCGACGCGGTCGACGGGTCGAGCACGTCCTCGTCCGGCCAGGCCGGATCGTGCACGGGCACGCCGTCGGCATCGGTCAACAGCAGGTGTGCGCGATCGGCCCGCCACGCCGACGCCTCGTCGGGCTGCGTCTGGAATCCGTTCACGTAACACACGCTGTAGGCGCCAGGTAGGGCCGGCGCCGAGGCGTCCCGCACGACCACATCCGGCCGCAGCTCGCCGTTCCCGGTCGCGACGATGTCGGACGGTCCGCCCAGTTGATAGTCGAAGACGCCCTCTGTCGGTGGCAGCTCGAACGCGGACCCGGACGACGAACGAGGCGCGTCGGAGGTCGCGTTGTCGGACGTGGCATCACCGGGTACGGCATCCGCCGGCCAGCTGCAGCCGACGAGCACCATCGCAGCGGCACACGCCGCGATCACCCGCGCGATCCGCCTCGAACTCCTGAGCGTCACCGGCACGCGTCCTTCCTGAGGGCCTGGGGCGAGGACGGACGGCCGCCGTCTCGCCGGGTCGATCATGGCACCACGTGGTTGCCGATCACCTCAATGGGGCGGCCGCACCTCCGGGCGTGACGACGAGCACCTGCGCCGAGCGCTCGTCACCGAGTCCGGCGCGCATATTCCGCGAGTATCACGCCCGACTCGAAGGCGAGCGTGCCCGTGCGCACCCAGCCAACCGGCTCGTAGGGCCGCTCACCGAAGAGCCGCACCCCACTGCCGAACGTCACCGGATTGATCTTGAGCGCGAGCCGGTCGATCTCCCCGCGCAGCTGCGCCGCGAGGGCGCCACCGCCGCACAACCAGATCCCGCGCCCCGGCTCGCGCTTGAGTCGTCGAACGGTCTCGACCGGATCCGCATCCGTCAGCTCGACGCCGTCGCTCCCGTCCGGCGCTTCGTGTGCATGCGAGAAGACGATCTGCCGCAGGTGACGATACGGCGAGGGCAGGGCGGGGAGGCCGACCGCGTAGGTGTTCCACCCCATGAGGACCGTGTCGAACGGCCCACCCTCGACGGTAAGCCCGGCCGCATCGGCGAGCTGCGTCGGTGCGGTGCCCGTATAGCGGGCCCAGATGGGCGCGGCGTGGTCGCCCTCGACCAGGAAGGTATCGAACTCGTGGTCCGGCCCGGCGATGAAGCCGTCCAGGCCGACGGCCACGAAATAGGTGAGTTCTCGCATGATGACTCCGTTCACGACAGGTGCAGCGGTTGGGAGAGTACGACAGATGCAGTGATTGCGCTAGTCTCGGTGCGTGGCGAAGAACGAGGCGCGGCGAAACGCGCTCGCGGATGCGGGCATCGTCGTCCTCGCGCGCGAGGGATCGCGGGGGCTGACGCACCGGGCGATCGACCAGGAGGCGGGCGTGCCGGTCGGCACCGCGTCGAACTACTTCCGCAGCCGCGACGCGCTCGTGAGCGGCCTCGCCGACCGCATCGGTGCGCGCCTCGCGCCGACGCCCGACGACCTCCAACGCCGCGGCGAACGCGCGCCGGGCCGAGCGCTCTTCGCCGACTACCTGCGCGACATCGTCCGGCGGCTCATGGCCGAGCCCGACGTGACGCGCGCGCTGTTCGAACTGCGACTCGAATCGGGGCGCCGCCCCGAGCTCGAGGCCGTGTTCGGGCCCTGGCTCAGGGCAGGATTCGAGGCGGACCTCGCGTTCAACGTCGCGGCCGGGCTCCCGGGTGGCAGGAGAGAGATCGCGCTGTTCCGCTACGCGATCGACGGGTTCCTGCTCGATCGGCTCACGACACCCGTCGACCCGGACACGAGCTCCGACGTGGTGATCGACGCGCTCGTCGCCGGGCTCCTGCCCGACTGATCGCGGGCGGCCGGGCGGACGGGCAGACGGCCGGCGGGCTCGACGGCGAGAATCGACCGTGGTGGCGCACGACGGTCGTTCGCCGGATGGCCGCGTGCATGAGGGCCGTGTGGCGACGGTAACGCGCGGCTCGCGCCCGAGAGCCCCACGTCGAGGCGTACCGTGAAGCATGACCACGCGCGATGCCACGGGACGAACCCTCGACGAGTCGGAGGACCTGTTGCTCGACGCCATGCGTCGGAGCGATGTCGAGCAGCTTCGTTCGCTGCTCGCCGACGATCTGGTCTTCACCCTGCCCGACGGCACGGTCGTCGGGCGTGAGGCCGACCTGGCCGCCCACCGTTCCGGCTCGACGCGGTTCCAGTCCCTCGCCGAGATCGACCGATCGACGGACGAGCAGGACGGCCGCGGCCGCACCCGCACGCGCGTCGACGTCGTGGTGATCGACCGCGGCGACCGGATCGTCGCGATGCTCGACTACGAGCGGTCCTGGTCGATTCGTGGTGGCGTGTGGCAGGTCGTGTCGGGGAGTGCGACCCCGGTGCTGTGACCCGGACGGTCGCGCCACGGCGGCACGACCCTCACGGCTCTCCGCCGCTCGGTGTCGCGCCGCCGCGGCCGCTCTGTCTCCTTCGGGCCGACGGCGCTCGGGCTCAGCCCGCTCGCGCTCAGCCCGCTCGGCTCAGCCCGCTCGGCTCAGCCCGCTCGGCTCAGCCCGCTCGGCCGAGCGGCACGCACACCTCGGTCACGAGATCGGCCTCGTCGACCTGATCGGGCGTCGTCACGTAGAGGTTGAAGGCGCGGCCGGCCGGCGAGACGTCGTCGCGCACCGCGATCCCCTCGGTCGTGAGGTGGGCGGCGATGAGGTCGTGGGCCTCGCTGATCCGGTCGTACGGACCGACGACGCGCGCGACGAGACAGTCGCGGGCCGGCAGCTCGAGCACGTCCACGGGCGGTTCGACGCTCGTTCCGGGTACGACGGGCACGAAGATCGACAGATCGACGTCGTGTTCGGTGTATTCGTCGTCGTGCTCGATCACGCCACACGGCCCGATCGGGGTGATCGAACGGGCGGCGAGCAGGGGCATGAGCTGCCCCCACAGCCGTCCCTCGTCGGAATAGCTCGCGACGGTGCCGCGAAGTGTCGCGACGGTCATAGCGGGGACGGTGGTGCGGTTCAGGGTGATGGGCATGAGATGTGCTCCGTGATCGAGAAGTCGGGTGATGAGTGACACCCGTCCCGTGGCCGCGCGCTGTTCCGCCACGAGACTCTCGCGCTGCACACACAGCGCTTGCGTCCATGCGGGGGTGCCGCGGGCGGCGAGGAGGATGCCGATGGCGGAGACGCCGAACCCGACATCGCGCAGATTGCGGATGTCGGCCGCATCGGCGAGCTGGTGCGGCGCGTAGCGTCGGTAGCCGCTCGACGGATCGATGTCGGCGGGAACGAGCACGCCCTGCGCGTCGTAGTGGCGCAGCATCCGCACCGACAGCCGGCTCAGCGAACTGAACCGACCGATCGTCATGAGCGTCGTGATCTCGGCCATGCCTCCATCGTGACGGCTGACACGGTGTGAGGGTCAAGAGTCGTCGCGCGAACGGCGACCGTGCCCCGAGCGAGGGCCATCACGTGCGACGCAGGATCAGCAGCCCGTCCCAGCCCTTGACGCCGACCGTCTGCACCGCGGTCGCCTCGAGCGACGGATCGGCGGCGATGTCCGCCACGAGTTGCCGGACGCCACGGACGCGTACGTCGTCGCTGTGCTCGTCGACGACGGCACCGTCGTGCACGACGTCGTCGACGATGATCACGGCGCCGGGGCGGGTCAGTCGGAGGGCGACCGCGAGGTAGGCGGGATTGCTGGGTTTGTCGGCGTCGATGAACACGAGGTCGAACGGTTCGGTGTGGGTGTCCGCGAGGCACTGTGCAGACTGGGCCGCAGGCCCGCCGACGACGTCGACGCGGTCGGCGACGCCCGCCCGCTCGAGGTTCTCACGGGCGATCGCGGCAATCGTCTCCTCGAGCTCGAGCGTCAGCACCCGGCCCTCGTCACCCACCGCGCGAGCGAGCCAGATCGTCGAGTAGCCCGCGAGCGTGCCGAACTCGCCGGAGTCGACCCCGGCCAGATGGTTCCAGTCCGGTACCGGCCGGAGATCTTCGACCACTACGTCGCACTCGCCCGCGATGTCGGTGAGGACGAGGCGCGGGAGCTCGCCGCACGCATCGCGGGCGGTGGGAACGCGTGAACCGTGTGCCCGACCACCGAACGGTGGCCGGGCGACGGCGTCGAGCGCGGCGGCTGCGGCTGCGGCTGCGTCGCGGCCGCACGGTTCACAGCAGCCCGGACTCCTTCAGCAGTTCCTCGGTCCATGTGCCGTGGAGTTTCTTGACGAGCTGCTTCTCGACGAGCCCGGCGAACGGGAACTTCGCGGGCAACGGCTCCTCCTCGATGCTCTTCCGGTCGCGCAGGTAGTAGGCCGCCTTGAGGAGCTGCCGGATGTCGTACACCGACCCGAACACCTCGGGGATGCCGCGCTCGACGCCGAGGAGGGTGTAGACCGCCTCCATCGCCGTGCGCACCGAGTACTCGGTCGTGAACACCGTGTCGCGCGTCGGCGATTCGGCGAAGTTGCCGATGAACGCGAGGTTCTTCGAGCCGTTCGGCACGACGGCGGGCCGGTCGCCCGGTCGCCGGGGCATGAAGTACGACGTGATGAACGGCATGTAGACCGGGTTCGTGTTGATCGAGCCCTGGGCGGCGAGCTCGGCGATGCGGTCGGTCGGGACGCCGAGGTGGTACAGCCACTCCTGCGTGATCTCCTCGCCGCTGCACTCGGTGATCCGCTTGTGGACGTAGTCGCCCTCCGTGTCGGAGTAGAGGCCGTAGATCCACACCGTCGTCTCGTTGGGCTTCTGCTCCTTGAAGTGGGGTTGGCGGTGGACCGCGAAGCTCATGAGCCAGCTCGAGTCGGTGATCGTGATGATGCCGCCCGTATTGACCTTGTGATCGTGCAGATCGCGCTTCGTGAGTCGTTCGATGTACGGATCGACCTCGGTGTTCTCGATCGTGGCGGTCGCCGACACGAACCAGCTCCGCTCCGGGAGTCCCGTCGAGAACACGTCCGGGCGTCCGAAGTCGGGGGAGCGCTCGGCGAGGCGCTGCCACAGCGTCCACGATCCGCCGGGCTCGTCGGTGACGGGCGCGGGCGTGGTGGTCGCCGTAGGTGGTCGACTCGGTGATCGACCCGTTCGTGACGAACACGAGGTCGTCCTCGCCGAGCGCGATCGACTCGTCCTCGCCGTCGACGGTGACGAGCAGGTGGGTCGCGGTCTTCGTGTCGCCCGTGACGTCGACCTCGACGTCACGCACCGTGGTCCCGTACCGGAAGTCGACGCCGTGGTCGTTCAGGTAGGCGAGCAGTGGCTTCACCATCGACTCGTACTGGTTGTAGCGGTTGAACTTGAGTGCCGAGAAGTCGGGCAGCCCGTTGATGTGATGGATGAAGCGCATGAGGTAGCGGCGCATCTCGACGAGGGAATGCCACTCCTCGAACGCGAACATCGTCGACCAGTAGACCCAGAAGTTGCTCTTGAAGAAGTCGGCCGAGAAGTGGTCGGCGATCGTCTTGTCGCCGAGGCTCTGTTCCGAGGCGAGGATGAGCTTCACGATCTCCTGCTGTGCCTCGTTCGAGAGGGTGAAGTCGCCGTCGGTGGGAACGCGCTCGCCCTGCTCGTGGATCAGGCGGCAGTTCGAGGAGTTCGGGTCGTCCTTGTCGAGCCAGTAGTACTCGTCGAGGTACGAGGCGCCCTCGATCTCGAGCGAGGGGATCGACCGGTACATGTCCCAGAGGCACTCGAAGTGGTCCTCCATCTCGCGTCCGCCGCGCGTGATGAAGCCGATGTCGGGCCGGTCGATTCCGTCGAGCGAGCCGCCCGCGAGGGGGAGCTCCTCGAAGATGTGGATGCGTTCGCCGGGTACGTGGCCGTCCCGGATGAGGAACACCGCGGCGGAGAGGCCGGCGAGACCGGCCCCGACGATCCACGCCGACGCCGTCTCGGCGCGCTCCGGCGTGCGGGGCCGCGCGAATGCTTCGTAGTTTCCGTTCGAGTGGTACACGATCTCCTCTTTCGTTCGACGGAGACTCCGGGTGCTGCGCACACGGCTCCGGAGCGTCGATCGAAAGGGCCGGTGGTCCTCGCGGCGTGCGATCGACCGATCGGCGGGCCACTGCGTGGGCGGCGGGTCCGGTGTGGTCGTCATCCTGCCGGTGCTCACGGTCGGGCACCGCACCTCGGGCTCCGGGGCCGCGGTGTGACCATTGTCATCCTCCCGTCTGGGCGGCAGCCGTGGACGCCACCAGGGGCGGCGTGCGCGTCGCCCGACGCAGTGAGCCCGTGACCTCGGAACGGAACGATCGGGTCACGGGCTCGCTGCAGCGATCGATCGATCAGTCCGGCCGGGCGGAGGGAGCGTCTGCGACGGGCGAGGGCGCCTCGGCGGGGCCGGCGTCGGCGAGATGGATCGCGGGACGGTTCTCGTTGCCTCCCCGCTCGCGCCACATGAGCGCCAGGTAGAGCACGGCGGAGATCACGAACGCGGGCACCGTCGCGCCGATCGGGCTCGGCCACACGTAGGTGAACAGGGCGGAAGTGATCGCGCCTACCACCCACACGCCGATCGCGATCCAGTTGACGCCGCCGTGATACCAGTAGCGGCCCGCGCGCGGCAGCAGCAGATCGCGGGTGTACGTTCCGCGTTTGACGACGTAGTGGTCGACGATCATGATCGCGAAGACCGGAACGAAGAAGGCGCCGATCACCGTCAGGAACGTCGTGAACTTATCGAGCAGTGCGAGCCAGGTCGAACCGGCGATCGACACGATGCCGATGACGAGGGCGACGGGCAGGAAGCGAATGCGGCTACCGCTGCGAGCGTTCACGACGGAGGTGGTCATGCCGTAGACGACCATCGTGTTCGTCGCCATGACCGACACGAAGATGACGATCGCGATGGGTGCCCCGAACGCGTCCACGAGCACGCCGGGGTCGAACGCGACGGCGTCGCTGCCCCGCAGGATCGCGTACCCGATCGCGGTCGCCCCGAGCGACATCGACACGACGGTCGACAGCGTGTAGCCGAGTCCGGAACCGAGCACGCCGGCTCGTTGGGAGCGTGCCAGCCGATTGAAGTCCGCCGACAGGACGGTCCAGGAGATGGCCGTCGCGAAGACGATGTCGAAGGCGACGACGGGGGTCATGCCGGCCTCCGCGTCGATGGGGATCGCCTGGAAGTCGCTCGGCGCGAAGGTGCTGAACACGGAGACGAACACCCACGCGATGATCGCGAGCATGAGCACCGCGAGCCACGGCTCCACCTTCGCGATGCCGGTGTGGCCGAGGATGGCGAGGACGACGACGGCCGCCTCGCACAGCACTGAGAACAGGATCGGGTTCGAGAATCCCGTGAGGCCGGCCACGAAGTGGTTCACGGTGACGCCCGCGAGCATCGCCTGCACCCAGCTCCAGCCCATGAGCACCAGCAGGTTCGCCGCGACCGGGACGAAGCTGCCCCGTGTCCCGAAGGCGCCGCGCGTGAGTGCCATGGTCGGCAGTCCGGTGCGAGTGCCGATGTTGCCGATCGTCGTGAGCACGATCGCGCCCCCGAGCGTGCCGAGCAGGATCATCCAGAGCGTCGTCCCGTAGTCCAGGCCGGGAACGAACAGCGTGCCGGTGAGCAGCGTCGTGACCACGAGGTTCGCGGCGAGCCAGATCATGGCCATGCGTCCGGTACCGAGATGACCGCGAACGGGTCCACCGTCCTCGGCGTTCGCTTCCAGGTTCGCTTCCAGGCGGCGATAGAGGTTCACGAGACGGCCTCCGTCGGCTGCTGCTCGGGCATAGTCGAGAGGTGCTCGTGCACCGCGACGAGTCGGTCGCCCTCGACGCGGAAGATGATGGACTCGCGTTCCGTGTATGCAGCCGTCGTGCCGTCGCCGTTGTCCACTCGGGTGCGCACGGTGTGGCTGAACACGGCCAGTCCTGGCGACGCCTGCACGAGTTGCTCGCGCGAGCTGCACTCGAGCACTCGCCAGCCGGTGTCGATCCAGCCCGCCCAGAGGGTTCGGTACTCGTCGAGCGTGTCGAGTCGGGTGGGTTCGGGGTGGAACACGAAACTCGCGTCGGGGGCGAACGCCGCGAAGTAGCGGTCGCCGTCGTTGGCCCGGAAGGCGTCGACGATGGCGTCGGCGGCGTCGCGGACCTCCTCCGGGTTCGGAGTGCGGGTCGACGTCATGTGGCTTCCTCTGGTCGAGTTCGGCACCGCTGAGGTGACCGGACAAGAAATCTTCGGGGGCTTCGGCTCGATGATGCGCGGGGCGCTGCGGAGGCTCGGCTCATCGGCCTGATTCGTGTGGTCGACGTCCTCGTCGGCCGGTTCGCTCACCCGCCGGGCAGGCGATGGGGTGATGGACGTCCTTGTCCGGGTTCTCGGGCGGGGCGACGGCGCACTCGCGTCGTCGCCCCGGCGAGTTCGGGGGCGCGGGGAGAGCGCGCTCACGAGTTCGTACACGACGTGCGACGCGGCGACCGCCGTGAGCTGGGCGTGATCGTAGGGCGGAGAGACCTCGACGACGTCGGCGCCGACGATGTTCAGCTCGGCGAGGGAGCGGATGATCTTCAGCAGTTCGCGGCTGGTGAGTCCTCCTGCCTCCGGTGTTCCTGTTCCGGGTGCGTGTGCCGGGTCGAGCACGTCGATGTCGATTGAGATGTAGAGGGGCGCGTCGCCGATGCGGTTGCGGATGCGTTCGATGGCGGTGTCCACGCCGTCGTCCTCGATGTCCTCCGTGCGGACGATGGCGAAGCCGAGTCGTTCGTCGTCGCGCAGGTCCTCGACCCCGTAGAGCGGTCCGCGGGTGCCGACGTGCATGCTCGCCGTGGTGTCGATGAGACCTTCTTCGGAGGCGCGTCGGAACGGCGTGCCGTGGGTGACCGGTGCGCCGAAGTAGGTGTCCCACGTGTCGAGGTGCGCGTCGAAGTGGAGGACGGCGACGGGGCCGTGCTCCGTCGTGACGGCGCGCAGCATGGGGAGGGCGATCGTGTGGTCGCCGCCGATGACGATGGCCCGTTCGGCGTGCGCCCGCAATTCGAGGGCCTGCCGTTCGATGTCGGCGACCGCTTCCTCGATGTCGAAGGGGTTGACGGTGAAGTCGCCTGCGTCGACGACCTGCTGGGTCGCGAAGGGGGACACGTCCTGCGCCGGATTGTAGGGGCGGAGCAGGCGTGAGGCCTCGCGCACGTGTGAGGGGCCGAAACGTGCGCCGGGGCGGTAGCTCACACCGCTGTCGAACGGGATCCCGACGACGGCGATGTCGGCGTGGTCGACCTCGTCGAGTCGGGGGAGGCGGGCGAAGGTGGCGATGCCGGCGAACCTGGGGACGAGGCTCGCGTCGACAGGGCCGAGGAAGCCGTTCTCATTGACACGTGGTTGCATGTGGGACAACTCTCGATACTTAGTAGTAAACCTTCTGCGAGACTAGGTCCGTGCGCGGAGGCTGTCAACGACAGAATGGATCGCATGCGTCCCGTGCAAGCTGACCCCAACGACCGGCCCGTGGCGATCGGTGCGCGTTTGCGGAATGCACGAACGGCGCTCGGGCTCACGCTCGCGCAGGTGGCCGAGGCGAGCGGGGTCACCAAGGGGTTCCTCAGCCGGGTCGAACGCGACGAGACCTCGCCGAGCGTCGCGACGCTCGTCGGGCTCTGCCAGGTGCTGTCGGTGCCGATGGGGGCGCTGTTCGTGGAGCCCGAGATCCAGGTCGTGCGCGCCGGTACCGCCCCGCGCATCAACCTGGGCGGGCGGGGCGTGACGGAGCACCTCGTCTCGGCGCGCTCGGAGTCGGAGCTGCAGATCGTGCGATCGACCATGGCGGCGGACGCCACCGGTGGTGACGAGCTCTACACCATCTCGAGCACGGTCGAGGTGCTGCTCGTGCTCTCGGGTGAGATCGTGGTCCGGTTCATCGATCGCGAGATCGAGTTGTCCGCGGGTGATTCGATCACCTTCCCCGGCCGTGAACCCCACAGCTGGCGGACCGGCGCGGAGCAGGGCGCCGAGGTCGTCTGGTGTCTGTCGCCCGCCGCGTGGCGGGGCACCGTGTAGCTCGCACTCGATCCGTCACCCCGGGGCTGCCGGGCGGTCTGCGGGACGCCCGCGCAATGAGGCGGCGTGCGCTGCGCGCCGGGTGGGGTGCCACCGAGCGAGGGGCGGTTGTCGAGCATCTTGACGTTGACGTAACGAGAAGCTCTACCGTTTCTCGCATGGAGTGGTCGATCCAGCACGCGGCCCGCCTGGCGGGCACCACGAGCCGAGCCCTGCGGCACTACGACGAGCTCGGCGTGGTGCCGCCGAGTCGAGTCGGACGCAACGGGTACCGCTACTACGACGAGCGTGCACTCGTGCGGCTCCAACGCGTGCTGCTGCTGCGCGGACTCGGGCTGGGGCTCGCGCAGATCGCCGGTGTCCTGGCGGACGAGGACGACGAGGTGTCGGCGCTGACCACCCATCTGTCACTCCTCCGGGAGGAGCAGGACAGGCTCGCCAGGCAGATCGCCGCGGTCGAGCACACCATCACCGCATTGACGGGAGAGGAAGAACTCATGGCAGAGACCATGTTCGACGGCTTCGAGCACACCGAGTACAGGGACGAGGTCGAGCAACGCTGGGGGAGCGACGCCTACGCACGCTCGGACCAGTGGTGGCGGGGCCTGAGCGACCGGCAGCGCGGCGACTGGAAGGCTCGGGCGCACCAGCTCGGCCGGGACTGGATCGCCGTCGCCGACTCCGCCGAGCTCACGCCCGACTCGCCCGAGGCCCAGGAACTCGCGCGCCGGCACGTCGACTGGCTCCGCAGCGTTCCCGGCACGCCGGCCGCCGATCCGGACGGCGACCTCGCGGGCTACGTGCGCGGGCTGGCGGAGATGTACGTGTGCGATGCGCGATTCGCGGCGAACTACGGCGGCGCCGAGGGAGCAGTCTTCGTGCGCGATGCGCTGCTGGCCCACATCGATCGGATCGAGGGGACGGGCGACCCCAGCGGGGTCTGAATCCACGTCGACGGACGCTGCACGCCCGTCCGCCGGCCCGGGCCGGTCGGGGCATGTGCCCGGCGCGGGCGCTCGCCCGTCGTCCAGTCGACGATCACAGCCACGGCCGCCGGTTCCACGAGCCGACGGTCTTCGCCCGGCGCCGTCACTCCGGTCAGCGTGCTCGGCACGTCGCGGTCATCGAGCGCGTCGCGCGCCGCCCCACTCTGCGATGAGGTCGGCCCGCAGCGTCGAGGCCACGATCCATCGAATGCTGATGACGTGTCCGATGGTGCCGCCGTCGGTCGCGCGGCAAGGACGAGACCGAGCGCGCAGTTGCGCGTGATTCTTGATGCCGGGCAATGCGATCTGCACGCCGGACGGCCCGGCCGTCTTGCGCTGTCGTCCGTGCCCGGGAGGGACGATCCCGTGGACGCAACGAAGCGTTGCGGGAACAGGCGACCACGGGTCGAGAGGCTCGTTTCCGCGTGGAATCAAGGCATCCGCGAGGATGCCGAGTCCGAGTGCGAGGCCGACGACCCTCTGATCGGCGCGTCAGCCGAACCAAAGAAACGACCTCGAACACGCCTCACCGACGAGGAAGTGGACGCTATGCGAACAGCCCGCGCGCAGGGCGTCAGCGTGATCGTGCTCGCACGCCGGTTCGGTGTGCATCGGGGCACGGTGTGGGCGAAGACACGCAAGGGCTGACGAGGGAGGCAACCCGTGAACTCATCTCATAGACGCGCGCGCTGCCACCCCGCCTGTGTCGCTCCTCACCGATACCCTTGAAACTCCCAGGGCGATGCCGAGCCCGCACACAAGGGAGGTGTCACGATGCGCGTTGAGTCCGCCACGGTCAGCAACTTTCGTTGCGTGATCGACAGCAGTCAGTTCGAGGTGGAGCCCGACAAGACAATTCTCGTAGGCATCAACGAGGCGGGTAAGACCGCTCTGCTGAAGGCGTTACAGCACGCCAGCCCCACCGATGACACCGCCTCGATCGACTGGCTCTTCGACGCGCCCGCGGCCATGGTTGACGACATCCGCCGGAAGAACCTTGACCCGGCAACGCTGGCTGTGGCCCGCGTCGTGATGCGACCGGAGCCGAAAGACCTAGCCGGTCTGAGCCTGCCAGAAGGCTCCGATGACATCCGGCTCGTCATGACCGCCTGGATGAACAAGAAGCGGACCTATTCGGTGACAGGGCTTCCCTCGGCGCCAACCATGGGTGATGCCGAGAAGGCGATCCTCCGCCTCGCGGGCGCGATGAACAAGCAATCCGACGAAGATGCGAAGCAAGTCGCCAAGGCGATATCGGATTGGAAAGACGCACAAGCCTCAGATGCCGCGATCAGTGGCGAGGTAGCCGCTGGACTGAAGACGCACCTTGATGCAGCATTGCCGTTGTTCGCAGAGGGGTCTGCCGCCGAGACCCATTGGGATGCGCTGAGCGGAGTGCTCAAGAGTGCTCTTGCGCGCGACAAGATCGGCAAGCACCTAGCGGATCGCATGCCTCCTTTCGTCTACTACTCCTCGTACTTCGCGGTCCGCCCGCGCATTCACCTCAATCGGTTGGCCGAGCGCGAAGCGTCTGGAGAAATCGACCTGGACTACGACTTCGGGAACTTGCAACTGCTAAAGTTCCTGGGATTCACCGCCAAGGAACTCTCCGACATGGCATCCGAAGCGCCCGAGAAGGGGCACAACTACGACAATGATGTCAACGTCCAGAATCAGTACAAGCAGGAGTTGGCCGCCCACGAACGCCGCGTCACTGAGCGAAAGAGGGCGCTCCAGACGGCGGGAGCGCGGCTCACTGAGGAGATTCGGAGAGTCTGGAACGACGATAGGCTGACCATTCGTTTGGATGTAGATGGCCAGTACCTCCAGACCTTGGTCGAGGACGAGCTCGGCATTCCCGTCGAGTTGGATCAGCGGAGCGAGGGTTTTCGCTGGCTCGTCTCGTTCTTTGTCGTCTTCCATGCCCAGGCCAAGGACGATCTGAAGGACGCGATCCTCCTTCTGGACGAGCCCGGCCTGAGTCTCCACGCCCTGAAGCAGCAGGAGTTCCGCAAGACGGTCTCGCGGCTCGCCGAGGGAAACCAGATTCTCTACACGACCCACTCGCCCTTTATGGTCGGCTCGGACGAACTCGATCTAGTTCGCATAGTCGAAATGACCGATCGGAAGACGGGCACGAAGGTCCACACCCGTCTCGCAGTCGATGATCCGAAGTCGATCTACCCCCTCCAGGCGGCTTTGGGCTACGACCTCGCGCAGAGCATGTTCACACACCAGAAGAATCTGGTGGTCGAAGGCGTGACAGACCTGCTCTACGTCGAAGCCCTGAACTCGGCATTCGCCGCGCAAGGCGGTGCCACGCTAGACGACGGAATAGCGCTCGTGCCGGCGGGTAGCGCCAGCAAGGTCGTCTACTACAGCACGATTCTCACCAGCCAAGATTTGAAAGTTGCCGCGTTGCTGGACTCGGACGCCGCCGGGGACAAAGCCGCGGAACAGGAAGCCCTCTGGCAGCTCCTTACCAACAAGCGCATCCTCCGAACCGGCGATCACATCACCGGGGTTCAGCGAGCCGAGATTGAGGACCTGCTTCGTGTCAGCCTCGGCCTCGTTGCGCGAGACGAGTGCGGATGGGACAGTGTCGCTACGATCGCAGCACAATCGCAGCGGCCGATCATGGAGATTCTGGCCGACGAACACACCGGAGTATCGAAGTGGAAGCTTGCTCGCGCTTTCGTCCGATGGCTCGCTACCAATGGCGCTGACGCTTTGACCGGCGATGAGCAGAGGTCCTGGGCGTCGCTCGTCGCAGCCGCGAACAGGTCGCTCGCATAGGCGAGTGACTGACTCTTGCAACGACAGACGCTCACTCAATAGCTTAGCTCGATCTGACAAGGAAGCGGGCGCCGTACGTACGGTCCCGCAAGTGCGGCATCAGCGTCACCACTTTGACGAGCAGTTCGGCGTTCACCGTGGCACCGCCTGGACGAAGACTGGTGTTAGCTGTTGAGGCGAGGCGCGTACTCATGATCCTGATGGCTGACAAAGCGCTGAGGGTCGTTGCTCGCGATCTCCGCGACTGCGTTGCCAAACTTGTTTACACGGTCCGCCAGGTAGGTGGAGAGCGACCCGGCAGACACGACGTCGATGTTGAACTGTCCATCGACCTTTGCCGACTTGATCTCGCGGGTCACGGCAGCCCATGGGACCTCAACGGCTTCAACATTCTCGCTCATGACGTCAACCGCGAATACTGGTGCAGAGGTGACGACTACGGGGTAATAGAAGTCGATGCTTGCCCATTCCTGATCTGGCCGGTGCATGACGTAGGAGGTCCTATTCGCCTGCGAACGAAAGTACGTCAACGCCTTTGCCAGCGGGTAGACCAATGACGTGAAGATCCCCCGGTTGTCCGCGAGCCAGGTCTGCTTACGGTCCAGGCGGGTCAGCTGAGTCCCGAGGAAACCGCCCTCCCACGGATTGCCTGGCAGCTTGTCGATCCCGAGATACTCACGAGCACGCGTGCAGTGAAGCTGCGCTCGACCGTCCCCAAGTTCCGTCCGCCCAGTCTCGACTGTCGGGAACCGGAAGTGTTGTTCCTTTCGGTCCCGCTCCAACTCGTAGCGGCTCGCGGGGCCGCCTACCACTACGTAAGGCATCGAACTCTGCTTGCACTCGGCAAGAACCCGAAGGCCGACGCTGAACGATAGTTCATCGTCGCGATAGAGCTGTCGATAGCCATGAACGTCTATCTCGCGTGATACGGTCGCGTCGTCTGGATCAGGAAACGCCTTACCCTGCATCACGTGGAATCCACCGGCGCCCAAAGCGCGAGCAGTGTCCTGCTCCAAGAGCCAACCAGCGTCGCGCAGGGCGGCCACAACTTCACCCGAAGTGGGCAAGGTCATCCGACGATCAACCATGGCTGCTCCGGTTCGATCCCTAGTTTGACGGCCAACTGACTCATTCGTATGGCCCGAGGAAGCGTTCGCCGTTGTAGTGGATCATGTGCGTGGGGTGGTCGGCGCACCAGACTTCGGATTCCCAGGCGATCTTGTCGACGTACTTGCGAAACTCTGCCCGGTTGGGGAAGCAGGAGACGTAGACGAGGCCTGCCGTTGACTGTGCGAACAGGCCGGCGAGTTCGGCTTGGCGTTTCGAGTCGACCGGGCCGTGTGAGCTTGCTGCTTCCAGGAGCACGAGCCAGTTGCGGTCGGGGAGGTAGATGACGAGGTCGGGCATCTTGCCGTGCTCATCGACCTCGACGTTGAGTGAGGACAGGGTCTCTCGTTCGAAGAGTGCCCACTTGTCGCCCGCGTCGCCGATGTAGAGCACTTGCCCACCGGGTGTGAAGCGAGGGCAGAAGTCTTCGACCATCGCTTTGAGGAGCACGTTCTGCCCGCCGGGCGAAAGGGTGAAGATCGAGCCGTCCGGGAGGGTCAGCGGGATGCGATCCATCTCGCGCGCAGCCGCGTAGCGTGCTTTGAGTCCGGGAAGGTCAGCAAGGTATCGGTCGGTTGCGGATTGCCAGGCGTCGGTGCCGTAGGCGCGCAGAACGTCCAGTGCCTCGGCGGTGACCTGGTAGTTCCACTTGGGTGAGTTCACAGGGCGTTGCGGCTCGTCAGGGTTCTGGACAACGAGTCGTGCTTCCACGAACTGGTGGAGTGTGAACCGTCGGACGGTCTCGCGAGTGTTCGGCGCGTAGTCCTTGCCGTACTCGTCGCGGATGAAGTCCATGATCGCCCGTGTTCCGAGCATCGGGTTGGCTGCCTCTGCCCATGACTCAGCGGGTGTGAGCCGTAGGAGGGCCAGGAGCACGAGCGCGGAACGTTCGTTGCTGCGCTCTGCATCCATGCCGAGCGTCTCCAGGGCGATGCGGGCATCTTCGACTCGTTCGTAGGCGTCGTTGCTCAGCTCGCTCATGCGGCAATCAACTCCATGACAAGAGAGTCGACCTCGACCTGCGACACGACGGCGTTCCGCCCGAGGCAACGCAGGGTCTCCATGCTTGGGAACCGCAGGGTGCGGAGATCGGTGGCGTTGACTTGAGTGTGGCCCGAGAAGGTGCGGAAGAACTTGTCGATTACCGACGAGTTGAGCCAGACCGAGATGCCTCTAGCGAGGTCTTCGTCCAGCCCGCGACCTCCGATGTGGAACACGTTGAGGTGGTTCTCGAAGGCCACTTCACCAGGGTTGTCGTTAGGCGACCAGACTGATGCCACGATCCGTCGGCGCTCTTCCTTCGCACTGAACCGTTTGACGACGGTGTACCAGCCCTCCGGGAGGATCATCGCCCGGTGTTTGTCGTCGATCGGTTGGAACCATTGAGGCTTGCGGATTGCCCGAGGCCAGAGCACTCCACCGTCCCGGAGATTGCCCGGATAGATCAGCGGTACCGCCTCCGGCAGTTCGACGCCGCTAAGCGCATGGCGTGAACGGAAGTCCACCACCCGCCCGGTCGACACCTGTACGCCAAGATCGGTCAGTGCGCAAGGCTGGGACAGCACCAGCTCGGCAACCCTGGTGTCCTCGACATCGGTTGCCAGTCGGATGAATCGGTTGGGGTCATCTGGGAAGACGACATCGTCGTAGGGTACGAGGCGCGACGCGATGTCGTCGGTGTGGTCGCGGCTGACCGAAAGCTCAACGACATCGGGACTAGCTCCCCGAGTTCCAGAGAAGATGACGTTCTCCTGAAGCACGCCCGTGTCGGCGAACACAGTCGAGCGGGAGTCGAAGACGTGTACCCGGTCAAGCGCGATGGAGTCGAGCAAGTGGGAGCGAAAACCGCCGAAGTACGGGCCGTTGAAGAATGATCGGGGTGTGATCGCAACAACCTGCCCACCAGGACGCAGCGCTGCGACAGACAGGGCAAGGAACGCAGCGTAGAGGTTCGGAGTATCGACTCCGGCGGCACGCATGGCGGTTCGGTGTGTGCTTGACGCCGCGAGCTTGCCGTAAGGCGGATTCTCGATTACTAGATCGAACTGTGCATCCAGACTGAGTGAGGCATCTAAGCCCGTGGAATCGAGAATGAAATCGGCCACGACGGCCTCCGCCACCACTCGACCTTCCCCAGCGCGCTCGCACTCGGCGAGGGTTGCCTGAAGGTGTGGCAGCATGGCAGGGTCTCGTTCGACTGCGACGATCTCTACCGACAACTCCGGCCGCTCTGTCAACACGCGGCTCACTAAAGCTGCGGTGAGCACGCCTGAGCCGGCTCCAGGATCGAGCACGCGCAGTGTGCCGGTCGATGGCAGGCTCGGCAGGGAGGCAATCAGCTGAGCGGCGGCGGCGGGGGTGAAGAACTGCCCCAGGTCGCTCTGCGTACGCGCGTCGAGGCCGCCGAGGGCGGCGACTCGCTCGACCTCGGCGATGCCTAAGAGGTCTGTCGCCAACACTCTCTCATCGTATCTGGGACCACCGACAGCGACCGGGGAGCACGCCGCGTGCTACTGGTCAATCGCTCCCATCGACGGATGCCGCCGGGTCATGAGCTGCATGTTGCGCCTGTGCTTGTTCCTCGGTGTCGACTCGTCGGGCGCGGCAGGGCGACGGTCATCGGCTGCTGCACGCTTCACGAGCGCCTCGTAGAGGACTTCGACGTTGTTGTAGAGATCCCAGAACCTTGGCTGGTCGGGGTTGAGTGCTTCGTAGTTCTCGTCGGCGACGTTGTCGATGAGCACCCACATGGCCTGGACGAGAGCATCGTTGTCGTAGAGCACAGCATCGATGCAGTCGCTCCTCGGATGAGGTACCTCGATGCGGCGCTCCCGCACCTCGGTGACGAGTCTCTCAACGATCTGCACCTTGACCGCGCCATCGCGGTGGGCGCGGCGGTCTTCGTAGGCGGCCTTGCGGCAGGCGGGCGAGCAGTACAGGCGCGGCCTGCCCGTGGACTTCACTTCCTTGAGCTTGGTGCCGCATCTGGCGCAGGTGGCGGGTAGCTCGACTCGGCGCTCGACACGCACGGTCCGGTCGCGGCGACGCTGCTCCGCTTGCTTCCGTTCACGGAGGCGTGCGGCCTGGTTGGCGTTGATCTCGCTGAGCAGCACGATCACGCGCTTCTGCTCCGCCCGCACCGTCGAGTCTGGTTCGTCCCGATCAACCGCGGCGAGCTTCTTGAGCACGCGCCTGTTGAGCGTCGGGAGTGCCATGGTGGCTTCGAGTAGCTCGGCTTCGGTGCCGGATTCGAGGGCGGCTACCCAGCGGGCGTAGCGGCCGTCGAAGTCGGTCGCTGTGGGGTCGTAGCGTTTGGTGGCCATGTTCTACGGTACGTCGGTTTCGTCACCGACGTAAGTGGCGATTCCTCGATCTGCAAGATGCGTGTCGTCTCAAACAGGGTCTGATTGATGGGCAGTAATCCGGCGTGGTGATCCGCGTTTGGGAGGTGCTGCGCACCTACTTGTCATGAGGACTGAGGATCGACGCCTGTGGCTACGTGTGACGCGGCGTGATGAGCCTGATCGTGCCAAGCTCATCGAGTGGGTGCTCGGAATCGCCGAGGCTCGGCACCGCGCATGGATCAACGGCGAGCCCGACCCCTACGGGCTCCCGCTGCCCGTCGGCATCGAACCCTTGACCTTGGGCGGCGCAGTCGGTGCCGGAAAATTTCCGGAACCGTCAGTCTCCCCGAAGCGCCGAGCGGTTCGGGGATCATGATCTCCACTACTCGAAGCGACCGACTCCGCCACGAAGGAGGCCCATCATGACCACCACGCTCACCACTGACGCCAGCACCGAGGAGGAAGCCCCGGTGCTGCTTGCGGTGTCCTACCTGCGTGTCTCGACAAGGGAACAGGCGGAGCGCGGCGGCACGGAGGAGGGGTTCTCGATCCCCGCCCAGCGCGAGGCCAACCAGCGCAAGGCCGAGGAACTCGGGGCGCGGGTCGTGCGGGAGTTCGTGGACGCGGGCGAGTCCGCCCGCTCGGCCGATCGCGACGGCTTGCAGGACATGCTCGCGTTCATCACCGCGACGCGGGTGCAGTTCTGCATCGTGCACAAGCTCGACCGGCTTGCCCGCAACCGGGCCGATGACGTGAAGATTCACGAAGCCCTCATCAACGCCGGAGTCACACTCGTCTCGGCGACAGAGTCCATCGACCAGACGCCCTCGGGGATGCTTGTCCACGGCATCATGTCGTCGATTGCCGAGTTCTACTCACGGAACCTCGCCACCGAGGTCACCAAGGGGCTGACGCAGAAGCTCGCACAGGGTGGCACCCCGATGCGTGCCCCGGTCGGATACCTCAACGTCCGCCGCACCGACGACCAAGGCCGAGAGGTTCGGACGGTCGAGGTCGATCCCGAGCGTGCGCCGTTGATCAGGTGGGCGTTCGAGACCTACGCCCAGGGCGAGAGCTCCGTGAGCGGGCTGTTGCGCGACCTGACGGCGCGGGGTCTGACGACCGTGCCGTCGCCGAAGCGGCCGTCGAAGCCGCTGGGGAAGAACACGCTCTACAAGCTGCTGACCAACCCCTACTACGCCGGAGTCATCCGCTACAAGGGCGCTCTGCATCCCGGAGCGCACGAACCGTTGATCGAGCCAACTCTGTTCTATGAGGTGCAATCGCTCCTGAAGGCCCGCAATGCGCAGGCGACCCGGCACGTGCAGCACGCCCACCACCTGAAAGGTCTGTTGCACTGCGGAAGTTGCGGGTCGCGGATGCTGCTGGACTTCGCCACCAATCCGCGCGGCACGACCTACGCCTACTTCGTCTGCTCCGGTCGAGCGGCGAAGAAGACCGCCTGCACCCGACGTGCGGTTCCTGTGCAGGTCGCGGAACGACTGGTCGAGGACTCCTACGCCAGCATCACGATCAGCGAAGACGACTACCAACACCTTGCCGCCGAGGTCGACGCGGCGTTCGACAAGCGTGGTGCCGGGCGGGATCAGGAGTTCACCGACCTCACCGCGAACCGGGCACGCCTAGAATCTGAGAGCGACAAGCTGGTCGCAGCGCACTTCGCCGACGCGATCGACCTCCCGACACTCAAGCGGCACCAAGACCGCATCCGCGCTGGGCTGGCCGACATCGAGCACCGCCTCGCCCAGCACGACAAACAACACACCGGCGGTCGGGCCTTCCTCCACGACAGCCTGCGGCTCCTCACCGACGCGCACCACGCCTACGCCCACTCCGACGACGGGAGCAGGAGACTGGCGAACCAAGCGTTCTACACGCGGTTGGAGATCACTGAAGACGAGCAGCTGCGCCCACGCCTCGCGGAACCGTTCGCCACCATCGTGACCGAGGCAGCCAGAGGCAAGGAAGCCAAACGGGAACACACCACATCTCTCGATGTCGCGTGTTCCCGTAAGACACTTTGGGTGGGCCCGGTGGGGCTCGAACCCACGACCCGCGGATTAAAAGTCCGATGCTCTGCCAACTGAGCTACAGGCCCACGTCACGCGGAGCGTGACTCGACAAGCGTACCGTGGCTCGCCACCCGCATCGCACCGGGTGGCGCAAGCTGCACAACGCGCCGCGAGAGCCGCCGAACCGGTCGTGACATTCGTCACGGGCAACCCGTGTGTGGCCAAGACGAAGCGGTGAGCGGCGACACGGGCGCCGACGCTCGGCGTTCGGCAAGCTCGTAGACATGAACACCGGACCCAGCATCCACACCGAAGTGTCGGCGGACCCGGTCCGCACGGCCTACCACCGGACCATCGCCGAGACACGACCACGGGCATGGCGGGGCATCGTCGCCCTCCTGCTCCTCCTCGCCGGCCTCGTCGGCTTCGGGCTGATCCTCACCCCGATCGGCATGCTCGTCGACTCGCTCGCGGGACGGTCCGCGATCGTCGACGGCACCTTCGTCCTCTCGCCCGTCGTCTTCGCGAGCAACATGCTCGCCCTCGCGCTCCTCACGCCGTGGAGCATGCTTCTCCAGCGATGGCTCTTCAAACTCCCGGCAGGTTCGCTCTCGTCGCTCGCCGACCGATTCCGCTTCGACCGCTTCGGGCGGGCCGTTGCGATCCTTGTTCCCGTCTGGGCCGTGTACATCTGCCTGACGGCCTTCCTGTTCCCCATCCAAGCGACCGCCTGGACGACGGTGGACCTCGTCGCGATGCTCCTCGTCGTCCTCGTCGTCACGCCACTCCAGTCGATGGGGGAGGAGTACGGATTCCGAGGCCTCATCTTCCAGATCGCATCGAGCTGGGGACGCGGCCCACGTTCCGGCCTCGTCATCGGGGTCCTCGTGAGCAGCGTTCTGTTCATGTGCGCGCACCTCGCGCTCGACCCGTGGCTGAACCTCTACTACCTCGTGTTCGGCGCGACCCTCGCGCTCATCTCGTGGCGAACCGGCGGGATCGAGATCGCCGTCGCACTCCACGCCGTCAACAACACCATCGCGATCCTCCTCCAGATCGTGCTGCACGCGGACCTCGCGGCCGGGTTCGACCGCTCCGCCGGCGTCGGGAACCCCTCGGTGCTGCTCCTGTGCGCGATGGTCGCCGGCACCGGCGTCGTCGTCTGGATCGCGACACGACGCGTCGGGACCGTCACATGCCCCGCACGCCCCGGCGTCCCGCCGATGCCGACGCCGATCGGACACGACAGCGAGACGGCTGCGACCCGGGCCCGGTGACCGCGGGCGCCCCGCGCCGCGTCGAATCCGGCGCGCCGCGGGGCGTCGACGAAGCCGCTCGACCACGCCACCCCCGATCGACAGGAGAATAGACCCATGGACCGGTTCGGGATGACCTCGGCACGGCGATTCGAAGGCTACGTCCGATGGTCGCTGTACATCCTTCTCGCGCTCCCCCTCGCCCCGCTCATGCCGTTCGCGGCCATCGCCTCCTTCCGCCTGCGCCAAGGGGACATGGTCGGCGGGACGATCGCGGTGTCACTGCTCCTGGGCGTGTCGGCGCTCGCGCTCGTCGGGTGCAACATCGTCGTCGCCCGGGCCGGATTCCAGCGTCTCTCCGAGGAGGACTCGCCGCTGCCGGCGTGGCTCCTCGCCGCCTGGGCGGCGGCCGCCGTCATCCATCTGACGTGCGCTGCGTTCCTCGCCTCCGTCGACCTCGAGGTCTACGGGCGCGGACTCACCGTCGCGGCGGTGTGTGCGATCGGGACGATCGTGTCCGCACTCACTCCCCAACTCTCGAGCAGGCAACTGCTTGTCGTGTGCGCGGTGCTCACGGTGCCGATCATCGGCTACGGCGTGTTCGTCTCGGCCGGTGACGCGATCCTGGTCGCACTGTTCGTGTGGTTCCTCTCGTGGATGGCCTGGCTCACCGTCTGGATGCTCCGCGTGATGTACGAACTCCAGGACGCGCACGAAGTGCGCGCCGATCTCGCGCTCGCCGAGGAGCGCCTGCGCATCTCGCGCGACCTGCACGACGTGTTCGGACGAACGCTCGCGACGATCGCCGTCAAGAGCGAACTCGCGAGCGAACTGAGTCGCCGCGGCAAACAGGAGCGTGCGGGCGTCGAGATGGCCGAGGTGCGCAGACTCGCCGAGACCGCGGGGACGGAGGTGCGACGCGTCGTCCGCGGCGAACTCCGCCCGAGCTGGGCCGAGGAACTCGAAGGGGCGCGCGCGCTCCTCGACTCGGCGGGCATCCGCTGCATCGTGAGCGGCGACGACGTCCCACCCGTGGTGGCGGAGACGCTCGCCTGGGTCGTACGCGAGGGCGTCACCAACATCCTGCGGCACTCGGAGGCCTCGACCGTCACGATCGCGACCGCCGCGGAGGCGCACGAGATCGTCCTCACGCTCGCCAACGACGGCGCAGGGGCGCGCGAGGGCGGCGAGGGCGGGTCCGGCATCGACGCGATGTCCGAACGACTGCGCGCGATGGGCGGCGCGCTCGAGGTCCGCCGCGACGGCGACTGGTTCCTCCTCGAGGCGACCGCGCCCACCCACACGGAGGTGTCCCGATGATCCGCATCCTGCTCGCCGACGACGAACAGCTCATCCGCGACGCGATCGCCGGTCTGCTCGAACTCGAGGACGACTTCGAGGTCGTCGCACGCGCCGCATCGGGGAGCGAAGCGCTCTCGGCCGCCCGCTCCCTGCACCCCGACATCGCGCTCCTCGACCTGCAGATGCCGGCGCCCGACGGCATCGAGGTCGCCCGCACCCTCGCGAGCGAAAAACCCGACTGTCGCTGCATCATCGTCACGTCGCACGGTCGCCCCGGCTACCTCAAGTCGGCGCTCGCGGCCGGTGTCCGGGGATTCGTACCCAAGACCGTGCCCGCCGCCGTCCTCGCACAGGTCGTGCGAACCGTCGCGGCGGGCGGCCGTCACGTCGACCCGCAGTTGGCGGCCGAAGCGATCTCGGCGGGCGACTCACCGCTCACACCACGCGAGGCCGATGTCCTCGCCCTCGCTCGCGACGGCGCGTCGGTCGACGAGATCGCGGGTCGCGTCTCGCTCTCACGAGGCACCGTGCGCAACTACCTCTCGGCGGCGGCCACCAAACTCGGTGCCGTCAACCGCCACGAGGCCGCGCGCATCGCGTCCGAGCACGGGTGGATCTGACGAGCTCTCCCCGGCAGCGCGGCGCCGCGCGGCGGGGTCAGCGGGCGTCCCGCCGCCGATCCTCGGCATCGTCGTCCGAGAGGACCTCCTGACGGCGACGCGTGCGCTCAACGACCTCCGAGATGTCGATCGTCGACGTGTCGATCGGCATGTCCTCGGCGGCGTCGTTCTGCTCGATGTCGGCGAACAGGGCCTCGGGGTCGAGCTCCTCACGCGTATCGGGCTTCTCGGGCCCGAAGCCGAGCCACCGACGCTTCGGGAAGTGGACGCGTTCCGTCGACCACCACACGGCACAGAGCGTGCACAGCACGATCGTCGTGAGCAGGACGATCCCCGGGCCGGCGAGAACGGGGAATTCACCGTTCGCCGCGTCGATGCGCAGGAACCCGAACAGGAACATCCAGCCGGCCCCGAGCGCCGAGAGCAACGACCAGAGGAACAGCGAGTTCGCGGGGATCATCGCGAAGTTCGCGATCCGGAGGATGATCTGGACGACCAGCAGCAGAACCGGCACCACCGGAACGAGCCCGAAGAGGATGTTGCCGATGACGGAGTACCCCGTCGCGGCAGCGAGGTTGCCCAGGCCGAACCCGAGCCACAGCAACTGCCACGCGTTCAACCAGTCGGCCACGCGGTCGAGCGGGATCTCGGAACGCCACCACGGCACGAACAGGGTCACGACGAGCACGACCGCGACGAGCGTGAGCGCGACCTGCTTGCCGCGGTACGCCGGGTACGAGGAGAGCGGGAAGTCGCTGTGGACGAGCGAACCGCCGTCCTGCCCCGCGCCCTCGGACGCGGGCGGAGTCGAGGAGGTGGCCATGAACTCGAGCCTATCGGGCGTCCCGGAGAACGACCGGAAGGCGGGCCGGGCGCCGGCAGTGTGTGCCGGGGTGGTTCGCCGATGGGTGATCCGCTCGCAATCGTCGGGAGCGGGGCGCACAATGGATGACGGTCGCGAACCGACGGACCTCCGTCGGACGGACGTGGCCCCGATGCGCCAACACGCCTCGGTCGACGCGTCGAAGGACGCAGGAGAGGCAGCTCTGTGACGGATCGGTTCCACAGGCCCGTGCGGGTCCCGCTCGAGGCGTTCGAGGCGCTGCTCGGCGGGCACGATCCCGCCGATGTGACGCGCGTCGCCCACGACACCGCGTCGGCACTGTTGAACCGTGCGCGCGGTGAGCGCGACGCCGAGGTGCTCGACCGCATGATCGCCTTCACCGACGAGCACGGCATCGACGACATCGCCGAGGTGTGGGCGCCGGCGAGCGCGGAGTCGCTCCCGGGCTCGCTGTGGCGGCTCTACCTCGTCCGCGAGTCGGTGAAACGCGATCCCGAGGACGCGAGCTACGTGTTCCGCCGCGGGCTCGAGGTCGACCGGGGAATCGGTCACGTCGTCGCCGGTGCCGTCACGCCGACGGGGCCGGACGAGATCGTGGCCCTCACCGACGAGATCCTGCGGGGCGCGTTCACGGGCGACTTCTCGATCGCGCTCGAGCGTGCCGCCGCATTCTGCGCCGTCATGTCGCAGGGAGCCGCTGCGCTCGCGGGCGACGCGGAGCGCACGGAGCCGGACCGAGCCCACACCGACACGCTCCGATCGGCACGCTTCCTGTTGTTCGCGCAGGAACTGCACGCGAGCGCACTTCTGGCGCGCGACGACGCACTGGACTGACGCGTCGCGACAACGCGCTCCGGGGCGGTGCACCCTGAACGTGGTGCGCGCTGCACGTGGCGCGCGCTGCACGTGGCGCGCGCTGCACGTGGCGCGCGCTGCACGTGGCGCGCGCTGCACGTGGCGCGCACTGCAGGCGAATCGCCCTGAACGCGGTGCACCCTGAACGCGGATCGCCCTGAACGCGGATCGCGATGCCGCGGCCGACACACCCGGCACGGGCTGTTCGCGCCTCGCGAAGCACCGCCACCACGGGGCGACACGCACCGCGGGGCCGCGTACACTCGATGACTGCCGGGCCGCAGTAACCCCGGGCTCCAATATTCGCCGCTTCGAGCGGCCTTCCGCCGAGAGGCGTTCTGCGGTCCGGCCCCACACATCAGATGCCCCGGTCCGAACGGACCGGGGCATCGTGTCGTCCGCAGCACGTTCCCCGCACGAACAAAGCCGGGTTGTTGCTACCGGGCCTGCGGCCCGGTAGCAACAACCCGGCTTCGTTTCGGTCTCTTTCCCGCGATGCTGTCGTGGCCCCGTGTGTGACCGGGTGAGGCCGCGACAGCGCGCGAGGCGAGGGGAAGGGACGGATCAGCCGAAGCGGCCCGACACGTAGTCCTCCGTGGCCTGCTCGCTCGGGTTCTCGAAGATCGTCTTCGTGGCGTCGTACTCGATGAGCTTGCCCGGCTTGCCGGTACCCGCGATGTTGAAGAACGCGGTCTTGTCGCTCACGCGACCGGCCTGCTGCATGTTGTGGGTCACGATGACGATCGTGTAGTCCTGCTTGAGCTCGTCGATGAGGTCCTCGATCGCGAGCGTCGAGATGGGGTCGAGCGCCGAGCAGGGCTCGTCCATCAGCAGCACGTCGGGCTGCACCGCGATCGCGCGGGCGATGCACAGACGCTGCTGCTGACCGCCCGAGAGGCCCGAGCCGGGGAGGTCGAGGCGGTCCTTGACCTCCTCCCACAGGTTCGCGCCGCGCAGCGACTTCTCGACGATGCCGTCGGCCTCGCTCTTGCTGATGCGCTTGTTCTTGAGCGTGATGCCCGCCAGGACGTTCTCACGGATCGACATCGTGGGGAACGGGTTCGGCCGCTGGAAGACCATGCCGACCTGCGAGCGGACGAGCACGGGGTCGACGCCGGGGCCGTAGAGGTTGTTGCCGTCGAGGAGCACCTCGCCGTCGACCCACGCCTTGGGGATGACCTCGTGCATGCGGTTGAGCGTGCGGAGGAAGGTGGACTTGCCGCAACCCGAGGGGCCAATGAAGGCCGTCACGCTGCGGGGCTCGATGATCATCGACACGTCTTCGACGGCCTTGAACTTGTCGTAGTAGACGTCGAGGTTGTTGACTTCGATGCGCTTGGACACAGGGGTTCCTTACTGACTCGCTGCCCGAACGGGCGAAGAAGAATGACTAACGGCCCTTGGGGGCGAAGAAGTGGGCTATGAGCCGGGCGACGAGGTTGAGCACCATGACGATGAGCAACAGCACGAGCGCGCCGGTCCAGGCCAGGTTGAGCATGTTCTCCGCGCCCGCGCCGACCTGCTGCGTGTAGGAGCGGTAGACGAACACGGGGAGGCTCATCATCGGCCCCTGGAACAGGTTGTAGTTCATGAACGTGTTGAAGCCCGCGGCGATGAGCAGCGGCGCCGACTCGCCGATGACGCGCGAGATGGCGAGCATGACACCCGTCGTGATGCCGGCGATCGCGGTGGGCAGGACGACCTTCGAGATCGTCAGCCACTTCGGCACACCGAGCGCGTAGCTCGCCTCACGGAGCTCATTGGGGACGAGGCGGATCATCTCCTCGCTCGAACGCACGACCGTGGGGATCATGAGCACCGTGAGCGAGAGGGCGCCGGCGAAGCCGTTGCGCACGTTGGTGAGCGGCAGACCGAGCGTGTTCAGGATGAGCATGAACAGCGTGTACGCGAACAGACCGGCGACGATAGACGGGACGCCCGTCATGACGTCGACGAAGAAGTTGATCGCCCGGGCGAGCCAGCCCTTGCCGTACTCGACGAGGTAGATGGCCGTGAACAGGCCGATCGGCACCGAGATGATCGTCGCGGTGAGCGTGATGAGCAGCGTGCCGATGATGGCGTGGATGCCACCGCCGCCCTCGAACACGACACCGACCATCGACGAGCTGAAGAACGTGCCGTCGAAGCGGGCGATGCCCTTCGAGATGAGCGTCCAAAGGAGTGACAGGAGTGGGATGAGCGCCAGCACGAACGCCGTCGAGACGAGCGCGGTGACGAAGCGGTTCGCGGCCTGGCGCCCGCCCTCGACGGCCCGCGAGACGACCCACGTGGCGATGAGGTTGAGCAGACCGCCGACGACGATCGCGCCGGTCCAGTTCGTCGACTGGCCGCTCGCGGCCGCCACGAGGAAGAAGAGGATGAGTGACACCGCGAGCGAGCCCGCGAGGATGACCCAGGGCGTCCGCGTGTGCAGGCGACCCGACGCGAGTGCGTTCTTCATCGGCGTGCCGGGCGTCGCCGGCGCGGGGGAGTTGGTGGTGGTCGTCATCAGTTCGCTCCGGAGAATTGGCTGCGGCGGCTCACGATCCAGCGCGCGATCGAGTTGACGATCAGCGTGATCGCGAACAGCACGAGACCCGAGGCGATGAGCACGTTGATGTCGAGGCCGGAGGCCTCGGGGAACGAGAGCGCGATGTTCGCGGCGATCGTGGACGGGTTGGTGCTCGACGTGAGCTGGAAGGTGATGACGCCCGAGGCGGAGAGCACCATGGCCACGGCCATCGTCTCGCCGAGCGCACGCCCGAGGCCGAGCATGACGGAGGAGACCATGCCGGAGCGGGCGAACGGCAGCACGGACATCTTCACCATCTCCCAGCGCGTCGCGCCGAGGGCCAGTGCGGCTTCCTCGTGCAGGCGAGGCGTCTGGAGGAAGACCTCACGCGTGAGCGAGGTGATGATCGGCAGGATCATGACGGCGAGCACGATGGCCGCCGTGAGGATCGTGCGGCCCGTCGACGAGACGTCGCCCGAGAAGAGCGGCAGCCATCCCACGTTGGAGTTCAGCCACGCGTAGAACGGTGCGACGAACGGGCCGAGCACCGTCGCACCCCAGAGGCCGAAGACGACCGAGGGGACCGCGGCGAGCAGGTCGATGACGTAGCCGAGGGTCGCGGCGAGCTTCCGGGGCGCGTAGTGCGTGATGAACAGTGCGACGAGGATCGCGATCGGCACCGAGATGATGAGCGCGAGCAGCGAGGCCCAGAGCGTGCCGAAGACGAGCGGCAGCACGTACCAGAAGAAGTTGCCCTCGCCGTCGGGGTTCGCGATGTTGGTCGACTTCTCGATGAACTCGCTGTTGTGTGCGGCATCCGGAAGGAAGGCGGGGAACCCCTGCACGAGCAGGAAGAAGAAGACGGCGGCGAGGATCGCGAGGATGAGCGATCCGGAGAACGTGGAAAGGAACTCGAAGACGAGGTCGGCGGGACGCTTGGGAGCCTTGCCGCTCGGCGGTGTCGGGGAATCCTGCGGAGGCGGTGGGGCCGTGTCCTCGGCCTTCTTGATGGTGTCGGCAGTCATCTGCGGGACGTGTTCCTTGCTCGGAGGGTCAGTCGGTGGGTGCGGACACCCGTGAATGGTGCGACGGTGCCCGGTGACGAGCGTTCAACGCTCGTCACCGGGCACCGTTGCCGAGGGAATCGCTACTTGATGGCTCCGGCGGCCTCGGCGGCCTTCTTCTGGAGGTCGGCCGAGAGCGGCGCGGAGTGCGCGGTCTCGGCGGCGGCGTTCTGACCGTCCGCGCTCACGACGTACTCGAAGTACGCCTTGACGTTCGCACCGACGGCCGGGTCGGCGTACTCGGCGCAGCCGATGAGGTACGAGACGAGCACGACGGGGTAGACGCCCTCCTCGGTGCGGTTGAGGTCGTAGACGAGGTCGGTCGGCGCGCGACCCTCTTCGATCGTCGACGCGTCGACGACGGCCGAGGCTGCGTCGGGCGACAGCTCGACGACCTTGTCGCCGACCTTGAGGCTCGCGATGGTGAAGTCACCGGCGGCCGAGTTGTCGAGGTAACCGATCGTGCCGTTCCCCGTCTTGATGGCGTTCTGCACGCCGGGGGTCTCCTGGGCGGCCTCGCCACCCTGGATCGGCCACTCCTCGACGGAGCCGTAGGTCCACACGTCGGGGGCCGCGGCGTCGAGGTACTCGGTGAAGTTGCCGGTCGTACCCGACTTGTCCGAGCGGTGCACGGGGTTGATCGCGAGGTCGGGGAGCGTGACGCCCTCGTTCGTCGCGGCGATCGCCGGGTCGTTCCAGGTCGTGATCGTGCCGGCGAAGATGCCCGCGAGCGTGGCGGGGTCGAGCGTGAGCTTGTCGACGCCCTCCACGTTGAACGCGATCGCGATGGGCGAGATGTAGGCGGGGATCTCGACGAGGTCCGAGCCATCGGCACAGCCCGAGAAGCCGCCGGCCTCGATCTCGTCCTTCTTGAAGGCGCGGTCCGAGCCGATGAACTGGCTCGTGCCGTTCTGGAAGTCGGTGCGACCGGCACCCGAGCCACCACCGGCGTAGTTGATCTGGATGCCGGGCTGGAGGGCCTGGAAACCGGCGATCCAGGTGGTCTGCGCGGTGCCCTGCGACGAGGCGCCCGAACCGGCGAGCGTGCCGGTGAGGTCGCCGGCCGTCTGGCCCTCGCCACCCGTCGCAGGCGTCTCGTTGGTCGCGCAGGCCGCGAGCGTGAGCGCTGCGACGGCAGTCATGGCGAGCGTGGCGCCGATGCGCGTGAGCTTCATTGAGTTTCCCTTCAAGGGTGAATCAGGTGTCTGGGGGCCGTTCCCGGCTCCGAGGGAAAGCTAGGTGCCGGACATGACGCGCCGTCCCTCCTGAGGTGAACGCCAGGTGAACGCGCCGGGAATCGGCTGCGGATCCGCTGATCACCGCTCGGGAAACGGATCGGGCGGGCGACCTCGGTCGCCCGCCCGATCCAGTCGTTCGGTGGGATTCCCAGGGGCCACCCGGGTGCCCCGGTCATACGAGGGGGCCGTGCTCCTCGATCGCGACGATGCCGCCGTCGGGGTGCTCCGTCGAGAGGTGCACGAGCACGCACTCGGCCGTCGAGAGCATGGCGTGGCGGGATGCCGCGCCGGCCGGGCTCCCGGCCGCGAGCGCGATCTCGCGGGCGATCTCGGGGATCACGGGGGAGTGGCTGCACAGGACGGTCGTCCGACCCGACGCGACGACGTCCCGCACGACCTCGGGGATACCGTCCCCGCCGTCGTCGTACGCGTTCTGCGAGATGGCCGGGACGGTCCGCGGCTCGATGCCCATGGCCTCGGCGAGCGGTCGCACCGTCGACGTGCACCGCACGGCGTCGGACGAGAGGATCACCTGCGGCGAGAACGCCCGGAGGATCGGAACGACGAGTTCCGCCTGCTCGACACCGCGAGCGGTGAGCGGGCGGGACGCGTCGTCGCCGGGCCAACCGAGCGGCGGCACGGCCTTCGCGTGTCGGAGCGCGATCACGGCGAAGGTGCGCAGCGTTCCCGCGTCGACGCGCTCCTGGAAGCGGTCGAGCACATCGCGATCGAGCTCGTAACTGACGAGCTTGCGAGCCTTGCGAACCGACAGCCACTCGACGCGGTCGACCTCGTCGTTCGGCGTGAACGGGTGCTCCCGGAACATCTCCTCGGTCACCTCGGCGGTCCAGTAGTGGACCTCCTTCCGGCGTCCGGAGGGCAGGTCGTACTCGACGGAACCGAGCGGTGCGCCGAGCGTCGCGGGATAGCCCGTCTCCTCGAGCACCTCCCGCGCCGCCGTCTCGGGCAGCGTCTCGCCGGGATCGACCTTGCCCTTCGCGAGGGAATGGTCGCGGTGCCGGTCACGGTGGATCACGAGGACCCGGATCTTGTCGCCCTCCTGCCGCCACAGGACGGCTCCTGCGGCGTACACGGAGGTGAGCTCGGTCGGCTCGTCGGTCGTGGAGACGGTGGTCATCGGTTCCGATCTCTCTTCATCGCCCTGGGGCGGCGGCGGTCGATCCGATCCTACGAGCGGCGCAGGCTCGGGCGCGGACGACGTGCGACCCGGCGCATCATCTCGTCGTGCAGATCGACGAGCGGGCCGCCCTCGGCATCGGTCGAGTGGCGCGTCCACTCCGCGTCGGGGCCGAGGTGCCAGGTCGCCGTCCCGTCGGACATGGCGAGGTCGAACATGGCCGCGATCTCCTCGAGGTGCTGCTCGTCCTTGAGGCGCACGAGCGCTTCGACGCGGCGGTCGAGGTTGCGGTGCATCATGTCGGCCGAGCCGAGGTACACGCGCGTTCGTCCGCCGTTCACGAACGAGAACAGGCGCGAGTGCTCGAGGTAGCGGCCCACGACTGAGCGGACCCGGATCGACTCGCTCATGCCCTCGACGCCCGGCCGGAGCCCGCAGATACCGCGCACCCAGATGTCGATCGGGACGCCCGCGCGGCTCGCCGCGTAGAGCGCGTCGATGATGACTTCGTCGACCATCGAGTTGACCTTGATGCGGATGCCCGACTCGCGGCCCTCGAGCGCCGCCTGACGCTCGCCGTCGATGAGTCGGAGCAGGCCGTTGCGCAGGTGCAGCGGGGCGACGAGCAGGCGCGTGAACTTCTTCTCGATCGCGTAGCCCGAGAGCTGGTTGAACAGGCGCGTGATGTCGCGCGACACGTCCTCGTCCCTCGTGAACAGGCCGAGGTCCTCGTAGATGCGCGACGTCTTCGGGTTGTAGTTGCCCGTGCCGATGTGGTTGTAGGTCGCGAGCCGACCGTCCTCCTGGCGGATCACCTGCAGGAGCTTGCAGTGCGTCTTGAGCCCGACGAGCCCGTAGACGACGTGCACGCCGGCCTTCTCGAGCTTGCGGCCCCACTCGATGTTGTTCTGCTCGTCGAAGCGCGCCTTGATCTCGACGAGCGCGAGCACCTGCTTGCCCTGCTCGGCCGCCTTGATGAGCGCCTGCACGATGGGGCTGTCGCCCGATGTGCGGTACAGGGTCTGCTTGATCGCGAGGACGTGCGGGTCCTTCGCGGCCTGCTCGATGAACGCCTGCACGCTCGTCGAGAACGACTCGTAGGGGTGGTGGACGAGCACGTCGCGCTGTGCGATCGCGCCGAAGATGTCGGGCTGCTCGCCCGCGTCGGTCGGCCGGAACGCGGCCGCGGTGACGGGCACGTGCGTCGCGTAGCGCAGGTCGGGACGCTTGACCTTGCCGAGGCCGAAGAGCCCCGCGAGATCGAGGGGCCCGGGCAGCACGGTGAGCTCGCTCTGGGTGATGTCGAGCTCGGTCATGAGCAGTTCGAGCGTCTCGGCGTCCATGTCCTCGGACACCTCGAGCCGGATCGGCGGGCCGAAGCGGCGACGCAGCAGCTCTTGCTCGAGCGCCTGCAGCAGGTTCTCGGTCTCGTCCTCCTCGATCACGACGTCCTCGTTGCGCGTCACGCGGAACACGTGGTGATCGAGGATCGTCATGCCGGGGAACAGGTGGTCGAGGTGGTGCGTGATGAGGTCCTCGAGCAGGATGAACCGGGTCGCGCCCGACTCGCTCGGCAGCGGGTAGAAGCGCTGCAGGCCCGTCGGCACCTTGAGGCGCGCGAACTCCTTCTTGTCGGACAGCGGGTTGTAGACCCGGATCGACAGGTTGAGGCTGAGGCCGGAGATGTACGGGAACGGGTGTGCCGGATCGACCGCGAGTGGCATGAGGACGGGGAAGATGAGCTCCGAGAACACCTCGTGGAGGTGCTCGCGCTCGCCCTCGGACAGCTCGTCCCACGACACGATGTGGACACCCTCGTCGGCGAGAGCGGGGCGGACGAGCTCGTTGAACGCGTTCGCGTGGCGCACCTGCAGTTCGCGCGCGCGGTGCTGGATCGCGGCGAGCGAGTCCTCCGCGGGAACGCCCGCGGGCGTGGGGACGGCGAGGCCCGTCATGATGCGCCGCTTGAGCCCGGCCACGCGCACCATGAAGAACTCGTCGAGGTTCGAGGCAAAGATCGCGAGGAAGTTCGCGCGTTCGAGGAGCGGCACGCTCGGGTCCTCGCCCAGTTCGAGCACGCGCTGGTTGAACGCGAGCCAGCTCAGCTCACGGTCGATGAATCGGCTGAGCGGCAGCGAGTCGTCGAGTGCGCCCTCGACCTCCTCGAACTCCTCGGTCTCGATGTCCTGCATCTCCTGGGTCATGTGTGCACTTTCTCATCGGCCGGTGAACGGAAGCAATCGTCGGCGTACCGGTCAGGCGCGGTACTGCACGTCGACGAGATCGTCGAGGTAGCCGAGGGAGCGGTAGAGCCGCAGTGCGCGCTCGTTGTCGCCCTCGACGTACAGGCTCGTGCGCGTCATCCCGGCCGCGTGCATGCGAGCGAGGCCGGCTGCCATGAGGGCACGGCCGATGCCGCGCCCGGCCGCGTCGTCGTCGACCCCGATGACGTACACCTCGCCGTCACCGTCCTCGAGCTTGAGCCAGTTGTAGCCCAGCAGGCGCCCGTCGCTCGAATCCCGCGCGAGCAGGAAGTCCTCGTCCGCGTACCAGGACTCGTTGCGTCTCGCGTCGAGGCCGGGACGGTCGAGGGCGCCCTGCTCGGGGTGGTCGCGGAAGACCCGCGCGTTGAGGGCGAGGAACGCGTCGGTGTCGCGCTCCTCGTCGAAGCGTTCGAGCGCGACCCCCTCGGGTACCTCGGCGGGGCCGTCGCCGTCGGCCTCGGTGAGGGGGCGGGCCAGCCGGAGCAGCGTGCGCACCGGCGTCAGGCCGTGCTCCGTCGCGAAATCGGTCGCGGACGAAAGCCTGCCGTGCGACCACACCGTCACGGGACCGGTCGCCATGCGGCGGAGTGCCGTGACGAGTTGCCCGCCGATGCCCTGCCCGCGCAGCGCGGGGTGCACGACGAGTTCCGCGTCGAGGCCACCGTCGTCGGTCCGGCGCGCGAGCGCGGCGGCCACGAGTGCATCCGCCCGCCACGCGGCCACGAGCTCCCGCTCCTCCAGGCGGAGGCGCGTGTCGTCGTTGAACGGCGCGACGCCGTCGTGCGCCGTCGCGACCCGCGCGAGTTCGGCGATCGCCTCCGCGCTGCCGTCCGCTCGCTCGTCCACCCACAGATCCGTCATGTCGCCCTCCCCGATCCGATCAGTCCTCGGTGTCGTCGTCGTCGTGCGACTGTTCACCGCCGCGCAGGAGCCGGTAGCCCACGTTCCGAACCGTACCGATGACCGATTCGTGATCGCCCAGCTTCGCGCGAAGTCGGCGCACGTGGACGTCGACCGTCCGCGTGCCGCCGTAGTAGTCGTAGCCCCACACCTCGCTCAGCAGACGCTGCCGCGTGAAGACGTGGTCGGCGTTCGCGGCGAGATAGCGCAGCAGCTCGAATTCCTTGAACGTGAGGTCGAGCGTGCGACCGCGGTACTTCGCGGTGTAGCTCTGCTCGTCGATCGTGAGATGGCCGACGACGATCGCGCCCTCGTCCGTCTCCTCGGCCTCGGCGTGCGGACGGAGCAACCGGATCCGCGCATCGACCTCCGCCGGGCCCGCGGTCTGCAGGACGACGTCGTCCATGCCCCAGGCGGGTGCGACGGCGGGCAGGCCGCCCTCGGTCACGACGAGGAGGAGTGCGCGGTCGGGCGAGATGGTACGGGCGACGCCGCACAGCGAACGGGCCGCAGAGAGATCGAGTGTCCCGTCCACGACGACCGCGTCGGGGCCGTCGGCCGAGGCGAGCGCCGACGAGGTCGGGGGCAGGACGCGCACCCGATGGGCGAGCAGGCCGAGCGCGGGGAGCACGTCGTCGACACCACGTCTGCTGAGAAGGAGGATGTCGGCCACGCATCCTCCTTGTGCTCGTCCTGCCGAGTGCGTGATCCGATTCTACGGGCACGCGGGCCCGGCGGCGGATCGGACGGCCCGGTGCGGCACAATGGGCGCATGACCAAGGAACGGGTGAGCGTCGCCGTCGTCTGGGTCGTGGCCTTCATCGGCGTGCTCACGATCCCGCTGCTCGCGACCCCGGAGCGTCACGTGACGTGGGCCTCCGTGCTCCTGCTCGTGCTCGTGTGCATGACGTGCGTCATCCAGCTCGGCATGCAGGAGTCTCGCGGATTCGTGCGACGCATGAGCCTCAGTCTCGTCGGGGCGTTCGTGATCCTCTCCATCGCCTCCCTCATCTACTTCCTCATGGGTGGCGGCGCGGGAGTGCTCGACGGGCACGGGTAGACTGGCGGCATGGATCCGCTGCTCGCCATCGAAATCACGTTCACCGGCCTGCTCGTCGTCGCGCTCGCGGTGATCGGCTGGCTCTCCGTCGTCGTGCTCGTGCGCCTCTTCAAGGGCCAGAGCTAGGTCGATCGACATGATGGACATCCCCACGGGGCTTCCTCCGGAGATCGTTCCCCTCTCGTGGCTCCTCGGGGTCTGGGAGGGTGACGGCGTCATCGAGTACGACGTCGACGGCGACACGCGTCGTCACGACTTCCGGCAGCACGTGAGCTTCAGCCACGACGGTCTCGGTTACCTCAACTACTCGGCGCGCCTCGAGCTCGTCGAGGGCACGGGCGACGAGCCGGACACCGTGCCCCTGACGGCGGAATCGGGCTTCTGGCGACTCGCCCGCCCGCGCGACGAGGGCGATGTCGGTCCCGGCTACCTCCCGCCGTCGGCACCCCCGAGCTTCCCCGACGCCGACGCGGTCGAGACACTCCGCAACGCGGAGGGTGGCTTCGACGTCGAGGCCGCGATCGTGCACCCCACGGGGCTCAGCGAGCTCTACCTCGGGACGGTGCGCGGTCCGCGCATCGACCTCGCGACCGACGCGGTCGTCACGTCCCCCGGCGCGAAGCCCTTCACGGCGGCGACGCGCATGTACGGTCTCGTCGGCGGCGAGCTGCTGTGGGCGTGGGACATCGCGGCACTGGGGGGAGAGCTCGCGACGCACGCCTCGGCGAAGCTGGCCAAGCGTGACTGACGCGACGCGCGTCTCGCCGTTCCTCGGTCTGCCCGGCGCGGTCGAGGGGGAGGGGCCGAACGCCGGTGCGCCCGCACACTACGGTGCGCTCGTCGCCGAGCAGCGCCCGCTCGAGCGCGGCGGCGCGGTCGTCGATCTCGGCAACCTCGGCGTCATCCGGCTCCGCGGCGCCGACCGGTTGACCTGGCTCGATTCGCTCACGAGCGGCCTCGTTCGCTCGCTCGCGCCGGGCGAGAGCGGCGAGACGCTGCTTCTCGACGTGCAGGGGCGCATCGAGCACGCCGCCGCGGTCCTCGACGACGGGGAGTCCACCTGGCTCGTCACGGAGGGTACGCGGGCCGACGAGTTCGCGAGCTGGCTCGACCGCATGCGGTTCCTCCTCGACGTGCGCGTCGAACGGGCCGACGAGATCGTCGCGGCCGTCGGCGTGTTCGGCGACCGCGAGCTCGGGGCCGCCGCGCCGAACGGCGTGCCGCTCGTGTGGCACGACGAGTGGGCGAGCACACGCGTGGGTGGTGTGAGCTACGCGACGACCGATGCGCACCCGGGTCGCGACTGGGACCTCCACGTCCACCTGCTCGAGCGCCCGGCGCTCGAGGCGCTCGCAGAACGTGTCCGCGTCGGCGACGTGTCGGCGGCGGGGATCGACGCGCTCGAGGCGTTGCGCATCGCGGCCTGGCGCCCGCGCCTCGCCCGCGACGTCGACTCGCGCGCGATCCCGCACGAACTCGACTGGACGCGCAGCGCCGTCCACCTCGAGAAGGGCTGCTATCGCGGACAGGAGACGGTCGCGAAGGTCCACAACCTCGGCCGTCCGCCGCGTCGACTCGTGCACCTCGACCTCGACGGCTCGCTCGGTGCGCTGCCCGCCGCGGGAGCGGTCCTCCACGTCGCGGGCGATCCCGACCGCGCCGTCGTCGGCCAGATCACGAGCATCGGTGTCCACCACGAGAACGGTCCGATCGCGCTCGCGCTCGTCAAGCGACGGCTCGACCCCGAGGCCGTGCTCGCCGCGGACCTCGACGGCGAGGGGATCACGGCCGCACAGACCGCGATCGTCTCGCCCGAGGCGGGACACGCCGCCGACGTCCCCCGTCTGCCACGCCTCGGTCGCCGGAGCGGCTGAGGTGGCAGGGCTCGCCCGTTTCGACCTCGGCGAGTCGATCCGGCGCGTGGCCGACTCGAGCCCCGCGATCCTCCAGATCGCGATCGCGTCGCTCGCCGCGTACTCGATCGCCCACTACCCGCTCGGGCACCCGACCCCGTTTCTCGCGGTCACGGTCTGCATCACGGCGCTCGGTTTCGCGCGCGACGCGCGGCCGCGTCGCGTCGTCGAGTCGGCGCTCGGCATCGTGTTCGGCGTCGTGCTCGCGAACGCGGCGCTCGTCGTCATCGGGCGTGGCGTGTGGCAGCTCGCGATCGTCCTCGTGCTGTCGATGGTGATCGCGCGCTTCATCCATCCCGGCACCGGTTTCGCGGCGGCGGCCACCGTCCAGGCCGCACTCGTCTCCCTCATCCCGCTCGCCCCCGGCGTGCCGGAGTACTCGCGCATCATCGACGCGTTCATCGGCGGCGCGGTCGCGATCCTGTCGACGGCACTCGTGCCGAGGGACGCGCGACGCATGGTCCTCGTCGAGACGCGCGCGCTCCTCGAATCCGTCGAGCGTGCGCTGACCGATCTCGTCGACGGCCTGCGCCTCGGTGACGACGAGCCCGCGCGCCTCGCCCTGCGTGAACTGCGGGGAACCCAGACCATCCTGGATCGCTGGCACTCGGCACTCGAGTCGGCGACCGCGATCGCGCGGATCTCACCGTTCCTTCGGGGCCAGCGGGCGTCACTCGCCGACAACGCCGACCTGCACGCCATGCTCGACCTCTCGGTGCGCAATCTCCGTGTTCTCGCTCGGCGCTCCTGGTCGCTCGCGGCGGACGGTGTCGAACGCCCGCACCTCGCCGATCTGCTCGCCGACATCGAGTCGGGTGTGCGCGAGCTCGCCCTCGGTCTCGATCGACCCGGCATGCGCGCCCGCGCCCGGCAGACGTTCGTGCTCGCCGCGGTGCGCTGCTCACCGTCGGCGCTCCCGGCAGACGCGGCCGTCGGCGAGGTCATGATCGTCATGCAGTGCCGGCCGCTCCTCGTCGACCTGCTGCGTGCGGCCGGCGCCGACGAGGCGGACGCGAGGGCGTGTCTTCCGGCGGTCGCCTGACGGGAGCGTCGCCGCGCACCGCGACGCGCCCGTCAGTGGGGCAGGACCGCCTCGGCGCGGACGGTCAGCTCACCGAGGCGCCACCGACGGGGTCCGTCGACGAGCGGCCAGCCGGCGTCCCGGACCCGCTCGGCGGCGGCCACGAAGCGCTGCCGAGCTCCGAAGGTGCCCCGCGGCGCCTCACGCCGCCACGCATCGTCGAGCGCGCGGAGGTAGTCGTGGATCGGCTCGCCCGGCACGTTGTGGTGGATGAGCGTCTTCGGGAGGCGCTCGGCGACGACGAGCGGGGAGTCGAGGCTGCCGAGGTGCAGCGAGATCGTGAAGGTGCGCGGGCCGGGCGCCTCGACGTCGAACCAGCTCGCGACGCGACCGACCTCGTTGCACGTCCCCTCGACGAGCACACCCCCGGGCGCGAGACGACCGAGCATGGTCTCCCAGGCGTCGTGCACCTCGGACTCGTCGTACTGCCGCAGCACGTTGAACGCGCGGACGACGGCCGGCCGTTCACCGCGGGGGAGCGGCATCTCGAAGCCGCCCACGTCGAAGCGCACGCGCTCGCGCACCGCGGCGGGCTCGCGCTCGAGCTGCGCGCGGGCGACGCGCACCCGCTCGGGCTCGATCTCGAACCCGTGCACGCGCACGTCCGGGCGGACGCGTGCGAGGCGTGCGCGCAGTTCGAGCGCCGTCGTCGCGCTCGCGCCGTAGCCGAGGTCGACGACGAGCGGGTCGTCGGCCGTGCGAAGCGCGGGGAGCGCGGCGATCCAGCGGTCGACCCGGCGGAGGCGGTTCGTGCCCGTGGTGCCGCGCGTGACGTGACCGATCGGCATGCTCCGAGCGTCCCACATCCGCAGCACTCCCGAGGCCGCGCGACACCCGCGCTCGGTACGCTGAGCGCATGACAGAACCGCGCACGCTCATCCTGGTCCGCCACGGCCAGAGCGAATGGAACGAGAAGAACCTCTTCACGGGGTGGGTCGACGTCGAGCTGACCGAGCAGGGGCGCGCGGAGGGCGTGCGCGCGGGTGAACTCATCCGCGAGGCCGGCCTCACGCCCGACATCCTGTTCACGTCGCTCCTCACGCGAGCGATCGACACGGCGAACCTCGCACTGAAGGCCGCGGGGCGCGGTTGGATCGACGCGCGCCGCGACTGGCGGCTCAACGAGCGCCACTACGGCGACCTGCAGGGCAAGGACAAGGCCCAGGTGCGCGACCAGTACGGCGAGGAACAGTTCATGACCTGGCGTCGCTCCTACGACACGCCGCCGCCCCCCATCGCCGACGACTCCGAGTGGTCGCAGGCGGGCGACCCCCGCTACGCGGGCATCGACGTGCCGAAGACGGAGTGCCTCAAGGACGTGCTCGAGCGCTTCCTGCCCTACTGGGAGTCGGACATCTCGCCCGAGCTCCGGGCGGGCCGCACGGTCATCGTCGCGGCGCACGGCAACTCGCTGCGCGCGCTCGTGAAGCACCTCGACGGAATCTCCGACGACGAGATTTCGGAGCTCAACATCCCGACCGGCATCCCGCTCGTCTACCACCTCGACCCCGAGACGCTCCGGCCCGTCGAGCCCGGTGCCTATCTCGACCCCGAGGCGGCGGCGGCCGGTGCCGCGGCGGTCGCCAATCAGGGCGCGAAGCACTAGTCGCCATCGCGAACGGGCGGTGCCCGGCACGGACGGATCCGGGCCGGGCACGGGTCTGTCCGGTAATCGGTGTGTGGGGTCCGGCGGTTTTCATTAGTGGGTGGTTCTCTCGAACCGTCCGGCGAAGGTGATCGCGAACGCGTTAGGCGCGGGCTTCCACCTCATCACCCAGCGTGCCCGGCCTCCGCCGGTCGGGTCAAGGGACCGCGTTACGAGGTAGAGGCACTTGAGCGCAGCCTGCTCGTTCGGGAAGTGCCCGCGTGCCCTGACCGCCCGCCGGTTGCGGGCGTTGATCGACTCGATCGCGTTCGTGGTGCAGATCACCCGCCGGATCTCGACGTCGTACTCCAGGAACGGCACGAACTCCGCCCAGGAGTTGCGCCAGAGCTGCACGATTGCCGGATAGCGTGCTCCCCATTCGGCAGCGAACTTTTCGAACCGGTCCTTCGCCGCCTGCTCGGACGGCGCCGTATAGACCGGCTTGAGCGCTTTCACGATCGCATCGCGATGCTGCCGACCTGCGTAACGGAACGAGTTCCGGATGAGGTGAACGATGCACTGCTGCACGACCGTCTGCTCCCACGTGGTGTTGATCGCCTCCGGGAGACCTTTCAGCCCGTCGCAGACGGCGATCAGCACGTCCTCGACGCCGCGGTTCTTCAGCTCGGTGAACACCTGCAGCCAGAACCTCGCGCCCTCACCACCGTCGCCGGCCCAGATGCCGAGGATGTCGCGTTCCCCGGCCGTGGTGACGCCCATCACAACATAGAACGGGGTATTCCGGACCTGCCCGTCACGGACCTTCACCACGATCGCGTCGACGAAGATCACCGGATACAAAGCATCCAACGGACGAGAAGACCACTCGGCGAGTTCGCCGGTGACTTTCTCGGTGATCCGACTGATCGTGTCCTTGGAGACCTTCGCCCCATAGACCTCATCGAAATGCGCGGCGATCTCGTCGGTCGTGAGGCCGCGAGCGGTCAGCGACAACATGATCTGATCGACCCCATCCAGACGGCGTTTCCGTTTGGGGACGATGACGGGCTCGAACGAGCCGTCACGATCGCGGGGGACCTCGATCTCGACCGGACCGATCTCCGTCAGCACGGTCTTCACCCGGGTCCCGTTGCGCATGTTCTCCGCGATCGGGGTCCCGCCGTGTTCATGACCGAGATGCTCGGTCAACTCCGCCTCCAGCGCCGTCTCGAGCACGCTCTTCGTGAGCTGACTGAGCAGGCCACCCGGCCCGGTCAAGCTCACGCCCTGCTCCTTCGCTTGCGCGAGCAACCGCTGCGCGAGCTCCTTCTGATCGATGAACTCCCCGGTCACGGGATCAATCATCTCGTCGTCAACAACAACATCGGTCGTGTACGCCACGGCCATCTCCTCTCGGATCGGGCCGAACCCTCACACACCGTTAATCAGACAGTCCCGCTGTCGGCAGTAATCTGTCCCCGACATCGAGTCGCCATCGCGAACGGGCGGTGCCCGGCATGGACGGATCCGGGCCGGGCACCGTCGTTCGCGAGTCGTGTCGGTCGCTCGCGGTGTCGCGTGACGGTCGTGGTGGTGTTCGGTGTCCCGCGGACCTGCGCGTGATCGGGCCCCAGGAGCGTCGGCGACCCGCGGATCAGGCGCGGGCGGGCACGAGGTGGCCGAGCCGCCTCGAGAGCTCATCGGCGAACCGGCGCAGCACCTCGGCGCGTGCCGGGAACTCGTCCGGGGTGAGGCGGAAGGCGGGGGCCGTCGTGCTGAGCGCGCCGATGACACTGCCGTCGGTCGCACGGACCGGCACGGCGATCGCGTTCGTGTGCTCGTGCCACTCCGCGACGGCGCTGCCCCAGCCGCGCTCCCGCACGAGCTGCAGCTCGTCCCGCAGTGCCGCGGGGTCGACGATGGTCGTGTCGGAGAACCGACGCAGGTGGCGCGACGTCTCGTCGAACACCGCGTCGCCCGCGGCCGCGAGGAGCACCTTGCCGGACGAGGTCGCGTGCAGCGGGGTGCGCTGGCCCACGTACTGGTCGCGCACCGACACGCTGCTCGTGCCGGTCGACTGGGCGATGTTCACCGCGGCGCCCTCGACGAGGATCGCCACGTTCGAGGTCTCCCCGAGCTCGGCGGTGACCTCGTCGCACACCTCCTGTGATTCGCGGGCGAAGTCGATCCGCAGCGACACCGAACCGGCGATGCGCAGGGCACCCGAACCGAGGGTGTAGGTGCCGCGGTGCTCCTTCTGCACGACGAAGCGCCGGTGCTCGAGGGTCGCGAGCAGGCGGAAGGCCGTCGAGCGGTGGACGCCGAGCTCGCGCGCGATCGCGCTCACGCCCATCGGGCCGTTGTCGGCGAGGAACTCGAGGATCTGCAGGGCGCGATCGGCGGCCTGCACCGTCGGCGTCTCGTCCGCCGGTCCGGGCGTCGTGGGATCCTCGTGCACGCGTTCAGTGTAGGGGCGACCGGACGGACGTCGACGCCGACGCACCCCGTCGGGGCACACGGACGACGTCGCGTGACCGGCCGGTCGGAGGCATCGATTCCTCCGACCGGCCGGTCACGCGGCGCGCGCGACGTACGGCCGAACCCGTCAGGCGGGCTGGGCCGCCGCCGCGGGCGCGGTGCCGCGCAGCCGCGTCATCTCCGGGTCGTAGAGCGGTTCCGCGGTGATCGTGGCGGGGACGCGGACACCGAAGTACTCGATGTGGACCCGATCCCCGACGGCGGTCGACGCGGGCAGCCACGCGTAGGCGATCGGCCGGCCGATCGTGTAGCCGTACGCGGCGCTCGTCACGTAGCCGACCGGGACGTCGTCGATGAAGACCGGCTCGCCGCCGAGCACGACCGTGCGGCCGTCGTCGATCGTGAGGCAGCTCAGTCGCCTCGTCGATGCTGCGGCTCGCGCCTCGAGCGCGTCACGGCCGACGAAGTCGTCGGTCTTCGCCGCCTTCACGGCGAACCCGAGCCCCGCCTCGTTCGGCTCGTGCTCCGAGGTGACGTCGGCTCCCCACGAGCGGTACCCCTTCTCGAGCCGCAGCGCCTGGAACGCGGCACGGCCCGCGGCGACGATGCCGAACTCGCGGCCCGCCTCCCACAGGACGTCCCACAGTTTGCGCCCCACCTCGGCCGACGCATAGAGCTCCCAACCGAGCTCGCCCACGTACGAGAGGCGCATGGCCGTGACGGGCACCCCGCCGAGCGAGACCCGCTTCGTCCGGAAGTACTTGAGGCCCTCGTTCGAGAGGTCGTCGCCCGTGATCTTCTCGACGACATCGCGCGCGAGCGGGCCCCAGAGCCCGATGCAGCACGTGCCACCCGTGATGTCCCGCACCTGCACCCAGGCCGACGGGTCCGCGGCGCTCTGCTCGCGCGCCTCGCGGGTCAAGTACTGGAGGTCGACGTTGCTGTTGACCCCGACCTGGTACCGCTCGGTCTCCAATCGCGCGACCGTGATGTCGCTGCGCACTCCGCCCGCCGTGTCGAGCAGGAGCGTGTAGGTGACGGCACCGGGGGCGCGGAGCATCTGGCCCGTCGTCAGCCGCTGAAGGAGGGGACCCGCACCGGGGCCGGAGACCTCGAGCCGCTTGAGTGGCGTCATGTCGTACATCGCGACCGCGGTGCGGGTCTTCCACGCCTCGACCGCGGCGATGGGTGACGAGAACTGTGCCGCCCACGGGGTGCGGGCCGGCGGTGTCCACTCCTCGGGCAGCTCCGCGAGGAGCGACGCGTTCGCCTCGAACCAGTGCGGCCGCTCCCAGCCCGTGCCCTCGAGGAAGACCGCCCCGAGCTCCACGTGCCGGTCGTAGAACGGGCTCGTCCGGAGTTCTCGCGGCGCGAGACGCGGCTGCAGCGGGTGGAGGATGTCGTAGACCTCGACGAAGTTCTGCTGCGACGTCGTGCTGATGTACTGCGGTGTCGTCTGCACCTCCTCGAAGCGGCCCAGCTCGCACGACCCGAGGTCGACGCTCGAGACGCCCGTCGTGAGGACCTCGGCGAGCGCCCGGGCGACGCCGGCGGAGTGGGTGACCCAGACCGCCTCGGCGACGTGGAATCCTTCGATGGCACTCGAGCGGCCCACGAGCGGCCCGCCGTCGGGCGTGAACGAGAAGATCCCGTTGAAGCCGCGCGCGATCTCGGTCTCGCGCGTCTCGGGGAGCAGCCGCCTCGTCTCCTCCCACTCCGCGACGAAGTCCTCGGGCGTGAACGGCAGGCTCGAGGGCATGTGCTCGTGCGTGATCTCCTCGGGCGCGAAGGGGCGCATCGTCGCGAGGTCGACGGGGAGCGGGCGGTGCGCGTACGAGCCGATGCCGATGCGGTCGCCGTGTTCGCGGTAGTAGAGGTCGCGGTCCTGGTGGCGGAGGATGGGGAGCGATGCGCCGTTCGGTTCGGGGTGCTGCGCCCGAAGGCTCGGCAGCGCCGTCGTCGTGACGTACTGGTGCGCGATCGGGAGGAGCGGCACGACCGTGCCGACCATCGCCCCGATGTTCGGCCCCCAGAAGCCCGCGCAACACACGATGACATCGGCCTCGAACCGTTCGTCGCCCGCGATGACCGCGCGCACCCTGCCGCCGTGCTGCTCGATGTCCGTGACGACGGTGCGGTCCCGGTACACGACACCAGCGGCGCGCGTCCGGTCGATGAGGAGCTGCGTCCCCTGGGCGGCGAGGGCGAGCCCGTCGCCGGGCGTGTGGTACCCGCCGAGCACGAGTGATTCGTCGATGAGCGGATGCAGGCGCTTCGCCTCGGCCGTGTCGACCACGCGGGCCTCCACGCCCCACGACGCCGCCCAGCCCGCGCGTCGTTCGAGTTCGGCGAGCCGTTCGGGCGTCGTCGCGAGTTCGAGTCCGCCGATGGGGCGGAACGAGCCGCGGCCGTCCGGGCCGACGAGCGAGCTCAGTTTCTCGATCGTGTACGTCGCGAACGTCGTCATCGTCTTCGAGCCCGTGGTCGAGTAGACGAGGCCCGGCGCGTGCGAGGTCGAGCCGCCAGGGATGTCGAGGGGTCCCTGCTCGAGGACGGTGATGTCGTCCCATCCGCGGGCGACGAGTTCGTCGGCGAGATTCGCGCCGACGATCCCGGCGCCGATGATGACGGTCTTGGGGATGGTGGTCATGTCGTTCGGGCTCCGTTCGGAACGGTGGGCGACCTCAGTGGGAAGCCGACCTCATTGGAAGACGATGGTGCGGTGCCCACTGATGAGCACGCGGTGCTCGCAGTGCCAGAGCACTGCGCGCGAGAGTGCCGTCGCCTCGACGTCCTGGCCGAGGGTGGCGAGATTGCGCGGACTCGCCGCGTGGGTGACGCGGAGCACCTCCTGTTCGATGATCGGCCCCTCGTCGAGGTCCGCGGTGACGTAGTGCGCCGTTGCACCGATGAGCTTGACCCCGCGGTCGTAGGCCTGGTGGTAGGGACGCCCGCCCTTGAAGCCGGGCAGGAAGGAGTGGTGGATGTTGATCGCCCGGCCCTCGAGGTCGCGCGTGAGCTCGTCTGAGAGCACCTGCATGTAGCGCGCGAGGACGACGAGGTCCGCGTCGACCTCCTCGACGAGGGCGCGAAGCGCGTCCTCGGCCTGTGGCTTCGTCTCGGCGGTCACCGGGATGACGTGGTACGGCAGGCCGGCGGCCTCGGCCATCGGTCGCAGGTCCTCGTGGTTCGAGACGACCGCCACGATCTCACCGCCGAGCGTGCCCGCCCGCCAGCGGAAGAGGAGGTCGTTCAGGCAGTGGCCCGACTTCGACACCATGACGAGGATCCGCTGCCGTTCGCGGGGGTGGAACGTGAAGTGCATGTCGAAGCGTGCGGCGATGTCGGCGAAGTCACGTTCGAGCGCCGCGATGTCGACGTCGTCGGGGCCGACGAACGAGGTGCGGAGGTGGAAGACGTCGAGGTGGCGGTCGTCGAACTGGTGGTGTTCGTCGATGTCGAACCCACGCTCGTAGAGGAACTGGGTGACGGCCTGCACGATGCCCGGCGCCTGGGGGCAGCTGAGGGTGAGGACCGGGTTCGGCAGCGCGAGCGCGTCGGGCACCGTGCGGAGTGCGGTGGGCTGGGTCATGTGAGCTCCAAATGATTGTGTTGCGTATGGTGCACAACGTGCGCGGTGTGCAACCAGTATGGATGTGTTGCGGTCGGGACGCAAGAGTGCGTCACGACCGTTCGGGGAGTCGACGAACGAAAGCGGAACAGGAGGTGCGTCGGTGCGCGCGAGGGCGCACGGAATCGACGCGGAGCGGGGTGGGAACACCCCGCCGCAACGGGCGAGGCTCAGGAGGCGGACTGGTCGGCCACGAGGGCGCCGAGACCGTCGAACGCGTTGAAGCTGTACACGTGGAATCCGGCGAACGCGGTCGTGCCGAGCGTGGCGAGCGCGTCCGCGCGCAGCGCCGACGGATCGTAGGCGCCGAGCAGCCGCCGATTCGCGCCGCGTTTCGCGAACGCGAGCGAGCGTCCGACGCCGATGCGCATGGCGATGCCGGCGAGCTTCCGCACGCCGACGCGCCCCGGCACGCCGAACCACAGGGGGAGCGGCACGCCCGCTGTCGCGAGTTCGGTCGCATAGCGTCCCAGCCGGGCGCCGTCGAAGCACATCTGCGTCACGGCGTGGTCGGCGAGCGGTGCCTTCCGGCGGAGCACCTCGATGCCGCGCGACGTGTCGAAGGCGGGATGCCCCTCCGGGTACGCCGCGACGCCGATCCGGAACCGATCGTCCGTCGTCTCACGGATGCGTTCGAGTAGGACGAGGCCGTCGGGAACGGCGTGCTGTGGCGTCACACCGTCGCCGCCGACGGCGAAGACCGTGCGGATCGGCGAGTCGGCGAGACGGTCCATGATCGCGTCGAACGTTCCGAGGTGGGGGATCTGGGCGGCCGCGAGGTGCGGCACGGCGTCGAAGCCGTGACGGGCGAGTTCGAGACTCGCGGCGACCGTCGGTTCGATGCCATGTGCGGGCAGCGCCGTGACGGTGACGGTCGTGCCGACGGGGAGCCGCCTGCGGACCTCGTCGACGACGCCGGCGACGGGGACGATCTCGATGCGCTCGGCCATCAGCACTCGACCATGCTCACGTTGAGTGCGAGGCCGCCCTCGGCGGTCTCCTTGTACTTGTGGCTCATGTCGACCCCCGTCTCCCGCATCGTCTTGATCGCCGTGTCGAGCGACACGAGATGCTCGCCGTCGCTCCGGACGGCCATGCGCGCCGCCGTGATGGCCTTGACCGAGGCGATCGCGTTGCGTTCGATGCAGGGGATCTGCACGAGGCCGCCGACAGGATCGCACGTCAGGCCGAGGTTGTGCTCGATGCCGATCTCCGCGGCGTACTCGATCTGTTCCGGCGTTCCGCCGAGCACCTCGGCGAGGCCGGCGGCGGCCATGGAGCACGCCGATCCGACCTCGCCCTGGCAGCCGACCTCGGCGCCCGAGATCGAGGCATTGCGCTTGAAGAGGGCGCCGATCGCACTCGCGGTGAGGAAGAACCGGACGACGCCCTCGGCGGAGGCGCCGGGGACGAAGCGCGTGTAGTAGTCCACGACGGCAGGGATGATGCCCGCCGCACCGTTCGTGGGCGCGGTGACGACCCGCCCGCCGGCCGCGTTCTCCTCGTTCACGGCGAGTGCCGCGAGCGTCACCCACTCCATCGCGTGGAGCGGATCGTCGGTGTGACCCGCGGCCTCGAGCTGTTCGCGCTGGGCCGCGGCCCGGCGGCGCACGCCGAGCCCGCCCGGCAAGATCCCGCGGGCGCCCGTCCCGTTCGCGATGCACTCGCTCATGACCGACCAGATGTGTGCGATGCCGTCGCGGACCTCGCGCTCGTCGCGGAGCACGAGCTCGTTCGCGAGCATGATGTCGCTGATCCGCAGCTCCGTGCGGCCGGCGATGGCCAAGAGCTCCTCGCCCGAGGCGAACGGGTACGGCACCTCGGTCTCGTCCTCCGCGGCGGCGGCCTCGGGGTCGCGCGCCTCGTCCTCGTCGAGGACGAAGCCGCCACCGATCGAGAAGTACTCGCGCCGGTCGAGCACCGAGCCGTCCTCCGCGAGCGCCTCGAAGCGCATGCCGTTCGTGTGGAAGTCGAGCCGTTCCCGAAGGTGCAGGACGACATCTCGCTTCAGCTCGAACGGAACCTCCCGGACGCCACCGAGCAGCAGGCGGCCCTCGTCCTTCGAGCGCTCGTAGCGCGCCTCCGCCTCGATCGGGTCGACGAGGTCGGGGCGTTCGCCCTGCAGGCCGAGGACGACGGCCTTGACGGTGCCGTGGCCGTGGCCGGTGAGACCGAGCGAGCCGAACAGGTGCGTCCGGACGCCGGCCACCACGTCGAGCGTCCCCGCGTCGCGGAGGCGCTCGACGTAGGTGACCGCGGCGCGCATCGGGCCGACCGTGTGCGAGCTGGACGGCCCGATGCCGACCTTGAACAGATCGAACACGCTCAGCGTCACGGGTCAGTCCCCGTGGTCCGCTGGGTACGCGAGCGGGTCGCGCAGCGCGTCGAGCAGCCAGTCCGCGAGCGAGCGGGCGAACGACCAGCGCACGACGAGTTCGGTGCGGGACGCGTCGGCCGAGCGCGCGATGACGACGACGATCGCCTGCCCGAGCAGCGTCTGCGTAGCCGACCCCTCGGGGAACCGCTCGGGCCGGAGGTCGAGGCTCGTCCCCTTCGCGAGGAGCCCGACCGTGTCACCCGTCACGACGATCGAGACGCGCTGACCGGACTGGTCGACGACGACTCCGGCACCGGCGACCGCGGTGCGCAGCCCGTCGGCGAGGTCGGGCGAGCGGGTCGGGTCGATCACGAGCCACTCGTCGGGACCGAGCCACACGACCGTGCGGCCCACCGGGGTGGTCGCGGCGTGCATGACCCCAGGCAGGTCGACACCGAGCGCACGCTCGACCTCGACCCGCTGCGGGCTCGACGGGTCGAGGCGCACGGCGAGGTGCTGGGCGAGCGGCGCCGAGGCGAGCCCGACGGGGCCGTCGAGTGCGGCGAACCGCTCCTCGTAGGGGGCGAGGATGCTGCGGGCGGTGAGCGGGGCGGTCGCGTCAGCCATCTCGGCGCGCTCCTTCCGGGTCGAAGAGGACGTGGCTCGTGATGGTGGCCGGGACGGGCAGGCCGTCGACGACGGCGTTGATCTTCTCGCCGATCCGGCCGTGGCCGCCGTCGACGAGGGCGAGTGCGAACGTGGATCCGAGCGCGCGGCTGTCGTACGACGACGTGACGAACCCGTGCATGGGCACGCGTCCCGGGCGGTCGAGGTCGGTCACGGTGACGAGCTGTGATCCTTCGGGGATGAAGACGGTCGGGTCGTCCGGCAGGAGCCCGACGAACTGTCGTCGGTTCGGGTCCTGGTTCGCCGTCCGGGCGAACGAGCGTTTGCCGACGAAGTCGAGCTTCTTCTTCGACACGACCCAGTTCATGCCGAGGTCCTGCGGGGTGACCGTGCCGTCGGTGTCCTGCCCGACGATCGGGTACCCCTTCTCGGCGCGCAGCACGTGCATGGTCTCGGTGCCGTACGGCGTGATGCCGTACGGCTCGCCCGTCGTGATGAGTCGCTCCCACAGGTCGAGGCCGTACCAGCTCACGGTGCTGACCTCGTAGGCGAGTTCGCCCGAGAAGCTGACGCGTGCGAGCCGGACGGGGACACCGCCGAGCGTCGTCTCCCGCCAGGTCATGAACGGGAACGCCTCGTTCGAGACGTCGACCTCGGGGAACAGCTCGCCGACGACGGCGCGCGATCGTGGGCCGACGACGGGGAAGGTGACCTCGTGTTCCGTGAGCGACGTGAGGTGCACGCGCAGCTCGGGCCACTCGGTCTGCAGCCACTCCTCGAGCCAATCGAGGATGTGGGCGGCACCACCCGTCGTCGTGTAGACGAGGTAGCGGTCCTCGGCGAGGCGCAGCACGGTGCCGTCGTCGATGACCATGCCGTCGACGCCGCACATGACGCCGTAGCGCACCGAACCGATCTTGAGGGAGCTCATGAGGTTCGTGTAGATGCGGTCGAGGAACTCCGGGGCGTCGGGGCCCTGCACGTCGATCTTGCCGAGGGTCGAACCGTCGAGGATGCCGACGGCGCCCCGCGCCGCGACGGTCTCGCGGGCGACGGCCGCATGGATGTCCTCGCCGGGCTGCGGGTAGTACCAGGGACGCTTCCACTGTCCGACGTCCTCGAACTCGGCCCCGTGGGCGACGTGCCAGTCGTGGACGGCCGTGATGCGGACGGGGTCGTAGAGCGCACCGCGCGAGCGACCGGCGAGCGCCGCGAACGGGACGGGCGTGTACGGCGGACGGTGCGTCGTCGTGCCGACGGCGCCGATGGGTGTGCCCGTGAGCACGGCCGTGACGCCCGCGGCGACGACCCCGGAGGTCTTGCCCTGGTCGTGTGCGGTGCCGATAGTCGTGTAGCGCTTGATGTGCTCGATCGAGCGCAGGCCGGCACCGATCGCGGTCGCGATGTCGGCGACCGTCGCGTCGCGCTGCGCGTCGACGAAGTGGGTCGAGAGCGTCACCGGGTCGCCCGTGGGGACGAACCACAGCACGTCACCCGGTTCGTGGTCGTCGTCGGCGGCGAGGTCGACGTGGGGGCCGTCCGCCGGCACGAGGCCGAGGTCGGCGACCGCGACGTCCGCGGCGCGTCGGGCGTCGTCGACCACATCGGCCGAGTCGAATCGACCGGCCGCGGAGCCCGCGACGCTCACGCCCTCGGCGGGCCCGTCGGGAACGAACGCCCCGAGGCGCTCGTCGAACCGGAGGCGGCCACCGGCCTGACTGTAGAGGTGCGCGGCCGGGTTCCACCCGCCGCTCACGAGGAGCGTGTCGGCGTCGAACGAGCGGGTCGCACCGATCGTCGCACCGTCGAACGGTGCGGCGAAGACCTGACGTACGCGGCCGCCCTCGTCCGCATCGGTTCCGACGACGACGTGTCCAGTGAGCACGGGGATCCCGCGTCGCGCCGCCTCACGCGCCGGGCCACCCAGCCCGCCGCCCCGCGAGTCGACGACGGCGAGGATCTCGACACCGGCGTCCGCGAGGTCGAACGCGGCACCGTAGGCGCTGTCGTTCGTCGTGAAGACAACCGCGCGGTCGCCGACACGCACGCCGAAGCGGTGCAGGAACGCGCGGGCCGACGTCGCGAGCAGGATGCCGGGGCGGTCGTTGTCCGCGAACACGACGGGACGCTCGTGCGCCCCGGTCGCGACGATCGTGCGCCCGGCGCGGATGCGCCACACGCGCTGCCGGAGCGCGTCCGCGGGTGCCGTGTCACCGAGGTGGTCGCTGCGACGCTCGACGGCGAGCGCGAGGCCGTCGTCGTACAGGCCGAACACGGTCGTGCGTCGGAGCACGACGCCCCCGGCGGCCTCGAGCTCGTCGGCCGTGTATGCCGCCCAGCGGACGCCGTCGACACCCTCGATCGTGCGCGGCACCGCGTGCAGCGAGCCACCCACCTCGGGGTGCTCGTCGACGAGCGCGACGCGGGCGCCGGCCCGGGCGGCGTGGGTCGCCGCGACGAGCCCCGCGGGGCCCGCACCGACGACGAGCACGTCGACGTGCAGGTGCGCCGTGTCGTAGCGCGCCGGGTCGGGTTCGGTCGGCAGGACGCCCTGGCCGGGCACACCGTGTGCCGCGATGCCGGGGGCGAGCTCGACGGTCGTGGCGAGCTGCATGGGGTCGGGGAACGGGGCCGTGATCTGCAGGAGGCCGTTCGGGTCCTCGGCCCACGCGGCGGCGATGCCGCGGGGACGACCGAACGTGATGCTCGTCGTGATCTCGTGGATGCCGTTCGCGAGGAGCGCGGAGGCGAGCGTGTCGCCCGGGTGCCCCGTCACGGTGCGGCCCTCGAAATCGAAGTCGATCGTGTGCGTGCGGTCGATGCGGCCGCCGGTCGGTGTGCGGTGAGTCTGGGTCATCGTGCGTCCGTTGGTTCGAGAGCGGCGACGGCGTGGGCGTCGTGGTCCGGCGATGCGGCGGCGGGAGCGCTCGCGCGGGGCGCGAGCACGGGGACGTCGGGGCGAGGAGCACCGATCGGGTAGACGGCAAGGAACCGGTAGGTCACGGTGTCGCGCACGGCGTTGAACCACCGGCGGCAGCCGACCGTGTGCACCCAGCGTTCGGCGAACGCACCCTGGGGGTTGTCGCGGAAGAACACGTAGTGCGCCCACTCGGTGTCGTCGAGCTCCGCGGGGTTCTCGGGGTAGGCGATGTGTGCCTCGCCGCCGTAGCCGAACTCGTTCTCCTCGCGGGGTCCGCACCAGGGGCAGTCGATGAGTTGCATGTGGATTCCGTTCTGCTCGGAGCTAGTGGGCGACCGCGGCGGCGCCGTGTTCGTCGACGAGTCGGCCCGAGACGAAGCGGTCGAGCGCGAAGGGGGCGACGAGCGGGTGGGGCGTGCCCGTCGCGACGGTGTGCGCGAACGTGTCGCCGATGCCCGGTGTCGCCTTGAAGCCGCCGGTTCCCCAGCCGCAGTTGAGGAAGAGGTTCTCGTACGGTGTGAGCCCGACGATGGGCGAGGCGTCGGGCGTGACGTCGACGACCCCGCCCCACGTGCGCAGCAGGTGCGCCCGCGCGAACACGGGGAACAGTTCGACGGCGGCCGCCATCTGGCGTTCGATGATGTGGAACGGGCCACGCTGGCCGAAGCCGTTGAACGCGTCGACACCGGCACCCATGACGAGTTCGCCCTTGTGCGCCTGCGAGACGTACACGTGCACGGCGTTCGACATGACGACCGTCGGATGCACGGGCTCGAGCAGCTCCGAGACGAGTGCCTGCAGCGGGTGGCTCTGGATGGGGATGCGGATGCCGAGCTCGTCGGTGAGGGTCGCCGTCCGTCCGGCGGCGGCGAGCGCGACACGTCCCGCGCCGATGTCGCCGCGGCTCGTGCGCACGCCCGTGACGCGGTCGCCCTCCGTGAGGAAGCCCGTCACCTGGGTGTCCTGGATGAGGTGCACGCCGGCCTCGGCGGCCTTCCGGGCGAAGCCCCACGCGACGTAGTCGTGCTTCGCGATGCCCGCGCTCGGCTGGTAGGTGGCGCCGAGGACCGGGTAGCGGATGTCGTCGGACGTGTTGACGATCGGGCAGATCTCCTTCACGCCGTCGGCGTCGACCCATTCGGCGTCGACCCGGTTGAGTCGGTTCGCCTCGACGCGTCGGCGGGAGTCGCGGACGTCCTGCAGCGTGTGGGCGAGGTTGAGCACGCCGCGCTGGCTGAACAGGATGGGGTACTCGAGGTCGTCCTCGAGTCCCTCCCACAGGTCGAGCGCGTGGTCGTAGAAGTTCGAGCTCTCGTCCCACAGGTAGTTGGAGCGGATGATGGTCGTGTTGCGCGCCATGTTCCCGCCCGCGAGCCAACCGCGCTCGATGACCGCGACGTCGGTGATGCCGTGGTTCTTGACGAGGTAGTAGGCGGTCGCGAGGCCGTGCCCGCCGCCGCCGACGACGACGACGTCGTAGTGGCGGCGTGGTTCGGGGCTGTTCCAGAGGTGGGTCGGGTGCTTCGGGAGCTCGGCGCCCGGGGTGCGCGGGGTCGGTCTGGTCATGCGCGGGTCACGCTCCGTATCCGAGGTAGAGGGGGAATCGGTCGGCGAGCGCGGCGGCGCGCGCGGCGAGCGCCTCGAGGTCCTCGTCGTCGAGTTCGGGGCGCAGCGCGGTCGCGATGATGTCGGCGACCTCGGTGAACTCGGCGTCGCCGAAGCCGCGGGCGGCGAGCGCGGGCGTGCCGATGCGGACGCCCGAGCTCACCATCGGCGGGCGGGGGTCGAACGGCACGGCGTTGCGGTTGACGGTGATGCCGACGCGGTCGAGGCGATCCTCCGCCTGCTTGCCGTCGAGCTCGGAGTTCCGCAGGTCGACGAGCACGAGGTGCACATCGGTCCCGCCGCTCACGACGCCGATGCCGGCCTCGGTGGCGTCGTCCCGCAGGAGCCGCTCGGCGAGGATCGCGGCGCCGCGGAGCGTGCGCTCCTGGCGCTCGCGGAAGGCGGGCTCGGCGGCGAGCTTGAACGCGACGGCCTTCGCGGCGACGACGTGCTCGAGCGGACCGCCCTGCTGACCGGGGAACACCGAGCTGTTGAAGCGCTTGGCGTACTCGTTCGTCGCGAGGATGATGCCACCGCGCGGGCCGCCGAGCGTCTTGTGCGTCGTCGACGTCACGACGTGCGCGTGGGGCACGGGGTTCGGGTGGACGCCCGCGGCGACGAGGCCCGCGAAGTGCGCCATGTCGACCATGAGGGTCGCGTCCACGAGATCGGCGATGCGGCGGAACTCGGCGAAGTCGAGCTGTCGCGGGTACGCCGACCAGCCCGCGACGATGAGCTTCGGGCGGTGCTCGAGGGCGAGGCGCTCGATCTCGGCGTAGTCGACTCGGTGGTCGTCCTCGCGCACGTGGTAGGCGACGGGGCGGTAGAGCTTGCCGGAGAAGTTGAGGCGCATGCCGTGGGTGAGGTGCCCGCCGTGGGCGAGGTCGAGCCCGAGGATCGTGTCGCCCGGTTCGAGCAGGGCGGCCATCGCGGCGGCGTTCGCCTGCGCGCCCGAGTGGGGCTGGACGTTCGCGTATTCTGCGCCGAAGAGCGCCTTCACGCGGTCGATCGCGAGCTGCTCGATGACGTCGACGTGCTCGCACCCGCCGTAGTAGCGACGGCCGGGGTAGCCCTCGGCGTACTTGTTCGTGAGTACCGACCCCTGGGCCGCCATGACGGCGAGGGGAGCGAAGTTCTCGCTCGCGATCATCTCGAGCGTGCCGCGCTGTCGGCCGAGCTCCGCATCGAGCGCCGCCTGCACCTCGGGGTCGATCGCCCCGAGCTCCGCAGTCATGGTGTCGGTCGCCGGTGCCGTCCCGGTTGCTGTCATCGCCTGTTCTCCATCTGACCGTGAACTGATATATGAGTGATGGATCAGATAGTATGTCGCTCGCGGGCAGGCCGTCAACCGATGGGCGTGCCGAGGACGAGGCAGCCCGCGGAGGAGGGCGAGATGACGAGCGCACCGGACACGGTCGACCCCACACCGCCCGCGCGCGAGGCGGAGGCGCGCGAGCGCGCACGGCTGGCCGGCTCGTTCGCCGAGTACGCGACGACCGTGCTCCGCGACCGGCTCATCGTGCTCGACCTGCAGCCCGGGACGCCCCTCAACGACGAGGCGCTCGGTCGGGAGCTCGGCATCGGTCGGACGCCCGTGCGGGAGGCGCTCAAGCGGCTCGAGGGCGAGCACCTCGTCACGGTGTACCCGCGGCGGGGCACCTTCGCGTCGGCCGTCGACCTGAGCGATCTCGCCTACATCACCGAGATCCGTGAGCGGCTCGAGCCCCTCGCCGCGGAACGGGCGGCACGCTCGGCGTCACCCGAGGCCCGTCGTGGCATGCGTGAACTCGCCGACGCCCTGGAGCGACTCCAGCCGGGTGCAGCGGGTGCCGCCGAGGCCCTGCGCTACGACCTCGACGTGCACCGGAGCATCTACGCGGCGAACGGAAATCCGCACCTCGAGGAGGACCTGCGCAAGTACGACAATCTCGCGACGCGCATCTGGTGCTTCGTCGCCGACCGGCTCCCCGACGTGAGCGGCAACGTCGCCGAGCACATCGCGCTGCTCCGCGACATCGCGGAGGGGCGGGCGGCCGAGGCAGCCGAGCACGCTCGGGAGCACGTGTCCGGGTTCGAGCGTCTCGTGCGCTCCGTCATCTGAGCGAGCGTCGACCCGCTGCCCGCGCCCGGGTGACGGCCCCGGGAACGACGACGGCCCCGCTCGTGGCGAGCGGGGCCGTCGGGGTTCGGTCAGGCGTTCGGCGTGGCAGCTTCCTTCTGCTGCAGCCACTCGCCGGAGCTGAGGTACTGGATCTTCTTCGCGATCGAGACCGCGTGGTCGGCGAAACGCTCGTGGTAGCGGCTCGCGAGCGTCGCGTCGACGACCTCGGTCGGGTGGTTCACGTCGGTACCGTTGCCGAGCAGCGCGTCGAAGATCGACTTGTGGAGCCCGTCGACGATGTCGTCACGGCGCTTGATGTCCTCGGCGAGCTCGTTGTCCTCGGTGTCGAGGAGCTTCACGAGCTGGCGGGCGATCTCGACGTCGTTGCGGCCCATCTCGCCGAAGACCTCGCGCAGATCGCGCGGGCCGACCTGCTGCGGGAAGCGGAACCGGGCGAGCTGCGCGATGTGGGCCGCGATGTCGCCCATGCGCTCGAGCGAGGCGCTGATGCGTAGCGCGCTGACGACGATACGGAGGTCGCGGGCGACGGGGGCCTGGCGGGCCAGGATCTCGATCGCGAGTTCGTCGAGCTGGATGGCCCGCTCATCGATGTGCTGGTCGTCGGCGATGACCCGCTCGGCGAGCGCCACGTCCGACTCGGCGAACGCGTGCGTGGCCTGTTCGATGGCGACCTGCACCAGCTCTGCGATCTCGACGAGGCCGTTCTGGACCTCGGCGAGCTCCTGCTGGAAAACTTCGCGCATGTTCTTCCTTACGTTCACGAATGGCTTGTCGGGCGGCAGGCTGCCGCACGGACCCTTCGTGCAGGGTCCGGGCCCCCACCATAGATCCGTCAAGTGACGGGACGGTGTACCTGCGGTGACGCGGCGAGGGTCACGGGGGCATCGCGAGGCGCGTTCGAACGATATTCTCTCACATTCGATCGGCGCCTGCCGCGGGGCCGCGACGCGGCCGGGACGCCACCTCGTGGGCAGGATTCCGTGTTCCGTGGATCCCTAGACTGCTCGATATGGACTCGTCGCTCGCGATCGTCATCGCCACCGCACTCGGGTTCCTGATCGGCGGCGGATTCGTGGCCCTGCTCCACGTCGCCGACCAGCACCGCCAGCAGGCACGCGCCGTGCTCGAGCCTCGGCTGCCGGACGGTATCGAGCACCTCCTGGGCGCACTCGACTCGATCGTCATCGTGTGCGATCCGTCGCACAACGTCTACCAGTCGTCACCGGGGGCGACCTCGAAGGGGCTCGTGCTGCGTGGCGGCCGTCTCGCGACGCCCGTCGGCGAGCTCGTCGACGCCGTGCGCCGAGCCGGCGAGCCGATCACGCGAGACCTCGAGATCCCTCGCGGGCCCTTCGGCAGTGCCGAGCTCATGCTGCGCGTCCGCGCCGCGCCGCTCGCGACCCGGTTCATCCTCATCCTCGCCGACGATCGCACGGAGGCGGTTCGCGTCGAGAACGTGCGGCGGGATTTCGTCGCGAACGTCAGCCACGAGCTGAAAACGCCCATCGGGGCCGTCTCTCTTCTCGCGGAGGCGATCGACGCGGCCGCCGACGATCCGGAGCAGGTGCGCTACTTCACCGATCGACTCGTCACCGAGGCCGGTCGCCTCGGCAAGCTGACGAACGAGCTCATCAACCTCTCCCGCCTGCAGTCGGCCGACTCGCTCGAGAAGGCGGAGATCCTCGAACTCCGACCGATCGTGGAACAGGCCGTGGACCAGGCGCGGGTCGCGGCCGACGCGAAACGCATCTCGATCACGCTCGCGGAGGGGTCGGGGGAGCGCGTCTACGCGGACCCGGGCCTCCTCGTCATGGGGTTCCACAACCTCGTCGCGAACGCGATCAACTACTCACCGGAGGGCTCGGGCATCGGCATCGGCATCCGCACGGTCGACGGCGGTGTCGAGGTCGCGGTGACCGACCAGGGCATCGGTATCGCGCCCGAGGACCAGGGCCGCGTGTTCGAGCGGTTCTTCCGCGTCGACGCCGCTCGCTCCCGCCTCACGGGCGGGACGGGGCTCGGGCTCAGTATCGTCAAGCACGTCGTCGAGAACCACGGTGGCGACATCCGGCTCTGGTCGCAGCCGGGCCGGGGGTCGACGTTCACGGTCCGCCTCCCGCTCGCCGATGCCGACGAGGTCGCGGCATGAGCCGCGGTTCACCCTCCGTTCGCCAAGTCGTTGCAGAATGAGCGGGTGACCAGGATCCTGCTCGTCGAGGACGAAGCCTCGCTCCACGAACCCCTGTCCTTCCTGCTCCGTCGCGAGGGATACGACCTCGAGGTCGCCGAGAACGGGATGGACGCCCTCGAGGCGTTCGACCGTGACGGTGCCGACCTCGTGCTGCTCGATCTCATGCTGCCCGGCATCGCCGGCACCGAGGTGTGTCGCCAGCTGCGCATGACCTCGTCGGTGCCGATCATCATGCTGACGGCGAAGGACAGCGAGGTCGACATCGTCGTGGGGCTCGAGCTCGGCGCGGACGACTACGTCACGAAGCCGTACTCGACGCGGGAGCTGCTCGCGCGGGTCCGTGCCGTGCTGCGGCGCAACGCGTCCAACGACGAGAACGCCGAGGACGACGGCGTCGTCGAGGTCGGTGACGTCCGCATGGACGTCGACGGGCACACGCTGCACGTCCGTGGGACGGAGACGGCGATGCCGCTCAAGGAGTTCGAGCTGCTCGAGTTCCTCATGCGGAACGCCGGTCGTGTCCTCACGCGTGGCCAGCTCATCGACCGGGTGTGGGGCCCCGACTACTTCGGCGACACGAAGACGCTCGACGTCCACATCAAGCGCATCCGCTCGCGCATCGAGCCGGTTCCGTCCGCGCCCGAGCTGCTCGTCACCGTCCGCGGGCTCGGGTACCGGTACGAGGCATGAGCAGCGGGCGACGGTCCGTCGATCGATCCCTGCTGCACGGACCATCGCCGAAACGGAGGGCGGACGATGTCGATCGACATCGTCCGCCCTCCCGTTTCGCGTGGCACCCGGCCGCGGCGGGCGCCCGGGGTCAGGGGCCCTGGGGCTGTTCGGTGTCGACCGGCTCGAGCGTCTCGACCGGGTCGGTCGGTGACGGCGTCGACGGCGTCACGGTCGGCAGGTACGACCCGTACGGGGTGATCGAACCGTCGAGCACGGGCACGAAGGCCTGGACCGTCGTGCCGTTCGAGGACGTGAAGGTCACCTCGACCGTCGCGCCCGCGGCGAGGCGGACACCCTCGAGCACGAACTGCTCGCCGGTCCCGTAGCCGACCTCGATGATGCCCTCGTCGGCCGGGAACTCGATCTCACCGCTCGTCGAGTCGCCATCGGCCGAATACGACACCGTGAGCGTGCCCGCCTCGCCCGAGTGGTTGACGAGACCGAAGATGAAGTTCGCGGTCGTCGAGCTCGCGCCCGGGTCCTCGGGTGAGATGAGGAGGATCGCGTTGCGCACCTTGACGCCGCCGACGTCGACACCGACGCCATCGCTCGCGTCGTAGTGCAGCGTCGTTGCCTGCGGGCTGACGAGGGTGCAACCGGCGAGGCCCGCGGCGGCGGCCAGGGCGAGCACGAGGGATGCGGCGGCGCGGATCTTCACGTCGGTGGCCTCCAGGAGCGGATTCGAAAGGGTGGGTCGTCCGCGTTCATCGCGGATTCGACGCGTTCAGCCTATCGGATCGAGGCGCCCGCGCGGCCGCCTGCGGCCATGCGGCGGCCATGCGGCGGCATACCCTACCACTACTTCTTTGTGATAAGATGCCCTATCGAAAGGGGTCCGCATACATGCAGTTTGAGGTCGGGGAGATCGTCGTCTACCCCCATCACGGCGCCGCCACCATTTCAGAGGTCAAGACCCGCTCCATCAAGGGTGTTCAGAAGACCTTCCTGAAGCTCGAGGTCGCCCAGGGCGATCTCGTCATCGAGGTGCCCGCAGAGAACGTCGATCTCGTTGGCGTCCGTGACGTCATCGGCAAGGAAGGGCTCGACAAGGTGTTCGAGGTGCTGCGCGCACCCATCACCGAGGAACCCACCAACTGGTCGCGCCGCTACAAGTCCAATCAGGAGAAGCTCGCGTCGGGTGACGTGATCAAGCTCTCCGAGGTCGTCCGCGACCTCTGGCGCCGCGATCAGGACCGTGGGCTCTCGGCCGGCGAGAAGCGCATGCTCGCCAAGGCCCGACAGATCCTCGTGTCGGAGCTCGCGCTCGCCGAGAAGACCGATGAGGAGCGTGCCTCGACAGTGCTCGACGAGGTGCTCGCCTCCTAGTCCGCATCCCTCCCGTCGCCCCCGCTCACCCGAGCGGGGGCGACGTCGTCTTCGGTGGGGCAGCGCGGGCCGCGGCAGCGGCTCCGTCCGCGCCCGTATGCTTGGGGCGTGAATCAGCGGCTCTACGACTCGAAGACCCGGACGCTCCGCGACTTCGTCCCCCTCCGGGCGGGCGAGGTCTCGATGTACGTCTGTGGGCCGACGGTGCAGTCGGGGCCCCACATCGGTCATCTCCGCTCGGCCCTCGTGTACGACCAGATGCGGCGCTGGTTCGAGTACGACGGCGCTCGCGTGACGCTCGTGCGCAACGTCACCGACATCGACGACAAGACGCTCGCGAACGCGACGCCCGACGAGCCCTGGTGGGCGCTCGCCTACCGGGTGGAGCGCGAGTTCACGGCCGCGTACGCGCGCATCGGTGTCCGGCCCCCAACCTACGAGCCGCGCGCGACGGCCTCCATCATGGAGATGCAGGCCATCATCGAGCGCCTCGTCGAGCGAGGGCACGCCTATCCCGCCGACGACGGCTCGGGCGACGTCTACTTCGACACGGCGAGCTGGCCCGCGTACGGCGAGCTCACCCATCAGCGCGCCGACGAGATGGAGCCCGCGACCGACTCGGTGTCGCGCGCGAAGCGCGATCCGCGGGACTTCGCCCTCTGGAAGGGGCGCAAGGACGGCGAGCCCGACTCCGCCGCCTGGCCGTCGCCGTGGGGCGAGGGGCGGCCCGGGTGGCACATCGAGTGCTCGGCCATGTCCACCAAGTACCTCGGCCCCGCCTTCGACATCCACGGGGGAGGGCTCGATCTGCGCTTCCCCCACCACGAGAACGAGCTCGCCCAGTCGACGGCGGCCGGTGACCCGTTCGCGAGCTACTGGCTGCACAACGGCCTCATCCACTTCTCCGGCCAGAAGATGTCGAAGTCGATCGGCAACATCGTCTCGGTGGACGAGCTCTTCGCCGCCGCGCGACCCGTCGTCGTGCGCTACGTGCTCGGTGCTGCGCACTACCGTTCGACCATCGACTTCTCGCCGACGACGCTCGAGGAGGCGGACGCCGCGTTCGCACGCATCGAGGCGTTCGTCGCCCGTTCGGCGAGCGCCGTGGAGCGTGTCGACGCCCCGGCTGCAGACAGCGCACGCGTCCCCGACGCGTTCGCCGAGGCGATGCGTGACGATTTCGCGATGCCGCAGGCTCTCGCCGTGCTGCACGGCGAGGTCACGCTCGGGAACCAGGCCCTCGACGCGAACGACGACGCGGGTGCCGTTCGCGCTCGCTCGGCGGTGCTCGCGATGCTCGGCGTGCTCGGTCTCGATCCCGGCGCCCCCGAGTGGTCGGCGGACGACGACCACGCGTCGGCGGCTCGCGACCGGGCGCTCGACGCGCTCGTGGGCGGGCTCGTGGCGCGGCGGGCCGAGGCGCGCGCGACGAGAGACTTCGCCGAGGCAGACCGGCTCCGCGACCTCCTCGCGGACGCGGGCGTGCAGATCGCGGACACCCCGCACGGCACCGATTGGAACGTGGAGTAGAACATGGGCGGACCAGGCAAGACCGGACGGCCGAAGGGCAAGAAGGGTCCACAGAAGGGGACGGGCGGCAACGGGCGGAAGGCGCTCGAGGGCAAGGGCCCGACTCCGCGCGCGGAGGACCGGGCGTGGCACCCGGCAGGCAAGCGCAAGGCGGCCCGCGAGCGGTTCGTCGCGGCGGGTGGGCGGACGGGCGGCTCGTCGGAGCGACGCGAGGGCGGCGCGCCGCGCCGTCGTCCTGCAGACGACACCGAGATGGTCACGGGACGCAATTCGGTGCTCGAGGCGCTGCGGACCGGCGTCCCCGCGTCGGCACTGTACGTCGCGGCCCGGACGGACATGGACGAGCGGCTCAAGGAGATCGTGCAGACCGCCGCGAAGCGCGAGATCCCCATGCTCGAGGTCATGCGCCCCGAACTCGATCGGATGGCCGGACGTGACGCCGTGCACCAGGGTGTCCTCATCAAGGTGCCGCCGTACCAGTACGCGGACCCGCTGACGCTGCTCGACACGACCCTGCAGCGGCGTCGCACGCCGCTGTTCGTCGCGCTCGACGGCATCACGGACCCGCGGAACCTCGGCGCCATCATCCGATCCGTCGCGGCCTTCGGCGGTCACGGCGTGATCGTGCCGCAGCGGCGCTCGGTCGGGCTCACCGCGTCGGCGTGGAAGACGTCCGCCGGTGCGGCGTCGAGGCTGCCGGTGGCGATGGCCGCGAACCTCACGGCCACCATCAAGGCGTTCAAGAAGGCCGGTGTGTTCATCATCGGTCTCGACGGGGACGGCTCGGTCGACCTGCCCGGTCTCGAACTCGCGACCTCCCCGCTGCTCGTCGTCGTCGGCAGCGAGGGCAAGGGGCTGTCGCGTCTCGTCACCGAGGAGTGCGACGAGATCGTGTCGATCCCGATCGACGCCGCGACGGAGTCGCTCAATGCGGGTATCGCGACGAGCATCACGCTCTACGAGGTGGCGAAGCTCCGGGCGGCCGCGGCCGGCCGAGCCTGACGGCCGGCCGAGCCTGATGGCCGACCGGGCCGGATGGTCGGCCGGGCCCGCGGTCACCGGACCGGCCTGCGTCACCGGTCGCCGAGTCGCACCCCGGTGTCGGCGTGGAACCAGTGGAGTCGCTCGGCGTCCGGCCGGACCCGGACGCGATCGCCGGTCAGTGGATGTGCGCGACCGTCCACGCGGACGACGACGGGCACCGGGGTGTCGTCGATCGCGAGCCCGCTCGCTTCGCCGTGCAACGAGCCGTCCGAACCGTACTCCTCGACGAGGGACACGACGACGTCCGCGCCCTCCTCGTCCTCGCCGACGAGTCGCAGGTCCTCCTGTCGGGCGCCGACGAGGACGTCGGCCGCGCCGTCGAGTCCCGCGACGACCGCCCGGGGCACCTCGATGCGACGCGAGCCGAACGCGATGGCGTCGTCCTCGACACGCGACGTCCACGTGGACATCGCGGGCGAGCCCATGAATCGTGCCACGAACGCGTTCGCGGGTCGGTCGTAGAGTTCGATCGGTGTTCCGAGCTGCTGCAGCACACCCTGGTCGAGGACGGCGATGCGGTCGCCCATCGTCATGGCCTCGGTCTGATCGTGGGTCACGTACACCGTCGTCACATCGAGCCGTCGCTGCAACTCGGCGATCTGTGCGCGGGTCTGCACCCGAAGCTTCGCGTCGAGGTTGGAGAGCGGTTCGTCCATGAGGAACACCTGGGGCTCCCGGACGATCGCCCGCCCCATCGCGACACGCTGGCGCTGTCCGCCGGACAGTTCGGAGGGCCGGCGGCCCAGCAGCGGCTCCAGGTCGAGCATCGCGGCCGCCTGGAGCACCCGCCGCTTCCGTTCGGGCTTCGGGACGCCGCGGACCCGCAGGCCGAACGACATGTTCCGTGCGACGGTCCAGTGCGGGTAGAGGGCGTAGTTCTGGAACACCATCGCGATGTCCCGGTCCTTGGCGGGTATCCCGTCGACCACGCGATCGCCGATGCGGATCGTGCCCTCGTCCACGGGGTCGAGTCCCGCGAGCATGCGCAGTGTCGTCGTCTTGCCGCAGCCCGACGGGCCCACGAGCACGAGGAACTCCCCGTCGCCGATGTCGAGGTCGAGATGATCGACAGCGGGGCGGGACGTGGGGGAGAACCGGCGTGTCACGCCCTCGAAGGTCACTGCGGCCATGGAGGCCAAGTGTAGGCGCTGCCCGTCGCAGGACCCGTTCTGCGACGTCGACGGACGGATCCCCGGATCGTCGATCGAGGTCTCGAGGTCATCACGATGCACGCCGCTGGCGGGCGGTCTCAGGCTGGGCGGGCTACGCTCGCACGCGCCGCGGCAATGCCCGCGGTCCGTTCCACATGAAGCTCCCTGAACCTCTCTTGCCTCGACTCGCCCCCTCCCACGAAGGGACCGGCCGCGAGCGCACCGGCGTGGGCGCCGCCGTCCGGACGCGCATCGTCGTCCTGCTCATCGTCCTGCTCGTCGTCGTGACCGGTGGCATCGCGATCGGCGTCGTCGCGTCGGGAGCCGGGAGCGCGGCGTCGGTTCCCGCGGGGGTGGACGGTGAGGGCGGGATCCCGGTGGCATCCGGGCGCGGGGAGACCACCGCGGTGACGACGACGCCGATGGCGCTCACGATCTACACCGACTACTCGAGCAACGATGCCGCCACGTTCCTCACGGTCAACGACCTGTTCATGCGTGGACTGCTCGACGCGGGCACCGCGACGATCGCGATCCATCCGGTCGCGCTCCCGGAACTCAGCGGTGGTGACGGCGAGTACGCGCTGCGCGCGGCGAACGCGGCGGCCTGCGTCGCGGAGTACGCGAGCGACTCGTTCTGGGAGTTCCACGTCGCGCTGTTCGCGAACCAGCCGACCGGGCCGGTGAGCTCCGCGAGCGATGACGATCTCGTCGAGCTGGCCGCCGGGTCCGGCGTCGGCCGCATGGGTGAGGTCGGTGCGTGCATCCGGGAGGGAACGTTCGCTCCGTGGGTGCAGGATCGCTCGGCCGATGCGGCCGTCGCCGGTGGCGTCGTCGACCGGATTCCCGTCGTCGTCGCCGACGGGCGCGTCTACGAGGGATCCATCTCGTCGAACACCGAGTTCCGCGCATTCCACGCCTCGGTCTCGACGGTGAGCTGATCAGGCGGGGCACGCGCGGGAGGGGCGTGGGCAGCGCGGCCGAGGCAGGAGCACTAAGATCGGTGCGGTCGGGGGATTCCCCGGCGTGCCGGCTTAGCTCAGTTGGTAGAGCACCGCTCTTGTAAAGCGGATGTCGCGGGTTCGAACCCCGCAGCCGGCTCATTGACCGTATCCGCTCGCTCGGAACGATGCGGAAGCGAATCCGTGGGTGGTGGCCCTGACGCGGCACCTACCCGCGGGTCGACCCCGAGCCGTCGTGCCGGGAGACCCGGAGGTGGTCAGAGGCCGATGTCGACCGGGCGCACGCCAGGAGGGTGCCGACCCGGCGAAGCCGCTGGCAGGATGGTGGCATGTTCGCGAATCTCTCCGGCTGGCACATCGTCATCATCGCGGCAATCCTGTTGGCTTTCCTCGTCGCCGCGATCGTGGTGGTGGTCGTCGTCCTGGTGGCGCGAAGTCGCACGACCGGGAACGCGGTCGTCGACCCTGCCACTCAGCTCGAACGACTCACGGAGTTGCGTGACTCTGGGGTGCTGACCTCGGAGGAGTACGAGCGGAAACGGGCCGCACTCGTCAAGAGGCTCTGATCTCCAGCGCGTCCGTGGAGCGCGGGGTGGCGGCCCGGCGCGCTGATCATCGTGGGGTGGACGGTGACGCGGCGTTCGCGACATGAGCCGCTTGCGCCGGTCCGAGCGACTGAGTCGCTCCGATGTCCATGGGCACGAGCAAGCGGACAGGTTCTCGATTCGGCAGGGCACACGTCGTCGTCGGTCGAGCTGCCGCCGCGTGGTCATCGGGGCGACGCCGCAGAGGACGCCAGAAACTGCCGTTTTCACGCGCGATCCGTGGTCTGCGGCGGTACGACCGCCGCACCGGTCAGTCGCCGGGCTCGAACCCGAGCGAGAGCGAGTTCATGCAGTACCGGTCACCCGTCGGCGTCCCGAACCCGTCCGGGAACACGTGACCGAGGTGTGAGCCGCACCTCGCGCAACGGACCTCGGTGCGCACCATGCCGAGCGAGCGGTCCTCGAGCAACTGCACGGCCTCGGGGCGCACGGCCTCGTAGAAGCTCGGCCAGCCGCAGCCGGAGTCGAACTTCGTTCCGCTCCGGAACAGCTCCGCGCCGCAGGCCCGGCACGTGTACAGGCCGGCCCGCTCCTCGTCGAGCAGTTCGCCCGTGAAGGCGCGCTCCGTACCCGCTTCGCGCAGCACGTGATACTCCTCGGGGCTCAGGGCCTCGCGCCACTCGTGTTCCGGACGCTGCACGTCGTACTCGCTCATGGATGCCTCGACTTCCCGGCGGGGAGGATCGCCGTTCGGCGATTCTACGCGCGCCGTCCCGAGTGGACGCTCACCGCGCAATACACTGTCGCCACCGGAGGTGTCATGGCGGAGTCGAGCGAACGCGATGCGGCCGTCGTCGGCGCGCACCGCGATCTGACGCCCCTCGAGGTCGACGTCCTCCGGTTCGAGGAGGAGAATCCGCGACACACCTCGCTCAAAGAGGAGCGCATCCGCCGTCGCTTCGACCGCTCCGCCGCCCAGTACTACCAAATCCTCGGTACGCTCATCGAGGACCCGGACGCGCTCGCGTACGATCCGGTGCTGATCGCCCGACTCCGTCGGCTCCGTGACTCGCGGTCCGAACGACGTGAGGAACGGCGTCGACAGCGGTTCGACAGTGCCGCTCCCCGATTCGACAAGGCCCGGTAGACCAACGTGAAGTACCCGAAGGATCGTTTCGACGACATCCCGCCGTCCATCGACCGGCGCGGCGCCCACCGTGCCCCGCGAACGCGTGCCGCGAAGATCGCCGCGTGGCTCTGGGGCCTCGCCGCGGTCGTCGTCCTCGTCGGCGTCGCCGTCGTCGGCATGTTCGTGATCGATGGTGTCGTGTCGGCGGGACAGAACGCCGCCGAGCCGACCGCGACGGAGACGACGGCCGCGCCCGCCGAGGGCGCACCCCAGGAGGCGGCGCCCGCCGAGCCCGCTCGGGACCCTGCGGTGCCCGTCACGGTGCTGAACGGGACGGCGCAGGCCGGTGTCGCGGGCTCGACGAGCGAGAAACTCTCCGGGCTCGGGTGGAACGTCGTCACGACCGGCGACGCCGACAACGACGAGCACACGGCGAGTGTCGTCTACTACGGCGACGCGGCCGACGAGGGCGCGGCGCTGGCACTCGTGCAGGATCTCGGTGGCGGCACGGCCACACTCGACCCCGCCCAGGCGAGCGCGGGAACGATCACCGTCGTCATCGGCACCGACCTGGCCTGATCCCCGGCGTCCGCACGGGCGCACGGTGACCCCGTCGGCGTCCCCGGGCGCCGGGTCGACGGACGTGCGGTCGAGTGGCGCGGTGGCCGTGCCGTGTGGTCCTGCGTCCCGCAGGGGCCTCGGTCGACGCGGCACTCGATCGACGAGGCCACGGGCATGGGGTCGGCCGTCCGCGCGTGCGTCGGATTCCCGGCCGTGCGATTCCCGTGCTCGTGGGGAGGGGCCGTCGTCGTCTCCGCGGTGTCGGCGACGATTTGTGGACGCGGTCGAACTGTTCCAGTCGAGCCCCATGAGGGCGCTGATTGCTGAACGAGACGTTTCGTCGGACCGGGTCCGGGGTGCCCGGAGTTTCCGGGGCACCGCGCCCCATCAGTCACACTGGTTACTTCAGTCTCATCTGCATCATTCATGCGTTTTAGACTCGACCCGCTCCGAGGTGGGCGCGGCACCTGGTGCAGTTTGCTCGGCGGGGGTCCCCGGCGCGTTGTGTCCGGGGGAGGAACACAGCAGTTATTGGGAGTGACAATGGCGAACGGGACCGTCAAGTGGTTCAACGCTGAAAAGGGCTACGGCTTCATCACCGTCGACGGCGATGAAGGTGGCGCGCAGCAGGACGTCTTCGTCCACTACAAGGCCATCGAGATGCAGGGTTACCGTGTGCTCGAAGAGGGCCAGAAGGTCGAGTTCGAGATCGGTGCCGGTGCCAAGGGGCCGCAGGCCGAGGCGGTTCACCCACTCTGATCGATCCGACCACGTGGCGGCGTCCCTCGTTCGAGGGGCGCCGCTTCGTCGTTCCCGGTGCCGTCCGCGGTGCGCGAACGCCCCGGCGCGCGCCCGGCGTTCGCTTGCACTCTCCATGCGCGAGTGCCAAGATTGTTTTGTCACTCTCGTGGAGGGAGTGCCAGTCTACGAACGTCATGTCACGTCCGGAAAGGACGAAGTACCCATATGTCGAAGATCATCGCCTTTGATGAAGAGGCCCGCCGCGGTCTCGAGCGTGGCCTGAACACGCTCGCCGACGCGGTCAAGGTCACCCTCGGCCCGCGCGGCCGCAACGTCGTTCTCGAGAAGAAGTGGGGCGCGCCCACCATCACGAACGACGGCGTCTCCATCGCCAAGGAGATCGAGCTCGAGGAGCCCTTCGAGAAGATCGGCGCCGAGCTCGTCAAGGAGGTCGCGAAGAAGACCGACGACGTCGCCGGTGACGGCACGACGACGGCGACCGTCCTCGCCCAGGCACTCGTCCGCGAGGGCCTCCGCAACGTGGCCGCGGGCGCCGACCCCATCACGCTCAAGCGCGGCATCGAGAAGGCCGTCGAGGCCGTCACGGCCGAGCTGCTTTCCTCCGCCAAGGAGGTCGAGACCAAGGAGCAGATCGCTGCGACCGCGTCCATCTCGGCCGCCGACCCGCAGATCGGCGAGATCATCGCCGAGGCGATCGACAAGGTCGGCAAGGAGGGCGTCGTCACCGTCGAGGAGTCGAACACCTTCGGCACGACGCTCGAGCTCACCGAGGGCATGCGCTTCGACAAGGGCTACCTGTCGCAGTACTTCGTGACGGACCCCGAGCGCCAGGAAGCCGTCTTCGAGGACCCCTACATCCTCATCGTCAACAGCAAGATCTCGAACATCAAGGACCTCCTCCCGGTCCTCGACAAGGTCATCCAGTCGGGCAAGCCGCTGCTGATCATCGCCGAGGACGTCGACGGTGAGGCGCTCGCGACGCTCGTCGTGAACAAGATCCGTGGCAACCTGAAGACCGTCGCCGTCAAGGCGCCCGGCTTCGGCGACCGCCGCAAGGCCATGCTGCAGGACATCGCGATCCTCACGGGCGGACAGGTCATCTCCGAGGAGGTCGGCCTCAAGCTCGAGAACGCCACGGTCGACCTGCTCGGTCGTGCGCGCAAGATCGTCGTCACGAAGGACGAGACCACGATCATCGAGGGCGCCGGTGACCCCGAGGCCCTCGCGGGTCGCGTCGCCCAGATCCGCGGCGAGATCGCGAACACCGACTCCGACTACGACCGCGAGAAGCTCCAGGAGCGCCTCGCGAAGCTCGCCGGTGGCGTGGCCGTCATCAAGGCCGGTGCCGCGACCGAGGTCGAGCTCAAGGAGCGCAAGCACCGCATCGAGGACGCCGTCCGCAACGCGAAGGCCGCCGTCGAGGAGGGCATCGTCGCCGGTGGTGGCGTCGCCCTCATCCAGTCGGGTGAGAAGGCCCTCGCGGCCCTCGACCTGCACGGTGACGAGGCCACCGGGGCGAACATCGTCAAGGTCGCCGTCGACGCACCGCTCAAGCAGATCGCGCTCAACGCGGGCCTCGAGCCCGGTGTCGTGGCCGAGAAGGTTCGCGGCCTCGAGGCCGGTCACGGCCTCAACGCAGCGACGGGTGAGTACGTCGACATGATCCAGGCCGGCATCCTCGACCCGGTGAAGGTCACGCGCTCGGCGCTGCAGAACGCCGCGTCGATCGCCGGTCTGTTCCTCACGACCGAGGCCGTCGTCGCTGACAAGCCCGAGAAGGCTGCTCCGGCCGCCGGCGCGCCCGACATGGGCGGAATGGACTTCTAGTCCGCACAGCACCCTCCGCGAAAACGAGCGGGCGGCCCCATCGGGGCCGCCCGTTCCGCGTTCCGGCACAGGATGTCCGATGGTCGGTGGATCAGCCGGCGGCCGCCGATCCTCTGCGAACCCGCGACCCGCCGAATCCGCTACCCCACGAACCCGCGGACTCGCTGCCTCGCCGTGCCATTGCAACCGGGCCATTGCACCGTGCCCCGCGCCCGTCCATCGGCCGCGGGTGAGGCGCGCCGGACTCAGGCGCCGAACATCCGCCGCACGTCGTTCTCGGCGCCGTCGTAGCTCGTTCCCGCCGCACCCAGCGCCGTGGTGATGAGGCCGATCTGCTCCTCCACCGTGAGCTGTGTGCCGCGCCACTGCTGGACGACCGCCTGGAACGAGGTCGACGCGTCGCCCGACCAGCAGTCCTGCAGCGCGACGAGTCCCGCCGTCAGCGCGGCCGCCTCGGCGCGGACGCGCTCGACGGCCCCCTGCGTCTGGACGACCGCCGCGAGCAGACGCTCGCTGTCCACCTGATATGCGACCATGTGGGCCTCCTCCGTTCGATGCGGTTGTCCACCGCATGCGTGGAGGCTACGAGTACTCGAGGTCGTCGCCCGGATCGGCGACCGCGGTTGTGGAGACCGGCTCGTCCACATCCTCCGCCATGAGCAGTGGGAACACGAGGCGGAACGTCGCGCCGCCACCCGGGGTCTCGACGACGTCGACGGATCCGTCGTTCGCGCGCATGATCGCCGAGACGATCGCGAGACCCAGACCCGAACCGCCCGTCGCCCGATCGCGAGAGGTGTCGGCGCGCCAGAACCGCTGGAAGATCTTCTGCCGGATCGGTTCCGGGATGCCCTCGCCGTGGTCGATGATCTCCACGACCGCGAGTCGCGCGTCGGGGTCGAGGGCGATACCGATCTCGAGCGGCGTGCCGGGCGGCGTGTACCGCAGAGCGTTCCCGATGAGGTTGGAGATCGCCTGGCGCACCTTGTCCTCGTTCGCGAGCACCATGGCGGGGAGGTCGGTCGAGTCCTCCGACGCAGCGGCACGGGGGCCGTGCACGGCGTCCTCCGCGGCGGGCGAGGCGCCGACGGTCGCCTCCGCCTCCGCTGCCGGTGTGCGTCGACGGAGGATGCGCCCGACGTTCGGCCGGGGGAGACCGGTGGGTCGCGCAGCACTCAACCAGCGTCGGAGGGCCGGCCTGTTCTCGGGGGCCGGGTCCACGTCGTCCTCGCCGGGGGCCGCCGTCGACGCAGGCCCGGACGCGTCCGTGGCGGCAGGGACGCCTCGCGGCGCCGGGGAATCGTTCACCGCCGCGTCCCGTTCGACGTCTCGATCCGATGCGCCGTCGCCGGCATCGGCGTCGGCGTCGAGCGCGTCCGGCGCACCGTCGACGACGTCGCTGACCCGGACGCCGAGGGCCCTGATCCGGCGATCGGGTGCCTGCGCGGTCGCGTCCATGGCCGCGTCCTCGGCAATCGGCTCGAGATCGATGATCGTGCGAACGAGCTCGCGGGTCTCGTCCAGCCGGGCGAGCTGCAGGAGGTCCTCGACGAGGCCCCCCATGCGCAGCGCCTCCTTCTCGATGCGGTCCATGGCCTGACCGACCTTCTCGGGCTCGTCGAGCGCGCCCATCCGGTACAGCTCGGCATAGCCCCGAACGGTCACGAGCGGTGTCCGCAACTCGTGGCTCGCATCGCCGACGAATCGGCGCATCTGCTCGATCGTGCGGTTGCGTTGCTCGATCGCGCCGTCGATGCGGCCCAGCATGATGTTGAGCGAGCGCGAGAGACGCCCGACTTCGGTGTTGGGCGTGGCGCCGGCGAGCCGCTGCGAGTAGTCACCCGCTGCGAAGGAGATCGCGGTCCCCTCGACCTCGCGAAGCGGCTGGAGCGTCGCCGACACGAGCAGACGAGTGAGCGCGGCCGCGAAGATCACGACGGTGAGGCCGAATCCGAAGAAGATCGCGAGGAACGCGGCCATCGTCGCTTCGACCGTCTTCATGTCGCGGGCGATGACGAGCGTGCCGGACGCCGTGTCCGAGCGGTAGTCCGCTTCGGGGACGACGATCGCACGCCACGGTTCCCCCGTGCCCGTCCTGATCGTCTGGATACCGAATGGCGCGCCCGCCTCCGGGGCCGAGGCCTCGACCTCGACGAGCCCGCTCGCGTCGGGCCGCAGCGCCGTCGGGCCGTTCCAATTGCTCACGATCACCTCGCCGTCCTCGTCGAGGAGCGCGACGAAGTACGGCTGCGGCGCATTGCGGATGTTGTTGATGTCGAACGTCCTGTCCGACACGTCACCCCCCGACGATCGTCGCCGGATTGCGTGCGAGGTCGTTCAGTTGCGCGTCGAGCTGCGCGACGAGCGCCGGACGCAGGAGCAGGGTCGTCCCGATGCCCGCGATGACGAGACCGAGCGTCAGCAGCGCGACGATGACGATCGTGAGTTTGTTGCGAAGGCTGAGCTGGTTCCAGCGGATCGCGCGGTAGGCCACGCGCCTATCCCTTGGCGGACGGGACCTTCAGCATGTATCCGAAGCCGCGCTTCGTCTGGATGAGCGGCTCGGGCGTGTGCTGGTCGAGCTTGCGCCGAAGGTAGGAGATGTACGACTCGACGATGCCCGCGTCCCCGTTGAAGTCGTACTCCCAGACGTGGTCGAGGATCTGCGCCTTCGAGAGCACACGGTTCGGGTTGAGCATGAGGTAGCGCAGCAGCTTGAACTCGGTCGGGCTGAGCTCGATCGCCTCGTCGCCGATGAACACCTCGTGCGTGTCCTGATCCATCGTGAGGTCGCCCGCCCGGATGACGGCCTCCTCTTCGGCGAGCATCGTGCGCCGCAGGATGGCCTTGATGCGTGCGACGATCTCGTCGAGGCTGAACGGCTTGGTGACGTAGTCGTCGCCGCCGGAGTTGAGGCCCTCGATCTTGTCGTCCGTGTCGTCCTTCGCCGTCAGGAACAGGATCGGCGCGGTGTAGCCGGAGGCCCGGAGGCGCTTCGTCACGCCGAAGCCGTTCATGTCGGGCAGCATGACGTCGAGCACGATGAGGTCGGGTTCCTCCGCGATCACGGCCGAGATCGCCGAGGCGCCGTTGCCGACGGCCCGCACCATGAAGCCGGCGAACCGCAGGCTCGTCGACAGGAGTTCTCGGATGTTCGGTTCGTCGTCGACGACCAGGATCTTGGGTCCGCCTTCAGTCATGCGTCCAGTATCTTGCCGCTGATCTGGGAGCACGCTGACGAGCTGCGGCGTGTCGGTGTGCGCGTGGGCGTGGCACGATCGGCTCATGACGAACGCGCGTTTCTCCCAGGGCCACCACGAATCGGTTCTCGCGTCGCACGGTGTCCGCACCGCGCAGGACTCGGCGGCCTACCTTCTGCCGTCCCTGCGGCCGGGCATGCGGGTGCTCGATGTCGGCTGTGGCCCCGGGACCATCACGCTCGATCTCGCGGCGCTCGTCGGGTCGACCGGGCTCGTGGTCGGGATCGAGCCGAGCGAGGCGCCGCTCGGCGTCGCGCGGCGCAACGCCGAAGATCGCGGCGACGCCCGAACCCGTTTCGAGGTGGGCGACGTGTTCGCCCTCGACGAGGCACTCGGACGCTTCGACGTCGTCCACGCGCATCAGGTGCTGCAGCACGTGGGTGATCCGGTGGCGGCACTGCGTGCCATGGCGGCCGCCACGGTACCCGGCGGCCTCGTCGCGGCACGCGATGTCGACTACGGCTCGGTCAGCATCTTCCCCGAACTCCCGGAGCTCGGACGCTGGCTCGCGCTCTATCGGGCGGTTGCGCGGGCGCTCGGTACCGAACCGGATGCGGGACGTCGGATGCGCGCGTGGGCCGAGGCGGCCGGGTTCGAGGGGGCCACGGTGACCGCGAGCGTCTGGGCGTTCGCCGATCCGTCCTCGCGCGCGTGGTGGGGCGGTATGTGGTCGCGTCGCATCCTCGAATCCGACATCGCGCGCCACGCCGTCGAGCTCGGCCTCGCCGACCGTCCGGAGCTGGAAGCGATCAGCAGGGCATGGTCGACGTGGGCGTCGTCCCCGGACGGCTGGATCGCACTGACGCACGGCGAGGTCCTGGCCCGCACCCCGACCCAGGCCTGAGCCGATCCTCGGGTTCGCGTTCCGGGTGGTTTTCGGGCTTCCGGGGCACCCGGAACCCCGAAAACCACCCGGAACTCGGCGGAGGGTCAGGCCCCGATCCGTTCGCGACACGCTGAGAGGAACGCCGCGCCGGCCTCGTCGTCCGCGAGATCGTCGAACGCGTCGACCGGGTAGGGACGGGGGAGCGGGCCGTCGCCGGGGCGCACATCGAGGTGTCGTACGCCGAAGCCCCGCTCGTGCAGGTGATCCGCCATGTCGTAGTCGGTTCGTGAGTCGCCGACCGTTCGCCAGGTGTCGGGGAGCGGCCCGAGTTCGGCGAAGTGGTCGAGGGCCCGCCTCGCGCCGAGGCGCTTGCCGAGGCGGGCCGACTCGAGGTCGACGGCGATGATCGTGGGGTCGATCCGATAGGGCGTCCGGCCGGCGCTGTCGAGGGCCTCGTCGTCGCCCGTTCGCAGCCCGAGATCGAGGCGTCGGGCGAGCGACTCGAGTGCGGCGATGAACACCGGTTGAGCGCCGGCGTAGGTGTCCGCGTCGACGTCGATCCGCTGTTCGACCGAGATCATCGCGCGTTTGGTCGTGTCGACGAACATCGTCTCGGCGAAACGGGACGAGACGAGCGCGGCGACGGCGTCCACGATCGTCCTGTCGAGTGCGACAGCGGGGTCGACCTCGACGCGTCCGAGCCCGTCGGGGCCGACGGGGGCCCATGCGCCGCCCTTCTCGAAGACGCCGAACAGGCGGGTCCCCTGGCTCCCGAGCGCCCCGGCGAGCCCGTGCGCGAGCAGCGGACGCACGAGCTGCTCGCCGACGAACGCGTCGGACCGCCCCGTGACGAAGGCGACGGGAACCCCCGCGGCGACGAGCGCCACGAGGTCGTCCAGGATCGAGGGGATCCGCACGGATCGCGCCACGGGACTGGCGAGCGGTCCGTCGACGTCGAGAAGAAGACCGAGCTCGGTCGCGGCGGGGCTCTGGGGAACCATGACTCGAGCCTATGAGGCCGAGCCCGAAAATGGCAGGCGCGTCGCGTTCCGGGTGGTTTTCGGCGGGCGCCGCGCGGAGCGGGGGTCAGCGGGCCGCGTCGGCGAGCAGGTCGGCGCCGTCGAGGATCGTGTAGGCGTAGCCCTGTTCGGAGAGGAAGCGCTGGCGGTTCTGCGCGAAGTCCTGGTCGACGGTGTCGCGCGCGACGAGCGTGTAGAACGACGCCGTCACGCCGCTCGCGGACGGCCGCAGCAGGCGGCCGAGTCGCTGCGCTTCCTCCTGGCGCGAGCCGTAGCTGCCGGACACCTGGATCGCCACCGAGGCGTCGGGGAGATCGACCGAGAAATTGGCGACCTTCGACACGACGAGCACCCGCTCACGTCCCTCCCGGAACGCGGTGTACAGCTCCTGCCGCTCGGCGACCGGCGTCTGGCCCGTGAGCTTCGGCGCACCGAGCACCTCGGCCAGTTCGTCGATCTGATCGAGGTACTGGCCGATCACGAGGATCTGCTCGTCGGGGTGGCGGTCGATGATCGAACGCACGAGCGGGAGCTTCGCCGGTGCCGTCGCGGCGAGCCGGTAGCGCTCGTCGTCCGCGGCCGCCGCGTACTCCATGCGCGTCTCGTACGGGAGGTCGACGCGCACCTCGAAGCACTCCGCGGGTGAGATGAATCCCTGCGCCTCGATGTCCTTCCACGCCGCGTCGAATCGCTTGGGCCCGATGAGACTGAACACGTCACCCTCGCGCCCGTCCTCGCGGACGAGCGTCGCCGTGAGCCCGAGCCGACGACGCGCCTGCAGCTCGGCCGTGAGCTTGAAGACCGGCGCGGGGAGGAGGTGCACCTCGTCGTACACGATGAGTCCCCAGTCGAGCGCGTCCAGGAGCGAGAGGTGGCGGTACTCGCCCTTCCGGCGCGACGTGAGGATCTGGTACGTCGCGATCGTGACGGGCTTGAGCTCCTTCGTCTCGCCGGAGTACTCGCCGATCTCGTCCTCCGTGAGCGTCGTGCGACGCAGGAGTTCGTCGCGCCACTGCCGCGCCGAGACGGTGTTCGTGACGAGGATGAGCGTGTTCGTCTTCGCGGCGGCCATCGCCCCGGCGCCGACGAGCGTCTTCCCCGCGCCGCAGGGAAGGACGACGACGCCGGAGCCGCCCTCGAAGAAGTGGTCGACGGCGTCGCGCTGGTAGTCGCGCAGGTGCCATTCCCGCTCGTCGAGCGCGATGTCGTGCGGTGTTCCCGGCGTGTAGCCGGCGTGATCCTCCGCGGGCCACCCGAGCTTCACGAGCTGTTGCTTGAGCTCGCCCCGAGCCCACGGCTGGACCCTGATCGCTCCCTCACCCGCGGACCCTTCGACGAGCGGCACGATCTTCTTGGAACGCGTCACCTGCAGGAGGACCGCCGGGTCGTCGCTGCGCACCACGAGCGCGCCGGGCTCTGCGTCCTCACGCCGGTCGCGCTCAATGACGAGCCGCCCGTAGCGTGACACCGTCTCGCGGAGGTCCTGCTCGACGGCGGCCGGGACGGGGAACTTCGCGAACCTGTTCAGGGTCTCGAGCATCTCGTCCGCGGTGTGTCCCGCCGCTCGCGCGTTCCAGAGCCCGAGTCGCGTGATGCGATAGGTGTGGATGTGCTCCGGGGCGCGTTCGAGTTCGGCGAACACGGCGAGGGCATGTCGTGCGTCCTCGGCGTCGGGGTGGGCGACTTCGAGGAGGACGGTGCGGTCGCTCTGAACGATGAGGGGGCCGTTTGGCATAGGGATCGAGTCTATCGCCGTCGGGCCGACGTGCCCTCAGCCGTGAGCAATCGGCCGTGGCGACGGCTCACGCTTCGCCGTCCCCGGGCGCGGCGTCGTCGAGGAGTTCGAGTGCGTCGAGCGGGAGGGTGCGTTCGACATCGGAGGCCTCGTCGCGGGCCCGGAGCCGGTGCGCGGTGACGCTGAGCGGGCGCAGTTCGAGCACCCGCGGCTCGTCACCGCGGACACTGACGCGGACGCGCACCGAGGAGCGTGCACGTCGCGCGAGTTCGAGCCGTCGTTGGAGCCACGTGGTCGCCTCGTCGTCGGCGAGGCGTGCCGAGTCGGCGAGCAGGGCCCGCGCGAGCTCGCGGGCCGGTGTCGGCACGGGAAGTGTCGGGGCCGTCGCGGTGACGCGTTCGACGGCGGGCCGCTCCCGTCCGGCATCATCCTCCATCGCGACGGGGTAGCGGGCCTCCACGAGTGCCCAGTAGACGGAATCGACCGGCAGGATGGAGTGCAGCGTGCCGGATGCGCCTCGCCGGAGGTCGAGCGGCCGCAGGTCCTGGTCGACACCCAGACGATCGAGGAGGGTGGGGTCGCTCGAGGACACCCTGGTGCCGGAGACGCCGTCCTCCACGACGCGTCGCACCCGGACGAGGCCGTGGGTCCGCGCGGCTTCGTCGAGCAGGTATGCCACGGGCTGGGGGAGCGGGGTGAGCGAGAGCGAGCGCAGCCGCTCTCGGATCTCGTCCATGCCGAGCCCGCTGCTGAGCCCGCGTGCGAGGGACGCGAGGGACAACCGGTACGTCGATGCGAGGCCGCGTGTCTCGAGATCGGCGACCGCGCGGAGTCCGGCATCGGCGTCGGCGGGGAGCGGGCCGGGGGCGATGATCGTGAGGTCGGGCTGGATGTAGACGCCCTCGATCTCGTCCGGGAGTGCGGCCCGGATGCGCTCCGTCGCGTCGTCGAGGTCGTCGGACAGCGCGGCTCGGCCGAGCGCGGTCGGTTCTCCGCCCGTGAGCGCGCCGACCGATTCGGCGACGAGCGCGGCCTCGCTGTCGCCGCGAGGCCCATTCACGAGCTCTCGATGCTCGGCGACGCCGAGTCCGTCGAGCCACTGCTCGGCGAGGACGCGCCATCGCGCGACGGTGCCGTCCGCCAGGAAGTCCCGGCCACGCTCGGTGGGGCGCCAGGTGCCGTCGGCGTCGCCAACGAGTCGAGCGCCCACGAGCCAGCCGGCGACCGCCGCGACGAGTTCGTGTGGCTCGTCGAGCGATGCGGCGATGCGACGGATGTCCGTTCCGCCGATGCGCGTGCCGGATCGTCCTGTCCGAACGGGGATCGGGGCGGCGTCGAGCCGGGCGAGGACGTCGGCTGCGAGGGAGGTCAGGGCGAGCGCCCGCTCACCGGCTCGGGCCTCGTGCTCGCCGTCGCCGTCCTGGCGGTGCGGTTGGTCGTCGCCGAGCAACTCGGACACCTGTCGCGACACGTCGGGAAGGACCTCGACGCCGTGCGGGCCGAGCACGGCGAAGCCCCGCCGTCGGGCGCGCAGGCGTGCCTGCGGGTCGCCGCTCCGGAGCCGGTGGAGCTCGCGCCACCCCAGCCGTTCGAGATCGTCGTGGACGCGCCGCGGCTCGAGCAGCCATTCCGCGAGGTCGATGAGCGAGCCGGTTCCACGCAGCGGCACGCGGCGTTCGACCACGAGCGCCGCGAGTGCGTCCTCGTCGCGTGCTCGCAGATCTCCGAGGAGTCGAACGACGGAGTTCACGTGCGAGGCGCTCCTGGGCCGCGCGCGGGACGTCGGGCCGGGGTCCCTCGCAGACCGCCGTGGGTCGGGCGAGCTCGCTCGGTTCGGTGCCTGGTCGTCACGATGGGCCTACCGGTCGTCCGTCCGGTGCCGTCGGTTGGACACGATGCGGATGATGACGAGCGTCAGCATGAGCACGAAGGCGATCGGGAGTCCGAAGTAGGCGACGAGGAAGAGGGTCTGCCAGAGCGGTGTCGTCATGGCGTCGCCCGGGACGCCCGCGAGCGGCGCGCCGACGACGACGATGAGCGCCACGAAGGCGATGACGGCGATGCCCAATGCCATGAAGGCGATGATCCGCTCGACCTTGGAGATCGGCGCGCGTGCGGGTGTGCTCACCGTCCCACCCTAAACGAACCGCACGCGGCCGATTAGACTGGAGCCGCCGCTCGCGTCTGCGCGGGCGAGCTTTTGTGGCGCCGACCGGCCGGACGACCGGCAGCGGCCCGACGGACGACGATCTGCGGTCGCGAGGCGACCTGCGAAGGAGATGGCCATGCCGACCGGCAAGGTGAAGTTTTACGACGAGGCGAAGGGCTTCGGATTCGTTGCGAGCGACGACGGTCAGGAGGTCTTCCTGCATGCGACGGCGCTGCCGGAGGGCGTGAAGACGGTCCGGCCCGGTACCCGGCTCGAGTTCGGCATCGCGGACGGGCGTCGTGGCGCGCAGGCACTTTCGGTGCGGATCGTCGGGCAGCCGCAGAGTGCGGTGCGTGCGCAGCGGAAGTCACCGGACGACATGGCGGTCATCGTCGAGGACCTCGTGAAGCTCCTCGATCAGGTGGGCGGCGGACTTCGTCGGGGCCGGTACCCGGAGGGCGCGCAGGCGAACAAGATCGCGGCCGTGTTGCGCCGTGTTGCGGACGACCTCGATGCCTGAGCCGGAGTTCGATGGTTCGAGCCCGACGGGTGACGTCTCGTCACCCGTCGACGGCACCGAGGCCGGGTCGACCGCCGGGCACGACGGCGCGTCGACCGAGGCGGCGGAGCGGTCGGACGGCGATGGGCCGGTCGAGGCCGTCGCGGCGGCACCAGCTCCGGTGCGGCTCGCGCTCGACAGTCCCGCGCTCGCCGAGTCCGAACGACTGGCGCGGGCGGCGCTCGCCGAGATCGCTCCTGCCTCGCTCGTCGGGGCACTCGTCGGGGTGGACGACGAGGGGGACGGCGTGTACTCGCTGCGCTTCGCGACGTCGCAACCCGGGTACGCCGATTGGCTCTGGACCGTGGCGATGAATCGGCTCGTCGACGAGGCGACGCCGAACGTGCTCGAGACGGAACTGCTGCCCGGGCCGGATGCGCTGCTCGCTCCCGCATGGGTGCCGTGGGCCGACCGGCTCGCGGAGTACGAGGCCACGCACGCCGAGGGCGCGGATGCCGATGACGCGGGGGCCGAGACCGCGGCGCGTGCGGTCCCGACCCGGCGCAGACGACGCACGAGGGTGCGGGTCGACGGGACGCAGGCTGCCGTGGACGACGTGTCGGCGGCGGACGGCCCGTCGTCCGGGCACGCGGCGGATGACGATGAGTCGGTGGCCGAGCGGGACCGTGCCGGTTCGACGGGCGACGACGAGCGCGGGCGTCGTGACGCCACGACGCGGCCGGCTCGCGGGACCGTGCTCAGGACGGGCGCGCGACGACGCCGCACCGTCCGGGAACGCGCGGCGACGGAGGAGCTCGGTGACACGAGCATCCCGGAAGGCGCGTCCGGTTCCGAGTGACCGGACCCGGCACGCGGCGGGCGACCGCTCGCGTGCCGCGTCACCCGGCCGCGAACGGGCGGCAGTCCGTCGGTGTCTCAGCCGAGCCGCTCGACGACGAAGTCGATCGCGCGCGTGAGTCGCGAGACGTCGTCGGGGTCGATGGAGACGAAGGTCGCGATGCGCAGCTGATTGCGGCCGAGCTTGCGGTACGGCTCGGTGTCGACGATGCCGTTCTCGCGGAGCGTCCGTGCGACGGCGGCCGCGTCGACGCCCTCGACGAGGTCGATCGTCGCGACGACCTGCGAGCGCCAGGCGGGGTCGCCGACGAACGGCGTCGCGAAGTCGCGCTCGTCGGCCCAGCGGTAGATGGTGGAGGACGAGCGGGCCGTTCGCTCGGCGGCCCACGCGAGCCCGCCGTGCTCGTTGAGCCATTCGATCTGGGCCTCGAGGAGGAGCAGGGGCGAGAGCGCAGGGGTGTTGAGGGTCTGGTTCTTGCGTGAGTTCTCGACGGCGTGGCGCAGTCGCAGCGTCTCGGGGATGTAGCGCCCGGACGCGTCGAGGCGTTCGATGCGCTCGATGGCCGCGGGGGAGAGGAGGGCGAGCCACAGGCCGCCGTCCGAGCCGAAGTTCTTCTGCGGCGCGAAGTAGTAGGCATCGGTCTGCGCGATGTCGACGTCCACGCCGCCGGCCGCGCTCGTCGCGTCGACGACCGTGAGCGCGCCGGGATCCCCCGCGACACGCCCGATCGGTGCCATGGCGCCGGTCGAGGTCTCGTTGTGTGGCCAGGCGTACACGTCGACGCCCTCGACGGGCTCCGGAACCGCGATCGACCCGGCCGGTGCCTCCCGCACGTCGGGAGCCTCGAGCCAGGGTGTCGTGACCGCGGACGCGAACTTCGAGCCGAACTCGCCGAACACCGCGTTCTGTGCCCGGCGTTCGACGAGCCCGTACGCGGCGGCGTCCCAGAACGCCGTCGCGCCGCCGTTCGCGAGCACCACCTCGTAGCCGTCCGGTGCGCGGAAGAGCGACGCGATCCCGGAACGGATGCGGCCCACCATCTCCTTGACGGGGGGCTGCCGATGCGAGGTCCCGAGCACGTTCACGGAGTGCGCGACGAGGTGGTCGACCTGCGCCGGTCGGACGAGCGACGGGCCGCACCCGAAGCGCCCGTCCAGGGGGAGGAGTTCGGCGGGAATGCGGATTTCTGGCATGGTGCAAGCCTACGCGCGCACGTTTCCGTCCCCGGACGCCGGTAGGCTGAGGCGTCAGCGTCGTGAGCGGAGGCACCGTGACCAACCTGGTCGATACAACAGAGATGTATCTGCGCACGATCCTCGACCTCGAGGAGGAAGGGATCGTGCCCCTTCGTGCGCGCATTTCGGAGCGGCTCGGTCATTCCGGGCCCACGGTCTCGCAGACCGTGGCGCGCATGGAGCGAGACGGACTCGTGGAGGTCGCACCCGATAGACGACTCGTGCTGACGCGGGACGGCCGGGCGAAGGCGATCCGCGTGCTGCGCAAGCATCGGATCGCGGAGGGCCTGCTCGCGAAGGTCATCGGTCTCGACCTCGCGATCGTGCACGACGAGGCGTGCCGCTGGGAGCACGTCATGAGCGACGAGGCGGAACGCCGGATCTTCGAGTTGCTCGACCGTCCCAACGAGTCGCCGTACGGCACGCCGATCCCCGGCCTGGACGAGTTCGGTGCCGAGCCCGCCGATGCCTTTCTCGACGGTGTCGTCGATCTGGCCACGGCGCTCGCCGGAGCGATCGAGTCCGGCAGAGACCACGTCGATGCGGTGATCCGTCGTCTCGGCGAGCCCGTGCAGTCGGACATGCCGACACTTCGTCTCCTCGACGATGCGGGACTCATGCCGGGTGCGAAGGTGCGGGCCTCCCGGGCGGGCGGCCGGATCTCGGTCGCGGTCGAAGGGACCGACGAGCAGATCGAACTGCCCGACGCGCTCGCGGAGCACGTCTACGTCCTCGGGGACGCCTGACGCCGTCGGACGCCCCTCCGGCTCGGCAACACCGCGTGCGGCGTTCTCGGGACACGCCGGTCACGGCGATGTCGTGCGAACATCACGGAGTGCTGTACGCTGGCTGAGTGGCAGGTGGTATCTGCCCCTCAACGCGGTCCGAGACCACGAAGTTGACGATGTCGTCACCGTGACTCCCGCTCTTCTCCGCCGAACTGAGGCACTCCGTTACGCAACTGTTAGCGATTTGCGTCGAAAACGTGACATTTGCCGGGAATTGCCCTAGCGTGGTCAACGTCAAGTCGAGCGACGGGGTTTCCGCCGCTCAGCGACCTAGCTGATGCGCCTTTCCCGCCCTCGGCTCGGATCCCCTGAACGAACGCAACATGGGGCGGGAGCGGCCGAAAGGCCGGGGCGCTGGAGGAAGCCTTTGGACACCACGACCATCGCACCGCTCACGCGCCGTGAAGCCCGTGAGATCGAACGTCGTACGGGGCGTCGCCCCGTGGCGGGGGCTGTTGCGCCGACCGAGTTGACGCTGACCACCGCCCTCGACGTCGCACACACGGACGTCGAGGACACCTCGCGCATCGAGCGCAACGAGATGGCCGCGCTCGTCTCGGTCGTCCCGACCGAGATCATCGAGCGCATCGCCGCTCCGAGCCCCGTCGAGTCGCTCGTCGACGCCGAGACCGAGATCCCGGACGCGTTCCGTGGTCGTCCCGTCTCGGTGCGCGCCGCCAAGCCGGCGTCGCTCGTCGCTCGCCAGCGTCGCCGCCGCGCGACCGGCCTCGCGATCGCCGCGTCGGCCGCCGCACTCGCGACCGCGGGCGCCATCATCCCCGCTTCCCTCGGGAGCGCGAGCAACGAGGCGCACAGCGCGAACCTTCTCGAGCAGGCCAACGTGGCCGCCGCCGGGACGTCGACCGCTCCGGACGATGCAGCCGCCGACGCGGCCGCACCCGTGGTCGACCTCGTGCCCGCTCCCGAGCAGGTCGACGGATCCGACCCGTTCAGCGTGACCACCTTCTCCGCCGACGAGGTCTCCGAAGCCGCCGAGGTCAAGGGCACGACCGACGGAGGCGTCTCGACCGGCGGCTCGACCGGTTCGGACACCCAGGGCGCCGGTGGTGGCGGCTACGGGAGCGGATACGGCGAAGGCGTCATCAACACCGCTGCGAGCATGCTCGGCCAGAACGCGGGCTGGACCTGCGACCGCTTCGTGCGTGAGGTCTTCGCCGCGAACGGCATCTCGGTCGGTGTCGGCGTCAGCGCGATCGCCGCTCAGGGGTACCAGGTCAGCGCGAGCGAGGCGCGTGCGGGCGACCTGGTCGTGTGGCCGGGCGAGCACATCGGCATCTACGACGGTGCCGGCGGCGTCTACGACAACCCGGGCGACGGGCGTCCCAACGCGCACCGTGCGATCTGGAGCAGCAACGTCATCTACATCCGCCTCTGATCTCAGGGGATCGGAGCACCGACGCGCAGGGGCGGCATCTCACGATGCCGCCCCTGCGCGTTTCGTGTATGGACTGGCGGGATCCTCAGGGTTCGTTGCGGTCGATTCCGGTCGCTCAGGAGGTGCTGCACATCGCTCGCCCGTCAGGCTGTGACTTCGGTGTGATCCGATCGTGACTTTTTCGTGATCTTTGGTTATCGTTGCCGCAGCGCCGGGGAGCACCGCCCCGCGCGCGACCACGGACCCGCACGATCCCGCCCGGTCCGAGAGGGAAAGCCACGAACACCGGGGCGGGACGCGGACCCAGCCGCGGTGCAGGGAGATGCCATGACCAACATCAGCTCAATGCTCGAGGCGCCCCTCACGCGGCGCGAAGCCCGGGAGATCGAGCGACGCACGGGACGACGCCCCGTCGCGGGTGGTGTCGCGCCGACCGAGGTGACGTTCACCGGCGTCCGCGGCGACATCGACGACCGCACGCGGATCGACGACACGTCCCGCATCGAGCGCGCGGACATCGCGGGCCTCGTCTCGGTCGTCCCCACCGCGGTTCTCGAACGCATCGGATCGCCCGTCGACGAGACGCAGGTGACCGACGCTCCCGCGGCCTTCGCGCGGTCGACCGCGACCGTGCGCGCGCCGCGGCCGTACGCCGTCGTCCGGCGCGAACGGCGACGCAAGGCCGCGGGTATCGCGGTCGCGGCATCCGCCGCCGCGCTCGCGACCGTCGGTGCCGTGGTTCCGGTGCAATTGGCGGCGGGCGCGGACGAGGCGTCCCAGGCGAGCCTCCTCTCGGCAGCCCAGCAGGCGCAGCAGGAGGCGGCACAGCAGTCGGCACCGGTGGACGAGGCGGCCCCACCGCAGGTCGACCTCGTCGAGGCCCCGGTCGAGGCTGCCGGTGCCGACGCGTACTCGGTCACCTCCCTGACGGCGGGGGACGTCGCCGAGATCGTTCCGCCCGAGCCGGTCGCGGACGAACCCGCCGAGGACACCGCGAGTGAGGGGACGAGCGGCGGTACCGCTGCGGACGAGTCGACCGGCGCGTCGCAGGGCGGCGGCGAATCGACGCCCGGCAACGGCTACGGCCAGGGCATCATCGCGACCGCCGAGAGCATGCTCGGTGGCGGTCAAGGATGGCTGTGCACCGACTTCGTGAGCGCCGTCCTGACCGCGAACGGCATCCCGCATGCGCAGGGGACCGTCAGCACGATGGCCGCGAGCGGCACCCCCGTGTCCGACCCGCAGCCCGGAGATCTCATCGTCTTCTCGAGCGGTCACATCGGCATCTACGCCGGTGGCGGCATGATGTACGACAACCCCGGATTCAACAGCTCGTACGTCGGGTGGCAGAACGTCTACCGTTCGATCGACGTCATCGACGGTTCGTACTCGTTCGTGCGCATGGGCTGACGCAGGCGCCTCGAAGGGCGGCTCGCACCGGAATCCCCGGCGCGGGTCGCCCTTCGACATGGTTGCCGACGCCGCTCGGAGACGCACGCCGAGACCAACTCGACACCTGTCCGTGATCTGATCGTGACTTTTCCGTGATCTTTCGTTATTCTTAATCGTGTCGCCGGCTCCATCACCCGGCCGCGTCCGAGGGCCAGCACCATCCCGCCCGGGTTCTCGGACCGTTCCTCACCCCACGGGCGGGGCGTCGCCCCCAGCGACGGTGCCAGGAGATTCGATGAACGACTTCACCTCGACGACCGCGACGCTCACGCGACGGCAGGCCCGCGAGATCGAACGCCGGACCGGGCAGCGCCCCGTCGCCACGGCCGCGGGCACGGCACCCGTGCGGACCGTGGATCGGACGGAACAGGTTCTCGCCGACGCCGTCCGCGAGCGTCTCGATCGGGCCGGCGCGACCGCCCGCCTGCGGATCGCCGAGCGCCTCGAGAGCGAGATGGCCGAACCGGTCGGTCCCGCGGCGACCGTCTACGAGCAGGAGCAGGCCGCCGAGCCCACGCTCGACGAGAGCGAGCCGGCGACCGCCCCGGCATCCGGTTCGGCGTTCGCGAGGACGAGCGGGAGCACGCGTGCCCACCGCCCCCGCACGCGGTCGCGCCGACGCATGATCGGGACCGGGGCGGGCATCATGGCCTCCGCCGCGGCACTCGCGACCGCGGGCGTGGTCGCGCCCGGTGTCGTCGCAGGCGGCACGGAGGCCAACCTGCTCAGCGCCGACCAGTCGCTCGATGAGTCGACGACCGACGCCGGGACGCAGACGGCCTCCGCCGCCGAGAGCGCCGCCCCCCAGGGACCGCTCGTGCCGGCTCCGGAGTCGGTCTTCGACGCGAGCGAGCTCAGCGTGACTCAGTTCGATCCCTCCCAGGTGGACGGCGCATCCGTCGAAGCGCCCCAGGTCACGCCGACGTTCGTTTCCCCGATCCCCGGCGGCAGCATGAACGAGGGGTACGGCACGCGCGGCGGCGCCCACAACGGCATCGACGTCGTCATCCCTGGCGGCGGCACGTGCGGGACCGAGCTGCAGGCGATCACCTCCGGCACCGTGACGTTCGCGGGCCCGCAGGGCGGGTACGGCAATCACGTCGAACTGGCGCTCGACGACGGCACCGTGGTGTCGTACTCGCACCTCGAGCCGAACGGGATCGGCGTCTCGGTGGGGCAGCGGCTCAATGCGGGCGACCGCATCGGTTCCGCGGGGACGACCGGCAACTCGACCGGCTGCCACCTCCACTTCGAGGTCAAGATCGGCGGCTCGTTCGTCGACCCGGTGCCGTGGCTCGCCGCGAACGGCATCGTCCTCTGACATGCGTGTGACGTGGGGCGGTCGGGACGTGATCCCGGCCGCCCCACGTCGTCGTCCGGGTGAACGAGACGTGACGACACGGCGCCTCCGTGCGCGCGTGTCGCACGAGTGGTCTACGCTGAACCTGGATCGCACCGGACGAGGAGCGCGTATGCCGAGGAACGTCACCGCACGGACCGGTGCGTCGCGCGTGCCCGGCGAGGCGATACGACCGTTCGTCGCGTCGCGCGTCACGATACGCCCGCCGCGTCCGCACCCGGGGTACCGCCAGTTGATGGCGGTGCCCTTTTTTCGTCTCCGCGCACACGACGTCACGGGGCCCGCGCGTCCCGGCGCGTGCCGGCGGCTCTCCACCATGAAGGAGTCCCCATGCGAACGCTCGTCCTGAACGCCGGCTTCGAGCCCCTGGGCGTCGTCACCGACCGTCGTGCCCTCACGCTCGTCATGAACGGGCGCGCGAGCGTCCTCGACGTGGACGAGGAGCGGCCCGTGCGAAGCGTCGAGGGCAGCTGGCCGCGGCCCGTCGTCATCCTCCTCAGGCGCTACGTCAAAGTGCCGATGGCGCGCGTGTCGCCCGTGAGTCGGCGCGGTGTCCTGCGGCGCGACGATCACCGGTGCGGATACTGCGACGCGTTCGCCAACACGATCGACCACATCCTGCCCCGCTCGCGAGGCGGTGCCCACTCCTGGGAGAACCTCGTCGCGTGCTGCCTCACGTGCAACAACGTCAAGGGGGATCGCACGCCGGCCGAGATGGGGTGGCGTCTGCGGCGTGCCCCCGTCGCCCCGCGCGGCGTCCACTGGACCGGCCGAGGGATCGAGCACGCACAGCCCGAGTGGGCGGCCTACCTTCCGGCGGCCTGACGGACGAGTCCGCGGCCCTTCGTCAGCCGGCCGTCGCGCGGCGAGCGCACGCGTCGGCGAACGACTCGAGGCGACGCCGCAGCGCGCGGCGACGGAACGGGACGGTCAGCGCGCCGACCTGGCGCCGCAGGATCGGTACCCGGAGGCGACACGTCTCGACGACGGTCACTCGGGTGCCACCCGCGATGAGCGGCGTGAACCGCCACCCCTCGCCGTAGGCGTCGAGCGATGCGGGCCCCTTGATCATGCGCAGCGTGAACTGCGTCCCCGCGTGCACGTGCTCGTATCGCAGCAGGAGCCGGACGCCCGCGGGTGAGCGGGTGAAGAGCACCGCGTCGTCGACCGGTCGGGTGGCGCCACGCACCCAGCGTCGGTGGCTGACCTCGGGGTCCCATGCTGCCCGTTCCTCGCCGACCGCGGTCGCGACGGTGAACGCGTCGGCGGGGGAGAGGGGCACGTCGACGGTCACTTCGAGACGGGGCATGACGACAGTGTACGGAGCCCGCCGTCGGTGCTCGCCGAGGTCGATACAGTTGCGACATGACGGATGCCGCAGCCAACGTTGAAGCCGCACGCAAAGCCCTCGCCGAAGCGGAAGCCGCGCTCGCGGCGGCGCAGGCGAACGCCTCGGGGGCCGCACGGACGCCCCCGGCCGATGGGCCCACGGCGCCCGGAACCGACGCACCGACGCCCCCCGGCGAGTCCGTGCCGTCCACGGATCCCACCGCCACCGCCACGGACGCCGGAACGGATTCGGCGCCGGCGCCCGAGTCGTCGGCACCGGACTCGGTGGCAGGTGCCCCGGCATCGCCCACCGGTCCGCTCGACGAGGCGGCCGTCGAGGCGATCCGTGCGGGCTACGCCTTCACCGAACCGGCCCTCGAGATCGGGGCGCTCGTCAACGGCGAGGCGCGCCCCGACGTGCCCGTGCGGATCCCGGTCGCCATGACCAATCGTCACGGCCTCGTCGCCGGCGCGACGGGAACCGGCAAGACGAAGACCCTGCAGGTACTCGCCGAGCAGCTGAGCGCCGCGGGCGTCCCCGTCTTCGCGGCCGACATCAAGGGCGATCTCTCGGGGATCGCCACGCCGGGGGAGTCGAACGAGAAGCTCCTGGCCCGCACGCGGGGCATCGGCCAGGACTGGCAGGCCGCAGCCGCCCCGGTCGAGTACTTCTCGCTCGGCGGTCGCGGGCACGGCGTGCCCATCCGCGCGACCGTGACGAGCTTCGGTCCGCTCATGCTGTCGAAGGTGCTGGGGCTCAACAAGACCCAGGAGTCGAGCCTCGGTCTCGTGTTCCACTACGCCGACGAGAACGGGCTCGCGCTCGTCGACCTCAACGACCTTCGCACCGTCCTGCAGTACCTCACGAGCGCGGAGGGCAAGGCCGAACTCGACGGCATCGGCGGCCTCTCGAAGCAAACCGCAGGCGTGATCCTCCGCGAGCTCGTGAACTTCGCCGAGGCCGGGGCGGACGTGTTCTTCGGCGAACCCGAGATCGACACGCAGGTGTTCCTCCGGCAGGCCACCGACGGCCGCGGCATCGTGAGCCTCCTCGAGGTCCCCGGTGTGGCGCAGCAGCCGGCCGTCTTCTCCACGTTCCTCATGTGGCTGCTCGCCGACCTCTTCAACGAACTGCCCGAGGTGGGTGACCTCGACCGGCCCAAGCTCGTGTTCTTCTTCGACGAGGCGCACCTCCTCTTCAACGGTGCGAGCAAGGAGTTCGTCGCCTCGATCACCCAGACCGTGCGGCTCATCCGCTCGAAGGGCGTCGGGATCTTCTTCGTGACGCAGACCCCCAAGGACGTCCCCGACGAGGTGCTCGCGCAGCTCGGGTCGCGGATCCAGCACCAGTTGCGCGCGCACACGCCCGACGACGCGACGGCGCTGCGGGCCACGGTGCGCACCTACCCGAAGTCCGGGTACGACCTCGAGCAGGTGCTCACACAGCTCGCCACGGGCGAGGCGATCGTCACGGTCATGAACGAGAAGGGCTCACCGTCGCCCGTCGCGTGGACCCGATTGCGGGCCCCGCAGGCGTCGATGTCCCCGACGCCGGAGGAACGCATCGAGGCAACGGTCGCCGCATCGCCACTGCTCGCACGGTTCGGTACCGCGGTCGACCCCGAGTCGGCGCACGAGATCCTCTCGGCGAAGATGAACGCGGCGGCCGAGGCGACGCGTGCGGAGTCGGAGCGTGTCGAGAACGAGAAGCGCGCCGCGGCCGAGCAGAGGGAGCGAGACCGTCAGGCCGCGGCGGCCGAGAAGGAGGCCGCGCGACAGGAGCGAGCGACGAGGACGCGCACCACGTCCCGCGGCCGCGACAAGAACGTCGTCGAGGAGATCCTCGGATCGCGAACGGGCCAGACCGTCGTGCGCGAGGTCGTCCGCGGGGTCTTCGGCACCCTCTTCAAGAAGAAGCGCTGAGGCCCGGACGTGCACGTCGGGCCGGTCCCGAAGGACCGGCCCGACGTGCACGTCACTCAGGAGAAGAGGTCGAGGAGATCGCTCCCCGAACCATCGCTTCCCCGTGCTCTCTAACCGGTGACGACCGGCTGTCCCTCGCTCGGCTGCACGACGACGAACCCGGGGCCGTGGAACGCGAGCTGGAACGACTCCCCGGAGCCACGGCCGATGAGCGAGCCCATCTTGAAGTCGTTCTTGATGGTCGGGGCGAGGTTGCTCGACCAGCACACGGCTGCCTGCGGGTCGACGAACGTCGGCTGCTGCGAGCAGTCGAGGAGCATGGGCGGGCCGTCGCTCGAGATCGCGACCGTCCCCTGGCCGTTGACGACGAGGTTGAAGAGGCCACCCGCGAGGATGCCGGCGTTGCCGATCATCTTGATGTCCCAGGCGAGGTTCGCGTCGAACGCGAGCAGGCTCGACGTGTTGACCGTGACGCCGTCACCCGTGAGCTCGATGAGGAAGACGTCCTCGGCGGCGCGAGCGAAGAAGACCTCTCCCTGGCCTGCCACGCGCTGCAGGTTGCCGCCCTCGCCCGAAACCATCTTCTTCATGAACTTGCCGACGCCGCCGGACCCCTCGTACTTGAAGTCCATCTGCCCTTGGTAGGCGACCATCGCGCCCTGGGCGGCGAGCACGTCGGGGCCGAGGGCGACCCGCAGCATCTTCGACGACTGCAGCGTCCAGCGCTGTCCCGTCTGCCGTTCCTGCAGTGACTGGTCGAAAAGGGGACTGCGCATGGGAGTGGTCCTTCCGTGGAGAATCCACCGGCGGAACTGCCGCACGGCGGTGTCTTCCGGTCGACGCAGCAGCGCCGCCCGCGACAGTGCAAGCGTAGGGCGGAGCGACCCTCCGGGACAGACTTTCGGGACTCTTGCGCGCGCGAATACGACTGGAGGATGACGAGCGCCGTGCGTCCCGCCGACGTCGCACCGGGCGCCGCGAATCGCGCGGAACCCGCTGTGCCGGCCTCGAACCGGGAGATCGGCGGTAACGGTTACATAACACCGGGATCGATGCGCCGCGATCCCCGTCATTGCGGGGCAGTGGCACGATGATTCGCCGCGTGGTCAGGGTTGACGGGGCCCGCTTTCCGGCTCCCGTCACGGGCAGCGCCGCGGCGAGCTTGCTACTGTCGAAGCACCGGCGTCGCAGTCGCCGTGGGGTCGACACCGCGCGGACGCTCCTGAGAGCGGAGGAAATCGCCGTCGACCACGCATCGCAGATCCCATCCGGGTGATCGACGAATTCGCGCGTTCGCGCGTTCATCGCATCCCGGGACGACGTCGGCCAGATCCAGCATCGAACGAGAAGGGAAACCCGATGGGCGAACCACCGATCTCCGTCCGAGGCGTCTACAAGGTGTTCGGACGCAGAGCGAGCGAAGCCGTTCGGCAACTCGAGGCGGGCGCCGAGCGCTCCGAGCTCGACAAGGGAACGGTCGCCGCCGTCATCGACGCGACCTTCGACGTGAACCCGGGCGAGATCTTCGTCGTCATGGGGTTGTCCGGCTCCGGCAAGTCGACACTCATCCGTGCCCTCAACGGCCTGCACGACGTGACCGCGGGAAGCGTGCTCGTGCACGGCGTCGACCTCGCGAAGGCGAACGACGCCGAGATCCGACGTGTCCGACAGGAGCACGTCTCGATGGTGTTCCAGCACTTCGCGCTGTTCCCGCACCGCACCGTCATCGAGAACGTCGCGTTCGGCCTCGAGGTGAAGGGCGTCGACAAAGCCGAGCGCACACGGCGAGCACAGGAGATGATCGACCAGGTCGGGCTCACCGACTGGGCCGATCGCCTGCCGTCCGCACTCTCGGGCGGCATGCAGCAGCGCGTCGGCATCGCCCGCGCCCTCGCGTCGGGCACCGACATCCTGCTCATGGACGAGGCGTTCAGCGCCCTCGACCCGCTCATCAGGCGGGAGATGCAGCAGGAGCTCATCGACCTGCAGGCCGAGCTCGGCAAGACCATCGTCTTCATCACCCACGACCTCAACGAGGCCATGTTCCTCGGTGACCGCATCGCGGTCATGCGCGACGGTCGCATCGTGCAGATCGGCACGCCGGAGGAGATCCTGACGGACCCCGCGAACGACTATGTCGCGCAGTTCGTGCAGGACGTCGACCGTGCCCGCGTCCTGACGGCCGAGTCGGTCATGGAGCCGGCGCGCGCGGTGGTCCCGACGACCGCCGGGCCCCGCGGCGCACTGCGCGTCATGCGCGACACGCAGTCCGACAGTGCGTTCGTGACGGCACGTGGGCGTGTGTTGCTCGGAGCGGTCACCGACCGGCGCGTCCTCCACGACATCAAGGCCGGGGTCACCGAGCTGCAGCCGTCGATCATCACCGACATCGCGACGGCGAGCCCCGACACGTCCGTGTCCGATCTGCTCGAGCTCTCGGTCGATTCGCGCCTCCCGATCGCCGTGGTCGACGAGCAGCGCCGCCTCCAGGGGGTCGTCCCGCGCGTCACGCTCCTCGCGGCGCTCGCGAACGTGCCGACGGTCACCGGGGCCATCGACCTGCCGGACACATCGGCATCGCCACTGCTCGACACGCAGGCCACCGGGCTCGACGAACCGACCGACGAGGTCGTCGTCGAGGAGATCATCGAGATCGTCGAGGAACCGGCCCACGACGCACCCACCGCCGGAACGAACGAAGGGACCGGGCGCGCATGAACGACGCCACCATCCGCATCCCGTTCGGCGACTGGGCCGAGGTCGTCGTCCACTGGCTCACGACGACGCTCGGGCCCGTCTTCGACGTCCTCCGGGCGATCTTCGGCGGCTTCTACGACATCGTCTACCTCGTGCTCGGCACCCCGCCGTTCTGGGCCGTCATCATCGTGCTCGTCGCGATCGGCTACTGGGCGGGGCGCTGGAAGCTCGCCCTCGGGACGCTCATCGGCCTGTTCGTGATCGTCTCGGTCGACCAGTGGGACAACGCGATGAAGACCCTCGCGCTCGTCCTCGTCGCGAGCACGATCGCCGTCCTCATCAGCATCCCCGTCGGTATCTGGGCGGCCCGGTCGAACACCGTCTCGAGCATCGTGAAGCCGGTTCTCGACTTCATGCAGACGATGCCCGCGTTCGTGTACCTCATCCCGGCACTCGTGCTCTTCCGCATCGGCGTCGTCCCCGGCATCGTCGCGACGATCATCTTCGCGCTCGCGCCCGGTGTCCGCATGACGGAACTCGGCATCCGTGGCGTCGATCGCGAGGTCGTCGAGGCCGCCCGGTCCTTCGGGGCGACTCCCGCGCGCATCCTGCGCCAGGTGCAGTTGCCGCTCGCGATGCCGTCGATCATGGCGGGCGTGAACCAGGTCATCATGCTCTCGCTGTCGATGGTCGTCATCGCCGGCATGGTCGGTGCCGGCGGCCTCGGCGCCGACGTCGTCCAGAGCCTCAACCGGATCGACGTCGCCCTCGGATTCGAAGCGGGTATCTCGGTCGTCGTCCTCGCGATGATCCTCGACCGCATGACGAGCGCCTTCGCCAAACACGACCGGACGCGACGGACGAAGCGCGAGGCGAAGACCAGCGCCGAGGACGAGAGCGTCGCCGAGAAGGTCGCACAGGCTGACCTCGAGCTCGATGCCGCGAACGCCGCCGCACGGCGGCCGTCCCGATGACCCCAACCCACCCCGAAGAACGAGAGAAAGAAGGCAACATGCGCAAGCGACACGGAGCCGCGATCCTCGCCATGGCGGCCACGGCCGCCCTCGCCCTGACGGGCTGCACCGGTGCAGGCGGCGGCGAGACGCTCGAGAACGGCGACCAGAAGGACATCACGATCGCAGTGTTCAACGGCTGGGACGAGGGCATCGCGGCGAGCGAGCTCTGGAAGGCCATCCTCACCGAGAAGGGCTACAACGTCACGCTCGAGTACGCCGACCCGGCACCCGTCTACTCGGGCCTCTCGACCGGCGACTACGACGTCACGCTCGACACCTGGCTGCCGATCACGCACAAGAGCTACATCGAGCAGTACGGTGACTCGATCGTCGACCTCGGCGCCTGGAACGACGAGGCGAAGCTCACGTTCGCCGTGAACGACGACGCCCCGATCCAGTCGATCGACGAGCTCGCGGCGAACGCCGCACAGTTCAACAACACGATCGTCGGGATCGAGCCGGGGGCCGGCCTGACCGAGATCACCCAGGACGCGGTCATCCCCGGCTACGGACTCGAGGGCATGACGTACACGACCTCGTCGACCGCGGCCATGCTGACCGAGCTCAAGACCGCCACCGACAACGGCGAGAACATCGTCGTGACGCTCTGGCGCCCGCACTGGGCGTACGACGCGTTCCCGATCCGCGACCTGGAGGACCCGCAGGGCCTGCTCGGTGACGCCGAGGGGATCCACTCCTTCTCGTCGACCGACTTCGCCACGACGCACCCCACGGTGAGCGGCTGGATCTCGAACTTCAAGATGGACTCCGAGACGCTCTACTCGCTCGAGAACGTCATGTTCAACGAGAACTCCACCGACGACTACGCACCCATCGTCGAGCAGTGGATCACCGACAACAAGGCGTACGTCGACGGCCTCACCGCGTAGCACCGAGCCGCTCGGCTACCATCGCATCAGGCGATAGGGCCGGGGGAGCGACGCCGCTGTCGGGCGGCGACGCTTCCTCGGCCCTCCGCACTCATCCACCGCCCATCGCCGCGCCACGCGCACAGAGGAGATCTGCATGTCGGCATCTGAATCCACCACCGCGCTCGAATCCGAGGTGCGCAGCTACTCCCGTTCGTGGCCGACCACGTTCGAGTCGGCCGTGGGCGCGACCGTGACCGCCGACGACGGCACGACCTACCTCGACTTCTTCGCGGGCGCGGGCGCCCTGAACTACGGACACAACGATCCGCGGCTCAAGCAGGCCGTGATCGACCACTTCCTCGCCGACCGGCTCGTGCACTCCCTCGACATGTTCACGACGACGCGCGTCGACTTCCTCCGTACCTTCAAGTCGCTCATCCTGGAGCCGCGCGGCCTCGACTACAAGGTCATGTTCCCCGGCCCCGCCGGCACGACCGCGACCGAGGCGGCCCTCAAGCTCGCCCGCAAGCTCACCGGCCGCACCAACATCGTGCACTTCACCGACTCGTTCCACGGCATGACCGTCGGAGCCCTCGCCGTGACCGGCAGCGCGAAGAAGCGCGGCGGTGCAGGGGTTCCCCTCTCGAACGCGACCGTACTGCCGTACGACGGCTACCTCGGCGACGGCGTCGACACCCTCGACTACTTCGAACGACTGCTCGCGGACGCATCGAGCGGCGTCGACCGGCCGGCCGGCGTCATCGTCGAGTCGGTGCAGGGCGAGGGCGGCATCAACGTCGCCGGCCTCGACTGGCTGCGCCGGCTCTCGGCCATCTGCGAGCGCGAGGGCATCCCGCTCATCCTCGACGACGTCCAGATGGGATGCGGCCGTACCGGGGCCTTCTTCAGCTTCGAGGACGCCGGCATCGTGCCCGACATCGTCGTGCTCTCCAAGTCGATCTCGGGCATCGGGCTGCCCATGGCGCTCACACTCTTCAAGCGCGAGCACGACGTGTGGGCGCCCGCCGAGCACAACGGCACGTTCCGCGGCATCGGCCCCGCGTTCGCGAGTGCCGCCGAGACGCTCCGGCTGTTCTGGTCGGACGACACGTTCGAGCGGGCGACGCGCGCGAAGGGCGAGCTCGCCGACGAGCGCTTCCGGGCCATCGTCGACGCCTACCCCGAGGCGGGTCTCTCGACGCGCGGGCGCGGTCTCGCTCGTGGCCTCGTCTTCCCCGACGGCGCGCAGGCGACCGCGGTCACGACGAAGGCGTTCGAGCGAGGGCTCATCGTCGAGACGGCCGGTGCGTTCGACGAGGTCGTCAAGCTCCTGCCTCCGCTCACCGTCACGGACGACGAGCTCGAGCGCGGCCTCGCGATCATCGCGGAGGCCACGGCGGAGGTGCTCGCCGAGGCGCACGCCTGATCGCCGCGAACTAATCGGACGGCCGCTACTCCCTCGGGAGCGGCGGCCGTTCGCGTGCGCGGCACCTCCCGATTGCGGACGCTCACGGCCTGTGGATAGGTCCGGCAGCACGAGGCGCGCCCGACTACGGTCGGACCACCGGTGCGAGCCTCGCGCCGCGGAGGGAGCGTCTCATGGAACGGACCACCGCTCGCAAGCGCATCAGGACGCGCGCACTCGTCATCGGCGGCAGCGTCGTCGCGGTCGCCGGGGCCGTGGCCGCGACGAACCTCGTCGTGCGCCTCGGTGAACACCTGTCGGGTGGCACCCAGGCGGTGCCCGCCGATCCGGTGGCGACCGTCCTCGACCTCGTCCGCGGCAGCATCGGGTGGACGGGTGCCATGACGCTCGTGCTCGCGGGCCTCTTGGTCGTCCTCGCGGGCCTCGGCGCCCTCACCCTGTGGGTCCTCCGACGCCGGCGCGCACGGCGGACGCGGGTCGACTACGCGGCGCGACACATGGGGCGGGGCGACGACGTCAAGGCTCTCAGCCGGACTGCGGCCGCGGCGACGAGCGCCCGACTCGGGCTGCGTGGCAACGACGGCCTGCTGCTCGGTGAGACCGTCGGGCGCCGAGAGCCGCTGTACGCGGGATGGGAGGACATGTGGGTCGTCATCGCAGGCCCCCGCACGGGCAAGTCGACGTCCGTCGCGATCCCGAGCATCGCCGCGGCACCCGGTGCCGTCGTCGTCACCTCGAACAAGCCCGATGTGGTCCATGCGACGCGGCACCTCCGCCTCGCTCGCGGCCGCGTCTGGGTGTTCAACCCGCAGCGCGTGTCGACCGACACGGCCACGTGGTGGTGGAACCCGCTCTCGTCCGTCGTCGACGACGTCTCGGCCGCCGAACTGGCCGCACATTTCGCGAACGGCTCACGCCAGCCGGGTGCACAGACCGACGCGTTCTTCGACCCGGCCGGGCGCGACCTCCTCACGGGACTCCTCCTGGCGGCGGCGGCCGGTGGTGAGCCGATCACACGGGTCTCGACGTGGTTGAGCGATCCGGAGGACCGCGAGCCGGTCGGGTACCTGCGCGAGCACGGGTGGGACACGTGGGCGGAGACCGTCCAGGGCGTCATCTCCTCGCCCGACAAGCAGCGCGGCGGTGTCTACGGAACCGCACAGCAGATGGCCGCATGTCTCGCGAACTCGCACGTGCGCGAGTGGATCACGCCGGGTGATCCCGGTGACGGTCGGCCGGAGTTCGACCACCGGGCATTCGGATCGTCGACGGACACGCTCTACTCGCTGTCGCGCGAAGGGGCGGGGAGCGCGGGGCCGATCGTGCTCGCACTCACGGCGGCCGTCGCGCAGGCCGCCGAACGTGCGGCCAGTGAGCGCGCGAGCGGTCGCCTCGCGATCCCGATGGTCGCGGTGCTCGACGAGGCGGCGAACGTCTGCCGGTGGGGTGCGCTCCCCGATCTCTACAGCCACTTCGGCTCGCGTGGCATCATCATCCAGACGATCCTCCAGTCCTGGTCACAGGGCTGCGAGGTGTGGACCGAGCCGGGCATGAACAAGCTCTGGTCGGCGTCGAACATCAAGCTCTACATCGGTGGCGTCGCGGAGACCCAGTTCCTCGAACAGCTCTCGCAGACCATCGGCGACCGCGAGTTCCGCACCGAGACGGTCACGAGGTCGCAGGGTGACCCGAGCTTCGCGGTCCAGACGTCGACCGACCGGATCCTCACGGTGTCGGAGCTGGCCGCGCTCCCACGCGGGCGCGCCGTCGTCGTCGCCTCGGGCTCGCGCCCCGCCCTGTTGCGAACCGTCCCGTGGTGGCAGGGGGATCACGCCACGGCGATCCGCGCATCGATCGCGGCGGCGGAGCAGGCGGAGCGCACGGCGGCGTCGAACGGCATGCACGCCGTCGGTACCGACGCGCAGCGCGGCGACCACCGCGGATCCGATGGGAGGCGGCCCGAGCAACGGAGCGGTGGCGGAACGGTGCACGGCGACCGGGCCGCGGCTCCGGACGTCGTGGCAGGTGCCCGGACGACGCTGACGGAGCGTCGAGCATGAGCGGCTTCAGCTGGCCGGATCGCGAGAACCTCCGGGACGCGGACGACGACCCGGTGACCGACCTCGCGGGCGAGCCCACGGTGTTCGAGGAGTTCGACGACGACGAGGAGGAGCGCGACGACGCGCTACCCGAGCCGACGCGGTTCGCGGATGTCGACGATTTCGTTCGCAACCACCTTCGCCACGTCTACATCCGGCAGGTGGGAACCCATTCGAGCAATCTCCACTGGTGCACGAAATGGTGGGCCGTTCCGGAGGCGGTCCACCGTCTGCACGGCATCTGGCGTGCCTGGGAGTCGCTCTCGGCCGACGAGGAGCTCGGCCTCGCCATGTGGTATCGCGACTTCTGCGATCCGGGGATGAGCGAGTTGCTCGCGCCCGATGGGCCGTTCCAGGGCGTTCCCAAGGCCTGGCTCGCCTCGGACCAGCCCGGTGAGCCGTGGACGTGCGAGCCCGCACCGCGAGGGGTCGTGGAACGTGCGCTCGATGATCCGGGCGGAGTGGATGCCCGCAGACGATAGGGTGCCCGCATGTCCGTGGACGACCTCTCGCCGAGCAACCAGAACTACCTCAAGGTGATCTGGGCGCTCAGCGAGTGGACGGACGGTCCCGTGACGACCTCGGCGATCGCCGAGAAATCCGGGCTCCGGCTCTCGACCGTGTCGGATGCGGTTCGCAAGCTCGGCGAACAGGGGCTCGTCGAGCACGCGAAGTACGGTGCCGTGACGCTCACGACGGTCGGCGAGCGTCATGCGGTCGCGATGGTGCGCAGGCACCGGCTCATCGAGACGTTCCTCGTCTCGGCCCTCGGGTTCCGCTGGGATCAGGTGCACGACGAGGCCGAGCGCCTGGAGCACGCGGTCTCCGACTTCCTCGTCGACCGCATCGACGAGGTGCTCGGCCACCCCGAGCGCGACCCGCACGGCGATCCGATCCCGTCCGCCGCGGGCGTCGTGACCGCCCCGCGCGCGCAGCGGCTGACGGAGGTGGCGCCGGGAACGGCAGTCGTGGTGGAGCGGATCGCGGACGACGATCCGGCGCTCCTGCAATACTTCGCGGAACTCGGTGTCGGTGTCGGGGTGCGCCTCGGCGTCGAGCCGGGGGCACCGTACTCCGGGGCGCTCGACGTGCGCATCGGCGACGGCGCACCCGTCGCGCTCGGCTCGACGGCGACCGATGCGGTGTGGGTGTCGATCGGTTGATGCTCGCGCGGCGGGCACCGGTTCCGTCGGGGTACCGGTTCCGTCGTGACCGTCAGGCGACGTCGAAGTCGGCCGTGACGGACGCGCGGACCGTGATGTCCGCGGGGGTGAGCGTGAGTACCGGTTGCGGTGCGCCCGCTGCTCGTCCGCGGAGCATCGTGGCCGGTTCCGCACCGTCCGGCCCTGCCCCGCCCGCGGGGCGCAGACCGGGTTCGTAGAGCCCGACGAGGGCCGGCGACGCGGAGCGGCCGGCTGCCTTCGCGTACGTCGCGGCGCGCTTGATCGCGTCCTCGACGGCGAGCTCGCGCGCCCGATCGGTGAGGCGGGTTTCCGTCTCGTCCGTCAGCTTCCACGTGACGCCGGCGATCGAGGCGCCGGTCGTGTTCCCGATCTCGACGATCCACTCGCCGAGCGCGTCGACGTCGGTGAATGTGATCCAGAGATCGGCGTTGGAGCGATAGCGGACCTCGGGGTCGCTGCTCTCGTCCGGGCGCCGTTCGTAGGGTTCGACGCGAACAGTCTGGGCGTGCCACACCCGCACGGCACCGGAGTCGACGGCGTGCTCGGCCTTCGCCGAGATCCGCTCGTGCACGTCGGTCGTGTCCCTGAGCACCGATTCGCGTGTCGTCCCGTCGAAGCCGACACCGAGGTGCAGGACCGCCTCCTCGGGCGTCGTGCGCTGTTCGCCCTGTCCGGCGACGGAGATCCTCATCACGTGGTCCTCTCGGATGATCGGTCGCGCGGGGTGGGGGACCTTCGTGGGCGGCGGGCTCGCCCGGGTCGCGCGCGGCGGCGTCGGGCTCGTCGAAACGGTATCGTCGAGCCCTGGCGGGGTTCGTGTGAGTTGCGCGAGGAGGCGGTGCGGTGGGCACGGTGCGTGGGGAGCCGGCGTTCCGGATGGACAACGATGTGCTCGCGTTCCGGTTCACCGAGACGCTCGCCGAACGCTTCGGTGACCGCGTCGAACGGCTCCCGACCCCCGAGCGGTTCGGGCAGTGGCTCGAGGCGAATGGCCTCCGTTTCGACGAGGCCGTGCCGACCCGGGCCGAGCTGCGCGCTGCGCAGGCACTGCGAGAGGTCGTGTACCGGGTGGGGGCGACCGTCGCGCAGCGGGGGGCCCCGGATCCGGTCGATGTGGAGGCACTCAACGCCGCCTCGCGTCGGGGGAGGGCCTACGTGGAGCTGCGGGACGGCGTCGCGGCGCTCGTGTCGGGCGGGCGGCGGCCGGTGATCGATGCGCTCGGCGTGATCGCGCAGGATGCGATCGGATCCGTCGCGGGAGCCTTCGCGGAGCTCGTCTCGGTGTGCGCGGATCCGTCGTGCCGGGGGCTGTTCCTGGATATGAGCCCTGCCACGAACCGTCGATGGTGCTCCATGAACACGTGCGGGAACCGCGCGAAGAAGGCGGCGATGGCCGAACGGCGGCAGCTCGCCGAGCGCTGAGCCGGCCGATGGCCGGACTCGCGGTTCGCCGGCACGGGACGACGGCCGACAGCGCCGGCTCGGAGCGGCGCCGACGGTGCCGGCCCGGCCCGTGGTGCGATCTCGGCGTGGGGCGCCGGAGCATCGCTGCCCGGCGCCCCTGTTCGTGCCGTCCCGTGAGGGGTCAGCGCTGCAGTGCCGGTGTGCCCGTCGACCGCGGTGCCGCCGGTGAGCGGGTCGCGGATGCGCGCTCGGTCGTCCGGGAGGACGTGGCCGTGGCCCGCGACGACCGGGTGGACGTCCCGTCGACCTCCGTCGAGGCGGGTGCCGTGCTCGATGATCCCTTCTCGGCCGTCGTGCGACGCGACGACGGACGGGCGTTCGACCGATTGGTCTTCTTCGCGGACGACGCCTCGGCCGACGGCGAGGACGTCGTCTTCGTGCGCGTCTTCGATCCCCGGGTCGACTTCGTCGCATTCGTCGTCGCCTTCGACGAATCGGCCGACGGTGTCGCCTCGTTCGTCGATGTTCGTGAGGCGGAGTGCTCGGCGGCCGCGTCGCGGGAAGCCGATCGCGATTTCGACGTGGGCTTGCGTGATCGGGCGGACGTGCTCCGCGTCGTCCGCGTGCCGGACCCCTTCGCGGACGTGGGCTCGGCCGTCGCCGAGGTGGCGTCGGCCCCGGTGCGTTCCGCCTCCTGCGTCGTCGCCGACGACGCGTCGCGCCCGGTGCCGGACCGCCCACGGTTCGCCTGCTCGGGGGCGCCCGTCGCCCGGTCCGGTGGCTCGGGAGCGTCGGCGCGCTCCGCGGTGGTGCGTTCCTCGGAATCCCGTGCCCGCTCGGGTGCGGCGGAGCCGTCGCTCGCGGATTCGCTCGCATCGCGTTCTGCGGTATCGCGAGTCCCTGCACCGGTCCCGTCACCGCGCGTCGAGGCATCCGCGCTCGGCTCGTCGAGGTGCCGGCCGTCGGCAGCTCCGGTGGTTGCGCGGTCGGTCCCGGCCGAGGCGTGGTCGTGGGCGTGAGCGCGGTCGACACCTTCGCGTGCCGCCGCGGCCTGCGCCTCGGACTCGATGCGCACATCGACGCGGTAGCCCTTCTCGACGAAGCGTTCGACGATCCGTGTCACCTGATCCGGGTCGGTGCCCGACACGTTGACCACCGTCGACGCGCCGCGCGCGGCGACCTGCTCGGTGGCGGCGCCGAGGAACTGGGCGCGGCAATCGGCGAGGAACGCCTGCTCCTCGCGATCGAGCACCCCGTCGATACCCGCATGCACCGATTGCCGGTGCTCCCGGAACCGGCGCTGCGCCTCCGCGAGGAGCGGGCCGAACTGCTCGGCGCCCAGGACCACGAGGTCGTCGCGCCCGCCGAGCTGCTCGGCGGCGGAGCGGGTCGCGTCGGCCGGATCGTCGGCACCGAAGAAGTAGGCCTCCGGCGATGCCCCGGCCCGCTCGGTGAACCGATCACGTGCCGCGCTCGTGCGCGACAGGATGCGCTCGATGCGTTCGATGAGCTTCGGCACGAGGTAGCGGCTCGTGAGTTCCGCCGCGACGAGCTTCGCGCCCGCGACGGCGACCGGGACGGCGCTCATGCCTCGACCTCCGAGCCGTGCGGTGAGTTGGGTCGGGACGTGTGTGCGTGTGTATGGGTCATTCATGCTCCGATCTCGTGTGGAGCACCGTAGATCGCGGGTTCGGCGGCGGGGCGAGCGCGGTGCGCCACCTGTGGACAACTCGTCGTCCGGGTGCGTGGGGAGAACAGGGCGGCTCGCGCCGTTCGGGTGGCGCAGGTAGAATCTCCCCTCGGCGCCCGTGGACGGCGCCCGTCAAGTCCGGTGTATCTACCTGGCTCCCGATCGGTGACCAAGGCGGCACGTGAACGCCGCGTCCGCCGCGGAGCAGGGAGCCTTCATGTCCGTGATCCAGGAGAAGCCCACGAGCCTCGTCGGCGAGGCCGGCGCCGGGTACTTCCCCATCGCGCTCGTCGCCCGTCTGCCGTTCTCGATGATGGTCGTCGGCGTGCTGACCCTCGTCGTCGCGGGCCGGGAGTCCATCGCGCTCGGCGGTCTGAACTCCGCCATGGTCGGTCTCGGGTCGGCCCTCGCCGGACCGTTCCTCGGCATGGCCGCGGACCGCTTCGGTCAGCGACCGGTCATGCTCGTCGCGGGCATCGGCAACAGCCTCGCCCTGCTGGCGATGGCGCTCGTCGTCTACAGCCCGCTGCCCGACGCGGCCGTTCTCGCGACCGCGTTCTTCGTCGGCGCGACCGCACCCCAGGTGTCACCGATGTCGCGGAGCCGGCTCGTGGGCATCATCACCTCGCGCCTTCCCGCCTCACGGCGTGCGCGAGTCCTCGACGGAACGATGGCGTACGAGTCGGCCGCGGACGAGATCGTGTTCGTGTTCGGCCCGGTGCTCGTCGGGCTGCTCGCCACGACCCTGTCACCCGCGGCACCCGTCATCGGCGCCTCCGTCCTCACGCTCTTCTTCGTGACCGCGTTCGCCCTGCACCCGACGGCGCGCACCGCGAATCGCGCGAACGCAGCGGCGCCACGACCGGCGCCGCTCGTCGAGCTCCTGCGACCGCGCCTGCTCGTCCTGTTCGTCGGCGTGTTCGGCGTCGGGGTGTTCTTCGGCACGACGCTGACCTCCCTGACGTCGTTCATGACCGAGCTCGGGGAGCCCGAGCAGGCCGGTCTGCTCTACGGCGTCATGGGCATCGGTTCGGCGGCGCTCGCGCTCGCGGCGGCACTCTTCCCGCCGCGATTCACGATGCGGGCCCGCTGGCTCGTGTTCGCGGTGTTTCTCGTCATCGGCGCGGTCGTGGCGGTCGGGGCCCGCTCGGTGCCGGTCATGCTGCTCGCGCTCGCGATCATGGGGATCGGTGTCGGGCCCACGCTCGTCACGGCGTTCGGGCTCGTCGCGGCCCGGACACCGCGCGGTCGCTCGGCGACGGGCATGACGATCGCGGGCGCCGCCATCATCGTCGGCCAGTCGGCCGCCGCGGCCGTCGTGGGGATCGTGGCCGGGTCCATGGGGTGGACGGCCGCGCTGTGGTCGCCGCTCGTGGCGGCGGCGATCGTCGCGCTCGCGGGCGTGGTGAACTGGTTCCTGAGGCGCGGCGAACGCTGACGCGCGTGGTGGCGGGCCGGCCCACCACCACGCGGGCGATCACGCGGTCGCGCCGGCCGCGGCCTCCTCGGCGTCCATCGATTCGACGAACTCGCGCTTCGACGCCTGCCAGACGTCCTCGGTGAGGTTCGTGCGCCAGTAGCCGGAGATCGAGGCCTGTGCCCGCTCGAGCCCCTGGTCGACGTAGAACCACCGCCGGAGCACCTTGATCATGTCGGCGTTGCCGTGGACGAACACCGAACGTCGGCCCTCGGGCAACTGGACGCTGCGGACGGCGTCGGCGAGGGGGACACCGTACGGGCGGTCACCGCGGTGGATCCAGTGGAGTCGCGTGCGCTCGGTGGTTCGCACCGGGATCTCGCCCTCTGGCCCGGCGACCTCGACGAACACGTCGGCGTCGGTGTCGTCGGGGAGAACATCGAGCGCCGCCGCGATCGCCGGCAGGGCCGACTCGTCGCCCGCGAGCAGGTGATACGGGGCCTCGGGGTCGGGGGCGTAGCCTCCGCCGGGGCCGTAGAAGCCGAGCTCGTCGCCGGGCCGTGCGGCCGCAGCCCACGGCCCCGCGAGCCCCTCGTCGCCGTGCACGACGAAGTCGATCGCGAGCTCGTTGGTCTCGGGGTCGTACGACCGGATCGTGTAGGTGCGCGTCACCGGCCACTGCTCGCGCGGCAGAGTCTCCTGGAGCACCTCGGGATCGAACGGTGAGGTGTACGCCGCGCCTGCCGGCGGGTAGAGCAGCTTCACGTAGTGGTCGGTGAGCGTGAGCTCGGGGAGCGAACGGAGGCCGTCGCCCGTGAAGACGACGCGGATGAGTTCGGGGCTCAGTTGCTCGGTGCGAAGGACCACGGCCCTCGTGACGGATCGGTTTCGCTTGTGCTCGCGTGCCAATTGGACTCCTTCGAACGTGTCATGTGAGGGTACCCTCACTCCTTCCGTCGCTCGTGTGGACGACGTCATGCGGCGTCCGGATCGCGGGGGCCACCGTCGATGCCGAAACACGCCGATGACGGCGTGCCCGGCTCGTCCGGTCAGCGGTGCCGGGGGTCGTCACCGGCGCCGGGCACGACGACGCCCGATTCGTAGGCGGGGACGACCGCATGCACGCGATCGCGCAGGCCGAGCTTCGTCAGGATCCTGCTCACGTGCGATTTCGTCGTCTGCTCCGCGATGAACAGCGTGGCCGCGATCTCGGCGTTCGAGCGCCCCGCTGCGAGGAGCCGGAAGACCTCGAGCTCCCGTTCGGTGAGTGCGGCGAGCGCCGCGGTGTCGCTCGCGCGAGGTTTCGGTGTATCCGTGAACGCGCGGACGAGCCGATTCGTCACGCGCGGCGAGAGCAGCGCGTCCCCACCGTGCACGACGCGGACCGCGTTCACGAGTTCGTCGGGAGCGGCGTCCTTGAGGAGGAAGCCGCTCGCACCTGCGCGCAGGGCGGCGAAGACGTAGTCGTCGACGTCGAAGGTCGTGAGCATCACGATCCGTGGGCGATGGGTCGAGAGCGGGTCACCGAGGATCGCCTCCGTCGCCTCGATGCCGTTGCGTTTCGGCATGCGCACGTCCATGAGCACGACGTCGGGCTTGAGGGAGCGCGTGCGCGCGAGTGCCTGTTCGCCGTCCTCGGCCTCGCCGGCGATCTCGATGTCGGGTTGAGCGCCGAGGATCGCGACGAGCCCCGCGCGGAACATCGGCTGGTCGTCGACGACGAGCACGCGGATGCTCATGCGCCCGCCGCCGGACGTCGGGGCACCCGGGCCGTCACGGTGTAGCCGCCGTCGGGATCCGGCCCGTGCGCGAGTGAACCGTCGACCGATGCCATGCGTTCGATCATGCCGCGGATGCCGTGCCCACCGTGGTCGGCGGAGCCACGCGGCGTCGACGGCCGGGTATTCCGCACGGTCAGGACGAGCTCGTCGTCGAGGGCCCGCAGGGCGATGTCGACCGACGATCCGTCCGCGTGCCGGATGACGTTGCTCAGGGATTCCTGCGTCACCCGATACAGCGCGAGCTGAACCGCCGAGGACGGTGCGGACCTCGATCCCCGCGTCGCGCGTCGCCGCCACGAGCGCCGGGAGGTCGGAAAGCGTCGGCTGTGGGGCGTCGAGCGTCTCGGCACCCTCGCGGAGCACGCCGAGCAGCCCGCGCATCTCACCGAGCGCCGTGCGGGCCTGGAGCGCGATGCCGTCGAACTCGTCCGCGACCTCGTCGCTCATCCCGTGCAGCCGGTAGCGGGCCGATGTCGCGCGCATGTGGACGATCGACATGCTGTGCGCGACGACGTCGTGCATCTCGCGCGCGATCCGGGATCGTTCGATGTCCCAGCGCCGATCCTCCTCGAGCACCTCCTTCTCGTGTCGTGCCAGGTCGACGTCACGGCGGGCCTGGACGAGCTGGGTGACGGTCGCCGCGATCGCGAACACGGTCGCCGAGACGCTCGCGGCGACCACGATGTCCACGAGGACGCGCTCGGCCACGGCAGGCTCGTGGGGGCCGTCGCCCCGTCGTCGGCCGCCCACACGGTCGTGCTCCCGATCGCGATCCCGAGCACGGAGACGCCGTGCAGCGCCGCCGCCACCCGTGGCGTGACGAGCACGAGCGGCACGGTCGCGGCCTGTACGAGGACGAGCGGGACGAGCAGCGCGACGGCCGCGCCCGTCGTCGGATAGAAGCTGAGCTGGACCGGGATGTTGACGCTGACGAGTGCGACGGCGAGGCCTGCGCCGATGAGCCATTCGAGGCACCCGGGCGGCGACGGGACGATCGACGCGAACCGGAATCGCCGGAGGCGCTGCACGGCGTTCACGGTGCGATCGCCTCGGGACGTGCGGTGCGCGTCGTCCGCGTCGGTCGTCCACCGCGTGCGGCGACGCGGTCCACGACGAGGCCGACGAGGAGCGACACGAGGATCGCCGCAGCCGACGCGACGGCGGGGGAACCGCCGAACAGGGCACCGGCGACGGTTGCGATACCGAGGCACATTCCCGCCCACACGGTGCCCCCGATGAGCGCGAGGGACGCGAATCGTCGTGTCGCCATGCCCGTCGCCCCTGCCGTCATGTTCACCGCCACCCGACCGACCGGGATGAAGCGGCCGACGAGCACGAGCGTAGCGGGGCGCTCGCGGATTCGGCTGCCCGCCCACGCCATCGCCCGGCGCACGGCGGGCCGGGACGCGGTCGCTCGGCGACCACCGATCCGTCGGCCGATCGCGAAGGCGACGAGGTCACCGAACCATGCGCCCATCGCCGCGACGAACAGCAACAGCGCGACGAGCCAGAACCCGTCGTGACCGGACGAGAGCACCGCCGCGAGCGCCGCGACGACGACGGTCTCGCTCGGCACGGGCGGGAAGAACCCGTCGACGACGCACAGTGCGAGGACGACGATCGGCACGAACGGCGAGGTGACGAGTGCCGAGAGGAGGTTGTCGAGTTGCTCCATGGCGGGGCTCCTTTCCGAGAACTCCGGGACGGTACCCGCCGTTCGGACACCCGGTCGTCCCCCGTGCGTTCCGTCGACCCCGTACGTCGGTACGGCCGGAGCGCTCCCGATGGACGGACGTTCGCGCGGTCGCGGGCGGAACCGGGGGAGGGGGTGTTCGGCCCGCGCGAGGGACGCGGTCGTGGCGTGTGCCTCGCGACACTCTACGGGTCGGTCCGCAGCGGGCCGCGGAACGGAGCGATCATGTCCATTCTCGAAGCGCGCGACGCTCGGTCGCGTGTCCGGCCGGCAGAGGCCGAGCGGTCACCACGCGTTCGCCACGATCGTGACCTCTCGATCGACGTGGCACGGGCGTGGTGCCTGCTCGTCGTGGTCGTGCTGCACGCCTCGATGGTCGGTATCGGGGTCGTCCGGGGAGGCCTCGTCGTCGGGAACGCGCTCGAGGGGTGGGACGGATTCGCGAGCGCGAGCTGGTTCGTCCAGGTCATGCCGCTGTTCTTCGTCCTCGGTGGCGCGAGCGGGTACCTGCACTGGACCCGCGTGGAGCGCGACGGCGGTGGTCGGCGGGCGTTCGTCGCCGATCGCGTGCGGCGGTTGCTCGTCCCCGCCGTGGGTGCGGCGGCTGCCGTCGTCGTCCTGCTCGTGGTGCTCTCGATCGTGGGCGTGGACGGTTCGCTCGTGGCCGAGGCGGGATTCCGCGCGAGTCAACCGCTCTGGTTCCTCGGGGTGTACCTCCTCTGTTCGTGCGCCGTGCCGCTCGCCGTCGCGGCGCACCGGGCTCGCCCGGCGACGACGTTCGCGGTGCTCGTCGGAGCCGCCGCACTCGTCGAGGTGCTGCGCGTCGTGGGCGCGCCACCGATCGTCGCGGTCGCGAATCTGCTGTTCGTGTGGCTGCTCGTCCAACAGCTCGGCTTCCTGCTCGCCGACGGCACGATCGACCGCGTGCCGAGGGACGTGCTGCTCCCCGGTGCGGTCGTGGCGGTCGCGGTGGCGCTCGCGATGTGTTCGTGGGGTGTCGGGTCGTTCGATCTGATCGCCGCGCTCAACCCGCCGTCGGCCGTGCTCGTCGTCGTCGGGATCGCGCAGCTCCTCGTCTTCGCCGCCCTGCGTCCGACACTCCGCAGGCTGGCCCGCCGACGCGGCATCGGGCGCGTGGTTCGTGCCGTGAACGAACGGGCGATGACGATCTACGCGTGGCACATGCTCGCGCTGCTCGGCCTCGCCGGGCTCCTCGCGACGTCGGGGCTGCCCCTGCCCGACCCGCTCGGGTCCGAGTGGTGGGCGACGCGCCCGCTCTGGCTCCTCGCGTCGCTCGTGGCCGTCGCGACCGTCGTCGCGTTCGCGGGAGGGATCGAGCTGCGGCGAGGGCCCTCGTCGCGATCGGCGGTGCGCGGTGGACGGTTGCGCGTCGCGACGGCAGTCACCGTCGCGTCCGTTGGGACGCTCGGCGTGCTCGTGTCGGGCGGCGCGATCCTCGGGTGGCTCATCGCGCTGGCGGGGTGGAGTGCCGCGATCGCATCCCTCCGGTCAGGATCCGGGCGTGAGGCCGCTGCGCCGAGCCGTGCGGAACGGTGAGGGCGTCCGTACACGAGGACGGCGCCGGGCGGGGTGATCCCTGCCCGGCGCCGACCTGTGTCGGCCGCCACGGCTCACGTCAGTCGGCGGGGTGTCGTCGGGGTCGCAGCGTGCGGATCACGATGACGAGGCACAGCGCGCTGATGCCCGTGACGACGGCGAGCGATTCGAAGTACGGAATGCTCGGGAGGAGGATCGCGAGGACGGTCGGCAGGAGGAAGCCGGCGTAGGCGAGCGAGTAGTAGACGCCCGTGAGGGTCGCGAGGTCGTCGGGGTGGGAGATGCGCTGGATCTCGAGCAGGCCCGCAACCATGCACACGCCGTACGCGCACCCGAGCAGCACCGCGACGGCGGCCGCCGCGAAGGGTGAGTCGGTGAGGCTCGCGAGCGCGGCCGCGCCCATGCCGAGGGTCATGAGCGCGAGTCCGAGCCAGCTCGCCCCGCCTCGCACCCGCGCGTCGATCGCGGGGACGAACGACTGGACGACGGCACCGGAGCCGAGCGCGAGGACCGTGAGGAGGGTCGCGTAGAGGGTCGTGTACGAGCCGAGCCGGTCGGCGACCGCGGCGGGGAGCACGGCGTAGGCCACGCCCGCCGCGCCGAACACCCACGGTGCGAGGGGCACGACGATGCCGCGGAACCGGGAGCGGTGGTGGAGCGGGATGAGGCGGCGGCGCTCGACCTCCGGGGACGGGATCGGGCCGGGGCGGTGCGTCTCGGGGACGGACAGGCCGAGGACGAGCGCGACGACGGAGAGCGTCGCGTGAACGAGGTAGGGCAGCACATCGGGCAGGGGGGCCCACTGGGCGAGAAGCCCCGTGACCCCGGCGCCGAGTCCGAACCCGAGTGTGAGGGTGAGCGAGGGACGCCGAGCCCCGGCGGTGCTCGATGCCTTCGTGTCGAACGGGGCGCTCGACAGCTCCTTCATCCAGCTCGTCCCGACCGACATCGCGACGCCGACGCCGACACCCGCGAGGACGCGCCCGGCGCACAGCAGGAGGTAGTGGTGGAGCCCCGGTGCGAGCATCACGCTCGCGATGAGCCCGCAGATCATTCCGGCGAGCCACACCCAACGGCGACCGAAGCGGTCGGAGAGCGGGCCGGCGACGAGCAGGCCCGGGACGAGACCCGCGACATAGGTGCTCAGCAGGAGGTTCGCCTGCCAGGCGCTGTAGCCGCCGAGCCCCTCGTACATCGCGATGAGCGGCGTGAAGTGGTTGCCGCCCCACGCCAGCATGAAGACGGACGGCGCGAGGCGCAGCCACGCGCGCGGCGCGGTGCCGACGGTGGGGACGGTGCCGGTCGAGAGGCTTCCGGTCGCGGTGCTCATGCGACCTCGCTCACGAGATGGCCGACGCGGACGTGCGCCCGGATGGCGTTCGAGAACGCCTCGGTGTCGCCGGACTCGGCGAGGGCGGCGAGCGCGGCGTGCTCCTCGACGAAGCGATCGACCGACTCGGGGTGCTCCGTGACCGTGTCCGCGATGAGGCGCGCGAGCCGCGGCCCGTACGCCGCCATCGTCTCGGCGACGACGGCGTTGCCCCAGGCCGCGACGATCGTCGCGTGGAATGCGTGATCCTGCTCCGCGAACGCGAGGTGGTCGCCGTCGGCGATCGCCCTCGTCTGCCGCGCGAGGGAGGCCGAGAGGCGCTCGCCGAGTTCGCGTCGCTGTTCGTCCGGTCGTTCCGCGAGGTGGCGGACCGCGGCGGTCTCGAGCATCGTCCGCACTTCGAGCAGATCGCGGCGCACCGCGGGGGAGATCGTCGTGACGAGCGCCCCGCGCTTCGGCTTGAGCTCGACGAGGCGCCAGTTCGCGAGCTGGAGCATGGCCTCGCGAGCGGGCGTGCGGCTCGCGCCGGCGAGGTCGGCGACCTGCGCTTCGGTGAGGAGCTCACCCGGCGGGATCTCCCCGGTGACGATCCGGCGCGCGACGGTGGCCGCCGCGCGATCGGCGAGGGCGCCGTCCGTCCGGCGCCAGGGAAGTTCGAATCCGCTCTGCATGCCTCGAGGATACACCTTGCATGCGTTGATAGATACACGGATAGATACATTTGCGAAGGGCGACGTGCCGAGCGCTGCCGGTCCGGGATGCAGTCTCGGCGCCTCGACGGCGCACGCAGCGGCCGTGTCGTCGCCCGTCGTCGCTGGCACGAACGAACGAACGACAACGCACCGTCCGACGGTGCGGTGTCGTTCGTGCGCGCGACGACGCGGGCGGTCGTGTCGCGGCCCGAGCCGTGACGCGGTCAGTCCGCGGTGACGCCGTGCAGGACGGGCTCCGCCACTTGCTCGTGCGCGGACTCGTGCGGCTCACGGAGCCAGGCCAGGACGGTCGTCATCCGCAGGTCCAGGAGCTCGGCGATGCGCTCGGCGGGAACACCCTCGTCGCGCAGTTCGAGAACGCGTGGATGGAGCCGTTCGCGCTCGGCCTTGCGCATGTGGTTCCGGACGGGTTGCAGTGGGGAGCCGGCCCGGCGCTGCTGCCAGTGGCGAGGGCAGAGTCCGTCTTCGAACTGGGCACGGCCGCAGCCGGTGAATGTGCAGAGGCTCATGGCGATTCCTTGAGCATCGGGTGATCCGGGCGCCGGGGGACGCCGGCGTCGACGGAAATGCAGACGGGATATCCGTTGATGCCTGGATCGGAGACGTGGGGGCGTCTGCGGGCCGAGCCGCGGGCGGCCGACCTGAGCGGTCGACTCACCGACCGTTGTCGCGTGGAACCGTGCCCGAGGAGTCCTCGAACGGTGACAGCGCATCACCGTCGGCTGTGAATTCGATATGAGGTTGTGGAACGAGCTTGCGGACGGGCTGCCGTGCCGGGGCGAGAGGTGCGTCGTGCCGCTCAGGGGGCGACGTGGGGGTGTTGTGCATGACGGCCCCGTATCGTCGGGCCCACCGTGAACCGGCGGAGCCGATGAGGGAGTGGAGGGCGTGATGCGCGCGGTGCTGATCGAATCGAAGGGTGATGCGGCCCGGATCGTCGACGTGGACGAGGCGGAGCTGCTCGACGGGGATGTCGAGCTGGATGTCCTCGCGTCGAGTTTGAACTACAAGGACGGCCTCGCGCTCGCGGGACGGGGGATCGTCCGATCCTGGCCGATGATCCCGGGGATCGACATCGTCGGACGGGTGACCGCGTCCCGGTCCGACGCGTGGAAGCCGGGAGACGTCGTGGTGCTCAACGGTGACGGTGCGGGTGAGACGCGGCTCGGCGGCTTCGCGACGCGAGCACGGGTCCGGCCGGATGCCCTCGTCGCCCTGCCGGAGGGGCTGACGCCCGGGCAGGCGGCGGCCGTCGGGACGGCCGGTTTCACGGCCATGATCGGCGTGCTCGCGCTCGAGGACGCCGGTGTCGAGCCCGGTGGCGAGGTGCTCGTCACGGGAGCGGCGGGCGGTGTCGGCTCGATCGCGATCTCGCTCCTCGCGGGTCGCGGGTACCGCGTCGTGGCTTCGACCGGACGTGCGGACTCGGAGCGCGAGTACCTGCAGGGTCTCGGCGCGGCGGAGGTGATCGACCGGGCGGCGCTCGGTGATGAGCTCGGTGGGCCGCTGCAGCGGCAGCGGTGGGCGGGCGCGATCGATTCGGTCGGCAGCACGACGCTCGCGAACGTGCTCGCGCAGACGGTCTACGGCGGCACGGTCGTGGCGTGCGGGCTCGCGCAGGGGGCCGATCTGCCCACGACGGTCATGCCGTTCATCCTGCGCGGCGTCACCCTGACGGGCGCGAACTCCGTCGATGCGCCGCGTGCACTGCGCGAGCGGGCCTGGGCGGCGATCGCGGCCGAACTGGATCGGGACGTCCTCGATTCGCTCACGACCACGATCGGTCTCGAGGACACGCCGGCGAAGGCGGTCGAGATCCTCGAGGGGCGCGTGCGCGGCCGGACGGTCGTCGACCTCTCACGGTGATGCCGGAGTCGACACCCGCCCCGGCCACGTGCGCCGTCCGAGTGGGGTGACATGATCGACCGGTGTTCATGTTCATCGTCCTCGTGACCGTCGCGCTGTTCGTCATCGGGCTCGTTGCGGCCGCTGTGATCCTCGTCGTCGTGCTTCGGGCACAGCGCGGGAGGCCCGACCGCACGCCGCCATCACCGGGCGGGTCCGGAAGTGAGCACTGACCGGGTTCGTCTCGGGAGTGTGCCGGTGCGCCCGTGGCGCTCATCGAGCGGGGGACGAGCGTCGACCTCGTCGATCGTGCGTCCGTGACAGGTCGGTTCCTCGGTGCCCCTGGAGGGACTCGAACCCCCAACCGTTTGCTTAGGACGCAACTGCTCTTCCATTGAGCTACAGAGGCTGGCACGAACATGCTAGCGGTCCGCTGCGCGCGGCGCGCCACACGCGTCCGCGATCGCCCGTTCGCCGGGGCCCGGGCGTGGTGCGACGCGAGGGGACGACGAAGCCCGCTGGGCCCGGACGCTTTGCGTCCGGGCCCAGCGGGCTTCGTCGTCGCACCGAAGGTGCGGCCGATCCCCTTACTCCGAGTCGGCCTGACCCGCGCGGCGTCGACGCGCGACGAGCACGAGTGCGAAACCGGCACCGAGCGCCGCGATCGTTCCGACGAGGAACGGTGCGCCCTCGAACGTGCCACCGGTCGTCGCGAGCGACTCGTTCGGCGTGGTCGTCGTCGGCACGGCCGGCGGAATCGTCGCGGATGCGGTCGGCGTGGCCTCGGTGGGCGGCGCCGCGGCGGGCGGCGTGCTCGAAGCGGGCGGCGTCGACTCGGCGGGCGGGACCGAGGCGGGCGTCGTCGGCGTCACGGTCGGCGTCTCCTCCGGAACTGCCTCGAAACCGACCTCGACGGCCGCGGCGAGCTGCGTGGGCGCGACCGAGTCGAACGTCGAGAAGATCTGGCAGCCGAACGAGCGGGCGACGCCACCGGGCGACTGGTGCCAGTTGATCTCGTCCGGACGTGGGACGAGCGCCTCGACCCCGACCGTGAAGCCGGTCTCGGACGTCGGCGTGTACTCGAACGTGACGGGCGACTCGGTCACCGTGAGCTTGCCGTCCGCGATCGTCGCGGCACCGTTCACGACGTGCAGATCACCGGGCTCGGCACCTTCGACCTGGACGTCGAGCGGACGGTTCAGCAGGTTCGTCTCGATCGTGAAGGAGGTCGTCTGGCCGACCTGGAGGTGGGCGCCCTGGTCGGGCGAGGTGAGCTCGAGCTTCGCCTCCGAGCGCATCTCTTCGAGCGTGCTCTCCTGCCACCCGTCGGGGAAGGTGTTCGCGCGGCAGTTGCTGCCGCCGGCGCCGTCGCTGATGCACCACACGGCCTGCGAGACCTTGTAGCGCGAATCGGTCGAGGAGTCGATCGTGGCGGCGTGGTGTGTGCCGCTGCGGTCGGTGAAGCCGTGCGTGACGATCCACGAGATGAGCAGCTCGTCGTCGGCCGAGAGCTTCGGGTTCGTGTCGAGGTTCTCGAGCGGCTTCAGCTCGGTGCCGTTCCCGGCGAGCAGTTCACCGTCCCGGCCGGTGCGGCCGCACGAGTCCTTGCCGAGGTCGGTGCAGTACATCCACGTGGAGACCGCGCCGACACCCTCGACGAACCTGACCGCGCACAGGGGCGTGCCGCCCGAGTTCGTCGAGCCCGTGTTGTCGTAGAGCACGACGACGTGGCCGTCGTTGAAGTTCGTGAGTCGTTCACCCGAGACGAGGAGCGCCGACTTGCCCCACGGCGTCGAGCCCTGCCCCGTCGCGGGATCGATATTCGTGGAGCCGAGGCACGCGGTAGCTTCGAACTCACCGACGGGCAGCGAGGTGATCGCGGTGTTGATCGATGTCGTGGCCGAGCTCCCGCCCTCGGCGGGTGGCGTCGCGTTGGCGCTGATCGCACCGGCGAACAGGCCTCCGAGCGCGAGCGCGGCAGCGGCGGAGCCCACCAGGATGGCCCTTCCGACTGTGATCAGACGTCCGTGGACGTCGCGGACCTTCGAGGTCCCGATGGACTGCTCCATAGTGGTGCGTTCTCGCTCTCAAATCGGCGCGTCGAATGCAAGACGCGCACTACCCCCAAAACACTGAAAGGTTAGTGAGCGTGTCCTGCGTGAACAACGCCCAGGAGTCCCCATGAATACAGCTTGTGCCGTCGATAGCAATGTGCTAATTCGCAGTGCATCATCGGGGGTGGGGATGACGAACGGGTGTTCCGGGCGTGGCCTCCCCGGCCCGATGCCGGTCCGCGATGCCGTCGATTCGGCGAGCATCGGCGGAACACACGGGCGAGGTCCCGAATCGAGACCGGATCGTCACCTATGTTGGCACTCGTGTGGGGCCTGTTCCGGAGACGTCATCAAGAGCCCGCCGCGGCGACGGGCGGCGGGGGGCCGTCCGGCGACGCCGAATCGCGTGACGAGCAGGCGACCGCTCCCGTCCCCGACCTGAGCGCCGTGCGCGAACGACTCGAAGCCGAACAGCGCGAGGCCGATGAGGGATTCGTCGAGGCGCGCGGTCGCGGAGCAGAGGCCCCGAAGCCGAGCGACGACGAGCGCGGGGCCACGTCGTGGGTCGCCGACGCCGTCGCGAATCGCGCCGGGTCGCGGCCCGGCCGCAACGCCCAACCCGACGTCGACGCCGGTACGGAGTCGCCGGAGATCGCGGCAGCACGCGCGGAACGCGACGAGGCGGCCCGCGCCGAAGCGGCCGAACGCGCCGAGGCGCTCGCAGCCGTGCACGAGACGTGGCTCGACGCGCTCGCGGTCGTGGGTGGCCCCGCACCCCTGCTCTACTTCAGTGACGAGCCCGGCACCCTCATCGAACTGACGAGTGCGCACCCCGGCGGCATCGCCCCGCTCATGGCCGGCAAGACGGTCGCGCTCAGCAACCTCGTGCGGGAGAACAGCGCGTTCCGCGCGGCGCGCGCCGCCGCCGACCTCATCGCCCAGAAGGGCGGCGAACTCGTCTCCGGCCGCGGCATGGGCACGCTGAGTCTCGCGACGGGCATCGCGGAATGGACACACGACGACGTCCACCACCGCGCCCCGGTCCTCACTCGTCCCGTCGGCCTGCGGCGCATCGGTCGCGACTACGAGGTCGTCGTCAAGGGCCAGACCCACGTCAACGCATCGCTCGTGCGTGCGATCGCCGAGCAGTTCGGCGTCCGCCTCGTGCCTCGCGAGCTGCTCGAACTCGTGCGCGGAACCGACGCGTTCCTGCCCCAGGCGGTGTTCGATCGGGTCCGCTCGGAGACCGCCCGGATCCCCGGCTTCACCGTCTCGGCGCGTGCCGTCGTCTCGAGCTTCGGCGACGTCGCCGACGCGATGCTCCGCGACGCGACCCGGCTCGACCACCCCATGCTCCGCGCGCTCGCGGGTGATCCGTCGGCCGTGGTCGCTCTCGAACGTGCGAGCGGCGGACCCGGTGAGGCCACGAAGGATTCGAGGCCGGACCGTCCGGCACCCGACCGACGGGATCCCGCGACCGATCGGCTGCTTCTCGACGCCGACGGTGAGCAGGAGCGCGTCGTCGACGCGATCGCGGCCGGCGGGTCGCTCGTCGTCGACGCCATGCCGGGCACGGGGTTGACCCAGACCGTCGTCAACGCGATCGGGACGCTCGTCGCCGACGGCCGTCGCGTCCTCGTCGTGAGTCCGCGCTCGGCGAGCCTCCGCGCGATCCGGATGCGATTCCGGGCGATCGGCCTCGACGGTCTCGCCCTGACGCCTCGCACCCTACGCCGGGACGCGATCGCCGCGATCTCGCGCAACGAGCGTGCGGCGAAGCCGGACGTCGGTGAGATCGACGACGCGCTCGTGCGGCTACGGCACGTCCTCGCCGACTACCGGGCCGCCATGACGCGCCCGGATCCGGTGCTCGGTGTCACGGTCGTGGAGACGCTCGACGAGCTCGCGCGCCTCGAGCTCGGCGACCGGCCGCCGTCGACCACGGCACGCCTCGATCGCACGGCCATCGAAGCCCTCGCGGCGGGTCGCGACGAGGTGGCGATGCAATTGCGTGAGGTCGGGACCCTCGGCCAGTTCCGGTACGGTCCCGACGACTCGCCGTGGTACGGCGTCGCGTTCGAGTCGACCGAGGACGCGAATCTCGCGCAGCGCACCGCCCGCGAGCTCGCCGACGGGGAGGTCGCCGATGTCGTCGAGGAGGCGCAGCGGCTCGTGGGGCGAACGCGATTGCGTTCCGCCGAGACCTTCGCCGAGCTCGGGATCTACCTGCGTCTGCTGCTCGACATCCGCGAGACGCTCGATCGCTTCAAGCCCGAGGTCTTCGACCGCTCGCTGGCGGAGCTGATCCAGGCCACTGCTCCGCGTCGCGATGCGGGCGACATGACGTCGGCACGCAAACGGCAATTGCGGCAGCTCGCTCGTGACTACGTGCGCCCCGGCGTGACGGTGCCGGACCTGCACGAGAACCTGCAGCTCGTTCAGCGTCAGCGCATCCTGTGGCAGCGTTACGTGACGGACGGCTCGACACCGACCGTGCCGACCGGCATCGCCGAATCGCGCGCCGAGCACCGTGCCGTCGCGGAGCGTCTTCGCATCGTCGATGGTCCGCTCGTCGAAGCCGGAGCCCCGTCGCTCATTGACGTCCCCCTCGACGAGTTGCAGGAACGGCTCGACGAGCTCGCGGCCGAGAGCGAGGTGCTCGACAACCTCGTCGAGCGTCTGCGCATCACCGAACGACTCCACGGTCTCGGTCTCGAACCGCTGCTCGTCGATCTCGCCGACCGTCATGTCCCGGCCGACGAACTCGCCGCGGAACTCGAGCTCGCGTGGTGGCAATCGGTCCTCGAAGATCTGCTCGAGCGCGACAAGTCGCTCCTCAACGCGAACACCCGCGTGCTCACGCGCCTCGAGGGCGACTTCCGGCTCGTCGATCAGGCGCACACCGAAGCGAGTGCCGCGCAACTCGCGTGGCAGCTCGCGGAGGAGTGGAAGATCGCTCTCGTCGATCACGAGGAACAGGCGGGGGAGCTGCGGCAATTGCTGCGTCGGGCCGGGCTCTCGTCGGCTCGCCTGGCCGCGCAGGCCGGCGCGGTCTCGGAACCCCTCACGCACGTCTGGCTGACGACGCCCTACGACGTCCCACTCGTCTCGGACGCCATCGAGTTCGACACCGTCGTCCTCGTCGACGCCGCCGCAGTGTCGCTCCCCGAGGTCGTCGGCGCGATCCGGCGCGGGCGACAGCTCGTCGCGTTCGGCGACCCCGTCACGCAGTTCCCGTCGCCCTTCTCGATCGCCGTCCGGACGACGGGCGACGGCGTCGGGCCGGAGGAGGGCCTCAGCGAGGACGAGGTGCGGGAGTCCGTTGCGGCCTCCGCCTACGCGAAGCTCGCGGCACTCGTCCCCGAACACCGACTCACGCACAGCTACCGGGCCGGCGGGGAGGACCTCGCCGAACTCGTGAACCGCCGCTTCTACGAGGGCCGTATCAGATCGATGCCGTGGGCCGGCACCTTCCTCGGGTTCCCGAGCCTGTCCTACTCGTTCGTCGAGGGCGGGTCGGGCATGCCCGACCCGGTCTCCGGTGCGGTCGACTCGACCGATGCAGAGGTGACCCGTGTCGTCGAACTCGTGATCGATCACGCGATCCATCGGCCACGCGAATCGCTCATGGTCGTGAGTGCGTCCCCCCGCCACGCCCTCCGGGTCCAGCAGGCGGTCTATTCGGCGGCGTCGAAGCGGGCCGAGCTCGCACCGTTCTTCACGGAGGAGCGCGGGGAGCCGTTCATCTCGACGACGATCGAGCGATCCACCGCGCAATCCCGCGACCGCGTCATCCTCTCGGTCGGCTACGGTCGCACACCGCACGGCCGCGTGCTGTCGGACTTCGGCGTGCTCGGCACGGCGATGGGGGAGCGGGCGCTCGCCGTCGCGATGACCCGCGCGCGCCGTTCGCTCGTGATCGTCTCGAGCATCCGTCCGGGGGAGATGGACCCGTCGCGGATGTCGCGGGGCACGCTCGGCCTCGCGCAGATCCTCGGCGAGGCGGAGCAACAGCTCGCGCTCCCGGAGCGGACGAGCGAGGACGCGGCCCCGATGCTGCTCGATCTCGCGCGACGGCTCGAGGACTTCGGGATGCGCGTGGAACTCGACCATCGTGGACGCATTCCGCTCGCCGCCGCGTACGGTGGCCGAGCGATCGCGATCGACACGGACGGAACGGATGCCGACGTCATCGGCGACGTCGAGCCGACGCTGCGCGAGTCGCTTCGACTCCGGCCCGAGCTGTTGAAGCGGCTCGGCTGGTACTACCTGCGCGTCCACTCCTTCGAGCTGTTCGCCAACCCCGATGCGGTCGCGCGTCGCGTCGCAACCGCGCTCCAGGTGCCGCTGCCGTCGGAATCCACCGCGCTACCGGCATCGGGGAGGCGAGGCGAGGTCGCGGGAAGCACGGGAATCGGTGCGGTGGAGCTGAGCGAGGCCGACGAGCTCGCAGCCTCGGAGGAGGCGCTCGCACGGGCGTCACGTCCGCACCTGCCACGCGCCGAGCCCGACGCGCGACGCGAGCCCGATGAGCGACGCGAGGACGACGGGCAGCGCGAGCCGGACGACGACGGGCACTGAGCCGCCGACGAACGCCATCGACGTCGACCGGTGGCATGCGCGAGCGACCGGTGTCGGGGGGGGCACGGACCCGTCGGGTAGGGGATGATGGACGTGCGTCCGCAGGGCGTGGCGCGTTCGACGCGTCTCTGGTGCTCGATCAGGAGGTGGCGTCCGATGCCGCGAGGTTCGCGACGCGTGCGCACGCAACCCGCTCCCGGCGCCGACCCGGAGCCGCAGCGCGTCGTCGCGCGAGCGGGGCGCCTGTTCGGGGACGGACCCGATCCGGAGCTCGCCGCCGAGGATCGGGTCGATTCGTGGGGTGACGACGGTGTCGACGTGTTGCCCGACCGGGCTGCGTCCGACAACGCGGGACGCCTCGAGGAAGACCGGCCACCGCACTATGCCTGAGCCCGCCGCTCCGGACGGGCGCGGCGCGGACGAACGCGAGAGTCTCGAGGGCACCGGCGCGGTCCCCGTCGTCCCCGGGGCCACGCGTGGCCCCGTCGACGTCCCGATCGCGCCCCGCGCGACCTCGGCGCGGGGTCCCGCCGAGCCGACCGTGACCGAACGGATTCCGCCCGAGATCTGGACGCTCCTCGTCGCGACGTTCTTCATGGCGATCGGTTTCGGGCTCATCGTGCCCGTCCTGCCGCAGTACGCGAACAGTTTCGGCGTGGGGGCCACCCTCGTCGCCGTCGTCGTGAGCGCGTTCGCGTTCATGCGATTCGTGAGCGCCCCGCTCGGCGGCTCGCTCGTGAACCGGCTCGGCGAACGCCCCGTCTACGTCGTCGGCATGCTGCTCGTGGCGGCGTCGACGTTCGCGACCGCGTTCGCGGAGGCCTACTGGCAACTGCTGCTGTTCCGGGGGCTCGGTGGCATCGGCTCGGTCATGTTCTCGATCGCCGCGTCGGGCTTGCTCGTCCGCTACGCACCTCCCTCGCTCCGGGGCCGGGTTTCCGCCCTCTGGGGCGGCATGTTCCTCGTCGGGAACATCACGGGGCCGCTGTTCGGCGGTCTGCTCGGACAGTTCGGCATGCGGGTGCCGTTCCTCGTGTATGCGGCGACGCTCGTCGTCTCGGCGCTCATCGTCGCCGTCTTCCTCCGCCCGGGCGCGGTGCGCGGAGCGGGCGGCCCGGCCGCGTCGGCGCCCCCACGGCGCCTCGCGGAGGCCCTGCGGGTACCCGCCTATCGCGCCGCGCTCGTCGGTGGCATCGCGAACGGCTGGGCGAACTTCGGCGTGCGCAGTGCCGTGGTGCCGCTGTTCGTCGCGGCGGTCGTGAGCAGCGAGCCGTGGATCGCGGGGCTCGTCGTCGCCGTGACCGCGGTCGGCAACGTCCTCGCGCTGCAGTGGTCGGGGCGTGCCGCGGACCGGATCGGACGCCGGCCGCTCATGCTCTGGGGAACGGGGATCGCGGTCGTCGCGATGCTCGTGCTCGTGTTCACCGGCGACCTCGTCACGCTTCTCGTGAGCGGATTCGTCGCGGGCATCGGTGCCGGTATCGCGGCGCCGGCACAGCAGGCGGTCGTGGCGGACGTCGTCGGCTACGGACGCTCCGGCGGACAGGTGCTCTCGACGTTCCAGATGGCGCAGGACTTTGGCACGATCGTGGGCCCCGTCGTGACCGGGCTCGTCATCGACGCACTCGGCTACGGGTGGGGATTCGGCGTCGCTGCCGCCGTGCTCTTCCTGTCGTTCCTCATGTGGTTCCCCGCGCGCGAGACGCTCCAGAAGCCCGACGCGCGCTGATCGGCGGCGCTCCCGTGCACGGTGACCGCATCCCGCCGGAACGCCGAAGGGCCCGCCTGAGCGGGCCCTTCGGGGCGGTGTGTTCGCGCCGCGCGGCGCGGCGCGATCAGCGCGACTGTTGTGCCTTCAGGAGGTCGCGGATCTGGGTGAGCAGCTCCACGTCGGTGACCTCGGCGGCCGCCTCGGGCTCCGGGTGGCCGTGCTTGCGCACGTACGCCGCCTCCTTGAACTTGTTCATCGGGAGGATGAGGGCGAAGTAGACGACCGCGGCGATGAGGAGGAACTGGATGACCGCGGCGATGACGAGGCCGACGCCGAGGTTGACGCTACCGATCTGGATCGTCGCCTTGGAGATCTCGTCCGCGTTGAAGATCGCGGAGATGACGGGGTTGAAGATGCCGTCGACGAGTCCGTTGACGATCGCGGTGAATGCTGCGCCGATGACGACGGCGACCGCGAGGTCGATCACGTTGCCGCGCAGGATGAAGTCCTTGAAGCCCTTCATGGGATTCCATTCTCGAAAGGCCGAATGAATCGGCCGGAGTCGTGGGGTCGGGGGATCAGTTGGTGGAACTGCCGGTGGCGCTCGGCGCCGCCGGTGTCGGGGCCGGGGTCGACGCAGGAGCCGGTGAGCTCGCGGGCGCCGAGTCCTGCGAACCGCCGGATGCACCGTCGGTCTTCGGCGACGCCGAGGCGACCGAATCCGTGCGATAGAAGCCGGAGCCCTTGAACGCGATGCCGACGGGGCTGAACACCTTCCGCAGGGCACCACCGCAGCGGTCGCACACGGTCAGGGCGTCGTCGGTGAACGACTGATGGATATCGAAGGCATTGCCGCACGAGGGGCAACGGTACGAATATGTGGGCATCGGATCTCGCTTTCCAAACCCGACTAGGGTACTCGCGTTCGCGCGCCCTGCCTACGGTCGAAAGTCCCCATGCCCTTCGCCCGCCGAAAACCTGTGCGGGAGAGTCTAAGCCTCTTCATCGGACGCCTCTCCGGCCGCTCGTCGCGATTCCGCGAGTGCGCGATCCGGGGACGGGGCGAGCGCCACGTGCGTGCGGGGTCAGCCGAAGTGGGTGACACCAGCGGGGCGGACGACGCCGTCGACGGGAACGTCATGCGCTTCCGCGGGCACCTCGTCGAGCAGTTCGTCGTCGTGGATGACGGCGAAGACGTGCGGCCGCGCTCGCAGCGATGCGAGCGCTCGGTCGTAGTACCCGCGGCCCCAGCCGAGTCGCACGCCGCGTCGATCGACCGCGGCGGCGGGCACGAGGACGAGCTCGGCCTGCGCGAGCGCGGCGGCCCCGAGCGTCCGACCGACGGGCTCGGGGACACCGAGCGCGCCCGTTCGCTCGGCCGCACCGTCCGCGTCCACCCAGTCGAGCGATCCGTCGGGCGCGGCAACGGGCAGCAACACGCGGATGCCCTCGGCAGCGGCGAGCGCCAGGAGCGCGCGGGTGCCGGGTTCGTCGGCGGACGAGAGGTAGGCCGCGACGACACGGGCGTCGAGGGCGGTGACGAGTTTGAGCGCGGCCTCCGCGATACGGCGGTCCGCATCCGACCGCTCGTGGGCGGTGCGGTCGCGTCGTGTGCGTCGGATGCGTGCGCGGATGGACCGCTTGCGCTCCGCGTGCTCGTCCATATCGTGAGCCTATGCCCCGGTGTCGTCCTGGTCGGGACGGGTGGGGCGGATACGATGCCCACATGCATGCGCGACCGCGGAAAGCCGTCATCCCCGCCGCCGGCCTCGGGACGAGGTTCCTCCCGGCGACGAAGGCCATGCCGAAGGAGATGCTCCCGGTCGTCGACCGGCCGGCGATCCAGTACGTCGTCGAGGAGGCGGCGGCAGCGGGGCTGCGCGACGTGCTCATGATCACGGGGCGCAACAAGACGACGCTCGAGAACCACTTCGATCGGGTCGCCGAACTCGAGACCATGCTCGAGGACCGCGAGCAGCACGAGAAGCTCGCGCTCGTGCGCGAGGCAACGGAACTCGCCGACCTCCACTACCTCCGCCAGGGCGCCCCGCTCGGACTCGGACACGCCGTCCTGCGTGCGAAGAAGCACGTCGGGGCCGAGGCGTTCGCCGTGCTGCTGGGGGACGACCTCATCGTCGACGACGGTGTGCTGCTCCGCCGCATGCTCGATGTCCACGAGCGCACCGGCTCGTCGGTCGTCGCGCTCGGCGAGGTGCCGCGCGAGCGCGTCAACTCCTACGGGGTCGTCGCCTACGAGCCCGGAGACGAACCGGACCTCGTGCGCGTGACGCGCCTCGTCGAGAAGCCGGACCCGGCCGACGCGCCCTCCAACCTCGTGATCCTGGGCCGCTACGTGCTGCGCCCCGAGGTGTTCGACGTGCTCGAACGCACCGGGCCCGGTCGCGGTGGCGAGATCCAGCTCACCGACGCACTCTCCGAGCTCGCGGCCTCGAGTGACGCCGGTGGCGTGATCGGTGTCGTGCACTCGGGACGACGCTTCGACACGGGAAACCGGCTCGACTACGCGAAGGCGGTCATCGAGCTCGCGCTCGCGAACGAGGAGCTCGGTCCCGCGCTGCGTGCCTGGCTGCCGGGCTTCGTGGCCGGGCTGGAGGCCGGTGACTGATGGCGGTCATCCCGACCCTCACCGACGCCGGTGTGGTGGTCCGCGGGATCCGCACGCGCGACGCTCGTGAACTCGAGTCGCAACTGCTCGCGAACCGCCAGTGGTTGCAACCGTGGGAGGCGACGAATCCCGACGGAACCGGACGCTGGGACGTGCGGGGGAGCATTCGCTCCCTGCTGCAGCAGGCGAACGACCGGACCGCGCTCCCGTTCGTGATCGAGGTCGACGGTCGGCTCGTGGGGCAGCTCACCGTCTCCGGCATGGCGTACGGCGCGCTGTCGTCGGCGACGCTCGGCTACTGGGTCGCGCAGGCGGCGGCCGGACGGGGGGTCGCGACGATCGCGACGGCGCTCGCGACGGATCACTGCCTCATGCAACTCGGCATGCACCGCATGGAGATCTGCATCAGGCCCGAGAACGACCGCTCGCTGCGTGTCGTGCAGAAACTCGGGTTCCGGTACGAGGGGCTCCGGCGTCGGTACATCCACATCGACGGTGATTGGCGCGATCACTTCTGCTTCGCGGTCGTGCGCGAGGAGGTGCCCTTCGGAGTGCTCGCCCGATGGCGTGCGGGGGATGCCGACCCGAGTCTCGCGGAGGTCACGGCTCATGACGTCGAACTCTCGCATCACCCGATGACGCGCGGCTCGCGCTGACGCACGGTCGCGCCGGCAACTCGAGTCACCGAGGGCGGTCTCGTCGGCGCGCGAGCCGCCTCGAGGCGGGGATCACGCCGCATGCGGGCGAGGCATCGGCGGTGCCGTGCTGACGCCACCCGGCGTCGATGCCCCGGTGGCTCGACGCCTCGACCCACGAAGCCCATCCGTCTCAACGGCAACACCAGCATCATGAGTCACGCGAGTCACATATGCCACAGCAAACCCATCATTCTCAAAATTCTCAGCAGACACGCCACTTTCAATTCGCCACATCCCTCACTCGTGCCCCTAGCGTTTGGGGCATGGAATTCGGAGGCGCCAGCAGCATCGTGTTGCTCCTTGCGGTGGGGTTGTGGACCGCGTACTTCGTGCCCTCGTGGGTGCGTCGTCGCAACTACCTCGCGACGGAGCGCAACGCCGTCCGCCTGCAGCAGGCGCTGCGGGCCCTCGCCGAGACCGCGGAGGTGCCGGACGCGATCCGCGTCACCACGAGCGGTCGTGATGTCGCCGAGCAGCGTCGCAAGCTCAAGCGTGCGCGGAGCGCGGCCGAACAGGCCGAGCGTGCCCGGGTCGTCGCCGCCGAGCGGTCGCTGCCCGTCGTGCCGGCGCCGCGGAACGAGAGCGACCGGGCGCGCCAGGCGAAGGCGACTCGTCGTGGTCGTCTCGTCTCCACGACAGTGCTCGTCGCGGGTGCGATCGTCGCGGGCGTCGGTGTGCAGATCGGCCTCACGGTCGGCACCTGGTGGCCGACCGTCGGTGGCACCATCGCCGTCCTCGCAGGCCTGGCCGCGTTGCAGCGCCTCGCTCGGGTCGCGAACGCGCAGCGTCTCGCGGCAGAACGTCAGGTCGCCTCGGCGTCGACGTCCTCCCGACGGGCCGCTGCCGCGCCGTCGCCGACGGCCGTGACCGAACCCATCGACCTCGAGCCGGTCGCATCGGCGACCCCGGTCGCATCGCCGAGCGTCTCGCAGCCGGGATGGGTGCCGGTGTCGGTGCCCCGCCCGCTCTACCTCGGGCGGTCGAACGTCGACGACGACGCCACCGAGCCCGGCCCCGACGGTGGGCCCGGGGGCGGCGTGAAGGACGAGTCGTTCGGCCCCTCGCAGCTCGAGGCACTTCGTGCCGCGGCTCGCGCGTCCGAGCAGGCCATTCGAGACGCGCACCGGCAGGACGGCGTGATCACGTTCGGCACGCCGCGTGTCGCTCGCGCGTCCGACGCGCCGCGTGCCTCGGTGGACCAGGTCGACACGATGCCGATCGAGCGTGCGGCCGCCGCGGGCGCGACCGTCATCGAACCGATCGCGGTGCCGGAGGGGGCACTCGTGTCCCGCTCGGACGCACGAAGTGCGTGGGCGCGGATGGGTGTCGTCGCCGAGGAAGACCTCGAGGCGCAGGCGTCGTTCATCGGTCGGCGTCGGGCCGGCTGAGGGAGTCCCGCAACGGCCCGGGGCGGACTTCCAGTACATTGGTGGATGACCCGTACCCGGGCTGTTCGACTTGTTGGGGGCCGTCATGACCACGCGTGACCAGGGCGATCCCTTCGCCTCCGCGGACGCGGTTCCCCTCAATGTTCCCGGCGGCGTCTTCGATTCACGGCCCGACGAGGCACCCGACCGGACGGGGTCGACGAACGCGCGCATCCTGCTCGGGGGGCCGCTGTCCCGTGTGCGGGCCGCGCCGGTCGCGAAGCGGGCCGGCTGGCTCGTGGCGGTCGCGTCCATCGCGCTCATGCTCGTCGTCATCCCGGCGGGAATTACCACGTTCGCGTCCGTGCGGCGCGCGGCGATCGAGGCGGCCGAGGAGGCCGCCGCCTCGCCCGAGGTCGTCGTGCTGAGCGCGGCATCGGTCGCGGTGCAGGAGGGACTCCAGCCCATCGACTCGGCCTACCTCATGTCGAGCGGTATCGCGGCCGATCCCGAGAAGTCCGAGATGGCGAGGTTGCTGTCCGAGACGAACACGTTCGTCATGGCCGACAATGCGGCATCCGCGAAGACGTCGAGCGATGCCGCGGTGTCCTACTTCGTCAGCACGTACTCGCAGTCGTTGCCCGGCCGGGCTGCGACGATTCTCGAGGAGTACCCGGAGTCGAACTGGGAGACGGACGAGCGCATTGATGAGCTCGGCGACATCATCCGGTCGAACGCGCAGGGGCAGGATCTCTCGGCACTCGTCAGTGCGGTGGTCGAGCTGCCGCAGCGTGTGGGTGACGCGATGTCGGAGCACCTCGGCAATCGGGTCACGTACGTCCCGCCGAGTCCGACGTCGACGTCGACGCCCGCGCCGACGACGAGCATTCAGCCGCAGCCGACTCAGCAGCAGCCGACGCAGAAACCGAGCCCGACGTACACGCAGGGGCCGAACCCCGACGACGGCGATGACGACAACGACAACGGGAACAACGGCGGCGGTGGTGGGAACCGCGGCTGACGCACCGTACGGCGGTCCCCGTGGCGAGCGCGACACGCTCGATTTGCCCCGCGATCGGGGCCCGGTGTACATTTGATCCTCGCAAGGGCCTATGGCGCAGTTGGTAGCGCGTCTCGTTCGCAATGAGAAGGTCAGGGGTTCGAATCCCCTTAGGTCCACCCAATCGGACGTACTAGAACCGCTGACATCGGAAGATGTTGGTTCGGGTACCAGAGCGGCGAACGGCTCAGCGAGTCGGATCGTCGCCCTTTCGTCTTCGCTGATCTCGATGCCGTTGGTGAGTGCTTGGTTCGCCAGGCGCTTGCCTTGGTCGTCGGTGCGGGCGTAGAGCGTTGCGCAGTCGACGAGCAGGCTGAGCGCGGTGCTCAGTTGCTTGCGTGATCCCTCGTGCTGGTCGTGCTCGGTGGCGAGCCTGCGGTCGATGTCGGCCAGGCCGGTGCGGATGCGGTCTTGGTGCCGCTTGAGAGTGTCGAGGTCGATCGCGTCGGCGAAGTGGGCGGCGAGCAGCTTGTCGCTCTCGGTCTGGAGGCGTTGCCGGTTCGCGGTCAGCTCGGCCAGTTCCTCGGAGCGGGAGGCGAGGCGTTCATCGAACGCGGCCTCGACCTGTGCCGCGAGTGCGGCGTACTGCTCTTCCGTGATCGCGATGTCGCGGTAGCAGTCAGCGACGAGTTGCTCGGCGATCCCGACGGGCACGGCGCGGCGGGTGCAGTTCTTCCGCTTCGAGGCACGGCCGGAGCAGACGTAGTAGGCGTAGCGGACGCCTTGCCGGTTGGCCGGGAAGTCGAGCTGCATCCGTGATCCGCACGACCCGCAGAACAGTGAGCCTTTCAGGTAGTGGTCGTGGGTGCGTCGCCGTTCGGATGCTTTCTTGCGTGAGTCGAGCAGCCGTTGCACCTGCTGCCAGGTCTCCACGTCGACCAGGGCTTCGTGGGTGCCGGTCTGTTCCGCGCCTTTGTAGCGGACGATGCCGATGTAGTACGGGTTGCGCAGCAGATCGAAGAACGTGGCGCGCCCGACCGGGCCAGAGGGTCGCTTCGGCGTGGGCACGCTGGTCAGCCCGCGCGCGGTCACCTCAGCAAGCAAGTCGACAACGGTGCGTTCCCCGGCGGCGTACTGCTCGAACACCCACCGCACCAGCGGTGCACGTTCGGGGTCGATCTCGACGGTGCGGTACTCGCGGCCCTGCTCGTCGCGCTTGCGGACGTTGAGGTAGCCGATCGGGGCACGCATCGGGGTGCCGCCGGTCTCGAACTTCTGCGTCAGCCCCTTGGTGACCTCGGTGGCGAGGTTCTTGGAGTAGAACTCCGCGATGGACGACATGATGCCGTGCAGCAGCATCCCCGAGGGCGTCTCGTCGATGTTCTCCGTCGCCGACACCAACGTCACGCCAGCTTCGACCAGACGACGGTGAATCTCCACATCGTCCAAGCGATTCCTTGCCAGGCGGTCGACCTTGTGCACGATGCAGTAGGTCACCTGATGCGTGGCGATGTACTCCAGCATCCGTTGCAGGTCGGGCCGGTCGGCGGAGCGGGCGGACTCCCCGGCGTCCACGAACTCGGCCACGATCCGCGCACCGAGGTCGTCGGCCTTGCGGGCGTTGGCTTGTCGTTGGGCGGGGATTGAGAATCCCTCGTCACGACCGCCCTTGGACGCCTGTTCCTTGGTCGAGACCCGCTGATAGGTCACCGCCGTCAACATCGGCGCGGTGTCGGTTGTCGCGCGTCAGACTTTGTGGCAGGACCGTTGATTGAGTCCTGAACGGAGTGTTTGACCATGGGTAGACCACCAGTGATTCCGGTGGAGAAGAAGACGAGGATCGTGCTCAGCGTCCTCGCCGGCGAGATGACGATCGCCGAGGCAGCGGGGCGTGAGAAGGTCAGCGAGCAGTCGATCGGCCGATGGAAGGCGGACTTCCTCGAGGCCGGGAAGACTGGTCTGGCCGCGGGCAAGTCCGGTCCGTCGTCGCGGGAGCAGCAGCTCGAGGCGGAGGTCGAGGAGTTGACACAGGCACTCGGCGAGGCGGCGGTCGAGATCCGGGTGTGGAAGAAGTCTGCGGAGGGCCGGTTGGGCCCTTCGAGGACCTCGAGGTGATCCGCGTCGAGGCGGGCATGTCGACTTCGAGGTTCGTGAAGCTGATCGACATGCCCGAACGCACCTGGCGGCGCTGGCAGGCCAAGGCGAAGCAGGAGCAGCCACCGAAGGGGCCGTGGCCGCAGCCCGCGCGGGACGCCGCCCGGGATCTGGTGACCAAGCACGCGCTGGCGAAGCCGGCGTGGGGACACCGGAAGATCTGGGCGCTGACCCGCCACGACGGGCACAAGGTGTCGCAGGCGACCGTGCTGCGGCTGCTGCGCGACGGCGGGCTGATCCTGCCGTCGGAGTATCAGAAGCAGCGCCGGCAGCTGGCGAAGGATCGCAAGGCGGCGTTCGCGAAGAACCCGACCGGCCCGAACCAGGTCTGGCAGCTGGACTTCAGCGAGTTCGAGACCACCCAGGGCGGGATCTGGCGGATCGCGGGGTGTCGGGACTGGTTCTCGAAGCTGGAGCACCCGTTCCACGTGTCGCCGACCGCGAACCAGCACGACGCGATCGCCGCGATCGAGCTCGCTCTCGCCGACTACGAGGCGATGTTCGGTCACCCGCTCGTCGACGAATGTCACATCGATGAGGAGACCGGTGAAGTGCTGCCGGTGCTGACGATTGTGACAGACAACGGCGGTCCGTTCCGGTCGCTGAACTTCGAACTGTTCATCATGCGTCATCCGGAGCTACGGCACGTCCGCACCCGGGTGCGCACACCCGGCCAGAACGGGTCACGCGAACGCGGGTTCGGGACGCTGAAGTACGAGCGGCTGTTCCTCGATGAGATCCCCGACGCCTTGACGCTCGTCGAGCGCGCCGAGGACTACCGAATCGAGTACAACACCGAGCGCCCTCACGAGGCGATCTCCTGGAACCGGCCACTGGAGGTGCACCTGGGCCTGGCCGATCCCGCCATCCCCACCTTTGAAACCGAAGAAATCCTGCCAACTACTTGACGCGGGACAGGAAGACCGAGGCCCTCGCCGCGACCCGGCACCTCGACATGGCATCCTTGAAAGAGTCGATCCGTCGACTCCAGACAACATGATGACTCGCCCCGGCATGTCCGGAGAGCTGTTTGCTGGTGTCAGCCGGCTCTTTCAACCGGTTCGTTGCGAGCGTAGTCGAGTTGCTCGACCTCGAGGGGTGTGAGGTCGTCGATGGAGCCGTGGGTGCGTTCGGTGTTGAACCAGAGCACCCAGGATGCGGTCGCCGCCTCGACCTGATCGACGTCACGCCAGGGACCTTCGTGGTGGATGAGTTCGGACTTGTAGAGCCCGATCTGCGATTCCGCGAGAGAGTTGTCGTAGGCGTCGCCGACGGATTGGGCCGCCCCCTTCATTCGGTCCGGTCGCTGTGCGAGTCGTCGGTTTCCAGTTGATGGGTGCATTGCCGAGCGTAGTCGACCGGTGCGAGGTATCCGAGCGATGAGTGTCGGCGGTCGTGGTTGTACTCGGTCTTCCAGTCGCCGATCACGACCTGGGCGTGCAGCAGCGAGTAGAAGCTGTTGATGTTCAGGCACTCGTCGCGGAGCCTGCTGTTGAACGACTCGACATACCCGTTGTGCCAGGGCGAGCCGGGCGGAATGTAGAACAGGCCGGTGCGGGTGCCGGCCCAGTCGGCCATCGCGTCGCTGATGAACTCCGGGCCGTTGTCTGATCTGAGCACCGCGGGCGCGCCGCGGACGGCGGCGAGGTCCTCGAGGTGGGCAGTGAGTCGGTCCGCGGTGATCGACCGCTCGACAAGCCCTCCGATGCATTCACGGGTGTGCTCGTCGACGATGGAGCAGATCTTGATCGGGCGGCCCTGCTCGTCGGCATCGAACTGGAAGTCCACCGCCCACACGAGATTCGGGGCGACCGCTGCCGGGGCATCGACGGTCGAGGATCCGACGCGTTTGCGCCGCCGCCGCTGGGGGACACGGAGGCCTTCCTCGCGCCAGAGCCGCTGGATCTTCTTGTGATTCACGGCCCACCCCTCGCCGCGAGCGTCGTGGTAGGCCCTGCGGTATCCCCACCGCGGGTGCTTCTTTGCGTACGCGCGCAGCCAGTCCCGCAACGCCCTGTCCGGGTCGGCGGTCGTGTCGCCCTTGAGCGGGCGACGGTACGCGGACCTACTCAGCCCGGCCAGCCGGCACGCCATCCGCTCGCTCACCTGCAGTGTCCTGATCAGGTGAGCGACGGCGGCGCGGCGCCTACCCGGGCCTAGAAGTTTCCCTCAGCCAACTCCTTGAGCGCGGCCTTCTCCAGCTCCGCTTCGGCCAGCAGTCGCTTCAGAGTGGCGTTCTGCTTCTCGAGCTCCTTGAGCCGCTTCGCGTCGTCGGCCTTCAGGCCGCCATACTGGTTCCGCCACCGGTAGTACGTCTGCTCGGACACGCCGAGCTCCCGACACACCGCCGCGACGTCCGCGCCGTCGGCGAGCATTCTGTCGGCCTGCCCAAGCTTTCGGACGACCTGCTCCGGGGTGTGGCGCTTCCTGCTATTCGTCATGATCTGACCAGTCTCCCTGCCCGAACCCTCGGGCGACAGGACCACTCACATAACGACTGGACCTACAAAACGGGGTCAGCCCAGGATCCGACGGACGGGTCGATGCCTTCGTCGACGAGCCGATCGGTGAAGGCGATTGACGTGTAGACGCTGCCCGCGTCGGTGTGATGCGTGAGCCCCTCGAACCCGGTGATGCCTTCGCGGCGGCGGGTGAAGAGAGCCATGTCGAGGCAGTCGAGCACGAGCGGTGTGGTCATGCTCGTCGCGGCGCGCCAGCCGATGATGCGGCGGGAGTGCGCGTCGAAGACGAACGCGACGTAGACCCATCCAGACCACGTCCACACGTATGTGAAGTCCGCGACCCAGAGCTGGTTCGTGCGGAACCGGGCGAAGTGTCGGTCGACGAGGTCCGCGGGGCGGGTCTCGCGCGGATCCGTGTCGACGGGACGCTTCCGCTTCCCGCGGAGCACGCCGGCGATCCCAAGCTCACGCATGAGGCGCTCGAGCGTGCAGCGCGCGATGTCGTGACCGTCACGGCGGAGCCGCAACCAGAGCTTTCGGGCCCCGAGCACCTTGCGGTGCGCCTGCCACGCCGCCAGGATGATCGGCTTCCACCGCTCATCCGACACGGCCTGGGATGACGGTCCGCGCCCGCGGGCGTCGTAGTAGGTCGATGGGGCGATCTTCACGCCGTGCTGGGTGAGCACAGCGCAGATCGACTCGACACCCCATCGGAGCCCGCCCTCGGTGCGGTCCTTGTGTTCGTCGATGAAGGCGACTATCGCTTGTGTGGCCGGTCGAGTTCGGCCGCGAAGAAAGCTGAAGCCGCCTTCAAGATCTCGTTCGCCCGCCGCAGCTCGGCGTTCTCCCGCTTCAGGCGCTTGATCTCCACCGCCGCGTCAGTCGTCACACCGGGCCGGTCTCCCGCGTCGACCTGCTCCCGACGGATCCAGGTGCGAATCGTTTCCGGCGACCCGATGCCGAGCATCTGCGCGACCGCGGTCATCGCCTGATACTCGCTCGGATAATCGGCCCGCACCTCGACGACCATACGGACAGCGCGCTCACGAAGCTCGCGCGGATACTTACTGGGACGTCCCATAAGACAGATCCTTCCAAGGAATCCTGTCTCCGGACACACCGGGGCGAGTCATTCCACGATTACGGAGGTTCAACCACTGGTTCACTCTCGTTATACCTTCCTGCCTCGTTCGCCGGACCCGACCCATCTGGTAGTACTGGACCGTCCCGGCTTGGTCAGGGCTGCTTCCCACCCTCCCCAGCGTCTCCTGGGTCAGGCTGCCCTCAACTTCAACCCGGCCGCTGCGACGACCAAGCGACAGGGGTCTCTCACCCCCATCCGCACACACAGCGCCTCATGGCGCACCTTGACGACGTGGAACGCGTCGAGCACCGCGGTGGCGTCTTCGAGCTTGTCGTCGATCGCGGTCTTGTAGCCGGCGAACGGGTCCAACGCCGCGACCTGCACGTTCTTCCGGAACGCATCGCCGCGGTCTGCGAGCCAGGACGCGTAGGCCTTCCCTGACCGGCCGGGCACGAGATCGAGCAGTCTGGCCCGCGTCGTTCCGTGGTCGTCGCGGCTCAGGTCGACCATCCCGGTCAGCTCCTTCGGGCCGTGCTTGCGAGGATCGACGTGATGCCAGATGTGCTCATCCACGCCGAGCGTGGTCACGTTCTCGAACCGGGACTCATCGGCCGCCGACTTGACGAGCTCGGGCTCAACCGCGCGCCACACGGTCTTCCACGATGTGTCGAGCTGACGGGCCAGACTGTGAACGGTCGCGTGCTCGCGACGTAGCTGCCCGATCGCCCATGCCACGGCGCGCTGGGTGATCGACCCGCGTCGGGCAACCAGATCCGGGAGCTGCTCCACGAACGTCTTCCGCACGCAATCCTCCTCGCCACACCGCCAGACCCGTTGCCGCCACACAATCCGCACCCGTGTCGTCCCGGGCACGTCATGAAGCACGCGACGGCGCCGGCCGCGACTGGTCGCGATGACTCCACACGACAGGCACCCGATCGGAGCTGCCAGGCTCGAGACCGTCACGACCAGCAGCCCGTCACGGCGCTGGGCGTGCTCGACATAGACACCGGGAAGGCCGAGCAGAACGTCGCAGCGGGAACACGGATCGGCGGAGCGCGCGTCAGCGCACCCCGAAGTAGGGTGAAGCACGTCGAGGTCCTCGGAGTCGATCAGACAGTTAGCGCTACTGATCCTCCGGGACCTCGACCCCTACCCGCCGACCATCACCCGGCGAGCCTCACCCCCACCAAATGTCCGAAGAGCCGGCAAATGTCCGAAGAGCCGGCAAAGCGGCTCATCCCAATCGGGGGTGTAGGAGTTGGGGTCTGAAGCCGCCGGTCTCGAGCAGGCTGCGGGCGATGTAGTTGGTCAGGTTGCGGAACCCGAGTGCGGAGCCGCGCAGGTGTTCGAGCCGTCCGTTGAGCGCCTCGGTCGGCCCGTTGCTGGTGCCGGGTCGTTCGAAGTGGGCGAGCACGTCAGCGGCTCGCTTCTTCAGGGTCCGGCCCAGGGTGGTGAGCTCAGTGAGCACCTTGGGGACGCCGGCGCTGTGGTCGGTGATCAGCTTCTCCATGAGCTCGCGGCCACGTTGCCGGTCCTCGTGGCGATAGGCGGCGATCATGCGCTGGTAGACACCCCAGGCCGCCTCGACCTCGGCGTGAGCGTCATCAACGAACAGCGCGCGTAGCCTGTCTCTCTGCTTGTCGGTGAGCAGGTCCGCGCCGGTGTGCAGCGTGCGCCGCGACTTGTAGAGCGGGTCGTCGCTGAACCCACGGTGCCCGTGGATCGCCAGTTGGACCCGGCGCCGGCACCTGTCGAGGGCGTCACCGGCCAGGCGCACGACGTGGAAGGGATCCATCACCGTGAACGCGTCCGGGATCTCCTCTGCAGCGGCGGTCTTGAACCCGGTGAAGCCGTCCATCGCGACCACCTCGACCGCGTCACGGAAGGCGTCGTCGCGGTCGGCGAGCCAGGTCTTGAACGCCGCCTTCGACCGGCCCTCGACCATGTCCAGCAGCCTGGGCCGGCGCCATCGCGGACCGGGTGAGGTCGATGATCACGGTGACGTACTTGTCGCCACGCCTGGTGTGGCGCCAGACGTGCTCATCGACGCCAATGACCTTCACGCCCTCAAACCGCGTGGGGTCGTTGATCAGCAGCCGCTTGCCTTCAGCCAGGACCGCGTTGGTGGCGGTGTCCCACGCGACCCCGAGTCCCTCGGCGACACGGGCGACGGTGAGGTGTGCGACCACGCTCCCTTCCAACGCCCACCGCAGCCCGGTGCGCGAGAGCTTCGCGCGTGGCTCCGCCGCGGCGCTGGTGTCTTGGCGCCACACGTGTCCGCAGTCGGCACAGCGGTAGCGGCGCACTACAACTGCCAGCACGGTCGGTCGCCAGACCAGCGGCTCGTGGGCCAACCGCCGGATCACGGTGTCACGAGCAGCGCTTTCGCTGCCGCACCCTCGGCACCACTGATCTGGTTCCACCACGCGGCACGCGAGGACCGCACGATCCGGTTCAAGTCGTTGTCCAGTCACGCTCAGACAGAGGCCGTCGAGTCGAGCGAAGGCGGTCAGGTCAAGGCGGCCGAAGCCGGCCGGCGGGGTAGCGTCGGACACGTCGAGGTCTCTCGGATGGATGGCGTAGGAACTTCCGTCGTCGGGAGACCTCGACGTCTACCTGTGGACCGACGCGCCCGGCCGACCTACACCGTCATCTGAGAAGATCCCTGAAACGTCTTCGACGACGACGGGACCGGCGAGGAGGAGGGCGCGGTGAGCTAAAGGAATGGAGCTTGCTCGGCTTCGACGCCGCCGCAAGCTCCGGTGAAACGGTCGGTACTGGTCGGTCGTCGTCGGTCACCACCGGATGGCGGCGTCCCTCACGCTCGGCGTTTGCGCAGGTCAGCGGCTCGTTCGCCCAGTGGGCGCATCAAGCGATAGACGCAAAGCCGACGTGATGAGGTCGTCGGTTCGATTCCGACAGGCGGCTCCGGCGAAACGCCCCTGACCTGCGGAAACGCAGGGCAGGGGCTGTTCGGTTCTGGTGGTCGCGCGATGCGCTGGCCTCACGGCTCTGCCCGACACCGACGTCGCTCTCCTCTGCGACGGACCCCTCGCCGGCTGAGCGCTCGCGGCCGGCATCCTGTCCGTGTGCCGATAGGCCTCGCACCGCTCGGCAACGCAGCATGGCGTTGCGTCGCGACCTGGCGACGGCTCGGCGGGGCGCGATCATCTCGTGCGTTGGCGGACTACGGGAGCTTGGACGCGAGGACGTCGGCCGCCAGGATCTCGGGTGCTGCGCTGAGGAGGTGCTGGTTGGCCGTCAGGGCTGCGACGATGGCGCCGTTGGCGTGGGCGTCGCGAGCGGCCTCGTCGGGGAATGCATCGAAGATCCAGAAAGTGTCGGCGTGGGTCCTGACCGCGAACCAGACGATCGTTCCTACTTCTTCGTTGGCGAGTTCGACAGCGCCGGCGAGCAGATCGGCGAGCGCGTCGTGCTGTCCATCGGCCGCGACGATCTTGGCGACGAAGGCATACGGAAGTGATGCGGGTGTGGACATGAGGGACTCTCCTTGAGGTCGTGGTTCTTCGTGGGACGAGTTCAGCGTATGACGAGCAAGGGCCGGTGGGGAGTGGCGTATACGACAGTATTGCTATTGTTTACGTCATGCGTATCGGACTCATCGCGATTGACGGCTGCTTCGGTTCGGCTATCGCGTCGATCCTCGACATCGTGCGGGTGGCCGAGGGAGCCCGCGGCGAGGTCGACCCGCGGATCGACCCGATCGAACTCGCCATCCTCGGACCGAAACGGCGAGTGACCACGACGTCATCGATGACCCTGTCGGTGGACCAACCGCTGTCGGAGTCCGGAGAGTTCGACGTGGTCGTCGTCCCTGCGCTTGGAACCCTTACGGCCGCCGCTACCAACGACGCCCTCCAGAGCCGAGATGCTCGTTCGGTCATCGCCTCGCTCGGGCGCCTCGACGAGGCGACCACCCGGATCGCCGCGGCGTGCACCGGCGTGTTCGCTGTCGCCGAGACCGGTCGGATGCATCATCGGCGGGCGACGACCAGCTGGTTCCTGGGGCCGGAGTTCCTGAAGCGCTATCCGACCGTCGCCCTCGATCTCGACACCATGGTCGTGGTCGACGGGAACCTCGTCACCGCCGGCGCCGCGTTCGCCCACATCGACCTCGCGCTCTCACTCGTGCGATCGATCAGCCCCGACCTGGCCCAACATGTCGCCAAGCTCCTCCTCATCGACGAGCGCCCGTCGCAGGCGGCCTTCGTCGCCTACGAACATCTCCGGCACGAGGACCCGATCGTCGTCGAGTTCGAACGCTTCGTGCGCGCCCGCCTGGACGAACCGTTCAACGTCGCCTTCGTCGCGCAGTCGCTCGGCACCAGCCGGCGCACCCTCGAACGACGAGTCCGTGCGGCGCTCAACCTCACTCCGCTCGGCTTCGTCCAACGGCTTCGCATCGAACGAGCTCGGCACCTCTCAGCAACCACGGACCTCACCTCCGCCGAGATCGCGCTACGGGTCGGCTACGCGAACGCCGAGACTCTGCGCTCCCTCCTGCGCAGGGAGCGACGCCGTTCCTGACCTATCGCCATGCCTTAGAACCACCTCTCAGCACGTTGCGTCGACGCTCCTGCGTCGCCCCTGGACGACCCACTCGACACGCCCGCAGCACAGGCCATGCGACGTGCCCCGGCTTCCCGGACGGTCGGGTTTGGGTGGCTGTGATGTCGCTGCGTTCTCGTCGAGAGGATCAGCAGACCCGATCAGAGTCGATTGGGATAAAACGCGAAGGCGGTCAGGTCAGGGCGGCCGAAGCCGGCAGGCGGGGTAGCGTCGGACACGTCGAGGTCTTTCGGATGGATGGCGTAGGAACCTCCATCGTCGGGAGACCTCGACGTCTATCTGCGGACCGATGCGCCCGGCCGACCTACACCCTCATCTGGGAAGAGCCGGCAAAGCGGCCAAGACCTCGGGGGAGATGGCTTCTGCGTCCCGCTTGAACTCATACCGCCGGGGACTGCTGCACGAGTAGGTGACAGTTCCTAGTCACGCCGCCAGCGCGACGGTCGTGTTCATGATGGTCTCGAACTCGATGGGCGTCAAACGGCCCAGGCGTGCCTGTCTGCGGCGGCGGTGGTAGGTCCGTTCGATCCAGGTGACGATCGCGATCCGCAGCTGGTCGCGGGTGGTCCAGGTGCGGCGGTCGAGGACGTTCTTCTGCAGCAGCGCGAAGAACGATTACATGGCCGCGTTGTCCCCGCTCGACCCGACTCTGCCCATGCTCCCGACCATGCGGTGGCGGGTCAGAGCGCACAGGAACTTCCGGCTGCGGAATTGACTGCCCCTGTCGCTGTGCACCACGCAGCCGGCGACGTCGCCGCGCATCAAGGCGGCGTTCTCGAGCGCCTGGACGGCCAGACGCGACTTCATTCTCGAGTTGATCGAGTAGCCCACGATCCGGCCGCTGAACACGTCCTTGATCGCGCAGAGGTAGAGCTTGCCCTCTGCGGTCTTGTGCTCCGTGATGTCCGTGAGCCAGAGTTCGTTCGGCGCCTCGGCTGTGAACTCGTGCCGCACCCTGCCGTCCTCGTCGATGACGGCGCAGAGATCGTCGTGCACGGCCGGCCCCGGCTTGCGGGCCTTGCCGCGCTTGGGCTTGCCGAACACGGACCACCAGCCGTTGCTCGACGCGATCCGCCACGCGGTCCGGTCCGACATTGCCTCACCCGCGTCACGGGCCTCATCGGCGAGCAGTCGGTGCCCGAACTCGGGGTCTTCCTGGTGGGCGTCGAACAGCGCGTTCGCGCGATACGCCTCGACCACCTCGCTCGGGGTGATGGGGGAAGCCAGCCAACGGTAGTAGGGCTGACGGGAGAGCTTGAGCACCCGGCACGTCACCGTCACAGGGATCCCTGCGTCGGCGAGCTCCGTCACGAGCGGGTACCACCTTTTCCCGGCAGGTTCGCCTGCGACAGATACGCCGCCGCGCGGCGCAGAACCTCGTTCTCCTGCTCCAAGAGCCGGTTCCGCTTGCGCAGCTCACGGATCTCGGCTGCCTCCGACCGGGTCTGCCCGGGCTTGGCGCCCTCGTCGATGTCGGCACGACGCAACCACTTCTGCAGCGTCATCGGGTGGACCCCGAAGTCTTTCGCGACCTGCTCGATCGTCACTCCGGGCTCACGGTTCCTCGCGACGCGCACCACGTCGTCACGGAACTCGGACGGGTAGGGCTTAGGCACAGCAACATCCTTCCAGGCCGCCCTCCCGGGCAAGCCAGATCAGATGTCACCTACTCGTGCAGCAGTCCCATCTGCTCGTCACAACCACCGTGCGCGAGGAGGTGCGCAGCGCCCTCGGGCGCGGCCGCGTCGATCTCGCGGAACGTCCCGACGCAGTCGCCGAACTCCTCGAACGTGCCGGACTCGCGGGGCTCGAGGAGCAGCACCCGCTGCGCCTCTCGGGGGGCCAGCGCCAGCGCCTCGCCGTCACGCTCGCCGTCGCCGCCGAGCCCGAGCTCGTCCTGGTCGACGAGCCCACGAGCGCACAGGACCTCGCGGGGGCCGAGCACGTGCGCCGACTCGTCGCCGACGGGGCCGAACGCCGCGCGACGGTGATCGTGTCCCACGACCCCGCGACCTTCGCGGACCTCGCCACCCGTCACCTGGAGATCCACGACGGCACGATCCGCGAGGCGACGCGATGACCGCCCGCGCGACGCGCACCGACAGGCCAGATGCGGGCCGTTCGCGCGCGGTGCCACGTGCGGCGGGCGCGGTGCATCCGCTCGCGCTCGTGATCCTGCCGCTGCCCGCGATCGTCGCGACGCTCCTCACCGAGGGCGTCGGCATCGGGCTCGCCGCGATCGCGGTCGGGCTCGTCGTCGCGGCGGCACGCGGCCCCCGCTTCGCGGGAGGGCTCCTCGTCGCGACCCTGCTCGGCACGTTCGTCCTTTGGACCGGCTTCGCGTTCGCGATCCCGGCCGAGCCCGCCGAGTCGTCCGCCGTCGTCACGTGGCTCCCGTTCCACCCACCCGTCGACACCGCCCTCGTCGCCCTGCGCAGCGCGCTGCGGATCGTGTCGATCATGACCCTCGCCATCGCGATCGCCGCATTCATCCGCTGGGACGTGCTCGCCGACACCCTCATCGACCGGTTCCGCGTGCCCTACCGCCTCCTCGACGTCATCGGGCTCGGTGGTCGATTCGCGGTCCTCATGCGCCGGGACCTCGCGACCGCGCGGACGCTCGTGCGATTGCGCACGCGCGGATCCCGCCTCCGGTCCGCGCGGCTCGGCGCGGGGCTCGCGGTGCCGGTGCTCATGGCCGCCTTCCGGCACGCCGACGAACTCACGGTCGCGATGGAGGCCCGGGGCTTCGGCGCCCACGACGACCGGACGGTGCACGCGGCGGTGCCGCTCCGAGTCCGCGACGGTGTCGTCGTCGGGATCGTGTGGGGTGTCACGGTGTTCGCGGCGGTCGTGCAGGAGGGCGTTCCCGTCCTCGTCGTGTGAGCGCGCGGTCACGGTGCCGCGCGGTAGCGTCGGGACTGCGCCGCGTCGTCGCTCCGCCGGAGCGCGGGCGCGCGGAAGACGGGAATCGCACATGGAGCACGTCGACACGATCGTGGTGGGGGCCGGGGTCGCCGGCCTGACGGCCGCGCGACTGTTGCATCGCGCGGGGCGCCGGGTCGTCATCCTCGAGGCACGGGATCGCGTCGGTGGCCGCGTCTGGACGGATCGGTCCGACGGCCACATGACCGACCTCGGGGCATCGTGGATCCACGGCATCACCGACAATCCCGTCGCGGCCGCCGCTGCCGCGTTCGGCATGCGCACCGTCGAGTTCACGGTCGGCGGGTACCAGCCCGACGGGCGGCCGATCGCGCTCCACGACCCCGACGGCACGCGATTGAGCGACGCCGAGGCGGCCGCGTTCGCGGCGGACGTCCACGCGATCGACGAGGCACTCGTCCCGATCATCGCCCGATCGGCACCGACGGCCTCCTACCGCGAGGTCGCCGAGGAGGCGCTCGCGGCACAGGACTGGGACGACGAGCGGGCCGAGCGCGCTCGGGAGTACCTCGAACACCGCGCCGAAGAGCAGTACGGCGCGTGGATCGAGGACCTCGCCGCCCACGGACTCGACGACGATCTCATCGAGGGCGACGAGGTCGTGTTCCCCGACGGCTACGATCGGCTTCCCGAACACCTCGCGCGGGATCTCGACGTGCGACTCGGAGCGATCGTGACCCGGGTGACGTGGACGGGAACGGGCGTTGTGGTGCAGCTCGGCGCGGCCGAACTGAGCGCCGACACGTGCATCGTGACGGTGCCCGTCGGTGTGCTGCGGTCCGGATCGTTCACGATCGAGCCGCCCCTGCCGGAGCCCGTCGCGGGAGCGCTCGACCGGCTCACCATGAACGACTTCGAGAAGATCGTGCTGCGCTTCGAGCACCGGTTCTGGGACGACGACGTCTACGTCGTCCGCAGGCAGGGCCCCGCGGCGCGCTGGTGGCACTCCTGGTACGACCTGACCCGCCTCGACGGGACGCCGACGCTCCTCACGTTCGCGGCCGGTTCCGCGGCGGTCGCGACGCGTGGCTGGGACGACGAACGCATCGTGTCGTCGATCCTCGAGCAGTTGCGCGGCATCTACGGCGACCGCGTGACGTCGCCGATCGCGGTCGAGCGGTCCGATTGGCGCGGTGACCCGTTCGCGCGGGGCTCGTACGCCTACATGACGCTGGGCTCGACGACGGCCGACCACGATGCGCTCGCGACGCCCATCGAGGGCGTGCTGCACCTCGCGGGGGAGGCGACGTGGACGGATGATCCCGCGACCGTCACGGGTGCCCTGTGCTCGGGGCACCGAGCGGCCGAGAACGTCCTCGGCGCGACGATCCCGATCGAGTCGCTCTGGGCCCCACCCGCTTGACACCCCCTGCCCCTGACACCCCTGCCGCCCCTCCCGCCACAAAAAAGCCGGGTTGTTGCTACCGGGCCGCGGGCCAGGTAGCAACAACCCGGCTTTTTCGCGGTTGCCGGGGCGCGCGATCCCATGAGTGCCCGTTTCGCGAGGGCTGTGGTCGCCGGACGCTGGCGCGGGCGGCGCCCCTCGATATGATGGTTTCATCATGTCGCCAATTCGTCGCGGGAGCCCGATCTACGAGATCAAGGCGAACCTGTTCAAGGGGCTCGCCCACCCGTTCCGCATCCGCATCCTCGAGCTGCTCTCGGCGTCGCCCGAGGTCGCCGTCTCGAGCATGATCGAGGAGACGGGGCTCGAGGCGTCGCACCTCTCGCAGCACCTCGCGGTGCTGCGGCGCTATCGGCTCGTGGACTCTGAGCGCCGCGGGAGCACCGTGTACTACCGCCTCGCGCACCCCGAGACCGCCGACATGCTCGCCGTCGCCCGGACCCTCCTCGTCGCGATCCTCGCCGAGGACGGCGAACGCCTCGACGAGGCGCGCGAACTCGCCCCGGCGGAGCCGGTGCAATCGTGACCACGGCCTCGCTCGGCGATCGGCTCGGCGGCGCCGTGCGGTCGCTGCTCCCGTCGCGGGCCGACTACCGAGACGTACGCCGCACCTGGCGACGCGACCTCCTCGCCGGTGTCACCGTCGGCATCGTCGCCCTCCCGCTCGCACTCGGTTTCGGCGTGAGCTCCGGTCTCACGGCCGAGCAGGGGCTCGTCACGGCCATCGTCGCGGGCGTGCTCGCCGCCGTGTTCGGTGGCTCGAACGTGCAGGTCTCGGGGCCGACCGGCGCCATGGTCGTCGTCCTCGTGCCGATCGTCGCGGCACACGGGCCGCAGACGGTCGCGCTCGTCAGCATCCTCGCGGGGCTCGTCGTGCTCCTCGCGGGTGTCCTCCGGCTCGGACGCGCCGTGAGTGTGATCCCGTGGCCCGTCATCGAGGGGTTCACGCTCGGGATCGCGATCATCATCTTCCTGCAGCAGATCCCGTTGCTCACGAGCGCGACGCAGGCGTCGGCCGGGGCACACAGCTCAAACGCCCTCGTCGCGGCGGTGCAGTCGCTCGTCGAGGCGGACTGGGGTTACGTGCCCTGGGCGGTCGGGGCGGCACTCGTGGTCATCGCGTGCATGGTGCTCGCGCAGCGGCTGCAGCCGGCCGTGCCGGGATCGATCGTCGGTGTCGTCCTCGTGACGCTCCTGTGCGCGTTCGTCGCGACGCCGCTCGCCGTGATCGGTGCCCTACCGAGCGCGCTCCCCGCGCCGAGCCTGCCCGACGTCCCGATCAGTGCGTTGCCGGGCCTCGCGGGGGCCGTGCTGACGGTCGCGGCGCTCGCCGCCATCGAATCCCTGCTCTCGGCACGCGTCGCCGGGTCGCTCGAGGACACCGGCCGGTTCGATGCGGACCGCGAGCTCGTCGGGCAGGGGATCGCTTCGATCGGATCCGGCGTGTTCGGCGGTATGCCCGCGACCGGTGCCATCGCCCGGACCGCGGTGAACGTCCGCTCCGGTGCGCGAACCCGGCTCGCCGCGATCGTCCATGCCGGGGTCCTGCTCCTCGTCGTTCTCGCGGTCGCCGGCCCCGTCGGCATGATCCCGCTCGCGGGGCTCGCGGGTGTCCTCATGCTCACGGCGTGGCGCATGGTGCACGCCGGAACCGTGCGGTCGATCCTCCGATCGACGCGGGCCGACGCGATCGCGTTCGTGCTGACGGCGCTCGTCACGGTCGCCTTCGACCTCGTGATCGCGGTCGCGATCGGTGTCGTGTTCGCGGGTGTCGTGGCGATCCGCAACATGGCGGGCGGTACCGCCGCGGTGCTCGAACCCCTTCCGGGAGAGCACGAGTCGGGCGACGAACGGATCGCGCTCGTGCGCCTCGACGGGCCACTCATCTTCGCGTCGGCCGAGCGGGTCTTCGAGCGGGTCACGGGGCTCGACGGGGTCGCCGTCGTGATCCTGCGGGCGTCCCGGATCGAACACGTCGACGCGACGGGTGCGCACGCGCTCGCGGACATCGTCCGGGCGCTCGAACGGCGGGGGATCACGGTCCTGCTGAAGGGCGTCCGCCCGGCGCACGAGGACCTCTTCCGGCGGATCGGCGTGCTCGGCTCGCTCCGACACCAGAACCACCTCTTCGACGAACTGCCGGACGCGGTGGCCCACGCGCGGCGGCACGCCGCACAGGGCGCCGCGACCGACCGGTCGACGAGCCGGAACGCCGCGGGGGAGGACGCACAGGACGACGCCCCGGCCTGAGTCGACGAGGCACACGAAACGCACCGCGCCTCGAAGGCCGCGACCCCCGAATGCGAGCCTGCGGACATGTGAACCCGCGAGTGCGCGAATCGAGGCCACCCGCAGCGCAAAAAGCCGGGTTGTTGCTACCGGGCCGCGGGCCCGGTAGCAACAACCCGGCTTTGTTCGGGAAGAGGTCGGAGGGGGTCAGAGGTAGAGGTGCTGGTTCGCCTTCTCCTCGTCGTACTCCGCGCGGGCGCGCTGCGTCGACTCGAGCTCCGACACCTCCGAGACGGGCACGTCCCACCACGCGCCCGAGCCGCCGAAGCGGCCCTGTGCGTCGACGCGCACGTACACGACACTCGTGCCGTCGTACGCCTTCGCCTCCTCGAGCGCCGCGCGGAACGTGTCGGCCGTGTCGGCCGTCCACACCTTCGCGCCGTAGCTCGCCGCGTTCGCGGGGAAGTCGACGTCGATGCGTGCGCCGTCGTGGCGGAGGCCCTCGCCGCGCTCGCGGAAGCGCGTGCCGAACTCCTGCGAGCCGCGCGTCTCCGAGAGCGCCGCGATCGAGCCGTAGCCAGAGTTGTCGACCACGACGAACGTGATCTTCAGGTGCTCCTGCACGGCCGTCATGATCTCCTGCGAGAGCATGAGGAACGTGCCGTCACCGATGAGGCCGAACACGTGCCGTGTGCGGTCGGCGAGGCCGTTGCCGATCGCGCCGGGGATCTCGTAGCCCATGCACGAGTTGCCGTACTCGATGTCGTAGCCCTTCGTGCTGCCGGGCCGCCACAGGCGGTGCAGATCACCGGGCATCGAGCCCGCGGCGTTCACGACGACGTCGCGCTCACCCGCGGCGTCGTTGAGGATGCCGAGCATCTGCGCCTGCGAGAGCGTGGGGCTGTCGTCGAGCTCGATGATGCGGTCGATCTCGCTGCGCCACGCGGACGCCGACTCGGTCGTCGCCGCGCGCACCTCGGGGGCGACCGACCAGTCGCCGAGCAGTTCGAGCAACTCGTCGAGCGTCTCGCGCGCATCGCCGAGGAGCGGCGTCGCGGCCTCCTTGAACGCGTCGATCTCGGCGACGTTGATGTTCACGAACGCCACGTCGGGGTTGCGGAACAGCGTGTTCGAGGCCGTCGTGAAGTCGGTGTAGCGCGTGCCGATACCGATCACGACGTCGGCCTCGCCCGCGGGCGCGTTCGCGTACACCGAGCCCGACGCGCCGAGCGCGCCGAGTGCGAGCTCGTGGGTGTGCGGGAAGGACGCCTTGCCGGCCTGGGTCACGCCGACACCGATGCCGGTGGACTCGGCGAAGCGCACGAGCGCGTCCGTCGCGTCCGAGTAGATGACGCCGCCGCCCGCGATGATGATCGGCTTCGAGGCGCCGCGGATGAGCTCGGCGGCGCGCCGCAGGGCCGCGCGGTCGGCGCGGTTGCGGGCGATGTGCCACACGCGGTCGCGGAACAGCGAGGCGGGGAAGTCGTAGGCCTCGGCCTGCACGTCCTGGGGGAGCGCGATCGTCACGGCGCCCGTGTCCGCCGGGCTCGTGAGCACGCGCATCGCCTCGAGCAGCGACGGCGCGAGCTGTTCGGGCCGCCAGATGCGGTCGAAGAAGCGACTCACGGCACGGAACGCGTCGTTCGCGGTGATGTCGGCGGCGTAGGGCATCTCCTGCTGCTGCAGCACGGCGCCCGTGCTGCGCGTCGCGAACACGTCGGCCGGGAGGAGCAGCACGGGGAGGTGGTTGACGGTCGCCGTCCCCGCGCCCGTGACCATGTTCGTCGCGCCCGGACCGATGGACGTGCTGACGGCGAGCGCGCCGAGGCGATTGCGCATCTTCGCGTAGCCGGTGGCGATGTGCACCATGCCCTGCTCGTTGCGGCCCTGGTAGTACGGGAACTCGTCCTGGTACTGGAGCATCGCCTGGCCGATGCCCGCAACGTTGCCGTGGCCGAAGATGCCGAAGGCGCCGCCGAAGAACTTCTCGGTCACGCCGTCGCGTTCGACGTACTGTGCGCCGAGGAATCGGATGACGGCCTGGCCGACGGTGAGGCGGACGGTGGATTCGTTGTGCGTCATTGCAGTGTCTGTGTCTTTCTCGATGGATGGATCAGGGGCGCGCCGGGACGAAGGGGACGCGCGGGTCGATGCCCGACTCCGCCCAGTCGTCGGCGAGCGCGGCGAGGCTCGGGTCCTGGTGGGCCTGCAGCGTGCGCTCCGGTGCGGGGCCGGCGAGCACGTTGAGGTAGTAGAGGTCGTGGCCGTGGGCCGCGACGGTCGTGTGGTAGCCCCAGGGGATGAGGCAGATGTCGCCGTCGCGCACGGGCTCGTCGAGCTCGAAGTCGCGCTCCGGGCCGTAGACGCGCTGGAGGGCCCAGCCGTTCTCGGGATCCCGGAGTCGGTAGTAGTAGGTCTCCTCGAGCTGGGCCTCCCCGGCGTGGTCGTGCTCGTGCTTGTGGGGCGGGAAGCTCGACCAGTTGCCACCGGGTGTCCACACCTCGACGACGTGGAGGCGGTCGGCGGGGAACGAGGGCGGCATGAGGGTCGAGACCTGGCGCGAGGCGTTGCCACCGCCGCGGGCCTCGACCGGTAGGTCCTCGGGCGTGACGAGCACGACCTCGTGCTTCGTCGTGGCGGGGGCCGCGGCGACGGCGATCTGCGCGCCGGGGCTCGCGGTCAGCTCGACGCGCGTGTCGCGCGGGACGTAGAGCAGGTGGGCGAGGCCGGCGAACACGTTCTCGCGACCGCCGAAGGTGTACTCGGCGTCGTCAACCGTCGCCGACACCGTCCCCGAGAGGGGGATGAATGCGCGCTCCGCGCCGTCCGCGGCGAACTCGACGGTCTCGTCGCCGGGCTCGAGCACCTCGAACGACACGTACTCCCAGCCGGCCAGCTCGGGCGTGACGGTCTTCCATTCGCCGGCGGCGAGGATCTGCGGATTCGTCATGCGGGGTCCCTTCTGCATCGAACGACGCGACCAACAGATCGTATCGGACAATGGACGAGCTGTCCACGTTGCGATAATCTGTGGTTCGTGGTGAGGTGCCCGCCAGACCATCGACGCCCGATCGTGGCTCAGTCGACGCGAGCGGGCAGCAGTGCCGCTTCGCCGCGGAGCACCCCGGCCAACTCGTCCACCGAGGAGCGGATGTCCTCGGCGAGGCCACCGACGGATAGGCAGCCGACCGTGGTCCCCTCGGCGTCGCGCACGGGCACGCCGATCGCGCCGATGCCCACCGTGACGTCCTCGTCCGAGGTTGAATGTCCGGTGTCCCGCGTGCGTGCGACATCCGCCCTGAGCTCGTCCGCCGTCGTGAGGGTCGTCGGGGTGAGGGCCTCGAACGGGGCGTTCGTCAGGTAGTGCTCGACCTCGTCGTCGCTCCGGAATGCGAGGAACGCGCGCCCCGCGGCGCCCGCGTGCAGCGGGAGCGTGCGGCCGGGGCGGAGGATGAGGACGTCGAGTCCGCGCCCCGGGGCCCAGTCGATGCACACCGCGTGAGTGCCGCGGGGCACGCTCAGGAACGCCGTCTGTCCCGTGTCCTCGGCGATCCGGTCGAGTGCCGCTCGCCCGTCGCGCCACTCGCGCATGCCGGCGCGACTCGCGTCGGCGAGGCGCAGCCAGCGCTTGCTGAGGTTGATCCGCCCGTCGTTCGACGGCCGCACGAGGTCGACGGCCTCGAGCCCCGCGGCGAGCCGGTAGACGGTCGGGCGGGGGACGTCGATCGCCTCGGCGATCTCGGCAGGGCTCAGTGCGCCGCGCTCGGCCAGGGCATCGAGCAGGTCCTTCGCGTTCGCGAGGACGCGCGTGGGTTTCGTGGCGCTCATGCCGCCTCGCCGCCCCCCGACGCGCGCGCCGGTTCGAACCCCAGCGCGTCGCTCACGCGTGCCGCCGCGTCCAGGACACGCGTGCGCGTGTTGAGCGCGGGGTCGAGCAGGCGTCCGCGCACACCGCTGATCGAGAGCGCGGCCTCGACCTCGCCGCGGTGGTTGAAGATCGGTGCCCCCACGGCCGCGATGCCGGGGGTGACGTCGCCGTCCGAGAGCGCCGTGCCCGATTCGCGGATCTCGTCGATCAGGGCGGTGAGCTCGCGTCGTTCGGTGCCGTTGCGTGTGAGCTGTGCGATGAGCGCCGTCCGCTCCGCCGCGGGCAGGAAGGCGAGGATGGCCCTCGGGGCCGCGCCGTGATGGAGTTCGAGGGACTTGCCGAGGGCCAGTGCGAGGCTCCGGACGTCGGAGCCCTCGAAGCGTTCGACGCACACGGCGCGGTCGTCGGCGCGAAGGCACAGGAAGCTCGTGGCGCCGGTCTCGGCGAGGAGCTTCCGCAGTTCGGGTACGGCCGCCTCGCGGACGCTCAGGCGGTCTTCCACGACGCTGCCGACGCGGAGGAAGTCGAGGCCGAGGCGGAACGTTCCGCGTCGGCTGCCCGACTCGATCCAGCCGAGGAGCTGGAGGTTCGACAGGATCCGGTAGGTGGAGGAGGTGGGCTCGTCGACCGCGTTCGCGATGCTCGTGGCGCTCGATTCGCCGGCCTCGCCGAGGTGGCGGAGGACCGCGTCGGCCTTGTCGAGGATCTCGAGTCTCGCCCGTGCTGGCGCATCGTTGTTCACGGTGACACTCTCTCATGGAGTGGACAATGAGTGTGAATACCGTTTCATCTCATTGAATGGACAAACAGTCCGTTAGGCGATATATTGGTCTCCGATGCACTCGACCAACGAAGGAACGACATGACCGCGACCACATCACGGCCCTCGCCGGAGGAGCTCGCCGCCGTCGCGCGGCGCGCCCGATGGCGCATCATCGAGACGGTGACCTCGAGCAAGGCGGGCCACATCGGTGGGCCCCTCTCGGCGACCGATCTGCTCGTCGCGCTCTACTTCGCCGAGCTCGACATCGATCCCGCCGACCCGAAGAAGACCGACCGCGACCGCTTCATCCTCTCCAAGGGGCACTCGGCCATCGGCCTCTACTCGGTGCTCGCGCTGCGCGGCTACTTCCCGGAGGAGGAGCTCGCGACGTTCGACCACGGCGACTCGCGCCTGCAGGGCCACCCCGACATGCTGCTCACGCCGGGCGTCGACGCCTCGACCGGCTCGCTCGGCCAGGGGCTCGCGTTCGGCGCGGGGATCGCCCTCGGTGCGAAGAAGCTCGGACGTGACTTCCACACGTGGGTCATGGTGGGCGACGGCGAGATCGAGGAGGGCATGGTGTGGGAGACGGTGCTCTCGGCCCCGCGCTTCGGCCTCGACAACCTGACGCTCATCATCGACCTCAACGGGCTCCAGCAGTACGGCTGGCCCGCCGGCCCCGACGACCGCTTCGATCGCAGCGAGCCGGTCGGGCACGTCGACCTCGAGCGCGTGTTCACCGGATTCGGCTGGAACGCCCTCTCGATCGACGGGCACGACTTCGACGCGATCCTCGGCGCCTTCGACCGCGTCACGGACGACCGCGGCGTCTCCGGGCGCCCGACGGTCATCATCGCGAACACGCGCAAGGGGCGCGGCATCTCCTTCACGGAGGGCACCTACAAGTGGCACAACGGCGTCGCGACGGACGAGCAACTGGACCTCGCCCGCACGGAGCTGCTCGGAACGACGGAGGACGCACGATGAAGGCACAGCGCGTGGTGTGGGGCGAGACCCTCGCCGAGCTCGCGGCGAGCGACGACCGGGTCGTCGTCCTCGACGGTGACCTCGCGACGTCGACGCGGTCCGACCTCGTCGCCACGGCCGTGCCGGACGCGTTCGTGCAGGTCGGCATCGCCGAGCAGAACATGGTCGGCATGGCCGTGGGGCTCTCGACCCTCGGCTACCGGCCCTGGCTCTCGACGTTCGGCGTGTTCCTCACGAACCGCGCACTCGACCAGATCCGCATGCTCGTGTCGCAGACGCGCGCACCCGTGCGGGTTGCGGCGGCCTACAGCGGCCTGTTGAACGGTTCGGCGGGGAAGACCCACCAGGACATCGAGGACTTCGCGATCATGCGGGCCATGCCCTACATGACCGTGCTCGCCCCGGCGGACGAGTTCGAGGCCGAGGCGGTGTTCCGCTGGGCGGCCGAGTTCGACGGCCCGCTCTACGTCCGTGTCGCACGGGACCCCGTCGCGCCCGTCTTCGACGAGAGCTACGCCTTCGAGCCCGGGACGCCTCGACTCCTGACCGAGGGCGGCGACGTGACGATCGTGTCGACGGGCGTGCAGACCTCGCGCACGGCCGAGGCCGTTCGCCTGCTCGCCGAGCGCGGCGTGTCCGCGACGCACGTGCACCTGCCCACGCTCAAGCCGCTCGACGTCGACGCGTTCCTCGGGCTCGTCGGGGACGCATCGCTCGTCGTGACCGTCGAGGAGCACAGCCGTATCGGCGGGCTCGGTGGGCTCGTGAGCGAGATCCTCGCCGAGCGCGGCGGACCCCGGCTCGTGCGGGTCGGGCTCGAGGACCGCTGGTCCGAGTCCGCGCCGAACGACTTCCTGCTCGACAAGTACGGGCTCTCGCCCGAACGCGTCGCGGACGCGGTCGCGCAGCAGCTCGCCGCGGTGTGAACCCGTGACGGTCATCGCCTCCACGGGGCCCTCGACCCGCCCCGAGGACGGAATCGTCCGTCCTCGGGCGCGCGTCGTGACGCTCACGCCGTCGCCCGCGATCGACCGGCTCTACGTCGTCGACGCGGTCCTGCCGGACGAGGTCAACCGCGCGCGAGACGTGCGCTGGTTCCTGTCCGGCAAGGGCGTCAACGTCGCCCGGAATCTGGCGCGCGTCGGCGGCGGCGCGCTCGCGGTGACCCCGCTCGCCGAGCGGGAGCACCACCTGCTCGTCGAGGAGCGGCTCTACCGCATCGTCCCGACCACGCGCCCGACCCGGGTCAACACGGTCGTCGTGTCGCGATCGGGCAGCACCATGAACGTCAACGAGCACGCGCGACCCATGCCGGCCGACGAGTGGGACGGCATCGTGGCGGCGACGATCGCCGCCGTGCAGGAGCGGCGAGCGCACTGGCTCGTCGTGGCGGGGAGCATTCCGGCTCGCGCCGACGGGACGGGCGGGCAGGATCCGCGCGCACTCGTCGCCGGGGCGCGGGCCGTCGGCGCACGCGTGTGTCTCGACTCCGGCGGGCCGACCCTCCGGGCGTGGCTCGAGGCCGGCGCCGCGCCCGATCTCGTGAAGCCGAACGCCGCCGAACTCGCCGACGCCGTCGGCCGCCCCGTGACGACGGTGGGGGAGGCGGTGGACGCGGCGCGGGAACTCGTCGATCGCGGCGCTGTGGCGGTGCTCGCGAGTCTCGGTGGTTCGGGTGCCGTCCACGTCACGGCCGACGGCAGCCTCTGGGGCAGGCCGCCGCGCGTCGAGGTCGTCAACACGACCGGCGCGGGTGATGCCGCGCTCGCGGGCTTCGTCGCCGATCTGGACGGCGAGGCCGACGTCGACACGCTCGCGGCCGCGATGCGTCGAGCCGTCGCGTGGGGAGCCCACGCGGTCGCAACGTTCGAGGCCGTTCCGCCGAATCACGCCGAGCTCCCGGGGGTCGTCGTCGACGAACCGCCGCGGGACCTCCCCGTCGAGGCCTGAACCGTCGGTGTGCGAGCCGTCGGTGCCGGACGCGGAACGGCACCGACACGAACGCGTGACGGCGAACGGGCCGGGAAGCGAGTGCTTCCCGGCCCGTTCGCCGTCCACGGGCGGTGCCGTCAGTCGGGGACGCGCTCGAACGCGTGGACCCCGGAGGCGTACGCCGAGCGGAGCGCGGCATCGAGCGGGAGCGCGCGATGGGCGTCGGAGAGGATCTCGACGCCCCACGGGCCGTCGAAGCCGAGGCTGCGCATCGCGCCGATGAATCCCGTGACGTCCTGCACGCCCTCGCCGAGCAGGCGCCGACGATCGCGGGTGTCCTCGAAGAGCGTCCCGATCGGCTCGGCCTCGGCGTCGCACAGCTCCACTCCGAAGACGCGCTCGGGCGGCATGGTCGCCGTGAGGTCCACGAGCGAGGTCCCCGCGCGGAACACGTGCCAGAAGTCGATGACGAGCCCTGCCGCGGGATGCCCGACGAGCTCGACGAGTTCTGCTCCACGAGGTACCGTCTCGATCATCGAGAAGGGGAGAGGCTCGAGCGCGACACGGGTACCGCGGTCGGCGGCCTCGACGGCGAGTGCGCGGAGCGGGGTGACGAGGGGACCGAGGTCGTCGATCGGCGGCCCCATGTCGGTTCCCGCCTTGATGAACGTCGCCCCGAGCGCCTCCGCGGCATCGAGCAGGAGCGTCCAGCGCTCTCCGCGACCGCCGGGACGCCACCAGCCCTCGGCGAGCTCGACCTCGACGTGCGTCAGCCCGGCGTCGCCGATCGCGTCGCGAAGTGCCGCGAAGCCGATCGTGTCGCGCGCGAGGCGGAGGTCGTCGTGGACGAGCCCGAGCCCGCTCCAGCCGGCGGCCGCGACGGCCCGCACCCTGTCCAGGACCGGGTACGGGCTCGTCTGGTCGGCGGCGCCGGGGAGCGCCGCACCGGCGCTCGTCCAGCACGTCGCGACGAGCCGCGGCGTCGTCATGCGTGCAGGTCGACGGGGACCGTGATCCCCTCGGCAGCGGAGCGCACGGCGGCATCGGCGAGCACGAGCGCGGCACGTCCGTCCTCGAAGCCGGGGCTCTCGTGCGTCGCATCGCGGATCGTCCGGACGAACGCGGCGAGCTCGGCCCGGTAGGCCTCGGCATACCGTTCGAGGAAGAACGTGTGGTACCCGGCGCGCCCCTCGACACCGTTCGGGCCGAAGGCACGGACGGTCGTCGGGCTCACGTTCGAGACCTGCAGGAGCCCCTGTGCACCGAACGCCTCGAGGCGCTGGTCGTAGCCGTAGACGCTGTGTCGCGAGTTCGTGATCGTGATCAGTTCGCCGCCGGCACCGCGCAGGGTCACGACGGCGGCGTCGTAGTCGCCCGCGTCGCGGATGCCCGCATCGAACTGGTGCGCGCCGCGCGCCGTCACCTCGACGATGTCGGGCACGAAGAAGCGCGCCATGTCGAAGTCGTGGATCGTCATGTCCCGGAAGATGCCACCCGACACGGCCACGTAGCCGATGGGCGGCGGCTCGGGGTCGCGGCTCGTGATCGAGAGCTGTTCGAGCCGGCCGATCTCGCCGGCGGCCACGCGGCGGCGGACCTCGGCGAAGTCGGGGTCGAAGCGTCGGTTGAAGCCGAGCGCGATCGGCGTGGTCGACCCGGCCGCCTTGCCCCGCAGGGCGTCGACGCGGGCGATGTCGAGGTCGATCGGCTTCTCGCACAGCGCCGGGACACCCGCGTCGATCGCGGTCGAGAGCAGATCGACGTGCGTGGGGGTCGGCGAGGCCATGATGATCGCGTCGACGTCCGGCGCGGCGAGCACCTCGGCGGCGTCGGCCGTGACGTTCGTGACGCCGTACCGCGCCGCGGTCGCCGTGGCCTGCTCGACGAAGGGATCGCACACCCAGGTGAGCGTCGTCTCCGGCAGCGCGGCCACGCTCGCGGCGTGGACCTGGCCGATGCGGCCGGTGCCGATGAGGCCGATCTTGAGCGGTTCGGTCATGGTCGTTCCTTACTGGGTCGTGGTCGTCACGTCGACGGGGCGACCCGTTCTGCACGATTCGGCGGCCGCCTGGGCGATGCGGATCGCGTCGAGTCCCGCTCGAGGCGGCGTGAGGTTGGCATCGAGCTCGCCGTTCGCGACACGCACGAAGGCCGCGATCTCGGCGCGGAAGGCGCGTTCGAAGCGCTCGATGAACTGCTCGTGCGGTGCCTCGGGCGCCGTGCCGCCGGGCTCCGTCGAGGTGATGGGCGTGTGCGCGTCGAGACCCGCACCGAACGAGTCGAGGGACCCGAAGACCTCGAGACGGACGTCCTGACCCGCGCCGTTGCGACGGAGCCCCGTGACGTCCGCGATCGCCCCGGAGTCGAGCACGAGCGTCGCGCTCGCGGTGTCGACGTCGTCATGCTCCGCGTGGACGGGCGCGTCGAGGACGGCACCCGTCGCCCACACACGCGTGACGCGGCGGCCCGTGACCCACGGGATCGAGTCGAAGTCGTGGATGAGCAGGTCGCGCCAGATGCCGCCCGAGTGCGGGATATAGTCGGGCGAGAGGGGGAGCCGGTCGTGGTCGATGCCGTGCACGGCACGGACCGTCCCCGCGTCGCCCGCGCGCACGCGTCGCCGCAGCTCCTGGTGGGCGGGGTCGTAGCGGCGATGGAACGCGACCATGACGGGCGTTCCGAAGCGGTCGAGCTCGTCGGCGAGCGATTCGAGGCGTTCGAGGTCGAGCGTGAGCGGCTTCTCGACGAGCGTGGGGACGCCCGCGCGGGCCGCCCGCAGCGTCAACTCCGGGTGCGAGGCTGTGTTTGTCGCGATGACGATGCCGTCGAGCGCGGGCAACTCGCTGTCGAGGCCGTCACCGATCCGGACGTCGGCCGCCTCGCCGGCCGGGGCGTGTGCCCCGGCCAGCGACGCGGGCGCATCGAGCGCGATGGCCGCCCGGACGTCGTCGAGCGCCGGGCCGAGGCGGCCCGGGTCCCGCCCGAGCAGCACGACCTCGTCGACCCCGGGGTCCTGCGCCAGGTTCCGCGCGTGCATCCTGCCGACCCGTCCGAGGCCGATGACGCCGATGGGCACGGCGTCAGCCCCGCTCGGCGAGGTCGGCGAGGACACCGCGCAGGAACGTCACGGATGCCCGCGCGTCCTCGATCGGTCCGGTCCCGGGCGCCGGTTCCTCGAGCACGACCTTGTCCTGTTCGAGCACGAACCAGCCGTCGTAGCCGGCGTCGACGAGGCTCGACACGATCGCGCGCACGTCGACGTCGCCCTGCCCGAGCGGTCGGTAGAGGAGGTCGTCGCGGATCGCCTCGAAGTAGCTGAGCTCGTCGCCCTTCACGCGCTGCATGCCCTCGATCGACACGTCCTTGAGGTGCGTGTGGGCGATGCGTGCCGCATACGTGCGCGCGAACGCGACCGGATCGGTGCCACCGATCATGAGGTGCCCGGTGTCGAAGCAGAACAGCGCGCTCGATCCGTCGACGACGCGCTGCACCTCGTCCGCGGACTCGACGACCGTTCCCACGTGGGGGTGGAGCGCCGCGGTGACGCCGCGGGATGCCGCGAGCTCGCGGATCGCGTCGAGGTTCACGAACAGCGTCGACCACTGCGTCTCGTCGAGAACCGGCCGTGCGGCGTCGTAGCCGTCGATGCCCGTGACCGCCGCGACGACGAGCACGCCCGCGCCGGCCGCCTCGTAGTCGTCGAGCTCGCGCGAGATGCGGGGGAGCGGGTCGCTCGCAGGGTCGTGGAGCACGACGGGGACGAAGCTCCCGATCGCCCGCATGTCGAAGCGGGCGAGCTCGGCCGCCTTCGCGGCGGGTTCGGGCGGCAGGAAGCCGTCGGGGCCGAGTTCGGTCGCCCCGAAGCCGATCTCACGCATCTCCGTGAGCACTCGCTCGGGCGTGAACTGGAATCCCCAGTCGGGAACCTCGCTGATGCCCCAGCTGATCGGGGCGGTCGCGATCTTCGGTGTGCTCATCGTGCGTCGCCTCCCGTGCGGATGTTCGCGGTCGAACCCTCGATCACCGGGGTGGCGACCCACTGGCCGGACGCGGCGGACTCCTCGGCGGCGGTGAGCACCTGCGCCGAGGCGAGTGCGTCGTGGATGTTGGACGTGTCGGACGGGCGGCCGGTCGCGGCGAGCAGGAACTTGTTCGCCTCGATCGTCTTGAGGTCGTCGTAGCCCATGGGCGTGCCCGCGCTCGGCTGGAAGCGCGAGAACTCAGGGAACGTCGCGTCGGCGAGAAGGCGGCGGTAGCCGACCGACCCGTCGGCCTCGCGCACGGCGAGTTCGAGCTCGTTCATGCGCTCGAAGTTCCAGCGCAGCGAGCCGTTCGTGCCGAAGATCTCGATCGCGTACTCGGCCTTGGGGCCGACCGCGATCCACGACGCATCGAGCGTGCCGAGGGCCGTGCTCGCGAGCGCGGTCTCGTCGAAGCGGATGAGCAGGTTCGCGTAGTCCTCGTTCTCGACGGGGAGGAGCTTGCCCTCGTCCGGTGAGCCGGGCACGCCGGGACGCTCGTGGATGAACGTGCCCGTCGACGCCGTCACGGCACCGATGGGGCCGAGCAGGAAGTGCACGAGGTCGACGAGGTGGCCCATGAGGTCGCCCAGGACGCCCGAGCCGCTCTGTTCACGGACGAATCGCCACGCACGGGGCGCGTTCGGGTCGGCGTTGAAGCCGCCGAAGAATCGGCCGCGCACGTTCGTTATCGTGCCCAGGGCGCCCTCGTCGACGAGTTTGCGGGCGAGCTGGATGGCCGGTGGGTGGCGGTAGTTGAAGCCGATCGTCGTCGCGACGCCCGCTTCGATCGCGGCGTCGCGGACGGCGGCCGTGTCGGCCTCACCCCGGCCGACGGGCTTCTCGATCCAGAACGGCTTGCCGGCCTTCGCTGCCGCGATCCCGATCTCCGCGTGGAGGAAGTTCGGGGCACAGATCGACACGACCTCGACCTCGGGGTTCGCGAGGACCTCGTGGTAGTCGGCGGTCGTCGAGGCGTAGCCGAGGACGTCGCGCGCATAGGCGCGCCCGGCCTCCGCGGTGTCGGCCGCCTGGACGAGTCGCGGGCGCAGGCCGAGGTCGGGATACACCTGCGGCACGTTCGTGTAGGCACGGCTGTGCAGGCGTCCCATCCAGCCGACGCTGATGAGTCCGACGCCGATCTCTCGGGCGTCACGGGGGGCGTCAGTCATGACGGTCTCCTTGTGCTGGCCGCGCTCGTCGCGGCCGAACGGGTGATGACACGTCACCGGGAGACGGTCGCGCATCGTCGCGCTCTCGGTGGTCCGTGGTCGTGTTGGACCGGTCCAACATACGATCGCCGCTCGCTGGTGTCAATCGGGCATCCGGTCGTGTCGCGAGCGAGTCGGCCTGCGGTGGATCGTGACGTCACCCCTTGCGCGATACATCTCGATTACGTACCGTGTGCCGGACAGTTTGTTCACTGAATGAGTTATGTATGGGGTCCGATCGAGATCGGAACCAGCACGGACAAGGAAGTCGACATGAATACAGCAGAACCCGGGGCAGGGTCCAGAATCGCGTTGCCACCGCTCGTCGCGGGGGCCTACCGCAAGCGGCTCGGCCTCATCTCGATCGTCGCCTGCTTCGGCGGCCTGCTCTTCGGCTACGACACGGGCGTCATCAACGGCGCCCTGCGGCCGATGGCTGCGGAACTCGGCCTCACGGCGCTCACCGAGGGGGTCGTGACGAGCTCACTCGTCTTCGCCGCCGCCGTGGGGGCGCTCTTCGCGGGGCGCATCTCGGACGCCTGGGGTCGCCGCACCACGATCATCGGCCTCGCGGTGCTGTTCTTCGCCGGAACCGTCTTCGTCGTCCTCGCGCCGGGCATCGGCGTCCTCATCGCCGGTCGCATCATGCTCGGCCTCGCCGTCGGCGGTGCCTCGACGGTCGTCCCGGTGTTCCTCGCCGAGCTCGCGCCGTACGAGATCCGCGGCTCGATCACCGGTCGCAACGAGGTCGCGATCGTCATCGGTCAGCTCTCCGCGTTCGTCATCAACGCGATCATCGGCAACGTCTTCCACGCCGAGGCGCACTCGTGGCGCATCATGTTCGCGATCTGCGCGATCCCCGCCATCTGCCTCTTCGTCGGCATGCTCCGCATGCCCGAATCACCCCGCTGGCTCGTCGAGAAGGGGCGTCACGAGCAGGCACTCGCCGTGCTCAAGACCGTGCGCCCCGCGGACCGCGCCGAGGCCGAGCTCGAGGAGGTCCTCGAGATCGCACGCGAGGAGCGCGAGGAGCACCAGATCGGTCTCAAGGCCGTGCTCACCAACAAGTGGCTCCTTCGGATCCTGTTCATCGGTATCGGTGTCGCGATGGCCCAGCAGCTCACGGGCATCAACTCGATCATGTACTACGGGCAGATCGTCCTCATCGAGTCGGGCTTCGACGAGAGCGCCGCCCTCATCGCCAACATCGCGCCCGGCATCGTCGCCGTCATCGGCGGGTTCATCGCGCTCTACATGATGGACCGCGTCGACCGTCGGAAGACGTTCGCCATCGGCCTCACCCTCACGACGACGTCCCACCTGCTCATCGGCTTCGCGTCCATGCTCCTCCCGGTGGGCAACCCGGCCCGTCCGTTCGTGATCCTCGCGCTCGTCGTGCTGTTCGTCCTGTCGATGCAGACGTTCCTCAACGTCGCCGTCTGGGTGTGGCTCGCCGAGGCGTTCCCGCTGCACATGCGCGGCCTCGGCATCGGCGTGTCGGTGTTCTTCGGGTGGACGACGAACGGCTTCCTGTCGCTCTTCTTCCCCTCGCTCATCGCCGCTGTCGGCATCACGGGCGCGTTCTTCATCTTCGCCGGCGTCGGCGCGATCGCGCTGCTCTTCGTCATCACACAGGTGCCGGAGACACGCGGCGTGACGCTCGAGAAGCTCGAGGTCGGCGTCACGACCGGTGCGATCTTCACCGTCCCCGCGACGAGGAAGCGGCGCCGCTGAGGTCTGTTCGTGCCCGGGGTGCCGTCACGGCGCTCCGGGCACGGGCCTCAGCTCCCGTACGCGTCGCTGATCTCGTCGAGCCGGTCCCACGCCCGCTCGACGGCGTCGTCCTCGCCGTCGACCGCGAGGGCGAGCGCGTCGAGCATGACGTGCCATCCGATCGCGAACTCGGTCGCGGCGTCCGCGTCCGCTCCGTCGTGTACGAGCCCGAGTGCGGTGGCGCCAGTCCCGTCCGGTGACACGCTCCAGGTGACCACCGAGTCGTCGATGCCCTCCCACTGCCACGTGTGCGCGTACCGGCCGTCGGGGGCGTCGTCCGTCGCGGGCTCCGCGACGAGCACCGTTCCCGTCGCGACGAGGTCCTCGCCGAAGTCGAATCGGATCGAGCCGCCCACGCGTGGATCGAGCCGGCAGTCGGGCAGCCACTCGGCGAGTCGATCGGCGTCCGTCAGCCACGTCCATGCGTCGACGGGGCCGATCGGGAGCGTGCGGCGCAATTCGATGCGGACCCGTCCGTCCTCGTCGTTCGAGAGCGTCGCTCGGTCGTCGTCGGGCCTCGTCACGGTGCTGTCCTCCGCTCGGCGCCACGCGGGCGCTCGGTGCTCGTCGTGGTGTCCGGCGGGCGAATCGCCCGGTCGGCCACATGCTGGAACTCGCCGCCGGAGTCCAATAGCGTCGGTCCCGGCCCGGCGCGATCGACGATACCCGGCGGGGCCCGGTCATCGCCCGAGGCGGTGCCCGTTCGATCGGCCCACGAAGGGAATCCGCATGTCGTACCTCGCAGCAGACGACCGATACGAGCACATGCCCTATCGGCGCACCGGTCGGTCGGGCCTCGATCTGCCGGCGCTCTCGCTCGGCTACTGGCACAACTTCGGCGACGACCGCTCGTTCGAGACGCAGCGCGCCATCAGCCGCCGCGCATTCGATCTCGGGATCACCCACCACGATCTCGCGAACAACTACGGCCCGCCGTACGGCTCGGCCGAGCGCAACTTCGGCAAGCTGCTCCGCGAGGACTTCGCGCCGTACCGCGACGAGCTCGTCATCTCGACGAAGGCCGGGTGGGACATGTGGCCCGGACCCTACGGTCAGGGCGGCGGATCGCGGAAGTACGTGCTCGCGTCGCTCGATCAGTCGCTCGAACGGCTCGGTCTCGACTACGTCGACATCTTCTACTCGCACCGGCTCGACGCCTCGACTCCCCTCGAGGAGACGATGGGTGCGCTGCACACGGCGGTCCAGCAGGGCAAGGCGCTCTACGTGGGCATCTCGTCGTACGACGCGGCGCGGACGCGGGAGGCCGCCGAGATCCTGCGCGATCTGGGGACGCCGCTCCTCATCCACCAGCCCTCGTACTCGATGCTCAACCGGTGGATCGAGACGACGGGTCTGCTCGACGCGGTGGGGGAGCTGGGCGTCGGCGTCATCGGCTTCACCCCGCTCGCGCAGGGCCTGCTCACGAGTCGCTACCTGAACGGCGTCCCGGCGGACTCGCGCGCCGCGCACGACTCGTCGCTCGACCGCGACACGATCACGCCCGAGGTCGTCGAACGGCTTCGCGCGCTCGACGCGATCGCCACCGAACGCGGGCAGACGCTCGCGCAACTCGCGCTCGCGTGGGCACTGCGCGACGAGCGGGTCACCTCGCTCGTCATCGGCGCCTCGCGTGTCGAGCAGCTCGAGGAGAACGTCGCCACACTCGGGCGACTCGACTTCGACGACGCCGAGCTCGCCCGGATCGACGAGCTCATCACGGCGCCGACCGCGGGGGTCGACCTGTGGGAGGCGGCACGCGAGGGGCGCGTCTGACGGCACGGATGCATCGTCGCGGGTGACGGACGTCGCGTCAGGATGCGTCGGCGGCCGCGCGAACGTGCGCGGCGAGCTGTTCGAGCGAGGTCGTGAGCGCCCGTGAATGCTCGCCGGCGTCGATGCCGTCGGGGACGTCCGTCGCCCGGACCGTGATGATCGTGCGGTCCTCCGTCCCGCTCAGTGCCCAGGTCATCGTCATGGTTCCCGCGAAGCGCGGGTCGTCGGACGCGAACTCGATCCGTTCGACGACCCGGCGGTCGGTGACGATCTCGGCGAACTCCGCTTCGACGACGTCCGTGTCGTCCGTGGACTTCCCGCCGCCCGCCTCGTCGAAGCGGAGCACCATGCGGTACCCGCCGCCGTCGGTCGCGTCGAAGCGCTCCATCGTCGCGTGCGCCCCGGGCGGCGGGAGCCACGCGCTCCGCGCGTCGGGATCGAGGAGCGCGCGGAACACGTCACTGCGGGGCGCGTGGACGAGGACGGAGGCCGTGTCGGTGCGGGACATGCGGGGAGTGTAGGGGCGCCGCCTGGCCGTCCCGGGCGTGGTCCTTGACAGTCCCGGTGCCGCTCCGGAAAATTGAGAAAGCGCTTACTCGCATCGTGGCGACAGCGTCGAGGAGGAAACCCGTGACCAACCAGCAAGCGTTCGACTACATCATCGCCGGGGGAGGGACGGCAGGAAGCGTGCTCGCCGGTCGGCTGAGCGAGGACCCGTCGGTCCGCGTCCTGCTCCTCGAGGCGGGACGCTCGGATCGCCACCCGTTCATCCACGTGCCCGCCGGGTTCGCGAAGCTCACGGCCGGCCCCTTCCAGTGGGGCTACTCGAGCGTTCCGCAGGAGCACGGCAACGGACGGCGGATCCCGCTCGCGCAGGGGCGCGTGCTCGGCGGCGGCGGATCCATCAACGCCCAGGTGTTCACGCGCGGGGTCGACGGTGACTACGACGGCTGGGCGAACGAGTACGGCGCGGAGGGCTGGTCGGCCGCCGATGTGCGCCCGTACTTCGTGCGCTCCGAGCGCAACAACCGACTCGCCGGACCGCGCCACGGCACGGAGGGGCCCCTCGGCGTCTCCGATCTCGCCTCGCCGCACCCGCTGTCGCGGGACTTCGTGAAGGCCGGGCAGGAGTTCGGTCTGCCCTACAGCAACGACTCCAACGGTGACCGCCAGGAGGGCATCGGCTTCTACCAGACCACGACGTACAACGGTCGGCGCTGCAGCGCGGCCGTCGCGTACCTCGGTGGGGGAGCCCGCAAGCGACCGAACCTCGTCGTCCGCACGCACGTCACCGTGTCGCGCATCATCGTCACCGACGGGCGTGCCACCGGCGTCGAGGTCATCGAGAACGGCACGCGGCACCGCTGCCTCGCGCGACGCGAGGTCCTCGTCGCGAGCGGCGCGTTCGGCTCCCCCAAGCTCCTGCAGCTCTCCGGCATCGGCGACCCCGCGGATCTCGCGGCGGCCGGGGTCGAGACGGTGCACGCACTTCCGGGTGTGGGCAAGAACCTGCAGGACCACTGCGATCTCGACATCATCGACGAGCTGAAGGACTACGCCAGCCTCGACCGGCTGAACAGGGTACGTCCCGCGACCGCGATCGCGGGCCTCGAGTACCTCGCGTTCCGCTCGGGTCCCCTCGCCTCGACGGTGGTCGAGGCCGGCGGCTTCAGCTTCGGCGACCCGAACGAGGCCACCCCGGATCTGCAGTTCCACTTCCTCCCCGCCGCCGGGGTCGAGGCCGGCATCGGGTCCGTGCGTCCCGGCTACGGGGCGACCCTCAACTCCTGCTTCGTGCGACCGCGGAGCCGCGGGACCGTGCGCATCGCGTCCGCCGACCCGACCGTCGCGCCGCTCATCGACCCGAACTACCTCGCCGACGAGCGCGATCTCGAGATGGCCGTCGTCGGGGTCGAGCAGAGCCGCGAGATCATGGCGCAGCCCTCCATGGCGCGCAACATCAAGAAAGAGCACATCGGCGACGGCAGTCCCGTGCGCACGAAGGACGAGCTCGTCCGGTTCGTGCGCAACTTCGGCCGCACCTCCTACCACCCCGTCGGGACGTGCGCCATGGGCGTCTCGGACGACTCGGTCGTCTCGCCGCGTCTCCAGGTGCACGGCCTCGAGGGCCTGCGCGTCATCGACTCCTCGATCATGCCGCGCATCGTGAGCTCGAACACGCAGGCGCCGACCGTGATGATCGCCGAGAAGGCGGTCGACATGATCCGCGAGGACGCTCGCTGACACGAACGTCGCGAACGCCACGAACGCCACGAACGGGCGGGCGGTGCCGGACGAACCTCGTCCGGCACCGCCCGCCCGCCGCGGACGCCCGACGTCGTGATCGGCCGGCGGACGGCTCCGGCCGTCGCGCCGCACTCGACACGTGTCCGCGTGGGCGGGACGACGAGGCGGGGCCCACCGTGCGCACGGTGGGCCCCGCCTCGTCGTCCTGCCTCGGTTCGTCCTCGCCTCGGTGTCGTCGATGCCTCAGGCGAGCGAGGTGCGGATCTGGATCGTCTTGACCTCGGTGAACTCCTCGAAACCGACCTGGCCCATCTCGCGCCCGTAGCCGCTGCGCTTGACGCCCCCGCCGGGCAGTTGCGGCGCACCGTCGATCGTCGTGTTCACCCACACCGTGCCGCTGCGCAGGCGACGGGAGACCTCGAGGGCGGTGTCGATGCTGCCGCTCCACACCGAGTTCGCGAGGCCGTAGTCGACGGCGTTCGCGAGGCGCACCGCCTCGTCGGTGTCGGTGAAGCGCGTCACCGCGAGCACCGGCCCGAACACCTCCTCCGAGAACAGCCGCGTGCCGGGGGCGACGTGGTCGACGATCGTGGGCGCGACGTAGAACCCGTCGCCGAAGGCACCCTCCGTGAGGCGCTCACCGCCCGACACGACGGTCGCGCCGTCCTCGCGGGCTCCGGCGACGAAGCCGAGCACGTCGTCGAGGTGCTGCTCGTGGATCATCGCGCCGACGGTCGCCTCCTCGTCGAGCGGCGCACCGACGTGCAACTCGGCGGCCTTCCGGCCGAGCACGGCCACGAACTCGTCCGCGATGTCCTCGTGCACGAGCAGGCGGGCGCCCGACACGCAGCACTCACCGGAGTTGAACGTGACGGCGAACAGCACGCCGTCGGCGGCCTTCTCGAGGTCCGCGTCGGGGAAGACGATGCTCGCCGCCTTGCCGCCGAGTTCGAGGGAGAGTCGCTTGAGCGTGCCCGAGGAGGCCGCGACGATCGACTCGCCGACGGCCGTGCTCCCGGTGAAGGACAGGAAGTCCACCTCGGGGGAGCGCGCGAGCAGCTCGCCGACAACGCGCCCCGGCCCGGTCACGACGTTGAAGACGCCGCTCGGGAGGCGGGCCTCCTCGAGGAGCGATGCGACCTCGAGGGTCGTGCCCGCCGTGAGCTCTGACGGCTTGCAGACCGCCGTGCAGCCGGCGGCGAGCGCGAACGGGAGCTTCTGCATGAGGAGCAGGAGCGGGAAGTTCCACGGGGTCACCATCGCCACGACGCCGCACGGTTCGCGCGTCACGAGCCCCGTGAATCCGGGTCCGAGATTCGTGTGCACGTCGCCGTGTGTCGTGAGCGCGCACGCGGCCGCGTACTCGACGAGGCCGATGCTGCCCTCGACGTCGCCCCGGGCCGTCGAGATCGGCTTGCCCGTCTCCTCCGCCTCGATGCGCGCGAGCTTCTCGTGGTCGCGTCGCATGAGCGTCGCGAGCGTCGAGAGCACGCGGGACCGGGCCTGGCCCGAGATCGTCGGCCACTCGCCCTCGTCGAACGCGCGGCGAGCGGCGTCGATCCCGCGCTGGGTCACGTGCTCGTCGGCGCGCGCGAAGCGGGCGACGAGCTCGCCCGTCCCGGGGTTTCGCCGTTCGAACGGCTCCGAGTCGAGATGCTCGGTCGCGCCGTCGATGACGACACCGTACGACTTGACCCGGTTGATGTCCGTGTGGGTTGCTGCCATAGGAACTCCTTGGGTAAGCGCTTACTCAATTTGGCGCGCGGCGGTTGCAGCGTATCACCGCGCTCGGTGCGACGGGAGTCTCGACGCCTCGGCTCTGAGGAAACCGTTTACTGATCGACTAGGCTCCCTGTGGAATCACGGAAGGATCCCCAATGGCGCGAGAATCCACCCGGCGGGTCACGATCCAGCACGTCGCCGACGAGGCCGAGGTGTCGATCGCGACCGTCTCGCGCGTCGTGAACGGCGACGCGAAGGTGAGCCCGGTGCTCGCCGAGCGGGTTCGCGAGGTCGCCGGCCGCCTCGGCTACCGGCCGTTCGCAGCGGCGAGGGATCTCGCCTCGGGGCACTATCGCAGCATAGGGGTCGTCGTCCCCGACCTCGGCAACCCGTACTTCTACGACGTCATCAAGGCGACGAGCGTCGGCGCCTCGGCCGAGGGGTATCGGCTCGTCATCTCCGATTCGGGGGACGACCCGGCCGTCGAACTCAGCATCGCCCGGGAACGACTGTCACAGGTCGACGGACTCCTGTTGCTCTCGTCGCGCATCGACGCCGACGGTCTCGCGACGCTCGCCCGAGCGACCACGCCCGTGACGCTCGTGAACCGCGTGGATCCCGAGTCCGGCCTGCCCGCCGTCGCGGTCGACAACTTCTCGGCCATGCTCGGCCTGTGTCACCACCTGTCCGTGCTCGGGCACCGACGGGTCGTGTACCTCGCGGGTTCCGCGAACGCGTGGCAGAACCGGGAGCGGTGGCGCGCGATCGAACAGGCCCGGGTCATGGGGCTCGAGGCGACGCGCATCGATGTCGCGGCGACGATCGAGAGCGGTGTCGCCCACGCGGAGGCCGCGCTCGAGACGAAGCCCACCGCGATCATCTGCTGCAACGACCTCATCGCCGTCGGGCTGCTCACGAGGCTCCGTGAGCTCGGGGTCCGCGTGCCCGAGGACGTGTCGGTGACGGGATTCGACGACATCGATTTCGCCCAGCACACGGTGCCGACGCTCACGACCGCCGTGAGTCCCCGGGCCGAGCTCGGCGACCGCTCGTGGCGTGTGTTGCGCGCGCTGCTCGCGGGCGAGCAGCCGCCCGCGGTGCCACTGCTCCTGGCGACCGTCGTGCACCGTGGCTCGACCGGTCCGGCGCGCGACTGACCGAGGCCCGCTCCGAAGTCGTGCTTGCGCGTTCCGTGCGGGGGTCGTATGGTCCATGAAAGCGCTTACTAGCCCGATTCGCCGCCCCCGGTCGAGAACGATCTCGTCGAGGGAAGCTCGGATCGGCGAAGCTTGACTTTGTGAGTAAGCGCTTACACGATGCGAGTCCCACGGGACGACGTTTCAACGAGGAAACCAAGCATCACCTGCACCGTAGGGAAGATTCAATGAGGAATTCGTTCAGGGTGGCCGCCGTCGCGGCCGGTCTCGTCACCGTCCTGCTCGGCGCGACCGCGTGCGCCGACGCCGTCTCGAGTGGCGGCGGGAGCGGCGAGGCCGGGCAGTGTGCCCCGGAGGACGTGCAGCTCGTGCAGTCGGGCCGCGGACTCGACAACGAGTACTACGTCGCCGTCGACGCGGCGGCACGCGCGTTCGCGGCGTCGCAGGGGCTCGAGGACAACTATCACTGGATCGCGAGCGACGGCGACTCGTCGAAGCAGCTCCGCCAGATCAAGTCGATCCTCGCGAAGGGGGGCGAGTGCGTCGTGCTCAACGTCGACGCGAACGAGTCCTCGCTCGTGCCGTCGATCGTCAAGGAGGCAGAGAACGCGGGCGCCTGGCTCGTCACGCAGTGGAACCGTCCCGACGGGGTCGCGCCGGAGACGAGCGACTCGCCGAACTGGGTCGCGCACATGTCGGTGGACGGCGTGCCCCAGGGATACGAGACCGCGAAGGCGCTCTTCGAACGCATGGGCGGGAGCGGGTCGATCGTCGCGCTGCAGGGCATCCTCGACAACCCGCCGGCGAAGGAACGCTTCGAGGGCCTGCAGCAGGCACTCGAGGAGTACCCGGGCATCACGCTCCTCGAGGACCAGACCGCCGAGTGGTCGCGAACCTCCGCGCAGGACATCACCCAGACCTTCCTCACGAAGTACCCGGGCCAGATCGGCGGGGTGTGGGCCGCGAACGACTCGATGGCGCTCGGTGCGCTCGAAGCGATCAAGAACGCCGGCCAGCAGGGGACGATCGCGGTCTCCGGCATCGACGGACTGAGCGAGGCGATCGACCTCGTGCAGGATCCCGCGAGCGGCTACGTCGCGACGTCGCAGTCCACGGCCGCCGCCCAGGCCGCCTTCGGCCTCGCGATCGGCCTCGCGGCCGCCACGGGCCAGATCGACCCGAGCTCCGAGCCCGCCGAGCACCGCTCCTTCTATCTGAAGCCCCTGCCCGCGGTCACCCCGGACACGGCATCCTCGCTGCCCGACCCGGCCGATATCAGCGGGTTCGACCTGACGGACATCTGGTCGGAGGTCGGGGGGCCGATCACATGACCCGCCTCGACAAGACCATCAGTGCGGCCGCGACGGCCGTCCCCGAGACGGACACGCGCTCCGGCCGGGCCGAGCGACTGCGCGCGCTCGTGAGCTCCGAGCGGGTCCCCGTGCCCGCGCTCCTCGTCCTGCTCGTCATCGCGATCGTCATGCTCGTCGTGAATCCCGTCTTCCTGAGCCCGGGCAACCTCCGGGGCATCGCCGAGCAGAGCGCCGTGCCCATCGTCGTCGCGGTCGGGATGACGTTCGTGATCCTCATGGGTGGGATCGACCTGAGCCTGCCCGGCGTCATGGCGGCCGTCTCGCTCGTGACCGCGCTCACGCTCGCGAACGACCGCACGGGCCTCGACCTCGGGCTGTGGTCCATACCGCTCGGCTGCGCCGTCGGCGCGGCGCTCGGGCTCCTCGCGGGCCTGTCGGTCGCCGTGCTCAAGGTCCCGTCGTTCATCGTGACGATCGGGACGTGGCAGATCGGGCTCGGCATCGGCCTGCTCCTCTTCGGCGCGAAGCCCCCGCGCATCCTCGACGACGGCGTCCGCCAGCTCGTCAACGGGACCGTGCTGGGGGTCGCCGGCGCCGTGTGGATCGCGCTCGCGGTCGTCGTGCTCGGGTGGCTCCTCGAGACGCCCACCCGCTTCGGTCGGTACGCGTTCGTCATCGGCGGCAGTGAGGAGATCGCCCGGCTCTCGGGCGTCCCCGTGCGTCGCTACCGCGCCGCCTCGTTCGCGGTCGCGGGCGGGACGGCCGGCCTCGCCGCCGTCCTCGCGACACTCCGGACGGGCGTCGGCGACGTCGGAATGGGCGACAGCCTCCTGTTCACGACGATCGCGGGCATCGTGATCGGCGGCACCCTCCTGACGGGCGGCAAGGGCGGGGTCGTGCACTCCGTCGTCGGCGTCGTCGTGATCGTCGTCATCTCCAACGCCATGGTGCTCGGCGGCGTCAGTTCCTACATCCAGCAGGCCGTCCAGGGCGGCGTGGTCATCGTGGCCGCGGCCCTGTCGCTGTGGCGACTGCGCGCGAGATTGCGAGTCGTGAAATGAGCGGACAGCCCGTCCTCGAACTGCGGGGCGTCTCCAAGTCGTTCCCCGGGGTCGCAGCACTCACGGACGTGTCCATCGAGATCCGCCCGCACCAGGTGCTCGGACTCATCGGCGAGAACGGTGCCGGGAAGTCGACGCTCCTCAAGATGCTGACGGGGCTCGAACAGCCCGACACGGGCGAACTCCTCGTCCGCGGTGAGCGTGTCGCGCTCCGGGGCGTGACGGCCGCCAACGCACAGGGCATCGCCATGGTCTTCCAGGAGCAGTCGCTCCTCGAGAACATGCTCGTCGGCGAGAACGTGCTGCTCGGCACCGAGGGGCCCGCCGTCCGCTTCGGCGTCTACCGGTGGGGGCAGATCCGACGTCGCGCGCAGCACTACCTCGACGTCGTCGGCGGCGATCTGCGCGCGGGAGAACAGACGAGCAGGCTCTCGTTCGCGAAACGACAGATGGTCGAGGTCGCGAAGGCGCTCGCGACGGGCGAGCACGGCAACGACCAGCCCGTCATCCTGCTCGACGAGCCGACCTCCGTGCTCGAACACGACGAGATCCGAACGCTCTTCCGCATCGTGCGAGAGCTCACCGAGCGCGCGAGCGTCGCGTTCGTGTCGCACCGGCTCGAGGAGGTGCTCGAGCTGTGTGACCGCGTCTACGTCATGCGCGACGGTCAGGTCGTGCACGAGTGCGTGCCGCGCGAGGTCGGGCACGACGAACTCTTCGCGCTCATGGTGGGGCGCGACGCGTCCGAGGGGTACTACCACGACGAGCTGCAGCGGCCGGCCGACCCGGACACGCGCGTCGAGGTGCGCGGGGCGAGCGCGGGCGCGTTCGAGGACGTGTCGTTCTCGATCGCTCGCGGTGAGGTCCTCACGATCATGGGGGTGCAGGAGAGCGGGCGCGAGGACATCGGCCGGGCACTGTTCGGGGCGATCCCGCTGCGCGCGGGCAGCATCACGATCGACGGGGAGGCGGTCGCGTTCCGCAGCCCGGCCGACGCCGTGCGGGCCGGCATCGGCTACGTCCCGAGCGAACGCAAGGTCGACGGTGCCGTCCTCGGGATGAGCGTCGCCGAGAACCTCGTGCTCGCGCACCCCGAGGAGGTGAGCGTCGGGCCCGTGCTCTCGGCCCGGAAGGAGCGCGAGGCGGTCGCCGGATGGACCGAGCGGTTGCGCATCAAGACGCCCTCGCCGACAACCCCGATCCGGAACCTCTCGGGCGGCAACCAGCAGAAGGTCGTGCTCGCCAAGTGGCTGCAGGATCCCGATCTGCGCCTGCTCGTGCTCGACACACCGACACGCGGCCTCGACGTCGGCGCGAAGGCCGACGTGTACGCGCTCGTGCGCGAACTCGCGGCGAAGGGGCTCGCCGTCCTGCTCATCGCCGACACGCTCGAGGAGGGTATCGCCATGGGCCATCGGGTTCTGACCATGAAGGACTGCCGCATCACGGGCGAGTCCGCCTCGACCCCCGACGACCGCCCGGACCGGGCGGCCCTGCTCGAGAGGAGGGTGTGACGTGACCACGACCACCGAAACCGCCGCGCTCGCGATCGCTGCCCGTCAGGAGAACCGCACGTTCGGGGGACGCGTCCGGCGCCTCCACGAATCCGGGTTCGCGCCGGTCGTGCTCCTCGTGCTCCTCGTCGCGATCGTCGCGATCTACGACCCGTCGTTCCTGCGGGTCCGCAGCCTCATGTCGCTCCTCGAGCAATCGGCACCGCTCGTGCTGCTCGCGCTCGCCCAGGGCGTCGTCGTGCTCACGGGACGCATCACCCTCGCGAACGCGACCCTCGCGAGCCTCGCGGGCATCACGCTCGCGAAGCTCCTCGGCGCGTGGGGCGGGGCCGCGGTTCCCGCGGTCCTGCTCGGCGCCGTCGTCCTCGGTGCACTCATCGGCATCGTGCACATGGTCGCGCAGATCCCCTCCTTCATCGTGACGCTCGGGTTCATGGGCGTGTTCGCGGGGCTCTCGCTGTTCCTCTCGGGTGCGGACTCCGTGCTCGTGACCGACGGCTACGGCGCGGTCGAGTGGATCGGCTTCCGACTTTTCGGGATCCCGATCTCGTTCCTGCTCGTGCTGCTCGTCGCGGCCGTGCTCATGGCCGTCTACCGGTGGCTGCCGATCGGACGGGCGGTCATCGCGATCGGCCTCAACCAGCGCGCCGCCGCGTTCAGCGGGATCCGCGTCGACCCCGTCATGGTGTTCGTCTTCGCGCTCTCGGGGCTCCTCTCGGGGCTCGCGGCGGTCGTGCAGCTCGCACAGCTCCAGTCCGCGGGTGCGACGACCTCGGACTCGCTCCTGCTGCCGAGCATCGCCGCCGTCATCGTGGGCGGCTGCTCGATCGCGGGCGGTGTGGGCGGCATCGGCCGGATGGTGCTCGGGGCGCTCGTCATCGCGCTGCTCAGGGTCGGGCTCGATCTCGTGGGCGTCGATTCGGCGTACCAGCCCATCGCCTACGGCGTCATCGTGATCCTCGCGATCGCCGCGACCGTCGACCGCCGCCGGGGCAGTGTCGTCGCCTGAACGAACGCGGACCGCGACGGCGCGGTCCGCTCGACGAAAGGAGAACCGCATGCACGCGCACGAGACGAGGACGCTCGGACGCACCTCGATCGGGACGACGCTGCTCTCGTTCGGGGGCTCGCCGATCGGCAACTTCCTGCGACCGATGGATCATGAGGAGGCCCGGTCGCTCGTCGACGACGCCTGGGCACTCGGGACCCGCACGTTCGACACCGCGCCCCTGTACGGCCACGGCCTCAGCGAGCTCCGGCTCGGCGAGGCGCTCGCCGGACGGCCGCGCGAGGAGTACGTCGTCTCGTCGAAGGCCGGCCGCGTGCTCATGCCCGCGGCGCCCGGCAGTTTCGAGTCGGGGCTCTGGGCGGAGCCCGCACCGTTCCAAGCGACCTTCGACTACACGCGCGACGGCGTCCTGCGTTCGGTCGACCAGAGTCTCGAGCGGCTCGGGATCGACCGGATCGACATCGTCTACATGCACGACGTCGATCGGTACACGCACGGCGAGACGCAGCCCTCAGCGTTCCGGACGGCCGTCGACGAGGGTTTCGGGGCGCTCGCCGAACTGCGCGACCAGGGCGTCGTCGGCGCGATCGGCTTCGGTGTCAACGAGGCCGATGTGTGCGCGCAGGTCGTCCGCGAGACCGACACCGATTGCGTCCTCCTCGCCGGGCGCTACACGCTGCTCGAACAGGAGCCGCTCGACGACCTCCTGCCGCTGTGCGAGGAGCGTGGCGTCGGCGTGGTGCTCGGCGGGGTCTACAACAGCGGCATCCTCGCGACGGGTCCCACGGACCGATCGAAGTTCAACTACGCCCCCGCGCCGCCCGAGGTGCGTGCGCGGGTCGCGCGGATCGCCGAGGTGTGCGCGAGGCACGACGTGCCGCTCCCGGCCGCCGCGCTCGCGTTCGCCGCCGCTCACCCCGCCGTCGCGAGCATCTGCATCGGCTCGCGCACGGTCGCGCAGCAGCGCGAGACGGCGGCGCTCCTCGGGACGGTCGTGCCCGCGGAGCTGTGGGCGGAGCTGCGCGAGGCCGGTCTGCTGCGCGACGACGCCCCGACGCCCGAGTCGGCGGGAGCGTCCCGATGAGCGCGGCGGTCGGCGACGACGGGCGGATGCGGGCGGCGCGGTTCCACGGTCCGGGCGACATCCGCATCGAACGGATCGCGCGGCCGCCACTCCGTGGCGGTGCCGTCGAGATCCGTGTCGAGTGGTGCGGCATCTGCGGAACGGATCTGCACGAGTTCACGGACGGCCCGATCTTCTGCCCGACGCCCGACGATCCGCACCCGCTCACGGGGGAGACGTCGCCCGTCGTCCTCGGGCACGAGTTCACGGGCATCGTGACTGCGATCGGTGACGGGGTGCACGGGGTCGCGAACGGTGAACGCGTTGCGGTCGAACCGCGGCTCGTGTGCGGCACGTGCGACGCGTGCCGTCGCGGCCTGCGCAATTGCTGCGCATCGGCAGCGACGATCGGCCTCGCGGGTGGCGGCGGCGGTCTCGCCGAGTACGTCGTCGTCGACGCGGACCTCGTCTTCCCGTTCGGTGAGCTCGGTGCCGAGGCCGGTGCGCTCGTCGAGCCGCTCGCGGTCGCGTACCACGCGATCCGGCAGTCGGGCTTCGAGGCGGGGGACACGGTGGTCGTCTTCGGCGCAGGGCCGATCGGACTGCTCGTGCTCGCCGTGCTCCGGGCACTCGGTGCCGGGCCCGTCGTGGTGGTCGAACCGACCGCGACGAGGCGCGCGCACGCCGAGGCGGGCGGCGCGGCCGCCGTGCTCGATCCGCGGGTCGACGACGTCGCCGGGGGCATCGCGGCGCTGACGGGCGGTGACGGCGTCGCGGTCGCGTTCGACTGCGCGGGCGTGGACGCGACGCTGCAGGGCTGCCTCGACGCCGTCCGGGCGGGCGGCACGGTCGTGAACGTCGCGATCCGGGGGCGCCCCGCGACCGTCGATCTCCTTCCCCTCGTGCTCAAGGAGGTGCGTCTCGTCGGCACGATCTGCTACGCGGGCGACCATGCGTCGGTCATCGAACTCCTCCGCGCGGGTCGCCTCGACGTCGGGCATCTCGTGACCGCCAGGATCGGGCTCGACGACCTCGTGGACGGTGGGCTGCGCGCGCTCCTCGACGACCACGGTGCCCAGGTGAAGATCCTCGTCTCGCCGGCGGCGGGCGCGACCGGCGCGAGCGAGGAAACGACTTGACGACGTCGCCGATCTGTTGAACGAACGACAAACAGATGCCTGACCCGACCGGGTCCGAATCAACTGTTTGACGAATGTAATTGACGAGCGTAAAGTTCCCTCTCGGTCGACGAAGGGAACGGAAATGGGACGCGAAGATCCGAGGCTCGCCCGGTCGCGCGACGCGCTCGTGGCGGCGATGACGGAGGCGCTCGACTCCGACGAGGGGATCGACCGACTGACGATCGCCGAGCTCACGAAGCGCGCGGGCGTCAGTCGGCCGACCTTCTACCAGCACTTCGCCGACCCGGCCGCGCTCGTCCGCGCGGCAGGGGTCGCCCGGCTCGAAGCCGTCTTCGTGTGCGTGCCCCAGGCCGCCCTCGGGGAGAGCTGGCGACGATTCGTGCGCGGAACGATCCGCACGATCCTCGCCGAGCTGCACGAACGGCGTCGCTTCTACCTCCGCGCGCTCGATGCCGACAACGGGGGCGATCTCAGCCGCGACGTCATCGAGTTCCTCGCCGTCCGGCTCCGTGACGTGTCGCCGCTCGGACCCGTGCTGCGACGCGGCGTCGGCGACGACCTCGCCGTCGCGCGCTCCGAGTTCCTCGCGGCGGGCGTCTTCTGGCACGTCGCGCGCTGGTTGCAGCGCGACGGTGCGAGCGCCGAGGCGATCGACGACATCGTCGAAGAGGTGAGCGAACTCCTCCTCACCGCCTCGGGCGCGACGCCCGAGGAGATCGCGACCGCGCGTGCCGAGGACGCGCTCGACGCCACGGGGGTGCGCGCATGACCGAACGACTCCAGGCGATCGCGAGCAAGCTGCACATCTCGCCCCGCGTGCTCATCGTCCTCTTCGGGCTCTCGATCATCCCCCTCATCTACGCGGGTGCGCTCATCTGGTCCAACGAGGATCCGACGCACCGGCTCGACACGATCCCCGCGGCCATCGTGAACCTCGACCAGCCCGCCGTGCCCGCCGTCGGTGACCCCATCCACCTCGGCGATTCGCTCACCGACGAACTGCTCTCGACGACGTCCGAGACGAATTTCGCCTGGCAGGAACTCGACGCGCAGACCGCGCAGTCGCGACTCGAGTCGGGTGACGTGCTCGCGGTGCTCACGATCCCCGAGGGGTTCTCGGCGGCCGCGGCCTCGCTCGGCGGGGACGACCCCGCGGCGGCACGGCAGGGGCGCCTGCAGATCGAGACGAACGACGGCGCGAACCTCATCGTCGGCAACATCGCATCGACCGTCGGGACGGCCGTCGCGGATGCCCTCGCGACACAGGTCTCCGAGCAGTATCTCGGCCAGATCTACGCCGGGTTCAGCAAGATCCACACGAACCTCACCGATGCCGAGGACGGCGCGTCGCAGCTCGCCGACGGCGCGGCCACCGCCAACGACGGTGCGGACGAACTCGTGGTCGGTCTCGGTGACCTGCGCACCGGTGCGTCGCAGGCATCGTCCGGCGCGCAGCAGCTCGCGGCGGGCAGCGGCGAGCTGGCGGACGGCGCGCAGCAACTCGGTCAGGGCGCCACCACGGCCGCCGACGGAGCCGGGCAGCTCGCGGACGGCGCACAGCGCACGAACGCCGGCGCCCAGCAACTGAGCGACGGGCTCACCGAATTGAACGGGGTCACGAGCCGTCTTCCAGCGGCGACCCAGCTGGCGTCCGACGGCGCCGGCGTCGTCGCGACCGGGGCCCGCACCACGGCGACCGACGCGCAGACGGCCTCGACGACCGCCACCACGGTCGCCGAGGAGACGGCCGCCGTCGCCGCGGCGCTCGACGCCTACCAACCCGCCACGGGCGGGACCTCGACGCCGGTCGACACCACCGCGGTGACGCAGGGTGCGAGCGGGGTCGCGTCCGGCGCATCCGGCGTCTCGGACGGTATCGCCGCGCTCGCGGCCGACGCCGACGGCCTCACGCCCGAGGAGCTCCAGGCCCGACTCGCCGAGCTCCAGACGCAGGCGGACGGGGTCAGCAGCGACGCCACGACGCTCGAGTCCGACGCCGAGGCACTCGGGACCGGGGGAACGGGCAGCGGTGGGGAGACCCCCGCCGACACCGATCCCGAGCTCGCGGCGCTCCGAACACAGGCGCACGGTGCGGCCGACGACGCCGCGACGCTGCAGCAGCAGAGTGCGACCGTCCAGGCCGAGACCGAACAGGTCGCGATCGGGACGGAGGCCGCCTACCTCGGGACGAAGGTCGTCGTCGTGGCCATGGAGCAGCTCTCGACCGCCGTCTCCGGTGCCGCCCAGGGCGCGGCCGCGGTCGCCGACGGGACCGCCCAGGTCTCCGACGGGTCGACGTCGCTCCAGAGCGGTGTCCAGGCCCTCGCGCAGGGGACGACGGGGCTGCAATCCGGTGCCGAGGACCTCGAATCGGGGGCCTCGCAGCTCGCCGACGGCACGGGCCAGCTCGCGGACGGCGCATCGCAGGCACAGGACGGTGCCTCGCAGCTCGCCGACGGGACGGGGCAGCTCGCGGACGGCAGTTCCGAGCTGCAGAACGGGCTCGCGAACGGCGCGTCCCAGGTGCCCAACTACACGGACTCGCAGGCGCAGACCCTCGCGACCGCCGCCGCCGCGCCCGTGGGCATCGACACGGTCAGGCAGAACAAGGTACCCGGCTACGGCGCGGGACTCGCGCCCTACTTCATGGCCCTCGGGCTCTGGGTCGGTGCTATGGCGTTCTATCTCATGATGCCCGCGATCAACGAACGGCTGCTCGCGAGCCGCCGGGGCGGCTTCGCCGTCGCGCTGCGGAGCTGGCTGCCCGGCGCCATGATGGCGGTGGTCCAGGCGATGCTCATGGTGCTCACCGTGCACGTCGTCCTCGGTGTGCCGGCCGCGAACCCGTTGCTCCTCGTCGGTGTCGCGCTGCTCACGGGGATCACCTTCATCGCGATCAACCAGGCATTCATCTCGCTGCTCGGTGCGCCCGGCCGGTTCCTCGCGCTCATGATGGTGGTGCTCCAGCTCGCTTCCGCGGGCGGGACCTACCCCGTCCAGACCGCGCCCGAGCCGTTCCAGGTGCTGCACGGCATCCTGCCGCTGACGGCGACCGTCGAGTCGTTCCGCTCGCTCATCGCGGGGGGCACGATCGGCCTCGACCGGGTGCTGCCGGTGCTCCTCACGTGGCTGTTCGCGAGTCTCGCGATCACGTGGATCGCGGTCGCGCTCAAGCGCCGCGCCGCCCGCGCGAAACTCACGGACGGGCCGGGGGAGGGGGCCGCGGCGACCGGACGGGGACGTGTGGCGAGCTCCCGTCGCGCGGTCTCGGCCGCGTGAATCCGGGTGGCCCGGACGGTGCGCCCGTGACGACCGCTCGGCGCGATGGGAGGATGCGGGCATGTCCGATGCCGCCCCGATCCGCAGCGCCGTGACGCTCATGCTCGTCCGCGCGTCGCCACTCCGCGTGCTCATGGTGCGTCGGGGCGACGTCGGTGCCTTCGCCGGTGCGCTCGCGTTCCCCGGCGGGGTCGTGGACCCGGACGACGCGAGCCCGGAATGGCTCGGCGTGCTCGACGGCGCCCACGGACTCGACGTCGACGAGCGCGCCCGCCGCGTCGCGGTCGTGCGCGAACTCTACGAGGAGACGGGGCTCGTGTTCGGCCACGCGGATCCGCGGCGAGGCCCGGTGGGAGACGATCTGCGGCGGGTGTGCCTCGAGGGTGGGCTGCGGCTCGATGTCGGGTCGATCCGTCCCGTGTCGCGGTGGGTGACGCCCGCGGGGTACCCGAAGCGCTTCGACACCCGGTTCTACGTCGCCGCCGTCGACGGCGAGCCGATCGTGCGCGCCGACGGCCTCGAGATCGCGTCGCTCGGGTGGGAATCACCGCGGGATCTCGTCGAGCGAGCCGGCGGTGCAGGGGTGAACGTGATGCTACCGACGCTCGCGAACCTGCAGCGGCTCGCGGCGACGGGGCCCGAATGGGGTGCGTGGGCCGATGCGTTCGAGCGTGCGCCCGATCCGGTCGAGCCGACGCTGCGCGTGCGCGAGGGCGGCGTGCGCGTCGTGGCAATTCCCGCCGTGGCAGGCTCCGGCCCCCTCGAACTCCCGATCGACTGAGCGGGCGGCGCATTCGACGGATGAGGGACGGACACGGCGGGGCGCAGGGTGTCGAGAATGCCCTGCGCCCCGCCGTTCAACCGACCGGCATCGGACGTGACCGCGCACCGACGCCTGGTCCGTCCGGACGCGACCGACACGTCCGGGGACTCGATCGTCCGGTCGTGATGCGCGCCCGTCGGCCGACGTTCGCTCCCGAAGCTCGGGATCCCGAACCGGATGATGCAGGTAAGGCTAACCTAAAAGCTCGACCGTGCCAAGGGAATCCGCGAATCCGGACGGAACGCTCGCGTATCGTTCACGCAGGTCCATCCCGGAGGTGTCGTGCCCGATCCGATCGCACGTGCTGCCCGCCGCGGAGCGTTCGAGTGTTTCGCGGCCGAATCCGTCGTTCTCCTCGGCGGGGGAGCAGCACTCCTCCTGCAACTCGCGCACCCCGCCATCGGCACGGCGGTCGCGCGCCACAGTCGCGTGCGGAGCGATCCCCTCGCGAGGCTGTTCGGCACGCTCGAGTTCCTCACGGCGGAGGCGTTCGGTGACGACGACGATCGCGCGAGGGTCCGGCGTCGCGTCGCGGCCGCCCACCGGCCCGTCCACGGCGACGAGCCCGCCGCGGGAGGGGCGTACCGTGCGGACGATCCCGAACTGCAGCGATGGGTGGCGGCCACGCTCTACGTCGCCGGTCGGGCCGCGCACACGCGAGCGTTCGGGGAGCTTCCCGCCGACAGGGCCGCCGCGGTGCTCGCGGGCTTCGGCGGCGCGGCGACGGCACTCGGGATGCCAGCCGCGATGTGGCCGAGCGACGAGGCGACGTTCCGTCGGGTCTGGCGCGCGGGCCTCGCGTCGCTGCGCGTGACGGACGAGGCGCGTGCGATCGGCCTCGGGCTGTTCGACGGAACGGGGGTGCCGTGGCCGCTTCGTCCGCTCCTGCCCGTGCTCCGGGCCGTCTCGATCGACCTGCTCCCCGCTGAGGCCCGTGCCGCCTACGGCGTGCGGCACCGTCGGCGCGACCGCTTCGCCGCGGAACTCGTGTGGGCGCTCGTCGTCCCCGCGTATCGGCTCGCCCCGGCCGTCCTGCGACGACTCCCGGCACGGGTCCTGCTCGCGCGCCTACGTCTGGCCTGAACCGGCTGGCACCGACACCCAGCAGCCTTCCGTATGCTCGGAGCATGCCGGAACAACGCGACGACACGCAGGCCTCCGCATCGGCGCAGGGGACCTACTCGACCGTCGGGCAACCGTACGACCGCGACACGAACTACATCACCGACCGCATCACGCGCGACGCGCGGCCGGTCGGTGACGGAACCCTGAGCTGGCCCGTCGAGGCCGGCAGGTACCGTCTCGTGGTCGCCCGCGCGTGCCCGTGGGCGAACCGCGCGACGATCGTCCGGCGCCTCCTCGGCCTCGAGGACGCGATCTCGATGGCCGTGTGCGGACCCGTGCACGACGAGCGGTCGTGGACCTTCGACAAGAGCCCCGGGGGTATCGACCCCGTCCTCGGCTACGAACGGCTGCAGCAGGCGTACTTCGCGCGATTCTCGGACTACCCCCGGGGCATCACGGTCCCGGCGATCGTCGACGTCCCCACTCGAGCGGTCGTGACGAACGACTTCCCGACCATGACCCTCGACTTCTCGACCGAGTGGACCGCATTCCACCGCGACGGCGCGCCCGACCTCTACCCCGAGGCGCTCCGTGACGAGATGGACACGCTCATGCACTTCGTCTACACGGAGATCAACAACGGTGTCTACCGGTGCGGCTTCGCGGGCAGTCAGGACGCGTACGACCAGGCCTACGCCAGGCTGTTCACGGCACTCGACAAGGTCGGGGAGCGGCTCTCCACGCGGCGCTATCTCATGGGAGACACGATCACGGAAGCCGACGTGCGGCTGTTCACGACGCTCGCGCGCTTCGACCCCGTCTACCACGGCCACTTCAAGTGCAATCGCCAGAAGCTCGCCGAGATGCCCGTGCTGTGGGCCTACGCGCGGGACCTGTTCCAGACGCCGGGCTTCGGTGACACGACCGATTTCGTCGACATCAAGCGCCACTACTACGAGGTGCACCGCGACCTGAACCCGCTCGGAATCGTCCCCCTCGGTCCCGAGCTCCACAACTGGCTCACGCCCCACGGCCGCGAGGAGCTCGGTGGCTCACCGTTCGGCACCGGCACGCCACCGGGACCGGTGCGCGAGCCGCTCGAGGACGGTCACGGAATCGTCGGCACCGGGGACCCGCTGCGGGCATGACGACCGACGGGCGGCCGGGCGACGGCACCGGGAACGAGGACGACCGCGGGGCCACCGCACGGCCGCGGTCGGCGATGCGGTGTGCCGTCCCGGTCGACGGCGGCGCCCTCGGGGTCGCCGAGTGGGACGACGGAGTCGACGCCCCCGCGCCCGCGGTGCTCGCCGCACACGGCGTGACGGCGACGGGTGCGGCGTGGCAACTCGTCGCGGATCGCCTGCCCGGCACGCGCGTGATCGCCCCCGATCTTCGCGGACGCGGCCGGTCGAGCGAGCTCCCGGGGCCGGCGACGCTCGTCCGGCACGCGGACGACCTCGCGAGGGTCCTCGATGCGACCGACATCGACCGCGTCGTGTTCCTCGGCCACTCACTCGGCGCGTTCGTCGGCGTGCGGTTCGCCCAGCGACACCGCGACCGGCTGCACGCACTCGTCCTCGTCGACGGTGGCCTCCCGGTCGTGACCTCGGGGATCGACGCCGAGCCGGATCCGCGCCGCGTGCTCGGCCCGGCGTTCGACCGACTCACCCGCAGCTTCGAGACCGTCGACGACTATCTCGACGCCTGGCGCGCGCATCCCGTCATCGGTCCGCTCTGGTGCGGCGCCGTCGAGCGTGCCCTCCGCGACGAGCTGCAGGGCGACGGACCGTATCGCGTGGCGGTCGACGTCGATGCGGTCGTGCAGAGCCTCGTGGAGTTCGAGGGGGGTGACGGCTACCGTGAGGCGCTCATCGGCCTGACGGTCCCGACCGTCTTCGTCCGAGCCGGGCACGGCCTGACCGGCGGAGTGCCCCTCTATCCGCACGACACGGCCTCGTCCCTCCTCCGGTTCCTGCGCTCCGTCACCGTCGTCGACGCCCCCGACGAGAGCCACTACTCGCTTCTGTACGGACCGACGGGGGCATCGATCACCGCCGACGCCGTGCGCGAGCAGGTGGCGGTCGCCGCACGACGTGAGGCGGCTCGTGCCGCGCATCCCGCCTCGGGGCACATCCGCATCGTGCGGCCCGCGCCGGACTGAGGTCGCCGCGACCCGACGCGTGCGGCAGACTGGGTGCCGACGGCGGCCCCGGCGTCACGACGAGGAGGAGCGGTGCATGACCGATCCCGGGAGTCTTCGCACCGGCGAGGTGACGTGGCTCGATCTCACGAGCACCGATCCGCAGCGCTCGGAGGCCTTCTACGCCGAACTGTTCGGTTGGCGCTTCGAGTCGGGGCCCATCGACGGGTACCGCATCGCGACGCGTGACGGTCTCGTGCTCGCGGGTCTCGTCGCCGCCGAGCCGGGCGATCCGCTCGATGCCTGGACGGTCTACCTGCGGGCGGACGATCTCGTCCGGACGTATCGCACCGCGACGGATCTCGGGGGAACGCCGTACGCGGCGCCCACCGCGATCGGTGACCACGCCGCGGGATCCGTGCTCGCCGACCCGACCGGGGCGGTGTTCGCGCTGCTCCGCCCCGGCACGTTCCGTGGCCTCGGCGAGGTCGGGCTCCCGGGGTACCCCGCATGGTTCGAGTTGCACTCGACGGATGCCACGACCTCGATCCGCTTCCACGAACGGGTGTTCGGCCTCGAGACGGACGCCGTCGCGGACGAACCGGGGTTCCGCTACTCGACGATGCGGGATGCGGAGGGCGAGACGGTGTTCGGTGTCGTCGACCTCGAGGGCCTCGTCCCGGCGGGCACCGGTTCCTCGTGGGCCGTCTACTTCGGTTCCGCCGATGTCGAGGCCGACGTGGCTCGTGCGATCGACCTCGGCGGCCGCGCCGTGCTCGAGCCCGTCGACACGCCGCACGGACGGGTCGCGACGCTCGTCGACCCGTGCGGCGCCGCGTTCAACCTCATGCGCGTCGACGAGTGAATGGTCCTACTGGGCGGCGGGCTCCCCTGAGGAGTCGTCCACGGCGTTCGCCTCGCGGTCGGCGATCTCGCGCCGGATTTCCGCCATGTCGAGTTTCTCGATCGCGTCGATGAGCTGATCGAGCGCGGCGCCTGGCAGAACGCCGGGCTGCTGGAACAGCAGGATGCCGTCCCGGAATGCCCAGACCGTCGGAATCGAGCGGATCTCGAGGGCGCCCGAGAACGCGTTGTGCGCCTGCGTGTCGAGCTTCGCGAACGTCACCTCGGGGTGGCGCTCCGACGCCTCCGCGTACACGGGCGCGAATTGGAGGCACGGTCCGCACCACGAGGCCCAGAAGTCGATGAGGGTGATCCCCTCGGACCGGACCGTCTCGTCGAAGGTCTCGGGCGTGATGTCGATCGTCGTCATGGGGACTCCTGTCGTGGGAGGTCGGGAACCGGTGCCGCCGGTCGGGCGATTCCCCGGTCAGTACGTGTCGTCGGGACGGCGGAACGGGTTCGCTTCGCCCGAGCCCTGGTCCTGCGACCACGGAACGTCGGAGCCGAGTGCGCTGTCGTCCTCCCACGGCGGCACATCGTGACCGGTGTCGGCCGCCCCGGCGTCACCGTAGGCGGGAGCGTCCCCGTACGTGGGGACGTCATCGGACGCCGGGGCGTCCAGGGTCTCCTTCGCGAGCGGGATGGGATCGTCGTCGAGTGCGCCGTCCGTGAACGGTGCACCCTGCACGTCGTCGCCCACGCCGCCGAGTCGCTTGGGCACACGGTAGTGCTCGTAGAGCGCGTCCTCCTCGGCGGGGGAGAGGTTCTGATCGATCTCCGTCACGGGTGCCGAGGTCACCTCGGTCTTCGTGTACGGCACGACGATGCGGTTGCCGTCCAGGTGCGCCTCGTCGAGGGGGATGAAGAACTCCTTGGTGCCGAACAGTCCCGTCTTGGCCGTCACCCAGTTCGGTTCCTGCGTCTGGTCGTCGAGGTACACCTGCCCGACCTTGCCGATCCGCTCGTCACCGGTCCCGATGATCGTCGCGGTGAACAGTTGCGTCAGTCGTGACTCGCGTTCGGCCAGTCGCTCCTGCTGGGCGACGAGCTCGGCCGCTGCCTCCGCGGCGACCGGATCGTCGTCCGTGAGACCGCCGCCCTCCGCGGGGTACTCGGTCGGCGCGTTCGCGTCCTGGGCGTCGATGAGCGAGGTGTGCGTGTAGCCGGCTCCGTCCGAGGCGTCGTCTCCGTAGCCGGCACCTCCCGCGTCGCCGTAGGACGGTGCATCGCCGTACGAGGGAGCCTCGCCGTAGGAAGGTGCGTCGTCGTAGCCGGGTGCGTCACCGTACGCGGGTGCGTCTCCGTAGGACGGTGCGTCTCCGTATGACGGTGCGTCGTCGTAGGCGGGTGCGTCACCGTAGGAGGGCGCATCACCGTATCCCGTGGCGGAGCCGTCGGAGCCACCCGGACCGCCGTCGGATCCGTCCGACGGAGGCCAGCTCGGGGCGTTCCTGTCGTCTGCGGTCATGTCGTCCTCCTGACACGGTTCGGCGATTCCATCCGCCGGGGATCCCGGCCGCCGGGGTGTTGCGGAGTGCCCAGCCTATCGAGCGGCTCCTGATGGGCGAGCGGCGCCGCGCTGCGGGTCACCGGACTCCCGGACCGTGCTCGTCCCGGGGCGGCGCCGTCGGTCCGCCGCCGGTGCCGTCCTCCGGGCCCGCCGACGGCGATGGCGATGGCGACTTCTCATCGTCGGTATGGGGTGTCGCGGGGGCGGCGCCCCGGCTGTCGCCGGCCGCGCCGGGCGTCGCGGGGGTGTCGTGTCCGTCGGGCGCGACGCGAGCGGTGGTCGCGATGTTCGCGTCGCCGTGATCGGTGGGAGCGGTGTTCCAGGCGACGCCGGCGGGCGCGGGGTGGGCGACCGTCGCCGCCCGGCGACGGGACCGGCGCACGAGCGCACGGATGAGCACGAACAGGATGCCGGCGAGGATCGCGAGGAAGACGAGGCCCGGGAGTGCGAACCCGAGCGCGGTGAGGAGCCCTTGGAGGACGAGGACGAACGTGTTCCACCCCGCCTGCAGTCCGCCGAAGAACCCGGGCTGATCGCTCGGGCCCGGATTCGCGATCTCGTCGTTCGAGATGTGGACCCAGAGCGTCGACATCGAGACCTGGTCGTCGAGTGCCGACTTCTGCGCTTCGAGCGACTGCAGCTCGGCCTCCCGCTCGGAGAGCTGCGTCTCGACGGCGAGGAGATCCGTCACGTTCGTCGTCTTCTCCAGCATGGCCCGCAGGCTCGTGACGGACGAGCGGAGGGATTCGATGCGAGCGTCGAGGTCGGCCTGCTCGAGCGTCACGTCGACGACATCCGTCTCGACGCTCTGGACCGTTCCGAGGGGCCGCAGCTTCTCGATGAGGTTCTCGTACTCGTCGGCGGGCACGCGGATCGTGAGCGTCGACCACCCACCCCGGGTCGAGTCCTCGGAGCGGGAGTCGATGCGGCCGCCGAGCTCCGCGGCGATCGTCGCGGCCGACTCGGTGGCCGCGCCCACGTCGCTCGACGAGATGCTCATGCTTCCCGTCGTGACGACGCTGCGGTCATCGACGGTCGTGGACGCCGAACCGGGATCGGCCTCGGCGTACTGCCCACCGGCGTCCTGGGCGGACTCGGGGTAGGCGACACCCGGGTCGGAACTCGAGGCGGCGGCACAGCCACCGAGGAGGAGGGCGGCGAGCGCGGCCGTCGTGAGGGCCGTCGCGATTCGATGTGAGCGCATGTGTGCATCGAATTGGCGCCACCTGGGAATCGTGTGGGATTTCGGGGTGTCGCGAGCGGGGATCATCCCCGGGATCAGTCGCTGAGCTGACCCGCGTCGTGTCCAGGGGGGACGCGGTGCGGCGGGCGGTCGGCCCCGGGGCGGAGCACGGCCGTGATGCCGCCCCGGTGGGGGGCCGGCCGCGAAGCGTTCGGGCCGAACCGACTCAGGGGAAGAGGTCGGGGTCCTTGCCCGTCCGGTGCCCGTTGTCGAGCGACGCGATCGCGGCGCGGTCCTCGTCGTCGAGCGAGAAGTCGAAGACGTCGAGATTCGCGGCGAGTCGGTGCGGGTTCGCCGACTTCGGGATGACGACGGTGCCGTCGTCGAGGTGCCAGCGCAACACCACCTGCGCCGGAGTGACGCCGTGCCGCTCCGCGATGCGCGCGAGGACGGGATTCTCGAGGAGCGTGCCGCGGGCGAGCGGCGACCACGCCTCCGTGACGATGCCGTGCGCGGCGTCGTACGCGCGCGTCTCGGCCTGGGGGAGGTTGGGGTGCAGCTCGATCTGGTTCACGGCGGGCACCGTCGAGGACTCGGCCGCGAGGCGATCGAGGTGGTGGGCCTTGAAGTTCGACACCCCGATCGACCGCGCGCGGCCCTCGTCGCGCAGCCGTTCGAGGGCGTGCCACGTGTCCACGTAGAGGTCGAGCGACGGGGCCGGCCAGTGGATGAGGTAGAGGTCGACCGCATCGAGCCCGAGGCGGCCGAGTGATTCGTCGAAGGCGCGCAGCGTCTCGTCGAAGCCCTGGCGGTCGTGCCACACCTTCGTCGTGACGAACAGCTCGTCCCGGTCGATGCCGGAGGCGCGGATCCCGTCGCCCACGCCGCGCTCGTTCTCGTACAGCGCGGCCGTGTCGATGTGCCGGTAGCCGAGATCGATCGCCGTCCGGACGACCTCGCTCGTAGTCGCATCGTCGATCTTGTACACGCCGAGGCCGAGCTGTGGGATCTCGTGGCCGTCGTTGAGTGGGATGCGGGGCACACGTGCCGCGCGCTCGGCGGCGTCGGGATGCGTCATGTCGGCTGCTCCAAGGAGTCCGTGCGGCGGTGGGCTACGCACGATACCGGAGGCACCGGGGGCGCGGATCGCGACGTGCCGAGCGACGTCACGAGAGGCCCCGGAACGGAATGTCCGAGGGGTGCGGGAACGTTGGCGGTGAAGGAATCGCAGGGTTCGTGCATGGAGTCGACGGTCGTGCACAGCAACTGTGCACACACCGGTGCACAGTGTGTGGAAAAGCCGTCGATCCACGTGGAAAAGGGCCCCGAACTGTGGAGGGAGCTGTGCAGAATGACACGGTTGTAACCCCGTATCTTGTGGTGGTACGGTCTTCCGACACAAGATGTAGTGGCTGAAGGCGGCGAGTCGCCGAAGCGACCGGCGCAGGCGAACGTAGAGTGAGCCACGTCACCTTCCCCGCCACGACACCCCGCCACGACACCTCGAACACCCCCGAAACAGGAGTTCTCAATGGCCCGCATCGCCGTTTACAGCAAGCCGTCCTGCGTTCAGTGCACCGCGACGTACCGAGCGCTCGACAAGCAGGGCATCGAGTACGACGTGTTCGACGTCTCCGTCGACGAGCAGGCGCTCGCCACGGTCAAGGAGCTCGGGTACCTGCAGGCGCCCGTGGTCGTGACCGAGAGCGACCACTGGTCGGGCTTCCGCCCCGACAAGATCAACGCGCTCGTCGCGAGCTTCGCGTAGGACGCCGTCGTCCGGGTGACGGGATCGACCGACGATCCCGTCACCCGTCGCCGACACCGTCCACCCACCACGCATCCGAAAGCCGCTGGCGACATGGCGCAGCTCATCTACTTCTCGAGCGTCTCCGGCAACACCCGACGATTCATCGACAAGCTCGGGCGCGAGGCGCGACGCATCCCGCTCATGACCGCCGACGAGACCATCCTCGCCGACGAACCGTACGTGCTCGTCGTCCCGACGTACGGCGACGGGCACGGCAACAACGCCGTCCCGAAACAGGTCGTGAAGTTCCTCAACGTGCCCCACAACCGTGACCTCCTCCGCGGGGTCATCGGTGCGGGGAACACGAACTTCGGCACCACCTACGGCCTCGCGGCCGACGTCATCGCGGCCAAGTGCCGCGTCCCAACGCTCTACCGCTTCGAACTCTTCGGCACGCCGGAGGACGTCGAGGCCGTGAACTCCGGATTGGATTCGTTTTGGCAGCACACACCTCTCTCGACGCCCCGACCGTGACCGCGGCGCAGCCGGGCTCGACGGGCATGGACTTCCACGCCCTCAACGCCATGCTGAACCTCTACTCGGCCGACGGGAAGATCCAGTTCGACAAGGACCGTGAGGCGGCCCGCGAGTACTTCCTCCAGCACGTCAACCAGAACACGGTCTTCTTCCACGACCTCGAGGAGCGGCTGAAGTACCTCGTCGACAACGACTACTACGAGGCCGCGACGCTCGAGCGCTACTCGTTCGAGTTCATCCGCGAGCTGCGCGACCGGGCGTTCAAGGCGAAGTTCCGCTTCCCGACGTTCCTCGGCGCGTTCAAGTTCTACACCTCGTACGCGCTCAAGACGTTCGACGGCCAGCGCTACCTCGAGCGCTTCGAGGACCGCGTGCTCATGGTCGCGCTCGGCCTCGCGCGCGGCGACGAGCACCTCGCGACGGCACTCGTCGACGAGATGATCGCCGGCCGGTTCCAGCCCGCGACGCCGACCTTCCTCAACACGGGCAAGAAGCAGCGCGGCGAGCTCGTGAGCTGCTTCCTGCTGCGCATCGAGGACAACATGGAGTCGATCGGTCGCTCGATCAACTCCGCGCTGCAGCTCTCGAAGCGCGGCGGCGGTGTGGCCTTCAGCCTCTCGAACATCCGCGAGCACGGCGCACCGATCAAGCAGATCCAGAACCAGTCGTCGGGCATCATCCCCGTCATGAAGCTCCTCGAGGACAGCTTCTCCTACGCGAACCAGCTCGGTGCGCGGCAGGGTGCCGGGGCCGTCTACCTGCAGGCGCACCACCCCGACATCCTCCGCTTCCTCGACACGAAGCGCGAGAACGCCGACGAGAAGATCCGCATCAAGACGCTCTCGCTCGGCGTCGTGATCCCCGACATCACGTTCGAGCTCGCTCGCCGCGACGAGGACATGTACCTCTTCTCGCCCTACGACGTGGAGCGCGTGTACGGCGTGCCGTTCGGCGACATCTCGGTCTCCGAGAAGTACCAGGAGATGGTCGACGACTCGCGCATCCGCAAGACGAAGATCGGTGCGCGCGCGTTCTTCCAGACGCTCGCCGAGATCCAGTTCGAGTCGGGCTATCCGTACATCCTCTTCGAGGACACGGCGAACCGTGCGAACCCCATCGAGGGCCGCATCAACATGTCGAACCTGTGCTCGGAGATCCTGCAGGTCAACTCTCCGACGACCTACAGCGAGGACCTGGGCTACGACCACATCGGCAACGACATCTCCTGCAACCTCGGGTCGATGAACATCGCCATGACCATGGACGGCCCCGACTTCGGCCGCTCGATCGAGACCGCGATTCGCGGCCTCACGGCCGTGAGCGACATGTCGGACATCCAGTCGGTGCCCTCGATCGCGAAGGGCAACGCGGGGTCGCACGCGATCGGCCTCGGGCAGATGAACCTGCACGGCTACCTCGGACGCGAGCGCATCCACTACGGCTCAGACGAGGGCCTCGACTTCACGAACATCTACTTCTACTCGGTGCTGTACCACGCGATCCGCGCGTCGAACCTCATCGCGCGCGAGCGCGGTCACTCGTTCGAGGGCTTCGAGGCCTCGACGTACGCGTCGGGCGAGTTCTTCGACAAGTACACCGAGCGCGAGTGGGCACCCCGGACGGAGCGCGTGCGCGAGCTGTTCGCGGGCATCCACATCCCCACGCGGGACGACTGGCAGGCGCTCAAGGCCGACGTGCAGGAGTTCGGCATGTACAACCGCAACCTGCAGGCCGTCCCGCCGACGGGGTCGATCTCGTACATCAACCACTCGACCTCGTCGATCCACCCGATCGCGTCGAAGATCGAGATCCGCAAGGAGGGGAAGATCGGCCGCGTCTACTACCCGGCGCCCTTCCTCGACAACGACAACCTCGAGTACTTCCAGGACGCGTACGAGATCGGCTACGAGAAGATCATCGACACCTACGCCGAGGCGACGCAGCACGTCGACCAGGGGCTCTCGCTGACCCTGTTCTTCAAGGACACGGCCACGACGCGCGACATCAACAAGGCGCAGATCTACGCGTGGCGGAAGGGGATCAAGACGATCTACTACATCCGCCTGCGCCAGATGGCGCTCGAGGGCACCGAGGTCGAGGGCTGCGTGAGCTGCATGCTCTGACCCGGCGCGGGTGACGACGCGGGGCGACCGTCCGAACGGGCGGTCGCCCCGCGTCGTCGCGCATCAGGCACCTCGCCCGTCGCGTCGTCCGGACGCGGTCGCAGCCACGGTGCATAGGGTGCCGCCATGCTGCGAGTGGGATCGATCGTCATCCGCGTCGAGGACCTCGACCGCCAGGTGACGTTCTGGACGGCCGCGCTCGACGACGTCCCCCGCGAGCGGGGTGATCCGGGATTCGTCGTGCTCCGTCCCCGCGAGGGGGCCGGGCCGAACGTCTCCCTCGATGTGGCGCGCTCCGAGCGCACGATCCCGCCCCGCATCCACCTCGACCTGTACACGGACGAGCAGGACGCCGAGGTGGCGCGGCTCGTCGCGCTCGGTGCGCGCGAGGTCGCGTGGGCGGCGATGCCGGCCGATGCGGACTTCCGCATCCTGGAGGACCCCGAGGGCAACCGGTTCTGCGTCGTCGACACGAGCTGCTGAGGGGCGCGGCCGGCAGGCACACGACGAACGGGGCCCGATCCGCGTCGCGGACCTGGCCCCGTTCGAGGTGGTCGCCGGTCAGCCCTCGTCGGGCACGAGCACCGGGGTGTCGCGGTTGAGGCTCTCGCCGCGGAAGAAGGGCTTCGAGCCGGGACGCAGCCACCAGATGCCCATGAGCACGAATCCGAAGAGGATCGCGCCGATACCGATCACGAACGCCCCGCCGACCCCGAGCAGCACGGTCTCGGAGTAGTCGGTGCTGATCATATCGATCGCCGACTGGATGAAAGCGTAGGCGAGCATGAGGCCGCCCAGGAGCGGCAGGAGGCCCTGCAGGAAGAAGTTGCGCGCGCTGTCGAACAGTTGCCCGCGGAAGTACCAGACGCACGCGAACGACGTGATCGCGTAGTACAGCGCGACCGCGAGCCCCATGGACGTGAGCGAGTCGGCGAGCACGCTCTCCGAGATCATCGACATCACGACGTAGTAGACGATCGCCGCGATCCCCATGACGGTCGTCGAGAACCACGGGGTCTTGAAGCGGGGGTGCACCGAGGCGAACTTCGCGGGCAGCGCCCGGTACACGGCCATCGAGAGCGTGCCGCGCGCGGTCGGGAGGATCGTCGTCTGCGTCGACGACGCGGCCGACACGAGCATCGCCAGGATGAGGAACCAGCCCCACGGCCCGAACAGCGCGTCGCGCAGCACGGTGAACACGTCGTCGAGGTTCGCCTCGTTCGTGAGACCGATCCCCGTGTCGCCGAAGCCGGCGAACATCATGACGGCGACCGAGACGCCGAGGTACGTGACGATGAGGACGACGATCGTCGCGAGCGCCGAGCGTCCCGGCGTCGTGCGCGGGTTCTTCGTCTCCTCGTTGAGCGCGAGGCACGTGTCCCAGCCCCAGTAGATGAACAGGCACAGCAGGACGGCCTCGATGAAGCCCGACCACGAGTCGAGTGCGGCCGGGTTGAACCACTGCCAGTCGAACGCCACGGCGCTCTCCGACGTGCCGTTCATCGCGCCGATGAGCGCGAGGGTGCCGAACGCGGCGAGCGCGACGTACTGGATGATCATGAGGACCATCTGCAGACGCTCACCGATCTGCACGCCGATGGTGGAGATGAACGTCATGAGTGCGATGAACACGACGCCGGTCGCGACGACGATCGCCGTGTTCTCCGCGAAGTCGTCGTTGCCGACGAGGTACCAGAGGTAGCGGCCCGAGATCTCGGCGACGTTCGCGAGCACCATGATGGCCGAGACGGCGACGGCCCACCCGCCGATCCAGCCGATGACCGGGCCGAAGGCCTTCGTGCCCCACACGAACGTGGTGCCGCAATCGGGCATCTCCCGATTGAGCTCCTGGTACGCGAACGCCGCGAACACCATGGGGATGCACGCGGCGATGAACGCGACCGGGGCCTGTGGCCCGACCGCGAGGATGACCCAGCCGAGCGTCGCGGCGAGGGAGTACAGCGGGGCCGTCGACGCGAGGCCGATGACCGTCGAACCGACGACGCCGAGCGCGCCGGTGTTGAGACCCTTGCCCACGTGGATGTGGCCGGTGTCCGTGATGTTGCCGAGGTGAACGCGCGGCGCCTTGCTCATGGCAGCTCCTCGAGGTGTTGCGGAAGTGGGGTCAACGTACACCGACCGGTTGGTGTACCTCAAGAGTCGTTCCGGGACGATATCCGCAGCGCGTATCCGTCGCCCGCGCGGGATCAGATTCCGCGAACGAGCCCGAGTGCGCGCACCATGCGCAGGAGCGCCTCGATCGAGGCTCGGTCGACGAAGGGGCGCGGTGCCCCGCTCTGCCCGTCGAGCTCGGCGTTGTAGGCGATCCCGTCGCCGAGCAGGACGACGGTGCGCGCGAGTTGCTCGTCACCGAGCTCCGCCAGGATGCACTCGTACCAGCGCGCCCGCCCTCGTCGGAGCGCGGGGCGCACGCTGCCCTCGTCGGTCGGGGCGAGGCGCACGAGTGCCGCCATCGTCTGTTCGAGCTCGGAGAGGTAGTCGGCGCTCGTGCGCAGGTACCACTCGGTGGGGGAACGCCCGGGTGTCGTCATCTCGACGAGGTCCTCGTCGACGAGCTCCGCGAACCGATCGCACAGTCCCGTGACGAGCGCTTCCCGCGTGGGGAAGTGGTAGATGAGGCCGCCCTTGGAGACGCCTGCGGCGCGCGCGACCGCATCGAGCGTCGCGCCCCGGTCTCCGTGTTCGAGCACGAGTCGCCGGAACGCGGCGAGGATCTCGCCGTGCCTGCTGCGGGAGGTGGCCACGGGCGTCACTGTATCGGGCGTCCCGGTGGCACGCGTCGGTCGCTCGACCGCGCCCCTGCGAGGAGCGGGCTCTTGACCACGACGGGACGGACGTTTACTGTACCGACGAGACGGTATAGGTACGGGGTCGGTCCGCGGCCCCGACGGCTGGAGGCAGTGATGAGCGAGACGTCCGCATCGACGGGCACCGACACGACGCGCGAGCACGGGCGGGTGCACCGTTCGTACTGGATCGACCGTGCACCGGCGCGTCGACCGCAGTCGGCGCTGACCGCCGACATCACGGCCGACCTCCTCGTCGTCGGTGGCGGATACACGGGGCTCTGGACCGCACTGCACGCGAAGGAGCGCGATCCGGGTGCACGCGTCGTGCTGCTCGAGGGAACGACGATCGGGCACGCCGCGAGCGGCCGCAACGGCGGCTTCATCGACCCGAGCCTCACCCACGGGCTGTCCAACGGCGTCTCGCGCTGGCCCGACGAGATCGACGAACTCGTCGCCCTGGGTGTCGAGAACTACGAGGGGATGCACGCCGACATCGAGCGACACGGGATCGACTGTGACTGGCGCGAGGGTGGCATGGTGACCTTCGCGCGAAACGCGTGGGAGTCCGACGCGCTCCGCGAGGGACGGGACGAATGCCTCGAGCACGGTGAGGAGGCCGAGTACATCGGCCCCGGCGGCGTCGGCGCCCTCACGCGGTCACCGGCGTTCGTCGCCGCCCTGCGACAGCCGAGGATGGCGACCGTCGATCCGTACCGGCTCGCGATCGGGCTGCTCGACGCATGTCTCGCCGCCGGGGTCGAGGTGCACGAGTCGACCGTCGTCGCCGGCATCGATCACCGCGGCAGGGGAACAGTTCGTGCCCGGACGGCGACGGGGGCGAGTGTGCGGGCCGAGCGCGTCGCCCTCGCGACGAACGCGTACCCCGCGCTCCTGCGACGGCTCGCACTCACGACGGTTCCCGTCTACGACTACGCACTCATGACCGAACCGCTCACCGACGAGCAGTTCGCGTCGATCGGCTGGACGGGCGACGAGGGGCTCGCCGACGCCGGGAATCAGTTCCACTACTTCCGCAAGTCCGACGACGGCCGCATCCTGTGGGGCGGCTACGACGCGATCTACCACTACGGATCCCGGCGCAGCGAGCATCTGACGCAGCGCGCGGCGACGTTCGAGACGCTCGAACGCAATTTCCGGGACACCTATCCGCAGCTCGCGGACGTCCGCTTCACGCACCAGTGGGGCGGCATGATCGACTCGTCCACACGGTTCTGTCTCACGGCAGGTACGGCCGCCCGCGGCCGCATCGCGTACGCACTCGGATACACGGGACTCGGCGTCGCCGCCACGAGATTCGGTGCCGACGCGATGCTCGACCTGCTCGCGGGCGAGTCGACGCGTCGTACGCGGTGTGCGCTCGTCGCGGCGGGGAGCCTGCCGTTCCCGCCCGAGCCCGCGAGGGCGATCGGCGTGAACCTCACGCGCTGGTCGATGGCCGCGGAGGACCGCACCGGAAAGCGGAACCTCTGGCTGAAGGCGATGGACGCGGTCGGACTCGGCTTCGACTCGTAGGTGCGCTGCGGCGCCCGCCGGTCCGACGTGACGCGAATCGGGGAATTCGTGCAGGCGGAGCGCGCGTCGGCCGAGGCTCCCACGTGGCGTGCGCGGTGGTGGAGCGCGCGAGCGCGCGCAGGGGGCGCGTGGTGCTGCCGACCGGTGCCCGCGGAGCACTTCGCGGACCCGGTCCGCGTCCCGAGGCCGACGGCGTCGACGGGCGTCGACGGGCGTTGACGGGCGTCGACGGGCGTCGACGGGCGTCGACGGCGAGCCGATCGGGCCCGCGCCGACCCCGGGCTAGACTCGCTCGGAGCGAGATGGGCGCCGTCCCCTCGGCCGCTCGCCGCCATCTCGAGTCAGACGATTGAGGAGCCGGTTTGAACGCCCCGCAGGAGACCTCGCACCTTCTGGACTCGGTCCAGGCCATCAACTGGAACCGCATCCAGGACGACAAGGACGTGGAGGTGTGGAACCGCCTCACGAACAACTTCTGGCTGCCCGAGAAGGTGCCGCTGTCGAACGACATCCAGTCGTGGTCGACGCTCACGCCAGAGGAGAAGCAGCTCACGATGCGCGTGTTCACGGGGCTCACGCTCCTCGACACGATCCAGGGCACCGTCGGCGCCGTGTCGCTCATCCCCGACTCGTTGACGCCCCACGAGGAGGCCGTCTACACGAACATCGCGTTCATGGAGTCGGTGCACGCGAAGAGCTACTCGTCGATCTTCTCGACGCTCTCGAGCACGCCCGAGATCGACGACGCGTTCCGCTGGTCGACCGAGAACGAGAACCTGCAGCGCAAGGCGAAGATCGTCATGGACTACTACCACGGCGACGAACCCCTCAAGCGCAAGGTCGCCTCGACGCTCCTCGAGTCGTTCCTCTTCTACTCCGGGTTCTACCTGCCGATGTACTGGTCGAGCCACGCGAAGCTCACGAACACGGCGGACCTGATCCGGCTCATCATCCGTGACGAGGCCGTGCACGGCTACTACATCGGGTACAAGTATCAGCGTGGGCTCGAGACGTCGACGGAGGAGAAGCGTCAGGAGCTGAAGGACTACACGTACGAGCTGCTGTTCGAGCTCTACGAGAACGAGGTGCAGTACACGCACGACCTCTACGACGGGGTGGGGCTGTCGGAGGACGTGAAGAAGTTCCTGCACTACAACGCGAACAAGGCGCTCATGAACCTCGGCTACGAGGCGATGTTCCCGTCGACGGTGACCGATGTGAACCCCGCGATCCTCTCGGCGCTGTCGCCGAACGCGGACGAGAACCACGACTTCTTCTCGGGCTCGGGCTCGTCGTACGTGATCGGCAAGGCCGAGAACACGACCGACGAGGACTGGGAGTTCTGAGCCGCCTCGCCTGAGCGCGCGACGTTCCGGGCGGTTTTCGGGGTTCCGGGGCAACCGGAACCCCGAAAACCGCCCGGAACACGATTCAGTTCGCGCGCAGGGGCTTGAGGGCGCCCGCCCAGCGCTCGAGCTGGTCGAATAGCGTCTGCGCGAGCGCGGCCTGGTGGGTGCCCGTGACCGAGACGGAGGTCGAGAGGATGCTCTCGGGCTTCGCGGGGATCTCGGTCGTCGTGTCGTCCGCGTTCTGGAACACGACGGGCCACTCGCCGTCCCCGGCGGCTGCCGTCGTCTCGGCGGGCGTCTCGCCACCCGACGAGCAACCGGTGAGTGCGAGCGCGGCGGCCGCGGCGACCGCGAACGCGGCGCGCAGGGATCGGGAACGAGTGTGCAACACGGTGGATGCCTTTCGGTCGGTGGGACGTGCGACTGCGGCGCAGCCTCGGGGCCTAAGCGTAGCCTTGCCTAAAGCTGTACGGAGTGTCGCGGTCCGCTCACGACGATGTCGTCGCGGTTCGCAGAGCGACCACGGGTCGACGATCCGCCCCACCACCGGACGGGGCGCCGCGCACGAGCGATCGGATATGCGAACGGTCGCGTCCCCCCGCCTCGATTTCCACGATGAACGGTTCGCCCTGCCGCACGGTGACCCGCCACGCCGATATGCTCTCCACATTCCCGGAAACGTCGGCGCCGCCGCGTTCGTCCGGTCCGGCGACGAAGCCGGCATCCGCGTGACCGAAAGGACTGCCCGTGCGCAACAGATTCATCGTCCCCGCCGCCATCGGTGCCATCGCCGCCATGCTGTTGACCGGTTGCGTCAACAACGAGACGACCCCCGAGACGGACGGATCCGCCGCGCCCGAGGTCGCCGTCGACGAGGCCGCCGCGGCGCTCCTCCCCGAGAACATCAAGTCGGCCGGGGTGCTCACGATCGGTGTCGACGCGAGCTACGCGCCGAACGAGTTCGAGGCCGACGACGGCTCCGTCACCGGCTGGGAGGTCGAGCTCGGTGACGCGGTCGCCGCGAAGCTCGGCGTGAAGACCGACTGGAAGAAGCTCCTGTTCGACGCGATCCTTCCGCAGGTCGCCGGCGGAACGCTCGACCTCGGATTCTCGAGCTTCACCGACAACGCCGAACGTCAGCAGCAGGTCGACTTCGTCGACTACTACGAGGCCGGTCTGCAGTTCGCGAAGAGCCCCGACGCCGAGGCCATCGACCCGGAGAACCTCTGCGGGCTCTCGATCGCCGTCCAGGCGACCACGACGAGCGACCAGTACCTCACCGACAAGAGCACCGAATGCACCAACGGCGGACAGTCGGCGATCGAGATCGTGAAGTCGGACGGTCAGGACGAGGCGACGAGCAACGTCGCCCTCGGCAAGGTGCCCTACATGCTCGGTGACTCGCCGATCACGCAGTACGCCGTCGCGCAGTCCGACGGGAAGATCGAGCTCGCGGGCGACCTGTTCGACTCCGCGCCGTACGGCATCGTCATCGCGAAGGACTCGGCGCTCGTCCCCGCCATCCAGGCGGCGGTCCAGTCGCTCATCGACGACGGCACCTACACGGCGATCCTCGAGAAGTGGGGCGTCGAGGCGGGGGCCGTGACCTCCGCCGAGATCAACCTCGGCAGCTGAGGTCGACGCGCGCATGACCGACTCCACCGCCCCGAGCCGCGGTACGGACGCGATCCAGGCCGTCAAGCTCAAGCACCCGATCCGCACCACCTTCGCGGTGCTCATCGTGCTCGTCGTCGCCCTGTTCGTCTGGGACGCGGCGACGCGCGACGCCTACCAGTGGGACGTCGTCGCGAAGTACCTCTTCGACCGACGCATCAGCCAGGCGGCGCTCATCACGCTCGCCCTGACGGTGTGCTCCATGGTGCTCGCGATCGTCATGGGCCTCGTGCTCGCGGTCATGCGATTGAGCGACAACCCCGTCCTGAAGTCCGTGTCGTGGGTCTACCTCTGGCTGTTCCGCGGAACGCCGGTGTACGTGCAGCTCGTGTTCTGGGGCCTGCTCGGCACGATCTACAAGACCGTCACGATCGGGCTGCCCGGGACGCCGTTCACGTTCGGCGAGATCTCGCCCTTCGCGGGCCTCGACCTGTTCTGGCTCGCCGTCCTCGGACTCGCGTTCAACGAGGCCGCCTACATGGCCGAGATCGTGCGCTCCGGCATCCTGAGCGTCGATCGCGGACAGGACGAGGCCGCGCGGGCACTCGGCATGGGATGGCGCCAGACGATGCTGCGCATCGTCGTCCCGCAGTCGATGCGCGTCATCATCCCGCCCACGGGCAACGAGGTCATCTCGATGCTCAAGACGACCTCGCTCGTCACGGCGCTCGGCTTCAGCCTCGAGCTGTACGCCCGGACGCGTGCGATCTCCTCCCAGATCTACGCGGTCGTGCCGCTGCTCATCGTCGCGAGCATCTGGTACCTCGCGGTCACGAGCGTCCTCATGGTCGGCCAGTACTACCTCGAGCGCTACTACGCACGCGGGGTCGCCGCCCAACGGCCCGACCTCGGCGACGAGGGGCCCATGCCTGCCACGGGCACGATCGGCACCCTCCCGTCCGAGGAGGCGACGGTCTCGGGCGTGGCCGGCGACGACGCCGGGACGGTGCCGTCCGGCGCACCACCCGGAGCCCGAACGGCGACGCTCACGAAATCCGACGGTGCCGCCGCGTCCGACCCGTCGGTCGACGACGCCGATGCGAACGACGGCGACGACCCCGCCGACACGAGCGGCGAAGGAGGACGCGCATGAGCGACGAGACGACGCCCATGGTCAGCGCCGAACACATCGTGAAGCGCTACGGCAACCACACCGTGCTGCAGGACATCTCGGTCGACGTGCAGCGCGGCGAGGTCATGTGCCTCATCGGGCCGTCCGGCTCGGGCAAGTCGACTTTCCTGCGCTGCATCAACCACCTCGAGTCCATCGACGGCGGACGCCTGTGGGTCGACGGCGAGCTCATGGGCTACCGGCAGCGGGGCGACAAGATCTACGAGCTGTCGCCGCGCGACGTGGCCCTGCAGCGGCAGGACATCGGCATGGTGTTCCAGCGCTTCAACCTGTTCCCGCACATGACCGTGCTCGAGAACATCGTCGAGGCGCCGACCCGCGTCAAGGGCGTGAAGCGCGACGCCGCACGGACACGTGCGATGGAGCTGCTCGATCGTGTGGGGCTCGCGCACAAGGCCCGGGCCTACCCGTCCCACCTGTCGGGCGGCCAGCAGCAGCGCGTCGCCATCGCGAGGGCGCTCGCGATGGATCCGAAGCTCATGCTGTTCGACGAGCCGACGAGCGCCCTCGACCCCGAACTCGTCGGTGACGTGCTCGAGGTCATGAAGCAGCTCGCCGAGTCGGGCATGACGATGATCGTCGTCACGCACGAGATGGGATTCGCGCGCGAGGTCGGCGACACGCTCGTGTTCATGGACGGCGGCGTCGTCGTCGAATCGGGCGACCCGCGCGAGGTCCTCTCGAACCCGCAGCGCGAGCGCACGAAGGCGTTCCTCTCGAAGGTGCTCTGAGGGAGCGCGAGCAGCGCACGGACGCGTACACCGGGGCCCGGACCGACACGTCGTCGGCCGGGCCCCGCTGCGTCCGGCGCGCCACGCGCCGCGGGTTCGCCACGGGGTACCGAGCTTCCGCGCCTAGGCTGACGACATGCGCGCCATCATCTACGACGAGTACGGCGGGCCGGAGGTGCTCCGGTGGGGCGAGACCGCGGACCCCGTCGCGGCGCCCGGCGAGCTCCTCATCGAGGTTCGGGCGACCGCCCTCAACCGCGCCGACGTCCTCCAGGTCCGCGGCCTCTACGACCCACCGCCGGGGGAGAGCAGGATCCTCGGCCTCGAGTGCGCCGGCGTCGTCGTCGCGCTCGGCGAGGGCGTGTGCGACGAGATCGCGCCGCTGCTCGGGCGCCCGTGGGCCATCGGCGACGAGGTGTGCGCACTCCTCGGCGGCGGCGGGTACGCACAGTACGTCGCCGTTCCCGCCGTGCAGGTGCTGCCCGTTCCGAACGGCGTCGACCTCGTCGAGGCGGCGGCGCTCCCCGAGGCCGCCTGCACCGTCTGGTCCTCGATCTGTATGCCCACGCCCGTCCGCGCGGGTGAGGTCGTGCTCGTGCACGGCGGCTCGGGTGGCATCGGCTCCTTCGCCGTCCAATTGGCGGACGCGCTCGGCGCGATCGTCGCCGCGACCGCGGGCGGGCCGGAGCGCACGGCCGTGTGCGCCGAGCTCGGCGCCGACATCGTGGTCGACCACCGATCCGAGGACTTCGTCGAGCGCATCCGCGCGACGACGGACGGACACGGGGCGGACGTGATCCTCGACGTCGTCGGCGGCGACTACCTCGCCCGCAACCTCGACGTGCTCGCCGAGGACGGGCGGCTCACGATCATCGGACTCCTCGGGGGCGCGTCCGCGGAACTCGACCTCGCTCGGCTCCTCGACCGCCGCCTCACCGTCCGCGCCACGAAGCTCCGCAACCGCCCCGTCACCGGGCCCGGTTCGAAGGCCGAGATCGTCGCCGAGGTCGGTCGACACGTGTGGCCGCTCCTCGCGTCGGGTGCGATCCGGCCCGTCGCGACCACCATCGCCCCGATCACCGACGCCGCCTCGTTCCACGCGGCGGCCGGCCGCTCGCTGCCCACGGGCAAGGTCGTGTTCCGTGTCGCCGCGGGCTGAACGGGACGAGCACGGGAGCGCCGCATGACGTCGATCGACATCCATCGGATCGGCTGGGCCGACTCGCGAGGGAGGTCCCTGCGGGCCGCGTTCGACGCGGAGATGGACGAGCGCTACGACGACGGCCCGATGACCGAGACCCAGGCCATCCGCCTCGACAACGTCTTCGGCGTCGACGAGCGCGGCATCGTCTGCGCCTTCCTCGCACTCGTCGACGGCGTCCCCGCCGGCCACGGCGCCCTGTTCCGCAGACCCGAGGCCGGGACGTTCGAGGTCCGCAAGGTCTTCGTCCTCCAGCGGGTGCGCGGGCTCGGCGTCGGGCACCGCATCATGACCGCCATCGAGGCCCACGCGGCCGAACTCGGCGCGACGCGGCTCGTCCTCGACACGGGGCCGCGACAGCCCGATGCGGTCGCGCTCTACGAGTCCCACGGATTCGAGCGCACGACACCGTTCCCGCCCTACGACACGATGCCCGACGCGATCTGCTTCGCGAAGACGCTGCCGCCCGACACGTCCGACACGTCCGACACGTCGGCGGAATCCGGCGGGGTGAACGGGGCCGTCGAGCCGCGCGGATAAGGATCGCGTCACGATCCGGGCCACGAACGGGCCCGGGGTAGGGGCGGCGTGCCGTCGGGGGTAGCGTGGCCCGTGCACATTCGGCGTGCACCACTGCGCCGTCCACGCGCCGACTCCACGGCGAACGTCGACGATGACGATCGACGCGGGAACGGCCACCGAATCAGGGAGAAACATGCGTTCCACCCTCTTCAGATCGTTGCGACGCCTCGCGTCGGGGCAACGGTCGTTCCTGTCGTTCTGCGCGACGGTCATCATCCTGCTGCTCGTGGGCGGCGCCGTCGCCTCGGGCGCACAGGCCGCGACCGGCGCGGCCGGCGACAAGCCCGGCGCCGGTCAGCACTTCATCATCGCGACCGACACGACATGGGCGCCGTTCGAGTTCGAGAAGGACGGCCAACTCCGCGGCATCGACATCGACCTCCTGAACGCGATCGCCGAGGACCAGGGCTTCACGGTCGAGGTGCGCCCGCTCGGCTTCGACGGGGCACTCGCCGCCGTCCAGGCGAACCAGGTCGCGGGCATGATCGCCGGGATGTCGATCACCGACGAGCGCAAGCAGACGTTCGACTTCTCGAACCCCTACTTCGACTCGGGCATCCAGATGGCGGTCGCCGAGAACAACACGACCGTCTCGTCGTACGAGGACCTCAAGGGTCAGAACGTCTCGGCGAAGAACGGCACCGAGGGCTTCGACTTCGCGACGCAGCTGAGCCAGGAGATCGGGTTCACCGTCACCGGGTTCCAGGACGCCGCCGACGCGTACAACGACGTGACCGCCGGGAACTCCGTCGCCACGTTCGACGACTACCCGATCCTCGCGTACGCGATCCAGACCGGTGAGGCCGGCCTCAAGACCGTCACCGATCAGGAGCGCGCCTCCTCGTACGGTTTCGCTGTCAAGGCCGGTGAGAACGCCGAGCTGCTCTCGATGTTCAACGACGGCCTCAAGAACGTCGTGCAGTCCGGCGCCTACCAGAGCATCCTCGACGAGTACCTCGGCGACAACGCACCGGACGCGACGAAGATCTCCGGCGGGGCCATCGCGCTCGGCAACGAGGTCATCGAGGACGACGGGCCCGGTACGCTGCCGAAGAACCCGCTGTTCGCGACGGACACGCCGAAGGACAAGGGCACGTTCATCATCGCGACCGACACGACGTTCGCGCCCTTCGAGTTCGAGGTCAACGGCACGCGCCAGGGCATCGACATCGACCTCATGAACGCGATCGCCGCGAATCAGGGCTTCGAGATCCAGTGGAACGCGCTCGGATTCGACGCCGCCGTGCAAGCCGTGCAGGCCGGGCAGGCCGACGGCATCATCGCAGGCATGTCGATCACCGACGAGCGCAAGGAGGTGTTCGACTTCTCCGACGACTACTTCCAGTCGGGCATCCAGATGGCCGTCAAGAAGGGCAACTCGGACGTCGCCTCCTACGACGACCTCGCCGGGAAGAACGTCGCCGTCAAGACCGGTACGTCGGGCGCCAAGTTCGCCGAGTCCATCAAGGACCAGTACGGCTTCGCGATCTCCCAGTTCGCCGACTCGAACGACATGATCAACGAGGTCACGACGGGCAACTCCGTCGCCCTCTTCGAGGACTACCCGGTGCTGCAGTACGGCATCCAGCAGGGCGCCGAACTCCAGACGGTCACCGAGCCCGAGATGGGCGACGCGTACGGCTTCGCCGTCCTCAAGGGACAGAACGCCGACCTCCTCGAGATGTTCAACACGGGCCTCCAGAACGCCAAGGACACGGGCGTCTACCAGACGATCGTCGATCGCTACCTCAAGAGCGAGACCGACAACTCCGGCGGCGGCTTCTTCGCGCTCCTCGCCTCGTCGATGCCGACCCTGCTCACGGGGCTCGGATACACGCTCCTCGCGACCGCGCTCTCGCTCGTTTTCGCGATGATCCTGGGCATCCTGTTCGGCTTCATGAAGCTGTCGAGCAATTGGCTCGTGCGCGGTATCGCGTCGACGTACGTGAACATCTTCCGCGGCACACCGGTGCTCGTGCAGGCGTTCTTCTTCTACTTCGGTGTGCCACAGCTCACGGGTATCAACATGGACGCGCTCACGGCCGGTGTCATCACACTGAGCCTCAACGCGGGTGCCTACATCACCGAGACGTTCCGATCGGGCATCCAATCGGTCGATCCGGGGCAGATGGAGGCGTCCCGCTCCCTCGGTCTCGGCTGGGGCAAGTCGATGCGCAAGGTCGTCATGCCGCAGGCCTTCAAGATCATGACCCCCTCGCTCATCAACCAGTTCATCATCACGCTCAAGGACACATCGCTGCTGTCGGTGCTCGGTCTCGCCGAACTCACCTACCAGGGCCGCATCATCATCGCCTCGACCTTCCGGTCGTTCGAGATGTGGATCATCGTCGGCGCGCTGTACTTCATCGTGATCTGGCTGCTCACCGTGCTCAGCAACTACGTCGATCGGAAGTTCAACAAGTGAGCGCCGCGGACGACCGCAAGGAGACGAACATGAACAACGACGACGAGAAGACCACGGACGACGCCACGACCGGGACGACGACACCGGGCCTCGGGAAAAAGGACGCCGCGGCGGAGGCCGACGAGACGGGCACGACGACCGAGGCCGGCGATGAGAACGGTTCGACGGACACGCCGTTCACGGAGCGCGTCGCCGTCGTGCACGGCGATCGCGTCGAGGTCGTCGACCTCCACAAGTCGTTCGGATCGAACGACGTGCTGAAGGGCATCGACCTGACGATCGCGAACGGCGAGGTCATCGCGATCATCGGCCCGTCGGGGTCGGGGAAGTCGACGCTCCTGCGCTGCCTCAACCGGCTCGAGGAGGTCACGAGCGGGCACGTGTACGTCGACGGTGAGGACATCACCGAGAAGGGCGTCAACCTCGACTCGATCCGGCAGCGGATCGGGATGGTGTTCCAGCACTTCAACCTGTTCCCGCACATGACCGTGCTGCAGAACGTGACGCTCGCGCCCGTCGAGCTCGGCAAGCTGTCGCGCACCGCCGCGAACGAGCGGGGCCGGGAACTGCTCTCCCGCGTCGGGCTCGCCGAGAAGGCGGCCGCGCGACCCGCGCAGCTGTCGGGCGGCCAGAAGCAGCGCGTCGCGATCGCCCGGGCGCTCGCGATGGACCCCGAGATCATGCTGTTCGACGAGGCGACGAGCGCACTCGACCCCGAGATGGTGGGGGAGGTGCTGCAGGTCATCCGCGATCTCGCGAAGTCCGGCATGACGATGGCGCTCGTCACGCACGAGATGGGCTTCGCGCGCGAGGTCGCCGACCGGGTGATCTTCATGGCGGAGGGCGTGGTCGTCGAGCAGGGTGATCCCCGCGAGCTCTTCGCGAACCCGAAGGAACACCGGACGCAGGACTTCCTCTCGAAGGTCCTCTAGCGGGCGGGGCGACCCCGACAGCCGCCGGACTCGGCCGGGCACACACGTGTGCCCGGCCGAGTGCGTTCCGGCTCGGGGCCGACCGGCCGTGCGCGCACGTGCCTGTCGATACGCGTCCTGCTCAGACTGTGACGCGCACACGACCGGCCCTGCGCGCACGTGCCTGTCAGGCGGGCGAGGCGGTGTGCGTCGTCTGCCGTCCGCCGTCCGCCGGCTGTCGTGCGTCGACTGTCGTGCGTCCTCCGTCGGGCGCTGTGTGCCACGTACGACGGTGCGACCATGGAGGTATGTCGTCCATTCCGATCGATGCACCACCCCGCACGGCGATCCTCGAGCCCGACACCTGGCGGCTGATCGAGCGGGCGCACGCGGAACGAGCCGATGCGTTCACGGCCGGTCACCGTGAGCGTCGCGGCACCGGGCGCACGCACCCCATCGAGGACTTCCTGTTCACCTACTACCCGTTCAAGCCGTCGCGATTGCGCGTCTGGCACCCGGGCGCCGGCGTCGTCCTCGCCGGTGCCGATCGGGCCGATGTGCGCCACTACGTGCAGACCCGGGACGGTGCGACCCTCGATGCCGCCGCGTTCCTCGCCGCGAACACCGTGAACGTCGGCTTCGTCGAGGGGCTCCTGCGCGGGACGGCGTCGCGGCCCGCGCGGTTCTCGTGCTTCGGCATGCACGAGTGGGCGATGGTGTATCGACTCGATCCGGCCGAGCTCCGTCACACGGGGCTCCCGCTGCGGCTCGGTCGCGACGAGACCGACGCGGTCGTCGAGGCGCACGACATCGCGTGCACGCACATCGACGCGTACCGGTTCTTCACGCCGGCGGCCGTGCCACGAAACCGGTTCGCGCCGACACGCGAGACACAACCGGACCTCGAGCAGGGCGGCTGCCTTCACGCGGGCATGGACCTCTACAAGTGGGCGGCGAAGCTCGGCCCGGCGGTCGAGGGCGAGTTGCTGCTCGACGCGTTCGAACTCGCACGCGACATCCGCGTGCTCGACATGCGCGCGAGCCCCTACGACGTGAGCGCGTACCGCCACACCCCGGTCGCGGTCGAGACGCCCGAGGGCAAGCGCGAGTACGCCACGGCCCAGCGCGGCTTCGCCGCCCGGGGCGCCGAACTCCGCAACCGCCTGCTCACGTCGATCACGAAACTCCGCGCCGCCGCCTGACCGGACGAGTCCCGGGCGGTTTTCGGGGTTCCGGGTCACCCGGAACCCCGAAAACCGCCCGGAACTCGTCTCGCGGTATCGCTGGGGTCAGCCTCGGCGGTGGAGGGTGCGGCGGTGGCGGAGCGTCAGGGCGGTGGCGCCGGCGAGTGCCGCGGCGGCGGCGATCGCCAGCATGACCCACGGGACGCCATCGGCGCCCGTCGAGGCCAGTGCGCCGTCGGTCCCCGCCGTGGTCGGCGTGCTCGGTGCGGGCGTGCCCGCACCGTCCGTCGCTCCCGGTGTTCCCGTCGTCGTCGGCTCGGGCGTGGTCGAGGCGCCGAAGAGCTCCTCGCTCGTCCCGAGCCGCAGGAAGACCGTCTCACCCGTCGCGTCGTCGAGACCGTCGTTGTCCGTGACCGCGAACACGCGACCGTCGGCACCGATCGTGAGCCCCTCGAGCTTCTCCTGGGTCCACCCGTTCGTCGCCTGCAGCTCGGGCAGGACATCGAGCGCGAGCGTCTTCGGGAGCACGGTGAGCGCATCCCGCGTCTCGCCCGAGCCCGTCGCGGGAACATCGATCGTGTAGATGCGCTTGATCGCGGCGTTCGGGCCGTTGAGCTTGTCGCGCTCGATCACGGCGAGCGTGTCCTCGTCGACCGCGACGATCTCCGAGAGCCCCAGCCAGTCGCCCGAGGTCGAGGTGGACTCGAGCTCGTAGCCGAACCAGTTCCACGTGCCCGCGGCGACGTCGTACTGTCCGATGCGCGTCGTCGACGCCCCCTCGAGCGGTTCGAGCGGCGAGGCGGCCGGGTCGACCCAGAGAGGACGCTGCACGGCGACGTAGACGAGTTCGCGTCCGTCGGCGTCGGTCGTTGCCGTGACCCCCTCGAGGCCCCACTTGCCGATGTGGCTCGAGACGTCCTCGGGAAGCGCGATCTCCTCCTGCACGACCCCCGCGTCATCGGTGCGGACGACGCGGTTCTCGGGGCCCGTGGCGCCCTCGCTCGCGAGCCAGAAGCCGCCCTGCGGACGCTTGAACACGCCCTCCACGTCGTACGTCGCGGCCGCACCGTCCTTCGTGACCGGGATCGTCGAGGTGATGACCGCGGGGGCCGAGGAGACGTCGATCGTGTACAACCGGCTTGTGGCGAGCGCGGCGTCCGTCGCCGAGTAGAGGGTGTTCGCATCCACCGGGTCGGCGCTCAGCGCACCGAGCGCCGTCCAACCGATCGGGGTGCCGTCGACGTCGGCGGACTCGATGCTCGGCTGCGAGGGCGTGCCCGCGCCGAGCTGGTACACGTTGACCGCACTGCGCACGCCGGCCTTCGCATCGTCGGTCTCGCTCGAGACGGCGAGGAGGCCGCGTGACGGGATCGGGAGCACCCCCTCGGGGCCGTTGGTCGTGAACAGGATCTGCGAGAAGACGGGGGCGGCCGGGTCGCTCACGTCGTAGACGGCCACGAAGTTCGAGCGCTCCGAGGCGACGAACGCGTACGGCACGCCGTCGAACTCGGCGATCGCGAGCCCCTCGGGCTCCGACCCCTTCTTCGCCGCGCGGTCCTCGTTCGCGAGGCTGTAGCGCATCGCGATGTGCTCGAACGAGTTCCCCGCGTCCCACACGACGTCACCGCTCGCGGAGAACACCGTCCAGCCGCGGCTGCCACCCTTCCAGTCGCCCTCGTTCGCCGTCGCGAGGTGGTCGTCGTCGACCCAGCCGACGGCGTCGGGCTCGCGCGGCACGTCGTTCAGCGAGTCGTCGGCGACGAGCTCGCCGTCCTTGGTCGCGTCGATCCCGGTCAGATCGACCGTGCCGGCCGAGAAGACGCGCTCGATCTCGCGCGTCGCGAGGTCCACGATCACGACGCCGTTGTTCTCCTGCAGCGTCACGGCGACCTCGTTGCGGCCGTTGATGCTGACGTACTCGGGCTCCGGGTCCTCCGGGGTGTCGAGGCCTGCCGCGACGAACGAGGGGAGCGCCTGGCCGTCGTGCTGCACGAACGGAACCGGGTCGGCGGTCCAGGCGTCGGGCGTGCCGGCGAGCTCGATCACCTGCAGGAAGCCGCCCGGCAGCTGGGGGAGGCCGCCGTCGCCGGCGTCCTCGTCGCGCTGGTTCTCGATCGCGATCGTCGCGTAGGCGCCGTCCTTCGACACGGCGATGGAGTCGGGCTGACCCTTCAGGTCGATCGAGGCGACGCGCTCACGATCCGCGATCCGGAGCACGTCGACGCGGCCCTTGGGCTCCGTGAACGCACCGCCGGTCTCGTCGATCACGACGAGGACGTAGTCGCCCGCGACGGCCACCGACGTGGGCTGGTCGTCGGCGTGGCCGAGCGATGCGAGCGACACGGTGCCGAGGCCTGCCGGCGCGTTCGGGTCGCTCAGGTCCACGAATCCGATGCGCTTGCCCGCGGCGTCCGTGTAGACGAGCGTCTGCCCGTCCGGCGTGACCGTCGAGATCTCCGCGACGGTCTCGTCCGCGGGATCCATGCCCTCGGGGACATTGAGGTAGACGGGGTACGTCGCGGTGCGGTGGAACGCATCACCCGGCGTCGCGAGGGCGGGGGCGGCGGCGAATGCGCTCGCGCCGAGTGCGACGACGGCGGCGGTGGCGAGTGCGGAACGGCGAATGTGCACGACTCTCCCGGTTCGTCCGTCCGCGCCCGGTGCGCGAAGCGGCACCCGCCAGCGTCCTCCGCGGGGACGACGAGCGACCGTCGCCAGGGTGAACGAGGAGTGTCGTTGACGTGACGGAAACCTGCGCGCGAGCTGAGCGCGCAGTCTCCGCGTTCCGGGCGAAAACCGGGGTTCCGGGTGCCCCGGAAGCCCCGAAACCGCCCGGAACACGGCTGGGGTCCTCGTGCACGGGCCGGGGCTAGGCCGTCAGGGCCTGTTTCAGGCGTTTGAGGCTTGCCGGCTCGGCCGTGCCGAGCTGCTGCGCGAACAGACTCACGCGGAACTCCTCGAGCAGCCATCTCGCGTGCGCGATGTTCGCGGGCGCGCCCGGTGCGAGCGGGAGCGTGCCGCCCGCGGCCTCGTAGAGGCCGAGCGCCTGCGTGATCTGCTGCAGGCCCGCGCGTTCGAGCGACGCGTTCTGCGACATGCGCTCCATCCGCATCTCGACCGCGCGCAGGTACCTGGGCAGGTGCGCGAGCCGGTCGATTCCCGTGCGCGACACGAACCCGTCGGACACGAGCGCGTCGAGTTGCCCCCGCGCATCGGCGAGCGACGGCAGCACCGAGAGGTGGTTCGCGCGTGAGATCGCGCTCCCCGCGGCGCGGTGCCTCGCGAGCGTCTCGGCGACGACCTTCGTCTGCGCGAACAGCTCGTCGATGAGCGACGCGGACAGGGCGTCCCGGATCGCCTCGAACTCGGCCCGCGTCCGCACCGGGGCGTCACCGCGGGCCGCGACGGCGCGCGCCGCGAGTGCCCGGACGACGTCCGCGAGCAGCGCCGACGTCGATGCGTACGGCGACGACGCGAGCGAGAGCTTCTCCTGCGCCGTGAGGTGCTCCTGCACGTACGACACGGGGGAGGGGATGCCGGCCGCGACGAGCGCCGCGACCGCGGGCGGATGCAGCGCCGCCTGCTCGTCCGCGGTCGTCACGAGGGCGAGATCGACCCGTCCCTTCGGGCCGAGCCGGAGCGTTGGGTAGGCGCGCACCACACCCTGCTTCTGCCGGATGTCGATGTGCGCCGGGATCTCGTCCATCGGCCACTCGGTGAGCGCCGTGCGGTCGAAGTCGTGCCCGGCCGATGCCGCCCCGCTCGCCTCGGCCACGGCCGCGGGCCCCGCGTCGCGTCGCCCGGGCCTCGGCCGCTCGCCGCTCGTCGCCCGCAGGAGCGAGCGCTCGCTCGCCTCCTTGAGCCGTGCCTGCAGCGCGGCGAGATCATCGCCCGCCGCGAGCTCCCGACCGCGCTCGTCGACGACCCGGAACCGCATGCGCAGGTGGCCCGGCACCTTCGACCAGTCGAACTCGGCCGTGTCGAAGCGGATCCCGACCTGCCGTTCGGCGACGTGCCGCAGCGTGTCGTCGAGGGGCCCCGGCACGGGCTCGGCGCGATCGGGGCGCACGTCGCCGAGCGCATCGACGAGCTTCGCGGCCCAATCGGCCGCGGGGACGAAGTTGCGACGGATCACCTTCGGCAGCGAACGCAGGAGGGCGGTGACGAGCTCCGTCCGCATGCCCGGCACCTGCCAGTCGAAACCGACCGGATCGAGCCTGGCGAGCAGCGGCAGCGGCACGATCGCGGTCACGCCGTCGTCGCTCGCGCCGGGGTCGAAACGGTAGCGGAGCTTCAGCCGCTGGTCGCCCTGCCGCCACTGCGTGGGGAACGCGTCCGCGTCGTCCGCCTGCTCCGCCTCCTCGCCGAGCAGGTCGGCGCGGCGCAGATCGAGCAGTTCCGGGGTGTGCTGCTCGGCCTCGCTCCACCAGCGCTCGAAGGTCGGCTGCGAGACGACGTCGTCGGGGATCCGTTCGTCGAAGAACGCGAACACGACGTCGTCGTCGGCGACGAGATCGCGCCGACGCTCGCGCTCCTCGATCTGCGTGAGCCGGCTTCGGAGCTGCCGGTTGCGGCGTTCGAACGCGTGATCGCCCGTCCAATCACCCTCGACGAGTGCGTGCCGGATGAACAGATCGCGCGACCAGCGCGGGTCGATCGCAGCGAAGCCGACGCGGCGACCCTTCACGACGGGCACGCCGTAGAGCGTCACGTTCTCGAGCGCGACGACCTGGCCGCGCTTGCGCTCCCAGTGGGGCTCCGAGTGCTGGCGCTTCGCGAGCGGACCGGCCAGCGCCTCCGCCCAGGCCGGGTCGATGCGCGCGACGGTGCGCGCGAACAATCGGCTCGTCTCGACGAGCTCGGCCGCCATGACGGCGTCGGGCGGCGACTTCGCGAGCCCCGAGCCCGGGAAGATCGAGAAGCGCGTGCCACGAGCGCCGAGGTAGTCGCGCTTGACGCGATCGTGCACGCCGAGGTGGCTGAGCAGCCCCGCGAGCACGGAGCGGTGGATCGCGTCGCCCGCCGCGTGCCCCTCGGGTGCGTGCCACGCGTCGCCCGTGGCGGTGTCGGTGCCGCGCGCCGTCCGAGCGGGCCGGTCGATGCGCAGGCCGAGGGGGCCCGCGAGCTGACGCAATTGGCGGAACACGTCCTGCCACTCGCGGAAGCGCACGAAGTTGAGGTGCTCGTCGCGGCACAGGCGCCGGAACGCGCTCGACCCGAGCGCCTGCTGCCGCTCGTCGAGGTAGTCCCACAGGTTGAGGAGTGTGAGGAAGTCGCTCGACGGGTCGCGGAAACGCGCGTGGAGCTGGTCGGCACGCGCCCGGCGGTCGAGCGGGCGCTCGCGGATGTCCTGCACCGTGAGGCCCGCGACGACGACGAGCACCTCGCGGCTCACGTCGTGGAGCTTCGACTCGACGACCATGCGCGCGAATCGCGGGTCGATCGGGAGGCGGGCGAGCGAGCGGCCGGTCCTCGTGAGGCGCAGCCGCGCGTTCTTCGCGCGTCCCTCCCCGGCATCGACGGCGCCGAGCTCGCGCAGGAGGTCGACGCCGTCACGCACGCCGCGCGGGTCGGGCGGCTGGATGAACGGGAAGCGCTCGATCTCGCCGAGCCCGAGCTCGAGCATCTGCAGCAGGACGCTCGCGAGGTTGGTGCGCAGGATCTCGGGATCGGTGTACTCGGGGCGCTTCGCGAAGTCGGCGGCCGAGTAGAGGCGGATCGCGATGCCGTCGCGCGTTCGTCCCGATCGGCCGGAGCGCTGGTTCGCCGAGGCCTGCGAGACGGGTTCGATCGGCAATCGCTGCACCTTCGCGCGCGTCGAGTAGCGCGAGATGCGTGCCGTTCCGGTGTCGATGACGTACGCGATGCCGGGCACCGTGAGCGAGGTCTCGGCGACGTTCGTCGCGAGCACGACGCGCCGCACGACGCCGGGTGCCCGCTTCGTGTCGAAGATGCGGTGCTGTTCGGCGGCGGACAGTCGGCCGAACAGCGGGAGCACCTCGGTGTCACCGGGGCGTCTGCTGCGTGCGAGGTGCGCGCGGATCGCGTCCTGCGCGTCGCGGATCTCGGCCTCGCCCGGCAGGAAGACGAGGACGTCGCCGGGGGCCTCGCCCGCGAGCTCGTCGAGCGCGGCGACGATGCCCTCGTTCACGTCGCGGTCCGCGTCGGGGGTCCACTCGTCGTCGAGCTCGTCGAGTTCGTCCGCCTCGACGTCGACGCCCGCGGCCGGGACCCGGTCGGCGACGAGCGGCCGGTACCGGATCTCGACGGGGTAGGTGCGCCCCGAGACCTCGATGATCGGGGCGTCGTCGAAGTGCGCCGCGAACCGTTCGGGGTCGATCGTCGCGGAGGTCACGATGACCTTCAGGTCGGGACGCTTCGGGAGGAGTCGTTTGAGGTACCCGAGCAGGAAGTCGATGTTGAGGCTGCGCTCGTGCGCCTCGTCGATGATGATCGTGTCGTAGGCGCGCAGCTCGCGATCACGGTGGATGCGGTTGAGCAGGATGCCGTCGGTCATGAGCGCGATGCGCGTCTCGTCGGAGACCTGATCGGTGAAGCGCACCTGATAGCCGACGAGGCCACCGAGCTCGACGCCGAGTTCGTCGGCCACGCGCTCCGCGATCGTCCGTGCCGCGATCCGTCGCGGCTGCGTGTGCGCGATCGAGGTGCGCCCGAGTTCGAGGCAGATCTTCGGCAGCTGGGTCGTCTTCCCCGAGCCGGTCGCGCCGGCGAGGATCACGACCTGGTTGTCGCGGATCGCGGTGGCGATGTCGTCGCGTCGCTGGGAGACCGGCAGCTCTGGCGGGTAGGTGATCCGGGGGAGGGCGGCGTTCATTCGGCCTCCATGCTACCGCCGCGGCGCGGGCGTGCGCGGCGGCGGAGCGGGCGTAGGCTCGACGCCCATGACGGACCCCGCCGCACCGCGTCGACCGAGCCGCGAGGCGATCTTCGAGCACGCCGGGCGGCTCTTCCGCGAGCGCGGCTACGCGCACACGTCGGTGCGCGACATCTCGTCGGCCGCGGGGGTCGATGCGGCACTCGTGATCCGCCACTTCGGGAGCAAGGAGGGGCTGTTCCTCGACACGATGGTCGTCGACGCGCTCGGTGACGCGCTGCCGGGGCCACGCGAGCGATTCGGTGAGCGGTTCGTCGCTCAGATGCTCGACGAGGACGCGCGCGTGCGGGACGTGTTCCTCGCGCTCGTGCGCGCGAGCGACGCCGATCCGGTCGGGCGGCGGCTCGCCGAGGCGCACGAGCGACGATTCGTCGCCCCGCTGCGCGAGATGCTCGAGGGGGACGACGCGGATCTGCGTGCGCGGCTCGCGGCGGCGCTCGTGGGGGGACTGCTCTACTCGATGTGGGTGGTCGGCGACGAGGGGCTCCTCGCCGCCGACCGTGACGTCGTCGTGCGACGCTACGGCGCGCTCCTGCAGTCGCTGCTCGACGCGTGAGCGCGCCTGACGATCACTGCGCCGACCAGCCGCCGTCCGAGGGCAGGATCGCGCCGGACACGTTCGACGCGTCGTCGCTCAGGAGGAACACGATCGATGCGGCGAGCGACTCGGGCGTCGCGACGGCCGGGAGCAGCACCATGCCCTTCTTGATGCGGTCGGCGCCGAGCTCCGACGCGAACGTCGCCTGGATGCCCGTCGCGACCGGGCCGGGGGCGACCGCGTTGACGCGGACGCCGAGGTGGCTGTACATGAACGCGGCGCTCTTCGTCATGCCGACGACGGCGTGCTTGGAGGTCGTATAGGCGAATCCGGCGGCCGAGCCGCGCAGCCCGGCCTCGGAGGTCACGTTCACGATCGATCCCGAGCCGGCCGCGAGCATGCTCGGGAGCACGGCCCGGCTGAGCAGGAACGTGCCGTCGACGTTGACCGACATGACCCGTCGCCACACGGCGTCGGACACCTCGTGGAGTGGGGTCATGTCGTCCATGACGCCCGCGACGTTCGCGAGCGCGTCGATGCGATCGCCCGCCGCGTCGACGATGCGCGCGACCGCCTCGGGGTCGGTGATGTCGCCCGCGACGGTCACGAGTTCACCGCTGCCCGGCGCGATGTCCGCGAGCCGGTCGGCGACGAGGTCGACCGCGACGACGCGGGCGCCCTCGGCGAGCAGGCGCTCGGCCGTCGCACGACCGATGCCCGAGGCGGCACCCGTCACGATCGCGGTACGTCCGGCGAACCGCGCGCCCGCGACGGGGGTGGCCGGGCCGGGCTGCGGGGCCGTCTCCTCCTCGGGGAGCTCGCCCCCGTTCGCACCGCGGACGAGCTGCTCGACCGCCGCGGCGGGCAGCTTGCCGCCGCTCAGCTCGACGAGCTTGCCGAGCGGCAGTGACCGTGCCGGGGCGAGCGACGAGGCGTCCTGGCCGCCGGCGGCGACGAGATCGCGCAGGAGGGGCCCTCCGACGGGGTGGTCGAGCCACTCGCCGACGGTGGCGTGTGAGGTCAACGGAGTCTGGTGGTCGGTCATGGGCCGCCTTCCGGTCGTGGCCGGCCGATGCCGGCACCTCGAGTCTGACCGCCGATCAGGTGGGTGTCAACAGTGTTGACTCCCCTCTTGGGACGACCGGGGACGACCGGCAGTACGGGCAGCACGAGCCGGTCGAGCGGCACGAGCGGGACGGCGCGCTCGGCGCCACGGGGCGCGGCGGGGAACGATGACGCTCAGCGCGTCTTGCGCGAGCCACGGGTAGAACGGATGCATGACGAATCCAGTGATTCCCGACATCACCCTGAACGACGGCACCACCATCCCCCAGCTCGGGTACGGCCTCTTCAAGGTCGACTCCGACCAGGCGGAACGTCGCGTGTCGGAGGCGCTCGAGGTGGGCTATCGCCACATCGACACGGCACGCATCTACGGCAACGAGGAGGGCGTCGGGCGCGCGATCGCGTCGAGCGGTATCCCGCGTGATCAGCTCTTCGTCACGACGAAGCTCTGGAACGACGACCAGGGGCGCGATCGCGTCGACGCCGCGCTCGACGCGAGCCTCGAGCGACTCGGCCTCGACCGCGTCGACCTCTACCTGATCCACTGGCCCGCGCCCGGCAACGGGAAGTACGTCGAGACGTGGGAGCGCTTCGTCGAACTCCCCGCGACGGGACGCGTGACCTCGGTCGGGGTCTGCAACTTCCTCGAGCCGCACCTGCGCGACATCATCGATGCGACCGGCGTGCGGCCCGTCGTCGATCAGATCGAACAACACCCGTACCTGCAGCAGCCCGAACTCGACGCGTACCTGCGCGAGCAGGAGATCCGCACCGAGGCATGGGGGCCGCTCGCCCAGGGCAAGACCGACCTGTTCGAGGAACCCGCGGTCGTCGCGGCCGCCGAGGCACACGGCAAGTCGCCCGCGCAGATCATCCTGCGCTGGCACCTCGACAAGGGGAACATCGTGTTCCCGAAGACGAACAGCGTCGAGCGGATGCGCGAGAACCTCGACGTGTTCGATTTCACGCTCACGCCCGACGAGTTCGCCGCGATCACGGCGCTCGACCGCGGGCCGTCGGGGCGGGTGTCGGCGGATCCGCTCGAGGTGAATTGAGCGGCCGAGCGGGGTGAACGACGGCGGGGCGTGACCGAGTGGTCACGCCCCGCCGCTCGATTCCGTCGAATCAGGCGTCGCCCCCGGGGGCGGCGGTGGCGGTCGTGGCCGACCACCTGAGGGGCGCCTCGTAGTACGGGCTGCTCTCGTCGCCCGTGGTCATGCCCGTGATCGTGTTCGGCGTCTGGGCATCCCACTCGATGCTCGAGAGTTCGCCACCGGCGGGCACGAGGATCACGTCGCATGCGGCGTCGGTGCTCCGGGCGCCGGGGCACAGGTCGCTGACGTCGCCGCTCGAGCCGAAGTTCAGCGTCAGGAACTCGGCGAAGCTGCCGTCGGCGAGCACGCCGTACAGCGGCGAGGTGGTCGGCTTCTCGTGCGTCTCCTGCAACGACGTCGGGAGGTCGAACTGCGACACGACGAGCCACGGCGTGTAGCCCGCGAACTTCTCGGGATTGTCGAGCTTGTCGAAGAACGAGGCGTCGGACTCGGTGATGCTCGTGACGGTGAGGCCGATGTCGGTCGGCTCGCTCGTGCTGTTCGCCGTGTTGGTCGCCTCGCCGGGCACGAGGATGGTCTCGCCCACGGCGACGGTCGAGCCGGCGGCCACGAGCGTGTCGGGGACGGTGACCTCGATCTTCTCGTCGCCGAAGATGCCCGAGATCACGGAGCAGGACGAGAGGGCCGCGGCGGCGGCGATCGCGATGGTGCCGGTGAGGAGCGCGCGGAGCGCGGTCTTGGTCGTCGAGGTGGTCATCGTTCCTCCCATGGAACTCGGTGGAATGTCTCAGCGTTCATCGAGCCTACTGGCGTCGGTGCGGGTGACGTCAATGCACCTTCGGGATGATTGGATATTCTGTATATCTAGATTATGGTGCGGTTGTCGCCACGCGATGGACACGCAGCTGCCATGGACGAAAGAGCCGGGTTGTTGCTACCGGGCCCGGGGCCCGGTAGCAACAACCCGGCTCTTTCGTGGCGGGAGTCGCGGGTTCGCGATCGAGGGGACGGTCGAGGCGGCGTGCGGCTCTCGCCTACTTCCAGCCGACGAGCCAGTGGGTGAGCGACCAGTACCAATCCGGGATCAGGATCCCCGTCCACACGGGAAGGAAGAGCGCCGACACGAGGGTGCACACGACCAGGAACACCGCCGTCGCGTTCACGCCGAACGTTCGGGCGCGGCGCGGCGCATCGGACGCGGGCACGATCGAGTACAGCACGTACACGATCGCCAGGATCATGAACGGCAGGAACGCGATCGCGTAGAACTGGAACACCGCCTGTCGCTCGAGATAGGCGAGCCAGGGGAGGTAGCCGGCACCGACACCCACGAGGATCGGCCCGAGCTGCCAGCGCGGCTGCAGGACGAGCATCATCACGCAGAAGATCACGGCAACGGTCCCGGACCACCAGATGATGGGATTGCTGATCGACGTGATCGCCTCGACGCACAGTTCCGCATGGCAGGCCGCGTTGTCCGACGCCGAGGAGTACTGGTAGCTGAACGCGGTCGGACGGATGAGGAACGGCCACTCGAGCGGCGACGACTGATACGGATGGTCGGCCGACAGGCCGGTGTGGAACTTGTACGCCTCCGACGAGTAGTGCCAGAGGCTCTGCAACGACCGGGGCACCCACGCGAGCGCACCCGTCCACGCGTTCCCCGGCTCGTCGGCCCACGTGCGGTAGAAACCGCCCGTTGTCGAGAGCCAACCCGTCCAGGTCGACAGATAGACGACGAACGCCGCGGGGATCGTGAGCAGGAACGACACCGGACCCTGCTTGAGGACCGCCGCACTCGCCCAGAACGTGACGCCGCGTCGGCGTCGCTCCCACGCGTCGACCGCGACGGTGTACAGGCAGAAGGCCGCGAGGAAGTACAGCCCCGACCACTTGACGCTCGACGCGAGACCGAACGCGATCGCCGCTGCGACGAGCCACGGACGGTTCCAGATCGCGGGCCCCCAATCGGGCCCGCCGGGGCGCTTGGCGGGCGCCCTGGTGCCCGCGACGATCGGCGTGGGAGCGGCGTCGTCGGGAGCGCCGCCGGCGTCCCGACCGGCCGCCGCCCCCTCGGTGCGGCGCCAGTCGAGGATGCGGGCATCGATTCGCCGGACGAAGTCCTGCCTGTCGAGCAACACGAACAGGAAGCCGAGGAGGACGAAGAACATGAGGATGCCGTCGAGGATCGAGATCCGCGACGTGACGATCGCGTGGCCGTCGATCGCGAGCAGGAATGCGCCGATCGTCGCGAGCACGGGCGAGCCGAACAGCTTCCGGGCCACGAGCCACAGGAGCGGCACGGCGAGCGTGCCGAGAATCGCGACCCCGATGCGCCAACCGAAGGGGTTGTCGGCGCCGAACAGGAGCATGCCGAGGCCGATGACGAGCTTGCCGAGCGGCGGATGCACGACGTAGCTCGCCTCGTCGAGGTAGACGTTCGGATCGCCCGACGCCCAGGAGTCGTTCGCGTTCTCGGGCCATTTCGCCTCGTAGCCGAGGTGGACGAGCGACCATGCGTCCTTCACGTAGAACGTCTCGTCGAAGACGAGGAAGCCGGGGTGCGCGAGGCCCACGAGACGGAGGAGTGCGGCCAGGAGCGTCACGGCGCCGAGGAGGATCCACTCCGTGCGACGGCGGAGCACGGCCGTACCCGTGAATCTCGCCCACAGGTCGTCAGCCCAGGACCCCGTACGTGTCGGCGTCGAGGAGGAGGCGGCGGCGGACCCGGGGTCGACCGTTTCGTCTTCCGTCGTCGCGGTGAGCGTTGCGGTTGCGGTTGCCGTCGCAGTCGCCGGTGCTGCCGTCGACCCGGCGGCTGCCCCCGTGCCGCCCGCCACGGTCTCGGTCGCGTCGTCGGGTGGCGTGAGGTCCGACGCGTCCGGAGGTGATGCCGGGGACGGGGTGCCCTCGCCGCCGGCATCCTCGTCGTCCCCGTCCGCGTCCGCGTCCGCGTCCGCGTCCGCGTCCGCGTCCGCGTCCGCGTCCGCGTCCGTGTCCGCACCGGAGAGGGTGTCGTGGTCGTCGCGCGCGTCCCGGGCGGATGCCGCCGAGCCCGAGTCGTCTACGTCACGGCCGGCGGGGCCGGTGCCGCTCGCGTTCGAGTCCCCGTCCCGCTCGGTGTCGCCGGCGGTGTCGCCCTGCTCGGCGTCGTCGATCGACGACCCGTCCGGGGGCGTCACGTCCGCATCGGCGTCGCCGCCGTCCGTTCCGCTGTCGGGCGAATCGGTGTCGGGACGCTCCGGAACCGCTGCGGCGTCGTCGGTCGTGGCCTCGTCGTCCCGCGACCGGGGCTCGTCGTCACTCGTTGCGCTCACGCAGGCCATGCTAGGCGGCGGCCCGGGGGAGCACCGCGAGCACGCCGACATGACAGGATCGAGCGCATGATCATCCTCGCCGGAACCCCCATCGGGAACCTCGGCGACGCGTCGTCGCGACTCGTCGAGACGCTCCGCGGCGCGGACGTCGTCGCGTGCGAGGACACGCGCACGACGGCCAGGCTCCTCGGGCTGCTCGGCATCGAGGAGCGCCCGCGGCTCGTCGCACTGCACGAGCACAACGAGCAGGACGCGGCGGCCGAACTCGTCGAGCTCGCGCGCGAGGCGGATGTCGTCGTGGTGTCGGACGCAGGGATGCCCGCGGTCTCCGATCCCGGCTACCGCATCGTCGCGCTCGCGGCCGAGCGCGGTGTCGACGTCACGTCGGTGCCCGGGCCGACCGCCGTCGTCACGGCGCTCGCCGTCTCGGGCCTGCCCACCGATCGATTCGCGTTCGACGGATTCGTGCCGCGCAAGGAGGGGGAGCGACGCCGCTTCCTCGAACGGCTCGCGAGCGAGCGGCGGACGGTCGTGCTGTTCGAGTCGCCGCACCGTCTCGCGGCGACGCTCGTCGACATGGCGTCCGTGTGGGCCGCGCAGCCCGAGCGTCGCGTCGTCGTGTGTCGCGAGCTCACGAAACTCCACGAGGAGGTGCGGCGCGGCACCGCGGCCGACCTCGCCGCCTGGGCGCAGGAGGGCGTCCGTGGCGAGATCGTGATCGTCATCGACGCGGCCGCGCCCGAGGTCGTCGATCCCTCGTCCGCCCTCGACCGCGTGCTCGCCCTCGTCGCCGCGGGAACACGATTGAAGGACGCGGCCGCAACCGTCGCCGCCGAGACGGGTCTCGCGAAGCGCGAGCTCTACGAGGCCGCACTCGACGCCCGACGTGCGCGGAGCGAGCCGCGCGCGGAATAGGATGGCCCGCATGGCTTCTGGCGATTCCTTCTACGTCACGTCTCCGATCTTCTACGTGAACGACGTGCCCCACATCGGGCACGCCTACACCGAGGTCGCGTGCGACGTGCTCGCCCGCTGGCACCGCCAGCGCGGCGACGACACCTGGTTCCTGACGGGGACGGACGAGCACGGCCAGAAGATCATGCGCTCGGCGCTCGCGAACAACGTGACCCCGAAGGAGTGGGCCGACCGGCTCGTGACCGACGCGTGGAAGCCGCTGCTCGAGACACTCGACCTGTCGAATGACGACTTCATCCGCACGACGGACGAGCGCCACGAATCGCGCGTGCAGCAGTTCGTGCAGCGGCTCAACGACGCCGGGTTCATCTACGAGGCCGAGTTCGAGGCGCTCTACTGCGTCGGCTGTGAGGAGTTCAAGCCCGACTCGGAGATCGTCGACGGCACCGGCCCGTACGAGGGCGAGAAGGTCTGCGCGATCCACTCGAAGCCCCTCGAGCTGCTGCAGGAGCAGAACTACTTCTTCAAGCTGTCGGAGTTCCAGGACCGACTGCTCGCGCTCTACGAGGAGCGGCCCGATTTCATCCAGCCCTCGTCGGCCCGCAACGAGGTCGTCTCGTTCGTTCGCACGGGCCTGAAGGACCTGTCGATCTCGCGCACGACGTTCGACTGGGGCGTCAAGGTGCCGTGGGACCCGGACCACGTCGTGTACGTGTGGTTCGACGCGCTGCTCAACTACGTGACCGCGATCGGCTACGGCGACGAGGACGAGGCGGCGCGGGAGAACTTCGATCGCCGCTGGCCCGCGACGCACATCGTCGGCAAGGACATCCTGCGCTTCCACGCCGTCATCTGGCCCGCGATGCTCATGGCGGCGGGCCTCGAGGTGCCGCGGCGCGTGTTCGCGCACGGGTGGCTGCTCGTCGGCGGCGAGAAGATGTCGAAGTCGAAGCTCACGGGCATCGCGCCGACGGAGATCACCGACGTGTTCGGCTCGGACGCGTTCCGCTACTACTTCATGCGCGCGATCCACTTCGGCCAGGACGGCTCGTTCTCGTGGGAGGACCTCTCGGCGCGCTACCACGCGGAGCTCGCGAACGGCTTCGGCAACCTCGCCTCGCGCGTCATCGCGATGGTGAAGAAGTACTTCGACGGCGAGGTGCCCACCGCGGGTGCGCTCGAGGCCGTCGACGAGGCGGTGCTGGAGACGGCCCGCACGGCGGTCGCCGATGCCGACGCCGCGATGCTCGACATCCAGATCCACGACTCGATCGCCTCGATCTGGAAGCTCGTCGACGAGCTCAACGGCTACATCACGACGACCGAGCCGTGGGTGCTCGCGAAGTCGGACGACACGCGCGAGCGTCTCGGGACCGTCCTCGCGACCGCGGTGCAGGGCCTCGGCACGCTCGCCGTGCTCCTCCACCCCGTGCTGCCGAAGGCGACCGACAAGCTGTGGGCCGCGATCGGCGGCGAGGGCGCGGTCGGTGACGTCCGCGTCGCCGACGCCCTGGCGTGGCGCGGCTCCGGCCGGGTCGGTGCCCTCGAGGCGCTCTTCCCGCGCGTCGAGCAGGAGGTCGTGGGCGCGTCGTGACGAACGGCGACCCGTCGCAGTACCCGCGCAAGCGGGAACCCGTGCAGGAGCACGGTCAGTCGCGCGTGCTCGCGTACCCCGACGTCCCCGAGCCGCTGCCGGTCGTCTGCTACGACAACCACACGCACCTCGAGATCGAGGACGGCGAGGAGGGGCTGACCGTCGCCGAGCACCTCGACCTCGCGGCGCGGGCGAACATCGGCGGCGCGATCACGGTCGGTGGCGACGTGCCGTCGAGCCGCTGGTGCGTGCACGCCGCCGAGCAGGACGCGCGACTTCTCGCCGCCGTCGCGATCCACCCGAACGAGGCGCCGCGCTACGCGGCCGACGGGCGGGCCGCACTCGATGCCGCGATCGACGAGATCGACGCGATGGCGGCACACCCGCGGGTGCGCGCGATCGGCGAGACGGGCCTCGACTACTTCCGGACGCCCGACGTCGCCGACCAGCGCGCGCAGCACCACTCCTTCGAGCGGCACATCGCGCTCGCGAAGTCGCACGGCCTCGCGATGCAGATCCACGACCGCGACGCGCACGACGACGTCATCGCGACGCTGCGCGCACAGGGTGCCCCGGACGTGACGGTCTTCCACTGCTTCTCGGGCGACGCCGACATGGCGCGCATCGCCGCCGACGAGGGGTGGTACCTGTCGTTCGCGGGCACCGTCACGTTCAAGAACGCGGCGGGGCTCCGCGAGGCGCTCGCCGTCACCCCGCGCGAGCGGATCCTCGTCGAGACCGACGCGCCGTTCCTGACGCCCGTTCCGTTCCGCGGTCGCCCGAACGCGCCGTATCTCGTGCCGCTCACGGTGCGGTTCATGGCCGAGCAACTCGGTGCCGACCTCGCCGAGTTCACGGCCGACGTCGCCGCGAACACGCTGCGCGCCTACGGCCCCTTCGACGGGATCGGCGTGGTGACCGCGTGAGCGTCCGGCTGCTCGGGGCGTCCGAGATCCGCCGCCTCGCCGCAGAGCTCGACCTGTCGCCGACGAAGAAGCTCGGCCAGAACTTCGTGCACGATCCGGGCACCGTGCGGCGCATCGTGGCGACCGCGGGCGTGCGGCCCGGCGAGCACATCCTCGAGGTCGGGCCGGGCCTCGGCTCGCTCACGCTCGGGCTGCTCGAAGCGGGTGCGGACGTCACCGCGATCGAGATCGACGAGCGTCTCGCGACGCTCCTGCCACGGACGGTCGACGATGCCGCCCCCGGCGCGACCCTGCGCGTCGTGCACCGCGACGCGCTCGATGTCGAGGACGTCGAGCCGCACGGGGACGTGCCGCCCGTCGCGCTCGTCGCGAACCTGCCCTACAACGTCTCGGTGCCGGTGCTGCTGCACCTGCTCGCGCGCCTCCCGTCGCTCCGGCGCGGGGTCGTCATGGTGCAGGCCGAGGTGGGCGAGCGGCTCGCCGCCGCCCCCGGCTCGAAGGTGTACGGCTCGCCGAGCGTGAAGGCGGCCTGGTACGGCGATTGGACGACGGCCGGACTCGTCGGACGCAAGGTGTTCTGGCCCGAGCCGAACGTCGACTCCGTGCTCGTCGCGTTCGCCGCCCGCGCCGAGCCGGTCGGCGACGACGCACTCCGCGCCCGCGTCTTCGAACTCGTCGACGCGGCGTTCGCACAGCGCCGCAAGATGCTCCGGCAGGCCCTCTCGGGCGTCTACGGATCGTCCGCCGCCGCATCCGACGCCCTCGAACGCGCGGGCGTCGCCCCGACCGCGCGCGGTGAGGTGCTCACGCTCGACGACTTCGTCCGGCTCGCCCGCGACCGCTGACGTCGCACGCCCGGTCGGCGTCGCGGGGCGGGCCTCGTCGTGCGCGCGGCCGCCGGGCACTCCCATCGTCAGCGCCACGCGCACGACCCTCGGGTACCGTTGCGACATGACCGCGACGATCCCGCTCCAGCACCGCGTCGTCGCGCGCGCACCCGCGAAGATCAACGTGTCGCTCGAGGTCGGCACGGTTCACCGTGACGGTTCACGGCAGCTCGCGACCGCGTTCCAGGCGATCTCGCTCTTCGACGAGGTCGAGGCGATCGACGCCGACGAGTTCAGCGTGACCTTCGACGGACCCGTCGACGCGCGGCCCCTCGCATCCGACGACGAGAACCTCGCGATCCGTGCCGCCGGCCTGCTCGCCGAGCGCGCCGGGCACGACGGGGCAGCGGCACTCCACATCACGAAGCACGTGCCCGTCGCCGGGGGGATGGCCGGGGGCTCGGCCGACGCCGCCGCGACCCTCGTCGCGCTCGACGCACTCTGGGGGACGGGCCTCGCGAAGGAGGAGCTGCTGGAGCTCGGCGCCCAGCTCGGCACCGATGTGCCGTTCGCGCTCATGGGCGGCACCGCGGTCGGTACGGGGCGTGGCGAGGAACTGAGCCCGGCCCTGTCGACGGGCACGTTCCACTGGGTCGTCGTGACGACGCCGAACGGCAGTTCGAGCGCCGATGCGTTCCGCGCGCTCGACGAGGAGCGCGACGCGGGGGACCTCCCGTTCGAGCCCGTGACGCCACGGGTCGCGGACGACGTCCTCCAGGCGCTGCGACGCGGCGATGCCCACGCGCTCGCGGGTGCCCTGCACAACGATCTGCAGGAGCCCGCGCTCCGGCTCCGGCCCGAACTGCGCGACGTGCTCGAACTCGGAGAGCGAGCGGGTGCGCTCGCCGGGATCCTCTCGGGCTCGGGCCCGTCGGTCGCGTTCCTCGCCGCCCACAAGACCGGGGCGATCGACCTGCAGGTCGCGCTCACGGCCTCCCAGCTCGACGTCGTGCGCGTGACGGGCCCTGTGCCAGGTGCGCGTGTGCTCGAGGTGTCCGAGCCCTGAACCCCGCAGTGCGTGCGCCCGCAGGCCGACGAGGCGCCGGGGCGGCCGGCCGCTAGCGATCCCGGAGGTAGGCGAGCACGGCCAGCACCCGTCGATTGTAGGTCGTGTCGGACGCGATGCCGAGCTTGTCGAAGATCGTCGCGATGTGCTTCTCGACGCCGCTCCGACTGATGTGCAGACGGGTGGCGGTCGAGGCATTGCTGTGCCCCTGCGCGAGGAGTTCGAGCACCGATCGCTCGCGGCCCGAGAGCGCCGGAAGTCCCGAGTCGGGTTCGCTCTTCGCGGCGATGAGTTGGCGGATGACCTCGGGGTCGAAGGCCGTACCACCCGCGCGGACGCGCTCGATGGCGTCGAGGAAACCGGCGATGTCGGAGATGCGATCCTTGAGCAGGTAGCCGTTGCCCCCACGGCCGTCGAGCAGCTCGCTCGTGTGCCGGCGCTCGACGTCCTGGGACAGCACGATGACGCCGATGCCGGGCTGCTCGGCGCGGATCCGGATCGCGGCGTGGATGCCCTCGTCCACGAAGTCGGGCGGCACGCGGACGTCGATGATGACGACGTCGGGCGGGTCGGACGCGACGGAACGAAGGAGGCCCGCGGCATCGCCCACGGCATCGGTCACCGTGTGCCCCTCGGCGGCCAGAAGTCCGGCGATGCCCTCGCGGAGAAGCGCGGAGTCCTCGGCGATCGCTATGCGCACGGGAGCACCGCCTCGATCGTTGTCGGCCCACCGGGCGGACTGCCGACGTGGAGTCGGCCGCCCCGCGCGGCGGCGCGGGCGGCGATACCGGACAAACCCGGGCCCCCCGGATCGGCCCCGCCCGTCCCGTCGTCCCACACGACGACGACGAGACGCGTCCCGCGTCGGGTGACGTGGACGTCGATGCGCGAGGCGTTCGCGTGCTTCACGACATTCGTGACCGCCTCGCTGACGATGAAGTACGCCGCCGCTTCGGTGGCGTGGTGCGCGAGGCCGTGTGCCTCGAGGTGAAGGTGCACGGGCGTGACGGTCCGATCGCGGAGTGCCTCGAGGGTCGCCGGTAACCCGTCCCGGACGAGCATCGCGGGGTACGTGCGCCACGCCACGGCTCGGAGGTCGTCGAGGACGGACTGCGCCTCCTCGCGCGCTCGCCGCTGCAGCGCCCGGCGCTCGTGGGCATCGCCCGTGCCGTCGGCGCGCTCTGCTCGTGCGAGCAGGATCGACAGCGCGACGATGCGTTGTCGCACGCCGTCGTGGAGGTCACGTTCGATGCGCCGTCGTTCCGCGTCGACGGCCGCGACCACCTCGTCGAGCGTGCCGTGCAGGCGGGCCACCTCACGGGTGAGCTCGTCGACACCGGGACGAGCGAACGTCCACCAGGTCAGCCGATCGAGCCACGCGGTGCCCGCGAGCCCTGACGCGGCCGGGAACAGGAGGAGTGCGCCGGGCAGCGCGTACCCGGCGACGGTCACCCACGTGACGGTGCCCGGCGCGGCGTCGAAGATCGGCACGGGTCCGTGGGTCGTGGCGCCGACGAGCATCTGCCACGTGACGATCAGGCCCAACGAGACGAGGGTGAGGATCGCTGCACCGAGAAGACCCGTCACCGAGTCGACGGCCAGGAGCGCGAGCAGCCTCCGGCCCCGCGGTCGCATGCCGGGCATCCTGCCGTGAACCCATGTCAGTCGGTGCTCGATCAGACTCGCAGCCCCACGGGCGGGCCGCAGGGACACTGGCACCGCGAGGAGGGCGAGTAGGAGCAAGGGCACCGTGAGGGCGCCGAGAAGGGTGGAGACGAGCGCCCGGGCAGCAAACCGAAGTCCCTCCCACCACCTCGTTCGAACCGATGTGTCCGGGGCGCTCACGCACCCATCCTCCGACGCGCGTCCCGACGTAGCCTGACGACGACGAACCCGACGACGGCGATCACGACGGTCACGATGACGACCTTCTGGAGGATGTCGGCGTACTGCTCGACGAGGCCCCAGTTCTCGCCGAGCACGTAGCCGGCGAGCACGAAGACCGTGTTCCAGATCGCGCTCCCGGCCGTCGTCAACAGTGTGAATCGGCCGAGCGGCATGCGTTCGATACCCGCGGGGATCGAGATGAGACTGCGGAAGAGGGGGATCATGCGATCGACGAACACGGCCTTTGCGCCGTGTCGGGCGAACCATGCCTCGGCCCGGTCGACATCGGCGACCCTCATCAACGGGACGCGGGCGACGATCCACCGCAATCGATCGCGACCGAACCAGGCGCCGAGCGCGTAGAGGACGACCGCGCCGACAACCGAGCCGAGCGTGGTCCACAGCAGGACCTCCGCGAGGCCGAACGTTCCACGGCTCGCGGTGAACCCCGCGAGGGGCAGGATGATCTCGCTCGGGAGCGGTGGGAAGAGATTCTCCAGGGCGATCGCCAGGCCGGCGCCCGGGCCTCCCAGCGATTCCATGAGGGAAACGGCCCACTGGGCGACGGTGTTGAGCTGTTCTGTGTCGTTCTGCATGACTCCGACGCTACGAACCGCACGCATACGAGTCAGGCCGGTCAGCCATCGACCTGAGGTGTGGATTTCCGCACCATCGGGACCGCGAGCCGTCCTGTCCAGACTCGTGGTGCGGGTAGGGGCCGCGCGTCCGCATCGACGTCACGGGCCACATCCCGTGGACATCGCGAGCCGGAGCGCTCAGAGCACGCTGAAACCGGGCGGCAGCGGTGCTCGGCCCGTGAGCGCGCGAAGCAGGAGGGCGTCCTCCTCGCGCTCCGCGGCGCGGTCGATCGCGAGCCGGAGGGCGTGGCGGATCGAGGCGGTCGTCGGGTCGGGCACGCGCACGCCGCCCGCCGTCGCGACGTCGAGCCCGTGCACCGTGAGCTCGAACGCACGCGTCGCGAGGTAGTCGACGAGCCGGATCGTGCCGAACGGTATGGGCACCGTGAGATCGTCCGCCGTGTGGTCGACGAGGGTGCCCACCCGGGTCGCGAGCACGCGGACGGCCGCGGCCGGGTCGTCGCCCAGCTCGTCGCCGCTGCGCCGGCCGCGCTCGGCGATCTCGTCGTCGTCGGCCGACTCGGTCGCGCGGAGGTAGGCGGCGGGGCTCTCGAGCTCGACCGCGGCGTCCGGAGCGGCGCCGTCGATCGCGCGCTCGACGGTGCTGAGCGCGCGGCTCGTGTGCCCCACGAGCGAGCGGAGGGTCCACACGCCGAGGCTCTCCCGCTCCCACTCGCGGGGGTCCACCTCGGCGACCGTCGCGACGAAGCCGTCCGACGCGTCGTGGAACCAGGCCCTGATCGTGTCGTTCTCGCTCATGGCCCAATCCTGCGAGCAGAGGCGCGCGCGGGCAAGCCTGCGACCCCGGGTGACGGACCGTGTCGCCGTGTGAGGGGCGCTCAGGCCTCGAGCTGTTCCGAGAGGTCGAGCCAGCGCAGTTCGAGGTCGTCCTGTTCCGTGGCGAGCGCGTCGCGGGCCTCGCCGAGCGCGCGCAGGCCGTCGTAGTCGCCCGGGTCGTGCGCGAACAGCCGCTCGTCGATCGCCTTCTGTTCGCTGCTCACACGATCGAGCCGACGCTGCACCGACTGGAGCTCCTTCTCGCGCGCGCGACGCTCCGCGCCGGCGAGCCGAGTGGGTGCGGGCTCGCTCGCCGCGGCCGACGCGTCGGTCGCGGCCTGATCCGTCGCGGTCGGTACGCCGGCACCGCCGAGCGGCGAGGTGGCCGTCGCGGTGCTCGGCCCGTCGCCGCGCTGCTCCCGACGGCGCAGTTCGAGGTACTCGTCCACGCCACCGGGCAGGTGACGCAGGCCGCCGTGCCAGACGGCGTACTGCTGGTCGGTGACGCGTTCGAGCAGGTACCGGTCGTGCGACACGACGACGAGCGTGCCCGGCCACGTGTCGAGCAGGTCCTCCATCGCCGCGAGCATGTCCGTGTCGAGGTCGTTCGTGGGCTCGTCGAGGATGAGCACGTTCGGTTCGCCGAGCAGGACGAGCAGGAACTGCAGCCGACGTCGTTGCCCACCGGACAGATCCGACACGGGCGTCTGGAGCTGTGCCGAGGTGAAGCCGAGTCGCTCGAGCAATTGCGCGGGCGTGAGCTCGGACCCGCCCGTCGCGTAGCTCGACTTGAGCCGCGCGAGGACCTCGAAGACCTTGCGAGAGCCGTGCTCGTCGAGCTCCGCGAGGCGCTGCGAGAGCGTCGCGATGCGGACGGTTGTGCCCGTCTTGACGCGGCCGCTCGTCGGCTCGAGCTCGCCCGACACGAGCTTCAGGAGCGTCGACTTGCCGGCCCCGTTGACACCGAGGATGCCCGTGCGCTCACCCGGCGCGATGCGCCATTCGATGTCGCGCAGCACCTCGCGCTCGCCGAAGCGGACGCCCGCGTCGAGCAGGTCGACGACGTCCTTCCCGAGCCGCGCCGTCGCCATCTGCTGCAGCTCGACGGCGTTGCGCACGGGCGGGACGTCCTCGATGAGGGCGTTCGCCGCCTCGATGCGGAACTTCGGCTTCGAGGTGCGCGCGGGCGCGCCGCGGCGCAGCCACGCGAGCTCCTTGCGCATGAGGTTCTGACGCTTCTGTTCGACGGCCGCGGCCTGCCGATCACGCTCGACCCGCTGCAGCACGTACGCGGCGTACCCGCCCTCGAACGGCTCGATGATGCGATCGTGCACCTCCCACGTCGTCGTGCACACGGCGTCGAGGAACCAGCGATCGTGGGTGACGACGACGAGCGCGCCCGACGAGGGCGACCAGCGGCTGCCCAGGTGCTGCGCGAGCCACGCGATGCCCTCGACGTCGAGGTGGTTCGTCGGCTCGTCGAGGAAGACGATGTCGTGGTCCTCGACGAGCACCTGCGCGAGCGCGACGCGGCGCTGCTGACCACCCGACAGGTCACCGACGCGCGCGTGCCAGTCGAGGTCGGCGACGAGTCCGTCGATGACGTCGCGCACGCGCGCGTCACCCGCCCACTCGTACTCCGCGCGATCCCCGACGATCGCGGCACCGACCGTGAGCTCGGGATCGATCGTGTCGCCCTGATCGAGCATCCCGATGCGCACACCGCGCCGCGACGTGACCTGCCCCGCGTCCGGTTCGAGACGGCCCGCGAGGAGCTTCAGGAGCGTCGACTTGCCGTCGCCGTTGCGGCCGACGACGCCGATGCGGTCGCCCTCCGCGATGCCGACGGTGATGTCGTCGAAGACGACGCGCGTGGGGTATTCGAGTCGGAGCTGCTCGGCTCCCAGAAGATGTGCCATGTCGCGTTCAAGGCTAGGCGATCGGCGGGCGACGCCGGGACCGCGCCCGGCCGTCGCCGCCGCCCTGCCTCACAGACCTTGCCAGGCGGGCTTCGCCTCGTACGCGGCACGGTAGTAGTCCGCGTGCTCGAGGCGCGAGGCCGCGGCCTCGTCCACGAAGACGGTCACGCGCGGGTGCAACTGGATCGCCGAGGCCGGGCAGCCGGCCGAGACGGGTCCCTCGACGGCGCGCGCGACCGCGTCGGCCTTGTGCGCGCCGGAGGCGAACAGCAGCAGGTGCCCGGCCGCGAGGATCGTGCCGATGCCCTGCGTGACGCAGTGCGTGGGCACCTGCTCGGGGGAGTCGAAGAAGCGCGCGTTGTCGCGTCGCGTCTGCGCCGTGAGCGTCTTGATGCGCGTCCGCGAGGCGAGCGACGAACCGGGCTCGTTGAAGCCGATGTGCCCGTCGGTGCCGATGCCGAGGATCTGCACGTCGACGCCGCCCGCGAGGGCGATCGCCTCCTCGTAGCGTTCGCCCGCCGTCGGGAGGCGCTCGAGCGATCCGTCCGGCACGTGCACTCGCTCGGGATCGAGCCCGAGCGGTTCGACGGCCTCGCGGCGGATCGTGCTGAGGTAGCTCTGCGGATGCTCGGGGTCGAGACCCGCGTACTCGTCGAGCGCGAACGCCCGCAGACGATCCATCGGGATCCCGTCGCGCGTGACACGCTCCGCGAGGGCCCGGTAGAGGTGGAGCGGGCTCGATCCCGTCGCGAGGCCGAGCACGAGCTCGGGGTCACGCGTGATGCGATCGGCGAGCAGCGTCGCGGCGGTCGCGGCCGCGTCGGCGTCGGACTGGATGACGACTTCGGTCATGAGATTCTCTCGAAGGAACTGGTGGAGTTGCCCACGTGATGACGCTAGCGGGAACCACCGCCCGAGTGGGTCCTGCGATATCGGGTGCGCCCTCGACGGGCGCGAGACCGGGCACGCGAAAAAAGCCGGGTTGTTGCTACCGGGCCCCGGGCCCGGTAGCAACAACCCGGCTTTTTTGCGTGCGGCGTGCGGCGTGCGGCGTGCGGCGTGCGGCGTGCGGCGTGCGGCGTGCGGCGTGCGGCGTGCGGGGTGCGGGGTGTTCGCGGGGTGGGTCAGGGGTGCGCGAGCGTCTCCACGATGCGGCCCCGCTCCGACGGGTCGAACGGCGCGAGATCGATGTCGAACTGCCACTCCGAGCCCACCCACGGATCACGCAGTGTCTGGCCCTGCGTGACGGGCAGGTGCATCGACACCTCGTCGAGTAGCGTGACCGCCGAGTTCGACGAACGGTCCCCGGGCGGCCCCGTGACGATCATCGACACCCCGTGCGCCGGACCGAGCTCGAGAAGCCGGATGAGCGTCACGAGGTTCTGCTCGTCGATGTCCTCGGCGAGATCGCCGAGGACGAGCACGGTCGGGGCCGCGTCCGTCTCGACGCCCGCGCGAATCGACATGAGCGTCCGGTCGGCGCGATCGACGATGTTCGCGATCCGTGCCGCGATGTCCTCGCGCAGCACCGCGGGCGACGCCGCGAGGAGCGGACCGCACGCCTGCGCGAGCTCCGTCAGCTCGCCGCGCGGATCGACGATCTCGACGCGCGCGGCCGGATCGAGCGCGAGCAGTCTGAGCACGACCGCGATCGCGGCGGGCGCGACCATGTTGGACGGTCCGTCGAGCCACAGCGGCCGGATCATCGGTGCGTACACGCACAGCGGCACGCGCAGCGACGTGTGCGTGGTGTGCACCTCGCCGACGCGGATGCCGTCCGGTGCGGGTCCGCGTCGCAGCCACGACGGCGAATCCCAGGACGCGAGCGGCGCGGGCAGTTGTGGGTCGATGACGCGCAGTTCGTGGGCGAGCACCGAGTGGTCAGCCTCGAGGCGAGCACGGGCCTGGGCGACGAGGTCGTCGTGGCGGCGCTGGGCGTCGTCCCGCGCGGAGCCGCCCCCGGTCGCGCGCGACGCCGGGTCCGCGAGCGCGGTACTCAGTTCGCCGTCGAGGCGGTCCGTCGCGTGTGCCGTCACCGATTCGTACGTGGCGACGGAGCGGGCCGCGTCCTCGAAGACCGACATCATGCGCTCGAACGCGTGCTGTGGCAGCACCGGCACATCGGCGGGCGCGGGCCCCTGCCACTCCGGGCGGGCCGACTGCTGCGGCGCTGCCTGCGACGGGAGGGGGCCCGACGCGTGCACACCCGAACCGGCGGGACCCGACGTCGAGCCGACCGGCGAACCCGGAGACGACGTCCAGGCCGGGGCGGACGCCGGGACGTGCGGGGTGGCGGTCGTGCTCGAGTGCGACGATGCGAACGGCGTCGCGGACGCGTGCGGGACCCCCGCCGTCGAGGGCGGGGGAGATGCTCCAGGCGTCGGCGCCGCAGGGGCCTGCGCGGTTGACGCGCCGTCGTCCTCCACCTCGACACCGTGGGCGACGAGGAGCGCACCGAGACCACCGTCGTACCCCTGACCGACGGCTCGGATCTTCCAGCCCTCACCGCGTCGATAGACCTCCCAGCAGATCGAGGCGGGCCGTGCGTCCGCGACGCGCAGTCGCCCGACGGGGACGCCCGCCGCCGCGATCTCCGCCGTCAGGTCGTCGAGCCGGTCGGCGCCGTCGGCGGAGACCACGCACAGCACGGCGTGTGCGCCGGGCCGTAACGCGGTCGTGTCGATCTCGATGCTCGTCCCCACGAGGCGCACGCCGGGCGTCGTCGGTTGGTTGTAGAACACGACGTCGTCCGTCGAGGCGACGCGCAGGTCGTCACCGACGACGAGCGCGCTGAGGTCGACGGCCTGCCGTGCGGCCGCCGTGAACGTTGCGCTCGTGGCCGGGAGCGGCGCGTTCGCGCCCGGCACGAAGTCGACGTCGGACACGTCAGCTCACGAACCGGGCGAGCTGCGGCGCCGCCTCACCGGGGTGGCGCGCGTTGAAGCCCTCGCCGATCGCCTGCATCTTCCAGTCCGACCCCGAGCGGACGACCTTCGCCATGGCCATCGCCGTGAACGGCATGCCGCCCTGCAGCGTGAAGCGCGCGAGCTCGGCGTTCGTCGTGCCGTCGACGAGGCGGCAGAAGGCGTTCGCGATCTGCTCGAACGTGTGCTGCTTGTACGACGTCACGATGAAGAGGATCTGGTCGACGTGCGGCGGAACGCGCGTGAGGTCGACGTGGATGATCTCGTCGTCGCCGTCACCGTCGCCCGTGAGGTTGTCGCCCGAGTGGCGGATCGAGCCGTCCTTCGAGATCAACTGCCCGTAGTACGCCACGTCGACGATGCTCGGGCCCGCGAACATGAACGCGGACGCGTCGAGGTCGACATCGATCTCGCGGTTGCCGAAGAGCCCACGGCGCTGGATGGGGTCCCAACCGAGGCCCATGCGCACGTACTCGAGCGCGACTCCGCCCTCCTTGCGGAGCGTGACGCCCTGCCCCTTGGCGAGGCTCACGGGGCGGTTCGACTGCAGGGTGGGCTCCGCGGGGGCGGCAGCCGGGGCGCCCTGCCCGAAGCCGGGCGCGGGTGCCTGTTGCGGCTGACCGTAGGCGGGTGCCGGTGCGGCCTGCGCCGCCGGAGCCTGCGGGGGCTGTCCGTACGCCGGTGGCTGCTGTGCGGGCGGCCGGCCGCCGAACGCGGGGGCCTGCTGCGGGTCGTATGCGGGCGCCTGTCCCGGCGCGGGCGCCTGCTGACCGCCGAACGCCGGTGCTTGCTGCGGGCTCGGCGCTGGCGCCTGGGCACCACCGAAGGTCGAGGCGTGCTGCGGATCGTTCGGGGTCGTGTACGGCGGCACCTGCGGGGCGGGGACGGGGGCGGCCTGCTGCGGCTGCGCGGGCGCGGGCGCGGCAGGAGCGGCGGAGCCCCCGTCGAGCTGGACACCGTGGTCCGTCACGAGTTCGGCGAAACCGCCCGCGTAGCCCTGCCCGACGGCGCGCACCTTCCAGGCACCTGCCCGGCGGTAGAGCTCGAGGGCGATGACGACGGACTCGCTCGCGAGGCCGTCGATGACGTAGTCGAACAGCGCGTTGCCCGCCCCGTCGGCGACGATCGCCGTGGGGGCGGGGAACCGACCGAAGCTCGACGAGCCGTCATCGAGTGTGATGACCGCGCGCACCTGGTCGACGTCCTGCGGCACCGCGGCGAGATCGACCTCGAGCGAGGCCGGCTGCCCGGCCGCGCCGGGGACGAGGCGCACACCCGGCCCCTGGGGCTGGTTGTAGAACACGAAGTCGGCGTCCGAGCGCACCTTCCCGTTCGCCGCCACGAGCAGTGCGGAGAGATCGGCGGGCGCGGGGAGCTGCACCGAGACGAGAACCCGGTCGGTCGTGAGCGGGGCGTTCTGGCCCTTGGTGAGTGAGGTCGGCACAGGCGTGATCCTGACGTGTCGGGGCGGATGGTGGAACTCGGGGTCGATCAAGCGTTCCTACTGTACGAAACTCCCACGACACGACGGTGCGCTCGGGCCGGACGGCAGGGTGGAGATCCGGAGTCAGCGTATTGGGATCACCGCGGGGTCACGTCGTCCTGGCGACGGATGCGACGCCGGGTCGTCGTACGGGGCACGCGCCCCGGGTGCGTCGGGCGAGCGCTCAATCGCCGCCACCGTCACCGCCCCCGTCGCCGCCTCCACCACCATCGCCGCCCCAGCCACCGCCGTCGTCCCACGAGCCGAATCCGCCGTGCTCGTGCTGGTCCGTCGGCCACCAGCCGCCGTCACCGCCTGCCCCGCCGGCCCCGCCGTGACGTCGGTACCGAATCCGGCGGCGGCGAGCACGAATGCTGTGGAAGACCGACGCGACGAGCAAGAACAGGAGCATCGCGACGACACTGCCGGCGATGAGCAGCCACTCGACGGGCGACATCCCCCAGAACAACGGGGCGTCCGGCCCGGCGGAGCCCACGGGGTGGGCGGCGTGGGACAGCGACGTCAGGACATCGGACACGAGGCGATCGGGCCGTGCCCCGTCAATCACCGCCACCGCCCCCGTCGCCACCACCGCCGTCGCTCGATCCCCACCCACCGTCGGCGTGCCCCGAATCCCAATCGCCGGCGTCACCACCGGCGGCCGTGCCGCGACGCCGACCGGACGGCCTGCGCGCGCCCCGCACGGTGGCGACGACGATGACGACGACGATCGTCACGACGACGAGGATGCCGAGGGCGAGGATCCCGAGCACGATCAGGTCGGGCACTCCGGCGGACGCGCTCGCGACGTGCTCGGTGAGTCGCGCGGCGGCGGCGGGAGCCTCCTACTGCGGCGGGGCGATGGGCGGCTGCACGATGGCGCTCCTTGCTGCGGTGCCGTTCACGGTGATCGGGATGTTGCGATGACGGTCACGCTATGGGCACCCGGGCAGCCGAGGCGTCGGTACCCGGACGGAGGCGTCGTCCGTCCGGCGGCGGAGTGCACGGACGGTGCGGGGCGAGCCGTCCGGTGCGTCCCCTCCGGCGCCGTCGGCCGCGGCGAGGGCGGGCCCGGGCGAGGCGCCGGGCCGTCCGGCGCGCGGCGTGCGCGGCCGATCGGCCCGGGCGACCCGACGGGAATCGCGTGTCACACGTTCGTGCGGCACCGTCGGACGTGCGGCGCCGTCAGGCGCGGTCGTCACCCTCCCGGTCGGCCGGCCGCGACTCGCTCTCGTCGAGCCCCGCCGTGTCGACCCCCGCTCGCGCTCGTGCCCGCCTGACGACGAGCGTCACGGCGACCGCCGCAGCACCGGCGACGACGACGAGCAGTGCCCACACGAACGAGGGGACCCCGCCGTCGTCGGCGGGGACGGCCGTGGCCGCCGTGCCCGACGGCTCCGGGGCGACGGCGCCCACGTCGCTCGTCGCCTCCGCCGTCGCCGGCGTACTCGGGTCGGCGCTCGGCCGGGATTCCGCCGCGGCGACCGAGAACGCGATCGTCCCGCTGATCGGGTGGCCGTCGGAGGAGACGACGCGCCACTCGATCGAGTAGTCGCCGTCGCCGAATGGTTCGGGAATGGGCACCGTGACGTCGGTCCCGTCGAGCGCGAGCGGGTCCGTCGGCACGACGGTGCCCCCGGCGTCGAGGAGTTGCACCTCGGAGCCGACGTCGAGGATCTCCGCGCTGAAGCGCAGGAGGAGTTCGCTCGGCGCCGCGGTGAGGGTCTCGCCCTCGGACGGGCTGCTCTCGACGAGCTGATCGTGGGCACTCGCGGGGCCCGCCGCCCAGAGTGAGAGCGAGGCGGCGAGGAGCGCGCCGAGCGACGCGAGCGTTCGCAGGGAGCCCCGGCGCCGTCCGCGGCTGCGGGCGCGGTCGTGGGTCGTGGTGGTCGTGGTGGTCATTGTCATGGAGTTCGTCCTCGTTCGTCGTCGCCGGCGCCCGGGCGACGACGGGTGGGCGAGGCCACCGGTCGTCGGTAGGGCGGGCGAGCGCGGTCGTCGGAGCGGCGGCCTGGATCACCGATCGTCGTGGCACGCCGCCTGTCGCGCGCTCGGGCGCGGGCCGACACGGACGGGCCCGGTGGGGGCCGTCGGCGTCAGCGCATCGCGGGGAGCACGCGAGCGCCCAGCGTGGGCGGACCACGCAGCCCGAGGCTCGTCGCGAGGCGTTCCTGCAGCGACGGCACCCACGGAAGATCGAGTGCGACGCCGCGGGGCGACGCGACCTCCTGCCGCCGCGGCGGCACGAGTCGCGAGAGGGCGAGGATGCGGAGCACGAACGCGCGGAGCGCGCCGAGCGCGGCGACGAGCGTCTCGCCACGGTGCAGCGCGAGCGTCGTCACGATCGCCGCGACCGCGTGCAGGAGCCACATGGGCGAGTCGGCGTGTCCCGCGTGCCCCGTCCCCGCGGCGCTGAGGGCGGCGAGGGCGGTCGCCGGGTCGACGTGGTGCGCGTGCGCGGCGGCCGGCACGACGTGGGAGGTGTTCGCGGTCGCGCCGAGCACGAACAGAACGTGGAACGCGAACTGGCTCACCGCGACCGAGAGGCCGAGTCGAACGAGCGAATGACGCAGACCGGCAAGCCGGATACACGCCGTCGTCGCGACGAGCAGCGGCAGGACGACCCCGACGGGCCCGGGCACCGCACCACCCGCCGCGAGGTGGGAGACGAGGGCGACGAACGTCGAGACGACGGCCGCAGCGGAGCCGAGCAGGAATCGACGGCGGCGCTGCGCGCTCGCAGCAGCCGAGATCGTCGCGCCCTCCACGCCCCCGATCGTAGTCGTCCGGTGACGTCGACGTGGCGCACGGACGGTGGCGTGGGCGGCGGGCCGCGGCCCCTCAGCGGCCGCGGAGCCGGTCCAGATCGCGCCGTTCGCGCTTCGTCGGGCGTCCGGCGCCGCGATCCCGCACGGCGTAGACGCCCGTCTCGCCCGCCTTCGGGCGCGGCGGTGAACGGTCGACGACGTGTTCGGCGGCGACCTGCGCGCTCCCGCGCTTCTGGAGGAGGCCCGCGACCTCCAGCACCCGATCGAATCCGGCCACCCGGACGCGCACGGTGTCGCCGACCCGCACCGGGGCGGCGGCCTTCGCGCGCTCGTCGTCGATGCGCACGTGTCCCGCCCGGCACGCCTCGGTCGCTGCCGAGCGCGTCTTGAACACGCGCACCGCCCAGAGCCACACGTCGACCCGCATCGACGTGGGCGCCGGTGGCACCGGAGGCTTGGCGGACGGACGTCGGTTCACGACGCGGGACGCTCGTCGTGCGTGTCGACGTCCATCGCGAAGGAGAGCACGCGCAGCGACCCCGCGAGGTCGTCGCGCGCCGTGGGGTCCAGATCGCTCAGCACGAGTCGTTCGGCCGCGACGAGGCGTGTGAGCGCGTCGTCGACGAGCGCCCGTCCGGGTTCGGTCATGCGCACGAAGATGCCGCGCCCGTCGTTCGGGTCGGTCTCGCGCTCGACGAGTCCGCGCTGCGCGAGCCGATCGATGCGATTCGTCATCGTGCCGCTCGAGACGAGGGTCACGGCGAGCAATTGCTTGGGGCTCAACCGGTGCGGCGCGCCCGCGCGGCGCAGCGCCGACAGCACGTCGAACTCCCACAGCTCGAGCCCGGTCTCGCCGAACGCCTTCTTCCGCACCGCGTCGAGCTGTTTCGCGATGCGCTTGACGCGCGAGAAGATGCGGAGCGGATCGACGTCGAGATCGGGGCGTTCGCGCTCCCAGTCGAGCACGATCTCGTCGACCGCGTCACGCTGAGCGGCGCGGTTCCGGGCGTGCTGGTCCATCCACCCATTATCACCCGCGGGCTCCTGCACGGTCCGGCGGCCGTCCCGAGCCGTCATCCCGCCGCGAGCGGTTCGTCCACGACGACCGCCGCCCCGAGCGCATCCGCGGACACGTCGCCGAGGAGCTCGCCGGGGTCGTGCACCGTCACCGAGACGCCGTCGAGCGCGACCCGACGGCCCGCCTCGACGAGCATCCGCACCGCGACGTCGCTCATCGTGAACACGTCCTCGAGGTCGACGACGAGACTCCCGAGATCGCCCGTGTCGAGCTGCGAGAGTGCGCGCAGGACGCGCTCCGCGCCCGTGAACAGCATCGAACCGCGCAAGCGGACGGTGACGGTCCGCGCGCCGTCCCCGTCGATGTCCACCTCGGGGGCGCTCATGATGCTGCGCGCCGGCTGCACCGACTCCATGAGGTGCAGGCCCGTGTCGGCGGAGAGCCGCTCGCACACCTGCACGCCGCGGACGCTGTTCCCGTGCTCGTCGAGCCTGGGTGAGAACACCGCGAGGCCGAGCTGCCCGGGCAGCGCACCGATCACGCCGCCCGACACGCCGCTCTTGGCGGGGATGCCCACCGTCGTGATCCAGTCGCCCGCCGCGTCGTACATGCCGCAGCTCAACATGACGCTCAGCACCTGCCGCACGACGCGCGGATCGATGATCCGGCGGCCCGATTGCGGCTGCCGACCCGAGTTCGCGAGCGTCGCGGACATGAGCGCGAGGTCGCGCGCCGTGACGTCGATCGAGCACTGCCGCGTGTAGCCGCGGACGATCTCCTCCGGATCGTCCTCGATGATGCCCTGAGCGCGCAGCATGTGGGCGATGCCGAGATTGCGGTGCGCGGTCGACATCTCCGACTCGAACACGGCCTCGTTCACGTGCAGTTCGCGACCGGCGAGCTCGGAGAACGCCTCGAGCACGCGTTCGACGCGCTCGTCCTCCGAGCTCAGTCCGTCGACGACGAGCGCGTGCGACGCGATCGCGCCGGCATTGATCATCGGGTTGTACGGCCGTCCCGTCCCCGCCTCGAGCGACAGCTCGTTGAACGCGTTGCCGCTCGGTTCGACGCTGATACGGCGCAGCACCTCGTCGAGCCCCGAGTCCTGGATCGCGAGGGCGTACACGAACGGCTTCGAGATGGACTGGATCGTGAACTCGACGTCGACGTCGCCCGCCGCGTAGACCTCGCCGTCGATCGTCGACAGGGCGACGCCGAGACGTTCCGGATCGGCTCGAGCCAGGTCCGGGATGTAGTCGGCGAGGGCACCCGAACGGTCGGACGCACACGCGTCGACGACTTCGAGCAGGTAGTCGGGCAGCGGCGATCGCATTCGGCCTCCTGGGTCGTGGGGCACCAGTCCACCACGGCGGCGTGGCCGAACGCGACGGCGCGGTGCGGCGGATCTGGCAGACTTGTCGCGCGGACGCCGCGGCGTTCGTGGTCCTCCTTGGTGTAACGGCAGCACAACAGCCTTTGGAGCTGTGGGGTCCAGGTTCGAATCCTGGGGGAGGAACGACCGGCGGTAGGGGCCGTCGGCGAGCGAGGGAGGTCCCGTGACCCGATCCGATCTGGCCGTCGTCATCCTTGCGGCAGGGCAGGGCACGCGGATGCGTTCGAGATTGCCGAAGGTGCTGCACACACTGGGCGGCGTGCCGCTCATCGGGCACGTGCTGCGCACCGCGGCGGAGCTCGAGCCGGCCCACACGGTGACGGTCGTCCGGCACCAACGCGATCGCGTGGAGGAGGCCGTGCGCGAGCTCGACCCGAACACGCTCATCGCGGATCAGGACGAGATCGCGGGCACGGGGCGCGCGCTCGAGGTCGGTCTCGCGGTGCTCCCGGACCACTTCGAAGGTGTCGTGGTCGTGCTCTCCGGCGACGTGCCGCTGCTCGATTCGCCGACGGTGTCGCGGCTCGTCGCCGAGCACCGGGCGGCGCAGAACCAGCTCACGCTCCTCAGCGCCTCGTACGCCGACCCGACCGGGTTCGGGCGCATCGTGCGCGATAGCGAGGGCGCGGTGCGCGCGATCGTCGAGCAGAAGGACGCGAGCGAGGACGAGCTGCGGATCCACGAGATCAACGCCGGCGTCTACGCGTTCGACGCCGCGACGATCCGTCGACTGCTCGGCGGTATCGGCACCGACAACAGCCAGGGCGAGAAGTACCTGACCGACGCGGTGCGGCTCATCACGATCGAGGGCGGCCGGATCGAGGCGGTCCAGGTCACGGACCCGTGGCTCGTCCAGGGCATCAACGACCGGGTGCAGCTGAGCGACGCGGCGACCGAGTACAACCGTCGCCTCATCGAGGACTGGCAGCGCCGCGGCGTGACCGTCCACGACGCGGCCTCGACGACGATCGAGCGCGACGTGACGCTCGGTCAGGACGTCGAGCTCCTGCCCGGCACGCAGCTGCGGGGTGCGACGAGCATCGCCGACGGCGCGATCATCGGCCCCGACACGACGCTCGTCGACTGCGAGGTCGGCGAGGACGCCGTCGTCAAGCGCACCGACGCGACGCTCTCGGTCATCGGCGCACGCGCGACCGTCGGGCCCTGGTCGTACCTCCGTCCGAACTCGATCGTGGGTGAGGACGGCAAGGTGGGGACGTTCGTCGAGACGAAGAACGCGACGATCGGCCGCGGCTCGAAGGTGCCGCACCTGAGCTACATCGGCGACACGACCGTCGGCGAGGAGTCGAACGTGGGTGCGGGCACGATCACGGCGAACTACGACGGGGTGAACAAGCACCGGACGACGGTCGGCGACCACGTGCGCTCCGGGTCGCACAACGTCTTCGTCGCGCCCGTTACGATTGGCGACGGCGCCTACACGGGTGCCGGAACGGTCGTCCGCAAGGACGTGCCCGCCGGAGCGCTCGCGATCAACGTGGCGCCGCAGCGCAACATCGAAGGTTGGGTCGCCACCAACCGGGCGGGCACCGCGGCGGCCGACGCCGCGGCACGCGCGGCCGGCGTGACGTCGCACGAAGAGGAAGAGAACGGTACCCCCCAGTGACCGGCATCATCACCAGCGGCGAGAAACGGCTCGTCATCGTCACGGGCCGTGCGCACCCGCAGCTCGCCGAGGACGTCGCGCACGAACTCGGCACACAGGTGCTCGAGACGGAGTCGCGCACGTTCGCGAACGGCGAGATCTACGCGCGCTTCGGCGAGAGCATCCGCGGTGCGGACGTGTTCATCATGCAGTCGCACTGCAATCCGATCAACGAGTGGCTCATGGAGCAGCTCATCATGGTCGACGCGGCGAAGCGTGCGTCCGCGAAGCGCATCACGGTCGTCGCACCGTTCTACCCGTACGCGCGGCAGGACAAGAAGGGGCGTGGGCGGGAGCCCATCTCGGCCCGTCTCGTCGCCGACATGTACAAGGCCGCGGGTGCCGACCGCATCATGTCGATCGATCTGCACGCGGCACAGATCCAGGGATTCTTCGACGGCCCCGTCGACCACCTCTTCGCGATGCCCGTGCTGCTCAAGCACTTCAAGGAGAAGCTCGACCCCGAGACGCTCACGGTCGTCTCGCCCGACATGGGTCGAGTGCGCGTCGCCGACGTGTGGAGCGACCACCTCGAGTCGCCGCTCGCGATCATCCACAAGCGCCGCGACCCGGCGGTCGCGAACGAGGTGACGGTGCACGACATCGTCGGCAACGTCGAGGGTCGCGTGTGCCTGCTCGTCGACGACCTCATCGACACGGGCGGCACGATCGTGAAGGCGGCCGAGGCGCTCAAGGCGAACGGCGCGATCGGCGTCGTCGTGGCGGCGACCCACGCCGTGTTCTCGCCGCCGGCCGTCGAGCGGCTCTCGAGCGACGCGATCGACGAGGTCGTCGTGACCGACACGCTCCCGCTGCCGCCCGAGAAGCGCTTCGAGAAGCTCACGATCCTGCCGATCGCACCGCTCATCGCGCGCGCCGTCAACAACGTGTTCAAGGACGACTCGGTGACGTCGATGTTCGACGGCGCCGCCTGACTCACTGAGGATTCGCGGGGCTCGTCCGTTCGTCGGTCGGGCCCCGTATCCTGGAGTGCACACGCGCAACATGCGTCCCGCCGACGGCGGGTGACGGGGGAGTGCGCCGCGGTCGCGGCGCGCGCTTGGGGGGACTTCGCAACATGAACGCACGGCACGCCGGACCGCTCGATTCGGGTGATGAGCCCGCCGCATCGGCCCCGGCCCCGACGCCGACGCGTGCGCCGGCGCTGCCCGGTTCTCGGCGCGCTCGTCGTGAAGCACTCGAGGCCGAGCGCGCGCGAGCGGGCGAGCGGTCCGCGGCCGGGCAGCCGCCGGTCGAGCACACGCCCCGTGCCACCGCCGTCGGGGCCGAACCCCCGGAGCGCGTCCGGCCCGCCGCAGCGAGGCGGACGGTCGACGCGCACCACGACACCGCACCGCTCGGCGAACACCTCGTGGCGGCGGGCCGTGAACGCGTCGGCGGGCGCGACGAACCCGTCGCCGTCGGTGCCGCCGTCGCGCACGACGACGCCCGGCTGCAGACCGAGGCGGGGACGAATACCGGTACGCCGCCGGGAGGCCGTCGGGTCGCGGCTCCCGCGGAATCGTCGGGCGTCCCGCACACGTGGCAGGCTCCGTCGCGTCCGCGCTTCGGTGCGCCGGCGAGACGGCCCGATGCCGACACGGCGGCCCTCCCCACGTCGAGCGGCGTCGGCTTCCGGCCCGTCGATCCGCGTCACCGCACGGCTCCGGCGCCGTCGATCTGGGACGTCATGTCCGGGACGCGCCATGCGGGTCCGTCCGCGCCGCGCGGCGACGACCCGTTCGCTCGCGACGCCGCGTTCGCGCAGGACGACATCGATCGCCAGTGGTCGAGCGCGGAGGACGTCTGGCCCTCGATGCCGCCGTCGCCCGAGGCGGCCACGGATTCCGCGGAGGAGGAGCGCGGCGCGCCGGTCGACGTCGTCGAGGCCGATGTCGTCGAGGCCGAGTTCGTCGAGGACGAGTTCGTCGACGCAGAGCTCGTCGAGGTCGGGACGGTCGAGGTCGGGACGGTCGATGTGCCGCCGCCCGCGGCCGATGCGCTCGAGCGTGACGTCCGCTCCGCGTTCGCGGCCGGTGACCCGGCCGTCACGCAGCGCGGGGACACGTCACCGGTGGACGCACACCGGCCGTCCTCGTCCGCCGCACCCCGCCCGGACGCCGCGTCCGCCGTGGACACCGGCGCGGACGCGACGAGGGTGACCGACGACGTCTCGATCGATGCGGACACCGCCCCGATCGCGGTGAATCGCAGCGGCGTCGCATTCGTCGACGGCGCCGGGGTCGTCGGCGATCGCGCCCGCGCGGCCGTCATGCCCGAGCCGGACGTCGCGGACACGACCGAGGCGGAGACCGCCGCCCCGAAGCTCGAGTCCCGGACGCCCCACGAGTCGGCCGCTCTCGACCACGTGCCCGATGGGGGTCAGGCGGCCGACGGGGACGCGGTGACCGATGGCTCGGCGGACGTCGAGCCGGTGCCGACCGCGTTCGCCGCGGTCGAGCCGACGGCCCTCGAGCCGACGGCCCTCGAGCCGACGGCCCTCGAACCGACCAGGGACGAGCCGACGGCCGTCGAGCCGACCAGGGACGAGTCGACGATCGTCGAGCCGACGGCCGTGGATGGTGCCGACGACGAGCCGACGGCCTCCGGCGAGGCGGCCGATCCCCACGCGGAACCGGGCGCGTACGCGACGTCGGACGACCATCGCCCGGGACGGGCCGACGAGCGCCTCGCGGCGGCATTCGTGCGCCTCGGCATCGGTCAGGTCGTCACGACGGGCGGAGCGGGGGCGACCGAGCACGCGCTCTCGACGCGCGGCGTCGTCGTGACCTCGATCGAGCGCCCCGGCGCGGCGGTCGCCGCGGCCGACGTGGGGGTCCGCGTCTCCGGTCGGCTCGGCGTCGTGCTGCTCGACGACGCCGCCGCCGCTGCCGCGTCGATCGCGGAGGCGGCCGACGCGGGCAGTGGCCTCGTGGTGCTCGTCCGGCCAGGACGGACCACTCGCGACGCGGACGCGGACCTCGTCCGCGCGACGGGCGCGATCGTCCTCGCCGACGAGACCGATCGGCCGATCGACGAGCATCTCGAGCGCGCACTCCGGACCGCCGCGCTCGACGGCCGTCCCGTCGTGCTCCGCGTCCCCGAATCGGCGCCCGCCGGCGCGAGCGAGCACACGCCGCATCCGACGACGCGACGTTCGATCGTCGCCCACCCCGGGGACAGCCGCCGCATCCGCCCCGCGCCCGGGCAACTCGAAGGGTTGCAGTCCGCGCTGCTCGGTGCCGAACGCCCCGTCTTCGTGGCGGGCCCGGGCGCCTCGGACGCCGCTGGGGCGATCCTCGCGCTCGCCGACGAGTGCGGCGCCCTGCTCGCGACGGGGGACGCGAGTGTGGGCACCTTCCGGGAGTCCGGCGTGCGGTCACCCGCCGACATCGGCTCCGTCGGCGCGCACGCGACGCCGCTCGCACGGGAACTGTGCGAGGGGGCCGATCTCGTCGTCGCCTGGGGCGGCGCGGTGGCCGGGCCCACCACCCAGCTCGTCCGGATCGACGACGATCCGTCGGCGCTCGGCGCGCTCGATGTCGGGCAGATCGGCATCGTCGGCGATTGCACGCTCACCGCGGTCGACGCGCTCCAGGTGCTGCAGCGCGAACGGCTCCTGCGAGAGGCCGCCGAGGCGGGCCCCCGGCGCACGGGCCGCCGCGCCGCCCCGGCCGACGACCGGACCGTCGAACGCGAGGCGGCGGCACTGCTCGCCGACGACGGACAGGCGATCTTCGAGGAGCTCGACCCGCTCCCGCCGCTGACCGACGCGCCGCCCGCGCCCATGCGCGCCCGCTCCTCGTTCACACCCGCGACGGCGCGAGCCGCGACGGGGCCCGCCGCCGCGTCCGAGGAGGCGGCGCCACCACGGACCGGTTACCGCTCGCCCGACGTGCTCGCGCGGATCGCGGGGCAACGCGATTGGCGCGACGTGCCCTTCGAGGACGCGTCCGGCGCGACCGGCACGGGGTGGCGCATCGACGCCCGGCGCCTCGTCACCGAGCTCGGTGAGGCGCTGCCCGACGACCGGATCGTCGTCGTCGGTGCCGGGCGGCGAGCGACGGTGGCCGCGCGACGGCTGGCCGTGCGCGATGCGGCCGGGCACGTGCCCGCCGTCTCGCGCGACGCCGACGCGATCGCGAGCGCGATCGGTGCGGCGCGGTCGGCACCCGCGCGGCTCCCCGTGCTCGTGACGGACGACTCGGGGTTCCGCGGCGGGCTCGCCGAACTCGGGACGGCCGTGCGATCAGGGATCCCGCTCGTCGTGGTCGTGCTCGACGCGTCGCCCGCCGGAGCCGAGGACCTCGCCGCGGTCGCCGGTGCCCTGGGGGCACAGGAGATGCGCGTCCGCGAACCGGGCGATCTCGGTGCCGTGACACGTCAGCTCGCCGAGCGCTCGCCGGGCGCCTCGGCGCGGCCGCTCGTGATCGTCGCGAACGTGGTCGAACAGGCCGACTGACCACGGCCGGGCGGGTCGGCGGGCCCGGTCCGCGCCGAGGACGACACACCGGCATCACGACGCCGCGTTCGGTCGCGTCCCGGGCATCGAGCTGCCGCGACGACGGCACGCACTCGTCACAAAGCGCAACGTCGAACGCACGCATCTTGGAGCGACGGCCCGCACGCCGGTATGGTGAACCCACGTTCCACCGGTTCGATCGGTGGAGTTCGAGCTCACCGGGAAGCCTCCCGAGCACCGCCGCCGGTTCACGCCGTGCGACGGACCGCCCTTCGCCACACACGCGAATCCGGTCGAGGCGATGCCCGGCCGGATCGACTCCGGAGCCCGACATGACCCCGCCGTACGCAGGTGCAGCCGCACGCGTCGACCCCGACGGTGCGCAGCGCATTCCGTTCTCGTTCGAGTTGTTCCCGCCACGGAACGCCGACGTGGCGGCGCGCATGCCCGACATCGTCGCGCGGCTCGCGGCACTCCGGCCCGAGTTCATCTCCGTCACCTTCGGTGCCGGCGGCTCGTCCCGTTCGACCTCGCTCGATCTGCTGCGCCGCATCCGCACGACGACCGACATCACACCGCTCGCGCACCTCACGTGCGTCGGGTCGTCGTACGCCGAGGCGACCGGCATCATCCGCGAGTTCCTCGACGAGGGCATCACGAACTTCCTCGCGCTCCGCGGCGACCCGCCCGCGGGTCTCGGCGAGGACGACGAGTTCCTCGGCGACCTGCGGACGGGCGCCGAACTCGTCCAGCTCATCCACCGCGTCCGCCGTGAGCACGTGTCGGTCACGCCGAGCCTCGCGGCAGGCCACGAGGAACCCCGCTGGCGCGTGGGCGGCCGCCCCGGCGCGACGGTCTGCGTCGCCGCCTACCCGAACGGGCACCCGCGCTCGCGGAGCATCCGGCAGGACTACGACGCACTGCTCGCGAAGGAGGCCGCGGGCGCGAACCTCGCGTTCACGCAGCTCTTCTTCCACGCCGACGACTACCTGCGCTTCGTCGAGGGGGCGCGCACCGCGGGCGTCACGATGCCCATCGTGCCGGGCCTGCTCGCCGTCACGTCCACGGCGAGACTGCGACGCATGGCCGAGCTCGCGGGCGAGCCGATCCCCGTCGGCCTGTACCGCTCGCTCGAGCGCGCCCGATCGGTCGGTGCACGACGCGAGGTCGGCATCGCGCACGCGACCGCGCTCGCCCTCGACCTGCTCGACGGCGGCGCACCCGGCATCCACCTCTACACGCAGAACCGCATCGACGAACCCACCGAACTGCTCGCCCGTATCGGGGCGATCGAGCGAGGTGGTGCCGGCCTCCACGCCGACCGAATGCCCGCGGGGACGCTCAGCCGAGCCTGAGCGGACTCCGCCCCGACGACCCACGATCACCCGACCGCGACGGGAACCCCCGGTCCCCGTCGACCGCCCGACCGAACGATCCATCCCGCAAGGAGACACGATGACGACAACGACCTTCCCGACCGGCACCATCCTCGGCTACCCGCGCATCGGCCGCCGCCGCGAGCTCAAGCAGGCGCTCGAGTCGTACTGGCGCGGCGCGAGCGAGCGGGCCGCGTTCGAGGAGGCCGCCGCGGGCGTGCGCCGCGCGACCCGCGAGCGACTCGCGGCGCTCGGACTCGGCCGCGACGACTCGTCGATCCCCGAATCGAGTGCGCACTACGACCAGGTGCTCGACACGGCGCTCGCGGTCGGTGCGGTCCCCGCCCGGTTCGCGGACGTGCTCGACGCCGACGGCCGCGTCGACCTCGACGGCGAGTTCACGCTCGCCCGCGGTGACGCCGAGCGCGCGCCGCTCGAGATGACGAAGTGGTTCGACACGAACTACCACTACCTCGTGCCCGAGATCGGTCCCGAAACGGCGTTCCACGTGGCCGACTCCCGCATCGCCGCTCGCGTCGCCGAGGCGCGCGCCGAGGGCTTCACGACGCGTCCCGTGCTCGTCGGCCCCGTCACGCTCCTGCTGCTCTCGAAGGCCGAGGACGGCGCGCCCGCCGAGTTCTCGCCGCTCGACCGCCTCGCTGACCTCGTGCCCGTGTACGTCGAGGTGCTTCGCGAGCTGCGTGAGGCCGGCGCCGAGTGGGTGCAGCTCGACGAGTCGGGCCTCGTGTCGGAGACGCTCGGCGTCGACGCCGACACGGTGCTCGAGGCGACGCGCGCCGCGTACGCGCAGCTCCACTCGGCCACCGACCGCCCCGAGCTGTTCGTCGCGACCGCCTACGCCGACCTCGGCGACGAGGCGTTCCGCACGCTCGCCGACTCGGGCGTCGCCGCGATCGGTGTCGACCTCGTGCGCGGCTCGGCCCCCTCGGCCGAGGCCGTCGCCGCCGCGGGCGACGTGACGATCGCCGCGGGCGTCATCGACGGCCACAACATCTGGCGCGGTGACCTCGCCGCCGCGTTCGCGACGCTCGAGGAACTACGCGCCCAGGGCGCGACCGTCGCCGCGTCGACCTCCACGTCGCTCCAGCACGTGCCCCACGACGTCGCCGACGAGCCGCAGCTCGACGCGCGCCTCGCCTCGTGGCTCGCGTTCGCCGACCAGAAGGTCGGCCAGATCGTGACCCTCGCGCGCGGCCTCACGGAGGGCCGCGACGCGATCGCGGCCGAGCTCGACGCGGCGACCGCCGCGGCCGAGGACCGCGCGGGCGCCCCCGGCGTCCGCGACGAGAAGGTCCGCGCCCGGACCGCGGCGCTCGGCGAGAAGGACTTCTCGCGCGAGGACGCCGAGGTGCGCGAGGCGGCGCAGCAGACGGCGCTCGGTCTGCCCGTGCTCCCGACGACGACGATCGGCTCGTTCCCGCAGACGCGCGAGATCCGCGTGGAGCGTCAGCGCTTCGCGAAGGGCGAGATCGACCGCGAGACCTACGACGGCTTCCTGCGCGAGGAGATCGCACGCGTCGTCGCGCTCCAGGAGGAGCTCGGCCTCGACGTCATCGTGCACGGCGAGCCCGAGCGCAACGACATGGTGCAGTACTTCGCCGAGAACTTCGACGGCTTCGACGTGACCGTCAACGGCTGGGTGCAGTCGTACGGCTCGCGCTGCACGCGCCCGTCGATCCTCTGGGGCGACGTCTCGCGCCCCGAGGCGTTCACGGTGCCCTGGTCGTCGTACGCCCAGTCGCTCACCTCGAAGCCCGTCAAGGGCATGCTGACCGGCCCCGTCACGATCCTCGCGTGGTCGTTCGTGCGCGACGACCAGCCGCTCGGTGAGACCGCGAACCAGGTCGCGCTCGCGCTGCGCGACGAGATCGAGGACCTCGAGACCGCCGGCATCGGCATCATCCAGGTCGACGAGCCCGCCCTGCGCGAGCTGCTGCCGCTCAAGCAGGCGGACCAGGCCGACTACCTCGACTGGTCGGTCGCCTCGTTCCGTCTCGCGACGTCGGGCGCCGCCGAGCGCACCCAGATCCACACGCACCTCTGCTACTCGGAGTTCGGGCAGATCATCGACGCGATCGACGGCCTCGACGCCGACGTGACCTCGATCGAGGCGGCGCGTTCGCGCATGGAGGTCGTCGAGGACCTGGAGAAGCACCACTACGCGCGCGGCATCGGCCCCGGCGTGTACGACATCCACTCGCCGCGCGTGCCGAGCACCGAGGAGATCGAGCAGCTGCTCGAGACGGCCCTCGAGGGCATCGACTCGCGCCTGCTGTGGGTGAACCCCGACTGCGGCCTCAAGACCCGCGGCTACGAGGAGACCGAGGCGTCACTGCGGAACCTCGTCGAGGCGGCGAAGACCGCGCGTGAGCAGCTCGCACAGAACGCGTAGCGCGCACGTCGCACGAAACGGGTCGGCCCTCCGGAATCACTCCGGAGGGCCGACCCGTTTCGTGTCGCCGCGCGACGTGGGCTCAGTCGGAGACCTTCGTCTCGGAGCGGTCGCCCGACCACTCGGTGTGGAAGACGCCCGGCAGGTCGACGCGACGGTACGTGTGCGCACCGAAGAAGTCGCGCTGGCCCTGGATGAGGGCCGCAGGCAGCCGGTCGACCGAGAGCGAGTCGTAGTAGGCGAGCGACGCCGAGAACGCGGGTGCGGGAACGCCCGAGAGCGCGGCGGTCGCGACGACCCGGCGCCACGCGTCGGACCCCTCGGCGACGGCCTTCGCGAAGAAGTCGTCCGCGAGGAGCGACACGAGGTCGGGCTGCCGCTCGTAGGCGTCCGCGATGAGGTTGAGGAAGCGCGCGCGGATGATGCAGCCCGCCCGCCAGATCTTCGCGATCGCACCCGGGTCGAGCTGCCAGCCGTACTCGCGGCCGCCCGCGAGGATCTCGTCGAAGCCCTGCGCGTAGGCGACCACCTTCGACGAGTAGAGCGCGCGGCGCACGTCCTCGACGAACGTGTCGGGCACGACCTGCGGCTGGGGGCGCGAGGTGATCGTCGCGCCGACCGCCGAGCGCTGCTCGGGGTGGCTCGAGACACCGCGCGCGAAGACGGCCTCGGCGATGCCCGAGACGGGTGTGCCGAGCGCGAGCGCCTGCTGCACCGTCCACGTGCCCGTGCCCTTCTGGCCCGCCTGGTCGACGACGACGTCGACGAACGGTGCACCGGTGACGGGATCGACGTGGCGGAGCACCTCGGCCGTGATCTCGATGAGGTACGACTCGAGCTCGCCCGTGTTCCACTCGGCGAAGATGTCGGCGATCTGCGCGGGCGTGTAGCCGCCCACGTTGCGCAGCAGGTCGTAGGCCTCGGCGATGAGCTGCATGTCGGCGTACTCGATGCCGTTGTGCACCATCTTCACGAAGTGCCCGGCACCGTCGGTGCCGATGTGCGTGACGCACGGCGCGCCGTCCTCGGGGGCGCGGGCCGCGATGGACTCGAGGATCGGGCCCAGCGTCTCGTACGACTCGGCCGTCCCGCCGGGCATGATGCTCGGGCCGTTGAGCGCCCCCTCCTCACCACCGGAGATGCCGGTGCCGACGAAGTGGATGCCCGTGGGGCGGATGTCCGCCTCGCGCCGGATCGTGTCGGTGAACAGTGCGTTGCCGCCGTCGACGATGATGTCGCCCGGCTCGAACGCCTCGACGAGCTGCGAGATGACGGCGTCCGTCGCCGCGCCGGCCTGCACCATGATGATGGCGGTGCGTGGGCGGCTGAGCGACGCGGCGAAGTCGGCGACCGATTCCGACGGCACGAAGCCGGCCTCGGGGTGCTCGGCGACGAGATCGCGCGTGCGGCCGGGGGAGCGGTTGTAGACGGCGACGGTGTTGCCCTCGCGGCTCGCGAGGTTGCGCGCGAGGTTCGACCCCATGACGGCGAGTCCGACGACGCCGATGTTCGCGGTGGGAGTGTCAGGCATATCCGGTTGGCCCTTTCGACGATGACGGCGAGTCCGACGACGCACCGCTCACAACCGTAGGGCACGGGGCCAGGATACGACGGGGTCGCACCTGTGCTCCGGGTTCGTGTGACGCTCGGCGGTTACGCTGTCGCGACCGGGCCACGGCAGGATCGGCCGGACGGGACGCCGCGCCGGTCATCGAGAGCGGACGAGAGCATTGGACGGGGCATGGACCAGGACGAGCCGACTCGCGCATACGACTTCGGGGCGCGCGACGCGCAGCAACGCGACACCGACGAACTCGACCTGGGGGCGCGCGGTGGGAACAGCCCGACCGTCGCGTTCCCGGCGGTGGGGCCGACCACGTCGACCACCGACCGGCCACGGGACGACGTGTCGTCGTGGGGGAGCGGTGTCGAGGACGATCGCACGGCCGTGTTCGACGCGCCGCGCTCGACGACGGGCGACGCATGGAACGCGCCCGCCGCGACGCGACCCGCCCACACCGAGGCGCGCGCCACGCACGGCTCCTCGGGTGCGGACGCCGTCATGTTCCGCCCGGCGCCGGAGCCGGCCCGCGAGCTCCACGGGGCGCAGCCGCGGCCGCCGGGGCCCCACGCGGGGCTGCGCGTCCTCGCCGTCGTGCTCGCGCTGCCGCTCACGGCGCTCGGCGTCGCCGGCTTCGTCAGCGTCACGACCGTCGCGATCGCGAGTGCCGTGGGCACGTTCACGGGCGACGACGCCGTGCCGGCGTGGTTGCTCCCGGTGGTGGCGTTCGCCGCGGCACTCCTGCTGTTCCTGACGGGCCTCACCGCACGACTTTCGGGCACGGGTGTGGTGGTCGCGGGGGTCGTCTCGTTCGTCGTCGGCGGCATCGCGCTCGCGGCGCCCGATCCCGTCGTCACGTTCCTGCGCGACTCCTCGGTCGTCGACGCTCTGCTGCAGACCGACGGCGTCGGGGCCGCACTCGCGCTCGCCGTCGATCCCGTGCTCCGACTGACGGCCGGCACGATCGGCGGGGTCTCGCTCGCGGTCGGCACGCTGCTCGTCGCGGTCGGCGTCGCCGTCCACGGCGCACGACGCGCGGGATGGGAGCGCGGCGCGGGGCGCTGACGCCGCCGGATCGGTGCGCACCCGCGCGCACCGGTGCGGGCGTCGAGTGTGTGCGGCGCGCACCGGATGCGGTAGAGTCGTCGATTGGACTTCGGCGAGGGGCCGCTCCGATCGACGAGATCGGATCGCCCGTTATCGACGCGGTGGATGTGCGATCGCACGTTTCCTCACGCTTCCGGCGTTCGAGACGACAACACGATGCGGGCACATCGCTCGCCAAGGAGAGACTCATGGTTGACCAGAACACGCTGTCCGTCGAGGTGCGCGAGCACTTCGGCAAGGGCGCCGCACGCAAGATCCGCGCGCTCGACAAGATCCCCGCGGTGCTCTACGGGCACGGCACCGACCCCCGTCACCTGACCCTCCCGGGGCACGAGACGATGCTCATCCTCCGCAAGGCGAACGCGGTCATCACGCTCGACATCGCGGGCGACGAGCAGCTCGCGCTCGTCAAGGACGTGCAGCGCGACCCGGTGCGTCGCATCATCGAGCACGTCGACCTCGTCGTCGTCCGCAAGGGCGAGCGCGTCGAGGTCGAGGTGCCCGTGCACCTCGAGGGCGAGTCGTTCGCCGGCACGATCGCGGTGCAGGACGCGACGAGCATCCTCGTCTCGGCCGAGGCGACGAACATCCCCGAGTCGGTCGTCGTGTCGATCGAGGGCCTCGAGGAGGGCACGAGCATCCACGCCACGCAGGTCGAGCTGCCCGCGGGCGTCGAGCTCGTCGGCGACGAGACCGAGATCATCATCGTCTCGATCCAGACGCCGCAGCTGGAGGAGGAGCTCGAGGAGTCCGAGGCCGAGGACGGGGCCGCCGAGGCCGACGCCGAGTAGTTCACGGCACACGCCGATCCGCACGAACGGGCCCCGTCGACGACGGGGCCCGTTCGTCGTCCCGCGCGCCGCTACGCTTGGACGGACCGTTCGGAGAGGGAGACGATGGCGACCGACACGTGGCTCGTGGTCGGCCTGGGCAACCCGGGCGACCGCTACGCGCGCAACCGACACAATGTGGGCCAGATGGTCGTCGACGAACTCGCCGCACGACTCGGCACGGGGTTCTCGCGGCACGCCCGCGCGAACGCGCGCGTCGCCGAGGGGCGCACGGCACCGGGCGGCCCGAAGCTCGTGCTCGCGAAGTCGAACGGCTACATGAACACCTCCGGCGGGCCGGTGTCGCAGCTCGCCGACTACTACGGGGTCGACGACGACCACGTGATCGTCGTGCACGACGAACTCGATCTGCCGTTCGACCGGCTCAAGCTCAAGCAGGGCGGCGGGCACGGCGGGCACAACGGCCTGCGGGACATCATCAGCGCGCTCGGCGGCGGCGATTTCCTGCGTGTGCGGGTGGGCATCGGGCGACCCCCGGGCCGGCAGGACCCCGCCGAGTTCGTCCTGCGCGACTTCGCCGCGGCCGAACGCGAGACGCTGCCGATCCTCGTGCAGGAGGCCGCGGACGCCGTCGAGCTCATCGCGACGGAGGGGCTCACCGCGGCCCAGTTGCGCGTGCACACGAGCGCCTGATGCGGGCGGTCGTCACTCGCGTGTCGAGCGCGTCCGTCGAGGTCGAGGGGACGATCGTCGGCGCGATCGACGAGCCGGGGCTGCTCGCGCTCGTCGGCGTCACGCACGCGGACGACGAGCGCGAGGCCGACAAGATCGCGCGCAAGCTCTGGGGGCTCCGCATCCTCGACGGCGAGGTGTCGGCATCGGACATCGGGGCGCCGCTCCTCGTCGTGAGTCAGTTCACGCTCTACGGCGATGCGCGCAAGGGGCGGCGGCCGTCGTGGTCGAACGCGGCCGGCCGCTCGCTCGCCGAGCCGCTCGTCGAGCACGTCGTGGCCCTGCTGCGCGCATGGGGCGCGCGCGTCGAGACCGGACGCTTCGGTGCCATGATGCGCGTCTCGTCGGTCAACGAGGGGCCGTTCACGGTGCTCCTCGATTCAGCCGACATCGCCTGAGCCGGCCGCGAGTCCGGGCGCCGATGCTCGGCTCGCGCCGCCGCCCCTCGGGTCCGCGACGTCCACCGTGCCGGGCGTCCTCGGCGTCGTGCGGCGCCCTGTCGTCGACCGTGCTGCAGGCCCCGCATCCCGACTCGGTGTCGGCTTCGTGCCGTCCGGACGAATCCCGTGAGCCGACGGATTTATCCTGACATCGAGATAAATCTGGCGTTTCCTCTTAGGTAAGGCTGCCCTAACAACGATCGGGTGGCTCGAGAGGGGAGACACATGACGGACGTACAGGACCTCGCCCGATTCGTTGCGGACGCGAACTTCGACGACCTCAGCGAACAGGCGGTCGAACAGCTCAAGATCCGCGTGCTCGACACGCTCGGGGTCGCCATCGGCGCACTCGACGCCGAGCCGATCGTCGCCATCCGCGGCCTCATCGACGACCTCGGTGGCGCACCGCAGTCGACGCTCATCGGGGGAGGCAGGACGGCGCCCGACCGCGCCGCCTTCTTCAACAGCGCACTCAGCCGGTACCTCGACTTCATGGACTCGGACCTCGCCAAGGGCGAGACGAACCACCCGTCCGACACCTTCGGTGCCGTGCTCGCCGCGAGCGAGTCGGTCGACGGCACGGGCCGCGAGCTGCTGACGGCTTTCGCGGTCGCCTACCAGGTGCACGCGCGCCTCTCGGACGTCGCGCCCGTGCGCGCCAAGGGCTTCGACCACACCTCGCAGGGCTCGTTCGCCGCCGCCGCGTCCGCCGCGAAGGCGCTGCGCCTGCCCGAGGAGCAGATCGCGAACGCGATCGCGATCTCCGGAACCGCGAACCACGCACTGCGCGTCACGCGCACGGGCAACCTGTCCCACTGGAAGGGGCTCGCCTACCCGCAGGTCTCGAAGGAGGGCATGTTCGCGGCGCTCCTCGCCTCGCGCGGCATCACCGGACCGGAAGAGGTCTTCGAGGGCAACAAGGGGTACCGCGAGTCGATCACGAAACCCTTCGAGCTCGATTGGCTCGCCGAGGACCTCGAGCGCGTCACGCGCTCGATCATCAAGAAGCACAACGCCGAGATCCACTCGCAGTCCGCGCTCGACGCGGCACAGGACGTGCGCGCCCAGGCGGGCTTCGCCCCGGCCGAGATCACGGGCGTCAAGCTGCGCACCTTCGACGTCGCCTACTCGATCATCGGCGGCGGCGAGGAGGGCGACAAGCGCTCCATCCGCACGAAGGAGGAGGCCGACCACTCGCTGCCCTGGATGCTCGCGGTCGTCCTGCTCGACGGGGAACTGAACCCGGCCCAGTACGAGCCCGAGCGCATCGTCGCCGACGACGTGCAGGAGCTCATGCGCACGGTCGAGATCACACCCGACGACGGATTCTCCGCCCGGTTCCCCGACGAGATGCCGGCCGAGCTCGAGGTCACGCTGCGCGACGGCACGGTGCTGCGCGCCGAGCGCTCCACGTACGAGGGCTTCCACACCGACCCGCTGAGCTGGGAGGGGGCGCGGCGCAAGTTCGACGCGCTCACGGCCCCGTTCACGAGCGAGGAGCAGCGCGACGCGATCGCGAAGGTCGTCCACCACCTCGAGGACGCGCACGTGCGCGAACTCACGGCCCTCCTGGCCGAGGTCCGCACAACGCGCGCCTGAGCAGCACACGACCGATACGACGGCCACGACGGCCACGAAGAAAGGAAACCATCATGAGCAACGCGGTCCCGCACGACGTCTCGTTCAACTTCGTTCCCCGCGCCTACCGGCCCGCCAAGCCGCGCACGTTCGGCGTCACCGAGATCCGGGCGCCCTACTACGCGACGTTCGGCACCCGGCACCTGCAGGACGTCTTCGACGTCGCCGGCCAGTGGGTCGACGGCATCAAGTGGGCGGGCGGCTCGTTCTCGCTCGTCCCGACCGAGCAGGTTCGCGCCTTCAGCGACATCGCCCACGAGAACGACGCCTACGTGTCGTCCGGTGGCTGGATCGAGACCGTGCTGCGCTACGGCGACGACGCGGTCGACCAGTACCTGAAGGAGGCGAAGGAGGTCGGGTTCGACGTCATCGAGATCTCGACGGGCTTCATCATGCTCACCACCTCGGGCCTCGAGCGGCTCGTCGAGAAGGTCGTCAAGGCCGGCCTCAAGGCGAAACCCGAACTCGGGATCCAGATCGGCTCGGGCGGCGACTCCTCGGAGGCCGAGCTCGCGGCCGAGAGCACGAAGGACGTGGGCGACCTCATCGACCGCGGCAAGCGTGCGCTCGACGCCGGCGCATCGATCATCATGATCGAGTCCGAGGGCATCACCGAGAACGTGGGGGAGTGGAACACGGGCGCCGCCGCATCGATCATCAACGGGCTCGGCCTCGAGAACGTCATGTTCGAGGCGGCCGACGGGCCCGTCTTCGAGTGGTACATCAAGAACTACGGCAACGAGGTCAACCTCTTCGTCGACCACTCGCAGATCCTGCAGCTCGAGGGGCTCCGGCAGAACGTGTGGGGCAACAAGTCGACGTGGGGCCGGGTCATCAACCCCGCCCCCTGATCGCCCGCCCACCGCGGCCGCCACTGTCCGCACGGACCGTGGCGGCCGCGGTGTCGTCCGCTCCGGGCGCCGGGGAACGGTGCAGCTTCGACGGCCCGATTCGGGGTAGACTTCCCGCTATCTCAACGGGTGAGGCGAGGCCCGGGTCGGGTCGATTCGAGCTGCCACCCCAACGCTTCGCCGGAGTCCACCACATGCACGCTTCCACCCCCTCGCCGTCGAGCGCGCCCGATCGGGCCGAGGCGAGCGGGACGGGCCGGGCGCACGCGAAATCCATCCTCATCGGCGAGCACGCGGCGGTCTACGGCGCACCCGCCGTCGCCATCCCCGTCCACGGGCTGCGCTCGCACGCGCACTTCGACGACGGACACGAGCCCTGGCTCCGGACGCCGCTCTACGACGGCCCCGTCTCGGGCGCTCCGGAGGCGCTCGCCCCCGTCATCACCGCGTGGCGGCACGCCGCCGAACGCTTCGGGCTCGCACCCGGCCGGCGCGTGCTCACCGTCGCGAGCGCGATCCCCATCCAGCGCGGTCTCGGCTCGAGCGCCGCGGTCGCCGCCGCCGTGATCGACGCCGTCGCCCGCGAGGCCGGACTCGACCCGCACACGAGCACGCGACACGAACTCATCCAGCGCGCCGAGACCGTCGCGCACGGCAACCCGAGCGGCATCGACGCGGCGACCGTCGCCGCCGACGGTCCCATCCTGTTCCAACGCGGCACCGCGACCCCCATCGCCACCGGCGCACCGCTGTCCTTCGTGATCGCCGACACCGGCGTGCAGGGCTCGACCGCCGTCGCGATCGGCCTCGTGCGCTCGCTGCGCGAATCGAACCCCCGCCACGTGGACGGCGCGATCGCCCGACTCACCGAGCTCGCGACCGACGTCGCCGCGCGACTCGAGGCCGGCTCCGCCCGCGAGACGGGCGACGCCATGAGCGAGGCACACGAGATCCTGCGCTCACTTGGCGTGAGCGCCGATCCAGTCGATACGCTGGTGCGGGCGGCCGGGGCCGCCGGCGCACTGGGCGCCAAACTCACCGGCGGAGGACTCGGCGGTTGCGTCATCGCCCTCTCGCCCACCGTCGACACGACGGAACTGCAGCTCGCCCTGCGCGCAGCAGGGGCGGCCGCGACCTGGACGACCACCGTGGAGGCCCGAGCATGACGAGAGCGACCGGCGTCGCGCACCCCAACATCGCACTGGTGAAGTACTGGGAGAAGCGCGACGAGCGACTCATCCTGCCGGTTGCCGGGAGCCTGTCGCTCACCCTCGACGCGTACCCGACGACCACGACGGTCGAGCTCGACGAAACGCTCGACGCCGACACGTTCACGCTCAACGGTGCCGCGGGCGACGAGACGCAGACCGGACGCGTCACCCGATTCCTCGACCTCGTGCGCGAGCTCGCGGAAACCGACACTCGCGCGCACGTCAGCTCCTCGAGCGACGTGCCGACCGGAGCGGGCCTCGCCTCTTCGGCCGCCGGCTTCGCGGCGCTCGCGGTCTCCGCCGCTGCGGCCTTCGGGCTGGACCTCGACGCGCCCGCGCTCAGCCGGCTCGCGCGACGCGGTTCCGGCTCGGCGTCGCGGTCGATCGTCTCCGGCTACGCCGTGTGGCACGCGGGCGACGACGAGGCGTCGTTCGCCGAGGGCGTCACGGGGCCGGACACCCGCATGGTCGTCGTCACGGTCGACCGCTCGACGAAGGCGGTCTCGAGCCGCGAGGCCATGAAGCGGACGGCACTCACCTCGCCGTACCACGATGCGTGGGCGTCGTCGACGGCCGAGATCCTGGAGGTCGCCCTCGAGGCGTGTCGCGACGACGACTACACACGGCTCGGACGCATCACGGAGCTGCATGCTCTGCGCATGCACGCGCACATCCAATCGGCCGATCCGCCGATCCGCTACCTCCGTGCCGCGAGCATCGCGGTCTTCGACGACGTCGAACGACTCCGCGCCGAGGGCATCGAGTGCTACGCCACGGCGGACGCCGGACCGAACGTCGTCGTCCTCACGCTGCCCGGCGATGCGGCGGCCGTCGCCGAGCGGCTCGCGGTGCACGGGACGACCACGGTGGTCGGCCCCGGCCCCGCCGCGTCCCTCGTTAGCGCTGGAGCGGAGCGTTGATCGTCGCGCGCACCCCGGGCAAGCTGTTCATCGCGGGGGAGTACGCCGTCGTCGAGCCCGGCGAACCGTCGGTCCTCGTCGCCGTCGACCGGTACCTCACCGTCCGACTCACCGAGAGCGCGGACGAGGGGCGCATCCACTCGGGTGAGTACGGGCACGCGCCGCTCGTCTGGACGCGCGGCGCCGACGGCGTCAGCGTCGTTCGCGAGCACGGTCCGGCCGACTACGTCCTGAGCGCGATCGCGACCGTCGAGCGCCTTCGCGGCGAGCGCGGTCTCGCCCCGCGCTACTTCGACCTCGACATCACGAGCGGCCTCGACGACTCGCAGGGCCGCAAGTTCGGCCTCGGTTCGTCGGCCGCCGTCACGGTCGCCGTCGTCGCCGCTCTCGACGAGTTCTACGGCCTCGCGCTCACCCGCACCGAGCGCTTCAAGCTCTCGCTGCTCGCGACGATCCAGATCGCCCCGAACGCCTCGGGCGGCGACCTCGCCGCGTGCACCTTCGGCGGGTGGGTGCGCTACACGGCACCGGATCGACTCGCGCTGCGCGCCTTCCTCGACACGCACACGATCGCCGAGACGCTCGACGCACCCGGCTGGGACTCGTACAGCACCACACGGCTGCCGCAGCCGGAGTCCGTCGAACTCCTCGTCGGCTGGACCGGCAGCCCGGCCTCCACCGAGCGGCTCGTCGACCGCGTCCGGCACCGTCGTGGCGACACGAGCGGCCCCTACGCGCGATTCCTGCAGAACAGCGGAGCGAACGTCGACGCGCTCGTGCACGCGATCGAACGGGACGACACGTCGGCCATGCTGGAGACCATCCACACCGCGCGGCACCTGCTGCAGGGGCTCGGCGACCGCAGCGACATCGGCATCGAGACGCCACTGCTCGCCGCCCTGTGCGACGCGGCCGAGCGGTACGGCGCAGCCGGGAAGCCCTCGGGCGCCGGCGGCGGCGACTGCGGCATCGTGCTCGCACCGCGCACCGCGCCCGTCCGACGACTCCTCGCCGACTGGGAGAGCCACGACGTGCGCCGGCTCGATCTCACGGTCCACCCGCCGGAAGGGGGGCCCGATGGGAACTGAACGAGCAGGGAACCACGAGTCCCGGAAGGACGAGCACCTCGCGCTCGCGGCCGAGCAGGCCCGCGAGGGCGCCCCGCGCAACGACTTCGACGAACTCGCGTTCGTGCACCACGCGCTCGACGGCGGCGACGCCGACGACGTGCGGCTCGACGTTCGCCTCGGCGAGCTCCGCTGGCCCGCGCCGCTCTACATCAACGGCATGACCGGCGGCACGGCGACGACGGCTCGCGTCAACCGTCAGCTCGCGATCGCCGCGCGCGAGACGGGCCTTCCCGTGGCCTCCGGATCGATGAGTATCGCGCTCGACCACCCGCAGACGGCACACGGGTTCCGCGTGCTGCGCGAGGAGAACCCCGACGGCTTCGTCATGGCCAACCTCGGCGCTGGTCGGAGCCCCGACGACGCGCTCCGCGCGGTCGAACTCGTCGACGCCGACGCCCTGCAGATCCACGTGAACGCGGTGCAGGAGACCGTCATGCCCGAGGGCGACCGCGACTTCTCTGGGTGGGCGCGCTCGATCGAGCGCATCGTCGCCGTCGTGCCCGTCCCCGTCATCGTCAAGGAGGTCGGCTTCGGACTCAGCGGACGCACGCAACGGACGCTGACCGAACTCGGCGTGCGCATCGCCGACGTGAGCGGCCGCGGCGGCACCGACTTCGTGCGGATCGAGAACGACCGGCGCCCACTGCGCGACTACGCGTCGCTCGTCGGCTTCGGCCAGTCGGCCGTCCAGAGCCTGCTCGACGCCCCCGCCGAGTCGCCCCTCGTGCTGCTCGCGTCCGGCGGCGTGCGCTCTCCGCTCGACGTCGCGAAGGCACTCGCCCTCGGGGCACGAGCCGTCGGCGTGGCGGGCGGGTTCCTCACGGCAGCGACCGAGGGCGGCGCACCCGAACTCGTCCCGCTCATCGAACGATGGCTCGAACAGCTGCGACAACTGTGCGCACTCCTCGGTGCCGACTCGCCGGAGGACCTGGCGCGCACCGACCTGCTCGTGCGCGGGCGCCTCCGCGAGGACTGCGAACTGCTCGGCATCGACCCCGCCGCCTACGCCCGCCGACGGGACGCGCGGCCCCGAACCATCCACGAACCCTCCGGGAGGACGCGATGACCCACGACGAGACCACGACGGTTACGGCGATCCCCACCCGGTGGGTGGGGCCGATCCGCGTGTCCGGGAACGCGGTCACCGGTGAGATCTCTGTCCCGCTCGCGACCTACGAGACACCGCTGTGGCCCTCCGTCGGCCGCGGCGCGAAGGTGTCGCGACTCGTCGAGGGCGGTATCGCCGTGACGATCCTCGGCGAGCGCATGACGCGCTCGGTGCTCTTCACGGCACCCGACGCGGCATCGGCGCACACGGCCGCGCTCGCGATCCACGAGCGCGAGGCCGAGCTGCACGAGGCCGTCGCGGGCACGAGCCGGTTCGCGAAACTCGTCGAGGTGCACCCCGAGATCGTCGGCAACCTCCTGTTCGTCCGCTTCGCGCTCCAGACGGGCGACGCATCCGGCCACAACATGGTCACCCGCGCCGCCGACGCGCTCATGGACCGCATCCTCTCGTGGGGGCTGCCCGTCGAGTACGGCTCGATCTCGGGCAACTACTGCTCGGACAAGAAGGCCACGGCCGTCAACGGCATCCTCGGTCGCGGCCGCAGCGCCGTCGCCGACATCCTCATCCCGCACGAGATCGTCGAGCGCGTGCTGCACACGAGCGCCGAGCGCATCGTCGACCTCGTCGTGCGCAAGAACCTCGTCGGCAGCACCATCGCCGGTGCCCTGCGCTCGGCGAACGCGCACTACGCGAACATGCTGCTCGCGTTCTACCTCGCCACGGGGCAGGACGCCGCGAACATCGTCGAGGGGTCACAGGGCATCACGTATGCCGAGACCCGCCCGGAGGGGCTCTACTTCTCGTGCACGCTGCCGCACCTCATCGTCGGCACCGTCGGCAACGGGAAGCACCTCGCACACACGCAGGAAGCGCTCGAACGACTCGGCTGCGAGGCCGAGCGCGAACCGGGCGCGAACGCACGCCGACTCGCCGCACTCATCGCGGCCTCGGTGCTCTGCGGCGAGCTGTCCCTGCTCGCCGCACAGACCAACCCGGGCGAGCTCATGGCCGCCCACGTCGCCTTCGAGCGCACGGGAACGGAGCAGTCATGACCCGCATCGGCATCCACGACCTCGCCGTCGCGACGACGCACCACGTCGTCGAGCTGGACGATCTCGCCGAGGCGGCCGGGGTCGACCCGGCCAAGTACCGCCTCGGGCTCGGGCAGGAGCGCATGAGCTTCCCCGCCCCCGACGACGACGTCGTCACGATCGGCGCCGCCGCGGCGGCACCGATCCTCGAACGACACGGTGCCGACGGCATCCGCACGGTGCTGTTCGCGACCGAGAGCGGCGTCGACCAGTCGAAGTCCGGTGGCGTGTTCGTGCACCGCCTCCTCGGGCTGCCGCCGACCGTGCGCACGGTCGAGCTCAAGCAGGCCTGCTACGGCGGCACCGCGGCGCTCCAGACCGCGCTCGGCATCGTCGCGCGCGACCCCCGCGAGCGCGTGCTCGTCATCTCGAGCGACATCGCGCGCTACGAGCTCGACTCGCCGGGCGAGCCCACGCAGGGCGCGGCGGCCGTCGCGATGCTCGTGAGCGCCGACCCCGACATCCTCGAGATCGAGCCGATCGCGGGCGTCAACACGACCGACGTCGACGACTTCTGGCGCCCGACCGACTCGACGACCGCGATCGTCGACGGCGCGCTCTCACTCGACGCGTACCTCCACTCGGTCACGGGCGCGTGGGACGACTACCGGGCCCAGGGCGGCCCCGACGTCGACGAGATCCACCGCTTCGTCTACCACCAGCCGTTCACGAAGATGGCGCGCAAGGCGCACGCCCACCTCGCCGCGCACACGGGTGTCGAACTCCCCGTCGAGACGCTCGAGACGTCGTTCCGATACAACCGTGTGCTCGGCAACAGCTACACGGCCTCGCTCTTCGTCGGCCTCGCCGCGGTGCTCGACCACGAGGACGACCTCGCGGGCACGCGCATCGGCCTGTTCAGCTACGGATCGGGCAGCGTGAGCGAGATCATCACGGGCATCGTGCAGGACGGCTACCGCGAGCACTCGCGCCGCGACGAGACCGCCGCCGCGCTCGCCGCACGCGTGCGCCTCCCGCTCGACGACTACCGTGCCCTGCACGCGGCGACGACGACGTCGAGCGCCGACGTCGAGACGCCCCATGTCACGACCCGCCCGTACCGCTTCGCGGGCGTGCGCGGGCGGGCACGCCACTACGAACCCACGACGACCCCGGCCACGGCCGAGCGGGAGACGGTCGAGCCGGCCTCGGCCGACCGATAGCGGATCGGCCGACACCCGCCGGCACGCGCCGGCGGGTGAGACGGCCGACGACGAGCGCGCCGCCCCGCGCGGGCGGCCGACGAAGGGGCAGCGCATGAGCACGCACCTCACCTGGAACGGCGGCGTCCAGCAGGAGGCCGTCGACCTCCTCCACGCCGGCGGCGGCATGGTGGTCAGCCCGACGAAGGTCGGCTACATCGTCGTCGTCACCGACCGGGCGGGGCTCGAGCGCAAATTCGAGGCGAAACAGCGCAAACGCAACAAACCCGCGGTCGTGCTGTGCGGCTCGCTCGAGGAGCTCCACGCGCTCGCCCGGACGAACGACGAGATCGACGAGTTCTACCGTCGCCACTGGGACGACGACATCCTGCTCGGCTGCATCCTGCCGTGGTCCGACGAGGGCCGTGCGCTCCTCGGTGACGACGAGGCGGAGCTCGCGACGGACGTGCGGGGCACGAGCTGCTTCGTCGTGCGCTTCGGTGCGCCCGGTGAGGCGATCGCGAAGGCCCTGTGGGACGAGGACCGCACGATCCTCTTCGCGAGCTCGGCGAACCCCTCGGGACGCGGTAACCGCGGGCTCGTGTCGGGCATCGGCGAGGCGATCGACGACGCCGCGGACCTCGTGATCGAGGCCGACGACTTCGTGCGCTCGGTGCAGCCCGACGCGTCACCCGAGACGCGCTACGAGCAGGGCGTCATGGTGTCGTTCGTCGACGAAGCGGGCGAGCTCGTTCCGGAGCAGCACGGCGAACGGCAGGTCTCGCCCGCGCCGATCGTCATCCGCGGCGGTCTCGACATCGACCGGATCATGAGCCAGCTCGCGCGCAGCTTCCCGAGCTGGGACTACCGCCACGGCCAGTACTACTGAGTTCCCCGCCCGTCGATCGTGATCGCCGGGCACTCGCGGGGCCCGGAGCGGGCGGACGACGATCGTCGTCCGCCCGCTCCGGCGTTCCGCTCGGCGTCAGGCGGTGCGTGACTCGAGCTCGTTCAGCACCGCGTCGAGCGCGTCGACGAAGAGGTCGGCGTGTGCTGCCGTGAGGGTGAGCGGCGGCTTCACCTTGAGCACGTTGCGCCGCTCGGAGGTCGACTGCATGATCACGCCGTGGTCGAGCAGGCGCTCGCACACCCACTCCGTCTCCTCGACGGCCGGCTCGAGCGTCACACGATCCCGCACGAACTCGACGCCCTGGTAGAGCCCCGTGCCGTGCACCGCGCCGACGATCGGGTGCCGCGTCGCGAGCTCGGCGAACCGTGCCGCGAGGTGGTCGCCGACGACCGCCGCGTTGTGCTGGAGGCCCTCGTCGCGCATGACGTCGAGCACCGCGAGCCCCGCGACGGCCGACGCGGTCGCGCCACCCGCCGACGAGAAGAACATGCCCTCGTGTTCGAGCGACGCCGCGATCTCGCGCGTCGTCAGGACCGCGCCGAGCGGGTACGCGTTCCCGAGCGCCTTCGCGACGACGAGGATGTCGGGCACGACGCCCTGCTGCTCGACGCCCCACATGACGTGCCCGAGGCGGCCGAGGCCGACCTGCACCTCGTCGGCGATGCACACGCCACCGCGGCGGCGGACCGACTCGTAGACGGCCGACAGGTAGCCGTCGGGGAGCACGATTCCACCGCCGTTCCCGAAGACGGGCTCGCACAGGAACGCACCGACCGGCCGACCCGCCTCGTCGAGGGCCGTCAGGAGCCGCTCGACGTCGGCCGCGTACGCCGCGCCGGAGTCCGGGCCGCGGTGCCGACCGCGGTACGGGTTGACGGCGTCCGCGACGTGCACCCACTCGGGGCGGGTGGCCGCGGCGTGCGGGTTGTCGTAGGCGCTCGTCGACACCGCGTCGCTCGCGATCGTCCAGCCGTGATAGGCCTCGCGGAGCGTCACGACGTCGTTGCGGCCCGTGTGCACGCGGGCGAGGTGCAGGGCGAGATCGACGGCCTCCGAGCCCGAGTTCACGAGCAACACCGCGTCGAGGGACGGGTCCGGGGCGAGGGCGACGAGCCGCTCGACGTAGTCGGCGAGCGCGCGGTACAGGAACCGCGAGTTCGTGTTGAGCGTGAGGAGCTGTTCGTGCACGGCGTCCGCCATGCGCGGGTGCCCGTGCCCGATACCGGCGACGTTGTTGACGAGGTCGAGATACGCCCGTCCGGTGCCGTCGAACAGCAGCTCGCGCCACCCGCGTTCGATCTGCGGGGCGACCTCGTAGTACCGCTCGGCGGCGCCGGCCATCGCCGACTCGTGACGGTGCCGTTCGGTGACCGCGTCGGGCAGCCAGTCCGCGGGTGACAGGCCGAGCAGTGGCGCCGGATCGGCGGTCAGCCGCTGCCACGCCGGCAGCTCGGGCGCCGTCACGAACGCCGGCGCTTCGATCGTTCCCGGACGCAGCCATCGCAGCACGAGCCGCGCGCCGCCGTCCGCGTGCCCGATCGTCGTGCCCGCCGCGACGGGGCCCGGCTCGTCCGCCGTGGCCCCCTGAAGCTCGATGCGCCCGAACGAGCCGTGCAGTGCGAGGGTGCCCAGCGCGTCGACCGCGAGTTCGGCGTCGAACGGGGCGACGACGTCGGTACCGGTCGCGGGGACGGCGATCTCGGTCGCGAGCGAGGCGGTGCGGGGGAGCGCAAGACCGGGCGGCAGCGTCCGCGTGAGCCGGTGCTCGCCGTACGCGAGGACGCCGAACGCTCCCGTCGCCGTCACATCCGCGAGGAGGCTGTCCTCGATGTCCGGGTCCTGCCAGGCCGCACGGTGCAGGTGCGGGCTCGCCGTGTCGAGGCGCACGGGCGTCGCGCCGGCCGTCCCGAGCGCGGGGAGCATCACGTGGCCCGGTTCCGGGGTCGGTGTCGCGGCCCTGCCGGTGGCCGCGCGGATCGCGGCGTCCGCCACGCCCGTGTCGAGTGCGTCGGCGGCCTCGAAGATGCGCCACTCGTGTTCCATGCGCTCGCGGGCGTAGTCGTTGCCGGCCTCGAGCGCGACCTGGTGCGCTCCCGAGACCACGAGGACCGCGCCGCGCAGCACGACGAGGGGCCAGAGCGCGGCGATCTCGGTATCGTCGAGCGCGACGCGTTCGGCGAACGCGCGGACCGTCTCGAACACGTCGAACGTGCGGTCCACCTGGTGGTGCAGGAGGGACGAGACGGTCACGGCGATCTCGGCGACCCGCCAGCCGGTCGAGAGGTCGCCGAAGTCGATGATGCTCGTGGGGACGACGCGACCGAGCGCGTCGCGGGTACCGACCACGTTGTCGTCGGTGAGGTCGCCGTGGATCACCTGCACGGGCAGGCGCTCGGCGACGTCGCTGACGGCGGCCCACGCATCGCGTGCGGCCCGCAGGACGCGCGCCCGTCGCTCGGGGTCGTCCACCTCGGGGGCATAGGCCTCGACGACGGCGAGCGCATTGCGCATGTCCCACTGCAGGTCGCGGTCGAGGCGCGGGTCGTCGATCGCCGCGAGTTCGGCGACGGTTCGGCCCGCGAGGCTGCCGAGCGCGGTGAGCACCCCGGTCGCGAGGTGGCCGTCGTCGACGAGCGAGTCGCCCTCGACGAACATGAGGAGGCGTGCCCGCAGGACGCGCCCGCCGGGGGTCTCGGCGCGGCCGATTCGGCCGCCGGCGAGCGCCGCGACGGGGGTGGGGACGGCGAGGCCGCGTTCGGCGAGCCGCACGAGGACGCTGTTCTGCGCGTCGAGGTCGTCGTCGGGGAACACGTCGTTGTCGAACTTGAGCAGGAACCGGCCGTCGGTGTCGTCGCTCGGTGTGAGCAGGTAGTTGCGGTCCTGATTGCTGCCGAGCTCGGTGACCGTGCCGGTGATCCCGAACGCGTCGAGCGCGAGGAGGACGGCGTCGTCGGCGGTGACATCGGGCCTGACGAGATCGGTCTCGACGGTGGGATCGAACATGGTGCTCCTCGATGACGACGAGTGACGGAGAGGACGAGGTGTGCGGGAGAGGACGAGGTGTGCGAGAGAGGACGAGGTGTGCGAGAGAGGACGGGTGTGACGGATGCGCGAGGCGTGCACCGCGCCGAATCCATCCGAGTTGTTGCTACCGGATCGCGGGCCCGGTAGCAACAACCCGGCCGGATTCGCGTGCGGTGGGTCCTTCGGTGCCCAGGCGATGATGGCTGTGGCGGGTGCGTGCTCGCCCCCGCCACACGCGGCGCGCCGGTGGCGATCGCGGTGCGCTGTTCGGCTGAGATTCCTCCCAAGCGCCGTGGCCGGGTCCGGCACGGTCAGGCATCGGAACATCCACCCAGCGGCCATGGGGTATCGGTCACAGCGATCGGGCGACCACGCGAGCGCACAGAAAGCCGGGTTGTTGCTACCGGGCCGCGGGCCGGGTAGCAACAACCCGGCTGGATACGGCAGAGGGTCGGTCTCGCAGTGTGGGGCTCGGGGCAGTCGTTCACGGGTGGGTGCTGTTCGTTCGCGGATCGAGAGCGGGTAGTCTCGAACGTATGTTCGATATCGATTGGCGCAGCGGGCTCGTCGAGGAGCAGCTCGCGGCCGCCGAGCACGACGCGCGCCCGCTCGTCGTCGCGGCGGGCGCGGGCACCGGCAAGACGCGCACGCTCACCGCCCGCGTCGCGCGGCTCGTCGAATCGGGCGTCGCTCCCGAGCGCATCCTGCTGCTCACGTTCACACGTCGGGCGGCCGCGTCGATGACGACGCGCGCCGCGGCGCTCTGCGGGGACCCGTCGATCGGTGCGCGTCTCTGGAGCGGCACGTTCCACGCGGTCGCCCACCGCGTCGTGGTCGAACACGCCCAGCACCTCGGCCTGCTCGACGTGACCGTGCTCGATCCGGGCGACGTCGTCGATCTCGTCGACCTCCTGCGCGAGGCCCACGGACTCACGGGCACCGGACGCCGCCTGCCGACCTCGCGCACGATCGCCGACATCGGGTCGCGGGCCGTCAACACCGCGACACCCTCGCGCGAGGTGATGGCCACGCACTTCCCGTGGGCGCTCGAGTTCGCCGACGAGATCAACGCGCTCCTGCGCGACTACGGGGCGCGCAAACGCGAGCGCGGACTCGTCGACTTCGACGATCTGCTGTTGACGTGGCGGGCACTGCTCGCGCACCCCGACACGGGCGCACGCATCCGCGCGCGGTGGGACCACGTGCTCGTCGACGAGTACCAGGACGTCAACAGCGTGCAGGTCGACATCGTCCGGCTCCTGCGTCCCGGTGGCGACGGGCTCACCGTCGTCGGAGACGACGCCCAGGCCGTCTACGGATTCCGCGGCGCGGACGCGGGGCACCTGCTCGCGTTGCACGACGAGCTGCCGGACGCGACGCTCGTGCGCCTCGAACGCAGCTTCCGCTCCACACAGGCCGTGCTCGACCTCGCGAACGTCGTGCGGCCCGGCGATCTGCCCATCCGTCTCACGGCCGCGCGCGAGGAGCAGGGCGCACGCCCACGAGTCGTGCACTGCACGAACGCGGACGACGAGGCCCGCGAGGTCGCCGAAGCGGTCCTCACGGCCCACCAGGACGGCACCGCCCTGCGTGAGCAGGCCGTGCTCATGCGCACCGGTTCCCACAGCGACGTGCTCGAGATCGAGCTGCGCGTCCGTGGCATCCCGTTCGTCAAGTACGGCGGCATCGGGTACCTCGACACCGCGCACGTGCGCGACCTGTTGGCGGCGTTCCGCGTCACGGTGAATCCCGCGGACGAGATCTCGTGGTTCCGTCTCCTCACGCGGCACCGTGCGATCGGCAAGGCGACCGCGAGGACACTCGCGGCCCGGCTCGCCGACATCGGCACGGGCTGGGACGAACGCGTCGAGGACCTCGTCGCGGAGGCGCCGCCGCGGGCACGGACGGCGCTCGCGGCGACGCTCGGGGAGCTCGCGCTCGCGGGCGCGAGCGACGCCGTGCCCGAGGCGGTCGAGGCGTGCCGACGAGCCGTCGTGCCGCTCCTGCGCGCGCACTACGCCGATTGGGCCCGACGGAGCGACGACATCGAGACGCTCGCCGGAGCGGCCGCGACGCAGCGCGACCTGCGTGCGTTCGTCGCCGATGCGACGCTCGATCCAGCGAGCGCGAGCTCCGAGCAGGCCTCGCGTCCGCACCTCGACGAGGACTACCTCGTCCTCTCCACGATCCACTCCGCGAAGGGGCTCGAGTGGGACGCCGTGCACCTGCTGCGCGCCGCGGACGGCGCCATGCCCTCGGACATGTCGCTCGGCACCGAGGACGGGCTCGCGGAGGAGCTGCGCCTGTTCTACGTCGCGCTCACCCGCGCCCGCGACGAGCTGCGCGTGTACGTGCCGGCACGGTTGCCGACGCATCCCACGAGCCTCCACGCACGTCACGTCATCGCGAAGCCGAGCCGCTTCCTCACACCCGACGCGCTCGCGACGGTCGACGAGGTGCACACGGACGCCGTGCGCAGCGCGGAACGTCGTCCCGCCGCACCGCGCCCGGTCGCGGCGCACGTCCCGCTCCCGTCGGTCGACGGACTGTTCACGTGAGCCGCTCGACGCGGACGGACGTGTGATCGGGGCGCAGGCACCGGCGTGAGTGCTCCAGCACGTGGACCCGTCGGTGAGGGGACTGCAGGTCGGCGAGTTCGGGGCGGCGTCGTCCGACGGTACTGGGGCCGGATCGAGTGCGCTCGACTTCCCGACCACGCTCACCGTCGAGCCGTGCTGCGTCGGGCCATCACCGCGGCGCTTCGTCGCGCCCAGAGGGAGCCCACGCGACGCAGGAGGCCGCGCACCGGGCGGGAGCGGATCGGGCCGCAGACCGTCCACGGGCGACGAGGGCGCACCGGGCCGTTTTCGACCTCCAGACGTACACTCGAGGAATGGCAACGGACACCTGGGCACTGATCCGCGACGCCCTCGCGCTCGACGCCGATCAGCGCGCCCTCGTCGCCGACGCACTGCTCGAGAGCCTCCGCGACGAAGGGGAGATGAGCGAGGTCGATGCTGCGTGGCAGGCCGAGGCCACACGCCGACTTGCCGACGCACGCGGAGGTACCGTCGAGCTGGTCGATGCCGACGAACACTACGCCCGGTTGCGTGCCGCTCTCATCGAGTGAATCCGGTACAGCGGGAACACCCCGAAGCCGTCGCCGAGTTCGATGCCGCAGTGCATTGGTACGAGGCGCAGGAGCGAGGGACCGGCATCGCGCTCATCGACCGAGCGCAATAGGCACGACAGCATATCGACCGTTGGCCGCACGCCGCACCACTCTTCGCCACCGCAGACAATGGGACGGTGATTCGCCGCAGGTCCGTCCGCGGATACCCGTACCGAATCGTGTATGCCGTCGAACCGCACAGCATCCTGATCCTCGCCTACGCTCACGAACGACGCGACCCCGGCTACTGGCAGCACAGACTGAGCGGCTGACCCCTTGGCGACCCGACGACGGTCGTGGGTGCGGTTGCGCGGGCAGCACCGATCGATAGCCGCCTGGCGGCATCCGCCCGTCGCACTGCTTTCTGCGGCCCGCGAACGCCCGTATCCGCGCCGTGACCGGCTCGCGTAGGATCCTCTGGTGACTCTGCACGCCTTCCTCCGGGCGCTCGACGGCACCGAAGACGTCCGCCGAGCCCTCGACAAATCCGATCGGGACGCCGATTTCTCCCTCGTCGACGGTATGCGGGCGCCGCTCATCGCGTCCCTCGTCGAGGAACGGGCGCGCACCGCGCCGCCCATGCTGTTCGCGATCACGGCCACGAGCCGCGAGGCCGAGCAGTTCGGCGCCGACCTCGGCGCGTTCCTGCCCGACGCGACGATCATCGAGTTCCCCGCGTGGGAGACGCTCCCGCACGAACGATTGAGCCCATCGGCGGAGACCGTCGGCCGACGACTCGCCGCGATGCGCGCGCTCGCGGAGTGGCGACGCGAGGACGGGCCGAAGCGGCCGTTCGTGCTGCTCGCGAGCGTCCGTGCAGCGCTGCAGCCACTCATGCCGCGCCTCGACGAGCCGGCCACGATCGATCTCGCGGTCGGCCAGCGCGGCGTCGATCTGCAGGCGGTCGCTTCGCGCCTCGTCGAACTCGCGTACACGCGCGTCGACATGGTGACGCGGCGAGGCGAGTTCGCCGTGCGCGGTGGTCTGCTCGACGTCTTCCCACCGGATGCCGACCACGCGCTGCGCATCGACTTCTTCGGTGACGAGGTCGACGAGATCCGTGCGTTCTCGGTCACCGACCAGCGCTCGCTCGAGGGCGAGGTCGGCGCCGCGAGGCTCACGCCGAGCCGCGAGCTGCTGCTCGACGAGGGCGTTCGGCAGCGCGCCGCCGAGATGCTGCACGAGTTCCCGAACCTGCAGCAGATCCTCGCGAAGGTCGCCGAGGGCATTCCCGTGGAGGGCATGGAGTCGCTCGCGCCCGCGCTGGTCGACGAGCTCGTGCCGATCACGACGTACCTGCCGGACGACGCGGCCGTCGCGGTGCTCTCGCCCGAGCGCGTCGCGACGCGTGCCGCGAACCTCGCCGAGACGAACCGAGAATTCCTCGAGGCCGCGTGGTCGGCCGCCGTCGCCGGCGCCGAGGCGCCCATCGACCTCGCGTCGGGCGACTACCTCACCGTCAACGCACTCCACGACGCGCGCGGCGATCGGCCGTGGTGGACGTTCTCGCCGTTCCAGACCCTCGACGTGCCCGTCGAGGAGCTCGGGATGGACGAACTGCTCGCGGTGAAGGTCGCCGGCGAGGCGGTGCCGAGCTTCGCGGGCAACGCCGAGGGCGCCGTGCAGCACACCGCCGACCGGGTGCACGACGGGTGGCGCGTCGTCGTCACGAGTCAGGGCGCGGGCCTCGTCGATCGCGCCGCGAGCGTGCTCGCCGAGCGCGAGATCGCGGCACGTCGCGTCGACGAGCTCCCGGAGGAGCTCGAACCCGGCATCGTGTACCTCGTGCGCTCCGAGCTGCAGCACGGCGTCGAGATCCCGGGGTCGAAGCTCGCGCTGCTCACCGAGACCGACTTCTACGGCCGTCAGGTCGGCTACGACTCGCGCCAGCCGAAGAAGCTCGCGCGTCGACGCGCGGGCTCGGTCGTCGACCCGCTGCAGCTCCAGGCGGGCGACATCGTCGTGCACGAGACGCACGGCATCGGCCGATTCGTCGAGCTCGTGTCGCGCGAGGTCAAGACGTCGTCGCGCACGAGGGCGACGACGACGCGCGAGTACCTCGTCATCGAGTACACGCCCTCGAAGCGTGGGCACCCGGGCGACAAGCTGTTCGTCCCGACCGATCAGCTCGATCAGCTCACGCGCTACGTCGGCGGCGAGAACCCCGCGCTCTCGAAGATGGGCGGCAGCGACTGGGCGGCCGCGAAGGGGAAGGCGCGCAAGGCCGTTCGCGATATCGCGGTCGAGCTCGTGAAGCTCTACTCGGCGAGGATGGCCTCGAAGGGCTACGCGTTCGGCGCGGACACCCCGTGGCAGCACGAGCTGGAGGAGGCGTTCCCGTACATCGAGACGCCCGACCAGCTGCAGACGATCGACGAGGTCAAGCGTGACATGGAGCGGCCGATCCCGATGGACCGCCTGCTGTCGGGCGATGTCGGCTTCGGCAAGACCGAGGTGGCGATTCGGGCCGCGTTCAAGGCGGTCCAGGACGGCAAGCAGGTCGTCGTGCTCGTGCCGACGACGTTGCTCGTGCGTCAGCACCTCGAGACGTTCTCGGAGCGCATGGCGGGATTCCCGATCACGATCCGGCCGCTCAGCCGATTCCAGACGAAGAAGGAGTCGGCCGAGACGATCCAGGGCCTCGCGGACGGCTCGGTCGACATCGTCATCGGCACCCACCGACTGCTGACCGACACGATCGGCTACAAGGACGTCGGGCTCGTCATCATCGACGAGGAGCAGCGCTTCGGTGTCGAGCACAAGGACGCGCTGAAGAAGCTCAAGACGAACGTGGACATCCTCGCGATGAGCGCGACGCCGATCCCGCGCACGCTCGAGATGGCCGTGACGGGCATCCGCGAGATGTCGACCCTTGCGACGCCGCCGGAGGACCGGCACCCGATCCTCACGTTCGTCGGGCCGCGCTCCGACCGGCAGGTCGCCGCGGCGATCCGCCGCGAGCTCCTGCGCGAGGGGCAGGTGTTCTACGTGCACAACCGTGTCGCGTCGATCAATCGTGTCGCGGCGGAGCTCGCCGAGCTCGTCCCCGAGGCCCGCATCGGGGTCGCGCACGGCAAGCTCTCGGAGTCGCGGCTCGAGCAGGTCATCGTCGACTTCTGGGAGCGGAAGTTCGATGTGCTCGTGACGACGACGATCGTCGAGACGGGCCTCGACATCCCGAACGCGAACACGCTCATCATCGACGACGCCGAGCGTTACGGCCTCTCGCAGCTGCACCAGCTTCGTGGGCGCGTGGGTCGTGGCCGGGAGCGCGCGTACGCGTACTTCCTCTACGACGGTTCGCGGCCGCTCACGGAGACGGCGACCGACCGGCTCGAGACGATCGCCGCGAACAACGAGCTCGGCAGTGGCATGCAGGTCGCGCTCAAGGACCTCGAACTGCGCGGCGCCGGGAACATGCTCGGCGGCGAGCAATCGGGCCACATCGCGGGCGTCGGCTTCGACCTGTATCTGCGCATGATCGGCGAGGCCGTCGGCCAGTTCCGCGGCGACGTCGCGGAAAGGCAGACGGAACTGCGGCTCGAACTCCCACTCGACGCACGCGTTCCCGAGGAGTACGTCGCGAGCGAGCGGCTGCGGCTGGAGGCGTACCAGAAGCTGTCGAGCGCGGCCGCGCCGAACGCGAAGCCCGACGCGATCGATCTCGTGCTCGACGAGTTGCGCGACCGGTACGGCGAGCCGCCGGAACCGGTTCGGACCCTCATCGACGTGTCGCGATTGCGACGGCTCGCGATGCGGGCGGGGCTGAGCGAGCTCGTGCTGTTCGGCAAGACGCTGCGCGTCTCGCCCGCGGAGCTGCCCGATTCGAAACAGATCCGCCTGCAGCGGATGTATCCGGGCGCCCGGTACGTGGAGGCGACGAAGTCGCTCGCGTTCCCGACGCTCGAGGAGCGCGACGGACGGGCTCCGAGCGACGAGGAGACGATCGCGTGGGTGCGGGGCATCCTGCGCGCGATCTTCGACATCGAGGACGAGAGCGAGCCGGAGCAGGCGGCCGGGCCGGGGGCCGGTGCGGCGACGGAGTAGCCGGCGTCCCGTGCCGGCGCCGGTCGAGGTGGGGACGCCCGGGCCCCGAGACCCGCGCCCTGGGGATGCCTGGGCCTCCAGACCCGCGCCCTGAGGTGCCCGGGTGCTCCCCGCCCGCGAAGAAAGCCGGGTTGTTGCTACCGGGCCCGGGGCCCGGTAGCAACAACCCGGCTTTCTTTCGTGCGTGGGGGAGAATCGGCGTATGGCTGATGGGCATCCCGAACTCGAACGGCTCCTCGACGTCGTCGCCCGGTTCCGCGGCGAGACCGGCTGCGCCTGGTTCGAGGCACAGACCCACGACTCGCTCGTGCCCTACCTCGTCGAGGAGTCGGCCGAGCTCGTCGACGCGATCGAGGACGGCGCGCCCGAGGACGTGCGCGAGGAGCTCGGCGACGTGCTCTTCCAAGTGCTGTTCCACGCATCGGTCGCGGGGCAACGCGACGACGGCACGGGGTTCGACCTGGAGGACGTCGCCCGTGATCAGGCCGACAAGCTCGTCCGACGCAATCCGCACGTCTTCGGTGAACGGCCCACGCGTGACATGGACGAGATCATCGCGATGTGGCGCGACGCGAAGGCCGTCGAGAAGGCGCGACGCACGAGTGTGCTCGACGGCGTGCCGCACAGCCTGCCCGCACTCGCGCGCGCCTCGAAACTGCTCGGGCGAGCGGCGGACGTCGGCATCGAGCCGCGTGCCGCGGAGGTCGTCGGCGATGCGTCACCCGAACGCCGCCGCGCGGCCGAGGACGCGCTCGGCGAGCGGCTGCTCGACGAGGTGCGTGAGGCCCGTGCGGCGGGCCTCGATCCCGAGCGCGCGCTGCGCGGTGCGCTCGGTGCGCTCGAAGCGCGCATCAGGGCCGCCGAGGCGCCGGTGGCGTCATCGGCCGACGCGACCGACGCGAAACCGCGGCATCGGTCTGCGCGTTGACGGGTGTCGGGCGATGGGTGACGACGGGCGACGCTAGGCGACGCGCGTTCCGGCGGACAGTTTCCCGGCCGGCGTCCGGAGTCGGAGCCCGGCGAGCGCGAGGAGGCCCGCGCCGAGGAACGTGTGGAGCGCGCCACCGATGAACCACGTCGGGACGGTCCGATCCAGGACCTCCTGCGTCGTGGGCGCGTCCGAGCCGTAGTCGGATGTGCAGTAGTCGATCACGTCGGGCATCTCCGGCGTGATCTGGGCCTGCCGGACCAGGATCTTGATGCCGCCGAGCATCGACGGCGCCTCGTCGTCGTGGGCGCTCACGGGCGTCACATCGGCGATCATGACGTACGGATTCAAGGCGAGCAGCGGGTAGACGAGGTCGGTGCGTGGGTAGGTCATGATCTCGATGCTGCTTTCGCACGTCGAGACCGAGGCGCCGTTCTGCACGGCCCCCACGGCATACGAGCGCACTTCAGTCTCCTTCTCCTGAAGGAAGAGGGTGGCGCCGGCCGCGAATCCGACGAGCGTGCCGACGGTCAGCACCGAGGCCGTGAGGTAGGTGAACATGATCGAGAACAGCGGCGAGCGGACGAGCCCCGAGAAACCGACGCCGAGCGCGCTCAGGAAGCCGAGTTCGAACACGAGCAGCAGGAGCGTCGGCACCACCGCCGCCCCGCCGCCGGGACCCGCGATGAGGGCGCCGGTGACGAGGAACGGTATCGCGACGACGGCGAATGCCAGGCTCGAGATCCAGGCGGCGAGGAACTTGCCGATCAGCAGTTCGGGCGTTCGCACGGCGGTCACCTGTACGGTCGCGAGGGTGCCCGCCGAGCGATCGGCGTTGATGGTGCCGCCCGCGAGCACGGGGGTGATGATCGTGGCGAGGAACAGGACGAGGTAGACGGACGCACCGTACGTCCAACCCGAGTCGCCGCGGAAGTCCGACGAGCGCGACGCGGCGGTGAACGTGATCGTGACGATGAGGCCGACCGTGGCGAGCAGCGTGAGGAAGAAGATGCAGAGCAGGATGTAGAACGTCCTGCTCACGACTCGCTGTCGGAGTTCGAGTTCGGTGACGGTCCAGATGCGTCGGAGGCCGTTCACGAGTCGCTCCTCGGGGTGTCGGTGCTCGTGTTCGCCGGACCGGCGTCGTTCACGTCCGTCGCGGCCGGCGGGCGGGGCTCGGCGCCCGATTCCGTGACCGCTGCGTCGTGCGGCCGGGGCGCGCCGTCGTGCGGGCGGGGGATTCCGCCGCTCGTCTCGGGTGGTCTGCCGGGAGCCGGTGGCGGTGCCTGCGGGACTCGCGGGAACGTGGTGACCGGCGCTCCCGCCCCGGGCCGGGCCGGTTCGTGGTGGGAGGGACCGCTCGGGGACGTCGAGGCCCGTCCGGTGGCGAGGTCGAGGAAGGCTTGTTCGAGTTCGCCGACGGCGGGTGCGAAGGCGGAGACGCGGATGCCGGCGCCGAGGATGCGCGCGAGTGCGTCGGCGGCTTGGGCTTCGGAGTCGAAGGGGATGACGAGTTCGCCGTCGCGTCGGAAGACGGCGTCGTAGGGGGCGACTCCGAGTTCGGGGAGCACGCGTTCGAGGGCGGTGGGGTCGAGGGCGCGGATGCGCCAGCCACGGCGTGCTGTGAGGGCGCGTGTGACCGACTCGGCGGGGGCGGTGCGGCCGTCCTGGACGAAGACGACGTCGGGGCGCATGGCCCCGAGTTCGTCGAGGTCGTGGCTCGAGACGAGTACGGTGCGTCCTTCGGCGGCGAGGGCGAGGAGGAAATGTCGGAGTTCGATCTGTGCGGCCGGGTCGAGGCCCGAGGCGGGCTCGTCGAGCAGGAGCACGGGTGGGTCGTTGATGAGCGCGCGGCAGAGGGAGAGGCGTTGTTTCTGGCCGCGGGACAGGACGCGTGTCGGCCGGTCGGCGAACGCGCCGAGGCCGTGCCGCTCGAGCAGTCCGGTTGCTCGTCGTGTCGCCTCGGTGGCGGGGAGGTCGTACATGCGGCCCGTGAGTGCGAGGGCGGTCCGGCAGGTGAGGCCCTCCCATGCGCCGAGGCTGTCGGGCATCCAGCCGAGCCGACGGCGGACGTCGGCCGTGTGGGTGGCGGGGTCGAAGCCGGCGACGGAGATGCGTCCGGTGTCGGGACGCAGGAGCGTCGCGAGCACGAGGAGCAGGGTCGTCTTCCCGGCGCCGTTCGGGCCGATGAGTGCGGTGACGCGTCCCGGCCGGGCTTCGAGGTCGACGTGTCGGACCGCGTCGACCCCGTCGAACGAGCGGCTCACACCCTCCGCGATGATCGTCATGGCGGAAGGCTAGGTGGGGGCCCGCGCCGCGCGCTGTGAGTCCCGATGTTCAGACTCCGGTGCATTCCGTACGGAGGACGACTCGTGTTAGAGGACTCGTGTCGGTCGTCGTGCGCTCACGATTCGACCACGTCGCGGAGCGAACACGTCAGGGACACGTTCGTGGTCGATGGCGGGCCGCGCGCGAGGCTCCGACGCGCACCCGCCGAACCTGGGAGGATGACGGGGTGTCTACCTCCATCAACCCGCCCCGCGGTATGCGTGATTTCCTGCCCGCCGACAAGCGCCGACGCGAGCGTGTGCTCGCGGTGATCCGCGAGACGTTCCGGGCCCACGGCTTCGACGAGATCGAGACGCCCGTGATGGAGGAGTCCGATCGGCTGCACTCGGGGCTCGGTGGCGACAACGAGAAGATGTCGTTCGGTGTGCTCAAGCGCCGCATCTCGCGCGAGGAGCTCGAGGCCGCCGCGGCGGCCGACGACGCCGCGGCGCTCAGCGACCTCGGACTGCGCTTCGACCTCACGGTGCCGCTCGCGCGGTTCTACGCGACCCACCGGGGGAGCCTGCCGACCGTGTTCCGCTCGATCCAGGTCGCGCCGGTTTGGCGCGGCGAGCGTCCCCAGAAGGGGCGCTACCGCCAGTTCGTCCAGTGCGACATCGATGTGCTCGGCGAGCCGGGGGAGCTCGCCGAGATCGAACTGCTCACGGCCGGCTCCGCGACGCTCCAGGCACTCGGCCTCGGGGCGTGCACGATCCGCATCAACGACCGGCGCCTGCTCGGCGCGCTGCTCGCGGGCTGCGGCTTCGCCGACGACGAGCAGGCGGCGGCGCTCATCTCCATCGACAAGCTCGACAAGATCGGCGCCGAGGGCGTCGTCGACGAGCTCCACGAGCGCGATGCGGACGCGGCGGCGCGGCTCGGTGAGGTGCTCGCCGGGTGGGAGCCGCGCATCGCGGCGGGCATCGCGCCGACACGTGAGGGGATCCTCGACGCGCTCCCGCCCGCACTCCGTGAGGCGCCCGGTGTCGACGACGCGGCCACCGCGCTCGATCGCATCTCGACGGCGGTCGCGGCATCCGGCGGCGTGCCGATCGTGTTCGACCCGACCCTCGTGCGCGGCATGGGCTACTACACGGGCACGATCTTCGAGGTCGCCCACCCCGAGTCGGGCTCGTCGGTCGGGGGTGGCGGCCGCTACGACGGCATGATCGGCCGATTCCTCGGACAGGACGTGCCCGCCTGCGGCTTCTCGCTCGGGTTCGAGCGCATCATCGATCTCGCGGTGCTCGACGACGACGCGTCGGTCGCTCGCGAGGTGGCGCTCCTCGTCGACCGGCGGCTGCCCGCCGCCGATGCGGTCGCCGTCAAGCGCGCGGTGCTCGCATCGGGCGACGCCGCACGCGTCCGTGTCGAGCGCAAGCCGAAGAACGTGCGCGCGCTCATCACGCAGCTCGAGCAGCAGGGGTTCACGCACGTCGCGCACCTCCGCGACGAGCACGTCGCCGATCCGGCGTCGCTGCGCTTCGAGGCCATCGGCGAGGAGGCCGACGCATGACCGACGAGCACGTGACCGCGGGCCCGCAGCCGGGCGGTGCTGGCGAGCCGGTGGGCCAGTACGCGCGCATGGTCGCCGGTCTGCCGTATCGCGGCGACGAGGGGACCGCGGCCGCGTCGCTGCGCGCGAGGCGCCTCGCCCGCCGCTTCGCTGACGTGCAACTCGAGGACCCCGCGGCATCGACCGAGGTGCTGCGCGAGCTGTGCGGACACGTGGGGGAGGACGTCGTCGTCGTCGCGCCGATCTTCGTCGACTACGGCACGCAGCTCTCGATCGGCGACCGGACGTTCGTCAACGCGGGGCTCGTCGCGCTCGACGTCGTGCCCATCACGATCGGTGCGGACGTGCAGATCGGCCCGAACGTGCAATTGCTCGCGCCCGTTCACCCGCTCGACCCCGAACTGCGCCGCACGGGCATCGAGAGCGGGGACCCGATCACGATCGAGGACGGCGTGTGGCTCGGTGGTGGCGTCGTCGTGACGCCCGGCGTGACGATCGGGCGCGACAGCGTCGTCGGTGCGGGCAGCGTCGTGACGAGGGACGTGCCGCCGCGGTCGATCGCCGTCGGTAATCCCGCGCGCGTGATCGCGGGCGTCGACGACCGCGCCGAGCGCGACGCGGCCCGCTGGCACTGATCGTCGCCCCTCGGCGCTGATCGTCGCCCGACAGGACGCCGAACGTGGGACCGCCGCCGAGTCGGCCTCGCTAGACTGACAGCGGCCGCACCGCGGCCGATCCCCGCGCAGACGATCTCCTGAGGAGCATGTACGTGGCAAACATCGATGCGGTCCACGCCCGCGAAATTCTCGACTCCCGAGGCAACCCCACCGTCGAGGTCGAGGTGCTGCTGGACGACGGTGTCGTCTCGCGCGCCGCGGTCCCCTCGGGCGCGTCGACCGGAGCCTTCGAGGCCTACGAGCTGCGTGACGGCGACCCGGAGCGCTACGGCGGCAAGGGCGTGCAGAAGGCCGTCGACTCGGTCGTCGACGAGATCGAGCCCGCGATCGAGTTCCTCGACGCGACCGACCAGCGCGTCATCGACCAGGAGATGATCCAGCTCGACGGCACCGAGAACAAGTCGCGTCTCGGCGCGAACGCGATCCTCGGCGTGAGCCTCGCGGTCGCGAAGGCCGCCGCGGAGTCGTCCGACCTGCCCCTCTACCGCTACGTCGGTGGCCCGAACGCGCACGTGCTGCCCGTGCCGATGATGAACATCATCAACGGTGGCGCGCACGCCGACACGGGCGTGGACGTGCAGGAGTTCATGGTGCTGCCGATCGGTGCGGAGACCTTCTCGGAGGCCCTCCGCTGGGGTGCCGAGGTCTACCACGCGCTGAAGTCGACGATCAAGTCGAAGGGCCTGTCGACGGGCCTCGGCGACGAGGGCGGCTTCGCTCCCGACGCCGCGAACACGCGCGCGGCGCTCGACCTGATCGTCGAGGCGATCGGCACGACGCCCTACGTCCTCGGCCGCGACATCGCGCTCGGCCTCGACGTCGCGTCGAGCGAGTTCTACGCGGACGGCGTGTACTCCTTCGAGGGCGCGAAGCACTCGGCGGAGGACATGGTCGCGTTCTACGAGCAGCTCATCGTCGACTACCCGATCGTCTCGATCGAGGACCCGCTCGACGAGGAGGACTGGGAGGGCTACACGAAGCTCACGGCCGCGATCGGCGACCGCGTGCAGATCGTGGGCGACGACCTGTTCGTCACGAACCCCGAGCGCCTGCAGCGCGGGATCGACGCGAAGGCCGCGAACTCCATCCTCGTGAAGGTCAACCAGATCGGCACGCTCACCGAGACGCTCGACGCCGTCTCGCTCGCGCAGCGTCACGGCTACACGGCCGTGCTGTCGCACCGTTCCGGCGAGACCGAGGACACGACGATCGCGCACCTCGCGGTCGCGACGAACTGCGGCCAGATCAAGACCGGTGCGCCGGCCCGCAGTGACCGTGTCGCGAAGTACAACGAGCTGCTCCGCATCGAGGAGGAGCTCGACGAGGCCGCGGAGTACGCGGGCCGCTCGGCCTTCCCGCGCTTCACGCCCACGGCGTAGCGCGTCCCGAACGGGACACAGGACGGGCCGGGTGCGAACCCGGCCCGTCCGGCGTTCGGCCCGGGCACCTGTGATCCCGCCGTGGCATCGCGACGAACGGCACGGCCTGCCGAGCACTGCGCGCCCGGACTGGCATGATGATGCGTCGACGACCCCGGCCCACCCCGACCGAGGGGACCGGATCGACGCGAGAGGAACGCGACCATGGCCCGACGCCCCACCACGACCGACCGTCGGCACCGCGCCGCGACGGCGGGCAGCGGCTCGGAGCGGCGCCCCGTGCCACGCCCGTCGAGTGCGACGATCCTCATGCTCGTCGCGGTGCTCCTCGGGGTCGCCGTGCTCGCCCCGACGGTCACCCAGCTCATCGAGCAACGGCAGCGCATCAGCGACCTCCAGCAGTCGCTCACCCAGACGCAGCAGAACATCGACGCACTCACCCTCGAGCAGGCGCGCTGGACGGATCCGGCGTACGTGCAGGCGCAGGCCCGTGGCCGGTTGCTGTTCGTGAAGCCGGGGGAGACGAACTACCTCGTGGTGGACTCGGCACCGACCGCGGCACCGACGCAGCCGACGAGCGTGAGTGTGGAACAGCACGAGACGGAGAGCAATTGGTTGCAGACGTTCACCCAGTCGGTCGTGGCGAGCGGCACGACGAACACGCCGGCCGACGAGGGCGAGGTGAAGTGAGCGCGTTCGATCCGGCGAGCGACGCCGACATCGCGGTCGTCTCCGCACAGCTCGGACGCACCGCGCGTGGTGTCGTGGGCATCGGCGCGCGCTGTCGGTGCGGGAATCCGACGGTCGTCGTGACGGCCCCGCGGCTCGACGACGGCACGCCGTTCCCGACGCTCTACTACCTCACGCACCCGGCCGCGACGATCGCGATGTCGCAGCTCGAGGCCGCGCAGCTCATGGTCGAGATGCAGGATCGCCTGGCGGAGGACGAGGAGCTCCGTGCCGCGTATCTCGCGGCCCACGAGCGGTACCTCGCCGAGCGGGAGTCGATCGAGGTCGTCGAACCGATCCGCGGCATCAGCGCGGGGGGCATGCCGACGCGCGTCAAGTGCCTGCACGCGCTCGCGGCGCACGCACTCGCGGCGGGGCCGGGTGTGAACCCGATCGGCGACTGGGCACTGCGCGAGTCGCGCTGGTCGCCGGACGTGTGCGAGTGCGCCGAACCGGGAGCCGCACGGGCCTGACCCGCCCGGGTTCGCCGTCACCTCCGTACGCACTCAGGTGCGCACTCGCGGAGGTCTAGTATGGACACCGAAGATTTCGCTGTGAACTGAACGGTCCCGGAGGGAAACGCGTGACGAAGATCCTCATCGTTGGAGGCGGATACGCGGGGTTCTACACCGCGTGGAGGCTGGAGAAGCTCCTCAACCCCGGCGAGGCCCAGGTGACCCTGGTCGACCCGCTGCCGTACATGACCTATCAGCCATTCCTGCCGGAGGTCATCGGCGGCTCGATCGAGCCCCGCCACGTGCTCGTGTCGCAGCGTCGGCACCTGCGCCGCACCCGTGTGGTGACGGCCGAGGTCGAGAAGGTCGACCACGCACGCAAGGTCGCGACGCTCAAGCCCGAGCACGGTGACGCGTACGAGTTCTCGTACGACGTCATCGTCGTGACGGCGGGTTCGGTGTCCCGCACCTTCCCGATCCCGGGTATCGCCGACAACGCGATCGGGCTCAAGGCGGCCGAGGAGGCCGCCTGGATCCGTGACACGATCATCGACAACTTCAACCGTGCATCGGCACTGCCCCCGGGGCCCGAGCGTCAGCGGCTGCTCACGTTCGTCGTCGTCGGTGGCGGATTCGCCGGTATCGAGGCGTTCGGCGAGATGCGTTCGCTCGCGACCGATCTGCTCGAGGACTACCCCTCGCTGCAGTTCGACGACGTGCAGTTCCACCTCATCGAGGCCGCCGGGCGCATCATGCCCGAGGTCACGGAGGACGGCGCGGTCGCGGTCATCAAGCAGCTCGCGGAGCGCGGCGCGAAGGTGCACCTGAACACGCAGGTCACGTCGGCGGTCGACGGGGTCGTGGAGACCTCGGCGGGCGACAAGTTCCCGACGGACGTCATCGTGTGGACGGCCGGCGTCATGGCCGCGCCGTTCGTGAAGTCGAACACCGACCTGCCGGTCGACGAGCGCGGTCGCATCCGCGCGCGTGCCGACCTGCGTGTCGAGGGCGACGACGGCGTGATCCGCGACGCGTGGACCGCCGGCGACGTCTCGGCCGTGCCGGACCTCTCGGGTGGCGGTGTCGGCGGCTTCTGCGTGCCGAACGCGCAGCACGCCGTGCGTCAGGGCAAGCAGCTCGCCGAGAACCTCGTCGCGACCCTCCGCGGGCGTGCGCCGAAGGACTACTACCACGAGAACCTCGGGGCGGTCGCCGGTCTCGGCCCCTGGAACGGCGCGTTCCGTTCGGGCAAGATCATGCTCGTCGGCCCGCTCGCGTGGCTCGCGCACCGTGGCTACCACGGCACCGCGATCCCGACGATCGAGCGCAAGGTGCGCGTGTTCACCGACTGGTTCAACACGTTCTTCCTCGGCCGCGACTTCGTGCCGTTCTCGGCGCGTCAGCACCCGCGGGCCTCGTTCGAGCGCTTCGCCTCGAAGCCCCGTCCGAAGCCCGCCGAGGAGCCGGCCCCCGCGTCGCCCGTGACGGACGCCCCGGTCGCCGACAAGGCGGACGCGAAGCCCGCCCAGGCGCCGAAGACGGTCAACCGTCCCACGGCCAAGGCGAACGCCGAGTAGGCACCCGAGCCACCGGTCGCGCGCCGTCGCATCAGCGAGATGCGGCGGCGCGCGGTCGTTCCGCCCCCGTGGCCCAACTGGCAGAGGCAGCGAACTTAAAATCCGCTACGGTTCGGGTTCGAATCCCGACGGGGGCACCGACTCGCCCACTCCCGACTGGGGACTCGATCCGGTCCGCGCGATCGACGTTGCGAGATGTACCGCTTAGTGTCCATTTAGTCCGGGACGTCCAAGGAACATCGACACGTCCGGCGTCGGCGCGGCCTCGATGTAGTGCCGCTCCGTCACGAACGACGACGCGTGCCCGGGCTGCATCTGCGCCGCCGCGGGTGACAACTTCCGGGCGAGTTCGGTCGCGACGGCCTTCCGCACGCTCTTCGGCGTGAGCCCCTCGAAGTCGCTGCCCTCGATCGCCGCGCGCCACCGGATCCGCAGATTCCCCTCCGACATGGGTGTGCCCGCGTGCGACGCGAAGACGAGATCGTGTGCCGCCTCCACGCGCCGCCTCGTGAGCACGTCGACGCCGTACCGGGGCAGCGTGAGTGTCCGCATGCCCGCGCGCGATTTCGTGTGCTCCTGCCGTACTGAGCGCCCGTCGAGGTCGACGGTGACTGTCGCGAAGATCTGCACCGTGCCTGCGTCGAGGTCGACACCGTCCCACCGGAGCGCGAGCGCCTCACCGATGCGGAGGGGCGGTAGGCGTGGTGCCGCGTGCTCGCGACGTCGTCGAGTGCGGCCGCGTGGGCTATGCAGCACGCTGCCGAATTCGCGCGGTCGAGACGATCGGTCGGACGGTCACGGATCCCCCGAGCAAAAGAACGCCCCTCCACTGGTGCGGCGGTGCGGCGTTTCGTCGTTGAGTCAGAGAGGCAGCTCGAAGCCGAATCCCGTCGGCATGCCCTGCGCGGATCCGCCCGAGAACGTGATGATCAGTGCACCGCCGCCGTCGCCAGGAATGCCGATCAGTTCCTTCCCGTGAATCTTCTCGCCCATATTGATCCAGGTGGGGAAGTCGCCGTACTCGTCAGGGAGCCCCTGCGCGATGTGAACGACGCCGTTGTTCACCTTGACGCCGTCGGCATCGATACCCGAGAACACGAAGCTCATCTTGGCTTGTAGGTCGGATGTTGCGTTGGCGCTGATCTCGACCGCGTAGTACGTCAGTGACGTGTCGTACTCGAAGTAGGGCTTGCTTGTGTCGGGGTTCGTTTCGGTCTGGAGCGCGTTCGGGTCGATCTGCTCCACGCTGTTGACGGTCCACGTGCCGACGGGGAGGTCGGCGTCCCAGAGCTGGTTCTCCTGGCCCACGGCGATGATCTGATGTCCGCGTTCGGAGACTCCGCCGGCCTCGGTTGCTGAGATGGTCTCGGCCGCCTCGGCGGCGGGCGTGGTTGCTGCTGGGGTGGAGATCTCGGACACCTCCGTGGTTGAGGATGCGCCGGCGCATCCGGTCAGGAGAAGGAGCGCGGCTGCGGCCGCGGCGACGAGGGGGGTTCGCATGGGCATGACCGTAGTGGAACCGGGGGACACGTGGGGGCTCGAGCTGCCGCCTAGTGTCCATCGAGTCCGGGCTCGACCTGGAAGCGGGACGCGGTATCGAGCACCCAGGCACCCGCACGTACACACACGGGAACTGTGCGGATGCTGCGGGATATGCGAACCGTGACTCGTTGCGGATCGGGGTCGAATCCCGACGGGGCAGCAGACGCGCGAATACTACGAACGCACCACGCGCCCGTGGTTCGGGGTGTCGGCGAACTCGGGCTGTGCGCCCGCTGGGAACGATGTTTGCGTTCGAGTGCGCTCGAAGATCTACCGTTCAACGCATGAACGAAGCAACGGGTATCCACACCGGCAACGACCCGTCGAGTGGTGAGGTCGGAACCCCCGACCGCTCGCTCGGCTGGGTCGTCACGGGCGCATCGCAGGGGTTCGGGCGAGCGCTCGTCGAGGCCCTCCTCGCCCGCGGCGACTCCGCCGTCGCGACCGTCAGGGACGAGTCGTCCATCGCGGACCTCCTCGACGCGTACCCACAGCGATTGACCGTCGTCACGGCCGACTTCCGGGAGCGCGATGCCGCCGACCGCGTCGCCGCCGCCGCGCTCGAGCGTCTCGGCACGCCGGACGTGCTCGTCAACAACGCGGGGCGAGCGATCGTCGGAGCGGCCGAGGAGGTCGAGCCGGACGCCCTGCGGGAACTGATGGACGTCAACTTCTTCGCCGCGACGACCCTCACGCGGGCGCTTCTGCCCGCCATGCGTCGCCGGGGCGGCGGCACGATCATGCAGTTCTCGAGCCAGGGCGGACGCCTCTCGTTCCCCGGCGTCGGCGCCTATTCCGCGAGCAAGTTCGCACTCGAGGGCTGGAGCGAGGCGCTCGCCGCGGAGGTCGCGCCGTTCGGGATCCGGGTCGTGTGCGTCGAACCGTCCCGGTTCCGCACCGGCTTCAACACCGGCCACTCGCTCGGCATGAGCACCGAACTCGACGCCTACGCGCCGGTCGTCGGCGCGGTGCGCGCCGAACTCGCCGGCGCCGACGGCATCCAGGAGGGCGACCCGGCGCGTGCCGCCGAGATCCTCGTCGACCTCGCCCACGGCGACCGGGTACCGCTCCGGCTCCCGCTCGGTGCGGAGGCCGTCGATCGGCTGACCGACGCCTACACGGATGCACTCGCGAACGTGCGCTCGCTCGCCGACCTCGCGCGGAGCGCCGATTTCGCCGACGCCGCGCCGTCGAGCCGGGTGGTGTGACGACGATGCCGACCGATCACGTGATGGCGCGCGTCCTGACCGAACTCGGCGAGACGACCGAGATCGACGGGACACTCCCGATCGAGGTCATCCATCGGATGGTCGACGTCGGCGATGCGGGCGAGCCGATGAGCATCGCCGAACTCGCACCCCTCCTCGGGCTCTCGCCGCACACCCTGCGGTACTACGAGCAGGCCGGCCTCGTGCATGTCGGGAGGGACGACGCCGGGCGTCGCGTGTACGACGCCGAGGCCCAACGACGGCTCGTGTTCATCACGCGCATGCGGCTGTCCGGCATGCCCATGCGCGACCTGCAGCACTACGTCGAACTCGTCGAAGCGGGGAGCGAGACCGAACCCGAGAGGCTCGACATCCTCGTCGAGCATCGCGACACGATCCGGCGACAGATCCGCGAGCTGCAGCTCTCGCTCGTCGCGACGGAGTACAAGATCGCCGTCTACGGCGGTGCCACGGGGAGCGCCGGCCGTGACGGAACCGATGCGGACGCCGGGCGGGGCACCGGGGCCTGAGCGGCACCGGATCGGGGCACGGCGTGCGGTACGGGGGAGGGCAGCATCCCGAGTCGACGGCCGACGATCGCACCGTCGCGGGCCGCCCCGTGCGGTGGTCCTGGCACCCGCGACGGGGCGAGCGACGACCGGTCGTCAGCTCCGGCGCTCCCTCGTCGCGTCGGGCTGCTGCGGGTCGTCGCCGGGCACCTCCGCGAGCTGCGGGTTCGCACCGCGGCCCTCGGTGCTGAGCAGGACGACGACGTCGTCCGCCCCGAGCGGGCGCAGGGCGGCGAGCGCGCGGACGCCCGCGAGCGTCGCCGCGCCGCACGGAGCGGCATCGACGCCGAGCGCTTCGAGGTCGAGCACGGCCCTGGTCGCCTCGGCATCCGTCACGGTGAGCGCGAGATCGACACCAGGCGCGAGATCGGGCCACGCGGTCGACGAGGGCGTCCCGCAATTGAGTCCCGCCATGATCGTCTCGCCCGTCGCCACGCTCACCGTACGCCCGGCTCGCAGCGACTCGAGCAGCGCGGGCGCCGCGTCGGGCTCGACCGACAGCACGCTCGGCGCGTGCGGTGACGAGCGCGCGAAGCGGACCGCGGCGTGCGCGAACGAGCCGACCCCGACGGGGACCGCGAGGAGCGAGACACGAGCGACACCGCACGCCGCGAGCTGTTCGTCGATCTCGCCGAACATCGTCGCGTGGCCGTCGACGATCCACCGCGGAACCCGCTCGTACCCTTCCCATGCCGTGTCCTGCACGAGGAGTCCGTGCTCGCCGAGCTCGTCCGCGGCGCGGGCCGCCGCCGACACGACCTCGTCGTACGGCGCCGCGAGCTCCACGACCGCCGCGCCCTCCGCGGCGATCGCCGCCTTCGCCGCCTCGCTGATGCTGCTCGGCACGAGTACGTGCGCGTCGAGGTCGAGCAGGCGCGCGGTGTGCGCGACCGCGCGACCGTGGTTGCCGTCGGTCGCCGCGACGAGCGTCACCGGCTCGGCGGCGGCGTGCGCCCGGAGCGCAGCGAGCCTCGGCGGCTCCGCGAGATGCAGGCGCTCCGCGAGGGCCCGCGCGATCGCGTACGAGGCACCGAGGATCTTGAAGGCGGGCAGCCCGAGCCGCTCCGACTCCTCCTTCACGAACACGCGCGCGACCCCGAGCTCGTCCGCGAGGGACGGGACGTCGACGAGCCGTGTCGCCCGGTAGCCCGGGAGCGTGCGATGGAAGTCGCGTGCCCCGCCACCGCGGCTCGTCGCCCACGCGCGCGCGGCGGGGTGCTCGTAGAGCACCCGCTCGACCGCGCCGCTCACGGCCGCCGCTCCGCGAGACGCACGAGGGTGTTCGCGAGGACCTCGACGCCCGCCGCGCAGTCCTCCGGCGTCGAGTACTCGCGCGGGTTGTGGCTGATGCCGTCGTGCTGACCGCGCACGAACACCATCGCGGTCGGGGCGATCGCCGCCACCTCCTGCGCATCGTGCCCGGCGCCCGACATGATGCGGGTCGTCTGGTGCCCGAGCTCGGCCGCCACCTCGGCGATCGTGTCCTGCACCGCCGCATCGAACGGCACGCAATTCGTTTTCGCCATCCGATGCGTCGCGACGCGGAGGCCCGGTTGCCGTTCGGGCAGCGTCGCGAGGAACGCATCGAGCTCGGCATCGGCCGCCGCCATCGCCTCGTCGTCCGGATTGCGCAGATCGACCGTGAGCTCGGCGCGATCCGGGACGACGCTCGGCAGGCCCGGCGAGGTCGCGATGTGGCCGACCGTCGCGCGCAGGCGCCCGTATCGGCCGGAGTCGACCATCTCACGCACGTGGACGACGATCTGCGCGGCTGCGAGCCCCGCGTCGACGCGCAACTCGGTCGGCGTCGTCCCCGCGTGGGCCGCCCGGCCGTGCAGCGTCACGCGCTGCCACGAGATCGCCTGCACGCCCGTCACGACGCCGACCGCGAGTCCCGCGCGGAGCAGGACCGGCCCCTGCTCGATGTGACACTCCACGTAGGCGTGGGGCGGGTCGAGGCGAACGGGCCGCTCGCCGCGGTAGCCGATGCGAACGAGCTCGTCGCCGAAGCGGAGCCCGGCGGCATCCGTGAGCGCGTAGGCGTCCTTGAGGGCGATACGCCCGGCGGCGACGGCCTAACCGAGCATGTCGGTGCCGAATCGCACCCCCTCCTCCTCGGTCCACGACGCGATCACGATCGGCCGGCGGGTCCGGATGCCCTGTTCGTCGAGCGAGCGCACGACCTCAAGGGCACCGACGACGCCGAGGCAGCCGTCGAAGGCACCGGCCGTGCCCACCGAATCGATGTGCGAGCCGGCCACGACCGGCGCGAGGGCGGGTTCCGTTCCCTCACGGCGGCCGAAGATCGTCCCCATCTCGTCGATCGTCACCTCGAGTCCCGCGTCGCGCAGCCACGACACGAGCAGGTCTCGCCCCGCGGCGTCCTCGTCCGTGAGCGATCGGCGGTTCACGCCGACGAGCGTCGACTCCTCGTCGTCGTATGCGCCGATGCGCGCGAGATCCATGAGGGACGCCCACAGGCGGTCCGTGTCGATGCGCACGCGCTCGGACGTGCCCCGTGTGGTCGTCGTGTCGGACGTCATGCTGCCTCCAGGGTGAGTGTTTCTCGCGCTCGATCGGCGCCGATTCCACGGTAGGCAGCGATGAATGATCGATCGATACGATGAATCAGATCGGTAGCGGTGAAGGCGATCGATGATTGGAGGTGGCGACGTGTACGACGTGCATCGTCTGCGCATCCTGCGTGAAGTGCGGCTCCGCGGCACGCTGGCCGCCGTCGCGAGCGCGCTCGGCTACAGCCCGTCCGCGATCTCCCACCAGCTGTCGATCCTCGAACTCGAGACCGGTGCGACGCTCCTCGAGTCCGTCGGACGTGGTGTGCGCCTCACGCCGACCGCGCTCGCCCTCGTCACCCATGCCGAGAACGTCCTCCGCGAGTTGGTGCGTGCGGAGGCGACGGTCGCCGCCCACCGGACCGACGTCGTCGGGACCGTTCGTGTCGCGACGTTCCAGACGGCGGCCTGGGCTCTCGTGCCCGCCGCCGTCCGTTCGCTCGCCGAGCGGCACCCCGGGCTCGAACTCGCCTTCACTCACGTCGCGGCGGAGACCGCGGTCGCGGGCCTGCTCGCCCGCGACGTCGACATCGCACTCACCGAGCGCTTCCCGGGGGAGGTTCCACTGCGACACGACGGCGTGACGGTGACGCCGCTCCTCGACGATCCGCTCGTGCTCGCGACACCGGCATCGTGGCGGCCGGCGGAGCCCGTCGCCCCCGCCGTGCTCGCCGGGCGGCCGTGGGCGATGGAGCACGAGGGCACCGGCGCGCGCACCTGGACGGAGCGCGTGTGCCACGACGCGGGATTCGTGCCGCGGATCGTCGCGGAGACCGATGACGTGCGGCTCCACGTGCATCTCGTCCGCAGCGGAATCGTCGCGGCGTTCGTCCCTGCGCTCGGGCTCGTCACCGAGGACGGCATCGTCACGACACCCACGGGGGAGCACCGGTCCATCGGGCTCGCGGTCCGCAGCGGCGGCGAACGGGCCCCGGCCGTGGTCGCTGCGTGCGACGCGCTCGCGGCGTCGGTTCGGCACGTGAGCGAGGTCCGATCGGGTCGGAGGTCGCGAACGACGCGGTGACGCGCGTGGTGTGCCGGGCGCAGGACGGCCTCGTCGCAGTTCTCCGGCCGGAACGTCGGGTGAAGTCGTTAGCATCGGGGCATGGAACTTCTCCCGCTCTGGATCGCCCTCGCGGTCGTGATCGTGATCGTGGCCGTGATCGCGCTCGTCTGGATCTCGCAGCGACGACGCCTCGTCCGACTCGGTGACAACGCCGACCGGGCGTGGGGCGAGGTGCGCGGCGGCATCGAGCGCCGCGCCGAACTCGTGCCCCGGCTGCTCGAGGCCGTGCGCACACCCGCCTCGCACGAGAACCGCGCGTTCGAGCAGGCCGAAACGGCCATCGCCGACTCCCTCTCGGCCGCGAGTCCCGCCGACGCGTCGGCGGTCGAGAACCGCGTCCAGGGCGCCATCAGGGGCCTCTTCTCCGTCGCCGAGGGGTACCCCGCGCTGCAGACGGACGCCGACTTCCTCGCGCTGCAGAAGCAGCTCGTCGACGAGGAGAACGCGATCCAGAGTGCCCGCCGCTTCTACAACGGCGCCGCCCGTGAACTCGGCACCGCGGTGCGGACGTTCCCCAGCAACGTCGTCGCGCGGTCGATGGGGGAGCACGAGCGCGAGTTCTTCGAGGTCGCCGACCGGGCCGCGATCGCGGAGCCCCCGCGCGTGCAGTTCTGACGTGCACGGACGACGTACACGACGCCCTGCGCGAACGAGGCAGGACGCGAGGCTTCCGCACGTGTGCCCACTCCTAGGATCGAGCGCATGACCACGAGTACCCCCGACGGCGCGCGAACGGGATCCACGCGCGCCTCCCATCCCGACGACGGCATCGGTCCGTCGACGGGCGAAGCGGCACTCGTGCCGCGAGGCATGCGGATCGCGGGCGCCTACTCGTGGCGCTTCGTCGCGATCGTCCTCGCCCTCGTCCCCATCGGATGGCTCATCGCCCAGGCGAAGATCATCGTCATCCCCGTCCTCGTCGCGGCACTGCTCGCGTCCCTCCTGTCACCGCTCATGAAGTGGCTCATGCACCGAGCGCGCTTCCCCAAGTGGGCCGCGCTCGTCGTGACGCTGCTCGTGCTGTTCACGGCCGTGTCGGTACTCATCTACCTCGTCATCACGCAGTTCGCGAGCGGTCTGCGCTTCGACGTCGACGCGATCCAGACGCAGTACCAGGACTTCCTCGCGCTGCTCGAGAACTCGTGGCTCCACGTCACGCAGGAGCAGATCACCCAGGCGACGAGCCAGGCGATCTCGTGGTTCCAGTCGAACGTGACGAACCTGCTCTCGAGCGCCGTGAGCGCGGGCTCCACCGCCGTCGCGATCGCGACCGGTGCGCTCGTGACGCTCTTCACGCTCATCTTCTACCTGCTCGACGGCCGCGTCATCTGGCTCTTCATCGTCACGCTGTTCCCGCGTGCCGCCCGGGCGGCGGTCGACGGTGCGGGCCTTCGCGGCTGGGAATCGATCGGTCACTACGTCCGCGTGCAGATCGTCGTGGCGCTCATCAACGCCGTCGGCATCGGTATCGGGGCGGCCGTCCTCCAGGTGCCGTTCGCGATCCCCATAGCGATCATCGTCTTCCTCGCGTCGTTCGTGCCGTTCGTCGGCGCGTTCGCGTCGGGCACGCTCGCGGTGGTCATCGCCCTCGGCGCGAACGGACTCGTCAACGCGCTCATCATGCTCGTCATCGTCGTCGGCGTCATGCAGCTCGAATCGCACGTGCTGCAGCCGCTCATCATGGGCAACGCGGTCAAGGTGCACCCCCTCGGCGTCCTGCTCGCGGTGAGTGCCGGGTCCATCTTCGGCGGCATCGCGGGCGCCGTGTTCGCGGTACCGTTGGTCGCGAGCGCCAAGGTCGTGGTGCAGTACATCGCGAGCGGCGAGTGGCACGGGCTCCCCGACCCGACCAAGGTGGGCAGACCCCCGGAGCCCAAGCCGAACCGCATCGTCGCGCGCGTCCGCGAGACGCGCGGGACCGACAGAAAGGCCGACCCTCGGCATGACGAGCACGATTCCTGAACTCGAACTGATCGAAGCGGCACGAGAGATCGTCAACCGGGTCATCACCTCGACCCCGATGGACTCGGCGCGCTTCCTCACCGACGAGCTCGGTTCTCCCGTCTTCCTCAAGTGCGAGAACATGCAGCGCACCGGTTCGTACAAGATCCGTGGAGCCACCTACCGGCTCTCGCGCCTGAGCGACGAGCAGCGCGAGCGCGGTGTCGTCGCGGCGTCGGCCGGGAACCATGCGCAGGGCGTCGCGTTCGCGGCGCGTGAGCTCGGCATCGCCGCGACGATCTTCATGCCCGTCGGGGTGCCGCTCCCGAAGCTGCAGGCGACGCGCGGGTACGGGGCGGACGTCGTCCTCACGGGGAACAACGTCGCCGAGGCGCTCGAGGCGGCGAAGCGGTTCGCGGCCGAGACGGGTGCGGAGTTCATCCACCCCTACGACCACATCGACGTCATCACGGGACAGGCGACCCTCGCCCTCGACGTGTTCGACCAGTTGCCCGACGTCGACACGATCATCGTGCCGATCGGCGGTGGCGGACTCATCTCGGGTGTCGCGTCCGCGGCGATCCGACACGAGGAGGCCACGGGTCACCACGTTCGCGTCATCGGCGTGCAGGCGGCCAATTCGGCGCCGTTCCCGATCTCGGTCGAGGCGGGGCGACCGGTCAAGATCTCGGCCGATCCGACGATCGCCGACGGTATCGCGGTCGATCGCCCGGGGGACCTGACGTTCGAGTACGTGCGCGACCTCGTCGACGACATCGTCACGGTCAGCGAGGACGACATCTCGCGAGCGATCCTGCTGCTCATCGAGCGCGCGAAGCTCGTCGTCGAGCCGGCGGGTGCGACGGGCGTCGCGGCGATCCTCGCGGGCCGTGTCGTCGCGGCGGGGAAGACGGTCGTCGTCCTGTCGGGCGGCAACATCGACCCGCTCATGCTCGAGAAGGTGATCTCGACGGGCCTGACCGCGTCCGACCGCTATATGAAGATGGTCATCGGCCTGCCCGATGTGCCCGGGCAGCTCGCGACGATCTCGCGCATCCTCGCCGAGGTGAACGCGAATGTCATCGAGGTGCTGCACACGCGGCACAACAAGGGCCTGCAGGTGACCGAGGTCGAGCTCGAGGTGTCGGTCGAGACGCGCGGCACCGAGCACGCTCGACTCGTGATCGAGGCGCTGCGCGCGGCCGGGTACGAGCCGAAACTGCGCCGCGGCGAGACGTTCGTGCCCTGACGCCGGGACGGCGGACGACGACGGGCCCCGTCGACGCATGGCGTCGACGGGGCCCGTCGTCCGTGAGCGGGAGCATGGCGCCCGGCACGGTGGGGCTCAGGGGGTGAACGTCTCGACGTTCAGCACCTTGACCGTCATGTCCTTGCCGTTGGGGGCCTCGAAGCTCGTCGTGTCGCCCTGCTTGAGGCCGAGGATCGCGGCGCCGAGCGGGCTCTCGGCCGAGTACACGCGCAGCTCGGTCTGCGAGGCCATCTCGCGCGAACCGAGCAGGAACTTCGACTCGCGCCCCGCGAGTTCGGCGGTGACGACCGTGCCGGTCTCGACGACGCCCGAGGCCTCGGGCGCCTCGCCCACGACCGCGTTCTTCAGCATGGCTTCGAGCTCGCGGATCCGGGCCTCGATCTTGCCCTGCTCGTCCTTCGCGGCGTGGTACCCGGCGTTCTCCTTCAGATCGCCGTCCTCGCGCGCCTCCTCGATCCGCTTCGCGATCTCCTCGCGGCCGGTGGTCGAGAGCGTGTCGAGCTCGTCCTTCAGACGGTCGAACGTCGCGGGGGTGAGCCAGGTCTCGGTGGAGGATGCTGACATGGTTGGACTCCTAGTACGAACAAGAGGTGTGCGGGGCGGGAGTCTCCCGCCGACCGCGGCGCGTTCGCGCCGGACATAAGCCAAAGCTCCGACGTGGTGCCGGAGCTTGATCGCATACCCTATCGTACCCGGCAGTCCTCCACCACAACGGTGGTCGCCGTCTGCACGGTCGAGACGACCTCCGTGTACGCCTGCGTCGAGAGCTGCGCCGCGGGAAGCTCGACCACGACCCACCCGACCACCGCGCTCTGCGCGCTCGTCGCCTCGATCGTGCACGCGAGCGCCGTCCCCGGCTGGGCGGTCACGACGTAGTCGACCTCGATGGCCTCGCCGTCGTCCGCGACGCGGAAGTTGACGACGCTCGTGGACACCTGTGCCTCGGCATCCGGACCGAAGGTCGTGAACGCCCAGAAGCCGATGACGACGACGAGCAGAACGGCACCGACGAGGTAGCCCCAGCGGTCGCGGCGGGTGGACTGTCGCGTGCCGTAGCGTTCGTCGAGAGCGGACGTCACCGTGCTCCTTCCGAGCGCCGCCGCCGATCTGGCGCGTTAGGCTCGATCCCAGGCTAACGTCTCCGAGGAGCACAGTGACACTTCGACTCATGGCGGTGCACGCGCACCCCGACGACGAATCCAGCAAGGGTGCCGCGACGTACGCGGCGTACGCGGATCGTGGGGTGGAGGTCATGGTCGTCAGCTGCACCGGCGGCGAGGCGGGCGACATCCTCAACCCCGGCATCGAGTCGATGCACCATGCGAAGCGTGACCTCGCCGGCCTCCGGCGCGTCGAGATGGCCGCCGCACAGCGCATCCTCGGCGTCGAGCACCGCTGGCTCGGCTACGTCGACTCCGGTATGGCACGCGAGGACGGCTCGCTGCCGCCCGCGAGCTTCGCCGCGATCCCCGTCGAGATCTCGGCCCGACCACTCATCCGTCTCGTTCGTGAGTTCCGTCCTCACGTGCTCATCACGTACGACGAGAACGGCGGCTACCCGCACCCCGACCACATCCGGTGCCACGAGGTCTCGATGCGTGCATGGATGCAGGCGGGCACGAACGACGACCCCGAGCTCGGCGAGCCGTGGACCGTCTCGAAGCTCTACTACGACCGCACCATGAACGCCGAGCGCGCCGAGTCGATGTTCGAGCTCGTCCAGCGCACCGATCCGGATTCGCCGCTCGCCGAGAAGATGGCGGAGATGGTGTCGTGGATGAGCCGCAAGCCGACGACGATCACGACGCGTGTGAGCGTCGGCGAGTTCTTCCCGCGGCGCGACGACGCACTTCGTGCCCACGCGAGCCAGGTCGCGCCCGACAGCGGCTTCTTCTTCGCCGTTCCCCGCGCGCTCGAGCTCGAGGCGTACCCGTACGAGGACTACCAGCTCGTCGACAGCCGGGTCGCGGTTACGACGCCCGAGAGCGACCTGTTCGAGGGCGTCGTCGACGAGGGCGGCGCTGCGTGAGCGCGTCGCTCGCCCTGCTCGGGGAACTCGTCCTCCAGGTCCCGACGCCGACGGACCCGCCGTTCGACCCGGACGACGTCACGCCCGGCGTCGTGGGCTTCGCGGCGATCTTCGTCCTCTTCCTGATGGTGTCGGCCATCGCGTTCGACCTCATCCGCCGGGTGCGTCGCGTCAAGTACCGCGAGGTCGTGCGGGAGAAGCTCGAGCGCGAGGTCGCCGAACGCGACGCGAACGCGGCCCGCGACGACGAGCCGTCGGCTGACGGCGGCGGCGTCACCGGGGCACGGGAGGCAACGGACCCTCCGGGTTCGGGCGGCGATCAGGCACGCTGACGCTCGCGCGGACGCCCGTCCATCGGGCCCGCGGACCCGTCGGGTGGCGCGAGCGCCCGAGCGGCGCGCCTCGCACGCCACCGCTCACGAGCCCGGCTCGTCAGGCGAACGTCGGCGGTGACAGGCAGATGAGCAGGATGCCCGTCCACTGGCAGAGGAACGCGAGCACCGTGAACACGTGGAAGATCTCGTGGAATCCGAAGCGGCCGGGCCACGGGTTCGGGCGCTTGAGGCCGTAGAACACCGCGCCGATCGTGTAGAGCACACCGCCCACGATGACGAGCACCATGAGCGCGACGCTCACGCGCAACAGATCGCCGAGGTACATGACCGCGGCCCAGCCGAGCGCGATGTAGAGGGCGACGTAGAGCCAGCGGGGCGCCGTCACCCAGAACACGCGGAACCCGATGCCGAGGAGCGCGGCACCCCACACGATGCCGAACAGCAGCCAGCCCTTGTCCGGGGGCAGCGCGACGAGCGAGATCGGCGTGTAGGTGCCGGCGATGAGCAGGAAGATGTTCGCGTGGTCGAAGCGCTTGAGCGCGACCTTCGTCCGCGGCGACCAGTCGAAGCGGTGGTAGAGCGCCGAGATGCCGAACAGCAGCCACGAGCACACGGCGAAGATCGAGGCGGCGAACTTCGCGAGGCCGCCGTCGGCGAGCACGATGAGGACGATGCCCGCGGCGATCGCGAGCGGCAGCGTGCCCGCGTGGATCCACCCGCGCCACGTCGGACGTGCCTCGGCCGCGTCCTGGCGCCGGGCCCGGTCGTCCGCCTCCATGATGGGCAGGTGCAGCGTCGGCTCTCGGCCGACGTCGAGGGAGTCGCCCGGCTCGGCGTCACCGGCGGTGGCGTCGCCGTTCGAGCGGGGGGTGGACGGGCCGCCGTGTGAGACGTCGGGGTCCACGTCGCGTGTCGCGCCGTCGTGGTCGTCGCGTGCGGGTTGGAGCTCGTGCTCGGCGTGTGGAGTCACACCTGCAGGGTACGCGCCGCTGTCTGGGGGCAGGTGGAGACCGGGCCGCTCGGGTACGCGGCGCAGTTCGGAGCCTGCGCGCGCTAGGTTGGTGCTCGTGGCACGGATGCGAATGAACGACGGGCGAGGACCGCTCTATCGTCTCTACCTGCGTCGCCTGCGGCACCAGATCGAGGGGCGTCCGAAGCCGAGACACGTCGCGATGATCATCGACGGGAACCGGCGGTGGGCGAAGCAGCTCGGGCATCCTGACGCCGCGCACGGCCACCGAGCGGGTGCCGCGAAGATGGTCGAGTTCATGAACTGGTGCGATCGCGACGGCATCGAGGTCGTCACGCTCTACCTCCTGTCGAACGACAACCTGCGGAGCCGGGGCAGCGAGGAGCTCGAGGCGCTCGTCGACATCATCTCGACGCTCGCCCGCGATCTCGCGGAGAACGAGCGCTGGCGCATCCAGCACGTGGGGGCGGTCGAAGGGCTCTCCGACACCCTTCGGGAGACGCTGCAGGAGGTGCAGGAGACGACCGCCGGGCGATCGGGAATGCACATCAATCTCGCGGTCGGTTACGGCGGCCGCAACGAGATCGTGGAGGCCGTCCGCGCCATCCTCCGCGAGGGCGCCGCCGACGGCCGGGATCCAGCGCAGATCGCGGACGCGATCACGGCGACCGAGATCGCGGAACACCTCTACACGGGCGGGCAGCCTGATCCCGATCTCGTCGTGCGCACATCCGGCGAGCAGCGGTTGAGCGACTTCATGCTGTGGCAGTCCGCGCACTCGGAGTTCTACTTCGTCGAGGCGCTCGGCCCCGATCTGCGCGAGGTGGACTTCGTCCGTGCGTTGCGCGACTACGCGGGACGTCAGCGTCGCTACGGCCAGTGAGCGTGCGGCTCCGGTGGTGTGGCCGTGTGATTCCGGCTGTGAGCGTGCGACTCCGGCCGTGACCGTGCGACTCCGGCCGTCGGCGCCTCCGCCGGGTCGGCGCATCCGCTGGACGGGACGCGCACGACACGCCGTGACCGGCCCGTCAGGACACGCCGCAGCACGTTCGACGTGTCCGTGTTCGTCGTCGACCATCGCCACATGGTCATCAGCGGTCACTCCGGTGCGCATCCGTCACGCCGTCGGTGAGCATTTGCCTCACGGGCGGTGAATTCTCGGCAGCCGGGGCCTCAATGAGCGTTCACCCGGCGGCGGCCGCGTACGGTGTGGTCATCAGGTACGGAGCCTGATCGAGACGGCCTCAATCGTTCGGCTCGACCCCTTCGACCACGGCCGCCTCGGTGAACACCGACGAGCCCGACGGCTCGGCGAAGGAGCACCCGACGTGTCCAACACCGCACCGCACCACGACGACCAGGCCGCCGGCGCGACCGCCGCCCACGAGCAGACCGCGACGACACTACGCACCTACGTCCTCGACACCTCGGTGCTCCTGAGCGATCCGCGCGCCCTGTTCCGCTTCGCCGAGCACGCCGTCGTGATCCCCGTCGTCGTCATCAGCGAGCTCGAGAAGAAGCGCGACGACCCCGAGATCGGGTACTTCGCACGCCAGGCGCTCCGCTACCTCGACCGCCTCCGCGACGAGCACGAACGCCTCGACTTCCCGATCAGCATCGGCGACGCGGGTGGCACGCTGCGCGTCGAGCTCAACCACTCGTCCGTCGCCTCGCTCCCGAGCGGCCTCCAGCTCGGCGACAACGACACGCGCATCCTCGCCGTCGCCCAGAACCTCGCCGACGAGGGACTCGCGGTCACGGTCGTGTCGAAGGACCTGCCGATGCGCGTCAAGGCGTCCGCGATCGGCCTCGCCGCCGAGGAGTACCGCGCCGAGCTCGCGCGCGACACGGGGTACACGGGGATCGCGTCGATCGATCTCGCGGCGAGCGAGGTGAGCGACCTCTACGAGTCGGAGCGCATCGAGACGGCGGCCGTCGACGAGCTGCCCGTGAACACGAGCCTCGTCATCCACTCGGAGCGCGGCTCGGCGCTCGGACGTGTGACGGGGCCGGGCAGCCTCCGACTCGTGCGCGGTGACCGCGAGGTCTTCGGCGTGCACGGCCGCTCCGCCGAGCAGCGGCTCGCGATCGACCTGCTCCTCGACCCCGACATCGGGATCGTCTCGCTCGGTGGTCGGGCGGGCACGGGCAAGAGCGCGCTCGCGCTCGCGGCGGGCCTCGAGTCCGTGCTCGAACGCGGTGCACAGCGGAAGATCATGGTGTTCCGTCCGCTCTACGCCGTGGGCGGGCAGGAGCTCGGCTACCTACCGGGCGACGCCGACGAGAAGATGAACCCCTGGGGTCAGGCGGTGTACGACACGCTGTCGGCGATCGTCTCCGACAACGTCATCGACGAGGTCGTCGCGCGCGGCATGCTCGAGATCCTGCCGCTCACCCACATCCGCGGGCGTTCGCTGCACGACGCGTTCGTGATCGTCGACGAGGCGCAGTCGCTCGAGCGCGGCGTGCTGTTGACGATGCTCTCGCGCATCGGGCAGGGCTCGCGCGTGATCCTCACCCACGACGTGGCGCAGCGCGACAATCTCCGCGTCGGACGCCACGACGGCATCGCTTCGGTCATCGAGAGCCTCAAGGGTCACGGACTGTTCGGGCACATCACGCTCACGCGGTCGGAGCGCAGCGAGATCGCGGCGCTCGTGACCGAGCTGCTCGAGGACTACGAGATCCGCTGACTCCGGACGGAGCGGACGACGGCGCCCCCGTTTCGCGGGGGCGCCGTCGTATCCGTCGGGTGTCGCGGGACGTCAGGAGTGCACGCGCGACTGCAGGAGGCGCGTGACGCGGTCGACGATCTCCTCGGGGGACTCCGCCACGTCGACCACCGTGCCCGCCTCCCAGTCCGCGAGGGGTTCGAGCGTCTCGAACTGGCTGTCGAGGAGCGTCGTCGGCATGTAGTCGTGATTGCGGTGCTGGATGCGATCGGCGATGAGATCGCGATCACCGGCGAGGTGCACGAACAGCAGGTCGGGGGCACTCGACCGCAGGAGTTCGCGGTACCAGCGCTTGAGCGCCGAGCACGCCACGATCGTGATGCGTCCGGCCGTGCGGTTCTCGGCGATCGTCTCGCCGATGCGCTTGAGCCACGGCACCCGGTCCTCGTCGGTGAGCGGTTGCCCGGCGGCCATCTTGGCCTTGTTGGTGGCGGGGTGCAGATCGTCACCGTCGACGAAGACGATGTTGAGACGCGCCGCGAGGGCTGCGCCGATCGTGGATTTGCCCGTCCCCTGGACGCCCATCACGACGATCGGCGGGTAGCGCGTCTCGGACATGTTCAGGCCTCCTCGTCGAAGCGCAACAGGACCTTCGATGATACCGACGCGTCCCGTGCCACACGGAAGGCCTCGAGCGCCTCGGCGACGGGGTACTCGTGGGTGACGACCGGGTCGATCCGCAGCGAGCCGTCGGCGAGCGCGGCGATGACCTCGTCGATCTCGTCGTTGAAGCGGAACGAACCCGTGAGCGTGAGTTCGCGCGTGATCGCGAGCGACATGAGCACGGGGATCTCACCGGTGCGCTGGAGGCCGAGCATGACGACCCGACCGCCGCGACCGGCACCGCGGATCGCGCTCGCGAGGCCCGGGACCGTGCCGGACGACTCGATGACGACGTCCGCGTGCACGTTCGCGATCGCGTCCGCGTTCCGCGCGTCGATCGTCGCGGTCGCACCGAGCGTGCGGGCCGTCTCGAGCGGCAGCTCGTGCAGGTCGCTCGCGATGATCTCGGCGGCACCGTGGTGCCGGAGCACGGCGACGGCGAGCGCGCCGATCGGGCCGGCACCGATGACGAGGACACGTGCACCGCGAACGTCCCCGGCGCGGCCGACACCGTGCCACGCGACGGCGGCGGGCTCCGCGAGTGCGGCCGTCCGGAGCGGGAGCCCCTCGGGCAGCGCGCGCAGCATGCGCGTCGGCAGCGCGACGCGTCGAGCGAACGCGCCGTCCGTGTGGGGCACCCGGGCGGCGGAGCCGAGATAGGTGCCGGCGGGGGAGAGATTGGGGCGATCGGCGGGGAACGGTGCCGAGCCGTCGTCGACGGGCGTCGCCGGGTGCACCGCGACGGGCGTCCCCGCCGCGGGCCCGGAGCCGTCCGCAGCGGCCGTGACGACCCGTCCGACGACCTCGTGGCCGAGTACGAGCGGGGCGCGCAGGATCGATTCGCCCGCCGCGCCGTGCAGCCAGTAGTGCAGGTCGCTCCCGCAGACGCCGCCGTAGGCGACCTCGATGACGGCCTGGTCGGGGCCCGCTGTGGGCTCGGGCAGTTCGTCGAGCCGGAGGTCGTCCTTGGCGTGCGCGACGACGGCGAGGTTCGGTGATGACACGGTGCGTCTCCTGTGAGCGGTGTGCGGTTACGAGCAGGTGGTGACGAGCGGGATGCCGGCGACGGTGATCTCGACGTGGGCGCCCGGTTCGACGGCGAAGGCGGAGTGCGGGGCACCCGTCATGATCACGTCACCGGGACCGAGCTCGATCCACGACGCGACGTACGCGAGGCAGTCGGCGATCGACGCGGGGAGTTCGGCGCTCGAGGTGCGGGCGCGGGCCACGCCGTCGATGTCGACGTGCAGCGGCACGTCGTCGAGGTCGGCCTCGGTCTCGATCCACGGGCCGAGCGGCGTATAGGCGATGCCGCCCTTGCCCTCGAAGTTGCGCGGGTCGCTGCTCGCGCGCGCCGGGTTCGAGACGTCGTTGACGGCCGTCACCCCCAGGACGTACTCGTGTGCGTTCGCCGCGGTGAGTCCGTCGCTCGGGCGTCCGACGACGACCGCGACCTCGCCCTCGATGTCGTTGCGACCGACGCCACGGCGGAGCGGCACCGTGGTGCCGCTCGCGACGACCGTGCGCGGGCTCTTGAGCCACGCCTGCACGGGGGAGGGGGCGTCCTGGCCGTTCTGGGCGATCCCCACGACGACCGTCGGTGCGCACGGCGCGAGCGGCACGGCGTCGGTCACCGGTTCGCCGGTGGGTTCGGGGTGGCGACCCTCGGCGAACGCGAGGTACGGGTCCTCGCAGGGCACCCACGCGCCCTCGATCTCGATCGCGTGGACGGGCCCGGCGGGCCCGGCGATGCGGGTGAGTCGCACGTCAGACCACCGCCGTCATGCCACCGTCGACGAAGATCGTCTGGCCGTTCACGAAGGACGAGGCATCGCTCGAGAGGTACACGAGCGTGCCGACGAGGTCCTCGACGCGACCCCAGCGGCCCGCGGGCGTGCGGCCCTTGACCCACGCCGAGAACGCCTCGTCCTCGACGAGGGCCTGCGTGAGCTCCGTCGCGAAGTAGCCGGGTGCGAGCGCGTTGACCGTGATCCCGCTGCCCGCCAGATCGGCGCACAGGCCCTTCGTGAGCATGACGATCGCACCCTTCGTCGCGCTGTACGGCGCGATGCCCGGGCGTGCGAGCTGCGATTGCACGCTGCCGATGTTGACGATCTTCCCGCTGCCGCGTTCGACCATGCCGCGTGCGACGCGTCGGGACAGCAGGAAGGCGCTCGTGAGGTTCGTCGCGAGCAGGTCGTCCCAGTCGGCGTCGGTGAACTCGGTGATCGGGGCGCGGCGCTGGATGCCGGCGTTGTTCACGAGGACGTCGACCGTCCCGATCTTGGCGTCGAGTGCCGTGAGCCCGTCGTCGACCGCCCGTGCGTCGGTGACGTCGAACGTGCTCACGAGGGGCGTCGTGCCGGTCGTGTCGGCGATCTCGGCCGCGGTGCGCTCCGCCTTCGCCCGGTCGCGTCCGTGGACGACGACCCGGGCGCCCGCCTCGGCGAGGCCCTGTGCGAGGGTGCGGCCGATGCCCTGGCTCGAGCCGGTCACGAGGGCGGTGCGCCCGTTGAGGTCGAAGAGATTCATGGTCAGCGAGGTCCCGTTTCGTCGGTGGAGAGTCGCACCGCGTCCTCGGTGCGGAAGAGGTCGCGTCCACGTGTCTCGGGGACGAGGAAGGTGGAGGCCGTGGTGATCGCGGCGAGCGTCGCCATGTAGACGGCCATGAGGATCCAGTTGCCGCCGGAGACGGCGAGCATGTAGGCGCCGATGACACCCGCGAGTCCGCCCGCGAGCACCGCGGAGATCTCGCGTGCCATGGCGACGCCGAGGTAGCGGTGCCGGTTGCCGAACAGTTCGGGGAGCATCGCGCACTGCGGTCCGAGCATCGTGTTGACGGCGACGCCGATGCCGATCGCGACGACCGCGATCACGAGCCACGGGATGCCGAGCGACAGGGCCCACCAGGCGGGGAACGCGTAGAGCAGCATGAACACGGCACCCGCGCGGTAGACGGGCTTGCGACCGACGCGGTCGGAGAGCCACCCCGTGAGGGGGATCGAGAAGCAGCCGATGAGCGAGCCGATCGTCACACCCCAGGTCGCGAGGGAACGGTCGACCGTCACGGCGGCCGACGACGTGACGAACGCGAGCGCGACGGTCTGGAACATGTAGGACCCGCCGTTCTCCGCCATGCGGAGGCCGGCGCCGACGACGATGCCCGGCAGGCCTTTCGTGAACACGTTGCGGATCGGCCGGTCGGTGACCTGCTCGTGCTTCTCGAGCTCGACGAACGTCGGCGTCTCCTTGAGCTTCATGCGGATGAAGATCGCGACGAGGATGAGCAGGAACGACATCAGGAACGGCACACGCCACGCCCACGTGAGGAAGATCTCGTCGGGCAGCGAGGCGAGGAACGAGAAGACGAGCGCGGCGAGCAGCGTGCCGAGCTGGATCCCGATGAACGGGAGCGACGAGAAGAAGCCGCGCTTCTTGACGGGGGAGTACTCGGCCATGAGGACGGTCGCGCCGGCTTGCTCGGCGCCGGCACCGAAGCCCTGCAGCAGGCGGAGCACGGTGAGCATGATCGGTGCCCAGATGCCGATGGCCTCGTAGGTCGGGAGCGCCCCGATGAGGGTCGTCGCACCGCCCATGAGGAGGATCGTGACGACGAGCACCCACTTGCGGCCGATGCGGTCGCCGATCGTGCCGAAGAAGAGCCCACCGAGGGGCCGTGCGAGGAACCCGACACCGAACGACGCGAGCGATGCGACGATGCCGATGTTCGGGTCGAGGTCGGTGAAGAACAGGCGGTTGAAGATGAGTGCCGACGACAGCCCGTAGAGGGCGAAGTCGAAGTACTCGAGCGCCGACCCCACGGTCGAGGCGAGCGTGGCGCGGCGCAGGTTCGCTGCGTACTCCGGATCCTCGGTGTCGAGTTCCGGCTTGTCGACGGTGTCTGTCACGGTGACATCTCCCTTGATGTGCGGGTCGAGCGGCACTCGGGAGCCCCGAGGCTGGAGGTCAGCGTAACAGCACCGTGAACCCTGTTCAACCGTCTGAACAGAACTCGATCACTCCGTCGTCGCTGGGGCTCCCTGGATCGACATCGGGTTCGTCAGCTCGGCGGCCGCCGCGATGAGTGCCGCCCCGATCTCCGCGATGCGGGCCTCGTCGGCGAGCTCGGTCGGGATCGCGACACCGAGGGCGAAGGCGGGGTCGCTCGGCAGCCACGGGTCGAGCGGGACGGCGATGCCCGAGACGCCACCGACCGACTCGTTCGCGTCGACCGCGTAGCCCCGCTCGCGCGCGAGGCGCACCTTCGCGAGCAGCCCGTCGAGGTCGACGACGCTGTTCTCGGTGAGCCTCGGGAACGGCACCGAATCGCGCAGGAGCTCGGCGATCTCGTCGTCGTCGAGCCGCATGAGCAGGGCGTTCCCGCTCGCCGAGAGGGCCGCCGGCAACCTCGAGCCGAGCGGTGTGCCCAGGCGGTGTCGGAGGCGACCCTCGTGCCGCGCGAGGTACAGCGTGTCCGTGCCGTCGAGCATCGTGATCTGCACGACCTCCGTCCGCAGCACCTCGCTCGCGTCGCACACGCCGAAGAACTCTCGCACCTGATTGAACTGCACGGCGAACGCGCCACCGAGTTCGGCCGTCCGGCGACCGAGTCGGTAGCCCTGGGGCACGCGCTGGAGCATGCCACCGTCCTCGAGGACACCCACGAGGTTGAGTGTCGACGACTTCGCGATGTCGAGTGCGCGTGCGATGTCGCTCAGGGTCATCGGCGCGCCCTGCGCATCGGCCAGCAGGTTCAGGATGCGCAGGGCGCGCGTGACGGCGGGCGCCGGGTCTCGATCGGACTTCTCGGGCATCTCGCCTCCATGGTGTCGGGTCAGTAGAACTCGACCGTATCGACCCGGTTCTTCAGCGGCTCGCCATCGAGGAGGTGTCGCGCGTTCTCGGCGAACAACCGGGCGATGCGGATCTCTTCGGCACTGTTGAGCGCGGCGGTGTGCGGGCTCACGAGCACGTTCGGCTCCGACCAGAGCGGGCTGTCGGCGGGGAGCGGCTCGACCGCGAACACGTCGAGCGCGGCGAACGAGACGCGGCCGTCGCGCAGGGCGGCGAGCAGGGCGTCCTCGTCGATGACCGTGCCGCGTCCGACGTTCGAGACGATGGCGCCCGGCTTGACGTTCGCGAAGAACGACTCGCCGAGGAGGCCCTCGGTGGCGGTCGTCCCCGGCAGCGTCACGACGACGGCATCCGCCTCGGCGGCGGCCGCGTCGAGCTCCTCGATCGGCACGAGGCGGTCGACGCCCTCGACGGGCTCGCCGCTCCGCGTCGTGCCGAGCACCGTCGCGCCGAGCGCGTGGAACTTGCGCGCGGCTGCCGCGCCGATGCCGCCGAGGCCCACGACGAGCACCGTCATCTCGTCGAGCTGGCGCATCTCCCAGCGGTCGCTCCACTCGCGGCGGGACTGCTGCGCCTGGAGCCGCGGCAGGTCCTTCGCACCCGCGAGCACACCGAACAGGGCGAACTCGGCGAGCGTCTCACCGTGGACGCCCGCGCTCGTCGTGAACGCGACGCGCTCGAGCTCCTCGTTCGTGAGGCTCGCGGCCTTCACCTGGCCGCCACCGCCCGCGGCGGTCGCGTGCACCCAGCGCAGACGCGGGTTCGCGCGGACCGTCCGCGTGAGGGCGGCGGGGTCGACGTCGGGGATCCCGAACAGGGCGTCCGCGGAGTCGACGAGCTCGTCGAACGCGCGCTGCTGCTCGGCCGTGCGCGTGAACGCCGGGTCGCCCGACCAGTCGGCGGGGCCGCGCATGGGGTGGTAGAGCGTGTGGTCGCGCACGAGCTCGACGCGCGGCTCGAGCCGCTCGACGAGTTCGCAGAGCGACTCCTTCAGGTCGACGCCGACGGCGACGCGAAGTCGTGGGGTGGTCTCGGTCATGGCTCATCCTCGCTGATCAGTGGTGCCGGAACCGAACCGTCGGATGCGTGCGGTTTCCGTGGATCGGAGGCTCGCATGGGACGGACGGTCAGTCCAGTCTACTGAACTCTGTTCACGATGTTGATCAATTGCTAGACTGCATGCGTGATCAATGCAGCTCATCAGGACACGCGCATCGGCGTCATCGGCCTCGGGGCCATGGGGCGACCGATGGCCGGACACCTTCTCGACGCGCACGGCGCCCTCAGCGTCACGGGACGCACGAAACGCGACGACGACCCGTTGCTCGCCGCGGGTGCCACATGGGTCGACACGCCGCGGGACCTCGCCGCACGAAGCGACGCGGTCCTCCTCATGCTCCCCGATCTGCCGCAGGTCGAGGACGTGCTCCAGGGCGAGTCCGGACTCCTCGCCGGCGTCACGGACCCGCTCCTGTTGCTCATCGGCAGCACCTCGTCGCCGACCGGCGTGCGCGAGCTCGCCGCGAGGCTGGCAGACGAGACGGACGGTCGCGTGCACGTCGTCGACTGCCCCGTCTCGGGCGGCGAGGACGGCGCGAAGGCCGGCACGCTCTCGATCATGCTCGGTGGTGACGCGGACGACGCGGCCGAGGCGGCGCGCCTCCTCGCCCCGTGCGGTCGTCCCGTGCACCTCGGGCCGCTCGGTGCGGGCGAGGTCGCGAAGGCATGCAACCAGATGGTCGTCTCCGCCACGATCCTCGCGCTCGGCGAGGCGAGCGTGCTCGCCGATCGGAGCGGGATCGACCTCGACACGCTGTGGGGCCTGCTCTCCGGCGGCTACGCGGGCGGTGTGCTCCTCGACAGCCGACGCGAGAAGCTCGTCACGGGCGACGACTCGCCCTCGGGCGTCGCGAAGTACATGGTCAAGGACCTGCGCTTCGCGAACGACGTCGCGATCGCGACGGGAACCGATGCCGTGCTGCTGCCCACGCTCCGCGCCGCGTTCGACGAGCTCGTCGAGCGTGGCTACGGAGACCGCGACATCGCCGTGACCCGGCGATTCGTCGCCGAGCGCGGGGCCGCGGACGTCACCCCCGGCGCTTCCGACGAAGCCGGCGAACCGGGCCACCCGGACGCGACGGCGGAACGCGCATGAGCGCGACGGAGGCGACCGCGAACGTCGGCGTCGTCGGACTCGCCGTCATGGGGTCCAACCTCGCCCGCAACCTCGCGAGCCGCGACGGCAACACGGTCGCGATCTACAACCGCAGCCGTGGCCGCACCGACGCGCTCGTCGCCGAGCACCCCGAAGCCGGGTTCGTGCCCGCCACGACCGTCGCCGAGTTCGCGGCATCGCTGCAGCGACCGCGCACCGCGATCATCATGGTCAAGGCCGGTGCCCCCACCGACGCCGTCATCGACGAGCTCGTCGCGGTGTTCGAGCCGGGCGACATCATCGTCGACGGCGGGAACGCGCAGTTTGCGGACACGATCCGGCGCGAACGGGCCGTCCGCGAAACGGGCATCGACTTCGTCGGCTGCGGGATCTCGGGCAGCGAGGAGGGCGCGCTCAACGGGCCGTCGCTCATGCCCGGCGGCTCGGTGCAGTCGTACGAGACGCTCGGCCCCCTGCTCACCTCGATCGCGGCCGTCGCCGAGGGGGAGCCGTGCGTGACGCACGTCGGGACCGACGGCGCCGGGCACTTCGTCAAGATGGTGCACAACGGCATCGAGTACGCCGACATGCAGCTCATCGCCGAGGCCTACGACCTCATCCGCCACGGCACCGGCAGGACGCCCGCCGAGATCGCCGAGGTCTTCGCCGAGTGGAACCGCGGCGAACTCGAGTCGTACCTCATCGAGATCACCGCGGAGGTGCTGCGTCAGGTCGACACCGATACGGGGCTCCCGCTCGTCGACGTCGTCCTCGACCGGGCGGGTGCGAAGGGGACCGGCGCGTGGACGGTCCAGACCGCGCTCGATCTCGGCGTCCCCGTCTCGGGCATCGCCGAGGCCGTGTTCGCCCGCTCCGTCTCGTCGCGGCCGGAGCAGCGGGCCGCGGCCCGCACGCTCCCGGGCCCCGACGGCTTCACGGTCGACGACCCCGAGGCGTTCGTCGAGGACGTGCGCCGCTCGCTCTACGCGTCGAAGATCATCGCCTACTCGCAGGGCTTCGACGCGATCGTCGCCGGGGCCGAGCACTACGGCTGGGACATCCGCAAGGGCGACATCGCGGCGATCTGGCGCGGAGGCTGCATCATCCGCGCGCAGTTCCTGGGTCGCATCACGGAGGCGTACGCCGACGACCCGGCGCTCGTCTCGCTCCTCACGGCGCCGTACTTCGCGACGGCCGTCGCGGACGCGCAGGACTCCTGGCGCCGCGTCGTCGTGGCGGCGACGACGGGTGGCGTGCCCGCGCCCGCGTTCTCCTCGTCGCTCGCGTACTACGACTCGCTCCGCGCGGAGCGACTGCCGGCAGCGCTCGTGCAGGGGCAGCGCGACTTCTTCGGCGCCCACACGTACGGCCGCATCGACCGCCCGGGCACGTTCCACACGCGCTGGTCGGGCGACCGGAGCGAGGAGCGCGTCGACGGCGCCTGACGGCCGGTCGCCGCGTCACACGACGGGGCCCGGTGCGCGAGCCGTCCGCTCGAGCACCGGGCCCCGTCGTGTGATGACCGCCTACAGGTTGGGCGAGGTCATCTTGAGCACGTCGAGCTTCGCGTCGAGCTCCTCCTCGGAGATCTCGCCACGCTCGACGTAACCGAGGTCGATAACCGCCTGACGCACCGTGATCTTCTCGGCGACCGCGTGCTTCGCGATCTTCGCCGCGGCCTCGTAGCCGATGACGCGGTTGAGGGGCGTCACGATCGAGGGCGAGGACTCCGCGAGGGCACGCGCGTGCTCCTCGTTCGCGACGAGGCCGTCGACGGCCTTGTCCGCGAGCACGCGCACCGAGTTCGACAGCAGACGGATCGATTCGAGCAGGGCCGTGCCCATGACCGGGATCTGCACGTTGAGCTCGAACGAGCCCGACGCGCCCGCGATGGTGATCGCCGCGTCGTTGCCGATGACGCGCGACGCGACCATGAGCGTCGCCTCGGGGATCACGGGGTTGACCTTGCCGGGCATGATCGACGAACCGGGCTGCAGGTCGGGGATGTGGAGCTCACCGAGGCCGGCGTTCGGGCCCGAGCCCATCCAGCGCAGATCGTTGTTGATCTTGATGAGCGACACGGCGATCGTGCGGAGTGCGCCCGAGGCCTCGACGAGCGCGTCGCGCGCGCCCTGCGCCTCGAAGTGGTCCTCCGCCTCGGTGAGGGGGAGCGCCGCGTTCGACGCGAGCTCCGCGATGACCTTCTGCGAGAAGCCCGCGGGGGTGTTGATGCCCGTACCGGTTGCGGTGCCGCCGAGGGGCACCTCGGCGACGCGCGGGATCGTCGCGTTCACGCGGTCGATGCCGAGGCGGATCTGACGTGCGTAGCCCGCGAACTCCTGGCCGAGCGTGACGGGCGTCGCGTCCATGAGGTGTGTGCGGCCGGCCTTGACGGTCTGCGCCCACAGCGCCGCCTTCGCCTCGAGCGCGACCGCGAGGTGGTCGAGGCTCGGGACGAGCGAGTTGAGCAGGGCGTCGGTGACGGCGACGTGCACCGAGGTCGGGAAGACGTCGTTCGACGACTGCGACGCGTTGACGTGGTCGTTGGGGTGCACGTTCTCACCGAGCGAGGCCGTGGCGAGCGCCGCGAGCACCTCGTTCGTGTTCATGTTCGACGACGTGCCCGAGCCGGTCTGGTACACGTCGACCGGGAACTGGTCGAGGTGCGCACCGCCGATGATCTCCTCGGCCGCGGCGACGATCGCCTTCGCGCGCGCCTCGTCGATGATCCCGAGCTCGGCGTTCACGAGCGCCGCGGCACGCTTGATGCGTGCGAGGGCGATGATCTGGCCGTCCTCGAGGCGCGAGCCGGAGATCGGGAAGTTCTCGACTGCGCGCTGTGTCTGCGCGCCGTAGAGCGCGGACTTCGGAACGCGCACCTCGCCCATCGTGTCGTGTTCGATGCGGTACTCGGTCTCGTCAACCACGTGGTCACCTTTCGAAGGAGCAGACGGCCGTCGGGCCTTGCCGCCGACGGCGTTCGCGGTATGCGCGCCTCGGCGCGCGCGTGCACCGACGCATCGGTGCACGAGCCCAAGCGTACCCAGTCGGCGCGACCGCCGGGAGGCCGCTCCCGGCACCGTCCGGCGGACGAGCAGGTCAGTCCGTGAAGCCCGCCGTGATCGCCCTCGCGACCGTCTGCACCGCTTCGGCCGAGTGGCTGCCGTAGACGACGTACGTCGAGCCGTCGTGTTCGAGCACGAGCGCATAGGCGGTGTTCCCGCGTTCCTCGTCGGGCAGATCGAGGTGGTCGTATGCGGTCCAGACGTGTCCGTCGAGGTTCACCTCGCCCGTGACCGTGCGATCGGTGAGTTTCTGCGCGACCCACGTCGGGTTCGCGTCGAGGCCCTGGCTGAGGCCGACGTACTCGGCGGGCTCGCCGGACGGGCCGGGCACGAGGAAGCCGACGTACCACTCGGTGACCCCGTCGGCGCCGGTGCGGATCTCGGCACCGTTGGCGACCCAGCCGTCGGGCAGGACGGGCGCAGCGAGCGGCTGCGCGTGGTCGGGCTGGGCCTGCGCGGCCGCCGCGATGTAGTCGATCTCGGGCAGCCGCGAGGTGTCGTCGCGGGGGACGAGGACGACGAGCAGGAACATGCCGATCGCGCACACGACGAGTGACGCGACGAGGTTGCGGAACGTCTGGCGGACGCGGTGCAGGCGACTCGCCTCGGCCTTGCGGGCGGCGGTCTCCTCGGGCGTCTCGGGGCGGCCGAGTTCGGCGACGACCCGCGGCTCGGTGGTCTTCGCCATGCTCAGGCCCGGTCGTCCGACGCGTCGTCGGCGTCGGTGTCCGAGGTTCGGCGGGCCGCCTCCAGGCGCTGGCGCGCGCCGACGAGCCACTGCTCGCAGCGGTCGGCGAGCGCTTCGCCGCGCTCCCAGAGCGCGAGCGACGCCTCGAGCGTCTGCGATCCCTGTTCGAGCTCGGTCACGACGCGGACGAGCTCGTCGCGCGCGTCCTCGTAGCTCAGCTCGGCGACATCGGCGTTCGCCGCCGCGTCGGGGGAGGGGACAGGGGTACGAGCAGCCATACCCCCAGTCTAAAGCCCGCCCACCCCCACCCCTCCCACACTCCCAACCCTCTCCACTCGCCAGAGTTCCGGGCGGTTCTCGGGGTTCCGGGGCACCCGGAACCCCGAGAACCACCCGGAACTCGGCGGTCGTGTCCGTTCGTGATCGAGTCGCAGGGGGGTGGGCAGGGGGCGTGTCAGGGGGTGAGGGGGGTGGCGTCCGTGGTCGTCGCCGCGATCCGGCCGTCGGACACGCGGATGCGCAGCTTCGAGTCGACCGGCGCGTCGGCGTAGGAGCGGACGACGTGTCGCGCGTCGTCGTCGGCGGCGGGGCCGTCGACGCGTTCGACGATCGAGTAGCCGCGGTCGAGCGTCTTCTGCGGCGAGAGCGCCGAGAGATGACGCGCGAGCGATCGCACCTGCTCGTGCTCGCGCTCCACGAACCGGTCCACGAGCTCCTCACCGCGCGCCGCGAGCCGCATGACCTCGTCGCCGCGCTGCTCGACGATCCACTCCGGGCGAGCGAGCGCCGGGCGGGACCGGATCTGGTCGAGCCCCCGCGTCTCGTTCGCGATGAGATTCGCGATGCGCTGCACGAGCCGCGAGCGCCCCTGCTGCACGATCGCGAGTTCCTCCGCGACATCGGGCACGATGCGCTTCGCGGCATCGGTCGGGGTCGATGCGCGAAGATCGGCGACCTCGTCCAGGATCGGCCGATCGGCCTCGTGACCGATCGCGCTCACGACGGGCGTCGAGAGCTCGGCCACGCGCCGCACGAGTCGCTCGTCCGAGAACGGCAGCAGGTGCTGGAAGTCGCCGCCGCCACGGGCGACGACGATGACGTCGACCTCGGGATCGGCGTCGAGCTCGCGCAACGCCGCCGACACCTCGTCGACCGTCCGCTCGCCCTGCACCGAGGTGTAGATCGTGCGGAACCGGACTGCGGGCCAGCGCAACTCCGCGTTGCGCTTCACGTCCTTCTCCGCATCGGAGTCGCGCCCCGTGACGAGACCGATCGTGTTCGGCAGGAACGGCAGGCGGCGCTTGCGGTCCGCATCGAAGAGCCCCTCGGCCCGCAGCTCCCGCCGGAGTCGTTCGATGCGTTCGAGCAGATCGCCGAGGCCGACGTGGCGCAGGTCGTAGACCTGCATCGAGAGCGTGCCGCCCTTCTTCCAGAAGTCGGGCTTGACGTGTGCGACCACCCGGTCGCCCTGCTTGAACTCGCCGTCGAGGCGCTGCACGACCGAGCGCCACGCCGTGATGCTCAGGGTCGAGTCGCCCTCGAGGTCCTTGAGCTTGCCGTAGGCGTGGCCGCCGCGGATGTTCCAGCCGGTGAGTTCGCCCTCGATCCACACCGCGCCGAGTCGCGAGATCCATTCGTGCAGCAGTTCGGAGACCGTGCCGACCGACCAGGGCTCCTCGGCCGAGGACGGGGGTGGGGTCATGCTCACCATCTGCGCTCCGATTCGCTGCGGGCTCGGCGCCGGGTCGGCGGTCGGCCCTCCGAGGATACTGCGACGGTCGGGCACGGTCGCCTCGCCTCGTCGAGGTGCCGAACGCCGCCCCGGGCGTGGCGCGTCGTCGGCGACGACGAGCGGGGGCTCGGGGCGGCCCGGCCGTCGCGGATTCGGCGAACTCGCGGGCCGGTCAGGCTGCGGACACCGTGTGGATCGGTGAGTCGAACGAGGCTCCGTTGAGTTCGAGGTACACGTGCCCCTCCGTGACCGACACCGTGAGCTCGTTCCGGCGTTCGATCGCCGCGGCGGCGCGCTCCACGAAGCCGGGATCGAAGCTGTGCACGGGGATGTCCGCGCCCCGGTGCATCGGCTTGCCCGCCCACCCCGCGACGAGCTTCGCCGGGTCGCGGAACGTGTACACGGCCGTGCGCTCGGCGAGCTTGCTGCCCGTGTGGAGCCGCTTGGCGTCGGGAGCACCGATCTCGATCCACGCGAGCACCGACCCGGTCGGATCCTTCACGAGGATCGCGGGTTCGTCGGTGGCGGAGATGCCGGCGGTGAAGTCGATGCCGTTCTCGTACTCGAGGCAGTACGCGAGCACGCGCGTGAGCATGTACGTGTCGGTCTCGGACGGGTGTCGGGCGACGCGCAGCACGGGGTCGGCGTACACACCACGATCGAGGTCGGCGAGTTGCACGGTGAAGGTGTGGATCGTCGCGCCTGCGGCCATGGTGCACGAGCCTAGCCGCCTCGGGGCCGCGTCTCGCGCACCCCAAGCGGGGCGGCGAGCGGGCGCGGTGGCTGCGGAGCGACGCCCGTCCTCGCATCCGCCCGAACGGGACCGGGCACGCGGATCCACCCGGACGGGCGCGAGCTCACCGCCGAGCGACCGGCGCCGACGCGAGAGCCGGTCGGGTGGCTCAGGGCGTCGGCGTCGGCGCCGGGGTCTGCTGCGCGGCCGCGGTGAGTGCCTGCACGAGTTCCGGGTGCATCATGATGCCGAGCATGATGAGTGCGAACGAGAACAGGGTCGCGAGCACGGCGCCCAGCACGGGGATCCACGCGGCGCGTTTGCCCGCGCGCCACCGGATGAGCGTCAGGTAGAGGGCGATCGCGTAGATCGCCGGATGTCCGAGGATGCCCACGAGCGAGAGCGCCGTGAGGCCGTCGGGCCGCGTGTAGGCACCGACCCCGTACTGCTCGTAGAACGACGCGAACGTCATGGCGAGCGAGTTCTCGGTGAACATCACCATGTTCGTGATCGTCGCGAGGATCCCGACCGCGAGGAGCATGATGCCGACCATGCGGTCGCTGCGGCGCCGATTCTCCTTCAGCTTCTCCGTGTCGACGACACCCATGGGCGTCGCGGTGAAGTTGGAGAGGTTCGGATTGCGGCTGGTTCCGCTCGCGTTCTTCGGCGACTCGTTCGTCGTCGGGCCGTCAGGTTTCGCTTTGACGCCGGTGCGCGATCGCCCGATCGTCGTCGACGGTGACCCGGTCGGTCGTGTGCGGCCGGGCTCACCCGTGCGGCCGGTCTCGACCGGCGTGCTCTCGGGGTGGGCGGCGGGCCGGCCGCCGCCGGACGACGGGGCCGCGGGGGCCCCGTCGTCCGGGCGGTCGGCCTGGTCGGACGGGTGACTCACGAGCGCTGCGACTGCCCGAACGATCCGAGCTGCTTCGCGGCCTCGGCGACGCGCGCGGCGGTCGCGGTCTCGGCCTTCTTGCCCCACGAGCGCGGGTCGTAGATCTTCTTGTTGCCCACCTCGCCGTCGATCTTGAGGAAGCCGTCGTAGTTCTTGAGGACCGAGTCGGCAACGGAGCGCGAGTACGCGTACTGCGTGTCGGTGTCGATGTTCATCTTGACGACGCCGTTCGCCACGGCCGTGGCGATCTCCTCCTCCGTCGAGCCGGAACCGCCGTGGAAGACGAGGTCGAGCGGCTTCGGGCCCGTGCCGAACTTCTCCTGCAGGCCCTCCTGGATCTCGGCGAGCAGCTCGGGGCGGAGCTTCACGTTGCCGGGCTTGTAGACGCCGTGCACGTTGCCGAAGGTGAGGGCGGCCATGTAGCGGCCCTTCTCGCCGAGGCCGAGCGCCTCGACGGTCGCGACAGCGTCGTCGAGGGTCGTGTAGAGGTGCTCGTTGATCTCGTTCGCGACGCCGTCCTCCTCACCGCCGACGACACCGATCTCGACCTCGAGCACCTGGTTGTTGGCCTTGGTGCGCTTGATGATCTCCTGCGCGATCTCGAGGTTCTCGCCGAGCGGCACGGCCGAGCCGTCCCACATGTGCGACTGGAACAGGGGCGCCTCGCCGTTGCGGATGCGCTCCTCGGCGTCGTCGAGCAGGGGAAGCAGGAAGTCGTCGAGCGCGCTCTTGGGGCAGTGGTCCGTGTGGAGCGCGACGGTGATGTCGTAGCTCTTGGCGACCTCGGTCGCGAAGGTGGCCATCGCGATGGCACCGCGGGCGCGGGCCTTGACGGTCTGCCCCGCGAAGTAGTCGGCGCCACCGGTCGTCACCTGGATGATGCCGTCGGAGCCGGCTTCGGCGAACCCCTGCAGGATCGCGTTGATGGTGCTGGAGGACGAGGCGTTCACAGCGGGATACGCGAAGCCGTTCTGCTTCGCGCGATCGAGCATCTCGGCGTACTGTTCCGGCGTGGCGATGGGCATTCGGAGCTCCTTCGGCGGTTTGGTGTGGTCGCGGGACGGCGGCGGCCCCGCGACCCTCCCACTCTACTGAGCGGCGGTGGGCGTTCGCGGCGTGGCCGGGCACCCGGGCGCACACGCCTCGGCGCTACGCTGGGAGTCGACGACGCCGTCGGGCCGGTCGCGACCGCGACCCGCACCGGCTTGTGTGAAAGGGAACCACGTGAACGACAGCACCGCGCCCACCGACGAAGCCGACGAGAAGCTCTTCTACAAGCCGGACCGCAACCTCGCGATGGAGCTCGTCCGGGCGACCGAAGCGGCCGCGATCCGGGCGGCACCCTGGATCGGCCGTGGCGACAAGAACGCCGCCGACGGTGCCGCGGTCGACGCGATGCGCAAGTTCCTGCACACCGTCGAGTTCCAGGGCCGCGTCGTGATCGGCGAGGGCGAGAAGGACGAAGCCCCGATGCTGTTCAACGGTGAGGTCGTCGGCAACGGCGAGGGGCCGGAGTGCGATATCGCGGTCGACCCGATCGACGGGACCTCGCTCACCGCCGCGGGCCGTCAGAACGCGCTGAGCGTCATCGCCGTCGCGGACCGCGGCTCGATGTACGACCCGAAGGATCTGTTCTACATGGACAAGATCGTCACGGGCCCCGAGGGCATCGGCGTGATCGACCTCGCGAAGCCGATCGGTGAGAACATCCGGGCGCTCGCGAAGGCGAAGGGCAAGGCCGTCGAGGACATGGTGATCGCCGTGCTCGACCGTCCCCGGCACGAGAAGCTCATCGCCGAGATCCGCGAGGCGGGCGCGGGGACGCGCCTCATGCTCGACGGCGACGTCGCGGGCGGTATCAACGCCGCACGGAGCGCGACGCGCATCGACATGTGCACGGGCATCGGCGGGACGCCGGAGGGCATCATCACGGCGTGCGCCATCAAGGCCCTCGGTGGCGTGATGCAGGGACGCATGTACCCGCGCAACGACGAGGAGCGCGAGAAGGCCATCGCGGCGGGGCACGACCTCGACCGCGTGCTCACGCAGGACGACCTCGTCCGCACCGACAACACGTACTTCGTCGCGACGGGCGTCACCGACGGCGGCCTGTGCGCGGGCGTTCGCCGCGAGGGGAAGCGCATCGTGACGGACTCGGTCGTGCTGCGCTCGCACTCAGGAACGGTGCGTCGTGTGCAGGCCGAGCACCTCGAGGCGAAGTGGCTCTGAGCGCCGAGCGTTCGTGAGCGGTGCGGGTCGCGTCCCGTCGCCCGTCCGGTGACGGCGGGCGGCGGGCGCTGACGCGCGCCCTCCCGACGCGGTGACGGCGTCGCGCTCACGCCCGGAGGTGTGCGGGCATCGCGCTCCCGCTCGGCGTTGCGCCGTCGTCCCACCGGACGATGCAGTCCGGATGGTGCGACGACGCTGAGCGGGGACACCTCGCGGACGTCTCCCGGCAGGCGGGGCAGTGCCCGGTGCCCGGTGTCGGGTGTCGGGTGTCAGCCGAACGTCGCCCCGCTGACGAGCCGCTCGGCTCCCGAGCGGTCGGAGTGAATCGCGAGTTCGCCGATGCGGACGCCCACCGCGTTCGCGAGCGCGTCGAGGTCCGCGGCACCCGTTCGGCGGGCCGCGTCGATGACGATCGCCGCCGCGGCTTCCGCGTCGCTGCGCGGATCGTGGTGGACGAGATCGGTGAATCCCGCGGCCGCGGCGGCGAGCGGCAGCCGGTAGGACGCGAGGTCGTACACGCGTCGGGCCGTCCGCAGGCTGCAGAAGTGGCGCAGCACGGGCAGCGCCGCGTCGGTCGCGAGGCTCGCCGCGGCCATGACGCCGAGGTCGAACGGCGCGTTGTGGGCGACGAGGACGTCGCCGTCCGCGAACTCGAGGAGGCGAGGGAGCTGCGCCGTCCACGTCGGGGCCTCGCTCACGTCGGCCTCCGCGATGCCGTGCAGGCGCACGTTGAACGGCGTGAACGAGTCGTGCCCCGCGGGCGGTCGGATGAGCCACGAGTCGGATTCGACGACCGCGCCGTCGACGACCTTGACGAGGCCGACCGCACACGCCGAGGCGGGGGAGCGGTTCGCGGTCTCGAAGTCGATCGCGGTGAAGGAGACGGGCACGACTCCATGCTCCCACGGCGCCCGGACGCTCGGCGGGGACGGGCGGCGTGGTGCCGGGCGCGCTCGTGCGGCACATTCGGCCGAAAGTCTTGGCGACCGCCGCGGGGCCCGGGCCGCCCGGCCGGCGAAGCGGCCGGCGAGTCCGATTCGGGCAGCGGGTCACGACACGGCGTGTCGGTTCTCGGCGGGTTCCGTGGCTGGCGTGGCAGCATGCCCGGGCGTGTGCGACCGTGGCGGGGTCGATGGTGCTTCCGCCGGGGCGGTCGCGTGGTCGGAAAGGAACCCCCAGTGTCACGAGTCGTCCACTTCGAGATCCATGCGAGCGAGCCCGATGCGCTCATCGACTTCTACACGGCCGTGTTCGGCTGGACCTTCACGAGGTTCGGCGACATGGACTACTGGTCGATCAGTACGGCCGACGCCGACGGCGACGACGGCGTCGGGATCAACGGTGGCCTGACGAGGCGTGAGGGTTCGCCGCCCGGCCCGTCGGCACCCGTCAACGGTGCGAACATCGTGGTCGCGGTCGACGACGTCGACGCGACGTTCTCGCTCGCGATCGATCAGGGGGCGAGCAGCGCTGCCGTTCCCGAGGACCTCGCGGGTGTGGGGCGGGTCGCCAACATCCGCGACCCGGACGGGAACCTGCTCGGGCTCATCACGCCGGACCTCTCGGCGATGTCCGGCGCCTGAGTCGTTCGCGACGTCGACCGGGTGCCCGGTGATGCGCCCGTGCCCAGGCACGCCGCATCACTCGACCGTGCACGGCCCGGGCGTCGCCGATCGGACGAACGGTGCGAGCAGACCGATCAAGCGGCACCGTTCGGGCGTGGGCGCTCCTTGATGCGGTCGCGCGAGAATCGACGCCATGAATGCCGCGATTCGTGAGTCCCACGGCGCATGTCTCCCCGTCATCGCCGCCGGTCGGCGGCATTCGGTGGGCGTGCAGCCCGACGGGACGGTCGTCGCCGTCGGGGACGGCCGCGCGGGGGAGTGCGGTGTCGGAGCGTGGCGGGACATCGTGGCGGTCGCCGCGGGCAACGTGCACACCGCGCGGAACACGGGCCGCTCGCACACCGTCGGCCTCCGTCGTGACGGGCTGGCCGTGGCCACCGGGTGGAACGCGGACGGACAGTGCGACCTCGCCGGATGGCGCGACGTCGTGTCCGTCGCGGCCGGATGGCGGCGCACGCTGGGCGTCGTGGCCGATGGCTCCGTCCGTGCGGCGGGGCGGCGTGACGAGGGCGCGTGCGACGTCGACGCGTGGCGCGAGATCGTCGCGGTCGCGGCGGGCGATTGGCACTCGATCGGGTTGCGGGCGGACGGCACCGCGGTCGCCGCGGGTCTCGACCGCCGGGGGCAGTGCCGGGTCTCGGAGTGGCGCGGCCTCGTCTCTGTCGCCGCGGGATACCTGCACACCGTCGGCCTGACGCGCGACGGTGGTGCCGTCGCCACGGGCGACGCGAGCGAGGGGGCGACGGACGTCGCCGGGTGGTTCGATCTCGTCGACGTGAGCGCGGGGAGCTCCCACACCGCCGGTGTCGATGCGCGGGGTCGCGCCTGGGCGACGGGGAACAACGACCGCGGGCAGTGCGAGGTCGGGGCGTGGCGCGAGGTCGTCGCCGTCGCCGCGGGGTCCACCCACACGCTCGGGCTGCGTGCCGATGGGACGGTGCTGGCGACCGGGACGGGCATCGACGGGCGGTGCGCCACGCGAGGCTGGCGGCTCGAGGTGCCCTGAGCCGAGCCGAGCCGAGCCGACCCGACCCGCCGAACCCGCGGCGACGAGCGACGTGCGAGCCCGGAGCCGGCACGGAGGTTGGGTGCGCAGGCTGTGATGGAGGCGCGTCGACATCGGACGAGGCCATCGGCGGGAAGGCGGAATATCGGCGTCCACGCGTCGTTTACATGATTATGCAAGCTTTTGGATTTCTGAGTTTCGGGCACTACGGCCCGACCGGGGGCGCGCACGGGCCGGATGCCCGCGCGTCCCTGCACGATGCGATCGGGATCGCCGAGGCGGCCGACGAGATCGGCGTGAACGGCGCCTACTTCCGCGTGCACCACTTCGCGCGGCAGGCGGCCGCGCCCATGCCGCTGCTCAGCGCGATCGCCGCGCGCACGAAGCACATCGAAGTCGGTACCGGGGTTATCGACATGCGCTAGCGCATGTGTGCTTTGTAACACTCGTCGATAGCTGCCGCCCACGCCTCCGCCGCGGTTGCCCTCGGTGGCTGACTCGCCAGTCTGCAACCGGGTACACCGCTTCGAGGTGGCTTCTCCGTACGATAAGTGCATGGAGGTTGCACTACCGGACGAAGTCCGCCGAGCGAGCCAGTCATATCTGGACGCCGCCGATCGGCTGCTGCCTGGAGCGATCACGAGCGTCGCTGTCGGCGGTTCTGTTGCGCTGGGTGCGTATCGACCGAAGGCCAGCGACATTGACCTCATCGCTACGCTCGATGACGCATGGCGAGGGCGCTCCGGTCTGATCCCACGCTTGCGCGCTCTGCACCTCTCGCAACTCCCGCGTCTGCTCGGGCGCGCCGTTCGGGGAATGGGCATCAGCGCGTGCTGCAACACCTCGTTCGTGTGGACCTCCGAGATCTCGCGCCCTGTGACGCAGATTGAGCCGATCGCTTCTCATGTGGGCGAGCTCTTCAACCCCAGGGGCGCGTTCGATGTGAATCCCGTCATCTGGCACGAGCTTCAGCACGGCGGCATAGCGTTACGGGGAGGGGACATCTCGACCTGGGGCTTGGACCCGGAGTCTGACGAGCTCCTAGCATGGACTCTGAACAACCTGCTGGGGTACTGGAAGCCGCTAATGCTGCGCACCGAGAGGAGGCGCGGAGCGCTCGGAGCCGGAAGGGTCCAGTGGCGGCTGCTCGGGCCTGCACGGATGCACGCGACGCTCGCGACGGGTGACGTCATCAGCAAGCAAGAGGCCGGAGAGCGTGCGCTCACATTGTTCCCTCATCACGCACCGATCCTCGGCGTAGCACTCGCACACCTTCGCGGAGAGGATGCTCCAGACGCTGCACCGAGAAGTGAATGGCGACGACTGACAGTCGCCTGCATGCGCGAGATCATCTCCGAATCGGAGCAGCTTCCGCGCTGAACTATCTGCGCCAGCGCGGCCACTTCGGCATTCCGCGGCCTTTCCAGTTCTCCACGAGGCCGGCGACCCAGCGGACAGAAGCAAAGAGCCCGTAGCCGGCCCCGGCGAGGCCCACGGCGACCACGAGCCACCGCCCGATGCCGAGCCACACGCTCCCGTCCACATCGAGCGCCCACTGAGCGCCCGTGATGAGACCGGCGATGCCCATCCAGAGCCCGGCGATGACCACGGCCCCCGGCAGGAGCGCGAGGCACATCGCGGCGGCGGCCGACCAGAGCTGTCGGGCCTCCAGCTTCGCCGTGGCGGCGATGATCCGTTCGGCCCGCTCGTTCGACGCGTCGAGGTTCGCCGTCATCGTGGCCGAGGCTTCCCCGGCGACCTCCTCGACGGCCTTCTCGACCCGCTCCTCGGTGCGCTTCTCGATCCGCTGCACCGCGCCGCCGACCTGGCTCACGAGCTTCTGGTTCGCCTCGGCCTGCGCCTTGAGCCCGTCAATCGCCGAGGCCGTAGCCGCGTGATTCTTCTGCGCTTCGGCGATCAAGCTCTGCGAGGCGGCGCTCAGTCGCTTCCCGTCGAGACTTTGCACGAACTCGCTTAGCGTATGTTCGATCTCGGTCAGCCTGATCTCGACGCTCTCGATCTGCGATGACGTGCTGGCGGACGGCTGCGAGGTCGACGCCCGGTCGATGCGCTTGCTCATCCCCTCGTCCATGACCTTCACGAAGCCCGTGAGCTGCCTCTGCTGCTCGGCCAGCCGGTTGAGCCTCGCGTTCTGCGCCTCGACGGCGGCGAGGATCGAGGTCAAGGTCTCCGTCGTCTCGGGACTTTCGAGCTGCGGCGGCGATCCGCTCTGCGCGTTCTGCTGCTTCAGCCTGTCGAGCGCTGCGCTCATGGTCCTGCTCCTTCTGCTGCTGGTGGTAGTGGAAGAACGCCTGCGCGCCCTCCGGGGTGAAGTCCGCCGAGAGAGCGCTCGTGCGCTTGCGGCGCTCGGCGCGCCCTGACTCGCCGCGGCGGTCCTCGATATAGAGGGTCCACGTCTCCTTGCCGACGTTCTTGCCCCGCTTGCTCACGGCGGTGTGAAGGCGCATCCGCGGCACCGGCTCCCCGTCGTCGCCGAGCTGCTGGTTCTGCTCCGCGATCACCGCTTCGAGACCGGCCTTGTCCACCGCGCGGGGATCGGCCAGGGCGGCGGTCATCCGGTCGCCCATCTCGCGATCGAGCCCGCCCTCCGCGAAGTCCTCCCGGCGCAGCTCCCAGTCCTGCGGCTGACGCTCCAACTGCTTCACGACCGACAGCCCGTGCTCGCGCATCAGCTCATCGTTCGCCGACTGCACGCCCCGCTGGTTCCCGGCCTTGCGGTCGTGGAACGTGCGGTAGTCCGAGAGCGCCTTCCCGGTCTCGTTGTTGTGGTTGATGACCAAGATGTGGTTGTGCGGCTTACCGCCGCGACCATCGGTGTGGGTCACGACGAGGCAGTCCGAATCGGGGTGCATCTTCTTCGCGAGCTGGTAGCCCAGATCGTTCACCCGCTGCACGTCCTCCGGGTTCTCCGGGTCGAACTCCTCGTCGCTGAAGCTCTGCCGATAGTGCAGCGCCTCGACATCTCGCTTCGTGTTCTGCGTGAGCGCACGGGCGTGCGCCGAGAACGCGCCGGGGCCTCCGGGCACGTCGCACGTGACCGCGACCCCGCGCTCGTCCTCCCTGCCCCGGATGTAGCGCTCCGTGTCCGCGGCGCTGGTGCTCGGACTGTAGTGCGTGGTGCTCACGATGCCGTCCGATCCCCGAGCAGCGCCCGGACCTCGCGCAGCAGCTCGATCAGCTCGGGCACCTCCGCTGACAGCGTCACCGTCTCACCGGCCCGCGCGCGGCGGTCCAGGTCGTTGACGTTGATCGCCAGCGGGCGCACCTGCGCGGCCAGCTCCCGAGCGTCCGCCGAGGCCTGCGCGCGGGCCTCGACCCCGAGCAGGTGCGCGGCCACGGCAGCGTCCAGCTCCTCGCTCCGGGAGGCGTGCAGGGCATCGCGCACGACGCTCCGCACCCACGTGCTCGGAGCCAGCCCGAGCCGCTTCGCACGAGTGCGAAGCGCCCCGAGCGTGGCGTCATCGAAGCGAGTATCGAGCCGCCCGCCGCTGCCACGACGACGCTTCGCGCCGCCGTGACTCTGCCGCACAGCCTCCGCATCAGCCCGACCGGTGTTCACCTGGGAGTCGGTCTGCTGCTCCACCTGTACGCCAGAGTGGCAAGCAGTAGGCATGTCGGACACATCGCTGACGCTCGTGTCCTCCATGCCTGCTTGCGAGGGGCCTCCGGCCCCCTCGACCCCCTGGAAAAGCGCATACTGATCGGTGCTCATGCGGCACCTCCGATCAGCGCCAGCGGCACGTCCGGGCTCCGGACCGCTAGCCCGCTCAACAGCTCAGCGACTGCTCCGTCCGCGTCGTGCTCCGCGGAGGTCTCCGGGCCGTAGGTGAGCTTGCGCGACGGAGCCACCTGCTGGTGGTAGGCGTTGCCGTTGACACCCGGCGTGTGAGCGGTAGCCGGGAGGCTGCACTGATGCCACTCGTAGGGCTCGACCTTCCCGATGTGCTGCACGAGGTAGCGGTTGATGTCGTCGGCCCGGTAGACCTTCACGACCGACGCCAGGCGGCGGATGAACTGGTCCAGCGCCTCGTCCACGTTGCCCTTCTGTCGGGCGTAGTAGAAGAACTCGACCGGTTCGATGGTGGCCGTGATGACGATGAGGCGCGGAGCCACCTCGCCCTTGTTCTTGTAGCGGGCCTTCGCAGGCGAGGCGTTGTACGGATCGAGCAGCAGCAGCCAGTCGTTCGCGTCCATCGCTGAGGCCCGCAGGTCGTCCAGCAGCAGCACCTCCTCACCCCGCCAGTCATCGAGCGGGTTCCCCGTCGCGGCCCGGTAGACCTGCCACCGCTCGCCGTGAGCGTTCGCCGCATTGATTGCCTCGGTGATGAAGTCCGTGGCGAACCTGGTCTTGCCGATCCCGGCATCCCCGTGGACGAACACCACGTGCGTGGAGAACTCACCGGCGCGGAGCTTCGCGGCCGCCCGGTACGCGCGACGCTGCCCGTAGGCAGAGAGGGCGTCGTCGATCTCCCGCTGATGCCGCGAGTAGATGTCGAACAGGTCATCGGTGAGCATGATCTGATCGCGCGTGATCTCGCCCTGGAGCACGCGCTCGCGCATGTCCTCGAAATTCTCCGCGACGACCTTCTTCTTCACGTGGGCGCGGCCCTTCAGCCACGTCTCCCGACGCAGCGCGTCGATACCCAGGTAGTCCGGCCCGCGCACCGTAGCGACCTCCGACGGCGAATACTGGTGCTTGTCCGCGTACTTCGCATGCGTCAGATAGGCCTGCATGTTGTCGTAGGCGTACCGGCCGCGACCCGGCTTCTCGACGTACTGAGGCTCGACACCGATTGCGAACGCCAGCCGATCCAGCGGCGCGCTCTTCGCACGGCTGGCGAACTTGACGACCGCGTGCAGGTGCTCGGGCTTCGGCTCGACCACGAGGGCCTTCTCCGTGTCGCTCCAGACCTCGCCTTCGTCCTTGTCGTGCACGATGCCGTAGGCCTCGGTGACCTCGCAGCCGATGGCCTCGAGCCGCTGCACCACGTAGGCGAGGATCGTCCCGGCCCCCTGCTGGAGCAGCGCGGCACCGTTCGGATCCTCGGCGGCCCAGGTCCAGTACGACGGATCGAGGTACTGCGTGAGGCCGATGCTCGTCGGGTTGTTCTCCTGCTTAGCCACGACGACCACCCCCGCTGCAGGCGGCGCGGAGGGTCTCAGAGGGGGTGCGACGCCTAAATGACCCCCTATTGACCCCCAAATGAGACCCCAAATGAACCCGTGGAATCACAGGGGCAGTGGGATGCGGGATCCGCATGTTGGCGCGGAAGTTGGAGCAAAGCGCGGCAATCGACAAGCCCTTGCCGCGCCCGTAGGAACGAATGAGGCTCCCGAAACTCTTGGAGTACGAAACCCAGACGAAGTTGCGGGCGTCGGCGTGCATCAGCGACCACCGCCCCGGCCGTAGCGCTTGATCACGGCCTGGTGCGTGACGCCGAGTGCGTCGCCGATCTTGGCCCAGGTCACACGGTCGGCGCGGGCGTCGGCGACGGCGATCTCGACGGCTTCCTCCAGCACGGAGCGGAGCACGCCGAGGTCGTACAGGCGAGCCTCGGAGTCGGAGAGGGCGGGATCCCCCTGATGCCAGCGGAACGCCTCGACGTGATCGAAGGCGGCGGAGTTCGCAGTCATCAGCGACCACCGACCATCACGGAGGCGACGGCGGCGCGCTGGCGCGGGGTCAGCGGGGTGTGGGCCAGGCGCTCACCGGCACGGCGACCGGCGGCACGGGCGGTGGCGATGACGTCATCCAGGCCCTCGACCTGAGTAGGAACCATTCGGCCCTGATCGAGGTCAGGCGGAGGTGCGAGGTCAGCGGTGCGGGTGTCCGTGGTGGACATGAAAAACTCCCGAAGATCGTTCTTCGGGAGTTCCAGGAGCCCTCACGCCTGGCGACCTTTCGGTCGGAGCTTCGACGGTGGCCTGCCCGTCGGGGATAGCTTTCAGTTCACCGGGGGTGTCTCACCCTCGCTCGCACGAGGTTCACTCCATTTACCTGCCCGGGGACGTGCCACCTCGCTGCCCCCGCGGACCACGAAGCGCCGTCCATTCGCCTCTGCAACTGTTCTACCATGAGTCGACTCACCATTGCAATGACGAGTCGACTCATGAGTCAGTCGCGACGCGGCTCTATCCGAATGAGGTCAGGGTCGAACTTCACGTGACCGGGGGCGATCGGCTCGATGGTCACCGTCACCAGCTCGTCCACGAGCACCCGGCGGCGGTCCACGTCCAGCGCCTTCCACTTCGACTCGACGACTTCGCGGCGCTCAGCAGTCCCGACCGGTTCGTCCACGCCTGCGAGCAACTTCGCCGCCGCCGACACCGAGCGGTCGAGCAGCTCCGCGTCGATCTCGTCGATGCGGGCCTTCACGTCGTTGATCGCCGCGGTGATCTCCAGCACGGGCTGGTGGATGTCTCGCAGCAGCGGGCTCAGTTCCTTGACGCGCTCGACCAGGGCGTTCCGCTCGGTCAGCAGCTCTTCGCGGTCCGGCCCGTCGTCTTCCTGCGGCATCACCAGGTCGTGCACGTCCACCGAGGACAGTCGGGTGAGCACCGCCTCGGTGACCATCGCATCGACGGGCTCGCGCTGGCGCGTGAGGTGGAACTGCTCGCCGCAGCGGTACGTCGGCTGCTTGCGGCTGTTCGTCCCCGAGACGAGCGTCGCACCGCACTTACCGCACAGCCCGATCGTGGACAGGAGGTACTTCGGCTGGTTGCCCTGCCTCGCCGACCTCCGCACGTTGTCCTCCAGCTTCGCCACCGCGGCACGCCACGTCTGCTCGCTGACGATGGGCGGGAACGCCCCGCCCTGCACCGGGTACAGCTCGCCCGAGGCGTAGTGCTTGATGTAGCCAGCGTAAAGAGGGTTCGCCAGCAGGTACCGCACGGCATCGACGGAGAACTCCGACCCGCGCGCGGTGAGGTGACCAGCGCTGTTCAGGTCCTCACGGATGCGCCGGATCGAGAGCGACGGCTCACCGAGGAACGCATCGAACGCCCGCCGGACGGCCTCGGCCTCCTCGGGGATCAGCTCGCCATCTCGCGTCCAGCCGAACGCCTTCCAGGCCGACGTGGGGATGCCTTCTGTGCGTCGGCGCTCGTTCGATCTGATCTGGCGCTCGGCCTTGCGCCGAGCCTCGAACCGGGCGAGGGCGGCGAGCATTGTCGCTCGGAACTCCCCGTCCGCCGTCGAGAGGTCGATCTCGCCGTCAACGGTGACGACGCGGAGGCCGAGGTCGATCAGGGTGTTGAGGTCCTTCGTGCTGCGCAGGAGACGGTCCATGTCCACCGCGACGACCATCGAGAACCGGCCCGCTCGGGCGTCATCCAGCATCTCGGCCCAACGGGTGCCAGCGCGGCGCTTCTTCGTCGCCGACACCGAGTTGTCCTCGTAGACCTCGACCACGGTCCAGTCCTTGGCCTCGGCCAGCGCCCTGATCTTCCGCAGCTGGGTCTCGACGGTCCACCGATCGCCCTTGCGGTCCATCGAGGCGCGGACGTACGCCGCAACCTCGTTCGTCTTCCTCAGCGATACCAGTTCAACCATGCAGCCAAGCTTACCTGAACGAGTGTTTCAACCGCGAGATGTGCTACGAGAACCCGCTCTACCTCGCGGAGGAGGCGGCCGCGCTCGACCTCATCTCCGACGGCCGGGTGGCGCTCGGCGTCAGCCGTGGGTCACCCGAGCCCGCACTGCGCGGCTGGGAGGCATTCGGCTACGAGGAGTCGGAGGATCCCCGCGGCGCCGACATCGCGCGCGAGAAGTTCGAGTTGTTCATGCGTGCCGTGCGGGGTGAGCGCCTCGTGGACGCCGACCCGCAGCAGTTCGGCGTCGGGCAGAAGCTCGCCGTCGAACCGCACGCCGAGGGGCTCGCGGACCGCATCTGGTGGGGCGCGGGGACGCGCGCGACGGCCGAGTGGGCCGGCGAGCAGGGGGTGAACCTCATGAGCTCGACGCTCGTGACCGAGGCGACGGGTGCGTCGCTCGGCGAGTTGCAGGCCGAGCAGATCGCCCGCTACCGCGCCGCGTACGCGAAGGCCGGGCACAGCGGTGCGCCGCGTGTGTCGGTGAGCCGGAGCGTGTTCCCGGTCGTGTCCGACGAGGATCGCATCCTGTACCAGCTCCGTCAGGGGCAGGAGCACGATCAGGTGGGCGTCATCGACGGGTTCCGTTCCACGTTCGGGCGCACCTATGTGGGCGAGCCGGACCGGTTGATCGAAGAACTGCGCGCAGACGAGGCGGTCATGTCGGCCGACACGCTCATGCTGACGATCCCCTCGCAGCTCGGGGTCTCTTTTTGCACAAGACTGCTCGAATCTTTCGCCAAGTACGTCGCGCCCTCCCTCGGCTGGAAGCCCAACCAGGAGGGGCCTGTGCGGGGAGAATGACTCCATGACGACCGATGAGCCTCCCGTCCCGGGTCGCCCCGAAGAGGCTGAGCAGTTGCTCTATCTCATGCTTGGCCGTGCCATTGCTCAGTGCCAGGTGGCAGAGGCAATGGCCAACAGCATCCATGAACTCCTGCTAGGACAACCAGCCCGCGAACGCGCGACGTTGGGCAGCAAGGCGAAGGCTGTGGAGCCAGAGCTTCCCAGTGGCCTTCACTCTGAATTCATGGAGCTGGTTGAAGCCCGCAACTACCTGGTGCACAATCTGCTCTTTGACCACGGCGGCTGGACGGGAGTCCTCGGGTTGGACGGACCGGACCTCTACGGGAAGCTCTATGCGTCCATCCGCGAAGCAACGCAAACCATCGAGCGCGTCAGCAATCTGCTACGACGACACCTCGCCACGACTAGACCAGATGCCCTGTTTCTCACCATTGACGAGCATGGGGTTCATGACCTCAGGGATACATAGCGAGGGGCCCCATCGCCTGACCCTCGCGAGGCCCGAAATCGCCCCCTTCCCGGAAGCGTCTGAGCGCGTCCTGGAACGCCCCCGAATCCGCCAGGTAGAACCGCGCGTATCCGGGGGCGTTTTGGCAGTTCTTGAGAAGATTTCTCCAGAAGGGCCCATTGCGGGCAGGGACCCAGGAGGTTGCCCTAGGAGGGCTCAGAATCGCTCTCCATGCGCGCCGCCTCAGCCGGAGTTGGCAGCGGCTCCAGGGGAGGAAGTTGGGCTGGCTCCACCGGGGCAAGAAGCTCAGTCACTGTGAGCCCGAGCAAGGCGGCAAGCCTCGGCAGCCTGTCCACAGACACAGCCCGCTCTCCCACCTCCATCAGGCGCAGCATCTCCCTAGACAAGTGCGCCTGCCTAGCCATCTCGGCCTGAGCGAGCCCCTGAGCCTCCCTGAGCGCCCGAATCCTGGCCCCCAAGGCCCTGGTGAAATCTTCCATCATCGCCCTCTCCAGCTCTGGGAGGACGCGGTAGATGGCCATGCCCCCAGTTTCCCACACCTCTGGTCCCCACCCAGCCCACCAGCTACCATGACCAATACATTGGGCATGACTCGACTTTACAACACAGAGGGGTGGGCACCATGAGCATGGGAGCCTTCGGCGCAGGGCTGGTCGGTGGAATCGTGGCAGGGGAAGACCCCAGGCGAGGAGCCAGGAGGATGGCCGCCCTGGCATTCATCCTGCTCGCCCTGGTGGGCCTGGCAGCAGCCATAGGCCTTCAGCTGACCAGCCAGCACAATGAATTTCTGGTGATGTGGGTGTTTTTCGCACTCTTCTGGAGCTGGATAGTTATGGTGAGCGTGGCCAAGTGGGTGGCCTTCTTTCCATTCAGCGCCTTCCGCTCCCTCCCGCTCCTGGTGCTGGCCATCGAGCAGACCAGGGCCGGGATGGTGTGGGCCATCGCCTATGGGTGCGCTTGGGCCCTCAGCATCATCCTCGCCGCCACCATGGCACCGGCGGCGGTCATCATCGGCGTTCTCATCCTCGTGGTCGCGGCCTGGGGAGCAGGCATCCAAGTGGGCAAGGCTGAAGGCCGCGTCTGGGCCCAAATGCAGGAAGCTCGCTCCGTAGTTGCAAGAGCCCTTGGCGTCGCGCCAGCAGCACTGGCAGGCGGAAATACAGGCAATCTGCGCTTTCCCGTATTCACCTTTGAATTTCCCTTCGTGGCCAGCGATGACGGTGGTGTCATAGCGTCGAAGCAACACTCCTGTTCGGCGGGGGTCTGATCGATGGAGTGTGTGGATGTCGCGGGTGGGGTTGTCGTTCAGTGACAGGTCGGAGATCTCCACGGCGTCGAAGGCGGGTTGGGGTGTGCGGAAGATTGCCCGTCACCTGGGGCGTTGCCCGTCAGTGGTCTCCAGGGAGCTGCGTCGGAACGCGACGAAGACCCGCGGCTACCAGGCCGTGACCGCAGACGTGGCCGCGCAGCGTCGCCGGGCCCGTCCGCAGCAGCGGAAGGTCGCGGCGGATCCGGTGCTGCAGGCGCGGGTGAATGCTGACCTAGCCGCATCGTGGACGCCGAACGAGATCGCGGGCCGCTTGCGCCTGGAGGCAACAGACCCGACTGTTGGCCGTATGGCGAACTCTCCTGATGCGCAGGGCCGCACCGTCTCTGGTGAAGCGATCTACCAGTACATCTACGCGATCCCGCGCGGGGAACTGGCCCGGCGCGGGATCTTTCTGCAGTCCAAGCGCACCAAGCGCAGGCCCCGCACTACGGGCCGGTCCCGGGGCGGGCCGATCATCGGGATGGTCCCGCTCTCAGAACGGGGCGAGGACGCCGCCGAGCGCCGGGTGCCAGGCCACTGGGAGGGGGACCTGATCATCGGGAAGAACGGTGCCTCCTGCGCGGCGACACTGGTGGAGCGGATGAGTGGTTTCACCGGGCTGCTGGCTCTGCCCTCCAAGCACGCCGAGGGCACCGCGGACGCGGTCATCGAGTATTTCAACGAGCTGCCCCAGATGATGAAGGCGTCACTCGCGTGGGACCAGGGCAGCGAGATGGCCCACCACGCGAAGGTCACCTTGGCCACGAACATGCCGGTCTACTTCGCCGACCCCCACTCGCCCTGGCAGCGACCCAGCAACGAGAACACCAACCGGCTCTACCGCGAGTACCTGCCCAAAGGCACGGCGATACCCGACCACCAGCCCTACCTGACCACGATCGCCGAGGAGATCAACAACCGGCCCCGCCGCCGGCTCGGCTTCCTGACACCGACCGAAGCATTCGCTCGACTACTGGCCGGCGAGCCCCATGTTGCTTCCACGCCTTGACATCGCCGACAACTTGCTCAGTCTTAACCAAAACATCACGGGCATGGAGCACATCTTCGTGGTTACTGGACTGGCAAGGGAGGGTATTTCCCTGGCCCCACCAGCGGCAGCTAAAGTGGAGCTGAACCGCCAAAAGCGGGAGCAGGCCAAGGGAAGGCGCTAACCCGCACACACAAGCCGGCCCCTGGATACTCCTGATTGAACGGGGAGTATCCAGGGGCCGGCTGCATGCTGGGGGAAAATGGCATCACAACTTCAAAGCCTCATAGTAAGTGGTCTTCGAAATGCCTAGCGCTTCCCACCGCTCCTTGGCCGTCGGAAAAAGCGGATTCACATGGATGTCTTTCACCTTCGCAACCAATTCTGGCGTCAATTTCTTTGGCCTGCCACCCAATTTCCCCTGGGCCCGGGCCGACTCCCGGCCAATGGAACTCCGCTCCAGCGTTGTCTCCAGCTCGAACTCTGCAATCGCCGCCATAACCGCGAAAAGCAGTTTTCCCCCTAGAGATTTCGTTTCCACAACGCCATCGGCAGTGCGAAAATCGGCCCCCAATGATTTGAACCTTCCCAGCAAAATGTGGAGCTCCCTGGAATCCCTGCCCAGCCGGTCAAGTTTCGTGGAAACGACGAGGTCATCCTCCCTGAGTCTGGAAAGCAGGTCATCAAGGGCTGGCCTGCTCGCCTTTCGCCCCGAAATGACATCCACAAAAACATTCTGTTCTGGCACGCCAACCTCCAAAAGCTTGGCCTTTTGGGCCTCCAGAGAATTGCCCTCTCTGGCTTGGCGTGCTGTGGAAACCCTGACATATCCAAACAACATGATGATTCTCCTCAATCTGTCCGTTTACCCAACTTTCTGCCGGGATAAACGGAATATCAAAACGGACGGGTTTCCGAACCACTCAGACGGGGAAACGGCTCAGAATCCGAAAGAATCCTGAGCCGTTCGCAAAGTGTTGACTAAAAGAACTACCGACTAGATGCTTGGCAAGTCATCGCCATCACCCACGTAGAACCCCAAGAGAAAATCCCGGGTCGTGAGGGAATCAGACAACCCGGCCTTCTGGCAAATCAACACAATCAACTTCACAACATCATCAATGTCGAAAGACTTGGCCCTCGTTGGAACAGCCTGGCGAAAAGCCGTCATGATTTCGGCGTCATCGCCGAAGTGAGCTGGAATCTCATTCAAGGCCATGGCGAAATTGCGACCGCCATTCTTGGTCCTAATCAGCCTGCATGCCAACTCAAACCGGGCATCCGCCCTGCGCTGCCGCGTCGAGTGCTTCAAGGCCCTCGTGCTGATGAGCCAAGAAATGAGTCCACCGAACCCAGCGCCCAGCAGCGAGGGAAGAATAACCTGAAGAATCTCCATGGCCGCATCCTAGGGGCACCTGCACCGGCAGGCGTACTCACCCACCCCCCCCTGCTCGCAACCTGCAAACACTGGCGGGGGGCAGGCGGTTCCCTTGCCCCCCAGCACCCCCCCAGGAACACGGCTGCGCCGTGACGGCCCCAGGGGGGCCTTGCGGAACTGCCTCCAGACACGGCAATCCTCCTATCTCCAATGACAGAAATATCCCCAGGGAATGGCAACACATGGGCGCACACCTCCACCGGGGACACTGGGGAAGGCTGGAAGAAGACACAGGGGTATCTATGACCCCACCCTGTGGGAGAACTGATGGCCAGCCACCCGCCTACCGGCATCCCCTCTCGGGGCCTCCAAAACCATGAGATGCCTCACGCGCTAGGTAGCGTTCTTCTGTCCACCATCAGTTCAAGATGGACCTCATGAAGCTGGGCCTGGCGTCCCGCAACCTGACATGATGGCGTTCATGCCGTCGGAACTTAGTCACCCAACACTGCGTTCAATTGCAGTGCATCATTTGACTTCATGTGTCATGGGCTAGTCCGAACCATCGCCTTGGCTCACGGTGCTGCTAATTTCAGGAATGCCACGTCGGTGAAGTGTTTGTAATCCAGTGCTGCCGTCCATCTGCCCAAAGGCCCTATCACAGGATGACCCAAAACCCAACACTTTCACCCAGACGCAAAAAGCGCCGGGGGTTTAGCCCTGGCGCTCAATCAATCTCACGTGCTTCAACTCTTCTATTCCGCCAAGACTGACATGCATATCTAAACGAGAAAAGAAGACCCCCGCAGGAATCATTCTGCGGGGGTCCATGCGTCTTGGCGGAGAAGCACTGCCACCAATATCTAAATGGCTCCATCGTGGTGGGGAGAGGGCGCAGCCGGGAGGGGGGCCCGCGCAGCGGGAGGGGTAAGGCGGAGCCGCAATGCCCGCAGGGCCACCGCACGCAAGTGCTAACAGCTTTGGCCAGGTGTGAGCAGCCTGGCGGCGCGCGGGGTGAGAGTGGGGAATCCAAGGATTAATTGTTGGGTTCTGCTGAATCTTTGATTTAAGCAGAACATCTTTCGCCTGCCGCGACTCCAGAAACCCGCTTAGATAAGCGGGAAAACGGCCCACCACCATGCTCCAGGGCAGGAGTAGGCAGGTGCCGGAAGGGGATACGGAAGGGGATAGAGGAGGGGAAACGATATTAGAAACCGGGAAGACCCCCACCGCACCCCAAACTGGCTCTTCGGACATTCGGTGGGGGTCATGGGGTGAGTCCGCCGGCGGCGAGGAGCATGCGGAGCCGGTAGTTGTCGCGGTTGCGGAAGCCGCGGGCGAGGCGGCGGTGGAGCTCGATGATCCCGTTCACGGCCTCAGTGCCGCCGTTCGATGATCGTCCGGTCGTGAAGTAGGCCAGGAACGCTGCCTGCCAACGGCGGAGGGTGCGGCCGAGGCGGGCGATCTCGGGGATCGGGCAGGTGTGGAATGTGTCGACGACCTTCTCGGCGATCCGCCGCCCCTCGACGAGGTCCTTCTGGTGGTAGGCGGAACGCAGTTGCTGGGCGCACTGCCATGCGACGAACACCTCGTCGTGCGCGGGGTCGGCCTCGATCGCTGCCGCGAGCCTGGTCCGCTGCTTCTCGGTGAGGTTCTCGGCGCCGGCGCGGAGGATGGTCTGGATCCCGTAGAGCGGGTCGCCGGTCCGACCGCGATGCCCGAGGGTGTCTTGCTGGACGCGGCGGCGGACCTCGTCCACAGCGGCGGTGCCGAGCTTGACGACGTGGAACGCGTCCAGCACGGCCGTGGCGTCTTCGAGCTTGTCGTCGATCGCGGTCTTGTAGCCGGCGAACGGGTCAAGAGCTGCGACCTGCACGTTCTTCCGGAACGCTTCGCCGCGGTCTGCGAGCCAGGACGCGTAGGCCTTCCCGGAGCGGCCGGGCACGAGGTCGAGCAGCCTGGCCCGCGTCTTTCCGGTGCTGTCGCGGCTGAGATCGACCATCCCGGTCAGTTCCTTCGGGCCGCGCTTTCGGGGGTCGACGTGATGCCAGATGTGCTCATCGACGCCGAGGGTGGTGACGTTCTCGAACCGGGACTCGTCCTCAGCCAGTTTGACCAGCTCGGGCTCGACGGCCCGCCACACCGTCTTCCACGACGTTCCGAGCTGACGGGCGATACCGTGCACGGTGGCGTGCTCGCGGCGCAGCTGCCCGATCGCCCAGCCGACGGCGCGCGTGGTGATCGACCCGCGCCGGGCCACCAGACCCGGGAGCTGCTCCACGAACGTCCGTCGCACGCATCCCACCTCGTCGCACCGCCAGACCCGCTGCCGCCACACGATCCGCACCCGCGTCACGCCGGGCACATCATGAAGCACCCGTCGGCGACGTCCGCGGCCGGTCGCGACGACCCCGCACGACGGGCAGCCGGTCGGTGCCGCCGGGCTCGAGACGGTCACGATCAGCAGCCCGTCACGGCGGTCAACGTCCTCGACATGGACCCCATCGAGGCCGAGCAGCAAGTCGCAGCGGGAACACGGGCAGGCGGCGGAGCACGCGTCAGCGCACCCCGAACTATCGTGAGACACGTCGAGGTCCTCGGTTGGAGCAGCAGTTGGCGCTACTGATCCTCGGGGACCTCGACCCCTACCCGCCGACCATCACCCGGCGAGCCTCACCCCCACCGAATGTCCGAAGAGCCCCCAAACTGGAGGCAAAAATGATTGAACCAACCGACCTACTGGCAGAACTATTGGATGAATCCCCAGAGGAAATTCAGACCCCTCTCGCGCAACCTACTCCCGTAAATGTTGCAGCAAAGACCATGCCCACCAAGCGCCGCCAACCAGAAATCTCTCCTGGCAATTTGGAGCTGATGGCCTTCCTGGCGAAGTTCCCTGGAGCCACCCTGGAGGCAATGAGCATGCTCCAGGTGCGCCAGGCCAACCCCTTCCACAAGGCTGGCACCCTGAGGGCAATTGGCGGTGTGGAAGCAACATTGAAGAAGCTCCGGCGCATGGGAATTCTCACCTGGCACAGGGACCCCGCAGCCCAGGAAAACTACTACTCCATCACTTCAGAGGGCCTCGAGATTCTTGGTTCGACAGGCTACGACACAGCCCCCATAGCCACGCTGCAAGGCGTCGCCAAGACCCGGGCAGCCCATTTTTCCGCCATCGCCCAGGTGGCCGCCCAGCTCTATTCCCCAGCCGGATTCTTCAAGAATCTTCTCGGAATCGCGCCCCTCAGCCTGGATGCATTGGTTTCCGAAAAGGAAATGAGGAGTGCTTTTGAGCCTGTGAAATCTGCTCTCAGGGAAGCCAAGAAGAAGGGGCAACCCAGCGAATTTGGCCCTCTCCGCACCGCCACCATGGAGGCCAGATTTGAGCAGGTGGCCCAGGGGCAAATGGCTCTGGGCGATGTCTTGGAAGCAGAGCCCATGCTCTGGACCCTGGGTTTCAAACCCTATGAAAACTCGATTCTCAAGCCCATTCACCAGCCGGATTTGGCCGCTCGAATCCCTTCCAATGGAGATGAAATCCGCTCTGCGAATCTCCTAATCGAAGTTGAGTTGAGTAAGAAGAGCTGGCAGGAATACGAATCCATCCTGGCCACCCTGGCAGCGGAATTGCGGGAGGGATTGACCTACGGCAGGGCCATCTATTTCACCATTGGCACTCAAATCCCAACCCTCTTGAAGAAAGTGGATGCGGCCGGAAATCATGGCCTCATCAGCTCTGGGAAGCTTCTAATCCTGCCATTGAAGCATCGCGATGGCACCCCATATGCGGAAAATCGCCGCATCAATTTGGCCTGAGAAAACCATCGAAGAACAGAACGGAGGAAACATCATGTTGGACACTATTTACTCTCTTTACGACCTGTGGATTGCCCCAAATCTCTGGGCCATCGCAATCGCCTTGGCCATTGCAATCCTGGCCATCCGCATCCTATTGCCCATGGTCATCAGGGGATTTGCCCGCTGGAAGAACTACTCCGGAACCCGGAACTTCAACCCAAGTACATGGTTCGCGATGCAATCTAGACCCCTATTCAGGGCCCAGAGCATACTCCTGGCCAGCTCCGGCCTCCGGGAGCTTTTCGCCCCGGCCAGCAATTTCATCAGGGACCTCACGGACCAGGAAAAGGAGAAAGGAACCATGGGATTCGGTGCGGCCTGGCTTTCACCCTATCCCCGTGCGGTAAAGGCCAGCATCAAGGCCAATCGAGGCATGGCCAGGGGGAAAAAGCTAGATGCAACCGGGCAAATCCGGGAGCTAGCCAAGCAAATCACCCTGGCACCCCTTGACAAGCAATTTGGCGGCGGAGATGATTCGCAGCACTTCGAAATCAGCATTGACCTGCACGGACACTCAGCGGATGAGATTGCGAGGATTGAGGGCAAGATTTCATCCCAACTGGACCTGGTGGACCTCAGCCCCATCCCCGGTCATCGGGGTGGTAGGGGCATGGCCTACCAGGCACACAGGACAGCTCCAGTTGATGCCCTCATGAAGGAGAAAATTGGAGCTGACTTTCTCATGGAGAACCCAGCAAAATCCCCTTACTTGCTACCCATTTGCATCAATGCCCAAATGGAACCCCGGGGCTTACCGCTACACCACACCTTGATTCTTGGAACCACAGGCAGCGGTAAGAGTTCGCCATTGAACGACATCATCTTTCAGGAGGCCGAATTCGTGGAACAAGGTGTGGTGGAATTCTATGGCATCGACCCAAAAAGGTCAGAACTAAGGCCCTATGAGGGGAGCTGGTTGTTCAAAGATGTTGTTTACGGCATGCAGGAATCTGTGCAACTAATTGGCCACATCGAGGGCCTGCTGACGAAGCGCTCCAAGGCTAATCCGATGAACCTATCGAAAGGTCAACTCGGTCGGCAAATGAAACCATCTAAGACGCATCCCATCGTAATCCTAATGATTGATGAGATTCTTTCGCTGGTTGGCGACCTGCAAACCAACCGCCAGAGCGCCTCTATCAATCAGCTAACCAAGATTATGGCTATGGGTCGCTCCCTCAACATTTTCGTGGTTGGTGCGACTCAGAATGCCGACAAATCCATCCTTGGTTGGATGCGACCAAACATCGGAAATGCCATAGTTCTAAGGCAGCCATCCGTCTACTACAACGACCTCTTCCTAGGGGCGGGTGCGGCTGCTCAAGGGTTTGATTCAACCATCATCGCCCCCGCGAATCAGGCCAACCAGTATCGGACGGCGGGCATGGGCTACATGCTTGGGCCCACAGGGGAGCCTGAGAAAATCCGCTTTGCCTACACCAGCGATGCGGAAATCGCGGCCCTCATCCAGCGCCACCCAGGCAAGGGCATTGCCACCGCTCCCAGCTCCCCCGTGGCGCCCGTTCCTGCCCCCTACGCACCCACCCCGGCCGCTCCCTCCCTGGCCAAGGGAGTGAGCCTCCAAGAGGCCGCTGGAGGGCCCAGGCCAGTCTCTGCCGAGGAATCCCGGGCAGAGCAGATGATGGCCGCGCTCAGGCGCTCCCAGGCCCGCTGACGCCCCCACCCGGAGGAACTGCCACCAGATGGACCAAGGACCCCCACCGCAGAGGAGAGCGGTGGGGGTCCCGTGCTTGGTCAGTCAGAGACAGGGACGAAGGGACTCTCCCCCATGGCCAGGCGCGGATTTAGCCGCTCCCGAGTGCCATCCCTCCAAGCAAAGGTGAGTCTGTCCATGACAGATTGAGGGGTACTCCTCCGCCCCTTCACCCCCTTGGCCACAGTCACAGACGCCAATTCGGCCCGCAGGACCAGCGTTTTCTTCTCATAGTCTTCATCGCGGGCCGCCACCAGACCGGGCGCGGGGTCAGAGTAGCTCCCCAGCTCCTGCACGACAGAGCCTTCAATGAAAGCAAGAATCTCTTCAATGCTGGCGGAAACTGGCGAAGGCCTGATGGAATCCACCAAGAAGTTCTCCCTCTGCTGACGCAGCGAGTCGCGCTCTTTATCAAGGCGGGCGGCCTGGGCAAAGGCCATCTCCTGGCTGAGGATGCCTTCCTCCCAAGCTTTGAAAATCGCAGAAATCTGGCTATCCAGACGGGCTATTTGCTCATCACCAGGCCATGACTGTTCCTCCGGTAGGGGAGAATCGATTTGGCGGCTCCCATGCAAATACACTTCCTGGAGGTGCAGAGCCAGGGCCTGTTGAACGAAGGATTCCAAGTCCCGGGCATTCATAATTACACACGAACTTTTGCAAGCGTACGAATCCATACCCCGGCCCGGAGCGCCCAAGCTTCCATACATTTTTGCGCCACAGACTCCGCAGAGGGTCAAACCTGAGAGCATCCACTTGGCATGCCTGACTTTCTTCCTTGCTTTTTGGGAGAGCATGGCGAGTGCCTGTTCCCGCTCCTCCGGGGAGATGATTGGGTCCCACGCGCCCCTTACGTAGTGTCCCGCTTCGTCGCGCATGGGCTGCCTATGGTATGTAATTATTCCTGCGGATTTCCAGCCCAGTACTGCCCGTTTGAGAGTAGTGGTCACCCAAGTTCCTCCGGTCGCAGTCGCTATGCCCTTAGAGTTCCAATCATTCACCACACTAGTGATGGTGGCACCCTGCCTGAATCTCTCCATCGCTTCCCGAATAAGCCCGGCCTCGTGCGGGATGTGAGTGATTCCATCTTGCTCAAAACCAAAGGCCCTCTGCCGCATGAGCTTGGGCTTTCCCTGGGCGGCATTCGCCCTGAATGCGGCAATCTGGCGCTCGGAAATCCTCTCTGATTCCCCGGCATCAATGCTGGCAAGGATGCGAGCAATCACCCTGCCGTCCGAAGTTGCGAGATTGTATTTGCCTGATGCGACCGTGCTTATTTGCACACCTGTTTCTTCAACGAGCGAGATTAGGCCCTCCAACTCAGCCATGCGCCTGGTAAGCCTGGAGTTGGAATAGGCCAGGATGGCATCAAACTGTCCTGCCCTGGCTGCATCCAGCATGGCCGCATAGGCGTGGCGGACCTTGCTGGCATGAGTTCTGGTTGAGGCCCCGAGGTCGTTGTCTGAGAACACCTCCGCTACTTCGAGCCCCTGAGCCTCCGCCAAGGCCCTGCAAAGCTCCTCCTGCCTGGCCACCCCCTCCCCATCCCCGGAACTGTCCCGCGAGATGCGCGTGTAGATGGCTGCCCTGCCTGCCATGACCTACCCCCTGCCCTTGACCCTGCTCCAGGATAAGGTACACCGAGTCAACTGGGCGTCGACTTCAATGTGCGCGTCCTCGACAACTTCGCGACGCACGTCGCGCCCGCGCTCGGCTGGAAGCCGAACACGGACGGTCCCGTGCGGGGACAGGTCGCCGAGGCGGTGGGTGAGGACTCCTGACCGGGTGCCCTGATCGGGACGGACGTCTCGTCGATCGGATCGGCGGGGGCCATCGGCCCCGCCGATCCGATCGTTCCGTCGACGGTCGGGCGCGGCCTCGGCCTGCGCGGCGGCCGCCGAGAAGGAGTGGGTGTCCGCCGCTGGTCCCTCCCGCATCGCTCGGCACCGCCCGCGAGGGGGCGCGCTGTTGGGCGTGAGTGGATCGCCGTTGTCGTGGTGAGTTCCGAGCCCACCGGCCCGGCTCGGGTCGGTCGCCGCAGCGATGGGCCTTCCGCTCGTGGCGGTGGTCGTGGTCGTCACCGCGTTTCGGGCGAGCATCGCCGGGCCCGTCTTGGGCGTTCGGCGAGCGTGGGTGTGAGCTCCTCGTCGGGCGATTCGCACCCGCGCGGTGCGGGTCAGTCGTCGGACTCGTTTCCGATCAGTGCGAGAAGACCTGGGAAGCGGCGCTCGACGTCGTCTCTGCGAAGTGTCACGCCACTGCGGTTGCCCCGATCGACCTGGCGCACCAGCCCCGCTTCACGGAGCACCTTGAAGTGATGGCTGCGGGCGGATTTCGACAGGTCGAGACCGAAGCTCGTGCACGACCGCTCGTTGTCGTCCGCACCGTTCACCAGATCTCGAACGACGCGGCGGCGGTTCGGGTCCGCGAGCGCCGACAGCACCGCGCCGAGCTCGATGTCGCCCGGCTCCACGAGTCCTGCTGTGCTCGTCATCGCCACGTCCTTCGCTCGTCGCACCACCGAGGTTCTACTTGCATGGTACCTCGATGACATGTCAGCCTAGGTTCGATCAATATAGAACCTATTGCGTGTGTCGAACCTAGGAAGAGCCCATGCCCCGCCCCAGACTGTCGCTGGCCGTGATCCTGCTGGCCCAGTTCGTCATCCCGTTGTCCATCTCCGGCACCGCCATCGCGCTCCCCACGATCGCGGCCGAGCTGGGCTCCGCTCCGGCTCCCCTGCAGTGGGTGGTCAACGGCTTCAATCTCGCCTTCGCCATCTGCGCGATCGCTTGGGGTGTCTGGTCCGACAGGATCGGCTACACCCGCTCGTTCCGGATCGGGATCGCCGTCGCCGCGGCCGGGGGTGCGATCAGTGCCATCGCCCCCACGATCGGAATCCTGGACGTGGGCCGTGTCATCGCGGGCATCGGTTCGGCGGCCGTGCTGACCGGTGCGGCCCCGCTTCTCAGTCACCTGTTCCAGGGAAAGGCCAGGGCGAAGGCGTTCGTGCTGTTCGGCACGGTCAACGGCCTCGGGCTCGCCGCCGGCCCAGCGGTATCCGGCCTGCTCCTGTCGGTGTGGGGATGGCGGGGGATCTTCGCTGCACACGCGGTCGTCCTGCTGGTCGCCCTCATCGGGACGGTGAAACTGCCCGTGCTCGGCCGTGGAAGCACCTCCCTCCGGGCGATCCTGGATTTCTCCGCGCTCAGGGCGCCGGGGTTCGTTGCCATGACGCTCGTTCCGGTCGCCGGGGCCATCGGGTTCGTCACCTTCCTGACGTACCTGCCGAGCGCAATCGGCGCTGTTCACGGCCTCGAGGCCGGCGTGACCGGTGCGCTCATGCTGGTCATGACCGTCCCGGTACTCATCGCACCGATCGTCGTCCATCGACTCCTGGAGCGAACGCGGATCACCACCACCGGCGTGGTCGTCACCTCGCTCGCCTGCTTGCTGCTCGGTGGCATCGGGGTGCTCGTGTTGCTCCGGCCCGACCTGCCGGTCATGGCAGGTGTCGCGCCGATGATCCTGCTCGGCCTCGGCTTCGGACTTCCCTTGGGGTTCGTCGACGCGGAAGCACTCGCCGCCGTCCCCGCCGAACGGGCTGGGGCCGCGTCCGGAGTCGTCAACCTCGTTCGCATCGGTTCCGAAGCGGTGTTCGTCGCGCTGTACGCGGCGATCCTGGCGGCCGTCGTCACTGCTGCGCTTCCCGGCCCGGTCGGGGAGCTGATCGCGTCCGGGGGTGCGGGCGAGCCGTGGGTCTACCGCGACGGACTCGTCGCAGCAGGCGGAGCGATGGTCGTCCTCGTCGCGGCGACGGGGATCGCATTCCTCGTCTTCAGTCGGTCCGCCGACAAGCGCGCTGCTGTTCGAGTCGCTCGCGGCGACGAGGGCTTGCGCAACGGCGAACCGTCTCGTAATGTACAACCAAATGGTTGTACGAACTGAGCTCGACGAGGCCGAGGTGGACGCGATCTTCCAGGCGCTCTCCGACGCGACGCGGCGCGACATCGTGACGCGCGTCATCGTGCGCGCACAGAGCGTGTCGGAGGTCGCGGAGCACTACGAGATGAGCTTCGCCGCGGTCCAGAAGCACGTTGCGGTGCTGGAACGCGCGGCGCTCGTCGCCAAGGAGCGCCGCGGACGAGAGCAGATCGTGCACGCGCGGCCGCAGGCCATCGCGCGGGCACGGCGACTCCTCGACGACTACGAGCAACTGTGGCACGGCCGCATCGACCGGATGCAGCGCATCCTCGACGAAGGGAACGCATGATGGCGGAGATCAGCTCGACGAAGGACGTGGACGCACTCACCCTGACGGTGAATGCCGAGTTCCCGGCGGCGAGCGTGGAGCGGCTGTGGCAGCTCTGGGCCGACCGGGAGCAGTTGCAGCGCTGGTGGGGCCCTCCCGGCTACCCGGCGACGTTCACCCGGCACGATTTCGGCGTGCCGGGCACGTCCATCTACTTCATGGAGGGGCCGGAGGGTGACCGCCACTACGGCTGGTGGCACTTCCTCGAGATCGCGGAGCCCGTTCGGCTGCGCATCGAGGACGGCTTCGGTGATGCCGAGGGCAACCCGGACCCGGAGATGCCCGCGCCCGGTGAGTTCATCGTCGACTTCGAAGCGACCGCGACGGGCGCACGCTTCACGATCGTGTCGCAATTCGCCTCGCTCGAGCAGTTCGAACAGTTGCTCGCGATGGGCCAGGAGGAGGGTATGAAGCAGGCGATCGGGCAGATCGACGCGCTCCTCGCGGACGACCCGGCCACGCCCTGAGGGTCGCGCGGCCTGGACTCCCGTCCTCGACGGGTGTCCGTGTCGACGCCCCGCGATGCTGAACCGCCCTCTCCGGTGTGCGCTCGGGGTGTCGGCGCCCGGCGCTCATAAGACCGGAATGCTCGCCGAGCGCCGACGCTCGTCGCCGCTTTCCATCCTTCGCGGTTGCACGGCGGATCCCGCTCGACAGTCCACCGGCCCGTTCGAGCCGCAGCGCGGCGACGCCGATGCCGATGCACGCGACGGCCGGGAGCAGCATCGGCACGGCGCCGAGTGTCGCGGTCCAGGTGCCGCCACCCGCGAGTCGGGTGATGCCCGCGAAGAGGGCGACACCGAGCGCGCCGCCCAACTGGTTCGCGACGAACAGGATCGTGCTCCCGCTCGGGATCATCTCCTGCGGGAGTCCCCGGTACGTCGCCCCGACCGTCGGCCCGCCGATCGACCCCGTGCCGAGCCCGATGAGCAGCGAGAGCACGATGTACCACCAGACGGGAGCCGTCGTGCCGGCGAACGCGAAGGCGGTCCCCGCGGCGAACGTCACGCCCGCGCCGACGAGCACGAGGCGAGTCGCCCCGATCCGATCGCTCAGGAACCCGGTGACGGGCATCGCGGCGAGCGTGCCGAGGGCGTACGGGGCGATGAGCGCACCCGCGGCGAGCGGGGGCAGCCCCACGGCATCCCGATAGAACTGAGGCAGGCCGAACAGCAGCGGGTAGATGGCCGCGCCGACGAGCGTCATCACGACGACGCCGGGCACGAATCCTGGCGTACCGAACGTGCGTGCGTCGACGATCGCGCGTTCGCCGCGGCGGCGTAGCCATAGGACGAGTGCGACGAGCAGGGCCGCGCCCAGCGTGAGCGTGGCCACGGTGACGAGGTCGACGCCCTCCCCACCGGATGCGCGAGAGAATCCCGTCAGCAGGGTCACGGACGTTCCCGCGAGGAGGACGAGGCCCGTCAGGTCGAACGTGGTCCGGACATCCACGCCGTCGCGGGGGAGCGCGAACCAGGACGCGACGAGGACGAGAGCCGCGGCGATCGCGATGCCGACGAAGATACAGCGCCACCCGACCGAACCGATCACGAGGCCACCGATGAGCGGGCCGAGCCGCGGGCCAGTCGACATCGCCGCACCGGCGGCCCCCATGACGCGCCCCATGCGAGCCGGGCCCGCGGACCGCGCGAGCGCCGACAGCATGATCGGTTCGAGCGCACCGGCCCCGAGTCCCTGCAGGGCGCGGAACGCGATCAGCGCCGGGACGCTCGGCGCGAGCGCGACGGACAGCGACCCGACCGTGAACAGGAGGACGGCGACGAGCCAGGTGCGGCGCATGCCGAAGCGAGACGACGCCCAGCCGCTGAGCGGGATCGCGACACCCGCTGCGAGCAGCGCGGCGGTCGCGGTCCAGTGCACGCTCCCCGCGGCTGCGGAGAACTCGGCCGTGAGGTCGGGCACCGCGATGCCGATGATCGTCGCCGACACGAGCGAGAGGACGCCGCCCGGGACGACGACCGCGGCGACGGCGAGCAGGCTCGCCGAACCGGAGACTGTCTTGTCGGTTCTCTTTATTGAACTCATGAGTTCACTATACGCATGAGTTCAACGAATCGGACCGCCCGGTAGACTCGTTACATGAGGAAGTCGGGCGCCGCGGCGGGGTCGAGCAAGCGAGCGTCCATCCTCGACGCCGCGCTGACCGTGTTCGGGCGCGAGGGGTACGCCGACGCGAGCGTCGACGAGATCGCCCGTACCGCCGGTGCCGCCAAACCCACGGTCTACAACCACTTCGGCGACAAGGCGACGCTCTTCTCGGAGGCGATCGCTGCCGCATCGGCGCAGTCGAACGCGAGGGTCGGGGACGTCATCGACTCGATCGACGTCCGACCCGACGATCTGCGGGCCGAGCTCGAACGCATCGGCGGGGCTCTCGTCGGCTGTCTCCTCGACGAGGACGGCGTAGCGGTCATGCGGCTGCAACTCGCGGAGCGACAGCGCTTCCCCGAGCTGCTCGACGACATCCGCGACACGAACCGCGAGCGGACGATCGACCGCCTCGCCGGCAAGCTCGCACAGATCGCCGCCGTGGGCCTGTTGCGCATCGACGATCCCGACCGGGCAGCGCGTCACCTCATGGCGCTCGTGTCGGACGACCTGCTGATCCGCAGCGGATTCGGTGCCGTGCGGATGCGGCCCGAGGACACGGTCGAGCCGGTCCGCTCCGGCGTGACGACGTTCCTCGACGCGTTCGGCGCGGAGTGAGCCGTCGCCCGCGACCGCCGGGTGTCGCCCGGGAAACGGGGGCTTGGCGTGCGCGGTGACTCCCCGATACCGTTGCCCGGCGCAGCCGGTGCGCACGCGGTCGTCGCGACCTGCGTCCGGCGCACCATCCGGCGGGGGCCGGAGCGGGACGCGCCGATGAGTACCTGGGGACGAACGCATGAACCGACCGAGCACGCAGCAGGACCACGACGGGGTGCGCGAGCGCATCGACGCGACTCCACCGGCCCCGTCGACCCCGACGACACCGCGGGGTCGACCGCTCGTCGCCAGTTCGGTGCTGCTCGTCGTCGGTGTCGCGACCACCGTGATCGCCACGTTCATGCCGTGGAACATCGGCGGCTCGCTCGTGGGGGACGAGGTCTGGAACGGCTGACAGCAGATCGCGGTGAACATCGCCGCGGGCCGCAGCTACGGCATCACGATGACGATCGCGTTCGCCCTCGCGTTCATCGGCGGAATCCTCTGCCTCGCGGCGGCGGGAGTCGGTCTCGCCCGCGGCAGGCTCGCGTGGGCCGCGATCACCGGCGGCGTGCTGATCCTCCTCGGCACACTGGGAACCTTCCTCGGGTACGTCGCGCTCGATGCCCTCGACGAGTCCTACGTCGGCGGATGGGTGTTCTGCTTCAGTTGGATCCCGACGCTCGCGGGCGTCGCCGGTCACGTCGGACGCCGGTACTGAACGTCGTCGACGTGCACGGGGCGATGAGCACGAGGCCCGCGAGCGCCGGATGCGCAGACGAACTCCGACGACGCGAGGCGGCGGGATACTGGGCTGATGATCAACGCGCCCGTCCCGTCCGCGACCGAGCTCCGGCACCCGGTCGGTGTCTTCGACGGCGGCGTGGGGAGCTTCGACCTCGTCCGACGCATTCGCGCCCGATATCCACAGCAGGACGTGATCCATCTCGCCGACCGCGCGAGCTTCCCGTACGGCGCGAAGACCGAGAAGGAGCTGCTCGAGTCGGTCGTCCGGGCGACGCGAGGCCTCGTCGAAATGGGCGCGGAGAGCGTCGTCCTCGCGTCGAACGCCCCGAGCGTGACCGTGCTCGACGGCCTGCGAGCACGGGCCCAGGTACCCGTCCTCGGCGTGAAGCCGCCCATCGCGGCGGCGTTGGACGCGCTCCCTCCGACCGCGCTCCTCGCGGTGGCGGGCGCGGGCGTGATGATCGGCAGTCCCGCGCTGCGGGCCCATATCGATGCCGAGGCGGGTGGTCGGGCGAACCGCGTCGTCCCGGTCGTCGCCGACGAACTCATCGCGCTCGTCGAGGACGGGTCGTTCCTCCGGGACGGGGCCGTCGACGGTCAGGTCCGCGCCTTCCTGGAGCGCCTTCGCGTCCGGTTTCCCGCACTCGGCGGCATCACGCTCTCGAGCACGCACCTGCCGTGGCTCGCGGACGCGTTCGTCGCGGCCGCTCCCGAGCTGGCGTTCTTCGACCCCGCCGACGACGTCGTGGCGGCGTTCGAACCGCTCGCGCGTGCGGGGGGCGGCCGCCTCCTGAGCGTCGCGACGGCGTCCGACGCCCATCCGCTCGCGGAGTACCGCGCGATCGTCTCGCACCTCGGCCTCGACCTCGATCCGGTGCTCGTCGCGCTCCCGGACTGACCGCTCACCGGCCGGACCGCAGTCGGTGGCCGGGGACGGAGGAGGATGGTGGGACGACCCGCCTCCGACGTCCGCACGGCCGCCGGGTGGTCGCCGCTCGCCGACGACCTCAGGCGGGGGTCGAGCGCCCTGGCGCGCGCCGATCCACGCCGAGGTCGAGCGTGAAGTACGCACTGTGTGGATCGTCCGCGTACGAGCCGAAGGGGCGGCACTCGCGGAATCCGAAGCGTCGGTACAGCCTGCGGGCCGGGGCGAAGTACGCCGCGCTCCCCGTCACGAGTGAGACCCGGGCGATGCCGCGGCCACGCGCGTCGTCGAGTGCGTGCGTGAGGATGCTCGCGCCGATCCCCGCACCCCTGCGGGACGGGTCGGTGCGCATGCTCTTGAGTTCCTCGTGCCCGTCCCCCAGCGGAGCGAGTGCGACCGTCCCGACGACGTCACGCTCGTCCAGCGCCGCCCACACGCGCACGCCCGGTGCCCGGAGGGCGTCGGTACCGAGCGCGTGCTGGCTCTCGACGGGCGATTGCGGCGCGAGTTCACGCAGATGCGCCTCGATGAAGCCGACGACGATCGGGTCGTCGAGCGAGGCGGGCACGATTCGCAGCACCCCTGGAGTGTACGAGCCGCCGCCGGGGGCCGTTATCGAGCGCCACATCCCTTGTCCGGCACATCTTCCTGTGACAGCGTGTGTGCATGCGCTCGGTGCCCCACGACGGTGACGCCGGCCGTCTTGTCGCCTCGTTCGCGCACGACGATCGGCGACGAGGAGCACGGCCGATGCGGACCGGGTGCGCTCGGCCGCTCACCCCGCGGGCCTCGCAGCCCGACCGCGGACCGGCAGGCGACGGACGCGCGAGGCGCGCGGCATGATCGGGCTCGTCGCCGCGCCCAGCAACCTCGGGCTGCGGCCGCCGCGACCGCGCAGCGTCCCAGGCACCGCGAAAGCCCCCGAGGCGCTCCGTGAGGCGGGGTTGTTCCGTCGGCTCGGGCAACGCGGCGCCGTCGACGCCGGAGTCGTCCTGCCCGGCCGCTACGTCGACGACGACGGGTCACGCCCCACGGACGTCGTCCGCAATCAGGAACAGCTCGTCGTCCACTCCCGACGACTCGCGGGGCGGATCGCGAGCGTGCTCGATGCCGGGCACGCGCCGCTCGTCATCGGTGGTGATTGCAGCATCCTGCTCGCCGCGGGAATCGCGACGGCGCGGCGTGGTGGGACCGGGCTCGTGCACATCGACGGCCACACCGACTTCCGCCACCCCGGCAACAGCCGGACGATCGGGAGCGTCGCGGGCGAGGATCTCGCGGCCGCGATCGGCGCACACACCGACGCGATCGCCGACATCGACGGGCTGCGACCCTACTTCCGGGCCGCCCGCGTCTCCCACCTCGGACACCGCGGCGACGACGAGTACGCCGACGAGGTCCGCCGCAGGATCGGCCTCGTGATCCCCGCCGCCGACGTGACGCGCGAGAACGTCCGGGCCGTCGCCGACCGGATCCGCGCCACATCGGCGCCGGCGTACTGGCTGCAGCTCGACGTCGACGTGCTCGACCCGAGTGTGATGCCGGCCGTCGACAGTCCGGCCCCGGGTGGCCTCGGCGTCGATGAACTCGTCGCGCTCCTGCGCGCGCTCGCACCCGAGGCCGTCGGCGCGTCGGTGACGGTGTTCGACCCCGACCTCGACCCCGACGGGACCCTCGCACTGCGCCTCACCGACGCGCTCGTCGACGGCCTCGGCGAGCTCGGGACACGGGTCGTGACGTGAGGGACGATCTACCGTTCGACCATGCACTGCCATTCAGGCCGCAGCGCGTCGTCGTGGCCGGGGTCTCCGGGGTCGGGAAGTCGACGCTCGCGAAGCGAATCGGCGCCGAGTTGGGGCTCCTATACACCGAGATCGACGGGCTCTTCCACGGCCCCGGATGGACGCCGCGCGAGCGGTTCCTCGACGACGTCCGCGAGCTCGTCGCGCGCGCCGCATGGGTGACCGAGTGGCAGTACTCGAGCGCGCGGCCGCTGCTCGCCGAGCGCGCAGACCTGCTCGTGTGGCTCGATCTGCCGTTCTGGACCGTGACGCTGCCGCGCCTCGTCCGACGGACCGTCAGGCGGAGCGCGCGACGAGAGGTGCTCTGGAACGAGAACCGCGAGCCGTCGCTGTGGAGCATCGTCTCGAACCGCGACCACATCATCCGCTGGGGCATCGCGACGCGGGGCAAGCCCGCCGCGCTCGTGGCCGACCTCCGGCATTCGTCGCCGCGCCCCGTCATCGTTCGTCTCCGGTCGCTGCGTGAGGTCGACGCATGGGTTGACGGTGCCGTCGCGCGGGTCGCCGGGCACGATTGACCGCAAGCCACGCACGAGTGACGTGGAACAGCTCGCACCTGGCCCACCTCACACGCGTGGCTCGAGACACGAGGGTCGCTCCGCGAGGGATCGTTCGTGGGCGTGCGACGGCGTGGTGCGAAACTGGAACGGTGCAGGGAACCGGATCGCAGCTCGTCATTCGTGACGGACGAGGAGCGAGTGACGCTCCCGCGCTCGTTCGGATCAGGCGAACCGTCGTCACGAGCACACACCATTTCCTCCGGCCGGGTGATCTCGAGAAGATCGAGGCACGGATGGCGACCGACTATCTGCCGTCGGTGACCGTGCTCGTGGCGGAACGCGACACGATCCCGCTCGGCTTCGCGGGCATCGCCGACGACCGTCTCGAAATGCTGTTCGTGTCCGACACGGCCCACGGCCGCGGCGTCGGTAGCGCGCTCCTCGGCGAGGCCGTTGCCCGGTTCGGCGTGACGCATGTCGACGTCAACGAGCAGAACGAGACCGCGCGTCGGTTCTATCGGCGTCGCGGTTTCGTCGCAGTGGGGCGCAGCGCAAGCGACGCGGAGGGGCGACCGTACCCGATGCTGCACCTCGAACTCACGGTCGAGCCGCCGCGTCGATGAGCGCATCCGCTCCCGCGGCTGCTCCGCCGGTCGCGCGGATGCGGGCGCCGAGTGCCACGGCCCGCTGCCGGAGCGCGCCGTCGTGCAGCAGGCGCTCGATCGACTCGCGGATCCGCGCGGGAGACGACCGCCGTGAGCGCGAGAGCCCGACGCCCGCGCGTTCGACGATGTGGCCGATCCCCGGTTGATCGGATTGATCGTCGAGCGGGAGCACGAGCACGGGCAGACCGTGCGCGAGTGCCGCGATCGTCGTGCCGTGCCCGCCGTGGGTGACGGCCGCCGAAACGTTCGGCATGACGGCGGCGTGATCTGCCCAGCGGCGCACCTCGACGTTCGCCGGAACGGCCAGCTCGGCGGGATCGAGCGCGGGCCCCGTCGTCGCGATCGCCCGCACCGGGAGCGGCGCGACGGCGTCCAGGACCCGCTGCCATGTTCCGATGAGCGCCGGGAACCCGAACGTGCTGAGGCTCAGGAGCAGGGTGGGCTCGTCCGCGTGCGCCGCCGTGGCGGTCGTGACGGGACCGATGTGGATCGCGTCGGCACCGGCTCGCGAGTCCAACTCGGCGACCGAGGCCACGATCGTCGCCGCCGCCCCGTCGAGCGCACGGCGGACGGGCAGTGCGGCGAGCCGCAGCAGTGGTGCCGAGCCTCGCAGCCGCACGCGCAGGAGCGAATCGAACGTCGACTCGAGGAGCACGTATCGAGCACCCGCATCCTGGACCGCGCACAGGGTCGACACGAGGAGCGGATCGCCAACGACGAGGTCGACCGGCGTCGTCCGGAGCCGCTCGCGCACGTCGCTCGCGGCGTCGCGATTCCGCATGAGCGCGAGGAGATTCGCGGGGGAGGCCGTGACCGTGAAGCCGCTTGCGCGGGGATAGGCGATGAACGGCAGACCGTCGTCGGCGAACCGAGGGGCCTGCACCGTGTGACCCATGGCGGTCACGTCGTGCCCGCGCTCGCGCAGTGCACGTCCGAGCGCGACGACGGGCACGGTCGTGCCACCGCCATCCCACGTCAGGAAGAGGAATCTCGCCATGCTTCCGTCCGTTCGCTCGTGCCGGTGTCGTCCGTTCGCGGCGGAGCGGGGTGTGCTCCGAGCCGTCACGCGTCCGTTGCGCATTCTGCTTGCCGTTCCAGGGAACACACCGCCGGACCCGTCCGATGTGGTGGTCGCGCCCGAATCCGGGCGGGGGATCTCTGTCGGCCGGAGCATGACCGGCACGATCGGGCCTGGTCTAGAGTGCACGGCATGACCTTCTCCGATCCGGTGCCGCTCGAGAACGCGTTCGTGCGACTGGAGCCGCTCACGGCGTCGCATCGCGACGATCTCGCGGAGGCGGTGGTCGATGGTGAGCTGTGGCGCATGTGGTACACGCACATTCCGTCACCCGACGGCATGGCCGAGGCGATCGAACAGCGCCTCGCGAGTCATGTGGGCGGGTTGGTCGCACCGTGGGCGATCATCGACCCGGCGACGGGTCGCGCGGTCGGGATGACGAGCTATCTGCACCTCGAGCCGCAGAACCGGCGTCTGGAGATCGGTTCCACGTGGCTCGGGCGGGACGCGCAGCGCACGAAGATCAATCCGGCGGCGAAGCTGTTGCTGCTCGAACGTGCCTTCGACGAGCTCGGCTGCATGGCCGTCGAGTTCCGTACCCACTGGTACAACCGGCAGTCGCGCGCGGCGATCGAGAAGCTCGGGGCGAAGCAGGACGGCGTGCTGCGCAACCACACCCTCTTCGAGAACGGCACGGTGCGCGACACGGTCGTGTTCTCGATCATCGACGTGGAGTGGCCGACCGTTCGATACGCCCTGGAAGAGCGCCTCGCGCGCTGAGGGTGTCGCGCGGGCCCGTCCGCTCCCACCGTTCGCGTCGCGCCACCGCGGCACGGTGAGTGCGCCCTGACAGTCTCCGGGCTGTGGCTCATCGTGCCGTGGCCGATCGGGTCGTGGCCTCTCGTACGACGCGCTGGTCACGGAGGCCGGTCCCGCATCGACGCATCGACGCATGGACATGACGGCACCGACGTCCGAGGGGGCGACCACTGCGCACGCGACCGAGCGATCGCGGCCCGACGCCGAGCGGCCGGGGCGGACGGTGCTGTGGCTGAGCGCGCATCCGGAGCCGCGCTCGCTCGGCGGCACCCTGCGCGAAGCGGGCATCGCCCGGTTGCGGGCGCGAGGTGCTCGAGACGGACCTCTACGAGATGCGGTGGTGCGTGGCCGTGGCACGTCTGCGTGCCGGGTCAGGCGGCTCGGGTCGCGAGCGCACCCCGATGGCTGAGTGGAACGTTGAGCAGGCACAGCGCCGCGAGCAGCAGCAGCGGTAGCAGCCACGAGCCGGTCAAGCGCTCACCGGCCGGCAGCAGGACGGGACCGGCCGCCGCGATCACGAAGCCGCCCGCCTGCGCGAACGAGGAGAGGGCGGCGGTGTGGGATCCGTCTGTGCCGCGGTGCGCGTAGAGCACGGCGGGGAGCGCCTGCCCTCCGCCGAGCCCGAGGCCGAGCAGCGGCAGCCACAGGCCGAGTGCGAGCGTCGGGGCGAACGCGAGGCCGGTGAGTCCGATCGCGCAGAGGCCGCACATGATCCACATGATCGCGGTCTGGTGGGTGCGGGGGGATGCTGCGAGGGGAGCCCCGAGGCCGCCCAGCGCGATCCCGACGATGAGCACGGTCTGGCCCGTTCCGGCCGTCGCGCGGTCGAACCCCGCGGCGACCAGCACGGACGGGGTCCAGGCGAGCAGCGCGTAGAAGACGAGCGATTGCAGCGCGAAGAACGAGGTGAGGCTCCACGCGAGCCAGGTGCGCGCGATGTGGGGACGCGGCGTCGCGTCCGACGTGGACGGCGTCCGCCCCCCGGGTGTGCGGCCGGCCGAACGCGGCTCGGTGAGGGGGACCCCAGGGCTCGGAGTGCTGCGCATGAGCTGGCTGCCGAGTGCCGCGGCGAGGGCAGGAACGATCGCGGTGGCGATCGCCAGCCGCACGTCGCCGCTCGCTTCCGCCACCGGCACCGTGACGGCGGCCGCGAGCGCCGAGCCGAGTCCCATCGCGAGCGCGTAGGCGCCGAAGACCGCCCCGCGCCGACGGCGATCGAAGCGGTGACGGACGTAGACGGGGACGAGCACGTTGACGACGCCGATCGCGAGGGCGGCCAGCAGGGTGCCGCCGACGAGGCCGACAGTGCCGACGGGGCGGATCGCGGCTCCGGCGAGCGCCGCCGCGCTCGCCCACACGAGCAGCCGGTCGTCGGGACGGTGACGCAGCAGCATCGGCGCGAGGGGCGCGCCGAGCCCCATGCCGAGCGGCGGCAGGACCCCGAGCACGGTGACGAGCGTCGCGTCCAGTCCCGCGATCGGGGCGAGCGGGCCGAGCTGCCCGAACGGAACCCGTGAGTTGAGGCTCACGAGCACGAATCCGACGAGCAGGATCGTGGTGGCCGTACGCGAACGGCCCGGCCGCGCCGTGTCGGCGGGACGGGTGGTGTGGTCGTCGGGGTGCGATGCGTTCACGGCCAGCGACGCTATGCGCTCAAGTAGACTTGAGCGCAACCGGGTGTGGACCGGTTCGCGGTGTTCCGGGTCGGAACGCGGTCGCGTCGGCGTTCGTCCTGGTGCGGGGTGCGTCGCGCGTGCTCGTCCCTGGGAGGCCCGGGCGTCGATCGGTGGAGGACGGGGTGGTCGTGGTGGACGACGGGGAGTTGTATTCGATCTCACAGGTGTCGCGGGCGTTCGGCCTGAGCGTGCCCACGCTGCGGTTCTACGAGGAGCAGGGGCTCGTGGAGTGCACGCGCAGGGTGGGGCGGGTTCGGCACTACGACCGCGCCGCGCTGCACGCGCTCGCATACGCACTTCTGTGGCACCGCGACGGTGGACTGTCGCTGGACGACACCCGGGCCCTCATGGCGACCGAGCGCAACGAGGCCAGGCGCGCCCTGATCGAGCGACAGCTCACTCGTGTGGAGGAGCGCATGGAGCGGCTTCGTGACGTGCGTGCGACGCTCGAGCACCTGTGGGAGTGCGGGTCGGACGATCCGAGGTCGTGTCCCGTGACGGGTGCCGCGTTGCGCGCGGCGGTCGATGAGGCCTTCGCCGATGACGCCGGTGGTCGGAGCGACGCTCGGTGACGGGCGTCGTGGTGGGGCGGGCGATGCGCGCCGCTCGGCCGTGGGCCGGGCGCGGGTAGGGTAGGGGTCCGTGGCTCTTACTCTCGGTATCGTCGGTCTCCCCAACGTCGGCAAGTCGACGCTCTTCAACGCGCTCACGAAGAACCAGGTTCTCGCGGCGAACTATCCGTTCGCGACGATCGAGCCGAACGTGGGCGTCGTCGAGCTGCCCGACGCGCGCTTGAAGGTGCTCGCGGGCATCTTCGGCTCGGAGCGGATCCTCCCGGCGACCGTGTCGTTCGTCGACATCGCGGGCATCGTGAAGGGTGCGAGCGAGGGGGAGGGGCTCGGCAACAAGTTCCTCGCGAACATCCGTGAGGCCGACGCGATCGTGCAGGTCGTGCGTGGGTTCACCGACGGGGACGTCGTGCACGTCGACGGCCGGGTCGAGCCGGCGAGCGATATGGAGACGATCAACACCGAGCTGATCCTCGCCGACATGCAGACCCTCGAGAAGGCGCTGCCGCGCTACGAGAAGGAAGTGAAGGGCAAGCGGCTGGACTCGTCGGTGCTGGAGGCCGCGCAGGCGGCGAAGGCGGCGCTCGACGACGGCAAGCTGCTGTCGCAGACGAGCATCGATCTCGAGCCGATCCGCGAGCTCGGGCTGCTCACCTCGAAGCCGGTGCTGTTCGTGTTCAACGTCGACGAGGACGCGCTGGGTGACCGGGCGAAGCTCGACGAGCTCGCGGCACTCGTGGCGCCGGCGAAGGCGATCTTCCTCGACGCGAAGACGGAATCGGAGCTCATCGACCTCGACCCGGAGGAGGCGGCGGAGCTGCTCGCGTCGCTCGGGCAGGAGGAGTCGGGGCTCGACCAGCTCGCGCGCATCGGCTTCGACACGCTGGGGTTGCAGACGTACCTGACTGCTGGGCCGAAGGAGTCGCGTGCGTGGACGGTCCCGAAGGGCGCGAAGGCGCCGCAAGCGGCGGGCGTGATCCACACGGACTTCGAGAAGGGCTTCATCAAGGCCGAGGTCATCTCCTTCGAGGACCTCGTCGAGACCGGCTCGGTCGCCGAGGCACGCGCCAAGGGCAAGGCCCGCATGGAGGGCAAGGACTACGTCATGCAGGATGGGGACGTGGTGGAGTTCCGCTTTAACGTCTAGCGTTATTGACGCAATGCGTTATACGCTGCCCGTGTGATCAGATCGTTCGCCGACCGTGACACCGAGAGGGTCTGGCGTCGCGAATCGGCGCCACGGCTCGACCCGCGCGTCCACAGGGTGGCGAACAGGAAGCTTCATCTGCTGGACGCTGCAACGACCCTTGACGCACTGCGCGTGCCGCCCGGCAACCGACTGGAGGCGCTCAAGGGTGATCGCAGAGGGCAGCACAGTATCCGCGTGAACGACCAGTGGCGGATCTGCTTTCGCTGGACCGACTCGGGTGCACAGGACGTGCAGATCGTCGACTATCACTGAGGAGGAGACATGGCCGAGAAGCTCTACCCGCCGATCCACCCGGGTGAGGTCCTGATGGAGGACTTCATCGAGGCCTTCGGCATCACGCAGAACAAGCTCGCGGTGTCCATCGGGGTCCCGCCCCGACGGATCAACGAGATCGTGCACGGCAAGCGCGCGATCACGGCCGACACTGCGCTGCGGCTGGCGAAGTACTTCGGCGTGGACGCGCAGTTCTGGCTGAACCTGCAGACCCGCTATGACCTCGAATGCGCGGAAGATCGCGTGGCCGAGCAGGTCGCCGCGATCGTGCCGCTGAAGGTCGCGTGACCGGGAACAGCTGCGTCTCGTCGCATTAGGGTCTTCACGCGTTCGAGGTCGCGCCGGACGACACCTCGGTGCACGAGTGGCTGCGTGACACGGCCCGTTGGCGCTTCAAGCAGTGGAATGTGGCAGATGACGGGCGTGCTGCAACCTGTGGGATACGCATGTCGTTCAGGTGATGCTCGTGGCGCCGGCGAAGACGATCTTCCTGGACGCGAAGACGGAGTCGGGGCTCATCGACCTCGATCCGGAGGAGGCGGCGGAGTTGCTCGCGTCGCTCGGGCAGGAGGAGTCGGGGCTCGACCAGCTCGCGCGCATCGGGTTCGACACGCTGGGGCTGCAGACGTACCTGACGGCGGGGCCGAAGGAGTCGCGTGCGTGGACGGTCCCGAAGGGCGCGAAGGCGCCGCAGGCGGCGGGCGTGAACTAGACGGACTTCGAGAAGGGCTTCATCAAGGCCGAGGTCATCTCGTTCGATGACCTCGTCGAGACCGGCTCGGTCGCCGAGGCACGCTCCAAGGGCAAGGCGCGCATGGAGGGCAAGGACTACGCAATGCAGGACGGCGACGTGGTGGAGTTTCGAGGCTCATCGCAATCGAGGGTGTAGCAGCGGTCTGAAGCCGCCGGTCTCGAGTAGGCTCCGGGCGATGTAGTTGGTGAGGTTCCGGAAGCCCAGGGCGGAGCCGCGGAGATGTTCGAGGCGGCCGTTGATCGCCTCGGTCGGGCCGTTGCTGGTGCCGGGTCGGGCGAAGAACGCGAGCACGTCGGTGGCGCGCTGTTTCAATGTCCGGCCGAGGCGGCGGATCTCTGTGAGAGCGGCCGGGACGCCGCTGCTGACAGCATCGATCACCTGCCGCATCATCTCCTTCCCCTTGGTCTTATCGGGTTCGCGGTAGGCAGCGACGATGCGTTGGTAGATGCCCCAGCTCGCTTCGACTTCGACGTGCTCCTCGATGGCGAACACCGCGTCGAGCCGTGCGGTCTGCTTCTCGGTGAGGAAGCTTGCGCCGGTGTGGAGGGTGCGCCGAACGCCGTAGAGCGGGTCACCGGCATGACCACGGTGCCCGAGCGTGTCCTGCTGAACACGCTGCCTCGTCCGGTCGAGCGCGTCGCCGGCGAGCCGGACGACGTGGAACGGGTCCATCACCGGGATGGCGTCGGGGAGCTCTTCGGCTGCGGCGGTCTTGAACCCGGAGAACCCGTCCATCGCAACGACCTCGATCCCGGCGCGGAAGCCTGGCGACTGCTGCGCCAGCCAGGCAGCGAACACGGCTTTCGAACGACCTTCGACCATGTCCAGCAGCCGCGATGGGCCCGTCCCGTCGCGCACCGGCGTCAGGTCGATGACCACGGTCACGAACCGATCACCGAGCCGGGTGTGTCGCCAAGCGTGCTCATCGACACCGATCACCGTGACGCCATCGAGCCGGGTCGGGTCATCGATGAGGCGACGGCGGCCCTCGGCAAGGACCGCGGTGTTCGCGGTGTGCCAGCCGACGCCGAGATTATCCGCGACCCGCGCGACGGTGAGGTGGTCGACCACGAGCGCGGTCAGCGCCCAGGCCAGCGCGCCACGCGACAGCTTCGATCTGGGCTCGGCCGCCATCGTCAGGTCCTGCCGCCAGAGGCGACCGCAGCCCGAGCACCGGTAGCGGCGCACCCGCACCAGGAGCGTGGTCGGACGCATCCCGAACGGCACATGCGCAAGCCTCCGAACCACGCTCCCGCGCGGGATGCCCTCGGCCCCGCAGCGGGAGCACCAGTCGTCTGGCTCGATCACCCGGCACTCGATGACCGCCCGATCCGGCTCGACTACCTGCCGCATCGCGACAAGCCCGAGTTCATCGAGACCACAGAACGCGGACAGGTCAGCAGGGACAAAGGTAGCGTTGAGCACGTCGAGGTCTTTCGGCTGGAAGGCGTAGGAACCTCCATCGTCGGAAGACCTCGACCCCTACCCGGGTAGCGACGCGCTACCCGCCACTACACCCTCGATTGCGATGAGCCTCCAAAGGCCTCAAGCAGGGTCTCCTGGCATATTCGTGCATGCTGATAAGCGAGCTGCGGTAACCAGCTGAATGCGCCGGGGTGGTTGCTGCGAAGTTGATTCGCCTTAAGAAGTTTGTCACTTTCATGGAGGCATTTGTCGCCAAGGTGGATACGCACGATTGGGCTCACCAGGTCATTTCGAAGCGCGTTCCCATCTGCAGTGCCAGCGCCGAAATAGTCAACGAGGACGTACTGGGCTATTTCGTCAATCGACATCGTGTGCGCTCGCCAGTCAGCGAAGTATCGCACGACTGCGTCTGAGGCGGCGAGATTGCTCAGGTGGGACAGGCGTAGAGCCTTGGCCTGATTACTTTTGATCCATACTTGCGCCTTCTCTCGGCCCCGCGTCACAAGATCGGAGGATTTGGGTAAGCCGGTGCGCGCTTGCTGCATTTCGACAGGTTAGGCGAAGCTGGCGGGTCGTGTCCATCGTGGCCGCTTCGTTGTCTCGCCACACCGCTGGGGCTGACGTACCCAGTGGAGTTCGTTTTGCGCGCTAACGTCTGCCAGAAACTTGGACTCAGACAGAGTAGAGTGCGCCTATGGAGAAACCTGGCGAGGTAAGTGAGACCATCGGCGGCTGGCTAGAAGACGCGCTACGGTCACCTGACGGGCCTGCCCTCTTTGCCAGCCCGTACCTCGCATACGACGTTTGTTGTATGTTGGCCGAGGCAGCTGAACGCTCGCCGCAGCCATTTGTCCTGTTGACGGTACTTGACCCAAGTGCCGTAGCGAACGGGTACCTCTCCGTGCAGGGTATGAGGCGATTGGTTGCCAGTGGCGTTCTTGTTCACCAGGTCGACAGACTTCACGCGAAGTGCTTCGTCGTCGGGTCGACGGGAGCTTTGGGGTCGGCCAATCTCACTGGAGCGGGACTCGGATCCTCTGCGAGTCCCAACAGGGAGCTTTCCATGGTCCTCGATTCTGAGCAGGCGGAGTCGGCGCGCCACCGCATGCTCAATTGGCCTTCGCGACTCATTGGCGCGAAAGAGTTTGATGACCTTGAAGTCCGCGCTGCTCGTTTGGGCAAGCAATGCAGTTTTCGAAACGACTCACTCGACCCTGACACAGCCCTTCAGCTCGCTGAATCCCTCCTTGCCGACGCGCGCGACGGGGAACGTGGCCTCTGGTTGAAATTGGAGTACGGAGAGCCTGCGCTCGATGGGTGGCGTGCGGAATCCTGGTTCGCAAGTCCGAAGAAGGGAAAGCCCGGCTTTCGCACGGGGGACCTTGTATTCATTTGTGCCAAAGACACCAAAGACTGTTACGCCGTTGTGGAAGTGAAGGGTGAATCCGAGTTTCAAGCCCACTTCTATGAGGCGTGGACCAGAACTCACGATGCCGAGGCGTTCGCGCGGTGGCCGTGGACCACTGCGACGACTCCTCGGCTCGTTCCGAGTCGACTCCTCGAGTTGAAACTCTCAGAGTTGGGCGTCAGTGGGCAGGCCCTTCAAAATGGGCATGTGCGCCTCAGACTGGACCAATTTACTCACGGAGTGAGAGCCTTGGCAAGGTTGTCCACGACCTGAACTTGCCGACTCGGCGAGCGATCAGGAAGCGTTCCGTAGACGTTGCTCGGCTACGAAGCGTGGTCGAGTTCCGGTTCAACGTGTGACGGGACGCCGGTCGCTGACCGGGCAGAGCGAGTCGAAACGCCCCCTCTCTCCGAACTGCACAAACGTGCGTATGGGGTGATCGAGCTCGCTTGTTTCGGCGAAGCCCATTGATTCGTAGAATGCGCGCTGTGACGGCTCATCGTCGGTGATGAGCACCTTTTGTCGGACGTCACCGAAGGGTGCAAACGCCCGTTGGAACAGCTCTCGTCCGATTCCATGGCGCCGATAGTCGGGCGCAATCAGGATGTCCTGCAGATAAGCGATAGTCAGTCCGTCGCCGACGAGGCGGGCGAGGCCGATCAACGTGCCGTCCTGGCGGGCAGTCACGACAGCGAGAGATGCGCGAACAGCGGCTGCCAGGCGGGCGGGGTCGCGTGTGTACGAAGACCACCCCACGCTGTTGTAGAGCCCCACGAGTTCATCCTGCGTCGGAGTGACACCGGAGTGGTACACGGGTGTGATCATCGGCCCATCGCGTCACATCTCTGGCGATGGCAGTCCGACTCGCTGCCGCCGATGCCTATCGACAACGAATCCGCGTGGAGTTCCGATTTCACCCGGAGCGCTGCGGGGACCGCGCAAGCAATTCGGCCCGGTGACAGCCGTCCTGCCGACGCGCATGGACGCGGCACTCGGGGCGTGCGCGGACAAGCGCCGATGATCGACGCGCAGACCAGGTCGACGGCACGGTCGCGTGGGCCCCTCGTCTGGCTCGTGGACAGGCAGGACTCGCGACTCACGAACGACCGGGCGTGAGTGGCTATGCTCGCGGCATGCTGCTCCCGGTCGACCTTCCCTCGCTCGATGCCATGCGTCATCGCTGGGCGATCACCGCGGCCGTGTATGCCCTGGACAGCTCCGACACCGACATCCGGGTCAAGGCCGATGGACCGCTGTGGCTGTACGACGATCACGGCGGGAGCTGGGCGACCCTGATCCCCCTTGCGTCGGGCGAAGCCGTCCTGGCGGGGAACGACCGAGACCATTCGACTCTCGTCGAGCTCTCGGAGCTCCTCGAGGGCATGCCTGACTGGGTGGGGGATGCCCTGCGCGGCCACGGGCCCGCCGGTTTCGGCTTCGTCTACGCCCACGTCGACGGCGGTTGGTGGCGTGCGCCCTACGGCACCAACGACGGCTTCACCCGGCTCCGTCTGCCCGCCGCCGGCGACGCGGAGCTTGCCGAGTACATCGCCGGCTACGTCGGCGATGGGTTCTCGGCTGACTACGCCGACGAGGACGACCTGACCGACTACCGGGACGTCGACCCGACTGCTCTCGCTGCGGCGGTCGAAGCGGGTCCCGGGGTCACCCGGGAGCAGCTGCTGGCGCTCGTTCGGTTCCCCGAGCTGGACCTCGGTCGCGGGCTGGCCGCGGCGGCCCGGTTCGGCACGAAGCGCTGACGAGTAGCGCCGCCGACCATTGTTTTCGTCGCTCGACGACCTTGTCGATACCGGCTCGGTCGCCGAGGTACGCGCCAAGGGGAGGCCTCGCACGGAGGACATGGGCGACGTCGAACAGATCGACGACTCGGTGGAGCCCCGGTTCAACGTGGAGCGCAGTTGTTACATTCGGCGCATGAGTGCGACGGCTCGGCACGACGAGATTCTGTCGCAGCGCGAGCTGCGCAACGAGTCCGGGCGCGTGCTTCGGGCACTCGGCGAGGGGCGATCCTTCGTGCTGACCAACCGCGGAGTCCCGGTAGCTCGCATCGTCCCTCTCGACGCGCCGACCCCTTCGTTGCCGAGCGTTCGGCCTGCGAACCGCGTCGGCGGCTGGGGTGGGTGGAGACCAGAGAAGGCCGAGAAAGGGCGCCCGATGTCGCACATCCTGAACGAGTTGCGCGAGGATCGAGCGTGAGCGATGCGCCGCTCGTCTACACCGACACCTCCGCGCTCGGAGCGCTCCTGAGCCCGCAGACGGAGACGGAGCCGCTCCTGGTTCGGCTCGACCAGACGACTGCCGGACTCGTCACGAGCGACCTGCTCGAGACCGAGCTGCGTCGCATGGCCGTGAGCGAGGGGCGGGATCAGGCGAAGGTCAGCACGACCCTCGACGGTGTCTCGCTCGCAGCGCTCGGCAGAGCGACGCGCCGCTCCGAAGGGTTCTTGCCGATACCGTTTGTGCAGACGCTCGAGGTGCTGCCTCTGGAGGCGGCGATTCGCTTGGAAGTCGATGCCGTCCTCACGTACGAGCGGCGCCTCGGCCGGGCCGCCAGGGAGCTGGGGCTCGATGTGATCGCACCTGGCGTATCGGACGACGGCCTGGCCCGACAGGGTGGCGAATGAGCCCAGGACCACAACGCCGGTTGGTTCGGAAAGTCGTCGGATACGTCGTGCACGACGACCGGCTGCTCGTGTTCACGCATGACGACGTGCCTCTCGACGTGGCGGGCGTTCAGGTGCCGGCGGGAACGATCGAGACCGGTGAAGCGCCGGCGGCTGCCGTCGTACGCGAAGTGGCCGAGGAAACGGGGCTCGCCCTTCGTGTCGTCGGCGCTCTCGGAATCGAGCGGTACGACATGTGGCCTTCCAAACCCGAAGTGCACGAACGGCACTTCTTCCAACTGATTCCCATGGGCCACGATCTACCTGAGCGATGGACCGCCGGGGAGCAAGATCCTTCGGATGGCGGTGATGCTCAGCGGTGGACGTGTTTCTGGATTCCACTCGCCCAGGGCCATGTGTTGTGTGCAGGGTTCGGGGCTCGACTCGGCGAAGTCGACCGATCCGCAGGGTGATGACTGTCGATGATGAAACGCGGCCGATTTTCGGTTCGACGTCAAGGGCATGTCCGACCGATGCCGGGTCCAGTCGATGACGGCGATGAGGATGTGGGCGGCTCGGGACTCGATCGCGAGCTTGTCGTAGTCGGGAAGGGCCTCGCACGGCGGTCAACGTGCAGGCGACCATTCCGAACGGGAATGCTCCACCAAACCCCTGGGCGATGAAGTTCCGAGGCTCGTCACAGGTGCCGGGCCGGGTCCATCCGCTGATGCAGAATGCGGACGATGTCCACGGCCCCGGCGGCATCGTTCACGCGGGAGAGCGGCACGTGGCTGAGGATGCTGAAACTCGTGTAGCCCTCGCGGTCCTCGTCGTCTGGGCGAAGATCGGAGCCCAGGACGCTTCCTCTCTGCCCTCAGGCTCACGGCCCAATCGGCGATCGACACGACCAGAGACTGCCACCGGTCCCCGCAGCAGCCACTTCGGCCCGTTGGCCCGCCTCGCTCCCCGCGCACTCGGGAGCACGGCAACTCGTCGCAGAGACCGACCGTGCTTCGGAATCCGCCCCGGTTCAGGCTCACCGTGTGCGGGTCCGTGCCGCAGGCGACGTCACCGCCAGGTGCGCCGGGATCGCACGCGTGACGCGGTCAGCGTCGCGCCCGCGAGCAGCGCGCCGATCGCCGCGACGATGACGATGGTCGGCAAGTCCGCACCGGTGCTGGCGAGCTGCTCGCCGCCGGCGGTCGGCGTCGTGGCCGGGGACGCGGGGGTCGACTCGCTCGCGTCGGGCGATCCGTTCGGCGTCGTCGCAGTGGTCGTCGGGCTGGGCGTGCTCTCGGCGATGAGCGGCAATTCGGTGGTCGCGACGCCCGAGAGGCACGACTCCAGCTCGCTCTGCTTGTACCAGTTGGAGCCCGCTGCGACCGGCGTGCAGGAGTCGTTGAACGCGATCTCCTTCTCGTTGTAGAGCATCCGCACGAGCGGCGTGAACGCGTCGCCCGTCGCGGGGTCGACGCCGGCGCGCGTCGCGACGTCCCACTGCACGTTCTGCGCCATGGGCGTGACGGTCTCGCCGCGCCACTCGTTGTTCCCGTAGTCGAAGACGTCCGCCTCACTCGTCGGCGACGCGATGTCGGGCGCCTGCTGCGTCGAACCGGGCAGCTTCAGCAGCGCGGCGAAGGGGATGATCGTCTCGGCGTGCGCGAAGCGGTACACGGCCGCGTTCGAGCCACCCGCCGCGCGCTCGTCGATGCTCACGAAGAAGTCGTCGAGCAGGGGCTGCGCGATGCGGTACGTCTCGTCGTGACCGCTCAGGCTCGGGCCCTTCTCGTAGAAGTCCTCCGTGTCGAGCAGGTACGCGAACCACTCCGTGTCCTCGGCGTGCCCGGCGAAGTAGGGCTCGAAGTCGAAGGTGTGCGGCGCGGTGTTCTCCGCCGCCATGTCCGCGGCGATGATGTAGAGGTTGTAGAGCGTCAGTGCGGCGTCCACGGGCGTGAGGATCTTGTTCTTCTTCGAACCGCACGCATCCTCGTCCGCCGCCGGGTCGGCGCCCGGCGCGCACGCCACGGCACCGTCCTTCGTGCCGTCCGCGGTCGAATACCACGTGTAGCCGGGCGTGCCGATCTTGGCGATGAACTCCTCCGTGAAGATGCCGCCGAGGATGTCCTTCGCCACCTGCTCGCTCTTCGGCAGGCTCTTGATGTACGCCTCGGCGGCGCCGATCGTTCCACCGTCACCGGTCTGCGCGTCGACATAGGCCGTGTACGCCTCGGCGATCTCGAGGGCGGTACCCGACTTCTCCGTGCCGTCGGGGTTCTCGACGTCGTGGAAGTAGAGCGTGTCCGGGTTGGGCTCGATCGGCTGGACGAGCGGGCTCAGCGCGCCGTCGGAGCGCTGCTCGAGGCCCTGCACGAAGTTCTCGCCCGACTCGGTGGCTCGCGACTCGCCCGAGGACTCGACGTCGATCGTGTCGCCGTCCGCGACCGCCCGCTCGAACAACGGCGTGTTGCGGTCGTAGGCACGGCCGCCGATGCCCTGGTGCTGCGTCTCACCCTGGCCGGTGAGCTGCCCGTAGCCGTTCTGGACGTTCGCACCGGTCATGCCCGCGAGGTTCGCGAGGAACGTGTCGCGCACCTCGTCGCTCACGAAGCCGTCCTCGGCGGCAGCTGTCTCGGCCAGGCGCTGCAGCAGCAGGTCGTACTTGTACGACGAGAGTCCGCGGGAGCCGTGACGGGCGACGCCCTCCGTGAACGTGACCTCGTAGCCGCCCGGTGCGTCCGAGTACGCCGCGATGACCGATGCATCGGGTGTGACGTACGGCTGCTTGCTGCTGTAGAAGTGGTCGCCGGCCGCGTGTGCGACCGTCGCCGTCCCCATCACGGCGAGCAGCATGCCCGCGGCGACGACGAGCACGGACGAACGCCGGAGCAGGTTTCGAGTGAACATGTGCCAGGGCTCCCATCGGGTCGGGCTGCCGGTTGCCGGCCGCCTGATGGCTCCAGTTGGTACCAGGCCGACGTGACGGCGCGGTCACCGGTACGTGAACGGGGGAGAGAAACCCCAGGTGCCGACCGACTCGATGGCTGGGCCACCGGTGGTGTCGACGCGATGCCTGCCGCGGTTCAGGGCCCCGCGAACGGACGTGCACCGGTACCGGCGCGGCTGTGTGCCGGGGAGCGCCTCGGCGGGCGCACGGTCGATGTCGACGCGGACGACCTCGATGCCCGCGTCCGGGCGTCCCCGGCGAATCCCGGGGTCGCGTTCAGAGCCCGCGCTGCTCGAGCAGGCCGTCGGCGCGATCGAGGATCACCGTGGCCCAGCCGAGCACGTGATCGTGCTCACGGTCCATCGGTACACCGGGTCGCGGCCACGCCACCGGCGACGTGTCGTGAGCACACCTTCGCCGAGATCGATCGCACGCGGCAGCATGAGCGGAATCCCGTCGATGGCGCGGCCTGGGCGAGCGCCCTGAGTGATGCGGTGACGGTCCGCTCGGGCATCCGACGCCGCCCCGCCCTGGTGACGCGCTCGCCCGAGCTGAACGCGGCGCCCGCCGTCGAACCGCATCGACGTCGCGAACGGACGACCGAGCCGGCTCCGTTCCGATCGCCACGAGCCGGCGGGGCAGGCGTAAGGTCGGGAAGGTACCGTCCGGTCGTCCGACAGGAGGCGCGATGTCGCGCGCGAGAGTCCACAATCTGTTCGTCTCGGCCGACGGGTTCGCGGCCGGCGACCACGTCACGTTCGAGCATCCGATCGGTGACGCCGGAGCGCTGTTCGCGAGGTTCGACGGGCGGGTGATCCACGGTGTGCAGCACATCACCGATGCCGTGACCGTCGACCGCGCCCTGTTCAGCATGTGGGGCCAGGGCATCGGCGCCGAGATCATGGGCCGACGCAAGTTCGGTCCGCAGACCGGCCCCTGGCCGGACGACGGCTGGACGGGCTGGTGGGGCGACGAACCACCGTTCCTCACACCGTGCTTCGTGCTCACCCACCACCCTCGCGAACCGCTCGAGTTCGCGAACGGCACGAGCTTCCACTTCGTCGATGCGTCGCCCGCGGAGGCGCTGCGCATGGCGAGGGACGCGGCGGGCGGCCTCGACGTACGACTCGGCGGCGGCCCCTCGACCGTGAACGAGTTCCTCCGCGCCGACCTCGTCGACGTCCTCCACATCGTCATGGTCCCGGTCGTGCTCGGTCGCGGCGTGCGTGTCTGGGACCATCTCGACGGCCTCGAGGATCGCTTCGCGATCGAATCCGTCAGTACGGAGAGCGGACTCACCCACCAGCTCTGGAACAGGAAGCCGAGGGGATAGCGGACTCGTCTCCGGCTCGCCTCGGTGCAGCACCCCGCCGGGACGTCGAACTCGGCGCGTGCTCCCCGACGGACTCCGAGAGAATCGACACATGAGCTACACCCTCGCCTTCTGGTCGGGCGGCGTCGATCTCGACCCCGCCGACACCTATCGTCGGTTCGGTGACACCGGGGCGGTGGACGGCGTCGAGCCGGTCGACCGGCAGCTCGTGGTGCAGTCGTTCGCCGAACGGCTCCCCGGTTGGACGTGGGGTGGCCAGTTCCTGACCCCACCCGGCGTCGACCCCGAGAACGGCAGCCCGGTGTTCGACGTCCATCTCGGCGAGCAGCTTGTCGAGTTCGTCGGGTACGGCATGACGGGGAGCGCCGCCAACGCCGTCATCGACGCGATGCGCGCGCTAGGGTTCCGGCTCTACGACCCGCAGACCGGCGAGCGATTCGAATAGCGGATCGGATCACGTGACGCGGCGGTGGGGTGGCCGTGCGCCGTCCATCCCCGCTCGTCGGCGGTCCGATCGTGCCGCTGCTGCCGGACTCCGCGCGCTCGACGGCGCTCGACGGCAATCGGTGACGATCGCCGTCAGCCTGGCTGCGTCGGGGGGTCACGGTCGGGGGTGCGCTTCGCCCACCAGACGATCACGAAGATCGTGACGCCGATCAGCGCGAGCGTGGCGAGGCCGAACGCGAGCATGCCGACGAACGCGCCGACCACCTGCAGCCCCTGATCCGGGTACGCCGGCTTCGTCGACTCCTCGACGAGTGCCGAGCCGGCCCACCAGGTCGCGACGCCGAGGCCGACCGTCAACAGCACACACACCGAGATGTTCAGCCACGGATTGAAAAAGACACCGCCCCGCTCCGTGACCTTGCGCGGGTCGGGGTGGAAGTCGGGGTCGAACGCGCGCCCCGTCATCGTCCGCCCCCGAGCTCGGGCGGGCGCGGGAGCGGATGGCCTGGATCCAACATGTCGTGACCTCGCAATCATGTCGTCTCGGCCGTGAATGAACCGTTCGTCCACGACGCTACGTCGTTCGAACGGCGGCACGCTGGACGGAGGCCGACCGGCGTGCGACGCATGGGATCGGCACACCCGGTTTCGGGCGCTCGTGCGGGTCGTCGTACGTGACGTGCGAGACTCGTGGCATGGGTCACACTCGACGGCCGGTGGGGAACGCATGATGCCGGAGCCTCACGTGGTGCGGCGCGGACGCGGGACCCCATTGATCGTCCTGCACGGCAACGGCGTCGATCACCGCCTCCTGCTGTCCCTCGACCACGTTTTCGCGGACGGCCCGTGGGAACGGATCTTCATCGACCTGCCCGGATTCGGCGGCACCGCCGCGCTCACGGGAACGGGTGGCTTGATCGAGCTCGCGTGCTGGCTGGAATCGGCCGTGGACGCGTTGCTCGGTGAGGGCCCGTTCGCGATCCTCGCGAACTCGCTCGGTGGCCTGCTCGCCCTGCACCTCACCGCGCGACTCGGCACCCGCGTGTTCGGCCTCGCGCTCATCGCCCCGGTCGTCGAACCCGATCGAGCGCGCCGGACGCTCCCTGCTCGCACCGTTGTCGAACGCGACGACGCGGTGCTCGCATCACTGCCGCCGGCGGACCGCGAGGCGTTCACCGATGTCGCCGTGCGCCAGACCGCCGAGTCGTGGGCGATGTTCCGTGACCACGCGCTGCCCGGTATCCGTGCGGCCGACGGCGAGGCGATGGCCCGCCTCGCGCGGCACTATCGGCTCGACGACGGGCCGTCGCTCGGCTCGCTCCGCTTCGAGGGTCCGACGGTGATCGTGACCGGACGGCAGGACCACGTCGTCGGGTTCCGCGACCAGTTCGAACTTCTCGACCGCTTCGACGCCGCGAGCTACGTCGTCGTCGACGGTGCCGGCCACAACGTGCACCTCGAACAGCCGGACCTCGTCGACGCGCTCCTGCGCGAGTGGGCGCATCGCGTGGTGTCGACGGGCAAGTCGGCCCCCGGAGCCGCGCCCGGCGCGGGCACGGGCGCGGCGACCGTGGCGGTCGACCGTGCGCCGATCACCGCCGACGAGGACGTCGATACCGGCGAGCATCGGAGCGGGAACCACCCGTGACAACCGTCGGCCTCGAGGGGCGCCTGTGTTGCGCGAACGAAGCCGAGGCCGCGCTCGTCCGACGCCACCTCCCCGCGCACATCCGGCTCACGCATGCCGAGCCCGGCTGCCTGGCGTTCACCGTCGAGCCGAGCGACGATCCGTTCGTCTGGACCGTGCGGGAGCGCTTCGTGGACGCCGCCTCGTTCGAGGCCCACCAGGCCCGGCTCGACGAGACGCACAACTTCACGGAGCGCGAGGTCACGGTGCGGGGTGAGACCACTACGGCCGAGGTCTCCTCGGTCGGCACGCTCGTGACGAGCAGCGGCGTCCTGTCCGTCCTCGATTTCGGCTACGACAACGACGACGCCCGCCCGCTCGCCCGCAGCGTGGCGCCGGGCGCGTACCCCGTCGACCGTGTCACGGGATTCGGACGCAATGCCGCGGTGCGCGTGCGCTTCAGCGATCACGACCCGGTCGCCTGGCACCCGGCCGCGATCCCCGGCAGCGGCCACGTCTTCGGGGTCGATGCGGGCAGTGCCTGCATCGTCGACTACGTCGCGTACGCGAGCATGACCAAGCGTGCCAAGGCGGCTCGCTACGCCCAGTTCGTCGCCGCTCCGCGCCCCGCCGCGGTCGAGGTGTCGCTCGACGCGGGCGACACGGGCATCGTCGTCGACTCCGGGTACGGCGACGGGAGCTATCCCGTCTACTGGGGTGTCGACGCGGACGGGGAGGTCGCGCAACTCGTCGTCGACTTCATGCTCCTCGTCGACGAGGACGAGGACGAGGACGAGGACGGCACGCTCGTCCATCGGTGACGGGCGGTCGTCAGCCCTTCGGTCCGGGCGATGCGCCGTCCCTGCGGCGGCGGGCCGCGAGTCGGTCGAAGCCGACCATCACGTACGCGAGTGCCTCGATGACGATCGTGATGACGAGCAGGTACAGCGCGACCCCGCCCCAGCCCTTGTCGCTCGGGTCGAAGAACGGGTACGGGTAGCGACTGCCATTCGGCCACAGTGCGTCCGTCACGAGCGGGCGCAGGAGCGCGAACGCGACGTACGCGTACGGGATCGCGGCCCACCAGAGCGGGTCCCACCAGCGCAGGGAGCCTCGGCGGGCGAACAGCAGCCAGTCGCCCATCACGAGCGCGGGCCCGATGATGTGCACGAGGTTGTCGGTGAGCGTGAACGGCTCGGAGCCGCTGTCCTGCGTGAACGCACCCGGTGCGACGAGCACGAGATAGATCAGTGCCGTGACGAGCAGGGCAAGCGCGACCCCCGCCCCGACGGGTGGGACGACCGAGGCGTTGCCGCGCACGCCGGAACGGCGGATGCGCGCGATCGTGACGACCGTGGCGACGACCGTCCAGGCGAGCCCGAGCAGATTGCTCACGGACGTGTAGTACAGCAAACCGGCGGGGGAGAAGTCGGGTGTACCGAGGCCGAGCACACGAATCACACCGATCGCGATGATCACGACCCCCGCGAGACGGTAGACGAGCGCGAGGGCGCGGATCGGGAGACGCATCGACAGGACTGTACGGCTGGCAGCCGGCGCGCGGGCCGGGACACGACGGGAGCGATGGATCCGGCACGGCGAGTTCGTGCGGTGGCCGCTGCTACGGCGTCCGTCACCCGGGAGCCGCGCCGCGCGGACGTGGCTCGCGGCGGCGCGCGTGTTGCGGACGCATCACGATCCGGCCCGCATCGACGGATCCCGTCGTTGACTGGCATCCACCGGTGACGCCGATCGAGACGGCCGCCACAGAGGAGGGAGCCCCGTGCTCACGGACTTCGCACGCGACCACGCCTTCACGATCGCCTGGTTCGGACTCATGGCGCTCGTCTGGTTCGGATGGGGGCAGGAGGATCCTCCTACCCGGTGGCGCTGGCGTCTCGGTGTCGGGTCGGCGCTCGGACTCGTCCTGCTCGGCGTGTTCGGTGCCGCGGTCGGCCTGCGCTGGTCGGAGGGCTCCGCGCTCGAGGGGCGCTACCACTGGTTCGGCCTGCTGGTCCTCGTCGAACTGCTCGCGGCCGGGATCGGCTGCGCCGTCCTGTGGCGACGCGAACGTCGCCGCTGGACGGCCTGGTGGGTCGCGCTCGTCGTCGCGCTCCATTTCGTGCCGCTCGCGTTCCTGCTCGACGACTGGTCGCTCGTCGTCCTCGGCCTCGTCCAGTTCGGGACACTGCTCGCGCTGCTGCCCCGACTCCGTCGCGACGATGCGACGACGAGCCGACTGGTCGGCCCCGTCATGGGCGTCACGCTGCTCGGCTTCGCCCTCGTGTCGGTCGTCGTGTTCCTCGCGAAGACCGGTGCCCCGTGGTGACCGGGCGCGTCGACGCTCGGACACGAAGCGTGCCCCCGCCTCGTTGACGACCGCCATCACCTCGCGTCCGCACAGACTGCGGAGGTCCTGACGCGCGAGGGAGGTGATTTCACCGGAACCGCTCACGGCGTCCCAGGGCGGGGCGAGGCTTCGGCGGGGCCCTCGGGCCATGACGCGAACGTGCCTGCCCCGGGGCCTGGGCAGCAGCACGGTTCGCAACGAGCCGCTGAACTCCGTCAGGATGTGACGCCGGTGCGTGGCTCGAGGCTGCTCCCGCGATGTGGCGGTCACCGACCACCGTCACGATGTCGCGGGCGACGTGTGCGTCGTCGAGCGGATTCACCACGTGCCCCGAGTAGACTCGCACGTGCTCGACGCCGACGGACCTTCGCCGTGGGTCACCCCCTTAACGCACATGAGGTGGATCGCGATGGCCGATCTCGATCGATGGCAGTACCTGCTCCTCATGGGAGCCTGCCTCGCGCTCACGCTCCCGCTCGAGTGGGTGCTGCGTGCGCGCGTCTACCGTCGCCCGCTGCGGGCCCTGCAGGCGATCCTCGTGACCGTCGTCGTCTTCTCGATCTGGGACATCATCGCGATCGGCCGCGGACTCTGGCACTACAGCCCGCTCTACACGACCGGGATCATGCTGCCGTTCGGGTTCCCGCTCGAGGAGCTCGTCTTCTTCATCGTCATCCCGCTCTGTGCGCTGCTCACGTACGAGGCCGTCGGCTACGGTCTCGACGTCCTCACGGGGCTGCGACGACGTCGGCGCACGCGGGAGGACGAGGATGCCTGAGTACACCATCGCGACCGCGCTCACGCTCCTCGCCGTCGTGCTCGTCGAACTGCTCTGGCTGCGCACGGGCATCTTCCGCAAACCACGGTTCTGGATCGCGATGGCGATCATGCTCTCGTTCCAGGTCCTCGTCGACGGGTGGCTCACGAAGCTGCACGCACCCATCGTGATCTATGACGACTCGCGCACCTCGGGCATCCGTTGGCCGTTCGACATCCCCGTCGAGGACTTCGGGTTCGGCTTCGCCATGATCACGCTCACCCTCATCGTGTGGCTCCGCGTCACGGGCCGGCACCGTGTGTCCGGCTCGTCCTCCGACGCGGCCGACGATCGCGACGGACGGCGCACCCGATGACGACGGCGCCGCGGGATCCGCGGGCCGTCCGCTTCCCGGCGACGCCGGGGGCGGCGAACTGCGCGGGGACACGGTCCGTCGTCGTCGTGGGCGGGGGCATCGCGGGCGTCGCCGCGGCGATCGGGCTCGCCGAGCGCGGCGTGCGCGTGCGCCTGGTCGAGCCCGAGGCGCAGCTCGGTGGCCGGGTGCGCGCGTGGCCCGAGGACGGCGTCGGTGGCCCGGTGACGATGAGTCGTGGCTTCCACGCCTTCTTCCGGCAGTACTACAACCTGCGCGCGCTGCTGCGGCGGATCGGGCCGCTCGAGGACCTGCTGCGCCCTGTGACCGACTATCCCGTCGTGGGCGCGAACGGCGATCGCGACACGTTCGTCGGCATCCCCCGCACGCCGCCGTGGAACTTCATGACCTTCGTCGCGAAGAGCCCCACGTTCCGGGCGCGCGACCTCGTGCGCGTCGACCTCGACACGGCACTCTCCCTGCTCGACGTGAGCTTCCCACGCACCTACCGCGAACTGAACGGCGAGAGTGCCGAGGCGTTCCTCGATCGTCTCGCGTTCCCGGAACGCGCCCGTCACCTCGCGCTCGAGGTGTTCGCGCGGAGCTTCTTCGCGCACCCGACCGAGTTCTCGGCCGGAGAACTCGTCGCGATGTTCCACAGCTACTTCCTCGGCTCGGCCGAGGGGCTCCTCTTCGACGTGCCCCGCGACGACTTCGAGACGACCCTCTGGCACCCGATGCGGGAGCGCCTCGTCGAACTGGGCGCCGAGGTCGTCCACGGGATCGTCACGAGCGTCGAACGACGGACGAGCGACGACGACCCGGCCGAGCCAGGGTGGACCGTGCGGCTCGCGGACGACCGCACCGTCGACGCGGACGCCGTCGTGCTCGCGGCGGGCCCGGCCGCGAGCGCCGACATCGTCGCGGCGTCCGACGGGCTCGACGACGGCTGGCGCCGACGCGTCGCCGCGGGCCGCATCGCACCGGCGTTCGCGGTGCTCCGGATCTGGACCGACCGGCCCGTACGCGCCGAGCGGCCCGCGTTCCTCGGCACCACCGGCTACGGACCGCTCGACAACGTGAGCGTGCTCGAACGCTTCGAGGACGGCGCCGCTGAGTGGGCACGCCGCAACGGCGGCAGCGTCGTCGAGCTCCACGCGTACGCCCTTGACGACGGCGCGGACCCGGCGGCGCTGCGCGAGCGCCTCCTCGTCGAGCTCGCGCGCGTGTACCCCGAGACGCGGGCGATGGGCATCCGCCACGAGCGGCTGCTCATCGAGCGCGACTGCCCGCTGCCGGGTCTCGGCGACTGGGACGCGCGGCCCGAGGTGCGCACGCCCGAGCCCGGGCTCAAACTCGCGGGGGACTGGTTGCGCTCCGAGCTGCCGATCGCGCTCATGGAGCGCGCGGCCACCAGCGGCTGGCAGGCGGCCAATCAATTGCTCGAACAGTGGGGACTCGCCGGCCACGAACTGTGGAGCGTGCCCATCGCATCCCGGCAGCGGTGGCCGAGGCGCGTGCGGCGACTGCTCAGGGACGTGCGTCGAAGGCGACGCGGAATCCTCTGAGCTGGTAGCCCTCGACGAGCGAGTCCCATTCGACGCGCGGTTCCGACACGACCCGTGGCTCCGCGTCCAGGAGCGCGAGGAGGAGGGCATCGGCCTCCATCATCGCGAGCGCCGAACCCGGGCAGCGGTGCCCGCCGCCGCCGAAGCTCAGGCCGGGGCGGTCGGCGGCACGGAGCGGGCGGTCGGGGTCGAGCCGTGCGGCGTCCCGGCCGAACACCGCGGCGTCGATGTTGGCGGCTCGCACGTCGACGTCGACGAGCGTTCCGTCCGCGTACGGGCAGCCGTCCGCCCCCGTCGCGCTCGTCGCCGCTCGCGTCGACCCGCTCGCCGTAGGTCTCGTCGTCGGTCCCGCGGCGGGGCATCGTCCGTCCGCACGGGTCTCCCGCTCGGCCGACGCACCATGTGGTGTAGGTGCGACCACGCGTCGGTAGAGGTGGGCGACGGGCGGTTCGAGCCGTATGACCTCGGCCAGGATGCGATGGCGCTCGTCCTCCCCGGCAGCGCGGAACCGCGCACGGAGCACGTCGTCGCGCACGAGGTGCCAGAACGCGACGGCGATGAACTCGCGCGTCGTCACCATGCCAGCCGTCCCGTACGTCAGGCACTCCATGAGGATCTCGCTCGGGCGATAGCCGTGATCGAGCAGGCGGCTGATGATGTCGTCGCGACGGTGACGTCGCCGACGGCGGATCGCCGGCCGGACGTCGTGCACGTAGAGCCCGAGCAGGGGCCCGAGGGCACGGCGCGCGGCGAGGATCCACTGCCTCGACGTCCGACCGTGTCCGACGAGCGTGTGGTCGACGGGCGGCTGGCGGAAGAAGCGAGTGAGGCGTCCGGCGAGTGCATCGGTGTCGCTCTCTGTGAGACCCACGATGCCCGACGCGACACCGACGGAGTAGCACAGGGCGAGCTCCTCGACGAGGCAGCCGCCGCGCACGCGGGCCCGTTCCACGTCGTCGCGCGCTCGCGTGCGGATCTCGTCGCCGTGGCGGCGGCGGAGCGCGGCCGGCGAGAAGAACGCCACGAGCTCGGTGCGGTGGGCGTCGTGTTCGGGGCCGTCGTCGAACAGGATCGGGCGCCGCCGGAACATCCAGCGCGGGATGCGCTCCGAGGTGAACCCCGCCTGCCTCGTCCGCGTGCGATCGCGCAGGACGCCCGTGGCCGTCCCGACATCGGTGAGGCGGACGAGCGCGGGCTCCGGCTCGCCCGGCAGGCCGAGCGGGGCGGGGTCGGGAACGAGTCGGTCGGTGCCGAGCCGCTCGGTGCCGTCGCGTCCCGTGCCGCGTCCCCCGTCGCCGTCAGCGGCCGCCACGGCGCAGCCGTCCGCCATCGGTCGGGACACGCTCCGACCCGTCGTCGGTGAGCGTGACGAGCGGGCCGGGGGAGCGGTCGTCGCGGATCCGCTTGAGCACGAGTTCGGCGCTGATGAGACACATCGGCACCCCGACGCCCGGCGCCGTCGTCGCTCCCGCGTAGTACAGGCCCCGCACGCGCCTCGACGCATTCTGCGCCCGGAACATGGCGCTCTGGCGGAGGACGTGTGCCGGGCCGAGCATGCCGCCCCGCCACGAGTGGTAGCGCTCCGCGAACGCCCGCGGGCCGATCTGGCCGCGCGTCACGATGCGGGAGCGCAGATCGGGGATCCCGGCCCATGACGCGAGCTGGTCGATGCTCTGCTCGACCGCCCGGTCGAAGCGTTCGTCGCCCGGGGCACCGAGCGTGGGATCGGCGGGCACGGGGAAGAGGATGAAGAGGTTCTCGTGATCGGGAGGCGCGACGTCCGGGTCGGTCGCGCTCGGTTTGCACACGTAGATGGAGCCGGGGTCGGGCACACGCCCCGGATCACCGAACACGTCGCCGAAGTTGGCGGCCCAGTCCTCGGTGAACAGCAGGGTGTGGTGCGGCAGCTGCGGGAGTCGACCGCTGACGCCGAGGGTGACGATGACGGCACCGGGGCCGCTCTCGACCCGCTCCCACCAGCGTTCCGGGTAGCTCCGGTCGACGTCGTCGAGGAGGCGGGTCTCGGTGTGGTGCAGATCGGCGGCCGACACGACGAGGTCGGCGCGCTCGCGGTGATCCGTACCGTCCGAGCCGCACCACGTGATACCGGTCGCCGTGCGACGGTGCCCGAGGACGCGTCCGCGCCGCGCGGTCGTCGTGATGCGGGTGACCTCGGCGTCCGTCACGATGTCGACCCCGGCATCGATCGCGAGCCGTTCGAGGGTGTCGACGAGGGCCGCGAACCCGCCCATGGGGTACCGCACACCGTCCTCGAGGTCGAGCTTGCTCATCATGTGGTAGATCGCGGGCGCCGCGGCGGGGGAGGTGCCGAGGAACACGGCGGGATACCCGAGGATCTGCCGGAGCACGGGGTGCTCGAACCGCCGTGCGACGAAGCGCTCGAGCGAGGTCCCGAGCAGGCCGAGCAGCTCCGGGAGCGCACGCAGGACGTCGCGGTGCAGGATCGACGAGAGGTCGCGGAACGTGTTGTAGAGGAAGAACCGCTCCGCGAGGTCCTCGGTCCGTGCCGCGGAGCGCAGGTAGCGGACGAGCTTCGCCCGGCCGCCGGGTTCGAGCCGCTCGACGAGCTCTTCGACGGCCGCGCGACCACGGGGAACGGTGATGGGCGTCGAGGCGGCCTGCCCGCGCGTCGGCTCGGGGTACACACGGTAGGCGGGGTCGAGCGTCACGAGGTCGAGTTCGCGCTCGAGTGACGTGCCGGCGAGACGGAAGAACCGCTCGAACACCTTCGGCATGAGGAACCAGGACGGGCCGAGCTCGAATCGGAAGCCGTCCCGACGCTCCGTCGCCGCCCGGCCGCCCACGACGTCGTTCCGCTCGAACAGGCGAACGCGATGACCGTCGTTCGCGAGCAGGATCGACGTCGCGAGACCCGCGATGCCCCCGCCGACGACGATCGTCGACCGACCGGATCCGTGCGGCGCCCGTGGCGTGGCGGCGCCCGTCATCGTCGCTCCAGCGCGGTTCGCACGACCGCCCCGACGAGGATGAGCCCCTTCACGGCGCCGGGCACGCGGACGCGGCGCTGTTGCAGCGACTCGGGTGGCGTGTCGGCGATCCGGCGCGTCAGCTCGGCGAAGAGGTCGAGCGCCGCACGCACCGCGCGCCGCGCGTCCCTGGGCAGGAGCGGGAGTGCGCGTCGCGCATTGCGCAATTGGGCCCGGATGATGCGGATCCAGCGATCGCGCTCCTCGCGGTCGAGGTGTGCCTCGACGCCGAGGTAGTCGCGGCCGAGCCGTTGCGAGTCGTCCGCGAAGTCGCGCAGGAAGTTCACGTTCTGGAACGCCGCACCCAGCTCGCCCGCGCTGTGTTCGAGCGTTCGGCGCTCGGTGTCCGACAGGTGCTCGTCGCGCGTGAACACGCGAAGGCACATGAGCCCGACGACGCGCGCCGAACCGTAGACGTAGTCCTCGTGGTCCTCGGGCGAGAGGCTGCGAACGGCGGTCGACTGCGCCCCCGGCGCAGGGACGTCACTGCGCATGGACGCGAAGAACGGCCGGACGGTCGTCTCGTCGATGCCGCAGCGCCTGGCCGTGTCGGCGAACGCGTGGACGACGGGATTGCTGCTGTATCCCGAGCGGATCGCGTCGGAGCAGTCCTCCTCCAGGCGGGCGAGCTGTTCGAGTTGCTCGGGGCCGCTGAGGCCCGCCTCGCTGCCGACCCCGTCCACGAGTTCGTCCGCGACCCGCACGAGCCCGTACACGTTCCGCACGTGCTGTCGGTGGCGGCGACCGAGCAGTCGCACGGCCCAACCGAACGACGTCGAGTACGCGTCGATGATGCGTCCCGACGAGCGTGCACAGGCCGAGGTGTACTGCTCGTACGCGCCGGTCGTCATGCTGCGCGACCGACCAGTTCGTCGCGCAGCCCGTCGAGCACGCGGACGAGGGGCACCGGGAAGGCCGCGTCGTGCCGGGCGGTGAGCTCGTCGAGGGCGGTCAACTGTTCGGCGATGAGGCCTTCGACGAAGGTGCGCGCCCCACACGCCTCGAGGAGGGTGCTCGCGGTCCTCGCGTCCGCGGCCCGCAGATCGCCCACCCCGAACCACGGCTCGATGTGTCGCCACGTCGTCGTCGTCCGGGCGTAGGCGATGAGGGCCGTCTCCTTGCCCTCGCGCAGGTCCGAGAACGCGTCCTTGCCGTGCCGGGCGGGGTCGCCGAACATCGAGAGCAGGTCGTCCTGCAACTGGAACGCGAGCCCGAGGTGCCTGCCCGCGCGTCCGAGCGAGGGGCCGAGTTCGGCCGGTGCCCCCGCGAGCACGGCCGCCGTCTGCAGCGGCAGGCCGAAGCTGTAGGTGGCCGTCTTGTACTCGCTCATGCGGATGATCGTGGGCAGGTCGGCGCCGAGCATCCCGTCGCTCAGCCCCACGTCCATGAGCTCGCCGGCGACGGACTCGCTGATCGCGTGGTCGAGCAGGGCGAGGGCGTCCGAGCGGGCGTCGGCATCGACCGCGGCGAAGATCTGGTGCACCTCCGCGATGAGCAGGCTGCCCATGAGCATCGCGCAGCTCTGCGCCCAGTGCAGCCGCCGTGCCCGTGATCCCGACTCCTCGTCGCGGGCCGGTTCCGTCGAACGCGTCGCCGCGAGCAGGGCGATGAGGTTCGGGCGGCCACGGCGCGAGAGGTCGTCGTCGATCACGTCGTCGTGCAGGAGGAAACCGAAGTGGAGCAATTCGAGCGATGCCGCGACCCGGAGTTCCGACGGCGAGAACTCGGGCCGCTCCACCGTCTCAGGCGCTCCGCCGGCCGACGGTGCTCGCAGGGCGGCGACCGTCGACAGAAACAGTCGGGGGCGCAGGAGTTTGCCGCCGACGGCGCGCGAGGCGGTCGCCTCCCAGAGGAAGCGGAGGTCGGCACCGTGCGCCGACGGGCGCGCGATCTTCGCGTCGAAGATCGAGTGCAGCTCACGTTCGATCTGCCCGGATGTTCCCTGAATGAGCGAAAGTGCGTTCATGGGCGGCTCTCGGCGGGAGGCGGGCGGGGGGCGAACGGCGCGGCGAGGTCGGCGCGAAACGGAAATCGGGGGTGCTGCGTGCAACTCTACGCATGTCCCACCTGGACGTTCGCCACTTGGGCGTTCACCACCGGGGCGTTCACCGTCGGGACGTGCCCCGGCTCGGTCGGCTGACACGGGCAGCGCGGGGCGTCGACGTAGGCTCGGCAACCCGGGCCGTCTCGCCGCACGACGGCTCGGGTGCGGGATTCGGATCGTGGTCGGGGAGGGGGAGTTCGTGTCCGGAACAGGCGTCGAACCGAGCGACGAACGATCGCGACGACGCGAGGTGGCCGTCGTGCCGGGAGCGACCACGCCACCGAACGGGGCGGACGCGCCGACGTCGGCGGGGTTCGAGATGCTCGCGAGCGTCGTCGCCGATCACGCGCGTCGGACGCGGCGCGACGGTGTGCTGCTCGTCGTCGTCGGTGTCGTCTTCGGACTCGTGGCGGTGGTGCTCCTCCTCATCGGGCAGCCCCTGTCGGCGATCGTCGCACTCGCGCTCGCCGTGTCGACCACGCCCCTCGGAGTGTTCCGCCTCGCGCGCCCGCATCGCGGGCCCCCGAGTTGGTACGGCATCCTCGGCACCTCCTGCTTCGTCGTCATCGGGCTCGTCCTGCTCGTCGGTGGCCTCGTCGTTCCGGAGATCTTCGGCCACCGTCAGGTCAGCGCGGTCCCGATCGGGATCGTGACGCTCGTCGTCGCGGTGCCCGCGTTCGTGCTGTTCGTGTGGCGGGCCGCGCGGAGGTCGTCGCGCGGTCGATGAACGGCGTGCACCGTGGTGTCCGGAGGTCGTCATCGATCTCGTCCGCTTCGACGCGGGAAGGCCGCTTCGCTCGTCCGATCGCCGCGTCCGACGGCACGGTGGGCGGCAAGAACGGTCGGCGCGTGCTGTCCGGATGGTGGACGACCCCGCACTTTTATAGATGCATAGTCCTCTATGTGTGCTGTAGATTATGGACATGGAACTTCGCCACGCGATCCTCGGCCTCCTGAGCATCCGGCCCCTCAGCGGCTACGACCTCGGCACCGCGTTCGCCGGTTCCGTCTCGCACTTCTGGCACGCCGATCGTTCGCAGATCTATCGGACGCTCGAACGCATGGCCGAGCAGGGGCTGATCGAGACGGAGCGCATCGCGCAGGAGACGCGGCCCGACCGCAAGGTGCACTCGCTCACCGCATCGGGGCGCGAGGTCCTCCACGACTGGCTCGCCTCACCGCTCGACCCGGAACGCCCCAAGGAGCCCTTCCTCGCCCGCCTCTTCTTCGCGGCCGAACTCGACGGCGAGGGATGGAGCCGACTGCTCGACGAACGCGAGCTGGCGGTGCGCTCCGAACTCGACGAACTGCGACGCATCGACGTCGTGGACGACGACCTGGCGCACGCCCTCCGCTCCGCGACGCTCCGCTACGGACTCGCCGCCGCGGAGGCCGAGCTCGCATGGATCGACGAGACCCGCACGAGGCTCGACGCAGTCGCGTCCCCGGGCGCAACGGGTGGTGGGGCGTCGTGAACGCGCACGAGTGGAGGGCGCGCGACGCGCAGGAACAGGTGCTCCTCGAGAACGGCCCGCGCTCCGGCGAGAGCATCGTCTTCCTGCACGGTGGCAACACGGCGCGCTGGATGTGGGGCGGGCAGGTCGCGGGGTTGCCCGGGCGCCATCTCCTCACGCCGGACCTCCCCGGCTACGGCGAACGAGCGGGCGAGGACTGGCCGGGCACGGCGGCGGTCACCGACGACGTCGCCCGGACGATCCGCAGCCACGGCATCGACGGCCGCGCGCACGTCGTCGGCCTCTCGCTCGGCGGGCACGTCGCCCTGCACCTGCTGCAACGGGCGCCGGATGTCGTGCGCTCGTGCATCGTGACGGGCGTCGCCGCCGGTGGGCTCACCCCACTCGAGCGGCGCGTGATCACGCCGCAACTCCCGCTCTGGCGGCGACGCTGGTACTGGACGCTGCAGGCGAGGCTGTTCTTCATCCCGCGCGAGGACCGCGCCCGATTCGTCGCGTCGGGCGTCGCGGCGAGCGACGCCACGAACCGGCGCATGTTCGCGGAGGTCGCGTCGGGCACGATGCCGAGCGGTCCGTTCACGTACGGTGGCCCGCTGCTCGTCGTGGCCGGCCAGCGCGAGCCGCGATCGGTGCGCGACGCGTTCGCACTCATCGGCGGCGCGCTGCCGCAGGCGAGCACGTGGATCGCTCCGCGGATGCACCACCCCTGGAACGCGCAGGACCCGGGGCTGTTCAACCGCATGGTGGCCACGTTCGTCGACACGGGGGCGTGGCCAGCCGCCGAGGGTGGGTCGGCGGGCTGAGGTGGCCGCGCGGCCGCCGCGGGCTCGGTCTCGCTCCGGGCTCGCTGTCGCCCCGGGCTCCGTCTCGCCGCGGTCCCGTTCTTGCCGTGGGATCGGTCTCGTCGCGGGCTCGCTGTCGCCTCGGGCTCGGTCTCGCTCCGGGCTCGGTCTCGCTCCGGGCTCGCTGTCGCCCCGGGGCTCGCCGTCGTCCCGGGCTCGCTCTCGCTCCGGCTCGCCGTCGCCCGGGCTCGCTGTAGCCCCGGCTCGCCGTCGCCCCGGTTCGGCGACCGCTTTACTCGTCTTTACTCGTCGCGGACGACCGTGCCGGTGTGAAGCCCCGCACCACGGCGGCAGGTCACTCGGCTGCGGGAGGGCGGCGGTTCCGCTTCGTCTCCGCCCGGCCACGCTTCGCGGCGAGGCGTCGACGCTGCGATCCCTTCGTGGGCTTCGTCGGCCGACGGGGGACGGGCGGGGCGAGCGCCTCGCGCAAGAGCGCCGCGAGCCGATCACGTGCGGCGGCGCGATTGCGCAATTGCGATCGGTGCTCCGCCGCCGCGACGGTGACGACGGTTCCCGTGAGTCGGGGTCCGAGTCGCTTCAGCGCCCGTGTGCGCTGCGCCTCCGTCAGGGCGATCGTCGAGCCGAGGTCGAACCGCAGCTGGACGCGCGAATCACTCGTGTTGACTCCCTGACCTCCCGGCCCGGACGCGTGAGTGAACTGCTCGTCCAGCTCGCCGGACGGCACGACAATCCCCTCGGGTAGGCCGGGGCCCGGCGGAATGCGCAACTCGTCCATGCTCCGAGTGTGCCGCACCGCACCGATCACCGCAGGTGACCGCCCGGCGATCTCGAACGAGGGAGTCGGCTCAGGCGGCCTCGGGTTCGTCGCGGGCGGGACGTTCCTCGCGCAGGCGCGGTTCGACACGGCGCTCGGGTGCGTAGCCGGCCTTGTCGGCGTAGAACGCGCGAATGCGATCCATGTCGGCGGGCACGTCGCCCGTGAGCTCGATCGTCGGGCCGAGCCCGGTCGTCATGGTCGTCCGGTCGACGTAGCCGAGCGTGACGGGCATTCCCGTCTCGCTGGCGATGCGGTAGAAGCCGGACTTCCAGTGCGTGTGCCCACCCCGGGTACCGTCCGGCGTGACTACGAGCCCGAACACCTCGCCGGACTGCACGCGCTCGACGACCTCGCCGACGATCCGCCCGGCATCGGCGCGATCGACGGGGATGCCGCCGAGTGCACGCATGATCGGCCCACGCCATCCGCTGAAGAGGCTCTGCTTGCCGAGCCAGTGGATGCGCATGCGGAGCGTTCCCGTGATCGCGAGCATGAGCACGAAGTCCCAGTTCGACGTGTGCGGTGCGCCGATCAGCACGGTCGGGCGGGTCGGCGCGGGCTCGCTCACGAGCCGCCAACGCGAGAACGTCCAGAACACTCGGGCGATGAGGCGCAGCACGCCCCTACGCTAAGCCAAAACCGCACCCGCCCACGCCATCTCTCGTCAGCCCGACCGCACGGCCGGCCGGACGGCTGGCCGGGTTCCGGGCGAAATCTGGTCTTCCGGGGCACCCGGAACCCCCGAAACCGCCCGGAACACCGTCGTGGTGCATGTGGGCGGAACGAGCGGTTCGGTCAGTCGCAGTTCGGGCAGGCGCCGCCCGCGACCGGGAGTTGGATGAAGCACGTCGGGCACAGCGCGACGACCGGTTCCGCCGGCTGTTGTGATCGCGTGCTCGTCGAGGGCGACGCCGCGGTGGCCCGCGTGGTGTCACGTCCCGCCGTCGCGGTCGTCTGGCGCGGACGCGATGCGGCCGTGCCGCTCGTCCGAGGTCGCCGGTGGCCAGGATCCGTGTTCGGACGAGCGTCCTCCGGGACGTCGTCGCAGAACTCGAGATAGCACCGGAGGCGCGCCTCGGCCGCGAGCTGCTCGCGCTGCGCCTCGTCGGTAGCCGGTGCGTGCCCCTCGACGCGGAGCGCCTCGTCGAAGAACGGCCCCACGCGGCCGTCGTGCGCCCTGATCGCGAGCGCGGTGAGCGGCGGGAGCTCGCGCTCGTGGCACGCGATCGCCACGATGGCGAGCACGGTGTTCAACCACGTCCGCGGCTGTGCGTTGGCCGACAGCCGCGTCCGTTCCTGCACCTCCTCGATGAGGGCGGGGTGCGTGATGACGCCGTCGAAGGTCGTCGCGGTCTCGCGCAGCACATTGATCGTCTCCCGCGCCCACACGACCTGCCCCTGCTTGAGGCCGACCGACCGCATCTCCCGAAGACCATGGCCATCACTCATGACGTTCATTTTCGCAGTTCCGCGGACGAGGTGCCGCGGCGTGTCCGGGTCGGCGCCGAGTCCCGGGCCATTCGGTGTCCGGCTCGATCAGCGTCCGGCCCGTTCGGCGCACGGCACACACCGCACGGCGAAGGGTCGCGCGCGAAGGCGCGCATCCGGGATCGGGCGGCCGCAATCGATGCACACACCGTACGTACCGACATCGAGTCGTGCGAGGGCGTCATCCACCTGGCGCACCTCCGACTCGGCGGCGTCCGCGAGGCCCGTCAGGCGTGACCACTCGGTCGAGAGCGTCGCACCGTCCGGGTCGTGCTCGTCGTCGTCGTTCGCACCCTCGCGGTCGCGCATGAGTGCGGTGAGCATCGCAGAGGTCGCGTCGAGCCGCTCGGCGGCACTCGCGCGCCGCGCCTCGAGTCGCTCACGCGCCCCTGGCTCGCTCCCACTCATCCGTCCATTGTCGCGCACAACGATCGGCGTGAGCCCGACGGAGTTCCGGGCGGTTTTCGGGATTCCGGGGCACCCGGAATCCCGAAAACCACCCGGAACTGCGAGGCGGCGCGACGGTAGTGCGTGGATCGGCCGGGCGTGTGGGGGGACGCGTTCCAGTACCCTTTGTTCAAGTAACCTTGAGTGTTTGGGAGTGGTGGATCGTGACGGTACTGACCTTCGTCGTGGGCGGGATTCTGGCGCTGACCGGGGTGATCGGGTACGTCGTCTCGGGCGCGGAATCGTGGACCGCCCTCATCCCGGCCATCATCGGCGTCATCTTCCTCATCGTCGGATTCATCGCACGGAACGAGAAGTTCCGCCGCCACGCGATCCACGGCGTCCTCGTCGTCGCGCTGCTCGGGCTCGCCGGGACGTTCATGAACGTCATGAAGATCGGCACGCTCTTCGACGGTTCGGCGGAGCGGCCGCTCGCCGTCATCTCGAGCACCATCACCTTCGTCGTGCTGCTCGTCTACATCGCGTTCGGCGTGAACTCGTTCATCCAGGCGCGTCGCAACAAGCGCGCCGCCGTCACGTCCTGAGTTTGCACGTCCCGGTGCTCGTCGCGGCGTCCACGCCGGTTCCGTCGACGTGTGACGTCGCCGTTCGCGCTCGGTATGAACGAGCGGTCACCGGCACCACGCGCCGTCGGTGCGAACCGGTGTCGTCGGCGCGCGGTGTCGGCACGTAGTGGCGTCGAGGGCGCGGGGCGTTGTGCCGTACCGGTGTCGCGGGCGCGGGGAACCGGTGTCGGTATCGGGAGTCGTTCTGACATGGCGTCGAGGGCGCGGGGCGTTGTGCCGTACCGGTGTCGCGGGCGCGGGGAACCGGTGTCGGTATCGGGAGTCGTTCTGACATGGCGTCGAGGGCGTGGGGCGTTGTGACGTACCGGCGTCGCAGGCGCAGTGAGCCGGTGTCGGCGTCGAAGGCGCGGGCAACCGGTGTCGGTGTTGCGAATCGTTCTGACGTGGCGTCGAGGCGTGGGGTCGTGACGTACCGGCATCGCTTGTCGCCGGCGTGAACGGCGTCGTCGGCGCGGGACTGCGACGTTCCCCGGTGTCGATCGTGTGGAGCGCCGGGGCGGGGTCGCCGATCGGCGGCCGAAGCCGCCGGTGGCGACCACCCACGAATCCCGGACGTGCGCCCGTTACCGCCTGATCGCGATCAGCGCGCCGCGAGCGCGGCGAGTTCGTCGCGGGTGAGCGCCGAGACGTTCATGTCGATGAAGTACTCCGTGCCGGTGTAGCCGTCGAGACGGTCCCGATGGGAGTACTGCCAGATCGTCCAGTCCCGTCCGTCGTCGAGCGACGGCGGGAGGACGACCGAGCGGATCCAGATCGGATTCTCGGCGTAGGCGTCCGTGAGGTACCGCGAGTAGGCGGGTGCGGTCGCGTACAGCACGGGCGTGACGCCGTAGTGCGCCTCCAGGCGATCGAGGAGGGGGACGAGGATCGACGTCACTTGGTCGCGACTCGGTGGTGCATCGAAGTACGCGCCGTAGTACTCGACGTCGATCGCGATCGGCAGGGTCCCGTCGGCGGGGACGTTCGCGATGATGTTGTCGGCCTGCGTCTCGCCCGGACTGTCGAAGCTCATGAAGTGGTAGGCGCCGACGAGCAGATCGCTCGACATCGCGCCCGCCCAGTTCGCCGCGAAGAACTCGTCGACATCGGACGATCCCTCGGTGGACTTGATGTACGCGAAATCGATGTCCTGCGCCGCCAGCACGTCCCAGTCGATCTCGCCCTGGTAGGACGACACGTCGACGCCCCGCACGTCGTGCCCCGTCGCGAACACGCGGCCCGGCCAGATCACGCCCCCGAAGGCGAGCGCCCCGAGCACGAGGAGAACGACGAGCACCCCCGACGACACGAATACCCACGTACGGCGGGACGGACGTCGTCGGCTCGCTCGCTCGCTCGGCATGGGCCGAGTGTAGGGCTACGTCCCCCCGTCGCTCAGGCAGAGCGCGACGGAGTTCCGGGCGAAATCTGGGGTTCCGGGTGCCCCTGAACCCCAGATTTCGCCCGGAACTCGGTGGGTTGCGGGGGCTCGGGGCGCGCGGAGGTGCGCGGGGCGCGGGGGTTGGGGCGGACAGGGGCGGACGGGTGGGCACGGTCGGTGAACGGCGCGCGAACGCGCCGCGCACCCTCCGAACGCACGGCCGTGTCGCACGCTCGGTGCGCGACACTGTCGGGAGACCCTCGAGAGAGACGGACCCGCACATGAAGCCACTGCCCGTTCCGCCCCTGTCGCAGACGCTCGAGCGCACGCTCGAGGCCGTCGCGCCCCTCGTCGACGCCCACGAGTTGCACCGCCTGCGCGACGTCGTCGACGCGTTCGCCGCCGGTGAGGGGCCGCGCGTGCAGGCGGAGCTCGAGCGGTTCGCGGCGGCCGAGGAGCGCACCGGACGGAGCTGGCTGTCGGAGGCGTGGCTCGAGGACTACCTCGTCGTGCGCGAACCGCTGCCGCTCACGACGAGCGTCGCGATCCAGGTGAACTGGGACGCGACGCCGGAGCAGGGACGCGGCGTCGAACGCGCCGCGGACATCGTCCACCGGCTCGCGACCGTGCACCTACGCCACCTGCGCGGTGAGCTCGACGCCGAACTCGGATTCCGTGACGAGCCGCTCTCGGCCGAGCAGCGCCGCTACCTCGCGGGCGGCGCGCGCACGCCGCGTCCCGAGGTCGACGGCTTCGTGGCCGGCCCCTCGGACGCGTCGAACCGTGAGATCGGCGTCGTGTGGCGCGGCCACCTCCTCGCGGTCCCCGTGAGCGACGCGTCGGGCGCGCCCGTCGGCCGCGACCGGCTCGCCGCGACCCTCGGCGCGATCTCCCGACTCGGCCCGGCGTCGTCCCCGTCGGTGCTCACACCGTCGTACCTCGGCAGCGCCGCGCTCGCGCCGATCCTCGACGAACTCCTCGCCGAGGACGGCAATCGGCGGACGTATGCGCGGCTCGTCGATCTGCTCTTCGTGACGACACTCGTCGAGGAGCAGGGCGAGGACGCGGCCCAGCTCAAGCGCGCCGGCGTGGGGCTCGATCGGACGTGGACGTACAAGCCCGCGAGCTACGCGATCGGCCTTCGTGATTCGTTCGTCGGCATCCACATGGAGCACAGCATCTACGACGCGGGGAGTGCACTCAGCGTGCTCGAGGCCGCGAAACTCGTCGAACCGGTCGACGAGGGGACGGGTGAGGCCCCGACGGCGACCCCGCTCGTGTGGCGCACCACAGCCGACCTCGCAGAACGGATCGTGGCCGGTGCCGAGACCTACCGCCAGGAGGCGGCGCACTACCGGTGCCGACTCGTGCGTGTCGCGGTCGCCCCGCCACTCACGTCGCGCGTGAGCATCGACGGGCTCATGCAGTTCACGATGCTCGCGGCCCAATTGCGCACCTTCGATCGGATCCGCTCCACCTACGAGGCCGTCGACATGCGCGAGTACCAGGCCGGGCGCACGGAGTGCCTGCGGCCCAACACGGGCGAGGCCGTCGCGCTCGCGCACGCGCTCGTCGACGGGACGGCGACCCCCGCGCACCTCCGCGCCGCGCTCGACGCGCACCGGACCGGTGTCAAGCGCGCGAAGTCGGGCGGTGCCGTCGACCGGCATCTCTGGGGGCTCGAGCGCGCGGCGCGCCGCCTGGGCCTCGCGCCCGCACTGTTCACCGATCCCGCCGTGCGGCTCCTGACGACGAGCGTGCTGTCGACGACCTCGCTCGGGCGACGCGACCTCGTGCTGCGCATCGCGTTCCCGCCCGTCGTGCCGGACGGGCTCGGCATCTACTACGTGAACGACGTCGACGCGTTCGAGTTCCTCGTCAACTGGCGCGACGACGAACTCGATCGTGTGGACGCCTTCGAGGACGCGCTCGACGAGTTCGCGCCACTCGTCTGGGCGCTCGCGGACGCACTCGGGAGCACCTCAGACATCCGATGATCGCGGGTGATCCGTCGGCGTGCCCGGCGGTGCCGTGGAATGTGTGGGCCGTCGGCGGGATCGTGATATCGCGCAACATCTACGTGCGGCGAGAAAAACACGCCGAGGAGGCGACACGCGCGGGACGCGCCCACGGGTGAAACATCAAACTTTCTGGGCTTGCCGTGTGAACTTCCTCGACGTACGGTGCAACCCGTAGTGAATCGCCCCCATCGATGTGGACGACCCGCTCGCAGTTCCGAAACCGCCCGCGCGTCGACGCGCGGCTTCGCTTGAGGAGACGCATGAAGCACCCACGTACGGCAATCCGAGGCACGGTCACGCTCGCGCTCGTCGCGGCCATGACGTTCGCCGGGACGAGCGCCATCGCGTTCGCCGACACGGACGTGTCGCCACCGGATCCGACAACCACCGGCACACCCGAGACCACACCGTCGAGTTCGCCCGGCGACGACGCGACGGGCGACTCCGCGCCCGCGCCGGACGCCGCCCCCGAGGCGCATACCACCGCCTGGGACGGCGTGACGCCCCAGGAGCCCGTGTTCCAGGACGGCCAGGCGCAGCCGGTCTACGCCGACCACCCGCTCGTCCAGCAGGAGGTGTGGATCACCGTCCCGGGCGTCGACAGCGACCGCGACGGAGCCGACGACCGTCTGCGCGCGACCGTCTACCGGCCCAAGGACACCGACCTCGGCGCAGCGAGCATCACGGTGCCGTCGGTCGTGCAGATGTCGCCCTACTACGGCGGCTTCGCGTCGGAGTACTTCCTGCACGACATGCACCAGCCCGGGTGGGACCCGAGCCAGCCCGTTCCGGTCGGTACGGCGGGGACGATCCCCGACACCTCCGGATCGCCCTACGACAACCGTCCGAACAGCCGCTTCTACACCGACCGCGGTTTCGCGTACGTCGCCGTCGCCGCGCTCGGCACGAACCTCTCCACCGGTTGCCCGAGCATGCTCAACGACGACGAGGCGGCATCGACCCGTGCGGTCGTCGACTGGCTCGCCGGCCGCACGCAGGCGCAGGACCTCTCCGGCAATCCCGTGAGCGCGACGTGGTCGTCTGGCAAGGTCGGTATGACGGGGGTCTCCTACGACGGCACGCTCCCGATCCTCGCGTCGACGACCGGCGTCAAGGGCCTCGAGACGGTCGTCCCCGTCTCCGCACTCTCGAGCTTCTACGACTACTACCGCGTCGGCGGCCTCATCGTGGAGCCCGAGGGCTACCCGGGTGAGGACCTCGACAACTACGTGTCGGCACTGCTCAGCACGCCGTCCCTGCAGGAGAAGTGCGCCTCCCTCGCCGAGGAGTTCGCGCAGCAGCAGGACCGCGCGACCGGGCAGTACAGCGACTTCTGGGCCGAGCGGGACTTCTTCGAGAACGTCGGCAACGTCACGACACCGACGCTCATCGCGGCGGGCCTCGCCGACTGGAACGTGCGACTCGACCAGACGACGAAGTGGTACCAGGCGCTCAAGGCACAGGGTGTGCCCGTCAAGCTCGTGCTGCACCAGTACGGGCACGCGACGCCGCCGAGCTCGGGCGACTTCAACTGGCGCGTCCTGCTCAACAAGTGGTTCTCGCACTACCTCTTCGGTGTCGACAACGGCGTGGAGAACACGAGCGAGGTGAGTCTGCAGAACCAGGACAAGACCACGTGGACGTATGCCGACTCGTGGCCGCTGCCGGGCAGCGAGGCGGCGACGCTCAACACGCGCCCCGCGACCGACGGTCGCAGTGGTCTCGTGGTGTTCGACGAGCCCGCCTCGTCGGCCGCGCTCGCGGCCGCCGGTGACACGACGCTGAGTCTCACGGACGACGCGGTCACCTCACAACAGGTGCTCGCGACGAGTGACGATCCGGGGCGCGTGATCCTCGCGACGAACCCCGCCGCGGAGGACATCCGCATCAGCGGCTTCACCCAGGCCGATCTGCGATTGAGCTTCAGCAGCCTCGCGCCGAACCTGTCGCTGCAGCTCATCGACCGCGCGGCAGACGGTTCGGTGCACGTCGTGTCGCGCGGCTGGTGGGACCCGCAGAACCGGAACTCGCTCACGAGCTCCGAGGCGGTCACACCGGGTGAGTTCTACGACATGTCGATTCCGCTCATTTCGACCGAGTACGTGCTGCCCGCCGGGCACACACTCGAGCTCATGGTGTTCTCGACGGACATCGACGGCGCGGATCCCGACAACCCGCTGTGCACGACACTGTGCCTGACACCGGGCACGGTCATCACGATCGACACCGCGGCGAGCACGCTGAGTGTGCCGTTCGTGGGCGGCGGTGCGCGCGCTGCCGAGGTGTTCGGCAGCGAGCCGGCGCCCGCCGAGCCGACGACCGAGCCGACCGCGACGCCGGGGGAGCCGACGGCCTCCTCGACGATCGGGCCGAACCCGACGCAGACGGACGCCACGGGGCCGCTCGCGAACACGGGCGGTGAGGGGGTGCCGTTCGCCTGGCCGATCGCGGCGCTGCTCGCGGCGCTCGGTGTCGGGCTCGCCTGGCGGGCACGTCATTCGGGGACCCGACGGTCGAGCTGACCCGGTCGGGGTGTCCGCTCCGGCGGGGACCCCGATGTGACGGCCGGTGTCCGCGATCGCGGACACCGGCCGTTTCGTTCGCGGACTCGCACCCGTGCCCCGTCCGAGTCGCGTCCGCGCGCGTCTCGCGCTCCCGTGCCGTGCCGTGCCGTGCCTCGTCCGGCTGGCGTCGCATCCGGTCCCTCTCGCCCCCGATGGTGTCGGTACCCCGGTCGTGGCATGATCCGGGAACGGGCGTCCGTCAGGGTGCGTCCTGTTCACCGCGGGGGACGGAGCGAACATGGTCCGATGGTGGACGGCCGATGCGGGGCATTTCCTCGCCGCGCTCGTGGCCGGTTCCACCGTGCTCCTCGGCGGGGTCGTGACAGCGCACCCCGTGGAGGCGACCGTCGGGACGACATCCGTCACGGGGCCTGCGCTCACTGACGAGGCGGAACCCATGGCGTGGGACGGCCGGACTCCGCAACAGCCCGTCGCCGTCGACGGCGAGGCGCAGCCGGTCTACGAGGGGCATCCGGTCGTGGAGGAGGGCGTGTGGATCATCGTCCCGGGCGTCGACAGCGACCTCGACGGGCGCGACGATCGAGTGCGGGCGGTCGTGTACCGCGCGGCCGACACCGAGCTCGGTGCCGCGAGCATCCGCGTGCCCGTGGTCGTCCAGATGTCGCCCTACTTCGCGGGGACCTCGACGGAAACGGGGGTGCACGACATGCACGAGCCGCCCTGGGATCCGAGCATGCCCGTTCCCGAGGGGACCGTCGGTGCCGTGCCGGCACCGTACCCGCCCTGGCCACCCTCGCGCGGTGGCAACACCTTCTTCACCGATCGCGGCTACGCGTTCGTCGAGGTCGCCGCGCTCGGCACGGCCGAGTCGGACGGCTGCCCGGGCATGCTGAACGGCGACGACGTCGCTTCGGCACGGGCCGTCGTCGACTGGGTCGCGGGCCGCACGCTCGCGCAGGACGACGCCGGGGGCGAGCGTCGCGCGACGTGGTCGAACGGCTCCGTCGGCATGACCGGGATGTCCCACGACGGCGCGCTCGCACTCGCGGCATCGACGACCGGGGTGGACGGGCTCGACGCGGTCGTGTCCGCATCGGCACCGACGAGCATGTACGACTTCGAACGCATGGGCGGTGCGGCGATCTCGACCGACGGCGCTCCGGGAACCGACCTCGACGACTACATCCGGTTCCTCCTCACCACGCCTGAACTCCGCGAGCGCTGCCACCACGCGGTCATGGCGGTCGCGCACGGGCAGGCGCGGGCGACGGGGGAGTACAACGCGTTCTGGGCCGAGCGGAATCTGCGCGACGGCGTCGACGGCGTCACCGCGCCGACCCTCCTCGCGGCGGGGACGAGCGACTGGAACGTGCGCCTCGACCACACGACGCGGTGGTACACGGCACTGCACGACCGCGGCGTGCCCGTCGAACTCGTGCTGCACCGGTACGGGCACGAGTCCCTCGGGCCGATCTGGAACGCTCACGTCAACCGCTGGTTCACGCGCTACCTGTTCGGGATCGACGACGGTGCCACGCACGACGGCACCGTGACGACGCAGACCGAGGACCGCACCGGCTGGACGACTACGGCGTCGTGGCCGACGCCGGGGAGCTCCATCGTGCGGTTCGGACTGCGCCCACCCGACGGGGCGCGGAGCGGGCTCGCCCTGTTCGACCGGGACGTCGATGCGGCCGGTGCGGCCGCGGCGGGGTGGACGAGCGCAACCCTCGTCGACGACGCGCTCGCGACGCACGCGGAACTCGCCGCGAGCGACCACCCCGGCCGCGTCCTGTACGCCACGAATCGGGCATCGCGGGACGTCGCCGTGAGCGGCACACCCGTCGCCGAGCTGCGCGTGAGCTTCAGCAGCGTCGCGCCGAACCTCTCGCTCCAGCTCCTCGACCGCGCGCCGGACGGCAGCACGCAGATCGTGAGCCGTGCGTGGTGGGACCCGCAGAACCGCTCGTCCCTCACGGCGTCCGAACCCGTCGTGCCGGGAACGGCCTACGACATGGTGATTCCGCTCGTGCCCGTGCAACACACGATCGAGTCGGGGCACCGGCTCGAGCTCATGGTGTTCGCGACCGACATCGCGGACGATCTCGACCGCAGTTGCGTCACCCTGTGCGGCACGCCCGGAACGGCAATCACGGTCTTCCCCCTGGGAAGCGCGCTCGAGGTCCCCGTCGTCGGCGGCCTCGACCACGCCGGAACCGCACTCGGCCTCGCCTCGCCGCCCGATGCGGCATGGTCGCCGGTGCGTGCGCTCGCCGATCCGAGCGCTGCGGTCGCGCTCGCGATGGCGCTCGCGCCACTCGTGGCCACGCTCGTGTTCGCCCTCCTGTGGGGCGGGCGACGCCGATACCGCCTCGTCGCGGAGCGGCGCACTAGGACACCCGGCTGAGCCCCGGCCCGGAACGGGTACGGTGCGTTCTCCACGTGGCGATAAACTGCGAGGATGCGTCAAACCACCTCCTCCGCTCGTCGCGGGGAGTCGTCCACCGGGAACGCCACCACGCGTTTCGAGAACGTCTCGCTCCTGTCGGTCGCGAGCACCATTCCGGGGCGGGTGACGACGTCGGACAGCCTCGAGGACCGCCTCCTCGCCGCACTATCGCGCCTCAAGCTCCGCCCCGGCCTGCTGCGACGCGTCGCGGGCGTGCTCGAACGACGCAACTGGGCTCCCGGGGAGTCCTCCGAGGAGGGCACGGTCGATGCGGGGCGGCGCGCGCTCGCGGAGGCCGGCGTCGACCCGTCGCAGGTCGGGCTCATGATCAACACCTCCGTCACGCGCAAGCACCTCGAACCGTCGGTGGCGGTGCGGCTGCACCACGAACTCGGCCTGCCCTCGTCTGCCGTCAACTTCGACATCACGAACGCGTGCCTCGGGTTCATCAACGGCATGAGTCTCGCGGCGGGCATGATCGAATCCGGCCAGATCCGCTACGCGATGGTCGTCAACGGCGAGGACGCCGACGACATCCAGGTCAACACGGTCGAGCGGCTCCTGCGGGACGACATCGACCGGGAGGGCTTCATGAGCGAATTCGCGTCGCTCACCCTCGGCTCCGGTTCGGCCGTGGCCGTGCTCGGCCCGAGTGACGCCCACGCCGACGGACACCGCATCCTCGGCGGCGTCACCCGCGCCGCGACGCAGTTCCACGAGCTCTGCGTCGGGAGTGTCGACGGCATGTTCACCGATGCGAAGGCGCTCCTGCGCGGTGGTCTCGATCTCGTCGTGGCCGCGTGGAAGGAAGCTTCCGCCGAGTGGGACTGGGCGACGATGGACCGCTACATCACGCATCAGGTGTCGAGCGTCCACACGAACGCGATCGTGAAGGCCGCGCACCTCGACGCGTCCAAGGTGCCGACGACCTTCCCGCGATTCGGGAACGTCGGCCCGGCCTCGGTGCCGATCACGCTCGTCGAGGAGCAGTCGACACTGCGTCGCGGGGATCGCGTGCTCCTCATGGGCGTCGGCTCGGGGCTCAACACGGCCATGATGGAGCTGGCCTGGTGAGTCGCGCCGCGGCGACACCGCCCGAGGGACTGCCGGGGCTCGACCCGGCGTGGAGCCGGATCGTCGCCGCGCCGGGTGTCGTCGCGGATGCCGGCCGCACCCGCGAGTGGCACGTCCTCGACACGGGCGGCGCGCTCGCGGCCCTCGGCGTCCGGCCGCGCGGCACGATCCTCGCCGTGCACGGCAATCCCACGTGGTCGTACCTCTGGCGCTCGCTCCTCGCCGCGTCCCTCGAGCGTGCCGCCGCGGGAGAGGTCGCGTGGCGCGTCGTCGCGGTCGATCAGCTCGACATGGGGTACTCCGAGCGAACGGGCACCGAACGGCCGCTGCCGCAGCGGGTCGCCGAGCTCGGCGCACTCACGGCCGCGCTCGGGCTCGACGGGCCCGTCGTCACGATGGGGCACGACTGGGGCGGTGTCGTGTCGCTCGGCTGGGCCGTCGATCACCCCGATTCGCTCGCCGGTGTGCTGCTGCTCAACACGGCCGTGCACCACCCCGCAGGCGTGCCCATTCCCGCGCCGCTCCGCTTCGCACGTGCCCGTGGCGTACTCGCGGCGAGCACGGTGTCGACGACCGCGTTCCTCGACACGACGCTCTCGCTCGCCCGGCCTCGCCTCGACGCCGCCGTGCGGAACGCCTACCGGGCCCCGTACGCGAGCGCCGCTCGGCGGGGCGGGATCGGCGGGTTCGTGCGCGACATCCCCGTCGACGCGACCCACGACAGCTTCGCCGAGCTCGAACGCATCGCGACCGGCGTCGCCCGGCTCCGGGTGCCGGCGTTCCTGCAGTGGGGGCCGGAGGACCCGATCTTCGGCGACCGCTATCTCGCGGATCTCGTCGAGCGCCTGCCGCAGGCGGATGTGCACCGGTACGAGCGGGCGGGACACCTCGTCGCCGAGGAGCGGCCGTACGCCGACGCCGCGTTCGAGTGGCTCGCCGGTGCACTCGGGGGAGCCGGTGCACTCGGGGGAGCCGGTGCACTCGGGGGAGCCGGTGCACTCGGGGGAGCGGATGCCTCGGCCCGGCCCACCGACCTCGGCACGGGCCCCGAGGACGCGGCCGGGTCGATCGACGCGTCCACCGACGCCGGGGACCACTCGGGCGACGACGCGCATTCGGGCGACGACGCGCACTCGGGCGACGATGCGGACTCGGATGGCAACACCCGATCCGTCGGTGACGCCGACTTCGTACCCCTGTGGCGTGCCCTCGACGAGCGGGCGGCCGACGACGCTACCGCGGTCATCGACATGTCCTCCGGCGCGAGCGGGGCGGGCGAGGTGAGCTGGCGGCGACTGCACGATCGAGTGCAGCGCATAGCGGCGGGACTCCACGCGCTCGGCGTGCGCCGCGGCACCCGCGTCTCGCTGCTCGTGCAGCCCGGCCCGACGCTCACTGCGGTCGTGTACGCGTGCGTGCGCATCGGCGCGATTGTCGTCGTCGCGGACGCCGGGCTCGGCGTGCGCGGGCTCACGCGCGCCGTCCGCGGGGCGCGCCCCGAGTTCATCATCGGTCAACGCCCGGGGCTCGCCGCGGCGAGCGTCCTCGGCTGGCCCGGCGTGCGTATCTCGGCCGAACGACTCACGGCGCCGCTCGCTCGCACGCTCGGCGTGACGCACAGCCTCGGTGAGGTGGCCCGGCTCGGCCGCGGCCGATCGCTTCCGCCCGAGCCCTCGTCGTCCGACGTCGCGGCGATCCTGTTCACGTCCGGTTCGACGGGCCCCGCGAAGGGGGTCGTCTACACGCACGCGCAGCTCGCGGCGGTCCGCGACGTACTCGCCGCGCACTTCGAGGTGACGGCCGACACGGGACTCGTCACCGGTTTCGCGCCGTTCGCGCTGCTCGGGCCGGCGCTCGGCACGCGCTCGGCGACACCCGACATGGACGTGTCCTCCCCGCGGACGCTCACGGCGCGTGCGGTCGCCGCGGCCGTCCGCGCCTCCGACGCCCGCATCGTGTTCCTCTCGCCGGCCGCGATCCTCAACGTCGTCGCGACGGCGGGCGAACTCGACGCGGCCGACCACGCCGCACTCGGGCGCGTGCACACGTTCCTCTCGACGGGTGCGCCCGTCGGCCCCGGCACGCTCGAGTCGGCGGCGTCGCTCATGCCCGCCGCGACCGCACACACGCCGTACGGCATGACCGAGTGCCTTCTCGTGACCGACATCACCCTCGACGAACTGCGCGCGGCCGACGCCGCGCCGGACGCGGGCGTGTGCGTCGGCGCGCCGATCGGTGACAACCGCGTGCTCGTGAGTGCGCTCGACGACGACGGCCTGGCGACGGGCGCCGCGAGCGCACGCCCCGGCGTGCTCGGCGAGGTGCTCGTCTCGGCACCGCACCTGAAGCAGCGGTACGACCGTCTCTGGATCACCGACCGCGAGGCGGTGCGCGAGACCGCGGCGATCGACACGGGTGACACGGGTGCGCGGCGCTGGCACCGGACGGGCGATGTCGGCCACCTCGACGGTGACGGCAGGCTGTGGATCGAGGGGCGAGTGCCGCACGTGCTCGTGACCGAGCGCGGTCCGCTCGCGCCCGTGGGAACGGAGCAGGACGTCGAGCGGGTGCCCGAGGTGCGCCGCGCGGCGCTCGCCGGGGTCGGGCCGCGCGGCGTGCAGCAGGCCGTCGCCGTCGTCGAGACGCTGGACCCGGCGGCGCGGCCGGCGCTCGCGGATCCCGCGCTCACGGCCGCGATCCGCGCGAGCACGGCCACGCCGCTCGCGGCCGTATTCGTCGTGCCCAAGCTCCCGACCGACATCCGACACAACTCCAAGATCGATCGCTCGCGACTGTCGGCGTGGGCCGAACACGTCCTCGCGGGCGGCAGGGTGACGGGGCCGTGAACGTGCTCGTCACGGGCGCGTCCGGATTCCTCGGCCGGGCCGTCGCGGCGACGCTCGTCGCCGTTGGCCACGACGTGCGCACGCTGCAGCGCCGGCCCTCGACCGTGCCCGGCGTGACGGATCTGTCGGGCTCGATCACCGACGTCGACCTCGTCGCGCGCGCGGTGGACGGTGCCGACGGTGTCGTGCACCTCGCCGCGAAGGTGTCGCTCGCGGGCGACCCGGCGCAGTTCCGCGCGATCAACGTCGACGGCACCGCCGGGCTGCTCGACGCCGCCGAACGGGCGGGCGTCTCGCGGTTCGTGCAGGTGTCCTCACCCTCGGTCGCGCACGCGGGCCATGCGCTCGCGGGCGTCGGTGCCGAGCCGGCGTCGCCCGAACACGCGCGCGGCGAGTACGCGCGCACGAAGGCCGAGGCCGAGTTGCTCGCGCTCGCGCGCGACCGTGACGGCTTCGCGGTCGTCGCGGTGCGACCGCACCTCGTGTGGGGACCGGGCGACACCCAGCTCGTCGCCCGCATCGTCGACCGGGCGCGTCGAGGCCGCCTGCCGCTCCTCGACGGTGGCACGGCGCTCATCGACACGACCTATGTCGACAACGCGGCGAGCGGCATCGTCGCGGCCCTCCATCGCGCCGAGGACGCGCACGGCAATGCCTACGTCATCACGAACGGGGAACCCCGGCCCGTCGCCGATCTGCTCGCGGGCATCTGCCTCGCCTCGGGCGTCGAGCCGCCCGCGTGGAGCGTCCCCGCGATACTCGGCCGCGCGGTCGGCACCGTCGTCGAGCGCGTCTGGGCCGTCCGGCCGGGCCAGGACGAGCCGCCCATGACGGCGTTCCTCGCCGAACAGCTCTCGACCGCACACTGGTTCGACCAGCGCGCCACGCGCCGCGACCTCGACTGGGCGCCGCACGTGTCGATCGACGAGGGGCTGCGCCTGCTCGCGGCGCACGCCGCCGACACGGCCCGCTGATCGCGCCGGATTGGTCCTGAGTGCCCCGGACGCCGTAGATTTGGAGTCGTGTCTAAGGTCCTCGAATCCCTCCCCGTCGGCGAGCGCGTCGGCATCGCCTTCTCCGGAGGTCTCGACACCTCCGTCGCCGTCGCCTGGATGCGCGACAAGGGGGCCGTGCCCTGCACCTATACGGGCGACCTCGGGCAGCCCGACGAGGACGACATCGCCGCGATCCCCGGCCGCGCGCTCGAGTACGGCGCCGAGGTCTCGCGCCTCGTCGACTGCAAGACGGCGCTCGTTGAGGAGGGCTTCGTCGCCCTCGCGTGCGGTGCGTTCCACATCCGCTCCGGCGGCCGCACCTACTTCAACACGACGCCGCTCGGCCGTGCCGTGACGGGCACGATGCTCGTGCGCGCCATGAAGGAGGACGGCGTCGACATCTGGGGCGACGGCTCCACCTATAAGGGCAACGACATCGAGCGGTTCTACCGCTACGGGCTGCTCGCGAACCCGGCGCTGCGCATCTACAAGCCCTGGCTCGACGCGGAGTTCGTCACCGAGCTCGGCGGTCGCGCCGAGATGAGCGAGTGGCTCGTCGAGCACGGCTTCCCGTACCGCGACTCGGCCGAGAAGGCCTACTCGACCGACGCGAACATCTGGGGCGCGACGCACGAGGCGAAGACCCTCGAGCACCTCGACGTGTCGCTCGAGACGGTCGAGCCGATCATGGGCGTCAAGTTCTGGGACCCGGCCGTCGAGATCGAGACGGAGGACGTGACCGTCGAGTTCAGCGCCGGCCGCCCCGTCGCGCTCAACGGCGTCCAGTTCACCGACCCGGTCGAACTCGTGTTCGAGGCGAACCGCATCGCCGGCCGGCACGGCTTCGGCATGAGCGACCAGATCGAGAACCGCATCATCGAGGCGAAGTCGCGCGGCATCTACGAGGCGCCCGGCATGGCGCTGCTGTTCACCGCGTACGAGCGGCTCGTGAACGGGATCCTGAACGAGGACACGCTCGCGACGTATCACGAGCAGGGTCGTCGCCTCGGCCGGCTCATGTACGAGGGGCGTTGGCTCGAGCCGCAGTCGCTCATGCTGCGCGAGTCGATCCAGAAGTGGGTCGGGTCGATGATCACGGGCACCGTGACGCTGCGTCTGCGTCGCGGAGACGACTACACGATCCTCGACACCGTCTCGCCGAACCTCTCCTACGCGCCCGAGAAGCTGTCGATGGAGCGCGTGGGCGATGCCGCGTTCGGTCCGACGGACCGCATCGGTCAGCTCACGATGCGCAACCTCGACATCGCCGACTCGCGTTCGCGGCTCGAGCAGTACTTCCAGTTCGGCCTCATCGGTGGCGCGACGGGCGAGCTCGTCGGCCGCATCGCGGCGGGGCAGGCGAACGAGATCACCGAGAAGTCGGTGCGCGAGGAGCAGCTCTCCGACGCGTTCGACACGGCGGGCGAGGGCGCGGCCTTCGACTCCGGCACGGACTGACCGGCACCGACCGACCTCGCCCCGACGAGCGCCCGACGCCCGGCACCGCCCACGCGGTGCCGGGCGTCGGGCGTTGCTGCTAGTGCGCTCCCGCGTCAGCCGCGCTCGTCTCGCCCGTCGTCGTGCGGTGCCGTCCGATGGGCAGCATGAGTGGGCGGCCAGAGGTGGGATCCGCGATGATGCGGCTCTCGAGCCCGAACACCGTGCGCACCGTGTCGACCGTGAGCACGTCGTCGGGTGCGCCGGCCGAGTGCACGCGCCCGTCGGCGAGCGCGACGAGGTGGTCGGCGTAGCGCGCCGCGAGGTTCAGGTCGTGGAGCACCATGAGGATCGTCGTGCCGCGCTCCCGGTTCAGGTCGACGAGCAGGTCGAGCACCTCGACCTGGTGGGCGACGTCGAGGAAGGTCGTCGGCTCGTCGAGCAACAGCAGCTCCGTCTGCTGCGCGAGGGCCATCGCGATCCAGACGCGTTGCCGCTGGCCACCCGACAGCTCGTCGACCGCGAGCTCCGCGAGCTCGAGCGTGTCCGTCGCCTCGAGCGCCGCGGCGACGGCCTCGTCGTCGCCTCGCGACCACCGCGCGAACGCCCGCTGATGCGGATTCCGACCCCGGCCGACGAGGTCGGAGACCGTGATGCCCTCGGGCGCGATCGGTGACTGGGGGAGCAGCCCGAGCGTGCGCGCGAGCGCTTTCGCGGGCATGCGGTGCACCTCCTTCCCGTCGAGCAGCACGTGGCCCGCGCGCGGGGCGAGGAGACGCGACATCGAGCGCAGGAGCGTCGACTTGCCGCATGCGTTCGCGCCGACGATCGCCGTGATCGCGCCATCGGGCACGGTGAGCTCGAGCCCCTCGATGACGCCATGGTCGCCGTAGCCGAGCGACAGGCCGGCGGCCTCGAGCGTGTGCCTGGCGGTCACAGGGATCCTCCCGAACGGTTGGTGCGGATGATGAGGTACACGAGATACGGCGCACCGAGCGCGCCGGTGACGACACCGACCGGGTACTTCGTCCCGAACGCGAACTGCCCGACGAGGTCCGCCGTCAGGACGAGCAGCGCCCCGACGAACGCGGCCGGGAGCAACAGGGAGCCGTGCGGCCCGAACACGCGCGCCGCGATGGGCCCCGCGAGGAACGCGACGAACGCGATGGGCCCCGTCGCCGAGGTCGCGAACGCGATGAGGCCGACCGCCGCGACGATGAGCAGGATGCGGGTCCGCTCGGTGCGCACACCGAGCGCGGCCGCCGCGTCGTCGCCGAGCTGCAGCATCGACAGGTCGCGGCCGCGCGAGAGCAGGACCGGGCCCAGCACGCCGAGCGCGACGAGCACGGGCAGGACGTCGCCCCACGACGAGCCGTTGAGGCTTCCCGTCAACCAGCGCATGGCCTCCTGCAGCTCCCACTGCGGCGCCTTCTCGAGCACGAACGACGTCACGGCGTCGAGCATCGCCGCGATGCCGATGCCGATGAGCACGAGCCGCGTCCCGGCGACGCCGCCCCGGAACGAGAGGAGGTAGACGGCGACGGCGACCGCGAGTCCGACGACGATCGCGAGGACCGACACCCGGGCGCCCGTCAGCCCGAGGACGACGATCGAGAACGCGGCCGCGGCGCTCGCCCCGGCGCTGATGCCGATGATGTCCGGACTCGCGAGCGGATTGCGGAGCATCGTCTGGAACGTCACGCCGCCGAGCCCGAAGCACACGCCCACGAGAACGGCGAGCACGGCGCGCGGCAGACGGAGACGGCCGACCGTGAAGCTCGCACCGGGTACGTCGCCGCCCAGCACGACCGCGAGGACGTCCGCCGGCGGGTAGAAGCGTTCGCCGACCATGAGCGAGGCGGCGAACACAGCGAGCACGAGGACGCCCACGACGCCGAGCAGTAGCGTGCGCCGTCGTTCGCGGCGCCGGCGGAGCGTGCCGACGAATGCCGCCGTCCGTTCGGTCGCGGGTGCGATCCCGGTCACAGCTCCTTCACCTTCCGGCGCCGCACGATCGCGATGAGGACGGGGGCACCGAGGAGGGCCGTGATGATGCCCACGTCGATCTCGTCGGGGCGGGCGACGACGCGCCCCACGATGTCGGACGCGAGCACGAGCGCGGCACCGGCGAGCGCCGAGAACGGGACGAGCCACCGGTGGTCGACCCCGACGAGCAGCCGACACACGTGCGGGACGATGAGCCCCACGAAGCCGATCGGGCCGGCGACGGCGGTCGCCGCGCCGCACAGCAGGACGGCGCCGAGCGACGCGACGGCGCGCGTCGCGGCGACGCGTTCGCCGAGGCCCGCCGCGACGTCGTCGCCGAGCGCGAGGGAGTTCAGGCCGCGCGTCGTGAGCAGGCACGCGAGCGCACCGACGACGAGGAAGGGCACGACCTGTGCCGTCGCGTCGAAGGTCGCACCGCCGACGCCACCGATCTGCCACGAACGCACGCCGCCCGCGATGTCACCGCGCGGCAGCACGACCGCGCTGATGAAGGAGGCCGCCGCGGCAGACGTCGCGGCACCGGCGAGCGCGAGCTTGAGCGGCGTCGCACCGCCGCGACCGATCGACGCGACGACGTACACGAACACCGCGGTGACGGCGGCACCGAGGATCGCGGTCCAGATGAATGCCGTGTACGTCCACATCCCGAACCACGCGATGCCCGTGACGACCGCGAGCGACGCCCCCATGTTGACGCCGAGGATGCCCGGATCGGCAAGAGGATTGCGCGTGACGCCCTGCATGACGCAGCCCGCGATGCCGAGTGCCGCGCCCACGAGGAGCGCGAGGAGGGTCCGGGCGACCCGTTTGCCGACTGCCGCCGGGCCGAGCCCGTCGACCGAGCCCGAGAGCCCGGCCACGATCTCATCCCACGTGACGACCCGCGATCCCACGGCGACCGACGCCGCGCAGAGCGCCGCGACGACCACGACGAGTGCGACGAGCCACAGCACGCGCACGCGCGCCGGGCGCCGCACGATGGCGGCACCCGGCGTCGGGGGCGTTGCGGTGCTCGTCAACCGGCGTGACCCGCGGCGGTCGCGAGCTGGTTCACGTAGTCGTCGAGCACCCACGGGATCGCGAGCGGCGTCGGGTTCGCCGCCGTGCCCTGCGGGCCCGTGCCGTCGAGGAACACGACCGCGTCGTTCGCGATGGCGGGCATCTGCGACAGCAGCGGATCCGCCTTGAGCGTGTCGACGAGCGCCTGATCGCCGTACGTGACGATGAGCTGCACGTCGTCGAACTGATCGACCTGCTCCGCGCTGATGCTGCCCGAGAACTCGCCCGACGTCGAGGCCTCGACGACCGCGTCCGGCGCCGCGAGCCCGAGGTCCTCGAAGAACATCGCCCGGGTGTCGTTGCTCGTGTAGAAGTTGACGGTGCTGAGGTCGGTCTCGTCGACGTGCGTGAGGAACATCGTCTTCGTGCCCGCGAGCCCCGGGTGGGCGCCGACGGCCGTCTGGATCTGTCCCTCGATGTCGGTGATGAGCGCGTCACCCTCGGCGGCGAGGCCGAGCGCCTCGCTGTTGAAGCGGATCATGTCGCGCCACGGGGTCGCCCACGGCGTCGTCGGGTACGCGACGACGGGCGCGATCTCCGAGAGGGTGTCGTAGTCCTCCTGCGTGAGCCCGGAGTACGCGGCGAGGATCACGTCGGGCTCGGTGTTGGCCACGGCCTCGAAGTCGATGCCGTCGGTCTCGTCGAACAGCACCGGGGTCTGCGCGCCGAGCTCGTCGAGCTTCTCCTTCACCCAGGGGAGGAGGCCGTCGCCGTCGTCGTCGCCGAAGTTCGCGGCCGCCATCCCGACGGGGACGACGCCGAGCGCGAGCGGGACCTCGTGGTTGCCCCACGCGACCGTCGCGACGCGCTCCGGTTTCGCCTCGATCGTGGTCGTGCCGAGCGCGTGTTCGATGACGATCGGGAACTCGCCCGAGCCGGCGGAACCGCCCGCGGCATCGTCGGCGGGGGTGCCACCGGTACCACAGGCGGACAGGACGAGCGCCACGGCGGCGGCGAGGGCCGTCGCGAGGACGCTTCTGCGAGAACGCATGCTGAAGGGACTCACTCTCGTGAAGGGGTGAACGGAAAACCCTTGCCGGAGCCGAGACGGGCAGATGAGGGAAGGGTTACCTAAACCCTAGGCACGTGCGGCGGACGGTGCAATCAAGCGATACCGACGGAACCTGTCGCGTTTCGGACATCACCGGGTGCGCCGTCACCGCGCACGCGACCGGGCGTCAGACCGATCGTCCGACGGAACACCGCACCGAACGCGCTCGCCGAGGCGTAGCCGACCCGCTCCGCGACGACGGCGACGGGAGCGCCCTCGGTGAGCAGCGCGGCGGCGTACTGCATGCGGAACTCGGTCTGCCACGCCTTGAAGCTCATCGTCGTCTCAGCACTGAACGCGCGCGTGATGGTGCGTTCGCTCACGCCGAGCTCCGTCGCCCAGTCGGTGAGGCTCCGCGGGTCGCCCGGATCGGTGTCGAGCGCCGCCACGATCGGTTGCAGCAGCGTGGATTCCGGACGGTGCACGAGCAGGGTGTGCGGCGACGGCGCCAGGACGTCGAGGACGAGCCGCTCGGTCAGATCGCGCGATGCGGGCGCGAGCGCCGGATAGGCGAGGCGCTCGAGCAACTCGGTCAGCAGCGGGGTGATCTCGATCGCGACGGGGGATGCGGCGATGGGGGCCGTCGCTCGCACGTCGAAGTGCGCCGTGCGATACCAGGTGCCGGCCGGGGCGCGGCCCGAGTGCAGGAGGCCCGCCGGCACCCACAGCCCGATCGTCGGCGTGATCGTCCAGGTGCGGCTGCCGATCGTGACGCTCGACGCGCCCGCGAGGTTCCAGAGCAGTTCGTGCGTGGGGTGCGCGTGTGGCGCCCAGGCCGTGTCCTGTTCGACCCGCTCGTCCATGCCCGCGATGACGAACGACGACTCGTTCTCACCCGCCCGGTAGACGGGCAGCCTCCGCCGGTCGACGACGGGCGGTCGTCTCCTCGCTCGTCCGGGCATGCCTCGATTATCGCCGCGTCGTCGGTGCCATCAGCTGCGGTGGGCCACGTCGTCACGCAACACGCCGGGCCACGTCCCGACGTCCGCCGGGGTCGAGGCGATGGTGAGCGTGCTGTGGGGGAGCAGGCCGTGCAGCCGTTCGGCCGTCGAGACGGGGTGGCCGGGGTCGTCGATCCACGCGAGCAGCGTCGTCGGGACGTCGATGCGGGCGATCTGCTCCGGATCGGGCAGGTCGCTCGCCGCCGCGCCACGGAAGACGGTCGGGAACAGGGCCTCGGACACCTCCGGCAGGCTGTCGGGGAGGCGCTTCGCGGCGGGCGGCGACGGCTTCAGCCGGTTGAGGGCGACGAACGCGCCGATGCCCCGCGACTCGACGAGGTCGGCCGCGACGCGGTACTCCTCGGCCTTCGCGGCCCGCGTGTCCCAGGCCGTCGGCGGCAACATGAGCGTGAAGCCCGAGAAGCGACCCGGGTCGCGCACCGCGGCGTGCAGCAGGGTGCCCGCACCCATCGACGGACCGACCCCGTGCACGCGCTCACCGGGGAACCACGCGTCGAGCAGGCGCAGCAGATCGTCCGCGAGCGAGGTCCAACGGTAGTCGTCGGGCACCGTGCGGCCCGTCGAGCGTCCGTGGCCGCGCGCGTCGTAGCGCAGCAGGCGGGTACCGTGCAGTCCCGTCCCGAGGTCGAGGTTCAGTTGTCGGTCGCGCCGCCGGCTCGACGTGAGACCGTGCAATTGCACGACCGGCGCGCCGCCCTCGTCGCTCAGCTCGACATCCAGATCGGCCCCCGGAACATGGAACGTGGTCATCGTGGCTCCCTCGGGTTCGCGACTCGGTGCGGTGTGGCGATAGCGTACCGATCATGCGGCTCACCAACGTGGCCCACCTGCGGCTCCCATTCGGCAGGCTGCTGGGGTACGACGTGCGCGTCCGGCCGACTGGCCGGTTCCTGCCCGCCTCGTTCGACCAGCGGCGGCACGTCTCGGCGGGCGATCGACCCGGTTCGTGGATGGCGCTTCTGCTGCGACTCCCGGCGCCCGTCGACCTCGACGCGCTCGCGGCCGCGTGGCTCGACGTCGTCGCGCGTCACGGCACGCTGCGCACGCGATTCGTGCGCGGCGACGACGGCGAGCCGCGGCTCGAGGAGATCGAGATCGGGCCGGGCACGTGGACCGAGCACGACATCGCCGCGGGGCAGGCCGTCAACGACGCGCTGCGCGAGACGCTCGACGCGCACTGCCGGCCGTACTCGTCGCCGTCGCACCGCCTGTGCGTCGTCGACACCGATGCGGGGCCGACCGTCGTCGTCGCGGCCGACCACTCGCACGTCGACATGTGGTCGATGCTCGTCATCGCGCGTGATCTGCTGACGGCGCTCGGCGCGCGGGCGGACGGCCACGATCCGCAGCTCGCCCCGGCGCGTCCCTTCGCGGAGCACACGGCGGCGCTGCGCGAGCGGCCCACTGCACCCGAGGACGTCCGCACCCGCTGGGCCGAGGTGCTCGCCGCGAGCGGCGACGTGATGCCCCGCTTCCCGCTGCCCCTCGGCGACGCCGATCCGCAGTCCGAGCGCGTCGAGGTGCGCGATGTGCTCGACGTCGACGACGCGGCCGCGTTCTCGGCCCAGGCGCGCGAGGACGGCGTGTCGACGCTCACCCTCGCGGTGTCCGCCATGACGGCCGTCACGCTCGAACTCGCGGGGGAGCCGCTGCGTGCCGTGTTCCCCGTGCACAGCCGCTACGACCCGGGCTGGCACGAGTCGGTCGGCTGGTTCATCACCAATGCCGTGCTCGAGTCGACCGATCCGGACCCGGCCGCGTGCGCCGCCGCCGTCAAGGAGGCCGTCCGGCTCGGTTCGTGTCCGCTCGAGGACGTGCTCCGGCCGTGGGGCGGCATGCCGGAGGCACCGGGCATGTTCGCGATCTCGTGGCTCGACCTTCGCCGCCTGCCGGTGCGCGTCGACGCGCGCGGCTACGAGGCGCAGTACGTCGGCGCGACGATCCGCACCGACGGCGTCATGCTCTGGTTCATCCTCGACGACGACGGGCTGCACCTGCGCTGCCGCTACCCCGACACGCACGAGGCGCGGCGAAACGTGGGCGAGTGGCTCGACCGGCTCATCGCCAGGCTGCGGCGCGAGGCGCGGACGTCCCCCGGTGGTCGATTGCGCCTCGACGGGCGCGAGTACCGGCTCCGCCGGGCCGAGCGACGCGACGTTCCCGCGATCGTCGCGCTCCTCGCCGACGACGAGATCGCGGCCGAGCGCGAGCGCGCGGATCTCGCACACTACGAGTCCGCCTACGACGCCGTCTCACGGGATTCGACGCACTTCCTCGCCGTCGTGACCGACGAGTCCGAGCGCGTGGTCGGCACGATGCAGCTCTCGATCATCCCCGGACTCTCGCGCGGCGGCGCGACGCGGCTGCAGATCGAGGGGGTGCGTGTGCTCGCGGCCGAGCGCTCGCACGGCCTCGGCACGGCCATGCTCGGCTGGGCCCACGAACACGGCCGCGCCCGCGGCGCCTCGCTCTCGCAGATCACCATGGATCGCGCCCGACAGCGTGCCCTGCGCTTCTACCGCCGGCTCGGCTACCAGGACTCGCACATCGGGCTCAAGCTGCCGCTCTGAGGCGATGGTCTACCGCGTCGAAGCGCGGTTCGGTCTGCGTTCGCCCGACGTCACGTTGCGAACGCGCGGTCGACGCTCGGGGTGTTCGCGACGAGTTCGCGCGTGTAGGGGGCCTGCGGGTCGCCGAGCACCTGCTCGGTCGGGCCGGATTCGACGAGTGCGCCGTTCTCGAGCACGAGCACGCGGTCGGCGATCGTTCGCACCAGGGCGAGGTCGTGGGTGACGAACAGCATCGCGATGCCGCGCTCGTCACGCAGGCGCAGCAGCAGATCGATGATCGCGCGCTGGATCGACACATCGAGTGCCGAGGTGATCTCGTCGCACACGAGCACGCGCGGTTCGGCCGCGAGCGCCCGCGCGATCGCGACGCGCTGCCGCTCGCCGCCCGACAGTCGATCGGTGCGCATCGTCGCGAGTCGCTCGTCGAGCTGCACGTCGGCGAGCAGCTCCCGCGTGCGGTCGCGCGCGGCACGCCCCGACGCGAGCCCGAACAGTTCGAGCGGCCGGCGCAGGATCTGCTCGACCGTGCGGCGCGGATTGAGCGACTGGTAGGGGTTCTGGAAGATGTACTGCAGGGCCCGGGGCTGCGACGCCTGCCGATGCCTCGCACCCGGCGCGAGCGCCTCGTCACCGAGCAGTACCTCGCCGCGCCAATCCTGCAAGAGTCCGCCGACGGCGCGCGAGGTCGTCGTCTTCCCCGAACCCGAACCACCCACGAGCGCGACGATCTCGCCCTCGCGCACGTCGAACGAGATGCCGTGCACGACGCGGCTCGCGCCGTAGCTCACCTCGAGCTCGCACACACGCAGCACGAGCGGTGCACGCACCGCGCGCGGCTCCTCGGAGTGATCCTCGTCGTCGCGGCTCGTCGGGTCGAGCGTCGGATCGCTCGGGCGCAGGCGGGGGATCGCGCTCACCAGCGCGCGCGTGTACCCGTGCTGCGGGTGCTGGAACAGTGCTCGCGTCGTGTTCGTCTCGACGAGCACACCGTCGTGCATGACGGCGACCTCGTCGGCGATCGTCGCGACGACGGCGAGGTCGTGCGTCACGTAGAGCGCGGCGACGTCGAAGCGATCGCACAGCTCGTCGAGCGTCGCGAGCACGCGCCCCTGGGTCGTCACATCCAGGCCGGTCGTCGGCTCGTCGAGCACGAGCACCCGCGGCCGCGGCAGGAACACCATCGCGAGCGCCACGCGCTGCGCCTGACCGCCCGAGAGCTGGTGGGGATAGCGAGCGAGGAACTGGTCGTCGGCGGGCAGTCCGACCTCGGGCATGATCTCGCGGATCCGCTCCTCGCGCTCCGCCGGGGTGCCGATGTCGTGCAGATCGAGGGCCTCACGCAATTGCCGCCCGATGCGGATCGCGGGATTGAGCGCGCTCGACGGGTCCTGCGGGACATAGCCGATGTCGACGCCGCGGATCCGGCGCACCTCGGCCGGCGACAGCGAGCGCACGTCGTGGCCCGCGATGCGGATCGTGCCGCCCGTGATCGCCGCGCCGCGCCGCGCGTAGCCGAGCAGCGCCGTCCCCGTCGTCGTCTTCCCCGATCCGGACTCACCGACGAGCCCGAGGATGCGCCCCGAGCGCAGGCGCAGGTCGACACCGCGGACGATGTCGGTGCCCGTCGAGGTGACCGTGACGACGAGGTCGTCGACCACGCCGACGTCGCCGCCGTCCGCGGGGCCGGGCGCACCGGCGTCGTGCTCGCTCATGGGTTCCCCCTCGCCGTCCGCTGCGCGATGCCGTCGGCGACGAGGTTCGTGCCGATCGTGAACAGCGCGATGATGATGACCGGCGCGAGCACGCCCCACGGCTGCACGAGCAGCGCGAGGCGGTTCTCGTTCGTCATCTGCCCCCAATCGGCCGCGCTGGCATCGGTCGTGAAACCGAGGAAGCCGATCGCCGCGACCATGCCGATCGAGTACGTGAGCCGCAGCCCGGCCTCGGCGAGCAGCGGCACGGTCACGTTCGGACGCAGCTCGGTGAGTACGATCCGCCAGCGTGGCTCGCCGAGCGCCTCCGCCGCGACGACGAAGTCCTGGGACACGATCGGCAGCGCGACACCGCGCGCGACGCGGGCGACGCGGGAGATGTGCGTGAAGCCGACGAGCGCGACGATGATCCACATGTTCGGTTCGGGGACGGCGCTCAGCACGAGGAGCGTGACGAGGATCTGCGGCAGGGCGAGGAAGACGTCGTTCGTGCGCATGAGCACCTCGTCGAGCCAGCCGCCGGAGTATGCGGCGACGACGCCCCACAGCGCACCGACGACGACCCCGAGCAGCGTCGCGAGCACCGCCGTGAGCAGGATCGAGCGGCCGCCGTACAGGACGCGTGAGAGCACGTCCTGGCCGAGGTAGTCGGTGCCGAGCGGACCACCCTCCGAGGTGTAGGGCCGGCCGACGATGTCGTACTCGCCGTACGGCGCGAGCCAGGGCCCGAACACGGCCAGCCCGACGACGAGGAGCGTGAGCACCCCGCCGATGACGATGCGCGGATCGCGCAGCAGATCCCGGATCATGCGAGCATCCCCGTCCTCGCGCGCGGCGTGAGCAGGATCGAGAGCAGGTCGGCGACGAGGTTCACGACGATGTAGGCGGCCGCGATGATCATCGCGAGCGCCTGCACGACGGGGAAGTCGGCGTTGCGCACCGAGTCGACGAGGAGCGCGCCGATGCCCGGATAGTTGAACAGGTACTCGACGAGCACGACACCGCCGAGGAGCCACGCGAGTTGCAGTGCGGTCACCTGCACGGCCGGCACGAGCGTGTTCGGCAGTGCGTGCCGGAGGAGGACGGCGCTCTCGGGGACACCCTTGAGTCTCGCGAGTTCGGCGTAGTCGGCGTCCATGGCCTCGAGGAGGTTCGCGCGCAGGATGCGCGCGAGATAGGGCACGATCGCGAGGACGAGCGTCGCGACGGGGAGCACCATCGACGACGGCCGCTGCCACGCCATCTCGCCCGGCGGCAGCACCGTCACGGCGGGCAGGAGGTGCAGCACGGTCGTCGAGAACAGGGCGACGAGCAGGATGCCGGTCACGAACTCGGGGATCCCGGCGAGCGTGAGGTTGATCACCTGCAGGGTCTGATCGATCGGCCCGCCGCGGAATCGGGCCGAGACGAGCGCGACGAGCATCGCGAGCGGGATCATGATGAGCGCCACGATCGTGACGAGGAAGAGGCTGTTCGTGAGCCGCTCGCCGATGAGCTCGCCGACGGGCAGCCCGTTCACGACGGAGTTGCCGAGATTTCCGGAGAGGAGATCGCCGAGCCAGATGACGTACCGCTCGACGGGACTGCGGTCGAGGTGCAGCTCGGCGCTGATCGCGGCGACGCGTTCGGGGCTCACCTCATAGTCCTTGCCGAGGATCGCGCGCACGGGGTCCCCGAGCGCGGTCGTCGAGAGGAAGACGATGACCGAGACGGCCCACAGGGTCAGCACGGCGAGACCGACGCGGCGCAGGAGCCACCACGCCCACGCCCGGACGGCGGATCGCGGTCGGCCGTCCGTCCGCGGGCCCGACGCGGCGAGCGCGACCGAGGCGGTCGTGAGCTGCTCGCCCGCACCGCCCACGTCGCCGGGTGGCTTCGCGCTGCTCATTCGTCCTCCCTGCCGCTCATGTCAGGTCCCGTCCTCCGCGCATCGTCCACAGGGCATCACGCTTCGTCCACGGGTGACGCCCGGTTGAAGCGGAACCCCGACATGGGCATCTCGATCACCGGTTCGAAGCCGGTCACGAAGTCGCTGTACGCGTCGACGTGACTCTTGAACCCCCACACGACGAGCCCGCCCTCCTCGTACTCGATGCGCTGCGCGTCCTGCAGCAGCGTGCGGCGCTTGGCGTCGTCGACCTCCCGCTGGGCGTCGTGGATGAGCTGTTCGAACACCGGATGGCTGAAGTGCGTCTCGTTGTACGGCGAATCGGACAGCGCGCACGCCTCGGCCTGCAGGAGGTACATGCGGGTCTCCCAGAAGTCCTGCGCGAAGGGCCACGAGAGGTACTGGTCACCGTAGAAGATCGAGCTGTCGACCTTGTTCACGCGCACGTCGATGCCGGCCTTGCGCGCGTGCTGCGCGAACAGGTTGGCCGATTCGACGGCGCCCGCGCCGATCCCGCTCGAGGTGACGAGCTCGACCTGCAGATCCTCCTGCCCGGCCTGCTTGAGGAGGCTCTTCGCCTCGTCGATGTCCTGCACGCGCTGGGGGAGCTCGTCGCCGATGTATGCCGGATCGAAGGGGGCGTAGAGGTCGTTCGCGACCCGGCCGAAGCCGCTGAACGCCTGATCGATCATCTCCTGCCGGTCGACGACGAGTCGGAGCGCCTGTCGGACGCGCACGTCGCTGAACGGCTCCTGGTCGACGCGGATCGTGAACGGCGTCCAACCCCCGGATTCGGACACGAGCGCGTGCGCGCCCTGCTCCTCGATCGCCCCCGCCAGGTAGCGGGGGAGGTTGTCGACGCTCTGCACCTGTCCGGCGAGGAGCGCGTTGACCTTCGCGGCGTCGTCGGCGAAGTCGAGGATCACGAGCTCCTCGAAGTCGGCGGTGCGCTCCCAGTGGTCGGTGTGCCGGACGAACAGGCTGCGCTGGCCGGGCACGAAACTCTCGTAGCGGAAGGGGCCCGTGCCGATCGGGTGGTCGGGGTCGTAGTCGGCGGGCACCATGCCGAGCGTGTAGTTGGCCATCGTCTGGTCGAGCACGGCATAGGGGGACGTGAGCACCATGCGGTACGTGTGCTCGTCGAGGGCGCCCGACGACTCGCGGTCGATGATCTTCGAGATCGTGAGCGCGTAGGCGCTCGGCTGCTCCGGATCGCACATGCGGAGCACCGAGGCGGCGACGTCGTCGGCCGTGAACGGGCGCCCGTCGTGGAAGGTCACGCCGCGGCGGAGCGAGAACGTCCACACCGTGGCGTCGGCGTTGCGCTCCCACGATTCGGCGAGGCACGGTTCGATCTCGTACTCGGGCGAGTAGCGCAGGAGCGTCTCGTAGAGGTTGCGCACGCGCGCGATGTCGGGGACGGTCACGGGGAAGTGCGCATCGAGCGTGTCCTTGAGTCCGCCGCCCGTCGCCCCGTGCAGGAGGCGGGACGTCGTCGCGCCGACCGGGTCGGCGGCACACCCGGCGAGCGAGCTCACGGCACCGAGTGCGAGGCCGGCCGCACCGAACTGCAGGAGGCGTCGCCGGGTGATTCCCGGATTCGGTCGAGCCCCACTGCCGCCCATGCGTCCTCCCTGATGCCGGTGCCCAATTGGATACCACAGCTCGAGGACGCGGAGCGGGCGTTCGGGCGTCGCGGCGCACCACACGCCGCAGAACAGTGGCCTGCGCGAACGTATATCCAGGGGATCCTCAGCTTCGACGGTGTCGGTCACGTCGGGTCGAGCGACCGATCCCGGTGCGCGCCGGCCCGCCGGATGTCGCATTCAGCAGAACCGTCGCGTCGGCGATACAGCGGCCACCGGAACGAGCGGGCATGCTTGGACGGCGGCGCATCACCTGCGTCGCGCCGATGCGCCGGCTCATCGCGTGAACGGGAGGACACCGGGATGCGTGGAACACGATCGGACGGCGCGGCTCGGCGCCGCCGCCGCGTCGCCGTCTGGATCGAGGTCGTCGCGGAACTCGTCATGATCGGTGCGAGCTGCTGGTACGTGATCGCGGGCGACCTGACGGCCCTGTTCGCGTGGGAGGGCGTCGCCGTCGCGTATCTCCTGCTCGTCTTCGGGACCGCCTGGTCGGGGGAGCGACGACCGCCCGCGACGCGCGAGGAGGCGGGTTTCGTGGAGCGCTGGAACTGGCTGCTCCCGCTGCTGTCGAGCGTCGTGGGAGCCTACTCGGCGGTCGTCGCGCTCGGTGCTCGCGCCGATCTCGCGCGCGGCGTCGACAGCGCCGTCCTCGCGGGAGCCGCCTCGCTCGGCGTCGTGCTGTCGTGGATGCTCCTGCAGGTCGGGTTCGCGCACGTGTACGAGGCGCTCGCGCATCGGGACGGGCGGACGCGGGCGATCGACATCCCCGGGACGAACGCCCCGTCGGTGCTCGATCACCTGTACTTCTCGTTCGTCATCGGCACGTCGTTCGCGACGAGCGATGCGTCGATCCGCGGCGTGCGCGTGCGGCGGACGGTGCTCGTCCAGAGCGTCGTGTGTTTCTTCTACAACGCGCTCGTCGTGGCCGTCGCCTTCCAGGTGCTGCAGCAGCTCGTCGGCTGAACGGGGCGGCCGCCGCCCCGCGTGGGTCGGGGTGTTCGTCAGTGGGGTGCGCAACGGCGTCGCACGGCCGACGTCCGCGCGGCGCTCCGCATCGCCGGATCGTGAGGCCGGGGCGGTGATGGACCGGGCCTCGAGGCTCGGCGCCCCGTTCGCGACCGAGTCGGGGCACCGCCGGGGCCGGGGCCGGGGCCGGGGCCGGCGCGTGGTCGTGTCGGGCACGTGTGATCCAGCGCCGGGAAGGGCGCGGGCCACGTGCGCGACGGAACGCGAGTGGTCGTGCAACCGAGGGGGCGTGCTCGGCCGTGTTTCGAGCACGCCCCCTCGGGCGTATTCATGGCGTGCGGCAGCGGGGCGCCGCACGCGAGCATCAGAACGCCGTGTGCATGCCGAACTCCTCGACGACGGCCTTGACCTGCTCGCTCGTGAACGCCGTCTTGAGCGCCGCGACCTCCGGTGAGTCCTGGTTGTCGGCGCGCGTCACGAGCGTCACCGCGAACTGCGGGTCCTCCTCGAGCGTGAGCCCCTCGGCGAACGGGTCGAGCCCGATCTGGCGCGCGAACGCCGGAAGGTTGAACACCGCATCCGACTCCTCGTAGGCCGCGTTGAGCTGCAACAGCTCGACCTGGTTGAACTGCAGGTTGCGCGGGTTGTCGGTGACGTCGTCGAGCGTCGCCTGATACTTCTCGACGGCAGGGTCGAGCGAGATGATGCCCGCCTCCTTCAGCATCTCGAGCGCGCGGCCCGTGTTCGGGCGGTCCTGCGGGAGGGTGACGGTGCCGTTCTGCGGCAGCTGATCGATCGACGTGAGGGTCTTCGAGTAGAACGACACCATCGTGAGGTACACGGGCTGCACCCCCACGAGCGAGGCGCCGTTCGCGGTGTTGAACTCCTCCATGAACGGCACGTGCTGGATGAAGTTCGCGTCGATCTCGCCGGCCTCGAGCATCACGTTCGGCTGCACGTAGTCGGCCACCTCGACGAGCTCGATCGTGTAGCCGTCGCCGATGGCCTCACCCGCGGCACGCACGATGTCGGTCATCGGGGTCGTCGCGGCGGCGACCTTGATCACGGTCGAATCGCCCGCACCGGCATCGGCGGAGCATCCGGCGAGGACGAGTGCGGCGGCCGCGACGGCGGCGATACGGGCGAGGACGCGGGGTTTCATGACGGTTCCTTCGTGGTGTCGATCGATGTGTGGCGTCGGAGTCGGCACGTGGCCGAGGCGTGGGTGGTCAACGTTTGTCGAGGGCGCGCGAGACGCGCCGGCCGCCGAACTGCAGCACGAGGACGATCGCGATGATGAGCGCGATCGTGATGTACATGAGCGCGAAGTCGTACTCCTGGTAGCCGTAGCGCATCGCGAAGTCGCCGACACCACCGCCGCCGACGACGCCGAGCACCGTCGAGTAGGAGATGAAGGTGATCGTGGCGCTCGTGAGCGCGTAGACGAGGCCGGACCGTGCCTCGACGAACAGGAACCTGAACACGAGCTGCGGTGTCGTCGCTCCCATCGAGGCGGCCGCCTGCGTGATGCCGCTCGGCACCTCCAGCAGGATCTGTTCGACGAGTCGCGCGTAGATCGCGACCGCGACGAAACACAGCGGGAACGAGGCGGCGACCGTCCCGAACGTCGTCCCGAACACGAGCCTCGTGACCGGGATGAGGAAGACGATGAACAGCAGGAACGGGAACGACCGGACGACCGTCACGTACCCGTCGGCGAGCACCCAAAGGCCGCGACGCTGAGCCGGCCCGCCGGGGCGGGACAGGTAGATGAGCGTGCCGAGCGGCAGTCCGAGCAGCACCGCGGCGAGGATCGCCGCGCCCACCATGAAGCCGGTCTCCCCGAGCGCCTTGACGATCTTGTCGCCGTCCCGGGTGAAGATCTCGATGATCTCGTTCACGAATCGAGCACCGCCCGTGCGTGCTCGAGGTAGCTCGTACTCTCGGCGCGATCGCTCGCACGAACCGTGAGGATCTCCTGCAGGCGTCCCCGCTCGAACACGGCCGCTCGTGCGCAGACCGTCTTCACGACATCGAGCTCGTGCGTGACGATGACGACGGTCGTCCCGAACTCGTCCCGCGCGTTCTGCAGCAACCGCAGGATGTCGGCGGTCGTGTTCGTGTCGAGCGCGCTCGTGGGCTCGTCGCAGAGGAGGACGTTGGGGCGTGTGGCGAGCGCGCGCGCGATCGCGATGCGCTGCTTCTCACCGCCCGAGAGCTGCGCGGGATAGTGCCCCGAGCGGTCGGCGAGCGACACGAACTCGAGCAGCGAGGTGACGAACTCGGGGTCCCGTCGGTGCTGGATGCGCAGCGGCAGTTCGATGTTCTGGCGCACAGTGCGGTTGCCGAGCAGATTGAAGCCCTGGAAGACCGTGCCGATGCGGTGACGCATGCGGTTCATGGCGCGGCGGTCGAGCGAGGCGAGGTCGACACCGTCGATGTGCACGGTGCCCTCGCTCGGGTGCTCGAGGCCGCCGAGCAGGCGCAGCAGCGTCGACTTGCCCGCACCGCTCTCGCCGAGGATGCCGAACATCTCGCGTTCGTCGATCGTGAGGGTCACGTCGTCGAGGGCCGTGACGACACCGCGATCCGCGTCATAGCGCTTCGAGACGTCCCGGAGCTCGACGACGGGTCGGGCCGGCGTCCGCGAGGCGTCGGTGACGGGCTGTGAGGCGGTGTCGTCGCGGTTCGGCTTGGCGAGGTCCTGCGGCCGGTCGCCTGGAGCGTCGTCGACGTGCGCGCGCGAGGTGCTGATGGTGATCGTCTCCGATGGTGGCCCGTGGGCCGAATGAACGCGCTCGATCTTGTTGAACGCGGTCTAAGTATAGAGTGAACGACGGACGCATGACGGCCGGGGGAGGGGACCCATGACCGACTCGACGGAAGCGCTGTACACCGCGACGGCCGTGAACCGAACCGGCGCGACGGGTGAGAGCGCCGTCGTCGACGGTCTGCGGGTCGCGGTGCGTTCGCCGCTCGCTCCACCGGACCCGGGTGGCACCGCATCCGTGCGCGTGGCCGCACGAGACGATCGAGCGTCGGAGGACGCGACCAATCCGGAGGAGCTGCTCGCACTCGCGTGGGCGACGTGCCTGGGCGCGAGCGCCCGGGTCGTCGCTGGCGACGACCGGGAGGTCGGCGTCCGCGTCGTCGTCGAACTGCATCGGGCGTCGCCCGGGCCCGGCTACGAATTCCGGCCGCGCGCGTTCATCGCCTTCGCCGACACGAGTGATGACGAGGCCGCCGCGCTCGCGGTCGCCGCGCACGAGCGCTGCCCCGTCTCGAAGCTCCTGTCCGGCCGGAGCGAGGCGATCGTCGTGGCCGAGCCGTACGGCGTGCACGAACGGGACTGAGCGCGCGTCGACCCGGGATGCTCGCCACCCCTCGTCGACCTCACGCGGCCCGAACGGGGTGTCCCCGACCTGATCAGGTCGGGGACACCCCGTTCGGGCGTTCGCGTCAGACGGCCGGTGCGGGCGCCTGGTCGGCCACGGCGTCGTCCGGCAGGTCCACCGCGTCGCGCTGCGGATCCCACTTGATGACGAACAGCGCAACGAGTGCGATCGCGGGGAACACGGCCACGAGGAACATGGTCGTCGACACCCCGAACGTCGCGAGCGCGATCGGGAAGGCCATGAGGCCGCAGATCGAGCCGACCCGGACGAGCGTCTCGGCCCAGCCCGAGCCGATGCCACGGATCTCGGTCGGGTAGGAGATCGGGGCGAGGGTCTTGCTGAGCGGACCGGGGCCGAAGTGGTGGCCGAACATCATGATCGCGACGAGCACGATGGGCAGCAGCGAGATCGACTTGTCGTTGTGCACGCCGAAGATGCCGAGCAGGACGAGTGCGACGAGCACGATCCCGTAACCGATCTTGCCGAGGCGGATGATGCCGAGCCGCGTCGTGAGCGCCGACTGGATCATGCCCGCGGCGAGTGCGCAGAGTTGGGCACACACGGTCGCGACGATCGTCGAGACGAGGTCCGCGCCGAACACGTAGCCCGCGATGAGCGGGATGTAGAACCCGACGGCGTAGTACTGCAGCGACTGCGTGAACGCCGTGATCGACACGAGCCACGTGCGCGGACGGAACCGGCGCGCGAACAGGGTCTTCACACCGGGGGCGTCCGTCGTGACGACGGGCTCCTCGGGCGCGTCGTCCGGCTCGATGCGGACCTTGACGTCGTACGCCTTCTCGAGCACGGCGACCGCCTTGTCGAGACGCTGATGACGGGCCGCCCACATGGGGCTCTCCTCCGAGTAGAAGAGCCGCAGGACGAGCGCGACGAGGGCGGCGACGGCACCGAAGCCGACGGTGAAGCGCCACAGGTGCTCGGTGAGGTGCTGGAGCGCGAACGGTAGGGCGATCGCGACACCCGTGATCGTGGCGAGCGACGAGACGGGCTGCCAGAGGTTGATCCACTTCGCCTTGGTCTCGGAACTCAGGAGCTCGGCCATGAAGCTGAACGCGACGGGGAAGTCGAGCCCTACCGCGACGCCGAGGATGAATCGGAAGGCGAGCAGGACCGCGAAGTTCTGCGCGAACGCGATGCCGAGCGGCGCGATCACGAGCAGCACGCCGCAGATGACGAACAGGCGATAGCGGCCCGTCCGGTCGGCGATGACGCCGCCGAGGAGTGAGCTCAGCAGGGCGCCGACCGCCATGGCGGAGGTGGCGAATCCCACTTGGGTCGGGGTGAGTTGCAACTCGGCGGTCATCGAGCTGAGCCCGATGCTGATGCTCGAGAAGTCGTAGGCGTCGGCGAACACCGACGTCATGGCGATCGCGAACAGGATCCCGATGCGTTTCGTCGTTCGGGGGTTCGCGTCGATGTACCGGATGATGTCGTTCTTGTTCCGGATGATCACTTCATCCATGTCATTCAGCCTCTCTGATGAATGCGTGCCGTGCACGTGACGGCGGTGGTGCGGAGGGGGATCGGGGGTGAGGAATCGGGGTGCGGAGGGGGCGGGGCGGTCGTCGGCACCGACGACCGCCCCGATCGGTGGGATCAGTGGGTGGACGTCCCCGCGGCGAGCTGCTCGGGGAACGCCGGTTCGGTGCACGGTGTTCCTTCGTAGCAGCGGATCTCGCTCACGGCGGCCGATGGGTCGCCGTTCGTCGCGAGCACCGTGAGGCGCAGTGCGCTCGTGCGGATCGCCTCCGGGAACGTGTGGACGACACGCGTCGTCGCGTTCCCGGACACCTCGGCCACCGGGCGCCAGACATCGTCCTCGCGGGCCTCGAGGACGTACTCGTTCGCGGTCTGGGGGTCGCGGTACCCGGGCGGGTAGGCGTGGTACTCGCGCAGCAGGTTGCCGGCGAACGTGATCTGCACCTGGCGGATCGACCGCTCCTCCGGCCACGACAGTTCGATCCACGGGGATCCCGTCGCGCCGGGTTCCGAGCGCCACACATTGGGCGATCGATGCGGCCGCGTGACGCCGCTCGTGATGTTCTCCGGGCCGTAGCACGCCTGGGCGGGCTCGACGCGGAAGCTCAGCGTCGTGCCGCCGCCGAAGCGGCGGTAGCGGCCCGGCATGGCCTCGTAGGCCGCGAGGTTGCCCGGCTGCACGGTGCCCGCGATCTGCCACGTGATGCCCGGCGTCGCGTCGAGCGAGACGCGCACGTATCCGCCGGCGGGCAGTCGCGAGCGGTCGATGCCGTCGAGGTCCCAGCTCACCCACGTGGGCTCGCTCGACGTGACCTCGAGTTCGGTCGTCGCGATCGGCTCGCCCGCCTCGGCGCGGTAGTCCCAGATGTCGTCGACGGCGTGGAGCGTCGCGCGCACGCGGCGCGGGGCGTCGTCGGCCGCGAGCAGCAGCTCGATGCGGCGCAGATCGCGGTCCGGTCCGAGGGCGATCCACTGCGCCGTGCGGTGCTCGAGCACGCCGCGGTTCGGGAACACGGGGTGGTCGGTCCACTGTCCGAGACCGCCGAGGCGGGCGTGGGACTCGGGGGAGGCCTCGTGCAGCAGTTCCGTCGAGCTCGCGCGGACGGTCGCGGCGGGCGCGAGATCGAGCGGGTCATCGGCCGGGGTGTTCGGCAGGAAGCAACCGTCGCGCAGCAGTGCCTGCTGGACGCGCTCGATCGGGACGTCCGCCGCGGCAGTGCCGGCCTCGACCGCGACGGCCGCGGCGGTGCCTGCCGCCTGGCCGAGGACCGCGCCCGTGCTCATGACGCGGATCGAGCCCATCGCTGCGTGCGTCGCGCTCACGTTCCGGCCCGCGAGCATGAGGTTCGGGACGTCGCGTGCGAGGAGGATGCGGAGGGGAAGACCGAACGGGCCGACGTTCGTCGAGGCGCCGTACTCGGAGGTCGGGTCGAGCTCGCGCGCGTTGAGCGGTTCGCTCGTGTCGGCGAGGAGGCCACCGAGCGTGTGGAGGTCGACGTACCAGCCGCCGAACGCGATCTCGTCGGGGAACACCTCGCGGTCGATGAGCTCGTTCTCGGTGAGCAGGTGTCGTCCTTCGACGCGGCGGCTCTCGCGCTTGCCGGGAACCTGGCCGATCCAGTCGAGTGCGAGGGTCGAGGCCTCCTCGCGCCAGCGCTCGTCGCGGTTCTTGAGGTAGTCCCAGATGCCGAGCACGTGGCGCGTGAGCTCGTGACGGATGCGCTCGTTGTCGTGGATCGTGTCGAACGGCGGGCCGATCTCGATCCACCAGTAGCCGCTGCGGAGGGTCTTCGGCACGCGGCCGCCCTCGTAGAAGAAGCGGTCGTCGTCGTAGTGCACGGCCCAGTCGGGGGCGTGGAATTCGACGGGACGTCCCGTGTCGACGGTCTTGAAGTGGAGGGACGAGCCCATGACGCCGTCGGTGGGCTCGTCGGGCGCGTGCGGCTCACCGAACTCCGCGCGGCTCTCGGTCCCGCTCCGCCACGCGTTGCCCGCGAGGTCGGCGACCGATCCGTCGCCCGTCGCGTCGATGAACGTCGCGGCACGGAGTGTCAGGAGCGTCTCGGCGTTCGCGACGCGAGCGGTGACGGAGGCAATGCTGCCGTCGGGACGCGTCTCGAGCCCCTCGACCGAGGTGTTGAGACGGAGGTCGAGGCCCGCCGTGCGCACGGCCATGTCGTAGAGCGTGAGGTCCCACACGCTGTTCGTCCACCCGTTCTCGGTGATGACCTCGTGGTTGGTCCGGCGCTCCTCGATGAGGGCCTCGGCGATGATGCCCGACTCCCTGGCGTAGGCGTGGAAGGCGGCGGCGCCGTGGGGGGTGACCCGGATCTCCGAGGACGAGTTGCCGCCGAGGACGGGGCGGTCCTGCACGAGGCAGGTCCGAGCGCCGTGTCTGGCGGCGGCGACGGCGGCGGAGAAGCCGGCGAGGCCACCTCCGACGACGACGACGTCGAACTCGAGTTCTTGATGCAGCACGAATCAGCTCCGATCTGAGGGGTGGTGCGCGCGATTCGGGAGCTCGGCATCGAGAGGGGGGACTCGACGGTGAGACCGGTTTAAAGCGCTTTAAGTTCGTTGTCGAGTACGCTAAAGCACGATCTCGGGTCTGTCAACGCACGGTTGTCGATCCGTTCCGTCGGATCCGGGAACGAAGGGGAGGGGCATGGCGCAGGAGGGAGCCGACCGGGGGCGCAGGCCAACGCTCGTCGACGTCGCACGACTCGCCGGCGTCTCGACCGCCCTCGCATCGCTCGCACTCCGCGGTGTCGCCGGGCCCAGCGAGCAGAGCCGCGAGCGAGTGCTCCGGGCGGCCGAGGAACTCCGCTACCGCAGCAACGCGGCGGCGAGCCTGCTCGCGCGGCGCCGCTCCGAGCTCGTCGGCGTCACGTGCTATCTCGACCGCGGGTTCGACGCCGACGTCGTCGAGCGGCTCTACGTCGAGGCCGCCGAGCGCGGACTCGACGTCCTCCTGAGCGCGGTCACACCCTCCCGCACGGCCCGACAGGCGATCCGCACCCTCGCCGACAACCGGTGCGAGGCCATCGTGTGCGTCGGCTCCGGTGTCGTCCCCGACGACCTCGCCGACCTCAGCGAGCGCGTACCGATCGTCATCGTCGGTGCCGCGACGACCGCACCGCACGTCGACGTCGTCCGGACGCCCGGTGACGCCGGCACCGCGCTCGCGGTCCGCCACCTCGTCGGGCTCGGGCACACCGACATCGCGCACATCGCGGGCGGGACCGGCATGAGCGCCGACGAACGACGCAGCGGGTACGAGACGGCGATGCGCGAGGCCGGCCTCGCCGATCGCATCCGCGTCGTGGAGGGCGGTCCCGGTGAGGCCGACGGCGTGCGGGCGGCCGAACGGCTGCTGGACGGCGCCCCGCCCACGGCCGTCATCGCGTACAACGACGCCGCGGCGGTGGGCGTCCTCGCCGCCGCCCGCGCCGCGGGGCTGCGCGTCCCGACCGATCTCTCCGTCGTCGGCTACGACGGGAGCCGGATCGCGGCGCTCAGCTACGTCGACCTCACGACGGTCGCCCAGGACATCCCCGGCCTCGCAGCCGAGGCCGTCCGGCTCGCGGATGCGCCACACGCCGACCCGGCGGAGGTGCCGCACGATGTCGTGCTCGCGCCGATCCTCATCGAGCGATCGTCGACGGGCCCCGCACCACGCTGAACGATCGCGCAGGTTCATCCCTCGGGCGGTGCCGCACCGTCGCCCGCGTCTCGTATCATCGCGTGGTCGGTGAAACTCGTCGTCGACGATGCACCCTGGGCGAGGGCCGGTCGGATCCGGCGGCGTCGCCTGCCGCGGCACGCGATGTGCCGCGTCCGATCTCCCGAAGGAGCCCCCGTGTCCGTTGGCCTGCTCGCCGTCGTGGACGACATCCTCACCGCCGCCCTCAAGGCGTCGGCGAAGTCGGCGGGTGTCGTGATCGACGACGCCGCGGTGACGCCCCAGTACGTCCAGGGCATCACGCCGGCCCGCGAACTGCCGGTCGTGTGGCGCATCGCACGCGGCAGCTTCTTCAACAAGTTCGTCATCATCATCCCCATCGCGCTGCTGCTCACGCAGTTCGCCCCCTGGGTGCTGCCGTGGCTCCTGATCGTCGGCGGCGGCTTCCTGTGCTTCGAGGGTGCGGAGAAGGTCACCGAGTGGTTCGGTGCCACGCACGGCCACGACGACGAGGGGCCGCGCGACGAGAAGAAGCTCGTCTCGGGCGCGATCCGCACCGACCTCATCCTCTCGACAGAGATCATGCTCATCTCGCTCTCGAACCTCGACCCGGAACTCTCGTTCTGGATGCGCGTCGGCGCGCTCGTCGTCATCGGCATCATGATGACCGTGCTCGTGTACGGCGCCGTCGCACTGCTCGTGAAGCTCGACGACATCGGACTCCACATGGCGACGAGCTCGCGCCGCAGCCGCCGTCACCTGGGCGTGCGGATCGTGCGTTCGATGCCCGCCGTGTTCCGCGTCATCAGCATCGTGGGCACCGTCGCCATGCTCTGGGTCGGTGGCCACCTCGTGATCGCGAACGTCGGAGAGGTCGGCTGGCACCTGCCGATCGACGCACTGCACGCCGTCGAGCACGCGCTCGAGCCGCTCGGCCCAGTCATCACCTGGATCGGCGACACGATCGTCTCGGCGATCGTCGGGCTCGTCGTCGGACTCGCGATCGTCGGCGTCGTCCTGCTCGTCCGTCGCATCATCGCGCGCGCGAAGGGGACGGCACCGGCCGAACACTGAGCGGCCCGTCCCGCCGGATCGTCGCTGCCCACGGAACTCGGGGCGGGGAGTGGTGCCCGATGCGGCCGGACTGTGCCCCTGCCACACTGGCGGCCGGCGGTCGGATCGATCGCGACCGGACCACGACCCGTCGATGGAGTTCATCGATGTCCCTTTCGTCCTCCAGTTTCGCCCGCGCCACCGGACTCCTCGTCGTCGCGCTCCTCGGCCTCGCCGGGTGCGCAGCGGGCGATGGGGCCGGTACGGACGCGCCGGACGCGCCGGCCGCGTCGACTCCGGTCGGCGGTGACGTCGAGCTGACGTCGGGGCAGATCGCGGATTTCCTCACCCAGATGGTCAGCGAAGGACCGTCGTCCGACGAGATGACCGTCGTCGAATCGTTCGACGGCCTCGAGGAGTTCGGCGTCGCGACGGGCGAGCCGCCGAGCGATCCGACGTGCGCCGATCTGTTCCGCGTCGTCCCCGTTCTCACGGCGGCGTCCCCGCAGTACGCCCTCGCCCACAGTCGCGCCCCGGAGGGGGAAATGATCGGCCGGGTCCTGTTCATCGGTTCTGACGCCTCGGAGGCGGACGCACAGGCGGTCGTCGACGGAATCCGTGACACGCTCTCGAACTGCTCCCCGCAGCGTCACCCGCTCTCGCTCCCCGGCCGGTACGTCGAGTTCGCCGACAAGACGCCCGACGGGATCGACGACTCGGCCGTGTGCTGGACGACCGCGTCGGCAGCCGATTGGGGAGGGACGCCGGACTATCAGTTGGCGGTCGTGGACGGGAACCAGGTGGCGTTCAGTACGCAGTTCACCTTCGCCGACGCTGAGGAGTTCACGCTCGGCGTCGACGGTGCACGGGCCTCCCTCGAACGTCTCCGCGGGGGTGCGTAGGCGTCCGTCAGGCGTCCGCCGCGAGCGCGAGGCGCTGTGCCATCACGATCGTCGCCGCGGCGTCGATCGTCTCGGGGGCGATGCGCCCGTCCGACACGGCGGCCTCGAGCCCGTCGATGAGTTCGCCGGGATCGACGGGCTGCTGCCCGTCGGCGACGTAGAGGAGCATCGTCATGCCCGCGTCGAGCGTGCGGATCGCGTTGTCGAGTCGGTTCGCGTAGGCGGGATCCCCGGAGTTCTCGAGCATGACCATGTCGTCCGAGATCATGATGCCGTCGAAGCCGAGATCGTCACGCAGGATCTCGTGCCATCGCGTCGACATCGTCGCCGGGACGTCGTCGACGGACGAGTAGACGAGATGGCCGAACATGACCATCGGCGCGCCCGCGTCGACGCCGGCCGCGAACGGCAGCGCGTCGGTCGTGCGCCACGTGTCGAGGGACATGTCGGTGTGCGGCACGCTCGAGTGCGAGTCGCCCGGCGCGGCGCCGTGGCCCGGGAAGTGCTTGAGCGTCGAGAGCACGGACGCCGCCGATTCGGCCTCGACGGCCGCCGTGACGTGTGCAGAGGACTCGTCGGGTGTCGTCCCGAGCGAACGGGAGAAGATGAACGACGCGGGGTCCGCGGTCACGTCCGCCACGATCCCGAAGTTCGTGTTCAGTCCGCAACGCACCACGAGGTCCGCGCGCGCGGCGAACGCGTTGCCGACTACCGTCCCGTCGAGTCCGTGCAACTGTTCGCCCGCCGGCCACGAGTCCCCGGGCAGGCGGTTCACGTCGCCCCCCTCCTGGTCGACGGCGAGGAGGAGGGGGAGCGACGGATCCTGCACGGCGCCCGCGAGGGCCGCGACCGCGTCGGGTGAGTCTCCGATGTTGTCGCCCATGAAGATGAGGCCACCGGGTCGGACCTCGTCGACGAACGCGCCGAGCGCCTGCGGGTCCGTCCCGGGCAGGTGGAACACGAGGAGGGAGGCGATGCGATCGCGCACACTCATCGCGGCGACCGCCTCACGGGCCACCTCGAGTGCATCCGGCGTGGGACGCGCTTCGGGTGACGCGATGCCACCGCTTGGTGGCGTCTGCGCGGTACACGCGGGGAGTGCGAGCAGGAACGCGCCGACGAGCACCGACGCGACGAGTCGTCGCCGGCGCCGACCGTGGGGATCTCGGGATGCCGCGAACACCGGACCGAGTGTAGCCGTCGTCCCGTCATCGTCCGGAAACTGCACTGATGGATAATCGCGTCCATGGGCGAGCAATCCGCGGTGTCGGTCGACGTGATCACGCTGCGCATCGGCGAACCCGACCCCGGGCGGATCCACGTCGGCGTCGCACCGCGCCGATGGGAGCCGTTCTTCGGACGGCTCGCACTCCCCGGAGTGCTCCTCCACGCAGGCGAGCGGCTCCAGGACGCGGCGCGGCGCGCGGTCGTGGGGAAGCTCGGTATCTCGGCGAGCGCCGTCGTGGGGACCGGCCAGCTGGCGGTGTTCGACGAACCGACCCGGGACCCGCGCGGCCCGACCATGTCGATCGCGATGTGGGCCGTCGTCGACACGGCCGACGCGGTCGCCACCGGCTTCGACGACGTGCTCTGGCGACCGTGCGGCGAGGCGGGCGACCTCGCCTTCGACCACGGCCGGATCCTCACGGACGGACTCGCGGTCGCCGGTGAACGCCTGCTGTGGCACGACGAACCGTTCACGCGGGCGCTCCTCGGCGCGGAGTTCCCGGCCAGCCGCGCCGTGGCCGCGGCGGAGGCGCTCACGGGCCGACGACCGGAACCGGGTGTGCTGAATCGGACGCTCCGCGCATTGCCGGGGTTGGAGCGGACGGACGACACGATGCGCGTCGGGACGAGGGGGCGCCCCGCCGTCCTGTGGCGCTGGCGCGAGGCCTGAGGTCGGACGCTCAGTGGGCTGAGGCCCGGTCCTCGTAGATCCCGCCGTGCAGCGACGTCACGTCGTTGAAGATGACGGTCGCGTCGGGATCGGTCTTCAGCACGAGCTCGGTGACCTCGGCCTCCTCGAGGCGCGCGACCGTGAACCACAGCTCCATCATCTCGTTCGAGAACCCCTCGCCCTCGGTGAAGACCGTGCGCTTGTCGGCGGAGATGCGGCGCTTGATGGTGGGGGCGATCGCGCTCGCGACCTCGAGCGGCAGGTTCGTCATGACGCGCGCGGTCTTCATCTCGGCGTTGCCGTCCACGACGCGCTTGATCATCGGTGAGACGGCGAGGAAGAAGAGCGCGGCTGACGCCATCGCCGACTCGGCGCCGATGACGGAGGCCGCGACCGTGAAGATGACGACGTTGATGCCGAGGATGATCTGGTCGACGCTGAACGCCGAGCGGTTCGAGATGAGCGAGGCGAGCGCCTCCGTGCCGTCGAGCGCACCACCGCTGCGCAGAGCGATACCGATTCCCACGCCGAGCAGCGCACCGCCGAAGAAGAGCGCGAGGAGGAAGTTCTCGGTCAGCGGGTGCATGTGGTGCAGGAGGATCGTCGCGACCGAGAGCGTCGCGATGCCGATCGCGGTGCGGATCGCGCTGCGGTGACCGACCTTCCACCACACGAGCAGGACGAACGGCAGGTTCAGGACGCCGATGAACACACCGATCGGGAGGTCGACGAACGAGCCGAGAATGATCGCGATGCCGGTGACGCCGCCGTCGAGGAATCCGTTCGGGATGAGGAACGCTTCGAGGCCGAACGCGACGAGCAGGCCACCGACGACGACGTTCGCGATCCGGAATCCCTCCGCGAAGAACGGGTGGGCCGCGTGGACGGTCAGGGCCTTCCGGACGGATCGCTGCATGGCCGCTCCTCTCGACGGGGACGCATGCGGTGCCCCGACACGCGAATCCTATTGGCCGGGCGTCCGCGGCACGATCGGTCGGGCTCCCCGGCACGCCCCTCCGGGTTCCGTGCGATGGCGGGCGACTACGATCGTCGAGTATCGGCGCGGGGCGGTCCGCGCGGAACGTCCGACACGGAAGGCGGCCACATGAGGGTCCTCGTCACGAGCTCGCGCAACCCGTTCGCGCTCGACATCGTCCGCAAGCTCGCGACGACCGGCAGCACGGTCGTCGCGTCCGACACGTTCGACGGTGCGGTCGGGAGCCACTCGAAGTACCTGCTCGCGCACGAGGTCACGGCGTCACCGACGTTCGACACCGATGCGTTCACCGCCGATGTCGTGCGCATCGTCGAGCACTACGAGCTCGACACGATCATCCCGACGTTCGAGGAGGCGTTCTACCTCTCGGCGCGCCGTGCCGATCTGCCGTCGCACGTGCGCCTCTACACGGGGGAGTTCACGCAGCTCGCGCACCTGCACGACAAGAACAGCTTCCAGCGCATCGCGAAGGCCGCCGACGTCCCGGTGCCCGAGACGATCATCGCGACCGACGACGCGTCGCTCCGGGCCGCGACCGAGCGGTACCCGCACTGGTTCGCGCGGGCCGCGTTCTCGCGCGGCGGCGTCGCGCTCCTGACGAACACGGGGCCGATCGCGGCGCAGAGCGACATCGCGGACGTGCACCCGACGAGGGAGCAGCCATGGCTCGTGCAGCCGTTCGTCTCGGGGCCCATGGTGTGCACCTACTCGACCGTCATCGACGGCCGCGTCACCTCGCACGCGACCTATCGCGCGATCGAGCAGTGGGAGAACAGCACGGCGGTGGGGTTCGAGTCGATCGACTCGACGGTCACGTTCGAGTACGTGCAGCGAATCGTCGGGCAGCTCGGGAACTACAGCGGACAACTCTCGTTCGACTTCGTCGACCACGACGGCGGCCTGCTCGGCATCGAGTGCAACCCGCGCACGACGAACGGTGTCACGCTCATGACCGCGGAGCACTTCGCGACGGCGGTCTCGACGCCCGGCTCGGGGCCGTTCGTCGTCGAGCCCGGCGTGCGGACGGAGATCTCGGCCGCCGTCCTCGCCGAGGCGTTCGCGCAGCCGCTGCGTCACATGCCGACCTCGGTGCGCGAACTGCTCACGGTGCCCGACCTCGGCAAGGGCTGGCACGACGGGGGAGCGATGCTGTGGGCGCCCGCGGCGCTCGTCCACGGTCTACGCCTCGGGCGTGGGCAGCACGAGAAGGCCCTCGCCGCGCTCGGCGAGGACATCGTGTGGGACGGCGGCCCGATCGAGGGAACGACGCCCGAGCAGCAGCGCATGCTCGCGGAGCTCCACGCCGAGGGCGAGTAGGGGCGTCGGGTGGCGTCGACGGGTTCCGGCGCACCGCGGACGTCGGATGCGGAGCCTGATCCCGTGATGGAACTCGTTGGTCCGGAGGACCGGGATCGTCTGCCCGCGCAGCTTGCCGTGCGGGACCTCTACGTCGCGGCCGCCGCGCAACCGCCACTGAACGAGCCGGAGGACGTCGGCGTCGCCTTCGCCGGGGTGTACGCTTCGGCCGTCGCGCGTGAACCGGTGTGCGCCGTGGCGGATCATGACGGTCCACGGCTCGCGGCGTTCGCGTGCGGATACCCGTGGCGCTGGGCGGAGCAGCGCTACCCGTGGTCCGACGAACTCGAGCGGCGTCTGGGGCAGCGGGCACACCTGCTCGAGGGCACGCACGCGCTGCTGCTCCTCGCACGCCACCCGTCACTTCAGGGCACCGGGCGGGGCCGGCGCGTCCTCGACGCGTGGCTCGAGCTCATCGGCGGCGGCCCGGCCTGGCTCCAGACCACGGATGTCGCCTCACCGGCCCGACGCCTCTACGAGGCGAGCGGCTTCGAAGCGATCGGGCACGGCCCGAACGCGCCGGACGGCAGGCCGGGCCTCGTCATGTTCCGCGCCTGACGAAGCGGGCCGATGCCACGGTGAGGGGCGCGACGGACTCGTCGTCGGAGCGATCGGGCGCCGTGTCGTCCGCCCGGACGAACCGGCCGGTGACGTGGACGTCGACGGTCGTCGCCGCTCGGGGAAGCGTCTCACATGAGGCCGTCCGCACAATTGCCCCCGGAGCGCTGATCCCAGATCAATGTGAACTCGGGCCCGTTCCCCACGTCGACCTCCCAGTGCGGGAACGTGATGTACTGGTCCATCGCGAGGCCCCACGACGCCTCCGCGCGTGCCGAACGGGGGTCGTCGTCCATCATCGACCAGGCATCGGCGGGGTGCGCCTTTGCCCATTCGTAGACGAGTTGCCCCGTGCCGGACCAGTCGCGGGCGTTCATGCTCGCCGCGATGTCGTCCGGTATCGGCACCTGCTTCGAGCCGCGGTAGTCGGAGGTGCAGGAGTACGTCCGTCCGTCGTCGCCGACGTAGTGCAGGGCGATCGTCACTTCCGCGCGGACGACGGACCACTGATCCAGTGCGGTCACCGCGGCGAGGACGGTGAGGGCGATCACGGTGACCGTGATCGTCCACCGGGCGCGTCGACACGAACGGGTGATGAATGCGGGCACCGGAGCGACATCGGCCACGAGCGGCTCCTTCCCCCGAGCGGGCGCGTGTGGCCCCAGCCCGGCACGCACGCACCCTCAATGCTGCCCGTTCCTGGCCGGACACACCAGGGTGTCCCCCTCGTGTGCCGGGTCGCCGTCACGGTCGCATGTCTCGACGGAGGTGGCACGTTCCGATTCGGGACGTGTGTGTCGGACGGCGCATGCCGCGCGGCCGGTTCGGGCTGAGCGTCGGACGGCACATCCTGCCCGGCCGGTGCGGGGCGTCCTCGGGCCCGAGTGCGGTCCCTACCCGTCGACGCGGGGCTCGGTCCGTCCGCGTGGCGCGCGTCGCAGTCGAGCGACGAGCCGGTCGATCCGCGCAGCGGCGTCAACGATCTCGGGGAGCCGCGCCGAGAGGCCGCGGCGCGGTAGCCGGTCGAGGACGGGCACCTCGTCGTGGAGCGCGCCCCGCTCGCCGTGACGCGTGCGATCCATGACGCGAAGGGCCGCGAGCGGATGCGATTCGAGGGTGCTGTGGCCACCCGCGATCTCGAGCAGGACCGCGTCGGGCAGCAGCCCGGCGACGCGTCGGGCGATGGAGGGCGGTGTGCGGAGATCGTCGTGTCCGGTCATGACGACGACGGGCCACACGAAGCGGGGGAGTTCGGCTTCGAGATCGAACGGTTCGCCGGCGAACTGCTCGTAGTCGGGCGCGAGCGCCGCGTAGGCCTGCGTCGGATCGAACGGCTCGCCGTCGGGGTCCGGCCCGTAGCGCATCTCGCGGAACGCGATCGTGCCGACGAGATCGAACTCGTAGATGCACGGGATCGGCGCGCCGGCGACCGCGCCGCGGCCGGCATACGCGTCGAGTACGCGCCATGCGAGGCCGCGCACGCCCCGGAGTCGGAGGGCCAGGACGTGGTCGAGCAGCCGGTGGCCACCGAGCTCGTAGGCGGCACGGGTGACGCACAGCAGGTCGATGGGGTCCTCACCGTCCGCGAGGAGCCGTCGGATCGCGGCCGCCGGTCGCGCGGTCCCCGGTGACGCTCCGCGAAGCAGCAGGTCTCGAACGAGCTCGCGCTCGACGAGGTGATCCCGCGTCGACAGGATCGGAGAATCGAGGATCATCGCGTGGACGCGCGTCGGGTGGCGGACGCCGAACCCCTGCGCGAGGTAGCTGCCGTACGAGGCGCCGTACACGATCGCCGACTCGACGTCCTCGCGGTCCAGGACGGCGGCGATGTCGTCGAGCACCGCCTCGATGCGCATCGCCGACGCGGGGAGATCCTCGGCCCTCGTGTCCGTCCGCGAGAGGCCGATACCCCGGTGCTCGATCATGATCAGGTCGAGTCCCAGACGGGTCGCACGTCGCCGCAGATCGCGGTAGGGGAGCGTGGAGGCGAGACCCGGACCGCCCGGCACGACGACGATCGGGTGGCGCGAACGCGGGCCCGTCCGGAGGTAGGCGAGATCGAACTCGGGCGCGCCCACGACCGCCGGGCGCCGGACGTGTCGGAGTCCGGACGAGCTTCGCGCGATGCCCCGCAGGACGGCGCCGATCACGGTCCTCATGCGCGCGCCGCCGGGCACGGGGCGATCACGGCCCGGCCCATCGCACCGTCGCCACCGCTCAGGGGGACGACTGCAGTCTCGACATCCACAGGAGCACCGTACGTCCGATCGACGGCACCCTCGCCGGGACGAGCCGAAGACGCGGCATCCGGCACCGTGCCCGTCCGTGCGACGACCGTCGCGCGCTCAGTGGCGGTGAGGCCGGGAGTGCATCGCCCGATCGCGTGCCTCGGCCACGCGCACCCAGAACAGCAGCAGGAACGCGATGGCGATGATGCCGAACGGGAGCGCCGTCGCGAGGTGGCCGCCGGCGAGCCACGTCATGACCCCCGCGACGACGAACACGACACCGAGCAGGAGCAGCACGGTGTTCGCGAGCGGCCCGGCCCCCGCCGGGCGTGCGTCCTCGGTGGGGGCGAGGGTGCTGCCCTCGCCCGGTTGCTCGCCCGTCACCGGGGCGAGTTCGCCGGTGTCCTGCGGCAGACCGGGCGTCGGCATCAGATCACCTCGAGCGGCTGCGCCCGGCGGGGCGGGGGGAACGCCCGATCGATCGCCGCGAGGTCGTCCGCATCGAGCCGGATGTCGAGCGCCGCGGCGTTCGCCTCGACGTGTGCGACGGACGATGCCTTCGGGATCGCGAGCACGTCGCCAGAGCGGATCGTCCACGCGAGCGCGATCTGCGCGACGGTCGCGTCGTGGCGCGCCGCGACGTCCGCGAGCGCCGCGTCGCCGAGCAGGCGCCCCTGCTCGATGGGCGAGTAGGCCATCGCCGGCACGCCGCGCGCTTTCAGGGCCGGGAACAGGTCGAACTCCGGGCCGCGCCGCGACGGGTTGTAGAGCACCTGATCGGTCTGGAGTGCTGCGTCGCGCGGAATCGCGTCGAGCTCGTCGACATCGAAGTTGCTCACGCCCCACGAGCGGACGAGGCCGCGTTCGACGAGCTCCTCGAACGCCTCGATCGTGTCCGAGAGCGGGTGCGAACCGGGCCAGTGCAGGAGGTACAGGTCGATCCGGTCCGTCGCGAGCGCGGCGAGGCTCCGCTCGCACGCCTCGATCGTGCCGCGCCGGGACGCGTTCGACGGGAGCACCTTGTCGACGAGGAACACCTCGTCGCGCCGTCCCGCGATCGCCTCGCCCACGAGTCGTTCCGAACGCCCGCCGCCGTACATCTCGGCCGTGTCGACGACGCGGAGCCCGAGGTCGAGGCCCGCCCGGAGCGTCGCGATCTCCTCGTCGCGGCGTCCGCGGTCGTCACCCATGTTCCAGGTCCCCTGACCGAGGACGGGCACGGAGCGGCCGTCGGGAAAGCTGAGCGTGATGGTCATCGGGGTCCTTCCGTCGGGGATTCGGTGCGCACCTCGTCCGCGTCGTCGGTCGTCCCGCGGCGGCCACCCGACACGAGGAAGACGAGGCCGAGCACCCAGAACGGGAGGGCCGTCGCGGGCGTGTCGTTCGTGAGCCACAGCATGCACGCGGTCGCGAGGAACACGAGACCGACGATGCCGAGCGGCGCGATGGCCCACCAGGGGCGCGTCGAGTCCGAGCCCGTGGGCTCGGCGTCCCCGCTCGCGCATCGCTCCGTCATGGCGGGCAGGGTATGCGGGCAGGCTCCGAGGACGCGCAACGGACGCTCACGGTGTGACCGGCCGCCGCCCCGTCCGATGTCGGTGCGGACACCGGTGCCGGTGCCGGTGCCGGCGCCACGGTCGCGACATGCGTGGACGATCGCGACCGGGTGCGTCGTCACGTGCGCGGCACGGGACGTCGGCGGCGGGCGCGCCCGGTGAGAGCGTGCGGCGTTCGCCGCGGGGGCGCGATCGAGTCGGCCCGGCGGTCCTCGCCGGCGCCTGGCTCGTGCACGACCTGGAGGAGCTCGTCACGGATGCCGATCTCGCTCCTTGCTGCAGCGTTCTCGCACTGGAAAAAGCCGGGTTGTTGCTACCGGGCCCCGGGCCCGGTAGCAACAACCCGGCTTTTTCCGTGATGCTCGCGCCCGCGGCGGCCGCCTGTCACGGGCTCGCGCGACTCGCCCTCGGTCGAGGTGTGCGCGGGGGCTGAGGCGGCTCCCGAACCGGTGGTCAGTCGGTGCGTTCCCGGGTCGTCCGACCGATGCGCAGCGTCGCGACGGGCGCGTCGGGCACCCGATCGGTGTCGTCGGCGACGTACTCGACGGCGAGGCGGCCGAGCTCGCCGAGGGGGAGCTCGACGGCCGTGAGGTCGAAGATGCGCCCGCCCGCGGTACCGCCGATGCTCGCGATCGCGACGTCGCCCGGCACGTCGACGCCGGCGTTCCAGAGCGCCGCGATCGCGCCCACCGCGGTCTCGTCGTTCGTGCAGAGGAACGCGTCGGGTGTCGTCGCACCGGCGAGGATCGTGGCCACGACGTCCCGTCCCGCCGTCTGGTTCATCCCGTCCAGGCCGACGACATGCGGCTTGAGGCCGCGCTCGTACATCGTCGAGCGATAGCCAGAGATCCGCTCGTCCGCGGCGGCGAGTCCCGGGATGCCGCCGACGAACACGATGTCGCGCGCGCCGGTCCCGATGAGGTGCGCCGTGAGGTGCGCTGACGTCGCGGTGTTGTCGACCACGATCTGTGCGCTCGTGAAGCCCCGCGGGGCGAGGCTCACGACGCGCGTCCCCTCGCGGATCGCGCGGTTCACCTCGCGCGCGAGGGCGGCCGTGCCGGGCGCTCCGTCGATGTCACTGCCGCAGAAGACGATGCCGGCGGCACCGTGCTGACGGAGTGCGCGGAACCGCGTGAGCTCCTGCTCGGGGTCGCGGTTGCCGTTCGCGCTGACCGTCACGAAGCCGGCCGCGGCCGACGCGATCTCGATGCCGCGCGTGAGTTCGCCGAAGTACGGGTCGAGGATGTCGCTCACGATGACGCCGATGAGGTCGCTCCGGCCCTGCTTGAGCGCCCGCGCCGTCGCGCTCGGACGGTAGCCGAGCTGCTCGGCGGCGGCCGTGACCGCGGCACGCACCTCGGGCGAGACGGGGTGACTCGCATCGGCGCCGTTGAGCACGCGTGAGGCGGTCGTGACCGAGACCCCGGCCACGTCGGCAACATCCCGCAGTCTCGCCATGCTCGGCCTCGAGCTGCTCCCCGTCGAGCTCCTCCACGGCTTCGCGAACGTGCCCGAACGACTCGGCCGCATCGCGGCGGGCGACCACGGTCGCGGCAAGACCGTCGTCGTCCCCGCGACGGCCTGAAACCGCCGGGTCCCCGACGCTCCGACGCCCCGACTCCTCCGACGACCCCGAAACCCCAGCGGGCGGATCGACACCGCCCCGATCGACGAACCCTCCAACGAAGGAGACCCCCATGTCCCGGGACACCAGCGCGAAGCGCGATCCCAAGAACTCTCCCGCTCGCGCGGCCGTCGCCAGCATGGTCGGCGGCGCGCTCGAGTACGACGACAACTACATCTACGCCCTCGCGGCGGCTCTCGTGTTCGGCCACGTCTTCTTCCCGCCCGAGGCGGGTGGCGCGGCGACGCTCGCCTCGCTCGCGACGTTCGCCGTCTCGTACGTCGCGCGTCCGCTCGGCGCGATCCTGCTCGGCCACATGGGCGACCGCATCGGGCGCAAGACGGTGCTCGTCGTCATCCTCGTGCTCATGGGCACGTGCACGTTCGTCGTCGGCCTCCTGCCCGGCTACGCCCAGATCGGGCTCTGGGCGCCCGTCCTGCTCGTGATCCTGCGCATCCTGCAGGGCATCTCGGTCGGCGGCGAGACGGCCGCGGCGACGGTCCTCACGATCGAGGTCGCGCCCGAGGGACGCCGCGCCTTCTTCACGAGCTGGGCGCCGAACGGCATCGTCGCCGGCTTCGTGCTCGCGACGCTCGTGTTCATCCCCATCTCGGCCATGCCGAGCGAGGACCTCTACGCGTGGGGCTGGCGAATCCCCTTCCTCCTGAGCGTGATCGTCACGATCGCCGGGTTCGTGATCCGCGCGAAGCTCGACGAACCCGAGGCGTTCGCCGAGGCGAAGGACGATGACGCGCTCGTCAAGGTCCCCGTCCTCGAGGTCTTCCGCTCGCACTGGGCCGCGATCATCCGCGTCGTGTTCTGCTCGCTCGCCTTCGCGATCGACACGGTCATCAAGGTCTACGCGCTCACGTTCGCGACGACGCAGTACGGCATCCCCGACAGCACGATGCTCGGCGTGCTCATCGTGAGCCACATCGGTGCGCTCGTGACACAACCGCTCATCGCGAAGATCGCCGACCGCGTCGGCCGCAAGCCCGTGTTCGTCATCGGCAACGTCGGTTGCGCGGCCATGATCTTCGCCTACTTCCTCGCGATCGAGTCGCAGAACATCCCGCTGCTGTACCTCGCGGGATTCGTCTCGGTGGCGTGCGCCTACGCCGCGATCAACGCGACCTTCCCGTCGTTCTTCGCCGAGATGTTCAACCTCAAGGTGCGCCAGACGGGCATGGCCCTCGGCCAGCAGATCGGCCTCATCGCCGCCGGATTCGCGCCGAGCGTCTACCTCGCGCTCTCGGCGAACGACCCCGCGAACTGGATGCCCGTCGCGATCATCTCCGCACTCATCGCCGTCGTCGCCGCGATCGCGGCACTCACGGCCCCCGAGACCGCGCGCACACCGCTCGACGAACTCGGCGCTCCCATCACCCGCAGCCACACGCTCGCCGCCCGCGAGCCCGCACGTACAGGAGCCACCTCATGACCGCACCCCGTCGCATCGGCATCGTCGGATGCGGCAACATCGCCGACAACCACGTCGCCGCCTACCGTTCCATCGACGGGGTCGAGGTCGTCGCCGTGTGCGACGTCGACGTCGAACGCGCCCGCGACTTCGCGGTCGAGCGGGGCATCGCACACGCGACGGGCTCCGTGACCGATCTCGTCGCGCTCGGCCTCGACGCGCTGAGCGTCTGCACGCCGCACCCGACCCACGAGGCGGTCGTCGTCGAGGCGGCCTCGGCCGGGGTCCACGTGCTGTGCGAGAAGCCCATTGCGACGAGCGCCGCGGCGGCGCGACGCATGATCGACGCCGCCGAGTCGAACGGCGTCACCCTCGCGGTCGTCTTCCAGCGCCGTTTCTGGCCCGGCTCGCGTCGCGTCCGCGCCGCGATCGAGGACGGGACCCTCGGCACACCCATGCTCGGCGACTGCCGCGTGCTGCTGCATCGCGGCCGCGACTACTACGACTCCGCGCCCTGGCGCGGCACGTGGGCCGCGGACGGCGGCGGCGTGCTCATGACGCAGGCGATCCACTACATCGACCTGCTGCAGTGGTTCCTCGGCGAGCCCGTCGAGGTCTACGGCAGCGCGGGCGCGTTCGTCCTGTCCGACGCGATCGAGGTCGAGGACACGGCCGCCGCGGTCATCACGTTCGCCTCGGGCGCCGTCGCCACGCTGTCCGCGACCGTCGCCGCGAGCCCCAACCTGGGAAGCGAGATCACGGTCACGGGGACGTCCGGCGCGACCGTCTCGATCGGCGAGTACCCCGAGGGCTCCGATGCCGACATCGAGCTCTGGGCCGTGCCGGGCGAGGAGCGGGCACACTCCGAGCTCGCGTCCGGCGGCTTCCGCCCCGACAAGTCGGTCGCCGAGGTCAACGCGTCCCTCGGCCACCTCCACCGCATGCAGATCGAGGACTTCGTCGCCGCGCTGCGCGAGGGCCGCGAACCCGCGGTCACGGGCGCGCAGGCCCTGCGCTCGCTGCAGATCGTCGAGGCCGTGTACGAGTCGGCCCGTACGGGGGCACCCGTGCCGATCGAGACCCGTGACCCCGTCACCGCCGTGCTCCCGCACCTCGGGACGGTCGTGGAGGCGAACGCATGAGCATCGAACTGAGCCTCAACCAGGCGACGGCGAGGCCCTACCCGCTCACGGACACCGCCGAGGCGGCGGCCGCCGCCGGGATCCGCCACATCGGGCTCTGGATCGAACCCGTCGAGGAGCTCGGGCTCGAGCGCACCGCCCGCCTCCTCGCCGACACGGGCCTGTCGGTCAGCTCGGTGTGCCGCGCCGGATTCGTCGCCGACAAGCGCGGCGCCGAACTCGTCCGGGCGCTCGACGACACCCGACGGGCACTCGACCTGTGCGCCGCCGTCGGGGCGCCGGCACTCACGTTCATCGCGGGTGCGACACCCGCGGACGACCGTGACGTGCGCGCCGCCGAGGGGCGCGTGCGCGATGCGCTCGAGCAGCTCGCCCCGCACGCCGCCGAGACGGGCGTGCGGCTCGCGCTCGAACCCATCCACCCGCTGTTCGTGACGAGCCGCAGCGCGGTCACGACCGTCCGCCAGGGGCTCCGCGTCATCGAGGGGCTGCCGAGCGAGGTCGCCGGACTCGTCGTCGACGCCTACGCCGTGTTCTGGGACCCCGAGCTGCACGAGTCACTCCACGAGGCGGGCGACCGGATCGCGGCCTATCAGGTCGACGACTTCGCGCTGCCACTCGCGCTGCCCGAGAACATGAACAGCAGGCTGCTGCCCGGCGAGGGCGAGATCGACCTGCCCGCGATCACCGCGAGCGTCCGGGGTGCAGGATTCCGCGGCCCCATCGAAGTGGAGATCTTCCAGGAAGCACTGTGGCGCGAGCCGCTCGAGACGATCGTGGCGCGAACCGTCGCGTCGTTCGAGCGCGCGATCGCGGCACCCGTCACGGAACGCGAGGGACACGCATGAGCACGCCGACCATCGAGCTGCCCGACGACGACGGCACGCTCCGCACCCTTCGACTGCGCGAACCGGCGGTCCTCGAGACCCCCTCGGCCCCGCCGCGCTCGCGTGCGGTCTACGCCGCCGGCCACGTCGTCGCCGACCCGCTCCGCGCGAGCGCCGCGGACCCGACGACGGTCGACTGGGACGCGACGCTCGCGGTGCGACACCGGCTCTGGGACCTCGGGCTCGGGATCGCCGAGAGCATGGACACGGCCCAGCGCGGCATGGGCATCGACCCCGCGACGGCGCTCGAGCTCGGCAGACGCACGGTCGCGGAGGCGCGCACGCGTGGTGCCGAGGTCGTCGTCGGCATCGTCACCGACGAACTCGACCCCGACGAGCGGGACCTCCGCGCCATCACCGACGCGTACCTGTCGCAGCTCGACGACATCGAGTCCGCGGGTGGCAGGGTCGTCATGATGGCGAGTCGGCAGCTCGCGCGCGCGGCGCGAGGGCCCGACGACTACGTCCGCGTCTACAGGGAGGTGCTGCGCGCGGCCCGTCGCCCGGTCGTGTTGCACTGGCTCGGCGACATGTTCGACCCGGCGCTGCACGGTTACTGGGGGAATGCGTCGATCGCCGAGGCCGTCCCGACCGTCCTGTCGATCATCGAGGAGCACGCGGCCGCCGTCGACGGCATCAAGATGTCGCTCCTCGACGAGGCCCACGAGGTCGCGTTCCGACGCCTGCTCCCGGACGGCGTGCGGCTCTACACGGGCGACGACTTCAACTACGTCGAGCTCATCGCGGGTGACGGCGAGCGGCACAGCGACGCGCTCCTCGGCGCGTTCTCCGCCGTGCCCCGATTCGCGTCGGCCGCGTTCGCGGCGCTCGACGCGGGCGACACGGATCGCTTCCGAGAGATCCTCGCGCCGACGCAACTGCTCAGCAGGCTCGTGTTCGAGGCGCCGACCCGGTTCTACAAGGTCGGCGTCGTGTGGCTCGCCTACCTCACGGGGTGGCAATCGGGCTCTGCGCATTCTAGGTGGGGGTGAGGGGGTCAAGTCCGCCGGCGATCAGGAGCATGCGGAGCCGGTAGTTGTCGTAGTTGGTGAAGCCGCGGGCGATCCGGCGGGCGAGTTCGATGAGCCCATTCACGGCCTCGGTGCCGCCGTTGGATGAGCGTCCTGTCGCCCAGTAGGCCAGGAACGCGGCTCGCCACTGGGTGAGGGTGCGGCCGAGGCGGGCGATTTCGGGGATCGGGCAGGACGGGAACGATTCGAGAACCTTCTCGGCGATCTTGTGCCCTTCGACCAGGTTGGGGTGCCGGTAGGCGTCGCGGAGCTGCTGGGCGGCGTGCCAGGCGACTTCAACTTCAACGTGCTCCTCCCTCGTCGCGAACGCCGCGTCGAGCCGGGACCGCTGCCTGTCGGTGAGGCGCTCCCGTCCGGCGCGGAGGATGTTGCGGATCCCGTAGAGCGGATCTCCCTTGCAGCCGCGATGGCCGAGGGTGTCTTGCTGGACGCGGCGACGGACGTCATCAACCGCGGCGGTGCCGAGCTTGACGACGTGGAACGCGTCCAGCACCGCGGTCGCGTCGTCGAGTTCGTCGTCGAGGGCCTTCTTGTAGCCGGCGAACGGGTCAAGAGCTGCGATCTTCACCCCGGCACGGAACTGTTCGTCCCGCTCCTTGATCCAGTCTGCGTACGCCTTCGAGGATCGACCTGGCACCAGGTCCAGCAGTCGCGCCCGCACGCGTCCCGTGGCGTCTCGGGTCAGGTCGACCATCCCGGTCAGCTCCTTCGGACCGCGCCCGCCGTCGGCGACGGGCTTCGTGGACACGTGATGCCACAGGTGCTCGTCCACGCCGAGCACTTCTACGCCATCGAACCGGCCAGGGTCCTGCTCGCGGCGCTGCAACTCGGCCTCCACGTGCGTCCAGACCGTGCGCCACGCGACGCGCAGCTGCCGAGCGACACCGCGCACTGACGCGTTCTCGCGGCGCATCTGCGCCACCGCCCACGCCACCGCGCGAGCCGTCAGCGCTTTGTTGGCCGCCGCGACGGTCGGGTTCTGCTCCGTGAATGAGCGCACCCCGCACCCGTCCTGGCGACACCGCCAGCGGCGCTTGCGCCACCGGACCCGAACCGGAGTCCCGCCCATCGGGGCGTCCGTCAGAACGAGCACCTTCCGTCCCGCCGACTCCGCGACCACTCCGCACTCAGGGCAGCCGACCGGACCCGGCGGCGACTCGGCATCGATCACGAGCACGCCATCGCCGCGACGCTCGACCCCGGCCACCCGGAGCCCGTCGAGTCCGACGAGCAGGTCGCAGCGATCACAGTAGACAGCAGAACATGGGCGCGCGGCGGCGCAGCGCGTAGCATCAGGCACGGGTCGAGGTCTCCGGACGAACAGGTTGCTTGGTCGCTACCGATCCTCCGGGCCTCGACCCACCTCACCCCGTCACGCCACGCCCGAGCGCCTCACCCCACCCAGAATGCGCAGAGCCGGCAATCGCACCCGCGCATGATCGCGGGGTTCGAGACGGGACGCAGCGTGCGCCACCTCGCGCGCGTGTTCGAGGAGGCCGACCGCATCGGCCTGTTCGAGGACCCGGAACTCGCGGCGGCACGGGCAACGGCCTACTTCCGTGGACAGGGCATCGGCTCCTGACCGTCCGTCACCCGTCCGGCCTCGCAGACACCGTCAGGCGTCGGCGAGGCCGGACGCGTGCCGGGGAGCGGCCGCACGAGCACGAGCGTGGGGCCGGGCCAGTCGAGTCCCGTGTGCTCCTCGAGCGGCGTGAAACCGACCGCGCGGTAGAACGCGCGGGTGCGGGCATACGCGTCGTCGGCGTGGGAGGGGCCCACGGTGTGCACGGTGAGGAACCGGCAATCGTCCTCGACCAGCCGGGCGACGACGCGGTCGACGAGGGCCCGACCGATGCCGCGACCGTGGTCGCCGGGGCACACCGCGAGCAGGTGGAGACCGGCGCTCTCGGGGAAGTGGCGGCGCACGAGCGCGACGCCGACCGTCCGGCCGTCACGTCGGGCGAGCACGCACTGCAGCGCCGGGTCGTCCGCATCGGCCACGTAGGTGTCGAGCGCGGCCGGATCCCCGAACCACGCCGGGAGCGATTCGAGGACATCGCGCACGCCCGACGCGTCGCGGACGTCGTCGAGCATCGCGGCGGGAACGGTCACGCCCCATGCTCGCACGCCGATCGGTGCGTGCGACGCCGCACCCGGTGCACACCCAGACGGCCCGCTCGCCGGAGGACTAGCCTCCTCGCCATGTCGACGCACGCACCGGTCCGAACCATCCCCGACCAGACAGGCCGGACGTGGCTCGTCACGGGCGCGACGAACGGCATCGGCCGCGAGGTGGCCCGTTCGGCCGCGGCGGCGGGCGCACGGATCATCGTGCCGGGCCGCGCACCCGAGCGGGTCTCCGCGCTCGCGGACGAGCTGCGCGCGCTCGGCGGCGACCCCGTGACGGGGGCCCTCGACCTGGCGGATCTCGCATCGGTGCGACGCTTCGCCGCGAGTGTCGACGAGCCCGTCGACGTGCTCGTCGACAACGCGGGGGCCGCGTCGCCGCGGCGACGCGAGACCGCGGACGGGTTCGAGCTCGTCCTCGGGACCAACTTCCTCGGCCCGTTCGCGCTCACCAATCTGCTCGCGGATCGCGTGCGGGAGCGCATCGTGATCGTCGGATCGGACGCGCACCGCGGGGCTCGCATCGACGGTGCCGATCCGCACTTCCGGCACCGTCGGTGGACGTTCCCCGCGGCGTACGGCCAATCGAAGCTCGCCGACATGCTCTGGGCGCGGGCACTTCAGTCGCGGCTCGACGCGCGCGCGTCGGGCGTTCGCGTCGAACTCGCGCACCCCGGCTGGGCGCTCACGAACATCCAGAACGTGACCGGTGCGGCAGCCCTCGATCGTGTCGTCACGGCTGTGACGGCGCTCGTCGCCCAATCCGCCCACGCGGGTGCATGGCCCGTGCTGCAGGCCGCCGTGAGCGACCTCCCGCCCCTCACGTACCTCGGCCCGGACGGTGCCGGGCACCTTCGTGGCCGACCCTCGTCGCAGGAGACGAGTGCGCTCGCGCGCGACGACGACGCGGCCGAGGCCGTGTGGGCACTCGGCGTGCGCGAGACCGGCACCGATCTGCGGCCACGTGCGTCAGAGCCGACGGATGGACGCGCCGCCGGGTAGGAAGTTAGGCTGACCTCACTCCGGCCGTCGGATTCGGCCGGTTCCGGCCCACGCGCGGCGAAGCCGTCCGAGCGGCCGCGCGCACGCCACGGTCCGCACACGACGGGACCACGCCACGACAGGAGCGACTCGAGCATGCCCGCAACCTTCCGGTTCTTCCACGTCCGCGTCGCGGCGATCCAGGACCTGACGCCCGGATTCCGCCGATTCACGTTCACCGGCGACGACCTCGACGCGTTCGCCGACCCGGGGTGGGACCAGCGCATCAAGCTCGTGCTGCCTGCGCGGGACGGCGGGTTCGACCATCTCCCCACCGGCGACGACTGGTACGCGCGCTGGCGCGAGCTCGACGACGCGAAGCGGCCGATCATCCGCACCTACACGACCCGCGCCGTGCGCCCCGAGCGCATGGAGGTCGACGTCGATGCCGTCGTGCACGAGGTGCACGGCCCCGCGGCGAGGTTCGTCGTCGAGGCGCGCGTCGGCGACGAGGTCGTGCTGCTCGGCCCGAATGCCGCGTCCGAGGAGGAGCCCGGTGGCGTCGACTTCGTCCCGCCGAACGTCACCGAACGGTACTTCCTCGCCGGTGACGAGACCGCGGCTCCCGCGATCGCCGTCATCCTCGAACAGCTCCCCGCCGAGGCGAGGGGCATCGCCGTCGTCGAGGTCCCGAGCGACGACGACACGGCGTACCTGCCGACGCACCCCGGCATCGAGGTCCGCGCCGTCGGCCGAGGCGGTGCGCCGCACGGCGAGCGCCTCGTCGAGGCCGCACGAACCGCGGTCGCCGAGCTCGCCCCGATCGGCGAGCCCCAGGAGGTCGAGGAGATCGACGTCGACGAGCAACTGCTGTGGGAGGTGCCCCGGCACGCGAAGGGCGGGGCCGCGCTCAAGCGCACGTCGCTCTACGCCTGGCTCGCGAGCGAGGCCGCGGCCGTCAAGACGCTCCGTCGTCACCTCGTGTCGGAGCGCGGCATCGACCGCCGCTCGGTCGCCTTCATGGGGTACTGGCGCCTCGGCAAGGCCGAGGGCCTCTGAGCCGACGGCTCGTCGCCCCGGCCCGCACGCTCCGGCCGTCAGAGGCCGAGGAACTCGCGGATCGCGGGCATCTCGCGCCGGGCCTGCGCGAGTCCGAGCTCGTGGCTACGCCGGAGCTTCGTGACGCTGCGCTCGCCGTTGTCGACCGGCATCGAGTCGGGCACGAAGAGGTAGGCCCGCCCCTCACGCTCCAGCCGGAACAGCTCCTCGCGCGTCTCGTTGTACCGGTGCGGACGCTTGCGCAGTGCGTCGACGACGGCGGGCCAACGCCGGAAGTGGCGACGGTAGAACCCGTCGAGCCGGCTCGGCCCCTTCCGATAGCCGCGCGGCCGCGTGAGCACGACGAGGAAGCGCTCGAAGCCGTCCGCGCGCGCGATGTCGAGGGGGATCCCGCCCGAACGCCCGAGCGCGCCGTCGACGTAGACCTCGCCGTCGATCGTGACGGGCGGCATGACGACGGGCATCGTGGACGAGGCGCGGACGCGCACCATGAGGTCGTGCATCTCGCGCACGTCGTCGCGCCCCCACCACACGTTGCGCCCGGTCGAGCACTGGAACGCGCCGACCCGGAATCGGGCCGGATTGGCGCGGAACGTCGCGAAGTCGAACGGCAGGGCCTGATCGGGCAGCCCCGTCTCCTCGTAGATGTAGCGCGCGTTGAACATGCCCTCGCCGCGCACGAACGTGCGCAGGTCGCCGAACCTCGGATCGGCGGCGAACTCGACGAACGAGCGCCTCGCCCGCGCAGGGTCCCGCGAGAGATAGTTGGCCGTATTGCTCGAACCCGCCGAGATCCCCGCGACGTAGTCGGCGTGCACACCGGCCTCGAGCAGCGCCACGACCATCGCCGAGGTGTAGCTCGCGCGCATGCCACCGCCCTCGAACACGAGCGCCGTGTCGAAGACGTTGCTCGTGAGCGGGCCTGGAGTCGTCGAAGCGTCCGTCACGCCCCGACCCTACGTCGTCCCGGCCGTGCGCTCGACGTCGTCGCCGGTCGTGAGGTCGTCGAGCGAGCCCCAGCCGCGCGGGAACGCGTCGACGCGACCCCGCGCGTCGACGTCGACACCCTCGTCCTCGAGCAGGCGCCGCTGGACGTCGCCCGACTCCCCGGGGGTGGGGTCGAGCAGGATGCGGAGCCGGGACGGGCCGTCGGCACCGAGCACGCGGTGCCACGGCACGTCGCCCGCGGCCCCGTGCAGGGCCGCGAGCGCGAACCCCACCTGGCGGGCGTTCCGTGGCGCCCCCGCGAGCTCCGCGACGGTGCCGTAGTTCGTGACGCGCCCGCGCGGGATCACCCGAACGATCCGGTAGTAGCGCTCCCAGCCATCGACCATGCGCTCATCGTGCCACGTGCGGACGTGGCGGGGCCCGGCCATCTGACACCGGCGGGACTTCCCCGATTCGCCCGACACATGTAGACTCGCGCGTCTGCCCGCACCCCGGGGCAGTCCGCACCGCGCCCACCGGCGCCTCACGAAAGCGCTCCGACGTGTCACGCACAACAACCGACGACCGCCTCGACGCCCGCTCGACCACCGTCATCGCGGTGCTCCTCGTCTCCGCCTTCGTCGTCATCCTCAACGAGACGGCGATGAACGTCGCGCTGCGCGACATCATGCTCGAACTGCACGTCGCCGAACACGTCGTGCAGTGGCTCACGACCGCGTTCATGCTCACGATGGCCGTCGTGATCCCGATCACCGGTTGGCTCATCCAGCGCGTCCCGACGCGCACCCTCTTCATCCTCGCGATGAGCCTGTTCTCGCTCGGGACGCTCGTCGCGGCGATCGCGCCGGTCTTCTCGATCCTGCTCGCGGGTCGCATCGTGCAGGCCTCCGGCACGGCCATCATGATGCCGCTGCTCATGACGACGATCATGACGCTCGTCCCGCCCGGTGCGCGCGGTCGCGTGATGGGCAACGTGTCGATCGTGATCTCCGTCGCGCCCGCGATCGGCCCCACGATCTCGGGCCTCATCCTGAGCTTCGCGCACTGGCGCTTCGTGTTCGTCTTCGTCCTGCCGATCGCCGTGCTCATGCTCGTCATCGGTGCGCTGCGGATCACGAACGTCGGCGAGAACGAGCGGACGAAGCTCGACGTCCCCTCCGTCCTGCTCTCCGCCGTGGGCTTCGGTGGCCTCGTCTACGGTCTCACGCTCATCGGCTCGGTGACGGTCGACGCCTGGGTGCCGCCGACGATCGTTGCCGGGGGCATCGCCGCGCTCGCCGTGTTCGCGCTCCGACAGCGCGTGCTCCAGCGGACCGACGAGGCGTTCCTCGATCTGCGCACGTTCCGGTACCCCGCGTTCACCGTCTCCATCGTGACGATGGTGCTCGCGATGATGGCACTGTTCGGGACGGTCATCGTCCTGCCGCTCCTGCTGCAGACCTCCTACGGCGTCGACCCGCTCACGGTCGGGCTCGTGCTGCTGCCCGGCGGCATCCTGATGGGTCTGCTCGGCCCGCTCGTCGGGCGTCTCTTCGACCGGTTCGGCCCCCGCGTCCTCATCGTCCCCGGATCGATCGTCGTCGCGGCGTCGTTTGTGCTCTTCGCGACGCTGCAGCTCACGTCACCGCTGTGGATCGTCGTCGTCGCGCACGTGCTCCTGAGCGTCGGGCTCGCGTTCATGTTCACGCCGCTGTTCACCGTCTCGCTCGGCGCACTCCCGAGCTCGCTCTACAGTCACGGCTCGGCGATCGTCGGCACCGTGCAGCAGCTCGCGGGTGCCGCGGGCACGGCCGTGTTCGTCATGCTGCTCGTCGCGTTCGGGCAGGGCGTCGGCGGCGAGGCGGGTACGAGCGCGACGCCCGAGGAGTTCCTCGCCGGGGCACGCGCCGCGTTCCTCGCGGCCGGCGGCGTGTGGCTGCTCGCGATCATCGCGGGCGCGTTCGTGCGTCAATCGTCCCCCGACGAGGTGCCGGACGACGCCTCGGCCGCGCCGACGGGGGAGCAGCCGATCACCACGCACTGATCGCCGCGACGACGGTCGATGCCGGGTGGGGCGCGCTCCCGCGCCCGCTCAGGCGTCGCCGTCGAGCAGCGGCAGGAGCGCCTCACCGCCGAACATGCGCGCCGTGGCACGCGCCGACGGCGTCCCCGCATCGGGATCCGCGCCCGCGGCCACGAGCGCCCGGACGGCGTCGGCGTCCTGCTTGAACACCGCGCACGTGAGCGGCCGCTGTCCGCGGTCGTTCTGCGCCTCGACGTCCGCGCCGCGTCCGATGAGGAGGGCGACCGTGTCGGCGTGCTCGTGATAGGCGGCGAGGATGAGCAGCGTGTCACCCTTCGCGTCGCGGAGGTCGACGGGCGCACCCGCGTCGAGATAGGCGGCGAGGTGTGCCGTTTCGCCGTCGCGGGCGAAGTCGAACAGGCGGTGGGCGAGTTCGACGGCGTCGTCAGCGGGATCGGTCGTCATGCGCACCAGTATGCCGGGCGCCAGCCGGCGCCCCGTCGAGCAGGCGCACGAGTCGGGCGGGCGCCGTGTTGCGGTACGAGGCCTCGATGAGCTCGGCGACGAGCTGCCAGTCGGGCTCACCCACGTCGAGCCGGAAACCGACCCAGCCCGACGGCCCGACGTAGGCGGGGACGTAGAAGCGCTCGTCCTCGAGCCACGCGAGTCGGTCGTCGGCGTCGGGCTTCGTGACGAGCGAACGCGCGGTGTCCGAGTCGTCCCGGACGCCCTTCCGGGAACCGCCGTAGAAAGCGAACGCCGTGCGTACGATGAAGTTCGGCCGACCGAACGACACGCGCTCGGAGGCTTCCGGATACGCGAGCGAGAACTGCCGCACGCGTTCGAGCAGTGGGTCGTCCGGGTCTGCGCGGAGCGGGTGCGGCATACGCGCACCGTAACATCGGGGCCTGCGGGACGACACGCGCGCAGTAGGGTACCGGCGAGCCCCGTCGAACGGACCGGGCACGGCAGCGGAGGCCCCATGACCGACTCCACCACCACGCCCGACGCGTCCGGCGCACCGCTCACGCGCACCGAACGGCTCGACCGTCTGCCGTTCACGCGGCGGCACGGGAAACTGCTCGTCGGTTCCGGCATCGGCTGGGCGCTCGATGCGATGGACGTCGGGCTCATCTCCTTCGTCATGGCGGCGCTCGCGGTCCAGTGGCAGCTCGATCACACGACGATCTCGTGGATCGGGTCGATCGGCTTCGTCGGCATGGCGATCGGCGCGACGCTCGGCGGCCTCGTGGCCGACAAGCTCGGGCGACGCCAGGTCTTCGCGATCACGCTCCTCGTCTACGGTGTCGCGACGGGCGCCTCGGCGCTCGTCGGCTCGGTCGCCGCGCTCATCGTGCTCCGATTCGTCGTCGGCCTCGGCCTCGGCGCCGAGCTCCCGGTCGCCTCGACCCTCGTGAGCGAGTACGCACCCCGACGCATCCGCGGCCGGGTCGTCGTCCTGCTCGAGGCGTTCTGGGCCGTGGGCTGGATCCTCGCCGCGTGCATCGGAGCGTTCATCATCCCGCTCTCGGACGACGGCTGGCGCTGGGCGCTGCTCGTGGGCATCGTCCCCGCCGTCTACGCGCTCGTCGTGCGATTCGGCCTCCCCGAATCGGTTCGCTTCCTCGAGTCGAAGGGACGCACCGCGGAGGCCGAGCGGGCCGTCCGCGAGTTCGAGGCCTCGGCCGGCATCACGGCCGGGGACGTCGAGCGCGACTCGGCCGCCCCGGCGACCGAGGTCCGGATCGAGGAGACAGAGACGGAGCCCACCGCCCCGGTCCCACGCGCGTCCATCTGGTCCCGACCGCTTCGCGGCCGCACGCTCGCCCTCTGGATCGTGTGGTTCTGCATCAACCTCAGCTACTACGGCGCGTTCGTCTGGATCCCGACGCTGCTCGTGGCGCGCGGATTCGACCTCGTGCGCGCGTTCGAGTTCACGCTCGTCATCACCCTCGCGCAGCTTCCCGGGTACCTCGTCGCGGCGTGGCTCATCGAACGCATCGGACGTCGGATCACGCTCGCCGTGTTCCTCGTCGGATCGGCCGGTGCCGCCGCGTTCTACGGGCTCGCGACGACCGAGCCGCTCATCATCGCCGCCGGCATGCTCCTCTCCTTCTTCAACCTGGGCGCCTGGGGTGCCCTGTACGCCATCGGACCCGAGCTGTACCCCACGAGCGTCCGGGGCACGGGCACGGGCGCCGCAGCGGGATTCGGCCGGATCGCGTCGATCATCGCGCCGCTCATCGTGCCGCCGCTCGTCGCGCTCGGCGGTGGTGCGGGCGCGGGCGGCGAGCTCGTCGTGTTCGGGCTGTTCGCGCTCGCCTTCCTCGTCGCGGCCGTCGCGGCGTTCACGCTGCCCGAGCGCATGGGGCGTGCGCTCGACGAGGTCGAGCCGAATGCGACCGACGGGCCGGCGGAGGTGCCGGCGCACACCGGTCCGATCGACACGAGCAGCGCGCGCGGGTGACCTCCGGCGTCGCGTCGGCCCCCTACACTGTCCGCGTGACGATCTCTCCCACCTCCGAGTCCCTCGCCGAACTCGCTCGCCGGAACGGCGTCGGCACCGAGTACTGGGACTGGACGGGCACGCACGTCGAGGTCCCGGCGAGCACGCTCGTCGCCGTCCTCGCGGCCCTCGACATCGACGCTTCCGACGACGAGGCCGTCGCACGTGCGCTCGTCGAGACCGACGAGCGTGCCTGGCGGCGCGTGCTCCCGCCGACGGTCGTCGCGCGAGCGGGTCGACCGCTCGCGGTCCCGGTGCACGTGCCGCACGGCAGCCCCGTCGACCTCGCGATCGTCCTCGAGGACGGCACGACGCGCGAACCGTCGCAGCTCGACCGCTGGATCGACCCGCGCGAGATCGACGGCGCGCTCGTCGGCCGCGCGACGTTCGAACTCCCCGGCGACCTGCCCACCGGCTGGCACCGGCTGCGCGCCGAGATCCCGGGCGTCGGCACGAGCGAGGCGGTGCTCGTCGTCACACCCGAGCGACTCACGACGGCGACGTGGCTCGACGAGCAGCCGGTCTGGGGCCTCGTCGCACAGGCCTATCAGGCGCGGTCGGCCGACTCGTGGGGCATCGGCGACGCCGCCGACATCGCGACGCTCGCCGAGTGGTCGGCGGCACGCGGCGCGGCGTTCGTGCTCGTGAATCCGCTGCACGCGCCCGCTCCCGTGCTGCCCGTCGAGCCGTCGCCCTATCTGCCGACGACGCGACGATTCGTCGACCCGTCCATGATCCGCGTCGACGAGGTCCCCGGGCGATCCGCGCTCGACGAGACCGCGATCGCGCGACTCGACGAGCTCGGTCGTGCGGCACGTGCACTCGATCTCGTCGACGACATCGACCGGACCGCCGTCTGGTCCGTGAAGCGCGAGGCGCTCGCGCTCCTGTTCGGTGCCGACCTCGTCGACCCCGAGCGCACGCGCGCGTTCGGTGCGTTCTGCGAGGCCGAGGGGGAGGCGCTCGTCGATTTCGCGACCTACTGCGCGCTCGCCGAGGAGCACGGGCGGGACTGGGGCGCGTGGCCGACGGGCCTGCACCACCCCGCGGCCGAGGCGGTCGCGCGCTACCGCGACGACAACGCCGACCGCGTCGACTTCTTCCGCTGGCTCCAGTGGATCGTCGCCGAGCAGCTCACGCGCGCGCAGCAGCGCGCACGCGACGCGGGCATGGGCATCGGCGTCGTCCACGACCTCGCCGTCGGCGTGCACCCGGTCGGCGCCGACGCGTGGGCCCTTCCGGACTCGCTCGCGCGCGGTGTCACGGTCGGCGCGCCGCCGGACCAGTTCAACCAGATGGGGCAGAACTGGTCGCAACCGCCGTGGCGGCCGGACCGCCTCGCCGAGCTCGGCTACGCGCCGTACCGCGACATGCTGCGCGCCGTGCTGCGGCATGCCGGCGGCGTCCGCATCGACCACATCCTCGGACTGTTCCGGCTCTGGTGGATCCCCGAGGCGAGCACGGCCGACACGGGGGCCTACGTCCGCTACGACGACGAGGCGCTCATCGGCATCCTCGCGCTCGAGGCCGAACGGGCGGGCGCGGTCGTCATCGGCGAGGACCTCGGCGTGGTCGAGGAGCGCACGCGTCACGTCATGGCCGAGCGCGGGATCGACGGCACGTCGATCCTCTGGTTCGAGTGGGACGCCGACGGCCGACCGCTCGCGCCCGAGGAGTACCGCCACGACTGCCTCGCGAGCGTCACGACGCACGATCTGCCGCCGACCGCCGGCTATCTCGCGCTCGAACACGTCGACATCCGCGAGCGGCTCGGGTTGCTCACCCGCGACCCGGCCGAGGAGCGGGCGCACGAGCGCGGCGTCATCGCGGCCGTCGAAGCCCGCCTGCGCGAGCGCGGCCTCCTCACGACGGCGGACCCGGGTGTGGAGGACGTCGTCGAGGCGATGCACCGCTACCTCGCGTCCTCGCGCGCACGACTCATGGGCGTCTCGCTCGCGGACCTCGCGGGGGACCGGCGGAGCGTCAACCAGCCCGGCACCTACCTCGAGTACCCGAACTGGCGTGTTCCGCTCTCCGGCCCCGACGGCGGGCTCCTGCTGCTCGAGGAACTGCTTCGCGCGCCGCTCGCCGAACGGATCGCGGCGGCGTCCGTCCGGCACTGACGTGCGCCGCCGCCGGCCACCACGGCGGGCCACGTGCCTCGACGCCCGACGGGTGCGGGAGCGCGCACGCCGCAGTGGTCCGCGCCGCTCCGACCCGCCGGGGAACGGGCCGGTGCACATCGACACGGGATCAACCGCGGGGCGGACGAGCGCCCGCACGAGGCGTGCGAGGATACCCGCATGAGCCCGCGCACGCACACGACGACGGCGAGGGCGGTCGTGGCGCTCGCCGCCGTGGTCCTGCTGTTGAGCGGTTGCACGCTCGTCTCGTCGCTCGCCCAGCCCGGCGGTCAGGCCGAGACGGGCGCGACGAGCCAGGACGGCGCGACGCCCGCAACCACGACGGAGCCGGACGAGGACCTCGGATCGACGCCCGAGCCGTCGAGCCCGGGGACGGAGACCGTCGACGTCCCCGTCTCGATCGGGACACCGGTGTCGATCCAGGGTGCGGACGGTGGTGAGGTCGGCCTGTTCACCGTGACCTCGGTCGTGCCGTACGCGATGTGCCCGAACCCGGATGCCGACGAGAGCAAGTACGGCATGATCGTGATCGTGAGCGTCGACATCATGGCCGCTCCGTCGCTCTCGGCCCAGACGGATCCGTACTACGGGCAGCACTTCGACCTGTCGAAGCTCGACGTGGTCGACCCGAAGACGGGGACCTCGACCAAGGGGGGCCCCGACTACGACTGCCTCACGACCGGTGATCGGCTCACGACAGTCCAGCCAGGGGGGACCGCGAGCGGGCGGCTCGCCTTCGACGTCGAGGACGAGTCGTTCGCGATCAGGTGGTTCTACGGTCATCAGAACTTCGTCGTCGCACCGTCGGAGTGGGGCTGGGACTGAGCGACGAGCACACCGTCCCCCGGGGCGGCGACGTGGCGCTCGCCGAGGTGCGAGCGGTTCTCGAGCGTGCGCGCGAACGCCTCCTGCGCGAGGACGTGCCGACCGAGGTGCTCGGACGGTACGAACCGCCCACGAAGCGTCTCGGCCTGTTCCCCGTCGCCGAGCGGATCGCTCCGATCGGTCGGGTCTGGCGGATCGGGGTGCTGCTCCTGACGCCCGAGGGCGCACTCCACGCGGTCGGGCACCAGACGCGGGCGAAGCGCCTCGAACGCGTCGGATACGTCGCGGAGTCGGCCCGCCGGCGCGACGAACTGCGCGACGCGGCCGCGCGGGGCGGCATCACGGCGGGGACGAGCGTGGACTTCGACACGCTCCCGCTCCCGCTCGACCGCCCGGACGTGTTCGGGACGGGACCGCTCACGCTGCGGGACGGCGCGGCCGTCGTGCGCTGGGCGCCGCACGCGCCCCTCGCCGACGCCGTCGCGATCGACGACTACGTGGACGAGCGCGTCGACCTGCTCGTCGATGCCGCACGGCGCCGCTGACGCGCACCGCGTCCTCGACACCGCACGGATGCCCGCGGCGCGGCATCGGTGCGGCACCGGGCCGGAGTACCCTGGTCGGGGTCGAACGGGGGAGCCGCCATGGCCGAGAAGCGCACGCCACCGCACGAGGGACGGACCACGGCGGACCCGAGCGGTTCGAATCTCGTCACCGTGATCCTCGCGTTCGCGGTGAACATCCTCATCGCCGTCGCCAAGTCGGTCGCCGCCGTCGTCACGGGCTCGGCCTCGATGGTCGCGGAAGCGGCACACTCCTGGGCAGACTCGGGCAACGAGGTGTTCCTGCTCGTCGCCGAGCGGCGGAGCGGGAAGCCGCGTGACGCGGCCCATCCGCTCGGTTACGGGCGCGAGGCGTACGTGTGGTCCATGTTCGCCGCGTTCGGCCTGTTCGCGGCGGGCGCCGTCGTGTCGATCTGGCACGGGGTGCAGCAACTCGGTGCCGGGGAGGAGGAGAGCGACTACACGATCGCGTTCATCGTGCTCGGGGTCGCATTCGTGCTCGAAGGGGTGTCGTTCCTCCAGGCGCTCCGACAGACGAGGCGCTCGGCGAAGCGTCTCGGCCTCCACCCGTTGCGATACATCGGTCGGACCTCGAACCCCACGCTGCGCGCGGTGTTCGCCGAGGACGGTGCGGCGCTCATCGGCATCCTGTTCGCCGCGGCCGGCATCGTGCTCCACGAGGTGACGGGCCTCGCGGTCTTCGACGCGACCGGTTCGATCGCGGTCGGGCTCCTGCTCGGCGTCATCGCGGTCTTCCTCATCGCTCGGAACCGCGACTTCCTCGTGGGGGAGGCGGCGTCGCCGCGCGCTCGCACGGCGGCACTCCACCACCTGCTCGATCACCCCGAGGTGGATCGGGTCACCTACCTCCACCTCGAGTTCGTCGGCCCGGACCGGCTGTTCCTCGTCGCGGCGGTCGATCTCGTCGGTGATGCGCCCGAGCGACGCGTCGCCGAGGAGCTGCGACGCATCGAGGACGAGCTCGCGAGCGACCCGACGATCGCGAGGGTCGTCCTCACGCTCTCGACGGCCGACGAGCCGTCCATCACGACGTGACGGACGCCCCGAACAGGTGCGGGAACGCGGCGACGGCCCACGCGTAACCGAGGAACGACACGAGGTCGAGCACGAAGTGCGCGACGACGAGGGGCGCCGTCCGGCCGTGCCGCTCGTACCACCACCCGAACACGAGGCCCATCACGACGTTGCCGAGTGCCATGCCCGCGCCCTGATAGAGATGGTACGAGCCACGCAGCACGGCGGCGGTCACGATGCGCCCCCACGGGCTCCAGCCCAGTTCCCGCAGTCTCGTCTGGAGGTAGCCGACGACGACGACCTCCTCGAGCAGCGCCGCCCGGAGCGCCGCGAGCACGAGCAGCACGACCGACCACCACGTGATGTCCTGCCCGTTCGCCGCGATCGCCGGGGTGATGCCGACGGCGCGCGTGAGGAGGTAGAGGCCGAGACCGGGAACGCCGATGCACGCCGCGAGCAGGAGACCGCCACCGATGTCGCGTCCGGGACGCGTCACATCGAGTCCGAGCCGGCGCCAGCCGCTGCGCGCGGGCTCCCAGAGGAGCCAGACGACGAGCGCGACGGGCACGAGGTCGGCCGCGATGCCGATGAGCTGGTAGAGCGAGTCGACGAGCGCGCGGTCGTCGCGCGCGGGGTTCAGCGTCGTCGTCTGGGCGGCGAGGGGCTCGGAGCGCGTCAGCCGGTCGGCGAGCTGGACGAGGGCGTACGCCGTCGAGGGGAGGATCGCGAGCGCGAGGACGATCCAGACCTCGGCGACGCGCCGTCGTCGGGACGGGCCGCGCAGGGGCGTGGGTGCGGGAACCGCGGGGAGGCGCGCGGTCACGCCGCGTGGGGGAGGGCGCAGCTCGTCGTACCGCCCGGCAGACGGTGCCGATTGCGTTTGACGATCTCGTACGCGACCCGGGTCGAGCCCGCGATGCCGGGAACCGTCGCGAGATTGCCGATGAAGCGCCACACGAACGCCGGCTGCCTGCGCAGCACCTCGAACACGGCGTCGGCGCCGCGGTACTGGCGCAGCACGCCGTTCTCCTCGCGCACCACCCACACGGCCTCGTCGACATCGAGCGGATCGAGGTACAGATCGTCGATCGCCGTCCGACGACCGTCACGGACCTCGGGCAGTGCCGGAAGCACCTCGCGTGCCCGCTCGACGCTCCAGCTGCAGAACCCGCAATCGCCGTCGTACACGAGCACCGGGCGGCGGTGACCGTTGCCCGCCGTGTCGTCCAGGTTCCATGAATCGGACATGCTCGAAGTGTACGCGGCGGATGGAACTTGTCGAAGTTACCCAGCGTTCATCAAGCATTCGTAACGATCGAGCCCGGTATCCGGTGCGGCCCGCGCGACTCACCTAACGTTGCCCCAACACGACGGCGGGCTCATGCGGCCTGCCGCCATCCACATGTCAAGGAGGATCCCTTGGAAGTGAAACGACTTCTCGCGGCCGGCGCCATCCTGGCGGCCGGTACGCTCGTCATGAGCGGCTGTGCCGCACCGGATCGGGGCGGCGACGGTGCCGGCGGTCCGGGCATCACGGTGTCCTGGAACGACCCGTTCTTCTCGTGGAACACGAACACGACGCCCGCGAACGCGGCGTCGAACGCGATCGTGGTCATGACCGCGAACAGCGGCTTCTTCACGTACGACAACGTTCCCGAGGCCGTTCCGAACGAGCAGTTCGGCACGGTCGAGAAGCTCTCGGACGACCCGCTCACGGTGAAGTACACCATCAACGAGGGCGTCACCTGGAGCGACGGCGCGCCGATGGACGCGGCCGACCTGTTGCTCGTGTGGGCGTCGCAGACGACACACCGCTCGGCGGGTGAGGTGCCGGAGCCCGAGGTCGACGACGACGGCAACGTCACGAACCAGGACGCGATCGACGCCGCCGCCGAGGCGGGCGTGTTCTGGAACACGAACCCCGGCCCCGGCCTGCAGCTCGACCTCGTCGAGAAGACGCCGACGATCGGCGACGACGGCCGCTCGATGACCATCGAGTACTCGAAGCCCTATGCGGACTGGCAGTCGCTCTTCAAGGGCGACAGCACCTCGATCGCCGCGCACGGCGTCGTGCAGCTCGCCTACCCCGGCGAGTACGACGACCCCAAGGCCGCGAAGGACGCGTTCGTGAAGGCGGTCAACGACAACGACACGGCGTTCCTCGGCCCGGTCGCGACCGCGTTCCGCACCGACTACGACTACAAGTCGATGCCCGAGAAGCCGCAGCAGTACCTCTCGAACGGCCCGTACGTGCTGAGCGACCTCGTCGAGGACCAGTACGCCGTGCTCACGCTGCGCGACGACTACACGTGGGGCCCCAAGCCCGCGTACAAGACGATCACGATCAAGGTCATCCCCGACGCGCAGGCGGCCGTGACGGCGCTGCAGAACGGTGAGATCCAGATCGCCTACGGTCAGCCGACGGTCGACATCATCCAGCAGCTCGAGGGGCTCGAGGGCAGCGGCATCGAGTGGGAGAGCGCGCTCGAGGGCACGTACGAGCACGTCGACCTGCAGGTGACGAACGGTGGCCCGTTCGACCCGGCCACGTACGGTGGCGACGAGGCGAAGGCGAAGGCCGTTCGCGAGGCGTTCCTCCTCTCGATCCCGCGCCAGGAGATCGTCGACAAGCTCATCACGCCGCTCGCGCCCGACGCGACGACGCGTGACTCGAACTTCTTCCTGCCCGGCGCGGACGGTTACGACGAGTCGGTCGCCGCGAGCGGCATCGACCGCTACACGGGTGACGTCGAGGCCGCGAAGGCGAAGCTCGCCGAGGCCGGCGTCGACTCGCCGTCCGTGCGCTTCCTCACGGCGAAGAACAACCCGCGTCGTCAGCAGGAGCTCGCGCTCATCCAGGCGAACGCCGAGGCGGCCGGCTTCACGTTCGTCGACGCATCGGCGGAGGACTGGTCGACCGTGCTCTCGACGCAGCCGAATGCGTACGACGCGGCGCTGTTCGGCTGGCAGTCCGAGGCCCTCGGCTTCGGCGAGACGAGCCCGAACTACATCACAGGCGGGACGAACAACTACTTCGGCTGGTCCGTGCCCGAGCTCGACGCCAAGCTGCAGCAGCTCGACACGACGACCGACCCGGCCGAGGTGCTCAAGGTCGGTGCCGAGGCCGAGAAGCTCTTGTACGACCAGTCGTGGACCGTGCCGATCTTCCAGTTCCCGGGCGTGCTCGCGTGGAGCAGCGAGGTGACGGGCGTGCAGCCCGGCTTCCTGTCGCCGAGCTACTTCTGGAGCGCCCCGAGCTGGGCACCGGCGAGCTAGCGGAAGCGGACCCTGCGGTGTCGCGTCGTCCCTGACGCGGCACCGCACGGTTCGCGCGCTCCGGTCGACCGACGGCACGTGCCGTCGGTCGACCGGAGCGCCGCACTCGTTCGCCCGCGTGACCTGACCGTCAGGAACCCACATGCTGCGATTCATCCTCAGACGCCTGTTCGTCTCGATCTTCATCCTCCTCGGCGCCCTCTTCCTCGTGTACTGCCTCGTCGCGATCTCGAAGGACCCGTTCGCCGACATCGTCCAATCCACCGCGCCGAACAAGCAGCAACTCATCGAGGCGCGGACGGAACTGCTCAACCTCGACGTGCCGCCGCCCGCCCGCTTCTTCATCTGGCTCGGCGGCATGCTCGGCTTCCTCGTCGGAAACGGCACGTGGGGCGTCAACGTGCTCGGTCAGGACGTGGGGGCACTGCTGCCCAACGTTGTCGGCCAGACGCTTCAGCTCGTGACCGGTGCGACGCTCATCGCGATCGTCGCCGGCATCGCGGTGGGCGTCGCGACCGCGCTCCGGCAGTACTCCGGTTTCGACTACGCCGTCACGTTCGTCTCGTTCCTGCTCTACTCGCTCCCCGTCTTCTTCGTGGCGGTGATCCTCAAGCTCTACCTCGCGATCGGGTTCAACGACTTCCTGCAGAACCCACAGATCCCCATCGGGGTCCTCCTGCTCGTCGGCATCATCATCGGCGTTGTCGTCATGTCGGTCACGGGCGGGCCACCGAAGCAGCGTCTCATCGCGTTCGCGGCGGGCGCCGTCGGCACGATCGTGCTCCTCCTGCTCATGCAGGCGCTCGACTGGTTCCGCGAGCCCTCGCTCGGCATCCCGCTCATGCTCGTCCTCGGCCTCACGACGGTGCTCGTCGTCGCCGTGCTCACGGTCGGGCTGCGCGAACGCCGGAACCTCGTCGTCACCGGTGCCGTCGCGCTCTCCGGCGCCGTGCTCTGGTTCCCGCTCCAGTTCGCGATGACGAACGAGATCGGCGTCTGGTTCATCGTCGCGCTCGTCCTCGCGTACACGGTGCTCGCGTGGCTCGCCGGGCAGTTCTTCGGCGGCGTGGATCGGCACCAGATCCGCACGAACGCGGCGATCGTCGGCTTCGTCGTCGCGGTCCTGCTCGTGATCGACCGCATCATGCAGGTGTGGCCCGCCTACATGGACGCGACCGGCGATCGTCCGATCGCGACCGTCGGTGCCGTGAACCCGCAGTTCGCCGGAACGGACAACATCTGGCTGCAGCTGCTCGACTCCGGTACGCACCTGCTCCTGCCGACGCTGTCGATCGCGTTCATCTCGATCGCGCAGTACTCGCGCTACTCGCGGGCGAGCCTGCTCGACGTCATGAACATGGACTACATCCGCACGGCCCGCGCGAAGGGGCTGCCCGAGCGGACGGTCGTCATGCGGCACGCGCTCCGCAACGCGCTCATCCCCGTCACGACGGTCGTCGCGGCCGACGTCGGCGCGATCATCTCGGGTGCGATCGTGACGGAGCAGATCTTCGCCTGGCGGGCGATGGGGTCGCTGTTCACGGCATCGCTCGAGACCGTCGACCTCAACCCGCTCATGGCGTACATGCTCATCACCGCCTCGCTGACGGTCCTGTTCAATCTCATCGCCGACATCCTCTACTCCGTGCTCGACCCACGGATCCGATTGAGCTGAGGCACGCGAAATGACCAATATCGAAGCACTCACCCAGCCCGGCGGCCCCGAACACAACGCCGAACTCACGATCGAACAACAGGAGGTCGAGGGCCTCAGTCAGGGACAGATCGTCCGGCGCCGGTTCGTCCGGCACACGGGCGCCATGGTGTCCCTCGCCGTCTTCGTGCTCATCGTCCTGCTCGTCTTCACCTCGGTCGGCATCGTCCTGCCGTACCCGAGCTTCGCGAACGGTGAGTTCGCGATCGCGACGATCCAGATCCACGGCTGGTGGCCGTACACGTGGAACGAGATCTCGCCCGTCGTGAACAACGGCAACCCGACGATGACGGGCCTGTTCTCGTGGGGACCGCACCCGTTCGGTCAGGACGAGGTCGGCCGCGACATCTTCGCGCGCGTCATGCGGGGCACGCAGCAGTCGCTCACCGTCATGGTGCTCTACGGCGGCATCGCCGCGGTGCTCGGCATCGTCGTCGGCGGCATCGCCGGGTTCTTCGGCGGCTGGGTCGACAACGTGCTCATGCGCGTGACCGATCTGTTCCTCGTCATCCCCGTGCTCGTGTTCGCTGCCGTCCTCGGCCAGTTCGCGAGCCAGAGCCCCTTCCTCGCCGCCTACGGCGCGGTCGCGCTCGGGTTGCTTCTCGGGTTCGTCGGCTGGATGTCGATGGCCCGGCTCGTGCGCGGTGAGTTCCTCGCCCTGCGTGAGCGCGAGTTCGTCGATGCGGCGCGCGTCGCGGGCGCCTCGAGCGGCCGGATCATCTTCCGGCACATCCTGCCCAACGCCCTCGGCGTCGTGATCGTCGCGACGACGCTCATCATGGCGACCGCGATCGTGCTCGAGGCGAGCCTCTCGTTCATCGGCTTCGGCATCCAGGCGCCCGACGTGTCGCTCGGCCAGATCGTGAACGAGTACCAGGGCGCGTTCGTGACGCGGCCGTGGCTGTTCTGGTTCCCCGGCGTGTTCGTCGTCGCGATCGCGCTGTGCATCAACTTCATCGGCGACGGCCTGCGCGACGCGTTCGACCCGCGTCAGACGCAGAAGCCGGGTGGCTCGATCTTCGTGCGCATGTGGCGCTCGCTGCGGGGCAAGCACCCGGAGCCCGTCGCCGAGGGTGTCGCGGGCACGACCGCGATCCGCACGAACGACGCCGACGGCGACGAGCCGAAGGGGCGGATCTGATGCGCGGCTCAGACGAGCGTCGTCGACCAGGCGGCTGCGCCGGCGACGAGCAGCGAGGCCACGAGCACCGTGATGTTCACGATGTTCCACGATCGCGTGATGGCGTCGTTCGACGGATCGTGCTCGGCGAGTCGGTGGGCGAGCGTCGTCATCGCGTCGCCCGAGGGCGTTCCCGGCGCGTCGCTCGCGGCGAGCGAGTCACCGCCCTCGTCCCGGCGCACGCGCGGATCGCGGCGCATGGCCTCCGAGGGCACGATGCGCTGCGTCGCGATGCGGTCCGGCGGGGGAGCGGCCCATGCGCTCACGACCCCCTCGTCGGTGACGAGCGCGAACCCGTGCGTCGTCCGCGCATCGGCGATGCGGCCGTAGGGGACGCGCGTCGTCCGCAGCGGACCCCGGACCTCGACCGCCTCGGCATCGAACGCGACGCTCGGCGCGAGCAGCGTCACGTAGCCGACACCCACGAGCAGCACGGGGATCGGCAGCACCGAGCCCGCCGCATCGAGGCTGCCCGACACGATGAGCGAAACCACGGCCACCACACAGGCGAGCGCGACGAGCACATAGACCACGGCCGACAGGCGCGGGCGGATCACGGTACGAGTCGTCATGGTCGAATCATCCCAGAGCACGCCCGCGCGTGCGCCCAGCGCACCACCGAGCAGCAGGAGGCCGCAGCATGAGCCGCACGACGTCTCGCAAGGGCGATGACACCCCCATCCTCGAGGTCTCCGACCTGAGCGTCGACTTCTGGGTCGGCGGCCAGTGGGTCACCGCCGTCGGCGGTCTCGACTACCGCGTCAACCCGGGCGAGGTGCTCGCGATCGTCGGTGAGTCGGGCTCGGGCAAGTCCGTGTCGTCGATGTCGATCCTCGGCCTGCTACCGAAGAACAGTCGAACGCGCGGTTCCGCGCTGCTCAACGGGACGGAGCTCATCGGCGCGCCGGCCTCGACGCTGCGGCGTGCCCGCGGCAACGACATCGCCGTCATCTTCCAGGAGCCCATGACGGCCCTGAACCCCGTGTTCACGGTCGGGGCCCAGATCGTCGAGGCACTTCGCGTGCACGACCACTCGCTCACGCCGCGCGTGGCGCGCGAGCGCGCGCTCGAACTCCTCGATCTCGTCGACCTGCCCGATCCGCTCAAGGCCTTCAACTCCTTCCCGCACCAGTTGTCGGGTGGACAGCGGCAGCGCGCCATGATCGCGCAATCGCTCTCGTGCGACCCGGACATGCTCATCGCGGACGAGCCGACGACCGCGCTCGATGTGACCGTGCAGGCCGAGATCCTGGACCTGCTCCGCAGCCTGCACCGGCGACTCAACTCGGCGATCGTCATCATCACGCACGACATGGGCGTGGTCGCGGACCTCGCGGACAACGTCATCGTCATGCGCAAGGGACGCGTCGTCGAGCGGGGCACCGTGCGGCAGATCTTCAACGATCCGCAGCACGAGTACACGCAGCTGTTGTTGAGCTCGGTCCCGAGGCTCGGCGCCGTCTCTGACGACATCGTCGCCGCCGCAGAGGAATCCGCGACGGCGACGCCCGACGAACAGGTCGCCGAGGAGCGCGAGGCGGCGGGCATCGCGTCGGTGGAAGCGGATCGCGAGGCGGCTGAGGCGGACGCCGCCGGTCGCGTCCCCGCCCTCCGCCTCGAGCACGTCGACCTCGAGTACCCCAAGCGCGGTCGCGTGCCGGCGTTCAAGGCCGTCTCCGATGCCTCGTTCTCGATCTATCCCGGCGAGATCGTCGGCATCGTGGGGGAGTCGGGCTCCGGGAAGACGACGATCGCGCGGGCGGCGGTGGGCCTGCTGCCGGTCGCGTCGGGGTCCATGACGCTCGCCGGGACGGAGCTGCGGGGCGCGAGCCGTCAGACGCTGCTCGGACTCCGTGGGGACATCGGCATCGTCTTCCAGGACCCCGGTTCGTCGCTGAATCCGCGATGGCCCGTCGGTCAGTCGATCGCCGAACCGCTCGTGCTCACGAAGCGCTTCTCGAAGGCCGAGATCTCGAGCCGCGTGGAGGAGCTCCTCGATCAGGTCGAATTGCCGCGCTCGTTCCGCAATCGCTACCCGAACGAGCTCTCCGGCGGACAGCGCCAACGCATCGGTATCGCGCGCGCGCTCGCGCTCGAACCGAAGCTGCTCGTCGCCGACGAGCCCACGAGCGCGCTCGACGTGTCCGTGCAGAAGCGCGTGCTGGAACTCCTCGTCGAGATCCAGCAGCGCCTCCAGTTCGCGGTCATGTTCGTGACGCACGACCTCGCGGTCGTCGACCTCCTGGCACACCGCACGGTCGTCATGGAGCACGGTCGCATCGTCGAGTACGGCGAGACGGATCAGATCCTCCGCGCACCCGCCGAGCCCTACACCCAGCGGCTCGTCATGGCCGTCCCGGTCCCCGACCCGGACGAACAGGAGCAGCGTCGCGCGACGCGGGCCGAGGTGCTGCGCGTCGCGTCCGCGGGCGACGGCAGCGACTGAGCGACGCGTGTCCGTCCCGTGTGCGACCCCGGTCGTGCACGGGACGGTCCTGTCCGGGCGTAAGATGAGTCGTATTTTTCCGCTGCCAGGAAGCCCCGTATGACCGAAACGTCGCTCGCCCACCGTTCAGATCTCCGAAACGTCGCCATCGTGGCGCACGTGGACCACGGCAAGACGACGCTCGTCGACGCCATGTTGCGTCAGACCAACTCGTTCGGCGATCACTCGCACTTCGACGGGGAGAGCCGGGTCATGGACTCGAACGACCTCGAGCGTGAGAAGGGCATCACGATCCTCGCGAAGAACACCGCGATCCGCTACGAGGGCGAGCACGCGAGCGAGGGGCCCGTGATCATCAACGTGATCGACACGCCCGGGCACGCGGACTTCGGTGGCGAGGTCGAGCGCGGCCTGTCCATGGTCGACGGCGTCGTGCTCCTCGTCGACGCGTCGGAGGGGCCGCTTCCCCAGACGCGCTTCGTGCTGCGCAAGGCGCTCGCCGCGAAGCTTCCCGTCATCCTCGCGGTCAACAAGACCGACCGTCCGGACGCGCGCATCGACGAGGTCGTGCAGGAATCGCAGGACCTGCTCCTCGGCCTCGCCTCAGACCTCGCCGACGAGGTCCCCGACCTCGACGTCGACGCCATCCTCGACCTCCCCGTGCTCTACGCCTCCGGGCGCGCCGGCGCCGCGAGCCGCAACCAGCCCGACAACGGCTCGCTGCCCGACAACGACACGCTCGAGCCGCTGTTCGAGGCGATCCTCGAGCACATCCCGGCGCCGGCGTACGACCCGGCAGCACCGCTGCAGGCACACGTGACGAACCTCGACGCGTCACCGTTCCTCGGCCGCCTCGCCCTCCTGCGCGTCTTCAACGGCACGCTCAAGAAGGGCCAGAACGTCGCCTGGGTGCGTTCGGACGGCGAGGTGCACAACGTGCGCATCACCGAACTGCTCGAGACGAAGGCCCTCGACCGCGTGCCGACCGAGTCGGCCGGGCCGGGCGACATCGTGGCCGTCGCCGGCATCCCCGACATTACGATCGGCGACACGATCGCCGACCCCGAGGACGTCCGCCCGCTGCCCGCGATCACGGTCGACGAGCCCGCGATCTCGATGACGATCGGCACGAACACCTCGCCGCTCATGGGCAAGGTCAAGGGGCACAAGCTCACGGCGCGCATGGTGAAGGACCGCCTCGACCGCGAGCTCATCGGTAACGTGTCCCTCCGGGTCGTCGACATCGGTCGCCCCGACGCGTGGGAGGTGCAGGGCCGTGGCGAGCTTGCGCTGTCCGTCCTCATCGAGAACATGCGCCGCGAGGGCTTCGAACTCACGGCGGGCAAGCCGCAGGTCGTCACGCGCGTCGTCGACGGGAAGACGCTGGAGCCCTTCGAGGAGCTCACGATCGACGCACCCGAGGAGCACCTCGGCGCGATCACGCAGCTCCTCGCCGCCCGCAAGGGACGCATGGAGGGCATGACGAACCACGGCACCGGTTGGGTGCGTATGGAGTTCATCGTCCCCTCGCGCGGACTCATCGGTTTCCGCAGCGAGTTCATGACCGTCACGCGCGGGACGGGCATCGCGAACGCGATCTCGCACGGCTACGAGCCGTGGGCGGGCCCCATCACGACGCGCATCTCCGGCTCGATCGTGGCCGACCGCGCGGGCGTCGTCACGCCGTTCGCGATGATGGCTCTGCAGGAGCGCATGACGTTCTTCGTCGACCCGACCGACGAGGTCTACGAGGGCATGGTCGTCGGCGAGAACACGCGCGCCGAGGACATGGACGTCAACATCACCAAGGAGAAGAAGCTCACCAACATGCGCTCGTCGACCGCCGACGAGCTCGAGCGACTGACCCCGCCGCGCCACCTCACCCTCGAGGAATCGCTCGAGTTCGCCCGCGAGGACGAGTGCGTCGAGGTGACGCCCGAGAAGGTCCGCATCCGCAAAGTCGAGCTGGACTCCACCGCACGCGGGCGGGCCGCGTCGCGCGCGAAGAAGGGGTGATGACGACGAAGCGGGAAGCGGGCGCGCCCGGTGTCGTCGAGCGGGTCACGACGGGCGTCCTGTACGTCCTGTTCGGGGCGCTGCTCGCGACGATCGGGACCTTCGCGCACCGCGCCCGCTTCGACGTCGCCGGACACGCCGTCTGGTTCGGCGTCGTCCTCGCGCTCCTGTGCACCGTCATGCTGACGGTCGGCGTCCGCATGTATCTCGCGGAACGCTGGTCGAGCTACGGGTTCGCGATCGGACTCGTCCTCGGCGTCGCCTGGTACAGCTTCCTCGGTGCCGGGCACAGCGTCCTCGTCGTCGCCGATGCCGTCGGCTACGCGTGGCTCATCGGCTCCATCCTCATCGCCGTCGTCGTGACGTTCTGGCCGCGCCTGCCGGCTCGCGGCGCGTCGGACGGTCCATCTGTGGCCGATGCGTCGGCCGTACACGGAGCGGCCGGTCAGGGCGGTCATCCGGCCTCCGCCGGAGGCGCGGCCGGGTACCCTGGGATCGTCCCCGAATCGCCGAACGGAGCCCCGAAGGAGTCAGCCTCGTGACCTACGTGATCGCGTTGCCGTGCGTCGACGTGAAGGATCGTGCCTGCGTCGACGAATGCCCGGTCGACTGCATCTACGAGGGTGAACGCATGCTGTACATCCACCCCGACGAATGCGTGGACTGCGGGGCGTGCGAACCCGTGTGCCCCGTCGAGGCGATCTACTACGAGGACGACCTCCCCGACCAGTGGGCCGACTACTACAAGGCCAACGTCGAGTTCTTCGACGAGGTGGGCTCGCCGGGCGGTGCGGCGAAGGTCGGCGTCATCGAGGCCGATCACCCGATCGTCGCCGCACTCCCGCCGCAGGGGGACGAGGCGTGAGCCTCGGACCGCTCCCGGAGTACCCCTGGGACGCCGTCGCGCCCTACCGCGAACGCGCCGCATCCCACCCCGGCGGACTGGTCGACCTGTCGATCGGCTCGCCGGTCGACCCCGTGCCCGAGATCGCCCGCCGCGCGCTCGCCGAGGCCGCGGACGCACACGCCTACCCGACGACCCAGGGGAGTCCGGCGTCGCGGCGCGCGGTCGCCGAGTGGTTCGCGCGACGCCGGGGCGTGCCGGGGCTCGACGTCGACGACGCCCTGCTCACCGTCGGCTCCAAGGAATTCGTCGCGACGACCGCGTTCTTCCTCGGCCTGGGGGCCGGGGACACGATCGTGCAACCGCCCGCCGCCTACCCGACCTACGCGATGGGGGCGGCGTTCGCCGGTGCGGCGATCGCCTCGGTCGACGATCCCGACGAGTGGCCCGAGACGACGCGCCTCGTGTGGTTGAACTCGCCCGGGAACCCCGACGGACGCGTGCTCGACCGGGCCGCCCTGCGTCGGGCGGTCGAGCGCGCCCGCGAACTCGGCGCGATCGTCGTGTCGGACGAGTGCTACGCCGAACTCGGCTGGGGGCGCTGGGCCGACGAGCCCGTCCCCTCGCTCCTCGATCCCGACGTCACCGGCGGTGACCTGACGGGCCTCATCGCGTGCTCGTCGCTCTCGAAGCGCTCCAATCTCGCCGGCTACCGGGCCGCCTACGCCGCGGGGGACCGAGCGCTCGTGCGGCGGCTCGTCACGGCACGCAAGCACGCGGGCCTCATCGTGCCGGCGCTCGTGCAGCACGTCGTCGCCGTCGTGCTCGCCGACGACGAGCACGCGGACGCGCAACGCGATCGCTACGCCGCGCGTCGCGCGCGCCTGTTGCCCGCGGCAGAACGTTTCGGCCTGCGCATCGAGGGCTCGGATGCCGGCCTCTACCTGTGGGGAACGCGCGACGAGGACGCCTGGGCGACCCTCGGCGCGCTGGCCGACCGCGGCGTGCTCGCGGGCCCGGGCCCGTTCTACGGCGAGGCCGGCGCGCGGTTCGTGCGCCTCTCGATCACCGCGAGTGACGAACGCATCGCCGAGGCCGCGCGACGACTCGCTGAGGACTGAGCGAGCCCGTCCGGCGCGGTCCGGAGCAGGATTTGCATCGGCTCGACAACGAAACGACGGTTCCGTTGTGCAGTCGACGAGGGCGCCCGGAGGGCCAGTAGGCTATAACGGCTGCCCGCGGCGACTCCGCCGTCGCAGCGACCGACCACGAGTTTCAAGGAGGATCTGTGAGCGACCAGCAACACCAGGAGCCGACGCAGCCCGAGACGGCGACGCTCGAGTACCCCGGCGGCACCGCGAGCTTCCCGATCCTGCGCGGGACCGCGGAACCGCACGCGATCGACGGGTCGACGTTCATGAAGCAGACCGGCTTCTCGTTGCTCGACAACGGATTCGTCAACACGGCCTCCACGAAGTCGTCGATCACCTACATCGACGGCAATGAGGGGATCCTCCGCTATCGCGGCTATCCGATCGCCGAACTCGCGGAGCGTTCGACGTTCCTCGAGGTCGCGTACCTGCTCATCTACGGCGAGCTGCCGACGACCGAGCAGTACGAGGACTTCACGAACCGTATCCGGCGCCACACGCTCCTGCACGAGGACCTCAAGCGCTTCTTCGACGCGCTGCCGTCGCACGCGCACCCGATGTCGGTGCTCTCGAGCGCCGTGAACGCGCTCTCGACCTACTACGAGAGCTCCCTCGACGTGCACAACCCCGACATGGTCGAGGAGAACACGATCCGCCTGCTCGCGAAGATCCCCGTGATCGCCGCGTACGCGCACAAGAAGAGCATCGGCCAGGCGTTCCTGTACCCCGACAACTCGCTCGGCTTCGTCGACAACTTCCTCAAGCTGAACTTCGGTAACCTCGCCGAGCCGTACGTCGTCGACCCGGTGCTCTCGAAGGCGCTCGAGCGCCTGCTCATCCTGCACGCCGACCACGAGCAGAACGCGTCGACCTCGACCGTGCGTCTCGTCGGGTCGACCGAGGCGAACATCTACGCGTCGATCTCCGCGGGTATCTCGGCGCTCTACGGGCCGCTGCACGGTGGCGCGAACGAGGCCGTCCTGAAGATGCTCGGTGAGATCCGGGACTCCGGTGAAGGGGTCGACCGCTTCGTCGAGCGCGTCAAGAACAAGGAGGACGGTGTCCGGCTCATGGGCTTCGGACACCGCGTCTACAAGAGCTACGACCCGCGTGCGAAGCTCGTCAAGGAGTCGGCTGACGAGGTCCTCGCGGCGCTCGGCGTCTCGGATCCGCTGCTCGACATCGCGATGGAGCTCGAGCAGCACGCGCTCAGCGACGACTACTTCAAGGAGCGTCGCCTCTACCCGAACGTCGACTTCTACACGGGCATCATCTACAAGGCGATGGGCTTCCCGACGCGCATGTTCACGGTGCTGTTCGCGATCGGCCGCCTGCCCGGCTGGCTCGCGCACTGGCGCGAGGCGAACGACGACCCGAAGACGCGCATCGGTCGGCCGCAGCAGCTCTACACGGGCCCCGCGGAGCGGCACCTGCCCGAGGGGCACGTGACGCACGACTGACGGTGCCGGTCGCGGTCGCGACCGCTCGGCCCCGACGAGGGTGGTCCCCGCGTGATCGCGGGGGCCACCCTCGTTCGTCGTCCCGTCGCGCTCGGCCGGGGCGGGCCAGTTCAGGCGACGTGCGCGACGGGGCGCCAGGAGGGGACGGGTGTCGCCGTCCCGGCATCTACCCGGGCATCGCGCGCGCCGAGCGATCGTGCGCGCTCGAGCCACCGGCGCCGGCGCTCGTCGTCGGTGCCCTTGACGCCGAGGAAGCGGTTGACCGCAACGGGGCGGATGCCGCAGAACCCCAGGATGTTGCGCTTCAGGACGGCCGCGGCGGGCGTTCCGGGAACGATCGCGCCGTACCAGGGCGTGTCGGCGAGCAGCAGGACGCGCCCGCGACGGCCCCGGAGGAGCCCCTCGGGGAGTCCGCTCTGCCGGTAGCGGTACTCGTGTCCCGGGAGCAGGACCCGATCGAAGAACCCCTTCAGGAGTGCCGGGGTCGATGCCCACCACATGGGGGTGGCGACGACGATCCGCGTGGCGGCGTGGAGCGCGACCTTCGCGTCGATGAGGTCCGGTTCGAGCGGCGTCCGGGCGCGATAGCCGTATCGCAGGATCGGGTCGAACTCGAGATCGCGCAGTGCGAGGACGCGAGCGTCCCCGTGGCCCTCGGCGTATGCGCGGGCCATCGAGGCGGTGAGTGAGGCGGGATTCGGGTGGCCGTCGATGACGAGAGCGGCGCTCATGATGATCCTATCTTGACACTGTCCAGTAGATTGACACTGTCAAGTTAGGAGACGATACGGGGACATGTCAACCGCCCGGGGTGCCTACCATCACGGTGATCTCGCCGTGGCGCTCGAGCGTGCTGCGATGGAGTTGCTCGCGCAGCGGCCCGCCGCGGAGATCAGCCTCCGCGAGGTCGCACGGGCGGCCGACGCCAGCCACAACGCGCCCTACCACCACTTCGCCGACCGGCGCGGCCTGCTGAAGGTGTTGGCCGAGCGGAGCATGGCGGCACTGCTGGACGATGTGCGCGCGGCCGCCGCCGAGGCGTCGTCACCCGTCGACGTGGTGCGGCGGGGCGGGACGGCCTACATCGTCTTCGCGGTCGAACGCTCGAACGCGTTCGCCGTGATCTACGACCCCACGGTGTGCGTGCCCGGCGCACCGACCGAGACGATGGGGCCGCTCATCGCGTCACTCGAGACGCTGCTCGGCGAGGCGTCGGGCCGGATCGGCGTCGATCCGACCGCGGTGTGGGGCCTCGTGCACGGGCTCGGAACACTCGCGGCGGCGGGCCACTTCGGTCTCGAGGACGCCGTCACCGCGTTCGAGTCCGCGCTCGCGCGCCTGACGTCGCCCGGCTCCGCGACGTAGCCACATCCAGCCGGGTTGTTGCTACCGGGCCGCGGGCCCGGTAGCAACAACCCGGCTGGATCGAGGCGCGTGACGTCAGTCGTGCAGCGCGGCGTTCAGCTCGACGCCCGCACCCGCGCGGCGCAGCGCCTCGACCGCACCCGACACCGAGTTGCGCCGGAACAGCAGATTCGGCACGCCCGAGAGCTCGACGGCCTTCACCGCGCGGGGCTCACCGAGCTCGCCGTCCGCGTTCCCGGCACCCGACAGGAGCACCTTCGTGCCCGCCGTGACGTAGAGGCCGGCCTCCACGAGCGAGTCGTCACCGAGCGAGATCCCGATGCCCGAGTTCGCGCCGAGCAGCGCACGCTCACCGATCGAGATGCGCTGCGTGCCGCCACCCGAGAGCGTCCCCATGATCGACGCGCCACCGCCGATGTCGGAACCGTCGCCCACGACGACACCCTGCGAGACCCGACCCTCCACCATCGAGGCACCGAGCGTGCCCGCGTTGAAGTTCACGAAACCCTCGTGCATGACGACGGTGCCCGGCGCGAGGTGCGCACCGAGACGGACCCGCCCCGCGTCCGCGATCCGGACGCGCTGGGGCGTCACGTAGTCGAGCAGACGAGGGAACTTGTCGATCGCGTAGACCTGGATGCCGTCGCGACGCAGGTGCGGACGCAGGCGCGCCACCGCGTCGGCGTCCATGGGGCCGACGTTGGTCCACGCATTGTTCGGAAGGTGGGCGAACACGCCGTCGAGCGAGATCGTGTTCGGCCGGACGAGCAGATGGCTCAACAGGTGCAGTCGGAGGTACGCGTCCTCGACCGAGGCGACGGGCTCCTGCAGCGCCGACTCGACGACGACGGGGACGATACGCACCTCGCGCCGGGTGTCCTCGTGCTGGAGATCCGAGAGCTCGGCGGGAGCGATGTGCGGGTCGCGGCCGTCGGGCAGACGGCCGAGGGCGGGGGCGGGGAACCAGGCGTCGAGCACGGAACCGTCGACCGTGATCGTGGCGAGACCGTCGCCCCAGGCGTGGGTCGGGGCGGACTCGGGCTCGGGCTGCTGCGTCGTCATGCCCCCAGGGTACTGACCGGAGCGTTCCGAGAGGACCCGGGAGCGCCCCCGCGTACACTCGTCACCATGTCCGCCGACGTCACCCCGCCCGCCGACCGACAGCAGCACCCCGCCGGACTCGATCCCTCGGTCTCGGCCGTCGAGCTCACCCGAGCGCTGTGCGACATCCCCTCCGTCTCCGGCAGCGAGTCGGTGCTCGCCGATGCCGTCGAGGCCGCGCTCGACGAGGCCCCGCACCTTCGCGTCACCCGCTTCGGGAACACGGTCGTCGCGCGCACCGAGCTGGGCCGCGCCCAGCGGGTCGCGATCGCCGGGCACCTCGACACGGTGCCGATCAACGACAACCTCCCGACGCGTCTCGTCGAGGTCTCGCCGGACGAGGCGGCGGCGGACGTCGAGGGAACCGAGCCCGGCGCCTACCTTTGGGGGAGGGGCACGGTCGACATGAAGGCCGGCGTCGCGGTCCAGTTGAAGCTCGCGATCGAACTGACCGAACCGGTCGTCGACGTGACCTGGCTCTGGTACGACAACGAGGAGGTCTCGGCCGAGCTGAACGGCCTCGGGCACCTCGCGGACGCACGGCCCGAACTCCTGCGGGCCGACTTCGCGATCCTCGGTGAACCGACCCGCGGTCTCGTCGAGGGGGGCTGCAACGGCTCCATGCGGATCGACGTCCGGACGCACGGGCGTCGAGCGCACTCCGCCAGGGCGTGGACGGGGAGCAACGCGATCCACGCGGCCGCACCGATCCTGGCGCGGCTCGCGGCCTACGAACCGGCCACCGTGCACGTCGACGGGCTCGACTACCGCGAGGGCCTCAATGCCGTGCGCATCTCGGGCGGCGTCGCGGGCAACGTGATCCCCGACGAGTGCGTCGTGCACGTCAACTACCGGTTCGCGCCGAGCACGTCCGTCGAGGACGCGGAGGCGTGGTTGCGGACGTTCTTCGACGGCTTCGAGGTCGAGGTCGTCGATCGCTCCCCGGGTGCCCGGCCGGGCCTCGACGCGCCGGTCGCCGCCGCGTTCGTCGCGGCGGTCGACGCGGAGCCCCGACCCAAGTACGGGTGGACCGACGTCGCGCGCTTCTCCGCACTCGGTGTCCCGGCCGTCAACTACGGCCCGGGTGACCCGCAGAAGGCGCACGCGGACGACGAGCGCGTCCCGCTCGCCCAGATCGACCGCGTCGAGCAGGGCCTTCGCCGGTATCTCACGGGCCTGTCGTGAGCGGGCGCGACGAGGCGACGGCGCCCTCCCCGTCGGTGGGGATCGGGGTGGACCGCACCCCGTTCACCGTCTCGCACGACACACGGCAGACCTACGCGGGCTACTACTGGTCGAAACTGCCGCTCTGGTTGCAGATCGTCGTCGTCTACGTCGCCTCGCGGCTCCTCGCGACCACGATCATGCTCGCGTTCGCCGCGAACCAGGACGACACCTGGCAGACGAGTGCGCGCCCCGGCCTCGTGGAGTTCTCGAACCTCTGGGACGCGCAGTGGTACGAGCGCATCGCGACCGGCGGCTATCCGTCCGAGCTCCCGAGGAACGACGAGGGGCGGGTGACCGAGAACGCGTGGGCGTTCATGCCCGTGTATCCGATGCTCGTGCGGATCGGGATGCTCCTGACGGGTCTCCCGTTCGGTGTGGTCGCGATGACGCTCTCGCTCGTGTTCGGGCTCGTCTCGGCGTTCCTCTTCCACCGCCTCATGACGACGGTGCTCGATCGCTCGACGGCGATGTTCGCGACGGTGCTCTATTGCATCGCACCGCTCAGCCCGATGCTGCAGGTCGGCTACGCCGAGAGCCTGCAGATGTGCTTCGTCTCGGCGCTGCTCATCTGCCTCGTCGAACGACGATGGGCGCTCATGGCGCCGCTCGTCGTCCTGGCGTCCTTCACGAGGCCGTCGGGACTCGCGTGGGCCCTCACGCTCGGTCTGTACTTCCTCTACCGCTGGTGGCGGCTGCGGCGCGACGGACTCGAGTTCCCCCGTCGGGACGTCGTCGCGCTCCTCGGGCTCGGGGCGCTCTCGGTGCTCGCCGGGTTCGGGTGGCTCCTGGTCGCCTGGCTCGTGACGGGTGACTTCCACGCGTACCTCGACACCGAGCTCGCGTGGCGCGCCCACTACACGGGCCCGGGCGAACTCGTGCCGTTCACCGCGTGGTACCACGCGGGCGAGTTCTGGATCGGCGGCGTCGCCGGCATCGTCACCGTGACCGTCGTCCTGCTCGCGATGGCCGTCCTGCTCGCGCTGCCCATCATGCGCCGGCTCGGCATCGAGATCCGGCTCTGGCTCGTGAGCTACGTGCTCTACCTCGTCGCGGTGTTCTTCCCGCAGTCGTCCGTGTTCCGGCTCTTCATGCCGATCTTCCCCGTCCTCGGGGTGCTCGCGCTCCCGCGCTCGCCCCTCGTGCGGGTCCTGCTCGTCGCCGGCTCGATCGTGGGGCAGCTCGTGTGGATCACGTGGTGCTGGTACGTCATCGGGCACGACTGGACGCCGCCGTGATACGCACCGCCGCGTGAACGCCGTGGGCCCGCACCGGTTGGTGCGGGCCCGTGGTGTGTGTGGGTGTGTTAGTTGGTTGCGGTGGTGTAGCGCTCGGCGACGTCGTTCCAGTTGACGATGTTCCAGAAGGCCTTGACGTAGTCGGCGCGGACGTTCTGGTAGTCGAGGTAGTAGGCGTGTTCCCAGACGTCGAGCAGGAGCAGGGGGGTGACGCCGAAGGGGATGTTGCCCTGCTGGTCGAACAGTTGGAAGGTGGTGAGGTTGCCGGCGGTGTCGTCGTAGCCGAGGACGGCCCAGCCGGAGCCCTGGACGCCGAGGGCGACGGAGGTGAAGAGGTTCTGGAAGTTCTCGATGCTGCCGAAGCGGTTCTCGAGGGCGTCCTTGAGGGCGCCGTGGGGTTCGCCGCCCTCGGGGGAGAGGTTCTTCCAGAAGATGGAGTGGTTGTTGTGGCCGCCGAGGTTGAAGGCGAGGTCTTTTTCGAGCTTGTTGATGTTGGCGAGGTCGCCGGTGGAGGCGGCTTCGGCGATCTGCTCGATGGCGGTGTTGGCGCCCTTGACGTAGGCGGCGTGGTGCTTGTCGTGGTGGAGCTCCATGATGCGGCCCGAGATGTGGGGCTCCAGTGCGGCGTAGTCGTAGGGAAGATCGGGAAGCGTGAATTCAGCCACGGTTGGTCCTTTCGGTGAGACGTCCCGGCGAGGGTCTGCCCGCCGAGGTTGGCCCGTCGGAGCCTGCGTTCGCGAGCGTACACCCCGGTTCCTGACGGATCCGGAGGGCATGTCATCGGATGACGTGGCCGTGCGTGAGCCGGATTCGACACCACCTGAACACCTCGGGCGGCATTCGCGTGCGCCGCACCGCTAAAATGGTCGGACAACACAGATGGAGGCAGTAATGGCCGCGATGAAGCCGCGTACCGGTGACGGACCCATGGAAGCAGTCCGCGAGGGCCGGTTGATCATTGTCCGCGTCCCGCTCGAGGGCGGTGGACGCTTGGTCTTCTCGGCGAACGACGACGAGGCGAGGGAGCTTCGCGACGCCCTCTCGTCCTCGGTGGGCGAGTAGCGCGACCGGTCGAGAACGGGGCGCCGGCCCGGGTCCGGGCGGCGCCCCGTTCGTGCGCCCCGACGCGCGCTCCGCGCGGACGAGCCCCATCGATCGTGCGGTCAGGCGCGTTTGGTGATCTGGAGCAGGCCGCCGTCGCCGGGCAGGACGGAGAGCGCCAGGTCCGGCTGCAGCTCGAACTCGCGCAGGAGCGCGCGGATGCCGCTCGTGATGGGATCACGACGCGCGGGGTCGGAGACCCGGCCGCCGTTGAGCGCATTGAGCACGACGATGGTCCCGCCCGGACGAACGAGCCGGAGGGCGTGCTGCAGGTGCGCCGCGACGTGGGCGAGGTCGTCGCCCAGCACGACGAGGTCGTACCCGGCCTCGGTCATGCGCGGCAGCAGGTCGGCCGGTCGGCCGGGGATCATGCGGAGCGTCGCGGGCCGGGCGCCCTGCGACAGCAGGGAGCGTTTCGCGAGCGCGAGATGCTCCGGCTCGTCGTCGATGGCCGTGAGCGTCGCGGTCGGCGCGCCGCGGCGGAGCCACAGCGACGTGACGCCGACGCCCGTGCCGACCTCGATGATGGTGCGTGCCCCCGAGGCGGCGGCGAGGAACGCGAGATGGGCGCCGGTCGCGGCCGAGACGGGGCGAAGTCCGAGCTCGAGTGCGTGCTGGCGGGCGTCGCGCTGGATGTCCGATTCGTCGATCCGTTCCTCGATGAAGCGCGCATTGCGATCGAGTTCGGACATTCCATCAGCGTAGCGTCGGGTGGCACTCGTTCTCGGGCGACGGCGTCTATCCTGGTGTGGTGTTCGGCCTGACCTTCGAGAAGCTCCTCGTCATCGGGGTCATCGTCGCGTTCGTCGTCGGGCCCGAGCGCCTTCCGCTCGCCGCGGAGAAGCTCCGCGACGCCGTCCGCTGGGTGCGTGACTTCGCGGGCGGGGCGAAGGAACGGCTCCGTGAGGAGATGGGCGAGGAGTTCGACGACGTCGATTGGCGCAAGCTCGATCCGCGCCAGTACGATCCGCGGCGCATCATCCGCGACGCGCTGCTCGAGGACGATCCCGTTCCGTCGCGTCCCAAGCGGGCCGAGCCCGGCAAGCCGACCGTCACGACGGCGGATGCGGGTACTGCGACCGCGGGTGCTCCCGCTGCGGGGGCCGCGGGAGCTGCGGCCGCGGGAGCCGCGATACCGACGGCCGGGGCGGCGGCGACATCGCGCCCCGATTGGGCGGTCTCCACCGCCACGACCACGACCACTTCACCCGCCCCACGGGCGGCCCCGTTCGATTCGGAGGCCACGTGACCGAGACGATCCCCACCCCTTACGAGGACCTGCTACGGCGCGTACTCGCCGAGGGCGTCCACAAGTCCGACCGCACGGGGACCGGCACGACGAGCGTGTTCGCGGCGCAGTTGCGATTCGACCTCGCGGCGGGGTTCCCGCTCGTCACGACGAAGCGCGTTCACGTGCGCTCGATCGTGCAGGAGCTGCTGTGGTTCCTCCGCGGCGAGTCGAACGTCCGGTGGTTGCAGGAGCGCGGCGTGAGCATCTGGGACGAGTGGGCCGACGAGAACGGCGAACTGGGCCCCGTGTACGGGGTGCAGTGGCGCTCGTGGCCACGTGCCGACGGCTCGACGGTCGACCAGATCCAGCAGGTCGTCGACGAGATCCGAGTGAATCCCGACTCCCGCCGCCTCATCGTCTCGGCGTGGAACGTCGCGGCGCTGCCGGACATGGCGCTCCCGCCGTGCCACCTGCTCTTCCAGTTCTACGTCGCCGACGGCCGCCTCTCGTGCCAGCTCTACCAGCGCAGCGCCGACCTGTTCCTCGGTGTGCCGTTCAACATCGCGAGCTACGCACTCCTGACCCACATGGTCGCCGCGCAGACCGGGCTCGAGGTCGGCGAGTTCGTCTGGACCGGCGGGGACTGTCACATCTACGACAATCACGTCGAGCAGGTGCGGACGCAGCTCGAGCGCGCGCCCTTCGCCCCGCCGACGCTCCGGCTCGCGCCGCGCGATTCGATCTTCGACTACACCTACGACGACGTCGAGATTCTCGACTACGCCCACCACCCCGCCATCTCGGCACCGGTCGCCGTCTGATGGCGGCGAACGACGTCCCCGTCGGACTCATCTGGGCCGAGGCGACCGATCCCGACGGCCGGAAGGTGATCGGCGCCGACGGCGGCCTCCCGTGGCACGTGCCCGAGGATCTCGCCCACTTCAAGCGGACGACCTCGGGACACCCCGTCCTCATGGGCCGGCGGACGTGGGACTCGCTGCCGCTCCGTTTCCGTCCGCTCTCGGGGCGCACCTCGATCGTCGTCACGAGGGACCCCGCGTTCGAGGCGATCGGCGAGGGCTCCGGTGAGGTGCTCGTGCGGACGTCGGTCGATTCGGCGCTCGCGACCGCGCGTGCACATGCACTCGAGGACGCAGCGACGCCGGGCTCGGCCGATCCGATCGTCTGGGTCGCGGGCGGCGGGCAGCTCTACGCCGCGACGCTCGAGGAGGCGACCGTCGCGAGCGTGACGGAACTCGCCCTCGGTGTCGCCGGCGATACGCCCGCGCCGGTCCTCGGCGACGAGTGGCGGGAGGTGTCGCTCACGCCGTGGCGCGAATCGAGTGCGGGCATCCACTTCCGCATCAGGGAGCTGCGTCGCGAGCTGCCCGCCTGAGCCGGACGCCGCGGTGCGGGTCAGCGCACCCGGATGCCGAGGGGACGACCGACGAGCGGGTCGGGGCGCGTCGCGAGGCGTTCCGCCGCCTGCTGCAGGGCGCGTGACGCCGGGTCGTCGGGCGCGCTCAGCACCGAGGGCGTTCCGCGGTCACCGGCCTCGCGGAGCGACTCGCTCAGGGGCACCTCGGCGAGCAGGGGTACCGGTTCGGGAACGTCCGCCGAGAGACGTCCGGCGACACGGGCACCCCCGCCGGAACCGAAGAGCGCGAACGACTCGCCGTTCGCGCCGATCGCGGGGGACATCGTCTCGATGACACCCACGACGCGCTGGCCCGTGCGCCGCGCGACGAGGCCCGAACGCACCGCGACATCGGCCGCGGCGGGCTGCGGCGTCGTCACGACGACGACCTCCGCGCCGGGGAGCAGTTGGCCGAGCGAGATCGCGACATCGCCCGTGCCGGGTGGGAGATCGACGAGCAGCACGTCGAGGTCCCCGAAGTGGACGTCGCGCAGGAACTGCTCGAGCGTGCGGTGCAGCATGGGCCCCCGCCACGCGACGACCCCGTCGTCGCTGTCGTCGAGGAACATGCCGATCGAGATCACCTTCACCCCGTGCGCGATGGGCGGCAGGATGAGGTCGCCGACGCGGGTCGGGACGAGCGCACCGGAATCGCTCGACGCGTGTTCGCCGACGAGGCCCATGAGGGCCGGCACGGAATAGCCGTGCACGTCGGCGTCGACGATGCCGACCGACAGTCCGCGGGCCGCGAGGGCGACCGCGAGGTTGACCGTGACGGTCGACTTCCCCACACCGCCCTTGCCGCTCGTGACCGCGATCACGCGCGTGAGCGAGTCGCGCCCGAACGGGTGTGTGCGTGCGCCGCCTGGACCGCGAACGCGCTCCTGGAACTCGCGGCGCTGCTCCGGCGTCATGACCCCGACCACGAGCTCGTACGGCCGCTGCCCGAGAACGCTCTCGATCGCGTCACGCGTGTCGCGCTCGATGCGCGTCGCCGCCGGGCACCCCGTGATCGTCAGTCGCAGCTCGAGCCGGACGGCGGATTCGTCGTCGGTGGGGACGTCGAGGACGTCGACCATGCCGAGTTCGGTCACGGGGCGTCGGATCTCCGGATCCACCACCCCCGCGAGTGCCTCCTGCAGCCGCTCGCGGAGCCCCTCGGGACTCGGTGCGTCAGTCACCCGCCGCGTCCCGCTCCTGCGCGCGCGCACGTCGGCGCTGCTCGCGCAGTTCCTCGGCCCGGTTCTCGTCCACGTCGCCCGCGCGACCGCGGCGCGTGGTCGACCTGCCGGCCTGGTCCTCGCCGTCCTCGTCGTCGAGCTCCTCGATGTCCTCGAGCAGCGAGCGGAGCTCGGTGCGGATGAAGTCCTTCGACGCCATGTCGGCCACGACCATGCGCAGCGCGACGATCTCGCGCGCGAGGTACTCGAGGTCCGCCGTGTTGCGCTCGGCACGCTGCCGGTCCTGTTCGATCTGCACGCGGTCGCGGTCGTCCTGTCGGTTCTGCGCGAGCAGCAGCATGGGCGCGGCGTACGAGGCCTGCAGCGAGAGCATGAGCGTGAGTGCGATGAAGCCGAGGGCCGCGGAGTCGAAGCGGAGCTGCTCGGGCGCGACGGAGTTCCAGACGATCCAGGCGGCCACGAAGACCGTGAGACCCACGAGGAACGCGGGCGTGCCCATGCCGCGCGCGAACGCCTCCATCGCGCGGCCGAACGTGTCGCGGCTCTCCCGGTCGCGCTCCCGCTCCCGGTCGCGCTCCCGTTCGCCGTCGCGGGAGCGTCCCCGGAAGCGCCAGCGCCGCCGCGACACCGAGCGGGGCGTGGCGAGCTCGTCGTCGCGATCCTCAGCGGCCACGAGTCCACCTCATCGGCGTGCGGGTCGGTGGGGTCGCGACGGCCTTCTTCTGTTCGAGGCGCTGGGTGACGCGGCTCGGCACGACCTCGCCCTCCGAGTCGGTCGATCGCCAGTCGTCGGGGAGGATGTGGTCGAGCACGTCGTCGATCGTGATGACGCCGACGAGGCGGTGCTCGGCGTCGATGACGGGCAGGGCGATGAGGTCGTAGCTCGCGAGCACGCGCGCCACCTCGACGTCGCGCGTCGTCGTCGTGACGGCCTCGAGCTCCGTGTCGAGGATCGTGGAGAGCCGCTCGTGCGGCGGGTAGCGCAGGAGTCGCTGGAAGTGGATGAGCCCGAGATAGCGTCCCGTCGGCGGCTCGTAGGGGGAGAGAGTCACGAACACGCTCGTCGCGAGCGCGGCCGACACCTCCTTGCGACGGATGAGCACGAGCGCCTCGGCGACGGTCGCGTCACCACCCAGGATGATCGGGTCGGTCGTCATGAGACCACCCGCCGTGTCCGGGGCGAACTCGAGCAGCATGCGGACGTCGTCCGCCTCCTCGGGCTCCATGCGCGTGAGCAGCGCCTCGCCCTTCTCGGAGCCGAACTTCGCGACGAGGTCGGCGGCGTCGTCGGGGCGCATGTGGTCGAGGATGTCGGCCGCGTGCTCGAGGTCGAGGTGCTCGATGATGCGCACCTGGTCGTCCTCGTGCATCTCCTCCAGCACGTCGGCGAGGCGGTCGTCGTTGAGTTCCGTCACGACCTCGAACATGCGTTCCTCGGGGAGTTCGAGGAGCGTCGACGCGAGGTCGGAGGGCTTGAGCTCGGACGTCGAGGCGATGAAGCGCGTCGCCGAGTTCGCGTCCTCCTCCAGATCGGACTGCTCGACGATCTCGTTCCACTCGACGTAGCGCGTCGGGGCCTTGCCGAACAGGCTGCGCCCGACGCGCGGCAGCCGCACGAACAGCTGCCCGACCTCCCAGACGCCCGCATCGTCCTGCTCGATCGCGACGTCCTCGATGGTGCCCGTGCCGCTGCCGTCGCGGAACGTGACCTGTCGGTCGAGGAGGTCGGCGAGGACACGAACCTCGCCGCCGCGCTGCTGGAAGGTGCGCTGATCGATCTCACCGGACACGATGATCTGTCCGTGCCCGATCGAGTCGAGCTGCGCGATTGGGATGAACACGGCGCGCTTGGACTGCAGCTCGACGTAGAGTCCGTTCACGACCGGGGGTTTCGTGGCGCGGTACAGCACGATGACGTCGCGCAGTCGACCGATGCGATCCCCGTCGGGATCGAAGACGGGACAGTTGGCCAGGCGAGCCACGAAGACCTTGGAGACGCTCACGTGCACATGCTAGTCGGCCCGCCGGTCCGTCCCGGGTGCGACGCTCGCCCGGGGCACAGGCCCACGAGCGGGCTGCGTGGAAGAATGGACCCATGTGGTCCAACCAGGCTCCCTCGGCCGCCGGCGGTTCGCCCGCCGTCCCTCGCGGCGAGGTGGTGGCCTCCGTCGAACGGTACGAGGAGGCGCGCGCCGTCGTCGACCGGCTCGTCCAGGCGGAGTTCTCCGCCGGGCAGGTCTCCATCGTCGGGAGCGGTCTGCGGACCGTCGAACGCGTCACGGGCCGCATGAACGTCGGGCGCGCGGCACTGGCCGGCCTCCTCTCGGGGCTCATGCTCGGTGTCTTCGTCGGCCTGTTCGTGCTCATCCTCACCCCCGACGCACAGCTCCCGACGCTCGTTTCGGTCGTCCTCATGGCGATCGGTTTCAGCGTGCTGTGGAACGTGCTCGGCTACTCGCTCAATCGGCGCCGCCGCGAGTTCACTTCGACCATGCAGGTCGCCGCCACGCACTACGACGTGATCGTCGCGCCCGAGGCCGCCGCCTCGGCTCGCGAGACGCTGCGCGCGGCGGGCATCGCCACCGCGGCGAGGCCGTCGCACGTCGAGGGGCCGGGCCCCTCGGCGGTCGCGCAGGACGACCCGGCGAACGGCGTGCGGAACGATCCGGCGGACCCCGCGCAGGCACCGGCCGCGCCGCCGGCGGACGCACCGAAACCCCGGACCTACGGTGAGGCGCAGGACGAGTTGCGGCGTAACGCCCGCGGGGAGTGATCCCGCGCGCGGATCTCAGCGGTAGCGGTCCGCGACCCGCTCGACGAGTCGGGCGAGCATCGGCGGCGGGTCGTCCCGCCACCAGACGAGGCGCACCGTGATCGGTGGCCCGTCCGCGAGCGGCCGGTAGAGCACGTCGGGTCGCGGATTGTGGACCGCGGTCGCCTCGGAACTCGTGCCGACCGCGCTGCCGACCGCGATCGTGTCGAGCCACTCCTCGGCGTCGCCGGTCTCGACCGTGCGCGCCGGTCGACTGTTCTCGGGCCACAGTTCGGGAACCGTCGTGCCCGCGATGGGGTCGACGAGGACGGGCCGTGTCGAGACCTCGGCCATCCGCAGTGAGCGTCGGGTTCGCCACTGCGGGTCGTCGGCGGCGAACGCGACGACGCGACGTTCGAGACCGACGACGACCGAGCGGAACCGGTCGTCGTCGAGCGGGCGGCGCACGACCGCCACGTCGCAGCGGCCCTCCGCGAGGCCGGCAGTGGGTGAGTTCCAGCGCACGAACCGGAGTTCGACCTCGGGTTCGGCTGCGGCCCACTCCCGCTGGAGCGGGGTCGTGTCGGACCGAGGGCGGCCCATGCGTAGCCCGCGCGCCGGGTGTCCGTGGCGCCTCGGATCGCATCCGCGAAGCGAGCGGCGTCCGACAGGATGCGTCGTGCATGGGGGAGCGCTCGCTGGCCCAGTGCCGTCGGTTCGCAGCCGTGCCGCCCCCGTCGCATCAGGCGTCCGCCGGCTCGCGCCTCGAGTCGTGCGATGCGTCGGGAGACCGCTGCCTGCGAGAGACCGAGCGCGCTCGCCGCATCGGTGAACGAACCCGTGTCGGTCGCGGCGACGAGGGCGAGCAGATCGCCGAGGTCGAGTTCCATGTCCGAAGCGTATGGCATGCGTGTCGTGTGCATTTCCGGAATGGCGTGACAGGGCTCGGGATGACGACATGACCACCTCGCCGCACCCGGGATCCGATGCCGCGTCCACCGGTTCGATCACGGTTTCGGCCACCGACGGACGACGTCTCGGGACGGGTGTCGCCGCACTCGTCGGCTCCGCGATCGGCAACCAGACGGGTGCCGCGCTCGGCGCACTCGCGTTTCCCGCCATCGGCGCGGTCGGCGTCGTGGCGATCCGACAACTCGTCGCCGCCGCGGCGCTCGTCGCGGTCGCCCGGCCCCGATTCCGGGACCTCGATCGCACGGCGTGGTGGCTCGTCGTCGCACTCGCACTGACGTTCGGCACGATGAACCTGACGCCGTACACGGCGATCGATCGCCTCGGCTGGGCCTCGCGGTCACCCTCGAGTTCCTCGGCCCGCTCGCCGTCGCGATCGCGTCCTCGCGACGCGTCCTCGACGTCGTCGGGGCGGCCGCGGCGGGGACCGGCGTGGTCGTGCTCGCGCAGCCGGGCCCGACGACCGACGTCCTCGGCATCGCCATCGGGCTGTGCTCCGCCGCGGCGTGGGCGTCCTACATCCTCCTCAACCGCTCACTCGGCAAGCGGCTGACCGGCCTCCGCGCCGCCTCCGCCGCGGCGAGCTGCTCCGCCGTCGCGTGGCTCCTCCCCGCGCTCGCCTGGTTCTGGTTCCATCCGCCGACACTCGCCGCCGTCGTGCTGGCCCTCGCGTGCGGCCTGCTGTCGTCGGCGCTGCCGTTCGCGATCGACCTGTTCGCGCTGCGTCGTGTGCCGGCGGAAGTGTTCGGTACGCTCATGAGCATCAATCCGGCGTTCGCGGCGCTGGCGGGCTGGCTCGTGCTCGGGCAGGTGCTCGGGCCGGCGGAGATGCTCGGACTCGCCCTCGTCGTCACCGCGGGCGTCCTCGTGACGACCGCGCCGCGCGGGCGCCGAACCGCCGGGCGGGCCGCCCCGCCCGCGCCGCAGGCACCCGACAGCAGGTGATCCCCGCGGTCGACACCCGACGAACCGGGGCGATGCGGGCGAAGCACCAGAGCGCCCGAGCGCCGTCAGGCGCGGGCACCCCCGCGGAGCGCGCGCATGATGCGCCGCAGGAGCGGTTCGAGCGCGAGGACGAGGAGCCACCACGCCCCGACCCCGGGGAACGCGACGACGAGGACGAGGACGATCATGAACAGGAACGCGCCGAGCCAGCGTTCACTCCACGGCCCCGACGCCCGTGGCGCGAGTCCGGCGCGTTCGAGCAGCATCGACTGGATGCGCACGAGAATGCTCGCGAGCGCCATGCTCCCGACGTAGAGGCCGAGCCCGAGGCGGTCGTTCGAGCCCTCGGCGACGCTGAGCACGGTGGTCACGGGGATCGCGACGATCGTCGCGAGCCAGAGCACCTCCATCTGGAACACGCGCTTGGTGTACCCGTGCGCTGCGATGAACACGACGTGGTGCGCACGCCACAGCAGGGCCACGACGAGGAACGAGAGGCCGGCCGCGACGAGCGCACCCGCGTCCTCGGTCAGGAACTCGATCGCGCTCGGTGCATCCATGGCATGGTCGACGATCGGCAACGCGATGAGGGTGATCGCGATCGCGACCACGGCGTCGCTGAACGCGGCGAGTCGATCGAGGGAGACCTCCCGGACCCGCTCCGCCTCGGTGTCGTCGTCGCGGTGCTCGGAGGCGTCCCCGCCCGTCGTCATCCGCGGGCCTGCGGGGCGTCCGACCCGCCCTGCCGGACCGCGCGCATCCACGACTCGACCTCGTCCGCGGTGCGCGGGATTCCCGCGGAGAGGTTCTCCACACCGCTCGCGGTCACGAGCACGTCGTCCTCGATGCGCACGCCGATTCCGCGCAGTTCGGCGGGAACCGTGAGATCGTCCGGCTGGAAGTAGAGGCCCGGCTCGATCGTGAACACCATGCCCTCTTCGAGCACGCCGTCAAGATAGAGGTCGCGTCGCGCGGCGGCACAATCGTGCACGTCGAGCCCGAGGTGGTGACTCGTGCCGTGCACCATGTACCGCCGGTGGTGCTGGCCCTCCGGCGCGAGCGCCTCGTCCGCACTCACGCCGAGCAGCCCCCATTCCGCGGTGCGCCGCGCGATGACCGTCATCGCCGTCTCGTGGATCGTCCGGAACGTGACCCCGGGCCGCACGATCGCGAACGCCGCGTCAGCGGCCTCGCGGACCGTCTCGTACACGAGCCGTTGCTGCGCCGTGAACGTCCCCGAGACGGGCAACGTCCGTGTGATGTCCGCCGTGTACAGCGAGTCGAGCTCGACACCGGCGTCCACGAGCAGCAGATCGCCGTTGCGAACCGGCCCGTCGTTGCGGGTCCAGTGGAGGATGCACGCGTGCGCGCCGGATGCGGCGATCGTCTCGTAGCCGACCTCGTTGCCCTCCAGGCGGGCACGACCGTGGAAGGCCCCCTCGACGACGCGCTCGCCGCGCGGGTGCGCGCTCGCGGTACCGAGCTCGCGGATGATGTCCTCGAAACCGCGGGCCGTCGCGGCGACGGCGGCGCGCATCTCGTCGATCTCGAACGCGTCCTTCACGAGGCGCAGCTCGCTCACGTCGCGCGCGAGACGCGCGTCACGTGAACCGTCGTCGTCGGTGGGGGCCACGAGCCGCGCCGCATCGACGCGCGAGGTGAGTCCCGGGTCGGCCTCGCGGACGAGGGCGACGGGTGCGGCGCCGGGTGCGACGCCGAACTCGTCGAGGTGTCGCGTCTCGACGCCGAGGTCGGCCGCGACGTGCTCGAGGGACGGTCGCGGACCGATCCAGAACTCGCCGATCTCGGGGTTCGCGTAGAACTCGTCGCTGTCGCGCCCGGCCCGCTCACGGAAGTACACGATCGCCTCGTGCCCGTCGCGCGTGGGCTCGAGGACGAGGACGGCGCCGGGCTCCGCATCGGCGCCCCATCCCGTGAGGTGCGCGAAGGCACTGTGTGCGCGGAACGGGTAGTCCGTGTCGTTCGAACGCTGCTTGAGCACGCCCGCGGGAACGATCACGCGAACACCCGGGTACTGCGCCGAGACCCGGTCCCGACGCGCCCGCGCCCATGCCGCCGCGGAGCGCTCCGCAGGCAGGACCTCGGTGTGCGGGGCCCAGCCCTGCGAAATGCGCTCCCGGAACGCCGGATTCGACGGGGTCGTGGAGCGGTTCTCCGTCGACTCCTGCTGCGTGGTCGCATCCGCGGAATTCGTCATACCGACATCCTCCCACCGCCGGACCCTCGTGCGCTCAGGTGACGCGACGCCGTGAGCGCCCCCGACTCACACCCGCGACAGCTGGGCGAACACCGGACGGTGGTCGCTCCCCGCGCGATCGTGGTCCGTGATGACCTCGAAGCCCGTCACGGCCCAGTCCCGCGTCGCCATGACGTGATCGATCTGCGTTCCGATGACCGGGGGAACGCCCGCGGTCCAGGTGCCGACCGACCCGTTCCCGGTCGCGAGGGCGGCGTCGGCGCATTCGCCGAGCACCGGGGTGAAGTCGGCGTCGCCCTCGGCACCGAGACCCGTCAGGTGGTCGACGGTCGCATTGAAGTCGCCCGCGACGATCGTGGAGCCCGTGCACGTGCCGGCCAGCCACTCGAGATCGCTTCGCCAATCGTCCATGTTCGCGGGCGTCGGCGAGACCGGGTGGGCCGCGATGATCGTCGGTCCGTCACCGATCGGACGCGCGATGACGGTCGGCAGCGTCGACGTGTCGCCCTCGTCCGTCACGACGACGTAGTCGCCGAGCTCCGGCGAGATGAGGAGGGTCGTCGCGGTCGCCTTGTACTCCTCGTCGATCGTGCGCGTGTGCACCCACATCGGCCGCCCGGCCTCGGCCATGAGCGTCGCGATCTCGACGCCCATACCCTCGGTCGTCTCGGGGAGGACGACCACGTCGGCATCGAGGGAGAGCGCGAGGTTCGCGATCGTCGGCGAACCGGGCTCGTCGCCGCGCGTGTTCCACGACAGCACGCGGATGTCCTCGTCGGCGTGCTCGGCGGGGATGTTCGGGGCGCCGAGCCCCCTCGACGCCACGAGCGTGCCCGTCGAGACGATGAGCACGGCGAGCACGACGGCGGTCCCCGCGAGGACCCGGCGAGCGCCCCGCGATCCGGCCATGACGAGGAGCACGACGAGGAGCAGCGCGACCGAACCGATGATGACGGGAACCCGGAAGGAGACGGCCTGCGCGACGAACAGGGCCCGCTCGAGTCCGATGAGCTGCGGCCAGCCGACGACGAGTGCCGCGGCGGCCGTCACGACGGCGAGGAGCGCGCCGACCGTTCGCTGTGTTCCGACGCGGTCGGAGCGACGCTTGGACTGTGCGGACTTCGACATGACCGTGAAAGGCTACCGGCACCGCACGGCGGGTTCCTGGCGGGGGCCCGAGGCGCGTCGCGTGGGCGAGCCCTCCACCGCGGCGCCCGGCCGGGACGTCCTCGCACGACGGCGTCCGAATAGGATGCGGACATGCCTGCCGATCGTCCCTTCGACCCCGCGCTGCCCATCGACCTCCACACGCACTCCTGGGCGTCGGACGGGACGGAGTCGCCCGCGGAGGTCGTCCGCCAGGCCGCCCGTGCGGGCCTCGGGACGCTCGCGCTCACCGATCACGACACGGCAGCCGGCTGGGGGGAGGCGGCGGCCGAGGCCCGCACGCTCGGGCTCGCCTTCGTCCCCGGCATCGAGTTCTCTTCGCAGCTCGCGTACGCGAGCGTGCACGTGCTCGGCTATCTCGTCGATCCCGATGAGCCGGCGCTGCGGGCCGAGACGGACGCGGTGCGTACGTCTCGCGTGACCAGGGCGGAGCGTATGGTCGAGCGCATCGGCGCGGACTACGACCTCACGTGGCGCGACGTGCTCGACGCGACGGACGAGGGAGCGACGGTCGGGCGCCCCCACATCGCCGACGCCCTCGTGCGCAAAGGGATCGTGGCGGATCGCGACGAGGCGTTCCGTACCGTGCTGCACTGGCGCGGCGGGTACTACCAGCCGCACCACGCGCCCGATCCGGAGCGCGTCGTGCGGCTCATCCGCGGGGCCGGCGGCGTGCCCGTCCTCGCCCATCCGGCGACACGCGGCCGGGCCGTGATGGCGGGGGAGCGGATCGCGGCGCTCGTGGACGCGGGGCTGCTGGGGCTCGAGATCGGACACCGCGAGAACGACGAGCAGGGGCGCGCGACCCTGCGCCACTACGCCAGGCGATACGACCTCATCGTGACGGGCTCGAGCGACTACCACGGCAGCGGCAAGCCGAACCGGCTGGGGGAGCACACGACGAGCCCCGAGATGCTCGACCGCATCATCGCGGCGGGCACGGGCAGCGACGTGGTCCCGGCGACGAGCACGTCCTGACCCTTCCGCGACCCGACCGCGACCTGTCCGCGACCCGATCCGCTCGTCGCGCTCGACGGTGCCGCGCACGCGAAAAAAGCCGGGTTGTTGCTACCGGGCCCCGGGCCCGGTAGGAACAACCCGGCTTTTTTCGTGCGCTGTCGCGTGTGGTGGTCAGTCCTGCGGGGCGCTGCTCGCGGCGGGCGCCTGGCTTCCCTCGCCGCCCGCGGGACGGCGGCGGCGACGCCGCCGCCGGGGCGGACGGTTCGCCGCGTCGCCCGCGGCCTCGGTCGGTGCATCGCCCGACGTGGATGCCCCCTCGGCGGTCGGTGCCTCGGCGGCCTCGTGCGTCGCGTCGTCGGCCCCGCCGCGTCGCGTCCGCGAGCGCCGGCCCGAACCCTCGCCGCGCGCCGACGAACCGCCGCGCTCCGAACGCTCGCCACGACCGGTTCGCTCGCCACGCCCACCGCGGTCACGGCCCGCCGCATTGCGCGACGCGCTCTCGCGGCCCGCACCGGGCAGGCGGCCCTTCGTGCCCTCGGGGATGTCGAGATCGGTGTAGAGGTGCGGTGACGACGAGTACGTCTCGACCGGCTCGTCCTGACCGAGCTCGAGCGCTCGCGAGATGAGGCCCCACTTCGTCATGTCGTCCCAGTCGACGAACGTGACGGCGATGCCCGTGTGACCCGCGCGGCCCGTGCGGCCGACACGGTGCAGGTAGGCCTTCTCGTCCTCGGGGATCGTGTGGTTGATGACGTGCGTCACGTCGTCGACGTCGATGCCGCGCGCGGCGACGTCCGTCGCGATGAGGACGTCCTTCTTGCCGGCCTTGAACGCGGCCATCGCGCGCTCGCGCTGCTCCTGGTTGAGGTCGCCGTGCACCGCGGCCGCCTTGAAGCCGCGGTCGCCGAGCTCCTCGACGAGCTTCGCCGCGGCACGCTTCGTGCGCGTGAAGATGACGGTCTTGCCGCGGCCCTCCGCCTGCAGGATGCGCGAGATGACCTCGTCCTTGTCGAGCGCGTGCGCCCGGTAGATGACGTGGCGGATGTTCGCCTGCGTGATGCCCTCGTCGGGGTCCTGCGCGCGGATGTGGATGGGGCGCGTCATGAACCGACGCCCGAGGGTGATGATCTGGTCCGGCATGGTGGCCGAGAAGAGCATCGTGTGCCGCGTCGCGGGCGTCTGGGCGAACAGTCGCTCGATGTCGGGCAGGAAGCCGAGGTCGAGCATCTTGTCGGCCTCGTCGAGCACCATTTCGCGCACGTTCGCGAGGGAGAGGACGCGCTGCTGGGCGAGGTCGAGGAGGCGGCCGGGCGTGCCGACGACGACCTGTGCGCCGTCCTTCAGCTGCTCGATCTGCCCCTCGTACGCCTTGCCGCCGTAGATCGGGACGACCTTCGTGGGACGGTTGCGGGCGGCGAGTTCGAGGTCCTCGAAGACCTGGACGGCGAGTTCACGCGTCGGCACGACGACGAGCGCCTGCACGCCGGGCGCCGGATCGGGGCCGAGCCGCTGCAGGAGCGGCAGCCCGAAGCCGAAGGTCTTGCCCGTGCCGGTCTTCGCCTGGCCGATGATGTCCTGGCCGCTCGTCGCGAGCGGGATGGTCTGCTCCTGGATCGGGAAGGGCTCGATGATGCCCTGTTCCGCGAGAGCCTGGACGAGGTCGGCGTCGACGCCGAGTTCGGTGAAAGTCAAGTGGTGTACGCCCGTCGATGTGGTGGGTCACGCCCGGTCCGTTTCGAGGGCGCGTGGATGCATCCGTTGTGCATCCGTCGCTCCAGTGTACTCACGAGCCGTTCGTGACCCTTCCTCGCCTCGCTCGAACGTGACATCGGCCCGACGCTTTCGCGTGCGTAGGATGATCTGGTGACCGACGCCTCGCCTCTTGCCGATCGCCTGCCCGCTGCGGCCGGCGTCGCCGCCCGCATCGCCTACCTGCAGCTCCTGCAGTTCCAGGAGCTCTCGGCGCTCGTGACCGAGGCTCCCGCGCTTGCCGACAAGCAGGCGCTCGGTCGTTCGGCGGGGCTCGCGCTCGAGCGGCACGAACTCGCGTGTGCGTACCTCGAGTCCGCGGGGCTCGACCCGAGCGCGCAGATGAAGCGCATCGCCGCGGAGGTCGACGCGTTCGCGACGCGCGTCGTGGGGCGCGACTGGAACGAGCGCATCCTGACGGTGTTCCTGACGAGCGGCATCCTGCACGACTTCTACGAGGCCGTCCTGCCGCTCCTCGACGAGGCGGACCGCACCGCGCTCGCACCCACGATCGACGACGAGGAGAGCCAGCAGGCGCTGCACGAGATCCTCGTCACCGCGATCGAGGCGAACCACGGCTCGGGCGATCGTCTCGCGATGTGGGGGCGGCGGCTCGTCGGGGACGCGCTGCTCGCGTGCCGTCGGGTGGTCGGGCTCGCCGACGTGCACGACGAGGCGGCGGACGACGCGCTCGACGTGATCGTCTCCGAGCTCACCGCGGAGCACTCCCGCCGGATGAACGCGCTGGGCCTCGCGGCCTGAGCACACACGCGTTCGCCGGTCGGCGGGACGCACGTGACGGCGTGGCCCGAACGACGGTTCGGCCCGAACGACGATGTGGCCCGACGACGAACGAAACGGCCGACCGTCGTGGGACGGTCGTCCGCGTCGGATGCGGGTCGGCTGGTCAGACGGCCGCGCGACCGAGGTGGCTCAGGCGGTCGAGGAGCTCGTCGTCGTCCCGCTTCCGGTTCGTGCCGATCGACAGCGCGAGCAGGAACGTCACGAGGACGGTCACACCCAGGGTGATCCACCAGATCCAACCGGCGTCGTATGCGAGCCACTCCATGCCGGGCGAGACCGAGAGCCACGTGAGCCCCTCCCACACGAGGAGGGCCGTGATGCCGCCGACGGCGGGCACGAGGACCGCGCCGGAACGCTCCCGGTGCCGTCCCGTGTAGCGGGCCGCGAGGCCGATGACGATGCCGAACAGTCCGGCGAACATGAGCTCCATGCGCGCTAGCCGATGAAGCCGATGCGGCGCGGCTCTTCCGGGCTGATCTCAACGTAGAGCAGGCTCGCGGTCTGCACGAGGTAGACCCGTTCCTTGTCGTCGACGAAGCGGAGCGTCGTCGCGCCCGAGGCGAGGGCGTCCTGGACGCGCTTCTCGACCTCGCTGGAGGCCTCCTTGGTCTCGATGCTGAGCTCGCGGGGCGAGTGCTGGATGCCGATGCGGAGTTCCACGGACAACCCTTCCGTCGTGTGCGGTCGTGCGTGGTCAAGCGTAGCCGTCCGCCGGGGTCGACGCCGACCTCCCGGACACGCCCGCGGCGAACAGGCCGTGCCGGGGCTCCGCGGCGATGTCCCAGGCGGCGACTAGCGTGGACGGCGTGCACGACGACACGCGAGCCCCCGACCACGGCGGGAGCGGGGGAACGATCCCGCTCGACCCGTCGCAGCGCGCCGTTCTCGACGCGCCCGCCGACGAATCGCTCGCGGTCGTCGGGGCGCCCGGGAGCGGCAAGAGCACGACGCTCGTGGAGCTCGTGGCACACCGCATCGCCGAGGGCATGTCGCCCGACGCCGTCCTCGCCCTCGTCCCCGGGCGGCGTGCCGCCACCGTCATGCGTGACCGGCTGGCGTCCCGCGTCGGGGTCGCGACGGCGGGAGCGCTCGCCCGCACGCCGCAGTCGTTCGCCTTCGAGGTCGTGCGAGCCGATCGCGCCCGATCGGGCGACGAGCCCCCGACTCTCGTGACGGGCGCCGATCAGGACGCCGTCCTGCGCGACATCATCGCGGGCGACACGGAGCGCGGTGCCGGCGACTGGGACGACACGATCACGGCCGACGTCCGCGCGCTTCGCGGGTTCCGCTCGGAGCTGCGCGACCTGATGGCGACGATGAGCGAGTTCGATGTCACGCCCGAGGAGCTCGCCGCGCTCTCGTCGCACCGCCCGGCGTGGCGGGGAGCGGCCCGCGTCGTGGCCGAGGTCGTCGAGGCGCTCTCGTGGCAGCGCGAGTCGGCGCTCGATGCTCCGGGTCTTCTGCTCGAGGCCGCCAGCGTGCTCTACGACTCACCTCGCGGCAGCGGGCCGTTCGGTTCGCTCCGGCTCGTCGTGGTCGACGACGCACAGGAGCTCACCGAGGCCGCACGCCGCCTGCTCGTCGCGCTCGAGGCGAGCGGTGTGACGGTCGTGACGTTCGGGGACCCCGATATCGCGACGAGCGTGTTCCGCGGTGGCGTGGCCGAGCTCGCGAGCGATTGGCGCGGCGGCACGGCGCCGCCGCCCGCGCGCGCCTTGCTCACGTGCGTCCACCGCTCGGGCACCGCGATCCGCGAGGCCGTCACGGCGATCGTCGGTCGGGTCGGGGTGCGCGGCGAGGGCCGGCACAGGGCGGCCGCGGCGGATGCATCGGGGCCTCACGGCTCCGTCGAACGACTGCGGGTGTCGAGCCGCGTCGAGGAGGCGACCGCCATCGCCCGCTACCTACGGGAACGACACCTCGTCGACGGCATTGCCTGGCGCGACATGGTCGTCATCGCGCGCACCGGTGCGGCCGTACCGCGGCTCGAACGTCTGCTCGCACGGGACGACGTCCCGACCTCGTCGCCACGGCCGGCACCCGCGGGGGAGGATCCCGGCGTGCAGGCCCTCGTCCAGATCGCGGCGCTCGCCGACGAACGCGTCGCACTCGACGCGGCGGTGATCGAGTCCGTGCTCCGCTCGCCGCTCTTCGGCGTCGACGCGCTCCGGCTCCGTCAACTGCGCCGTGCGCTCCGGTTCGAGGAGCTCGACGCCGGTGGCTCACGAACCGGCGACGAGCTCCTCGTCGAGGCGGTCGCCGCGGTCGGGGGCCTCGTCACGGTCGATCCCGATGCGCCGTCCGCGGCCCGATCGATGGCCCGACTCGCGGCCGACCGTCGCCTCGGCGCCCACCCCGCGGTCCGCGCCGCGACGCGATTGGGGCGAGCGCTCCGCGAGGCGACGCGGCGCATCCACGCGGGCGCTGCAGCCGACGAAGTGCTCTACGAGGTCTGGGCCGCTGCGGACGTCGCCGAGCTGTGGCGCGAGCGCGCGCTCGGTGACGGCGAGCACGCGCGCTGGGCGGGCGCGCAGCTCGATGCCGTCGTCACGCTCTTCGACGTCGCGAAGCGATTCGTCGAGCGGGCACCGGACGCACCCGTGGGCGTGTTCCTCGACGAGTGGACCGCCCGCGACGTGGTCGCCGACACGCTCGCGAGCCGAGGGCAGGAGGACGCCGTGACGATCGCGACCCCGTCAGCGACCGTCGGATCGCAGTTCCGCGTGGCGGTGATCGCGGGCGTCGAGGACGGCGTCTGGCCGAACCTCCGCATCCGCGATTCCCTGCTCGGGGCCGGGCACCTCGCCGACCTCGTCACGGGGCGGGATGCGGAACGTTCGATCGTCGATCGGCGCCGGGAGGTGCTCGACGACGAGACGCGCATGTTCGCCCAGGCGCTCTCGCGCGCATCCGAGCGTGTCCTCGTGACGGCGGTCGAGGGGGACGAGGCCCAACCCTCCACCCTCTTCCGCGGTCTGCACGCGACGGAGCTCGAGTCGAGTGCGCTCGGGCGCCCGTTCACGCTGCGCGGGCTCACCGCGGAGCTGCGTCGCACGGGGGTCCGCGAGCCCGAGCGGCGCGACGAGGCGGCGGCCCTGCTCGCGGAGCTCGCCGAGAACGGTGTCGACGGTGCTGCACCCACCGAGTGGTTCGGCCTGCGCGAGCGCACGTCGCCCGGGCTCGTGCTGCCGGACGCCGATGGGGCCGAACCGGTGATCGGTGTCGCACCGTCGGGGATCGAATCCTTCGAACGGTGCGGCGTGGAGTGGTTCGTCCAGCACCACGGGGGGCGGACGACCTCGACGCAGATGGCGCTCGGAACGATCGCCCACGCGGCCGGTGAGTTCGAGTTCCAGACGCGTGACGACCGGCTCGCGTACGCGCGTGAGCGACTCGACGAGCTCCCGACCGAGGCCCCGTGGCACCGGGTGCAGCTCGAACGCCAGGTCGAGCGATTCGTCGGCGCGCTGTGCGACTACCTCGACGCGCGCCGCGCGGACGGCGCCGAACTCGTCGGCGTCGAACGCCGCTTCGAGGTCGATCTGCCCGTCGTCGCGGGCGATCTCGCCTGCACCGTCCGGCTCACCGGTTCGATCGACCGGCTGGAGCACACGGCGGACGACGGCACGGTCATCATCGATTTCAAGACGGGCCGCACGATGCGCTCGAAGGACGAGATCGCGACCGACGCACAGCTCGCCTCGTACCAGTTCGCCTACCGGAACGACGCGATCGGACCGGCGCGCGAGCACGATGCGGCCTCGTGTCCCGCGCCACCCGCCGACCCCGGCGGTGCCGTGACCGGTGGGCCACCGATCGAACGCGCCTCGCTCGTGTACCTCGCCGTGTCGGCCGCGGCGGGGTCGTGGTCGACACGGGACCAGGAGCCCATGGGGGCCGAGGACGAGCGCGCGTTCCGGGAACGCGTGGCGGCGACCGCACTCGGCATGATCGGGGCCTCCGACGTGACGCCCGCACGGCGCGTCCCGGGTGACCCGTCCGACGAGGTGCGCGACGGCGATGCGGGCCCGACGCCCCTGGACCGCGCGACGTATCTCGCCGATCCGGAGGAGCACTGCCTCACGGGCTTCGGCGGCCGCCCAGCGTGCCGCATCCACATCGTGCCGGAGGTCACCGAATGAGCGAGCGACGCGAGATCACACACGAACTCCTCGCGGAGGCCCTCAGATCATCGGCCGATTCGCCCCTGATCGTCCCTACCGACGAGCAGCGGGCGGTGATCGAGGCCCCGTTCGGGCCGAGTCTCGTGGTCGCGGGCGCCGGGAGCGGCAAGACGCAGACGATGGTGCAGCGCATCGTCTGGCTCATCGCTCGCCACGGCGTCGATCCTGCGTCGATCCTGGGGCTGACCTTCACCCGCAAGGCCGCTGCCGAGTTGCGCGATCGCGTGGATCGCGCGGTGGGCCGACTGCGCGAGGCGGGCCTCGTCGGCGGCACCGATGTCGACCTCCCCGAGGTCGCGACCTACAACGCCTTCGCGAACCGGCTGTTCACGGAGAACGCGCTCGTGGTGGGACAGGAGCCGGACGCGCTGCTCCTCGACGACGCCGGTGCGTTCACGCTCATGCGCGGCATCGTGCTCCGCAGCGACGACGATCGGCTGGCGGCGCTCGATTCGAGCGTGTCGACGATCGTCCGTGGGGCGCTCGATCTCGCACGCGGCATGCGGGAGAACGGCGTCGCACCCGACGACCTCGACGGTGTCGCGGACGCGTTCGACGGATTCCTCGAGCTGCCCGGTCGGGTGGTCAAGGGGCGACCCACGCCGTACCGGGACGTCATCGACGCCCAGGACCGCATGAGCGCGCTTCGCCCGTTCGCCCGGCTCGCCGCGTCCTACGAGGCCGAGAAGCGACGCCGAGGGGTGATCGAGTTCGCCGATCAGGTCGCGGCGGCGGCCGCGGTCGTGGAACGGGCACCCGCCGTCGCCGAGGAGGTGCGTCGACGGGCGGCGCACGTGATCCTCGACGAGTACCAGGACACGTCCGTCGGGCAGACCGGGCTGTTGTCGAGCCTGTTCCGCGGTCACAGCATCATGGCCGTGGGCGATCCGAAACAGTCGATCTACGGCTGGCGGGGCGCGAGCGCGGGGAACATGCGACGGTTCCCGAGCGACTTCGGCGCGCCGGACGGGCCCGTCCCGCCGCGACTGACGCTGTCGGTCAGCTGGCGCAACGACGTCGCCGTACTCGACGCCGCGAACACGATCGCGGCGGGCATCGAGCGACCTGGTGGTGACGGTCCCGTCGACGAGCCGCTCCCGGAGCTCCGGCCCCGCTCGGGCGCCGGGCCGGGCGAGGTGCGGGCGACGTTCACGCAATCGCTCGACGAGGAGGCCGAGGCGATCGCGGGGTGGTTCGCGGACGCGTTCGCCGGGCGGGCCTCGGACGACCGTCCGAGCGGCGCGATCCTGTTCCGGGTGCGGCGGCTCATGCCGCTGTTCGCCGATGCGCTCGCGGCGCGTGGCGTGCCGTGCCGCATCGTGGGGCTCGGCGGGCTCATGTGGCTGCCGGAGATCGTCGACCTCACGTCACTGCTGCGGGTCGCGTCCGATCCGACGGCCGGCTCGGAGCTGATCCGGCTTCTCGTCGGATCGAGGTTCGCCCTGGGGCCGGCCGACGTCGCGGCCCTGCACACCCTCGCCCGCCGCCTGGCGGCGCTCGATTGGCGCATGCGGCGCTACTCGGCGAGCGTGCGGACGGCGGCGCGTGCATCGGTCGCGTCGGACGACGACGAGGCGCTCGGTGACGCACTCGAGTACGTGGCCGCCGCGAGCGACGACGACCCGCTCCTCTCGGGGATCTCGGCCACGGCGCGGACGCGGCTCGTCGAGGCGGCGGTGCTCGTCGACGACGTCCGTTCACGCATCGGGGCGCCGCTCGTCGAACTCGTCGAATTCGCCATCGCACGCTCACGCCTCGACCTGGAGGCGGCCGCGAACCCGTCACGCTCGCGCGGTCGCACCGACCTCGACGCGTTCGTCGACGCGGTCGTCGGCTTCCAGGCGGCCCAGCCGAACGCCGGGCTCGGCGCACTGCTCGACTGGCTCGACCTCGTCGCGGACGACGACGCCCTCGCGAGGTCGACCGACGAACCCGAGCCGGGCACGGTACAGCTCATGACCGTGCACGGCGCGAAGGGACTCGAGTGGGACCTCGTCGCCGTGCCGCGGTGTGTCGCGGGGGAGTTCCCCGCCTCGTCGCGTGAGGGAACCGGCTGGGTCCGGAAGGGCGTGCTGCCGTATCCGCTGCGCGCGGACGCGGCCGACCTGCCACGCTTCGCGCTCGACGGGTACTCGACGCAGAAGGAGGTCGTCGAGGACCTCAAGCGACTGAAGGACGAGGTCGCCGAGCGGCAGGCCGGTGAGGAGCGACGCCTCGCCTATGTCGCCATCACCCGCGCGCGCAGCAGATTGCTCCTGACGGGAAGCTATTGGGTGCCGTCGCGGAAGCGTCCCGGCGCCCCGTCGCCCTATCTCGACGAGCTGCGTGACCGTGGCCTCGTCGGTGCCGCGCCCGAGCGTGTGGCCGACGAGCCGCCGAGTGCCGACGGTGTCGAGCGGGTGCAGTGGCCCCGAGAACCCTTCCGCGACGGCGGCGCCGCGGTGCGGGCGCTCGCGGACGCCGTCGAACGGCATCGGCCCGCGGTCGCGACCAGGGCCGCGCACTCGGCCGAGGACGCGCGAACGGCCGCCGGTGGTGCCGTGTCGAGCTGGCGGGCCGAGCTGGACCTGTTGCTCGCCGAGCGGGCGTCCGCGCGCGACCCGTCGGGGGTCGACCTGCCGCACCGCATCGCGGCGAGCCACTTCAAGGATCTCGTGACGGACCCGGAGCGCACCGCGGACGAGCGTCGGCGGCCCATGCCGCAGCGGCCGTACCGGCAGACGAGGCTCGGAACGATGTTCCACACGTGGGTGGAACACCACTTCGGCGGCGGTGGCGGTGGCGAGCTGCTCGACGGCGGGCTGCTCGACGTCGATCCCGACGACCGCGCGCTGCTCGGCCTCGACGCGGGAACGGCCGCCGACACGGCGGCGCTCGCGAAGCTCCGTGCGGCGTTCGAGCGCACAGCGTGGGCATCGCGCAAGCCGGTCGAGGTGGAGCGAAGCATCGAGGTGCCGCTCGGCGGACACACGCTCGTGTGCAAGCTCGACGCCGTGTTCGAGCGGGCGGACGGCGTGTTCGAGGTCGTGGACTGGAAGACGGGGCGCGCACCCGATGGCGAGGACGCCGCGTGGGAACGACAGCTCCAACTCGCGCTCTACACGCTCGCGTACTCGCGCTACCGGGGGGTCGACGCCCGCCGGATCTCCGCCGTGCTCGTGTACGTCGCCGAGTCCGGCGAGGTCCGGGAGTTCCGGTTCGATCGGGTCTCCGACGAGGCCGAACTGCGCGAACTGCTGGCGCGGGCGTCCGAACGGGTGAGCGCCCACGTGCGCCAGGGTTGATCGGCGCCGGGAGCCGCGAGCGCGGCGCGTCTGGCCGGCAGGGCCTGCGGGACGTGCCCACGCGGTCCGCGACGCTCCGAATCGGTCCGACTCGGCGTGCGTCGGACCCCGCCGGGGTGGATCAGTCCGCGTCGCGGTCGCCGGCGGCGCCGCGCGTCGCGGGCCCTTCCGCGTGATCATCCGCTCCGTCGCCCGAGGCCGCCCGGCGGGCCGGATCACGGCGACGCAGCCCGTTGGCCGCGCCCGGTACCTCGACGAGGCCCGTCCCGGGCCAGGGGGCGACGGGTGACGCGTCGTTCGCGTCGGCGCCCGACGCCGCACCCGTCACGTCGTCGTCGACGCCGATGATGGGACCGGTGACGGACCGCGCGTCGTCGCGCAGGAAGTCGTTCGGGGGCGTGTCGTCGTCCAGGTCGTCGCGCGCCGCGTGATCGAGGTCGATCCCGTCGTCGTCGGGGTGTGCGCCCGGATCGCGGTGATCGATCGACGGCCGGACGCCGGGCTCGGCGACGGGCCCCTGACCGAGCAGCTCCTGGACGCCCTCGAGGTCGAGCACCGGGAGCGTCTCGTGGACGACGGGCCCCGCCTGCGCCTGATTGACGCGATCGACGAGTGCATCGAGCATGCTCTCGGCGTCCGCGACGACCGCGTCGTCACCGCCGTCGACGCCGTAGAGCAGCCACCTGGCGATCTCGAGTTCCGAGTACAGGGCCGCGCGTCGGCGGATCTGCCGGTCGACGCTCGCGCTGCGGGCGTCCGTGTACTCGTCGAGCACGCTCCGCAGGACGCGGGGGTCGAGGGACTGCGCCCAGTGCAGGTCGCGGGCCGGATCGCCGACCCGCAGGTCACCCCAGCCGAGGACGCCCACGATGCCGAGGCCGTTCGTGATCATCGATCCCAGCCCGAGCGAGCCGTGCACGACGGTGGGCTGGAACTGCCAGAGGGAGGCGTCGTCGACCGCGTCGGTCCACCGTCGCTCGATGGCGACGGGCACGCGGCCCGTCCTCGTCGCGCGGGTCACGAGCGCATCGACGGCCTCACGGATCTCGACGGCGTCGAGTGAGGGGAGCCCAGCGTCCTCCACGAAGCTCCGCGGCAGATCGTGCACCGACGCGACCGTCCGGCCGATCTCGGACACGAGGAGCGTGCCGGGCTCGAGCGGGAGTCGATCGGCCTTCTCGCCCGGGACGAACTCCGTCACGACCGCTTCCTCGCCCGCGCGGCCGACGCCCACGACGACGGGGATCGCGAACGGGAGCAGGCTGCGCACCCCCGCGGTGACGGCCTCGAGCGCACGCACGTCGGCACGCTGCTCCTGCGCCGCGGCGGGGCTCGTCGGGCGACGAACGATGAGCAGACGACCGGTCGAGTCCTTCAGCAGGGCGGAATCGAAGTCGCCGTGGACACCGTACGAGTACTCGGTCCCCTCGACGAGGTCGAGGTCGCCGACCGCCGCTGTCGCGAGGGCCGCGAGTTCCAGGTACCGCTCTGCCATGCGTCACAGGGTACGAGGCGAGCGGGCCGAGTGGGCGGCGCCACGCCCCACTGCGGGCACTCGCCCAGGAGGAGACGCACCGGACGGCCAGGCGACGTCGCGTGCGCCGGGGCGACCGTATGATTGCGTGGTCATGTCCGACTTCATGTCCCGCCTCCCGCTCGCACGCCACCACACCGACCGCGATTCGGAGCACCGCGCCGATCCCGGCCTCCTCGACTCGCTGCGCGGCGACCCCGGTACCCGCGTCCTCCTGCTGCGCGCGGGCGATGCGCTCCTCCGGCGCGGTGCCGACGGGAACCCGGAGCTGGACCTCCGCACCGTCGACTCGCTCGCGGACATCGAGGCCGTCGTGGACGCCTTCGAGGACCGCGACGGGGGACGGCTCGTGTACCTCGGCCGGACGACGCGCGAGCGCAGCGGCGGCACGGGCGAGCCGAGCGGGACGCGTGTCGTGTCGATCGACCTCGACGAGGGGGCCGCGCACCGGGTGGAGCCCGATCCGGGGCGGTGGGCGAGCCTGCGCGAGGTGGCGAACGTGCTCGACGAGGTCGATTGCGGTCTCTACACCGAGGCGCTCGCGATGGCGAACTGGCACCGGGTGAACGGATTCTCGCCGCGCAGCGGCCACCGCTCGCGGGCGCAGCTCGCCGGCTGGGTGCGCGGTGGCACCGAGGAGGGGGACCTCGTGTTCCCGCGCACCGATGCCGCCGTCATCGCGGCGGTCGTGGACGCCGACGATCGCATCCTGCTCGGCGCGAACGCACAGTGGACCCCCAAGCGGTTCTCGCTGCTGGCCGGATTCGTCGAGCCGGGGGAGTCGTTCGAGTCGGCCGTCGCGCGCGAGGTCTGGGAGGAGTCCCGGGCGCGCATCGTCGAGCCCCGCTACCTCGGCTCGCAGCCGTGGCCGTTCCCCGCCTCGATCATGGTGGGCTTCACGTGCCGACTTCACCCGGACCAGGACCCCGAGAGCGTGCGTCCGGACGACGACGAGATCATCGACCTCCGCTGGTTCACGCGGGAGGAGATCGTCGACTACCTCGGCACGCTGCCGGGTACCGTCTCGATCGCCCGCGCGATCCTCGAGGACTGGTATGGCGGACCGATCCCCGGATGACGAGCCCGACGAACCCGTCGGGCTCCTCGCGGCCCTCAACGACGCACAGCGCCACGCGGCCCTCGCGCTCGTGGGGCCCGTCTGCATCCTCGCCGGTGCGGGGACGGGGAAGACACGCGCCATCACGCACCGCATCGCGTTCGGCATCCGGCAGGGCGTCTACGATCCGGGGCGCGTCCTCGCGCTGACGTTCACGAATCGCGCGGCGGGCGAACTGCGTGCCCGACTCACGGCGCTCGGTGCCCCCGGCGTGCAGGCGCGGACGTTCCACGCGGCCGCCCTGAGCCAGCTCGGCTACTTCTGGCCGCACACGATCGGTGGCGAGGCGCCGCAGATCGTGAAGGCGAAGGGGAAGCTCATCGCCGAGGCGGCGCAGCGCGTCGGCGTCGGGCTCGATCCGGCCGGCGTGCGTGATCTCGCGACCGAGATCGAGTGGCGCAAGGTCCAGGAGCGGTCGATCGAGGAGTACGGCGTCGCGGCGCGGTCGTCCCGGGTCCTCCCACAGCGGGTCGACGCCGACCAGGCCGTCGCGATCCTGCGCGCCTACGAGGACGTGAAGGACGAACGCCGCGTCATGGACTTCGAGGACGTGCTCCTCGCGACGGCCGGGATGCTCGAGATGGAGCCGTGGGTCACGCAGCGGGTGCGCGAACAGTACCGGTTCTTCGTCGTCGACGAGTACCAGGACGTCTCACCGTTGCAGCACCGACTCCTCCGACTCTGGCTCGGGGAGCGGCGGGAGCTGTGCGTCGTCGGCGACCCCGCCCAGACGATCTACTCCTTCACGGGCGCCTCGAGCGACTACCTGACGGGCTTCGAGCGGGAGTACCCGGACGCCCGTGTCGTGCGCCTCGAGGGCAACTACCGTTCGTCGTCGGCGATCATCGGCGTCGCGAACGCGGTCGCGCGGCACGTGCCGCACTCGCTGCAGCTCGAGGTCGTCGAGGGCACGCCCGCGCGCGAGCCGGTGCCGGAGCTCACGGCCTACGCCGACGACGCGGAGGAGGCGGCGGGCGTCGTCCGCCGCATCGAGGACGACGTGCGAAGCGGCATCCCCGTCGAGCGGATCGCCGTGCTCTACCGGATCGGCGTGCAGGCGGCGCCGCTCGAACGGGCCCTGCAGGACGCGGGCGTGCCGTACCGCGTGGTCGGCCAACGCAGGTTCTTCGATCTCATCGAGGTGCGCATGGCCGTGTCCGCACTCCGCGCGGCCGCCATGCAGGACGAGGGAGATCCGCTGTTCCAATCGGTCAGCCGGGTCGTCCGTGACCTCGGCTGGACGCAGTCCCCGCCGCCCGGCGCGGGGGCCGAGCGTGACCGGTGGAACGCGCTGGACGCGATCGTGCGCCTCGCCGACGGGGCGCTCGAGGGGACGACCCTCTCGACGTTCGCGGCCGAACTCGCTGCTCGTGCACGGCTGCAGCACGAACCGGAACTGCGCGCCGTCACGCTCTCGTCGATCCACGCGGCGAAGGGCCTTGAATGGGACTCCGTATCGGTCGTCGGCGTGAGTGACGGGCTGCTCCCCATCTCCTACGCGCGCGGCATGGCCGAGGTGGACGAGGAGCGTCGGCTGCTCTACGTCGCCGTCACCCGGGCGCGTCGCCGGCTCCGGCTCAGCTGGGCCCGACGCGGCGGGTTCCGCGACGAGGATCGACGGGAATCGCGATTCGCGGCAGAGCTCGGCACCCGCATTCGTCGTGGAATCGGCGCGGACGCCGACGTGAGGACCCCGTGACCGCGTCGATCCTCGCCGCCGCATCGCCCTCGGGGACCTCGTCGGCGACGAGATAGGGGAGGGCCAGGCGCACGAGCGTGTCGGCCGTCTGTCGGAGGATCGCGGGATCGTCGAGGGGGGAGCGGCGGTGCACGAGCTGCGTCGCGACGGTGGGCCACGTGCCGTCCCGGTCGCGCCTGTACAGGTCGTCGCAGCGGATGCAGGGCGTCCGCCCGGGAACGACGAGCGGCCCCGCGATCGCGATCCGGTCCTCGAGCGTGACCGCGAGGTGTGGGCGATCGTCCGCCAGGAGCGGCAGGTAGGTCGACGGCGCGACGACGTAGTGCGCGGCGACGACGAGCAGGTCCCGTGAACCGGCGGTGAGCGGCTCGCGCGTGGGAGCGGCACCGTGCTCCGCGAACGCTGCGAGGAGCGGCACCGTGATCGGCGTGGTCCCTCGGAGCGTGAAGCCCGCCGGGTCCACGACCGCCTCGGCCGGTGCACGCCGTCGCTCCGCACCCGGGGCCGGTTCGAGCGTCGGGGCGACGAGTGCCGCGACCTCGGCCGCCCGCGTCGCCGACGTGCCGTGGCGCACGGCCGTCGCGACGGCGCGTTCGACGGTGTCACCCCGGACGAGCGCCGTGAGAAGGCGGTCGATGCCGTCGTCGACGTCGTCGACGACGATGCGGGGACGGGCGGTGCCGAGCTGGATCGCGTCGGGCGATCGCCACACGAGCGGGAACCGGGGCGAGATACGTACCTTCATGCCCCGATCGTGCGCTCGTGTGCCGAACGCCGCGGAGGTTGTCCACAGGCGACCGCGCACGCCGCGGCGGCGGACGCGGTCAGACCGGTGGGCCCTGCGGGTTCTCGGACGAGGCGTCGTCGTCGCCGTCGGCTCCTCGCTCGTCGACGGAGCCGCCGTCGGGTGCATCGCCGAACGAGTCCAGGTCGTCGAGGAGCGAGGCGAGCGCCGCATCGAGATCGTCGCCGGCGACCTCACCCATGCCGAGTCGCTGCACGAGGAAGTCGGGGTGGTCGATGTCGTCGCTCGTCGGGACCGCGTCGAAGTGGTCCCACAGCGAGTCGCGGACCTCGGCGCCGTGCGCGTCCTGCACGGCGCGCCACATCGCCGCCGCCTCGCGGAGACGCCGCGGGCGCAGCTCGAGGCCGACGAGCGATCCGAACGCGCGTTCGGCGGGGCCGCCCGTGGCACGGCGGCGCCGCACCGTCTCAGCGACGGCCTCCGCACGGGGCAGCCGCGACGTCGCCTCCTGCGTGACGACGTCGACCCACCCCTCGATGAGCGCGAGCATCGTCTCGAGCCGGTCGAGAGCCGCCTGCTGCTGGGGTGTGCGCGGCGGGATGAAGGCGCCCGACTGGAGCGCGTCCCGGATCGCCTCCGGTTGCTGCGGGTCGAGATCGCGCGCGAGCTCCTCGATGCGGGACACGTCGATCGTGATGCCCCGCGCGAACTCCGTCACCGACGAGATGAGGTGCAGGCGCAGCCACTTCGCGTGTGCGAACAGGCGGGCGTGCGCGAGCTCGCGCACGGCCAGGTAGAGCTCCACCTCGTCGATCGCCAGATCGAGGCCGTCGCCGAATCCTTCGACGTTCTGGGGCACGAGTGCAGCCCGCCCCTGGGCGAGCACGGGCACGCCGATGTCGCCACCCGAGACGACCTCGCCCGCGAGCTGCCCGATGACCTGACCGAGCTGCATCGCGAACATCGAGCCGCCGACGTTGCGCAGGATCGCGTCGCCCTGGCTCACGACGTCCGCGAGCTCGGGTGGCGTCTGTTCGGCGAGCACGCGGACGAGCGCGTCCGAGATGCTCGTCGCGACCGGTTCGCTCAACTGCTGCCACAGGTCCATCGACGCGCCGATCCACTCGAGCCTCGTGAACGCCGCGGGGGTGCTCGTGAGTTCGCCGAGCGTGGTCGCTTCCCCGAGCCACAGCTCCGCGAGCCGGAAATTGCGATCGACGCGGGCCCGCTCGTCCTCGGTGAGTTCGCGGTTCGCGGCGCCCGCGACCTGCCGCGCCTGCCGCCGCGCGACCTCCCAGTCGAGGCCCGCGTCGGGATTGTTGAGCGCCGCCTGCATCTGTGCCATGAGGGCGCGGATCGCGGCCGGGTCGTCGGGGAGCCCCGCGACTCCGGCGAGACGCTCGGGATCGATCGCACCGCCCGAACGCAGCATGTCGTTCAGGAGCCGACGAAGTTCCTCGCCCGGGTCGTTCTCCGGGCCGTCGCCGGTGTTCGCATCGTCTGGCATGTCGGTCCTTCCAGGAGTTCGTTCTACGCTAGCCCGAGACGAATGCGTGAACCGGTGAACGGCCGGGGAGTAGCGCGCCTCGATTGCTCCCGCAGCGAACACGCGTTCCGTGGGGAGCACGCGGACCCCGACAGGAGCACCCCGAACGTGACGACGCCCACCGGCTCGACGCCCGACGCCGAGCCCGCCCGGCCGCGACCTCCCCTGACCTCGTCCGCGCTGCCGGGCGGCCACGAGCCGTGGCCCGTGTCGACGGTCGGCCCCGACGCGACCGCCGGCGCCGTGGGATCGGGCGGGTCCGTCACCGGACACACCCGGCGGCGCGGCGCGGCGCGGCCCTCATCGGGTGCGATCGTGCTCGGCATCGGCGTCGTCCTGCTGCTCGTCCTCGGCCTCACGCCGTCGCCGTACGCGATCCGTCAGCCCGGCCCCGTCTTCAACGCGATCGGCGAGGTGACGCTCGCCGAGGGCGCGGCGCCGACCGACGTCATCACGATCACGGGCGCGCAGGTGTACCCCACCGGTTCAGGCCGTCTCGACGTCATGACGGTCAACATCGCAGGCAACCCCACGCAGCAGCCGTCGTGGTTCGAGGCGTTCCTCGCCTTCCTCGACCCGAGCCGCGACGTCCTGCCCGTCGAGCTGTACTACCCGTCGGGCGAGACCGTGGACCAGCGCGACCAGCAGAACCGGGCCCTCATGCAGTCGTCACAGGACGAGGCGATCGCGAGCGCGTTGCGGGAACAGGGCTACGAGGTCCCCGTGCAGGTCGTGCTCACGGGCGTCTCCGAGGACGGCCCGAGCGCCGGCCTCCTGCAGGCGGGCGACATCGTCCGACGCGTCGGCGACCAGGACATCACGAGCGCCGACGTCCTCCGTGACAGCATCGCCGACCACGACGGGACGACGCCGGTGAGCGTCACCGTCGAGCGTGACGGCACGCCGGTGACCGTCGACGTCGTGCCGACGGAGGCCGAGGTCGAGGGACAACTGCGCCCGGTGTTCGGCATCACCGTCGGCTCGACCTACGATTTCCCCGTCCAGGTCCACATCGAACTCGGCGATGTCGGCGGTCCGAGCGCGGGGCTCATCTTCACCCTCGCGATCATCGACGAGCTGACGCCGGGCGATCTCACCGGCGGACACCACATCGCAGGCACCGGCACGATGACCGCGGACGGCGTCGTCGGACCCATCGGCGGCGTACGACAGAAGCTCTTCGCGGCCCAGGCGGCCGGCGCCGAGGCGTTCCTCGTCCCCGTCGACAACTGCGCCGAGGCACTCGACGGCGGCGTCCCCGGCGACCTGCCGCTCTACGCCGTCAGCGATCTCGACGACGGGCTCGCGGCCGTCGAGGCGATCGCCTCCGGGGCGGGCCAGGGCAACCTCCCGAGCTGCGCGTCCGTCGCGACGACGCCCGTCCCCTGACCCGCCCCCGGCCGTCGGGCCCCGGTCGCCCGGGCGTCGCGATCGGGACGTCGCCGCGCCGTGCGGAGTCGCACGGGTGCCCGTGCGCCCGCACGGAACCGGACCGCCCGGTAAACTGGCCCGACCGACCGTTCGACGACGCGACAGGGACCTCGTGACCGCTACCGCATCTGATCCGATCCGACCCGGGAACGGCACGCCTCGGCGCCCCCGTCCCCTCGTCCTCACCCTCCTCGTGGTGGCGGCGCTGATCCTCCTGTTCTTCTGGTTCTCGGGGTTCTACGCCGACATCCTCTGGTTCGAGCAACTGGGGTACCTCGGCGTGCTGCTGACCCAGTGGGGAGCGACCGCGTCGATGTTCGCGATCGGGTTCGTCGCGATGGCCGTCCCGCTGTACGTGAACCTGCAGATCGTCTACCGTGCGCGGCCCGTCTACGCGAAGCTCAACGCGCAGCTCGACCGCTACCAGGAGATCATCGAGCCGCTCCGCAAGGGCGCCATGATCGCCGTCCCGGCGGTGCTCGGCCTGTTCGCCGGTGCGATCGTCGCGACGACGTGGCCCACCGTGCTGCAGTGGCTCAACGCCACCCCCTTCGGTGTCGCCGACCCGCGGTTCGGGTTCGACATCTCCTTCTACGTCTTCCACCTCCCGTTCTGGCGCGGTGTCGTCGCGTTCGTGAGCGCCGTCGTGCTCCTCGCGCTCCTCCTCGCCGTCGCCACGAGCTACCTCTACGGCGGCATCCGCATCACTGGTCGCGAGGTCGTCATCTCGAAGAGCGCCCGCGTCCACATCGCGGTGCTCGCGAGCGTCTACCTGCTCGTGCAGGCCGTCTCCATCTGGCTCGACCGCTACGCGCTCGTGACGAGCTCCTCGGGGCGCTGGACGGGTGCCATGTACACCGACACGCACGCGCGCATCCCTGGTCTCGCGATCCTCGCCGGCGCGGCCGCGATCGTGGCCGTGCTCTTCGTCGTCGCCGCCGCGATCGGTCGCTGGCGTCTGCCGCTCATGGGGACAGGTCTGCTCGTCGTCCTCGGCCTCGTCGTCGGTATCGCCTACCCGGCGGGCATCCAGCAGTTCCAGGTGCTGCCCTCGGAGAACACGCTCGAGCAGCCGTACATCGAGAACAACATCACCGCGACGAGATCCGCGTACGGGCTCGATTCGGTCGAGGACGTCGAGTACCAGGCGACGACGGTCGCCGAGGCGGGCCAGTTGCGGCAGGACGCCGTCACGACCGCGAACATCCGCATCATGGATCCGCAGCTGTTGCAGCCGACCTTCGCGCAGCTCGAACAGGAGCGCCCCTACTACTCGTTCCCCGATCAGCTCGACGTGGACCGCTTCGACATCGACGGCGAGGTGCAGGACGCGATCACGACGGTGCGTGAGCTGAACACCGCGGGGCTCGAACCCGCGAACCAGACTTGGGTCAACGAGACGCTCGTCTACACGCACGGGTACGCGCTCGTCGCCGCGTCCGGCACCCAGCGCGAGTCGGACGGACAGCCGGTGTTCCTCGAGGGCGGCGTGCCGACCTCGGGCGAGCTCGGCGACTTCGCGCCGCAGATCTACTTCGGCGAGAACTCGCCGCAGTACTCGATCGTCGGTCAGCCCGAGGGCGCCGAGCCCGCGGAGCTCGACTACATCTCCGGCGCCGGCCCCGTCTACACGACGTTCGCCGGTTCCGGTGGCCCGAACCTCGGCAACTTCTTCAACCGGCTCGTGTACTCGATCCGGTTCCAGTCGGAGCAGATCCTGCTGTCGGGCTCGATCAACGCCGAATCGCAGATCCTCTATGACCGTGACCCGGCGCTGCGCGTGCAGAAGGCGGCCCCGTACCTCACGATCGACTCCGATCCGTTCCCGACGGTCGTCGACGGTCGGGTCGTGTGGATGATCGACGCGTACACGACGACCGATGCCTACCCGTACTCGGCGCAGCAGTCGCTCTCGCAGCTCATCGCCGATTCGCCGCAGTCGGCGGTCCCGAGGCCCGGCGACACGATCAACTACATGCGCAACTCGGTGAAGGCGACCGTCGACGCGTACACGGGCGCCGTGACGCTCTACGCGTGGGACACGGACGACCCGATCCTGCAGACGTGGAACAAGGTGTTCCCGAACACGCTCAAGTCGACGAGCGAGATGTCGGGCGATCTCCTGAGCCACGTGCGGTACCCGACGGACATGTTCAAGGTGCAGCGGGCGACGCTCGCGACCTACCACGTCACGAACGCCGGCCAGTTCTACAACCAGCAGAACGCGTGGCAGCTCCCGGCCGATCCGACGAACGGGTCGGCGATCCAACCGCCCTACTACCTGACGATGCAGATGCCGGGACAGGATCCCGCGTTCTCCATCTACTCGACCTACATCCCACGCTCGAACAATGCCGAGACGACACGGAACGTGCTCACCGGGTACCTCGCGGCGAATGCGAACGCGGGGTCGACCGATGGGGTGGTCGACGAGAACTACGGACGATTGACGCTCCTCCGAACATCGGAGGAGAACATCAACGGTCCGGGCCAGGTGCAGAACATCTTCAACTCGAACACGACCGTCGCGAACGAGCTGAACATCCTCGAACGAGGCGGGTCGACCGTCCTGCGAGGGAACCTGCTGACGGTTCCCGTCGGTGGCGGGTTCCTGTACGTGCAACCGGTGTACGTGAAGTCGACGGGGGAGACGAGCTACCCGCTCATCCGGTACGTCCTCGTGGCGTTCGGTGACAAGATCGCGTTCGAGAGCACCCTCGACGAGTCGCTCGACGCGCTGTTCGGTGGGAACGCCGGGGCGGACGCGGGGGACAGCGACACGGGGCCGACTCCCGACGGTGACGGTGCGCCGCCCGTCGAGCAGACGGCGCAGGAGAAGCTCTCGCAGGCGCTCGACGACGCCCAGAAGGCGCTCGACGATCGCACAGCGGCGTACGCGAACAACGATCTCGTGGCGGCAGCGGAGGCCGACAAGCGGCTGCAGGACGCCCTCGCGCGTGCGCGGGCGGCGGAGTCCGAGATCGGCACCGGCGGCGGAACGGGGACCGGGGCGGACACGTCGACCTCGACGCCGGCACCCACGCCGACACCGTAGACACGCCGATTGGACCTTCGGACAGGAGTCGTGTAATGTCTTCTCTTGTGCCGCAGGGTGGAGCAGTTCGGTAGCTCGCCGGGCTCATAACCCGGAGGTCGTAGGTTCAAATCCTGCCCCTGCAACGAAGGTCGCGAGAGCGGCACACGAGGGCCCGGAACCAATTGGTTCCGGGCCTTCGGCGTTGCGGGCTTCCGGCGTTGCGGGCCTTCGGCTGCGCAGGGGAGTACCCGCGTCATCGACGCGAGACGCTGCCGACCGAAGGCTCCGGCCGCGTTCGCGCTCTTCGACGCCCCACGGACCGGCATGGTTGCGTGTCCAGGCACAGCGAAAGCCGACCGGGACCCGTTGCACCAGGTGACGTCGGCGTCGTGAGCATGCTCGCGTGCAGTGCAGTGCAGTGCAGTGCAGTGCGGTGCAGTGCGGACGCGTCGCGGCGCGGTGCGGTGCGGATGCGTCGCGGGGCGGTCGCCGCTCGGCCTGATCCCACGCGAGCCGAATCCAGCCGGGTTGTTGCTACCGGGCCCGGGGCCCGGTAGCAACAACCCGGCTTTTTCGCGCTCCTGGTGGCGCGGGCGTGGGTTCGGGTGAGCGGCGCGTCCGGGGGCGGGGCGCGTCGTGGCCGGGTATGGCGCGGTGGCCTTGGGGCTGGGTGGGGCGGTCAGTCCAGGCGGCGCGTCGTGGGGTGGGGTGGTCAGTCCAGGCGGCGCGTCGTGGGGTGGGGTGGGGTGGTCAGTCCAGGCGGCGCGTCGTCCGCGCGAACTTCTCGCTCGCCACCGGGTCGCTCTCCGCCTCCGGCGTCAGGCCCCGGTTCAGGTGCGCGACCAGGAGGAACGCGAGCGGGCCCAGGACGAGGCCGATGACGGCCAGCGCACCCCAGCACGTCGCGAACACGAGCACCTCCGGCGCAGGCGACACCGTCCCCGTCCGCACGGCGAGGGACAGGATGACGTTCGCCGCGATCGTCGGAGCTGCCGGAATGAACGGCAACCCAGCGAGCGCGAGACCGCCGAGCGCGACGACGCCGCCCCGGTGGTGGGTCCGCGTCAATCGACGCGCCACGAGCACGGCGACGACGAGCGACGCGATACCCACGAGCAGGAACACCGTCGTCGACGGGAACCACGGCCCGCCACCCCCGAACGTCGACAGCGCGGCCGAGACGCCGAGCGTCGTGAAGTCGGCACCCGCCGACGCGAAGGGGCCCGCCGCGACACCCGCGACGAGCGCGCGGCGACGCCCCTCCGGACGCAGTGCCAGCCGTTGCGGCCCGGCCAGCCGGTGCAAGCGCTGCGCCTCCCTGAACTCGGCGGTGGCGTCGGCCTCGCGGCGCGCCGCCCGTTCGGGGCCCGGGTGCGTGCTGGACCCGGGGGCCGCCCCGGACGCGTCCGGCTGCTCCGCGGCGTCCGCCCGTGCCGCCTCGGCGTGGTCCGCGGCATCGGCCCGCGCGTCCTCGTGGTCGTCAGGTCCTCGCGTGTCGTCCATCGCCCCCATTGTGGCCCCCGCGGTCACGGGACGCCTGCGCGCCGATCGATTCGTCGTCACGCGTCGCCGCGTCGAGCAGCGGCAGTGTGCGGCCGTGGAAGTGCGAGCGCAGCACGATCTCGCTCGATGTGCGCTGCACCGCCGGGATCGTCGTGATGTGGTCGAGCACGCGCTGCAGATCCTCGTTCGACCGCGCGACGAGCCGGAGGGCGAGATCGAAGTCACCGGCCACGGTGTAGAGGTCGAGGACCTCGGGGATCTCCCGCAGCCGCGCGAGCACGACCTCGTGCCCCACGCGCTGATCGATCTGTGCGCGACAGATCGCGGACACGGGGTATCCGAGCGACGCCGGATCGAGCCGTGACTCCCGTCCCTGCACGACACCGGCGGCGGAGAGTCGCTCGAGACGCGCCTGCACGGTCTGACGCGCCACGCCGAGCTCCTTCGCGGCCGCCGCGACGGACGAGCGGGGATGCGTCGAGAAGAACGCGACGATCCGGAAGTCGAGTCGGTCGATGCTCATGCTGCACACTCTTCCAGCTGATGAGCGACGATATGTTGTGTGTTCCGTCCGAATGTGTGCCATTCAGTTCAGAAGCGTGCAGGAATCGGGTGACGAATTGACACATCGTCGGTGGCTTCCTACGCTGGCGGACGAGACGGCGCGACGCTGCGCCGTGAAAGGATTGCCGCGATGGTGCAGCAACGTGACGCGCTCGGCGCGATCCCCGCCTACCGGCAGGGCGCGATTCCCGATCGCCCCGACCTCGTGAAGCTCACGTCGAACGAGAACCCCTACGAGCCGCTGCCCTCGGTGCGCGAGGCCGTCGCGGCCGAGCTGCACACGCTGCACCTGTACCCGAGCATGTCCGCGACGGAACTCGTCGAGGCCCTCGCGCGGCGCCACGGTGTCACCCCGGACGAGATCGCGCTCGGCGCAGGCTCGGTCGAGGTCGCCGCCCAGCTCGTCTCCGCCGCGGCAGGTGACGGGGACGAGGTCCTGTTCGCGTGGCGGAGCTTCGAGGCGTACCCGATCCTCACCCGGATCGCGGGGGCGACACCCGTCATGGTTCCGCTCACGCACGACGAGCGTCACGACCTCGACGCGATGGCCGATGCGATCACCGAGCGGACCAGGCTCGTGCTGCTGTGCAATCCGAACAATCCCACCGGCACGACCCTCGGGGCGGACGAGGTCCGCGCGTTCCTCGATCGCGTGCCCGAGGACGTCCTCGTCGTCCTCGACGAGGCGTACGTCGAGTTCAACCGGCGCCCCGACTCGGCGATCGGCATCGAGCTGTTCCGTGAACGCGCGAACGTCGCGGTCCTGCACACGTTCTCCAAGGCCTACGGCCTCGCGGGTCTGCGCATCGGCTACGCGATCGCGCGCGCCGATGTCGCCGACAACCTCCGACGCGTGGCCCTGCCGTTCGGGGTGACCGGGCTCGCGCAGCGTGCTGCCCTCGCGTCGCTCGCGGCGGAGCGCGAGTTGCTCGACCGCGTCGATGCGGTCGTGGCGGAGCGTGCACGTGTGCTCGATGCACTCGTCCGGCAGGGGTGGGCGCCGTCCGAGACCGAGGCGAACTTCGTGTGGCTGCGCACGGGGGCGCGCACCGAGGAGGTGTCCGACGCGCTCGCCGCGGCCGGCATCCTCGTGCGTGCGTTCCCGGGCGAGGGGATCCGCATCACGATCGGGTCACCACTCGCCAACGATCGGCTCATCGAGGCCGCTTCGACGCTCGCTCCCGTCGCGACGCCCTAGCGTTGACATCAGGCCCTGCCGCACCGGACCGGTCGCGCGGGGCATCACCACCCATGAAGGAGTTCCACCCCATGCGCAAGCACACCATCCTCGGCGCCCTCGGCATCGTCGCCGCGAGCGCCCTCGCCCTCACCGGCTGCTCCGGCGGCGGTGACACGACCGACGGCGCGGGCGGCGAGGGCTCGTACTCGATCGGCATCTCGCAGCTCGTGCAGCACCCGGCGCTCGACGCGGCGGCCGCCGGATTCCAGCGTGCGTTCACGGAGGCGGGCATCGACGCCACCTTCGACGTGCAGAACGCGAACGGCGAGCAGGCGACGGCGACGACGATCGCGCAGAAGTTCGCCTCCGACGGCACCGACCTCGTGCTCGCGATCGCGACGCCCGCGGCCCAGGCCGCCCAGGCCGCCATCACCGACAAGCCCGTGCTGTTCACGGCCGTGACCGATCCGGTCGAGGCCGGCCTCGTCGCGTCGAGCGACGCCCCCGGCGGCAACGTCACCGGTACGACCGACATGAACCCGGTCGGCGACCAGATCGACCTGCTGAAGGAGATCGTGCCGAACGCCAAGACGATCGGCATCGTGTACGCCTCCGGCGAGGTGAACTCGCAGGTGCAGGTCGCGCTCGCGAAGGAGAAGGCGTCCGAGCTCGGCATCGAGGTCCGCGAGGCGAGCGTCGCGACGGGCGCCGACCTGCAGACCGCACTCGACTCGCTCACGGGCGTCGACGCGATCTACCTGCCCACCGACAACCTCGTGACGGCGGGCATGGGCTCGGTCGTCGACTTCGCGAACTCGAACAAGGTGCCGCTCATCGGTGGCGAGGTCAACCAGGTCGAGAACGGTGCGATCGCGACGCTCGGCCTCGACTACGAGGCGCTCGGCTACCAGACGGGTCAGATGGCGATCAAGATCCTGACCGAGGGCGCCGACCCCGCGACCATGCCCGTCGAGGCGCAGACCGAGTTCCCGCTCACCGTCAACCCCGGTGCGGCCGAGAAGCAGGGCGTCACGATCCCCGAGGCCGTGCTCAGCCGCGCCGAGACGACGATCGAGTAGTCCGGGCAGCCACACACACAACGAAAGCAAGACGATGATCGGTGCATTCGAACTCGGCATGCTGTACGCCGTCATGGCGCTCGGCGTCTACCTCACCTTCCGGGTCCTCAACTTCCCCGACCTCACGGTCGACGGGAGCTTCACGACGGGAGGCGCGGTCGCGGCATCGCTCATCGCAATGGACACCCCGCCCGTCCTCGCGACCCTCGCGGGCGTGGGGGCGGGTGCGGTGGCCGGCTTCGTCACCGGGCTGCTCTACACGAAGGGTCGGATCGACGGTCTGCTCGCCGGGATCCTGACGATGATCGCCCTCTGGTCGATCAACCTGCGCATCATGGGCGTGCCGAACAAGCCCGTCGCGAAGGCCGACGGCCTGTTCGGCCCGCTCGTGGACCTCGGCATGGGCAAGGGGCCGTGGATCATCCTCATCTTCTTCGTGGGCGTGCTGATCCTGAAGGCGGCGATCGACTGGTTCCTGTCGACCGACCTCGGCCTCGCGATCCAGGCGACGGGCAACAACGAGCAGATGATCCGCTCGTTCGGCGTGAACACGCACAACACGACGATCCTGACGCTCATGATCTCGAACGGCCTCGTCGCCGGGGCGGGTGCGCTCGTGGCCCAGTACCAGGGCTACGCGGACATCTCGATGGGTGTCGGCCTCATCCTCATCGGTCTCGCCTCGGTCATCATCGGCCAGGCGATCTTCGGCAACCGCACCGTCCTGCTCGCGACGTTCGGCGTCATCGTGGGCGCGGTCCTGTACCGGCTCGTGATCTTCGCCGCACTCTCGGTGGGCCTCAACCCGAACGACATGCGCCTGCTGTCGGCGATCATGGTCGTCATCGCGCTCCTGTTGCCGCGGCTCGGCGTCTTCTCGAAGCGCCTCCCGAAGGGACGGCTCACGAAACCGCCCATTCCGTCGCCCGAGGGTGAAGCACGGGCGACGACGGCGGCGGCGAAGTAGGGGGAGCGGACGACATGCTCGAGATCACCGACATCCGCAAGACGTTCTTCCCCGGCACCGTCAACGAGCGCATCGCGCTCGACAGCGTCTCGCTCACCCTCCACGACGGCGACTTCGTGACCGTCATCGGTTCGAACGGCGCAGGCAAGTCGACGCTCCTCAACGCCGTCTCCGGCAAGCTCGCCGTCGATTCCGGCGACATCCGCATCGACGAGCGCTCCGTGCGCCGTATGAAGGACTACGCGCGGGCTCGGTACATCGGCCGCGTGTTCCAGGACCCGATGGCCGGGACCGCTCCCGAGCTCACGATCGAGCAGAACCTCGCGCTCGCGCTCACGCGCGGAACGACACGCGGCCTCGGGATCGGCGTGTCCAAGCGGCGACGTGTGCTCTTCCGTGAGGAGCTCGTGAAACTCGAGCTCGGACTCGAGGATCGTCTCAAGGCACGCGTCGGTCTGCTCTCGGGCGGCCAGCGGCAGGCGCTCTCGCTGCTCATGGCGAGCTTCACCCAGCCCGACATCCTGTTGCTCGACGAGCACACGGCGGCGCTCGACCCGCAGCGCGCGCAGCACGTGACCGAACTCACGAAGTCGATCGTGGGGGAGTTCGGGCTCACGACGCTCATGGTCACGCACAACATGGCGCAGGCGTTGCAGCTCGGCAATCGGCTCATCATGATGCACGAGGGACGCATCATCCTCGAACTCGACGAGGCACAGAAGCGGGACGCGTCGGTCGAGGACCTGCTCGAGGAGTTCCGCAAGATCAAGGGTGCCGTCGTGGACGACCGCACCATGCTTGGCTGACCGGGCGACGGCGCGGCGACGGCACCACGATGTCCGACCGTTTCGTTAGCCTGCGACCATGAACACCCCGACCGAGCTCGGCCCCGTCGAGCAGCCACCCCGCCCTCGGGCCTCCGGGACGCTGCGGGGCTGGGTCGGTCCCGTCCTGCGGCCCCGCTGGGTCGAGGCGCTCGCGTGGGGCTTCGGGGTGGGTGTCGCGCTCGGCGTGCCGGCGATCGTGCCGATCCTCGTGGGTGGGCTCACCGTCATGTTCGCCGTCGACGCGCTGTGGGCTCCGCCGGGCGGCGAAGGGTGGATCGACAACTGGGGGCTCGTGATCCCGATCGGTGCCGCGGTGGGTGGCGCGGTCCTGCTCGGCGCCGTCATCGCGCTGCGTGCACTCGTCGTCCTGCGCCGGCTCCACTGGTCGACGCTCACGTTCGGTTGCTACGTCGGGTCGATCCTCCCCGCCATCGTGTTGCTCGCGATCGTGCCGCCGTGGTGACCATCGGACGACTCGGCCGGTGGTGCGCCGGGGGGACACGACGCCGCTAGGGTTGAGTCGACCCGACACCGCCCGGAGGACGATCAATGACGAACTGGCGCATCCGCGACTTCCAACCCGGCGATCTCGATGCCCTCCTGCGGCTCTGGGACCAGCACCGTGCGACGTCGACCGAGCCCGTGTACGCGCTCGGCGAAGTGCTCGCGTCCACGCGAAAGGACACGGCTGTCGTCGCCGTCAAGGGGGATGATGTGGTCGGGGTCGCCGTGGCGCGGGCCGCGCACGATCAGGGCTGGATCGTCTTCCTCGGGACGGACGTCGACCACCGGCGCGACGGCATCGGCGGTGCCCTGCTGCAGGCGATCGAGCAGCGCATGGCACCGCAGGGACTGCAGCGGCTCTCGATCCTCGTGCCCGACGAGCAGACGCAGGTGGGGGCCCTGTCGAAGGCCGGGTTCGCCGACAAGCGCCACCTCCGCTTCTTCGAACGCGAGATCCCCGTCAAGCAGCGCGAGATCCTGCTCCTTCGCGAGCTCGGTGGCCGCGTGCTGCCGCCCGACCGCTGGGAATCCATCGGTGGCATGCAGCACGAGAAGGACATCCTGGAGCGGCGCCTCGTGCTCCCGCTCTCGGACCCGCAACTCGCCGAGCACTACGGCGTCGTGCCGCCGCGTGCGATCGTGTTGTTCGGCCCTCCCGGAACGGGCAAGACGACCTTCGCGAAGGGTATCGCCTCGCGCCTCGGGTGGCCGTTCGTCGAGGTGTTCCCCTCGCGACTGGCGGCGTCCTCGAAGGGACTCGCGGGCGAACTGCGCGAGACTTTCGAGCAGGTCGACGGGCTCGATCACGTGGTCGTGTTCATCGACGAGGTCGAGGAGATCGCCTCGCACCGTGGCGGTGAACCGCCGTCGCCGACGCAGGGCGTCACCAACGAGCTCCTGAAGATCATCCCCGCGTTCCGCGAACGGCCGGGACGACTGCTCATCTGCGCCACGAACTTCATCCGGGCGCTCGATCAGGCGTTCCTGCGGCACGGTCGCTTCGACTACGTCATCCCGATCGGGCTGCCGGACGACGCCGCGCGCCGCGCAATCTGGCAGCGCTACGTGCCGGAGGCGGTCGCCGACGTCGTCGATGTCGATGCGCTCGTCTCGCGGACGGCGGGGTACTCGCCGGCCGACATCGAGTTCGCGGCGCGGAAGGCGTCGCAGGTCGCGCTCGAGCGGGCGGTCGCGGCTCGCGACAGCGACACCGACGTGCCGGCAGGGCCGAACACCGACGACTTCCTGGCCGCGATCGACGCGACACGCACGACGGTTTCCGCCGAGGTGTCGCGGGAGTTCGACGAGGACATCGTCTCGATCGCGCGCGTCTGACCCCCGGCGGTCGCGGGTGCCCCGGGCTGGTCCCTGCCGAGCACGAGCGGGCGATCCCGGGGCATTGGCGCGTCTCGCGTGGCGTGACGCGACCCGGGTGGACGCGTCCCCGTGGCCGGCCGTGCCGTTCGCGGCGGCGCGGTGACGGCCTCGGCCGACGCGTCGCTCAGACGGTCGTGGCGGGCGCCCGGTCGTCGGAATCGCCCTCGTCCGCGTCGTCGTCCGCCTCGGCATCGTCGTCCGCCTCGTCGACGACCTCGACATCGGGGTCTTCGTCCGTGAGGTCGAGCTGTTCGTCGTCGAGCTCGAGTTCGTCGACCCAGTCGTCGAGCAGGTCCTCGGCGTCGTCGGCGTCCTCCGCCTCCTGCACCTCGACCGTGCCGGACCCCCACACGCGGTTCGAGACCCGAACGGCGTCCGCGTCCTCGACGGCGTCGTGCGCATTCGCCTCGAACTCGCTCGCGATCGTCGCGGCGGCCTGTTCGTTCTCGGCCTCGATGACGAGTGCGGAAACGACCTCGTACTGCAGCAGGACGGCGTAGGTGGGCATGGTGCTCCTTCACGAATCACGCCGTGCGGCGTGCAGCTCCGAAGCTATCGCGGCGGCGGCGGCGAAACAACACGTCCCGGCCGAGCGGTTCCTGCCGTTCGCCGGGCGTTCAGGTCACGATCCCATTTCGCCGTCGCGAGCGGCGTGGGGGCGGGGCCTGCGCATGACCTAGCATGAAGCGAACGCCAGACGTGATCGAGGCGTCCCAACCCCCCAGGATCGACGAATGACTGCTGACGTGTCGCCGCCCGATCGCGACGACGCGAGCGGGGGACGGGCCGAGGTGTCCGGTGCCGGGTCGCACGTCATGGCGCGACTCGCGCGGGCGCTGGCCGACTCGCGTGACGGTGTGGTGGGCGAGCGCGCGGGCGCCGCCGTCGTCGCCGCCCGGCTCGCCGCAGCCAGGCGGACGGCGGCCGCACGGGCCGCGGGAGCGCGTGTGGACGCGTCGTCCGGCGAGGTCGATACCCGGCCGGCTTCCGCGGCGGGGGACGTCCACGCGGACGGTGTCGGGAACGCCACCGTCGCCGGGGACGACATCGGCGCCACGGGGGAGTCGAACGGAACCGACGACGGCGCCGACACGGGAACGTCCGCGAGGGGTGACGGGCCGGCCGCCGTGCAGGTGATCGAGGGCGGCGACGAGCGGGCCACGACCGACGCGTCGGCGGCGCTCGGCGACGACGGACGCGATGAGGACCAGGCCGCCGGTGGCGGGCCCACCGAGGAGCGGACCGACCCCGAGGGGCCGGGTCTCGAGGTCGACGGCGCCGACACGGACGTCACGGACGAGGACCAGCGGGACGTCCCCGAGGATCCGGCGTCGAGCGAGTCGGCGTCGGCACGGTCCGCATCGTCCGACGACGCCGCGCCCGCGCCCGCGCCCGCACCCGACCCCGAGATCGCGGGCGGTGTGACGGCCGGGGACGGTGCATGGCGACGGCCCTCGACGTCCGCCGGGGGGACGGGTCGGCACGTCGACCGCACGTCGACGGCCGCCGTCGCCCGGGAGCCCGATGGGCGCGCGCGTTCGACGGTGCCCGTCGTCGCGGCGACCGACCGCAGCGGCGGTGCGCCGACGCGCGACGGCGCGCGCACGGAGGGAGCTCAACGGCGGGATCACCCCGCGAACCAGGTGCGAGCGCGCCGCGAGGTCCGCCTCTCACCGCTCGCGTTCGTCGTTCTCGCGCTCGTCGTCGCGCTGCTCGGCGGGGTCGTCGGCGGGGTCGTCACCGCGGCCGCGACCGGGGCGTTCGGGCCGTCGTCGGCCTCGCCCTCCCAGCAGCCCTGGGAGTCCGGCACCCTCGACGACGACTCCGCGGAGATCGCGGCCGCCGTCGCGGCCGCGTCGCCGAGCGTCGTGTCGCTGCGCGTCGTCACGCCCGGCCGCAGCGAGGTCGGCTCCGGCATCGTCCTCGGCGAGCAGGGACGCGTGCTGACGAACGCGCACGTCGTGACGCTCGACGGGACCGTCGACGACGCGACGATCACGGCCACGACGGCCGACGGCCGCGTGTTCCACGCGTGGACCGTCGGCATCGACGTCCTCGCCGACCTGGCCGTCGTCCAGCTCGACGGTGCGGCGGGACTCGTTCCGGCCACGTTCGCCGATTCGGCGACGCTCGCCGTCGGTCAGCGTGTCGTCGCGCTCGGCTCGCCCCTGGGCCTCGTCGGGACGGCGACGAGCGGCATCGTCTCGACCGTCCACCGCAGCATCGACGTCGCGTCGGCCGCCGTTCCGCCCTCGAGCGACGCGAACGCCGACGACCAGGCCGCGGCGGAGCGCGTGCACCTCGCCGTGTTCCAGACCGATGCGGACATCAACCCGGGCAACTCGGGCGGCCCGGTCGTCGACGCCGCGGGACGTGTCGTGGGCGTGAGCGTGGCGATCGCGACGACCACGCGGGATCCCGACAGCGGACCGGCGGCGGAGGGATCGATCGGTCTCGGCTTCGCGATCCCCGCGAACATCGCCGTCCGCATCGCGGAGCAGTTGACCCAGGGGCAGCTGCCCTCCCACGGCGCACTCGGTGCGACGCTCCGGAGTGCGGATCGCCTCTCGACCCTCGACCCGTGGATCACGGGTGCCTACCTCGAGGCAGTCGCCGATCAGGGCGCCGCCCAGCGCGGCGGGCTCCGCGCCGGCGACGTGGTCACGGGTGTCGACGGCGTCCCGGTCGCGACGGCCGGCGATCTGTTGGCGCTCGTGCGTTCGCACGCCGGCGGCGACGAGGTCGAGGTCGCATACGTCCGAGATGGCGAGACGAGGCGGACCACGGTGACGCTCGACTCGTCCGCGGACTGAACACGACCGAGGCACGGACCGGACGGAGGGCGCGCGTCCGCCGTCGGCGGCACGCCGTAGCGACCGCTGCGTGCCCGGGCGGTCGGTCGGTGCCCGGTCGGTCAGTGGTCGTCCGCGTCGGTCGTCGACGGGTCGGGGCGCGTGCCCCGTCCACGGCGCGACGATCCCGAGCCGCGCTCGAGCGCACGTCGTGAGCGTCCGCGAGGGAGGAAGAAGAAGCGACCGCCACGCAGCGTCTCGTCCGTCTCCGGTACGCCACGGACGGCGACATCGGGATGGAGGTCCATCGGGAACGAACTCGGGGCGGGCCCGAACGCCTCCCGCGACGCGCGGACGACCTGACGCCCCAGGATGCGGTTGCCCGCCCCACCGATGAGTGCGCCGATCCCGAAGGGAACGAGCCGGCCGACGGTCGACGCGGTACTCGTCGCCGCGAACCGGCGCAGGAACACGCGCTGAATGCGCTGCGAGAGTTCGCCGACGAAGACGCTCGGCAGGCTCCTCGTCACGATCTCACCCCAGAACTGCTGGCGTCCGACGCCTTTGCCACCCGCCTGTGCCGCGAACTGCTTGACGAGATTCTTCGCCGCCTCACCGAGGATGAGCGATTGCACGAGCGTCCGTGCCCGAACGGGGTCCGAGACGGGGAGGCCGTGGATCTCGGAGATCGCCTGGCCGTACAGGGCGGAGACCTCGAGGAAGCCGATCGTCTCGACACCGGACACGGTGAGCGCCGCAGCCGTCCCGATGCCGGGAACGACGGCCGCGGCGCCGGCGCCGCCGCCCGTCGCCATGACGGTGTTGAGGTACTGCGTCTCGAGACGGGCGATGAGCTCGGCCGGTGTGTCCTGTGGGTGACGTCGACGCAGCGCACGGATCCGGGCGAGGACGAGGGGACGCTGGATGGCGAGCACCCGGTCGAGCGCACGCTCGAACACCGTCGGATCGACCTGGACCTCCGAGTCGATGCGAGGTGGGAGCGGCGCGGGGGCGTCGGACGGATCGCCCTCCGGCGACGTCGTGGGGACGACGACGATCTCGTGGTGGCCCGACGTGGGGTCGCTGTGTCGTGACGTTCGTGACATGGTGCTCCTCGCCCGCCGACGTGACCGTCGCACGCGGCGGCGATCTCAGCATAGGGAAGGCCGATTCCGTGATCCTGCGTGCTCGGTCCACGTCTCTCGGGACTCGCCGGGCGCGAGGGGGTCGCGCGGTTGATAATCTGTCGAGATGCCGTTCGCTTCAAGTGCCGCCGACGACGAATCCGACGACCGTCCCTCGACCCCTTCCCGCGACGGCGCGGGCGAACCCCTCGTCGATGCTCCCGGGCACCGGTTCTCGCTGACCGGTCCGGCGCGGCCGGTGCCGGTGTTCGTCGAGCCGATCCTCGTGGAATGGGTCGAGGAGGTCGTCGACGACGCGCCCGACGATGTGCCCGACGCCGATGTGTCGCCCGAGGTCGGCGAGGCGACGTCGGACCTCCCGGACGACGCGCCGATCGCCGTCGAGGGCGCGGACCGCGCCGTGACCGACGAGGCCGACGAGGCGGTGGAGCCCGACGAGCAGGCTGCGTCCGACGTGGCGGATGTCGAGCCCGGGGCGGACGAGGATGCCGCGTCCGATGCCGATCCGGGGCGGGACGTCGCCCCGGACGAGGCGACGCCGCACGCGACCCTCGCGGACGAGGACGCGATCGACGGCGAGCCGACGGTCGCGATCGATATCGTCGCGCCGGCCGAGACGGACGATGCCGAGGGGGAGGCGCGAGGCGTTGCCGCGCGCGCCGAGGACGTGCCCGATGCGCTCGAGGAGGCGGACGACGTCGAAGCAGGCGACCGCGCGGACGACGAGGACGAGGTGATCGTCGAATCCACGTCCGCGGAGCACGCGTCCGGTGACGACGAGACCGAGGACGAGGCCGATGTCGCGAACGGTGCCGACGTCGCGAACGGTGCCGACGACATCGTGACGGACGACGAGATCGACGACACCGACGTGGACAGCGTTCCGGACAGCGACGCCTCGGGCGAGGTGGTCGAGGTCGACGGCGTGTTCGTGGGTGGTCCGGGCGGCTCAGAGTCCTCGGACGACGCGGAATCGTCGGACGACGCGGAATCATCGGACGACGCGGAAGCGGGCTCCGAGGTCGCGCGTTCCGACGAGGAACCCACCGTCGCCGCGTGGACGCTCGACGAGCCCGCCACCGAATCCGCCCCCGGCACCGGTGCGGAGGCACTCGACCCCTCGGCATCGGACGAGCACGCCGATGCGTCGAGCACGAGCGACGATGCGCGGTCCGCTGACGGGGCGCCGATCGGCGAGGCCGAGCCCCCCGCAGTCGACCCGGTCACGGAGGACGAGACCGCGACCGAGGCGACGGGCCCGTCCGAGGCGCCCGCGGCCCGCAACTCGCTGCGCATCGGCGCCGCGACCGCGGCGGGCCTGAGCACGATGACCCCCGTCGCGCGCGTCACCTCCGCTCCGCACCGCGAACTCGGCGGAACCGTGCTGCGTCTGCACGATCTGACGAAGCGCTACGGCAGCGAGGTGGCCGTGCAGAGCGTCTCGCTCGATGTCCGCCGCGGCTCGTTCTACGGCATCGTCGGCCCGAATGGTGCCGGCAAGACGACGACGCTCTCGATGGCGACGGGGCTCCTCAAGCCCACCTCGGGAACCGTCGAGGTGCTCGGCATCGACGTGTGGGAGAACGCGGCGGAAGCGCGCTCACGAATCGGTATCCTGCCCGACCGGCTGCGCCTGTTCGACCAGCTCACGGGCGGCCAGCTCCTCTACTACACCGGCGTCCTCCGGGGCCTCGACGACGAGACCGCGCGTGCACGGACGGCCTCGCTCATCCAGGCCTTCGAGTTCGGTGCCGCCGCGAACCGGCTCGTCGTCGACTACTCGGCGGGTATGACGAAGAAGATCGCGCTCGCCTCCGCGCTCATCCACTCACCCGAGCTGCTCGTCCTCGACGAGCCGTTCGAGTCGATCGACCCCGTCTCGGCGGTCCAACTCACCGATATCCTCTTCGACTACGTGAGCCGTGGCGGCACCGTGATCCTCTCGAGCCACAGCATGGACCTCGTCCAGCGTGTCTGCGATCATGTCGCCGTCATCGTCGACGGGGAGATCCTCGCCGACGGCACCGTCGACGCGGTCCGTGGCGACATCACTCTCGAAGAGCGGTTCCGCGACATCGTGCGCGGTCCCCAACGCACGGAAGGACTGGATTGGCTGGGCATCTCCTTCAACTGAAGGTCAACTCCGTCCGCGGCACCTTCCGGCGCGACTCGCCGTATCGTTCCGGCGCGATCGCCACGGCGATCGCGACGGTCGTCGTCACCGCGGCGGCGCTCGCGGTCATCGTCGCGAGTTGGTCGCTGTCTCCCGAACTCGTTCGCGGCCTCGCCGTCACGAGCGGGATCCTCGCGTCCGTGGCGGCCTTCGTCGCCGCCGCGGTCTCACCGGGGGGCGACGACCTCGACCCCAGGGCGCTGGTCGCCGTGGGACGTTCACCGCTCCGCGCGGCGTGGGAGTCGTTGACGACGAGCGCGATCGGCATCCCTGCAGCCGGCACCGCGATCGTGCTGCTCGCCTCGCTCAGCCTGTGGCGGGCGGACGCGCTCGCGCTCGCGATCGGTGCGGCGTCGATGCTCGTCGGGTTCTGCACGCTCGTGACGCTCGCGCGCCTGGGATCGCTGCTCGGGTTCCTCATGGACCAGCGTCGCGTCGCCGGCGACGTCGTCGCGGCGGCGGTGTTCCTCGCGATCCTGCTGCTCTCGCCCGTGCTGTTCGTCGCCGTCACGGCCCCGTGGGCGGCGACGGGCACCGAGCCGTTGCAGCGGGCGGCCGAGGTGCTCGCCTGGACGCCGATCGGTGCCGCGTGGGGTGCCCCGTCGACCGCACTCTCGGGCGATCTCGTGAGTGCACTCGGGCAGTTCGGTGTCGCGCTCGCGACGCTCGCGGTCGCCGCGCTCCTGTGGCTCGGACTCGGAACGCGGCTCGCGCGCAGGACGCTCGTGGACACGTCGGGTCGCGAGGTGCTCGACCTGGGGTTCATCAATCGGTTCGGCGGTTCGCCGGCGCGTGTCGTCGCGGCGCGCACGATCACGTACTGGCTGCGCGACCGGCGCTATCAGGTCGTCAACGTCTCGATCGTGCTGCTCCCGCTGCTCGCGCTCGTGCCGCTCGCCGTCGTGGGCGTCGACGCCCGCTACCTCGCGCTGCTGCCGGTCCCGCTGCTCGCGTTCTTCCTCGGTTGGACGCTCCACAACGATCTCGCGTTCGACTCCACGGCGGTGTGGCTGCACATCACCTCCGGCATGGACGGGCGCAGCGATCGCATCGGTCGCGCGCTCCCGACGCTTGTCGTCGGTGGCGTGATCGTCGTGCTCGGCTCGGCGATCAGCGGTCTCATCGTCGGCGACTGGCTGTGGGTCGTGTCCGAGTTCGGCATCGCCGCCGGGCTCCTCCTCGCGACGACCGGCTTCTCGAGCGTCATGAGCGTGCTCTACCCGTACGCGGTGGCGCGGCCCGGTGACTCGCCGTACAGCCAGCCCGTCAGGTCGTGGGGGCGTGGCGTGCTCATGCACCCCGTGGCGGGGCTCCTGGCGATCCTCGCCGTCGCACCGAGCATCGCGTGCGGTGTGATCGGCATCCTGGGCGGCGACTGGTGGTGGCACGTCGCCGCGCTCGTCCTCGGACTCGTCGCCGGTGCGATCGTGCTGTCGTGGGGGATCGCACGCGGTGGTCGTCTCTTCGACGACCGTTCGAGCGAACTCATGACGTTCGCCATGAGCTCATGACCCGCTGAGGGTCGGCGACCTGTCGGCGCCTAGGATGTCGGCATGAGGTGGAACATGCGCCAGGATGAGCCCGCAGCGCCCGGTGGACCGGACGACGGCGGCGGGACGGCCGTGCTCGACCGTGAACTCGAACAGCTGCTCGAGGACGAGCGCCTGGACGATCCCGGTGATCATGACAAGTTCGCGCACTACGTGCGCAAGGAGAAGATCCTCGAGTCGGCGATCTCGGGGAAGCCCGTCCGTGCGCTGTGCGGCAAGAAGTGGTTGCCGAACAGCAACCCCGACCGCTTCCCCGTCTGCCCCGCCTGCAAGGCGATCTACGAGAAGATGCGGGCCGAGTAGGCGCTACCCGGCCCGGTTCACCTCACTCGCCGTCGACGAAGATCGTCGGGATCGCCGGGTCGCCGCTGCGGAGCCGCAGGGCACCGAGCGGGAGTTCGCGGAGCGCGTCGGCCCGGTGTTCGCGCGCAGCCGCGACGCCCTGGGCGCCGAGCCACCGCTCGTCCACGACCCCGTCGACGACGAGGTCGACGAACAGGGGACGGTCGTCCGCGTCACCCGCGACCCGGTCGTCGATCGCGATGAGTTCGGCGGTCGCGATGCCCTGGGCATTGCGGCGGCGGACCGGTGTCTTGCGACCCCCGACGGACGCCTTGCCGACCGAGGTCTTGGCTACGGGCACCCACTCGCCGTCGTCGCCGCGCCGTGCGACGAGCTTGTACACCATGCCCGCGGCGACGTTGCCGGAGCCCGTCACGACCGAGGTGCCGACGCCGAACGCGTCCACGGGCACGGCCGAGAGCCCGGCGATCGCGAATTCGTCGAGGTCGTTCGTGACCGTGATGCGGGTGTTCGGATTGCCCAGTTCGTCGAGCTGGCGGCGCACCTCGGCCACGAGGGTCGGCAGGTCGCCGGAGTCGAGGCGCACGCCACCGAGTTCGGGGCCCGCGACCTCGACCGCGTTGCGGATGCCCTGCTGCACGTCGTAGGTGTCGACGAGCAGGGTCGTGTCGACACCGAGGGCCGCCACCTGCGCGCGGAACGCGTCGCGCTCCGAGTCGTGCAGGAGCGTGAACGAGTGCGCCGCCGTGCCCATCGTCGGGACCCCCCACGTGCGTCCCGCTTCGAGGTTGCTCGTCGCGGTGAAACCCGCGATGTAGGCCGCCCGTGCCGCGGCGACCGCCGAGCGCTCGCCCGTGCGGCGGCTCCCCATCTCGGCGATCGGACGCCCGTCGGCGACCGAGACCATGCGCGAGGCCGCGGTCGCGACGGCGGAGTCGTAGTTGTAGATGCTGAGCAGGAGCGTCTCGAGCACGACACCCTCGGCGAACGAGGCGCGCACTTCGAGCAGCGGCGAGTTCGGGAAGTACAGCTCGCCCTCGCGGTAGCCGCGGATCGTGCCGGAGAAGCGGTAGTCGGCGAGCCAGTCGAGCGTCGGTGCACTCACGACCTCTCGCTCGCGCAGGAACTCGAGCTCCGCGTCGCCGAAGCGGAAGTCCCGCAGCTCCTCGAGTGCACGCCCGACGCCCGCCACGACGCCGTATCGTCGGCCACCGGGCAGGCGGCGTCCGAACAGTTCGAAGACGCACTCGCGGTGCGCGGTTCCCGATTGCAGGGCCGCGTCGATCATCGTGAGTTCGTACTGGTCGGTGAGCAGGGCAGTGGATGCCTCTCGCGGGGTGATCACCCGCTCAGACTACCGACGTGGTCGCGGTCCCGCCCGCCGCAGAACGGTGAACTCGGGCCGCCGCGGAGCCCGGAGAGTAGGATCTCCTCTCGTGACTGTGGCCCCCCTGACGAGCGAAGCACCGATCGGCATCTTCGACTCCGGGGTCGGTGGGCTCACGGTGGCGCGCGAGATCAGGGCGCAGCTGCCCTCGGAATCGCTCGTCTACATCGGCGACACCCTGCACTCGCCGTACGGCCCCAAGTCGCTCGCGGACGTGCGCCGGTACTCGCTCGAGATCATGGACGAGCTCGTCCGCGAGGGCGTCAAGATGCTCGTGATCGCGTGCAACACGGCATCGGCGGCGGTCCTGCGCGACGCCCGCGAACGCTACGACGTGCCCGTCGTCGAGGTCATCGCCCCCGCGGTCCGGGCGGCCGTGAAGGCCACGCACAACGGCCGGATCGGCGTGATCGGCACCGAGGCGACGATCTCGTCGCGCGCCTATCAGGACATGTTCGAGGCCGCCCCGCACCTCCGCATCACGGCCCGGGCGTGCCCGGCGTTCGTCGAGGCCGTCGAGCGCGGCGACACGACCTCGCCCGAACTCATCCGCGTCGCCGAGGGGTACCTCGAACCGCTGCGCGCGGCGGACGTCGACACGGTCGTGCTCGGCTGCACCCACTACCCGTTCCTGAAGGGCGTCATCGGGTACGTCATGGGGCACGGCACGTCGCTCGTCTCGAGCGACGTCGAGACGGCCCGGGACGTCTACCGGGTGCTCGCGTCGGAGGGACTCTTCAACCGCGGGAGCGCGCCGGCCACCTACTCGTACCGCCAGACGGGCCCCGACACCGACGCGTTCGTCCAGCTCGCGACGCGGTTCCTCGGCCCGGACGTCGCCGAGGTCGGGCACCTCGCGACGGGCGTCATCACTCTGCCCCCGAACCGCATCCAGGAGGACGCATGACCACGACCCGCCAGGACGGCCGCGCCGTCGACGAACTCCGCCCGGTCACGATCGAGCGGGGGTGGAGCGAGCAGGCCGAGGGGTCGGCGCTCATCTCGTTCGGGCGCACGCGCGTGCTGTGCACGGCATCGTTCACGCCCGGCGTGCCCCGCTGGCTCACGGGGAAGGGCACGGGCTGGGTGACGGCCGAGTACGCCATGCTCCCGCGGGCCACGAACGAGCGGTCCGCCCGGGAGTCGGTGAAGGGCAAGCTCGGCGGTCGGACGCACGAGATCTCTCGCCTCATCGGCCGGTCCTTGCGCGCGGTCGTCGACACGAAGGCGCTCGGCGAGAACACGATCGTGCTCGACTGCGACGTGCTCCAGGCCGATGGTGGCACGCGAACCGCGGCCATCACCGGCGCGTACGTCGCGCTCGTCGACGCGATCGAGTGGGCGCGCGCCGAGGGGCACGTGCGGAAGAACGCCACCGTGCTGTCGGGTTCGGTCGCCGCGATCTCGGTCGGCATCGTGAAGGGGGAACCTCTTCTCGATCTGCCGTACGTCGAGGACGTCGCCGCCGAGACCGACATGAACGTCGTCGCGACGGGTGACGGACGGTTCGTCGAGGTCCAGGGCACGGCCGAGGGTGCACCGTTCGATCGTGCGGAGCTCGATCGTCTGCTCGACCTCGCGCTCGTCGGAACGGCACGGCTGACCGAACTGCAGCGAGCGGCGCTCGCGTCGTGAGCGCACCGATCCGGGTGGTGCTCGCATCGCACAACGCCCACAAGCTCGTCGAGCTGCAGCGCATCCTCGGCGATGCGCTCGACGGCATCGAGCTCGTCTCCTACGACGGGCCCGAGCCAGTCGAGAACGGCCTCGGGTTCGAGGAGAACGCGCTCATCAAGGCGCGCGCCGCGGCCGAGTTCACGGGACTCCCGTCGATCGCGGACGACTCCGGCATCTGCGTGGACGTGCTCGGTGGCTCACCCGGCATCTTCTCCGCGCGCTGGTCGGGGCCCGCGAAGGATGCGGGGGAGAACCTTCGGCTCCTGCTCTGGCAGCTCACCGATGTGGACGATCCGCACCGGACGGCGCACTTCACGGCCGCGGCGGCGCTCGTCGTCCCGGCCGGGGCGGCGTCCGGCGGTCGCGAGATCGCCGAGGCCGTCCTCGGCGAGTGGCCGGGACGCATCCTCACGGCACCCGCGGGCGAGCACGGCTTCGGCTACGACCCGATCTTCGCGCCCGAGGGGGCGGACGGCCGGAGTGCCGCCGAGCTGAGCGACGCCGAGAAGGACGCCGAGAGCCATCGCCGCCGGGCCTTCGACGCGCTCGTCCCTCGCCTGCGGTCCGCGCTCGGTCTCGGTTGACCACGTGACGCGTGCCCCTCGCACGGGCGCCCCGTCGGGCTCGGAGGGTGCGGACGACGCCACGTCCGCGCCGGACGGCGGCGCGCACGCGGACCTCACCCGGCGGCTGCGGGCGGCCGGGTGCGTGTTCGCGGAGGACGAGGCGCACATCCTGCTCGCCGAGACCACCGACGCCGATGAGCTCGAACGACGGACCGTGCGGCGGGTCGCGGGCGAGCCGCTCGAGACGATCGTCGGCTTCGTAGCGTTCGGTGGCCTCCGGCTCGCCGTCGAACCAGGCGTGTTCGTGCCGCGTCAGCGAACGCTCTTCCTCGCCCGCCGGGCGGCGAGGGCCGCGTCGACCGTTGCGGGCGCGCGTGTCGCCGAGCCGTTCTCGGGCGTCGCGCCCGTCGCCGCGTACGTTCGGGCGACGGTCCCCGGTGCACGACTCGCGGCGAGCGACATCGATCCGTTGCCACTGCGCTGTGCACGCCGGAACCTCGGCGCGGACGCCGTCGTCGTCCGTGGCGACGGGCTGGCGGGATTCGGTACCGACGCCACGTTCGACGTGATCGCCGCCGTCGTGCCGTACGTGCCGGACGGGGAGATCAGGACCATGCCTCGCGAGGCGACGGCGCACGAGTCCGGCCGCGCGCTCGCGGGTGGGATCGACGGCCTCGTGCACGTGCGGGAGCTCATCGCGTCGTCGGGCGCGCGACTCGCCGAGCGCGGGGTGCTGTTGCTCGAGGTGCACCGGTCGCAGGTGGCCGCCGCCCGGGTCTGTGCGCGTGCGCACGGGCTCGGTCTGCATGCGCGCACGGCTCCCGACGGACAGACGGCGGTGATCGTCGTCCGGCACGCCCTCGCGTGAGGTCACGCGAGGGGAGCTGCGTCAGGCGGCCGGGGGAGCGGGGACCGTGCGGACGGGGAAGTTCACGCTGCGCGCGATGAAGCACACGGCGTGCGCGTCGGCATGCAGCGCATCGGCGAGATCGCGCTGCGACTCGTCGGCGAGAAGTACACGTGGTCGGAGCACGGCCTCGACGAACTCGCCCGAGTGATCGGCGTTGAGGCGCAGCGTGCCCTCGGCATCGTCGGCGTAGCCCGTCACCACGACATCGTTCCGCACGGCGACGTGGAGGTAGGACAGCATGTGGCACTGGGCGAGCGCGGCGAGCAGGAGCTGCTCGGGATTCCAGCGGTCGCGCTCGCCGTGGAACGTCGGGTCCGCGGTGCCGGGCAGATCCGGAAGACCGTCCGCCCGGACGACGTGAGTCCGGTCGTAGTCGCGGTAGCCCGTCGTCCCGACACCGCGCGCACCGATCCACTCGAGCCGGACGGCGTAGTGGTGAGCGGATCCGAGCATGGCGCCTCCGTCCTCCGTCACCCGTTCGTCGGGCGCGGTCAGCGGAGTCTATCCGCGGGTTCGATGACGCGGGGTGTCACCCGGGCAGTTCGTCACCGCGCTCCTCGAGCGCCGTCTCGAGGATGCGGACGGCCTTCGGGCCGACGCCGTGCAGTGCGAGCAGGGCCGACCGCCCGAGGGCGGCCACACCGTCGAGTGTCGTGACGCCGATGGCGAGCAGCGCACTGTTCGCGGGCCGACCGATGGGCGGCAGGTCGCCGATCTGCGGTGGGGTGTCGCGGGTGCTCATGACCTGAGCCTACGGTTCGCCCGGGTGGTTCGGCGCCGACGCACACCGGGACGTTCGGGTCGCCCGCGCTCGAATCGGGGCATTCCGAGGTGCCTGCGCGAGACTGTCCGCGGGCCGGATCGGCCGATTCGTGAACAGGGGAGGAACGATGCGGATTCTCGTCGTCGGGATGTCCGGCCACGTCGGCACCTCCGCCGCGGCCGCACTCGGGGAACGTCACGACATCGTCGGGGTGAGCAGATCGACCGACCCCGCCGTCGACCTCCTCGATCCGGCGAGCATCACCGCCGCGTTCCGACGATTGGGCCGTTTCGACGCGGTCGTGTCCGCATTCGGCGCCGCACCCTTCGCGCCCGCACCACAGCTCACGGCCGACGATCTCACGGCCGCGTTCGAGGGCAAGGTGCTGAGCCAGTTGAACCTCGTCCACCTCGGTCTGGACGCGGTGACGGACGGGGGATCGTTCACGCTCACCACGGGCATCCTCGCGCGTGAGCCCGTGCCGGGCGGCGCCGCGGCCGCGATGGCGAACGGTGCCGTCGAATCGTACGTGCGGACCGCGGCGCGCGAGCTTCCCCGTGGCATCCGGATCAACGCCGTGAGCCCGTCGGTCCTCGCCTCCGCCCCGGAGTACTTCGACGCCTTCCGCGGGTTCGCCCCCGTGTCCGACGAGCGAGTGGGGCTCGCGTTCGTGCGATCGGTCGAGGGCATCGAGACCGGGCGGACGTACCCGGTCGACTAGACCGGGTGGTGCGATCACGCGTGGATCGTCGTCAGTGCCCGCTCGGGCGAACCGACACTCGTGGGGGAGACGGACGTCCCGCCCGGAACGGCCAGTGGACCTCCCGGGTGCGGGCGGAGGGACTCGAACCCTCACGCTCGTGAGCACAGGAACCTAAATCCTGCGTGTCTGCCAATTCCACCACGCCCGCGCGACGCTCAGTCTATTGGCGTGACGGCGGGCGGCGTCACACGCCGGTGACGCCGAACAGGGCACCGATCGTGTAGGTGACGGCGAGCGCGAGCACGCCACCGAACACGATGCGCACGATGGCCTTCCCCTTCGCGCTGCCGCCGAGCCACGCGCTCAGCCAGCCCGTGATGACGAGCGCGACGACGACGGCGGCGAACGTCGCCGCGATACGCCAGTCGAGCGGCGTGAGCAGGATCGCGAGCAGCGGGATGAGCCCGCCGACCGTGAACGAGAGCGCCGACGCCGCGGCCGCCTGCCAGGGGTTCACGAGATCGTGCTGATCGAGGTGCAGCTCGGCCGACAGATGGGCGCCGAGCGCATCGTGCGCCGTGAGCTCCTTCGCGACGAGCTCGGCGGTCTCGCGGCTGAGACCGCGCGACTGGTAGATGCCGGTCAGCTCCTCGAGCTCCTCCTCCGGCATGTCCCGCAGCTCGGCGCGCTCGAGTGCGATCATCGAGCGTTCGGAATCCCGCTGGGTCGACACCGACACGTACTCGCCGAGCGCCATCGAGATCGCGCCCGCCGCGAGCGAGGCGATGCCCGCGATGAGCACCGGGCTCGACTCCGACGTCGCCGCCGCGACCCCGACGACGAGGGCAGAGACCGAGACGATCCCGTCGTTCGAGCCCAGGACGCCCGCGCGCAACCAATTGAGTCGCGAGGAGTTGCCCTCCTGGTGCGGTTCGCCGGGATGGGGCGTCGGAGACGGAATCGTGGACATGGTCCGAGCAAAGCACTCCGGACGGGACGCGTCCAGTTAGGGGAGGCTCCCCGAACCGCGCGGCCGGCGCACGGTCCGCGCCGCCCGGTCCGTGCCGCCCCGGGACCGCGCTCGCGGCGGTGGGAAGCCGCGGACCGACTACGCTGGAACGATCATGATCAACCTCGACATCCAGGCCGACATCGCAGCGCTGCGCTCCACGTTCGCCGACATCAGCGACGTGCTCGACCCGGCCGCCCTCGCCGAGCGCGTCACCGACCTCGAGCAGCGCGCCTCGGCACCCGACCTCTGGGACGACCCCGAGCAGGCACAGAAGGTGACGAGCGCACTCAGCCACGCGCAGGCCGACCTCAAGCGCCTCGAAGCGGTCGAACAGCGGCTCGACGATCTCGAGGTGCTCGCGGAGCTCGCCGTCGAGGGCGACGACCAGGAGTCCGCCGACGAGGCGCGGGCGGAGCTCGCCGCGATCACGAAGGTCATCGGCGATCTCGAGGTCCAGACGCTCCTCGACGGCGAGTTCGACCCGCGTCCCGCCGTCATCACGATCCGCGCGGGCGCAGGCGGCGACGACGCGACCGACTTCGCCGAGATGCTGCTGCGCATGTACGTGCGATGGGCGGAGCAGCACGGCCACGCGCTCACCGTCATGGACACGAGCTACGCCGACCACGGCGTGAAGTCCGCCACGATCCAGATCGACGCGCCGTACGCGTTCGGCACGCTCTCGATCGAGGCGGGGACGCACCGCCTCGTGCGCATGAGCCCGTTCAACTCCGCGGGCAGCCGCGAGACGAGCTTCGCGGCGGTCGAGGTCGTGCCGCTCATCGAGCAGACCGAAGAGATCGAGATCCCCGAGAACGACATCCGCGTCGACGTGTTCCGCTCGTCGGGCCCCGGCGGGCAGTCCGTCAACACGACCGACTCCGCCGTCCGCATCACCCACCTCCCGACGGGAACGGTCGTGTCGATGCAGAACGAGAAGTCGCAGATCCAGAACCGCGCCGCCGCCCTCCGCGTGCTGCAGTCCCGACTGCTGCTGCTGAAGCGCGAGGAGGAGAACGCGAAGAAGAAGGAGCTGGCGGGCAACATCACCGCGAGCTGGGGCGACCAGATGCGCTCCTACGTGCTCGCGCCGTACAAGATGGTGAAGGACCTGCGCAGCGAGCACGAGTCCTCGAACCCGGACCGCGTCTTCGACGGCGACCTCGACCCCTTCATCAACGCCGGGATCCGCTGGCGCAAGAAGCAGACGACCGAATCCTGATCGGCCGCCAGGCGGGTTCGACCCGCTGGCGCGTCGCACCGTCGATTCGGGTCACCCGGTGCCTACCCTTGGAGCGCCATGATCAGATTCGACAGCGTCTCCAAGGTCTTCCCGGGTAGCGACCACCCGGCGGTCAGCGACCTCACGTTCGAGATCCTGCGCGGGGAGTTCGTCTTCCTCGTGGGCCCGTCGGGATCTGGCAAGTCCAGCGTCCTGCGTCTCATCCTCCTCGAGGACCTCCCGACCGACGGGCAGGTGCACGTCCTCGGACAGGACCTCCGCCGCATCTCCAGCCGAAAGGTGCCGTACTACCGGCGCGACATCGGCATGGTGTTCCAGGACTTCCGCCTCCTGCAGGGCAAGACCGTCGCCGAGAACGTCGCCTACGCACTCCAGGTGCTCGGGAAGTCGCGCGCCCTCATCGGCGAGGCCGTTCCCGACGTGCTCGAGACCGTCGGTCTCGACGGCATGGGCGACCGCTTCCCGCACGAGCTCTCCGGCGGTGAGCAGCAGCGCGTCGCGATCGCCCGCGCCGTCGTGAACAAGCCCGAGATTCTGCTCGCCGACGAACCGACGGGCAACCTCGACCCCGAGACGAGCCGCGGCATCATGAAGCTCCTCAAGCGCATCAACGCGAACGGCACGACCATCGTCATGGCGACGCACGACGTCTCCATTGTCGACGAGGAGAAGCGCCGCGTCATCCAACTCGACGACGGCCGGATCACGCGAGACGAGTCGGGCGGCGTGTACCGTCCGGCCGTGCTCGAACTCGAGGAGCCCGCGGAGGATCTCACGCTCGCCGAGCTCGACGAGGGGCCGAGCACGATCGCCGACGCCATGGCGCGGCGGGTCGGCGCACGCGACGCGGCCGGCGACCTCGAGAACGAGGTCGATGCGCCCACCGTCGAGGTCCCGAAGCAGCGGAAGGGGCGGAACAAGTGATGCGCCTCGTCCTCGGCGAGATGTGGCAGGGCCTGCGGCGCAACGCCAGCATGGTCGTCTCCGTCGTCCTCGTCACCTTCGTCTCGCTCACCTTCGTGGGCGCCGCGATCCTGCTCCAGATGCAGATCGGCGCCATGAAGTCGTACTGGTTCGATCGTGCCCAGGTCGAGGTGAACCTCTGCACGAGCGTCTCCGAGAGCGCGAACTGCGCGGGTGGCATCGCGACGCCCGAACAGAAGCTCGCGGTCGAGCAGGCGCTGCAGGGCGCGACGCTCGCGCCCTACGTCAAGGAAGTGACCTTCGAGAGCCAGGACCAGGCGTACGCGACCTTCCTCGAGCAGTTCAAGGGCGACCCCATCGTGGAGTTCGTGAAGCCCGAGTACCTGAACGAGAAGTTCTGGATCAACATGCCCGACCCCTCGCAGTCCGACGTGCTCATCGAGTCGCTCTCGGGCATGCCCGGCGTCGAGTCCGTGCGTGACCAACGGCAGTACCTCGAGGGCATCTTCAGCGCACTCAACGCCGCGAGCCTCACGGCGGTGGGCATCGCCGGGATCATGCTCGTCGCGGCCGCGTTGCTCGTCGCGACCACGATCCGGCTGTCGGCGTTCAGTCGTCGCCGAGAGCTCGGCATCATGCGACTCGTGGGCGCCTCGAACCGGTTCATCCAGGCACCCTTCGTGCTCGAGGGGGTGGTCGCGGCACTCATCGGCGGGGTCCTCGCCTCGCTCGCGCTCGTGGGCGTGGCGCAGTTCTTCGTGCAGGGATATCTCGCGCCACAGATGCCGTTCACCTCGCTCGTCGGGGTCGCGGACGCGCTCGTCGTCGCACCGATCCTGCTCGTGCTCGCTGCGCTCATCGCGGCGATCTCGGCGTCGATCGCGATCAGGCGGTACCTGCGCGTCTGACGCCGGCGTTCGCAGCGGTGTAGGCTGAACCGTTCTGCGATCGACGGAAGGAGACGTCATGCCGAAGGAACAGGGCCAGAAGGTCGTCGCGTCGAATCGCAAGGCGCGACACGACTACCTGATCGAGGACACCTACGAGGCGGGCATCGTGCTCTCCGGTACCGAGGTGAAGTCGCTCCGTCAGGGGCGCGCGTCGCTCGTCGACGGGTACGCCTACGTCGATCGCGGCGAGGCCTGGCTCGACAACGTGCACATCCCGGAGTACACGGAGGGGACGTGGAACAACCACGCGCCGCGCCGCAAGCGCAAGCTCCTGCTCCACCGGGACGAGATCCGCAAGCTCGCGCAGGTGACGAAGGAGGGCGGCTACACGCTCGTGCCGCTCTCGCTCTACTTCAACGACGGCCGCGCGAAGGTCGAACTCGCCGTCGCGAAGGGCAAGCGCGAGTACGACAAGCGTCATGCGCTCCGCGAGCGGCAGGACCGCCGCGAGGCGGATCGTGCGGTCGCGTCCCGCAAGTACCTGGGGGAGTGACCGCGCGTCGCCGTGCCGGACCGTGACGTTCGGTGGGGCACGCCGATACGACCACGGGGGCGGACCGAACGGTCCGCCCCCGTCGTCGTATCGCTCGGCTCAGCGCAGTGCCGAGACGGCGTCGGTGATCGTGGCCTCGTGGGCCGAGAGGAGCTTCTTGATGCTTCGCATCTGCCAGCCGGCGCCGGAGTCGCCCGCCGTGTCTGCGTCGACGGCCGTCCATGCGTCGCGCACGGCGGCGTCCGCCGCGTCCCACGAGCTGTACGCAGCCGACATCGCATCCGAGTAGGCGGGCATCATCTTGCCCGGCGCGGTCGGCAGCGGCTCGGATCGGGCCTGGTCGGCACCGCCCTGGAACGCCCCCGCCGTCGCCGTGAACGAACTCGCGTAGGCCTCGCACACCGACTGGAGATCGTCGAGGAAGCAGGAGTCCGTCGCGAGTGCCGAGACGTCGTTGAAGTAGGCCACGTAGGTGGTCTGGATCGCGTCGGCGTGCGCCGCGCGCGCGGCGTCGTTCGTCCAGTCGGGGCAGCCGATCGAGCTGTTGCAGACCGCGCTGAGCGATCCGAACGTCATGGTGCCACCGTTCGGGATCGTGAGCGACGCGAGGTAGACGTCCGCATAGTTGTTGCCGAGTTCGTTGTACTCGGAATTGAACAGCGGGTAGTTCTGGCAGAACTGCGTCAGTGCGGCGATCGCGGCCGCACCGTTGCTCGTGAGTTCCGCCGCCGCCTCGCGCTTGGGGGCGAGCGCATCGCTCGCGGACTTCGCCTCGTTGTACTTGGCCGACGCGTCGGCGCCGTCCTCGACGGCCAGCTCGGGGACGGGTGTCGCGAGCAGCGTGTCGAGCGTCGAGGACGCCTTCGTCACGTTCGCGCACTGGTCGGTGAAGGCGTTCATCGATGAGGCGTTCTGTGCGAAGAACTCGGCGTTCTCGCCGAGGGTGTCGGTGATGACGACACCGTCGAGCGTGTCGAGCGCGTCACTCGTCCAGACGCCCTCGTAGGCGGTCACCGCCGCGTTGAACTCGTCCGCGAGGCGGTCCCCCTTGGCCACGTTCGACAGGTGGATGCCGACGGGGATACCGATGGCGGCGAGCAGGACGATGACGAGTCCGATGCTGCCGCCGACCAGGAAGCCCTTCTTCTTGTACCAGGGCTTGTTGGCGTCCGCGTTGCTCGCGGTTCCGTACGGCTGGTGCGGCCCGCCGGGACCGCCCGGGCCGGCCGGCTGCTGTTGCCAGTTGTTGTCGTAGCCGGCCGCCGCGCCCGACGCGGCAGCTCCGGCCGTGGCGAACTGCGTCGTCGCCGGATCGGCCTGGCCGTAGCCGGACTGCGAGGCGTCCTGACCGTACGCCTGCTGACCGGGCGCTGCAGCCTGGCCGTAGCCGTCCTGCGCGAACCCGCCGCCCTGGCCGTAGCCATCCTGCTGGCCGTCGCCGCCCTGTTGGCCGTAGCCATCCTGCTGCCCGTAGCCGCCCTGCTGGCCGTAGTCGCCGTGCTGGCCGGACGGATCGCCGTAGGCCGAGGTCGCCCCGGTCTCGCCGGCTCCGTGCGCCGCGGCAGCACCGAAGCCGCCCGCAGCGTACGCGTCGGTCGGGGCGTCGTCACCGCTCCCGGACGGCGCACCGGTGCCGGTGTCGCCGGACGTCGGCGTGCCGAACGCGCTGCCGTCGTGCGAGCCGAACGCCTGGGTGGGCGCGTCGTTCGGTGTCGTCGAGTCGCCGGCACCGAACGACCCGTACGCGCGGGTCGCATCGTCGGCACCGGTGTCGCCGAACGATCCGTATCCCTTGCTCGAAGTGTCGGATCCCGTGTCGCCGAACGAGCCGTACGCGTCCGAACCGGGGGCCTGGGAGGTCGTTCCGTGGTCGTCCGCTCCGGGGGTCGACGCGCCGAAGCCGCCGTAGCCGTTCGACCCGTCGGACTGACCCGTCGACGAGGACCCCGTGGATGCGGAAGCGTCACCGTACGAGCCGGGAGCGCCCGTGCCGGCGTCCGCGCCGGAGGGTGACTGCCACGACGGGGTGTCGTTCTGCCAGGAGGGGGTGTCGGTGCCGGCGTCGGGGGCGCCGCTCTGCCAGGAGGGGGTGCCGGTGCCGGTGTCGGGGGCGCCGCTCTGCCAGGACGGGGTGTCGGCTGCGGCGTCCGTGGTCGGGGGTGACTGCCAGGACGGGGTGTCGTTCTGCCAGGACGGCGTCTCCTGTGAGGACGCGCCCGAGGCATCGGAGGCCGCGGCGCCCCACGACGACGAGGCGGCGCCCGAGTCGTTCGACGGTGCGCCCCATGACGGTGCCGCATCGCCGGAATCCGCCTGCGCGCCCCATGACGGTGTCGCATCGCCGGAGTCCGCCTGCGCGCCCCACGAGGGGAGATCGGCGTTCGACGAGCCGCTGCCCCATGAGGGCAGGTCGGGGGAGGACGAATCGGAACCGGTGCTCCGGCTCGGTGCGGCGTCCCCGACGACCGGCTGCTGCCGTGTCGGCGTGTCGCTCGCCGAACCCCAGCTCGGGGCGTCGGAACCGGCGTGACCGTCGGTCGGGGGCTCCCAGGTGGGGCTGTCCTGGGGTGGGGAGTCAGCTGCGCCGTCGGTCCGGCCGTCCTGTGGCGGACGCGACCACGGAGTATCGTCCTGCCCGAAGTCCTTGTCGCTCATGGTGTCAGCGTAGTGCGGACGGTCCTGAAAGGTCCTCCCCGTGACGAGGAACCTTGTCCGGCCTCCGTCAGCTTCCGGGACGATTTCGCATCGAACCCGGGGTTGGCATCGTTGCCGGAGGGCGTTCCGTGCGGTAGACTGGTCGATCGCCGTACCGGAATGGTGCGGCGGACAATTCCACAGCGTCATGTCGTGGAACGCAGGCGGCCCTCGGGCCGCACACGGGGATGATCGGTTTCGACATTGCTGTGCTTCTGCGTGAAGCGGGCCGAGGATGCGGGGTTATCTCGTTAACGCCCTCCGCAAAACACAGGTGCCAATGCTAAGCGCACCGACTTCGCTCTCGCTGCCTAAGCGAGCCCGATAGTCCGTCGGCCCGGGGTCGCTCTCGCCCCGGTCACCGGCGTCATTTCGAGAGCTTGCCGCGCCGCTGCGTCTCAGGGCGGCGCGGGACACGAACTGGGACTGGGCCCGTCGGCCAGAGCGCCTGACCTTATGACCGGGGCCGAGCAGAACGAAAGCCAGGCTGCGCCCGGAGAAGCCGCGGATTTGCAGCAGTGGACGGGGGTTCGATTCCCCCCATCTCCACGATGCCCACGACATGACGAAGGCCCCGCCTCCCCGGTGAATCACCGGGGAGGCGGGGCCTTTTCGCGTTCGCGTCGTCGACGGCAGGTGCGCCGTGCCCACGGCGTGGCCACCGACTCGGGGTGCCACGACGCCGAGCGGTACGGTCCCGCACGTCGTGCGGCCCACCGTCGACCCTCGCGTTCGTCGGCGGCGACGGCTCCTAGAGTTGAGCCATGACCACCCACGCGCTCGCCGACGAGGCGCGCTGCGCGTGCGGGAGCGGTGACGAGTACGGATCCTGTTGCGGTCCCCTCCACGCCGGACGGCGAGCGGCAGCCACGGCCGTGCAGTTGATGCGCTCGCGCTACACCGCCTTCGTCGTCGGCGACGTGGGCTACCTCCGGCGCACGTGGCACCCGCGCACGAGACCCGGTGCGCTCGAGCTCGGATCGGCGATCAGGTGGCTTCGACTCGACATCCTCGACACGGTGGCGGGCGGCCCGTTCGACAATCGCGGCGAGGTCGAGTTCCGTGCGATCCACCGTGACGGCGACGGACGGCACGTGCTCCACGAGCGCAGCCGGTTCGTCCGCGAGAACCGTCGATGGAGCTACGTCGACGGGGACATCCGAAGCTGAACGGCCTCGCCAGGGTCGGCGCCGCCCCGTGGTGACACCGACCCGACGCACGACCGCGGAGGCTCAGAACAGCCGTTCGCTCGCGATCTTCGCCCCAGCGACGAGCGACTCGAGTTTCGCGAACGCGATCGACGGGTGGAGCCGACCACCCAGGCCGCAATCCGTCGACGGGACGACGTTCTCGCGTCCCACGAGCGACGCGAACTGCTCGATGCGGTCCGCGACGAGCTCGGGGTGCTCCACGACGTTCGTCGAGTGCGACACGACACCGGGGACGATGCGCTTGCCCTCCGGAAGGGGGTGATCGCGCCACAGCTTCCACTCGTGCGCGTGCCGCACGTTCGCGGCCTCGAAGGAGTAGGCGCCGGCGTCGATCGTGAGCATGAGGTCGATGAGGTACCGGAACTCGAGATCCGTCGTGTGCGGGCCGTGCCACGAGCCCCAGCACAGATGGAACCGCACCTGCTCGGTGGGGATCCCGCGGAGGGCGTAGTTGAGGGCCTCCACGCGGAGGGTCGTGAACGCGAGGTAGTCCTCCACGGTCGGCTCCGGGTTCACCTGGTCCCAGCTCTCGGCGATCGAGGGGTCGTCGATCTGCACGGTGAGGCCCGCGCCGGTGATCGCGAGGTACTCCTCGCGCATCGCCTCGGCACACGCGTAGACGAGCTCCTCGTCGCTCGCGTAGTAGTCGTTCGAGACGCGCGCGGCCGAGCCCGGCGAGAGCGAGGCCAGGAACCCCTCGCCGCCACCGTGTGCGGCGAGCGCGGCCTGGAGGTTCGCGATGTCCGTCGCGGCGGCATCCTGACCCGTGTAGTGCAACGGGCCCGTGATCTTCGGCTGCGTCGTCGGCGTGCGATGGGCGAGGACGCCCGAACTCGGATCCTCGTACGCGTCGCGGAAGCGCTCGCGGTCGCGACGGTCGGAGAAGCTCGTGAGCACGACGTTCCCGGGTGAGGAGCGCTTCTGCTCGGTCGATGCCCAGCGGTCCTCCGTCGACGGCGTGAGGCCACCGAGGCGTGAGAACGAGTAGTTCCACCATGCGCCGTAGTCCACGGCCGAGGGCATGATGTGGCCGTACTCCCCGTCGTTCACGATGTCGACGCCGATGTCGCGCTGCGTACCGACGATGTCGTCGACGAAGCCCGGCAGGGCCGACTTCAACTCGTCCCATTCGATCTCACCGTCCTGGTAGCGGCGGTTCTGCTCGATGAGTTCGGGGGAGCGGGGCAGCGAGCCCACGTGAGTGGTCCGGAATCGGCCGGTTTCGTCGGTGGTCATGAAGGGTCCTTCGTGTCGGCGGCCGAACCAGTATCGCGCACCGGTGGCCGCTACGTCGCCGCCAGGTGCACGCCTGCGCCGCGCGCCGACATGCAGCGGGATCGAGGACACGCCGAGTAGGCTCGCGCGAGGGGAGGGGGCGCGGACATGGCGGGAGGAACGCGCGAGCCGGGCTCCGGCGTCCTCGAGCGCGCGGGGCGGATCCTGTCGGCGTTCTCGGACCGCGAACCGGCGCTCAGCGTGAGCGGCATCGCGTCACGGACCGGTCTCCCTCGGTCCACCGTGCATCGCATCGCGAGCGAGCTCGTCGCCGTCGGCTACCTCCGGCGGGGCACGGACGGGTACGAGATCGGCACGCGTCTCTTCGAGATCGGTGTCCTGGCGGCCCCCGTCCGCCGACTCGCGGAGGCCGCGGCGGCGGCGATGCGACACCTCAGCGACCTCGTCGGCGGCGCCACTGTTCGGCTCCACGTGCTGAGCGACGAGGACCCCGCCCGGGCCGCCGCGCTCCTCGTGCAACGGCTGCCCGGCAGCGGCGGGGCGAGTGATCGGCCGCGCGTCGGCGGGCGGTCCTCCCTCGTTGCGACGTCGGAGGGTCGGGCGCTGCTCATCGGGCAGGACGACGCGTGGCTGTACGCGTTCGCCCGACGGAGCGGAGCCGTGACCGGCGACGACGGGGCGCTCGATCCCGCCGAGCTGCGGCTGACCGTGGCGGGTGATCGCGAGCGCGGTCACTCGATCGCCGCGAATCCCGACACCCCGGATCGGCTGACGCTCGCGGTGCCGATTCGACGTGCGGCCGATCTTCCGCAGGCCGCGCTCGGCGTCGACGTGCTGAACCACGAGAGCGCGCGGCGTGCGTTGCCCGTGCTGCGAGCGACGGGCCAGACGATCCGTGAGGCCGTCACGGCGTCGTCGTGAGCCGCGGAGCCCTCAGCGGCGGGAGTCCTTCGCGCTGCCGGTCGTCGCGTAGCCGTCCACCGGCGTCAACGTGCAGAGGATCTCGCGATCGTTCAGGCTCTCCCACGACCGCTGGGTCGGTGAGATCCACGAGATCGTGAACATCGACTGCGCGTGCGTGGTTCCCACGTAGCTCGTGAACGAGTCGAGGCACGACGTGGTGGCGAACATGTCCACCTCGTCGTCACCGGGGTACGTGGACTCACCGGGCATCGAGTAGGAGGCGTACGCCTCGTATAGGTGCGGCGGGTCGCAGCTCACGTAGAGCAGCGCCGCGGACTCGTCGACGTTCAGGTCGAAGCAATCGCCGGGCTTGAGATTGAAGAAGTCCGTCGGCGTCCCCACTTCGGCGGGCGTCGGTGTCGGCGTCGTCGCGATCGGCTCCTCGGTGACGGTCGGCAGCGGATCGAGCGTCGGCTCGGAGGCCGCGAGGATCGTCGTGACGAGCGTGCAGCCGCTGAGCAGGGCCATCGACGCGAGCGCGGTGGTGCACACCATGACGACGCGACGGAACTTCGATGGGCGCACGAGGGCCTCCTGGGGGTGGAACGGGCGGGAGCTTCAGGCTCCGACGCGCTCATCGTATTGGGGTGCGACGCCGACGTCATCCCACCCCATGATGAGTCTTCGCAATGACGCTTCGCGTCGGACGCCGAGCACGGAACCCGCGCTCCCGTCCGGGTGTCACGACGCCTTCGCGGAACCGCCCTTCGGCTGACCGTCGAGCGGCATCGCGACACACACGATGCTGCGGTCCCCGGCCGCCCACGTCTCGGACGTCGGGCCGAGGAACAGGGAGGCGTAGCTCGCGCCGGAACCGACCGGGGTGCCCGAGAACGTGACGAACTGCGCATCGCACACGGCGCCCGCCCGGGTCGCGATCGCCTCGTCGCCCGGGAACTCGTCGCCGGTCACGTCCTCGGCCCAGAACGCCTCGTACAGGTGGGGCGGTGTGCAATCGGCGTAGACGAAGGCGGTCGTGAACGCCTCGTCCGCATCGAAGCAGTCACCGACCGCGACATCCGTCATCGGCTTCGTGGTCGGTTCGGAGGAGGTCCCGCACGCGGTCAGCAGCCCGACACCGGCGAGGAGTGCGAGCGCACAGCCGACGCGCCTGGTCGAAGTGCGCATGTTCGTCCTCCAGTCGTGGCCGTCTCGACCCGGCCTCCGACATCGTAGCCGTCGGCTCAGGCGCCGGAGTCGCGTGCGGAGCCGGTCGTCGGTTGGCCGTTGAGCGGGAACAGGATGCAGACGAGTTCGCGGTCGTCGAGCGCGTTCCACGTCGACTCCGACGGCCCGATGTACGAGAAGTCGAACGCCGATCGGTGGGAGTCACCGCCCGTGAACGACTCGAAGGCCGTCCGGCACTGCGTCTTCGCGATCGTCGTGAGCTCGTCGACACCCGGGTACTCGCCGTCGGCGAGCTCGTGCTCGGCGTAGGCCTCGTAGGTGTGGGGGGTGTCGCACGAGGAGTACTCGAGTGCCTGCCCGTCGGGAGCGGACGGGGGGACGTCGAAGCAGTCGCCGACCGAGATGGCCACGAGGTTCACGGGCTTCCCCGACTCGGGCGAGATCGGCGTCGAGGGGCGAGGTTCGCCGCCCGGCGCGCACCCGACGAGGACGAGCATCGACGCGGCGGCGACCGCGAGCGCGGCGAGTCCGGATCGAGCCGTTGCAGCCACGATGCTCCTCATCCGTCGGTCGTCACCCGTCCGGCTCAGGATACCGTCCACGCCCGGGGCGTTCGCGAACGACGCCACCGGCCGGGCCTCCCGGCCGCCCGGGGGACCGCCGATGGGTAGGCTTGGCGGGTTCCGGAGCGATCCCCGGCGAAGGCTCGAAAGGTGTCATGACGTCAACTCCAGCATCGATCGGCGGCTCGAAGGACACCCGGTGGCCGGCGTTCGCCGTGTGCACGGCGGTCGCGGTCCTGACGATCCTCGACCTCGCGAAGGTCAACGTCACCCTCGCCCCGATCTCGCACACGCTCGGCACCGGCGCGACCGAGACCCAGCTCATCGTGGCCGGATACGTGCTCGCGTTCGGTATCGCACTCGTTCCTGCCGGTCGGCTCGGCGACGTGTGGAACCGCAAGGCGCTGTTCGAGATCGGTCTCGCCGTCTTCACCGGCGCGAGCCTCCTGTGCGCGCTCGCCCCGGTCAAGGAGGTGCTCGTCGGTGCTCGGCTGCTGCAGGGGCTCGCGGCGGGCATCCTCATGCCGCAGGTGCTCGGCCTCGTGCAGCAGCTGTTCCAGGGAGCTGAGCGCGGGCGCGCGTTCGGCATCTTCGGTGCGTCCATCGGGCTCGGCACGGCGTTCGGGCCGACGGTGGGCGGGTTGCTCATCGGCACGCTCGGGGAGGAGCTCGGATGGCGCTGGACATTCGGCATGAACGTGCCGCTCGCGCTCATCCTGCTCGTGCTCGCGCTCCGGCTGCTCCCCGCCGCGCAGCCGCGTTCGGCGGGGACGCAGCTCGATCTCGTCGGCGTCGGGCTCCTCGCGTCGACGGTCCTGCTCGTCATGCTCCCCTTCGTGTTAACCACGGGGCGCTCCGACGACGTCCCCGCGAGGTGGTTCCTGCTCATCGGGGCGGCGATCACCGGGGCCGCGTTCGTCGCGTGGGAGCGGCGGTATGCCCGCGTCGGCAAGACGCCCGTCATCGATTTCGCCCTGTTCCGCACATCCTCGTACCGGTACGGCGTCCTCATCACGACGTGCTTCTTCATGGCCATGCCCGCCGTGTTCCTCGTCATCACGCTCTTCCTCATGCAGGGACAGGGCCATCCGGCGCTCGTCGCCGGCCTCGTGTCCGTGCCCTACGCCCTCGTCTCGGCCGTGTCGGCCGCCGTCCTCGGGCGCTACACGCACCGCTTCGCGCCGCAGCTCGTCGTCGCGGGCGTCGGCACGTACCTCGTGGGGATCGCGGGCGTCCTCGTGGTGGCGGGTTTCGCGGACCCCGAGCACGCGCCGCTCCTCGTCGCGGCGGTCTTCGCGATCTCGGGCGCGGGCGCGGGCGCCGTGATGGGCGCGAACCAGATGCGGACGCTCGTCGACGTCCCGCTCTCGGAGGCGGGGGTCGCCGGCTCGTTCCAGCAGGTCGGGCAGCGCCTCGGGAACGCCGTGGGCGTCGCGGTCACGACCTCGACGTTCTTCGCCGGGATCGCCGCTGCCGGGGGCGAGGGAGTCGCCGATCTCGAGTCCTACCGACACACGATGACGCTCTGCATGACGATTCTGCTCGGTGTCGTCGGCGTGACGCTGATCCTGGCGATCGTGGATCTCGTCGGTGCGCGACGCCGTGGCCGGACGTCCCCGGCGGAGCCGCCCGCGCGCTAGGCGTGGCCGCCCGGCAGGACGAGCAGCGCCTGCTCGATGCGGCCGAAGGGGCCACGCTCGTCGTGCATGGTCGACGAGGTGAGGCCCGTGCCGCTCGGACCGAAGGTCTGGAGCGTGTCGAGACCGAGCCACGCGCCGACCGGGTCGCGGAAGAGGTGCAGCTGCAGGTCCACGTTCGGGAACGTGACCGGACCGTCGGACGGCGTCGAACGCGGGGCGATGCCGTTCGCGACGTCCGCGAGGGCGAGGATGCGCGCGAGCTGCGAGGTCGGGGTGCCCTCGATGATCGGGAGCGTGCCGCGGAGCCAGACGCGCGCGGAACCCGGCACGCGCCCGGGGAGCGTACGCGCCTCGATGGATTGCACGTACCCGTCGGGCCACTCGTCGAACGCGAGCGGTTCGGCGTGCGCGGGGCCCGGCATGGGCGCGACGGGCGTTCCCGCGACCGAGCTCGTGTCGGCGACCGCGAGCCGCCACGCCCGCGCGACGATGCTCGTGCGTCCGCGAGTCCGGAGCGTCGTCTCGACGAGCTCGATGCGACGCCCCGGGCGGATCACGTGCGTCGCGAGCTCGACGTCGCCCATGTGGATCGTGCCCAGGATGTCGAGGGAGATCCGCGCGATCCGCTTCGCCGGATCCGTCCGTGCGTGTTCGACGAGCGCCTCGACGACGAGCCCCGTCGCCGCCGCCATGTGCTGCTCGTCCGGCGTCCACGCGCCGCGCGCGGACGGCGTGGATTCGTAGGTGCCCGGCCCCGTCCGTCGATAGCACGCCTCGTCCACGGCACGTCCTCCTCGTCGACCCACGCCGGTGTGTGTCGACATCCTCGCAGACGCCCCGTCGATGCGCACGGCATCGGGCCGGGCCGTCGCGCTCCTGCACCGGGGCCGTGCGGACGGTCGCGGCCGGGACCCGGGGCGACGTGCTTCAATGGCCTCGCCGTGGGCACGACGACGGTCCGCGACAGGCGCCGACGGCGCGGGACGGAGCGATGATGCGAATCGACGGGCGTTCGGCGATCGTGACGGGAGGCGCGTCCGGTCTCGGCCTCGCGACCGTCCGGCGACTCATGACGGACGGCGCATCGGTGGTGATCGTCGACCTGCCGGGGTCGCGCGGCGCCGAGGTCGCGACGGAACTCGGCGAGCGCGTCCGGTTCGCGCCCGGGGACGTCCGGAGCGAGACCGACGTCGCGCAGGCACTCGATGTCGCCGAATCGCTCGCCCCCCTCGCCGTCGCCGTCAACTGCGCGGGGGTCGCCGACGCCGCGCGCGTCGTGGGACGTGGTGGGCCGTTCCCGCTCGACACGTTCCGGCGCGTCGTCGACATCAACCTCGTCGGGACGTTCAACGTGCTCCGGCTCGCCGCCGCCCGCATGGCCGCGCACGACGACGCGGACGCGACCGAGCGGGGCGTCATCGTCGACACGGCGTCGGTCGCGGCGTTCGACGGTCAGATCGGCCAGGCCGCCTACGCGGCGTCGAAGGGAGGGGTCGCGGCCATGACCCTCCCGATCGCGCGGGACCTCGCGTCCGCGCGCATCCGCGTCGTGACGATCGCGCCGGGGCTCTTCCGGACGCCCATGTTCGAGGGGCTCGACCCGAAGGCCGTCGCCTCGCTCGAGTCGCAGACGCCCCACCCCGCGCGGCTCGGCCACCCCGAGGAGTACGCCGACCTCGTCGCGCACATCGTCGCGAACCCCATGCTCAACGGCGAGGTGATCCGGCTCGACGGCGCGATCAGGATGGCGCCGCGCTGAGCGGGATCGGCACGACGGGGCATCAGGCGCGCAGTGGCGGCCCCGGACGCTTCGCGACGATCGCGAGCACCTCGTCGTGCAGTTCACCGTTCGTCGCGAGCGCCGAACCGTGCCACGGTCCCTCCTCGCCCGCGAGGCTCGTGAACCGGCCACCGGCCTCGCGGACGACGGGCTCGAGCGCCGCCATGTCGTACGGCTTGAGGTCGTACTCGCCGGCGATGTCGATCGCCCCCTCCGCGACGAGCACGTACGACCAGAACTCGCCGACGGCGCGCGAGCGCGCGACGCGGCGGCTGAGGTCGATGAGGGGGTCGAGCCTGCCCGCCTCGTCCCAGCCCTTGAGACTGTTGTAACTGATCGTCGCGTCCTCGAGGCGCTGCACCCCCGAGACCTGGATGCGACGGTCCGTCGCGGTGTTCGAGTCGCTCAGATCGTCGTCGATGTACGCGCCGTGGCCCGTTGCGCCCCACCAGCGGCGGTTGAGGGCCGGTGCGCTCACGACGCCGACCTCGGGCACCCCGTCGATCACGAGCCCGATGAGCGTCGCCCAGATGGGCACGCCGCGCATGTAGTTCGCGGTGCCGTCGATCGGGTCGATGATCCACTGCCGACGGCTCGTACCCTGCGTGCCGTACTCCTCGCCGTAGATCGAATCGCTCGGCCGGGCGTCCGCGAGCCGCTCGCGGATCGCGCGCTCGACCGCCCGGTCGGCGTCGGTGACGTGCGTGCGGTCTTCCTTGAGGGAGACGTCGAAGTCGTGCGAACGGAACCGGGGCATCGAGATCGCATCGGCGATGTCGGCGAGCTCACGCGCGAGCCGCAGATCGGACGAGATGGGGTGCAGGATTTCGGTGGCCACGCCACGAGCCTAGACCGCGTCGCTGATCAGGGGTTCGCGGCGCGCTCGCCGGGCTCGTCGGCCGCGTCCATCGAGTCGAAGAGCCGGCGGAGCGATTCGAGCCGCGCGAGCGAGGGCCCGGTGAGGCGCCCGTCCGCCGCGGCCGCATCGAGTTCGCAATCGGGCGCACCGCGGCGGTGGGTGCAGCCGCGCGGACACTCCTCGGCGATCGCGTCGAGGTCGGGGAATCCGCGCAGGACGTGGTCGGCGTCGACGTGCCCGAGGCCGAACGACCGCACACCGGGGGTGTCGATGATCCAGCCCGTCCGTCCGTCGTCGTCGACGACGCGCAGCATGAGGCTCGACGAGGACGTGTGCCGACCGCGACCCGTCACCTCGTTGACGTGACCCGTCTGTCGCTCGGCGCTCGGGACGAGCGCGTTGACGAGCGTCGACTTCCCGACGCCGGAGTGCCCGACCATGACGGTCACGTGTCCGGCCAGCGCGCGCCGCAGTGCGGTCAGCGGCGGTGCATCGCTGCGGGACTCGAAGACGCGGACGCCGAGCGGTTCGACGAGCGCGCGCATCGCGTCCGCCGGCTCGAGGTCGGTCTTCGTCAGCACGATCATCGGCTCGATACCCGCGTCGTACGCGGCGACGAGGTACCGGTCGATGAGCCGCGGTCGTGGCTCGGGACGCGTCGTCGCGGCGACGACGAGCATGCGGTCGGCGTTGGCGACGATGCTCCGCTCCACCTGATCGCTGTCGTCGGCACTCCGCCGGAGCAGCGTCGAGCGATCCGCGACCCGGACGATCCGCGCGAGCGTCCCCGCGTCGCCGGACGTGTCGCCGACGAGCTCGACGCGGTCGCCCGTGATGATCGAACCTCGGGGCAGTTCACGGGCACGCGTCGCCGTGGCGATGCGCTCGTCGTCGCTGTCCTCGCCGACGAGGACCGTCGAACGCCCCCGGTCGATCGTCAGGACGAGTCCCGGCACGGCATCGGCGTGGTCGGGCCGGTGCTTGCTGCGGGGCCGGTTGGCGCGCGGGTTCGGGCGGACGCGGACATCCTCCTCGTCCCAGTCGCCGTAGTCGTCGTAGGCGTCGACACGTCGAGAAGTCACGCGAGGACCGTCACACGCCGAAGTCCGCGAGGCTGATCGTCCCGGGCTCGTCGGGCTCCTCGCCGCCGGGACGGAGCAGTTCCGCCCAGAGCTCGGGGAACTGGGGGAGCGTCTTGCCCGTCGAGCCGATGTCGTCGATCGTCACGCCGTCGACCGCGAGCCCGACGATCGCACCCGACGTGGCCATGCGGTGGTCCTCGTAGGCGGACCACTCGGCGCCGTGCAGCTCGCCGGGGACGATCTCGAGGCCGTCGTCGAACTCGGTGACCTCCGCCCCGACCTTCGTGAGTTCGGTCGCGAGTGCCGCCAGCCGGTCGGTCTCGTGGCCGCGCAGGTGCCCGATGCCCGTCAGCCGGCTCGGTGTCGAGCACAGGGCGCACAGCGCGGCGAGGTTCGGGGCGAGCTCGCCCGCCTCGCCGAGGTCGAGGTCGATACCGCGCACCTCGTGGCCCTCGACGATGCCGCGCTCGACCGAGCAGACGAGCGCACCGTCGTCGGTCCGTTCGAACGTCGCCCCGAAGCGTTCGAGGATCGGCACGAGCTGCGCACCGACCTGCGTCGTGCGCTCCGGCCAGTCCTCGATGGACACACTGCCGCCGGCGACGATCGCGGCGACGAGGAACGGCTCGGCGTTCGACAGATCGGGCTCGATCGTGATCTCGGCGCCCGCGATCGGCGACGCGGGCACGTGCCACGTCCGCTCGTCGACGCGCTCCGCCGCCACGCCGCGCCCCTGCAGGGCCTCGAGGGTCATGTCGATGTGCGGGACGCTCGGCAGGTGCTCGCCCGTGTGCCGCACCGTGAGCCCCCTGCGGAACCGCGGTGCGGAGAGCAGGAGACCCGAGACGAACTGGCTCGACGCCGACGCGTCGATGCGCACCTTGCCGCCCTGCACACGACCGGTCCCGTAGAGGGAGAACGGGAGCCGGCCGCGATGGTCGTCACGGACGTCGACGCCGAGCGCGGTGAGCGCCTCGACGGTCGTGCCCATCGGTCGCCGCCGGGCGGACTCGTCGCCGTCGAACGCGACGGGACCGAGCGCGAGCGCGGCGAGGGGCGGCACGAAGCGCATGACCGTCCCCGCGAGCCCGCAGTCGATCGAGACGCCGCCCGTGAGCGTCCCCGGGACGATCTCGAGATCGTCACCGAATCGGCCACCCTCGTCGAGGTGGTCGGACGTCGTCCCCAATTGCGTGAGCGCGGTCACCATGAGGTCGGTGTCGCGGGCGTGGAGCGGGCGCCGCAGGATCGACGCCTCGCGCGCGAGTGCCGAGAGCACGAGCTCCCTGTTCGTCCGGCTCTTCGAACCGGGAATGCGCAGGCGCGCCTCGACGGGCCCGTCGGCGCGAGGCGCGGGCCAGGGCCCGTCGTCGAGGACGAGCGGTTCGGAGGCCGCGTCCTCGCGATACACGTCGAAGCGCGGGCCGGAATAATCGAAGATCTCCATCGGTTCCCAAGACTAGCGGGAGACGGCTCGGCCGAGCCGGATGGGAGCGACGGATGCAGCGCACGAACGTGCTCGAACGGCGGCCGCTCGGTGTCGACGAACTACACTCGGTCGCGATGACCGACGAGAGCGACTTCGCGGACGAGTCGACCGCGAGCGACGCCGAACCGAGCGACGCCGAACTGACCGCCCTGTTCGAGGAACAGGCGCTACCCTTCCTCGACCCGCTCTACGCGGCCGCGATGCGGATGACCCGCAATCCCGCCGACGCGCAGGACCTCGTGCAGGAGACGTTCGTGAAGGCCTACGCGGCGTTCCGGAGCTTCACGCAGGGGACCAACCTGAAGGCGTGGCTGTACCGCATCCTCACGAACCTCTACATCAACCAGTACCGGAAGAAGAAGCGCGAGCCGTTCACGAACCCGCTCGAGGAGCTCGAGGACTGGCAGCTGGGCAGTGCGGAGTCGACGACGTCGCACTCGCGGTCCAACCGCTCGGCCGAGGCCGAGGCGCTCGAGCGCATGCCCGACTCGACCGTGAAGGAGGCGCTCCAGTCCCTGCCGGACGACTTCCGGATGGCGGTGCTCCTCGCCGATGTCGAGGGCTTCGCGTACAAGGAGATCGCCGAGATCATGCACACGCCCGTCGGCACGGTCATGAGTCGGCTCCACCGGGGCAGACGCCTGTTGCGCGAGAAGCTCGGCGACTACGCGCGGGAGCAGGGCATCCTGCCGCCCGAGGCGGTCGGCAGCGAGACGACGACGAAAACGACGAAACGGGAACGGGGGAGGACGTCATGAGCGGTTGCGGATGCGACGACGCCTTGCGCCTGCTGGAGGAGTACCTGCACAACGAACTCTGCTCGGCGGATGCGGCCGATATCCGCGAGCACGTCCGGACGTGCGCGACGTGCCGCGAGGAGTTGCTCGTGAACACGAACCTCATGAGTGCGCTCCGCCGCTCGTGTCGTGAGCGTGCGCCCGAGCAGGTCCGCACGCAGGTCATCGTCGCCCTCCGGGCGAGCTACCGCGCCCACGGCTGACGCTCGACGGGCCCGGTGGCGTCGACGCGCGACCGGCTCCGACGACGAGGGGGACCCACCGTCGGTGGGTTCCCCTTCCGCGTGTCCGCGGTGCGATGTCGCCTACGAGCCGAGGACGCGACCGATCAGATCGGCCTGCTGGCGGGTGTGCGCCTTCATGTTGCCGACCGACGGCGCCGAGGCCTCCGGACGCGATGCGACCGAGATCGTCCGGTTCTCGAGGTACGGTGCGAGGTGCGAGCGGATGAACGGCCAGGCGCCCTGGTTCTCCGGCTCGTCCTGCGCCCACACGATCTCGGCGTTCGGGTACTCCCGCAACACCGCGTTGATCTCCTCGACCGGGACGGGGTAGTACCGCTCGACGCGCACGAGGGCGATCGACGTGTCCTGCCGCTTCTCCAGCTCGGCCGCGAGCTCGTAGGACAGCTTGCCGCTCAGCAGCACGACGCGCTTGACCGCGGCGCGGTCGAGCGATCGGGCATCGTCGATGACCGGCTCGAACGTGCCGTTCGTGAACTCGTCGAGCGGCGAGACCGCGCTCCGGAGTCGCAGCATCGACTTGGGCGTGAACACGATGAGCGGCTTGCGCGGCCGCGCGTAGGCCTGCTCGCGGAGCAGGTGGAAGTAGCTCGCCGGCGTGGACGGCTGCGAGACGGTCATGTTGTTCTCCGCCGCGAGCGACAGGAACCGCTCGATACGCGCGGACGAGTGGTCCGGGCCCTGGCCCTCGTAGCCGTGGGGGAGCAGCAGCACGACGCTCGAACGCTGGTTCCACTTCTGCTCCGAGGAGGAGATGAACTCGTCGATGATGGTCTGCGCGCCGTTCGCGAAGTCGCCGAACTGCGCCTCCCACAGGACGAGCGAGTCGGGCCGCTCGACCGAGTAGCCGTACTCGAAGCCGAGCACCGCGTACTCGCTCAGGAACGAGTCGTAGATGGACAGGCGCGCCTGGTCGTCGCTCAGGTTCGACAGCGGGATCCAGAGCTGGCCGTTGGCGCGGTCGTGGAAGACCGCGTTGCGCTGCGTGAACGTGCCACGGCGCGAGTCCTGCCCCGTGAAGCGGACGGGCGTGCCCTCCATGAGGAGCGAGCCGAGGGCGAGCAGTTCGGCGTACGCCCAGTCGACGTTGCCGCTGCGGCTCATCTCGGCGCGCTTCTGCAGCACGGCCTTGAGCTTCGAGTGCACCGTGAAGCCCTCGGGCGGGTTCGCGTGCGCCTCGCCGATCGTCGAGAGCACGCTCTGCGGGACGGCCGACGGCCGCGGCGCGATCTGCTCGTCCGACTCGCGCGACCCGACGCCACCGAGCTCGGCCGCCGTGATCGGCGTCGACTCGGTCTGCGCCTGGTGCGTCTCCGCGAAGGCACGTTCGAGGCGGTCGTGGAAGTCGCGCTGCGCCTGGTCGAACTCCTCCTGCGTGATGTCGCCGCGACCGACGAGCGCCTCGGAGTAGAGCTTGCGCACCGAGCGCTTCGCCTCGATCAGGTTGTACATGATCGGCTGCGTCATCGACGGGTCGTCGCCCTCGTTGTGGCCGCGTCGGCGGTACGAGATGAGGTCGATGACGATGTCGCTGTGGAAGCGCTGGCGGTAGGCGAACGCGAGCTCCGCGACGTGGGCCACGGCCTCGGGGTCGTCGCCGTTCACGTGCAGGATCGGCGCCTGGATCGCCTTCGCGACGTCGGTCGAGTACATCGACGAGCGACCGTCGCGCGGCGTCGTCGTGAAGCCGACCTGGTTGTTGATGTTGACGTGGATCGTGCCGCCCGTCTTGTAGGCGCGCAGCTCCGACATCTGCATGACCTCGTACACGATGCCCTGGCCCGACATCGCCGCATCGCCGTGGATGAGGATCGGCAGGACCGCGTCGCGGCCGTCGTCGGTGCGGTCGAGCTTGCCGCGCACGATGCCCTCGAGCACGCCGTTCACGGCCTCGAGGTGCGAGGGGTTCGCCGCGAGGTAGACGGGGATCGTCGCGCCCGACGCGGCCGTGAACTCACCCTCGATACCGAGGTGGTACTTCACGTCGCCCGAGCCGCGCTTCGCGGATGCCGCGCCGACGCCCTCGAACTCGCGGAAGATCTGGCCGTAGGTCTTGCCCGCGATGTTCGTGAGCACGTTGAGGCGACCGCGGTGGGCCATGCCGATCGCGACCTCGTCGAGCTCCTCCTCGGCCGCGCCCTGGATGATCGTGTCGAGCAGCGAGATGACCGACTCCGAGCCCTCGAGCGAGAAGCGCTTCTGGCCGACGTACTTCGTCTGCAGGAACGTCTCGAACGCCTCGGCCTCGTTGAGCTTGTTGAGGATGCGCATCTGCTCCTCGTGCGTCGGCTTCTGGTACGGGTGCTCGAGCTGGTCCTGGAACCACTCGCGCTGCTCGGGATCCGGCAGGTGCATGTACTCGATACCGATCGTGCGGCAGTACGAGTCGCGCAGGATGCCGAGGATGTCGCGCAGCTTCATCATGCGCTTGTTGCCGCCGAAGCCGGCCGCGACGAACTCGCGCTCGAGGTCCCAGAACGTGAGGCCGTGGCTCTCGATCTCGAGGTCGGGGTGCGTGCGCTGCACGTATTCGAGCGGGTCGATGTCGGCCATCATGTGGCCGCGGACGCGGTACATGTTGATGAGCTGGTGGACGCGCGCCGTCTTGTTGAGGTGCGCGGCGAGGTCGACGTGGATGTCCTGCGACCACACGACGGGCTTGTAGGGGATCCGCAGTGCCGCGAAGATCTCCTCGTAGAAGTCGTGCCCGCCCGTGAGGTGCTCGGCGACGAGCTTCAGGAACTCGCCCGAACCGGCGCCCTGGATGACGCGGTGGTCGTACGTCGACGAGAGCGTGAGGCGCTTCGAGACGGCCATTTCGTTGACCGACTCCTGCGACATGCCCTGGAACGGCGCGGGGTAGTCGAGGGCGCCGGCGCCGATGATCGCGCCCTGGCCCTTGACGAGGCGCGGCACCGACATGAGCGTGCCGATGCCGCCTGGGTTCGTGAGCGAGATCGTCGCGCCCGCATAGTCCTCGGCGGTGAGCTTGTTCGAACGCCCGCGCTTGATGAGGTCCTCGTACGCCGCGAGGTACTCGCTGAAGTCGAGCTCCTCCGCCTGCTTGATGCTCGGGACGACGAGCAGCCGCGTGCCGTCGGGCTTCGGCACGTCGATCGCGATGCCGAGGTTGATGTGGGCGGGCTGCACGGCCGACGGCTTGCCGTCGACGATGTCGTAGTACACGTTCTGCGACGGGAACTTCGACAGCGCGCGCACGAGCGCCCACCCGATGAGGTGCGTGAACGAGACCTTGCCGCCGCGCGTGCGACGGAGGTGGTTGTTGATCACGATGCGGTTGTCGATCATGAGCTTCGCGGGGATCTCGCGGTAGCTCGTCGCCGTGGGGACCTCGAGCGAGAGGTCCATGTTCTTCGCGATCGCCTTCGCCGGGCCGCGCAGTGGAACGACTTCGTCCGCACGCGCCGGCGCCTTCGCCTTCGGAGCGGCGGGGGCGTCCGCCGGGATGGGCTTTGGCTTCGGGGCCTCGGCGGTCGTCTTCGACTGCACCGACTTGGCGGGCTGGGCCGGACCCTTCGCCGCGTCCGCGGCGGCCGTGCCCGCGGCCTTCGCCGCAGATGCCCCAGCAGGCGTCGTCGCCCCGCCGTTCGCGGGCTTCGTCGTGGCATCGCTCGTGGGCGTCGTCGCCCGCGTCGTGCCCGACTCGTTCGCCGCGAGCTGCTTGCCGTACTGCTCGAGGGTGGGCCACCAGGCCTCGTCGACCGAGGCGCGGTCCTGACTGAACTTCTCGTACATCTCCTCGACGAGCCAGTCGTTGGCTCCGAAGTCGGAGTGATTTCCGCTGTCTGCCGCCCCGGTCGTATTGTTCGACACTGCCGAATCGCCGCCTAACCTTCGTCTCCGCGCCTTCGCGCGATCGCGCCCGAAATGAGCCGTACTTCCGGGGCAATAGCCTAACGTCAAAACGCGACGCGACGGGCCACGACGGCGCGTGACAGGTGCCCCGTAGGCTGGGCGGCATGCAGTTCATCGAACGGCCCCCGGCGCACGAGCTCACCTACTCGGACGTCTTCCTCGTCCCCTCGCGCTCCGACGTCGGGTCGCGGCTCGCCGTGCGCCTCGACTCGGGCGACGGCACCGGAATGCGGGTGCCGATCGTCGCATCCAACATGAACGCCGTCACGGGCCCGCGCCTCGCCGCGTCACTCGCCCGTCGGGGCGGTCTCGCGGTCCTGCCGCAGGACCTCGATGCCGAGGCCGCGATCGATGCGGTGGGGTGGGTCAAGTCGCAGGACCCGCTGTGGGACACGCCGTTCGAGGCCACGGCGGCCACGACCGTCGACGAGCTCGGCGAGCTCGTGCCGCCCGTCGAGGGCTTCGGCGTCGTGGTGCGTGACGCCGAGGGCGAACCGCTCGGCGTCGTCGAACTGTCCGACCTCGCGCGGATTCCCGGGGACGCGGTGCTCGGTGACCTCGTGCGCCCCGGCGGCGCGGTCGTCGAGGTCACCGACGGCCTGGACGGCCGCGGCGCGTTCGACGCACTCCAGGAGCTCGGCACCGGCTTCGCCCGCGTCGAACGGGAGGGCGTCCTCGTCGGCACGATCAGCGAGCGCGGTGCGCTCCGCGCCACGATCGACCCGGCGAACGTCGACGCGAGCGGGCGCCTCGCGGTCGCGGCGGCGATCGGCGTCTCGGGCGACCCCGTCGAGCGGGCCCGCCGCCTCGTCGAGGCGGGGGCGGACGTGCTCGTGCTCGACACGGCGCACGGCCACCAATCGGCGATGCTCCGGGCGCTCGAGCGCGTCCGGGAGGCCGAGCTCGGTGTGCCGCTCGTGGCCGGCAACGTCGTCACGGCATCCGGTACGCGGGACCTCGTGGCCGCGGGTGCCACCGTCGCGAAGGTCGGCGTCGGTCCGGGCGCGATGTGCACGACGCGCATGATGACGGCCGTCGGCCGCCCGCAGTTCTCGGCCGTGCTCGAGACCGCCGAGACCGCGCAGGCACTCGGCGCACACGTGTGGGCGGACGGCGGTGTGCGCTACCCGCGCGACGTCGCGCTCGCGCTCGCCGCGGGTGCGTCGGCGGTCATGATCGGGTCCTGGTTCGCGGGTACCGTCGAGGCGCCCGGCGTCGTGCGACACGACGAGCAGGGGCGGCGGTACAAGGAGTCGTTCGGCATGGCCTCGACGAAGGCCGTACGCGGACGGTTCGGCAGACTCGACGCATACGAGCTCGCGCGCAAGGCCCTGTTCGCCGAGGGCATCTCCTCGTCGAGCATCCTCATCGACCCGCTGCGGCCGAGCGTCGAGGACCTGCTCGACATGATTACGTCGGGCGTGCGCTCGTCGTTCACCTATGCCGGCGCGGCCGATCTCCGGCAGTTCCGGGACCGCGCGAAGGTCGGCGTGCAGTCCGCCGCAGGTTACGAGGAGGGCAAGGCCCTCCCGGTCTCCTGGTGACCGGGACCGGGCTCCCGCGCGGGGCCGGGCTCCTATACTCGACGGCAATGGATGATGACCGTCGTCACGTCGGCAGGAATCGGGGTCACGCCCGATGAACGAATGGGTGCTGCTCGCCATCGGTGTCGCCCTCACGCTCGGGACGGGCGTGTTCGTCGCGAGCGAGTTCACGCTCGTCAACCTCGATCGCAACGAGCTGGAGTCCCGTCGCGACCGCGGTGAGAAGGGCCTCGGGCCCATCATCGCGGCACTCCGGCACACCTCGACGCAACTCTCGGGTGCGCAGCTCGGCATCACGCTCACGACGCTCCTCACGGGTTACACGATGGAGCCGGCCGTCACGAAGCTCCTCGGCGGACTCTTCCTGGCCCTCGGGGTGCCCGAGGACTGGGTCTCCGTCGTCGGCGCCGTCGTCGCGATGGTCTTCGCGACGCTCCTGTCGATGCTCGTCGGCGAGCTCATCCCCAAGAACCTCGCGCTCGCGCTGCCCGTCGAGGTCGCGAAGATCGTCGTGCCCGTCCAGCGCGCGTTCACGACCGTGTTCCGGCTCCCCGTGCGTGCACTCAACGGAAGCGCGAACGCCCTCATCCGCTCGATGGGCATCGAGCCGAAGGAGGAGCTCTCGGGCGCCCGCACGGCGGAGGAGCTCTCGAGCCTCGTCCGGCGCTCGGCCATCGCGGGCGTGCTCGAGGACGACCGGGCCGCGCTGCTCAGCCGCACGCTCCGGTTTTCCGCGCACACCGCCGACGACGTCATGACGCCACGGCCGCGCGTCGACGCGGTCGGCGTCGAGCGCCCTGTCCAGGACGTCATCGACCTCGCGCGCTCGACGGGTCACTCGAGGTTCCCCGTCATCGACGACGGCATCGACGACGTCGTGGGTCTCGTGCACGTCAAGAGCGCCGTCGCCGTCCCACTCGACCGACGCGGGGTCGTGCCCGTCGGCGCGATCAAGCAGGACGCGCTGCTCGTCCCCGAGACGATCGGGCTCGACGCGCTGCTCGGCGAACTGCGTGGCGGCGGGTTCCAGATGGCGGTCGTGCTCGACGAGTACGGCGGGACGGCCGGCGTCGCGACCCTCGAGGACCTCGTCGAGGAGATCGTCGGCGAGCTCGTCGACGAGCACGACCGGACGCAGGTCGAGCAGCCGAGCCGCACGGGCCGCATCGAGTTCGACGGCCTGCTGCGCCCGGACGAACTGCGCGAGCGCTACAACATCGCGATCGACGAGGACGGCCCCTACGAGACCGTCGGCGGGTACGTCATGGCGCGGCTCGCACGCATCCCGAAGGTCGGCGACCGCGTGCCGACCGAGACGGGGGAGCTCGAGGTCGTGCGGATGGACGGACTCCGCGTGGAACGCGTGCGCTTCTGGCCGGGTGAGGACTACGAGCCCCGCGAGGAGCTGTTCGCTCGACTCGACGGGTCGCGCAGGCAACATCCGGGTCGCGACGACCGGGACGGAGGACGACGTGGCTGACTCCTGGACGGGCCTCGCCTGGCTCGTGGTCCTGCTCGCGGGCAACGCGTTCTTCGTCGGCGCCGAGTTCGCGGTCATCTCCGCGCGACGCTCACAGATCGAACCGCGCGCCGACGCGGGCAGCGCGGCCGCGAAGACGACGCTCTACGCGATGGAGCACGCGACCCTCATGCTCGCGACGAGCCAGCTCGGCATCACCGTGTGCTCGCTGCTCATCCTCAACGTGTCCGAGCCCGCGCTGCACCATCTGCTCGAGATCCCGCTCGCGCTCACGGGGCTCTCCGTCGGCGCGATCTCGACGATCGCGTTCGTGATCGCGCTCGTCGTCGTGTCGTACCTGCACGTCGTGCTGGGGGAGATGGTGCCGAAGAACATCTCGTTCTCGGTCCCGGACCGGGCTGCGCTCCTGCTCGCGCCCCCGCTCGTGTTCTTCTCCCGCGTGTTCCGCCCGATCATCGCGTTCCTCAACGGCACGGCGAACCTCGCGGTCCGGGCGCTCGGTGTCGAACCGAAGGACGAGGCGACGAGCGCCTACACCTTCGACGAGGTCGCGGGGATCGTCGCGCAGTCGAAACGCGAGGGCGTGCTGCACGACGAGACGGGGGCGCTCACGAACGCGTTCGAGTTCACGGCCAAGACCGTGCGCGAGGTCGCCGTCCCGCGCGACCGCATCCGGACGCTGCCCGACGGCGCGACACCCGCCGACCTCCAGCAGGCGGTCGCGACGTGGGGCTACTCGCGATACCTCGTGAACGGGCCGAGCGGCGAACCCATCGGCTACGTCCACCTCAAGGACGTGCTCGATCTCGTCGGCGACGACTACGACCGCCCCATCCCGGCCGACCGGATCCGGCCCATCATGACGTTCTACGCGGGCACCGACCTCGAGGACGCGCTCACGGGCATGCGACGCGCGCGCGTGCACCTCGCCCGCGCCCTCGACATGGACGGCGAACCCGTCGGCGTCCTGTTCCTGGAGGACATCATCGAGGAACTCGTCGGCGAGATCCGTGACGCGACGCAGCGGCAGGCCCGCGCATGAGCCCCGCCACGTCGTTCGGGCTGTCCGAGGCGGCCGCGTGCGTGTTCGCGCCGCGCCCCGACGACCACAAGTACCGGCGCGGGCTCGTCGAGCTGCGCACGGGATCGCTCGCGTACCCGGGCGCGGCCGTGCTCGGCGCCGAGGCGGCCGCACGCGGCGGCGCGGGGTTCGTGCGCTACGCGGGTCCGCACGCCGTCGCCTCACGAGTCCTCGATCGCCGCCCCGAGACCGTCTGCGCGAGCGGCGGGCACGATGCCGACGTCGTCGTCGCGGGCTCCGGCGTCGAGGACCCGGGCGATCCGCGGCTCGTCGACGCCGTCCGCCGTGCCCGCGGGGGTTCGGCGACCGTGCTCGACGCGACGGCCCTGCAGGCCGTCCCGACCGAGGACCCGGCCGTGCCGGGCGCCGTCCTCACCCCGCACGCGGGCGAGCTCGCGCAACTCGCGACCCGGCTTGTGGGCCGCCGCATCCGCGTGCGCGACGTCGAGGGCGATCCGGAGGGGATCGCCGCCGAGGTCGCGCGAGCGACCGGCGCGGTCGTCGTGGCGAAGGGACACCGCACGATCGTCGCGTCCCCCGACACCCTCGCCGTGGTCGTCGCGCCGACCTCGTGGCTCGCCGTGGCCGGCACCGGCGACGTGCTCGCGGGACTCGTGGGGGCGCTCGGAGCGACGGCCGCGCATCGCGACCCCGTTCCGCCGCTCGCCGAACTGGCGGCGGCCGCGGCCTGGCTGCACGGGCGCGCCGGGGCACTCGCCGCCGCGCGCGTCCTCGACCCGGCCGCGCCGGCCGACGACGTGCTCGACGACGTGAGCCGTGCGCACCGGCCCGTCGGCGGGCCGGTGACGGCCCTCGACGTCGCGGACGCGCTCTCCGGCGTCATCGCGGCGGTGCTCGCGCGATGACGGGCCCGTCGAGGGCGAGCGCGCCGGGCATCCACGTCGCAGTGTGGACGCAGATCGTGCTGATCTGGCTCACTGCCCTCGGTGTCCACGTGCTCCACCGCGTCGTCAACCTGACCTCCGCGTCCAATCCGTACGGTGACGTCCTCGCCGTCTATCCCGACTGGATGGCGCGCATGGACGCGGGCACCGTCCCCGGGATCGACGAACCCTTCGTCTACCCGCTCCTCGCCCTCGTGCCCATGCGGGCGGCCGATCTCATCGCCCACGGCCTCGGCGGTCGCGAGCACTACGGGCTCGCGTGGCTCGTCGTCGTCGGCGTCGCGAACGCGATCGTCCTCACGGTCCTGACGCTCGTCCGCCCCAGCGGGCCGAGCGGCGGTGTCCGTCGCCTCGCCGCCTGGTGGTGGCTCGCGTTCACGCTCCTCCTCGGCCCGATCGCGCTCGGACGCATCGACGCGATCGTCGTCCCGTTCGTCGTCGTCGGACTCCTCGCGCTGCGACGCTCGCCCGGCGTGGCGGGTGCACTCCTCACGATCGGGGCGTGGATCAAGGTCTGGCCGGCGGCGGCGTTCCTCGCCGTCGTCGCGGTCGCGGATCGAGCGCGAGTGCGCGCGATCGTCGGCGCCGCGGTCGTGTGCGTCCTCGTCGTGGGTGGCGCGGTGCTTGCGGGCGGATGGCCCGCCGTGCTCTCGTTCGTCACGCAGCAGACGGGGCGCGGACTGCAGATCGAGTCGATCGTCGCCGCGCCCGTCATGCTCGCCGACGCGTTCGGCGTGGGCGGCTACCGGGTCGCGTACGACACCGACATCAAGACGTTCCAGATCACGGGGCCCCTCACGGCCGAGCTGTCGGCGCTCGGTTCGGCGCTCATGGCGGCCGTGGTCGTCCTGTTCGTCGTGCTCGGTGTCATGGCCCGGCGCTCCGGCGCGAGTGCCGCCCGGGTGCTCCCGCCGCTCGTGTTCGGCCTCGTCCTCGCGCTCATCGTGACGAACAAGGTCGGCTCGCCGCAGTTCGCGACGTGGATCGGCGCCGTCGTCGCGGTCCTCATCGTGTGGGACGCGAAACGTGCGTTCGTTCCCGCGGTCGGCGGCCTGTTCGTCGCAGGCCTCACACAGATCGTCTATCCGTGGGGCTACGACGGCGTCACGGGCGGATCCCCGTTCCTCGTGCTCGTCCTCGTGGCCCGCAACGTGCTGTACGTCGTGCTCCTCGTGTGGAGCGCCCGCGAACTGGGCCGCCTGCGTCAGCGCGCGAGGAGCGAGCGGATCGCGTCACCAACGTGATGGATCTCGAGCAGGAACCCGTCGTGACCGAACGGTGAGGAGATCACGAGCGCCTCGTCGCGCGTGAAACTGTTACGGATCCCCGCCGCGATGCGGTGCTGCGACGAGACGGGGAACAGCGAGTCCGAGTCGATCCCGACGACGAGCGTCTCCGCCTCGACGAGATCGAGTGCGCGCTCCACGCCACCCCGACCGAGCCCCACGTTATGGGAGTTCATCGCCTGCGTGAGCGTGATGTAGCTGTTCGCGTCGAAGCGCCGGGTGAACCGGTTGCCGTGGAAGTCGAGGTACGACTCGACGGCGTACCGTCCGCCGTCCTCACCCGGCGCGAGGCTCGACTGCCAGGAACGACCGAAGCGGTCGTCGAGCTCCGTCTGCGAGCGGTAGCCGAGCATCGCGAGGCGACGCGCGAGGGCGAGTCCGCGGTGCGGACCGAACCCGGCCGGCTCGTCGTAGTAGCGGCCACCGTGGAACCACGGATCGAGGCGGATCGCGTCGGCCTGCAGCGTGTTCTGCGCGATCGTCTGTGCGTCGAGGAGTGCGGGCGCGCTCAGGACGACGAGCTTCGCGACGCGCTGCGGGTGCATGATCGAGAACTCGAGCGCGTGCATGCCGCCCATCGAGCCGCCGATGACCGCCGCGAAGCGCTCGATGCCGAGGTGATCGGCGAGGAGGGCCTGGGCACGGACCTGATCGCGCACCGTCGTGTGCGGGAAGTCGGCGCCGTACTCCTCACCGCGGTCGTCGAGGCTCGCCGGCCCCGTCGAGCCCTGGCACCCGCCGAGCATGTTGGGGGCGACGATGAAGTAGCGGTCGGTGTCCAGCGGGAGCCCGGGGCCGATGAGTCCCGGCCACCAACCCACCGTCGAGTGGCCGGCACCCGCCGCGCCCTCGACGTGCGAGTCACCCGTGAGCGCGTGGAGGACGAGGACGGCGTTCGACGCGTCCGCGTTCAACTCACCCCAGCTCTCGTACGCGATGCGAAGGAGCGGCACCTGTCCGCCGTGCTCGAAGTCGAACGAACCCAGCCACGCGAAGCGGCGGTCCCCGACGGGCTCCCCGTCGCGCCACGCGCCCGTCACCGGCGGGCGCAACGACGCAGCACGCAGCTCGTCCGAGCGGATCGGGCCGAGGCGCGGTGAGTCGTCGTGATCTGACCAGTGCATGACCCCTCGAGCCTAGAGGACGCACGACACCACCCCGGACCGACGGCGCCGGTATGACGCCGAACGGGGCGTCACATGACGTGACGCCCCGTTCGAGCCCGATCCGCCGGCGTCAGGCGAAGACCTTCGCGAACGCCTGATCGAGGTCGCCGATGATGTCGTCGACGTGCTCGAGCCCGATCGACAGGCGAACGAGCCCCGGGGTGATCCCGCCGCTCAGGAGCTGTTCGGGCGTCAACTGCGAGTGCGTCGTCGATGCGGGGTGCGAGATGAGCGAACGCACGTCACCGATGTTCACGAGGTGGCTGAACAGCGCGACCGACTCGATGAGGCGCCGCCCCGCGTCGACGCCACCCTTGAGCTCGAACGACAGGATCGCGCCTGCCCCGAGCGGCGCGTAGTGGTTCGCGAGCTCGTGCCACGGGCTCGACGGGAGGCCGGCGTAGTTGACCGACGCGACGCGTTCGTTCGACTCGAGCCACTCGGCGACGCGCTTCGCGTTCTGGACGTGGCGCTCGACCCGCAGGCTGAGGGTCTCGACGCCCTGGAGGATCTGCCACGCGCTCGCGGGGGCGATCGAGGGGCCGATGTCACGCAGGAGCTGCACGCGGGCCTTGAGGTGGAACGCGTTCGCATCGCCGAGCGCGGTCGTGTAGCTGAGCCCGTCGTAGCTCGGGTCCGGCTCCGTGAGGCCCGGGAAGCGGTCGACGTGCTGCGACCACGGGAACGTGCCACCGTCGACGATGACGCCCCCGACGACGGCGCCGTGGCCGCCGAGGTACTTCGTGGCCGAGTGCACGACGATGTCAGCACCGTGCTCGATGGGACGGATGAGGTACGGCGTCGCGACCGTGTTGTCGACGACGAGGGGCACGCCGACGTCGTGCGCGACGGCGGCGACGGGCTCGATGTCGAGGATGTTGACGGCGGGGTTGCCGATCGTCTCGGCGAAGAACAGCTTCGTGTTGGGGCGCGCGGCGGCGCGCCACGCCTCGGGATCGTTCTGGTCCTCGATGAACGTCGTCTCGATGCCGAGCTTCGCGAGCGTGTACTTGAACAGGTTGTAGGTGCCGCCGTAGATCGACGTCGAGGAGACGATGTGATCGCCCGCGCCCGCGATGTTCAGGACGGCGAACGTCTCGGCTGACTGCCCCGAGGCGAGCGCGAGCGCACCGGAGCCTCCCTCGAGCGAGGCGAGCCGGGCCTCGAGCACCGCGGTCGTCGGGTTCGTGATGCGCGTGTAGATGTTGCCGGGCTGTGCGAGCGAGAACAGATCTGCCGCGTGCTGTGCACTGTCGAACACGAAGGAGGTCGTCTGGTAGATGGGCGTGACGACCGCGTTCGTGGTCGGGTCCGGGGCGGCCCCCGCGTGGATCTGGCGGGTTTCGAAGTGTTGCGTCATCGAGGGGTGCTCCTGCACGTCGCTGGGTGGTTGCGACGCAAGTATCCCGAGGTACCGTCCGGCGGGCAACCGGCGTCGTCGCGCACGGTCACGCGCGGCGGCGACGGGGTGGTGTGCGTGGCAGCATGGAGACATGAATGCGCAGACGACGGACGATGCGGTGACGGAGCGGACGACGCGGCGGGCGGTGGTCACGGGGGCGTCGAGCGGCATCGGCGAGGCGACCGCGCGCGAGCTGCGCCGTCGCGGCTGGGAGGTCGTCGCGACGGCGCGTCGCGCGGACCGGCTCGACGCGCTCGCCGCCGAGACGGGGGTCGAGCCGGTCGTCGCCGACCTGACGTCACCCGACGACGTCGCGCGGCTCACGGCGCGCGTCGCCGAGATCGGGCCCGTCCAGGCGCTCGTGAACGTGGCGGGCGGTGCGCTCGGCGTCGAGAGCGTCGAGCAGGGCTCCGAGGACGACTGGCGGCGCATGTTCGAGACGAACGTGCTCGCGACGAAGGACGTCATCGCGACGCTCCTGCCGCTCCTGCGTGAGGGGGCGAGCGCCGACGCGAACGGTTTCGTGCACGCCGACATCGTGACGGTCACATCGACGGCCGCCTCGGTTCGCTACGAGGGCGGCGCCGGCTACTCCGCCGCGAAGGCCGCCGAGGCCGCGCTCGTCGACGTGCTGCGCCTCGAACTCGCGGGCGAACCGATCCGCGTCACCGACATCGCGCCCGGCCTCGTCCACACGCCCGAGTTCTCGAAGGTGCGGCTGCGTGGCGATGCCGACGCGGCGGAGCGGATCTACGAGGACGTCGACCATCCCCTCGTCGCGGGCGACATCGCCCTCGTCATCGCGGGCACGCTCGAGCTGCCGGGCCACGTGAACCTCGACAAGATCGTCGTCCGCCCGATCGCGCAGGCGGCGCACTACAAGCTCGTCCGCGGCCCGCTCGAGGTCCGCGGACCGGGGGAGCGGTCGTGAGCCTGCTGCTCGCGGGCGGTGGCCTCGGACCGGGGACGCGCGAGGCGCTCGACCGCTTCGTGCGCTCCGCACGCGAACGCGCCGAGCGCGCACCGCAGCTCGTCGTCCTCGCCGACGGCGACCCGACCGCCGAGCTCGTCGGGGTGCTCGAGCGCGCGGGCGCGGGCCGCGTCGACGTGTACGCCGCGCCGGGCCCGGAGGTGCCCGAGGCCACCTCGGACGCGGCGCGCGAGGCCCTCCTGCGCGCCGACGGCGTGTTGCTCGTGGGCACGAGCGCCGTGCCCCTCCTCGGCCTCGTCCGCGAGGCCGTCGTCGACCTGCGCCGCCTCGTGAGCGAGGAGGTGCCGTTCGTGGGCATCGCGGCGGGAGCGGCCGTGGCGGGCCAGTCCGCCGTGCTCGGCGGCACCGTGCTGGACGGCGTCCGGCTCGCGCCGAGCGCTGCCGACGAGCCCGCCGAGGTGGCCGTCGTCGCCGGACTCGGCCTCGTCGACGTCACGATCGATACGGGCGGTGCGGCCGCGGGGCTCCTCGGCCGCGTGCTCGCGCTCGTCGAGTCCGGCACCGTCGACCGCGCGCTCGTGATCGACGAGGACACCGTGCTCGCCGTCGCCGACGGGTCGCTCGACGTGTTCGGAACGGGCAGCGTCTGGCAGGCACGCCTCGCGGACAACGGCGAGGTCGTCGTGTCGAGTGCCCACCACGGCATCGAGTCGTGAGCGCCGGACGGAGCCTTCGCGAACTCGCGGCCGACGGGTCGATCGACGAGGGCTGGGCACGCGCGCTCGAGCCCGTCCAGGGTGAGCTGAAGGCGCTCGGCGACATGCTCCGCGAGGAGGTCGCCTCGGGGCGCGGCTACCTGCCGGCGGGGAACCTCGTGTTGCGCGCGTTCGAGCGCCCGCTCGCGGACGTGCGCGTGCTCGTCGTGGGGCAGGACCCGTACCCGACCCCCGGCCACCCGATCGGCCTCTCGTTCGCGACCGCCCGCGACGTGCGCCCCATCCCGCGCAGTCTGCAGAACATCTACCGCGAACTGCACGACGACCTCGGCATCCCGCCCGCCGCGCACGGCGATCTGACGCGGTGGAGCGATCAGGGCGTGCTGCTCCTGAACCGCGTCCTCACGGTCGCCCCGGGCACGCCCGCCTCGCACCGTGGCCGGGGCTGGGAGCGGGTGACCGAGTGCGCGATCCGCGCGCTCGCGGACCGCGGCGGCCCGCTCGTCGCGATCCTGTGGGGACGGGACGCGCAGAACCTCGCGCCGATCCTGCCCGGCGTGCCGATCATCGCCACGCCGCACCCGAGCCCGCTGTCCGCCTCGCGCGGGTTCTTCGGCTCGCGGCCGTTCTCGCGCGTGAACGACGCGCTCGAGGCACAGGGCGCACCGCCCATCGACTGGCGCGTGGACGCCGGGACGGGCGCGGACGACGAGGAGGGACGGTCATGACCGAACTGCACGAACGTTCGGCGGTCGAACTGCGGCGATTGCTCGCCCGGGGCGAGCTGACGGCGAGCGAGCTCACGCGACACGGCCTCGACCGTCTCGAGCGCGCGAACGGGCGACTGCGCGCCTTCACGACCATCACGCGCGACCGGGCACTGGAACGCGCCGCGCGACTCGACGCGGAGCGGGCGGCGGGCGATCCGTCCGGGGGTGACGAACTCGCGGCGCCCCTGTGGGGGCTGCCGTTCGGCGACAAGGATCTCGTCGCGCGGGCGGGCGTGCCGACGAGCTACGGCTCGGTGCCGTTCGTCGATGTCGTCGCCGACCACGACGACCTCCTCGTGACGACGATGGACGCCGCGGGCGGCGTGTCGCTCGGCAAGACGAACTGCCCGGAGTTCGGGTTCCCCAGCTACACGGAGAACCGGATCGGGCCTCCCGCACGCAATCCGTGGGACGAACGGCTCGGGCCCGGCGGCTCCTCGGGCGGCGCGGCCGTCGCGGTCGCGGCGGGACTCCTGCCGTTCGCCCCGGGGTCCGACGGCGGCGGTTCGATCCGCATCCCCGCCGCCGCGTGCGGTCTCGTCGGGCTCAAGCCATCACGCGGTCGCGTGCCGGGCGGCTCCGGCGTCGGCGCGCTCGCGGGTCTTCCCGTGGCGGGGCCGATCGCGCGCTCGGTCGCCGACACGGCGCTCCTGCTGGACGGCATGATCGGACCGCGCGACGCGACGTGGCCCCACACGCTCCGGGCACCGGGAGCTGAGGCGAGCTACCTGGCGGCGCTCGAACGCACGGCGAGGACGGACACGCTGCGCATCGCCGTCTCGACGTGGTCACCCTGGGCGCCGTGGACCCCGATCGACGTCGACGACGCGAGCCTCGCGGCGCTCGACGACACGGCGCGACTGCTCGAACGCCTCGGGCACCGGGTGGAGCGTATCGGCGGCGTCGACGACATCGGTTACGCCGAGGCGTTCCGCGCCGTGTGGCAGGGCGGCGCGGCGGCGCTGCCCGTCGACGACGAGACGCTCGAACGGGTGGAGCCGCTCACGAGGTGGCTCGTCGGTGTCGGCCGCGCGCTCCCGGCGGGGGCGCTCGCGGGCGCACTGGGCGCGCTCGCGGCGTTCGAGTCACGCGTGGTCGAGGCGTACTCGGGGTTCGACGCCGTCCTCACGCCCGCGCTCGCGATGTCACCGCGGCCGCTCGGCTGGTACGACGAGGCCGACGGCGAACGCAACTTCGAGCAGCAGGTGCGCTACACGCCGTTCACCTCGTACGTGAACGTGAGCGGGCTGCCCGCGATCTCGATGCCCGTCGCGGCGGACCCGCTGCCCGTCGGGGTCCAGGCGATCGGCCGGCCGGGCGACGAGATCGGCCTGCTCCGCCTCGCCGCGATCCTCGAGCGCGAGCTGGAGTGGCAGAACCGCCGTGCACCGGGCTGGGCCTGACCCCGGATTCCGGGTGGTTTTCGGGGTTCCGGGTGCCCCGGAACCCCGAAAACCACCCGGAACGCCGTTGGAGGCGCGGACGGGGCGCGGGCTTGGGCCGGTCAGGTCGTTGTCGGGGGCGTCGGGGGAGTGGGGCGGCGGCGCTTGATGTAGCCGCCGTCCTCCAGACCGGCCTCGATCTCGAAGCGGTTGCGGAGCGGGTCGAGGCCCGCGGCCCAGTAGAGCACGGGGAAGAGGAAGCCGTAGCGTCGCCACTGGCGAACGTGGACGCGCTCGTGGCGGAACGTGCGCTCGCCCACGACGTCGCGCGTCAGATAGACGCGACCGACGCACGTGCCACCGCGTCGGAACGCCCATTTCGGCAGGCCGCGGCAGACGATGAGCCCGTCGTGGACCTCGACGCGCCCGGTCGAGAGGGGGAACCCGATGGCGAGGCCGACGAGGGTCGCGACGAACGCCCCGAGCCTCGAGAGCGGGGAGTCGAGGAACACCCGTTCCAGCAGTTGACGCACTGTCGTCTCCTCACGTGCGGACGCGACGATTCTAGTGTCGCCCGGACTCGGCGAGCTCACAGCGACCGGTCCTAACGTGACCGAGCCGGTCGGCGGAACGAGCCGCCCACGATCGGAAGACCGGTGGGATCGAGGTGTGCATGAGGTACGCGATCAACGGCTCCGCCCGCGGCGACGAACGACGGGCCACGCGAACCATCGACGGCTGAGGCCGTCACACCCGACGCGGCGGATATCGGCGAACGCCGTTCCCCGCCGCGCAACGACTGAGGATCGACGGCTCGGCGTCGCACGCAGGTGCGCGACGCCGAGCCGCTTCGATGTCGGCGGCCGATCGGCGATCGCCGCGAACGACGATGCCGATGCGATCAGCGGCCGTCGTCGATCGCCGGTCGCGACGCGCCACCCTGCTTGAGGGCCGCCAGGCGCGCCTCGACCTCGGTGAGCTGGCCCAGGTCCTCGAGCTGGTTGAACTGGGCGTCGATGCTCGAGGCGGCCAGTTCCTGCTGACCGCGCGCGAGCGCCTCCTGCCGGCGCACCTTGTCCTCGAAACGGCCGAGGTCGCTCGTCGGGTCGAGCACGTTGATCGACTGCAGGGCGTTGTTGACCTGCACCTGCGCATCGGCCGTCTTCGCACGGGCCGCGAGCTCGTTCCGCTTCGACGTGAGCTGCTGCAGCTTGAGCTTCATGTTGTCGAGGCCCGACTTGAGCTTCTCGACGATCTCCGTCTGGGAGGTGATCTGCGGCTCGGCGGCGCGCGCCTCGTTCTCCGCGTCGAGCTGGCGGGAGATCGCGACCTTCGCGAGGTTGTCGAACTTGTCGGCGTCGACCGTGTTCCCCGCCGAGCGGAACTCGTCGGCCTTCGCACTCGCCGCGAGCGCCTTGCCGCCCCACTCCTGGGCCGCACGGAGGTCCTCGCGGTGGTCGTCCTCCAGCATGCGGAGGTTGCCGATCGTCTGGGCGATGGCCGACTCGGCCTCGCGGATGTTGCTCGAGAAGTCGCGGATGAGCTGGTCGATCATCTTCTCGGGGTCTTCGGCCTGATCGATGAGCGCGTTGATGTTCGCTCGCAGCAGCTGGCTGATGCGACCGAAGATGGACTGCTTGTCGGACATTGATGCTCCTTCGTGGGGTTGGTCGGTGGGCATGTCGTGGACGGTCGGCGGTCGTGGTGGCGGGGCTCGTCGGCGACCGGGCTCGGCGGTGTGGGGGATCAGCGGCGGCGGCCGCCGCCCGAGGAGCGGAACCCGCCGGAGCTGCGTGAGCCGCCGGAGGACCGGAATCCGCTCGACGAGCGGAACCCGCCGCCGGAGGCGCGGAACCCACCGCTCGAGCGCGACCTGGAGCCGCCCGACGAACTGAAGCCGCCGCCGCGGCTCGATCCGCCGCTGCCGAGGATGCCACCGATGAGGCCGCCGATGAATGCGTCGGACGAGCCGTTGCTGCCGGCGCCCCAGGTGGAACCGCCACCGTTCCACGTGCTGCCGCCGTAGTAGTTGCGCTCGGCCTGGTCCGCCTCACGGCGCGCCTCGTCGGTCGCTGCGCTCGAGTAGCGGATCGCGGCACCGGTCGCTTCGAGGGCCGCGTCCGGATCGGTGGCCGCGAGCGTGCCGGCACGGGCGAGTTCGGTCTCGGCCTGCTGGAGTCGCGATCGTGCGTTCACCCCGACCACGCCGCGGTGGGAGGAGATGTAGTCGGCGCAGGCGCGGATCTGGGCACGGGCAGTCTGCGTGTCCCGTTCGAGGCGTCGTCGGACGCCGTCGATCCGGACGGCCTCCTCGGTCGTCGAGCGGACGGCCTCGTCGATCGTGCGATTCGCCTCGCGGAGCCGAGCGAGCGTCGCGAGCGGGTCCGGCGGTGCCTGCCCCTCGGCCTCGGCGGTGGCGACGACGTCCTGCGCGAGTCGCACGGCGTCGGCGTTCCGCTGTGCGAGTTCGGGGCGCAGCGGGCTCCCGCCGGACGCCTCGATGCGGGCGATGTCGGCGCGCAGCTCGGTGATCTCCGAGCGTATGCTCGTCGAGGCCGTGTTCAGGTCGTCTCGCATCGCTTCGATGCTGCCGAGCAGCGTGGCCGTCTGAGCGAGCGCCTCCTGCGCGTCGCCGATGTCGACGGCCGCGTGTCCCCGCTTGCCGGTTCGGAGCGCTTCCTGGGCGTGCTGTGCCTCGTCGACCGTGAGTTGCAGGAGCCCGCGCGCCTGTCTGACGGCATCATCGATCGTCGTCAGGGCGGTCGGTGCGTAGCGCTCCCGGAGGGCCGAGAGGGACGTCTCGGCGGCGTCGATCTGTGCGCTCAGTCGCTCGGCCTCTCCCGTCACCTGGCGCAGCAGTTCGGGTGCGTTGCGCTCCATGTCGCGCAGCTTCTCGAAGGTCTGGGCCTCGGCCGCGATGCGTTCGCCCGCGCTCTTCGTCAGACCGAGGATCTCGCGGTTCCACGCGAGTTTCTCCTCTTCGGTGTCCTCGACGTGGTCGAGCAGTTTGCCCTGGAACCCGAAGGCGGCCTGGACGCGAAGTTTCGCGTCCTCGAGCGCCGCGCGGTACTGCGTCACCGCGTCGGCCCCGAACTGTGCCTCGGCGAAGAGCACCTCCTGCTCGGAGGTCTTGATGAGGTCATCGGCCTGCACGAGGCTCGCGGCCGCCTGTGACGCGAGTTCCTCGAGGTTGCGCCGTCGCGCGGCGACGCCCGCGTTGCGCGCCGTCCGGGTACGCACGGCACGCACGACGAGCCACGTCCCGATTCCGAGGACGACGACGGCGACGATCACGAGCAGACCGATGACGGCCACCGGGGCGCCGGTGTCGGACGAGCTTCCGCCGTTCGTGCCGCTCGTCTGCTGGGTCGTGCCGCCGGATGCTCCGGTGAGCGCTCGCTCGAGCCCCGCGACCGCGGACTGCGCCGCACCGGCGACGTCACCGTCGTCGAGCCGGGGGATGTACTCGCGTTCGATCGCCGAGAACTGCTGGTCGCTCAGCCCGACCTCCTCGGTCGCATTGAGCCCGGTCTCGAGGTCGGACATGCCGACGTACATGATGATGTCGGACGAGGTGAGCGCGTTCCGTTCGGCGACCGCCGTCGCCCAGTCGAATCCGTCGCTCGGGCTCTCGAATCGGTCGACGACGACGATGTAGAGCGTGACGCCCGTCTCGCCCCGCAGCGCCTCGATCGATGTCTCGAGGTCGGTGCGCTCGCTCGACGAGATCGAGCCGGTCTCGTCGGTGACGACGCCGTCCACCGTCACGGGCGTCGCGGCATGGGCCGCGGGCACGACGGTGAAGCCGAGCAGGACGAGCACGCCGAACATCATCGTCAGCAAGGTCCTTCGCACCGGCACTCCTCGTCGTCGGGGTTCGCGCGGCCGACCGAACGGCCGCTCGTCCACGGTAGTCATGCCGGATGAACGGCGTCGACAGACCATCGGAGGAGATGTCGTTCACCGGATGGCGGTGGTGGCGAAACGCGCGATGTCTAAACTGTGCGATCGGACCGGAGCCACCGGTCCGCGCCGGACGGGTTCGACCGAGCCGTCCGCGAGTCGATGGCGGCGGGTGCCGTCGGAGAGGGGTTGCCGGATATGCGCAGCGAGGACATCACGAACGCCGCGTTCGGCGTGGATCGGTTCTCGAACGGGTACGACATGGCCGAGGTCGACGAGTTCCTGGCGGCCGTCGCGCTGGACGTCGACGCATTGGACGGGGCCCCGGACCGACGCGCCGCACGTCGTTGGATCGTGGAGACGGTGCGCGGGGCGCGGTTCGCACCGACGCGCTACCACGACGGGTACCTGCAGTCCGAGGTCGATGCGTTGCTCGATCGCATCGCGATCGCCTTCGACGACGACGAGCTCGAACAGCCGACGGTGACGGGGCGACTCACGGCGACCGAGGCGGCCGACATCCGCTTCGGGGAGGTCGTCCGTGCACCCGGGTACGACATGCGCGAGGTGGACACGTATCTCGTGCACGTCGTGGACGCGCTCACCGAACTCGAGTCGGGTGTCGTGGCCGACGTTCCCGACGTCCTGCGGGCGGAGGCCGTGCGGGAGGTGCGGTTCACCGGTACCTCGCACCGGCCCGGGTACGCCGCGGCCGAGGTCGACGCGTTCCTGAGCCGGCTCGCGGACGCATTCGTCCCGAGCGAGGGCTGATACCGACCCGTCCGCGCCCCGTGTCGACGGTGACACGCGAGCGCGGCCGGTGGTGGTCAACGGGTGGTCCGTCGGACTGCTAGCATGGCTCTCCGATGCCTCCGTAGCTCAGTGGATAGAGCGCCGGTTTCCGGTACCGTAGGTCGCAGGTTCGACTCCTGTCGGGGGCACCCAGTGTTCGAAGTTTGAACATGCGACACCGTGATCAGCGGTGTCGCATGTTTGGGCCAGGCCGGTGTAGGCGCCGGGGTTCTTCGCTCGGTTGCGTGCCTGGGTGTGGACGACCGGGTCGAGGAGCATGTTGAAGGGCTGCGCGTTGTGCGCGCGGACCTCGCCGTCTTCGTCGATGTAGACCTTGGTGAAGAACGCCTGGTTGCGCAGGCGTCTGGTGTGGTCGTCGCCTCGTTCGTAGACCGATGCGACGTCGCCGAGCAGACCCAGTGCGTCGTCCAAGTGCGCTTTGGCGTCGGCGTAGTCGCCGTGGTGTGCGGTGATGCGGTACCCGATCTGTTCCAGCTCGGCCCGAATGCGGTCCTGCTCGAGTTTGAGGACGTCGAGTGGGACGGCGTCGGCGAGGTGAGCGCGCAGCAGCTTGGTCTGCTCTGCTTCCAGCGTGCTTCGCCGCGTGGTTAGCTCAGTCAGCTCGGTCTCAGCGCGGGTTAGGAGCTGGTCGAAGTCCTGCGTGAGCATCGCATGCAGATCCTCGCGCGGGTCTGCTGCATGGATAGGTGACAGGTTGTAGTCACGCCGCCAGTGCGACGGTCGTGTTCATGATGGTCTCGAACTCGATGGGCGTCAAACGGCCCAGGCGGGCTTGACGGCGTCGGCGGTGGTAGGTCCGCTCGATCCAGGTCACTATCGCGATCCGCAGCTGTTCGCGTGTGGTCCAGGAGCGGCGGTCGAGGACGTTCCTTCTGCAGCAACGCGAAGAAGCTATCCATCGCGGCGTTGTCTCCGCTGGAGCCGACTTTGCCCATGGACCCGACCATGCGGTGGCGGGCCAGAGCGCGGAGCATCTTCCTGCTTCGGAATTGAGATCCCCTGTCCGAATGGACCACGCAGCCGGCGACGTCGCCGCGCACCTGGACGGCGTTCTCGAGCGCCTGAACGGCCAGCCGCGACTTCATCCGCGAGTCGATCGAGTATCCGACGATCCGGCCGGAGTAGACGTCCTTGATCGCGCAGAGGTAGAGCTTGCCCTCCACGGTCTTGTGCTCGGTGATGTCCGTCAGCCAGAGCTGGTTCGGCGCGTCCGCGGCGAACACATGCCGGGTCCGACCGTCCTCATCGACCACGGCGCAGAGGTCGTCGTGAACCGGCGGGCCGGGCCGGCGGCTCCTACCCCGCTTGGGCTTGCCGAACGCGCTGAACCACCCGTTCATGGAGGCGATCCGCCATGCGGTCCGATCCGACATCGCCTCGCCGGCGTCGCGTGCCTCGTCCGCGAGGAGCCGATGCCCGAACTCGGGGTCCTCGCGATGCGCGTCGAACAGCGCGTTCGCGCGATACGCCTCCACCACCTCGCTTTCAGTGATGGGGTCGGCCAGCCACCGGTAGTAGGGCTGGCGGGAGAGCTTGAGAACCCGACACGTCACCACGACGGGGATCCCGTCAGCGTCGAGCTCCGTCACGAGCGGGTAGAACCTTTTCCCGGCAGGTTCGCCTGCGACAGATACGCCGCCGCCCGCCGAAGAACCTCGTTCTCCTGCTCGAGCAACCGGTTCCGCTTCTTCAGCTCCCGGATCTCGACCGCCTCGGACCGCGACTGGCCGGGCTTCGCGCCCTCGTCGATGTCGGCGCGACGCAACCACTTCTGCAGCGTCATCGGGTGGACCCCGAAGTCTTTCGCGATCTGCTCGATCGTCACTCCGGGCTCGCGGTTGCGCGCGACGCGCACGACGTCGTCACGGAACTCGGTGGGATAGGGCTTTGGCACGATGCCATCCTTCCAGGCCATCCCCTCGGGCAAGCCAGATCAGATGTCACCTACCCATGCAGCAGTCCCCCTCGCGCCTTACGCGGCTCATCTTGATCCGGGATGTGGCTGTCACCGACACCAGGGGTGCTGAGCCGACCTCCGCCCACGATCACATTGCGCAGATGTTCTCAGGTCCGCTTCGCTGGTCATCTTCCAGTCACGAGACGGCATCATCATGCCCCCGGCTCTCCGCGAACACTTGCTCAAGGCGAGCGAACTCGTCCTGATCGTAGGCAGGCCCACTGTTTGTTGCGAACACGGTCGTGTCCCACAGCCGGTGGCCGTCAGGCCGCGGTGTGAGCAGGACACCAACCGACCATGGATAGTCGGGCCCAGCGGTGTTAGATGCCTGAAGGAATCCCTGCCGCCGAAGGAGCAGCCAAGTCTCGTACAGCTGCCGGTGATAACCGGTGAATTGGGAATACACACTGAACGCCAGGTGGAGTCGGGGGCTTGACCCCTGATCTTGGACACGCTGATTCCAACACGATGCTGGGGAAGCGAGAATCTGAGGGATGGCAAGGAAGAACTACACGGACGAGTTCCGGCAGCGTGCGGTGGATTTGTACGAGTCCACGCCGGGCGCGACGCTGAAAGCGATCGCGGCCGATTTGGGGATCTCCCGTGGTGCGTTGAAGGAATGGGTCGACAAGCTCGGATCCGGGACCGCTGCGGCCGGTTCGGTGTCGCCGCCGGTGTCGGTGCGGTCGGAGTCGCAGGCGGCGAGGATCATCCGGTTGGAAGCCGAGTTAGCGGTCTCGAGAGCGGAGCAGGTCAAGCTCGAGACGGAGCGGGACATCCTCCGTCAGGCGGCGAAGTATTTCGCTGCGGAGACGAACTGGTGAACCGCTTCCAGTTCGTCGAGGACCACAAGGACGCCTACGGCGTGAAGCGGTTGTGTGAGGTCATCGAGATCGCCCGGTCCTCGTTCTACGCGTGGCTGGCCGCAGCCCCGGGACGGGCCGCGCGAGCCGCGGACGACGCCCGGTTGGCGGCACGGATCCGGGTGCTGCAGGACCCCGCGCAGGGTGGGGACCGCGCCTACGGGGCACCGAGGATCACTGCCGACCTCAACGACGGCGTCCCCGCCGCCGGGCGGGTGAATCATAAGCGGGTCGCTCGGGTGATGCGGGAACACGCGCTCGCGGGGATCCGACTGCGCCGCCGGGTGAAGACCACGATCCCGGACCAGTCCGGACGGAAGTTCCCCGACCTGATCGGGCGGGACTTCAGCACCGGGGAGCCGAACCGCAGGTATGTCGGCGATATCACCTACCTCCCCATCGCGGACGGCAGCAACCTGTATCTGGCGACCTGCATCGACCTCGGGTCGCGCAAGCTCGCCGGCTGGCAGGTCGCCGACCACATGCGCACCGAACTCGTCGAAGGCGCTCTCCGCGGCGCGCACCGCGACCGCGGATCGCTGGCCGGCGCAGTGTTCCACAGCGACCACGGCTCGGTCTACGCGTCGAAAGCCTACGCAGCACTCTGCGAGCAGCTCAAGGTGACCCAGTCCATGGGCGCGGTGGGCACGAGCGCCGACAACTCGCTGGCCGAGAGCTTCAACGCCGCGCTCAAACGCGAGCTCCTCCAAGGCGCGTCGGCGTTCCCCGATCAAGCCACCGCCTACCGGGCCGTGTTCCGGTGGACGAACCGATACAACACGCGCCGACGCCACTCCGCGATCGGCCAGATCACCCCGAACAGCTACGAGAACACCTACGCGGCCGCGAGATCAGCTACCCTCACGGAAGCGGCATAACCGAAATGACACCGTGTCCACGATCCGGGGTCAAGGCCCTCGGCCGTGGTCAAGGAACACGACACGATGTTGCGCGCGCAGAGTATCGGCGGGAGCCAGAGCACAGTGGTCGATGCGCCGCAGCAGCGTCCGACCAAGTTCAGCTCGGTGGGTGGCGGCGACCTGGTCGATCAGCGCCAGCACCTCGACTCGAATCTGCTCGTCGCCGGTGAAGTCGGTGGCCGCGACGTCTTCCAGAATCCGATGGAACACGTCGTGCCCGACCTCGTCACTGGTATCGACTGGCTCGCGAGGCAACCTCGGCTCACTGATCTGCCAGAAGTCGCCGATGCCGACCATCCATGGTTCGATACGCTCCGGCTCCGCGCGGGCATCCCTATCCGCGAGGTCGAAGTATCGACTGGCTTCCGTGCCGAGTGGTACTCGATCATCGTTCGCAACCCGGTAGGCGTAGTCGACGATCGCGGAGACCGAGCGCAGCTGCCTCCAGAGGAACTCCCAGTCGCGGCGCAGCAGGATGAGCCCATGCTTGTCGGGCTCCCGGTCGGGAATGATGTCATGCGGCGGATCGGGATGATCCAAGATGACCACGGGAACCCAGTCAATGGAGTCGCCTGGCAGCCGCACAGTACGATCACGGAGGTTCGTCAGCGTGAGGTCTGGGTCGTTCAGCGTGGAGCGGATCGTGCCGTGGGCCTGCCGCAAGCCCTCAGCTGCCTTCTTTGTCAGCCAGCTCGCTTCGCGCTGAGCATTGTCGGTAGCGCCCTCCCGTGCCTTTACTTGGAGAGCGATCCCGCGCCCTCCGGTGATGAGGGTGCCATCGCCGATCTCTCGCAGGCCAGAACCTTTCTGCACGACCTTGGGACGGAACACGAAGTCCGGCAGCCCGAGGGCGGCGGCCGCCTCGAGCGATGCCCACTCGACTCCGATGCCGACTTCGACCGATGGTTCAGGTGGGGAGGCCTCGGGAATCTCGCGGCCGAAAACGACGTCCCCGTCCAAACGAAGCAGCGTGTACGTGCCGTCGTCTCCGCGATAGCTCGCCAGATTCAGGTCCGATTGTGCGAGACCTTCGCGGACCTCCGATTCCTGGCCAGGGTCGTCAAACTGCACCGGTAACCAGACGCTCGTGCTTCTGGCCGGCGCGATGTCGTCAAGGCGACCGAACTGCTGGATGAACGTCGGAGTGCTGACGGAACGTTCGAGGCCCTCAAGCAGGCGGCGGGCGATGGCAAGCAGTCCGCTGGTGCGTTTGTTCAAAGTGTCATCGAGGTCAATCGGCCAAGGTGGCGCGTTGAGCACGGCGTCGAGAGCGACGTTCGGACGTATCCGCGTATCGGCCACAGCGCCTGATGGTGTGACACGAAACCGGGCCAGGAGCTTGCCCTCTGACAACAGTCCGCTCGGCTCCACCGATACAGAGTCGATGCTCGCGCCGTCGGGTACCTGGAGTTCCGGGGAAGAGTTCGTAGCCCATGCGGATACGAGCTGCCCATCCGTCTCGACAACAGCGAGAGCTTCCGCGAGGTGGGCCATCACGCGGCCGATGTAGTCGCGATTCCCGTCGCCTCCCTGATACGGCTGCAGCTCGTGCAAGACACGAACCTGATCCGGACGAAGTCCAAGGAGGTGTCCTTGCGGCACAAGCGCGTCGAACTCCTGTCGGGTTTCACACAGAGGCATCCGGTGAAGGGCAGGATCAATGGGCACCAGCGAAGCGCAGACAGTCTCGGCTGCCGCCACGATCGCGGCATCCATCGCAGCCTTGACTGAGGTCAGGAAGATCCGCACCTGGGTCTGCAGCTCACGCATGATGTCGGCGCGCGAGTCTGCGACTGCCCACAGCTCACCGGACCCATCCGGGGCAGTACGCACCTTTACATCGAAGGGACCGCTATCGAGGAAGCCGTTCCATCCATCTGACAGCCTACGGCGCGCCTCAACCGCGGACCGCAGATGAACGCGCGCGGGCTCGAAGGATTCGAGCTGCGATGATTCGTCCTCAGCGGCCATACCTGAAGTCTGCCTGAACCCACTGACATGCCGACGCAGCACCGCGGTGATGAGAGCAAGGTAATCGGGCTCTGCGCATTCTGGGTGGGGTGAGGCGCTCGGGCGTGGCGTGACGGGGTGAGGTGGGTCGAGGCCCGGAGGATCGGTAGCGACCAAGCAACCTGTTCGTCCGGAGACCTCGACCCGTGCCTGATGCTACGCGCTGCGCCGCCGCGCGCCCATGTTCTGCTGTCTACTGTGATCGCTGCGACCTGCTCGTCGGACTCGACGGGCTCCGGGTGGCCGGGGTCGAGCGTCGCGGCGATGGCGTGCTCGTGATCGATGCCGAGTCGCCGCCGGGTCCGGTCGGCTGCCCTGAGTGCGGAGTGGTCGCGGAGTCGGCGGGACGGAAGGTGCTCGTTCTGACGGACGCCCCGATGGGCGGGACTCCGGTTCGGGTCCGGTGGCGCAAGCGCCGCTGGCGGTGTCGCCAGGACGGGTGCGGGGTGCGCTCATTCACGGAGCAGAACCCGGCCGTCGCGGCGGCCAACAAAGCGCTGACGGCTCGCGCGGTGGCGTGGGCGGTGGCGCAGATGCGCCGCGAGAACGCGTCAGTGCGCGGTGTCGCTCGGCAGCTGCGCGTCGCGTGGCGCACGGTCTGGACGCACGTGGAGGCCGAGTTGCAGCGCCGCGAGCAGGACCCTGGCCGGTTCGATGGCGTAGAAGTGCTCGGCGTGGACGAGCACCTGTGGCATCACGTGTCCACGAAGCCCGTCGCCGACGGCGGGCGCGGTCCGAAGGAGCTGACCGGGATGGTCGACCTGACCCGAGACGCCACGGGACGCGTGCGGGCGCGACTGCTGGACCTGGTGCCAGGTCGATCCTCGAAGGCGTACGCAGACTGGATCAAGGAGCGGGACGAACAGTTCCGTGCCGGGGTGAAGATCGCAGCTCTTGACCCGTTCGCCGGCTACAAGAAGGCCCTCGACGACGAACTCGACGACGCGACCGCGGTGCTGGACGCGTTCCACGTCGTCAAGCTCGGCACCGCCGCGGTTGATGACGTCCGTCGCCGCGTCCAGCAAGACACCCTCGGCCATCGCGGCTGCAAGGGAGATCCGCTCTACGGGATCCGCAACATCCTCCGCGCCGGACGGGAGCGCCTCACCGACAGGCAGCGGTCCCGGCTCGACGCGGCGTTCGCGACGAGGGAGGAGCACGTTGAAGTTGAAGTCGCCTGGCACGCCGCCCAGCAGCTCCGCGACGCCTACCGGCACCCCAACCTGGTCGAAGGGCACAAGATCGCCGAGAAGGTTCTCGAATCGTTCCCGTCCTGCCCGATCCCCGAAATCGCCCGCCTCGGCCGCACCCTCACCCAGTGGCGAGCCGCGTTCCTGGCCTACTGGGCGACAGGACGCTCATCCAACGGCGGCACCGAGGCCGTGAATGGGCTCATCGAACTCGCCCGCCGGATCGCCCGCGGCTTCACCAACTACGACAACTACCGGCTCCGCATGCTCCTGATCGCCGGCGGACTTGACCCCCTCACCCCCACCTAGAATGCGCAGAGCCGGTAATCGAACGAGGCAGCGGCACCCGCTTCCAGCGATAATACGGATATGACACAAGACCAACGCGACAAGATCAGTGCGGAGCTTGCGCGTCAGTGGTGGAAGACGCTGATGGCCAACACTGTAGCGCTCGTCGAAGACGCCGCTGTGCTCGCCGAACACCAGAGCCCAGGGCGCGCGCAGGCTCTCGTAGTTCTCGCGATGGAAGAACTGGCAAAGGCACGCTGGTTGTACGAAGTGGCAGAGTACGAGTGGACCGCGCCACTAGGCCTGTATGGGATGAAACCGCGTCCAGCGGGATCTATCATCGTGCCCGAGGGGCTCCGAACCACACGTCGACCTCATGCTCAGAAGATCCAAGTCGCCGAACAGTTCGCGTCCGGCCTCGCCGGATTCTGGGACTCTTCCCGGAGACACGAGTACTACAGCCTTCCCGACCTGGAGACGTTCGAGGCGACGGCGAGACAACGCAACCTCGACAAGCAGGCAGGGTTCTACGTCGATCGCTCTGGCACGTCGATCACGTCACCGCTACATGTTCCCTCAGGCGAAGTCGAAGCCGATATCCAACGCGCTGCCCAGGTCATTCAGATGCACCTGATCGAAGACCACACGCGTCAGCAAGATGCTCCCGACTCGTCGATGATCGACTCAGCAGAAGATCTGCACTGGGCGATCATGCCCTACGCCCAACCCGACGAGTTCGCAGCATTCGTCGCGCGAGCATCCGGTGACACCGCTACGTGACGCGATCGAAGATCGCAGATTCGTGACTCCGACGCGACTCAGTCATCATGCGGCACGACACCTCGTGGAACTAACGGGGCACGGAGCTTTGCGCCTCGATCGAGAAGAGCCCGACGTACCGTGGACCCGGCGACTCCGAGCGTGCTACCGACCTCGACCAGCGTCATTCCTCCCTCGTAAAGTGGCTCATCGCAATCGAGGGTGTAGTGGCGGGTAGCGCGTCGTTACCCGGGTAGGGGTCGAGGTCTTCCGACGATGGAGGTTCCTACGCCTTCCAGCCGAAAGACCTCGACGTGCTCCACGCTACCTTTGTCCCTGCTGACCTGTCCGCGTTCTGTGGTCTCGATGAACTCGGGCTTGTCGCGATGCGGCAGGTGATCGAGCCGGATCGGGCGGTCATCGAGTGCCGGGTGATCGAGCCAGACGACTGGTGCTCCCGCTGCGGGGCCGAGGGCATCCCGCGCGGGAGCGTGGTTCGGAGGCTTGCGCATGTGCCGTTCGGGATGCGTCCGACCACGCTCCTGGTGCGGGTGCGCCGCTACCGGTGCTCGGGCTGCGGTCGCCTCTGGCGGCAGGACCTGACGATGGCGGCCGAGCCCAGATCGAAGCTGTCGCGTGGCGCGCTGGCCTGGGCGCTGACCGCGCTCGTGGTCGACCACCTCACCGTCGCGCGGGTCGCGGATAATCTCGGCGTCGGCTGGCACACCGCGAACACCGCGGTCCTTGCCGAGGGCCGCCGTCGCCTCATCGATGACCCGACCCGGCTCGATGGCGTCACGGTGATCGGTGTCGATGAGCACGCTTGGCGACACACCCGGCTCGGTGATCGGTTCGTGACCGTGGTCATCGACCTGACGCCGGTGCGCGACGGGACGGGCCCATCGCGGCTGCTGGACATGGTCGAAGGTCGTTCGAAAGCCGTGTTCGCTGCCTGGCTGGCGCAGCAGTCGCCAGGCTTCCGCGCCGGGATCGAGGTGGTCGCGATGGACGGGTTCTCCGGGTTCAAGACCGCCGCAGCCGAAGAGCTCCCCGACGCCATCCCGGTGATGGACCCGTTCCACGTCGTCCGGCTCGCCGGCGACGCGCTCGACCGGACGAGGCAGCGTGTTCAGCAGGACACGCTCGGGCACCGTGGTCATGCCGGTGACCCGCTCTACGGCGTTCGGCGCACCCTCCACACCGGCGCAAGCTTCCTCACCGAGAAGCAGACCGCACGGCTCGACGCGGTGTTCGCCATCGAGGAGCACGTCGAAGTCGAAGCGAGCTGGGGCATCTACCAACGCATCGTCGCTGCCTACCGCGAACCCGATAAGACCAAGGGGAAGGAGATGATGCGGCAGGTGATCGATGCTGTCAGCAGCGGCGTCCCGGCCGCTCTCACAGAGATCCGCCGCCTCGGCCGGACATTGAAACAGCGCGCCACCGACGTGCTCGCGTTCTTCGCCCGACCCGGCACCAGCAACGGCCCGACCGAGGCGATCAACGGCCGCCTCGAACATCTCCGCGGCTCCGCCCTGGGCTTCCGGAACCTCACCAACTACATCGCCCGGAGCCTACTCGAGACCGGCGGCTTCAGACCGCTGCTACACCCTCGATTGCGATGAGCCCGTAAAGTTCTGTCGCTCGCTGCGCGGATGTCTCGTCCAGACCAGCTCGACGCAACCTCACGTCCGCACGCTTCAATGCCCGGCTAACCGTCATGCGGTGGACACCGAACTCGTCGGCGACCTCGCGCAAGGTTGCCCCCGCCTCGTACCGCTCGATCATCCGAACCACCGTCGCCTGTCGGGGCGATGTTCTGCGCATCCCAGCTGAGGCCACCACCGGCCCCCGATTGTCCGAGATGACCTTGATCGAAGCACCTTGACGCCACCGTAGGCGACCCGCAGACCAGCGAGAAACCAGTGTTTTCCCGGCCGGGGTGATGTTCTGCGACTGTCGCGTTAGGTGCACGCATCGAGCGGTGTCGAGGTCGTTGTCCGAGTGGTCGGGGCGAGGACCACGACACCGCTCTTCTCGTCGCGAAGGTGCGTCACGTGAGGTCGCGCACGTCCGTCTGGCCTCGTCGGCGACCGCGATCGCGACGGTCCACCGAGCCGGACCACGTCGGTGACGGGCTATGGTGACACCAGTGACACGGGGTGCCGAGCGGATCGGCTGAGAACACACCCGTCGAACCTGAACCAGTTCGTACTGGCGGAGGGATTGTCCGGATCGTTCGTGGCCGTCCCCGTCGCGGCGCTGCCGCGGTCGGGTGCGTGCGTGACGGTCGGTGGTGCTTCCGCCGCATCCGGAAGGCAGACGACCCATGACCGAATCCACCGCACACGCCACGGCGCTTCCCCTCGACGAGCAGATCGTGCTCGTCACGGGCGGTGCGCGCGGCCTCGGCCGCGCGATCTCCCAGGCGTTCCTCGACGCGGGCGCGTGCGTCTTGGTCGACTACCACGCGAGCCGCGACGAGGCGGAGGCGCTCGCGGCGGCCCACCCGGAACGCGCCGTCGCCGTCCGCGGCGACGTGCGGGACCGGGCCGAGGTCGAGGCGCTGTTCGCCGCGGGGGAATCCGCGTTCGGCGGTCCCGTGACGACGGTCATCAACAACGCGCTCGTCGACTTCTCGTTCGACGGGGACGGCCGCGCGAAGGCCGACGAGATCGCCTACGGTGCATTCGCCGCGCAGTTCGCCGGCTCCGTGGAGGGCGCCCTCAACACCGTGCAGTCGGCGCTGTCCGGCTTCGAGCGGGCGGGGTCCGGCCGGATCGTCAACATCGGCACGAATCTCTTCCAGAACCCCGTCGTGCCGTATCACGACTACACCGCTGCCAAGGCGGCGCTCCTGTCGCTCACGCGCACGTTCGCATCGGATCTCGGGCCGCGCGGCATCACGGTCAACATGGTCAGCGGCGGGCTGCTGCGGACGACCGACGCGAGCGCCGCGACCCCCGCGGCCGTGTTCGATGCGATCGCGGCGAGCACGCCGCTGCGCCGCGTCACGACGCCGACCGAGTTCGCCGATGCCGTCCTCTTCTTCGCGTCACCGTGGTCCCGCGCGGTGACGGGCCAGAACCTCGTCGTGGACGGTGGGCTCGTGGCCGACTGAGGACGCGGGGTGTCGATCGGCGGATGTGCGGACCGCGTCGCGGACGCCCACGGTTCAGTGGGCGTGCAGCCGACGGGCTCGAGAAGCTCGGAACTTGACCCGACGATGAGCCATGAATCCCGTCACGCCGCGACCGACACGGATGTCGAGGCCGTTGCGGAGATGCTCGCCGATGCGATGCGATGCGATGCGATGCGATGCGATGCGATGCGATGCGATGCGATGCGATGCGATGCGATGCGATGCGGACGCCGTCATCGGTGAGGCCGTGGGCGGCACCGCGGGCGAGGGCCGCGGACGGGTGTCGGCTCGGCACTCATCGAGTCGCGACCCGAACGGCTCGACGCGCCGGTCGGTCGGGCGGCGGCATACCTCGAGGCGTCGACCGAGCGGAGTGCCCGGCTCTACGCGCGCCACGGGTTCGAGCGCACCGGTGTGGTGCCCGGTTTCGACACGCCGGACCTGCCGATCGCCATGTGGCGCGACGGGACGAGCTCGCTCCGGACCCCGGCGACGTCCTGAGACCACCTGGCCGCACCGAGCGAGGATGTGCCCGTGCGGCGGCGGCCCGGGCGTGCGTATGCTGGCCGAAGTGACACGGGGTGCCGTCGCGAACGGCTGAGAACAGACCCGTCGAACCTGATCCAGTTCGTACTGGCGAAGGGAATGTCCGGGCATCGTCGTCGGACCCGTCGCGGCGGAGCCGCACGCGGCCGGACGAGACCTCGGGCGGACCTCGCCACTCGCCGAGAGGACCACGGCCCATGACGACGACCGACGCACGCCGCACGATCCGACTGGGCTTGTTCGCATTCGGCTGCGGGCACCATTCCGCGGCCTGGCGGGCGCCCGATTCGAGCGTGGAACGGCTCGGCGACATCGGCTACTGGACGGAGCTTGCCCGCACCGCCGAGCGGGGCGGCCTGGACGCGTTCTTCCTCGCCGACGGCCAGGCGCTCGGCGTCGGCGCGGTCTCGCGGGGGCCGCTCTGGCTCCTCGAACCGATCACGACCCTCGCGGCGATCGCGGCCGCGACCGAACGGATCGGACTCATCACGACGGTATCGAGCACGTTCTGGGATCCGTTCCACGCGGCCCGCCAGCTCGCCGGCCTCGACCACGTCTCACACGGTCGGGCCGGGATCAACGTCGTCACGTCGATGACCGACGACGAGGCGCGGAACCACGGCATGGAGCGGCTCCCACCGCATGCGGAGCGCTATGCGCGGGCGGCGGAGTTCGTGGAGGTGCTGCGCGGCCTGTGGCGGTCGTGGCCGCGCGACGCGATCCGCGCCGATCGTCACGGCTCGTATGTCGACGCGCACGCGCTGCGTCCGATCGACCATCACGGCGAGGCGTTCGACGTGGCCGGCCCGCTGAACGTCCCGAGCTCGCCGCAGGGACACCCCGTCGTGTTCCAGGCGGGGGCGTCGGAGCAGGGCCGAGACCTCGCCGCCCGCTCCGCGGAAGGGATCTACGCCGTCGCGTGGGACCTCGAACAGGCGCGGGAGTTCCGCGACGACGTCCGTCGCCGAGCGAGCGCGTTCGGCCGCGACCCCGACGGCATCGCCGTGATGCCGGGACTCGTGACGCACGTCGCGTCGACGGAGCGGGAGGCGCGCGAGCGGCGTCGTGCCCTCGACGAGCTGCTGCCCGTCGAGGACAGCCTCCGCCAACTGGCGTTCTTCGTCGGCCGGGACACGAGCGAGTGGGACCTCGACGCGCCCGTTCCCGAACTCGCACCGCTCTCGTCCTTCGAGGGGCCGAAGGGACGCTACGCGACCGTGCTCAGGATCGTGGCGACCCGGAACCCCACGGTCCGTGAACTCCTCGGCGTCCTCGCGGCCGGCGGGGGACACGCGACCTTCATCGGGACGCCCGAGCAGGTGGCGGACGAGATCGAACGCTGGGTCGACGCGGGTGGTGCGGACGGATTCAATCTCATGCCGCCGACCCTGCCCGGCGGCATCGAGGAGTTCGTCGAGCACGTCGTCCCGATCCTGCGCCGACGCGGTCGTCGCCCGCTCGCCGAGGACGCCGGGGCGACGACGCTGCGCGAACGGCTCGGGCTCCCCGCGCCGCGCTGACGGTCGGTCGGGCGCGGAACGCCCGCCGACGCGTCAGCGTGCCGGTCGTCTCGCACCGAGCGCGACGCCGCGCAGCCGGTCCTCGTTCGCGGCGAACAGGCGACGCATCGCGAGCACGCGTCGCCGTGCATCGGCGTCGCGCAGCACGTTCCGGAGGATGCGCAGCGTGCCGACGAGCCCCTCGTCGGCCAGGTTCCGCCGCATCTGCAGGAGCGCCATCGGCTCGCTGCCCGTCCACTCGACGACGAGCCCGGCGCCTTCCAGCAGCGCGCGCCACTCCGCGACCGTGAGCGGCCGGGCGTTGACCTTGATCGTGCGGGCGAGGTCCCGCTGGAGGGCGCTCGTGACGTCCGGATCGAGGTCGTCCGGATGCAGGCCGAGCTCGTGGATCGCGTAGCGACCGCCCGGCCGGAGCAGCCGAACGGCCTCCGAGACGATCGCGTGCTTGCCGCGCTCGGACTGCATCGTGAGCATCGCCTCGCCGATCACGAGATCCGCGCTTGCGGCCGGGAGCCCCGTCTCGGCCGCATCGGCCTCGACGACGCGCCCCGCGTCGCCGACGGCGCGCGCCGTCAGGCGCACCGCGTCCGGATCACGTTCCACACCCGTGTACGAGCCCGGATGCGCGGCGATGACGTCGATCGCGGTCCGGCCGAGCCCCGGCGCGAGCTCGACGACGTCCGCCCCCGCGATGTCGGCGTGCGCGAGCAGGCGGCGCGTGAGCCGGAGCCCGCCGGGGCGGAGGACCCGCTTCCCGAGCCGCGCGAGGAGCCAGTGTCCCGGCGTGTTCGCCGCCGCGCGTTCCTCGAACGGCACCCTCGTCTCGTCGGTCATCGCTCCGCTCCCGTTCGCGTCGTGTCGGCGATCGTCCCGCTCGCGGGCGCCTCGTGCCGGACCGTGAGGAGGAACACGCTGTCCTCGATCGCACGCACGGCGTGCCGCTCCGGCGGGATGCCGATGAGCGTGCCGGCCACGAGGTCCCACTCCCGTCCGTCGCCGACGAGCACGACCCGGCCGCGCAGCATCTGCAGCGTCGCCTCCGGCGGGCTCTCGTGCTCGCCGAGCGCCGTCCCGTCGAGCAGGGCGAGCACCGTCTGTCGCAGCAGCTCGCCCGCGTGAACCGATCGGGCGGCCCGTCGTGCAGGGGCCGAGCGTGCCGCGTCGAGCAGCTCGGTGCCGAGTGCAGCGAGGTCGACGGGGGACACATCGGGGCTCGTCATGCCCCGAATCTATGCGCGCGCGTCGGGTCGCGCCGTTGCCTGGGCAACGCGACGCCGATCAGCGCGCGTAGTGCGCGATGAGGCGAGCCCGGTCGCGCACGCCGTGCTTGCGCAGCACGCTCGTGACGACGTTCTTCACGCTGCCCGTCGAGAGGAACAGGCGCTGCGCGATCTCGCGGTTGGAGAGTCCCTCGAGCAGGGCGTCGAGCACCTCGCGCTCGCGCTCGGTGAGATCAGGGGCTGTCGTCGGCCCGCCCCGGGGTGAGGCGAGGACTCGAGCGACGAGGAGTTCGGCGGGGACCGAACCGAGCACCGTCCCGCCCCCGTGCACGCGCCGGACCGCGTCGCCGATGTCGCCCGGTGATGCGTCCTTCAGGAGGTATCCCTTCGCGCCCGCGCCGAGCGCCCGGAGCAGCAGCTCCTCGTCGTCGAACGTCGTGAGCACGATGCACGGCACTCGCGGATGGGGCTCACGCAGACGCTCGATGAGCTCCGGTCCGTCGAGTCCCGGCATGCGCGCGTCGACGAGTGCGACGTCGACGACCACGGATCGGAGCACGTCGAGGGCGCCGAGGCCGTCGGCCGCGTCGGCGACGACCCGCAGATCGTCGGTCGTCCCGAGCATGACGCGGAGGGCATCGCGGATGAGCGGCTGGTCGTCGACGACGAGGACGCGGATCATCCGGCACGCCCCGTCGCGTCGATGTCGTGGGACGGGACGTGCACGCGGAGGGTCGTGCCGGGCCGATCCGGGGAACCGGGCGTGAGGGTCATGGTGCCGCCGAGCGCGACGGCCCGCTCGCGCAGGGCCGAGAGACCGAATCCCTCGACGACCTCGTGCGCGGGCACGCCGTCGTCCACCACGAGCAACTCGGTCGCCGTTCCGTCGACCCGCACGGCGACGGACACCCGCTTCGCGCCCGCATGGCGCACCGCGTTCGCGACCCCCTCCTGCGCGGCCCGGTACAGGGTGAGCGCCGCCTCGGCCGCGAGCTCGTCTGCCGGTCCCTCGACGTCGAGGCGGACGTCGATGCCCCCGGAGGAGGAGGTGAGGGCTCGGAGCGCGCCGACGAGTCCGCGCTCGTCGAGCGACGTCGGCCGAAGGGCGCGCACCCACAGGCGCGTCTCGCTGAGCGCACGCTCGACGCTCGATCGAGCGCCCTCGATCTGCGTCCACGCGCCCTCCTCGTCGCCGCCGCGCAGCAACGACGCGTTACCGAGCGACATCGTCGCGACCGTGAGGTGGTGGCCGACCGAGTCGTGCATCTCGCGGCTCATCCGCGCGCGTTCCTCGGCGAGCGTGAGCTTGCGGATGCGTGCGGCGAGCGCGAGCGCCTCGTCGCGTTCCCCCTCCGCGCGCGCGGCCGTCGCCCCGAGCGCGACGGCGAGTCCGCCGCCCGCGGTCATGAGCAGGCCCGTGCCGAGCACGGTGCCCGGCTCCCCGTCGAACACGAGCCACTGCGTCACCGAAAGGAGGAGGACGACCCCACCGACCGCGAGGGTCGTGACACGGGGGCCGATCACGAACGACAGGTTCGCGAAACCGAGCAATGGGACGAACAGGTGCATACCGGCCGAGGCGGTCAGACCGAGCGCGAGCGCGACGAGCACGAACAGGATCGCGAGTGCCACGCCGACGACCGGTCGGCGCCGGTCCCAGCGCAGCACGAACCACAGCCCCACGACCGCGAGCAGATTCAGGGCGCCGAGCCACGGTGGCGGCAGCAGCGACCAGGCGGACTGCACGAGGAAGTCGATGACCGCCGGGGCCAGCGTGAGCGCGAAGGCGAGGTCGATGTACTGCGGGTGCGCGCGTCCGAGCGGTCGATGCGACATAGAGCGAATGTACGTCGGGGCGCTCGCGGCGGACCGAGGTCGTGACCTTGGTCATGCGGATGCGTGCCGTTCGGGACGCGCGGTGCGAGGCGGTGTCGACGGACGATCGAGGGACGGTGCTCGACCGGCGAAACGGAGGAACGACATGTCGGACCACGGGACATCTCACACGGATGCGGCGCGGGCGCACTCGGTGCCGCTCGCGGGCCCCGCCGGGCGGCCGCGGCCGGCTCCCGGCCACGACGCCGCCACGACGGACCTCGCGACACGACGGGTGCGCTTCTGGCGGCATCCCGTGACCGTCGCGGTCTCGAGCGTCCTCACGCTCGTCGTCATGATCCCCGCGGGCATGCTCGCGCAGTTCCTGCTCGCGCCGCTCGCGGGGGACGACCTCACCCCGGTCACGGCGTCGTTCCTCGCATTCGGCATCGCCGTGCCGATGTGCGCGACAGCGATCCTCGTCGTGTTCCTGCTCCGCCGGCTCGCCCGCCTGCCGTTCCGCACCATCGGGATCCTGCCCGTCTCCCGGCTGTGGCTCGTCGTGCCCGCGGCGCTCGCGGCGTTCGCGATCGTCGCCGCGTCGGCGCTCGTCGGCCAGGTCCTCGCGGGTGGGGCGTGGGGATTCACGGCGCCCGAGACCGTCGGCCCCGGCGAGCTCACGCTGCTCCTCGTGCTGAGCTGTGTGTACGCGCTGTGCAGCCAGGCGTTCCCCGAGGAGCTCGTCTTCCGCGGACACCTCATGAGTGCGCTGCGTGGCCGCATGCCGGCGTGGGGCGTCATCGTCCTCAGCTCGCTCCTGTTCGGAGTGCTGCACCTCGTCTCGCAGTCGAGCGCCGAGGGCGCCTGGGAGCGGTCGCTCTACGCGCTCGCGGCGGGGGCCTTCGGATTCGCGGCGGCCGCGTTCTTCCACGTCACGGGGTCGGTCTGGGGGAGCGTCGGGATCCACTGGGGTCTGCACATCGGCCTGCGGCTCGTGCCCTTCGAGGCGAACGACGACGGCACCGTGCTCCTGAGCCAGATCCTCGGCTTCGTCCTCGTCGGTGTCGCGGTGCTCCGCCTCGGACGGAGACGTGAACGGGGCGCCGTGCGTGCGACGTCCGGCGCACCCATTGAAAACTAACGGCGCTCATTTAGGATCGGACCGTCCGCCGATTCCCGGCCGCACCCCACCGATCCGATGGGTCGTGCCCTATGTTCGGGAGACGCGGAACCATCGCATCGATTCAAGGAGGATTCATGACGAGCTACGAGGTCGTCAACCCGGCCACCGGCGAGACGGGGGAGACCTTCCCCACCGCATCGGCCGCGGACGTCGAGCAGGCCGTCGCGGGCGCGTTCGCCGCGTACACGAACTGGTCGCGCGCCACGACCGTCGCCGAACGTGCCGCGCTCATCGGGGCGGTCGCGCAACTGCACCGCGACCGCATCGACGAGCTCTCCGAGATCATCGTCCGCGAGATGGGCAAGCCCATCGACCAGGCCCGCGGTGAGGTCGAGTTCTCGGCCGACATCTACCAGTACTACGCCGACAACGCCGAGACGTTCCTCGCCGACCAGAAGATCGACGCGCTCGGTGGCGGGTTCGCGATCATCCGCAAGGACCCGCTCGGGCCGCTGCTCGGCATCATGCCGTGGAACTTCCCCTACTACCAGGTGGCGCGCTTCGCGGGGCCGAACGTCATCCTCGGCAACCCCATCGTCCTCAAGCACGCGGAACAGTGCCCGGAGTCGGCGCTCGCGATCCAGCGCATCTTCGACGACGCGGGTGCGGCGGAGGGCGTGTACACGAACCTGTTCGCCTCGCACGAGCAGATCGCCGAGATCATCGCGGACCCGCGCGTGCGCGGCGTCTCGCTCACGGGCTCGGAGCGCGCGGGCGCCGCGGTCGCGGAGATCGCGGGTCGCAACCTCAAGAAGGTCGTGCTCGAGCTCGGCGGCTCCGACCCGTTCATCGTGCTGTCCACCTCCGACCTCGACGACACGGTCGAGAAGGCCGTCGCCGGCCGGCTCGAGAACAGCGGCCAGGCGTGCAACGGCTCGAAGCGGCTCATCGTGCTCGACGAGTACTACGACGCGTTCGTCGAGAAGTTCACGGCCGCGATGCAGGCGCTCACGGTCGCGACCGACCCGACGCAGGAGGGCGGCGACCTCGGCCCGCTCTCGAGCGAGAAGGCGGCGGTCACGCTCGAGAAGCAGCTCGCGAGCGCGGTCGAGGGTGGTGCGACGCTCGTCGGCGGTGAGCGCGACGGCGCGTTCATCACGCCCGGTGTGCTCACGGGCGTCTCGCCCGACAACCCCGTCTTCCGGCAGGAACTGTTCGGTCCCGTCGCGCAGGTGTACCGGGTCGCGTCGGTCGACGAGGCGATCGAGCTCGCGAACGACACGCCCTACGGGCTCGGCTCGGTCGTCATCTCCGAGGACCACGGTGCCGCGCTCGCGGTCGCGGAGCGGCTCGAGGCCGGCATGGTCTACGTCAACCAGGTCGGCGGCGACTCGGCGGAGCTCCCGTTCGGTGGCGTCAAGAACTCCGGCTCCGGTCGTGAGCTCGGCTCGCTCGGTATCGACGAGTTCGTGAACAAGAAGCTCATCCGCATCGCCGACGCGCCCCAGGAGGCGTGAGCGGCACCACACCGGTCGGCCGGCCGGTGCGGTGAGCGACGAGGACGGCCCCGATCCACTCGGATCGGGGCCGTCCTCGTCGTGTCCGCGCGCTCAGACGACGCTCGCTGCGCGCGTCCGTTCGACCTCGGCGGCGGCGTCCGCGACGGTGCCACCGGCCGCGGCCGGGCGGCCGCCGTAGGGGTCCTCGTCCGACCAGAGCGTCGTCGGGAACTCGCGACGGAGCACGGGGACGACCTCGCTCGCGAAGCGCGCCAGGATCTCCTGCTGCCGCTCGAGCGGCAGCGTGGTCGGCAGACTCACCGATTGCACGTCGTGCCCGAAGGCGGCGTGGAACGTCCCGATCTTGTCGATCACCTGCTGCGGTGAGCCGACGAGCGCCGGCCCGTCGGCGATCGCGTGATCGATGTCGCGGTACGGGGAGTTGTTGCCCGGGACGTTCGTCGCGGCGCGCAACTTCTCGTAGATCTGCCCGTACTCCGCCTTCGCCTCGGCCGTCGTGTCGGCGACGACGAGCGGCCCGGAACCCGCGCCGACGTAGGCGAAGCGCGGGTCGTGGCCCGCACGCTCGTACGTCTGCCGGTAGTGGTCGACGAGCACGGCGTAGTTCGGCAGGGGCTGGATCGCGTTCGCCGTGAAGAGCGGGTCTCCCCAGCGTCCCGCGAGACGCGCCGAGGTCAGTGTCGTCGCCGAGCCGTGCCACACGCGCGGGGCTCCGGCGTAGGGCCGCGGCAGGGTCGTCGTGCCGGTCTGGGCACGCGTGTACGGCGTCGCCGCCCAGTCCACGTCCTCCTCGCGCCACAGGCGACGCAGCAGTTCGTACTTGTCGGCGAGCAGCTCCCACTGCTCCTCGATGTCGAGCCCGAAGTGCGGGTACTGGCGGGTCTCGTTGCCCTTGCCGATCGTGATCTCGAGGCGGCCGCGCGAGAGCTGATCGAGCGTCGCGTAGTCCTCCGCGATGCGCACGGGGTCGTGCAGGGGGAGCACCGTGACGCCCGTCTGGAGTCGCACACGCGAGGTCACCGCGGCGATCGCACCGAGCAGCACGGTCGGCGACGACGACAGGAACGCACCCGCGTGGCGTTCGCCGATCGAGACGGCGTCGAGCCCGAGCGCCTCGGCGAGTCGCGCGTTGTCGACGGCCTGCGCGAACCGGTCGGCCGGGCTGACGAGCCGGCCCGACACGGGATTCGTGCGGTAGGGGATGATGTCGAGCAGCTGGACCCTCACGAGGCGGCCCGCAGCCGCTCGACGGGCGTCTTCTCGCCGGCCTCGATCGCGACCGGCAGCCGGTTCTCGGCGGGCGGCAGGGGACACGTCGCGTGATCGGTGTACGCGCACGGGAGGTTCACGGCGCGGTTGAAGTCGAGCACGACGCCGCCGTCGGCGTCCGGGGACGCGATCGACAGCGACCGGTTCGCGGCGTACGTCGTGACGCCGCTCGTCTCGTCGGTGAACAGCGCGAGGTAGCCGCCTCCGTGGCCGCCGAAGACCGTGAGTCGCAGCGGCTCGCCGCGCAGCTCGAACTCCACCACGCCCGGTGCATCGTACACGTGCTCGAGCCCGGGCGCGGCGGAACCGACCGTGACGGGTCGCGGCTCGTCGAACGGCACGAAGCGGCCGTGCGCCACCCAGCGGGGATTCGGGACGTAGGTCGGCGTGCCCGTGTAGTCGCGCAGGAGCGGTGTCCCCGGGTGCCGCGGCCGGACGATGTCGTGGCCACCGCGCTTCGCGAGCTCGACGACCGTGTCGCCCGAGCGCAGGAGCAGCCCGTCGCGCTCCGCGATGGGGCCGAACTCGTGGCGGCCGGAGAGCGTGACGCCGTCGAGTTCGAGCGGTTCGTCGTCCGCGTCGAGTTCGACGACGGGGCCGGCCTCGCTCGTGGACCACAGGCCGGGCACGCCCTCGACGCGCCGCGGTTCGGCATCGAGGAACTCGATCGTCGTGACGGCGAGGAAGCCGTGCGGGTCGGCGCGCCTGCGCTCGTGTTCGTCGTGCCACTCGCCCCAGGCGAGGGCGAAGGCCGCGCCGTCGGTGGGGGCGGTCGTCGTTTCGGTCATCGGGTCGGCTCCTCGATTCGTTCGGGTGTCGGGCGGCCGGGGGCGGGATCCGGCACGTCGGGATGGGGGAGGCCCAGCAGCTCGCGCAGCGTGGCGCGTTCCGGGTAGGCCTCGGGGTAGGCGCCGCGCTCCTGCAGGATCGGCACCACGCGGTCGGTGAACTCGTCGAGCCCGTCGGGTGAGCGGGTACCGACGAGCGTGAACCCGTCGCTCGCACCCGCCGCGACGTGCTCGATCATGCGCTCCGCGACGGTCTGCGGCGTCCCGACGAAGCGCGGCCGCGCCGAGACCGCGATGACGAGTTCGCGGATGCTGAGGTTCTCGTTCGCGGCGCGCTCGCGCCAGGCGGCGACGACGGGGGCGGGGTCCTTCACGTGTCGGACCCGGCCGCGCGTCACGTTCACGTTCTCGACGTCGGGCTCGATGTCCGGCAGCGGCCCGTCGGGGTCGTACGCGGACAGGTCCCGACCCCACACCTGCTCGAGGAAGGAGATCGCCGTCTGCGGCGACACCTGCCCGAGCGCGTCGAGGCGCGCCTGCTCGTCGGCCTCCTCCGCCGTGTCGCCGAGCGCGAACGTGACGGCGGGGAGGATACGGAGCGAATCACGCGAGCGGCTGCGTGCGGCGAGCCGCGCGGTGAGGTCCTCCGAGAACGCGATGCCCTCGTCGCGCTCCCCGTGGCGCGAGAAGATGACCTCGGCCCGTGAGGCGGCGAGGTCGCGGCCGTCGGCCGAGTCGCCCGCCTGCACGACGACGGGGAAGGCCTGCGGGCTGCGCGGCACCGATGAGCGACCGTGGATGTCGAACTGGGTTCCCGAGAACGCGAACTCGCCGCTCCCCGCGGCCGCGAACTCGCCCGTGGTGCGGTCGGCGACGGGCTGGTCCGCGGCCCACGACCCCCACACGACGCGCGCCGCGTCGATGAACTCGCCCGCGCGCACGTACCGGTCGGCGGGGTCGAGGAATCCGCCCCGTCGGAAGTTCGCGCCGTGGAACGCGTCGGGGGAGGTGACGACGTTCCAGCCGGCCCGACCGTCGGACAGGTGGTCGAGTGTCGCGAGCTGGCGTGCGAGCTCGTACGGCTCGTTGAACGTCGCAGAGAGCGTGCTGACGAGTCCGATGTGTTCGGTCACGCCCGCGAGCGCCGCGAGCACGGCGAGCGTCGCGGGTCGCCCGGCGACGTCGAGGTCGTGGATGCGGCCGCGGTGCTCGCGCAGACGCAGCCCCTCGGCGAGGAAGAGGTAGTCGAACACGCCGCGCTCGGCGGTGCGGGCGAAGTGCTCGAACGCCGCGAACTCGATCTGGCTGCCGTGGCGTGGGTCGGACCAGATGGTCGTGTTGTTGACGCCCGGGAAGTGGGCGGCGAGGTGGACGCGTGGCGTCGTGCGGTCGGTCATGCGGACACCCTGTTCGTTGCGTATCGATTGGCGGGACGTTCGAGGCCGAGTCGGTCGCGCAGCGTGCCCGGGCGCTCGTCGGAGCGGTCGCCGACGAGCGCGGGTCCGACGGTCTCGGCGATGGCCGCGAGGTCGCCGGGGAGGCGCGCGGGCCGGAACCGGACGCCGTCGAAGCCGAGCGCGGTCCATGACCGCACGAGGTCGACGAGCTCGTCCGGCGTCCCCGCGAACACGAGGGCGTCGGATGCGAGCGGCGTGCCGTCGAGTTCGTCGAGGCGTGCGAGCTCGGCCGCCGCTCGGCCCGGTCGCTCGTCGAGCAGGACCACGAGATCGGCGAGACGGCGCAGCGGTGCGAGTCCCCGCGCGGGGCGGTCGGCGCGTTCCGCGAGTTCGCCGAGCTCCGCGAGGATTCCGATCGCGTCGGCCTCGTCGTGCGGCGTCGTGTAGACGAGATCGGCGTGCTCGGCCGTGAACGCGAAGGGCACGCTCGCGTGGGCGAGCGCCGCGACGAGCGGCTGCGCCTGCGGTGAGCGCGGCACGATCGATGCGCCCTCGACGGCGAACGTGTCGCCCTCGAAGTTCGCGTTGTGGATGCGGTCGCGGTCGAGGAACCGGCCGGTCGGTGCGTCGCGGATGATCGCGTCGTCCTCCCAGCTGTCCCAGAGTCGTCGGGACACCTCGACGACGTCGCCGGCCTCGTCGAACAGGGCCGTCACGCGACGGGCCGTCTCGGGGTCGTCCGCCTCGTACGGGAGGGGGATCGCGACGTCCCGGCGGCCCGTGAGGGACCGCTCGGAGGCGCTCGGGGAGACGCGCACCTGCCAACCGGCACGTCCGAGGCTCGCGAAGTCGAGCGTCTGCAGTGCGGTCGCGACGTGGAACGGCTCGGTGTGCGTGACGGTGACGGTCGGCACGAGACCGATCCTGCTCGTGGAGGGTGCGACCGCCGAGGCGACGAGCAGCGCGTCGAGTCGCGCCGTGACGTGTCGCTGTGTTTCCGCGTCGTCACGGTGCGGTGCGCCGAACGAGTCCTCGAAGGTCACGAGGTCCGCCCCGGCCCGCTCGGCGTCGGCCACGAGCGAGCGCCAATACCGGATCGAGGTGAGCTCACGCGGCTCGGCGCCGTCCGCCCGCCATGCGGCGGGGTGCCAGCCGGCGCCGTCGAGGGCGACGGCCAGGATCGGGGGACGGTCTCGGCCGTCGGCCTCGTCGGGTTTCGTCATGCCGCAACGCTCCGCCCGGGGCCCGTCCGACCGCAAACGCGTCGCGTCACAATTGCGCCGCCGATGTCGCGGAGCTTCACACGGCGTCACACGGAATGCAGCCCGCCCGCGCGAGCGTTGTGTGGCCGCGACCCGGTGCCCGTGACGTCACATGACGAGCACGGCTATCGACTCGTCGAGCGCACTCGTTACCGTGACATGGTCGCCGGCCGGGCGACCGCGAAGGGAGCCGCATGTCGGATTGCGCGATCAGACTCGTCGATCGGGACCCCGCGAGGGGCGCCAGATGCGTCGCGGTCGTCGGCGGCGGTCCGCGCGGCGTCGGCTGGATCGAGCGATTCGCGGCGAGCTCGCCGGAACTCGGCACGGGGCCGGTCGTCATCCACCTCATCGATCCGTTCCCGGCAGGGGCCGGCCGCATCTGGCGCGATGACCAATCGGCGCTCCTCAAGATGAACTCCCTCGCGGCCGACGTGACGATGTTCACCGACGAGACATCGACGATCGACGGGCCGATCGCCCCGGGCCCGAGCCTCGCCGAGTGGGCCGCGGACGTCCGCGACGGGCGCATCACCGACGTCTACATCGACCCGGCGACCGAGCCCGCGCTCGCGGCCGAGCTCGCCGGGCTCGGCCCGGGATCGTTCGCGACGCGACGCCTGCAGGCGCAGTACCTCGACTGGTTCGCGCGTCGGGCCATCGCGAAGCTCCCCGCCGGCTCCCGCGTCCGCCACCACGTCGCGACCGCGACCTCGGTCACCGACCAGGACAACGGCACGCAGCGCATCGAGATGTCGACGGGCGAGGTGATCACGGTCGACCTCGTCGTCTACGCGCTCGGCCACTCGGGGCGCACACCGACCGAGCGTGAGCGCAGCCTCGAGTCCTTCGCGCGCGACACCGGCGCGAGCTACGTGCCGCCCAGCTACACCGCCGACGCCGACTTCGGCGAACTCCAGCCGGGCGAGCCCGTCATCGTGCGCGGCATGGGGCTCGCCGCGATCGACCTCATGGTGCTGCTGTACGAGGGCCGCGGTGGCCGCTTCGACGAGCAGGCGGACGGGACGCTGCGCTACACACCCTCCGGCCAGGAGCCCCACCTGTGGTTCGGCTCGCGTCGTGGTGTGCCGTACCACGCGAAGGTCACCGTGCCGATGCTCGCGGGGCCCGTCACGCCGCGCTACTTCTCGCGCGAGATCGCGAGCACGCTCGTCGCCGACCGCCCCCGCCTCGACTTCCGCGTGCACGTGCTCCCGCTCGTCCACAAGGAGCTCTTGCACGGCTACTACCACGAGCTGTTCGCGGCGCACCCCGAGCGCGTCCGCGGGACGTGGGCGTCGTTCGTCGAGCGGCTCGATGTCGTCGACGCGCGCAGCGTCGAGGCGGCCGAGCTCATCGCCGAGTTCGTCCCCGACGAGCGCGACCGCTTCGAGATCGACCGTGCCCACCACCCGCTCGCGGGGCGCACGTTCGACGACGTCGAATCCCTCCAGGACGCCCTGCGCGCGTACATCGCCGACGACCTCGATCGGCGCGAGCGCCCCAAGCACAGCGAGTCGGCCGCCCTGTTCACCTCGCTCCTGCACGCCTACTTCGCCGTCGCGGAGATCGCCGACGCGCCGAACTGGACCGCGCGATCGGTCGCGCAGGACCTGCGCGGATCGTGGGGCCTGTACTTCAGCAGCATCGCGTCGGGCCCGCCCGGACATCGGCTGCGCGAGCTGCACGCGCTCTCGGCGGCGGGCGTCCTCGGGTTCCTCGGCGGCGGTGTCGACGTGACGACCGACCGCGAGACGGGCGAGTTCGTCGCCCGCGGGGCGAATCTCGCGGCGCCCGTGCGCGCACGGGCGCTCGTCGACGCGTGGCTGCCGGATCTCGACGCCGAGCACAGCGACGATCCCGCACTCCGTGATCTCGTCGTCTCGGGCGCGGGGCGGCTGCACGTGCACGACGACGGCGCCGAACGCGCCGCGACGGGACGCATCGAGGTGCGCCCCGAGGACTCGCGCGTGGTCCGCGCCGACGGCTCGCCGCACGCGCGCCGCTTCGCGATCGGCCCGTCGACGTCCGCGCCGTTCGTCGGGGCGTTCTCGCGCCCCAGGACGAACGCGCTCTCGTTCCGAGAGAACGACGTCGTCGCACGCGCCGTCCTCGACGAGCTCGCCGTGCTGCGCGGACTCGCGGGCCCGAGCGCGCCCGATCCCGCGCGCGAGCCCGTGAGCGGGTTCGACGGCGTCGTCGTGCTCACGTGAGCGCGACGCGCCCGGGCCCGTCGTCGACATCGGATCGTGAAACAATGCCGCGGTGCAACGGCAAGTCGAATCCCAGCTCCACCTGACCCTCGCGAGCCCCGCCACGATCGTCTTCTCGGTCGCCGCGCACCACCTCTCGCCGATCACCTCCGAGGAGCTCACCGTCGTCGGCGACGGGGAGCCGCTCGAGCTCACCGAGATCGTGGACCGGGCGGAGTGCCGCCTGCACCGCCTCGAGACCTCCGCGAAGACGATCGACCTGAGCTACCGCGCGACGATCGACGGCTACGCCGAGCCGAACCGGCCCGAACCGATCGACCGGATCCTCTACACGCGGCCGTCCCGGTACTGCGAGTCCGATGCGCTCGGCCCGTCGGCCCAGGCGCTCTTCGGCGGCCTCACGGGCTTCGAACTGCTCGACGCCGTCGTCGACTGGACCGCCGGCCACCTCCGCTACGTGCCGGGCGCGAGCCTCCCGACCGACGGCGCGCGCGAGACCTACCTGAAGCGGCAGGGCGTCTGCCGCGACTTCGCGCACCTCGTCATCGCGATGCTGCGGGCGCGGGACATGCCGGCCAGGCTCGTGTCGGTCTACGCGCCCGGCCTGCGCCCGATGGACTTCCACGCCGTGGCCGAGGCGTACGTCGACGGCGCCTGGTTCGTCGTCGACGCGACCAGGCTCGCGCCGCGTGCGCTCATGCAGCGCATCGCCACGGGGCGTGACGCGTCGGACACCGCGTTCCTCAGCAACACGCTCTCCAATCTGCGGCTCAGGTCGATGTCGGTCGACGCGACGGCCTCGGAGACCGTGGAGGAGGACCCGACGGCGCACGTCCAGCTTCGCTGACGGCGCAGTCGGCGAGCGACGACGCTCGGTCCGCACGGCGATCCGCCCCCGCGCGGGCGCCTAGGATGGGGCGCTGTGACCGCTGACCTCTCCACCCCACTCGCCGCCGCCGTCCGTTCCGCCCTCGACGCGCGAGAGGGGGGCGCCGAGATCGACGTGACCGCGGCCGACCTCGTGCTCGACCGCCCGAGGAACCGGGAACACGGCGACTGGGCGTCGAACGTCGCGATGCGGCTCGCGAAGCGCGTGGGCACGAACCCGCGCGAGCTCGCGACCGACATCGCCGAGCGCCTCGCGCAGGACCCTGGCATCGCGCGCGCCGAGGTCGCGGGACCCGGCTTCATCAACATCACGCTCGACGTCGCGTCCGCCGGCGAACTCGCCCGCACGATCGTCGAGGCGGGTGACGCATACGGCCGCGGCGACGCCCTGCAGGGCCGTCGGATCAACCTCGAGTTCGTCTCCGCGAATCCCACGGGCCCGCTCCACATGGGCGGCGTGCGCTGGGCGGCCGTCGGCGACAGCCTCGCCCGCGTCCTGGAGGCCGCGGGGGCCGACGTCACGCGCGAGTACTACTTCAACGACCACGGCGCCCAGATCGACCGGTTCGCCCGCTCCCTGCTCGCCGCCTACCTCGGCGAGCCCACGCCGGAGGACGGCTACGGCGGTGCATACATCGGCGAGATCGCCGCCCAGGTCGCCGCGAACACGAGCGAGGACCTCGCGGCCCTCGATCGCGACGCGCAACAGGAGGTCTTCCGCCACGACGGCGTCGAGCTCATGTTCGGCGAGATCAAGGCGAAGCTCCACGAGTTCGGCGTCGACTTCGACGTGTTCTTCCACGAGGACACCGTGCACACCTCCGGTGCGGTCTCGCGCGCCATCGAGCGGCTCCGCGACGAGGGCCACGTCTTCGAGGCCGACGGCGCGACGTGGCTACGCACGACGACGTTCGGTGACGACAAGGACCGTGTCATCGTGCGCTCGGACGGCGAACCGACGTACATGTCGGGCGACATCGGCTACTACCTCGACAAGCGCGAGCGCGGCTTCGAGGAGAACCTCATCATGCTCGGCGCCGATCACCACGGCTACATCGGTCGCATGATGGCGATGGTCGCCGCGTTCGGGGACGAACCGAACGTGAACCTGCAACTGCTCATCGGGCAGATGGTCAACCTCGTGCGGGACGGCGAGCCCGTCCGCATGTCGAAGCGCGCCGGCAACATCGTCACCCTCGACGACCTCGTCGAGGCCGTGGGCGTCGATGCCGGGCGCTATGCGCTCGTCCGCTCGAGCGTGAACACGACCCTCGACATCGACCTCGACCTGCTCGCCTCGCGGACGAACGACAATCCCGTCTACTCGGTGCAGTACGCGCACGCGCGCACCCGCGCGGTCGACCGCAACGCCGCCACGGCGGGCGTCGACCGGTCGACCTTCGACCCATCGCTCCTCGACCACGAGACCGAGGCGGCCCTCCTCGGAGCGCTCCGCGAGTATCCTCGTGTCGTCGCGCAGGCGGCGGAACTGCGCGAACCGCACCGCGTCGCACGCTTCCTGGAGGAGCTCGCCGGCCTCTACAATCGCTGGTACGACGCCCGCCGTGTGATCCCTCGGGCCGATGAGGAGGTTGCCGACGTGCACCGTACCCGCCTCCAGCTCAACGACGCGGCCGGCCAGGTGCTGCGCAACGGCCTCGGCCTGCTCGGCGTGCACGCGCCCGAACGGATGTAGGGATGACCGCACGCGCTCCAGGGACCGGCGAGATCGTCGCCGCTCCGAATCCGGCGCCGGACGGCGCAGGCGACGAGAAGGTGACGGCGCGGGACGGGGCGAACGACCCCCGCCCGCCACGGCGCCGCTGGCACCCGCTCGTCAAGCTCGGCGTCGTGCTCGCGTGCATCATCGCGGGCCTCGTCCTCGTCGACGTCGGTGCGCGCCTGTTCGTCCAGTGGCGCATCTCCCAGAGCGTCGAGGAGTCGATGCCGGAGGGCACCTCGGGCGAGGTGCAGACGAGCGTCGGCGGGTTCTCCGCCCTGTGGCAGCTCGCGAACCGTCACTTCGATCACGTCCAATTGCATGCCCCGCAACTCGCGGTGGCGGGAATCACGATCGATGCGACGGTCGATGCCTACGGCGTCTCCGTCGCCGACGGTGTCGGCGTCGAACAGCTCACGGGGTCCGTCACCCTCTCGCAGGACTCCCTCAACGCCCTCGTCCCCGTGCCGGGTGCGACGGGCGGCATCGTGCTCGGCGACGGCGACATCTCGTACGCGACCGCGGTCGACTTCCTCGGCACGAGCTACACGATCGACGTCGCGGCGCAGGTGCACGTGGAGGGGGATCGCCTCATCGTCCAGGCGACGAAGCTCCAGCTCGTCGGCGGCCCCGTGAACTTCGATGCCACGAGCATCCTCCCGAACGCCTCGACGGTCACCGTGCCGATCTGCTCGGCGAGCTACCTGCCGCCGGGGATCCACCTGAGCGGGGTCGAGATCGCGCCGGGCACGTTGACCGTGCGTGTGACGGCTACCACCATCGCCCTCGACGAGCAGACCCTGAGTCAGCGCGGCACCTGCCGCTGAACCCGGCGCGTGAGACCGACGCCGACGCGCCGGAGCCCAGAATCATCCTCCGTGACGACTCCGAGGTCAGCCTGCGCGGGGGTTACAGGAACCGTCACGACGTGAGAATGTCGGTGTCACGAGAGCGGTCACGCAAACCGCTCTCTCCCCGTTCCCCCGTCGCGGTCGCGACCGTCACGAGTCGAAGGAAGCAAAGATGTCCTCTCAGCAATTCCCTCCGGGCAACGGCGGGCAGCCAGGCGGTTGGGGGCAGCAGCCCTCCAACGGGTACGGTTCGCCGCAGCCGGGTCAGGGAGGCTACGGGACCCAGCCGGGCCAGGGTGGCTACGGTTCGCCGCAGCCCGGCCAGGGTGGCTACGGTTCGCCGCAGCCCGGCCAGGGCGGTTACGGTTCGCCGCAGCCGAGTCAGGGCGGTTACGGTTCGCCGCAGCAGGGCCAGGGTGGCTACGGTTCACCGCAGCCGGGCGGCTCGTTCGGGCAGGGGGGCGGCTTCGGCCAGTCCGCGGGGCCCTACGGCCAGCAGACCTCCGTGGTCCCGGCCACGCCGCAGTACGGTGCACCCGGAGCGCAGTTCGGCGGCCCCCCGCAGCCCAGGAAGAACCGGACGCCGCTGTTCATCTCGCTCGGTGCCGTCGCGCTCGTGGTCCTCCTCGTCGGTGGGTTCTTCATCGCCGAACTCGTGACGCGATCGGGCGCCGTCTCGGCCCTCGAGGACAAGGCGGCCGCGGTCAGCATCAAGCAGCCGGACGGTGAGGCCGCCGCGTTCACCGTCGAGCCGCCCGGAGGGCTGTACCTGTTCCGCAGCGTGTACGACCAGCTCGTCTTCACGGGCGGGAACGACCCCGCGACGACGTTCACCGTGACCAACCAGCCGACGGATCTCTCGAAGCCCGCCGAACGGATCGACACCGTCACGACCGTGAGCGGTGAGGCGTTGATCGCGATGGCCGAGGTCAACGGCAACAGCATCGAAGACTTCGCCGACGACTACAAGGTCGTCATGAACGACGGAAGCATCACCATCACCTTCGCGTACCCGGACGTCCCGGGCGCCGAGGTCCAGATGGACTTCACGTTCTCGGCAGACGGCAGGAACCTCGTCACGGAGTTGACGAAGGCGACGGTCGTCCTGGGGTCGCAGACGCAGGACCTCGGGCTGCCGCGCGACCCCACGTCGACTCGGGAGATCTGCGGCAGCCTCTCGGGTGGCGATCCGCAACTCACCTCGATCGATGTGAAGAAGAGCGGCATCAGTGCCGCCTGGACGGTGAGCGGTGAGGCCGCGAGGCTCGACAACCTCAGCACGATCGGGGACTGTCTGGGGAGCTGATGTCGAGCGTCGCCCCGGTCCTCTCGACCGGGGCGACGCTCGTCAGCAGGAACGCGACCAGGTGTGGGATCGAACGGAGCACAGGCCCATGGACCAGCGAGACGGACGCGGTGGCGACGGCCGCCCGTGGTGGGGTGAGGTCACCGGTGGCCACGCCGACGCGACACCGACCGAGGCGTTCCCCACCGATCCGTTCGCGCCTCGTGGCGCGGGGGAGGGCTGGGGCGGGAACCCGGGCGCGACGGCCGATTGGGAGCGGGGGCCCGCGTCCGACGAGGACGCCATGACCGTGCCCCTCCACCTGCTCGAAACGGATGGCTCGGAGGACGACGAGGGTGCACGGCCGCCCCACGCCGCCGACGGGGCGCCTGCGGCGCCGACGGTCGCCTTCCCCGCACCGGGTGGGCAGCCGGCGCCGTTCGGGGCGGCACCGTTCGGGGCTGCACCGTTCGGAGCGAGCACCGGCACGGGGCAACCGTTCGGCTCGGCGCCCGACGCGTTCGGTCCGCCCTCGCCCCACGTCTCGCCGCACGACGGCTCGCACGCCGGCGGCGCGGATCGACCCGCGGGGACGGTGTGGGGAACGCCGGCGCCCCCGCAGGCTCGACCGGACGCGGGGACGGACCCGCAGCCGGGCGCGGGAGCGCCGCAGCCCGGTTACGGGCAGCCGTCCGCGTTCGGGCAGCCCGCCGGCTCCGGGCAGCCGTCGGGTTTCGGGCAGCCGTCCGCGTTCGGGCAGCCCGTGGGCTCCGGGCAGCCGTCGGGTTTCGGGCAGCCCGTGGGACCCGGGCAGCCGTCGGGCTCCGGGCAACAGTTCGGCCCCGGACCGTTCGCGGATCCTGGGCAGGCAGCGCCGACGGGTCGACCGCCCGTCGACGGTGGGTCCGCGACGTTCGGTGTCCCCGAGCGTGCGAGCGGACACGGCAGCCTCGTGCCCATCACACCGAGCGGCGCCCCTTCGCCCGGCTCCGACCCGCGCGGCTCCGACCCGCGCGGCTACGATCCGCACGGCTACGACCCGACCGGCTATCCGTCCGGTCCCGCGGCCGAGCGCGGGGCACTCGACGTCAGCCGGCCCCAACAGGTGCCCGTGTACGGACTTCGGACGGTCGGGGAGCACGGCGGACAACCACCGTTCCCCCCACACGGCGGCGCCGGGGCTCCCGCCGCGCGACGCGCCCGACCTGCACTGTGGATCTGGACCTCGGTCGCGGTCGTCGTCCTGCTCGTCGCCGGGGTCGTCGCCGCCGAGTTCATCACCCGCGCGCAGACGGCCGGCAGGATCGACGATCTCGCCGCATCGATCGCGCTCACGACGGACGCGGGGGACGCCGTCGAGGGACCGTTCTCGGCCGAGATCGTCGACGGCGGGAGCTCGCTCCTGCAGGCGATGGGCGGGACCATCGACCACGTGCACATCGAGGCGCCGGACCAGCGCGTCGATGGCGAGTCGCTCTCGACCACCTTCGATCTCCACGAGGTTCCCGTCGGCCTCGACGGCCCCGCGGGGCGTGTCGACGTCACGCTCGGCGCCGACCCCGAGGCGCTCCTGCAACTGCTCGAGTACGAGATCGACACGTCGCTCACCGACGGACTCGAACTCACCTCGACGGAACTCTCGGGCGACGCGCTGCACTTCGAGTACACGTCCGCATACGGCATCGTCGTCACCCACGACCTCGAGATCCACGCCGAGGACGGGAAGATCGTCCTCTCTCCGACGAACTACACGATGACCCTCTTCGGATACGACCTCGATCTCGGCGACGGCGACCCGGTCGAACTCGGGCTGTGTGCGGATTCCGGACTCGACGGCACGATGGAGGACATCACGACCGAGAGCGGGCGATTCGTGCTGACGTGGTCGGTGACGGGCGCCGCACCGACGCCCCAGGGACTCGCCGAGGCCTGGTCCTGCATCTGACGTCGGAGCCGGTGCGGGCCCGCCGGTACCATGGCGGGGTGCCAGAAACCGACGCCATCGCCGACAACCCGCTCGCCCCGGAATGGTTGACCACCCCGTCGGACCCGAACGATCTGCCGGACGGCGTCTGGCCGTCCTCCGCCCACCGCGACGCCGACGGGACGCTCGTCGTCGGCGGCGTTCGCGTCGACGAGCTCGCCGAGCGATTCGGGACCCCGCTCTACGTCGTCGACGAGGGGGAGTTCCGCGAACGGGCGAGCTCGGCCCTCTCGGCGTTCCGCGACGCGTTCGCGGCGATCGGCGGTGAGGCCCGCGTCTACTACGCGGGCAAGGCGCTCCTCACGATCGACGTCGCGCGCTGGGCGACGGAGGAGGGGCTCGCCGTCGACACGGCGTCGGAGGGGGAACTGACCGTCGCCCTCCGCGCCGGCGTGCCGGCCGAACGCATCGGGTTGCACGGGAACAACAAATCCGACCGGGCCCTCAATCTCGCGACGAGCGCGGGCATTGGAACCGTCGTGCTCGACTCGTTCCAGGAGGTGCCGCGGGTCGCGGCGGCCGCCACGTGCAACGGCGTCGTGCAGAACGTGCGGATCCGCGTCAACTCCGGCGTCCACGCCTCGACGCACGACTACCTCGCGACGGCACACGAGGACCAGAAGTTCGGCGTGCCGCTCGACCAGGTCGAGGCCATCGCGGCCGACGTCCGCGCCGAACCCTCGCTGCGCCTGCTCGGGCTGCACGCCCACATCGGCTCGCAGATCTTCGACGGCGACGGGTTCCACGAGTCCGCTCGTCGTCTCCTCGCCGTCCACGCCCGTCTCCTCGCCGACGGTGACCTGCCCGAGCTGAACCTCGGCGGGGGATTCGGGATCGCCTACACGGCCGCCGACGCGCCACGCCCCCTCGCCGAGATCGCCGATGGACTCGCACGATTCGTGGCCGCCGAGTGCGCGCGACTCGACATCCCCGTGCCGCTCGTCGGATTCGAACCGGGGCGGCGCATCGCGGGCCCGGCCGGGGTCACGCTCTACCGGACGGGCACCACGAAACCCGTCGAGGTGCCGACCGAGGACGGGGCGGCCACGAGGCTCTACGTCTCCGTCGACGGCGGCATGAGCGACAACGCGCGGCCCGCGCTGTACGGGGCCGACTACAGCGTCCGCATCGCGGACCGCTCGAGCGACGAGCCACCGGCACTCGTCCGGGTCGTGGGGATGCACTGCGAATCCGGTGACATCGTCGTTCTGGCAGACTATCTCCCCGGGGACGTCCAGCCGGGCGACCTCCTCGCGGTCCCCGCCACCGGGGCGTACTGCTGGGCGATGTCCAGCAACTACAACTCCGTTCCGCGGCCGGGCATCGTCGCCGTCCGTGACGGCCGCGCCCGCGTCATCGTGCGCGGAGAGACCATCGACGACCTCATGGCGCGCGACACCGGCGCCCCCGCCCCGACCAAGGAGCACCCGTGATCGAACACCGCACCCTGCGAGTCGCCCTGCTCGGAGCCGGATCGGTCGGCTCCCAGGTCGCCCGCCTTCTCCTGGAGCAGGCCGACGAACTCGCGTCGCGAGCGGGGGCCGGGCTCGAACTCATCGGCATCGCCGTCCGCGACGTCGACGCGAAGCGCGATGTCGACCTCCCGCACGAGCTGTACACGACCGACGCCGACCAGCTCATCCTGCAGGCCGACGTCGTCATCGAGCTCATGGGGGGCATCGAGCCCGCGCGCTCGCTCATCATGCTCGCCCTCGAGACCGGGGCCGACGTGGTCACGGCGAACAAGGCGCTCGTCGCGGCCCACGGGCCCGAACTGTTCTCGCTCGCCGAGCGTGTCGGTGCCCAGCTCCACTACGAGGCCGCCGTCGCGGGCGCGATCCCGATCATCCGTCCGCTGCGTGACAGCCTCGCCGGTGACCGCGTCGACCGCATCCTCGGCATCGTCAACGGCACGACGAACTTCATCCTCGACCGCATGGACACGCGCGGCGACACGCTCGAGGAGGCGCTGCGCATCGCGACCGACCTCGGCTACGCCGAGGCCGACCCCACCGCCGACATCGAGGGCCACGACGCACAGCAGAAGGCCGCGATCCTCGCCTCGATCGCTTTCCACACCGAGGTGCCCGTGGACCGCGTGCACCGCGAGGGGATCACGAAGGTCACGAGCGCGCAGATCGAGCAGGCCGCCCGAGCGGGCTACGTCGTGAAGCTCCTCGCGATCTGCGAGCGAACGCACGGCGCCGACGGGGAGGAGGGCGTCTCCGCCCGCGTGTACCCCGCGCTCGTCGCGCGCAGCCACCCGCTCGCCTCCGTGCACGGCGGCAACAACGCCGTGTTCGTGCAGGCCGCGGCGGCCGGGAGCCTCATGTTCTACGGTGCGGGCGCGGGCGGTGTCGAGACCGCGTCCGCCGTCCTCGGCGACGTCGTGTCCGTCGCGCGCCGCCGCGTCCAGGGCGGCCCCGGGCTGGGGGAGTCGATGCACGCCGGGCTCCCAGTGCTCGACATCGACGACATCACGACGCGCTACCACATCTCGCTCGCGGTCGCGGATCGCCCCGGCGTCCTCGCCGCCGTCGCGAGCCTGTTCTCCGAACTCGACGTCTCGGTCGAGACGCTCGAACAGTCGATCCCGCAGCGCGACCCGGCGGAGGAGCCGGATCCGGACGGATTCGGCGCGCACGCTACGCTGGTCATCGGAACGCACGCCGCGAGCGAGGGCTCCCTCGCCGCCGTCGTGCAGGCACTCGCCGAGAGCGAGTTCGTTCATCGCGTCACGGGCGTGCTCCGCGTCGAGGGTGCGATCTAGGCCGCTGGGCGTCTCGCGGCCGGTGCCGCGCACCAACCAACTGAGCAAGAGGCAGGTTTCCATGGCAGGGCAGTGGCAGGGCGTCATCCGCGAATACGCCGAGTTCCTCGACGTGACGGAGGCCACGCCCGTCGTCACGCTCGGCGAGGGCGGCACGCCGCTCATCCCGGCGCGCGCACTCGGTGCGCGCACGGGGGCCGAGGTGTGGGTGAAGTACGAGGGCATGAACCCGACGGGCTCGTTCAAGGACCGTGGCATGACGATGGCCGTCTCGAAGGCCGTCGAGCACGGCGCGAAGGTCGTCGTGTGCGCGTCGACTGGCAACACCTCGGCGTCCGCGGCGGCGTACGCGGCGAACGCGGGCATCGAGGCGGCGGTGCTCGTGCCCGAGGGCAAGATCGCCATGGGCAAGCTCTCGCAGGCGATCGCGCACAACGCGCGCCTCCTGCAGGTCCGCGGCAACTTCGACGACTGCCTCGAGATCACGCGTGAACTCGACCGCGACTACCCCGTCCACCTCGTCAACTCGGTCAACAACGACCGCATCGAGGGGCAGAAGACGGCGGCGTTCGAGATCATCGACGTCCTCGGCGACGCGCCCGACTTCCACTTCATCCCCGTCGGCAACGCGGGCAACTACACGGCCTACACGCGCGGCTACCGCGAGTTCGCCGAACTCGGGCGCGCGACGAAGCTCCCGCGCATGTTCGGCTTCCAGGCGACGGGCGCGGCACCCATCGTGCGCGGTGAGGTCGTCACCCAGCCCGAGACGATCGCGTCCGCGATCCGCATCGGCAATCCGGCGTCGTGGGGCCCCGCGCTCGAGGCGCGGGACGAGACGAACGGCTACTTCGGGGCGATCGACGACACGAAGGTCCTCGAGGCGCAGCGCATCCTCGCTGCCGAGGTCGGCGTGTTCGTGGAGCCGGCGAGCGCCATCTCCGTCGCCGGCCTGCTCGAGCGGGCCGAGGCGGGACAGGTGCCCGCCGGTGCCCGTGTCGTCCTCACGGTGACGGGACACGGCCTCAAGGATCCACAGTGGGCGCTCAAGACGGCCGACGGCGGCGACATCGAACCGACCGTCGTTCCCGCCGACGTGGCCACGGTCGCCCAGGCGCTCGGACTCGGCGCATGAGCGCCGTCACGACGGGACGCACGGTCGACGTGCGCGTCCCCGCGACGAGCGCGAACCTCGGTCCCGGCTTCGACACGCTCGGCCTCGCGCTCGCGCTGTACGACGAACTGACCGTGGAGGCGGCACCGGCCGGCGTCCTCGAGATCGAGGTCGAGGGGGTCGGCGCCGACGACGTGCCGCGCGACGCATCGCACCTCGTCGTGCGCGCCATCGCCCACGCCCTCGCGGACTTCGGGTACGACATGCCGGGCCTGCGGATCCACGCCCGAAACAGCATCCCGCACGGTCGCGGCCTCGGGTCCTCCGGCGCCGCGATCGTCTCGGGCATCATGGCCGCCGTCGGCCTCGTGGCCGATCAGCGCGAGATCGGGTCCGACGACATCCTCCGCCTCGCGACCGAGCTCGAGGGGCACCCCGACAACGTCGCCCCCTGCATCTTCGGTGGCCTCACGATCGCGTGGGTCTCGACCGACGGCAGCCCGCACTCCAAGCAATTGCTCGTGCACCGCGGCATCTCACCGATCGTGCTCATCCCGGTCGAGACGATGTCGACCCAGCTCGCGCGGAGCCTGCAGCCCGCCCAGGTCCCGCACGCCGACGCGATCTTCAACGTGTCGCGCTCCGCGCTGCTCATCGCGGCGCTCGTGCAGAGCCCCGAGGTGCTGCTCGAGGCGACCGAGGACCGGCTCCACCAGAACTATCGGGCGAGCGCGATGCCGAAGACCGCCGGGCTCATCGAGCGACTGCGTGCCGAGGGACTCCCGGCGGTCGTGTCGGGCGCCGGGCCGAGCATCCTCGTCCTGTGCGAGAACCCCGCTCAGCGTCTCGTCGCCGCGCGCATCGCCGAGCAGGACACGTCCACGACGTGGCGGGCCATCATGCCCGCCGTCGATGTGCTGGGTGCTACAGTGGTGGCGAGATCGGCCGAGACGGTTCTTCCGTCGGCGTAGCAGCCAGCCGGTCCCACCCATCCAGACGAGGCATTGGCCGCGCTCCGTGTCCAGAGCGCTCTCCTCAAGGGGAACGCGCAGTTCGACGGCACGCGTACATCGCGTGGCACTGCCGCTTCGCTGCGTCCGCAGAGCGGACAGATCAAGGACATGACCACATGACGAACACCACCGGCGCCGACGGCGCCACCACCGGCGTGCCGCTGACCGCGATGCGGGTGCCCGATCTGCAGGCGCTCGCGTCGCAGCTCGGTATCCGCGGCGCGGCGCGACTGCGCAAGCGCGAGCTCATCGCGGCGATCGAGGAGGCCCAGGGCGGCGCTGATGCGTCGGCCCCGACGGAGGACGCAGAGGTGCAGCCGGCGCCCGAGGCGTCCGCCGAGCAGGCGAGCCTCGTCGCCGAGGCCCCGGCCGACGAGGCCGCAGCCGACGAGGCCACCGCCGAGGCGCCCGCTGCCGAGCCCGCCACCGATGCGGCCGTGACGACGGAGACCGACGCGGCAGCGACGACCGATCCGATCGCGGACGCCGTCTTCGCCGACCACGCCGGGAACGAGAACGGCGGCTCCAAGCGCCGTCGACGCGACGAGCGCACGGGCAAGGGCAAGGGCGCCGCGAAGAACGCCGAGCCCGAGGCGCCCCTCTCGCTCGACGACCTCGTCCTGCCCCCGGCACGCGGCGAGGGCGAGGACGAGTCGTCCCAGGAGGACGGCCGTCGCCGTCGCCGCGTCACGACCGAATCGGGATCGCCCGAGGTCGAGCGCGACGACGAGAACGACGAGAACGAGGGCCGCCCGGGCGGCCGCAAGCGCAGCCGGGGTCGCGGCCGCCGTGGTCGCGGCGACAGCGCCGAGGGCACGAACGAGCAGGAGCAGGACGACTCGTCGGACGACGACGAGAACGTCGGCGAGGACGAGTCGCAGAACGAGGGGCAGGGCGGCCGCCGCTCGCGGTCCCGTTCGCGCGGCCGCGGTGGCGACAACCAGAACGGCAACACCGCTCACGACGACGACGACGAGCGTGGCCGCGGCCGTGGCCGCTACCGCGACCGCAAGCGCGGCCGCGGTGCGAGCGACGACGTCGACCCCGACTACTCGCCCGACGACGTCCTGCTGCCCGTCGCCGGCATCCTCGACGTGCTCGACAACTACGCGTTCGTGCGCACGAGCGGCTACCTCCCCGGCCCGAACGACGTCTACGTCTCGCTCGGCCAGGTGAAGAAGTACGGGCTGCGCAAGGGCGATGCGATCGTCGGCGCGATCCGCCAGCCCCGCGAGGGCGAGCAGCAGCACGGTCGCCAGAAGTTCAACGCGCTCGTGAAGTTCGACTCCATCAACGGCCAGTCGACCGACGAGGCCACCGCGCGGCCGTCGTTCGACGACCTCACCCCGCTGTACCCCGAGGAGCGTCTGCGCCTCGAGACGGCGGAGGGGCGCCTCACGCAGCGTGCCATCGACCTCTTCGCCCCGATCGGCAAGGGCACGCGCGGCCTCATCGTCGCGCCGCCCAAGTCGGGCAAGTCGGTCGTGCTCCAGCAGATCGCGAACGCGATCGCCGAGAACAGCCCCCAGACGCACCTCATGGTCGTGCTCGTCGACGAGCGTCCCGAGGAGATCACGGCCATGCGCCGCTCGATCCGCGGCGAGGTCGTCGCATCGGCGTTCGACCTGCCCTCCGAGGACCACACGACGATCGCGGAGCTCGCGATCGAGCGCGCGAAGCGGCTCGTCGAGCTCGGTCACGACGTCGTCGTGCTGCTCGACTCGATCACCGAGCTCGCGCGTGCCTACAACCTCACGGCACCCGCGTCCGGACGCATCCTGTCGGGCGGTGTGGACGCGTCGGCGCTGTACCCGCCGAAGCGCTTCTTCGGTGCCGCGCGCAATGTCGAGAACGGCGGCTCGCTCACGATCCTCGCGACCGCGATGGTCGAGACGGGCTCGCGCACCGACGAGGTCATCCTCGAGGAGTTCGCCGGCACCGGGAACATGGAGATCCGACTTTCGCGCGAGATCGCCGACAAGCGCATCTTCCCCGCGCTCGACATCCGCAACTCGGGCACCCTCAAGGAGGAGATGCTCCTCAGCCCGGCCGAGGTCGACGCCACGTGGCGCATTCGTCGTGACCTGACGGCGGGGGAGACGCAGGGGTCGCTCGAGTCGGTGCTCACGCGCCTCGCCGAGACGCCCACGAACGCCGAGTTCCTCGCGAGCGTGAGCCGTCAGCCGATCGAGAGCGCCGCGCCGCGGGCACGTCGATGAGCGTCGACGAGTTCGGCGACTCGCTGCGCACCCTGCGCGCCGAGCACGCCGAACTGCAGGAACAGCTCGCCGATCCCGAACTGCACGCGAACGCGGCGCGGGCGAAGCGCGTGAACCGTCGCTACGCGGAGCTCTCGCAGATCCTCGCGGCCGACGACCAGCGCGCCGCGCTCGGCGACGACCTCGAGGCGGCGCGTGAACTCGCGAAGGAGGACGAGTCCTTCGCGCAGGAGGTGCCGGCGCTCGAGACGCGGCTGCACGAGGCGCAGGAGAAGCTGCGCCGTCTGCTCATCCCGCGCGACCCGGACGACGGGCGCGACGTCATCATGGAGATCAAGGGCGGTGAGGGCGGCGAGGAGTCGGCGCTCTTCGCCGCCGATCTCCTGCGCATGTACACGCACTACGCCGAGCAGCGCGGCTGGAAGACCGAGATCCTCGCGTCGACCGAGTCGGACCTCGGCGGGTTCAAGGACGTGCAGGTCGCGATCAAGAGCCAGGCGAACGATCCCAGTGAGGGCGCCTGGGCGTCGCTCAAGTACGAGGGCGGGGTGCACCGCGTGCAGCGCGTGCCCGCGACCGAGTCGCAGGGACGCATCCACACGTCGACGACGGGCGTGCTCGTCTTCCCCGAGGTCGACGAGCCGGAGGAGATCGAGATCAATCAGAACGATCTCAAGATCGACGTGTACCGCTCGTCCGGCCCCGGCGGGCAGTCGGTCAACACGACCGACTCTGCGGTGCGCATCACGCACCTCCCGACGGGAATCGTCGTGTCGATGCAGAACGAGAAGTCGCAGATCCAGAACCGGGCTGCCGCGATGCGCGTGCTGCTCGCCCGCCTCCTCGCGCACCAGCAGGAGGAGCTCGACGCGCAGGCCTCGGACGCGCGCAAGAGCCAGATCCGCTCGATGGACCGCTCGGAGCGCATCCGCACGTACAATTTCCCGGAGAACCGCATCGCGGATCACCGCACGGGATACAAGTCGTACAACCTCGACCAGGTCATGAACGGCGCCCTGGGGCCCGTCATCGAGTCGGCGATCCGCGCCGACGAGGAGGCGCGCCTCGCCGCCCTGGGCTCCGCGACGGACTGATCACTCCGCGCACGCCCACGACGAATGCCGGGTGGTTTTCGGGGTTCCGGGTCACCCGGAACCCCGAAAACCACCCGGCATTCGTCGGTGGTGGGGTCGAGATCAGATCTCGTAGTAGCCGACCAGGGCCGCTTCGCTCGGTGTCTGCTTGCGCTGCTTCGCCGGGACACCCGTGAGGACCGAGCCCGCCGGGGCGTCGCGCGTGACGACCGCGTTCGCGCCGACGCGCGTGTGGTCACCGATGACGATCGGCCCGAGCAGCTTCGCGCCCGCCCCGATGAGCACGCCGTCACCGAGCGTCGGATGACGTTTGACCTTCTTCGTCGACGTCCCGCCGAGCGTGACCCCGTGGTAGATCACGACGTCGTCGCCGATCTCGGCCGTCTCGCCGATGACGACGCCCATGCCGTGGTCGATGAACAGGCGTCTGCCGATCGTCGCGCCGGGGTGGATCTCGACGCCCGTCAGGAACCGCGCGAACTGGGACACGGTGCGGGCGAGGAACTTCCCGCCCGGGGTGCGCCAGAGACGGTTCGCGACACGGTGCGCCCACACGGCGTGGAGCCCCGAGTAGTTGACGACGATCGAGAGCGTGCTGCGCGCGGCGGGGTCACCCGCGCGGACCGCGCGGACGTCTTCGCGGACACGCGCGAACGCGGCGTCGAACGGGAGCCGACGCCGCGTCGCGGGAGGAGGAACCGCCACGAGGTCAGTCGCGGAGGTCGTCGAACAGCACGGTCGACAGGTAGCGCTCGCCGGTGTCGGGAACGATCACGACGATGTTCTTGCCCTCGTTCTCGGGGCGCTTCGAGAGCTCGAGGGCGGCCCACACGTTGGCGCCCGTCGAGATACCGCCGAAGATGCCCTCGGTCGCGGTGAGTTCGCGCGAGACGCGGATCGAGTCCTCGAGCGTCGCGTCGAACACCTCGTCGATGACGTCGCGGTCGAGGATGTCCGGCAGGAAGTTCGCGCCGAGGCCCTGGATCTTGTGCGGGCCGGCCTTGCCCTGCGTGAGGAGCGGCGAGTCGGCGGGCTCGACGGCGACGATCTTCACCTCGGGCTTGCGCTCCTTGAGCACCTGGCCGACGCCCGTGATCGTCCCGCCCGTGCCGATGCCGGCGACGAAGACGTCGACCTGCCCGTCGGTGTCGTTCCAGACCTCTTCCGCCGTCGTCTCACGGTGGATCTGCACGTTCGCCTCGTTCTCGAACTGACGGGCGAGCACGGCACCGGGCGTCTGCTCGACGATCTCCGCCGCCTTCGCGACCGCTCCGCGCATCCCCTCGGCGCCGGGCGTGAGGACGAGCTCGGCGCCGAACGCCTTGAGCAGCTGACGGCGCTCGAGCGACATCGTCTCGGGCATCGCGAGGATGACGCGGTAGCCGCGGGCGGCACCGATGAGGGCGAGCGCGATGCCCGTGTTGCCGCTCGTGCCCTCGACGATCGTGCCACCGGGCTGCAGCTCGCCGGACTGCTCGGCGGCCCGGATGATGCCGAGGCCGAGGCGGTCCTTCACCGACGAGCCGGGTGCGAAGAACTCGAGCTTCGCGTACACGTTCGCGACGCCCGTGTTGATCCGGCCGAGCTTGACGAGCGGAGTGCGGCCGATGGCCTCGGTGATGTCGCTGTAGATGATTCCGGACACAGATGCTGCCTAACTCTCGGGGTGTGAGGACGTTGCGCGGGCACGGGAGACACGCGGTGCGTGCCCGCACCGGAAACGCTATCGAACGGCTCCTGCTCGGCCCGTCACAATTCGTCGTTCGCGGTGCCGCCGCCCGGTCGCCGCGCGGCGACGTCCGGTCGTCGCACGGGCGATGACGGAACCGACCACCCCGGCCGGTCGCGGCGACGTCGTGGACGGGGCACGGTGCCGACGCACCACGGGAACGGGCCGGTGCTGCCACACTGTGCGGATGACGAACGGCATGGCGGCGGTGCGCGCGCGGGCACGGACCGTGCTCGCGCGCAGCGGATTCCCCGACGTGAACACCGAGGCGGACGCGCTCATCGCGGGCGTGCTCGGCCGCTCCCGCGGCGACGTCGCGCTCGACGCGCTGCTCGACCGGTCGGTCCCCGCCGAGTCGGTCACCGCGATCGAGGCCGCACTCGCTCGTCGTGCCCGGCGGGAACCGCTGCAGCACCTCACCGGACGCGCGGCCTTCTGCGACATCGAACTGCACGTGGGACCGGGCGTCTTCGTCCCGCGGCCCGAGACCGAACGGCTCGTGGAACTCGCGGTCGAACGGATGCCGTCCCGGGCCCCCGCCGTCGTCGACCTGGGATCCGGCTCGGGGGCCATCGCGATCGCGGTCGCCCGCGCGCTCCCGGGGGCACGCGTCTGGGCCGTGGAGTCCTCGCCGCGGGCATGGCCGTGGCTCGTGCGGAACGTCCGCGAGTTCGGCGACGGGCGTGTCGTCCCGGTCTTCGGTCGTCTGGCCGAGGTGGAGCTCCCCGATGCCCCGCGTGCGCTCGACGCGGTCCTGAGCAATCCGCCCTACATCCCGCGCGCGGACGAACCCAGCGACCCCGAGGTCCGGCTCTTCGACCCGGCCGCGGCGCTGTACGGGGGAGCGGACGGCCTCGACGACGTCCGGCGCATCGTCGCCCACGCCGCGGCGTGCCTCACGCCCGGCGGGATCGTGCTGCTCGAACACGACGAGCGGCAGGGCGGGGCGATCCGATCGCTGCTCGCCGCGGCCGGGTTCGAGGCGGGGGAGACGAGCACCGACCTGACGGGCCGCGAACGCCTGACGGGGGCCGTCGCGCCCGGTGCGTGAGGCGCCGGACGGCCGGACGGTGTCGTCGGGCGTGGCGTCGCGGGCCTCCCGGCGCGACTATCATGGGCCGGGATATGGCACGGATCTACGATTGCTCGGCCCAGGACCAACAGGACCTCGGTACCCGCATGGCCACGTCGGCCCTCGGACGCGGCGAGCTCGTCGTCGTCCCCACCGACACGGTCTACGGCATCGCGGCCGATGCCTTCTCGCCCGATGCGGTGGCCGCGCTCCTCGCGGCGAAGGGCCGCACACGCCAGTCGCCGCCCCCCGTGCTCGTCGCCGACGAGTCGACCGTCCGGGCACTCGCCGCGATCGTCCCGGACGAGGTCGGGGAATTGCTCTCGCGCTTCGCCCCCGGCCCGCTCACCGTCATCCTGCCCGCACAGCCGTCGCTGCGATGGGATCTGGGTGACACGGCCGGCACGGTCGCACTCCGCATCCCCGATCAGCCCGTCGCCCTCGCGCTCCTGCGCCAGGCAGGACCTCTCGCGGTCTCGAGCGCGAACCGGCACGGCGAGCCGCCGGCCGAGACCGCGCAGGATGCCGTCGCGGCACTCGGTTCCGGGGTCGAGGTGGCGCTCGACGCCGGCCGCATCGGCGGCACGCCGTCGACGATCATCGACGCGACGGCGCTCGCGCGCGGCGCGGGCGGCTCTGTGCACATCGTCCGCCAGGGGGCGCTCTCGGCGGACGAGCTGCGAACGGTGCTCGGCGATCTGCTCGTCGAGCCCGTGACCGGCGGGTAAGTCGTGCGCTACTACGCCATCCTCATCGTGGTGACCGCGGTCGCCACGTGCCTGCTGTGCTGGGGCGTCTATCGGCTCGCCATGAGGCACCGGTGGTACCCGGCGGTGCGCGAGCGGGACGTGCACGCGACGCCCAAGCCGAGGCTCGGCGGCATCGCGATGTACATCGGGTTCCTGGGTTCGCTCGCACTCGGGTCCTACTTCCCCCACCTCGGGCTCGTGTACGCCGACCCCGGCAGGATCTGGGCGATCGTCGGTGCGGCGACGCTCATCGTCGGCATCGGCGTGCTCGACGACGTCGTCGATCTCGACTGGATGACGAAGCTCGCGGGGCAGATCGCCGCCGCGTTCCTCCTCGCGTGGCAGGGCGTCGCGATCACGTCGTTGCCGATCGGTGGCCTGACGGTCGGCTCGCAGTGGATGTCGCTCGTCATCACGGTGCTCGCGATGGTGCTCGTCATGAACGCGGTGAACTTCATCGACGGTCTCGACGGACTCGTCGCGGGCGTCGCGATCATCGCGAACGGCGTGTTCCTCGTGTACAGCTACCTGCTGAGCGAGTTCGCCGGACAGACGGGGCGGTTCACGCTCGCGGCCCTCCTCTCGGCCGTCGTCGTGGGCATCTGCCTCGGCTTCCTGCCCTGGAACTGGAACCCGTCGAAGATGTTCATGGGGGACGGGGGAGCGTTGCTCGTCGGGCTCCTCATGGCGACGAGCGCGATCTCCGTCACGGGCGACGTCGACCCGCGCACGATCCGCACGGCCCAGCTGCTGCCGGCGTTCGTCCCCCTCATCATCCCCTTCGCGGTGCTCGTCGTCCCGCTCCTCGATTTCTCGATGGCCGTCATCCGGCGGATGCTCGCGGGCAAGTCGCCGTTCACGGCAGACCGCAAGCACCTGCACCACCGTCTGCTCGACATGGGGCACTCCCAGCGGCAGGCCGTCCTGGTCTTCTACGCGTGGTCCGCGGTCGTGTCCATCGGTGCCCTGCTGCCGTTCGTCGTCGCACAGGCGTGGGTGCCGTTCGCGTTCGTGATCGTGGGTGGCATCGTCTGCACGGTCGTCACGCTCTCGCCGATCTCGCAGCGGAAGCTCGCCGAGAAGCGCGCGCAGCGCACCGTCTCGACGGTCGACGACACGCACGATCCGCTCGACCAGCTCGGGCAGGAACACGCCGACGCGCAGCGTCGGGTCGTGACGGCTCGAGCGGGCCACGGTACCGGGCTCACGGGATCCTCGCGCGCCGAGGCCGAACCCGTCACGGGGACGGCCGTCGGTGCCCACACCGGCGCCGACACGCGTGCCGAGACAGATACGCGAGCCGAGGCCGACACCGATGTCGACGAGCCCGCCGCCGAGCCGTGTCGCGACGAGCCGGCGTCGGCCGCCGATGGCCGGATCGAAGCGGCCGACGAGGTCACCGTCGCCGACGAAACGGACGACGTGCCCGGTCGACGGGACCCGAACGCCGCCGACGACGAGAACCACGACGGCGCGGCGGCCACACGGCGTGGCCGCGCCCGCACCCCCGAGACCGCCCACCGCGACGAACCCGAGGAATCCAGATGAGTACCGCCCAGACCCCGACCTCCGTCCCCGTCTTCCGCCGCGTGCTCACGTGGTCCGCCGTCGTCGCCGCGGGCGTCGCCGTGATCGGCGGTGCGGTCGGCTTCGTCGTGGCGGGCTTCGACGGCATGCTGTCGGCACTTGTCGGGGCCGGGATGACGCTCCTGTTCGCCGCGATCACGGTCGTCTCGCTCCTGCTCGCCGCGCACCTCGACAACATCTTCTTCATGGCCGTCGTGCTCGGCGCGTGGCTGCTGAAGTTCGTGCTGTTCCTCGGCATCATGCTCGCCGTCAAGGACGCCGCGTTCGTGCACCAGTGGACGCTGTGGGGCTCGCTCGTCGCCGCCGTCGTCGGAACGCTCGTGGTCGACGTCGTGTGCGTCGTCCGCGCCCGCATCCCGAACACGGGGGACGTCGACCTCACCCCTCGCGGGGAGCGCGAGGACTGAACCTTCGGGGGGAGTTCGCGCTCACGAACCTTGGGATTTCTTGATAAGCTTGTCCCCGGCCGGGGTTGGTCGACATTCTGTGTCGCGCCCCGCTTGCCCTGATTCACACCGCGAGGATCGCGTGCGATCGTCGTGCCCACGACAGGAGACGTCACTCTGTACGCTTCAGCCCTGAATCTTCCGGTTTTCATCGCTGCTGCTGAGGACGACGGAACGTTCCACCCGCCGTCGCTCGATCACGAGTTCAACCTCCCGGGCATCCTGTTCGACGGCACGCCGTTCGAGCTCAACCGCATCCTCCTGGTCCGCCTCCTCGCGATCGCCGTCATGGTCTTCCTCTTCTGGCTCGCGCTGCGCAAGCCGACGGTCGTCCCCGGCAAGGGCCAGTCCATCGCGGAGCTCGCGCTCGGTTTCGTGAAGGACCAGATCGCGGACGGCGTCCTCGGTGAGAAGCTCGGCCGCAAGTACCTGCCGCTGCTCGCGGCCATGTTCTTCGGCATCTTCGCGATGAACATCACGGGCATCATCCCGGGCCTCAACATCGCGGGCACGTCGCTCATCGGAATGCCGATCGTGCTCGCGGTCGTCGCGTACATCGCGTTCATCTACGCGGGCTTCAAGGAGGCCGGTGCGTGGACGTTCTTCCGCAACGCACTCTTCCCGCCCGGTGTGCCCGTGTACATGTACATCCTGCTCACGCCCATCGAGTTCGTGAACATCTTCGTCGTGCGGCCCGTCTCGCTCGCCCTTCGTCTGTTCCTCAACATGATGGTCGGCCACCTCCTGCTCGTGCTCTGCTACGGCGCGACCTGGTTCTTCGTCATCACCCTCGGTGGCGCGGACGCCCTCTTCGGCATCCCGACCCTGCTCGGTGGCTTCGTCATGACGCTCGTCGAGATGCTCGCCTCGATCCTGCAGGCCTTCGTCTTCACGCTCCTGACGGCCGTCTTCATCCAGCAGGCCGCCGCCAAGTCCCACTGACCCCTCGATCTCCCGCAGACGTCGACCGACGTCACCACCCATACGGAAGGAACCCCTGTGGACACCACCACGCTCGCCGAGATCTCCGGCAACATCGCCACCGTCGGTTACGGCCTCGCCGCGATCGGCCCCGGCATCGGCATCGGTATCGTCGCCGGCAAGACCGTCGAGGCCATGGCGCGCCAGCCCGAGATGGCCGGTCGCCTCCAGGTGACGATGTTCCTCGGTATCGCCTTCACCGAGCTGCTCGCCTTCATCGGCGTCGCCACCTACTTCATCTTCGCGTCGTAGGGCGGCGAGAGATGATCAGCATCGCAGCAGAGGAAGGGGCATCGGGCTTCAACGTCCTGTTCCCCGCCGTCTACGACATCGTCTGGTCGCTCGTCGTCTTCGTCGTCATCGGTCTCTTCTTCTGGAAGTTCGTGATCCCCCAGTTCCGCAAGGTGCTGGACCAGCGCGAAGAACAGATCGAGGGCGGGATCCGGAAGGCCGAGCAGGCCCAGAAGGAAGCCGCCTCGAACAAGGCCGAGCACGAGGAGCTCCTCAAGAGCGCTCGCGTCGAGGCCGCGGAGATCCGTGACCAGGCGCGTGCCGAGGCCGAGCAGATCCGCGCCGAGAAGAAGGCCGAGCTCCAGGCGGAGCTCGACCGTCAGACCGCCGCGGCGAAGGCCCAGATCGAAGCCGAGCGGCAGGCGGCCATCGTGTCGCTCCGCTCGGAGGTCGGATCGCTCGCGGTCGACCTCGCCTCGCGCGTCGTCGGTGAGAGCCTCACGAATGACCAGCGTTCCACGGCACTCGTCGACCGCTTCCTGGCCGACCTCGACTCCGCACCCGCGGCGGGGACGCAGAACTGATGGGCAGCGCGACCACGCAGGCGCTCACCACCGTGAAGCGCGAGATCGACCGCACGACGGGCGGCACGCTCGCGGCCGCGCGTCAGTTGTTCGACGCCGTCGACGCGATCAACGCGACGCCCGCGTTGCGGGGCGAGCTCTCGCACGCGGGCATCTCGGCCGAGCAGCGTCGGGCGCTCGTGCAGCGCCTGTTCGCCGACCGCGTCGCGCCCCAGGTCGCAACGATCCTCACGGCAGCGGCCGGTGAGCGCTGGTCGAACGAGCGAGAGTTCTCGGTCGGACTCCAAGAGATCGGCGTCCGCGCCGTCGCTCACTTCACCGCACCGAACGAGCGTCTCGGTCAGGAGCTGCAGGAGTTCCTGCAGGTCGTGACCGCGAACCCCGAACTCGAGCTCAGCCTCGGTTCGAGGCTCGGGTCGTCGGACGCGAAGGCCGCGCTCGTGCGTCGCCTGTTCGGGGGGCGCCTCTCGGACGCCGCGATCACGATCCTCGAGCACCTCGTCGCGCACCCGGGCGGACGTCGCGTGCGTCGACTGGTCGACTGGGCGACGGCGATCGTCGCCGACCAGGCGGACCGCCAGGTCGCGACCGTCCAGGTCGCGAAGCCGCTCGCGAGCGAGCAGCTGCGCAAGCTGCAGCTCGGCCTCCGCAAGCGCTTCGGCCGGCCCGTCGCGATCAACCAGGTCGTCGACCCCGCGATCATCGGTGGGCTGCGCGTGCAGCTCGGCGACGACGTGATCGACGACTCGATCCAGGCGAAGCTCAGCCACCTCCGTCGCCAATTCGCGTAGCCGCGCGATCAGATTCTCCGGGGTTCGGCCCCGCACACTTAGGGAAGAACATGTCAGAACTCACGATCAACCCGGATGAGATCCGCGACGCGCTCCGCGACTTCGCCGGCTCCTACCGTCCGCAGGGTGCGACCGAGAACGAGGTCGGCACGGTCATCGACGCGGCGGACGGCATCGCGCACGTCGAGGGGCTGCCCGGCGTCATGGCGAACGAGCTCATCACGTTCGCCGACGGCACGCAGGGTCTCGCGCAGAACCTCGGCGAGAACGAGATCGGTGTCGTCGTCCTCGGTGAATTCACCGGGATCGTCGAGGGCATGGAGGTGCGCCGCACGGGTGAGGTGCTCTCCGTCCCCGTCGGCGAGGGCTACCTCGGCCGCGTCGTGAACGCGCTCGGTGAGCCGATCGACGGCCTCGGCGACGTCGAGACCGAGTCGCGTCGTGCGCTCGAGCTGCAGGCGCCCGGCGTCATGCAGCGCAAGAGCGTCCACGAGCCGCTCGAGACCGGCATCAAGGCGATCGACGCGATGATCCCCGTCGGCCGCGGCCAGCGTCAGCTCATCATCGGTGACCGCCAGACCGGGAAGACGGCGATCGCGATCGACGCGATCATCAACCAGAAGGCGAACTGGGAGTCGGGAGACGCCACGAAGCAGGTGCGCTGCATCTACGTCGCCATCGGCCAGAAGGGCTCGACGATCGCCTCCGTCAAGGGTGCGCTCGAGGACGCCGGTGCCATGGAGTACACGACGATCGTCGCGTCGCCGGCCTCCGACCCCGCGGGCTTCAAGTACCTCGCCCCCTACACCGGTTCGGCCATCGGCCAGCACTGGATGTACCAGGGCAAGCACGTCCTCATCATCTTCGACGACCTCTCGAAGCAGGCCGAGGCGTACCGTGCCGTGTCGCTCCTGCTGCGCCGTCCCCCGGGACGCGAGGCGTACCCCGGTGACGTCTTCTACCTGCACTCGCGCCTCCTCGAGCGTTGCGCGAAGCTGAGCGACGAGCTCGGTGCCGGTTCGATGACGGGTCTTCCGATCATCGAGACGAAGGCGAACGACGTGTCGGCCTACATCCCGACGAACGTCATTTCGATCACCGACGGCCAGATCTTCCTGCAGTCCGACCTCTTCAACGCGAACCAGCGTCCCGCGGTCGACGTGGGTATCTCGGTCTCGCGAGTCGGTGGCGACGCGCAGCAGAAGCACATCAAGAAGGTGTCGGGAACGCTCAAGCTCGAGCTCGCCCAGTACCGCTCGCTGCAGGCGTTCGCGATGTTCGCCTCCGACCTCGACGCGGCCAGCCGCCGTCAGCTCGAGCGCGGTGCGCGTCTCACCGAGCTCCTCAAGCAGCCGCAGTACTCGCCGCACCCCATCGAGGAGCAGGTCGTCTCGATCTGGGCCGGCACGAACGGCAAGCTCGACGAGGTCGCGGTGGAGGACGTGCTGCGCTTCGAGTCGGAGCTCATGGACTACCTGAACCGCAACTCCGACGTGCTCGAGCGGCTGCGCACCTCGGGCAAGCTCGAGGACGACACGCTCGCCGACATGGAGAAGGCGGTCGACGCGTTCGCCAAGACCTTCCAGCCCGGTGAGGGGAAGCCGCTCGACGCGATCGGCTCCGAAGAGTTCGAGGCGGCCGACGAGGCCGACGTGAACCAGGAGAAGATCGTCCGGGGCAAGCGCTCCTAGCGCGAGCCAGGAGCGACAGGAGAACCATGGGAGCACAACTTCGGGTCTACCGGCAGAAGATCAAGTCTGCCCAGACGATGAAGAAGGTCACCCGTGCCATGGAGCTGATCGCGACCTCGCGAATCACGAAGGCCCGGGCACGGATGGCGGAGTCCAACCCGTACGCGAAGGCGGTCACGCAGGCCGTCTCGGCGGTCGCGACCCACACCGACGTCGATCACCTGCTCGTCACCGAGCGCACGCCCGTCCGTCGCGCCGCGGTCCTCGTTTTCACGAGCGACCGCGGCCTGAACGGCGCGTTCTCGTCGAGCGTCCTCAAGGAGACGGAGGAGCTCGCGAAGCTCCTCGTCTCGCAGGGCAAGGAGGTGGTCTACTACCTCGTCGGACGCAAGGCGCAGGGCTACTTCGCGTTCCGCAACCGCGAGAGCATCCGACAGTGGTCCGGTGAGACGGACGCGCCGACGTTCCCGACGGCACAGGAGATCGGCCAGGAGCTCGTGAACACGTTCGCGAAGCCCTACGAGGACGGTGGCGTGGAGGAGATCCACGTCGTCTACAACCGGTTCGTCAACCTGGTGAGCCAGGTGCCGTCGGTCGTGCGGCTGCTGCCGCTCGAGGTGGTCGAGGGCGTCGACGAGCCGGGCGAGGACGAGTCGATCTTCCCGCTCTACGACTTCGAGCCGGACGCCGAGACCGTGCTGAACGAGCTGCTGCCCGCGTACATCGAGGCGCGCCTGTTCAACGCGATGCTCCACTCGGCGGCCTCGGAGCTCGCCGCCCGTCAGCGGGCGATGAAGTCGGCCTCCGACAACGCAGACAAGCTCGTGAAGGACTACACCAGGCTCGCGAACAACGCTCGCCAGGCCGAGATCACGCAGCAGATTTCCGAGATCGTGGGCGGCGCTGACGCGCTCGCCACGGCATGACCGCGCGCCGCCGCAGAGAAGAAGGACAGAAATGACGACGAACACCCTGCCTGGACAGGGGGAGACGGCCACGCAGGCCGGTGTCGGCCGGATCGCCCGCGTCACGGGCCCCGTGGTCGACATCGAGTTCCCGCACGACGCGATCCCCGGCATCTACAACGCGCTCGAGACGACGGTCGCCATCGGCGACCAGGAGACGAAGCTCGTGCTCGAGGTCGCCCAGCACCTCGGCGACGACCTCGTCCGTGCCATCGCCCTCAAGCCCACGGACGGCCTCGTCCGTGGCCAGGAGGTCCGCGACACCGGTGCACCGATCTCGGTGCCCGTCGGGGACGTCACCAAGGGCAAGGTCTTCAACGTGACGGGCGATGTCCTGAACGACGAGATGATCGACGGCCCGTACGAGATCACGGAGCGCTGGCCGATCCACCGCGAGCCGCCGGCCTTCGACCAGCTCGAGTCGAAGACGCAGCTCTTCGAGACGGGCATCAAGGTCATCGACCTGCTCACGCCGTACGTGCAGGGTGGGAAGATCGGCCTGTTCGGTGGTGCGGGCGTCGGCAAGACCGTCCTCATCCAGGAGATGATCCAGCGCGTCGCGCAGGACCACGGTGGTGTGTCGGTGTTCGCCGGTGTCGGTGAGCGCACGCGTGAGGGGAACGACCTCATCCACGAGATGGAGGAGGCGGGCGTCTTCGACAAGACGGCCCTCGTCTTCGGCCAGATGGACGAGCCGCCGGGAACGCGTCTTCGCGTCGCCCTCTCGGCCCTCACCATGGCCGAGTACTTCCGTGACGTGCAGCAGCAGGACGTGCTCCTGTTCATCGACAACATCTTCCGCTTCACGCAGGCGGGCTCCGAGGTGTCGACGCTGCTCGGCCGCATGCCCTCCGCCGTGGGGTACCAGCCGAACCTCGCCGACGAGATGGGCCTCCTGCAGGAGCGCATCACCTCGACGCGTGGTCACTCGATCACGTCGCTGCAGGCCATCTACGTGCCCGCGGACGACTACACCGACCCGGCTCCCGCGACGACGTTCGCGCACCTCGACGCGACGACCGAGCTGTCGCGTGAGATCGCGTCGCGCGGTCTGTACCCCGCCGTGGACCCGCTCACGTCGACGAGCCGCATCCTCGACCCGCGCTACCTCGGCGCGGACCACTACCGCGTCGCGACCGCCGTGAAGCAGATCCTGCAGAAGAACAAGGAGCTGCAGGAGATCATCGCGATCCTCGGTGTCGACGAGCTCTCGGAGGAGGACAAGATCACGGTCGCGCGTGCGCGCCGGATCCAGCAGTTCCTCTCGCAGAACACCTACATGGCGAAGAAGTTCACGGGCGTCGAGGGCTCGACGGTGCCGCTCAAGGAGACGGTCGAGTCGTTCGACGCGATCGTCCGCGGCGAGTTCGACCACGTGCCCGAGCAGGCGTTCTTCAACGTCGGTGGCATCGGCGACGTCGAGGAGAAGTACGCACAGATCCAGAAGGAGCTGTCGTAGTCATGGCGGGACGCGCGAACCTCACCGTCAGTGTCGTGTCGGCCGTCGCCCAGGTCTGGGAGGGCGAGGCCAAGCAGGTCGTCGCCCGCACCAGCGAGGGCGAGATCGGCGTCCTGCCCGGCCACGAACCCGTTCTCGCCGTGCTCGGTGAGGGCGAGGTGCGTGTGACGACCGTCGACGGCGAGCTCGTGCGTGCACGGGCCGACGAGGGATTCCTGTCCGTCAACAACGACGTCGTCACGATCGTCGCGCGCGAGGCCGCGCTCTCGAGCGAGGCGTGACCGCCCGTCTGCTGCTGCTGTTGCCGCCGTCCGAAACCAAACGGGACGGCGGCAACGCTGCGTCCGGGCCGTCGCTCGTCGACGCACCGGCGGACGGGACGGCGCTCTCGTGGCCGCAACTCGACGGAGTCCGAGCTGGTGTCGTCGACGATCTGGTGGCGCTTTCGGCCGACCCCGCGGCCGCGGCCGCGGCGCTCAAGATCTCGGCGCGGCTCGCGGAGTCGGAGCTCGAACGCAACCGGTCGATCCGTTCCGCTCCGCGGCTCGCCGCGGTCGACCGGTACACGGGCGTGCTGTTCGACGCCCTCGACGCGGGGTCACTCGGGCGCGACGCGCGAGCGTGGCTCGAGGGGCACGTGGCCGTGCAGTCGGCGTGCTTCGGGCTCGTCGGGGTGGGGGAGGGCATCCCCGCCTACCGTCTCTCGGCGGGATCGAGGCTCCCCGGGGCCACGCTGCGGCAGCGCTGGGCGGCAGCCTGCCGGACGATCCTGGCGGATCATGACGGTCTCGTCGTCGACCTCCGGTCGAAGGGGTACGCAGCTCTCGGTCCGCTTCCCGCGTCGGCTGTCGTCCCCGATGTCGTCACTCGCGAACCGAACGGCACGACACGTGCCCTCGGGCACTTCAACAAGCACGGCAAGGGCGCGTTCGTCCGCGCGCTCGCCGAGCGTCTCGCGACGTCGGGTGACGAACCGACGACGGCGGCGGGGCTCGTGGCCGCCGCCGCGGCGGCGGGATTCGAGCTCGAGGTCGACGGGGCCGTGAGCCGTCTCGTCCTGCCCGCGCCGTGACGAGCCGACGCTGATCTGCGACTCACGCGTCAGGGCGCATCCTCCGCTCGGCGGACATCTCCCGGCGACGCTACCGATGGGCGAGTGCCGTCCCGTAGCATGAACTGGTCCGAGGCAGCCGAGACGTGATGACGCCCATCGGACCTCCCCACCTGAAAGAGGAAGAAAGTACCGTGCACCTCATGTACAACGACTATGGCACCAGTGGTGCGGCAGTGGGATTCTCGATCGTCGGGTTCCTGCTCTATCTCGTCTTCCTCGCCGCCATCTATGCGCTCTTCGCGTTCCCGCTCATGAAGATCTTCCAGAAGATGGGCATCGACGGCTGGAAGGCGTGGGTCCCGATCGTCAACACGTGGACCCTGCTCGAGGCGGGCGGCCAGCACGGCTGGTGGCAGTTCGTCCCGTTCGCGAACATCGTCTTCCTGGTCCTCGCTGTGCTGAAGATCCAGGAGGGCTTCGGCAAGGAGACCTGGTGGATCGTCATCTACCTGCTCTTCCCCATCATCTGGGTCTTCATCCTGGCGTTCGACGGCTCGCAGTGGCGCGGTGCGCCGGCGGGTGCGGTCACGGCTGGTTACGGTCAGCAGCCGCAGCCCTACGGGCAGCAGGCGTACGGCCAGCAGCAGGCCGCGCCGCAGGCCTACGGTCAGCAGCCGTACGGCCAGCAGGCCGCGCCGAAGCAGTACGGCCAGCAGCAGGCCGCACCGCAGCAGTACGGCCAGCAGCAGGCGGCACCGCAGCAGTACGGGCAGCGCCCCGCACAGCCGCAGCAGCCGCAGCAGTACGGCCAGCAGCAGTACGGGCAGCAGCCGCAGCAGGGCTACGGCCAGCAGCAGCCGCAGCAGGGCTACGGGCAGCAGCCCCAGCCGGGCTACGGGCAGCAGCCTCCGCAGGGGTACGGCCAGCGCTGATCGACCCCGGCCGCGTCGTCCACAGGCGACGCCGGCCGCGTCCTCCACAACCGAGGCGGCCACGACCCGAACGGGTCGTGGCCGCCTCGTAGATTCCGGGCATGTCGAACCATCGTCTGCTCGCTCCAGGTGACCTGCTCGTCGCGGTCGACACCGTCATCGGGGCGCCACCGTCGCGCAGCCTCGTGCTCCTGCCCGTCACCGGCGGACACGCGCCGGCCATCATCAGGATCGACCTTCCGCCGGACCACGCGCACCCGGACGCCACCGCGCTCCGGGCCTACGTCTCGAACGCCCTCGGCTACGTCCTGCGTGTGCCGGGTACGACGGCGGTCGTGGCCGCCGTCTACCGGGACCGGCCGAGCGGCGACGACGGCCGTCTCGTCCGCGCGCTCGCCCGTGCCGCTCATCGCGCCGGGACCCCGCTCCTCGCGGCGGTGTGGCGCTCGACCGACGCCTGGGGCGTCCACGATGTGGGGACGAGCATCGAGCGGTCGCACCGCGGCCACGACGGCCGTGCGGCACGGTCATCGGTGGGCCCGGTCGGGGAGCCGGGCGTCGCGGCCGAACCCGTCGTGTTCGCGGACGCGCGTCGCATCGATGCCCCCGAGGCGCGCCCGGCCGTCGAGCGACGCGCCTTCGAGCTCGCGTTCGCCGATGCCGAGCACATCGACGACCGGCGCGGCGTCGTGCGCGCCTGGGAACGGCTGCTCGCCGGTACCGCCCGGCCGTCGTCGGCGGACGGGGACGACCGGTGCGTCACGGCGACCGCTCGTGACCGCGTGACGATCCTGCAACAGCTCCGCAGCACCACCGGCCGCGAGCGACTGCTCGCCGCCGCAGCGTTCGGCCCCGACGGCCCGAACGACCTCGGCGGCGTCTGGGACGCCCTGTTCGTCGACGGGTCGCCCGTGCCGGGCGTCCCAGGGGCCGTCCCCGTTCCCGATCACCGTCGACTCCTCGCCGCACGCGACGCGCTCGAGACCCTCAGGGGGCTCGCGCCGGCTCGACGGGGCGATCTGACGGCCTGCCTCGGCTGGCTGGCCTGGGCGGGCGGCAACTCGTCGAAGGCCGCCGGCTACGCCGCTCTCGCGATCGACCACGACCCGCTCCACGATCTCGGCGCCCTCGTCCACTGGATGACGGGACGCGGCGTCGTGGCGCCGTGGTTCGGTCTCCCGATGTGAACGGCGACGATCACGACGAACCGCTCCGGCCGCCCGCGCCCGAGACGCCACCACCGCTCGTCCCGTTCCCGTGGGTGCAGGCGTGCGTTCCCGTCGTCGCGACGGTCGGCCTCGCGTTCGTCACCGGCCACACGGCCGTGCTCGGCTTCGCGGTACTCGGCCCGCTGTTCGCCGTCGGTGTGTTCGTCGACGGGCGAGTCCGGGCCCGGCGACACCGTCGTCGGGAGCATGAGCGGTATCGCGCGGAGTTCGCCGCGTTCGAACGCCTCGTGATGCACCGGTACGCACGCGCGATCGCGCGGACGCGCAACGTGCGGCGCGATGTGCGGGCGGTGCTCGCGGGCCGCGTCGAGCCCTCGGTCGTGCTCGACGACGCGCCCGGCGCACCACCGACCGTGGCACTGGGGAGGTGCACGCGGACGAGCGATGTGCGTCTCGGTGCCGCAGCGAGCGACGACCCGCCCGCACTCGCACGACTGCGGGGCCGTGTGGCCCGCGTGTCCGGCGTGCCGCTCACCGTCCGGACGCACGCCATCGCCGTCACAGGTCCCGACGAACTCGTGATCGCGTGCGCGCGCGCCCTCGTGGTGGACCTCATCGCCAACGGGGAGGGGGAGCGCAGCATCGGGTTCGACGGCGGCCCCGTGGCGGATCGGCTCGTGCGCGAACTCGTCGACGGTCGTGCCCTTCGCGGCGGCGTGCTCCGTGGTGCCGGCCCCCGCACGCGGCCGGCACCCACCGCGCCGCCCGCCGCCGCCGGACGGCCCTCCCTCCTGATCGTCCTCGCGAGACCCGGGCGCGTGCCGGGCACCGTGGGAGCGCTCCTCGAGGTCGTCGATCGGCATCGCGCACGTGTCCACCGTCACGGTGTCGCGACCGAGCGGGTCGCCCCGACGGGGCTCTCCCGACGTGCGCTCGACCGCTTTCTCGCGTCGCTCCCGGACGGCGCCGAACTTCCGCCCGACGAGCCCGTGCGGGATCTCGGTGCACTCCTCGCACTCCCGAGCGTCACGGGGGCGGGACCCACGACCCCCGTGGGCACGGTCGAGGGGGCACCGTTCGCGATCGACCTCGTGACCGACGGCCCCCACCTCGTCGTCGGTGGAACGACGGGCTCGGGGAAGAGCGAGCTGTTGCGCACGCTCGCGGTGGGGCTCGCGGCGCGGACGGCGCCGTCCGAACTCATGCTCCTCGCCGTGGACTTCAAGGGCGGTGCGACATTCGACGCGCTCGCCCCGCTCCCGCACTGTGCGGGGGTCGTCACCGACCTCGACGGCGACGAGGCGGATCGTCTGCTCGCCGCCCTCACGGGTGAGCTCCGCAGACGCGAGCGGGCGCTCCGTGCGGCCGGCGGCACGGACATCACCGACCTCGAGGGGCGGATGCCGCGACTCGTCGTCCTCGTGGACGAGTTCCAGGCGCTCGCGGACCGACACGCCGACGTCCACGAGGTGTTCGCCGATCTGGCCGCACGGGGGCGGAGCCTCGGCATCCACCTCGTGCTCGGGGCACAGCGTCCCGCCGGAGCCATGCGTCCCGCGCTCCTCGCCAACCTCGGCGGACGCGTCTGCTTTCGCGTGACCGACGCCGCCGACGCGGTCGCCCTGATCGGCGACGCCGCGCCCGCGGCGTTCCCGGCGGCCCGGCCGGGTCTCGCGCTCGTCCGCGTCGGCGGGGAATGCCACCGGATCGTCGTCGGCCGTTGCGCCGCCGGGACCCTCGAGGGCATCGTCGAGCGCACACGCGGCACGCTCCCCGGCGGCCCGCCACCGTGGCTCCCGCCGCTCCCGAAACGGCTGCCGCTCGATTCGATCCCCCACGCGGGCGGCACCGCCTACGGCCTCGTCGACGAGCCGTCCGCGCAGCGACAGTCGCCGCTCATGCTCGCCGAGGGACGTCGGGGCGGGACGCTCGTCGTCGGCGCACCGGGATGCGGGCGCACGGCCCTCGCCCGCGCGGTTGCACATGCCGCGACGCGATCGGGACGCACGGCGCTGACCGTCTCGCCGGCCGACGTCGAAGCAGCCTGGGACGTGTCGTGGCGGATCGGGGTGGGGGAGTGGCCCGGGCGGTCCGTCGTCCTGGTCGTCGACGATGCCGACCTCCTCGTCGAACGTCTCGGTGACCGGCACGGCGGGCCGCTCGTCGAGCGGTGGTGCCACATCGCGCGCGCACTCGATCACGTCACCCTCGTCGTGACCGCACAGCGACTCGTCGCGCCGCTGGCCCGGCTCGTGCCCCTGCTGCCCGGAACGGTTCGGATGTCGCTCCCGGGACGTCACGCGTTCGTGCTCTCGGGCGGTGAGCCGTCGGCGTTCCGCGCCGATCTGCCACCCGGGCGGGCGGTCGTGGGAGCCTCGCTCGCGCAGATCGCCTGGACCGAGCCCGCGGCGGACGCGCCGCGCGACGAACGCGAGCGGACCGGGATCGACGCGCGCACCGGAAACATGATCGTCATCACGCCGCGGGAACGGGCCTGGCGGGCGTGGGCGGCGGCGGCCGACCTCGCACCGTGCGCGGTGCCCGCGCCCGGGGCGCCACCCGTCCCGACCGGATGCGTGATCGGATCGGCGGGTGAGTGGCAGCGGTCGTTCGGTGCGCTCACGACCTTCGGAGGCACCCTCGTGCTCGACGGCGTCGATGCGGTGCGCGTGAGCGCGCTGCTCGGTGCGCCGATCGACGATCCACCGATCGCGGACCCGCGTCGCACGGTCCTCGTGCGCGCCCCCGACGGTGTGGTCCGACGGGCGGACGTCCCGTGGCACGCGGCGGAGGGCCCCGACGGGTCCTGACCTCCGGAGCGCCGTGGCCGCGGCCCCGCAGCGCGGCGCGCGGCGCCCGTGTCACCGCCGAGATGTCACGGACGCCGCGAGGTCACAGACGCAGTGGGACGTCGGCACCGACCCGCACGGCCCCCACGGGAACACCGGCACCGAGCACCTCGAGCCCGAGCCGCGCGACGATGCGTTGCACGTCGCTCACGCCGAGCGACCCGGCCGCGACGAGCAATTGCAACCCGACGAGTGTCAGCGCCCTCGACGAGCCGTCGAGGGCCTTCAGTGCGACCGTGGTCCCGTCCGGCGCGGACATGACGAGGACTCCCTCGGTCCCCGTCCTCGCGAGGGTGCCGAGCTCGTCGATCACCACCGTGTCCGGACGACCGTGACCGTCCACGACCCAACCGTGCGCGAGGGCGGCTGAGGCGACGCGCGCCGAGTGGCGGTACATCGCGAACGGCGAGGCGGGATTCGCCGTGCGCAGCCTGGCGATCCCGCGGGCGAGCGCGACGAGGGGGAGCGCGAGCACGGGCGCGCCGGCCGCATCGATCGCGGTCGCGAGCGGCCGGGCACTCGCGAGGCGTTCGACCGTCTCCCGGATGCTCTGCTGGAGCGGATGCTCGACGTCGAGCACGTCGGCGATCGACCAGCCCTGTGCGACGCACGCGGCGGCCATCGCGGCATGACTCCCCGATGCGGGGGTGTACACGGGCGAGGCCGGCTCGCCCGCGCGCACGAGGGCGTCGCGCGCCGCCTGATCCGAGGGCCATCCCGCCGGACACGCGAGCGCCCTGTCGTCGAGACCGGCACTCGCGAGCACATCGCGCACGAGCGCGACGTGCCCGGGCGTCCCGCCGTGGGTGGAGACCGAGATCGCGACCTGTTCGTCGGTCGCCTGCACACCGGCGGCGAGGCACGCGACGGCCCGGAACGGATTCAGCGGTGCGTGCACCAGGACGGGGGCCTCGACGTCGCCGAGTTCCGCTCGCAGCGTGCCGTCCGCGGTGACGACGACCGCGGAACCCGTGTGTCGTGACTCGACGAATCCCGAGCGCTCGACGATCGCGAGTTCCACGGCGTCACGCGCCGAGAAGGTCTCCACCACGATCAGGCGCCCGTGCTCGGACGTCCCGTCGCGGCACGCGCGCGCGTGACGAGCGAGCGGGCGCGGGCGGCGACGCGCTCCGCGGGCGACGTGGGTCCGGTCGGAACGGGGAGGGCGTCGTCGCGTGCAGGCATGGTGTCCGCAGTCTATCCGCGCCGCGCCGCGCGCCCAGCGCCCGGCGTCCGGCGGTCGCGGTGCTCGCCGCCGGACGTCCGCCGCGTCGCGGTCCGGTTCGGCCGTGCCGGTGCGGCGTGCCCGACGCCGCACCCGCGAGCCCACGACGGCGCCGGAACGCGAAACGACGGCCCCGGAACGCGAAACGACGGCCCCGGAACGCGGAACGACGGCCCCGGAACGCGAAACCGGGAACGCACACGTGTCCGGGACGCCGGTTGGAAGTACGCTTGACGCCCGTGATCAGCGTCCTCCTCTTCATCGTCGGCATCCTGCTCGCCCTCATCGGGCTGGCGGCGTCGATCGCGCTCCACGAGGTCGGTCACCTCGTGCCCGCGAAGCTCTTCAAAGTGCGGGTACCGCAGTACATGATCGGTTTCGGCCCGACGCTGTGGTCGAAGCGGATCGGTGAGACGGAGTACGGCCTCAAGGCGATCCCGCTCGGCGGCTACATCTCGATGATCGGCATGTTCCCGCCGAAGCACCGGGGCGAGGCGCCGCGCGACGGGGGGACCGGGTTCCTCAACACGATGATCGAGGAGGCGCGCTCGGCGTCGAACGAGAGCATCGAGCCGCACGAGGTCGATCGGACGTTCTACAACCTCCCCGTCTGGAAGCGGCTCGTCATCATGGCGGGCGGGCCCCTCATGAACCTCGTGCTCGCCGTGATCCTCTTCCTGATCGTGTTCAGCGGATTCGGCATCTTCCAGAGCACGACGACGGTCGACGCGCTCGCACAGTGCGTCGTCGCCCAGAACCAGCAGGACGAGGTGGACGCGTCGACGTGCTCGACCCCGTCCCCCGCGGTCGCCGCGGGCATGCAACCCGGCGACGAGATCGTCGCGATCGACGGCCGCACGGTGACGGGCTGGCCCGACGTCTCGGCGACGATCGCCGCGAGCGCGGGCGTGCCGCTGGAGATCACGGTCCTCAGGGGCGGCGCCGAGACGACGCTCACGGTCACGCCCGCCGTGAACACGGTCTACCAGCGCGACGAGTTCACGAACCAGATCCTCGAGGACGACGCCGGGAACCCGCTCACGAAGGAGGTCGGCTTCGTCGGCTTCTACGTCACACAGGAGCGACAGCAGATGCCGCCCGCCTACGCCCTCGAGTTCACGGGCCGCTACATCGGTCAGGTCGGCCAGATCATCATCTCGATGCCCGAACGCGTCGTGGACATGTGGAACGCGGGCTTCATGGGTGCCGAGCGCGACCCGAACGGCCCCATGAGCGTCGTCGGCGTCGGGCGCATCACGGGCGAGGTCGCCGCCGAGCAGAGCATTCCCGTGGGGGACCGCGCCGCGACGATCATCATGCTGCTCGCATCGCTCAACGTCGCGCTCGGGGTCATGAACCTCATCCCGCTGCCACCGCTCGACGGCGGCCACATCGCCGCCGCGATCGTCGACGGTCTCCGACGGATGTTCGCGAAGCTCTTCCGCCGCCCGCCGCCCGGGTACTTCGACACCGCGAAGCTCATTCCGGTGACGATGGTCGTGTCCGTTCTGCTCATGGCCATGACCGCGCTGTTCGTCTACGTCGATCTCGTCAATCCGGTCCGTTTCCTCGAGTGACCGGCGATGCGTCGGGCCGGCCCGCGCCGCGGGGCGGCCCGACGGTCGGCCCCCTCCACGGGGTGAGATCGGCGCGCCGCACCTCATCCCAGGGTCGTGGGCGCTGTCCCCGCGCGTGCGGATGAACGTCGTCGCACGCATCCCGTACAGTCGCAGGGTGCCCGGGCCTCGGCCCGGGGACGTCCGCACGAGCTCCCAGGGAGAGACCGACATGGCGCAACCGGCCGCACCGACACGCATCACGCCCGACGAGATGCACGAGGCGCGACGCATCGTCGGCGGCGTCACGACGGCGTTCGAGCGGAAGGTCGTCGGCCAGGCGGGATTGCGGGAGTCGCTGCTCGTCGGCCTGTTCGCGGGCGGACACATCCTGCTCGAGTCCGTGCCCGGCCTCGCGAAGACGACTGCCGCGCAGACGCTCGCGCATTCGGTCGACGGTTCGTTCCGCCGCATCCAGTGCACGCCGGACCTCCTCCCGAGCGACATCGTCGGCACGCAGGTGTACGACGCGACGAAGAACGAGTTCACGACCCAGCTCGGCCCCGTGCACGCGAACTTCGTCCTGCTCGACGAGATCAACCGCTCGAGCGCGAAGACGCAGTCGGCGATGCTCGAGGCGATGCAGGAGCAGCAGACCTCCATCGGCGGGGAGACGTTCGAGCTCCCGCGCCCGTTCCTCGTCATGGCGACACAGAACCCGATCGAGCAGGAGGGGACGTACACGCTCCCCGAGGCGCAGCTCGACCGCTTCATGCTGAAGGAGATCCTCGACTACCCGACGCCGGCCGAGGAGGCCGAGGTCCTGCGCAGGATCGATGCGGGGGTCTTCGACGACGACGTCGCGCCCGCCGCCACCCTCGACGACGTCCGACGCATGCAGGGGCTCGTGCGGCGCGTGTACGTCGACGACGCGATCGTCGAGTACGTCGTCGGGCTCACGTACGTGACCCGTCACGTGTCGGAGTACATCGCCCCCGAACTCGCGCGCCTGGTCGAGGTCGGTTCCTCGCCGCGCGCGTCGATCAACTTCGTCAAGGCGGCGCGGGCCGTCGCCCTCATCCACGGTCGGGACCACGTCGTCCCCGAGGACATCCGCCGCGTCGCGCACCGGATCCTCCGACACCGCATCATCCTCGGATTCGAGGCCGATGCCGAGCAGATCCGGGTCGAGTCGGTCATCGACGCCGTGTTCGCCGCCGTGCGAACGCCGTAGGGCTCGGTCATGACCGGATCGCTCATCACCCGCGTCAAGACCAAGATGTTCCTGCACACCCGGCGACGGGTGCTGCACCTCCTCGACGGCCAGTACGCCTCCCTCCTGCGGGGACGCAGCATGGACTTCGACGACCTGCGCGCGTACGTGCCGGGCGACGAGGTGAAGGACATCGACTGGAAGGCGACGGCCCGCACCGGCGGGGCACCGCTCGTGCGCCGCTACGTCGCGGAGCGCAGGCATCGCGTCCTGTTCGTGGTCGACCGCGGTCGGAACCTGCTCGCGCGGACCCCGGATGGGGAACGAAAGCTCGACCTCGCGATCATGACGGTCGGCGTGCTCGGATCCATCGCGCTCCGACACGGTGACGAGGTCGCGCTCGTCGCGGGCGACGAGGACGGCGTGACGCAGTTCCCGTTCCGTGGCTCGGAGCGTGCGCTCGAACAGATGCTCCGCACGGTCGCCGACACGCCGAGCCTCACGGGCCCGCAGAGCGACCTCGTCGCGCTCCTCGAACGCGTTCGGTCGACCGTCCGCGGCCGCCTCTTCCTCGTCGTCCTCGCCGACGAGGTCGAGTGGAACGACGAACTCGCCGTGCTCGTCCGACGGCTCGCCGCACAGCACGAACTCGTGTGGGTCGAACTGCCCGATGCCGACCCGCAGGCGATCGGCCCCGGCGGTGAGCGTGCGGTCGATGTCGCGGGGACGTGGCACATGCCGGGATTCCTCTCCGAGGACAGGACCCTGCGCGCGGCGTACGATTACGCGCGACGGAAGCGGGCCATGGCGATGGAGGACGAGTTCGATCGCAGCGCCGTCTCGCTCGCGCGTCCGACGAGCGAGGACACCGTCATCCCGGAGCTCCTTCGCATGATGAAGGCGAGATCGCATGTTCATCACTGACGCCTCGGTCCTCGCGTCCGCCGACACGGGGACGATCATGCCCGTCGTCCCGTACAGCGTGATCTGGCTCGTCCTCGGCATCCTCCTCGTCGGGGCCGTCCCGCTGTACTACCTGCTCGTGTACGCGCTCACGCGGCCCCGTCCGGAGCGGGAGCCCGAGCCGGTCGTGGAGGTGCCCGTGAGCGTTCCGCAACTGCAGCACGACTACCTCGTCCGGGTCGACGGGATCCGCCACCGGCACGCGGCCGGCGAGCTCACCCCGCGCCGCGCACACGCGGAGCTCTCGTCAGCCGTCCGCGACTTCGTCGCCCAGGCGACGGGTGTCGAGGCCGACAAGATGACCCTCACGGAGTTGCGTCGGACGCCCTACGTCGGCGCGAGTTACGCGGTGGCCGAGTTCTACCCGCTCGTCTTCGGGGTGGACGAGGCGCGGAGCGTGGACCACGGGGTCGACGCGGCGAAGCAGGTGATCTCGCTGTGGCGATAGCGTACTGGGGGATCTCGCTCGCGCTCGTGGCCGTCGCGCTCGTGGTCGGGGGACTCGCGTGGTTCCGGACGCGACGGCGACGGACGCACGACGCGACGATCCCCGTTGCGAACACGCGCCGTCTGACGGAGCTGCCCGCGTTCCGGCGGGTCGTGAACCGCGCCACCGTGCTCGCGTCGATCGCGGCCGTCGCACTCGTCGCGCTCCTCGTCGTGACCGCGGTCGCCGCCGGGCGGTGGGTGTACCAGCGCGTCGAGACGCCCGAGAAGTACAACCGCGACATCGTCCTGTGCCTCGACATCTCGGGCTCGATGGTCGACTACGACGTCGAGGTCATCGACCGCTACATCGAGATGCTGCCGGGCTTCTCCGGCGAGCGCATGTCGCTCGTGCTGTGGGACGCGACCGCCGCGCAGGTCTTCCCCCTCACCGACGACTACGCGTTCGTCGAGGAGCAATTGGCGGCGGTCCGCGACGGCATGACGTCCTACTCGGACAGCTACTCCTACGGCACCCGCAACGGCAACGGCGCATCGCTCGTGGGGGACGGTCTCGCCTCGTGCGCCCTCATGTTCGACGGCGAGGCCGAGGACGGACGCTCGCGGTCGATCATCCTGGCGACGGACAACGCCGTCAACGGGACGCCGCTCGTCACCGTGCCCGACGCGGCGGCGATCGCCGCGTCGAGGAACGTCCGGGTCTACGGCCTCGACGCGAACGCGTACGAGGACGCGTTCTCCGACGAGTACCGGACGTCGATCCTTCAGAACGGCGGTCAGTACTTCAAGCTCTCGGACCCCGAGGCCGTCCCGGGGATCGTCGACCAGATCACGAGCGACCAGACGTCCCTCATGCTCGGTGCCCCGCAGATCCTCATCACGGACCGCCCGGCGTCCTGGCTCATCGCGATGCTCGTCGCGTTCTCGGCCCTCCTCGTCCTGTTGTGGAGGTTGCGCCTGTGACCTGGAATCCGATCCTGCCCGTCTGGGCCGTCGTGATCATCGTGCTCGCGCTCGGTGCCCTGTGCGTCGTCACCCTCGTCCGCGCGCCGGATCGGGCACGCCGGCGCGATTGGGCCGTCCGGGCGTTCGTCGTGCTGCTGCTCGGCATCGCGTGCCTGCGACCCGGCATCGGCACCTCGAGTGCCGCGACCGCGACGAACGACGTCGACGTCTTCTTCGTCGTCGACACGACCGCGAGCATGAACGCGGAGGACTGGGACGGCGCGCCGCGCCTCGACGGTGTCCGCGGCGATGTCATGGCGCTCGCCGAGGCCCACGCGGGAGCGCGGTTCTCGTTGCTGACGTTCGACAGCGAGGCGCAGCTGCGGGTCCCGCTCACGACGGACGTGTCGGCGCTGCAATCGGCCGTGACGACGTTGCGGCCCGAGATCACGGGTTACTCGTCGGGCTCGAGCATCTCCGCCGCGAACGAGTTGCTCGAGGAGACGCTGGAACGTGCGGCCGATGCGAAGCCGGAGCGGGCCCGCGTCGTCTACTACCTGGGCGACGGGGAGCAGACCGCGCGCGAGGACCCGGAATCGTTCGCGTCCTCGGCGGAACTCCTCCAGGGCGGTGCGGTGCTCGGCTACGGCACGGACCAGGGCGGACCCATGCGTGAGACGCTCAGCGGATTCGCGACGACCGAGCCCACGTACATCGTCGATCGCTCCACGGGTTCCGACGCGATCTCGCGCATCGACGAACCGGCGCTCGAGACGATCGCGAGCCAGCTCGGGGTCGGCTACCAGCACCGGACGCCGGCGACGGCGGTGCAGGCAGCGGCCGTCGACCCGACCGTCCTGGAGACGGAGACGGGCAACGACGTCGAGCGCGCGTTCGACCTGTACTGGATCTTCGTGATCTTGATCTTCCTCCTGCTGCTCCGTGAGGTCTGGGTCCTCACGCGGGCGATCATCGAACTTTCCGAATCGAGGGGAGCGCGCGCATGACGAGCGGAACCACGGCGGACATCGCCGCCCCGACGGCGATCGAGGCGCCGCACGAGCGGGCCGATCCCGAGCGGCAGCGCGCCGAGCGGGAACGTGCCGCCCTGCGCCGACGACGACGGGCGATGGTGTGGGGGCTCCCGTTCTCGCTCGTCGCCCTGCTCGTCGCCGCGAAACTCATCTCGATGGTCCTCGTCGGCCAGGCGACGGTCGCGAAGTACGAGGACGCGGACTACGAGGGCGCCCTCAACTCGGCCCAGCAGCAGAAGATCCTCAACGTGATCGAGCAGTGGAAGGCGCCGTACTCGACGGGGACGACGTATCTGCAGCTCGGCCTGAACGACGAGGCCCGGGCCGAACTGGAGTCGGCACTGCCGCTCGCGGGCGGCATCGATCAGTGCCCCGTCCGATCGAACCTCGCGATCGCCATCGAGCGTCAGGGCGATGCGATGCTCGACGCGGGCGACAGCGAGGGGGCGCGCGACCACTGGACGCAGGCGCTCGCCGTGCTCGAGCAGCAACCCGCGGAATGCACGGAGTCGACGTCGAAGGCGGCGATGGACGAGTCGGAGCAGCGCATCCGGGCGAAACTCGACCCGCCGCCGCCGGACGCCGCGCAGGAGCCCGAGGAGACGCCGCCGCCCGAGCAGGAGGACGAGCTCGAGGACCAACTGGAGGAGAACCAGCAGGACCGTCAGGACCTGATCGACGAGAACAGCGGCTCGGGGGGCGGCGGCACCGACAAGCCCTGGTAGTCGTCCGTCGGCACCGTCGGCGGTGACTAGCATGGGTGCGTGATTGAACGTCTGAGCACCCTGTTCGTCCGCACGCTCCGCGAGGATCCGGGCGACGCGGAGGTCGCGAGCCACCGTCTGCTCGTCCGGGCCGGGTACATCCGGCGTCAGGCGCCGGGGATCTTCGCCTGGCTGCCGCTGGGGCTGCGCGTGAAGCGGCGGGTCGAGGCGATCGTGCGCGAGGAGATGACGCGCGTCGGTGCGCAGGAGGTCTCGTTCCCCGGTGTGCTGCCGGCCGAGATGTACGAGGCCTCGGGGCGGCTCGCCGACTACGGCGACACGATGTTCCGGCTCGCGGACCGCAAGGGGGCCGAACTCGTGCTCGCTCCGACGCACGAGGAGGCGTTCACGCTGCTCGTGAAGGACCTGTACTCGAGCTACAAGGACCTGCCGCTCACGATCTTCCAGATCCAGGACAAGTACCGCGACGAGGCACGTCCGCGTGCGGGGCTCCTGCGCGGCCGCGAGTTCACGATGAAGGACGCGTATTCGTTCGACATCGACGACGCGGGGCTCGACGAGAGCTACGGGGCACAGCGCGACGCGTACGAGCGCATCTTCCGCCGGCTCGGCCTCGAGTACGTCATCGTCGCGGCCGACGCCGGCGCGATGGGCGGCTCGAAGAGCGAGGAGTTCCTGCACCCGACCGAGGTCGGCGAGGACACGTTCGTCGTCGCGCCGTCGGGGTACGCGGCGAACGTCGAACGGTACGTCTCGACGCCCGGTGAGCCGATCGACGCGAGCGGGATCGGCGCCCCGGTCGTGTTCGACTCGCCGGACACGCCCACGATCGACACACTCGTGGCACACGCGAACGCGGTCGTGCCGCGGGCCGACGGCGCCGCGTGGACGGCCGCGCACACGCTCAAGAACCTCGTGCTCGCGCTCACCGACGGTGCGGGCGAGCGCGAGATCGTCGTCGTCGGCGTCCCCGGTGACCGTGCCGCGGACCTCAAGCGCGTCGAGGTCGCGTTCGGTGGCCGCGAGGCGGAGCCCGCGACCGACGAGGACTTCGAGAAGCTGAGCGGCCTCGTCCGCGGCTACATCGGTCCGTGGAGCGCGGACGGGCCCGTGCTCGGTGCCGACGGGTCCTCCGGCGTGCCGTACTACCTCGATGCCTCGATCGCCGAGGGGAGCGCGTGGATCACCGGCGCGAACGAGCACGAGAAGCACGTGCACTCGCTCGTCCTCGGCCGCGACTTCACGCCCGACGGGCGGGTCGAGGCTGCGGAGGTGCTCGACGGGGACCCGTCGCCCGACGGCTCCGGTCCCATCCGCACGGCCCGCGGCACCGAGATCGGACACGTGTTCCAACTCGGCCGCAAGTACGCGGAGGCACTCGGCCTCAAGGTGCTCGATCAGAACGGCAAGCTCGTGACCGTGACGATGGGCTCCTACGGCGTGGGCGTGACGCGGAACCTCGCGCTCGTCGCCGAGGCGTCGCACGACGAGCGCGGGCTCGTCTGGCCCGAGGCCGTCGCCCCGTTCGACGTCCAGGTCGTCGCGACGGGGAAGGGGGCCGAGCCGTTCGAACTCGGCGAGCGACTCGCGAACGAGTTCGACGCCGCGGGCTTCGAGGTGCTGTTCGACGACCGGGTGAAGGTGTCGCCCGGAGTGAAGTTCGGGGACGCCGAGCTCATCGGCGTGCCGTGGATCGTCATCGCGGGCAAGGAGTCCGCCGATGGTCGCGTCGAGGTGTGGGACCGTCGCACGGGGGAGCGCACGCCGCTCCCCGCCGACGAGGCCCTCGCGTTCGTCCGGGCCAATCGCCGCGGCTGAGGCCGCCCGCGGCCTCGCGCCGCGCGTCGGCTATGCTCGTCCTTTCCAGTTGAATACAGGAGCGTCATGAAGATCGATCTCGCAGTTCTCCGGTTGCTCGAACGGGAGCGCGAAATCCCGTTCGAGGAACTCGTCACCATCCTCGAGGAGGCGATCCAGACCGCCTACGAGAAGCAGACGAGCCAGGGCGCCGACGACGCGGCACCACAGGGCACCCGCGTGCACCTCGACCGCAAGACCGGTGAGGTCAACGTCTTCGTCCCGGAGCGCGACGACGACGGCGAGATCATCGGTGAGGCGCGCCTGCACCCCGACGAGTTCGGGCGGATCGCGGCGTTCGCCGCGAAGCAGGTCATCACGCAGCGCATGCGCGACATCGGCGACGACCGCGTGCTCGGCGAGTTCAAGGCGCGCGAGGGCGACATCGTCGCGGGCGTCGTGCAGCAGGGGCCGAACCCCAAGATGGTGCACGTCGACCTCGGCACGGTCGAGGCGATCCTCCCGCCCGAGGAACAGGTCGCGGGCGAGGACTACGCGCACGGCACCCGTCTGCGGGTCTTCGTCACGAAGGTCGAGCGCGGCAACCGTGGCCCGCAGATCACCGTCTCGCGGACCCACCCGTCGCTCGTGCGCAAGCTGTTCGCCCTCGAGGTCCCCGAGATCGCGACGGGCGTCGTCGAGATCGTCTCCCTCGCCCGCGAGGCCGGGCACCGGACGAAGATCGCGGTCCGCGCGACGCAGGACGGCGTCAACGCGAAGGGCGCGTGCATCGGCGAGCTCGGTGCACGCGTGCGCGCCGTCACGAACGAGCTCGGTGCCGAGAAGATCGACATCGTCGACTACTCGCCCGATCTCGCGACGTTCGTCGCGAACGCGCTGAGCCCCGCCAAGGTCTCGAGCGCGTTCGTCATCGACCGCGCGACGAAGGCCGTTCGCGCCCTCGTTCCCGACTTCCAGCTCTCCCTCGCGATCGGCAAGGAGGGCCAGAACGCCCGCCTCGCGGCGAAGCTCACGGGAGCCCGGATCGACATCCAACCCGACTCGATTCTCGAGGACGACGACGAAGCGGCCGACGAGGGGTAGTATGGACCCCGTACGAACGTGCATCGGCTGCCGTTCGCGCCAGGAACGAACCGGACTCGTCCGGGTCGTCGCCGTCTCCGGTCAGATCCGCTTCGACCGAGACGGCAGGCTTCCGGGCCGTGGCGCGTGGCTGCATCCAAGTGCGGCGTGCATCGGACGGGCCATCGAGCGCCGCGCTTTCGGGCGGGCGTTCCGACACGGCCGGGTCGATGTCGCCGAGGCACGTGAGTACGCACGCCAACTGGCCGACGCCCAGGCGCCGGCACGAACAGAGAAGGCTGAACGGACCATGGACAACTCATGAGTGGCTCACGATGAGGCACTTCCAGCAGTAGTGGTCTGCTCCTGATCCCGGGGCAGGCCCTGAGACAGGAGAATTGTGGCAAAACCACGCGTACACGAGATCGCCGCCGAGATGGGCGTCGATTCGAAGACCGCGCTCAAGACGCTCCAGGAGATGGGCGAGTTCGTCAAGAGTGCATCGTCGAGCGTCGAGCCGCCGGTCGCCCGGCGACTCCGCGAGGCGTTGAAGACCGGCGACGGCTCGGGTGCCGGTGCACCCAAGCCCGGCGCGGGTGCCCCCAGGCCGGGTGCACCGAAGCCCGGTGCCGGCGCGCCCAAGCCCGGTGCCCGGACGGTCCCGTCCGGGAACGCCGGCCCGAAGCCCGGTGCTCGCAGCGGCGCCCCCAAGCCGGGTGGCGCGCGCCCCACGACGCCGGAGCGCGAGGCGCCCGCCGCGAAGCCCGAGCCCGCGACGACGGCACCCGCCGAGGCGCGCCAGGCGGCTCCCACGCCCGGGCGGCAGGCAGCACCCACGACGGACGCCGTCACGCCCGGTGGCGCACCGAAGCCCGGTTCGGCGGCGCCGAAGCCCGGTGCGGCGACGCCGAGTGCGGCGAAGCCCGCCGACGCCGGTGACTCGTCGGCGATCCCGCGTCCCCGCGGGCCCCGGCCCGGGCCGCGTCCCGGCAACAACCCGTTCGCGTCGAGCCAGGGCATGGGGCGTCCGCGCCCCGGGAACAACCCGTTCGCCGCGAAGCAGGGCATGGGTCAGGGTGGCGGCGCAGGCGGCCCCCGTCCCGGTCCTCGTCCCGGCCCCGGTGGTGGCGCCGGTCGCGTCCAGCCGCCCCGGCCGGGCCAGCCCCGCGTGCTTCCCGGCGCGCGCCCCGCAGGTCAGGGTGGTCGCCCCGGCGCCCGCCCCGGCGGCGGTGCGGGTGGCGGCGGCGGTCGCCCGGGCACGGTCGGCGGATTCGCCGGTCGTCCCGCGACCGGCGGTGGCGGTCGTCCCGGTGGCGGTCGCGGTCGCGGTTCGACCGCGGGTGCGTTCGGTCGCGGCGGCTCGAAGTCGAAGGCGCGCAAGTCCAAGCGGACGAAGCGGGCAGAATTCGAGATGCGCGAGGCGCCGCTGATCGGTGGCGTCCGCGTTCCCCGGGGCAACGGCGAGACGACGGTGCGGCTGCGCCGCGGCGCGTCGATCGCCGACTTCGCCGAGAAGATCGATGCGAGCCCCGGCGATCTCGTGACCATCCTCTTCCACCTGGGCGAGATGGCGACGGCGACCGAATCGCTCGACGAGGCGACCTTCGAGGTCCTCGGCGCCGAGCTCGGGTACCGCATCGACATCGTGAGCCCGGAGGACGAGGACCGCGAGCTGCTCGAGTCCTTCTCGATCGACCTCGACCAGGAGGCCGAGGAGGAGGGCGACGACGTGCTCGTCGCACGTCCCCCCGTCGTCACCGTCATGGGTCACGTCGACCACGGTAAGACCCGCCTGCTCGACGCGATCCGCAACGCGAACGTCGTCGAGGGCGAGGCCGGTGGCATCACCCAGCACATCGGTGCCTACCAGGTGCACACGCAGCACGACGGCGTCGACCGCGCCATCACCTTCATCGACACCCCCGGTCACGAGGCCTTCACGGCCATGCGTGCCCGAGGTGCGAACGTGACGGACATCGCGATCCTCGTGGTCGCGGCGGACGACGGCATCATGCCGCAGACGATCGAGGCGCTGAACCACGCACAGGCCGCGAACGTGCCGATCGTGGTCGCGGTGAACAAGATCGACAAGCCCGACGCGAACCCCGCGAAGGTTCGCTCGCAGCTCACCGAGTACGGCCTCGTGGCCGAGGAGTTCGGCGGCGACACGATGTTCGTCGACGTCTCCGCCCGCGAGGGGCTCCACATCCAGGAGCTCATCGAGGCGGTCCTGCTCACGGCCGACGCGGGTCTCGACCTGCGTGCGAATCCGGACAAGGACGCGCGCGGTGTCGCGATCGAGGCGAAGCTCGACCGTGGCCGCGGTGCGGTCGCGACCGTCCTCATCCAGTCGGGAACGCTGCACGTCGGTGACGCGATCGTCGCGGGCACGGCCTACGGCCGTGTGCGTGCGATGGTCGACGAGAACGGCGTGACCGTGACCGAGGCGGGGCCGTCGCGTCCCGTCCAGGTGCAGGGTCTGTCGAGCGTGCCCGGCGCGGGCGACACGTTCCTCGTCACCGACGAGGACCGCACGGCCCGGCAGATCGCCGAGAAGCGCGAGGCGGTGGAGCGCAACGCGATGCTCGCGAAGAGCCGCAAGCGCATCAGCCTCGAGGACTTCACGCGTGCGCTCGAGGAGGGCAAGGTCGAGTCGCTCAACCTCATCATCAAGGGTGACGTGTCCGGTGCCGTCGAGGCGCTCGAGGACTCGCTGCTCAAGATCGAGGTCGACGATTCCGTCCAGCTGCGGATCATCCACCGCGGCGTCGGTGCGATCACCGAGTCGGACGTGAACCTCGCGACGGTCGACAACGCGATCATCATCGGGTTCAACGTGCGCCCCGACACGAAGGCGCGCGAGCGCGCCGCTCGCGAGGGGGTGGACATCCGGTTCTACTCGGTCATCTACAACGCGCTCGACGACATCGAGCAGTCGCTCACGGGCATGCTCAAGCCCGAGTTCGAAGAGGTGCAGTCGGGTGTCGCCGAGATCCTCGAGGTGTTCCGCTCCTCGAAGTTCGGCAACATCGCGGGCTGCATGGTCCGCTCCGGCACGATCACGCGCAACGCGAAGGCGCGCGTCATCCGCGACGGTGTCGTGCTCGCGGACGGGCTCGCCATCGAGTCGCTGCGTCGCTTCAAGGACGACGTCACCGAGGTGCGGACGGACTACGAGTGCGGTATCGGACTCGGTAAGTTCAACGACATCCAGGTGGGCGACGAGATCGAGACCACCGAGCTGGTCGAGAAGCCGCGCGGCTGATGCGCGCACGGAGGGGGCCGGCACCGTCCGGCCCCCTCCGCTCTCGTCGGGAGAAGGAGATCCAATGGTTGATCACGCACGGGCCGCCCGTATGGCGGACCGCATCAAGGAGATCGTCGCGACGACCCTCGACCGGGGCATCAAGGACCCGCGCCTCGGGTTCGTGACGGTCACGGACGTCCGCGTGACGGGCGATCTGCAGCAGGCGACGGTCTTCTACACCGTGTACGGCACGGAGGAGGAGCTGCGCGACACGGCGGCCGCCCTGAAGTCGGCGACCGGCATGCTGCGGTCGGAGGTCGGCAAGCAGTTGCGCGTGCGCCTCACGCCGACGCTCGAGTTCGTCCACGACGCACTGCCCGAGAACGTGAACCAGATCGAGCAGTTGCTCGCGCAGGCGAAGGAGCGCGACGAGGCCGCGCACGCGGCGTCCGCGGGCGCGAGCTTCGCGGGTGACGCCGACCCGTACGTCAAGCCGCGCGAGCTCGCGGCGGACGACGACCACGGCGTCGACGGGGCCGAGGGCACGTCCGAGCGGTAGCACGAGCGATACGAGGAGTCGGGGCGACCACGTGAACGTGGTCGCCCCGACTCGTCGTCGGTGCGCTCCGGCCTGAGCTGCGTCGCGTCAGCTCGGGAGCGACGCCGCCCCGTCGTCGACGACGACGAGCGCGTCGGCCTCGAGACTCGCGAGGGCGCGTGCGAACCGTTCGTCGTGTCCGCCCCGCACGACCGCGTCGTGGAGCGCGTCGAGGGGCACGGCGGTCGTGGTTGCGCGCAGCTCGTGGAGGATGCGACCGCGCATCTCGCGGTCGGAGCCCTCGTAGCGGGCCTGTTTGCGGCGTGGCACCCCCGCGGTCGGTCCCGCCGGGTAGCCCGCGCGCCGCCACGCACACCGCTCGGCGACGGGGCAGCGCTCGCACGCGGGTGTGCGCGCGGTACAGACGATCGCACCGAGTTCCATCGCCGCGGCGTTCCACCGGTTCGCGCGTCGGACCGCGGTCGCGTCGTCGGGTGGCGGCGCAGGGACGAGCGCCCGGTAGGCGGCGAGGTCGCGCGCCGCGTTCGGCGCCCAGGGTTCCTCCGAGCCCTCCTCGACCCGCGCGAGGACACGCCGGACGTTCGTGTCGACGACGGCCTCCGGCACGCCGAACGCGAAGGACGCGACGGCGGCGGCCGTGTAGGGGCCGATCCCCGGGAGCGCGAGGAGGTCCTCGCGCGTGGCGGGCACGCGGCCGTCGTGGTGTTCGACGATCTCGACGGCGCAGCGCCGGAGCCAGAGGGCCCGGCGGGGGTATCCGAGCCGGTCCCACGCCCGCAGCACGTCGGCGTCGCCGGCGCGCGCGAGGTCCGCGGGGCTCGGCCACCGCTCGACGAACGCCTCCCAGCGAGGGATCACTCGCGCCGCCTGCGTCTGCTGGAGCATGAACTCGCTCACGAGCACGGCCCACGGGGACGTGCCGGGCGCACGCCACGGGAGCGGGCGCGCGTTCGCGGCGAACCAGTCGATGGTCTCGTCGACGAGCTCGGTGCGGGTCACGGGGCGGTCGTCCTCACGCGGACACCGCCGCGACGACGGCTCCTGGGGCGAGGAACCGGCCGGATCGCTCGACCTCGTGGACGAGGCGAGTGAGGGTCCGTTCGACGGGAGCGTCGATGCCGTGGTGGGCCGCGAGCGTGGCGACGCGCCCGTTCAACTCGTCGATCTCGGTCCGTCGGCCCCGGCGGATCGCCTGCAGCGTGCTCGCCGGATTCGGGACCGGCCCGAACGCGTGACCGAGCCTGCGGGCCACGTCGACGGCGTCGTCGAACGGCCGGTGGCCGAGCGCGTGGACGTCGACCTGGCGGAGCGGGCCGAGGCCCGTGATGCGCACCCGCTGCCGCTCGGCGACGAGGACGGCCTCACGGAGGGAACGCGCGAGGACGCGCACCAGTCCGGGGTCGCGCGACACCGCCTGCACACTCGACCCCGTGATCGCGGGGAGCGCATTGACGTGGTTCACGAGGAGCTTCGCCCACTGTGCACCCGTGAAGCGATCGACCGCGCGCGCGGGAAGTGCCGAGGCGAGGATCGTCGCGACACGTCTCGATGCGGGGGAGGCCCAGCCGGACCCGGCGCCGACGAAGACGGGACCCCGGGCCGTCGCGACGGCGCGTCCGGCGGCCGTCCCCGTCGCGGCGAAGAGGACGAGCGCGCCGTGCACGTCCCTGCGCCCACCGAGCACGCGGGCGGCCGTGTCGACACCGCCGAGGCCGTTCTGCAGCGCGACGACCGACGTGGCGACGAGCGCATCGGCGTTCGCGGCGAGTGCTGCTGCCGCATCGTGCGCCTGCGTGGCGCACAGGGCGAGGTCGAGGCCAGGAGGCAGGCGTTCGTCCGCCGCGACGGCCACGGCGTGGCGGCCGAAGGCGCCGTCGAGGTGCAGACCGTCTGCGGCGATCGTCTCGGCCGTCGCGCGGCGCGCGGCGACGTGTACCTCGTGGCCGGCGGCCGCGAGGAGTGCGGCGACCGTCGTCCCGACGGCACCCGCGCCGATCACGCCGATCCGCATGCCCGCTCCCGTCGGCCGGCGGTCCGTCCGGCCGCAGACCAGTGTAGGTGCGCCCGACACGTGCGCCGCTCAATAGACTGGAGCGGACATGACGCGACGTGAATCCTCGGGCCCGCACGGCATCCTCCTGCTCGACAAACCGAACGGCCCGACGAGCCACGACCTCGTCGCGCGCACGCGTCGGGCGCTCGGCACCCGGAAGGTCGGCCACGCGGGCACGCTCGACCCGATGGCCACGGGGCTCCTCGTGCTCGGCGTCGGTGACGCGACGCGTCTGCTCACGTACTTCGTCGGGGCCGACAAGGAGTATCTCGCGACCGTGCGCCTGGGCGTCTCGACGAACACGGAGGACGCGGAGGGGGAGATCACCGCACGAGCCGAGCCCGGCGCGATCGCCCGGCTCGGGACGGACGAGATCGACGCGACGATCGCGTCGCTGACGGGACGCATCCGCCAGGTCCCGAGCGCCGTCTCGGCGATCAAGGTCGACGGTGTGCGGGCCTACAAGCGCGTCCGCGACGGTGAGCAGGTCGAGCTCGACGCACGCGAGGTGGACATCACCGAGTTCGTGCGGACGGGTTCGCCCCGTCGTGCGGACGGCGAGGAGTCGGCCGTCGACGTCGACGTGCGCGTCGCCTGTTCCTCCGGGACGTACGTGCGCGCGCTCGCCCGCGATCTCGGCGATGCGCTCGGCGTGGGGGCCCATCTCGTCGCCCTCCGGCGCACGCGCGTCGGCGCGTTCCGCGTCGACGAGGCGAGCGACGTCGAACGGACGGATCTCGTGGACGCGCTGCTGGCCCCCGCGGCGGCCGCGCTCCGCCGGTTCGAGCGACTCGATGCCGACGAACGGGACGCCGCGGACCTGCGCAACGGACGCGTGATCGCGCGCGGGAGCACGGGATCGGGCGACGAGCCGCTGCGCGCGGCGATCGACGCGACCGGCGCGCTCATCGGCATCGTCGGGCCGCGAGACGGCGGCTGGAAGTCGGTCATGAACCTGCCCACGGGCGGCGCCTCGTGATCGACTGGTTCACGTGGATCGCGGCCGGGCTCGCCGCGATCGTCGGCGTGGTCTGCCTCGTCCTCGGTCTCGTCGGGCGTCGCCCGAGCGACGTGAGCGTCGGCGCGATCGCGGTCGTCGAGCTGCTGCTCGTCGTCCAGGTCGTGCTCGCGATCGTCACGCCCGTGGCCGGCAACGCCCCCGTCGGTGACGGCATCGAGTTCTGGGCCTACCTCGTCACGGCGCTCATCATCCCGCCCGCCGCGGTGTTCTGGGGCCTCGTCGAGCCGTCGAAGTGGTCGACCGTCATCCTCGGCGCCGTGGGACTCACGGTCGCCGTCATGCTCGTGCGCATGCAGCAGATCTGGACGGGACAGCCACCGTTCCTCGGCGGGTGAGCGCGGCGCGGTCACGAGTGGTCCCCGCGCGGTGGGATACTGGATCGGTCATGGCACGAGGTAGCACCGAACCCGCGTCGAGCGGCGCGCAGCGCGACGGCTCGACGATCGGCGGCTACCGGGGCGCGAGCGGTGCGGGACGCGTCCTCGTGGTCGTCTACGCCGTCCTCGCGCTCGCCGCGACGGGCCGAAGTGCCGTGCAGCTGCTCAGCCACTTCGAGGTCGCGCCGCTCGCGTACTCGCTCTCCGCCGTCGCGGCGGTCGTCTACATCGTCGCGACGGTCGCGCTCGTGCGCCGCGGGCGACGGAGTCACCTCGTCGCGTGGACCGCGATCGTGTTCGAGTTCGTCGGTGTTCTCGTCGTGGGCGGGCTCTCGCTCGTCCACCACGAGCTGTTCCCGGCCGACACGGTATGGTCGAGGTTCGGCAGCGGCTACTTCTACATCCCGCTCGTGCTCCCGATCTTCGGGATCGCGTGGCTCGAATCGCAACGCGCACAGGCAAGGATCGCGGATGCACGTCATCACTGACCTCGATCGTGTCCCGGCGGACGTCGCGCCGAGCGCGATCACGATCGGGAAGTTCGACGGACTGCACATCGGGCACGTCCGTCTCGTCGAGCGGCTCCGCGCCGAGGCCCGCGAACGCGGCCTGAACCCGGTCGTCGTGACGTTCGATCGTCACCCCGCCTCGGTGTTCGCACCCGATCGGGTGCCGGATCCCGTCGTCTCGCCGCGTCAACGGCTCGAGTTGCTCCGGCGCGCCGGTATCACGGCGACGTGCGTCCTCGCCTTCGACGACGACTTCGCGGCGCTGAGCCCGCTCGCGTTCATCCGCGACGTGTGCGTGGGGGCGCTCGGCGCGAGGCTGTTCCTCGTCGGGCGCGACTTCACGTTCGGGGCACGCGGCGAGGGGAACGTCGACACGCTCCTCGCGCACGCCGACGAGCTCGGCTACGAGGTCGTCGTCGCCGACGACGAGACCGGGCCGGACGGCGAGCGCGCGTCGTCGACGCGCGTGCGCGAGCTGCTCGCCGCGGGCGACGTCACGGGCGTCGCGCGCGTCCTCGGTCGTCCCCACGTCGTGTCCGGCGAGGTCGTCCACGGCGCGAAGCGTGGGCGCGAACTCGGGTTCCCGACGGCGAACCTCGACCCCGACATCGAGGGGCTCGTTCCCGCCGACGGCGTGTACGCGGGGTGGTTCCACGACGGTGAGAGCGTGTATCCGACGGCGATCTCGGTGGGCAACAATCCGACGTTCGAGGGGGTCCCGCAGAAGCAGGTCGAGGCCTTCGTGATCGATGCCGAGCTCGATCTGTACGGCCATCGTGTCCAGCTCTCGTTCGTCGAACGCATCCGGGGCATGCAGCGCTTCGACGGGGTGGACGATCTCGTCGCGCGCATGAACGAGGACGTCGTCGACGCACGGCGCATTCTCGGGGTCCCGCCGTCCTCGGGGGCGTAGCCCTCGCGCCCACGGGCGAGACCCGGCCGAACACGGCGAGGACGCCGACCGGCGTCGACGCGATCGAACGCGTGCTCGGCGGCGGCCCGTCGCGCCTCAGTCCGACGTGACGGGCGGGAGCGGGAGACGTCCGAAGAGTGCGGCGATGAGGCGCCCCGCGGTCGCTTCGCGCCGGGGGCCCCGGCCGATGCACCAGCGTGCGTCGCTCGCGCACAGCGTCGAACTCGCGACCGCGCGCCGGGCGGCCGAGAACGGGATGCGCGTGCGGGCCACGGCGACGGCGCTCGTGGAGCGCGGGCTCAGCCGCAGCGGCACGCCGAGCGCCTCCGTGATGTCGAAGGCGTGGACGACGACCTCCGTCAGCTCGGTGATCCCCGTCCGGCCGATCCCCTGCATCTTCGTGTCGGCGATACGACGCAGATCGGCGACGAGCGCGGCGGTCGGGGCCTCGGCCTCCGTTCGCGCGAGATCGTCGATCGCCCGGTCGGGAGACACGTGGTGACCGAAGTACGCCTTCGACGCCGTCGACAGCATCTCCCCGCTCGGGGCGCCGACGCGCCACACGAGATGGCCGACGACATCGCGAACCGTCCACCCCTCGCACAGACTCGGGGCCGACCACTGCGCCTCGTCGAATCCCACCAGCACATCGGCGGTGCGGTCGAGCGACGTCGCGATGTGGGCGCTCCAGTCGCCTGCGACGCGTGGCGACGGCGTGAAGAACGGCCGGTCGGGGGCGATGGAATCGGACACCACATGAGTATCGCACCGACGGCCGTGGTCCGCTCGAACGACACTCGCCGCGAGTCCTCGGACGGATCGCGTACCATTCTGGAGACTGATTCCGCTCGTCGGTGTTTCGTGCTCCGGGTCCTCCGTCGTACACTGTGGCGAGGAGCACGCCGATCAATATCTGACCGATCAGCGCGTCACCGATCATCGCACTCCGTGCCGGAGCGTCCCAGGACGTCGCGGGGGAGTGCCGCACCACCATGCGACCGCGAGGCACGCGGGCCCGCATCGCCGGACCGGCCGGGAGGCCGGACGGCACGAACGCAGGCAATCTGAGGAGGGGCATGTCCCGTCACCCACGCGCACACGCCGGAGGCGCCACGACCTCGACGAGCCGTCAGCGACGACCCGTCGACAACACGGGCGTCATCCCGCAACTCGCGAAGGCGGCGCGGGAGGTGGAGGCGGCGGCGCAACGCGGTCGGGTCTCGCCGTCGAACCGCATCAAGTTCCAGGTGATCGCGCTGCTCATGCGCGAGGAACGGCAGAAGGCGAAGGAGGAGCCCTCGCTCACCGAGTCGGAGCGCGCCGAGGCACTCAAGCGGCTCGACGGACTCGCGTCGATCCTCGCGAAGACGGCCGCCCGCGACACGTCGCTCATCGCGCTCCTCCAGCCCGAGGCCCCCGTGAGCGAGCAGGCGCGGGCGCTGCGCAAGCAGATGCTCTTCGCGGGTGGGGTGGACGTCGTCGTCGACGAGGCGCCGTCCGGGCCCGTTCGCCTCGAGGTCGTCCCGCCGGAGATCGCGGAACGCCAGGTCGTGCCGGTGTCGGTCACGGCGCGCGTCCGCTCGAATCCGTTCCACGCGCCGCGTCTCGATCTCGCGACGCCGTCGAACGGACACTATTCGGCGCTCTCGAACTGGGAGCTGCTCGGCCCGATCCTGCGGGCCTTCGAGACCGGTGCGGGTGGTGGCTCGGCGAGCATGGAGCTCCCGCAGGCTCCCCGCTTCGACCGGCTCTCACCCACGGGGCGCGAACTCATGCCGCACCAGGTTCGCCTTCTCGAGAGCGTCCGCCAGGGGCACCGCTCGTACCTGCTCGCCGACGAACCCGGCCTCGGCAAGACCGCACAGTCCGTGCTCGCGGCCTCCATCGCCGATGCCTACCCGCTCCTGTGCGTCGTCCCGAACGTCGTCAAGACCAACTGGGCCCGCGAGGTGGAGCGCTGGACCCCGCGGCGTCGCGCGACGGTCATCTCGGGCGACGGCCGTGACATCGACGCCTTCGCCGACGTGTTCGTCGTGAACTACGAGATCCTCGACCGGCACCTCGGCTGGCTCCAGAAGATCGGCTTCAAGGGCATGGTCGTCGACGAGGCGCACTTCATCAAGAACCTCGCGTCGCAGCGCTCGCGCCTCGTCATGCAGCTCGCGAACCACATCCGTGGACGCGTGCCGGGTGAGGATCCGCTGCTCATGGCGCTCACGGGGACGCCGCTCATCAACGACGTCGACGACTTCAAGGCGATCTGGCAGTTCCTCGGCTGGCTCGACGGGGACCGCCCCGCACCGGCGCTCATGGAACGGCTCGAGGAGAACGGCCTCGTCCCGTCCGACGCGGGATTCCTCGCCGCTGCGCGCCGCTCCGTCATCGACATGGGCATCGTGCGGCGGCGCAAGATCGACGTCGCCGCGGACCTGCCCTCGAAGCGTGTCGTCGACATGCCCGTCGAGTTGGACGGGGACGTCGGACGCAGCGTGCGGGCCGCGGAGCGGGCACTCGTGGCCAGGCTCCTCGAGCGCTATGAGCGCATGATCAAGGCCGCCGGCCTCGAGCCCGGCACGATCGACGACGAGCGCGTGCGCATGATCGCGCGCCAGGAGGTCGAGGAGTCGAAGGCCGCCTCGAGCGGCGAGAGCATCTTCACGATGCTGCGCAAGATCGGTGGCGCGAAGGCCGAGCTCGCGGCCGAGTACGCGGGGCAGCTCGCGCGTTCGGCGGGGAAGGTCGTGTTCTTCGCGAAGCACATCGAGGTCATGGACCGTGCCGAGCAGACGTTCGCCGCGAACGACATCCGGACGGTCTCGATCCGCGGTGATCAGTCGGCGACGGCACGCCAGGCCGCGATCGACGCGTTCCAGAAGGACCCCGAGGTGCAGGTGATCGTCTGCTCGCTCCTCGCGGCGGGCGTCGGCATCAACCTGCAGGCGTCGAGCGACGTCGTGCTCGCGGAGCTGAGCTGGACGGCCGCGGAACAGACCCAGGCGATCGATCGCGTGCACCGCATCGGCCAGGAGGAGCCCGTGACGGCGTGGCGGATCGTCGCGTCGCAGACGATCGACGCGCGCATCGCGGAGCTCATCGACGCGAAGCAGGGCCTCGCCGCCCGCGCGCTCGACGGGAGCGACGAGGCCACAGGTTCGAGCGATTCGATCCAGGTCGACGCGCTCGCGAGCCTCCTCCTCGACGCGCTCCGCGGCGGCCGCTGAGGCCGCCGCCGGGCGGCGGCGTCACCCGCGCGCACGTTTCCGGATAGGCTTGCCGGGCGCGGAAGTCGAGCGGTACACGCACCAATGGAGGTAGATCGTCGAATGGCCGAGCAGCAGGAATTTCGCGTCGAGCGCGACTCGCTGGGGGAGAAGGAGATCCCCGCGGACGCGTACTGGGGGATCCACACGGCGCGAGCCGTGGAGAACTTCGCCATCAGCCGCCGTCCGATCAGCGTCTATCCGGACCTGATCCGCGCCTATGCGCAGGTGAAGCAGGCGGCAGCGCGCGCGAACCGTGAGATCGGGGTCCTCGATGCCGAGCGGGCCGAGCTCATCGACCGCGCGGCGCAGGACATCGTCGACGGGAAGCTGCTCGACCAGTTCATCGTCGGGGTCATCCAGGGCGGTGCGGGCACGAGCACGAACATGAACGTGAACGAGGTCATCGCGAACCGAGCGCTCGAACTCGCGGGGCGCCCGTTCGGCGACTACGAGTACATGTCGGTCAACGATCACGTCAACCGCTCCCAGTCGACGAACGACACCTATCCGAGTGCCGTCAAGCTCGGTCTCGTCCACTCCGTCGACCGGCTCGTGCAGGAGTACACACTGCTGCAGGACTCGTTCCGGCAGAAGGGGCGCGAGTTCAAGCACGTCCTCAAGATCGGCCGGACGCAGCTCCAGGATGCCGTGCCGATGACGCTCGGGCAGGAGTTCAACGGCTTCGCGACGACGGTCGGCGAGGACATCGAGCGACTGCGCGACATCAAGCCGCTCCTGCTCGAACTCAACCTCGGTGCGACCGCGATCGGGACCGGCATCACCGCCGATCCGGCGTACGCCCCCGCCGTCATCCGGCACCTTCGCGAGATCACCGGCTACGACTCGCTCGTCACCGCGACCGACCTCATCGAGGCGACGAGCGACACTGGCGTGTTCATGTCGCTCTCGGGCGCCATGAAGCGCACCGCCATGAAGCTCTCGAAGATCTGCAACGACCTGCGTCTGCTCTCCTCGGGGCCGCAGGCCGGGCTCGGCGAGATCAACCTGCCCGCCCGTCAGGCCGGCTCGTCGATCATGCCCGGCAAGGTGAACCCCGTCATCCCGGAGGCCGTCAACCAGGTCGCGTTCGTGATCGCCGGTGCCGATGTGACGGTCTCGATGGCGTCCGAGGCGGGTCAGCTGCAGCTCAACGCGTTCGAGCCCGTCATGCTGCACTCGCTCATGCAGAACTCGACCTGGCTGCGTCGCGCGGCGCGCACGTTGCGCGTCAACTGCATCGACGGGATCACCGCGAACGAGGCGAAACTTGCCGACCAGGTGTCGTCTTCCGTCGGCGTCGTGACGGCGCTCACGCCGTTCATCGGGTACACGGAGGCCGCGAAGCTCGCGAAGGAGGCGCTCCTGTCGAAGGCGTCGATCGCGGACCTCGTCGTCGAGCGGGGACTGCTCAACCGTGAGCGCGTCGACGCGATCCTGCAGCCCGCGATCCTGTCGGGTGACGTGACCGAGACGAGCGCGATCCCGGTGCTGTCGCCCGAGCTCATCCGCAGCATGCAGAGCGAACTCGACGCGGCCGACCTCGACGACCTGCGGTCCTGACGGGTCCGTCCAAACGAACGACGGGCGGGGCCGAAGCGATCGCTTCGGCCCCGCCCGTCGTTCGTGCGCGATTCAGCGCCGAGGGTCGTCCGGTTCGAGCATCTCGTCGGCGTCGTCGGCGAGATCATCGAGCGCCTCGTCGCGCAGGTCCCCGGCCCGGATGAGGCTCTCCGCGCTCGCCTCGCGACTGCGCTCGACCTCCTCCTCGACGCGCCGACGCATCTCCTCGAGCTGCTCCTCGCTCCGGCGACGGAGTTCCTCGAGCTGTTCCTCGCTGCGCTTGCGCAGATCCTCCGAGCGGCGCCGCAGGTCCTCGGCGGTGTCGGTGACCCTCGTCTGCAGATCGTCGGCCTGCACCGTGACGCGTTCGCTGAGGTTCTGCGTGCCCTCGCCCACGTAGCCGACGAACCGCCGCGCGGCACGCTGGATGCGCGGGGTCGCGGCGTCGAGACCACGCTGCGCCGCATCGACGCAGGCCTGCACCGGGGCGCTACGCCAGACCGCGCCCGCGGCGGACTTCACCTGCTCGTACCGACGCCGTCCCGCTCGAGAGCCGAGCACGTAGCCGGTTGCGGCGCCGAGGAGGAAGACGAAGCGTTTCATGGGACACAATCTATCGCGCCGGGCATGATCGAAACCCCGTTCGGACCACGAACCCGGTGTCGAAGCTCGTAGGCTTGGCCTGCGCTCCCGGCCGTGGTCCACGACGTCCGTCTCGGAGCGACGACGAGGGAGAGGACCGAGCAGCGAGTATGACGAGCCCCGCAGCCGATCGCGCCATCGCGCGTCCGCCGATCCGGAAGATGCCGCGAGTCTGGGGAGCGGTCGTCGGCGTCGCCGTCGTGTTCGCGCTCATCGTCGTCGCCTGGCTGCTCGTCAATCTGCAGGCGGCGGCGGTGTTCATGGCGATCCCGGCGCTCGTGCCGCTCGGTCTCGTGCTCACGGCCGTCTGGTGGCTCGATCGGTGGGAGCCCGAACCGCGCATCCTGCTCGCGCTCGCACTCCTCTACGGCGCCGGGGCCTCGGTCGTGGGGACGTACATCACGGGCAACTTCATGCTCGACGTCGCATCGCGGCACCTCAGCACGCAGGGACAGGTCGACTCGTTCTCGGTGCTCGTGCAGGGGCCCGTGACGGAGGAGCTCGTGAAGGGCATCGGCCTGCTGCTCATCGTGCTCATCGCGCGTCGCGAGTTCAACGGTCCCGTGGACGGGTTCATCTACGCGGCCATGATCGGCGCGGGATTCGCGTTCACGGAGAACATCATCTATTTCGCGAACTCGGGGGGCACGGGGCTCGAGTTCGTGTGGCTGCTCGTCGTGCGCGGCATCCTCTCACCGTTCGCGCACGTGCTCTTCACGGGCCTCACGGGCATGGCGTTGGGCTGGGCGACGCGTCGAGGCGGCGCGCTCCGGCTTACGGGAGCGTTCGTGGCGGGCCTCATCGGTGCCGTCATCGCGCACGCGTTCTGGAACGGTGGCAGCGTCATCGTGCTGCCGCTGCTCGGCGTCGACCCGAGTAATCCGTTCGGCTGGATCATCTTCTACGCGGTCGTCCAGGTGCCCGTGTTCCTCGCGACGGCCTGGCTCCTCCTGCGGCTGGTCGACGATGACCGGGCACGCACGGCGCACCGTCTCAGCGAGTACGAGCGCGCCGGCTGGTTCACGCCCGGCGAGGTCAAGATGCTCGTCGACTGGGACACGCGCGTGCGAGCGCTGCGATGGGCTCGTGGGCAGGGGCGCCAGGTGCATCACGCACTGTCGAGCTTCATCGTGGAGGCGACCCGGCTCGCCTATGCGCGCGAGCGCGCGAGCGTCAACAAGCGCGACCCCGATCGTCGTGTCGTCGAACGCGAGCACCTCGAACAGGTGCGGTACTGGCGCGAGCGATTGCGCACGTCGACCGCGCGCGGCGGCGCTGGCGTCCCGGCGCGCACGGCGGGACGCCCTGACGGCGCGGGCGGGCATGCCGCACACGGCACGACGGACGGTTCCGCGGGCCACCGATGACAGGGGAGCAGATGGCCTGGAACGACGGGCAGGACCAGGACGGACCACACGGTCGAGGTCGCTCCGCGGCCGGTGACACCGCGCCTTCCGGAGCGCCGGGCCACGGGCAACAGCAGCCCGCGCAGCCGCAGTACGGTCAGCAGCCGCAACACGCTCAGCAGGCCCAGTACGGTCAGCAGGCGCAGTACGGTCAGCAGGCGCAGTACGGTCAGCAGGCGCAGTACGGTCAGCAGGCGCAGTACGGTCAGCAGCCGCAGCACGGTCAGCAGCCGCAGCACGGTCAGCAGCCGCAGCACGGTCAGCAGCCGCAGCACGGTCAGCAGGCGCAGTACGGTCAGCAGCCGCAGTACGGTCAGCAGCCGCAGTACGGTCAGCAGCCGCAGTACGGTCAGCAGGCGCAGTACGGTCAGCAGCCGCAGTACGGTCAGCAGCCGCAGCACGGTCAGCAGCCGCAGCACGGTCAGCGGCCGCAGCACGGTCAGCAGGTCCAGCACGGTCAGCAGCCGCAGTACGGTCAGCAGGTCCAGCACGGTCGACTCTCCGACGTCGCCCAGCAGCCGCAGATCGATCATCCCGGGGTCGGCGGGCACCACGGGCACCCCGCTCAGGCGTACCCGCAGATGCAATCGCCCAACGGACCGGCCCGGTGGAGCGGCGCGCCGATACCCGCCCCGGCACCGGTCGCACCGGTCTTCTTCCGGCCGCTCCCGCGGCGGGCGAACACCCGCATGATCGTCGTCTCGATCGTCATCATGGCCGTCGCGTTCGTCCCGATCGCGCTCGTGTTCGTGCTCGCGGGGTATCAATCGGGCCCCGGGCCGCTCCTCGTCGCACTCGTCGCCGCGATCCTGCCGCTCGCGGTCGTGTGGTTCGTCGTGTGGTTCATCGATCGGTGGGAACCCGAGCCACCGCTCATGCTCTTCGGGGCGCTCGCGTGGGGCGGGGGGATCGCGTGCGGGGCCGTCCTGTTGTTCGGACTCCTGCGCCAGCTCGTCCTCCCCGGCATTCCGGAGTGGTGGGGGTCTGTGGCCGAGGCCCCGGTGTTCGAGGAGTTCTGGAAGGGGCTCGGCGTGCTCGTGCTGTGTCTCGTCGCACGGCGCCACGTGAACGGCCCCAACGACGGTCTCGTCCTGGGCGCACTCGCGGGGGCGGGGTTCGCGTTCACCGAGAACGTGCTCTATTTCTCGAGCTCGCTCGAGCAGGACGCGGGCGGCTTCATCGTCCAGTTCGTCGTGCGAGGCATCGCCCTCCCGCTCCTGCACCCACTGTGTACCTCGCTCACGGGCTACGCGATCGGTCTCGCCTCGCAGCGCGGTGGCGTCGGGCGCATCATCGGCTTCTTCTTCATCGGTCTCGCGCCGGCGATCTTCGTCCACTTCTTGTGGAACGTCGGGGTCACGATCATCGCGAGCGTCAATTCCACCGTCGGTGGCATCATCGGCGGCTATCTCGTCTACTTCCTCGTCGTGATGGTGCCGATCTTCGTGGTGTGGATCCTCGTTCTCGTCCGGCAGGCGCGGCGGGACCGGCGCATCCTCCGCGAGCGACTCGTCGACTACGCCGATGCCGGTTGGTTCTCGCCCCAGGAGGTCGGCATGCTCACGACGATGGCCGGCCGCTCGGCCGCGCGTTCGTGGGCTCGGCGACAGGGCCCGGACGTCGCGCGGGCGATGCGTGAGTTCATCGTCGACGCGAGTCGGCTCGCACACGTCAGGGACGCCATCGTCAAGCGCTCGGACCGGGGGAGCGCGCTCGCCGACGAGAGCGATCTGCTGCGCGAGATCGTCGCGTCACGCGTTCGGCTCACGCGGGCGCAGGCCCCTGCGGCGCCCATGCCCCACTGACCCCCGTGGCCCGCCGGATCGCGCGCCGAGACCTGCCGTTCCGCCGACGGCGGACGACCCGGGCCGGCCGGGACGGCGCGTCGCGGGGTGCACTGTCAGCCGGAACCGATTGGATGACGGCATGAGTGAAACCGAACGCACGAAGCCCGAGATCGAGTTCCCCGAGGGGCCCGCCCCCGCAGAGCTCGTCATCGAGGACATCATCATCGGTGACGGCCCCGAGGCGCTCGCGTCCTCGACCGTCAAGGTGCACTACCTCGGTGTCGAGTACGAGTCGGGCGAGGAGTTCGACTCGTCCTGGAGCCGGGGCGAGCCGATCGACTTCCCCCTCGCCGCGCTCGTGAAGGGCTGGCAGGAGGGCATTCCCGGCATGCGCGTGGGTGGCCGCCGCAAGCTGATCCTCACGCCGAGCCTCGCCTACGGCACGGCCGGTGGACACCCGCTCTCGGGCAAGACCCTCGTCTTCGTCATCGATCTGCTCGGCGTCCGCTGATCGTCACCCGACTCCTGCTCGAGGTGCTAGACTCGTGAAGTTGCCGTGAACCGGCCGCGGAGAAAGAGCGCTCGCACACTCGGTGACGAGCACCGCGCAACGAGCAGGAGGAGGTCCGAACATATGGCACTGAGCCCGGACGTCAAGAAGGCCATCATCGATGAGTACGCGACGCACCCCGGTGACACCGGTTCGCCCGAGGTCCAGGTCGCGATCCTGTCGACGCGCATCAAGGACCTGACGGAGCACCTCAAGTCGCACAAGCACGATCACCACTCGCGCCGCGGCCTGCTCCTGCTGGTCGGTCAGCGTCGTCGACTGCTCGGCTACCTCGCCGACGTCGACATCGAGCGGTACCGTTCGCTCATCGAGCGACTCGGTCTGCGCCGATAGCCTCACGACTCCCGACGGCCCCCGCCTCCTGGCGGGGGCCGTCGTCGTCCCTGCCGTGCCGCAGCGGTCGCGCCGGAACTTCTACGGTGCGTAGAATTGCCGTATGACGAGTGACGATCACACGAGCGACATCCCGGCCGACGAGCCGGAGCAACCGGGGTCCGCGGGCTTCACGGTGGACACGTCCGGTACGCCGGACAACACGCCGGAGGTCGACGAGCTCGCCGAGCTCCGCGGCGGCGACGCCTTCGGCGACGAGTGGCGCCACGACTACCCGTACGACAAGAAGCTCTCGCGCCGCGCGTACGAGAAGCAGAAGCGCCTGCTGCAGATCGAGCTGCTGAAGCTGCAGACCCACGTGAAGGAGACGGGCCAGAAGGTCGTCATCATCTTCGAGGGGCGCGACGCGGCGGGCAAGGGCGGCGCGATCAAGCGGTTCATGGAGCACCTGAACCCGCGTGGCGCGCGCACGGTCGCGCTCGAGAAGCCGACCGAGAAGGAACAGACGCAGTGGTACTTCCAGCGCTACGTCGAGCACCTGCCCGCGGCGGGGGAGATCGTCCTGTTCGACCGCTCCTGGTACAACCGCGCCGGGGTCGAGCGCGTCATGGGCTACTGCACGCCGACTGAGTACCTCGAGTTCACGCGGTCGGCGCCCGAGTTCGAGCGCATGCTCGTCCACTCCGGCATCACGATCGTCAAGTTCTGGTTCTCCGTCGGCCGCGAGGAGCAGTTCCGTCGCTTCGCCGCGCGTCGTGACGACCCGGTCCGGCAGTGGAAGCTGAGCCCCACCGACCTCGCCTCGCTCGACAAGTGGGACGAGTACACCGAGGCGAAGGAGGCGATGTTCTTCTACACCGACATCGCCGAGTCGCCGTGGACGGTCGTCCGCTCGAACGACAAGAAGCGGGCGCGGCTCGAGGCCATGCGTCACGTCCTCGCGCAGTTCGACTACCCCGCGAAGGACACCCACCTCGTCGGTGCGCCCGATCCGCTGCTCGTCGGATCGCCCCGCACCATCTACGACCAGGGTGAGCGCCCCACGGGCGAGTTCCCGGTCACGAGCGAGCTCGTCGGCGACCGCCCGTCGGCCTGAGTCACCCCGTCGGCATCGTCCGCCCGGTCGCGCACCGCGCGCCCGGGCGGACGCGTCATCCGACGTCATGTGATCCGGTCGCGCCGCCGCGCCGTCGCTACCGTGATGGCCATGACCGAACCGTCGCGGCTCACGCGCGCCCTCCACACCGGATTCCACGTCGATCCCGTGCACGGTGCCGTCGCGCCCCCGCTGTACCTCACCTCGACGTTCACGTTCGAGTCGCTGGGGGAGCCGCGGGAACACGACTACACGCGCTCCTCGAACCCCACGCGCGATCTGTTCGGCGAGGCCGTCTCGGAGCTCGAGGGCGGCGCCGGTGGCACGGTCGTCGCATCGGGCATGGCGGCGAGCTCACTCGTCGTGCTCTCGCTCGTCGGGCCGGACGACCTCGTGCTCGTCCCGCAGGAGGCCTACGGCGGCACGTGGCGGCTGTTCGACACGCTCGCCCGCGAGGGACGGTTGCGCGTCGAGTTCGTCGACGCCACCGACACTGAGCGCCTGACCGCGCGCATCGCGGCGGCGAAGCCGCGCCTCGTCTGGGTCGAGACCCCGTCGAACCCGCTGCTGCGCCTGACCGACATCGCTGCCGTGTCGACCGCCGCGCACGAGGCCGGTGCGCTCGTCGTGGCCGACAACACCTTCCTCACCCCGCTCGGTCAGCGGCCGCTCGAGCTCGGCGCCGACATCGTCGTGCACTCGGCGACGAAGTTCCTCAACGGACACAGCGACCTCGTGTCCGGTGTCGTCGTCGCTGGCACCCCCGAGCTGCACGCGCGCTTCCGGCACTGGGGCAACGTGCTCGGCGTCACGGGGAGCCCCTTCGACGCCTACCAGGCGCTGCGCGGCCTGCGCACGCTCGACGTGCGCTGGCGCCGACACCTCGAGAACACGGCCGCCGTCGTCGCCGCGATCGCGGACCACCCCGCGGTGAGCGCGATCCACTACCCGGGGCTGCCCGATCATCCGGAGCACGATCTCGCCGGCCGTCAGCAGGACGGCTACGGGGCGCTCGTCTCGTTCGAGCTCGCGGGCGGACGCGATGCGGTCGCGCGCTTCCTCGACGGTCTGCAGCTCTTCGGCCTCGCCGTCTCGCTCGGGGGTGTGGAGAGTCTCGTCGCACACCCCGAGACCATGACGCACGCGTCGATGAGCGCCGAGGCACGCGAGCGCGCCGGCATCGGCAGCGGGCTCGTGCGGCTCTCCATCGGCATCGACACGGCCGAGGACCTCGTCGCCGACCTGCTCGCGGGGCTCGACCGCGCTCGCTGAGCGCCCTCGCCCGACGGCGCCGGGGCGCCGCGTCCGGACCGGCGAGGCGCGTCGATCGGGGGCGCCGACCGCCCGACTGGTAGGATGACGCCCGAATCCATCTCATCGTGCGTGGGGTGGCAGGCTGCTGATCCTCGGTGGTGGTCCGCCGGAGTCGATTCCCCGGAGCGCCACCACTGACGATCAGCCTGGATCATCCGATTCCTGGTTTCCTGCCCTCCTGCGCGCCAGCATGCAAAGGAGGGACCCTTGGAAGGTCCTGAGATCAAGGCCGCCGAGGCCGTCCTCGACAACGGCTCGTTCGGCACCCGCACCATCCGCTTCGAAACCGGCCGCCTCGCCCAGCAGGCGCAGGGCTCGGCCGTCGCCTACCTCGACGAGGAGACGATGGTCCTGTCGGCCACGAGCGTCTCGAAGCACCCGAAGGACAACTTCGACTTCTTCCCCCTGACGATCGACGTCGAGGAGCGCTCGTACGCCGCGGGCAAGATCCCCGGCTCGTTCTTCCGCCGCGAGGGGCGTCCCTCGACGGACGCGATCCTCGTGTGCCGTCTCATCGACCGCCCCCTGCGCCCCTCGTTCGTCGAGGGCCTGCGCAACGAGGTGCAGGTCGTCGTGACCGTGCTCTCGATCGCGCCGGGTGAGTTCTACGACATGCTCGCGCTCAACGCGGCGTCGATGTCGTCGATGCTCTCGGGCATCCCCTTCTCCGGCCCCATCGCGGGTGTGCGCGTCGCGCTCATCGGTGAGCAGTGGGTCGCGTTCCCCACGAGCGAGCAGCTCGAGCAGGCCGTCTTTGATCTGACGGTCGCGGGCCGCGTCGTCACGAAGGCGGACGGCACCGAGGACGTCGCGATCATGATGGTCGAGGCCGAGGCCACCGAGCACTCGTGGGACCTCATCAAGAACGGTGCGACGAAGCCCAACGAGCAGGTCGTCGCGCAGGGGCTGGAGGCGGCGAAGCCGTTCCTCGCGCAGCTCGTGCGCGCCCAGGCCGAGGTCGCCGCGCAGGCGAACCGTGCCACGGTCGAGTACCCGCTGTTCCTGCCCTACTCGAGCGAGGCGTACGACGTCGTCGCCGAGCTGGCGTACGACCGCCTCGTGCCGATCTACCAGATCGCCGACAAGGTCGAGCGTCAGGACGCGGACGACGCGCTCAAGAGCGAGGTCAAGGAGGCCGTCGCGGCGAAGATCGAGGCCGGCGAGCTGCCGGCCGAGATCGCCTCGCAGGTCTCGGCGGCCTACAAGGCCGTCACGAAGGTCGTCGTGCGCGGTCGCATCCTCCGCGAGGGCAAGCGCATCGACGGTCGCGGCGTGACGGACATCCGTCAGCTCGACGCCGAGGTCGACGTGATCCCGCGCGTGCACGGCTCCGCGATCTTCCAGCGCGGCGAGACGCAGATCCTCGGCGTCACGACGCTCGGCATGCTCAAGATGGCGCAGCAGATCGACTCGCTCTCGCCCGTCACCTCGAAGCGGTACATGCACCACTACAACTTCCCGCCCTACTCGACCGGTGAGACCGGCCGGGTCGGCAGCCCGAAGCGTCGCGAGATCGGCCACGGCTTCCTGGCCGAGCGCGCGCTCGTGCCGGTGCTGCCGACGCGCGAGGAGTTCCCGTACGCGATCCGCCAGGTCTCGGAGGCGCTCGGCTCGAACGGGTCGACGTCGATGGGCTCCGTGTGCGCTTCGACGCTCTCGCTGCTCAATGCCGGTGTGCCGCTGCGTGCACCCGTCGCGGGCATCGCGATGGGCCTCGTGTCCGAGGACGTCGACGGCGAGACGCGCTACGCGACCCTCACCGACATCCTCGGTGCGGAGGACGCGCTCGGCGACATGGACTTCAAGGTCGCGGGTACCTCGGAGTTCGTGACCGCGCTGCAGCTCGACACGAAGCTCGACGGCATCCCCTCGAGCGTGCTCCACGGCGCGCTCCAGCAGGCGCACGACGCCCGCATCCAGATCCTCGACAGGGCGATCAACGCCGTGATCGACACGCCGGACGAGCTCGCCCCGACCGCGCCGCGCATCATCACGGTCAAGGTCCCGGTCGACAAGATCGGTGAGGTGATCGGGCCCAAGGGCAAGATCATCAACCAGATCCAGGACGACACGGGCGCGGACATCTCGATCGAGGACGACGGCACCGTGTTCATCGGTGCGACGGACGGCCCCTCGGCCGATGCCGCGAAGGCCGCGATCAACGCGATCGCGAACGTCACGAACCCCGAGGTGGGGGAGCAGTACCTGGGCACGGTCGTCAAGATCGCGACCTTCGGTGCGTTCGTCTCGCTCCTCCCGGGCAAGGACGGCCTCGTGCACATCTCCGAGGTGCGCAAGCTCGCCGGCGGCAAGCGCGTCGAGAACGTCGAGGACGTGCTCGGTGTCGGTCAGAAGATCCTCGTGGAGATCACGAAGGTCGACGACCGCGGCAAGCTCTCGCTCGCTCCCGTCCTCGAGGACGAGAAGCCCGAGGAGAACGCGGCCGACGCCGACGCCTGATCGTCGCCGGGCGGCAGCGTCCGCCCCGAACGCCGATGCGGCGGCCGGATCCACGGATCCGGTCGCCGCATCGGCGTTCCGCGGCTCAGTCGCCGGGGTGCTCGAAGACGCCCATGACGTGCCCGCGCGCGATGATCGACTCGCGCGCCATGAAGTGCACGCGCGCACCCGTGAGATCGTCCGGCACGTCGAGGGGTGCCGAGAGTGCCTGCACGGTGAAGAAGTAGCGGTGCGGGCCGTGGCCGGCGGGTGGCGCCGCGCCGAGGTACTCGGTGCCGAGCGCCTCGTTGCGGCCGGCGCTCGCGCCGTCGGGCAGCGCACCCTCCACGCCGGAGCCCGCGTTCTCGGGGAGTGCAGTGACGTCGGCGGGCACGTTCTTCACGATCCAGTGCCAGAAACCGCTCATGGTCGGCGCATCGGGATCGTAGGCGGAGACCAGATAGGCGGCAGCGCCCTCGACCGGATCCCACTCGAGTGCGGGCGAGCGCCCCTCGCCACCGTGCGACGGCGCGGCGTTCACGAGCGGCAGCGCGCCACCGTCGGGGAACGGGGCGCGGACCGCGATCTCCGGGACCGGTGCGAGCTGGGCGTACGGATCGTTGGCCATCTGGACTCCTCTCGATCGGGTGGCCGCCGGTGGGCGACCGTCGTGAGCATCGTAGGTCCGCCTGCCGGGCGGGCACTCAGCACCGAGGGGGTCGCCGCGCGCCGTCCGTCCCCCGGCACGGCATAGGGTGGACGGGTGCCGCACGCGATCGCCCTCCCACTGACCACGCCCGAGATCCGAGCCGAGCTGTCGGGTGGTGCCGAGTTCCGACGGACCGTGCTGCCGTCCGGTGTCCGCGTGCTCACGGAGCGTGTGCCCGGGGCCCTGAGCGCGAGCGTCGGGTTCTGGGTGCCGGTCGGATCCCGCGACGAGCAGCCCCACCAGTACGGCTCGACGCACTTCCTCGAGCACCTGCTGTTCAAGGGCACGCCCACGCGGACCGCGTACGACGTGGCCGTCGCGTTCGATCGCGTCGGCGGGGAGCACAACGCGGCGACGAGCCGCGAGCACACCGTCTACCACGCGAAGATCCGCGACGTCGACCTGCCGATGGCGATCGACGTGCTCGCCGACATGGTCACCTCGAGCCTCCTCGAACCGGGCGAGTTCGAGATGGAACGCGGCGTGATCCTCGAGGAACTCGCCATGGCGGACGACGATCCGGGCGACGTCGTCTGGGACCGTTTCTACGAGACGGCGCTCGGCGACCACCCGCTCGCCCGGCCGATCGGCGGCACACCGGACTCGATCCGGGCCACGACCCGGGACGCGGTCTGGGACTACTACCGGCACCGTTACCACCCGACGGAGCTCGTCATCACGATCGCGGGCGCGGTCGACCACGACGCCGCGGTCGCGCGCATCGAGGCGGGCCTGCGCGCCGGCGGGTGGGACCTCGAGACGCCCGGGGTGCCGCTCGCGCGGCGCTCGACCGTCGACGTGCACCCGCAGCCCGCGCGTCGGCTCGACGTCGTGGACCGTCCGCTCGAACAGGTGAACCTGCTCGTCGGTGGCCACGGCATCACGTCGACCGATCCGCGCCGGCACACGTTCGGCCTCATGCACCACGTCTTCGGTGGTGGCATGTCCTCGCGCCTGTTCCAGGAGGTGCGCGAGCGACGCGGACTCGCGTACTCCGTGCACTCGTTCGGCGGCTCGCACTCGGACGCCGGCGTGCAGGGCATGTACGCCGGCTGTGCGCCGACGAAGGCCGCCGAGGTCGTGCGCGTCATGCGGGCCGAGGCGGAGCGACTCGTCGCCGACGGCGTCACGGAGGAGGAGCTCGCCGACGCGAAGGGCGCGACCGCCGGTGCGAGTGCGCTCGCGCTCGAGAACAGCGATTCGCGCATGTCCAGGCTCGGGCGATCCGAGATCCACACGGGAGAGCTGCTCGACCTCGACGCGGCGCTCGAACGCGTCGAAGCGGTCACGCTCGACGACGTGCGCACGCTCGCGGGCGAGCTCTTCGACGGGCCGCTCGTCGCGGCTGCCGTGGGACCGCTGCCCGCCGATGCTCGGGCGGAGTTGGAGCGCTGAACGTGTCGCACTACGTCTACCTCGTCCGCCACGGTGAGCAGCAGGACGCCGAGCACGGCATCGTCGACGGTCACCTCTCCGATCGGGGACGCGCGCAGGCGCACCTCATCGGACGGCGGCTCGCGGAGGTGCCGTTCGACACGGCGCGCACCTCGCCGCTCGATCGGGCGCTCGAGACGGCCGACGTCATGGGCCAGTACCTGCAGGGGCCGCCCGTGACGGAGTCGACGCTCCTGTTCGACTGCATCCCCTCGGGGCGGACGCCGGACACCCCCGGTTGGTACGACGGCTATTTCGCGGGGATCCCGCAGGCGACGATCGACGCGGGCCAGGCGCAGATGGAGGACGCGACCGAGACGTTCCTCACCTCGACGCGCGAGGACACGCACACGCTGCTCGTCACCCACAACTTCGTGATCGGGTGGTTCGTCCGTCACGTGCTCGAGGCGCCCACGTGGCGCTGGCTCGGGCTCCAACAGCACAATTGCGGACTCACGATCCTGCGGGTGCGTACCGCGAAGCCGACCGAACTCCTCGTGCACAACGACGCTTCGCACCTCGAACCCGCGCTCCGCACCGGTGTCGGCTGGGACCTCCCCGTCTGACCTCGAGCCTCCGTGGGACGGGGCCGCGTGTCGGAGGGGGCACCTAGCATCGCGTCATGAATTTCGCGACGACGGACGACGGCGGCCTGATCGAGTACCACGTCCGGCCGGGGCCGGCCCCCGCACCACCGCTCGTGCTCGTCCAGGGGCGCGGCCTGGACCATCGCGCATGGGACGGCGTGACGTGGTCCTTCGCCGATCGCACGCTCGTCCTGCTCGACCATCGCGGGACGGGCGGGTCCGTGGCACGACTCCGTCCGGGGTGGTCCACCAGCGACTTCGCGGACGACGTCATCACCGTCCTCGACGACGCGGGCATCGAGCGGGTCCACGTGTACGGGCACTCGATGGGAGGACGCATCGCGCAGTGGCTCGGCGCGCGCCACATCGATCGCGTGGTCTCGCTCGTCGTCGGCGGCGCGAGCACGGGCGACGAGTCCGGCCCGCCACGACCCGAACGCGGAGCGGCGGCGCTCGCCGCGGGCGATCCCGGCGCGCTCGCCGCACTCTTCTTCCCCGACGCCTGGATCGCCGCGCACCCCGACGAGGCCGGGCGCATCGTGCCCGCACCGCACGATGCGCGGGTGATGTGTGTCCACGGCGACGCGTCGGATCGGCGGGACGGACCGGCACCGTCGGAGATCAGCGTGCCCACACTCGTCCTGCACGGCACCGACGACCCTCTCGCCGATCCTCGCAACGCCGCGATCCTCGCGGCGCGTGTTCCCGACGCGGAGTCGTTCCTCGTGCCGGGGGCGCGGCACGCGTACTGGGCGGGCCGTCCGGAGGTCCACGAGCGTGTCGCGCGCTTCCTCGCCGATCACGACCCGCGCTGACCGGGCACGGCCACGGGCGTCACGCCGACCGGTGCGCCAGGACCGAGTCCCGATGGCCGCACCGGCGCGGAGCGGCGCGACGCGAGCTCGCGGGGGCCTACCCTGGAGGCATGACGATCGCTGTCGCCGTCACCGGCGCAACCGGCCGCATGGGCCGACTCATCCTCGAACTCATCGACCGGGACGACGCGTTCACGCTGCACGCGGCGCTGTCGAGCGCGGACTCGCTCGACGCGATGCTCGGAGCCGATGTCCTCATCGACGTGACGCGCCTCGACGTGTCCGAGCGGGCAGTCGACGTGGCACTCGAGGGCGGCCTCGACGTCGTGATCGGCACGAGCGGCTGGGACGCGACGCGCATCGGCGCGCTCGCCGAGCGGGTGCCCGCCGACCGCGGTGTGCTCGTCGTGCCGAACTTCTCGCTCGGCTCGGTCCTCGCGACGCACCTCGCGACGACCGCCGCGCGGTTCTTCGACAGCGTCGAGATCCTCGAGGCGCACCACGAGCGCAAGGTCGACTCGCCCTCGGGCACCGCCGTGCGCACCGCGGAGCGCATCGCCGCCGCGCGTGACACGCCACTCGACCCCCCGGCCGCCGAGCAGCGAGCACGCGGCGAGGTCGTCGACGGCGTCCCCGTGCACAGCCTGCGTCTGCGGGGGGTCGTCGCCGAACAGCGCGTGCTCTTCGGCGGGACGGGCGAGCTGCTCGAGATCCGCCACGAGACCCTCGACCAGTCCGCCTACCTCGCAGGCATCCGCACGGCGCTCCTCGCCGCACCCGACTCGACGGGGGTGACCGTCGGGCTCGATGCGCTGCTCGGACTCGACGGGGCCGCCCGATGAAGCCCGGGCGCGGCGCCGCGATCAGCGTCGGGATCATCGTCGTCTGCCTCGCGCTCTACTTCGTGCTGACGCTGCAGTTCTCGTGGTTGCTCATCACGAAGGCGGACCCGATCGGTGTCGCGATCGGCGTCGTCCTCATCGTCTTCCCCGTCGCCGCGGCCGTGTTCGTGGGCCGTGAGGTGCTCTTCGGGTTCCAGGCCGCGCACCTCCTTCGCCGCATGGAGGCGGAGGACGCGCTGCCGGTCGACGACCTTCCCAAGCGCGCGAGCGGTGCGCCCGAGCGTGGGGCCGCCGACGAGGAGTTCCCGCGCTGGCGCGCGGAGGTCGAGGCCGAACCGGACGACTGGCGCACGTGGTACCGGCTCGGGCTCGCCTACGACGCCTCCGGTGACCGTCGCCGGGCACGGGGCGCCGTCCGACGGGCGATCGCCCTCGAACGGGACGAGGGTCGCGCGGCCTGATCCGACGAGCCGCCCGCCGCTCCCGCGGCACCGCATCACCGTGCGGTGGCCACGATGTCGAGGTCACCGCGCTGGCGGGGGATCGACGTCGATGCCCGCGAGCTTGTCGGGGTTGCGCACGAGGTAGAGTTGTTCGACGAGCCCGTCCAGCGCGAGTCGGAGGGTGACGGTCGTCGTCAGTCGATCGCCCTCCCAGACGAGGAGCCCCGCGCTCCCGTTCACGACGGCCGGGCGCACACGAACGCCCTCGTGCGACGAGATGCCGACGACGAAGCGGACGATCCGTTCGCGGCCGACGATCGGCCGACGTGCCGCGTGTGCCCTGTCACCACCGTCGGAGTAGAGCACCGAGCCGGCCGACAGGAGCGCCGCGACGTGCGCGACGTCGCCCGGGAGCAGGGTGTCGAGGAGCGCCTGCAGTGCCCGCGAGTCCCGGTACACGCGCGAATCGACGTCCCCGCGCTCGAGGTCGGCGACGGCACGGCCGGCACGTGAGACGAGCTGGCGGGCGACCGCGGGCGAGGTGTCGAGCACCGCGGCGATCGAGTCGTAGTCGAGGTCGAGCACGCGGCGCAGCACGAACGCGGTGGCCTGCTCGGGGCCCATCCGGCTGAGCGCGACGTCGAGCGCGTGCCCGAGTCCCGCACAGTGCACGTGCCGCCACTCCGGGGAGTCGTCGTCGACGATCGGATCGGGCAGCCAGGGGCCGATGTACGTCTCGCGGCGTCGCGTGCGCGCCCGGACGGCATTGAGGGCGAGCCGTGAGGCGATGACCGACAGGTAGGCCGCGGCCTCTTCGACACCGGCGTGGTCGACCTCCGCCCATCGCAACCACGCGTCCTGCACGACGTCCTCGGTATCGGTGCGTGAGCCCGTCACCCGGTAGGCGGCGGCGAGCCTGCGCGGGCGGTGCCGCTCGAACTCGTCGACGGCAGCGCGGAACGGAGTGGTCGGGCACGCGATCACGCACCCGCGGTCGTCCGGGCGAGGGCCCCTGTGCGCGACGTCGGCCACGACGGGAGGGGCGACGGTGCACCAGCGCGCATCCACCGCAGCGTGAACCGGCAGATCGCCTCCTTCCCGATGCCACCGAGCCGACCGCCGACCGCGAACGGCAGGAGCCGGTCGGTCCGCGACACGAACTGCACGCGTCCGTGGCCGTCGCCGAGGTCGAGGCACCGCGCCGCGTAGCCGGGGACCGCGTCGCGCGGTCGGCCCCGCGCGATGACGTCGGCGACCGCCGTGCCGAGGGGGATCGCGCTCGCGCAGGCGGGGCGCAGGTGTGCTGTCCCCGGGCCGTCCACGAGGATCGCGTCACCGGCGGCGTACACGCGCTCGACGCCGTGGACACGCAGCGAGCGGTCCACGACCACCCGGCCCCGGTCGTCGACGGGCAGGCCGGAGTCGTGAGCGAGGGCGGGTATCGCGAGCCCAGTCGCGTCGACCACGAGATCTCCCGCCGCCGCGACGGGCGGCACGTCGTCGTCGAGGAGGGCGACGCCGAGCGAGGTGAGGCGAGCGGCGAGTGCGCGCCCGTGGTGGTCGGCGGCGAGCCGAGCTGCACGCGCGAGGCGAACGCGACGACCGGAATCCGCGAGCGCGCAGGCGAGCTCGACGCCCGTCGCGCCGGGCCCGACGACCGTGACCACCGCGTCGGGCCGGTCGCGGAGCGCTCCGGCGAGACGTTCGGCGTGGGACTCGTCGTCGACGCAGTGCACCCCGCTCGACACGGTGCGCGCGCCTGATCCGACCGCGAGCACGAGCGCTCCGAACGGTCGCTCCGCCCCGGAGTCGAGGACGATCCGCCGATCCGCCGCATCGACGCGAGCGACGGTCGCCACGAGCAATTCGACGTCGGGACGCAGCAGCGCATCGAACGGCACGCGTGCGTGCGGGCGGTCGGCGCTCGCGACGCGGTGCAGTCGGATGCGCTCCACGAAGTGCGGCCGCGCCGTGACGAGCAGTGGCCGAGCGCCGTGTCGAGCGAGCCGGTTCGCGGCCGTGACGCCGGCGTAACCGCCCCCCACCACGATCGCGCGCTCGTCGTCCGCGTCGCTCCGGTCCGTCCGTCCGGTCATGATCCGCTCCGTTCCACGTCGCATCGTCGTCCGGTCGGACGCCGTCACGAGGGGGACACCGCGAATCGCCGTCGTGTGACCGTCGGCGTGTCGGACGGCGTGTCGCTCAGAGCGGGCCGCCCTCGTCGTCCTCCTCGACGCGCTGCGGGCTGCGGAGGGCGCGGCCGATCGCCTGCTCGACGGTCGTGTCGCGGAAGACGAATCCGTCCTCGAGCAGCGCCTGCGGGACGACGAGCTGATCGGACAGGAACAGTTCACGCCCGGCCTCTCGCAGCGTGAAGTCGATCACCTGGGACGGCGTCTTCAGGACGACCGGCCGATTGAGCTCCGAGCCGAGGTCGTCGAGCACCTCGTTCGCCGTCGCCGGGGTCGGTCCCGCGAGGTTCACGGGCCCGTGGAGGCCGCTCGTGAGGAGGTGTTGGATCGCGCGGACCTCGTCGATGAGGCTCACCCACGGCCAGTGCTGCTCGCCCGTGCCGAGCCGCGTGAGCAACCCGAGCGATGCGAGCGAGCGCAGCACGGCGAGGAACCCGCCCGGCCCGACGACGAGCCCCGTGCGCAGGTTCACGACACGCGTGCCCTCCGGGGCGCGCGCGGCCGCGGCCTCCCAGCGCTCCACGACGCGGGGCAGGAACCCGTCGTCCGCCCGGGGCGCGTCCTCCGTGAGTCGTTCGCCCGGCCGGTCACCGTAGGCGCCGCTCGCGGACGCGTTGAGCAGGACTGGCGGCGCGACGCGTGCCTGCTGCATGGCGGTCGTGAGCGTGAGCGTCGAGTTCACGCGCGAGCGCAGGATCTCCTTCTTCACGTTGTACGTCCACGGGAGCCTGCTCAGGCGTGCACCGGAGAGGTTGACGATCGCGTCGGCACCGTCGATGAGTGCGGGGTCGAGCTGTCGGGCGCCGGGGTTCCACTGGCGCTCGCGCTCGTGCGTCGGCTCGCGTCGCACGAGCTTCGTGACGAGGTGGCCCGCCGATTCGAGCTCGGGAACGAGCGACCGGCCGACCAGGCCCGAGGCACCGGACACGACGACGTGCAATGGGCGACCTGATTGCGGGGTCATGTTGCAGAGCCTAATCGTCGCTTGCTTGGAGGCCGGGTAGTGTGGCTCGTCGTGTCGATGAATGCGGAGGGGCGACGTGCCGGGCGCGGCGCCTGACGGCGAGCCCGTCCCCGACGACGGCGCGCTCCCGGCATCGGCCGGGATCGGCGCCGCGGCACGCGACCTCGGAGCATACGTCCACGTCCCGTTCTGTCGCGTGCGGTGCGGGTACTGCGACTTCAACACCTACACGGCCGAGGAGTTGCGAGGCGCCACACGGGGCGGCTATCCCGACGAGGTGCTGCGCGAGATCGCCCTCGCGGCGCGCGTTCTCGGGGACGTCGACGCGACGCGTCAGCTCTCCACCGTCTTCTTCGGCGGCGGGACACCGACGCTGCTCCCGCCCGGCGACCTCGCGCGGATGCTGCACGGCCTGCGCGACACGTTCGGGCTCGTCGACGGTGCCGAGGTGACGGTCGAGGCGAACCCGGATTCGATCGACGCAGCGGGACTCGAGGCACTCGCCGCGGCGGGTGTGACGCGCGTGAGCTTCGGGATGCAGTCCGCGGTGCCGCACGTCCTTCGGACCCTCGACCGGACGCACGACCCCGCACGCGTGCCGCAGGTCGTCGCGGCGGCGCGCGCGGCCGGGCTCGAGACGAGCGTCGACCTCATCTACGGCACACCCGGCGAGTCGCTCGACGACTGGCGGACGAGTCTCGACGCCGCGATCGCCCTCGAACCCGGCCACATCAGCGCCTATGCGCTCATCGTGGAGCGCGGAACCGCGCTCGCTCGTCGCATCCGGCGGGGTGAGATCGCCCCGGTCGACGACGATCTGCACGCCGAGATGTACGAGGTGCTGGATGCACGCACCGCCGAGGCCGGGTTCGAGTGGTACGAGGTGAGCAACTGGTCGCTCGGCGGCCGGAGCCCCTCCCGACACAACCTCTCCTACTGGCGCGATGCCGACTGGTGGGGCTTCGGTCCGGGCGCGCACTCGCACGCGGGTGGCGTTCGCTGGTGGAACGCGAAGCATCCCGCGGCCTATGCCCAGCGACTCGCCGCGGGCCGGACGCCCGCGGTCGGTCGTGAGGTGCTCGACGAGGCCACCAAGCGATTCGAGCGCATCATGCTCGGCGTCCGCTTGCGGGAGGGGCTCGACGTGTCGCTCCTCGACGACCGCGGCCCCGTCGCGGGCCTCATCGCGGACGGCCTCGTCGAGGCCCCCGCGGCGTTCGCCGGCCGACTCGTGCCGACGCTCCGCGGGCGGCTCATGGCCGACGCGATCGCGCGCAGACTCGTGTGAACCAGCTCGCGCGCCGCCCCGACGGGGCGACGCGCGAGGTGGATCGTCCACGGGCGTCCGCGGACGCTGGTGGTCAGGCGATGAAGCGGAACGTCCAGGGGTAGCGGTAGGGGCGACCCGTGCTGTTCACCTGGACGCCGCCCATGATCGCGAACACGATGTTCAGGATGGACAGTGCGAACCCGGCGAAGACGACCACGAAGGCGAGCGGCGGGATGATGAACGTCACGATGACGTTCAGGACGCCGATCGCCGCACCGGCGATGACGACCGTTATGCCCCAGTTCGTCGCCTCCTTGCCCTCGCTGTCGGCGAGGCCACCCCGGTCGCGCGTGACGAGCCACAGGATGAGCGGGCCGAGCACGCCCACGATGTTGAGCAGGTGCGCGAACATGCCGATCTGTCGTTGGCTCGCGTCGGCGGGCGCGGATGCGTACGGCGAGCCCTGCGGCTGGCCACCGTAGGGCGGCTGGCCACCGTAGGGCGGCTGGCCGGCGTAGGGCGGTTGGCCGCCGTACGGTGCGCCCTGCTGGGGTGGGGCGCCGTAAGGGGAGCCCTGCTGCGGCTGGCCACCGTAAGGGGAGCCCTGCTGCGGCTGTCCACCGTAAGGGGAGCCCTGCTGCGGCTGCCCGCCGTAAGGGGAGCCCTGCTGCGGCTGCCCGCCGTAAGGGGAGCCCTGCTGCGGCTGCCCGCCAGAGGGCGAGCCCTGCTGCGGCGGGGCGCCGAACGATGAATCCTGCTGGGTCGAGGCGGCAGGTGCGGCCTCGTTCTTCCGGATGTCCGGCGGCGCCCCGGTCGTCGGCGCTGCGCCGTGAGCGGACACCTGTGGGTCGGCGGGAGCGCCGGGCTGCGAGCCGTACGGGCCGCCGGCATCCTGCCCGTTCGTGCCGTTCGGCTGCGAATCGTTGTGGTTCAGTGGGTCGGACACGGGGATCCCCTCGTTCGATCCGGCATCCGCGGATGCCGTGGTGCTGTGCTCCACGACGGCCGTTTCCGAAGCCGTCGGCATCAGCATGCCACGAGTCGGAACACGGCACGCTCGCCGTGGCGCGATAGGATTGGCACTCTGGCGCATGGAGTGCCAGTCAGCGGTGAAGGCCGGAGGTGCAGCATGGTTTCCGAGCGGAGCCTCGAGGTGCTCCGGGTCATCGTGAGCGACTACATCACGAACCGCGAGCCGGTCGGGTCGAAGTCCATCTCCGAACGCCATGCCTTCGGCGTCTCCGCGGCGACGATCCGCAACGACATGGCGCAGCTCGAGGAGGCCGAGCTCATCGCGGCACCCCACACCTCCTCGGGCCGGGTGCCGACCGACAAGGGGTACCGGCTCTTCGTCGACCGTCTCGCCGACCTGCGCCCGCTCTCGAGCGCCCAGCGTCGGGCGATCGAGTCGTTCCTCGGCGGATCGAGCGACCTCGAGGAGACGCTGCGCCGTTCGGTCCGCTCGCTCGCGCAGCTCACGAACGGCCTCGCGATCGTCCAGTACCCGTCGCTCGCGCGGGCGAGCATCCACCACGTCGATTTCGTCCGCCTGAGCGAACGTCGCGTCCTCACGATCGTCATCACCGACTCGGGGCGGGTCGAACAGCGCATCGGCGAACTCGCCGAGCCGATCTCGGACGAACTGCTCTATACGCTCCGCGAGCGCTTCGCCGAGCGCCTCATCGGACGTCGCCTCGAGCAGGCCGTCGCCGAGCTGCGCGACGTCTCGGGCATCCTCCCCGAGGCCGATGCGGCCTTCGTCGCGCCGATCGTCGTGAACCTCCTCGAACAGGTGCTCGCCAACCGTCAGGACCGCGTCGTCACCGCCGGTGCCGCGAATCTCGCGCGCACCGAGCAGGACTTCCCCTCCACGATCCTTCCCGTCCTCGAGGCGATCGAGGAGCAGGTCGTGCTGCTGCGGCTCATGACCGAACTCGGTGACGACGGCGGCGTCGCCGTGTCCATCGGCCGCGAGAACGCGTACGAGGGGTTCGGGGAGACCTCGATCCTCAGCACCTCGTACTCGAGTGACGGAGCACACGCACGCCTCGGCGTGCTCGGCCCCACACGCATGGACTACCAGCACAACATGGTCGCGGTGCGAGCCGTCGCCCGCTACCTGTCCCGCATCCTGGGCGACGGTCACCGCGACTGATCGTCGCGCACGTCCCCACCGACCACCCGTCGAACACCATGAAGGAGTTGCCCACGTGGCAGACCACTACGAGACCCTCGGCGTGAGCCGTGACGCCTCGTCCGACGACATCAAGAAGGCATATCGCCGACTCGCCCGCGAACTGCACCCCGATGTGAACCCCTCGCCCGAGGCGGCGGAACAGTTCAAGGCCGTCACGTACGCCTACGACACCCTGAGCGACCCGCAGCGCAGGCGGCAGTACGACCAGGGCGGTGGCCAGGCCGGCGGGTTCGGCTTCGGCGACATCTTCGAGACCTTCTTCGGGCAGGCGTCCGGTGGCGGCCGCCGCGGCCCCCGCTCCCGCGCGGAACGCGGCCAGGACGCGCTCGTGCGCGTCGAGCTGGATCTCGACGAGGTCATCTTCGGCACGCACCGTGATGTCAAGGTCACGACCGCCGTCGTGTGCGAGGACTGCCACGGGTCGTGCTGCGCCCCCGGCACCTCTCCCGTCACGTGCACCGTCTGCGGCGGGACGGGCAGCGTCCAGCAGCAGGTCCGCTCGATCCTCGGTATGATCGTGACGCAGCAGGCGTGCACGAACTGCCGCGGCTACGGCACCGTGATCGAGCACCCGTGCCCGACCTGCTCGGGGCAGGGGCGCGTCCGCAGCGAGGTCACGATCCCCGTCGACATCCCCGCCGGGGTGGACTCGGGGCTTCGGATCCGCCTCCCCGGGCAGGGCGAGGCCGGGCCGGCGGGTGGGGCGAACGGTGACCTCTTCCTCGAGATCCGGGTGCGCCCCCACGAGGTCTTCTCCCGCGACGGCGACGATCTGCGGTGCGTCCTCGAGGTCTCGATGGTCGATGCGATCCTCGGGACGTCGACCACGCTGCAGGCACTCGACGGCGATGCGGAGCTCGAGGTGCCCTCGGGCGTCCAGTCGGGCGAGGTGCTCACGATCAAGGGCCGGGGCATCATGCGGCTGCAGTCGACCGTGCGCGGCGACCTCGACGTCGCCATCCAGGTCGTGACGCCGACGAAGGTCGACGGGCGCGCGAGGGAGCTGCTCGCGCAGTTCGCCGAGCGCACGAAGCCCGAGGGCCCGAGGCTCGTCCGCGAACGACAGGGACTCTTCTCGAAGATCCGCGACCGGTTCGGTCGCTGACGTGGCCTGGCTCTACGTCGCCGACGACCTCGATGCGGCGCTCGGGGTCGGGGACCGCGCATCCCTCACGGGGGAGGAGGCCCGCCATGCCGCGTCGGTCGCCCGCGTGCGCGTCGGCGAGCGGATCACGATCTCCGACGGTCGTGGTCTCGGCGTGAGCGGTCCTGTCGCGGCGGCCGACCGCGACCGGGTCACGATCACGGTCGAGACCATCGTGCGCGACGAGCCGGCGCGCCGGACGCTGCGTCTCGTGCAGGCGCTCGCGAAGGGTGGTCGGGACGAGCTCGCGATCCAGTCCGCGACGGAACTCGGTGTCGACGAGATCGTTCCGTGGCAGGCAGCGCGCAGCGTGTCGAGATGGGACGCCGCCAAGCGCGGGAAGGCACTCGCACGCTGGCGCGGCATCGTGCGCGAGGCCGCGAAACAGAGCATCAGGCTGACGATCCCGACGGTCCTCGAGCCCGTCGACACCGCGCACCTCGCCGACGACTGCGCCGACGAGCGTGCCGATGATCTCGTCCTCGTCCTCGTGCCGGGGGCGGATCGGGAGCTACCCGCCGTCCTGGCGGAGTCCACGGCCCGCGAGGCGCGACGCCTGACGCTCGTCGTCGGCCCCGAGGGCGGCATCGACGAGCGAGAGGTGTCGGCGCTCGTCGGGGCCGGTGCCGTCCCCGTGTCGCTCGGTTCGCGCGTGCTGCGCACGTCCACGGCGGGCGCCGCCGCGCTCGCCGTCGTCTGGGGCGTCCGTCGGCTCCTCGACGGGATCGACCCGGGTCCCGGCGCGTCCGGGACGGGTAGGATCGACGCATGACGAGCGACGCCCCCTCGATCTTCACCCGCATCATCGACCGCGAGATCCCGGCCGACATCGTCTTCGAGGACGACCGGATCATCGCGATCAGGGACATCAACCCGCAGGCCGAGGTGCATCTGCTCGTGGTGCCCAAGCGTCCCGACTTCCGCGACGTCACCGAGCTCGCCGCGGGTGACCCCGCGCTCCTGGCCGACATGGTCGGTGTCGCGAAGCAGCTCGCCGAGCGCTTCGCCGACGGGCAGTTCCGCCTCGTGTTCAACAACGGCCCCGAAGCCGGTCAGACCGTCTTCCACGTGCACGCGCACGTCCTGGCCGGTGACCTCTCGGAAGGACGACTTGCCTAGTGACGACCGCCCCGTCGGGGGTGACCGCCCCGTCGGGGGTGAGGAGACGCGCAGCGTCTCCGGCGAGTTCATCGAACGCACGGTCACGGTCGAGGGCGTCGCCATGGTGCGCCTGCTCGGCCCCGGTGACCGCCTGCTGAAGACCGTCGAGCGGGAGCATCCGCGCGTTCGCGTCCTCGCACGCGGGAACGAGCTGACCCTGTCCGGCGAGCGCGGCGACGTCGGGCGAGCCGAGGCGCTCATCCGCGAGCTCGTCGAGCTCGCGCGGGGCGGCGTCGATCTCGAACCGGGCGAGGTGTCGCGCTCGCAACAACTGCTCGATCGCGACGGGCCCGCTCCCTCGGACGTCCTCGGGCAGGCCATCGTGCAGGCCCGTGGCCGCATCATCCGCCCGAAGACGCTCGGCCAGAAGCGCTACGTCGACGAGATCGACGCGAACACGATCGTGTTCGGGATCGGCCCCGCGGGCACGGGCAAGACCTACCTGGCGATGGCGAAGGCCGTGCAGGCCCTCCAGCGCAAGGAGGTCGAGCGGATCATCCTGACGCGGCCCGCCGTCGAGGCGGGGGAGCGGCTCGGCTACCTGCCCGGCTCGCTCAACGACAAGATCGACCCCTACCTGCGACCCCTGTTCGACGCCCTCGGTGAGATGCTCGACCCCGAACTGGTCGTGAAGCTCATGGCGACGGGCGGCATCGAGGTCGCGCCGCTCGCCTACATGCGTGGACGCACCCTCAACAACAGCTTCGTCGTACTCGACGAGGCGCAGAACACGACGCCCGAGCAGATGAAGATGTTCCTCACGCGTCTCGGCTTCGGGTCGAAGATGGTCGTGACCGGCGACATCACGCAGGTCGACCTCCCGACGGGCGCCTCCGGGCTCAAGCTCGTGACGCGCGTCCTGCGGGGGATCGACGACATCGCCTTCTCGGAGCTCACGAGCGACGACGTCGTGCGCCACACGCTCGTCGGACGCATCGTGGACGCCTACACGGCCTACGACGCGACGACGCAGGCGCAGCAGCACGAACGACACGAGCGCCGTGGACCGCGCGGCGGAGGAGCCCGATGAGCATCGAGATCAACAACGAATCGGCCGCCGAGATCGACGAGGCGCGCGTCCTGCGCCTCTCGACCTTCGCACTCGACCAGCTGCACGTGCATCGGGACGCGGAGCTCGCGATCCAGTTCGTCGAGGTCGGCGTCATGGAGGAACTGCACGTCCAGTGGATGGACGAGCCCGGGCCGACCGACGTCCTGAGCTTCCCCATGGACGAACTGCGTCCGGGGACGGCCGACCGCCCGACCCCGCCCGGACTCCTCGGCGACATCGTGCTCTGTCCCGAGGTCGCGGCCGCCCAGGCCGCCGAGAACGGGCAGTCGACGATGGACGAGATCTGCATGCTCACGGTCCACGGCATCCTCCACCTGCTCGGGTTCGACCACGCGGAGCCCGAGGACGAGCGGCAGATGTTCGGACTCCAGCGCGAACTCCTCGCCGGCTTCGCGGCCGAGGACCGGAGGCGAGGGCACGCGTGACCCTCGTCGCACTCGTCGCCGCGGTCGTCGTCATGGTCGCCGTGAGCGGCCTGTTCGCCGCCGCCGAGACCGCGATCGGCTCGTCCTCACGGGCCGATCTGGAGGAGTACGCGGAGCGCGGCGGTCGAGCGTCCGGCGCGATCCGCCGCATCGCCCTCGACCCGCGGGGCCACACGAACGCCCTCACCTTCGCGCGCGTCCTGTTCGAGACGATGGCCGCCGTGCTCGTGACGCTCCTGCTGCTGCAGGTGTTCGAGGCCGAGTGGGCCGTGTTCCTCGTCGCGACCGCGTGCATGATGCTCGCGTCGTTCGTCCTCGCGGGCGCGAGCCCACGATCGGTCGGCCGAGCGCACCCGCTCGGCGTGCTCATGGCGACGGGGTGGCTCGCGCGCCTCGTGCGCATCGTGCTCGGGCCGCTCGCGGAGGTCCTCGTCCTCGTCGGCGACCGTGTGACGCCGGGTCGTCCGCGCAGGGCAGGGTCCGTCACGAGCGAGGAGGAATTGCTCAGCATGGTCGACGAGGCCGCCGAGCTCGACGTGCTCGAGGACGCCGACCGCGAACTCATCCATGCCGTCTTCGATTTCTCCGGCCGCATCGTGCGCGAGGTCATGATCGCGCGCACCGACATGATCACGGTCGACGAGGACGCGACGGCCGCGACGGCACTCGACCTGTTCCTGCGGGAGGGCCTCTCGCGCGCACCCGTCGTCGGTCTCGACAGCGACCACGTGCTCGGGGTCCTCTACCTGAAGGACCTCGTGCGTCACGGTGTCGGTGCCGACCTCGCGGCCGGGAGCGTCACGGCCGCCGAGGTCGCGCGGCCCGCCGTGTTCGTCCCCGAGTCGATGCCGACGGCGACGCTGCTGCGCGAGATGCAGACGCGTTCGAACCACTTCGCGATGGTCGTCGACGAGTACGGCGGCATCGCCGGTCTCGTCACCCTCGAGGACCTCATCGAGGAACTCGTCGGCGAGATCACCGACGAGTACGACCACGACGACCACGAGGTCGAGGATCTCGGCGGCGGAGTGTTCCGCGTGTCGTCACGCATGCCCATCGGTGAACTCGGCGAGCTGTTCGACCTCGAACTCGACGACGAGGACGTCGACTCCGTCGGCGGGCTGCTCGCGAAGACGCTCGGGAAGGTGCCCGACGGGGGCGACGTCGCCGTCGTGGACGGCGTCGAACTGCGGGCGGAGCGCGTCGGCCGTCGCCGACGGGTGACCACCGTCATCGCCCGCCGGGCGCCCGGCGGACACGAGGACGACGAGGCGGCCGCACCGGCCGGGAACAGGATCGAGGCCCCATGACCGACACCGCACCCGAGACGAGCGGCAGCTACCGCGCCGGGTTCCTCACGTTCGTCGGCCGACCGAACGTCGGCAAGTCGACGCTCACGAACGCCCTCGTCGGCGAGAAGATCGTCATCACGTCACCGAAGCCCCAGACGACCCGCCGGGCCGTGCGCGGCATCGTCCACCGGCCCGACGGCCAGCTCGTGATCGTCGACACCCCGGGACTGCACCGGCCCCGCACGCTCCTCGGGGAACGCCTCAACGACGTCGTGCAGCAGACGCTCTCCGACGTCGACGTCATCGCGTTCTGCGTCCCCGCCGACGAGAAGGTCGGCCCGGGGGACCGGTTCATCGTCGAACAGATCGGACAGTTCCCGCGCCCCCGCCGCATCGCACTCGTGACGAAGGCCGAGACCGTCGGCCGCGACGTCCTCGCCCAGCGTCTCCTCGAGGTCGACGAGCTCGCGGAGTGGGACGCCGTCATCCCCGTGTCCGCGATCGAGGGCATCCAGCTCGACACGCTCGTCCGTGAGCTGATCGCCCTCATGCCCGAGTCTGACCCGCTGTACCCGGCGGACATGATCACCGAGGAGTCGTTCGAACAGCGCGCCGCCGAGCTCGTGCGCGAAGCGGCCCTCGCCGACGCGCGAGAGGAGCTGCCGCACTCGATCGCCGTGACGATCGACGACGTCGTCCTCCGGGACGATGGTTCCACGCGCGAGGTCTATGCCAACATCGTCGTAGAGCGTGACAGTCAGAAAGGGATCATCATCGGCCGTGGCGGCGAGCGACTCCGGCGGATCCGGGAGACGGCTCAGCGTGAACTCGACCGGATCTCCGAGGGCCGGACCATCCTCTCGCTCCACGTCAAGGTAGCGAAGGAATGGCAGCGTGATCCCAAGCAGCTCGGACGTCTCGGCTTCTGAGCCGACGCGCCCCGCTGCCGATCGTCGCGAGGGACGCGTGCGGGCGTTCCTGCGCCGCCATACGCGTCGGATCACGTGGACGAACTGGCTGTTCGACAGCCTGCTGGCCGTCGTCATGCAGGGCATCATCGGCTTCCCGTTCGTGTTCCTGCAGTCGTCCACGGTGTGGTTCGATCCGCAACTGATCCTGCCCGGGGTGCTGTACACGCTCGCACTCGTGATCCGTCGCTGGGGGCCGGGACTCTCGCTCGCGGTGGTGTTCGTGACGGTCGCGTTCAAGCTCCTCGCGGGCATCGATCCGCACGGCCAGGATCTCGCGATCGCGGTCATCGTGTTCACGTGCGCGGCGTACGGGAGCAGACGCAGTCTCATCACCTCGGCCGTCTCGGCGGCGGTCATCCCCGCGGCCGTCATCCTGTCCCTGCTGTGGCACGAGCCGCGCGTGCTCGGCTGGAACCTCCTCGCGAGCCTCATCGACATCGAGCCGAGCGGTTTCGTCATCGCCGCGTCGATCGTCTGGTTCCTGCTCGCCGTCGCACTGTCCATGTGCTGGCTCGGGGGACTCCTTCGGCGGATGCAGCGAGACGCCCAGGTCGCGCGGACCAAGCGCGAGGTCGCCGAGGTCGAGAGCCTGCGGAGCCGTGAACAGCTCTTCGTCGAGCAGGAGCGCAACCGGATCGCTCGTGACATGCACGACGTCGTCGCGCACTCGCTCGCGGTCGTCGTCGCCCAGGCGGACGGCGGCCGGTACGCGATGCGAACGAATCCGGCCTCGGGTGAGGAGACGCTCACGAAGATCGCCGAGATCTCCCGGGACGCGCTCGTCGAGGTCCGCGGCCTGCTCGGCCAACTCCGCCACAGTCAGCCGTCGGGGCCACAGCCGGGCTTCGCCGACGCCCCCGTCGTCCTCGAACGCATGCGGCTCGCCGGCCTCCGTATCCTGGTGGAGAGTTCGGGCGCGCCACAGTCGCTCCGACAGAACGCCGACATCGCGCTCTATCGCCTCGTCCAGGAGTCCTTGACCAACTCCCTCCGACACGGCGACCCGAACCTCCCGACGATCATCCGCATCGCGTGGGGACCCGAGCTCCGCGTCGAGGTCGAGAACACGTGCAATCCCGTTCCGCCGCCCCCGCGAGCGGACTCCGGACACGGTCTCATCGGTATGCGGGAGCGGATCGTCATGAGCGGTGGGACGCTCGAAGCGGGACGGATCGGCGACCGGTTCCACATCGTCGCCGTCGTTCCGACCGTGCCGCAGGGCGATACGGCGCCGACACGGACCGTCGACATCGTCGGATCCCGCGACCCCGTCATCGCGGGTGGGAATCCCGCGGGGATCCCCGCCGCTGGGAGCCCCGCGGGAGCGGCCGCTGCGACGGCCACGGGTGTGCGTGGCGCGCCCGGTGTCGTGCCCGGTGGCACCGCCGCGACGGAGGGAGGCCCCGGGGCGCAGAACGACGAGCCGTGTCCCGACACCACCGGCCCCGTACCGGGACCGACCGAGCCCTGCCCGGATGGCGGGCCCATCGGACCGGACGAGCGGGAGCGACTCGACCGCTGGACCGGGCCGAGTGTCCGCGGCAGCACCGACGTCCCCCGACGCGGCGACGATTCGGCCGCACCGACCTCCGGCCCGACGGTACGCTGATGAACATGACGACTCTTCCGCAGGCAGAACAGATCCGCGTCGCCCTCGTCGACGACCAGCCACTGTTCCGAGGCGGTATCCGGATGCTCATCGAGAGCCAGCCGGACATGACGTTCGTGGGCGAGGCGAGCGACGGTGCCCAGGCGGTGCACCTCGCGATGCAGATCAAGCCCGACGTCATCCTCATGGACGTCCGGATGCCCGGGACCGACGGTCTCGAGGCGACCCGCGAGATCGTGGCCCGCGGCCTGCGCTCCCGCATCCTCGTCCTCACGACCTTCGACCTCGACGAGGCGGTCGCCAAGGCCGTCGCCGCGGGCGCCTCGGGGTTCGTGCTCAAGGACGCCGATCCGGAGTTCCTGCTCGCGGCGATCCGGACCGTCCACTCCGGCGCCGAGGTGTTCGCCGCCCAGGCGACCGCCGAGCTGATCCGGCGGTTCTCCCAGTCGCCCGGCCGCCTCGGTGGTGAGCCGCCCGAGTTCGCGACGCTCACCGAGCGCGAGCGCGAGATGTTCTTCCACGCGGCGAAAGGCATGTCGAACGGCGAGATCGCGGCGCAGGAGTTCCTGAGCGAGGCGACCGTGAAGACCCACATCTCGCGCGTGCTCACGAAGCTCGATCTTCGCGACCGCGTGCAGCTCGTGGTCTACGCCTACGAGCACGGCCTGCTCTGAATCGTCGCCGCGCCGACACCCGGTGGGGCTCATCCGCCAGGATGATGGGTTTTGGGAGCGTCGGACGACGAGATCCCAGGATGTCGCGACTACCGTCGAGCGCATGACGGATCCCGACGTGCGCACGCAGCATGCGCCGCTCGGTGAGGCGACTCGCCTCGACCGGGTCGCGCTGCGCGTGGAGGGACTCACGAGGAACACGGGGAGCACGGACGCCGTGCACGACGTCGGCTTCCGCGTCGACCGAGGCGAGCTGACCGCGGTCATGGGCGCGGCGGACGGTGCCGCGGCGGGCATCATGAACGTCGCGACGGGCCTCCAACCCGCCGAGTCCGGGCACGCCTACATCGCGGGCACCGACGTCTGCGCGCTGTCGGGCGTCGAACTCGCCCGGTTCCGGCGCGCGAACATCGGCTACCTCTTCCGGGGGATCGACCTCGCGGGAAGCCGCACGGTCGTCGGCAACATCCGTCTGCCCTTCGACCTCGACGAACGGCCGATCTCCCTGCAGGACGCCCGCTGGCTCGATCGGCTCGTCACGAGCCTCGGGCTCGCCTCCCACCTCGACTGCTACCCCCACGAACTTCCGCCCGCCCAGCAGCAGCGCGTCGCGATCGCACGAGCCCTCGCCCCCCGACCCGCCCTCGTGTACGGCAACGAGCCCGGCGGCGATCTCGACGAGCGCGACCGTCGCGCGATCACCGTCCTCCTGCGCACGATGGCCATGGAGTACGACCTCGCGGTCGCGCTCGTGACCGCCGACTCCGGTGTCGGGACGGCCGCCGACCGCGTCGTCCTCGTCCGGGACGGCACGGTCGCGGGGACCCCGCGGGCGATGACGGCGGAAGAACTCGAATCGGAGCTCGCGGTCGCCGCCTGATCGCGCGATCCGCTCGAATCGGGTCGCATGCGTCCGCGAACCGTGCGACACTGCCGCGACGACACGATCCGGCTCGCGTGTCGTCCGGGGTGCTTCCGAGGTTCGCTGGAGCATCATTACGGCTGGACCTCGGAAGGACGCCAATGGATCAGTTGCTGCACGCCCGGCTCGATGTACCCGTCGTGGTGGCCGTGCTCGTCGTCGTCGTCGTCGCCATCACCGTGCTGATCGTCTTCCGGCCGCTCCCCGGGACGGACCCTCGCGCGCATCGTCGGCGGCTGCTCCTCGTCGGCGTCGTCACCGCCGCGGCGGGCCTCCTCACCGCGTGCGTCGTCTGGATCCTCGTCGACGGCATCGATCTCCTGGGTGTCCCCGTCGAAGTCGGGGCGCGCGTGGGCATCGTCCTGGGTGTCGCGCTCGCGGTGACCGGTGCGATCGTCCTCTTCGGCCGCCGGCGCGGCGGCACGGAGCGCTGGCGCCGTGTGCTCGGGGGCACCCTCGTCGTCCTGGCGCTCGTCGCCGGGGCCGCCGCGGTCAACGTCGCGGTCGGGCAGGTCCGGACCGTCGCGCAGCTCTTCCCCGCACAGGTCGCCGATGCGGCCACGGGACTGCCCGCCCGAATCGCCTCGAGCGTCGATCCCGTCGCGGAGGCGGCGTGGACGCCACCCGCCGACATGCCGGCCGCTGGCTCGACCGTGCAACTCGAGATCCCCGGCACCGCGTCCGGGTTCACCGCGAGGCCCGCCTGGATCTACCTTCCGCCCGCCGCGCTCGTCGCCTCACCGCCCCCGCTCCCGGTCATGGTGATCCTCGCCGGACAGCCGGGCGATCCGAGTGACATCCTCCAGTCCGGCAGGTTCGAACAGATCCTCGACGACTTCGCGGCCGCGCACAACGGACTCGCGCCGATCGTCGTGAGCCCCGATCAGCTCGGCGCGTCGGACGCGAACCCGATGTGCGTCGACGGCCCGCTCGGGAACGCCGCGACCTACCTCGACACGGACGTGCCGGACTGGATCGACCAGCACCTGAACGTCGCCGAGAACCGGCTCGCGTGGGCGTTCGGCGGCTTCTCCGAGGGCGCCACCTGCACGTTCCAGATCGGCCTCGCGGACAGTGCTCGCTACGGGACCGACATCGCGATCTCCGCCGAACTCGTGCCCTCGCTCGGCGATCCGGCGACGACGATCGCGAAGGGGTTCGGCGGGGATGACGCGGCGTACGAGGCCGCGAAGCCGCTCAGCGTCGTCGCGGCGCACGCGCCCTACAAAGACACCGTGCTCATCCAGGGGGTGGGCCAACAGGACGCCGTCTACTCGGGCTACGCGGCAACGCTCGAGCAGGGGGCGAAGGCCGCAGGCATCGACGCGTCGACGATCGTGTCGTCCGGCACCTCGCACGACTTCAACACCGTCGCCGACGTCCTCCAACAGGCGCTGCCCACGTACGCCGAACGCAGCGGACTGGTGAGCGCATGATCCGCGACACACTCGCACGCCTGATGCGTGTCGTCCGGGCTCGTCCCGTCACGGTGACGTTCGCGGTGACGGTGCTCGTCGTGTCGATCGTGGCACTCGTCGCGCGAGCGGTCGGGGGGCCCGACCAGGGGGACGCCGGACCGATCGGTTCGGTGCTCGCGACGGGCCTCGGCCCCGTCGTCGATGACGGCCGCTGGTGGACGGTCCTGAGCTATCCGCTCCTGACGACCGGCCCACGGCACCTCGTCCTCGCACTCGCGGTGGTCGTGGTGCTCGGCGGGCTCGTCGAACCGCGGCTCGGGACGCGGCGCAGCATCATCGCCCTCGTCACGACGACGCTCGCCGGCGCCCTCGTGGGCCTCGCCCTCCAGGGCCTGTCGGCCGCGTTGACGCTCGGCTGGTTCCCCGACGCGGACCGCGTGCTCGTGCTCGATCCGATCGCGCCCGCCGTCGGTCTCGCACTCGCGGGCTCTGCGGCACTCGACCGCATCCACCGGCGACGCACGCGCGTGTTGGTGCTCGTCGCGCTCGTCATCGGCACCGTGTACCTCGGTCAGGTCGACGACTTCGTCCGCATCGGTGCGGGACTCGCCGGCCTCGCGCTCGGTTTCGTCCTCGTCCCGCGCGAGAACGATCGCTCGTGGCGGCGGTCCACGGAGCACGAGACGCGCGTCCTGCTCGCCTCGACGAGCGCCATGCTCGGGATCGGGCCGCTGCTCGCACTCATCGAACCGCACCGGCACAGTCTCGCGGGGCCGATCGTGCAGCTCGTCGTCGGGCGGTTCGCGGAACCGCGCGCGACGAACGCGTGCCGTGTGTGGGACGTGACGGCCTCCTGCGTGCAGCAACAGACGGTCGCGGCGAGTCTCTCGCCCGTGGAGGTGCTCGTCTCGGCGCTCCCGTGGCTCGTGTTCGTCGTCATCGCGTGGGGGATCTGGCGGGGACGGCGACTCGCGATCCATCTCGGCATCGCGGCGAACCTCCTGCTCGTCGGTCTCTTCGTCTTCTATTGGATCCTCACCCCCACGGCCGCCGTCGGTGACGGTGCGCGCGCGTCGCGGCTCGACGCGACGCAGTTCGTCGTCCAGGTGGTGGCGATCCTCGTGATCCACGTGCTCGCCGCAGTGGCCCTGTGGCGCTGGCGCGCGAGCTGTCCGCTCCCGCCGGTCCGTGCGCGGGCGATCCGCGCGCTCGTGGCGGTCGTGGCTGCCGCGCTCGTCCTCATGGCGCTGTACGTCGCGATCGTCCTCGCGGATCCGTCCGCCTGGACGCCCGCCCCGACCCTCGGCACGGCGTTGCTGGAGGCACCGGAACGATTGCTCCCACCGGCGCTCCTCGCGGCCAATCCGGTCGCGTTCGACCCGGTCTCGCCACTCGCGCTCGCCCTCACGTTCGGCATCGCACCCGTCTTCGATATCGTCGTGCTGCTCGCGTGCCGTTCCGCGCTCGCGACGACCCGGCCCCACGAGCGCGACCTCGCCCCCGATCGGGTGCGCGAACTCCTCCGCCGCGGGGGCGGCGGTCCGATCGCCCACATGGCGACCTGGCCCGGGATGCGCACCTGGCTCGACACCGAGACCGGCGCGGCCGTCACCTACCGTGTCGAGCAGCGCGTCGCGATCGTGCTCGGAACGCCCTTCGGTGCACCGGACGTCGACGACCACGACGTGCTCTCGCGCTTCGCGACCGAGTCCGACACCAACGGGCTCATCCCGTGCTTCTACTCCGTCCCCATGACACTCGCCGAACGCTTCGTGGAGACGGGCTGGAGCGCCGTCGAGGTCGCGGAGGAGAGTGTCATCCCGCTCGAGGACTGGGCGATGAAGGGCAAGAAGTGGCAGGACGTCCGGTCGTCGATCAACCGCGCGGACCGCGAGGGCGTCGACGTGCGCTGGGGGCGGTTCGACGAATTGACGGCGAGCGAGCTCGAACAGGTGCGTGAGATCTCGGCCGAATGGGCCGGAGACAAGGCGCTGCCCGAGATGGGATTCACGCTCGGCGGTCTCGCGCAGCTCGACGACGACGAGGTGCTCATCGCGCTCGCCGTCGACGGTGCGGGGGTCGTGCAGGCCGTCACGAGCTGGCTGCCCGTCTGGCGGGACGAGCGGATCGTCGGCCGGACGCTCGACGTCATGCGTCGGCGCCCCGACAGCATGAACGGCGTCATGGAGATGCTCATCGCCCGCGTCGCGCAACGGCTGCAGTCGGAGGGGGCCGAGTTCCTCTCCCTCTCGGCGGCGCCGCTCGCGTCGAGCGTGCAGCACGCGGCGAGCGACAGCGGCGACGCGAGCATCCTGCAGGGACTGCTCCACGAGCTCGGTGCGCGGCTCGAACCCGTGTACGGGTTCCGGTCGCTGCTCAACTTCAAGCGCAAGTTCCAGCCGGTCATGGTGCCGCTCGGACTCGTCTACCTCGAACCGACCCAACTGCCGGCGATCGGGCTCGCGTTGACCAAGGCGTATCTGCCCGGCGTCACGGTCGGCGCGCTCGTCGACGCGTTCCGGCAGGCGCGGAATGATCGGCCCGAGTCGTGACGGCCGTGGCGCGCGCGAGCGTGCGGCCCGGTGCTACGATGTCCGACATGCTGTTCGGCACCCTCCTTCTTCGCCGCCGCGACGAGGCCTAGTCACGAAGCCTCCCTCGTCGCGGAGTTCGTCGTGGGCTTTGAATCGGACGTCCGTCCGTGACACCACAGCCGCCGACGTCACCTGACCGGCGAGCGAACGCCAGGAGCACAGTCATGAAGAACACGCAGCAGCCCTCGTCCATGCCGGTCCACCGGTACCGCGCCTTCCACGAGCAGATCCACGTCGATCTGCCCGATCGCACGTGGCCCGACCGTCGCATCGAGGTCGCCCCCCGCTGGTGTGCGGTGGACCTGCGCGACGGCAACCAGGCCCTCATCGACCCGATGTCGCCCGAGCGCAAGCGGGTCATGTTCGATCTGCTCGTCGAGATGGGCTACAAGGAGATCGAGGTCGGGTTCCCGTCCGCGAGCCAGACCGACTTCGACTTCGTGCGCAGCCTCATCGAGGAGGACGCGATCCCGGACGACGTGACGATCCAGGTCCTCACACAGTGCCGCGAGCACCTGATCAGGCGCACCTACGGGTCGCTCGCGGGTGCGAAGCAGGCGATCGTCCACTTCTACAACTCGACGTCGACGCTGCAGCGGGCGGTCGTGTTCCGCACGGACCAGGCCGGCATCATCGACATCGCGACCGCCGGTGCGCGCCTGTGCAAGCAGCTCGAGTCGCTCATCCCGGACACGGACGTGTTCTACGAGTACTCGCCGGAGAGCTACACGGGCACGGAGCTCGAGTTCGCGGCCGAGATCTGCAACCGCGTGATCGAGATCATCGAGCCGACGCCCGAGCACAAGATGATCATCAACCTGCCCGCGACCGTCGAGATGGCGACGCCGAACGTGTACGCCGACTCGATCGAGTGGATGAACCGGCACCTCGACCGGCGTGACAGCGTGCTGCTGTCGCTGCACCCGCACAACGACCGCGGCACGGCCGTCGCGGCTGCGGAGCTCGGCTACCAGGCCGGCGCGGACCGCATCGAGGGCTGCCTGTTCGGCAACGGTGAGCGCACCGGCAACGTCGACCTCGTGACCCTCGGCGTGAACCTGTTCACGCAGGGCGTCGACCCGCAGATCGACTTCTCCGACATCGACCGCGTGCGCCGCACGGTCGAGTACTGCAACCAGCTGCCCGTGCCCGAGCGCAGCCCGTGGGGCGGCGACCTCGTCTACACGGCGTTCTCCGGCTCGCACCAGGACGCGATCAAGAAGGGCTTCGAGGCGATGGAGGCCGAGGCGCAGGAGCGCGGCGTCTCCGTCGACGAGCTCGTCTGGGCGGTGCCGTACCTGCCGGTCGACCCGCGCGATCTCGGCCGCTCCTACGAGGCCGTCATCCGCGTCAACTCCCAGTCGGGCAAGGGCGGTGTCGCGTACCTGCTGAAGGAGCACCACTCGCTCGACCTGCCGCGTCGCCTGCAGATCGAGTTCTCGGGGGTCGTGCAGCGCAGGACCGACGCCGAGGGCGGCGAGATGACGGCGGCCGAGATCTGGCGCATCTTCACGGACGAGTACCTGCCTGCCGCGGAGGAACAGCACAAGTGGGGACGCCTCGAGCTGTACTCGACGCGCACCCAGTCGGAACTCGACGGTGTCGTGCGTCTCGATGTGCGGATCCGCAACGGGGACGAGACGCACGAGGCGAGCGGTGAGGGCAACGGCCCGATCGACGCGTTCCTGCGCATGCTGGGCGAGCGCGGTATCCGCGTGGAGCTGCTCGACTACGTGGAGCACACGATGTCGGCGGGCGGCGATGCGCAGGCCGCGGCGTACATCGAGCTCGAGGTCGAGGGCGATCGACTGTGGGGTGTCGGCGTCGACGGCGACATCTCGACGGCCTCGCTCAAGGCGATCGTGTCGGCGGTGAACCGCTCGCTGCGCGCGGGAACGGCCCAGCTGCAGGAAGCGGCGCCCGTCTCGGCCTGAGCGCCGCGCGCGGACGCCGCACCGAATGCCCGGTCGCGTGCGTGCCGCGACCGCGTGCCCGGTCGCGTGCGTTCCTCGACCGCGCGCGTCAGCCCGGCCTCTCCGTCGCTGAATCCAGCCGGGTTGTTGCTACCGGGCCCGGGGCCCGGTAGCAACAACCCGGCTGGATTCGTGCCGCAACGGGTCATGGGTGGCGTGGGGCGGATGCGCCGCGGATGGCGTGCGCGCCGTGTCCGTGGGTGGTGTGAGCATCTGCGCATGCAGGCCACCCGATCCGAAACCCGCCGACGCGTCCACGTGCAGGGCGCGCAGTTCTTCCTCGCCCTCGGCGACGCCGACGTCGCGCCGTCGCGCGCCGATCCCGACCCCTGGCGGCACGGGCAGCTCGTCGCGGCCTCGCACGCCGCCGGGCTCGTCGCCGTCGCCACGGGGGTCGGCGACGGCCAGGTCGGCGTCCGCCTCCGTCTCCGCCCCGAACCACCTCCGCTCACGCCGCTCGGCGAGCTCGACGAGGCGGAGGAGGTCTCCGTCCGCACCGATGGCGGCGTGCTGCTCCTCGGGAGTGGTGCCACCATGCGTCGCATCGAGCATCCCGTCGAGACGAGGGACGGGTGGGTGCGCATTCGCTGCGTCGCTCGCGGTCGGCGGGTTCGGCGGCAGACCGAGGGGGATTCCGCCGAGCGCTATCTGATCGACCTCTGGCCCGAACTCGACATGCCCCGCCTCACCCATCGGGTTCGTCTGCGCAACCGCCGCGCGGGCAGCTGAACGGGCCGCCGCGCAGCATCCTCGGTGCGTGGTCGTGCCTCGGTGCGCGTTCGCGCATCCGCGGAGGACGTTCGAGCGTCCCGATTCGAGAGCCGGTCCTGGTTCGTGAGCCGGACCTAGCCGGCGGTCTCGCCGTCCTCGCGTCGTGCGTCGCCCATTCGACGGCGTCCCCGCGTCGCGCGTCGGTCCCTCGCGTCGCGTTCGCGCTCCTCCGACTCGATGCGCTCCCGGACGACCTCGATGGGCTTCGTCCGGGGCGTGTGCAGGCTCGACGCGTCGACGATGTCGGCGTCGCTGAAGCCGCCGCGGGGCCCGAGGCGTCGTCGCACACGCGACGGCACACGCAGGGACATCTGCTCGGGGAGTGAGAGCCCGAACCACACGGACGACATGCGGACCGCCGCCGTGACGCCCGCACACACCGACATGGCGCCCACGCCCTCGAGCCCGAACGCGTACGAGATCATGAACGCGCCCGAGCCCGCGAGCGCGGCGAAGGCATAGAACGAGCCCGCATACAGCACGCCGACGGGCATGCCGAGCAGCAGATCGCGGACGACCCCGCCGCCGGCCGCCGTGACGGTGCCGATGAACAGACAGGGCAACAGCGGGAGGCCGAACTCGACCGCCTTCGCCGTGCCGACGGCGCAGAAGAACCCGAGCGCCGCGGCGTCGAGGATCTGGATCGCCATGCCGGCCCGCGCAAGTGCCGGCTGCAGGAGCATGCCGACGATCGCGGCGACGAGCGCGGTGAGCAGGTACGTGTCGGTCGACATCGCCGCGGGGCGGATACCGATGAGCACGTCACGGATGACACCGCCGCCGAGCCCCACGGCGACACCGAGGATCGCGATACCGAGCCAGTCGAGGCGCTTGCTCCGGAACTCCCCGGCGACGAGCGTCCCGGCACCGGCGCCGACGGCGATCGCGCCGAGGTCGAGCCACTCCGGGATCGCGTTGAGCGAACCGTGCATGCACGCCATGGTGCCACAGCGGGGGGATACTGGAGGGGTGCCCGTGTATCGAGACGAGGGTGTCGTCCTCCGCACCCAGCGTCTGGGGGAGGCCGATCGCATCGTGACGCTCCTCACGAAGGAGCACGGTCGCGTGCGCGCGGTCGTGAAGGGCGTGCGGCGGACGTCGTCGAAGTTCGGCGCGCGGCTCGAACCGTTCATGGTCGCCGATCTGCAGTTGTTCGCCGGGCGCAACCTCGACACCGTCACGCAGGCCGTGACGCTCGCGTCGTACGGCGCCGAGATCGTCGGCGACTACGACGCCTACACCGCGGCGTCGGCGATCGTCGAGGCGGCGGAGCGCATCGCCGAGGCGGATGTGCAGCGCTCGCTGTACATCCTCTGCATCGGCGCGCTCCGGGCCGTGTCTCGTGGTGATCACGATCCCCGCCTCGTGCTCGACTCATATCTGCTGCGTTCGCTCGCGATCGCCGGGTGGGCGCCGAGCTTCGACGCGTGCGCGCGCTGTGGCGAACCAGGCCCGCACACGCGCGTCTCGATGGCGCTCGGCGGTGCCGTGTGTCGCTCGTGTGCGCCGTCGGGCACGATGACCGTCTCGCCCGAGGTGATGAACCACCTCGCCGCCCTGCTCGCGGGCGAGTGGGAGGTCGTCGATGCGGCGCCGGGTACCGTGCGCGATCGCGCGTCGGGTGTCGTCGCGGCCTACGCGCAGTACCATCTCGAACGCAGCCTGCGCTCGTTGCGGCTCATCGACCGCGAGCGGATCGAGGCGCGCAGTGGGACCCCGAAGGAGACGAGTGCATGAGTGACGGTGCCGACGGTTTCCGTCCGATCGACTGGACGGGGCTCACGCCGCCCGAACTGCCCGCGGCGGCGGTGCCGGATCACGTGGCGGTCGTGATGGACGGCAACGGTCGCTGGGCGAACCGGCGCGGCCTGCCGCGAACGGAGGGGCACCGGGCCGGTGAGGCGGCGCTCCTCGACGTCGTCGCGGGGGCCCTGCAGATCGGCGTCAAGCACCTGAGCGTCTACGCCTTCTCGACCGAGAACTGGCGCCGCTCGCCCGACGAGGTGCGCTTCCTCATGGGCTTCAACCGGGAGGTACTGCACCGGCAGCGCGATCAGCTCGACGCGTGGGGCGTGCGCATCCGCTGGGCGGGGCGCGAGCCGCGGCTCTGGAAGTCGGTCGTCGACGATCTGAAGATCGCCGAGCGACAGACGGCGCGGAACACGCGCATGACGCTCACGATGTGCGTCAACTACGGCGGCCGGGTCGAGATCGCCGACGCGGTCCGGGAGATCGCGGCGGAGGTCGCCGCGGGACGCCTCCGGGCCGATCGCGTGACCGAGAAGACGATCGCGCGGCACCTCTACCTCCCGGACCTCCCCGACGTCGACCTCTTCGTGCGCTCGTCGGGGGAGCAGCGCACGAGCAACTTCCTGCTGTGGCAGTCGGCGTACGCAGAGATGGTGTTCCTCGACCGTCTGTGGCCCGACTTCACCCGTGTCGACCTGTGGGACGCGATCACGCGCTACGCGAACCGGGACCGGCGCTTCGGCGGCGCCGTCGACGCGCCGACCGCCTAGACTTGGCCGTTGGTCCCCGGGAACCGCCTTTTCCCGGACACCCGCACGTCAGGAGTCACGCCACATGGCACAGTCCACGCTCGATCAGGTCATCGCCCTCGCGAAGCGACGGGGCTTCGTGTTCCAGGCCGGCGAGATCTACGGCGGATCGCGCTCGGCGTGGGACTACGGCCCGCTCGGTACCGAGCTGAAGGAGAACATCAAGCGCGAGTGGTGGCAGACGTTCGTCCGCGGCCGCGAGGACATGGTGGGCCTCGACTCGTCGATCATCCTGCCGAAGGCCGTGTGGGAGGCCTCGGGGCACGTCGCGACGTTCACCGATCCGCTCGTCGAGTGCCTGCACTGCCACAAGCGGCACCGTGAGGACCATCTCGTCGAGGCGTTCGAGGCGAAGAAGGGCCGTGCGCCCGAGAGCATGGCCGAGGTCGTGTGCCCGGACTGCGGCACGCGCGGCGAGTGGACGGAGCCGCAGCTGTTCTCGGGCCTCATGAAGACGTATCTCGGGCCCGTGGACAGCGAGGCCGGGCTGCACTTCATGCGCCCGGAGACCGCCCAGGGGATCTTCGTGAACTTCAAGAACGTCCTGCAGACGTCGCGGAAGAAGCCACCGTTCGGCATCGGGCAGATCGGGAAGGCGTTCCGCAACGAGATCACGCCCGGCAACTTCATCTTCCGCACGCGCGAGTTCGAGCAGATGGAGATCGAGTTCTTCACGCCGCCCGCCGATGCGGCGACGTGGTTCGACCGCTGGGTCGAGGACTGCTGGAACTGGTTCGTCGACCTCGGGATCGACCCCGCGAACATGCGTCGCTTCGATGTGCCCGAGGACGAACGCGCGCACTACTCGGCGGGCACGATCGACTTCGAGTACCGCTTCGGGTTCAGTGGTTCGGAGTGGGGCGAGCTCATGGGGGTCGCGAACCGCACCGACTTCGACCTGGCGTCGCACGCGAGGGCGTCGGGTGTCGACCTGAGCTACCTCGATCCGTCCACGAACGAGCGGTACACGCCCTACGTGATCGAGCCGAGCTTCGGGCTCACGCGCTCGATGATGGCGTTCCTCGTCGACGCGTACCGTGAGGACGAGGCGCCGAACACGAAGGGTGGCGTGGACACGCGCACGGTGCTCGCGCTCGATCCGCGCCTCGCACCCGTCAAGGCGGCCGTGCTGCCGCTCAGCCGTAACGAGCGGCTGTCGCCCGTCGCGCACGACCTCGCGTCCGAGCTGCGTCGACGCTGGAACATCGAGCTCGACGAGACCCAGGCGATCGGCAAGCGGTACCGGCGACAGGACGAGATCGGGACGCCGTTCTGCGTCACGGTCGACTTCGACACGCTCGACGACCAGGCCGTCACGGTGCGCGAGCGCGACACGATGGCGCAGGAGCGCGTCGCACTCGATCGCGTCGCGGACTACCTCGCGGAGCGTCTCGGCCGCTGATCGGCCGGCAGCCGGGACACGTGCCCCCGCACTCGACCGAGTGCGGGGGCACGTGTCGCCGGGGACCGTCGTGCACGTGTCGATCCGCCGCTGGGTGGAGGCCGTGGCGGTAGGGACGGTCACGCGGAGTGATGCGTGCGGTTGCGCGCGGAGAGGTACCCGGCGTGGCGGTGACCGCTGCCGAACACTGATCCGCGATTCGAAGGCTGCGGTGGCGTTCCACGAGGGAACTGGCCCGGCGGCCTGGGAGTGCCCGGCGGCCCCGGTGTGCCCGGCGGGCCAGGAGGCCCGGCGCCGCCACCCGACCGAGGTTCGGGAACGGCGCGCCGCCCCGGCCCGGTCCGCCACAGCGTTCCCGTTCGGGGTGCGTCCCCATCGACCTCAGCATCCTCGGCATCGGTGCGTCGCTGCTCATCCTGCTCTATGCAGCGGTCGCGCACGCATCGATCTCAGCTGCGATCCCGTGGATCTTCCCGGCAGCCGTGTCGCTCGTGAAGACGCTGCTGATCGATCCGATCGTCGTCGCGTTGATCGCCGCCGGGGTGGGCGTACTCGCGGCGGTGATCGGGCGCGGGGCGAGCGTTCGGATGCGTGTGCATCGTGCTCGGCCTCGCGGCGGCGGTCGTGCTCTGGCTGGGGCCGCTCTCGCTCTACCTGTCGTTCACGTCCGGGAAGACGTCCGCTCGGGGCGGCCGGTCAGGAGCGCCCTGTGCGACCGCTCGTCGTGTCGCTCGTCCCGCGGGCGAGCGTGATCTGCCGGGTGATGAGCACGACGACCGGGAACGCGACGCCCGCGATGGGCCACACGATCCAGGACCGGTCCCACGCGTCCCAGATGAAGCTCCAGCTGAGGAACACGAGGACGGCGACCGGCCAGTAGACGGCCGCGACGGTACCGCCGGGCCCGGACCAGGACTCGTCCTCCTGGGCCTGGTCGAGGTGGGTGCGCCAGGGGGTGGTGAGGGTCTCGTAGGCGCCGTGGCGCATCGTGCTGCTGACGATCGCGTACACGCCGATCGCGGTGCACACGAGCAGGGCGCTCGCCCCGAGCAGTACCCATCGCTCCGGCGCGAGGAGCGGCACGACGATGGGGAAGGCGACGCCGAGGATGATGAGGGCGACACCGGCGACGATGCCGATCGTCCGACGCTGTTCGGCGCGTTCGAGCGCGGGCCGGAGCTTGGGGAGGATCTCGGCCGGGACGCGCGCGTCGGCCGAGCCGATGCGTTCGAGTCCGCGTCGCATCGAGGCGCCGAAGATGATCGAGCCGACGCCCGAGGCGATGGCGACGAGCATGCCGACCATGCCGATCACGAACGGGACGGGGCCTCGGTCGACGAGCGCGACGAGGAGGGCGACGCCGAGGATGATGATCCCGACACCCGCGGCCACGAGTCGCGCGCCGCGGAGCGAGCGTTCGAGGATCGTGTCGATCTCCTGTTCCGTCAGTGCGAGCGGTGCGGTCTCCTCGCCACCGACGGCATCGCGGATGCCGAGGTCGTCGGCGAGTTCGTCGAGATTGCCGAACTCCGTGATGACCCGCCCGGTCGCCTCGGCGTCGCTCGAACCGTCGGCCCGCAGCTGCTGGTACTTGTCCTCGCTCATCTGCAGCAGTTCGGTGCGGGCGCGCTCGACCTCCGGTGTCTGCGGAAGATCGGTGAACAGGCCTGAGATGTAGGTGCGGATGACGTCGCTCATGATTCGGTCCCCTTCGATCGGGTGATGTTCGTGACGGTCGTGACGAAGGACCGCCACTCGGTCTGCCGTTCGGCCAAGAGGGCCCGTCCGGCGTCGGTGAGTTCGTAGTAGGTGCGTGGGCGGCCGGCGGATTCGAGGCCTGGGGAGGCGAGCAGGTCGCCGCGCTGCTCGAGTCGGCGGATCGCCGCGTAGAGGGTCGTCTCCTTGAGTGGGTAGGCCCCGTCGGAGCTCGCCTCGATCTGTTTCGCGATGGCGTAGCCGTACGACGGCCCCTCGGCCACGACACTCAGGATGACGAGTTCGAGTGAGGCCCGAACCAGATCACTGCTGATCATCGCGTCTCCCGTCTACTCCATGTGATAGAGTAATTACTCTATGAGCTGCAGTAGTGGACGTCAATGGGGGATCGCCCGTCGGCGCGGTTCGCCGGGAGCGCGCACCGATGCCGGGCGTCCTGACGCGGTCTTCCGCCGAACCTGGGATGATGGACGGGTCATGACCGTCTCCCTCACCACCCCACCGCCCTCCGCGACCGACCGGGCCGAGCCACTGCGCATCGGCCCGCACGTCCTCGACGTGCCCGTCGTCCTCGCGCCCATGGCGGGCATCACGAACGCCGCCTTCCGTCGTCTCTGCCGCGAGTACGGCGGTGGGCTCTACGTCTCGGAGATGATCACCTCGCGAGCGCTCGTCGAGCGCAACGCCGTGACGATGCGGCTCATCGAGCACCACGAGTCCGAGGACCTCCGCTCCATCCAGCTCTACGGCGTCGACCCGGTGACGGTGCGCGAGGCCGTCACGATGCTCGTCGCCGAGAACCGCGCCGACCACATCGACCTCAACTTCGGCTGCCCCGTGCCCAAGGTCACGCGCAAGGGTGGGGGAGCGGCGCTGCCCTGGAAGACGAACCTGTTCCGGCAGATCGTCGAGAACGCGGTCCGTGCGGCGGGCGACATCCCCCTCACGATCAAGATGCGCATGGGCATCGATCCCGAGCACCACACGTATCTCGAGGCGGGCCGCATCGCCGAGCAGGCGGGCGTCGCGGCGATGGCACTGCACGGTCGCACGGCCTCGCAGTTCTACTCGGGCGAGGCGAACTGGGACGCGATCGCGACGCTCAAGCAGACCGTCACCTCGGTGCCCGTGCTCGGAAACGGCGACATCTGGTCGGGCGAGGACGGCGTGCGCATGATGCGCGAGACGGGCTGTGACGGCGTCGTCGTCGGCCGCGGCTGCCTCGGCCGGCCGTGGCTGTTCGGCGACCTCGAGGCGGCCTTCCGGGGAGAGACGCATCGCTTCCGTCCCACCCTCGGCGAGGTCGGCGACGCGATCCGTCGCCACGCGGCGCTGCTCGCCGAGTTCTTCGAGGACGAGGGGCGCGCGTGCCGCGACATCCGCAAGCACGTCGCCTGGTACTTCAAGGGCTATCCCGTCGGCGGTGAGTTCCGCGCGGCCCTCGCGCTCGTCGACTCGCTCGCGCAGATCGACGAGCTGCTCGCGACCCTGGACGCCGATGCGCCGTACCCCGGTGCGGACGCCGAGGGGCAGCGCGGCCGTGCGGGCACCCCGAAGCGGCCCGCACTGCCCGACCGCTGGCTCGAGAGCCACGAGCTGAACGACGAGCAGCGCGCGAACATCTCGGCCGCCGAACTCGACACCTCGGGCGGATGATGCCCGGCCCCAAGCCACCGCCCCTGGACCGGAGCCCGTACGACGACTTCGACCGTGAGCGGTTCCTTCCCGAGCACCACGAGAACCGGCGCCGGTCGAGCTTCGCCCGCGACCGGGCCCGGCTCCTGCACTCGAGCGCGCTGCGCCGGCTCGCGGCGAAGACGCAGGTCCTCTCGCCGACGGCGGGACTCGACTTCGCGCGCAACCGGCTCACGCATTCGCTCGAGGTCGCGCAGGTCGGTCGCGAGATCGCCTCGACGCTCGAACTCGACCCCGACATCGTCGACACCGCGTGTCTCGCGCACGACCTCGGGCATCCGCCGTTCGGCCACAACGGTGAACGCGCACTCAACGAGTGGGCCCTCGAAATCGGCGGGTTCGAGGGCAACGCGCAGACGCTGCGGCTCGTGACCCGGCTCGAACCGAAGGTGTTCGACGCGGCGGGTCGGCCGTTCGGCCTCAACCTGACGCGGGCGAGCCTCGATGCCTCGACGAAGTACCCGTGGACGAGGCTCCACGGGGTCGAACGCGGGACGCGCAAGTTCGGCGTCTACGACGACGACCTGCCCGTGTTCGAGTGGTTGCGCGCCGAGGCGCCGGGCGATCGGACGTGCATCGAGGCGCAGGTCATGGACCTGTGCGACGACATCGCGTACTCGGTGCACGACCTCGAGGACGCGGTCGTGTCGGGCTACGTCGTGCTCCCCGAACTGGAGGCGCCGGCGAACCGCGAGGCGATCCTGTTCACGGCCGCCGACTGGGCGGGCGGCTCGGTGTCGCGCGGGGCGCTCGACGAGGCGTTCGAGCGACTGCTGTCGGCGCCGTTCTGGGTGCACGACTACGACGGATCCCGCATTGCACAGGCCGGGCTCAAGAACCTCACGTCGCAGCTCATCGGACGGTTCGCGCGCGCGGCCACCGAGGCGACGTGGGAGGCCTACCCGCTCGAATCGCTCATCCGCTATCGCGGTCAGGTCGTCGTGCCGGAGTGGGTGCGCGCCGAGATCGCGATGCTCAAGGGCATCGTCGCGGGGTTCGTGATGTCGCTCGACGCGCGGCGCCCCGTCTACGAGCGCCAGCGTGCGCTGCTCACGGAGCTCGCGGACGCCCTCTGGGCGGATGCGCCGGTGAGTCTCGACGCGGGCTTCGCGGCCGATTTCGTGGCGGCGGTCGACGATGCGGCGCGGCGCCGCGTCGTCGTCGACCAGGTCGCGTCCCTCACCGACCAGTCGGCCGTCGCCTGGCACGCCCGACTGACGCGAACCGACCCGATCACGGCGTGACCCGAGCGCGGGATTCCGGGCGGTTCTCGGGGTTCCGGGGCACCCGGAACCCCGAGAACCGACCGGAACTCGCCCGGCCCGCCGCGTGGGCCGAGCTGCCATCATTGGGGCATGGCTCAGACTGCATTCCGGGGCACCCCGGTCACGACCTCGGGTGAACTGCCCGCCGTCGGCGCGAAGGCGCCGGACTTCGACCTCGTCGGCATCGACCTCGCGCCCGTCCGCCTCGCGGACTTCGCGGGGCGACGCGTGGTCCTCAACGTGTTCCCCTCCGTCGGCACGGGCGTGTGCGCCGCGTCGGTGCGGCGCTTCAACGAGCTCGCCGCCGGGCTCGGCAACACGACCGTCGTGTGTGTGTCGAAGGACCTGCCGTTCGCGCAGTCGCGCTTCTGCGGCGCCGAGGGCATCGAGAACGTCGTGCTCGCCTCGGCGTTCCGCTCGGACTTCGGGGACGCCTACGGGCTCACGCAACTGGACGGCCCCCTCGCGGGCCTCCTCGCCCGCGCGGTCGTGATCGTCGACACCGACGGCGCCGTGCGCTACGCCCACATCTCGCCCGAGATCGGCGAGGAGCCCGACTACGACGCGGCGCTTGCGGCGTTGGCCTGAACCCTCCCGCCCCGCCCGATCGGACCGCCCGGCTCCTCACGCCGGGCGGTCCGATCGTTCGTTCCCCACAATGACCGGCGGGCGTGCTCGACGCGCGGGATCGTCCCAGCGGCCGCGCGGTCATGACGGCGGAGACCGGCGGCGCCACACCATGCCTCGCTGACAGCGGACACCGGTGGCGCGGGGCCGCCGCGGTCCGTCCCGACGATTAGGATCCCTGCATGGCCCTCATCCGCAAATCCGACATCGACGAGGTGCGGTCGCGGACGAACATCGCCGACGTCGTGGGCGACTACGTGACGCTCCGCTCGGGTGGCGTCGGCTCGATGAAGGGCCTGTGCCCGTTCCACGACGAGCGCACACCGTCGTTCAACGTGCGGCCCGCGCTCGGCCTGTTCCACTGCTTCGGGTGCGGCGAGTCGGGCGATGTCTACTCGTTCCTGCAGAAGATCGACCACGTCTCGTTCGCGGACGCCGTCGAGCGCCTCGCGGCCCGGATCGGCTACACGCTCACGTACGAGGACGGCGGGCAGGCGCCCGACCACTCGCGTCGGCTGCGGCTGCTGCAGGCCAACACGGCGGCGCACCACTTCTTCGTCGCCCAGCTCGGCGACGCCGACGCGGCACCGGGGCGCGAGTTCCTCGGCGGTCGCGGATTCGATCCCGAGGCGGCTGCGCACTTCGGCGTCGGTTACGCCCCGAAGAGCTGGGACGCGCTGAGTTCGCACCTGCGCGCCGCGGGCTTCACGAAGCAGGAGATGCAGGACGCAGGCCTCGTGTCGACGAACGATCGCGGGTCGAGTTACGACCGGTTCCGCGGCCGCGTCGTGTGGCCGATCCGCGACACGGCGGGCCAGACGCTCGGGTTCGGTGCCCGCAAGCTCTTCGACGACGACCAGGGCCCGAAGTACCTCAACACGCCCGAGACGCCCGTCTACCACAAGCAGCAGGTGCTCTACGGGCTGGACCTCGCGAAGCGCGAGATCGCGCGCGAGCGCAGCGTCGTCGTCGTCGAGGGCTACACGGACGTCATGGCCGCGCACCTCGCGGGCGTGACGACGGCCGTCGCGACGTGTGGCACGGCGTTCGGTGTCGACCACATCAAGGTGCTGCGTCGCATCCTCGACGACGAGTCGGGCAAGGGCCGGGTGGTCTTCACGTTCGATCCGGACGAGGCCGGGCAGAAGGCCGCGATGAAGGCGTTCGCCGAGGAGAAGCGCTTCGTCGCGCAGACGTATGTGGCGGTCGGGCGGGACGGACTCGACCCGTGCGATCTGCGCCTGCATCGCGGGGACGCCGCGGTGCGGGAACTCGTCGACGATGCCGTGCCCATGTACGAGTTCGTCATCAAGCGGCAGTTGCGCGACCACGACCTCGACACCGTCGAGGGGCGCGTGGCCGCCCTGCGTCAGTCGGCGCCCGTCGTCGCGGGGATCCGCGATCCGTCGGTGCGGCCCGGCTATGCGCGGCAGCTCGCGCGGTGGCTCGGGATGGACCTGCCGATGGTCGAGCGGGCCGTGCAACAGGCCGGCCGGGGTGGCGCACAGCGCGCCCCACAGCGCACGCCCGCGCACTCGATGCGCACGTCGTCGCCGGCCGGCGGGTGGCAGGGTGATCCGCCGCCGGACCCCGAGGAGGGCCTACCGCCCGATCCCGCCGAGGACGGGTTCGGGGGTGGCGGCGGCTTCGGCGGCGCGATGGCGAGCGTGCGTCTGAGCGATCTCGGGAACGACCCCGTCACGCGCCTCGAACGCGACACGCTCATGGCCGTGCTGCAGGTGCCGGGTGCTCTCGACGCGGCCGCGCTCGACCGTGTGCTCGCGACCGACTTCACGAACGCGACGCTCGCGACGGTCCGCGACGGCATCCTCGCGACGAGGACATCGCTCGGGCAGCCGCGGTGGCTCATCGAGCTCGCCGACGAGGTGCCCGCGCAGTTCCGCTCGCTCGTGAACGAACTCGCGATGGCGCCGCTGCCGGCCGGGCCGACCGAGGAGCAGCTCTCGGCCTACGCGCGTGCGATCAGTGCCTCGCTCGTCGAACGCGATCTGCTGCGCCGTAAGGCCGAGGCGCTCGGTGCGTTGCAGCGCACCGACCCGAAGGCGGAGCCCGAGCGGTTCGCGCACCTGCAGGCGCAGCTCGTGGAACTCGAGCAGTTGAAACGCAGGCTGCGGGACGACTGAGGCGTCACCTCGTGCCTCCGTCGTACCGATCACTCGTCCCGGAGGACCACGGTTCGACGCGACCAGCCGCCGTCGGCGGCGGCCCGGACCACGAAGTCCGCGACGCTGTCCCGTGTGGACACGGGCATGCCGGGCACGTTCGAGAGCGCGTCGAGGTCGGTGGCCGTGTAGGCGCGCAGTGGTCGGTTGCGCAGGGTTCCGGGGTAGACGAGGGTCCAGTCGAGCGAGCTCGCGCGCACGAGCACCTCTGCGGCCGCCTTGTCGGCGAACACGTTCCGCATCGCCGTGCGATACAGCAGGCGGGCGAACGGGGAGACGATGTCGGCAGACTCTCCGACACCGAGGGCCGAGACGATGATGGTGCGGGACGGGGTGCCGAGCTCGTGCGCCGCGACGAGCGCCTCGGCGCTCCGTCGGGCGAGCGTCGCTGCGCCGAGCGAGCGGACTCCGAGGGCGCTGATGACGGCATCGCACTCCCGTGCGTGCTCGGCGAGCTCGCGCGCGACGAGCGGATCGGCGACCACGCGGGTCGCCCGGGGATCGGTGACGGCGTCCGCCCGACGCACCATCGCCGTGACGTCGTGCCCCGCATCCAGTGCGCGTCGGACGATTCGGCTGCCCGTGGCGCCGTTGGCGCCGATGACGAGGACGTTCACGCGTCCGCTCCGTCCGTGCGGGCCGTCGCATCGGTATCGTGCCGTTTCGGGAGCACGTGGTCGAGTCCGCTCAGGCGCACCGATCGTTCCCAGAGCTCACGTGCCATGGCGGCATCGAGCGCCTGCCCGGCGGGCCGGGCCGTCCGGCGCCGGGCGAAGTATCCCCCCGAGGGGCACGCCGGTGACGGGCAGTTCTCGGCAAGCCACACGAGGGTCCGGGCGCCGGACTCCGGTGAGCCGAGAAGGCGTTTGGCGAGTGGATTCTGGTATATCCGACCGAGCGCGGACCCGGGCGCGGACGCGAAATTGCTGCCGATGATGCCCGGATGGAATGCGGCGGACGCGAGTCCGTGTGCTCGGTAGCGGCGATGGAGTTCGCGGGTGAACAGGATCTGTTCGAGTTTCGCGGTGCCGTAGGCCCTGCGGGCGTCGAACGGTCCGCGTGAGGATTCGAGGTCGTCGAGGTCGACATGACCGAAGAGGCGGTTCGCGACACTGGAGGTGTTGATCACGGTCGCCCGGTCCGCCACGAGTTGGTCGAGGAGCATTCCGGTCAACAGGAACGGTGCGAGGTAGTCGACCTGGAACGTCTTCTCATGCCCGTCGACCGTCACGTCGCGTCCGGGTCCGAACACGCCGCCGGCGTTGTTGACGAGGACGTCGATCCGCGGAAGATCGGTGCCGAGTCGCCCAGCGAGCTCGCGGACGGAGTCGAGCCGCGCGAAGTCGGTGAGGTATGACGGGCAGTCGAGTTCGCGGGCGACGGCAGCGGTCTTCTCGGGCGACCGGCCGACGATCACGACGTGGTGGCCGCGCGCGGCGAGATCCCTGGCTGCGGCTCGTCCGATCCCGTCACTGGATCCCGTGATGACGATCGTCTTCCCGGGGGTGTGCTCGTCATGGCTCATGGTGGTCCGTTCCCCTGTGCTGTCTTCGTTCTCTGCGCCGCCCCGCGGCGCAGAGCATCGCGGTGCGATCAGCTCGACTGAAACTGCATGTCCAGTATGACACTCAGTTCCAAACTTGCTATCGTGAGTTCATCATGTTGCGCTCGTCGAGGGGTCCACGGGAGATCGCGCGAATGGCCGTGCGCGCGCACGTCATCGATGTCGCGATCGGTCTGTTCGTCGACAACGGCTACGACGAGACGACGATCGACACGATCTGCGACGAGGCCGGGATCTCTCGTAGTACGTTCTTCCGCCTCTTCCCGGGGAAGGCCGCGTTGGTCGCGAGCAATGCGACACGATTCGGTGAGCGTGTGGCGGATGCGCTCGCGGAGCGGCCCGACGGCGAACCGATCTGGGATTCCCTCAGGCGTGCGCTCGATCCGCTGGTGGACGCCTACGCCACGCAACCGCGCGCGTTCGAACTCGCGCGACTCGCCGCGGATCTTCCCGTAGTGGGCGCCCGTGAGCACGACAAGCTCGGAGAGTGGATCGAACTGCTCCGTCTGGAGGTGGCGCGTCGGATCGGTGTGGACGTCCGTGACGATGCCGATCCGCGCGCCGACGCGATCATCGCGGCGATGGTCGGGGCGATTCACACGTCCATGACGTACTGGGCTCGCAGCGCGGGGGAGCGGTCGCTGAGTGCGTTGCTCGATGCCGCCATGTCGCCATTGGGCGGAGGTGCCCCCGGTCCGAACGTCGGGCACGTGCCTGCTTCGATCGCGGGGAGAGGGTCCGCGCCAGACCGTTCGCGAAGCCTTTAGGCTTGTTCGGCGACCGTGGCGCGTTCTGCGCGCGCCGGAGTGCGGTCGGAGAAGGGGCGTGGACACCGTGGAGCAGCCGACGATCGTCGCCGAGGACCTGTCGATCGCCTACATCGAGCGCGCGGCCGGGCGACCGCACGAGGCGCTCTCGGGCGCGACGTTCACGGTCGAACACGGCGGGATCCTCGGTGTCGTGGGCACGGCGGGTTCGGGCAAGACCGCGCTCGGACGCGTGCTCTCGGGCCGGGGCGACGAGGGGCGCGACTCGTGGCCGTTCATCTCGGGCGGCTCGCTGCACGCGGCCGGGCTCGATCTGCGGTATCCGTCCCGCGCGGACCGACGGCGCCTGACGCTCGATATCGGCTATCTCGCGCAGGAGTCCGGTGACGGCCTGCGCAACGACCTCACGGTGGGCGAGAACATCGCCGAGCCGATCCTCTCGCGCGACCGCAGCTTCGAGCGGCGTCGCCTCGGCCGCGCGGCGGCCATGCTCATCGACGCGGTCGACCTCGAGCTCGGCATGCTCAACAAGTTCCCGTTCGAGCTCTCACGGGGTCAGCGGCAGCGTGTCGCGCTCGCGCAGGCGCTCATCGTCGAGCCGAAGGTGCTCATCGTCGACGAGCCCGCGCAGGGCGTCGACATCATCGCGCGCCCCGCGCTGTTCACGCTGCTCGAGCGCATCAACGCGGCGCGACAGTGCACGATGGTCATCCTGAGCCACGACCTCGCGACGGTGCAGCGACTCACCGAGGACATCCTCGTGCTCGACCGGGGCTTCGTCATCGCCCGTGGCCGCATCGACGACGTCCTCGCGAAGCCGGATCACCCGTACCTCCTGCGCATGCGTGAGGCGCGGGACTTCGCGCGTGCGCCGCTCCCGGGGCTCGTCGAGCGCGACGCGCTGCTCGCCGTGGACCGCGTCGCGGACGGCCTGTTCGGCGACTTCGACGCCGCGACGGTGCAGGCGGAGGCGGCGGAGCTCGCGGAGGAGAAGCTCGTCGAGCAGCGTCCCGAGTTCGCGCGGTTCACGAAACAGGGGGAGGACTGACCATGACCGAGCAGCAGGATCGGCCGCCGCTGCGGCCGCGCCTCGCGAGTGCGCCCGTCGTGTTGCCGCCCGAGCGGCGGCCCGAGCCAGGTGGCATCTCGATCATCCCGGACACCGAACGCGAGGCGTTCGCGGACGCAGTGACGGGCGCCGGGGGCGAGGTCGTCCCACTCGGCGACCGGACGCGCGGCATCGTCTGCCTCGACAACGACGACGTGGACGGCCTGCTCGCCGCGCTCAAGGCGAACCCCGCGGTGTCGTGGGTGCAGTTGCCGTTCGCCGGGATCGACACCTTCGCGGCGTCGCTCGTGCCGTTCGCGGAGCGTGGCGTCGTGTTCACGTCGGCGAAGGGCGCGTACGCGCAGCCCGTGGCGGAGCACGCGCTCGCGCTCACCCTCGCCACGCTGCGGAGCCTGCCCGACCGGGCGCGGGCGACGAGCTGGGGGCCGAAGGCGGGCATCACGCTGTACGGCGCCGAGGTCGTCATCGTCGGCGCGGGCGGGATCGCGCTCGAGCTCATCGAGCTGCTCCGACCGTTCGGTTGCCGGACGACGATCGTGCGCCACAGCGCCGAGCCCGTCGCGTCGGCGGATCGGACGGTACAGGACGACCGGCTCGACGAGGTGCTCGCGACGGCCGATGTGGTCGTGCTCGCGGCGGCTGCGACGGCCGAGACCCGCGGGCTCATCGGTGCGGCGCAGTTCGCTGCGATGCCCGAGACCGCGGTGCTCGTGAACATCGGGCGTGGCCCGCTCGTCGACACGGATGCGCTCGTCGCGGCACTCGACGCGGGGGCAATCTACGGTGCCGGCATCGACGTGACGGATCCGCAGCCGCTCCCGGACGGCCACCCGCTGTACTCGCACGCGCGTTCGATCGTGACGCCGCACTCGGCCGATACGCCCGACATGGTGCGGCCGCTGCTCCGCGAACGCGTCGCGGAGAACGTCACGGCGTTCCTCGGTGGTGGCGGATTCGTGGGGCTCGCCGATCCGGCGCGCGGGTACTGACGCGCCCGGGGGACGAAGATTTCGCGGACCCCGCCCGGTGCTGCTAGCATCGTCGAGTTGCCAGCGCGCAGCACGATCCCCGATAGCTCAATTGGCAGAGCAGCCGGCTGTTAACCGGCAGGTTGTTGGTTCGAGTCCAACTCGGGGAGCGAATCACCCCCGGTCGTATCGCGGCCGGGGGTTTGTCGTGCCCGCCCGAGTCGGTTCCGATCGCGACGGCGGCGATCACACCAACGCGGCACCCCTCCGGCCGAGCGGGATCAGCGCCGGACGAGCGCGTAGGCCGTGCCGCACACGACCGCGGCGCCGAGGAGCGCCGCGATGGCGACGAGGAGTGCCCGCTCGCCGAACGCGCGCGTCGGATCGAGGTCGGGGACATCCGACACCGGGACCGCAGCGGGTGACGTCGACGCGGTGGGGCCGGCCGTTGCGGGTGGCGTCGCCGTCGCCGTCGAACTCGACGTCTCCGGCGGGATCGCCGTCGTCGGGAGGACGCACGAATCTGCCCGATCGGTGATCGCGTCGCGGTCGAACGCGGTGAGCTCGAGTTCGTACGTGACGAGCACGCTCGTGACCTGCGCGAGCTAGGTGCACGCGAACGCGGCGTTCGGCGGCATCCACTCGCCCGGGAGCATCTGCCCCTTCGCACCGTTGGATGCGCCGTCGACGGCCTGCAGATTCGCGGGATCGTTGGCGAACGCCTCCCGCGCCGCGTCGTCCCACGTGTTCGCGCCACCGGTCCATGCCGCGGCGAGGGGCACGATGTGATCGATCTGCACGGCACTGCTCGTTGCCTGGCCCCGCTGGAACGCTATGGTCGAGCCCGTGTACGGGTCGAGCAGCGTGCCGCGCTCGACGACGCAATCGCTCCCGTCGCGGAAGACGGGCCCTTCACAGATGAGCATGGGTAGGGGTCTTGCGCCACGGCCGGTGTCCGCCGGCGGCGAGCAGGGCGCGTAGGCGGTAGTTGCCGAAGTTCCGGAAGCCGCGGGCGACCCGGCGCATCGTCTCGATCACCCCGTTCACGGCCTCGGTGGGCCCGTTGGAGGCCCCGGCGGTGTCGAAGTAGGCCAGGATCGCGGCCTTCCACCGGCGCAGGGTCCGCCCGAGCCGGGCGATCTCCGGGATCGGGCAGGACGGGAAGGCGGCAAGGATCTCGGCGACCAGCCGGCGGCTGTCCCCATCCACGCTCCTAAAGAGCGTCGGCAGGGGTGGACAGCCCAGATTCCGCTAGAGGTAAGGCACCCAGCGCCAGAAATTTCTGGTGGACGGGGAACGCCTCGATGTCGACACCCACGGCCGGTTGAAAACCGATCCATACCCTGCCTTTGCGCGCTTCCCACGACCCTTATTGAACGGTGACGGGAATCACCAGGCCGGTCGGCTCCACATGACCAGGGAACCGTATTTCCGCTGGCCACGGGTCTATAATTGTGGGGAGAAGGGTCTCACACCGGAGCGACACTCGGAGGCAGAAATGTCCGGCCATCAGGTTGATTCCACCCACGAATCCAGAGCCATGAGTCGGGACACCGTCTCCATGCTCTGGAAGTTCGGACTGATGGTGCTGGTGGGAGCGGTGATCTTCTTCATCCCCGCGCCGGAGGGCGTGGACCCCCGCGGCATGCACATGCTCGGGATCTTCGTCGCGACCATCCTGGGGCTCATCCTGCAGCCCCTGCCCACCCCCTCGGTGGCGCTGATCGGTCTGGCCACCGCCATGATCACCGGCGCCATGGACGTCAAGAGCGGGGAGGCCCTGAGCGGGTTCTCCAATTCCGCGGTGCTGCTGATCGTCGCGGCATTCTTCATCGCGGACGGCTTTCTGCTCACCGGGCTGGGGCGCCGCGTGGCCCTGATGTTCCTCACGATCCTGGGCAAATCACCCCTGGGCATCGCCTACGGCATGGCCGTCACGGACCTCCTGCTCGCCCCGGCCACCCCGTCCAACACGGCCCGCGCGGGTGGTGTGATCTACCCGATCGTCCGCTCCGTCGCGGAGGTGCAGGGCTCCACCCCGGACACCGACGAGTCCCGCAGGAAGCTCGGCTCCTACCTCACGTTCACCGCCGCCCACGTCAACGTGATCACCAGCGCCATGTTCATCACCGCGATGGCCGGCAACCCGCTGGCCGTGGCCTCCGCCGAGAAGCTCGGCGTGCACATCTCCTGGGGCCAGTGGGCCCTGGCCGCGCTGATCCCCGGCCTCGTGAGCCTGGCGGTGGTCCCGTGGCTGCTCATGAAGGTCTACCCGCCCACGCTGAAGAGCACTCCGGAAGCACCCACCATGGCCCGCAGCGAGCTGCAGAAGATGGGGTCCATGACTCGCGGTGAGATCATCATGGCGGCCACGTTCGTGCTGCTCCTGCTGCTGTGGGTCTTCGGCACGGCCATCGGTGTCAACGCCACCACGGCGGCCTTCGTCGGCATCGCGGTGCTGCTGGTGACCAAGGTGCTCACCTGGAACGACATGGCCAAGAACGGCTCCGCCTGGAACACCCTGATCTTCTTCGCGGTCCTGGTGGGCATGGCGGAGAACCTGAACAACCTGGGCGTCATCACCTGGATCGGCTCGGTGGTTTCCGGCGCCGTCGGCGGCATGCCCTGGGCTGTTGCCTTTGCCATCCTGGCGCTCGTCTACTTCTACGCGCACTACTTGTTCGCCTCGAACACCGCGCAGATCGTCGCGATGTACGGCGTCTTCCTGGGTGCGGCCATCACCGCGGGTGCCCCGCCGATGTTCGCGGCCCTCGCCCTCGGCTACATCGGCAACCTGTTCGGCGCCATCAGCCACTACGCCTCGGGCCCGTCCGGGGTGGTCTACGGTTCCGGGTACGTCAAGGTCTCCGAGTGGTTCAAGGTCGCCTTCATCATGTCCGTGGCCATCATCATCATCTGGACCGTGGTGGGCAGCGGCTGGATGTGGATCCTCGGCGACCTCGCCATGTAGTCCGCCCGGCAAACCCTCCCCGCACGACGACGCTCGGTGCCCTCCCAGGGGCACCGAGCGTCGTCGTCTGTCGACGGGGGAGCGGGTCAGTCGTCCTTGTTGCGCAGCACCTGCCGCAGCTTCTCCTTGTTGAGACCGGCAATCGCGGTCAACGGGATCCCAGCGGGGCACACCTCCGCGCACTCGCCGTAGACCGAGCACGGACCGAACTCCTCCTCGGCCGCGCGCGTGATGCCTTTGGCCCGGCGGCCACGCTCCTTCTGGCTGGAGGGCAGCGTGGCCAGGTGCATCGTCTTGGACCCGGCGAACAGCTGCGCGGAACCGTTGGGGCACGCGGCAACGCACGCACCGCAGCCGATGCACGCTGCCAGGTCCAGCGCCCACTCCGCGGCCTCGTGCGAGACCGGGATGGCGTCCGCGTCCGGCGCCGTGCCCACGGAGGTGGAGACGAACCCACCGGCCTCGATCACCCGGTCCAGCGCGCTGCGGTTCACCGCGAGGTCCTTGACCACGGGGAACGCTCCGCTGCGGAACGGTTCGAGCTGCACGGTCGCGCCGTCCTCGAAGGACCGCAGGTGCTGCCGGCACGACGGCGTGTTCTTCTGGGGGCCGTGCGGAGTGCCGTCCACGGTCACGCCGCACGCCCCGCAGATGCCTTCGCGGCAGTCCGAGTCGAACGCGATCGGCTCCTCACCACGGGCAACGAGGTCGTCGTTGAGCTTGTCGAGCGCCTCCAGGAGGGAGAACTCGGGTCCGACCTCCTCCAGCAGGTACTCCTCGAAGTGCCCTTCCTCGGCGCCGGACTCCTGACGCCAGACTTTCAACGTGAGTTTCATGAGGATGGTCCTCTCATCGGTAGTCGCGGGTCTCGGGCGGGACGCTGGGGAACTCCAGGGGCTCCTGGTGCCTGATGTAGCGCGGCCCCGTTTCGCCGGTCTCGCCGGAATCAGCACGCTCCCACGCGGACGCGAACAGCCAGTGCTCGTCGTCGCGCTGGGCCTCGCCGCCCTCGGTCTGGTGCTCCTCGCGGAAGTGCGCGCCGGCGGACTCGTCCCGGTCCAGCGCGTCCAGGCACATGAGCTCGGCCATGTCCAGGTAGTCGGCCACGCGGCCGGCGCGCTCGAGCTCCTGGTTGAAGCCGTCCGGGCGCCCCTGCACCCGCAGGTCGCTCCAGAACTCCCTGCGCAGCTTCCGGATGCCTCGCAGACCCTCGGCCAGCCCCTCGGCGGTGCGCGTCACCCCGCACTTCTCGTACAGCAGGTCGCCCAGCCGGCGGTGGAAGCGCTCCGGGCCCTGCGTGCCGCCGATGTCGACCAGCGCCTGCACGCCCGCCTCGGCCTCGGCAACCGCGGCCCGCACGACGCCGTCGTCCGGTGAGAGCTTCGACCTGCCCAGCAGCGGCGCCAGGTAGTTGGGCACCGAGTAGGGGAGCGTGAACCACCCGTCCACGCACGCGGAGAGCAGCGAGTTGGCGCCCAGGCGGTTGGCGCCGTGGTAGCCCCAGCCGGCCTCGCCGCCCACGAACAGCCCGGGGATCGACGTCATCATGTCGTAGTCGCTCCACAGCCCGCCCATGGCGAAGTGCGCGCCGGGTGCAATGCGCATGGGCTCCTCGTACGGGTCCTCGCCGGTGGCGTCCGAGTACATCTCGAAAAGGTTGCCGTAACGCTCCGCGATCACCTTGCGGCCCAGACGCTCGATGGCGTCCCGGAAGTCGAGGTAGACGGAGTTCTTCAGCGGCCCGACGCCGCGCCCCGCGTCGATCTCGGTGCGCGCGGCCCGGCTGGCGACGTCGCGCGGTGTGAGGTTGCCGAAGGCCGGGTACCGGCGTTCGAGGTAGTAGTCGCGCTCGTCCTCGGGAATCTCGTTCGGGGGCCGGTGGTCCCCGGCCTTCACGGGAACCCAGATTCGGCCGTCGTTGCGCAGGGACTCGCTCATGAGAGTGGTCTTCGACTGCCACTCGCTGGAGACCGGCAGGGCCGTGGGGTGGAACTGGATGAAGCACGGGTTGGCGAACAGCGCGCCGCGCCGGTGGGCCCGGAATGCGGCGGTGACGTTCGAGTTCTTGGCCAGCGTGGAGCGGTAGTAGACGTTGCCGTAGCCGCCGGTGGCGAGCACCACGGCGTCCCCGGTGACCGCCGAGATCTTCCCGGTCACGAGGTCGCGCACCACGATGCCCTGGGCGCGGCCCTCCACGACGATGAGGTCCAGCATCTCGGTGCGAGTGTGCAGGTTCACCTGTCCCGTGGAGACCTGCCGCAGCAGCGCCTGGGCGGCGGCAACCTGCAGCTGCTGACCGGTCTGCCCGCGCGTGTAGTAGGTCCGGGAGACCTGCACGCCGCCGAACGAGCGGGTGGCCAGCCCGCCCCCGTACTCGCGGGCGAAGGGCGCGCCGATCGCGTTCATGTGGTCGATGACCCGGATGCTCTCCTCGGCCAGCCGCCAGGCATCGGCCTCGCGGCCGCGGAAGTCGCCGCCCTTGACGGTGTCCTTCACGAACCGGGCGATCGAGTCGTTGTCCACCGTGCGGGCGCGTGCGGCGTTGATGCCGCCCTGGGCGGCCACCGAGTGGGCGCGGCGCGGGGCGTCGTGGAAGGTGAACGACTCCACGTTGTAGCCGAGTTCGCCCAGGGCCGCCGCCGCACCTGCACCGGCGAGTCCGGTGCCCACGACGACCACGGTGAACTTCCGACGGTTGAGCGGGCCCACCATGCGGTAGTGCAGCCGCCGGTCCGCCCACGTCTGGGACGGGGGCACGTCCGAGCCCAGACCAGGGAGGTCCGAGCCCACGGTGCGCAGCTCGTCCAGCAGGGCGTGCGGCTGGGTGGTCGAGGATGCCGTCATCACTGAATCACTCCCAGGAGAACCAAGACGGGGATCGAGATGTTGCCCAGGCAGATGGCCATGGCGACCAGTCCCGCCACCCACGCGGCGAGCTGCCGCAGCCGCCTGCCGGTGGCGCCGAGGTCGTTGGCGGCGGTCCACGTCCCGTGGGCCACGTGCACGGTGAGCACCAGCATGGTGAGCATGTAGAAGAGTGCCACGACGGGCCGCTGGAAACTGGCGACCAGATTGGCGTACGCCGATCCGCTCTCGAACGCCCCGGATGCGGCCGGCTGGACACCCAGCGTGAGGTCCAGGATGTGGAAGATCACGAACAGCAGGATCACCAGGCCGGTCCCGAGCATCGAGCGCGCCATCAGGGCGTCGCCGCGGCGCAGCCCGGTGCGTTTGAACGGCCCGCGGGCTCGACGGGCGCGCGTCCACAGCAGGAGCCCGCAGCCCACGTGCAGCACCAGGCTGATCAGCAGCACGACGCGCAGCACCCACAGGACACCCGCGTAGGGCATGAGCGGCATCAGGATCTCGCGCAGCCAGTGTGCGTAGTGGTCGAACTCCTCCTGGCCGCGGAAGATGTGCAGATTGCCGTACATGTGCACGAACACAAATCCGACGAAAATGAGACCGGTGACGGCCATGGTGGTTTTCGCGGCGAAGTTCGACACCGGCAGCCGTGTGCGCGGCGGGGCTGACGTGCGTTGTTTTCGCTGAATGGTTGCCGTCATCGTTGCCCCTCGTCAGTGGGTGAACCGAGTGCTGAACTCCGGGAGTTCATCATCCTCAATTCTACGCCGGGAGGGGCATTGCAAGACGCGTTCCGGGGCGTTTCCGGTACTGCCGCCAGAAAGGGTTGCGGGCCCTTCACAGATGAGCATGGGTAGGGGTCTTGCGCCACGGCCGGTGTCCGCCGGCGGCGAGCAGGGCGCGTAGGCGGTAGTTGCCGAAGTTCCGGAAGCCGCGGGCGACCCGGCGCATCGTCTCGATCACCCCGTTCACGGCCTCGGTGGGCCCGTTGGAGGCCCCGGCGGTGTCGAAGTAGGCCAGGATCGCGGCCTTCCACCGGCGCAGGGTCCGCCCGAGCCGGGCGATCTCCGGGATCGGGCAGGACGGGAAGGCGGCAAGGATCTCGGCGACCAGCCGGCGGCCGGTCTCGGGGCGGGCGTGGTAGATCGCACGCAGCTTCTGATAGCAGTGCCAGGCCAGGGTCACCTCGTGGTGCGGGTCTCCGGCCTCGAGCTTGGTGTTGAGCCGGGTGATCTGTTTGGCGGTGAGGTGCTCGGCGCCGATCTGCAAGGTGCGGCGGATCCCGTAGAGCGGGTCCCCGGCCCGGCCCCGGTGGCCCAGGGTGTCCTGCTGCACCCGACGACGCACCTCGTCCACGACCTGCCCACCGAGTTTCACCACGTGGAAGGCGTCCAGGACGGTGATCGCCTCAGGGAGTTCGTCGCGGATGGCGTTGGCGTAGCCGTGGAACGGGTCCAGCGTCGCCGTGCGGATCCCGCTCGTGAACGCCGGACCCTGCTCGGTGAGCCAGTCGCCGTAGGCCGCCCCCGTGCGCCCCTCGACCAGGTCCAGCAGTCGCGCCCGGGGCCGGCCGTCCTCGCCGCGGGAGTGGTCCACGATCCCGGTGACCAGCCCGGTGCCGGGTGGACCCACGTGGCGCCACACGTGCTCGTCGACACCGAGGGCGTCCACCCCGGCCAGCCGATCCTCCGCGGCCAGCTGGCCTTCGATGACCGGGGCCACGGCGTGCCAGACGGTGTTCCAGGCGACTCCGAGCATGTCCGCCAGGGCGGAGACCGCGATGTCGTGGGAGCGCAGCTGCGTCACCGCCCAGGCGACCGCGCGGGTGGTGAGCTTGGCCCGCGGCGCGGCCAGCTCGTGGACCTCGCTGAACGTCACGACCTCGCAGGCGTCCTCCCGGCACCTGAAGATCCGCTTGCGCCACACCACCCGCACGGGCACCCCAGCGCAGGGCAGATCGTGGAGCACGACCTCCCGGCGGCCGTGGCCGGTGGCGAGCACCCCGCAGGACGGGCACCCCACCAGCGTCGGAGAAGTCTCCACCACCACGGTGAACGAGCGAGGTCCGCGTTCCACGGCCCTGACATGGACGTCGGGCAGGTCGAAGAGCGCGCACGCGGGCGCGCAGATAGCATGAGACACGTCGAGGCCTTCATGGATCGGGTTGCTTGGTCGCTACCCATCCTGGAGGCCTCGACCTCTACCCAGACCTCACAACACACCCCTCGAGACGCCCACGCGCACACCGCTACCCATGCTCATCTGTGAAGGGCCGGAAGACGACGTCGACGAGATCGCGCGCGAGGATGTCGTTGCGCGCGTCGCAACCGTTCCGGTCGGGATCGCGCCAGTGCGTGAAGCGGTCGCGACTGTAGCCGATGGCCGACGCATCGGTGTCGCCGAGCGCGCGGGCGGCGCGCGACACCGCCGGTCCGTCGACGTACCAGGCGCCACCGATCTCGACGAGGAACCCGCGCTCGACGAGCGGCGCGATGTCGCTGCGAACGACGTCGACGGGCGCGGGCGGTTGCGGCGTGTCAGCCTCGGCCGTGCGGACGCCGACGTGCGTCGGACCGAGCACGAGCAGGAGGACGAGCGCGAGGAGCACCGTCGCGGATGCGAGCGCTCGGCGGCGTAGCCGATGTGCCGGTCGGCTCGGGCACCCGGCCGATGGCGTCGCCCGTGGGGCGTTCGACGCCGACGCCGACGACCCGCGAGCACACATGCCACCAGCATGGCAGCAGGGAGTGTCTTCGGCACGCGGACGTGGCGGTGCGTGTTGCTCGCTCAGGGGGCTGCCGCGGGTGCCGGCCCCGTCGTGCCGCGCAGGATCAGATCCGGCTCGAGTGTGCGGTGCGTCGCGCGTGCGTGACCGTCCGAGGTCGCACCTGCACCTGCGCCTGTTCGTGCGTCGGCGTCGTTCATGCGGTCGAGGAGCAGGCGCCCGGCCTCGATTCCGACGGCGAAGCTGTTGTCGTCGATCGTCGTGAGATCGACGAGTCGCGTCCGTGCGAGTGGCGTGTTGTCGTAGCCCATGATCGAAAGGTCCTCGGGCACGCGACGTCGGAGCTGCCGGGCCGCACCGAGTGCGCCGAGGGCCATGAGGTCGTTCGCCGCGAAGATCGCCGTGGTCTCGGGGTGGGTCTCCAGCAGGGCGATCGCGCCGTCGAAACCGGCCTGCTCGTCCGTGGGACCGTCGTGCTCGATCGTCACGACGGTCGCACCGGATCGCTCGACTGCCTCGACGAAACTCGCGCGGCGCACGACGGCGGCGCCACCGGACGCCGTGAGGTGCCCGAGGCGGCGGTGTCCGAGGGAGAGTAGGTGCTCGGCGGCGAGGCGCGCGCCGACCGCATCGTCGTTGGTGACGGAGTCCGCGTCCGGGGGAGCGGCCCTGCGGGTGCCGGCGATGACGACGGGCGGCGCCGCGGGGTCGCTCAGGGCGGCGGGGACGTCCATGGCGACGACGACGCCCTCGACGCGCATCGAGAGGAACCCCTCGACCGGATTCTCGGTCGGCGGTGCGGTCGCCATGTCGGCGACCGTGACGCGGTAGCCGTGCTCCCCGAGGGTCGTCCGGAGGCCGCGAACGAGGTCGACGAACCAGAGGTTCGTGTAGTCGTCGATGAGGACGCCCACGAGGCGGGTACTGCGTGCGGCGAGATTCGCGGCGGCCCTGCTCGGTCGGTAGCCGAGGGCCGCGATCGCCTCCTCGACCGCGAGGCGTGACGCCTCGCTCACGCTCGGCGAGCGGTTGAGGACGAGCGACACGAGGGACTTCGAGACTCCGGCGCGTTCGGCGACGTCGTAGATGGTCGGTCGACCTGCCATCGCGAACCTCCCTCGTGCCCCGGACGCCGTCGTGGAATATGTATTGACAGGACAATAAACCTTACCTGTAGAGTGCGTTGGAGCGCTCCAAAAGGAATTCGATCCGGAGCGCACCGCACGTCGCGCCGAGGCGGCGCGACGACCCTCGAGTCCAGGAGAGGACCGCCCAGTGAGCACCACCGACATCGGCGTCGCCGTCATCGGCGCGGGTATGGCGGGCAAGGCCCATGCTGCCGCGTACCGCAACGCCCCGTCCATCTACGACAGCGTGCTGCCGCCCATCAGGCTCGTGTCGATCGCCGACGCCTACGAACCGCTCGCGGCGGCGGCCGCTGCGCGCTTCGGCTACACGCGCCACGACACGTCGTGGCACGCGATCGCGGCGGCCGACGACATCGACGTCGTGAGCGTCGTCGTCGCGAACCGCCTGCACCGAGAGATCGTCGAGGGGCTGCTCGCCGCGCGCAAGCACGTGCTCTGCGAGAAGCCGCTCTCGGACACGATCGACGACGCCCGGGCGATGACTCGGGCCGCCGAGCGCGCCTCGTCGATCGCGCGCATCGGGTTCACGTTCCACCGCGCGCCCGCGCTCGCGTTCATCCGCGACCTCATCGCCTCGGGTGAGCTCGGCGAGGTGCTCCACTTCAGCGCCCGCTACTGGACCGACTACGCGGCCGACCCGAACGTGGGAATCAGCTGGCGCTTCAAGGGGCCGCAGGGCTCCGGCGCGCTCGCCGACGTGGGCAGCCACGCGAGCTACATCGCCGAGTTCCTCGGGGGGCCGATCGCCGAGGTGAGCGGCGGGCGCTTCAGCACCGTCATCGACCGACGCCCGAAGCCGCTCGGCGCGGTGTCGGGGCACGGCGTGACGGCCGTGAGCGACGAGTTCGACGATGTCGAGAACGACGACTACGCGACGTTCTCGTTCGGCTACGCCGGTGGCGGCGCGGGCACGATCGAGGTGTCGCGTGTCGCGGCAGGGCACGCGAACGACCTGACGGTCGAGGTGTTCGGCTCGAAGGGGGCGGTGCGATTCGATCAGGCGCGGTCGGCCGAGATCCAACTCTTCCGCTCCGAGGGGCCGTCCGCGCAGCGCGGCTACCGGACGGTGCCGCTCGGTGCCGAGCACCCCTACGTCGCGGGCGGACTGCCGATCGACGCGAAGAGCGTCGGGTTCGGTCAGAACGAGGGCTTCCTGTTCCAGGCGCGCGCGTTCCTCGACGAGGTCGCCGGCATCCCGGCGGCCGACGCGCTCCCGCGCAATGCGACGTTCGAAGACGGCCTGCACAACATGCTGCTCCTCGATGCGGTCGCGCGATCCGCCGCGGCCGGTGGCGCGAGCGAGACGGTGGGTGCCTGATATGCGTCTCGGTGTCTACGGAGCGATCCTGCACGACCGTCCGCTGCCCGACGCACTGGAGGTGGTGCGCGGCCTCGGGCTGAGGGGAATCGAGCTCAACAGCGGCGGGTTCCTGCCCGCAACGCACATTCCCACGTTCGACGACGTCCTCGAGAGCGATGCGGCGCGCGACGAGTTCCTCGGCCTGTTCGAGGGGACGGGCGTCGAGATCGCGGGGCTGAACGCGAACGGCAATCCACTGCACCCGAACGTCGCGATCGGCGAGGCACACGCGGAGGACGTCCGTCGCTCGACCCGGCTCGCCTCGCGTCTGGGACAGAACCGCGTCGTGACGATGTCGGGCCTGCCCGGTGGTGAGCCGGGGGCGAGCCGCCCGAACTGGATCGTGAACGCATGGAACTCGGCGGCGCTCGACGTGCTCGACTACCAGTGGGATATCGCGGCGGCGTTCTGGCGCGAGATCGACCGGTTCGCGGCGGACCACGACGTGAAGGTTGCGCTCGAACTGCACCCCCAGAACCTCGTGTTCAACTCGGCGGACGTGCACAGGCTCATCGAGCTGACGGGCGCGACGAACGTCGGGATCGAGCTCGACGCCTCGCACCTGTTCTGGCAGCAGATGGACCCCGTCGCGGTCGTCCGTCATCTCGGGCCGCTCGTGTTCCATGCCGCGGCGAAGGACGTGCGCGTCAACCCCGAGACGGCGGCGCTCTACGGCGTGCTCGACAACAGCTTCCGGCGGCTCGGGCCGGACGAACCGAGGACGAACCTCGGTGGGGACGAGTGGGCGAACGAGTGGCCGAAACCGGCCGCGTGGGACTTCGTCGCGCTCGGCAAGGGTCACGACACCGCCTACTGGACGGAGTTCCTGCGTGCGCTGCGCGAGGTGGATCCGGAGATGTGGGTCAACATCGAGCACGAGGACGTCGAGCTCGGTCGGATCGAGGGGCTCGAGGTGGCGGCCCGGGTGCTGACCGACGCCGATCGCGCGCTCGCGGACGGGGACGCGGCGGGCGCATGACAGGGGAGGTGCGCATCGCCGTCATCGGCTCGGGCCGGATGGCGGCGGTGCACGCCCGCAACATCGGGCTGACCGACGGTGCGACGCTCGCCGCGGTCGCGGGGGGCTCCGGGGCGGCGGCACTCGCCGCCGGGCACAGGGTCCCGGTCCGCTCGCTCGACGAGGTCTTCGTCGATCCGGGCGTCGATGCCGTCGTGATCGCGTCGCCGAACCGGTTCCACGCGGAGCAGGTCGTCGCCGCCGCGCGTGGTGGGAAGGCGGTGCTCGTCGGGAAGCCCGTCGATCTCGATCTCGCGCGCGTGGACGAGTGCATCGAGGCGGTCGGAGCGGACGGTGTGGGGGAGTCGCGTGTCGTCGTGGCGTTCAATCGGCGGTTCGATGCGTCGTTCGCGGCCGTTCGGGAGCGGGTTCGCGACGGCGAGGTGGGTGCGGTCGAGCAGCTCGTGATCGTGAGCCGCGATCCTGCGCCGCCCCCGCTCGAGTACGTTCCGGGCTCGGGTGGGCACTTCCTCGACATGACGATCCACGATCTCGACATGGCGAGATTCCTCGTCGGTGAGATCGTGGACGTGCGGGCGGTCTCACAGGCCGTGGATCCCGCGCTCGCGACGCTCGGCGACGCCTCCGGTGCGGTCGTGACGCTCACGGCCGCATCGGGGGCGCTCGTCACGATCGTGAACGCGCGCCACAACGCGTCGGGCTACGACCAGCGGCTCGAGGTCTTCGGGGCCGCGGGGACGTTGCGTGTCGCGAACCCGTCGCGCACGCTCGTGCGGGCTTCGAACGGGGACCGCGTCGACGTGGCCGACCCGCTCATCGGTCACTACGGGGACCGGTACGCGCAGGCGTATCGGGCGGAGATCGCGCACCTCGTCGCGGTCGCCCGCAGGGAGTGTGTACCGCGCGCCACGTTGCGTGACGGCAGGGAGGCGCTGGTGCTCGCGCTCGCGGCCGATCGCGCTGCGGCCGGCGGCGGTGTCGGTGACTCTACCGCGGGGACGACTGCAGTCGCAGTCGCAGTCGATGATCGTGCCGCCGCCGGATCCGTCACCGACGACCTCGGGCCGTCATCGGCCGGGTGGTGCGTCGGTCCCGGAATGGACACGGGTGCGACCGGCCGGCGGTGGTGGGCACTCGGCCGGATCGGGCGTCGGGCGGGCCGATTCGCAGCGGCCTACGCCGATCGGGTGGGCGACTCGACGCGGTGCGATCGGAAGGACCGGTGATCGTGGTCGGTTCCGGTGACTCGGTGGTCGTGGTCGTGGCGGTCGACGTGATCGTGGGTCGTGGGTCGTGGGTCGTGGTCCTCGGGGTCCCGTTGATCTCGGCGACCGGTCGGTTGTACCCGTTCGTGCAGAGCACCGAGCGGGCGGGGTCTCTTGAGCGGGGGCGGACTGGAGCAGAGGCGGACTGGAGCAGAGGGGGACTGGAGTGACTGCCCGGGAGTGCTTCGAATCGATCAGAGCGTGGGCGCTCTCCGCGCGGTTGGTCTCAGAGCGGTGGTGGATCGTTCCCGTCGTCGGCTCCGGCTCCCGTAGCAGCACCGGCATCAGCTCCGGCCTGGTTCCGCCTTTGCCTGCGGGTGCCGAGTCGGCGCTGAACGCTCGGGCGAGCGTCCACTGATTTCGGGAAGGTGGATGTCTCGAGCGCGGGGTCGAACTCGAACTCGGCTTCGATGCTCGTGCGTGGACGTTCGGTGACCGGTCGAATGGTGGGCGCGATCGAGTGTTCGGAGGTGTCGAGCGCGCGAACCAGCCCCGCCGACGGTGCCGGTTGGTCGCTTCCGTCCGGTGGGTGGCCGCCGCCTGGTGGTTGGCCGTCTTGGTCTGGCGGGTGGTCGTGTTCGTCGTCGTGGTGGTATGCCCAGGAAGGTCGGAACCTCGGCCCGATGGGAACGGGCCGGTCGGAGTAGCGATCGCCGTTCGGTGAGAACCACACCAACCGTCCCGGCTCCCGCTGTTCCACTCGCCAGCGCGTGGCGTGTTTGAAGGTGTGGTGTCGGCGGCACAGGTGGGCCATGTTCCCCAGCGAGGACGAACCGCCGTCGGTGACCGCGATGGTGTGGTCGATATCGCACCGCCTGGCGGGGCGGGTGCAGCCAGGGAAGCGGCAGTGCCCGTCGCGCACGCGGAGGAACTCGCGCTGGGCCGTGGTCGGGAAGCGCGTGTCGCTCTCGCGAGCGACGCCCGTGATCGGGTCGGTCAGTACGCGCAGGAACGACGGCGCACGAGAGGCGAGTTCCCGCGCCTGCTCAACCGGAACCGGCACGACCCCGTCGAGCAGTGCCGGGTCATCACCGCCGTCGAGGAGTGAGAGCACCGGGACGGTGATCGCGACGCGCGCGTTGATGCCGCCGGCCGCGCCGTGCGGTGACCCGCACCCGTCCGCGGGGTCGCTGGTGAGGACGAGTTCGCACAGCAGGTCCGCGCGGATCTGATCGTGGGTGCGAGGTTCGTCCGGCCCGGTGAGGGCTTTGGCCTGTTCGGTGAGCCGGTCGAGCATTGCCGCGCCGAGGAGGGTGGGGATGTGTGCTTCGAGTCGGCTCATGCCGTCGTCCTCGTGCACGACCCGCACCCCGCGCTGTTCGCGAGCGATCTTGTGGCGCTCGTCGAGACTCTCCCGCATGAGTGTCTGCGCGGCTCGCCGTGCGCGAGCCCGCAGCCGGGCGGGCGTCTCCCGCGAGGCCCCGTGCACCACCGCTCGTTCGTACGCTTTGCGGGCGTCGTCGTCGGGGAGGCGTCGTCCTTCGGCGAGGATCACGCGAACGTGGGCGAGTGAGAGGTGCCCATCGCGGAGCATCCCTTCCGTGGCGGGGAACGCGTCGCGCAGCATGAGGCTCTCACCGAGCTCACGAGAAACGACCGGCTCGGACCTGCTGGTCGCGAGCGCGAGCTGGGCGGTGCGTTCACGCATCGCCGTCACCACCGCATCATCACTCCCGGGAAACTCCTCCCGAGCGTTGATGAGCGTGGTTTCGTGGATGAACGCGAGCAGCTCCGCGCGGCGAGCCTCGGCCTTCGCGATGAGCTTGTCCTCCGCACGGACCGCGTCAAGCGCCAAATCGAAGGCTTCGTCGTGGGCACCGATGCCGTCGAGGTGTTGCAGGTGCATCATGAACGCAACGTGCGGCGCGACCGTCGCCTGACCACGCGGCCGAGAGCGCGCGTCACCACCAGCCGACGGGCGCGCGTCACCACCGACCGTCGGACGCGAAGTCGAGTCCGGGGCCGGTGCGGCGGCGGTGCCGTCGGTCTCGTGATCGTTCATACCCACACCCCATCACCACCCTCGGACAATGCGGCCCGACACGGAAACGGAGCCGGGAACGGGAACAGGACTGGGGACGAGAACGGCAACACCGAGGGGCGACGGCCCACTCGACCACGAACGCGCGTGACGGCACGGGTCACCACCGGCCGCGGGACGCGAGGTGGCGTCCGGGGCCGGTGAGGCAGTGCCGTCGGGCTCGTGTTCGTTCATCCCCACACTCCATCACCACCCTCGGACAATGCGGCCCGGCTCGGTAGCGGAGCCGGTAACGAGACCAGGGGGCGAGAACGGCAGCACCGATGAGTGACGGCACACTCGACCACGAACGCGCGTGACGGCACGGGTCGCCACCGGCCGGGGGACGCGCGGTGGCGTCCGGGGCCGGGACGGCGGTGGTGCTGTCGGGCTCGTGTTCGTTCATACCCACACTCCATCACCACCCTCCGACAATGCGGCCCGACTCGGTAGCGAGACCAGGGCGGGGCGAGAACGGCAGCACCGATGAGCGAGGGCACACTCGACCACGAAAGCGACGGACGGCGCGCACCGGCAGCGCGAGGCGTGGCGGCGTGCGCGGCCGGGGCGACGGTGATGCCGTCGAGCTCGTGATCGTTCATCCCCGCAGCCCATCACCACCCACGGACAATCCGATCCGACCTCGGTACGGGGTCGCGGACGGAATCGGGATCGGTGTCGGGGACATCGTCGAACGGCATTTCAAGTCGAGCAGGAAGGTGCCGGATGGTGCGCTCGCCCGCCGGTCCCATGGCGCGGGGCGGCGTCTGGGGCCGCGGCCCCGGTGCAGTGCGGCTCGGGAGCCGCGCAGCACGAGCACTGTCCTACATGGGTGTCGCAATGCCCGGTTGCTCCAATGCGCGGTTGTTCCAATGCGCGGGTGCTGCGCTGCGTGTTCGTCGTCCTGCTCGGGCGTCGCGCTGTTCGGCCCCGCGGGGCTCGGGCGTCGCTCTCGGGTGTGGGCTTGGTCATGGTCATGGTCGGTTCGGCCCCGCGGGGCTCGGGCGTCGCGCTGTTCGGCCCCGCGGGGCTCGGGCGTCGCGCTGTTCGGCCCCGCGGGGCTCGGGCGTCGCGCTGCTCGGCCCCGCGGGGCTCGGGCGTCGCGCTGCTCGGCGCCGCGGGGCTCGGGGCCGCGCAGCTCGGTCCCGCGGGCTCGGGCGTCGCGCTGCTCGGCCCTGCGGGGCTCGGGCGTCGCGCTGTTCGGTCCCGTGGGGCTCGGGCGTCGCGCAGCTCGGCTGCCGCGCTGCACGGACCCCGCCACGACCGAGGTCGTCCGAACGACTCCAGCCATGCGCGCCACACCTGGGCCGGATCCGACCCACCCAGATCCGACCCACGCAGGTCCGACCCACCCCGGTCCGCGACCCCGGGTCCGCGACCCCGGGTCCGCGCCCCGGGCTCCGGCACCGACTCCGACCCCACGCGCCGGCCCGGCCCTCCGCCTTAGTTCGAGGCGGTCGCCGATCTGAAGCCCGTGCGCGTTCCGTCACCCGATCCGCCACCCCTACCACGTCCCGTCAGGATGACGATCACCGCGCCGATCGCCGCGACGATCGCGATCGCTCCCCAGATGCCCACGGCGGCCCACGCCGCCCCGCCGATCACGAGCAGCGGCACGAAGGTCACGGCCGCGACCTCGACGGGGACGACGGGTAGGTAGGCGATCGAGAAGTCCTCGAGCGTCCGCGAGGTCATCTTCGGATCGACGATGCGCAGCAGCGCGATGCCGGTCGCGACCGCACCGGTCGCCCACCCCCACGTGAACAGCTGTCGCTCGAACCAGCCGTCCTGCATGAGGCGGGGTGCCGCGAACAGTCCGAGGAAGAGGCACAGCGCGAGACCGACGAGGAACAGGATGAGCAGCGCGACCCACTGGTCCGCGACGATGCTCGGCACGATCGAGATCATGCCGCACACGACGAGCACGTCTGTCGCGGCGCCCGAGATCGAACGCAGCGAATCGGGATCGATGAACTTGCGCGTCCGCGTCGCCGCCATGAGGCCGCGCAGCACGAGACCCACGATGAATGCGATCGAGAACAGCGGGAACGCGATCCCCGGCACGAGCCCGCCGAGCACGAGGTTGATGCCGTAGGCGCCGGCTGCGACGGCCGCGACGATCGCCGCCTGGAACGCGAGCGACTCGATCGTGCCGCCCGAGAACGTGTGCGTCCCGATGACGGGCGGGCCTTGATCTGGTCGAGGACGCCCGTCCGCAGGTCCTCGGGCATGCTCGTCATCCCGGCGAACTCCTTCGCCTGCCCGCGCATCGCACCGATCTTCGCCTGGATGATGCCGCCCACGACACCGACGAGCATGCCGACGGTCGCCGCCGTGAACGCGATGGACTGCACTTCCGGTTGCCCGGCCTCCGCGAACACGGTGCCGATCGCGGCCGCCGAACCGAAGCCACCGGCCCAGCCAGCGAACAGCATGAGCCCGATGCTGTCCGGCGCACCGAGGAGCGGTCCGAGCAGCAGGAGCACGAGGACGAGCCCCACGACCACCTGGAGTGAGTACATGAGCACGCCGTACGCCGCGAAGCCGGCCACGTTGCGACCGATCTTGAGGATGTTGAAGTCGTCGGTGAGCGCGAGGCACGCGAACACGATGACGATGAGCAGCGAGCCGTACGTCCCCAATTGATCGGAGAACGGCAGCAGCCCGAGGCCGTTCGGGCCGAGGAGCAGGCCGAGCGCGCCCGCGATCACGGAGGCGGGGATCATCATCGTCTGGAGGGGCTTGATCGTGGCTCTCGCGAGCGTGCCGACGATGAGCAGCATGCCGATGAGGCCGGCGTCGACGAGGAGAGCTTGAGGGGTGTACTCCACGGGTGTTCTTTCTGGGTCGGGGGAACGACGTCCGCCGTGGACGTCGTCAGGAGTGGTGGATCAGGCGGCGAGCGCGTGCTCCGTCGCCCACGCGCGCAGCACCGCGCACAGCGGCTCGAGCAGCCCGAGCGGATCGCCCGCCGTGACGCGCACGGCGAGCGGGTAGCTGTGTTCGGCGCCCTCGAGTTCCCGGAACACGACACCGTGCCAGGGATCGACCGCGAGCGATTCGGGGACGAGCGCGACGCCGAGGCCCGCGCTCACGAGTCCGAGCATCGCCTGCTCGCTGCTGACCCGTGAGGCGATTCGGAGGGGCGCACCGGAACGCAGGAGCGTTCCGGCCGTGAGGTCGAACGCGAGCGGCGCACGCTCGCGGTCGAACAGCACGAGTGGTGTGTCGCGGAGATCGTCGGCGGTGACGATCTCGTGCGACGCGAGGGCGTCGCCGGTCGCGATCGCGACGCAGAGCCGCTCGCGGAACGCGACCGCGTGGCGGTCGCTGTCGGACGACAGGTCCCGCAGGAGCGCGACGTCGAGGTCGCCCTCGTCGACCGCGCGCACGAGATCGGCGTTGCCGCCGTCGACGACGTCGACCGTGTACGGGGCGAGCGGCGGGGAGCGCAGGAGCGCGGGCAGCGAACTCGTGAACGCCGAGCTCACGGACCCGATGCGGAGCATGCGCTCGCCCGCCCCGTCGGCGGCGGTCGCCGCGAGGTGCTGCAGCCCCTCGGCCCGGCGACGTATCTCGACGGCCTCGGGATACAGGGCCTCGGCCGCAGCGGTCGGTGTCACGTCACGGTGGCCGCGCTCGAACAGGACGACACCGAGCTGCGACTCGAGCGCCGCGACCGCCTGGCTCACGGGCGACTGGGCGAGGCCGAGGCGCTTCGCGGCCCGCGTGAAGCTGCGTTCGGTGTAGACCGCGACGAAGCAGCGCAGCTGCTTCAGGCTGATCTCGCTCATGCCCGGAACCGGGTCGGCGCGAACAGTGAGACGTCGAACTCGGGCGTGCGACCGAGTGCGGTGTCGGCGAGCACGTCGCCGAACACGGGGGTGAACTTGAAGCCGTGACCCGAGTAGCCGGTGCCCACGGTGACGTGCTCGCTCACGCGGCCGATGACGGGCGTCTTGTCGGCCGTGTAGATGTCGGCGTGCACGGAGTGCCGGGCGATCGACTCCGGCAGGCCGGGCAGGAGTTCGTGCACGTCGTGGGCGATGCGGTCGCGCTCGGCCAGGGGAAGACGGCGTCCGAGGTCCTCGGGAGCGGCGATGTCGCCGAGTTTCGCGTCGTAGCCCGCCTTCACGAGCGAGCCGTCGAGTGTCGGGACGCCGAAGATGTGCACGGGCCCACGGTCGCGGATGAACGCGGGGAACACCTCGGGCGAGAAGTCCGCGGGGCGCTCCGGTGCGAACCACGTGAGCGAGATGGGTTTGATCGTGAGGTGCGGGGCGAGTGCGGGCAGGAGCCGCGGCGTCCAGATGCCGGCGGTGACGATGGCCTGCTTGGCCGTGAGCGTCCCCGTGGCGGTGACGACCCGCACCCCGTCGGGCGCTTCCTCGAGCGCGAGCACGGGGGAGTGGCCGCGCAGTTCGGCGCCGGCGGCCCGCGCCCGACGCTGGATCTCGGTCACCGCGGACTCCGGACGCAGTGCGCCGCCGAGTTCGTCGAGCACGGCGATCTCGTCGGTGAGGCGCTGGTGCTGGGGGTAGCGCTCGGCGAGTTCCGGGGTCGAGAGCACGGCGTGCGGGATGTCCGCCTCGGCGAGCGAGCGGCGGACCTCCTCGATGCGTGGATCCGCCGGGCTCCCGATGGAGAGCACGCCCGTGTCGTGGAAGATCGGGGCCGGGCTCTCGTCGGCGAGCTCGAGCCACGCGCGGCGCGAGGCGAGCAGGAGCGGCACGTAGTGCGCGCCCTCGTGGTACGCGGCCCGGAACAGGCGGCTCTCACCCGCATAGGCACCGTCGTCGTGGACGAGCGACTCCGCTTCGAGCCCCAGCACGTCGACCCCGTTGCACGCGAGATTCCACGCGGCGTACGAGCCCGCGGCGCCGAGCCCGATGACGATGATGTCTGCATCCATGACGACGATCATGGAGCGTCACGGTCACAAGTGCAAGACGGAAAACCGATCAGACTCAAGATTTTGCAGACGGGAAACAGATCGTTTTGGCGACGGGCGGGTGGCGGATGGCGGATGGTAGTGGGCCGTTGGCCGGGTAACCGGTGCCCGGGCGACGAGCCGCGAGCCGCGCACAACGAGCAACGAGCAACGAGCCGCGAGCCGCGAGCCGCGAGCCGCGAGCCGCGAGCCGCGCACAACGAGCAACGAGCAACGAGCCGCGAGCCGCGAGCCGCGAGCCGCGCACAACGAGCAACGAGCAACGAGCCGCGAGCCGCGAGTCATTGCATCGAGCTACGTCACCCCGGCCCGCCGTGCGCCCGAGCACCGAGCACGTCCGGATCGGGACTGGGACGATGGACGCATGAGCTCACCGCAACCGTGGGGCCCGGCGGTGCCGGTCGCCGCGCAGCACCCCTCAGCCGTTCCACCTGCCGTCCGCGGCGGCAGCCTGCTCGTCGGCTGCGTGCTCGCCCTCGTCTGGTCGATCGTCTCGCTCGGATTCGGCGTGATCGGCGTCGGCTACCTCGTGCTCGGTGTGACCATGACGCACACCCTCGATGGCGTGTTCGGCCCGGAGCCCGGTGGTGTCTTCAACTGGGTGGTGCTCTGGCTGTGTCTCGTCGAGCCCCTCGCGGGCCTCGTCACGAGCATCTGCCTGATGGTCGGTGCGATCAGGGCGCGTCGGCAGCAGCGGACGGGCCGCGGCGCCGTCGGATTCGGCATCGCCGCGGTCACGGTCTTCGGCCTGGGCGTCCTCATCTCGCTCCCACTCGTCCCGATCCTGTTCGACGCGCTCGCGCTCTGACGGGCTCGGTCGACGGTCGGGTTGACCGGTCGCCCCTCACGGCGGGGCCGGACGAGAACGGGCGGTGACGACCGCATACGCGGCCGCCACCGCCCGGAACGACGAGCGGTACCCGTCAGCTCGTGGGTTCCGAGACCCCGAACGCCGCACGGACCTCGCCGTGGGGGAGCGCGAAGCTCTCGTGTCCGTCACGACCGGTCACGTCCCGCGCCGCGACGAGGGCGTTGAGCACGGCCTCTTCCGTCGCCTGCACGACCGCCTCGTAGAATGGGTCGATACCACCCCAACTGAGCACCTCGAGCGTCTCGACCGTGCCCGTCGTCGTCCCCATCCGTGAACCGAGCGACCCCTCGTTCGCGGTCGAGAACGCCAGGAAGATGTCGCCCGAGAAGTGGCTCCCCGTGGTGCCCGCCCGCGCGAGGCCGAGCGGTACGCGACGGGCGAGCGCCCGGCACTGGTCCGGCAGGAGCGGGGCGTCCGTCGAGACGATCACGATGACACTCCCCGCCCCGGGCACCGCCGATGCGGCCCGCTCGGTCTCCGCCGCGAACCATCCGCTCGTCTCCATCGGATTGGGGGCCGCGGATTCGGCACCGAGGCGATGGCCGGCGACGCGGAGTTCGCCGCGTGCGCCGAAGTTCGCCTGGAGCAGGACGCCGACGGTCCAGGCCGAGCCGCCGGAGCGCACGACGCGCGACGCGGTGCCCGTGCCGCCCTTGAACCCGTAGCAGTTCATGCCGGTCCCGCCGCCGACGTTCCCCTCGGCGATGGGCCCGCCGGTCACCGCGTCGAGGGCGGCGGCCGCGTGCTCGGGTGTGACGGTGTCGGCATTGATCGAGTTGAGGTAGCCGTCCCACGTCTCGCCGACGACGGGCAGCATCCACTGCGCCGCCGACGCCGGGTCGTGTTCCGCCATCCACCGGTCGATGCCGCGGTGGACGGCGCCGACGGCATGCGAGTTGGTGATGCCGATCGGCGTCTGGAACTGACCCGACTCCTCGATCCAGCTCCGCCCCGTCAGTTCGCCGTTGCCGTTGAGTACCGCGATGCCCGCCGCACACGGCGCGCCCGGCGCGTTGCGACTGCGGGGGAGGATCGCCGTCACGCCCGTCCGGACCGTGATCGGTTCGTCGGACACGATCGTCGAGTAGCCGACCTCGAGCCCGGGCACGTCGGTGATCGCGTTCCATGGTCCCGGTTCACCGTCGAACGGGACCCCGAGGTCGCGCGCCCGCGGCTGCGCCGGGCCGCCGGTGTCCGCGATCGCGGCGCGTGAGGTCACCGTGCCGCTCATGCGTCCTCCGAGCCCAGATCGCAGTCGAGCGCGAGCTCGGCGAAGCGATACGTGTTCTGCAGGTAGCGCTCGCGCTGCCAGTTTTCCGGATCGAGCAGATACAGGTCGTAGGCGTCCTCGAGCGCCACGAGGTTCTCGGCGATCGTCGTGACGTCCATGCGGGGCCGGAACACGCCCGACGCCGCGCCGACCTCGATGATCGTCGCGTACAGCCCGACCTGTCGCTCGAGCAGCAGCGTCATGCCGAGCCGGAACTTCGCCTGTTCCCGCACGACGGCCGATGCCTCGTAGAGGATCCGCAGGTCCGCGCTGATGTGCGCGGGGATCCCGGCCTCGATCGTGGCCCGGAGCCGGGCGACGGGATCGCGGTACCCCTCCGAGAGGCGGCGCCGACTGTCGATGAACTCGGCGATCGTTCCCTGGACCGCCGCTTCGACGAGCTGGTCGATGCTCTCGAAGTGGTAGAGCACGCTTCCCGCGCTGACGTCCGCCTGCTCGGCGATCGCACGGACGCTCACCGCAGCGAGTCCGCGTTCGCCGATGATCCGCGTCGTCGCCTCGAGGAGGTCGCGCTTGCGTTGCGCGCTCTTGGCTGCTGCCATCAGTCGTTCTCCAGTTCGTCGGTGTCGATCACGCTCACGGACTGCGTGAGGGCCGCGTAGCGGTTCGGCGCGCGCCGCTTCATCACGATAGCCACCACGATGCCGCCGACGAAGACGAGCGGGACGCACCCGAGCAGGACGTAGTTGATCGGGCCGGTGAGCCCGGAGACGAGATCGAAGTGCGTCGCGATGACCGTGAAGGCGGTGAGGAGTCCGACGGCGCCGAGGATCGGGGCGACGACGACCTGCCACACGTTGTGTCCGCGGCGGTCCTTCCAGAAGAAGCCGACGACCGAGACGGCGGCGACCCCCTGGGAGAACACGAGGCCGGCGACACCGATCGAGTAGCTGACGAGACCGATGCCGAGGACCGGGTCGGCGCCCGAGACCGCCCCGATGAGGATCAGCACGAGGCAGATCGCCGAGAGGGTGAGGCTCGCCACGAAGGGCGAGTGGAGGCTCGGGTGGGTGCGCGCGAGCGGCTTCGGCAGGAGTCCCTCGCGGCCGAGCGCGAAGAGGTAGCGCGAGCAGGCGTTGTGGAATGCGAGCGTGCAGGCGAAGAAGCTCGTGACGACGAGGATCTCCATGACCACGCCGGCCCAGGCGCCGAGCGCGTTGTTGCCCGCGATGAACGTCATCTGCTCGAGGTCGGCCGATTGCGCGAGCGCGATGATGCCGTCGACGCCGAACGCGGCCGTGAGGGTCCAGAACGTGAAGGCGTAGAAGATCGCGAGGAACGCGATGGCGATGTACGTCGCGCGGGGGACGGTGCGCCGTGGCCGCTTCGCCTCCTCCGCGTAGATGACGGTGCCCTCGAAGCCGAGGAAGGCGCCGAATCCGAACACGAACAGCGCGCTCGCGCCGGACGCGAACAGGACGTTGCGCGGGTCGAACGACGCGGCGGCCGTTACCGCGAGCGAGTCGCCGTTCTGCACGATGATCGCGATGCCGATGATGAGCAGGATCGCGACCTCGAGGGTGAGCAGCACGCCCAGCACGTAGGCGCCGACGTCGACGCGGCGGTAGCCGAGGAATCCGATGATCGCGACCGAGATGACCGACCAGACGGCCCAGTGCAGGTCGACGCCGTACAGGTGCGAGACGGTCAGGTTCGCGAAGAAACCGAGCATCGCGTAGAAGCAGAGGCACAGCGCGCCGTAGGCGGCGATCGTGATGAAGGCCACGCCGACACCGAACGGCTTACCGAGCCCCGCGGACGCGTACGCGTAGAACGCGCCCGTGTTGCGGACGTAGCGCGACATGGCGGTGAAGCCGATCGCGAAGAGGATGAGCACGATGCCGCTCGCGAGCATCGCTCCGGGGGCGCCGATGCCCCCGACGAGGAATGCGAGCGGGGCCGAGCTCACCGCGACGGTGAGGGGAGCTGCGGCCGAGACGACGAAGAAGACGATGTCGAAGGTACCGAGCTTGCCCTTGGCGAGCGACCCGGTGCGTTCCGGCTGGGGCGCCGGTGCCGTGAGTTGTTGATCGGTTCCCACGAGAAACTCCTGTGTTCACCGCATCGACAGGGCGCCGAGACGGTTGCGCCAAATTTCTGAACGACTGTATCAGTTATGCGGTGCAAGGCACCCAATCCTTTATCGCAACTTCGCATGCGAGTTGCACGGGTGTTCAGAAAATCTGCGGATGAACTCATCGTGGGGTGCGTCGCAGGGAAGCACGACCCGCATCGTCGTCGCGTGGTGGTGCGTCGTGGATCGCGACGGTCCCGCCCGACGGCGGACACGAAACGGCCCCGACGTCGATGGGACGTCGGGGCCGTCGTGGCGTCCCCGAATCGCGAACGGCGAATCGCGGACCGCCGGCCGGGCGTGAGCCGCGGTCAGTCGACCTTCGGATCGATACCCGCGGTCTCGCCCGCGGCGGCGGCGTTCGTGCTCGCCGTCGCGCGGCGCTTCGCGAGCGAACGACGGACGAACGGCCAGACGATCACGAGCGCCGCCGTCGCTACGAGACTCGCGACGACCTGCGAACGGCCCTGCTCGGAGAACAGCATGATGACGAACACGCCCGCGATCGCCGCGATGAGGAAGATGTTGAGCCACGGGTGCAGCCACATCCGCAGCTTGAGGCCGGCCATCTCCTCGGGCGTCATCTTCTGTCGAAGGCGCATCTGGGTCAGTGCGACGAAGACGTACACGAACAGGGCGACGAGGCCCGCGGAGTTCATGATGAAGTCGAAGACCGGCGACTCGGGGGCGGCGACCTTCACGATCGTCGCCACGACGCCACCGATCGTCGACGCGAGCAGCGCCCAGACCGGGATCCCGGTGCGCGACTTGCGGGCGACGAAGCGCGGCGCGAAGCCCTGTTCGCCGAGCGAGGAGAGCATGCGCGACGCCGAGTAGAGGCCGGAGTTGAGCACCGAGATGACGGCCGTGAAGATCACGAGCTGCATGACGATCGCGGCGCCGGGTAGGCCGAACTTCTCGAACACGAGCGTGAACGGTGCGTTCTGGACGTCGGTCGGCTGCGGGAGCTCGTTCCAGGGGATGATCGTCGCGATGATGAGCACGGCGCCGACGAAGAAGATGAGGATGCGCCAGATGACGGTGCTCGTCGCCTGTCGGATGCCCTTGGCCGGATCCTCGGACTCGGCGGCCGCCATGACCGCGATCTCGGTGCCGAAGTAGGAGAAGATGACGAGCGCGACGCCCGTGATGGCGGCACCGAAGCCGTGCGGGGCGAAGCCGTCGTGGATCCAGAGGTTCGGGATCGAGAACGTCGAGTTCGGCCACAGCCCGAACGCGAACAGAATGCCCGCGCCGAGGAAGACGACGATCGCGACGACCTTGATGCTCGCGAGCCAGAACTCGACCTCACCGAAGGTCCGGACCGAGATCAGGTTCGTCCCGACGAAGATCGCGAGCAGGACGAACGACCACGCCCACCCCGGCAGGAACGGGAACCAACCGCCGAGGGTCTCGCCCCCGAGGACGGCCTCGTAGGCGAGGACGCCGACCCAGAAGTACCAGTAGAGCCAGCCGACGAGGTACGCGGCCCAGTTGCCGAGCCCCACGCGGGCGTACTCCATGAACGAGCCGATCGCGGGCCGGGCCGCGGCCATCTCGCCGAGCATGCGCATGGCGAGGAAGACGAGCAGTCCGCCGATAAGGTACGAGAGGACGGCCGCGGGGCCGACGGAACGGATGACGTTGCCCGACCCGACGAAGAGGCTCGCGCCGATGATGCCCCCGAGCGTGATCATCGTGACGTGGCGGGAGGCGAGCTTGCGCGGTGCCTTCGGCTCGTCGTGGACGCGGAGTCCTGCGGAGGTCTCGGGGGAGACGGGCGAATCGAATCGATCGCTTCGACGGGGACGACGGGCCATGCTGCTGCCTTCCGGACGAGTGTGGAGCTCGCGGCCGGCTTCCGCGCTCCGGCGGTCGGTCGCACTGTCGATGATGTGGGTTCGCCACGACCGTGGTCGCGGCGGAGGTCACGCTAGCACGCGGTTCGTCCCGGCGCGGAACGATATCGACACCGGGGACGTCCGTCCACGGGCGTCATCTCGTGACGCGATCAGGTGCGCAACAGGCCCCGGAACGCGTCGATGCCGCGGAAGCCGCTCGCGCGGCGATCGACCGAGTGGGGAGGAGGGCGGCGGTGCCGACGGGTCGGGCTCAGAAGCCGAGGCCGCGCGCGGTCTCCCGAATCGAGTCCGCGCTCGCCCGGAGGCCCGTGAGCTCGGCGTCGGAGAGGGGGACGTCGAGACGGCGGCCCGCGCCCTCGACCCCGACGATCGTCGGCATCGACAGGCAGACGTCGGTGATGCCGTGCAGTTCGTCGATCCGCGTGGAGACGGGCAGGACGCGCCGCTCGTCGCGGAGCACGGCCTCGATGACTCGGCTCGCGGCGACGCCGATCGCGTAGTTCGTGGCGCCCTTTCCGCGAATGATCTCGTACGCCGCGTTGACGACCTCGTGCGCCATCGCGTCACGCTCCTCGGCGGTCGTGAGTTCGGTGACGGGCACCGCGCCGACGGTCGCCGTGCTCCAGAGCGGGAGTTCGCTGTCGCCGTGCTCGCCCACGATGTACGCGTGCACGTTCTGCACGGCGACGTCGCACCGGGTCGCGATCAGGCCGCGAAGCCGGGACGAGTCGAGGACGGTGCCCGAGCCGAAGAGCCGCTCGGCGGGCAGCCCCGTGAGCTGCTGGGCCGCGTACGTGATGACGTCGACCGGATTCGTGACCATGACGATGATCGCCTCGGGTGCGACCTCGACGAGGCCGGGCATGAGGCGGCGCAGCATGCCCGTCGTCGACGCCGCGAGATCGAGCCGGGACTGGCCGGGTTGCTGCTTGGCGCCGGCCGTGACGGCGATGAGGTCGGCGCCCGCGCAGACGGCGATGTCGTCGGAGCCCTCGACCGTGGCCGTCGGCATGAACTGGAGTCCTTGTCGCAGATCGAGTACCTCGGCGCGCACCTTGGCGGCGTCGATGTCGTACAGGGCCACCTCGCGCGCGAGTCCCTGGATGAGCGTGGCGTAGGCGAGCGTCGCGCCGACCGAGCCGGCACCGACGATCGCGACCTTCGAGGTACTCACGGGCTCGATCCTCGCAGCGGCCGCCGTCGCGGGCCTGAACGTCGGGTGAACTCCCCGTCCGGAGCTGAACGTCGGCCGGGTGCCGGGGCGCGTCAGACGAGGGGGAAGAGCGCCTCGAACGCCTCGTTGCCACGCACGGTTCGCGCGAGTTCCACGAGCGCTCGGCCGTGTGCGCGGAGGATCCGGGCCTCGTCGTCCTCGGGGGTCTTCTCGGGTGTGAACGAGGAGGCGGCGAAGTAGAGCCCGGGCGAGAGGAGCTGCGCCGCGAAGAAGCCGCTCAGGACGGCGCGGATCGGGTCGGACCCGAGGAAGTGGTGGTCGCTCGCGCCGGTCAGGATCGTCTGCACGGCCTTGCCCCGGAGCGGGCTGTGGGGTGCCGTGCCCGTCGACCGCTCGGTCTCGTCGAGCAGGCGCTTGAGCGGCCAGGCCGCCGTGGCGCGGTAGGTGGGGGAGGCGAGGACGACGCCGTCGGCACCCTCGATGCGGGCACGCTGTTCGTCGTCGAGCGTGCCGTCGGACGTCTCGATGATCGACGTCGTGGCACCCGCATCGGATGCGCCCGCGAGGAGCTCCTCGACGGCGGACCGGGTGCGGACGGAGGGGTACGGGTCGGCGACGACCGCGACGACGACGGGATCCTGGGCGCTCATGAGTACTCCGATCGGTGAGGACGACGCGGCCGATCCTATGCATGTGGCGTGCGAGCGGTGTCCACCGGTGTCTCCGAGCGACATGCACGGTCATCCGCGGCGATCCCGCGCAGCCTGGGAATAGTTTTAGGTGCAACTAGTTATGGTTGACGTGGCCGTCACCGACCCGGCCCTCGGACGGGTCCGGCCCGCGAACAGAAGGAGCACGAACACATGGCATTCTCGGCAGCGGATGTTCCCGGTTGGACCGCCGGCACCTGGGCGCTCGACCCCACTCACACCGACGTCACGTTCCAGGTCCGTCACCTCGCGATCAGCAAGGTGAAGGGCTCGTTCGAGGAGTTCACCGGCACGATCACGACGGGTGACACGATCGAGTCGAGCTCGGTCGAGGCCGAGATCCAGGTCGCGTCGGTCAACACGAACCAGGCGCAGCGCGACGAGCACCTGCGCACGAACGACTTCTTCCTCGCCTCCGAGTACCCGACGATCACGTTCCGCTCGACGGGCGTCCGCGTCGAGGAGGACGACATCCTCGTCGACGGCGAGCTCACGCTCCGCGGCGTCACGAAGCCCGTCACCCTCGACGTCGAGTTCGGCGGCGTGACGGTCGACGGCTACGGCAACACGAAGCTCGGCTTCGAGGCGCAGACGAAGATCAACCGCAAGGACTTCGGCGTCAGCTGGAACGCTCCGACCGAGGCCGGTGGCCTCACGCTCGGTGACGAGGTCAAGATCACGATCGACGGTCAGGCCGCACTCCAGAAGTGACCTGACGACGTGGGGACCGGGCCGATCGGCCCGGTCCCCACGTCGTTCCCGGCACCGACCGACTGCGTTCCGGCGCGGCGCGGTAGGTGACCGGCGCGGACGCCAGGTCCCGTCAGACGGGACCGTGGACGGGATCGCCGCCGACGAGCGTCGCGTACACGGGCATCGTCTCGAGGCGAGTGCGCTCGATGTCGTCGTCGAGCAGGACGAGGTCTGCGGGTTCCCCGAGCTCGATCGACGACCTCGCGCTGCAGGAGATCGCGGTCGCGACGTCGATCGCCTCGTCGACGCCGAACGGCGTGGCGTCGGGTGCCCCGCGACGGACGGCGGCGGCGATCGAGCGCCACGGGTCGAGCGGCGACACGGGGGCATCGGATCCGAAGACCACCCGCACGCCCGCGTCGAGGAGGCTGCGTAGCCGGTAGGCGTCCGTGTCACGACCCGGCCAGTACCGCTCGAGCAGGACGAGGTCGTCGACGAGGTGTGCCGGCTGCAGCGAGGCGATGAGTCCGGCGCGCGCGAGACGAGCCACATCCGCCTGCGTCACGAGTTGCGCGTGCTCCAGCCGCCCGTGCAGTCCGAGGCGGAGGACGACGTCGAGGACGGCCTCGACCGCGGCGTCGCCGATCGCGTGGATCGCCGGTGAGAACCCCGCGTCGCGACCGCGCACGAGCAGCGTCTCGAGCAGGGCCGGCGGTACCTCCAGGACGCCCCGGTCGGCCGTGCCCGGATACGGCGCGTGGCAATAGGCCGTGCGCGTGCCGAGCGAGCCGTCGGTGATGATCTTGAGCGGCCCGACCTCCACGTTCGGCCCGACGGCCCGGCCCGTGTGATCACCGCGAGCGATCGCCCGGTCGAGGGCGTGGGGGTACACGCCCGCCTCGACGTGGAGCGGTGGTGCGGCGCGGTGCGACCACGCGGCGACCGCGTCGTCGAACTCGAGATCGACGATGCCCACGACGCCCCTCGCCGCGGCGGCGTCGATCGCCTCCCGGACCCAACTGTCGCGCACCCGCTCGTCGGCTTCGGCCTCCACGCGGAGCTGTGCGCTGAAGTGGGCGGCCTCGCGCAGCATGCCGTCGGGGCCGAGGTCGATGCCGAGGCGTGTCGCGAGGGCCGAGCTGCACCAGCTCGAGTGCACGTCGAGCGAGACGGCCATGACCGGCACGTTCCCGGCCGCCGCATCCATGAGCGCGGCGGTGGGCGGCGCCTGCCAGAGCCCTTCGCGCAGGCCGGTCGCGACGAGGATCTCGCCGCGCGGCGCCACGTCGGCCGCACGGGCGATGAGCGCTGCGGCCTCGGCGGCCGATGATGCCGTGGCGAGATCCAGGCGTCGACGCGAGGCGGCCCAGAGCCCGAGGTGGACGTGCTCGTCCCACAGGCCCGGGACGACGACGCGGCCGTCGGCGTCGAGGTCGCCGTCGCCTCGTCCCCGTGTGGGTTCGATGTGCACGATGCGGCCCGCCGACACGACGAGATCGATCGTCGAGCCGTCGAGCCGTCGCGCTCGCGTGATCCGCACCCGGTTCGCCCCGAGCTTCGCCATCCGCTCCTCCTCGATCGGTCGCCCCGAGCGACACGCGTCATTTGTACTCCGATCCGACGCTCCCTCGCCCCGGGCAGGACTCGCGCCGACGCATCGCGCGTCGCGTGGTCGGGCTGCCGGGGCGATCTGCGCCCGGTTGATGTGCCGTTCAGGTCCGTGTGGTTCGGTGACCGAACGGTTCGGGTCCGTCCGACCGAGCCACGGAGTTCGATGGAGAACGACATGACGATGCAGGAAGCGCGGCCGTCCGGGCCGCGCGGAGTGAGCAGGGCGAATGCGCGTCGTGACGCGACGACGGGGGCCGTCGAACGGAACGTCGGTGCGCCCGTCCCGTGCGGTCGCTCGCTCGCGGTCGTGCGCCGTATCGAGTGGGCGTCGCCCGTACCGGGTCTGTGGGTCGCGTCGGTCGCGACGCGACTCGGCGCCGAGTACGCGGGCACGGTCGAGAAGACGACCGCGGGGTACGAGCTGCGCAACGGCCGTGGCGGGGTGATCGGGGTGTTCGTCGGCGCGGACGAGGCACGTCGCGCGCTCGTTCGACACATGGGCTGATCACCGACGAACCAGCCCACGCCCATAGGCTCGGGGCATGGATCCTGACGAGGGGCGGACGGTAGCGCGGGGTGTCGTCGCGAGCTGCGTCGGCGTCGTGGTCGACGCGGACGGCGTGACGATCCTCGAACCCACGAGCCTCACCGTCGCGCCGGGCGAGGTCGTGGCGCTCACGGGCCCGAACGGCGCGGGCAAGACGACGCTCCTGCGGGTGCTCGCAGGCACCCTGTCGCCGACGCGCGGCCTCGTTGCCGTGCACGGTCGGACACCGGCGGAACGCGACCCCGGCTTCCGCTCGCGCGTCGCCTCACTCGTCGGCCGGCCCGCGCTGTCCCACGACCTGACGCTCCGCGAACAGCTCGCGATCCTCGGACTCACGTGGGGTGTCGCCCCGCGCGAGACCGACTCCTTCGCCGAGGACGCGCTCGCCCGATTCGGGATCGGCCGGCTCGCCCGCCGCTTCCCGCACGAGCTCTCGAGCGGGCAGGCACAACTGCTCGCGCTCGCGATGACGTTCGCGCGGCCCGCCTCGCTCCTGCTCCTCGACGAGCCCGAACAGCGACTCGACGACGCGCGTTCCGAGCTGCTCGGTGACCGCATCGCCGAGCGGGCGTCCGACGGGTGCGCGATCGTGCTCGCGTGCCACCGTCGCTCGGTCGTCGAACGTGTCGCCGCTCGCGAACTGCGACTCGGCGGCGATGCGCGCGTCGTTCCACGTCCCGAGGGGGAACCGGGCGCCGCGGATGCGTGACGCCGGACGGCTTCGCTCGATCGCGACGGTCGTGCGGCGGCGTGAGCGCGCTCGCGGGGGCAGCGACGTCGCCGTGACGGCCTACGGCGCCGTGCTCGCCGCGCTCGTCGTCGGCGTTCCCGTCCTCCGAGCGGTCGTTCTCGCGCTCGCCGAGCAGCCCGTCGCGGCCTCGCTCGCGACGTCCGGCGCGGCAGGTATCGTCGGCATCGTCACGATCGTGGTCCTCGCGGGCGCGGCCGCGCTCGGCCCCGTTCGCGGACCCGCCGTGACGACGCCCACGATCGCCTGGATCGTCGCGAGCGGCCCGCTGCCGCGGCGGGCCGTCCTCGGACGCGCCGTCACGACCGCGGCCATCGCGCTCTCGGCTGCGCTCACCGTCGTCGTCGCGCTCGTCGCCACGGCACTCGTGCTCGCCGGTGTCTGGACACCGAGCGGTGCGGCGACCGTGCTCGTCGGCACGCTCCTCGTCGGCGTCGTGGCCGCGGTCACGTGGCTCATCGGACAGCGACTTCCACCACGCGGCGCGCAACTCGCTCCGTGCGCGATCGCCGCGCTCGGACTGCTCGGCCTCGCGTTCGAGCCCGTCCGGCGGCTCCTGCCGTGGGGAGCGCTGGAGACGCTGTGGCGCTCGGCCGGCGCGGCGGGTGAGCCCGCATGGCTCGACCCGACGATCGCGCTCGCCGTCGCCGCCGTGATCGGTGCCGTCGCGATCCCGTGGCTGCTCGACGGCCTCGCCGGGCCGGAACTCGTTCGGCAGGCGGCGCGGTGGGAGCGGGTCGGTACGGCCGTCGGCGCACTCGACGGAGCGGGCGCCGTCGGGGAACTCCGTGCGAGCCCGACCATCGGCCGCACCTGGCGGGCCGTTCTCCCGGTGCCGCGGCCGTTCGTGATCCCGCTCGCGGATGCGATCGGGGCCGCGCGGCGGCCGGTCGTCGCGCTCACCGGTGTGCTCGTCCTCGTCGCGTCCGGGCTGCTGCTCGCGCTCGCACCGGCCGGCCCGCCCGTCTGGATGCTCGTCGGGCTCGGCGCGCTGATCGGTCAGACGAGCCTCGCCACGGGCCTTCGGGATGCGGGCTCGACGCTGCTCGGGCCACCCGTGTTCGGCGGCCCACCGCTGCGGGCGCTCGCCGCACACGCCACCTGGCCGTTCGTCGCCGGCACGATCGTGATCGCGGCGACCGCCCTCGTCACGGGCGGCCCGTCGTGGCACCTCGTCGACGCGCTCGCCGTCGCCGCGTGCGCGACCGGTGCCATCGCGATGGAGAGCGTCAAGGGGCCGCTGCCGGTCGCGCTGCTCGCCCCCGTCCCGACCGCGTTCGGCGACGTGTCCGTGTTCGCGGTCGCCGCGTGGCAGCTCGACGGACCGATCCTCGTCCTCGCGAGCGGCGCGATCGGCGGCGCGCTCGCGACGTCCGACCCCCGGCTCGGGGCGTGCGCGATGCTCGCGGGCGCCCTCCTCACCGTCGCGGTCGTCGCCTGGCGGGTCCGTGTCCCGTGAGGACGCGGCGTCGTTCCGTGCTCGGGGTCACGCAACGCCGTCGAGCTCGTCCGCACCGGGCAGCCACGCCTTGCCGGGCCCGCCCCACGAGCGCTTGCGCATGATCTTGAACGCCTGCTTGTGATCGGGCCGGTCGAGCCGATCGACGTAGATGATGCCGTCGAGGTGGTCGTACTCGTGCTGCAGGATGCGGGCGAACCAGCCCTCCGCGAGCAGCTCGTACGGTGCACCGTCGAGATCCCGCGCCCGAAGGAGAGCCCGGGGTGACCGACGCAGTGCGAAACGCTCGCCGGGGAACGACAGGCAGCCCTCCGCCTCCTCGTCCTCGTCGAGTTCCTCGAGTGACTCCGGCTCCGCGGGGGCGATCCAGAGCTCGGGATCGATCGCCACACCACGACGCACCGTGCCGTCGTCCTCCGTGTAGCCGAACACGAACAGACGCTTCCCGACACCGACCTGGGGGCCCGCGAGTCCGACGCCCGGCGCGGCGTCCATCGTCTCGAACATGTCGGCCACGAGGGAGCGGATGTCGTCGGTCACCTCGCCGACCGGCGTCGCGACCTCGTGCAGAACGGGCTCACCGTAGATTCGGATGGGGAGTATCGACATGTGCCAAGGGTATCCACGCGTAAAATCCCGAACGTGCCCATCGACCTCCTGACCGCCGCCGACGCGGTATCCGGACTCACGTCCCGACAGTGGATCGGAATTCCACTCGCGCTGTGCGGGGCGGTCATGATGTCGCTCGGTGCGCTCTATCAGCACCGCGGCGTCACGAAGGTCGAGGCCGCCACGAGCGACGCGGCCACGGGCCTCAGCATCCAGCAGATCGCCCGACTGTTCCGGCGGCCGTCGTGGGTCATCGGCACGCTCATGCTCGGTTGCGCCGTGGTCCTGCAGTTGGGCAGCCTTGCGTTCTCGCCGATCATCGTCGTGCAGCCGCTCGGCGTCGTCTCGCTCGTGCTCACGACCTTCCTCACGATGCGGGCGACCGGCATCCCGTTCAGTCGCGTGAAATGGCTCGGCCTCGCGATGTGCGTCGCGGGGGTCGGAAGCTTCGTGACGGTCGCGGCGTTCAATGCGCGCGAACGGGTGATCACACAGGACGAGCTCCTGACCGTGTTCGGCGTCCTCGCCGTCATCGTGGTCGCGTACACGATCCTCTTCGCGATGCTCCGCCGGCGGTTCAAGGCGATCTTCTACATCGTCGGTGCGGGCGTCCTCTACGGCTTCGTGTCGACCCTCGCCAAGGTCACGATCAACCGTATCCAGAACGACAACTTCGAGTGGCTCACGCTCGTGTGCCTCGTCTCACTGCTCGCGGGGACCGTCGTGGGCGCGTACTTCGTGCAGACCGCATACGCGTCGGGGCCACCCGACATGGTCATCGCCGGGCTCACCGTCATCGACCCCATCGTCGCCGTCACGATCGGCGTCGTCGTGCTGCGCGAGGCCGACGGCGCCCCGTGGCCCGCCTTCGTCGCGTTCCTGCTGTGCGGCATCGTGGCGGTCATGGGCGTCTTCGTGCTCGAACGCGGGCAGACACCCGCCGAGATCGCCGCCTCGAAGCGAGCCGTGCTCGAGCCGGGCGACGCGTCGCCGCGGGGCCGCTAAACTGTCGCGGGTGCATCGCGCCCGCGACCCGGGCGCCCGAGGCTGGAGACCACACTGACTCACGAGGGCAACACCGACCCGGACCACAGAACCCCGTCCGACGACGACCCGACGCTCGAATCGTCGTCGCCGCTCCGGGTGCTCATCGCGGGTGACACGTTCCCGCCGGACGTGAACGGCGCGGCGAAGTTCACCGAGAACCTCGCGTCCGGCATGGCCGGTCGCGGGCACGACGTGCACGTCGTCGTCCCGGCATCGAGCCGCCGCCACGGCACGGGTTTCGAGGACTACGGCGGCCAACGCGTCACCGTCCATCGGCTCCCGTCGTACCGCTGGCCGCCGCACGACTGGCTGCGCTTCGTGCTGCCGTGGCGCGCACGCACGCACTGCACCCGCATCCTCGACCTCGTGAAGCCCGACGTCGTGCACTTCCAGTCGGCCGTCGTCATCGGGCGCGCCGTGGCCATCGAGGCGGAACGCCGCGGCATCCGCCTCATCGGCACGAATCACCTGATGATCGAGAACGTCATCGAGCACACGCTCCTCCCGAACGCGCTGCGGCCGCTGCTCGCGCGACTCTGGTGGGCGGACGCGCGCAAGACCCTGCTCCGCGCATCGGCGGTCACGACGCCGACGCGACGGGCCGCCGAGTTCCTCATGGAGGTCGGTGGCCTCGAGAACGTCCTCGCCATCTCGTGCGGGATCCGCGTCGGTGACTACACGGCCGGCTTCGGCGAGAAGCCAGAGCGTCGGGTGCTGTTCGTCGGTCGCGTGACCGGCGAGAAGCACATCGACGTGCTGCTGCAGGCGATGACGCGGCTCGGTGACATCGGCGCGCGTCTCGACGTCGCCGGCGGCGGCGATCTGCTCAAGCACCTCGAGCACCAGGCCCGCTCGCTCGGACTCGCCAATCGCGCCACGTTCCACGGCTACGTGAGCGACGAGGAGCTGCGCCGCCTCTACACCGAGTCGTCGGTGTTCGCGATGCCCTCCATCGCCGAACTGCAGTCGATCGCGACGATGGAGGCCATGGCGTCGGGGCTCCCCGTCGTCGCGGCCAACGCGATGGCCCTGCCGCACCTCGTGCACAACGGCGAGAACGGCTACCTGTTCGAGCCCGGCGACGCCGACGACCTCGCGAACCGTTTGCGCCAGGTGCTGACGATGCCGCTCTCCGAGCGGAACGAGCTCGGGCGAGAGAGCCTCCGGCTGGTGCAGATGCACGACATCGATCGCACACTCGAGCTCTTCGAGCGGCTCTATCGCGGTGAGCCCGCGAGCGCGGTCGCGCGGGACTCCGTGAACGAGCAGGACCGATCGCTCGACGGGGCACCGCGGACCGGCACGATCCAGTTGCCGCGCCGAGACGACGAATCCGGAACGGGAGCGCAGCGTGACCCCCATTCGTGAACGGCTCGAGCTCGTCGACGCCGCCAGACTCGTCGTCAAGGTCGGGTCGTCGTCGCTCACGGCATCCGACGGCACCCTCGACGAGGAGGCGCTCGATGCACTCGTCGACGCGCTCGCGGAGAAGCGCAGGACGGGGACCGAGATCGTCCTCGTCACGTCGGGCGCGGTCGCGGCCGGGCTCGGCCCCCTCAGGCTCGTCGGGCGGTCCCGCATCGTCGCCGACTCGCAGGCGGCCGCCTCGGTCGGTATGGGTCTCCTCATCGCCCGGTACACGGCCGCGTTCGGTCGTCACGAGCTCCCGGTGGGGCAGATCCTCCTCACCTCGGAGGACACCGTCCGCCGGGGGCGCTATCGCAACGCGGCTCGCACGTTCGAGCGACTCCTCGCGCACGGCGCCGTCCCGATCGTGAACGAGAACGACGCACTCGTGACCGCCGAGCTCCGATTCGGTGACAACGACCGGCTCGCGGCGCTCGTCGCGCAACTCGTGCGCGCGGATGCGCTGCTGCTGTTCACCGACGTCGACGCCCTCTACGACGGACCGCCGTCAAGACCGGGGACGAAGCCCATCAGCGTCGTCGACTCGATCGACGAACTGGAGGGGGTCGAGGTCTCCGGGCGCGGCAGCGCGTTCGGGACGGGCGGCATGGTCACGAAGCTGCAGTCGGCGGACATGGCGACCTCGTCGGGGATCCCGGTCGTGCTCACCTCGACCTCGAACGTGCGCGCCGCGCTCGCCGGCGAGGACGTCGGAACCTGGTTCCGACCGACGAGGAAGCGCGCGTCGAGACTGCAGGTGTGGCTCGAACACGCGGCCCAGGGACGCGGGCGCCTCGTGCTCGACGCGGGAGCGGTGCGAGCGATCGTCCGCGGGACGGCGTCCCTGCTGCCCGCGGGCATCGTGGGCGTCGAGGGTGACTTCGGCCCCGGCGAGCCGGTCGAACTCGTCGACGAGGAGGGGACGGTCGTGGCACGCGGCATCGTCGCGTTCGACTCGTCGGAGCTGCCCGACATGCTCGGTCGTTCGACCCGGGAACTCCGTGAGCGGCTCGGGGACCGGTTCGAGCGGGAGGTCGTGCACCGCGACGACCTGGCGCTCGTCGCGCCCGTCGGGCGGGAACAGGGATCCTGACGCGCCATCGATAGACTGCGCGCATGACGTTGAGCTGTGACGCGGTGACCCAGGGGCAGACCGATCTCGATCGCGAGGCGATCGTTCCGGAGCCGCCCGTGGGTGATGTGACGCAGGCCGTGCTCGAGGTCGCGCGGCGAGCGAAACTCGCCGCCCGCTCCCTCGCGAACGCGACGCGTGCCACGAAGGACGCGGCCCTCGTCGCGATGGCCGACGCGCTCGTCGCGTCGGCCGACGAGATCGTCGCGGCCAACGCGCTCGACCTCGAACGGGGTCGCGACGGGGGCATGGCCGCGGGACTCCTCGACCGGCTCGCGCTCGACCCGGCCCGCATCGCCTCCATTGCCGACGCGCTCCGCACGGTCGCCGGTCTCCCGGACCCCGTCGGTGAGGTCGTCCGCGGCTCGACGCTTCCCAACGGACTGCGACTGCGACAGATCCGGGTGCCGATGGGGGTCGTCGGCATGATCTACGAGGCGCGCCCGAACGTGACGGTCGACGCGACGGGGCTCGCCATCAAGAGCGGCAACGCCGTCGTGCTCCGCGGCGGCTCGGCCGCCCAGTCGGGCAACGAGGTCATTGTCCGCGTGCTCGGGCGGGCACTCGAATCCCTCGATCTGCCCGCCGATCTCGTGCAGTCGATCGACGCGTACGGTCGTCCCGGCGCCGTGGCGCTCATGCACGCGCGCGGACTCGTCGACGTGCTCGTGCCTCGCGGCGGTGCCGACCTCATCCGCACCGTGGTGCGTGAATCGACGGTTCCCGTCATCGAGACCGGGGTCGGCAACTGCCACGTCTACGTCGATGCGACGGCAGATCTCGAGGCGGCATTGCCGATCGTGCTCAATGCCAAGACGCAGCGCGTGGGGGTCTGCAATGCGGCCGAGACGCTGCTCGTGCACGAGGCCGTCGCCGACGCGTTCCTTCCGACGGCGCTCGCGGCGCTCGCGGCCGCCGAGGTGACCGTCCACGGGGACGAGCGCACGGTGGCGGCGGGCGACGGCGTGCTCGTCGCGACCGAGACCGACTGGGAGACGGAGTACCTCGCGCCCGAGATCGCCGTGCGCGTCGTCGCCGACCTCGACGAGGCGATCGACCACATCCGGACGTACTCGTCGGGGCACACGGAGGCGATCCTCACGCGCGATCTCCCGTCGTCCGAGCGCTTCGCGGCGGAGATCGATTCCGCGGCCATCATGATCAATGCCTCGACGCGTTTCACCGACGGTGGCGAGTTCGGACTCGGCGCCGAGCTCGGCATCTCGACGCAGAAGCTTCACGCCCGCGGCCCGATGGGACTCGGCGAACTCACGACGACGAAGTGGATCGTGAACGGCGACAATCACATTCGCCCCTGACCGTCGGAGCGCCCATGCACCTTCCACCGAGATTCTGGAGTTCGACCGAGACGGACGTGGCCGACGCGTCCGGTCGGCATCTGACCCTGCGGATCTGGGGCTGGTCCGACGAGTCGGAGACGGAGGCGCGTTCGGTCGCCGCCGACCGGCTCCGCCGCTTGATCGACCGTGGGGGACCGTCCCTCGGCCGGTCGAAGCGTGCGGAGTACTATCCGTTTTCGCCACTGCGGGAGGAACTGCTCGAGGTCCTGGGCGATCGCACCGATCCCGATGGATTCGTGACCCGCAACGCGTACGGCGCGACCGTGCTCACGACCGAAGTCGTGCTCATCGCCGACGTCGACGCGACCGAGGAGCCCGTGGACGGTGGTGGGTTCTTCCGCGCGCTCTTCGGTCGTCCGAAGCCCGCTACGGAGGTGTCGCCCGACGAACGTCGGATCCGCGCCTTCGCCGACACGCACTCGTCGCTCGGGGTGCACGCGTACCGCACGGCGGGCGGCTTCCGAGTGTTCGTGACGGGCACGGGATTCGTCGCGACGGACGACGGCTCGAGGCAGCTGCTCGAGGAACTCGGGTCCGACCCGCTCTATATGCGGCTGTGCGATGTCCAGGGCACGTTCCGCGCGCGCCTCTCACCCAAGCCGTGGCGGGTCGGGGCCGGGCGGGCCCAGGAGCGGTGGCCGCGCGAATCGCCCGATGCCGCGGCACGGCACGAGCGGTGGCTCGGTGACTACGAACGGCGATCGAAGGGCGCGAAGGTCTGTGCCCCGCTGTTCCGATCGGGGCCACCGCCGAGTCCGGTAGAGCAGCGCGTACTCGATTTTCACGAACAGCGAACCGTCGGCGCGGCGAACGCACGTCTCGCGTGACACCAATTGGCGCCGGGCGGGCCCGTCCGCTGACCGCAGCGGACGGGCCCGCCCGGGGCGCGGCGAAACGTCAGGCGCTCTCGGCCGAGGCGACCTCGATGTTGAACATCCAGTTGATGCCGAAGCGGTCGACGACCGCACCGTAGATGTCGCCCCAGACCTGCTTGTCGAGCGGCATGATGACCGTGCCGCCATCGGCGAGCGCGTCGAAGTAGCCGCGGAACAGCTCTTCCTCCGGTCCGACGAACGACAGCGAGATGTTGTTGCCGTAGACGACCGGGGGGCCGAAGTTCTCGACGGCGTCGGCGGCCATGAGGGTCGCGCCACCACCGGTCAGTTGCGAGTGCATGATTGCGTCGTATGCGGGGTGCCCCTCCGGGGCCGCGTTGAACTCACCGTAGGTCGAGAAGCCGACCTCGCCACCGAAGACCGATGCGTAGAAGGTCATCGCCTCGCGGGTGGTGCCGGGGAAGTTGAGATAGGGGAGCAGCTGGGCCATTGTGGTCCTCACGTTGGAGCGGAATGCGTCCGGACGTCCGTGCGGTCGCACGGACGGTGGCGCCGGGCGAAGCTGGTGCCTCGACCTCGGCGTCGCACCCAACGCTAGGGCGAGGGCCGGACACGGGCCAGCTCCGAGGGCCGACGTGCAGTGATCGTGGAGGAGCGCCGTGCGCCGGCAGGTCGCTCGCGCCTCTGCTTCGATGGGACGATGCTGGCCGAGGTGAACGTGGTCGACACGATGTCCGGCGCGGCCTGGTGGGGCCACGCACTCGGGTTCGGCACGCTCGCGGCGCTCGTGTGCGGAGCGTTTCTCCTCGCGATCGAGTTCCTCGCACCGTACGCGTTCATCGACGACTATCCCGACGACGTCAGGGAGGAGGCCCCGCAACCGACCCGGGCCGAGAAAGGGTCGGGGCTGATCGGGGGCATCGTGTTCGTGGTCGTCCTCTTCACGTGCGTCGCTGCGGTCGTCGTGGGCTGGGCCGCGCGCACCGACACGGCCGGGATTCTGGAGCTCTCGCTCATGGCGCTCGTCGTGAGCACCCTGTTCGCGATCTTCGACATCGTCGTGATCGACTGGCTCGTCATCTGCACCTGGCGGCCACGTCGGCTCGTCTATCCCGGCACGGAGGAGTGCGCCGGGTGGGGCGATTACCTGTTCCACGTCAGGGAACAGCTCCGACCGCGTGCGCTCGCCGTGCTCGTGCTCTCGAGCGCGGCCATCGGCGCGCTCGCATTGTGGCTCGTGTGACGCGTCGGCGGGTGGAAGGACGGTCGACGGCCGTGGCTCGGGGTGCTGCGAGGGGCGGGCAACCGACGGTGCGTCTTCGAGGACCGCTCGGCTAGAGTCACGGACCATGCAGGACGATGTCCGAAGCGCCGACGAGTCATCGGACGAGCACGAGGTCGCGGGCCCTTCACGCCCCGAATCCGGCCCCGTGACCGGAAGCGCGACGGTGGCGGCGACGTCCGCCGCACCCCCGGGCACCGACACGTCGACCGAGACACGGCGTTCGCCGTATCGCCCGGCGCCGAACGTGCGAGCGGACACGGCACAGCTGATCGACGGGGGACAGGGGCGAGCGTCCTCACGCCGAGTCCACCGACGTCGGCACCGGGGGAGCGGGCGATGACGCCGGCGGCCTGCGCCCCGCCTCCTGCGCCTGCGTCAGCGGTTCCACCTCCCGCGCCTGCGGCGGGGGTTCCGTGGCCGATGTCCGTTCCGGGCACCTACCCGGTCGCCCGGCCCGCGTCCGGCACGGTTCCGGGCGCCGCCCGCGCGTCGCGGGTGCTGGGGTTCGTCGTCGGATCGCTCGGAGTCGTGATCGCCGCCGTGATAACGCTCTCCGAGCTCGTCGTCGCCGAGGTCGGCTCCGATCGGTTGCTCGGGACCGGCTTCCTCCTCGCGATACTCGGGCTGGTCCCACTGGTCCTCGCGATCGTGCTCGGGCACATCGGCTTGAGCCGGAGCCGTGCGCTGGGCGCCTCGACGGCCGCGGCGCGGACGGGCCTCCTGCTCGGCTATCTGTCGCTCATCGCCCTACCGGCCGGGAGCATCGGCGCAGCATTCGTGTGCATCGCCGTCACGTCCACGAACTGACTTCGCACGGGTGGCTCCCTGGCCCGCACGAGACCGAGCGGTGCGTCGACCCGCGCAGCATCGGCGACGGACGACACACCCGAGCATCGCTCGGATCGAGGACCTACACTCCGTGAGCGTGAACGACGAAGCCCTGCGACCTCGTGAACCGTCCGATGAGCGCGACGCCGCCCGGACGGGCTCACTCGAGCCCACGACCTCATCGGATGCGGCGGCCACCCCGACCGCGGCTCCCTCGGGGCCGGTTCCGTCCGGCACGGAGCCCGGCGCAGCGCACCCGCCACCCGTTTCGGTGCCCGACGCAGATGCCGCAGCGGACGTATCGAGGCCGCTCGAGCAACCCCTCGCGCCCGAGTTCCAGGCTCCGGCACCCGCGTCAACGCCACTCGGGACGGCCACGGCGCACGGGGCGGTGCCCGGGATCGCGTATGCGTCGTTCGTGATCGGCATCGTGGTCGCATCGCTCGGTGTCGTGATCGCTCTGCTGATGATCCTGTCCGGGTTCGCTTCGGCGGCGACGGGAGCCCGGCTCCCGGCCCAACTCGGATTCGTGCTGGCGATCGTCGGACTCGTCCCCCTGATCCTCGTGATCGTGTTCGGGCACATCGGCATCCGTGCGAGCAACGAGGCGGGGGCATCGACGCGATTCGCGCGCACGGGACGCCGACTCGGATACCTGTCGCTCCTCGCACTGCCGGGAGGGATACTCATCGGCGCTTTCGGTGCGGGGATCGTCGCGGCAATCACCTGACCGTCGCTCGCTCGGCCCGCCCGCGAGCGAGGGGCCGTCCCGATCGCCCGAGTGATGGGGAGGTGCTACCGTGGTGTCGGGGCCGCACGGGTCGAGGCGGAACGCGTTCGACGCGCGGAACCCGTCCCACGACGAGTCCGAACGGTGAGGAACGATCCGCATGATGACGAAGCTCCGTCTCGCCACGGTGGTGCTGCTGCTCGGGGGTGCACTCGCCCTCACGGGCTGTGCGGATACTCCGGAGGTGCCCGTCGGGTCATCGCCGGCCCAGGACGGTCACGACGGGCACGGCGGGCACGGCGACATGGATCATCCGATGGACGGTGGCCCCGTTCCCGACGGCATGGTCGCGGCCACCGACCCCACCTATCCGGTGGGGACCGAGGTGATCCTGACGGCGGATCACATGGCGGGCATGAACGGCGCGACCGCAACCATCGTGGGCGCGTACGACACGTACACCTACGCCGTCGACTACACCGGCGCGGACGGCGAAGCCGTCGTCGATCACAAGTGGGTCGTGCAGGAGGAGATCGAGAACGCCGGCGACGAGCGCCTCCCCGACGGCAGCCAGGTCGTGCTGCTCGCCGACCACATGGACGGCATGGCGGGCGCAACCGCGACGATCGTCTCGTCCACCGACGAGACCGTGTACGTCGTCGACTACGAGGCGGACGGCATGACCATGACGAACCACAAGTGGGTCGTCGAGAGCGAGATCCGACCGGCTGGGTGACACAACCCCGGCCGCCCGGAAGCACGGCGAGGGTCTCGCGACGATCGTGGAGAGGCTCGGCGTGAGCCCCACGACCACGGAGGCGAAGACGCGCGCCCGGTGAGCGCGAGCCTGCGCGCTGACGACGGCAGGAGATCGAGCATCTGAGGCCGCGCCTTCATAGCGTGGATGATGAGTTCGTTTCCGCTGTCGAAGATCAGGACGACTGTTTCCAGCATTCGTTCACGGGTGTCGAAGCCGAGACGAAGTTGCCTGGCCGGAGTGTCGTCGTCGAGTTCCTCGATCCAGGTCGCCCATGTTGCGGCCTGGATCGCGTCTTCGGCATCGATCCCGTGCTTGAGTGCCGATGGGTGGACCCTCACGCCGAGGCCAGAGCCTCACGAATCACTTCTGAGCGCGACTTGCCCTCCAGCTCCGCGCGCGCATCCAGAGCGCTGATCTCTTCTGCTGTGAGGCGCAGTGCGATGACATGCGACGGCTCCGCACCACGTCCCGGCCGTCCACGGCCTCGCTTCTTCAACGCCGCCACGTCGTAGCCGGCTTCCGCTTCCGTTGCCCAGGCTTCGATCTGCTCCTCCGAGACCGGGGTCCCGTTGATCGTCTCGCGCTCGTTCATGTCATTAATGTTATACGAAAAGGAGGCGGCGAATCGGACTGAGCCCGTCTCGTCTCAGGACGTGCCGAGTAGTGGGCAATGTCTGCCCGCGCCGCGCATGTCGCTGATCCGTCGGCAGGGAGAGTCTCGGCGCCCATGCTCTGGAACAGAGGAGGGGACGGAGGTCGCCGCGAGTGAGTAGGAGTTCGAGGGCGCAGTGACGTCTGCCGGTGAGGATCGAGGGGACTGCTGCGCGTACCGCTGAACACGGCACGCTGTCGGCGACCCAAGCGCTCACCAACGGCCTTGAGATCAACGAGCACGAGAGACCGGTTCAGCCACTCGCCGCCCTCGCGCTGATGCCCGCGACTTCCGATATCAGCTGTTCTGGTACGTCCGAAACCGTGGGGCGGACGGGACTTGAACCCGTGACCGAGCGATTATGAGTCGCCTGCTCTGACCAGCTGAGCTACCGCCCCGAACCGCGTCGAGTCTAGCCGCCCGTGCGGCGGCGTGACGCGTGACGCGACGAGGATTCGGGGCCGCCGCACTCGGCTCGTCCGCGAGCGAGTCCCGGCGGCATCACGTCGCCCGGCGCGGGCGATGACTCCGTGCATAGGCGCCGGGGCTCGTGCCCATCAGTGCCCGGAACGCGACGATGAAGGCCGAGGCCGTGGCGTAGCCGACCGCGCTCGCGGTTTCGTCGACGCTCGCACCGTCCTGCAGGTGGCCGAGCGCCGCGCCGAGGCGAGCACGCGCACGCCAGGCGCTGAACGTGAGTGACGTCTCCTCTCGGAACGCTCGTGCGAGGGTTCGCGTGCTGACGCCGATCTCGTCGGCCCACTCGTGCAGGTCGCGGGCATCCGCTGGGTTGCCGAGAATCGAGCGCGCGACGATCTCCGCCCGTGGATCGTCCGGGACAGGCAGCGTGGACTCGCCGAGCGAGGACTCGTCGAGTAGATCCACGAGGACCGCCGCGCTGCGGGCGCGGCGCTCGTCGTCCAGCGCGGTGCCGTCGAGCCGGTGGATGATCGCGCCGAGTGTCGGCCCGACGGTGAGCGAGTGCGCGCACTCCCAGCGGGGGCCGGGTGGCGTGAGCGTGGGCACCAGATACAGCGTCCGGAACGAACCGGGCGGTGACATCGACATCGTGTGCGCCACACCTGCGGGCATCCAGAGCCCGCTGCCGGGCGCCACGAGCCAGGCGCCGAGTCGCGTCGTGACGAGGGCACTCCCGGAGGTGACCCACATGAGCTGATGCTCGTCGTGATGGTGTTCGGGCAGCATGACGGGGAGCGAGATCTCCTGGGCGAACGACGAGATCTCGGTCCATGTCCGTGTCTCGACACGGTCCTCGACGCTCGGGGGAACTGATGACGATGAATCGTCCTGAAGTGACATCCAGTGTCCGTTCCTCGTGATCGTGCGTCTGCTCCGAACGATAGTCGATTCGGTTAGGTAACACTAAGTTGGCCCTACACCGGAGCCCCCGACGTCGGAGCGGCGGGCCGGACCCGAGTCGAAAGCGAACGGATCACCATGCACGTCACTCGTCCCTGGCGCGCGACGCGCGGCCTCGTCGCCGTCCTCGCCGCCGCCGCGCTGTTCCCCACGGCTTGCACCGGTTCCGGCGACGCGGAACCGTCGGCGGGTGCCGACGACGGCACCGCGGTCACGACGAGCGGTGCATTCGGATCGAGCGAGATCACCGCGGTGCCGCAGCGAGTGTTCGCGCTCTCGCCCACCGATGCGGACATGCTCCTCAGCATCGGCGTCGAGCCGATCGCGATTCCGTACACGGCCCAGATCGACGCGGCGACCGGCGGCTCTGGCATGTACCCGTGGCAGAAGGCGATCTATCCGGCCGACACGCCTCGTGTCGAGGTCTCGACGGAGGAACTGAACGTCGAGGCCATCGCGGCGACCGAGCCGGATCTGATCGTCGGCACCACCTTCTTCGGGCTGACACAGGAGACGTACGACAAGCTCAGTTCGATCGCGCCCGTGGTGCACTTCGACACCGAGCCGAACGCCGATGCATGGCAGGACTCCGTTGCCAAGATCGGTGAGGCGACCGGACACGGTGCCGAGGCGTCGGAGGCGGTCGCCGACGCCGAAGCGAGCCTCGCGGGCGTCCGCGAAGCGCACCCCGAACTCGAGGGCGTCACGTACAACGCGATCATCTCGCCCACGCAGGACGGCTTCGCGCTCCTGTGCTCGACCGACGACAACCTGGCGCGCGTCATGACCGAGTTCGGCATGGTGCTGAGCGACTACGCGACGGGCATCGATTGCGCGCAGGGAAAGGCGATGCTCGGGTGGGAGAACCTGGCGAACATGGACGCCGATGTGCTCTGGGCGATCCCCGACACGACCGAGCAGATGTCGGAGCTCGACGCGCAGGCCCTGTGGGCGGGGCTGCCCGCGGTGCAGCGTGATGCGGTCGTGGTCGTGCCGAAGACCGAGGGCGTCCCGTTCGCACTCGCCTTCCCGTCACCGCTCAGCCTCGTGTGGGCGGCCGACCAGTTCGCTCCCCTCGTCTCGGCGGCGGTAGCGAAGAACTGAGCGTGGAGTGTGGGCCGGCGTGCCGTGTGGTTGCCTGCACCTGCGACAATCGGTCGAGCCGCGGCGGCCCGCCGCCCTCGCTCGATCCGGAGAGGTCTCGTGAGCCCGTCGCACCCCGTGGACCCGATGGAGCCGGAAGGCCTCGCAGGACGGCAGCGGCATCTGCTCCTGGAGCTCATCGGCTACGAGATCCGGATGCAGAACGCGATCGCGGCGTCCGGCCTGTCGAGCACGCAGGTCGTCGAGCTCGCGGTCCCGGTCCTCGCGATCGTCGAACGGGCGGCGGAGTACCGCTGGCGCCGGCCCGGGGTGCACGTGTGGGAGGAGGACGGGGCGACCATCGCTCGCTGCGGCACGTGTCTGCTCGAGAGTCCGCCGCTCGCGTCGAGGCAGGCGGCGGGGCCCTGGTTCGGCGAGCACCGGACGCTCCACGCGGACGCCGCGCCCGTGCTCGGGGCGCAGGGGGCGGACCCGGTGCCGAGTGCGGACCGTCCGCGTTCCGCGCCGTCGGATCGGATTCGCCATGTCCACGAGGGGGTGCAGGCGGACGATACGGGGGAGCGTCGAGCCCTGGACCGGCTGGAGGCCTCCGTCCGCACTGCGATCGACGAAGGAAACACCGGCCACGGGCTCGGACTGACGGCGAGCGAGATCGAAACCATGGCGTGGGCGATCATGGTCGAGATCGATCATGCGTTCGCGCTCCGATGGCGCCACGCCGAGGGGAGAGCGTGATCGGGGTGCGGCCGCGCCGTCGGCGGTGAGCGCCAGCACGCCGTCCCCTGGGAGTCGCTCGTGGCGATCGGCGGGAGGGGAGCGTGGTTCACTGTGGGGTGGAAGCACCAGATCCGTCCGAACCAGGAGGTCCCTCATGCTCGTAGCGTTCTCGGTCGCACCCAGCGGAACCGGTCGGAGCGACGGAAGCGTGCACGACGCCGTCGCCGCGGCTGTCAGGATCGTGCGCGACTCCGGGCTTCCGAACCGCACCGACGCGATGTTCACGACCATCGAGGGCACGTGGGACGAGGTCTTCGACGTCGTGAAGCGCGCCACGGAAGCGGTCGAGCCGTTCGGGTCGCGCGTCTCGCTCGTACTGAAGGCCGATATCCGTCCCGGCTTCCAGGGCGAACTCACCGGCAAGCTCGAACGCCTCGAGGCGGCGATCGACGCCGCGGACTGATCGGTGCGGCGGGGTGCACCGGCCGTGGACCGATGCGGGGCCGTGCCGGGCGTGTGAGATCGGCGCGATGACGCGGGCAACCGGTGGGATCGGTGCGAGCCCGGAGCGGTTGCGGCCATGAGCCGCCCCGTCTCATGGGACGCACTGCGCGTGTTCCTCGCGGTCCACCGGGCCGGATCCTTCTCGGCCGCCGCGGACGAGTTGGGTTCGGCCCAGTCGTCCGTCTCCGAACAGATCGCACGTCTCGAGCGGAACCTCGGCTATGTGCTCGTCGCACGGGATCGCACCGGTGTCCGGACCACGGACCGCGGGCTCGAACTCGCTGCGCGTGTCTCCGGCCCCGTCGATGCACTCGCGGCGGCGACCTCCCTCAATGCGGCTCTTCGGACATCTGGTGGGGGTCATGGTGTGAGGCCTCCGGCGGCGAGGAGCATGCGGAGTCGGTAGTTGTGACGGTTGCGGAACCCTCTGGCGAGGCGGCGGTGGAGCTCGATGATCCCGTTGACGGCCTCGGTGCCGCCGTTCGATGATCTCCCGGTCGTGAAGTAGGCCAGGAACGCTGCCCGCCAACGGCGGAGGGTGCGGCCGGGCCTCGCGATCTCCGGGATCGGGCAGGTGTGAAACGAGTCGACGACCTTCTGGGCGATCCGCCGCCCGGCGGCGAGGTCCTTCTGGTGGTAGGCGGAGCGGAGTTGCTGGGCGCACTGCCATGCGACGAACACCTCGTCGTGCGCGGGATCGGCCTTGATCGTCGTCGCGAGCCTGTTCCGCTGTTTCTCGGTGAGGTTCTCTGCCCTGGCGCGGAGGATCGTCTGGATTCCGTAGAGCGGGTCGCCGGTCCGTCCGCGATGTCCGAGGGTGTCTTGCTGGACGCGGCGGCGGACCTCGTCCACAGCGGCGGTGCCGAGCTTGACGACGTGGAACGCGTCGAGCACCGTGGTGGCGTCTTCGAGCTTGTCGTCGATCGCGGTCTTGTAGCCGGCGAACGGGTCCAACGCCGCGACCTGCACGTTCTTCCGGAACGCATCGCCGCGGTCTGCGAGCCAGGACGCGTAGGCCTTCCCCGACCGGCCGGGCACGAGATCGAGCAGTCTGGCCCGCGTCGTTCCGTGGTCGTCGCGGCTCAGGTCGACCATCCCGGTCAGCTCCTTCGGGCCGCGCTTGCGGGGATCGACGTGATGGGGAGGCTCGGAGCGTGTGCTCATCCACGCCGAGCGTGGTCACGTTCTCGAACCGGGACTCATCGGCCGCCGACTTGACGAGCTCGGGCTCAACCGCGCGCCACACCGTCTTCCACGACGTGCCGAGCTGACGGGCCAGACCGTGAACGGTCGCGTGCTCGCGGCGTAGCTGCCCGATCGCCCATGCCACGGCGCGCTGGGTGATCGACCCGCGTCGGGCAACCAGATCCGGGAGCTGCTCCACGAACGTCTTCCGCACGCAATCCTCCTCGCCACACCGCCAGACCCGTTGCCGCCACACGATCCGCACCCGTGTCGTCCCGGGCACGTCATGAAGCACGCGACGGCGCCGGCCGCGACTGGTCGCGATGACTCCACACGACAGGCACCCGATCGGAGCTGCCAGGCTCGAGACCGTCACGACCAGCAGCCCGTCACGGCGCTGGGCGTGCTCGACATAGACACCGGGAAGGCCGAGCAGAACGTCGCAGCGGGAACACGGATCGGCGGAGCGCGCGTCAGCGCACCCAGAAGTAGGGTGAAGCACATCGAGGTCCTCGGAGTCGATCAGACAGTTAGCGCTACTGATCCTCCGGGACCTCGACCCCTACCCGCCGACCATCACCCGGCGAGCCTCACCCCCACCAAATGTCCGAAGAGCCCCCAATGCCCGGGACGTAAATACTCGACACGAGTGCGCCTGCCATGCTGCGTGCGACGCGATGCAGGGTGCCGTCCGGCCGCGAGAACGGGATCCTTCCTTCATGCAGGTTGCCCACCTGTCTTGTCCGGGCACGCTTGGATGCCCGCTCTCCGAGAAGTCGGTTGTTCGGCATCGGCTTCACTATTGCCTTGATCTGGGCCCATTGCTGTTGATCGCGTGTCCGACGTCCTGGATAGAGTCGTCGGAGTGCCATGGCACGGTGGTGTCGAGGGTGAGCGGCGTGCGCGCAGAGGGGGAGTCACCATGTGGGAACTGGAGTGGGGCACTGACCCGGTCGCGAGGGCACTCGCGGCGATCATCGGGCGGTCCGAGACGACCGCGCTCTTCGATCGGTTCATGGACTACTCGAACTACCGGAACGTCATCGCGGGCACGGCAAAGCGCCCCGCCGATCCTCCGCTCGAGACGGCCGCACTCCAGCTCTTCCGCGACCCGGCGCTCGCGCGCGACCTCGACATCGAAACAGACGACCCCGTGCGCAGCCGTCGCTTCGGCGCCATTCATTGGGGGCTCCTGACGCTCGCGGCGCGAGCCGACGCGAGCGTGCTCGACGCCCTGCCGGCGGAGGTCCGCGCCGAGAGCGACGACAAGATCCGGAAGATCGCGCGGGCCGCGAAGAAGCACGCGACCACACCCACGGCGACGGCGGCCGACGCTGCCGCTCCCGGTACGCCGTCGGACCTCCCCTCGAAGGTCTCCGAGGTGCGCACGTGGCTCAAGACACACCCCGACGCCGACCCCGAGGTGCTCGCCCCGTCGACCACGCAACGAGCGCCCGAGCGCCGAGCGGCCCTGCGAGCGCTCGGGCAGATCGGCACGCCCGCCGCGCTCGACGTGCTCGCGCGTTACGCACGTGCGAGGTGGAGCGCCGCCGAGCTCGACGAGTTGCACGCGATGTGGGGCCGGTTCGATCGACGAGCCTTCGCGTCGCGCATGTTCGTGCCCTCGTCGTGGCGGCTCGACCTCGGCAGCACGACCGACCTGGACGGAATCGACGCCGTCGCCGGCCTCACGGGCCTGGCGGTCCGATTCGGGGGGACGGTCGACCTCGGTCCGCTCGCCGCGTGCACCGGTCTGCAGCGCCTCTGGGTATCGGCGAGCGACGATCCGGGCATGACGTCGCTCGAACCACTCACCCATCTGCCCGCGCTCACGGACCTGCATCTCAGGGGAGTCACGCGGAACGCCGATCTCGAAGCCCTCACCGACATACCGATCGCACGCCTTCCTGCTGCGCATGCCGCAGCTCCGCGTCACCGAGCTGTCCGCGGGCTGCGGCGTCGACGATCTCGTCGGCATCGAAGCGCCGGCCCGGGCCCCGTCTCCCGTTCCGGCGCACCCCGGCCTGGCGTCGGTCGTGCTCGCGCTCGTCCGATCCGGCGTCGAGGTCATCGTCCCGGTCGGTGAGGAGAGCTGGGTCGAGCCGCTGCGGCTCCTCGCGGAACGGGAGGACGACATCGCCGTCGTGGAGGCGCACCGAAAGCTCGGATTCGGCCGCGCCGATGCGTCGCAGGAGTCGCTCCGACGTCGCATGCACGTCGGCATCTGAGCCACGAGCGGCGTCGCGCATCCGCCCGCGGGACGCCGGCGGTGGACTCGTGCACTCGCTCATCATCGACACGCCGACGCCGGGTCCTGCGGGAAGACGGGGCAGTCGCGTCGTCGTCCCGGCGACCTATGCTTGCCGACGACGAGCGCACCGACTCCGGAGGACCCGAATGACCCACGACCCCTACGCCGACCCCAACCGCCAGTTCGCTCCCACGCCCCCGTCGGCGGCATCGATGCAGCCCGCGGGGTCCGCGGCGTCGCTGCAACCGCTCGCACTCCCGCCCGGAAACGGACAGACGGTCATGGTCGGCGACATCGCGTTCACCCCGAACGGCATCTCCTCGCCCCAGGGGCGCATCCCGCTCGCCGGTGCCGAGGTCTTCGTGACGAACATGACCCGCTCGGTGAGCCGCACGCCGACGTGGGCGATCGTCGTCGCCATCATCGGTGCGTGGTTCCTGCTCCTCAGTCTCCTGCTCCTGCTCGTGAAGGAGACCCGGGTGGAGGGCGGCTACGAGATTCGCGTGACGTCACCGAACGGCCAGCAGCTCTGGTGCAACGTCCCCGTGTCGAGTGCGACCGCGGGATGGATCTGGAACGACCTCCAGCAACGGGCCGTCGCCGCTCGGAACCTGGTCGCGACCGCACGCTGAGTGCACGATGTCGGCCCGAACGGACGTGGCGACGTGACCGAGGCAGGTGCGCATGATCACGATCCCTCGTCCCGAGGATCCGGCGGATCGACGCTCGACGTGATCGGCGCAGTCGGCCTCATCGGCGTCGGCGAGATCGCGAGCGCGATCGTCGACGGGCTGTGCGAGGGGCGGGACGAGGCGCCGCCCGTGTACCTCTCGCCGCGCAACGCCGAGACCGCCGCGGCGCTCGCGGCGAGGTACCCCTCGGTGCGCGTGTGCCGCGACAACCAGGAGGTCGTCGACGCGTCCGCGACCGTGATCCTCTCGGTGCGTCCCGATATCGCGGTGCACGTTCTCGACGAGCTCCGCATCCCGGAGGGCCGACTTCTCGTGAGCGCGGTCGCCGGGCTCACACACGAGTCGGTGCGACAGTCGACCGGTGAGCACGTCACGGTCGTCCGCGCGATCCCGCTACCGTCCGTGCGACAGCGCGAGGGCGTCACGGCGATCTTCGCGCCCGATGCGCGCGCGAGCGAACTGTTCGACGGCCTCGGCGGGACGCTCGCCGTCGACGAAGCGGCGGCGTTCGACGCGATCCAGGCGACGACGGCGACCCTCCCGACGCACCTCGCGTACCTCTCGGCCATCGCCGTGTGGCTCGACTCCCACGGCGTGCGCGGCCCCGCGGCGGAGGGCTACGTCCGAAGCATGTTCCGTGGTCTCGCCGGTGCGCTCGACGACGGTTCACGCAGCCTCTCCGAACTGGCGCTCGCGCACGAGACGCCCGCGGGGATCAACGAGCAGCTGCGCAGCGCCTGGTTCACGAACACGAACCGCGACGAGCTCGCGCACACCCTCGACGACGTCCTCGCACGCTTGCGTCCGTGACATGAACCGAGCCGCACCCCTCGGTCACGTGCCCGCCGTCACCCGCCGGACGTGAGCGATGCGAGTCCGGCCACGCCCGCCTCGGTGACGTCGACGCCTCGTGGCACTCGGGTGCGACGCACCCAGTCGAGCTCGAAGCACCTGTCCGCGATCGCCGTCCCGAGCGGCCCCGCGAGGTGGTGTGCCGGCTCGGTCCAGTCGACGCAATAGCGAAGCGGTCTCGCCGTGGACAACAGCTCGTCACCGATGCCCCACGCCCCGAGACTCTCGGCGCCCGCCGGTGTGAGCCGGTACCGCCGCCCCTTCCCGGGGGACGAGGGCGTGTCGCCCGCGAGCGCCGGATCGTGCCGGCCGTCGCCACCCACGATCGAACCGGCGTCGATGAGCCCGCGGAACAGCTCGACCCCGACCCGACCGGCCAGGTGCCGGTAGCAGGTGCGACCGAGCCGGAGTGCGTGCTGCCTCGTGTGGGTGCGCAATGACGTGATGGGTGTCTTCGGCGCGACGACGGCGAGCGCCTCGAGCACCGTCTCGACCTCGTGCGACGCGAGTCGGTAGTAGCGGTACCTGCCCTGGCGCTCGGCGAGGACGAGTCCGCTCGCGAGGAGCACCGCCAGATGGTTGCTGATCGTGGACGCCGCGACGCCCGCCTCCTCGGCGAGGCGACCGGCCGGGAGCGCGCGCCCGTCGGCGAGCGACATCAGCACGCGCGCACGTCTCGGGTCGGCGAACGCCGACGCGATCGCCGCGATATCGGGCTCGCCGTCGGTCACCGCTCGCTCGTCCATGGCCCGAGCGTAGGCGCGAAACACTTCGAGCCCGGCTGAAACGTCCCGGGTCGAGGCGATGTTCATGACCGCGAACCGCGCACCGACGCTGCTCACGCCCGCACTGTGCGGTGCGTACTTCCTGGTGCTCCTCGACGTGACCGTCGTGAACGTCGCCCTCCCGCGCATCGCGCTCGACCTGACCGCGGACTCGGCTGCACTCGCGTGGATCGTCGACGCCTACGCGCTGCCGCTCGCGTCGCTCCTGCTGGTGTCCGGCGCGATCGGCGACCACGTGGGGCACCGACGTGTCGTGCTCGCGGGCATAGTGTGCTTCTGGGGCGCGTCGGCCGCGTGTGCGTGTGCGCCGACCGTCGCGTGGCTCATCGCGCCACGGGCCGTCCAGGGCATCGGTGCAGCGCTCATGCTGCCCGGGACGCTCGCGCTGCTCGTCGGGACGATCCGCGACGAACGAGCGCGGAACCGACTCGTCGGCACCTGGGCGGCGGTCGGGGGTGCCGCGCTGCCGGCCGGGCCGCTCATCGGCGGACTCCTCGTCGAGGCCGCCGGTTGGCGGAGCGTGTTCTGGCTGTCCGTTCCCCTGATCGCCGCCGCCATCATCCCGGTCCTCCGACTCCCGCGCGAGCCGCACGCGTCCGGGTCCGCACGCATCGATCGGGCCGGGGCCGTCGCGCTCACGGTCTGCCTCGTCGCGTTCGTCGCCGCGATCATCGAGACGCCCGGATCGATCGTTGCCGGGGGAGTCCTCGCGGGAGTCGCGATCTGCTCCGTGATCGCGTGCGTCCGGATCGAGCGACACGCGCCGCAGCCGCTCCTGCGGGTTCCGCCGTCGGGGCGGGGCATGCTCGCGCTCGCCGCCCTCGTCGCGGGCCTCATGAACCTCTGTGCGCTCGGCGTCCTGTTCGTCCTCACGCGGGTGTTCCAGGACGTCCACCTGCTCGGTCCGCTCGGTGCGGGGCTCCTTACGCTGCCGGCCATGCTGCCGCTCCCACTGCTCGCGCGCCCATCGGCCGCGCTCGCGAGTCGCATCGGCGTGTGGTGGACGTGTGCGATCGGCGCGGCTCTCGCGGCGGGTCTCGCGTTCGTCGCGGCGACCTCGGCGGACGTCACCGATGGCCTCGGCCCGTTGGTCGTGGCACTGGCCCTGTGGTGCACCGGGCTCGGCGTGCTCACGCCGGCGGTCGTCGCCGCGGCACTCCGAGCCGCCCCCGAGGTGCCCGGCCTGGCCTCCGGCGTCAGCAACACGGCCCGGCAGACGGGCGGTGCGCTCGGCGTCGCCCTGTTCTCGGCCGTCGCGGGCGGCGTCGATGATCCGGGATTCGCCATGCGGTGCGCGTACCTGCTCGCGGGCGCCGCATGCGTGTTCGTCGTCTCCGCCGGACTGTGCGCGTTCGCCGCGCGTTCCCGGGGCCGACAGGGCTGAACGGCGCCCGATTCGCGCCCGGGTCGGTTCTCGTCGGACGTTTCGAAGTCGGCGGCGCCGCGAGCGCTACCGTCCTTGCTGCCGTCGCTGTCGACGCCCTCGGCACCGAGCGAATCCGTCCCATCGACCCGATGAGGCAGCCGCGTTCCGCGAACATCGGGTGAACCTCTCGGGACCCCGGACGGAGCCCGCGGCGACCGCTCGAGGGCGGTTCGAGGAATGGTCATGACATGGCCCTCCGTGGAAGTACGCTTGGGCGCGTGAAGGCCTACGAAACGCTGACCATTGCGGCCACGCTGCCCACCGTCCTCGAACCGCTCCGCACGCTCGCCAAGAACCTTCGGTGGTCCTGGCGCTCGGAGGCGGAGCGGTTGTTCGAGTCGATCGATCCGGAGCTGTTCGACCGCTCCGGTCGCAACCCCGTCGTGCTCCTCGACTCTCTGCCCGCCTCGCGCGTCGCGGAGCTCGAGGCGGACGCCGAGTTCCTCGCACGCATGCACCACGAGCTCGAGGACCTCGAGTCCTACCTCTCGGTCGAGCGTTGGTTCGCGCGCACGACCCGCGATTCGGCCGACGCGAAGACGTCCATCGCGTACTTCTCCATGGAGTTCGGCATCACCCAGGCACTGCCCGTCTACTCGGGCGGCCTCGGTGTGCTCGCGGGCGACCACATGAAGAGCGCCTCCGACCTCGGTGTCCCGATCGTCGGCATCGGCCTGCTCTACACGTACGGATACTTCACCCAGTCGCTCTCCCGCGAGGGCTGGCAGCAGGAGCACTACCGCGCGCACCCGCCGAGCGAGCTGCCGATCGACCCCGTGGTCGACGCGGACGGGAACCAGGTGCACGTCAGCCTCCAGTTCCCCGACGACAAGACCGTCGACATCGCCCTGTGGAAGGCCCAGGTCGGCCGCGTGCCGCTCCTGCTCCTCGACACCGACCTGCCGACGAACCCCGAGGAGTTCCGCGCGATCACCGACCGCCTCTACGGCGGCGACGTCGAGCACCGCATCAAGCAGGAGCTCGTGCTCGGCGTCGGCGGTGTGCGCGCCGTGCAGGAGTACGCGCGCGTCACCGGCACGCCGGCACCCGACGTGTTCCACATGAACGAGGGCCATGCGGGCTTCTCCGGCATCGAGCGCATCGGCCAGCTCATGGCGGCGGGGGAGACCTTCGAGACCGCACTCGCGAGCGTGCGGGCGAGCACCGTCTTCACGACGCACACGCCCGTCCCGGCCGGCATCGACCGGTTCGACGTGCAGCTCGCCCACCGCTACCTCGCGGTCGACGAGCACGGCGAGAGCCGCCTCGTCCCCAAGATCCCGGTCGACCGCGTCATCGCGCTCGGTGCCGAGGACGACCCGAGCCGCTTCAACATGGCCCACCTCGGCCTCCGCCTCGCGCAGTCGGCGAACGGCGTCGCGAAGCTCCACGGCGTCGTCTCGCGCGAGATGTTCAAGGGCCTCTACCCGAACTTCGAGGCCGACGAGGTGCCTATCACCTCGATCACGAACGGCGTCCACATCCCGACCTGGACACGTCCCGCGATGAAGCCCGCGATCCTCGCGATGAGCGGCAACCGCGACCTCTCGACCGCGGCACGCTGGACCGAGGCGAACGCCGTCGGCACCGACGAGCTGTGGCGCATCCGCAACGAGCTGCGCGGCGACCTCGTCGAGGCGGCGCGACGCTCGGTGCACGACTCGTGGATCGCGCGCGGTGCGCAGGACGCCGAGCTCTCGTGGGTGCGCGACATCCTCGACCCCGAGCGCCTCACGGTCGGCTTCGCACGTCGCGTGTCGACGTACAAGCGCCTCACCCTCATGCTCCAGGACGCCGATCGCCTCGCGCGCATCCTGCAGAACGAGGACCGCCCCGTCCAGTTCGTCATCGCGGGCAAGGCCCACCCGGCCGACATGGGCGGCAAGCAGCTCCTGCAGGAGATCGTGCGCTTCGCCGACGAGGCCGGCGTGCGCGACCGCTTCGTGTTCCTGCCGGACTACAACGTGACGATCGCCGAGCTGCTCTGCGCGGGGTCGGACGTGTGGCTGAACAACCCCATCCGCCCGCAGGAGGCCTCGGGGACCTCGGGCATGAAGGCGGTCCTGAACGGCTGCCTCACGTTCTCCATCTCGGACGGCTGGTGGGACGAGTTCGACGACGACCGCTTCGGCTGGACGATCCCGAACGCCGTGCACGGCGACGCACGCACGCGCGACCGCATGGAGTCGGCCTCGCTGTACGACCTGCTCGAGCACTCGATCGCCCCGATGTTCTACGACCGCGACGAGCGGGGTGTCCCGCAGGAGTGGCTCGGCAAGGTGCGCGACTCGATCTCGATCCTCGGGCCGCAGATCAGCGCCGAGCGCATGGTGCGCGACTACGTCACGGAGCTCTACCTGCCCGCCGGGCGCGCCGCCGTCGCGGTCGCCGACGCGGCGGCGCCCCGTGCGTTCGCCGAGTGGCAGCGGACCGTGGAGCGCGCGTGGCCGGCCGTGCAGGTGACGCAGGTCGCGAGCGAGACGCCCGCGCCGGTCGCCGGTGGCGAGGTCCGCATCCGCGCGACCGTCGAGCTGGGTGAGCTGAGCGACGACGACGTCCGCGTCGAGGTCGTCGTCGGCACGCGCGGGGAGCACGGCGACCTCGTCGACACCGCGACCGTGCCGATGCACGCGGACGCCGGCACGCCCGACGTGTACACCGCCGTCGTGCCCGTCGACCGCCCGGGCGAGTTCGCCTACACCGTGCGGGCGGTGCCGCGGCACGAGCTGCTGAAGTCGCCCGCCGAGCTCGGACTGGTGCGCCTGCCCCGCTGAGCGAGGGGGTGTTCGCGACGCCCGTCGCGCGTGACCGCAAGGTCCGTGCGGCGGGCGTCGCGGCGTTCGTGGGAACCCGCTGTGACACGCCGGTCCGCCTGAATCACAGTGTTGTCATTCCCGGCTACAGTCGTGCATAATTCCAGTGACGACAGCAATGTCAACATTTGAATACCGGGATGCCGGCAGGGCAACCATCCACCTGGTCGTTGGGGAAGACGTACCGAAGTGGATGGAGGATCACATGTCAGCACAGGCCGTCCGAGGTGTGCTTTACGTGCACTCCTCACCGCGCGCACTTTGTTCCCACGTCGAGTGGGGCATCGGGCGAGCACTGCAACGCGCGGTCCACCTTCCGTGGATCGAGCAGCCGGTCATTCCCGGCTCCCAGCGAGCGGAGTACGAGTGGGAGGGTGAGCCCGGCATGGGCGCAGCCATCGCCTCGCAGCTGCGTGGGTGGGAGCACTTGCGTTTCGAGGTGACCGAGGAAGCGAGTGCAGGCAATGACGCGAGTCGTTGGATGCACACGCCCGATCTCGGGATCTTCTACGCGCAGATCGATGCAGCCGGGAACACGCTGGTCCCGGAGGACCGCATCCGCTACGCGATGGAAGTCGCCGGCGGGAACGCCTCCGAGCTCCAGCGGGAGCTTCGGCTCGCGCTCGGACAGAACTGGGACGACGAACTCGAGGTGTTCCGCCACGCGGGTGACTCGAGCCCGGTCGTCTGGATGCACCGCGTGAGCTAGGTCACGCAGTCGGCCGTCGCCGTTCGCGGCGACGGACACGGCCCGGCTGCGAAGGCGTGAGGGGCGGGGATCTTCGATCCCCGCCCCTTCGTCGTCCGCCCGAGGCGGATGGTCGATCAGACGCCGCGGAACGCGACGACCGCGTTGTGCCCGCCGAACCCGAACGAGTTCGAGATCGCGATCTTCCCCGAGCCGTCGAACGCGCGCGGCGTCGTGACGACGTCGAGCGGGATCTCGGGGTCCTGGTGGTCGAGGTTGATCGTGGGCGGGAGCGTGCCCTCGTGGAGCGCGAGCACCGTGAAGATCGCCTCGATCGCCCCTGCGCCGCCGAGGAGGTGGCCCGTGGCCGCCTTCGTGGCCGAGGTGGGGATCTCGTGCACGCGCTCGCCGAACACGCGGTGGAGCGCGTTGTACTCGGCGATGTCGCCGACGGGCGTCGACGTGGCGTGTGCGTTGATGTGGGCGACGTCGTCCGGCGTGGCGCCCGCTTCCGCGAGTGCCTCGAGCACGGCACGTGCCGCACCGGTGCCCTCGGGGTCGGGGGCGGTGATGTGGTACGCGTCCGCCGTGACGCCGCTGCCGACGACCTCGGCGTAGATGCGGGCTCCGCGGGCGAGTGCGTGCTCCTCGGTCTCGAGCACGAGGGCGGCCGCGCCCTCGCCGAGCACGAAGCCGTCACGGTCGACGTCGTATGGGCGGCTCGCGTGTACGGGGTCGTCGTTGCGCTTCGAGAGGGCTTGCATCGCGGCGAACGCGGCGACGGGCAGCGGGTGGATGGCTGCCTCGGAGCCACCGGCGATGACGACGTCGGCGAGGCCGGCGCGCAGGTGCTCGACTGCGTTCCCGACCGACTCGGTGCTCGAGGCGCACGCCGAGACGGCGGTACGGACGCCGGCGCGGGCACCGAGGTCCATGCCGATCGCCGCACCGGGCGCGTTGGGCATGAGCATCGGGACGGTGAGCGGCATGACGCGGCGCGGGCCGCGCTCGCGCAGCGTGTCCCACGCGTCGAGGAGCGACCAGACACCACCGATGCCGGTGGCCCAGTCAACGAGGAGGCGCTCGGGCGGGACGTCACCCACCGCGAGTCCGGCGTCGGCGAACGCCTCGCGACCCGCGATGAGGGCGAACTGGCTCGACGGATCGAGGCGCTTGCGTTCGACGCGCTCGAGCTGCTCGCCCGGGTCGACCTTGATGGTGCCGGCGAACGTGACGGGGATCTCGTACTTCGAGACCCACTCGGCCCCGATGGGGCGGGCGCCGGACTCCCCGGCGAGGAGGGCGTTCCAGCTGTCGCGCGCGGTTCCGCCGAGCGGGGTCGTGGCGCCGATGCCGGTGACGACGATCTTGGTGGTCATGACGTGGTGTGCTCCCTGGATTCGAGAACGGCGCGGGCTCGAGCCCGCGCCGTGTGCGGGCGGCCCCGGAGGGCCGCCCGTGCCGACTACTCGGCCGATGCCTTGACGATGTAGTTCACGGCGTCACCGACGGTCTTGAGGTTCGCGACCTCGTCGTCCGGGATCTTCACGTCGAACTTCTCCTCGGCGTTCACGACGATCGTCATCATCGAGATCGAGTCGATGTCGAGGTCGTCCGTGAACGACTTCTCGGTCGTGACGGTGTCCTGTGCGATTCCGGTCTCCTCGTTGACCAGCTCGGCCAGCCCGGCGAGGACCTCTTCGTTGGAAAGTGCCATGTGCGTTACTCCTTGGGTGTCGATGACCGCGAACCAGTGTATTGGTGCCGCGGGGTGGTGCGTGACGAGTTCGGGTGAAGCTCGTCTGATCTAGGGCAGGACGACGACCTGGGCGCCGTACACGAGACCGGCACCGAAGCCGATCTGGAGGGCGAGGCCGCCGGACAGTTCGGGGTGCTCCTCGAGCAGTCGGTGGGCGGCGAGGGGGATCGAGGCGGCCGAGGTGTTGCCGGTCGTCTCGATGTCGCGCCCGACGACGACGGACTCGGGCAGCCCGAGCTGCTTCGCGAACTCGTCGATGATGCGCATGTTCGCCTGGTGGGGGATGAACGCGGCGAGGTCGCCGGGCTCGATGCCCGCCTCGTCGAGCGTGCGTCGAGCGACCTTCGCCATCTCCCACACGGCCCAGCGGAAGACACTCGGGCCGTCCTGTCGGAGCGTCGGCCACGGCACTTCGCCGCGGCGGAACTCCTGCAGGGTCGCGTTCATCGAGACGGCGTGCCAGCGCGATCCGTCCGAGCCGAGGACGGACGCCGAGATGCCGGGCGTCTCGCTCGGCCCGACGATCGCGGCACCGGCACCGTCGCCGAGGAGGAACGAGATGGAGCGGTCGGTCGGGTCGATGACCTCGGACAGCTTCTCGGCGCCCACGACGAGCACGTACTCGGCGACGCCCGCGCGGATGAGGGCGTCGGCCTGTGCGATGCCGTAGCAGTAGCCCGCGCACGCCGCGTTCGAGTCGTACGCGGCCGCGGGGGTCGCGCCGACCTCGTCGGCGAGCCGAGCGGCGATCGAGGGCGTCTGCATCATGTTGCTGATCGACGCGACGATGACGGCGCCGATGCGCTCGGGGGCGATGCCCGAGCGCTCGATCGCCTCGAGCGAGGCGGCGCGGGCGAGGTCGAGCGCGTTCGTGTCGTCGCCGGCGCGCGTGCGGGTGACGATGCCCGTGCGCTGACGGATCCACTCGTCCGACGAGTTGATCGGCTCGACGATGTCGTCGTTCGTGACGACGAGCTCGCCGCGAGCGGCGCCCATCGCGAGGATTCGCGTGTACTGCGGGCCGGTGGCCTGGCGCAGCGTCGCCGTGGGTCCTGCGGTCATGTGGCTGGGTTCTCCTTGTGTGCGGGTGCGTCGAGGCTCGGCGGACCGAGCGGATCGGAGCCGGGCGTCAGTGTCCGGCGAGGAGCTGGGCGGCGACGTCGAGGTCGTCCGGGGTCTTGACGGCGACCGCGGGGGTGCCCTTGAGGCCGCGCTTTGCGAGGCCGACGAGGGTGCCCGCCGGAGTGAGCTCGATGAGCCCCGTGATGCCCGCGTCGGCGAACGACGCCATGCAGGCGTCCCAGCGCACGGGACGAGCGACCTGCTGCACCATGAGGTCGACGAACTCGTCGCCGCGTTCGACGGGCTCGCCCGCGTGGTTCGACCAGATCGTCCGGACCGGATCGGCCGTGGTGAACTCGGCGCGACGGGCCGCGAGCGCGTCGCGGGCGTCGGCCATGTACGCGGTGTGGAACGCACCGGCGACCTGGAGGGGGATGACGCGCGTGCCGCGCGGCGCGTTCTCGCGCAGCCGCTCGAGGTTCTCGGGTGTCCCGGCCGCGACGATCTGTCCGCCGCCGTTGAAGTTCGCGGGGCTGAGGTCGTTCTCCTCGAGCGCGGCGAGCACGTCGGCCTCGACCCCGCCGACGACGGCGCTCATGCTCGTGACGATCTTCGCGGCGTCCTCGGCCATGAGCCGCGAGCGCAGACCGACGAACGCGCCGGCCGTCCGGGCGTCGAAGATGCCGGCCGTGTAGGCGGCCGTGATCTCACCGACGGAGTGCCCCGCGACGCCACCGACGAGCGCGGCGCGCTCGGGGGAGTCGACGAGCGCGTTCCAGGCGAGGATGCCCGCGGCCACGATGAGCGGCTGCGCGACGGCCGTGTCGCGGATGGTGTCGGCGTCGGACACGGTGCCGTGCAGCACGAGGTCGACGCCGGCCGCCTCACCGAGCTCGCCGAGGAGCGTGCGGTTCGCCTCGTCCTCGATCCAGGGGGACAGGAATCCCGGGGTCTGGGAGCCCTGTCCCGGGCAGGAGATGACGATCATGTGTTCCATCCTTTCAGGCGTCGACGCCTGGGCACTGTCGGTCGTTGCTGAAGAACCCGCGGTTGCGTTGGTGGGTTCCACTAACTCTTGCGCTTCGCGCCGCGCACGGGCGTGCGCTTCGGCTCGCGCGAGACGGGGTCGGCGATCTGCCCGAGAATGAGCGCGCACTGCATGATGAGCGCCTCGCGCGGGCCCGTCGCGTCCCACCCCACGACCTCGCTCACCCGCTTGAGCCGGTAGCGCACCGTGTTCGGGTGGACGAACAGCTCGCGCGCGGTCGCCTCGAGCGAGCGGCCGTTGTCGAGGTAGCACCACAGCGTCGCGAGCAGGTCGCTCGAGTGGTCGGCGAGGGGGCGGAAGACGCGCGAGACGAGCGTCTGGCGCGCGAGCGGGTCACCCGCGAGGGCGCGTTCCGGCAGTAGTTCGTCGGCGAGGACGGGCGGTGTCGCCCGCCGCCACGCGCCCGCGACCGCGAAGCCCGCGAGTGCGGCGCGGGCACTGCGGGACGCGTCGACGACGCTCGGGACGGGCGGCCCGAGCACGAGCCGCCCCGAGCCGAAGTACGGCTCGAGCCGCTTGGCGATCTCGATGAACGGGATCGAGGGCTCCTCGTCGTCGTCCGCATCCGGCTTCGCGCGGCCGATGACGAGCACGAGGCGATTGCCCTGCACGCCCACGAGCAGGTCGGCGTTGCTGTGCCGGGCCGTGCGACGGATGTGGTCGATCTCGAGGATCCTGGGGGTCGTGCCGACGAGCACGCTCACCTCACCGTGCCCGTGCCAGCCGAGCGCGGCGATGCGGCTCGGCAGCTCGTCGTCGTGCTCGCCCGTGAGGATCGAGTCGACGACGAGCGCCTCGAGGCGCGCGTCCCACAGGCCGCGCGCCTCGGCCGCTCTCGCGTACACGTCCGCCGCGGCGAACGCGATGTCGCGCGAGTAGCGCAGGATCGCCTCGCGCACGTCGGGGTCGTTCGACGACTTCACCCGGTCTTCCACGACCCCGACGACGACCCGGATGAGCTGCAGCGTCTGCTGCAGACTCACCGAGCGGAGCAGCTCCCGGGGGGCCGCGTCGAAGACGTCGGCGGCCACCCAGGGGGTCGCGTCGGGGTTCTCGAACCAGGCGATGAACGAGGAGATGCCGGACTGCGCGACGAGACCGACGGCGGAGCGCCGCCCCGGTGGCATGTCGCCGTACCAGGGCAGCGTCTCCTCCAATCGCTTCGTGGTCGCGGTCGCGAGCTCACCCGAGATCGTCTTGAGCCAGGCGAGCGTCTGCTCCTTCGTGCGCGTGCGTGTCATCGAGCGGTTCGCCTACGCGTCCCCGCCCGCGGTCCCGCTCGTTCCCGCCTTGGGGTTGTGCAGGTCGTACGCCTCGATCGCCTTCGCCACGACCGAGCGGTCGATCTCGCCGCGCACCGCGAGCTGCTGGAGCGCGCGGACCACGATCGAGTGGCTGTCGATCTTGTAGAACCGGCGCGCGGCGGGGCGCGTGTCCGAGATACCGAAGTCGTCGGCACCGAGCGTCGCGTAGTCGCCGGGCACGAACTGGCGGATGAGGTCGGGCAGCGTGTGGGTGTAGTCGCTCACACCGAGCACGGGGCCGCCGGTCGACTCGGCGAGGCGCTTCGTGACGAACGGGGTGAGCGGCTCCTCCTCCGGGTTCGTCCAGTTGTGCTCGTCGGCGGCGAGGCCGTCGCGGCGCAGCTCGGTCCACGAGGTGACCGACCAGACGTCGGCCGCGACGTTCCACTCCCGCTCGAGGATCTCCTGCGCCTCGAGCGCCCACGGCACCGCGACGCCCGATGCGAGCAGCTGCACGCGGGGGCCGGACGCGCTCGTGCCGCGCAGCAGGTAGATGCCCTTGAGGAGGCCCTCTACGTCGAGCCCCTCGGGCTCGGCGGGCTGCACGATCGGCTCGTTGTACATCGTGATGTAGTACATGACGTCGGGGTTCGGGTGCTCGCCGCCGTACATGCGCTCGATGCCGTCGCGCACGATGTGCCCGATCTCGTAGCCGTAGGCCGGGTCGTAGGCGACGACCGCGGGGTTCGTCGACGCGATGACGTGCGAGTGGCCGTCCATGTGCTGCAGACCTTCGCCCGCGAGCGTCGTGCGGCCGGCCGTGGCGCCGATGAAGAAGCCGCGCGCGAGCTGGTCGGCCGCTGCCCAGATCGAGTCGGCGGTGCGCTGGAAGCCGAACATCGAGTAGAACATGTAGATCGGCACGGTGAACTCGCCGTGCGTGGAGTACGAGCTGCCGAGCGCCGTGAACGAACCCACGGCGCCGGCCTCGTTGATGCCGACGTGGTTGATGACGCCCTGCGCCGACTCCTTGTACGCGAGGAGCAGTTCGCGGTCGACCGACAGGTAGTGCTGCCCGTTCGGGTTGTAGATCTTCGACGTCGGGAAGAACGCGTCGACACCGAACGTGCGGGCCTCGTCGGGGATGATCGGCACGATGCGTGCGCCGAAGTCCTTCGAGCGGATGAGGTCCTTGAGCAGTCGGACGAACGCCATCGTCGTGGCGACGGGCTGCGTGCCCGAGCCCTTCTTCGTGATGTCGTACGTCTTCGCCTCGGGGAGCGCGATCTGCGTGTACTTCGAGCGACGCTCGGGCACGTAGCCGCCGAGCGCGCGGCGGCGCTCGACCATGTACTGGATCGCCTCGTCGTCGGCACCGGGGTGGTAGTAGGGCGCCTGGTAGATGTTCTCCTCGAGCTGCGCGTCCGTGATCGGCACGTGCATCTGGTCGCGGAAGTTCTTGAGGTCCTCGAGCGTGAGCTTCTTCATCTGGTGGGTCGCGTTGCGGCCCTCGAAGTGCGGCCCGAGGCCGTAGCCCTTGATGGTCTGGGCGAGGATGACGGTCGGCTGGCCCTTGTGCTCGATCGCGGCCTTGTAGGCGGCGTACACCTTGAGGTAGTCGTGGCCGCCGCGCTTGAGGCCCCAGATCTGCTCGTCCGTGTAGTCCTTGACGAGTTCGAGGGCCTTCGGGTCGCGGCCGAAGAAGTTCTCGCGGACGAATCCGCCGTTCTCGGCCTTGTAGGTCTGGAAGTCGCCGTCGGGGGTGACGTTCATGAGGTTCAGCAGGGCGCCGGACTCGTCGCGGGCGAACAGGTCGTCCCACTCGCGTCCCCAGACGAGCTTGATGACGTTCCAGCCCGCGCCGCGGAAGTAGCTCTCGAGCTCCTGGACGATCTTGCCGTTACCGCGCACGGGGCCGTCGAGGCGCTGCAGGTTGCAGTTGACGACGAAGGTGAGGTTGTCGAGGTTCTGGTTCGCGGCGAACTGCAGCTGGCCGCGCGACTCGACCTCGTCCATCTCGCCGTCGCCGAGGAACGCCCAGACGTGCGAGCCGGAGGTGTCCTTGATGCCGCGGTTCTCGAGGTACTTGTTCGCCTGCGCCTGCCAGATCGCGTTGAGTGGTCCGAGGCCCATCGACACGGTCGGGAACTGCCAGAACTCGCGCAGCTGGCGCGGGTGCGGGTAGGAGGGGAGGCCGTGGGGTGCGGCCGACTGCTGCTGGCGGAAGCCGTCGAGGTCCTCGGCGCCGAGCTGGCCGAGGAGGAAGGCGCGGGCGTAGTTGCCGGGTGAGGCGTGGCCCTGGAAGAACACCTGGTCGCCACCCTCGGGGTGGTCGTAGCCCTTGAAGAAGTGGTTGAGGCCGACCTCGTAGAGGGTCGCCTGCGATGCGTAGGACGAGATGTGGCCGCCGACGCCGACGCCCTCGCGCTGCGCGCGCTGCACGAGCATCGCCGCGTTCCAGCGGATCCAGGCGCGGTAGCGGCGTTCGATCTGCTCGTCGCCCGGGAACTCCGGCTCGTCCTCGGGGGCGATCGTGTTGACGTAGTCGGTGAGCGGGATCATCGGCACGCCGAGGTGCCGCTCCTTGGACCGCTTGAGGAGGTTGAGCATGATCTCCCGACCGCGCTCGCGTCCTCGCTCGTCGATGACGGCGTCGAGTGAATCGCTCCACTCCTGCGTCTCCGCGGGGTCTGCGTCCACGTAGTTCGTGGAGTAGGGATCCTGGTCGTGTACGGCCACGTCGACCTCTTTCTCAGCGTTGTGGGTGTTGCCAAGTCGGGGCGCGGCACAGGTTGGTCCCCGCCCTCCTGCACAGCTTACTGGGGAACCTCCACAAGGAAAGTCCACTTTCTCGCGCGAAGTCCGCCATACGGAACAAAAGGCTGTCCGCAGGGTGAGAGGGACGTCGATCGCATGGACATCGGGTGACCGCGGGGTGCCCGGACGCGTCCTCGACGGCTCCCGTGGCCGCGCTGCTGGGCGTGCGCAGATGCCACGGCGACCATAGGCTGCGTGTGTGTCCACGCTGCTCGTGTGCCTCGTTCCTGTCGCCGTGTACGTGGTGGTCCAGGGGTGGCGGGATCGTGCTGCGCTGCGTGCGGCGCTCGGGCGCGTCGGCCTCGGATCGTTCGGGCGGGCGTGGCCGCTCGCGGCGCTCGTGTTCCTGGGGCTGCTCGTCGCGTCGAATCTGCTCGCGGGGGTCGTCGTCGGCCTCGTGGCGTGAGCGATCGTGGGGCGACGACGGCGAACCGGGCTCGTAGTGGCCCACCATGTCGGCGTCGGGCCCGTCGGGTCTCGTCGTAGGCTGACGACACGACGCGCGACGGTGCGCGACGTGATCGTGGCGTGAGCGGGAGGCGGCATGGGGTATTCGGTGGAGGCGCTCGAGGGCATCGAGCTGCCCACGCACCGGGGCGGGCGGATCCTCGTCGGCGGTCGGCCGCCGCGCCCGCAGCTCGTGTGCTTCGTGCCCTATGCGTACACGCCCGTGTGCGGTGTCGAGATCGACGGCCTCGTCGACCTCGCACCCGATGCCGAGCAGGAGGGCATCGACCTCGTGGTCGTCTCGTGCGACTCGGACGCCGTGCTCGCCGCCTGGCTGGGGGAGCACATCGAGATCGACTCGTCGGCGATCCACGGGGCGAGCGACTTCTGGCCCCACGGCCACGCGGCGCGCGCCTTTGGCGTGTTCGACGAGGAGCGCGGCGTGCCGGACCGCGTGAGCGTCGCGATCAACCGCGACGGTGCCGTGCGGCTCGTCGCCGAAGCGCTGCCGGGCGAGGCGAGGCCGCACCGCGCGCACGTGCGGGCACTCGACTGGCTCGCGGGTGGTCGCTGACGTCTCGTGATGGTGGTCGTGTTCGGCCGAGCCGAGCTTGCGTGCGCGTCGGTTCGAGCGTGCCTCGGTGCCCGATAGGATGGGCGGCGCCTCCGCGTGAGGGCCTGTAGCTCAGTTGGTAGAGCGCCACGTTTACACCGTGGATGTCGTCGGTTCGAGCCCGGCCGGGCCCACCCAATGATGTTGACGCCCGTACGCACGATTGTGAGGGCTGCGGCCACGACTCGAAAGTCTGAGGTCGGGTGACCAAATGCGGATCACACCAAATCGACACAGGGTGCGGGTCGTTTCGTGGTCTCATTGGCTAATCGAACCCCTGGTCCGGCTCGAATTGCGAATCAGCTGGTCAGTGGCGGGATGGAAGGCTCCGAATGGTTGACGGCGTGTTTGGTTCGCTTTGCAGTGACTGCTTTGAGGCAGGCGATCGGTGGCTTTGGGTGCTCCGTAGGCAACCGAGCCTGGATTGGCCGGGTCAAGGTGACGAGTTCATGTCTCTCATTGAGGGCGAGATGCTCAATCGAATGATCTCTCACCCTTTACAGACTGGCTTCACAACCATTGATTTCGAGCACAATGGGCGAGTGTATTCTTATCGGCGGTATTCACTGGATGACTCGGCGCGTGGGAACTTGGCGCTCCTGCCGGTTGCTAATGATGAATGGATCGTATGTCTTGAGTCCCAGATAGGCCATTTTCCGCTGGGTGAAATTGTAAATCTAGAGTCAGTAGTGGTCCTGGCGGGGGCTAGACTGGGCGAATTGTCGGAGTATGTTTGGCAGTCGATCATCGCGCCGGTAAAATTCACCTCCGGCTCCTTGAGGCTTAGTCATGATTTGCAACTGAATGACCTTAATATTCGGGCCTCCGTCACTTCCTACGAGCGCTATCAGTGGAGTTTCCGCAATCGTAGCTTCGGCGGTGGAGGGATGATCGAGACTCTTCACCCAAGTTTGGTGACCGGAAGAGTCGTTGGAAGTGACGGCGTGACGCGCCAGAGTGAAAGCAACAGGACTGTACTTGAACTTGCTGCAGCGCTCACCCTGCTCACGGGAGTGTATTGGGAGGTTCTCATTCCTCCCCGAGGGTCGACGATCGACTTGAATCAACTGCCCACTCGCGAAATGGGGTTGCCACTATTGGGTGAGTCTTCGGGGTCGGCAATCGCCGGTGTGAATATCGAGCAAAAATCCCTTGGGGTCATTATTGAATCGATGAGGGTGAATAAGAGGAATAATGCTCTCATGGCTGGGTTCTACCACGGATACGAAATTGAACAGATTGGTCCATCGATGGCCTGTGTTGCCTATGTTGCCATCATAGAGGCAATTGGAAAACGACTTGCGTCGATGAATAAGTCAGAGGACTGGGGGAGTAAAAGGGCGTACAAGGAAGCGCTTAAATTGGTGCTATCGGCAGACGAGGCGAAACGTCTTGGGGCCCTATATGGGCTGCGGTCGAGCACTGCGCACGAAATGAAACTGCATTCGACCGAATTTCGATTGGGTGCGGTGGTGAACACTTTCCGACGAGATGAGCCGGGTAGTTTCTTGTACTCTCAAGTTTGGCATTTGAGGGAGGCGGCTCGAAGGCTGCTCGAACTCACCTTATTGGACAGACTTCCGGGCTTTGAAAGCTCCAGCTAGGGAATGTTGAGTTTGTAAGTAGCGGAGAGCTTCTAGTTCAGGGCAAACTACTGACGGTCGAATGTGTTGGGCAGGGCGGGTTCAGCCGGTCGTTGCAACGCCGGTTTGTCGAAGCGAGCGGAGATGCTCTTCGTACACGTCGGTGAGTGCGTGCCGGGCAAGGCTCACGTGAGGCCGGTCGTCGATCGCGAGAGCGTCGGCCTCGAGATCCTCGGCGCACCACCCGGAGACGTGCGCGCTTCCCGGGAAACATCGACGCAACAGCCCGTGGGCGTTCTCGCTGGTCGGTCGCCGCCAGGGGAGTGGCGCGACGAAGAACTCCTTCGTGCCGGGCTCGAGCGTGAACCGCACGTGCGACGAGGGTCGTTCGTCGCGGTCCCGGGTGTGTGTGGGTGCGGGGCTGTTCGGGGAGCGGCGTCATCGACGCGCGCAGTGCGGCGACCGAAGCTCCTCCCGGGCTCCGCCAGGTGTCCGACGTCCGAAGGCCGGAGTTCGGTCGGGGTGTTCGTCCGTGATCAGTCTCGCTCGGCCGTCGGTGTGGGGTGGGGTGACAGAGGCACTCGACGGCTCGTGAGCGGGACGGAGTCGGTGCACGCGGTTTTCGGGCTCTTCGGACATTCGGTGGGGGTGAGGCTCGCCGGGTGATGGTCGGCGGGTAGGGGTCGAGGTCCCCGAGGATCAGTAGCGCCAACTGCTGCTCCAACCGAGGACCTCGACGTGTCTCACGATAGTTCGGGGTGCGCTGACGCGTGCTCCGCCGCCTGCCCGTGTTCCCGCTGCGACTTGCTGCTCGGCCTCGATGGGGTCCATGTCGAGGACGTTGACCGCCGTGACGGGCTGCTGATCGTGACCGTCTCGAGCCCGGCGGCACCGACCGGCTGCCCGTCGTGCGGGGTCGTCGCGACCGGCCGCGGACGTCGCCGACGGGTGCTTCATGATGTGCCCGGCGTGACGCGGGTGCGGATCGTGTGGCGGCAGCGGGTCTGGCGGTGCGACGAGGTGGGATGCGTGCGACGGACGTTCGTGGAGCAGCTCCCGGGTCTGGTGGCCCGGCGCGGGTCGATCACCACGCGCGCCGTCGGCTGGGCGATCGGGCAGCTGCGCCGCGAGCACGCCACCGTGCACGGTATCGCCCGTCAGCTCGGAACGTCGTGGAAGACGGTGTGGCGGGCCGTCGAGCCCGAGCTGGTCAAACTGGCTGAGGACGAGTCCCGGTTCGAGAACGTCACCACCCTCGGCGTCGATGAGCACACGCTCCGAGCCTCCCCATCACGTCGACCCCCGAAAGCGCGGCCCGAAGGAACTGACCGGGATGGTCGATCTCAGCCGCGACAGCACCGGAAAGACGCGGGCCAGACTGCTCGACCTCGTGCCCGGCCGCTCCGGGAAGGCCTACGCGTCCTGGCTCGCAGACCGCGGCGAAGCGTTCCGGCAGAACGTGAAGGTCGCAGCTCTTGACCCGTTCGCCGGCTACAAGACCGCGATCGACGACAAGCTCGAAGACGCCACGGCCGTGCTGGACGCGTTCCACGTCGTCAAGCTCGGCACCGCCGCTGTGGACGAGGTCCGCCGCCGCGTCCAGCAAGACACCCTCGGGCATCGCGGTCGGACCGGCGACCCGCTCTACGGGATCCAGACCATCCTCCGCGCCGGCGCCGAGAACCTCACCGAGAAGCAGCGGACCAGGCTCGCGGCAGCGATCGAGGCCGACCCCGCGCACGACGAGGTGTTCGTCGCATGGCAGTGCGCCCAGCAACTGCGTTCCGCCTACCACCAGAAGGACCTCGTCGAGGGGCGGCGGATCGCCGAGAAGGTCGTCGACACATTCCACACCTGCCCGATCCCCGAGATCGCCCGCCTCGGCCGCACCCTCCGCCGCTGGCAGGCAGCGTTCCTGGCCTACTTCACGACCGGACGATCATCGAACGGCGGCACCGAGGCCGTCAACGGGATCATCGAGCTCCACCGCCGCCTCGCCCGCGGCTTCCGCAACCGCGACAACTACCGACTCCGCATGCTCCTCGCCGCCGGCGGACTCACCCCATGACCCCCACCGAATGTCCGAAGAGCCTCATTACCGCGCACCCCGCGCACACTGTTCCGCACCCCGCTGGCGACCGACTACTCCCGCGGTGGGGAGACCCTGGAACGGGTCCGGGCGCGACGGGGCACGATCGCACTCAGCCACCAGATCATCGACCTCGCCCTTCACGGACCGAATGGCTCACCGAACAGGCTGAACGAGTCGGAGACGCTGTGGCCCCTGATCGACGAGCTGTTCGCCGCTGGGGACGATACGCCGACGCCATCGCCCGATGGGAACACATCACCGGACGCCCGGCACCGGCCCCCGCGATCCTGAACGAATCGAAGGGGCCGCGGCCCGCTCCCGAGTTCGTGGAATGGCTCATGGGCCTGCCCGTCGGCTGGATCACCGACCCCGCCTGCGGCCTGACCGCGAACCAGCAGAACATCGCACTCGGCAACGGCGTCCTCCCGCTCCAAGCAGCCGCCGCGATCGATGCTCTTCAGTCGGCTCCGAGATTACGTCGTGCGCCGACGGCACTGCCGGTCAGACAGCGACGGACTGAGCCTTGTCCATTGGCGCGCGGGACCCATGCCACCTCGGCGTCAGTCACCCCCATGGCCCCTGGGGGCAGCAAAGCCGAGAGCATATTCATGGCTTGATGTCAGGTGCTTTATTCTGGTGAGGTGACTGATACTGATGCTTCGTCGTTCTGCCTGCCGACTCCTCGCCGCGGTGAGGAGGAGTTCTTGGAGGACTCTTCGGCGCGTCTGGGGTCACATATCAAGGCGGCGGAGCAGGCGATGATCCAGGCGAAGACGGAGGCGTTGCGTCCGTTCGGGCTGACGGTCGCGCAGTATGCGGCGCTGATGTCGCTGCACTACGTGCCCGAGCAGTCCTCGGCGCAGCTGGCGCGGGTCGCGGCGGTGACGGCGCAGACGATGGGCCAGACGCTCGACAAGCTGGAGGCCAAGGGGCTGGTGACCCGCAAGCCGTCCAAGGTACATCGCAAGGTGTTGGTCGTGTCGTTGACTCCGGCGGGCGAGGCGTTGGTCCTGCGTGCGGACGAGGCGCCGCGGGCGATCGAGCAGCGCCTCGGCGAGGCGTTCACCGATACCGAGCGCGCTCAGCTGCGCGACCTGTTACAGCGGGCCACCGCCTCACTGCGCGGAGAGCCCACCGCGGACGCCGAGGCGCAGGCCCCCGCTCAGTAGCGGGAGCCATACGCCGTAGGGAGCCGGTCGAGGCGCAGCCGCTCGTCCTCGGTGAGTTCCAGCTGTGTCGCGGCGAGGTTCTCGACCAGGTGGGTGCCACTGCGGGTGCCGGGGATCGGGATGATGTTCGGTGAGAGTCGGAGCAGCCAGGCCAGGGAGACCTGCGCCGGTGTCGCATTGTGGTCGGTGGCGATGCGTGCGACCTCGCCAGTGATCGCCTGGTTCCTGTCGAAGGCGTCGGCGGCGAAGCGCGGGTTGGTGGCGCGGAAGTCGCCGTCCTCAAACCCGTCGGCAGTGAGGGTGCCGGTGAGGTAGCCGCGGCCGAGCGGCGCGAACGGCACGAACGCGACGCCCTGATCCCGTGTCCAGGCGAGTAGGTCGCCGCCGGCGTCGGTGCCTGCGCCAGCAATGCCTCCGCCTGATGCGTCGGTTGTCTGGTCACCGAGGGGGTCGCGGGTCCAGAGGGAGAGCTCGGACTGGATCGCCGCGATCGGGTGGATCGCGTGCGCGGCCTCGGCCTGCGCGATCGAGACCTCGGAGAGGCCGAGCCGGTCAATCTTGCCCTCGGCGGCGAGGCCAGCGAGGGCGCCCCAGCTCTCCTCGATGGGCACGTTCGGGTCGACGCGGTGGAGGTAGTACAGGTCGATGCGGTCGACGCCGAGGTGACGCAGGCTGTCCTCGACCTGGCTGCGCAGGGTCTCGGGACGGCCGTCGCGGTGCATCTGCTTGGTGGCGAGATCATCGACCACGAGCCCGCCCTTGGTCGCCACGACCACCTCATCGAGTCGGCCGGCGATGGCGCGACCCACCAGGCGCTCGTTGTGACCGTCGCCATAGACGGCGGCGGTGTCGAGCAGGTCGACGCCGGCGTCGAGGGCACGGCGGATGACCTCGATCGAGGTGTCGTCGTCGCGGCGGCTTTCCGTGTAGCCCCAGCTCATGCCCATGCAGCCCAGGCCGATCGGCGTCACCTGGGGTCCGCCGATGCCGAGTTCGCGCTTGTCCATAGTCTCCTCCACTCGAGATAATAAGTAGGCTTATACTATACAGGTTGCTGATACAACGAGGGAAGGATGCAGCGCATGAAGGCTGTGCAGATCACCAGCTATGACGGCCCCGACGGGCTGAGCTACGACGAGATTCCCGCGCCCGAGCCGGGTCCGGGCCAGGTCGCGCTCGACGTGGAGTACGCGGGCGCGAACTATGTGGAGGCTCTGTTTGCGGGCGGGTTCGTGCCGAACCCGCTACCCTGGGTGCCCGGCATCGAGGCCTCCGGCCGCGTGCGTGCGCTCGGCGAGGGCGTCACCGGATTCACGCCTGGCGATCGGGTCGCGGCGCTGACCATCAACGGCGGGGGCGGGTACGGACAGGTCGCCGTCACCCACGCCGGGCTCGTCGCGCCGATGCCCGCCGGGATGGACCCGGCGCTCGCGTCGGTGGTGCCGTCGAACACGACGACCGCGCTCATCGCGCTCGAACGGATTGCGCACCTGATGCCGGGTGAGCATGTGCTGGTGCACGCCGCTGCGGGCGGCCTGGGCTCGCAATTCGGGCAGATCGCCCGTCGCCTCGGTGCCGGCCGCGTCGTCGGGGTCGTCGGCAGCGAGGCGAAGCGTCAGGCCGCGCTCGATCTCGGCTACGACGAGGTGTGGCTGCGCGCCGACCTCGACAGCGCTACACAGGGGCAGTTCGACGTGATCGCCGATCCGGTCTCCGGGCCGGGCCGACAGACCAGCCTCGGCCTGTTGCGCCTGGGCGGTCGGTTACTCGCGGTCGGTGACGCGGCTCAGGCCGGTGACCAGCAGATCAACAGCAATACGCTGTGGTTCGGCGGCATCGGCGTGCTCGGCTTCAACCTCGGTGCCCTCTCCGCCGCGGAGCCGGCCCTGGTCGGCACCTACCTGCGGCGCGCGCTGGCGCTCGTTGCGGCAGGCGAGGTCGCCGTGCACGTGGCAGAGCGGGCCCCCATCCAGGATGCGCCCCGGGTGCTCGCCGCGCTGCGCGAGGGCGCCACGGTCGGCAAGACCGTCCTCGTCCACGAGACAGCCTGATCGCGCCACTTCTCACAGCTACGTCTGCGCGGTGCGGGTTGTGCCCAGGCGACTCGCACCGCCCTATCCCGAGAAAGACCCTTCATGCCTGATTCCTCTGACTCCCGCCTCTCCCGCGCTGAGCGGTGGAAGCTCGTCGTTCTGCTGAGCGCGAGCTTCCTGCTCGCGGTCGATTTCTCCGTCCTGAATGTCGCGCTGCCTGAGATCGGCCGTGATGTCGGCATCGGCGTAGCCGGGCTGCAGTGGATCATCACCGCGTTCGCGCTGCCCGCCGCCGGCCTCGGCCTGCTCTTCGGACGGCTCGGCGACCTCGTCGGCAGGCGCCTGCTGTTCCTGATTGGCATTGCCCTTCTCGGCGTCGGTTCCCTCATGGGCGGACTGTCGGACACCGCGTGGTTCCTCATCGTCGGCCGGGTGATCCAGGGCCTCGGCGCGGCAGCAGTCGCCCCGACCGCGCTGTCGCTGCTGACCACCTCGTTCGAAGAGGGCCCCCGTCGTGCCCGTGCGTTGGGCATCAATGGGGCGCTCATCTCCGCCGGCTTCACCACCGGCGCCCTGCTCGGTGGATTGCTGACAGCGGGCCTGTCGTGGCGGGCCGCGTTCCTCATCAACGTGCCCATCGCGATCGTCGTGCTGATCCTCGCCCCGATCCTGTTCACCGAGACCCGTCCGGCCACCAGACCGCGCCTCGATCTGCCCGGTGCGCTGCTCATCAGCGGCGGGCTCACCTGCCTCGTGTTCGGGCTGACCGTCGCCGGAGAGACCGGCCTCGCCCACCCCGACGCCTACCCGTGGCTCGCCGGAGCGCTTGTGCTGCTGGTCGTCTTCTTCATCATCGAGTCCCGCACAAAGGAACCGCTGGTCGCCGTCGCGGTGCTGCGGCGCCGCACGGTCGCGTTCGGGAACCTCGCCGGGCTCACCACCTTCTCGATGATGTCGTCGCTGACCTACCTGCTCACGCTCTACCTCCAAGACGTGCTGCTGATGGGGGCCGTCCTCACTGGCGCCATGATCGCCGTCATCGGCGCCGTGTCGGTCGTCGCGGCGAACTTCACCCCGAAGATCATCGGCCGCTACGGGCAGAAAGCTCTCGTGGTCACCGCGCTCGTGTTCCAAGGCGTCGGCACGCTCGTGATCGCCGTCGCAGGCTCCCACGGTGCTTCCTGGGCGATCGTGCTGGTCGGGATCGTGATCGGCGCGCTCGGGCACATCGGCACGATCGTCGGCTACACCGTGACCGCGACCTCTGGCCTGCCCGACAGCGAGCAGGGCCTCGCGACCGGCCTGACGACTACCAGCCAGCAGGTCGGACTCGCGCTCGGCACCCCACTGATCGCTTCCGTCCTCGCCGCCGCCCTCGCAGACAACGGCACCGGCTCCACGGGGCTGCTCACCGGGCTCACCATCGCCATCGCCGTCAACGGTGTGCTCGTCCTCGCCGCTGCGGTCGCCGTCTCGATCTTCCTCCCCGGACATCGCCGGTCGGCTGAAACCCCGAAGGAGACGGAACCTGCCGAGGCTCACGCATGACCCCGTCACGAAAGGAACTGTGACCATGACTGATTTAGGAATCATCGGAGCCGGACGCATCGGCTCCGCTGTGGCCCGCGTCGCCACCGCAGCCGGATGCACCGTCACCCTCGGCAGCCGTCGCGGGCCCGACGGTCTGCGACCGCTGACCGAGGAGCTCGGCGCGACCCCCGGCACGCCCGAGGGCGCAGCGACCGAAGGCCAGCTGGTGCTGGTAGCGGTGCCGTTCAGCGCTATCGCCGATCTGCCCCGCGAAGCACTGGCCGGGAAGATCCTCATCGATGCGACGAATTACGTGCCCTGGCGCGACGGCAGCGTCGATGCGCTGGAGCACGATCGCGTCGCGACCTCGGCCTATGTGCAGAACTTGTACCCGGATAGCCGGGTCGTCAAGGCGTTCAACCACATCGTCTGGTCAGACATCCCCGCTGACGCCAGGCCCGCAGGAGCGGTGGATCGGCGCGGGATCGTGGTCGCCGGCGACCACGCCGAGAGCACTGAGGTCGTCGCGGCTCTGGTCGACCGGCTCGGCTTCGACCCGGTGAACGTCGGACGGCTCGATCGGAGCTGGCGCATCCAGATCGGCAGCCCCGGCTGGATCACCAACTACGGCGCCGACGAACTCGCCGAAAAGGTCCGCGAAGCCGACACCTGGCACTCCCATCCCATCAACTACTGACCCGGACCCCGAAGGAAACCCACGATGGACGACCTCACCCTGGACCACGCGCAAGAACTCCTCAACGCCGCGCTGTCGTCAGCAGGCGAGCATGATTGGCTCATCAGCGCCGCGGTCATCGACCGGCACGGCAACCTCATCGCGTTCGCGAGACAGGACGGCAGCACCCTCGCCAGCGGCCTGTCCGCGCAGGCCAAGGCCTGGACCGCCGCCGCGATCGGCGCGTCGACCAGCGACCTCCAACCCCTCACCGCTCCAGGCCAGCCGATCCACGGGCTCCCGCATGCCGCAGGCCCAAATCGCCCGATCACACCCGTTCCGGGAGGCATCCCGATCCACGCCACCGACGGAACGCTTCTGGGCGGGATCGGAATTGGCGGGGCACCCCTACCAGGCGACGATCACCTCGTCGCCGAGAGTGCCATGCACCCCCACAAGACCGCCTGATCTGACTGAGTTCCCACGGAATGAGCGTGTCCGATGCGAGGCATCAGTTTCAGGCGCAGCCAGCTGCCACGTTGCGTCGATGCGGGAGGAGCCCGGCTCATTTCCCCGGTGCCTCATAGTTGAGCGGCTCGGATGCCCTCCAGCCCGAGTGCCCGGCAGTTTTCCACGCTACCGGGCGCTCCCCTCGTGCGAGCGGGCTTGTTCCTCTGGTTGCTCGGACACGCTCGATCCATCGGCCTATCGGCCCGGTGGTCTACGACTGCCTCAAGTTCGTGTTCGTCAGGTCGGGTTCTGCCATCGTCTTCAGTGAGTTCGGCCGCCAAGTCGTCAGCGTCGGCGATGCGATCATGCTCGGCCCGAACGTGCTGTTCAGCAACGAACCAGAGGGCCATGTCACGGTCACGGCGATCTACGTTGATACCGACTTCGCCCTCGATCAGTTCTTCTGGCAGCATTCCGCGATCCTGCACGACCGGCTCGACGCGATGGGTTTTGCGGAGAAGGTCTACTCCGAGCCTGCACAGATCCTGCGGCTCGGGAAGGACCGCGCCGGTTTGCTGATGCCGTGGCTCGATGAGATGGTCGCGCTGAGTATCGAGAACCGGTTCCCGCAACGGTTCAACAGGTTGCAGGCACTCTGGTTCGAGATCATGGACGTGCTCGCACCCTTCATCCGCGTCTCCGGTGTTCGCTTGACTCCTCTGCAGCATGCACGCTCCCGCCCGGTGCTGCCGCGCAGCCGCCGGTTCGCGCCGCTGCGTCGCGAAGCACTGCTTGCCCGAGAAGCGCTCCACGGTGACATCGCGCATCAGTGGACGCTGCGCGAGCTGGCCGAGATCGCGCGATTATCCGGCTCTTCGGACATTCGGTGGGGGTGAGGCTCGCCGGGTGATGGTCGGCGGGTAGGGGTCGAGGTCCCCGAGGATCAGTAGCGCCAACTGCTGCTCCAACCGAGGACCTCGACGTGTCTCACGATAGTTCGGGGTGCGCTGACGCGTGCTCCGCCGCCTGCCCGTGTTCCCGCTGCGACTTGCTGCTCGGCCTCGATGGGGTCCATGTCGAGGACGTTGACCGCCGTGACGGGCTGCTGATCGTGACCGTCTCGAGCCCGGCGGCACCGACCGGCTGCCCGTCGTGCGGGGTCGTCGCGACCGGCCGCGGACGTCGCCGACGGGTGCTTCATGATGTGCCCGGCGTGACGCGGGTGCGGATCGTGTGGCGGCAGCGGGTCTGGCGGTGCGACGAGGTGGGATGCGTGCGACGGACGTTCGTGGAGCAGCTCCCGGGTCTGGTGGCCCGGCGCGGGTCGATCACCACGCGCGCCGTCGGCTGGGCGATCGGGCAGCTGCGCCGCGAGCACGCCACCGTGCACGGTATCGCCCGTCAGCTCGGAACGTCGTGGAAGACGGTGTGGCGGGCCGTCGAGCCCGAGCTGGTCAAACTGGCTGAGGACGAGTCCCGGTTCGAGAACGTCACCACCCTCGGCGTCGATGAGCACATCTGGCATCACGTCGACCCCCGAAAGCGCGGCCCGAAGGAACTGACCGGGATGGTCGATCTCAGCCGCGACAGCACCGGAAAGACGCGGGCCAGGCTGCTCGACCTCGTGCCCGGCCGCTCCGGGAAGGCCTACGCGTCCTGGCTCGCCGAACGCGGCGAAGCGTTCCGGCAGAACGTGAAGGTCGCAGCTCTTGACCCGTTCGCCGGCTACAAGACCGCGATCGACGACAAGCTCGAAGACGCCACGGCCGTGCTGGACGCGTTCCACGTCGTCAAGCTCGGCACCGCCGCTGTGGACGAGGTCCGCCGCCGCGTCCAGCAAGACACCCTCGGGCATCGCGGACGGACCGGCGACCCGCTCTACGGGATCCAGACCATCCTCCGCGCCGGCGCCGAGAACCTCACCGAGAAGCAGCGGACCAGGCTCGCGGCAGCGATCGAGGCCGACCCCGCGCACGACGAGGTGTTCGTCGCATGGCAGTGCGCCCAGCAACTGCGTTCCGCCTACCACCAGAAGGACCTCGTCGAGGGGCGGCGGATCGCCGAGAAGGTCGTCGACACATTCCACACCTGCCCGATCCCCGAGATCGCCCGCCTCGGCCGCACCCTCCGCCGCTGGCAGGCAGCGTTCCTGGCCTACTTCACGACCGGACGATCATCGAACGGCGGCACCGAGGCCGTCAACGGGATCATCGAGCTCCACCGCCGCCTCGCCAGAGGGTTCCGCAACCGTCACAACTACCGACTCCGCATGCTCCTCGCCGCCGGCGGACTCACCCCATGACCCCCACCAGATGTCCGAAGAGCCCGTCGTCGCCGCGTTCCGCGGGGCCGGCTTCGACGACCTCACCGTCGTGGCGCGCAACGCCGAAGCGGGTGAGTCGCTCGCCGCGGCCTACGGCTACGGGTGGGTCTCACACGACCCCGCTCCCGGCGCCTCGATCATCGTCAACGTGACACCGCTCGGCATGAACGGGCCGGACGCCGGGGCCCTCTCGTTCGGCGCCGACCACATCGCCGCGGCGCGGACCGTGTTCGACGTCGTCGCGTTCCCGGCCGAGACGCCGCTGATCCGCGGGGCGCGGGAGGCGGACAAAGTGGTCATCACGGGCGCGGAGGTGATCGCCCTGCAGGCCGCCGCACAGTTCGAGAGCTACACGGGTGTGACCCCGACGGTGCAGCAGATCGCCGACGCGTCGGCCCACTCGCGGTCGGTCTGAGTCGGAATGGCCCCGGCCCGCGAGCACGGGATGCACGATGAACTCGTACTCGTCGATCAGACCCAGGTCCGCGAGCGCGCGAGGCAGCGCCACGCCGCACCCGCGACAGCCGCCTGAACAGCCCCAGGTCCGCGAGCGCGCGAGGCAGCGTCACGCCGCCCACCCACAGGCGTTCGCCGGCTTGCTGGTTGAGGCGTCGAACGGCCCCGCCGAGCTCGCCGCGCACAAGGCGGGCATTCAATCGACGCCCCGGAGCGTGGTGGCGGTATTCCTGGACGTGCTGTAGTGTCGCACCGGTTGACGACAGGCCTGTTTTCTGCGTGAGCGTTCTCCGGACCGAGCTGTGGCGTCGAACACCGACCGGCAGGCGATCCGTCAACATGGGTTCGCCTTCCGGGAACTCACCGCAACGAATGCGGCTCATGCACTTCTTGATTGGTTTTCGTATCTTTTCTCGCGCTCCATCCGTGGCGAATTCGAGCACCGAGTGGCGGCAGGCTGCCGATGATGTGGCCGTCGCCACCAGGCGCGGTGAGTTCGCGGGCTTCATCGCCGTATCCGGTGACCGCTTCACCGCGTACGACGCTCTCGCTCGCCCCCTCGTGACGACGCGATCGGTCGACGACGCCCGCACAGCCGTGGAGATGCGCGATGCGGTGCTCGACACGTCGACCGGAGGCCGTGGCGACACACACACGCACCTTCGACCACCCGCCGCTGCCGCGCCCACACGGATCGCTCGGAAGGTCCCCGACGACGGCGAAACGACATCGTGGCGAGCAGCACCGTCAACTGATTCGACACCGGGAGCGGATTCGGATGTACCGCGCCGTCTGTCTGATGCCGCCGAGCTGTTCGCGCCGTTCGATGTGATAGCCGGGGGCGGGGTGGACGGCGTCGCGGCGAAGCCCGAAGGTCTCCGTCGATTCGGAGCGCGGCCCGAAGGGCACGCGCGTGAACGAGATCCGGCCGCGGTCCCTGCAAGCTGGAGTTCACGTGGGATTCGCGTCGTCGTCCGTTCGGCCAATTCTCGCGAGCGCATGACACAATGCATGCGCCGGGTGGAAATAACCGATCGGCTCAGCGGCAGATTTCTCGAATCCCCGGTGATCATCGATTCAGAGATCAGGTGCGCTCATCTCCTTCACGACGGCTGACACGCTCGGCACCCGCGGCCAGATCCGCCAGACCTACGCCCGCAACGGCGATTTCCCGCCGATCGCGGCCGCATACACGCGGCTGGCGGCCGTGATCCGGGAACGTGGGCTGCTTCGCCGCAGTCCTGTGTTCTACCTCGTCGTCGGCATCGCGATCGCCATGGGCTTCGGGGGAGCGGTCACCGGCTTCGTGCTGCTCGGTGACAGCTGGTTCCAGTTGCTCATCGCCGGGGCGCTCGGGATCGTCTTCACCCAGGTCGCATTCCTCGCCCACGAGGCAGGACACCGGCAGATCCTCTCCACGGGACCCGCCAACGATCGCCTGGCGCGAGTGCTCGCCGCCATCGCGGGCATGAGCTATTCGTGGTGGGATGCGAAGCACAGCCGCCACCACGCGAATCCCAACAAGGTCGGTAAGGATCCGGACATCGAGGTCGACACCATCTCGTTCCTCGACGTCGACGCGGCGCGAGCGCGTGGCGTACGCCGACTCATCACGCGGAAGCAGGGGTGGTTCTTCTTCCCATTGCTGACCTTCGAGGGCCTCAACCTCCACGTGCACAGTTTCGCCTACCTCGTCGGTCGCGGCAGCGTGAAGTCTCGTTGGCTGGAACTCGGCTTGATCCTCACCCGCACCGCGGTCGTGTTCGTGCCCCTCTTCGTGCTCCTTCCCTTCGGCATGGCGTGGGCGTTCACGGGCGTGATGCTGGCCGTGTTCGGTGTCTACATGGGCGCCTCGTTCGCTCCGAACCACAAAGGCATGCCCGTCATCGCACCGGACGCGAAACTGGACTTCTTCTCGAAGCAGGTGCGCACCTCCCGGAACATCCGTGGCGGCTGGTGGGTGACCGCACTGATGGGCGGGCTGAACTACCAGGTCGAACATCACCTCTTCCCGAGTATGGCTCGGCCGCAACTCGCGCAGACCCGGATCATCGTCAAGGAATACTGCGAGACGCTCGGCGTGCCCTACACCGAGACCTCGCTCTGGCGCTCCTACGCGATCGTGATCGAGTATCTCAACCGGGTCGGACTCGCTGCACGGGATCCGTTCGAGTGCCCCATGGTCGCGGAGTTCCGACGCGGCTGACGCTGCTCACGCGTCCGCGCCACTCGGCTGCGAGCCAACAGTGGCCCGGGTGCTGGCGAGGGGTCGCCGGTGCCCGCGCGCTCCGACTCACGCGTCCCGTACGGCGATCGCCACGATCCCGATGGATGGCAACCTGCCCCTCGATGATCGAGTGCACGTGGCCCCGGTCGACCGCGCCCACTCGCCGAACGGATCGGCTCGAATGCACCTGAGCCGACCGGTCGGCAGGCGAATCACCACCCTGGACGCGCCTTCACCGACCGTTCTGTTGCACGATTCTGCGGCGTGTCGGCGGGGCTACGTCGTTTCGTGGTCCTGAAGGCACATGCGCTCACTGCCCGTCGCGAATGGTGGGACCGTCGGACCGGATCCCCGACGTGGCGCCGAAACGCGTGCTTCGCGGCATGCCGCGTCTGAACGACTGCGAATGTACACGGACACCCGGGTCCGCCCTGCCATGGCTTTCAGCCGCGTGCGCCCCCAATCCGCGAAGCCACGTCTGAACTCGCCGCTGCGCTGCATCGTGAGCCGAAGCGGGCCGGCGCGCCGTCGTCGCCTCTCCCGTGCGAGTCGCTGTCAGGCCGCCCCGGTCGCACCGCTATGGGGACTCGGGACCATGCGGTCGCCGAACCTCCGGACCGAGCGTGCGACGCGTCTCCTCGAACTCCTGTGCGCGGGAACGATCGAATGCTGCGCGCCCTGTCCGCCGAACGAGCCCACCGACGTCGCCCGTCGACACGGCACCGACGTCCGCACAGGGCCGCGAACGCGCGCGGACGGAATGTTGAGTCACTCGAGCCGGGCGCGCCGTGCTCGTCCATCGATTGACCCCGGATCGGTGACAGCCTACGCTCGGTGAGGTGAACCTAAGTTCACGCTCACGTGTCGTCTCGATCACGGCGCCGCCGGGCCGAGTGGGATGACTGCGGCCGCGTCGAGTGGTTCTGCTCGATGCGGCCGTTCCCGCCACGAGGCGAATCCGCAGCAAGGAATCCCAGCATGCCCAACATCACGGTCACCCACTCCGACTCGGGGCTCGTTCTCACGAACGTCGTGCGCAGTGAACGGGTCAGTCCGCACATCGTCCGGGTGACGTTCGCGGGAGGCGACCTCGACCGCTTCGAGTACAAGGGGTTCGACCAGTGGTTCCGGCTCGCGATCCCCGTGCACGCCGAGGACCGGTTCGACAACCTCCCCTCGAAGTTCGGGTTCGGTGGCCTCCTGAAGTTCCTGACCCTGCCCAAGGGCACGCGGCCGGTGATCCGCAACTACACGATCCGGCAGTTCGACGCGGCCTCCCGTGAACTGGACGTCGACTTCGTCGTCCACGGCACGGAGGGCATCGCGGGCCCCTGGGCGACCACGGTCGAGGCCGGCGCACCCGTCGCCCTCATCGACCAGGGGTGTGGCTGGGCGCCCGTCCCCGCCGCACGGTCCGTCATCGTCGCCGACGAGAGCGCGATGCCGGCGGCGCTCGGCATCCTGCGGGACATGCCCCGCGACAGCGTCGGTGACGCGATCATCGAACTCTTCGACGAGCGCGACAGGCAGGACGTTGACGCGCCCGCGGGGGTGACGGTGCAGTGGCTCGTGCGTGACCCGGCCGATGCGCCGGGCTCACGAGCACTGCCCGCGCTGCGCGAACTCGAGCTCGGCCCGGATGTGTACGGGTTCGCGGTGGGGGAGTCGGCGCTCGCGACCGGCGCACGCCGCCACCTCGTGGGCGAGCGGGGGGTGCCGAAGGCGAACGTCACGTTCTGCGGCTACTGGCGCGTCGGACGCGCCTCGCCGGGCTGATCGGCGGCGCCCGTCACCGCTCGGCGCGTCGTATCCGAAGCAGGACGTGCGCGCCGCCTGGCGTCAGCATGCGAGCCCTGCCAGGAACCCCCGGACCTCCCGGGTGAACAGCTCGTGCGCTTCGAGTTGTGCCCAGTGCCCCGTTGCGGGCACGACGACGGCGCGGGCGTCCGGCATGCGCGCCGCCGCCTCGACCGAACCGGACGGGGCGACCAGTGGATCGAGTTCGCCGTGGAAGAAGAGCGTCGGTGCCGTGATCTCGTGCACCCAGGGGAGCACGTCGTTCCGCAGGCGCGTGCGTCCGAGCGTCGCCTGGTTGTAGCGGCCGTAGGCGATGCCCGCGTCGGGTGCACGCGCCTCGCGTACGAACTCCTCGACGACCTCGCTCGGGAGCGTCGCGGGATCGTGCACGATCGCGCGCAGGGCCGAGCGCGTGAAGCGGTTCGCGAACCGGGCGAGGGGGAGCAGCAGCGCATCCGGCAGGCGCGCACTCGCCCATGCGAGTCGGTGCGTGACGGGGCCGCCCACGCGCTCGGCGAGTCCACCGGGTGCGATCAGGACGAGCCCGGCCACCAACGAAGGATGTCGGAGCGCGACGTTCAGGGCGACGTCCCCGCCCATCGAGACGCCGAACACGACCGCGCGGTCGATGCCGAGCGCCTCGGCGACCCGCACGACGACGTCGGCCAGCGGGCCGGGGCCGCCGACCGGGGCGATCCCGCGAGAGCCACCGAAACCGGGCAGGTCGAGTGCGACGACGTGGTGCTCGCGCCCGAGGGTCTCGATCGTGCGGAACCAGGAGATCCCGGCACTGTCGGTCCCGCCGCCGTGCACGAGGACGAGGGGAGGTGTCGCGTCGGGTGGCCCGCCCGTCAGCACGCGGACCCTGCCCTCGGGAAGCTCGACGACGCGCTCGGTCGCTCCCGGTGGGACGAGATGCGGCATGTGGACTCCTCGCTCGGATCCGGCCCGACGGGCACCGACGACCGAGCCGAACGATCGGGCGATGCCGGGACGAAATCGGCCGCCGTCGGCGGCTCGCGTCGGTCCCGTCCCGGCGAACGCGGTGCGATTCAACCGTATCCGCCGCGCCTCACTTCACCGATCTGATCGGGAGCACCGCGAGGCCGCCGAGCACACCGAACACGATCGCGCCCGCGAAGAGGGCGGTGTAGTTCGCGCCGGAGCCGCCGATCGCGAGCAGCGGGACCGCGATGATCGGCGAGACGAGCTGAGGCACCTGGTAGGAGAGCGCGACGATGCCGAGGTCCTTGCCGGCGTCGCGATGGTGCGGCAGGACCTCGGTCTTGAGTGCGATGTCGACCGACACGTACGCGCCCTGCGCCGCGCCGACGAGTGCGAGGCCCACGAGGAAGATGCTCGTGTCCGGCGCGAACATCGCCACGAGGAGGCCCGCGACCGAGCACGCGCACGAGATCCACACGATCGTCTTGCGCCGCCCGGTTCGGTCCGAGATCCAACCGAACAGCACGTTCGTCAGCAGCCCGCCGATCGTGAAGACGACGAGCGCGGTCGCCTGCACACCGGACGCCTCCTCCTTCGGGACGCCGAGTCGGTCGATGATGAAGAACAGCAGGTACGTCGCGACCGTGAACACGGACATCGTGACGAACATCCGGCACAGGAAGGCCCACAGGAAGTCGGGACTGTCGCGTGGACTGAGCCAGTAGGTCGACACGATCGCGCGCCAGTCCAACGAGGGCGGCCGAGTCGTCCGCACGATGTCGCGCAGGCCGAACGCGAGCGCTCCGGTCAGCACGGCGCCGATCGTCCCGGGCACCATGAACCACAACCACCGTGCGTCGTTCGGCAGGGCCGCGATGATCTGCGTCCCGGCGATGAGCGCCACGCTCCCGCTCGCGCTCGCGAGCCCCGCGACGCGTGCCCGGATGCGAGTCGGGATCTGCTCGGCGAGCAGCGCGTGAACGGCCGCGTTGGCCGCACCGAATCCCGCCTGGACGATCGCCCAGCCGAGCACGATCGGCCACAGCGTCGACGAGAACGCGAGCACGACGACGCCGACGAAGCCGATGACGGCTCCCGCGACGATCCAGGGTCGACGCATGCCGAACCGCGACATCGTGCGATCACTCAGACGGCCGAACAGCGGCGTGATCACGATGACGACGATGCCGCCGATCGCGGTCACGATCGAGAGGTCGACCTCCTTCGTCGCATCGCCGAGGAACGCGAACGTCTTCGGGATCGCCGCGCCGACGACGGCGCTCGTGGCGATGTTGATGCCGAACCAGGCCGCGATGAACATCGGCAGGAACAGTCGTCCCTGACGGGGCGTCGGGGGAGCGGGCGTCGGTGTGGCGATCGGGGTCGCGGGAGGGAGGGACATCGTCGTCCTTTCGATGGGATCGGATCAGGTCGTTCGGTAGGCGAGCGCGAGCTCCGCCGCGAACGTCGACTGCCAGCGGCGGGCGCGGTCGAAGCCCGCCGTCAGGCCGGGTGAGGCGTGCACGTGGCCGGCCCCGAGACGGACTTCCGTCGCGACCCCGACGGCGCAAAGGGCGTCCGCGTACGCGAGAGCGCCGTCGCGGAGCGGGTCGAACTGGGCGACGAGCAGGAGCGCTGGCGCCACGTCGCGGTGGTCGGAATGATCGAGGGGCGAGACCTCGGAGACCGGTGCTGCGCCGCGGTAGAGGGCGGCGACCTCCCAGGCGTCGTCGAGCCCGAAACCGATCGCGTACCGACGCGACGACTCGCCCACGTCGCGGAGCGTCGCGGGCGGCACCTCGAGCGCCTGGTGCCGGAGGGGACGTCCCCCGTCGCGCTCCCGGAGCGCCGCGGTCGCCGCCACGAGCGCACCCGCCGAATTGCCCCCGACACCGAGACGGTCGGCGTCCACGTCGAGCTCGTCGGCACGCGCGCGCAGATCGGCGAGCGCGGCGACGACGTCGTCCACGGCCGCCGGGTAGGGGTGCTCCGGTGCGAGCCGGTACTCGAGCGACACGATCTGCAGGTTCGCGTCGCGGGCGCGGTCCGCCGTGAGGCGATCGCCCAGGATCTCGTCGATCGTTCCCGCGACGAAGCCGCCACCGTGACACCAGAGTTGCGTCGGCATCGCGGTGCCCGTCCGGCCGGCCGGCCGATATCGCCTGGCGCGCAGCTGGCCCGAGCCGCCCGCGATCGTGAACTCGTCGACCGACACATCGCCCCGCGCCGGGGCGGTGAACTCGAGCGCGAGCGCGAGCGCGTCGCTCAGGCGCCTCGCGAGCTCCCGTCGCTCGGGCCACTCGGTCGCACCGTCGAGCGCGAGGTCCGCACGCAGGGCACGCGCGCGTGACGCCCACGCCGTGATCTCGGGCGCGAGCATCACGCGTTCCGTCCCGGCGCGAGCACGGGGCCTCGTGCAGGGTCCGGAGCTGTGCGACGAGGTCGCGGTGGAACGCCGCGGCGGCGGGGACGTCGCCGGTGGCGCCGAGGGAGGTGTGCGTCTGACCGATGTAGCGAACCGCGGTCGTCGGCACGCCCGCGGACGAGAGCGCACGCGCGTACGCTTCCCCGTCACCCCGCAGCGGATCGAGTTCGCACGTACAGATCCATGCGGGCGGAAGGCCCGAGTGGGACGCCGCGAGCAGCGGCGACGCGATCGGATTCCGCGCGGTGCGACGCGCATCGCCGAGGTACTGACGGACCAGTCGGCGACCCATCGAGCGCAGGATGACGCTCGGCACGCTGCGACCGATGCCCCGCGCATCGGCATGGCCCATCGTCAGGTCGAGCGCGGGGTTCTCGAGGATCTGCAGTCGGACGGGACGCCGTGAGCGTTCGCGGTTCAGAAGCGTCACGGCCGCCGCGAGATTGCCGCCCGAGGACGCGCCGCCGATCGCGATCCGGTCCGGGTCGACACCGAGCTCGTGCGCGCGCTCGAACGTCCACTCGAAGGCCGCCCAGCACTGTTCCGGCTGGGTCGGGAACCGGTGCTCCGGCGCGTGCGCGTAGTCGACCGCGACGACCACGATGTCGGCGTCGCGGGCGCGCTCGCGGAACAGGGCGTCCCACGAGACCCAGTCGATCCCGGCGATCGTGAACGCGCCGCCGTAGTTGTAGACGAGCGCGGGAAGGCCCGCACCCGGGTCCGCCCGGTGCGCCGACGGCCAGCACACCCGCACGCGCACGTCGGGATGCCCCTCGACTGGGACGACGTGCTCCTCGTCGGCCGTGTCGAGCGGGGTGATCCCGAGCGCCTCGCTCACGACGTCGTCGTTGCGACGGGCGACGCGGCGACGACCCGCGGGATCGTCCGGTTCGACCGCACGGAGCGGTTTCACGCGGGACTCGAACGCCTCGACAGCGGCATCCAGCCGCAGGCTGCGGAACGACATCGTGACCTCCTCGTCGGATGCGACGATGGTGCACGATCGAAGAACTTCGATGAAGGGGCGGACGATGCGAGCCGGGCCGGGACGCGCGACGATCTACGACGTCGCGGCGCGCGCGGGCGTGAGCATCTCGACCGTCTCCCTCGTCGTCAACGCGCCGCACCGGGTTCGCGCCGAGACGCGGGAACGGGTCGTCGTGGCCGCGGGCGAGCTCGGCTACCGCATGCGCGGGGGCCGGCAGCGGGGCGTGCCGAGCATCGCCGTCGCCGCGCCCTTCACGAGCTACCCCTCGTACCTGCGACGCCTCTCCGGCATGCTCTCGGCCGCGCGCGGCGCGGCCGTCGACATCGTCCCCTACGACCTCGACTCGGCGGCCGCGGCGGTGTCCCCGCTCGTCGAGACGCTCCCCATGCGCTCGGGCGCCTCCGGGCTCGTCGTCATGGGGGTCCCGCTCGGCAACACCGCGCGCCGTGCCGCCCGGGTCGCGGGCTTCCCCGTCGGATACGTCGACATCGAGCCCGGCCGACACGCGCCGCGCGGGCCGGTCGTCCTCGTCGACGATCGCCACGGCGGCGCGCGGATCGGCGCACACCTCGCCTCCCTCGGGCACCGCCGGGTGGCGTTCCTGCACGAACCGCAACGATCGGGCGCCTACGTCTCGGCGGGCATGCTGCGCGCGGAGGGGCTCGGGGAGCACGTCGAGGTGCGCGCACACGCCGCGCGTGATCCCGTGACGGTCGACGCGGACACCGTCCGAGCGGTGCTCGCGGACGGTGCGACGGCGATCGTCGCGAGCCACGACTCCCTCGCCGCCGCAGCGGTCACCACGTGTCGGACGGTCGAGGGAGCGGCGCGACTCGCCGTCGTCGGCTACGACGACGGCGAACTCGCGCGCGCACTCGATCTCACGACCGTGCGCCAGCCGTTCGAGGAGTCGGGGCGAGTGGCGCTCCACCACCTCCTCATGATGGTCGCCGACCCGGCGCCGGCCCCGGAAACGGTCGTACTCGAGCCGGAACTGATCGTCCGGTCGAGCTCGCGTCCTCCCGAACCGGCGGCGTGAGTCGCCCTCACTCCACGGCGGCAGCCTCCGGCTCGACCGCGCGCAGGTCCTTGCGCAGGATCTTCGCCGAACCGGACTTCGGGATCGCGTCGACGAACGCGACCCGGCGCACCTTCTTGTGCGGCGCGACGCGATCCGCGACGAACGCGATCACCTCGTCGGCGTCGAGCGAATCCTCCGCGCGCACGACGAACGCCTTCGGCACCTCCTCGCGGTCGTCGTCGAGGACGCCGATGACGGCCGCATCGGCGATCTTCGGGTGCGACAGCAGCAGCGCCTCGAGCTCGGCCGGGGCGATCTGGTAGCCCTTGTACTTGATGAGCTCCTTGAGGCGATCGACGATCGTGAAGTACCCCGCCTCGTGGTGCACGGCGATGTCACCGGTGTGCAGATACCCGTCCGCGTCGATCGTCGCGGCCGTCTCCTCGGGTCGTCCGAGATAGCCGGCCATGACGTTCGGCCCCTGCACCCACAGTTCGCCCGGCGGGGTCGCACCGTCCGCGCCGTGCGCCACGATCTCCTCGCCCGTGGCGGGGTCGACGAGTTTGCTGCGCACATTCGGCACCGGGATCCCGATCGAGTCGAGGGGGATGTCCGGACGGTCGGCGGGGATGACGTGCGACACCGGGCTCAGCTCCGTCATGCCGTAGCCCTGGAGCATGCGCGCACCGATCCGCTCCGCCGCTCGGCGCCCAGTCTCGCCGTCGAGCGATGCGGCGCCGGAGAGGAGCGTGTGGACCGAGGAGATGTCGAACTGATCCACGACGGGGTGCTTCGCGAGCGCGACCGCGATGGGTGGCGCGATGAACACGTACGTGCAGCGGCGTTCCTCGATCGTCGTGAGGAAATCGACGAGGTCGAAGCGCGGCATGGGGACGAGCGCCGCCCGGCGCCGGAGCGCGAGGTTGAGGAGCACCGTCATGCCGTAGATGTGGAAGAATGGGAGCACCGCGAGCACACGGTCCGACGGTTCGACGCGCACCGTCTCGATGCACTGCGCGACGTTCGCCACGAGGTTCCGGTGGGTGAGCATGACGCCCTTCGGCGTGCCCGTCGTCCCCGACGAGTACGGCAGGACGGCGAGGTGCGTGGCGGGGTCGATCTCGACCTCGGGTGCCGGGCGCCCCTCGGCGAGCAGATCGCGCAGCGAGGGGTGCCCGTCGGCGCCGTCGAGCACGATGACCCGTTCGTCGGGGATACCGACCTCGGCGGCCGCCGCCGCGCCCTGCGGGAGGAGCGGCGAGACCGTGACGAGCCACGTCGCTCGCGCGTCGCGCAACTGCTTCGCGATCTCGTCCGCCGTGAACAGCGCATTGATCGTCGTCGCCGTCGCGCCGGCTCGGAGCACGCCGTGGAACGCGGTCACGAAGGCGGGCACGTTCGGGCTCAGCAGACCCACGACCGTTCCGGGGCCGACACCGCGCTCGGCCAGGGCGCCCGCGAACGCGTCGATCTGTGCGACGAGCGACGCGTAGCTCGTCTCCGCGCCGTCCGCCTGCGCGATGAACGCAGGACGATCGCGATCCGCGTCGTCGAGGTCACCGAAGAGATAGTCGTACACGGTGAGGTCGGGGATCTCGACGTCGGGGTACGGGCTGTCGATCATGGGCGCTCCTTCGCGTCGGGTTCGGATCGGATTCGGGACGACCGCGGCGTGCGGGCGCCGTCGTCAGGCACGGTGGGCGAGTGACGCGGGGTCGGTGTCGAGCACGAGCCGCGCGGCCTGCTCGCCGATCACGACGCTCGGTGCGTGCGTGTGACCGCGGATGATCTCGGGCATGACGGACGCGTCCGCGACGCGGAGCCCCGTGACCCCACGCACCCGCAGCTCGGGGTCGACGACCGACGCGGCGTCGGACCCCATCCGGGCGGTCGACGTCGGGTGGTAGAGCGTGTGCGAGCACTGGTCGAGCGCGGCCACGAGCCGGTCCTCGGGGGACAGTCGTTCGCCGCCGTCCGGTGCGATGTAGCCGGGACGCAGCGAGCCCGCGAGCACGGGAGAGCTCAGGATCCGATCGACGATGCCGAGGCCCGCGAGCATGCGGGCGCGGTCCGCCCCCGCCTCGTCCGAGAGGTACGCGGGATCGATGACGGGGTGTTCGACCGGATCGGCGCTTGCGAGGGTGATGCTCCCGCGGCTCTCGGGCTGGAGGAGGACGGTGCCGACGCTGAGCCCGTGACCCGGGATCCCGTGGAGTCCCTCGCGGGTGTAGGCGGCGGGTGCCACGAGGATCTCGAGGTCGGGCTCCGCGAGCGACGCGTCGGAGCGGACGAACCCGTAGCCCTCGGCGACGTTCGAGGTGAGCATGCCCTTGCGCGCGAGGAGGTAGCGCGCCAGTTGTGCCGGTGTCTCGGCCGAGTAGAGCGTGCCGGGCTCCGAGTGACGGACGAGCAGTGAAGCGAGGTGATCGCGCAGGTTGCGGCCGACCTCGGGCGAGGCCGCGACGACGGGGATCCCGAGCGCAGCGAGCTGCTCGGGGTCGCCGATGCCCGAGAGCAGCAGGAGTTGCGGGGTGTTCACGGCGCCGCCCGCGAGGATCACCTCGGCGCTCGCGTGCGCGATGCGCGTCCGGCCGCCGTGGCGGTACTCGACACCGACGGCCCTCGTGCCGTCGAAGCGGATGCGCGTGACGTGCGCATCGGTGCGGACGTCGAGGTTCGGTCGGGAGGCGAGCACGGGCTGGACGTAGGAGCGGTGTGCGTTCCACCGATCGCCCTTGCGCTGCGTGACGCGCGTGCGCGTGAATCCGTCGGAGGCGGGGAGATTCGGCTCCTCGAGCCGGTAGCCCGCTTCCTGGACCGCCTCGAGGAGCGTGCCCGTCTGCGGACGGGGGTCGCGCTGCTCCGAGACGGGAACGAGCGTGTCGCGGAACAGCGGTTCGAGCGACGACCAGGACCACCGTGGCCCGGCGAGCTCGGCCCCCCGGTCGTAGTCGGCGGCGAATCCGATGACCCACATCATCGCGTTGAGCGACGAGGAGCCGCCGAGCACCTTGCCCCGGGGCCAGAAGATCGTCCGGCCGTCGAGGCCCGGTTGCGGCTCGGTGCGGTAGTTCCAGTCGACGTCGGTCGTGAACAGTTTCGAGAACGCCGCGGGGATCGTGATCTCCTTGCGGCGGTCGCTCCCGCCGGCCTCGAGGACGAGGACCTGGCGGGTGGGGTCGGCGCTGAGGCGGTTGGCGAGGACCGAGCCCGCCGAACCGGAGCCGACCACGATGTAGTCGACGCGTTCGCCCGCGGATCCGTCTGTGGAGGTGTGCATCGTCGCTCTCCTTCGAGCAGGTGGGTGGAACCGATGGGTGCGTCAGGCGCGGAACGCGGACGCGAAGATCGCGGGCAGCTTCTGCCAGGCGGGCTTCGTCGCGAAGCCGCTCAGCAGACGGCCCGTGCGGGCCGCCGAGCGTGCGGTGACGAACCACGGCGGCTTCGGGAACAGCGAGAACTCGCCGCCGGCGACGGAACGCGGGAACGGGCGGAACGGGCCGCGCACGACGGTGCGTTCGACGTCGTCGAGGAGCAGCGCGTTGTGCACGACACCGACGCCGCTTCCGACATCGGCGAGGCTCCCGCCGGGGAAGGCACCCCAGGAGGCGCGCGAAGTGAGGAAGCCGAGGCCGGTCCAGGCGTTGACGGCGATCGTGCCGTAGCGCAGCGCGGTGAGGGCACGGCCGAACCTCGCCGCTCCGATGCGTCGGAGGGTCGCGGGGTCGATGACGATGTTCGCACCGAGCGTGCCCGCCAGGCGATCGTTCGCGGCGGACACCGCGGCATCGAGGAACGTCGCGTCGACGCCGGGGAGTTCGACGACGCCGAGCACGGGAGCGAACAGCTCGGTGCGCTCGAGCCACTCGAGCGTCGCGGGGTCGTCGGTATCGATGAGGACGCGCGGACTCGTCGCGGGGCCGAGTGACGCCGCACCGTCCCGCCGGGCGCTCGCGGTGACACGTTCGGCCGCGCCCGGGTACCAGACCGGTCGGGCCGGCGCACGGTCGATCGCGGTGCGCAACTCACGGAGGAACGCCTCGCGCTGGGGCCAATCGGCGGAGACGACGACGACCTGGCCCGCGATGCAGTTGTGGCCCGCGTTGTGGAGCCGCATCGTCGCGATGTGCTCCGCCTGGAACCGGAGGTCGGCGTGCGACCAGCGACCCGGCACGACGATCACGGGGGAGACGCCGCCGAGCTCGCTCGAGATGGGAACGCGCAGGCGAGGAGTGCCCTCCGCCCGTCGGCGCACCGCCTCCTCGCCACTTCCCCACACGATCGCGTCGTGGGTCGCGGCGCTCCCCGTGATGTGCACGTGGTCGATGCCGTCGTGTTCGACGAGCGCGGCACCGACGTCGGCGCCACCCGAGACGAAGCGCAGCACCCCCGCGGCGACGAGTGGTTCGAGGCCGGCCTCGAGGACGGGGCGGAGTCGTTCGAGCGTCGGATTGAGCTTGAGGACGACGCCGCGTCCGCGTGCGACGAGTTCCCACAGCACGTCGAGCGGGGCGATGGAGGTGATGTTGCCGGCACCGAGCACCACGCCGACCCCGGGCGTCGGATCGACGGCGCCGAGGCCGGCGCGACGGACCACCTCGTCGGCGCTCACGTGCGGCGTCGTCCACACCTCGCCCGAGAACCCGTGCAACAGCACGCCCTCGATCGCGGCGTGGGGGAGGACGCGGATGCGGGAGCGTCCGTCGGGCCCCGGTCGGATCCGTGCGTCGGCCGCGGGACTGCGACAGGCGGCGAGCTCGGCGAGGGAGTGCGCGAGCGCACCGGCACCTGAGATCGTCGCGTACGGGCCCGAGATCCACTCCTCGCCGACGAGCGGCGAGTCCGCCTCGATGCCCTTGATGTCGCACGCGATCTCGACCCATCGTCGCGCGACCGAACCGAGCGAACGGTGCACCGCCGCGATGATGCTCGCGCGCGCCTCGAGCGAGAGCGTCGCCCAGCGCTCGGACCCGGCCCGGACGCGGGTGATGGCGGCATCCATCGACGCGTGCACGTCGGCGTCGAGCTCCGGCGGTGCGGTGTGCCCGATCGGCGATGTGCGTCGGTCCGATGTGGACCGGTCGAGGGACGAGGGTGCGTTCGAGTTGCTCACGGGATCTCCATCGATCGGTGGGCCGGTCGACGGGTGGGCGAGGTCGTCCGCACAGTCTGCGGGATCCAGCCGACGTGCGACACGGACCCCGGCTCGGGATCGTTTGTGCCACGGTACAAATCGGCGGCGCGGCCGCGTATCGTGGGCGCAAGACGACGACGTCTTCCGCACTGCGCGCCACGGTTCCGCGAGCGACGCTCCAACGCGTCCGCGATCGCTCGGAGAGCATGTCGGCCCGCATCGTCGACCAGATCGTGGAGCAGGAGCACGCGTACGCGACGTCGCCGCTCGCGGCCGATGCGCTCGGTGAGATCGTGCGCGAGAACGTCGAGGCCCTCCGCCACGAACTCGGCGGCGGCCGGGGGAGTCTCGAGCCGGCTCGGCGCGCGGGCCGGATGAAGGCCGAGGCCGGGATTCCCGTCGCGAGTCTGCTGCACGCCTAGCGACTCGCCGGTCTCAAGGCGCTCCGGACCGTCACCGACGAGGCGGCGAGGTTCGGCGAGACGGCGATCGTGCTCGATACGGTCGAGTCGCTGTGGGCGATCCTCGACCGGTTCTCGAACGCCGCGTCCGACGAGTACCGTGCGGTCGTGGAGGCGCTCCGGCGGCGGCAGGACGAGTCCCGTCGCGCCGCCCTGCTCGCCCTGCTCGAGGGCAGCGACGCGGCCGGTAACGCCGCCCGGCTCGACCTCCCGCCCACGGGCGCGTTCGTCGTCGTGGCCGCGCGCGTCGCCGCGAGCGCCGAGAGCGGTGATCCTGTCGCACCGGCCGTCCTCCGTTCGTGCGGTGCGGGTGCCGTGTGGGCGTCGTCGCCCGCGGGTCGCATCGGCCTCGTCAATGCGCACGCGACCGCAGATCTCGAGGCGCTGCTCGTGCGGCTCGACGCCGACCCGGGGACGGCGATCGGCATCAGCCGGGTCTTCGACCGTCCCGCGGGCGCCGTCACCGCCGGCCGCCAGGCCCGCCTCGCCCTCCTCGCGCTCGGCGGTGGCGGCGGGGTGCGCAGGTTCGAGAGCCGGCCGGTCGACGTGTTGCTCGTGTCGGAGCCCGCATCGGCCACGGTACTGCGCGATCTCGTGCTCGGGAACGTGCTCCGCTTGCGGGACGACGACGCCGAGAAGCTCCTGTCGACCTTCGAGGCGTGGATCGCGTCGGACGGCTCCGCGGCGGCCGCGGGGGAGGCGCTGCACTGTCATCGCAATTCGGTGCTGTACCGCCTGCAGCGGCTCGAGTCGCTCTCGGGTCGTCGCGTCCGCAGCCCCCTCGAGCTGGCGGAACTCGTCGCCGCGGTGCGCGCCCATCGCCTCGTCGGCTGATCGTCGCCCGACGCCGACGCCGACGCCGACGCCGATCCACGTCCCGATCCCGGCCACGTCCACGGCGTGATCACCGTGCCGCACCCCGTGCCCCGTCGTCCGCGGAAGAATGGTCGCGTCCGCACGAGGGCGGATTCCGGGACGAACGAGGCGGTGGACGGTGGTCGTGGCCTGGATGGAGCGGTACCAACTCCCGCTCTACGTCGGCGCCCTGCTGCTCGGCGCGGTCGTCGGCCTCGTCGTGCCGGCCGCCGGTGCCGTGGCCGTGCACGCGGTCGAGCCGTGCCTCGCGCTGCTCCTGTACGTCACGTTCCTCGGCATCCCGATGCGTCGTCTCGGCGCCGCACTGCGCGACGCGCGCTTCGTGGGGAGCCTGCTCGTCCTCAACTTCCTGCTCGTGCCGCCCCTCGCCTGGCTCCTCTCGCGTCTCGTCGCGCACGACGAGGCACTCCTCGTCGGGGTGCTGTTCGTGCTGCTCACCCCGTGCATCGACTACGTGATCGTGTTCGCGGGCATCGCCGGTGGTGATGCGCGGCGATTGCTCGCTGCGGCGCCGCTGCTCATGGTCGTCCAGGCGCTCCTGCTGCCCGTCTTCCTGTTCCTGTTCGTCGGGCCCGACACCGCGTCCGCCGTGGAGCCCGGCCCGTTCCTCCGCGCGTTGCTCGTCATCGTGCTGCTGCCGCTCGTCGCGGCCTGGCTCACCCAGCTCGTCGCACCCAGGTTCGGGTTCGAGGCCGCCGTCGAGCGGTCCGCGAACGCGGCGATGGTGCCGCTCATGATGGTGACGCTCGCGATCGTCGTGGCGTCGCAGATCGCGGGCGTCGGGACGGAGCTCGGCGCGCTCGCGCTCGCCGTCCCCGTCTTCGTGCTGTTCGTCGCGGTCGCACTGCCGCTCGGAATGCTCGTCGGGCGGGTCGCGCGCATCGACGTCGCCGGACGTCGGGCACTGGTGTTCAGCGGGGCGACGCGGAACTCGCTCGTGGTGCTGCCGCTCGCGCTCACCCTGCCCGACCGGTTCGCGCTCGCGCCGCTCGTCGTCGTCACACAGACGCTCGTCGAGCTCGGCGCGATGGTGCTCCTCGTCCGTATCGTGCCGCTGCTCGTCCGGGACGCTCGTCCCGGGATCGAACGGGCCGGTTGACGCGCTCGCGCCGTCGTGCGTCGCACCCACGGGCCCTCCACGTCCGCTCGCTAGGGTGGGCCGATGTTCCGCAACGAGCGCCGCCGTCGTGCGGTCGCCCGCGCGAGACCGGGCGACGGGCACGAACTGGCCCGGTACCGATGGTGGCAACCCTTCTCGCGATCCCTGTTCCACCTCGATCTCGCGGGCGCCGACGGCAGCGTGCATCGCTGGTCCGTCGACGTCGGCCACGCGGGTGACGAGAACGGCGACGTCCTCGCCAAGCTCTATCTCGACGGTCGCAATCGTTCGGTGTCGACACTGCCCGCCGCGTTCGAGGTGCCGGGCGGGGTCATCGAGGTCGCGACGAGCGGGTACGGGCTCAAGCGCTGTCACTTCGTCCCGGACGCCGGGCCGGAGCGTCAGCTCGTACCCGAGGAGCATTCCGCCGAGGGCCGCCGGGCGGCGCTCGCGCGACGGAGCCCGGGCACGAGTCGCGTGATCGGTGCGGTCTCGGTCGTGGTGCTGCTCGTCGCGCTCGTGCTCGGCGTCCCGCAGGTCGTGGCGGACATCACCCAGATCCCGTGGGTGGCCGAGCGCGTCGGCACGTTCGTCTCGCCCATCCGTCTGCCCGGCTGGGCGAACGTGGGGCTCGTCGTCGGCGCGCTCGTCGCGAGCACCGAACGCGCGCTGCGGCTCCGGCACAGTCGCGTGCTCGACAGCGGCCTGTTCGACGGCGAGGACTGAGACCCGCGGACAGGCGACGTTCGGGTGGTTCGGCGAGCCTTGGGACGACGGCGCGCAGCGGCGTGCCGGACGACGACACCGGGAGGCACGGGATGGCACGGCCCAGCATCAAGGACGAGGACGTCTACCGCGCCCTTCGCGAGGAGGGAGCGTCGGAGGGGAAGTCGGCGCGCATCGCGAACGCGGCGGCGCGCGACGGTCGGCAGGCGGTCGGTCGGCGCGGCGGCGAGTCGCGCTCCTACGAGGAGTGGACGGTGCCGGAGCTGCGCGCCCGTGCGAAGGAGCTCGGGCTGACGGGGTACTCGCGATTGCGGAAGGACGAGCTCGTCCGCGCGCTGCGCGAGGACTGACCCGGCGTCGCGGCGTGCGAGACTGCCGCCGTGGACGACATCGAGATGCGCCGGATCGACGCCGGGACGATCACCCTGCGCGATGCGCGACGTTCCACGACGCGACGCGTCGACCTGGAGCCGTTCGAGATCGGGGTGTTCGCCGTGACCGAGGAACAGCTCGGCGAACTGCTCGGGATCACGGCGCACCATCCCCGCCGACCTGCGGTGGACGTCCCCTGGCTCCGGGCCGTTCGCTGTTGCAACGCCGCCTCGGAGTGGGAGGGGCTCGATCCCGTGTACCGCTTCGACGGTGACGAGGTCACGTGGCTCGTCGACGCCGACGGATACCGACTCCCCACCGAGGCGGAGTGGGAGTTCGCGTGCCGGGCGGGATCGACGGGCCCGCACCACGGGCCGCTCGACGAGGTCGCCTGGACGAGCGCCGACGGGCTCACCGAGCCGCAGGACGTCGGCACGCGCATGCCGAACCTCAACGGGCTGTTCGACACGCTCGGCAATGTGTGGGAATGGTGCTGGGATCACCTCGACCCCGCCCGCTACGGCGACTACCGCGTGTTCCGCGGCGGCGGTTTCGCGGACGAGTCGTGGAGCGTGCGGGCCTCCGTCCGTCGGGGCGGTGCACCCCGCATGCACCACGAGGACGTCGGCTTCCGCTTCGCGCGGGGCGCGATCGATCCGGGTGTCGACGACACGGGCCTCGCGGCGGCGCAGGGCTGGTCCGAGCGGGCCGACCGCGAACGCGCCGGCGCCGCGGGGCCGCTCCCACCCGGCTGGACGCCGCGCCGCTGAGCACCCGGCACGGGTACTGCGGGCCGTCGGCGCGTTGCGGGGGCGATCCGCCGCTTGCATACTGGTCGGGTGCGGCGCCGCGACGTCGCGCCGTGCCCCACCGTCCGCCGGAGACACGCGAACGTCGGAGGCAGCATGTGGAACTGGGGCCAATCGGGGGCCGAGTTCGTGCTCGCGCTCGTCGTGTTCCTCCTGCACATCGCCGTCATCTGCCGGGCGATCACGAAACCCGATCGAGCGCCCGCGTCGCGCGTGGCCTGGGTGGCGTGCATCATGCTCGTCCCGGTCCTCGGCATCCTCGCCTACGCCCTGCTCGGCGAGACGAGCATCGGGCGCGACCGTGAACGCCGCTTCCGTGCGGCCGAGGAGGGGCTGGCCGAGCCCGAGCAGGCAGCCGACGCGCCCGCGTCGCTCGACCCGACCGAGCGGTCCCTGTTCGACCTGACCCGATCGATCAACGGGTTCGGCCCGACCGCCGGGAACCGCGTCGTCCTCACGGCCGGGTCGGACGCCGCGATCGAGGACCTCGTCGCCGACATCGACCGCGCCCGCGAGACGGTGCACATCAGCTTCTACATCTGGCTCGACGACGGGAACGGCGGACGCGTCGTCGACGCGCTCGTCGCCGCCGCAGCGCGCGGGGTGACCTGCCGCGTGCTCGTCGACGCGCTCGGCTCGCGCGCCTTCATCGCCTCGCCGCAGTGGGAGCGCATGCGCGACGCGGGCGTCCACGCGGTCGCCGCGCTCGACGACATCCCGCGCCTCGGCCACCTCGCGATCGGCCGCATCGACCTGCGCAACCACCGCAAGATCGTCGTCGTCGACGACGAGATCGCCTACTGCGGGAGCCAGAACTGCGCCGATCCGGCGTTTCGCGTCAAGCCGCGCTTCGCGCCCTGGGTCGACGTCTTCTTCCGCTGCGAGGGCCCGATCGTCGCGCAATTGCAATGGCTGTTCCTCGCCTCCTGGATCGCCGAGACCGACGAGGCCCCGCCGGGCGACCACGTCCGATCGGTCGATCCCGTGCCGGACGGCACCGTCGTCGGAGCCGTGTTCGGCACGGGGCCGACCCAACGACCCGGTGCGATGTCCGACGAGTTCGTCGCGACCGTCTTCGCCTCCCGCCGCGAGCTCACGATCACGACGCCGTACTTCGTGCCGGACGAGCCGTTGCTCGAGGCCATCTGCGCGGCACCGCGGCGGGGCGTGCGCACCGTGGTCGTCATCCCGGCGCACAACGACTCCTGGTTCGTCGCGAACGCCGCGCGCAGCACCTACTCCGATCTGCTCGAGGCGGGCGTCGAACTGTACGAGTACCCGCTCGGACTCCTCCACAGCAAGACGATCACGGTGGACGGACGGATCGAGCTCGTCGGCTCCGCGAACATGGATCGCCGGAGCCTCGAGCTCAACGAGGAGAACAATCTGCTCGCGGTCGACGAGGGTCTCGCGGCGGCGGTGCGCACGCGACAGCAGACGTACCTCGACGCCTCGAACCGCGTCGATCCCGCCGCCGTCGCGGCGTGGAGCTTCCCACGCCGACTCGTGCAGAACGGCATCTCCATGATCGCGCCGCTTCTCTGATCGAGCGTCGAGCGACGCATCCTCGCGCGAACGTGAACATCGGTCGCGAACCGGGCATTGCGCACAGGTAAGCCTAACCTCATAAATGTCGAGCCGAGTCGGCACCGGGAACGAGCCCGGCGCCGTTCACGTCACCCAACCCGCTGGAGGACTTGCCGCACAGGCCGTCACGAACACCCGGAGCCGCCATGAACGAACCCCGTCTGGGCCTCTACGACCCCACCGCCGAGCACAGCGCGTGCGGCGTCGGATTCATCACGAGGAAGAGCGGGGTTCCCGATCACGACGTCATACGTCGCGGTCACCAGGCACTGTGCGCGATCCCGCACCGTGGCGGCATGTCCTCCGAGGGCGTCGGCGACGGTGCGGGCGTCAGCATCGACCTCTCGGCCTCGTTCTTCGGCGCACTCGTCGGTCGCGAACTCGCCGCCGGTCGCTTCGGGGTCTGCAACGTGTTCCTGCCCGACGAGGAGTCGGAGCACGAGGACGCGCGCCGCCTCGTCCGTGAGACGCTGACCGCCGCGGGCCTCACGGTCGAGCTCGAACGCGAGCTGCCGGTCGACGATCGCGTCATCCGAGCCGCGGCGGTCCGCTACCAGAAGGCGATCGTCCAGTGGGTGTTCACGGGGCCCGCGGCGTGGCAGCGAGCCGACCTCGACCGCGCCGCCAACCGCGCCCTCCTGGAGATCGAGCAGCACGCGTACGGCCGGCCGGAGCTGACGGGCCTCTACCCGCTCTCGCTCGGCACGCGCACCCAGGTGCTCAAGGGCCGCCTCAACGCGAACGAAGTGATCCCGTACTTCGTCGACCTCCTCGACGAGCGCCACACCGTGCGCACCCTCTACTTCCACACGCGGTTCTCGACGAACACGGAACCGCGGCCGAGCATGGCGCAGCCGTTCCGCCTCATGGCACACAACGGCGAACTCAACACCGACCGCAAGAACCGGCTGTCCGACGAGACCCTCGCGCGCGCCCGCTCGCGCGACATCGTGCGACCCCCGGGACAATCCGACTCGAGCCGCCTCGACCAGACACTCCAGAGCCGCGTCTTCGACGACGGACTCGACCTCGTCGAGGCCGTCGTCGCGCTCATGCCGCCCGCGTGGGAGAACGACACCGAGCTGCCGAGCCCCGTGCGCGACATGCTCGAGTTCTTCTCGCTCTACGAGGAGAAGAACGACGGCCCGGCCGCACTCATCTTCAGCGACGGCGACGTCATCGGCGCGCGCCTCGACCGCCTCGGGCTGCGCCCGCTACGCACGACCGAGACGGACGACTACCTCATGGTCAGCTCCGAGTCGGGGCAGCTCGGCGTGCCCGCGGCCGAGGTGATCCGTCGCGGTCGCATCGAGGCCGGCGGCATGCTCCACTTCGATCACCGCACGGGTCGCGCGTACCGCACGGGCGAGACGCTCGAGCTGCTCGCCGCGCGGCGCGATTACGGGACGCTGCTCGGGGACGCGCGCCGCCACATCGACGACATCCCCCTCGGCGACCTCGAACGCGGGCACGACACGCTCGGGTACGACGGCGATCTCGCCCTCGCGAGGCGCTACGTCGCCTACGCGATCAATCAGGAGAGCTTCCGGTTCATGATGGACCCGATGCTCGCCGACGGTGCCGAGCGCATCTCCGCGATGGGGTACGGCAACGCGATCAACGCGCTCGCCGACCAGGAGGGCGGCATGGCGAAGTACTTCTCGCAGCGCTTCGCCCAGGTCACGAACCCGCCGCTCGACAGCATCCGCGAGGCCGACGGCATGACGTTCCGCGTCGCACTCGGTGCCAAGCCGGGCAGCGGTGCGCCGCCGTCGCGGCAGATCGTCGTCGACAGCCCGATCCTCAGCCACCTCGACATGGTGCGGCTCCGCGAGCAGGAGGTCTCGCCGCTGCGCCGCTTCGACCTGCTGTACGTGCCCGTGCCGGGCGACGAGTCGGCGAATGCCGCGGCCGTTCTCCGTGCCCTCGACGCGCTGTGCGACGAGGTCGAGGCGTTCGCGTCCGAACTCGGTGGCATCGCCGTGCTCACCGATCGCGGCATCACGAGCGAATACGCCCCGCTCCCGCTGCTCCTCGCCGTCGCCGCGGTCGACCAGCGACTCATCGAGACCGGCCTTCGCCTGCGCGTATCGCTCGTCGCGGAGAGCGGGCAGCTGCCGAGCTCGCACCACATCGCCGCCGCGCTCGGCTTCGGCGCGAGCGCCGTCTACAGCCTGAGCGCGCGCCTCCGCGCGGAGGAGAAGTACCCGAGCCCGACCGGCCCCGCGCAGACGGAGACCGACACCGACCTCGCGTTCGCCCGCTTCCGCAAGGCGGCGCTCAAGTCGCTCGCGAAGACGATGGGTCGCGTCGGCCTCTGCACCGTCGAGAGCTACATCGGCGGCGCGTTCTTCGAGCCGAACTACCTCGACACGCGTGATCCCGTGCTCGCGCGCTGCTTCCCCCACCTGCTCGCACCCGTCGGTGGCGTCGGCTTCGCGCGCATCGCGCAGGCGACGACCGAGTGGCACGACCGCGCCCGCACCGTCGCGTCCGAACAGCAGATCCCACTGCTCGGACTCTTCAAGGAGCGGCAGGAGGGTGCGGGCCACTCGTTCGGCGCGACCGCGGTGCGCGGATTCACCGCGATGACGGAGGAACGCCCGACGTTCGCCCCTGCGGGCGAGGGGGACGACGCGCTGCGCCTGCTCACCCTCGGCCAGCTCGGCGACGCGTTCGGCCTCGACGACGAGGCGTACCAGAACGCCGGCTACGACGAGCTCGAACCCGAGCAGATCGACGCGTTCCGCATCACGCCCGGCTACCGGGACTTCGTGTCGGACACGGAGGCCGAGCGCGCCCGCCGACCGTCCGCACTGCGCGACGTGCTCTCGCTCCCCGCCGATGCGCGGGGCCTCCGGACCGCCGAGGACTTCGAACGCGAACTCGGCCGGTTCTCGCCCTTCGGCAACATCGACATCAAGGTGCGCGGCATGTCCGTCGGGCTCGGCGACCCGCTCGCAGACCTGCCGGGGCGGCACGCGACCCTCCGCCTCGACGACCCGTCCGCCGAGCGCGTCGGTGCCCTCGCCGGTTGGCTCGGCGAGCGGTTCCCCGGCGACGCGCACGAGCTCCGGACGACCGTCGACGGCGTCGCGCTGCGGGCGACCGGCGCCCTCGAACACCTGCTGTCGCTCTTCGCCCCGGCCCCCGAGGCCGTCGCGCTCGACGAGGTCCAGCCCGCCCACGAGATCACCCGCACGCTCGCCTCGGGGGCCATGAGCCACGGTGCGCTCGTCGCGACGGCCCACGAGTCCGTCGCGCACGGCACGAACATGGTCGGTGGCATGTCGAACTGCGGCGAGGGCGGCGAGCACTTCACGCGAGCCGGCACGATCCGAGGTTCGCGCATCAAGCAGTTCGCGTCCGGCCGCTTCGGCATCTGGGCCGGCTACCTCGCCGACCCCCAGCTCCAGGAGCTCGAGATCAAGATCGGCCAGGGCGCGAAGCCGGGGGAGGGCGGCCAGCTCCCCGCACCCAAGGTGACGGTCGACATCGCCGCGGCCCGTGGCGGTACACCGGGCGTCGAGCTCGTCTCCCCGCCGCCGCACCACGACACCTACTCGATCGAGGACCTCGCGCAGCTCATCCACGACTGCAAGGCGGCGCGCGTCCGCGTCATCGTCAAGCTCGTCTCATCCGAGGGCATCGGCACGATCGCCGTCGGCGTCGCGAAGGCGGGGGCCGACGTGATCAACGTCGCAGGCAACACGGGAGGAACCGGCGCGGCAGCGGTCACGAGCCTCAAGTACGCGGGCCGCTCGGCCGAGATCGGCGTCGCGGAGGTGCACCAGGCACTTCTCGCGAACGGCCTGCGACGCAAGGTCACGCTGCGCTGCTCGGGTGCGCACCAGACGGGTCGTGACGTCGTCGTCTCGGCGCTCCTCGGCGGCGACAGCTTCGAGTTCGGGACGACCGCGCTCATGATGCTCAAGTGCGTCATGGCGAAGAACTGCAACATCAAGTGCCCCGCCAGGCTCACGACGAACCCCGAGGTCTTCGACGGTGACCCGCGAGCCCTCGCGCAGTACCTGCTGAACATCGCGCACGACGTGCGGGAACTCCTCGCCCACCTCGGCCTGCGGTCGTTGCGCGAGGCGAGGGGGCGCAGCGATCTGCTGCAATTGCTCGACCACCCCTCGAGCGTCGGCTCGCTCGACGTCCGGGCCATGCTCCAGTCGGTGCCCGAGAAGGTCGTCACGGACCCCGTCTACCTCGAGAAGCACTTCGCGACCGACGACGCGCTGCTCGAGCGGTTCCGTGCGCTGCTCGTCGACGGCCGGGGGACCGACATGCGGATCGACGACGTCGAGCTCCGCAACAGCGACAAGTCGGTCGGCGGCCAGTTCTCGATCGACGTCGAACGACTCCTCAACCACGAACTCGACGCGACGATCGTCGACGCGATGCCCGCGACGATCCGTGACGACCGCGGGCGGGCCAGGCTCGGTGACGGGGCCGTGCACGTGCGCACGCACGGCTCGGCGGGCCAGTCCTACGGCGCGTTCTGCAACGACGGCGTCGTCCTCGAGCACGCCGGCACCGCGAACGACGGCGTCGCGAAGAGCCAGTCCGGCGGCACCGTCACGGTGCGCTCCGCGGGCGGCGGCGCCGACGAGGCCGGTGGGAACGTCCTCATCGGTAACTTCGCGCTGTTCGGCGCCACGGGCGGTCGACTGTTCGTGCAGGGCGAGGCGGGCGACCGCTTCGCGGTGCGCAACTCGGGGGCCTCGGCGGTCGTCGAGGGCGTCGGCGAGTTCGCGTGCGAGTACATGACGAACGGCGCCGTGCTCAATCTCGGCGAGGTCGGCAAGGGATTCGGCAACGGCATGAGCGGTGGCTTCGCCTACCAGTACGACCCGCACGGTCGACTGCCCGGCATGGTGAGCGGCGATTCGCTCCTGCTGTTCCCCATCACCGACACGGCCCACGGCGCCTTCCACGAGCAGGCCGTCCGTCAGCTGCTCGGCTGGCACCTCGAGGCGACCGGCTCGCCGCTCGCGGCCCGCATCCTCGACGAGTGGGCGACCGAGCACGAGCACATCGTGTGCGGCATGCCGCGCGCGTTGCTCCTCTACCAGGACGCCGACGAGATCCTCGCGGCGAAGAGCCGCAAGGAGCTGCTCGACGAGCTCGCCACCTCGATCGCGGTCGACCGACTCCGCGCGTTCAAGCACGACTGGCGCGATCGCCGCACGCTGCACGGTGGGCGCGCGCCGCGGCTCGGGGAGCGCGGTGACATGTTCGCGCTCCTGTCGTCGTACACCGTGCTCGCCGCCGCCCGCGAGGTCGCCGCGGAGCGCGTACCCGAGGCGAACGGCCCGGACGACCTGCGCGTGCAGGCCATGGCGCGACGGCTCATCATGACCGAGGACTTCTTCGTGCGTCAGCGCGTGCAACGGCACCTGCGGGAGGCGCTCGACCGCTTCGAGGACGCGGAGCTCGCGGGGTTCATCGCGGCCAAGCGTCTCGACGATTACAAGCGTTCGCTCGCGCTCCGCAACGTGCGCGGCATCGACGCGCCCGGGACGTACGGCTGGATCCTGCACCAGGACCGCAAGAACGCCGCGTTGACGCGTGAGGCGCGCTTCGACGAGCTCATCGCCACCTCCGCGCTCGACGACCTCGCCACGCAGGTCGCGAGCGAGCGCCCCGAAGGGATCGTCGCATGAGCGAACTCGTGTGGGACCAGGCGCTCGGCGCACCTCCAGCTACCCTCGACCCGATCTTCGCCGACGCGCCGTTCTCGGCGGAGCAGCGGGCCTGGCTGAGCGGCTTCCTCGCCGGGATCGCGGCGGGGAAGGCCGCGAGCGGTCCGACGACCACCGCCACACTGACGGTGCAGGTGCTCTACGGTACCCAGACCGGCAACTCCCTCGAACTCGCCGAAACGGCGGCCGGCGCCCTGCGCGGGAGCGGCCTCGGCGCCGAGCTCCGGGAGCTCGACGCCGTGAGCCCCGGCGATCTCGCCGCCGCGAGCCACGTCCTCGTCATCACCTCCACGTACGGCGAGGGCGAGATGCCCGACAACGCGGAACTGTTCTGGGACGCGCTCGCCGGCGAGGCGGCGCCCCGACTCGAACAACTGTCGTTCTCGGTCCTCGCGCTCGGCGACTCCGGGTACGACGACTTCTGCCAGGCCGGCAAGCTCATCGACCTGCGCCTCGAACAGCTCGGTGCGACCCGCATCGAGCCCCGCGTGGACTGCGACGTCGACTTCGACGGGCCCGCCGCCGGGTGGACCGAACGCGTCACGGCCGCCCTCGTCGCGCTCGCGCCCGCGGGCACCGCGGCCGCGCCGCAGTCGTCACCCACCGCGGTACCGGCCCGGCCCCGATCCCGCTGGAATCGCAACACGCCCTCCGCGTCCCGGCTCGCCGTCAACCGGGTCGTGTCCGGGCCCGGCAGCGCGAAGGAGATCCGCCACTTCGAGTTCGACCTCGGCGACAGCGACATCGGGTACTCGGCCGGTGACGCGCTCGCCGTCGTGCCGCGCAACGATCCCGGCCTCGTCGGCGCCCTGCTCGAACGCCTCGGCATCGACCCCGAGGACGACGTCGACGGTGTCCCCGTGGAGCAGCGGTTGCACGCCGAGTGGGAGATCCGCACGCCCTCGAAAGATCTCGTGGCGGGTCTCGCCGAACGCGCGCCCGCGAGCGAACTCGCGAGCATGGTCCGCCGCGACGACCGCGAGACACTCGACTCGTGGCTCTGGGGCCGCGACGTTCTCGACCTGCTCGAGGAGACCGGTGTCCGGCTCACCGCCGACGAACTCGGTGGCCTGCTGCGACCGCTGCAGGCACGCCAGTACTCGATCTCGTCGAGCCCGCTCCACAGCCCCGACCGCATCCACCTCACGATCGCGTCGGTGCGGCACGCCGGCCCCGGGGGATCGAGCCGCGTGCGCGGCGGCGTGTGTTCGACGTTCCTCGCCGACCGGTGCGGCGACGACGGGGCCGTCGGCATCTTCCCCCAGCCGAATCACGCGTTCTCGGTGCCGGAGGACCCCTCGACCCCGATCATCATGATCGGCCCCGGGACGGGTATCGCGCCGTTCAGGGGCTTCCTGCAGGAGCGCGCCGCGTCCGGCGCGACGGGCGGCAACTGGCTCTTCTTCGGCGACCAGCACCGCGCGAGCGACTTCATCTACGAGGACGAGCTCACGGACTACCGCGAACGCGGGCTGCTGACGCGACTCGACCTCGCGTTCTCGCGCGACCAGACGGACAAGATCTACGTCCAGACGCGCATGCGCGAGGCGGCGACCGAGCTGTACCGCTGGGTGGACGAGGGCGCCTACCTCTACGTGTGCGGCGACGCGTCGCGCATGGCGAAGGACGTCGATCGAGCGCTCCACGACGTGGTCGAGTCGGTGCGCGGTCTCGGCGACGACGACGCCGCCGAGTACGTGGCCGCACTCAAACGCGAGAAGCGATACGTGAGGGACGTGTACTGATGGCCGAGCCGCGGGAGCACCGGGGGAGGGGACAGCCGTCAGGAGTCGAGGGCGGGTGCGGCTGCCGCCACGCCGTCCGGGCGTCCGCGGGTGCCGTGTCGACCCTGCTGCCGACGCTCGATCACGTGCTCGCGGTCACGCGCGGTCGCTGGGCGATGCTCGCTGCGGCGGGCCGCTACGCCGTGCCGAGCGTCCGTGGGAACGCGTTCGGGCCGGTGTCCGGACGGACGGTGCTCCGCCTCGATCCGGAGCGCCTCACGGTGGTCCACGAGTCGTGTCCCGGCGAATCGACGCTCTCGTTCGAGGCCACGACCGCGCACACGTCGCACCGTGTCCTCGCCCGGACGGCCGTCGATCGGCTCGTCCTCGACGGGCTCGCGCGACCCGATGCGTTCGACGGCTCGCCGGCGTGCGCCGCGGCCGCACCGGCGCCGCACTGGCGTGCGGGTGACCAGCTCGCACAGCTCGACGCGGGGCTCGCGGGTGAGGGACGTGAGCGGCGACGCGCGCTCACGGACGACGACGCGCCGCTCGCACGCCGATTCGACGATCGCCTCGTGCCCGAGATCCTCGAGCACCTGTGCGCGACCGGCGTCCCGATCGGGGTCGCCGTGTTCGCGCCCGGTGTCGTCCAGCTCGAGACGGGCGTGGTGCACGCGACGTCCGCGGATGAATCGGGCACGCTCACGACCAGGGTCGGCGACGCGACGCTCCGGGTCGCGCTCCCCGCGGTGCGTGACGGGCTGCTCGTCACGACGCACGGCCCTCACGGCCCGACGAGCGCCCTCGAACTGCACGACGACGACGGCGACGTCGTCGCGATGCTCGGACAGTTCGGTCTCGTCCATCCCGAGGTGCATCGCATGTGGGCGCACCTCACGGCATCGCTGCCGGCGGCCGAGCGCGGCTGATCGATCAGGGACGTCCGGCATCCGCCGGCCGCGTCGCCCCGCGCGCAGGCCACAAGCGCCGCACGAGGAGCGCGAGGCCGCCCGCGACGAGCCCCCACACCGCCCCCGTCAGGAGCACGGGCCCTATCGCGATCGGATTCGCGAGCGGGCCCGCGAGTTCGCCGTCGATGATCGGCGAGAGGACACCGCTCAGCAGGATGGCGAGGACGCCGTAGGCGAGCCCGGCGAGCACGAGGGTCAGCAGGGGCTGCGGTGCGCGACCGCGCCCGACGACGATCGCCCACACGAGTGTGATGACGACGGTCAGCCCGATCGGCAGCGCGGGGCCCGTCTCGACCCCGAGCACGGTCAGGACGATTCGAACAGCCGGGCGCACGAGGCCGATGAGTGCGAGGAGGACGACGAGGAGCGGACTGACGGAGCGCAGGCGATTCATGCTCGAGACGCTATGCGGGGCCCCGGGCCGAGCGGATCCGTCGTGCGACCCGATCCCGGTCGCGTCTCGACGACGCGCGGTGTCGTCGGGAGGCGACCGGTTCGACCGCCGGGAGGCCGACGGCGGCCACGGTCGTGCCTCGTACGCTGGAGGTGTGAAGCAGTGGTTCGATCGCGACGGACGCGACGGCGCGGTCGAGGCCCGTCGCCACGGGACGACGCGGCGCGATGTCGCCCTCGCCGTGCTCGTGACGCTCGTGCTCGCCGCCGTCATCGCGCTCTCGGCCGCGGGTTCCCGCACCGCCCCGCCTCCGCTCGCGTTCGTGTTCGCGCTCGGGTTCGGCGCCGTCCTCCTCGCGCGCCGCCGGTTCCCGGTGCTCGTGCTCGCCGTGAGCGTGCTCGCGACCTTCGGGTACTACACCCTCGGTCTGCCGACGATCGGCGTCGCACTGCCCGTCGTCGCCGCGCTCGGTTCGGCGGCCGAGCGTGGCCGGACCGCGTGGGCCATCGGGGCCGGCGTCCTCGTGTTCCTCGTCGCGCTCGCGTTCCGCCTGCGCGACGACCCGCTTCCACTCGGCGCCCTGCTCGGACCGGACGCGATGTCGAACATCGCGCTGCTCGCGGCGGGGATCGCGATCGGGGCCCTCGTGCGTGAACGACGGACGGGTCGTGCGCAACAGCGGCGCATCGCCCTGCTCCGGCAGGAGCAGGCCGAGCGGGAGAGCGCGGCCCGGGTGCAACTCGAACGCGAAGAGCTCTCGCGAGAGCTGCACGACACGATCGGACACGCGCTCTCGGTCATCGCCCTGCACGCGGGCGTCGGCGCGGAGTCGCTCGGTCGGGACGGGAGCGCCGCCGAGGCGGCGTTCGATCGGATCAGAACGCAGAGCACCGCCTCGCTCGACGAACTGCGGACGATGGTTCGCGTCCTCCGCTCCGGCGGCGGGCCGTCACCGGAGCGACGCATCGCCTCGCTCGCGGACGCCCCGCTGCTCGTCGAGCGGGCGAGGGCCACCGGTCTGGCCGTGGAGGCATCGATCGACCTCGACGGTGCGGTGCTCACGTCGGGTGTCGAGGCGGCCGCCTACCGCGTGCTCCAGGAGTCGCTCACGAACGTCCTGCGTCATGCGTGCGCCTCGCGGGTCGAGGTCCGTGTGCGGGTCGAGGACCGCGGGCTCGTCGTCCTGGTCGCCGACGACGGCCGAGGCCCCACCGACGAGGGCGACGACGGGTTCGGCGTCGTCGGCATGACCGAGCGGGTGCGGCTGCTCGGCGGCTCTCTCACGACGCGCCGCGGAACGGACGGCGGAACGGTCGTCGAGGCACGACTGCCGAGCGCTCCGCACGGGGACGACGCATGATCCGCGTCGTGATCGTCGACGACCAGGCGCTCGTCCGGACGGGGCTGCGCATGCTGCTGGAGCACGATTCCGACATCGAGGTGGTCGGCGAGGCCGCGGACGGCGGACGCGGCGTCGACCTCGTGCGCTCGTCGCACCCCGACATCGTGCTCATGGACATCCGGATGCCGCACCTCGACGGTATCGCCGCCACGTCGGCCATCGTCGCGGAGGAGGCCCTGGACGACGTGCGCGTCGTCGTGCTCACGACCTTCGACGACGACGAGGACGTGCTCGCGGCGGTCCGCGCGGGCGCCGTCGGTTACCTGTTGAAGGACGTCGCACCCGACGCACTGCGGGACGCGGTGCGGACGGTCGCGGAGGGAGGCTCGCTGCTCTCGCCCGCGATCGCGGCCACGGTCATGCGCCAGCTCGGCGACCGCCTCGGCGCCTCGGTGCGGCCCGAACTGCTCGAACCGCTCACGGAGCGCGAGCGAGAGGTGCTCGCAGCGATCGCCCGCGGACGGTCGAACGACGAGATCGGACGCGAGCTGCACCTCAGCCCCGCCACGGCACGGACCTACGTGGGGCGTCTGCTCACGAAACTCGGGGTGCGCGACCGCGCCCAGCTCGTCGTGCTCGGCTACGAATCCGGGCTCGTGGTGCCGGGCGACCGACGCGACGGGACCTGAGCCGAACCGCAGCCGCCACTCGTCCGACTTGATCCTGCCGCACATGCGGCCGTATGGTCTCGTTCATGACGCAGTATCGGATCAGTGATGCGGCTGCACTGCTCGGGGTCAGCGACGACACCGTGCGGCGCTGGGTCGCCGACGGCCATCTCACCGCCACCAAGGACGAGTCCGGGCGACAGGTCGTGCCAGGGGCGGAGCTCGCCGAGCGCGCCAAGGCGATCGCCCCGGAGGTCGTCGACCGGTCGCGGGTGCGCCGCAGTGCGCGCAACCGCTTCGTCGGCCTCGTGACCGAGGTCCGGATCGAGGGCCTCATGGCCCAGATCGAGCTGCAGTGCGGCCCGCACCGAGTGGTGTCGCTCATGTCCGCCGAGGCCGCCCGCGAGCTGCAGCTCGAGGTCGGGTCGACGGGTATCGCCGTGGTGAAAGCGACCACGGTCATCATCGAAACGGAAGAGGAAGCCTCGTGAACACGCGAACGGACACCCGCATCGGAACGGGGGCGCGACGCCGCCTCGCCACCGCGACCGCCCTGCTCGGCGCCCTGCTCCTCGCGGGCTGCTCGAGCACGCAGAGCCCGCCCGCGGCGACCGAGTCGACGGACGACTCGGCGCTCACGGGACAGTTGACGATCTACGCCGCCGCGTCGCTCACCGAGGCGTTCGACGAGCTCGCGACGCAGTTCGAGGCGGCGAACCCGGGAGTCGAGGTCGTCCCGATCACCTACGACGGATCGTCCGTCCTCGCGACGCAGCTCATCGGGGGGGCGCCCGCCGACGTCTTCGCGTCCGCCGACCAGAAGAACATGCAGAAGGTCGTCGACGCGGGTCTCGCGGACGAGCCCGTCGATTTCGCGACGAACGTCCTCCAGATCGCCGTGGCGCCGGGGAACCCGCTCGGCATCACGGGGCTCGCCGATCTCGCGGACGGCGTGAAGACGCGGGCCGACGGGAGTCCCGCGTCGGTCGTGCTCTGTGCCCCGGACGTGCCCTGCGGTGCCGCCTCGAAGACGCTCATCGACGCTGCCGGGATCACGGTCACGCCCGTGAGCGAGGAGCAGAACGTGACCTCCGTGCTCACGAAGGTGAAGTCCGGCGAGGCCGATGCCGGTCTCGTGTACGTCACCGACGTGACCGCGGCGGGCGACGCCGTCGAGGGCGTTGCCATCGAGGGGGCGGACGCCGCCACGAACGTCTACCCGGTGACATCGCTCAAGGCCGCGGCCAACCCGGAGGCGGCGGCGGCGTTCGTCGCGTTCGTGACGTCGGCCGAGGGGCAGCAGCTCCTCGACTCCTACGGCTTCGGCGCACCGTGACGAGTGGGCGGACGACGGAGGCGCTCCGCGAGCACACGCGTGCCGCGGGGCGCTTCCCCGTCTGGCTCTACGTCCCCGCCGCGATCGGTGCGCTCACGCTCCTGCTCCCGCTCGCGGCCCTGCTCCTCCGGCTCGACGGGCCCGGCGTCATCGCGTCCGTCACCTCGCCCGCCGCGCTGCAGGCCCTCGGCCTGTCGATCTCGACCGCGTCGGTCGCGACGGTCGTGTGTCTCGTGCTCGGTGTGCCGCTCGCGTTCGTCATCGCGCGCAGCGATCCGCGCCTTGCCGCGGTCCTGCGGACGCTCACGACCCTGCCACTCGTCCTGCCGCCCCTCGTCGGTGGTATCGCACTCCTCTCGCTGCTCGGACGCACGGGGCTGTTCGGCGAGGCGCTCGGCCTCGTCGGCATCCGGATCCCGTTCACGACCGCCGCGGTCGTGATCGCGCAGGTGTTCGTCGCCATGCCCTTCCTCGTCGTGTCCGTCGAGGGCGCGCTCCGCACGGCGGGAACGTCCTACGAGGGCGTCGCCGCGGGGCTCGGTGCGGGCCGGTTCACCGTGTTCCGCCGCATCACGCTGCCGCTCGTCGCCCCCGGACTCGTCTCGGGTGCCGTCCTGTGCTTCGCGCGGGCGCTCGGCGAGTTCGGTGCGACGGCGCTGTTCGCGGGGAACGCCGCGGGGACGACCAGGACCATGCCGCTCGCGATCTACACGGCCTTCAACGGTGCGGGCGTGAGCGAGGACACGGCGATCGCGCTCTCGCTCATGCTGATCGTCGTCGCGGTCGGTGTTCTCGTGCTCATGCGGGGCTGGCGAGCGGACGCGGCACGGTGACCGCGCCGGTCGGGGACACGCTCCGCATCGACGCCGCGCTCGACCGCCCGGGGTTCCGGCTCGAGGTCGCCGTGACCGCGGAGCCGGACGAGGTCGTCGCCGTGCTCGGTCCCAACGGGTCCGGGAAGTCGACCCTACTCGGCCTCGTCTCTGGCGACATCGACCCGACGGACGGGGTCGTGCGGATCGGCGCGCACGAACTGAGCCGGGCGGGGGAGCGCGGCGTTCCACCCGCCGCGCGCGGCGTGGGACTGCTCGGACAGCGCGCCCTGCTCTTCCCGCATCTCAGCGTGCTCGAGAACGTCGCGTTCGGCCCTCGCGCGCAGGGCCGGCGCGCGGCCGACGCCCGGGCCGCCGCGGCGGAGTGGCTCGAGCGCGTCGGCCTCGCGGACTTCGCTGCACGCAGGCCCTCGGAACTCTCGGGCGGCCAGCAACAGCGCGCCGCGCTCGCCCGCGTGCTCGCCGCCCGACCGCGTGTGCTGCTGCTCGACGAGCCTTTCGCTGCGCTCGACGTCGAGGCGGCCGTGCAGATGCGGCGCCTCGTCCGCGAACAGCGCGCCGCGCTCGGCGTCCCGATGCTCCTCGTGACCCACGATCCCGTCGACGTCGTCGTCCTCGCCGATCGGGCGATCGTGCTCGATGCCGGTCGTGTCGTCGACGAGGGCAGCGTGACGGACGTGCTCGGGGCGCCGCGGACCCCGTTCGCGGCTGCGCTCGCCGGAGTGAATCTGCTCGCGGGTCGCGTCGCCGACGACGGGTCGGTCCGGCTCCGCGACGGCCTCGTCCTGCATCCGTCACTCGACGGTGCCGGGGTCGGTGCCGGTGACGAGGTCTCGGTCTCCTTCGCACCGAGCGCCGTGCGCGTACGCGGCATCGCGGCGGGCGGCGGGGACGCGAACGACGCGGGTGCGAACGACGCGGACCGGGAACGGCACGACCACTGGCGAGGCGTCGTGTCGTCGCTCGAGCCCGTGCGGGGAGGCGTGCGTGTCGTGTGCGACGAGCACCCCGGGGTGTCCGCCGATCTGCCGACGGCGTCGGCGCTCGCGCAGGGTGTCGAGCCGGGCGTCGTCGTGCACTTCGCGATCGAGGTGCGTGACATCACGGTTCGGGCGGAGCGCCACGGGGACGGTGCGGAACAGCCGGACGAGCCGCTCGCGACCACGAACCACTCGAGGGACGGCTCGCGCCGCTGAGTTCAGATCGCGTCGTGGCTCGTGCGGATCCCGGCACCCGTGAGGGCCGCGACGAGCGCCGCGAGCGGTGCGAGGGGCGCGGGCACGCCGGAGGCGGGTCGTCCACTTCGCTCGACGACCTCACCGTGCGTGACCGTGCGGTCGCCGATCCGGGCGAGTGGCGAACCCGACCAGACGGCGTCGCGGGACGTCCCCGCGCTAGCCGGCGTCCCCGTGTCGGTATCGGTGTCCGTGAGGACGAGACCGAGGCTCGCGGCGGCGAGCGCACGGCACAGGCCCTCCGTCTCGTCGATCGGCGGCAGCCTGAGCGTGCCCGACTTCGCGTCGTCGGTGTCGGCGAGGTGGCGGACGAGCGTGTCGACCCGACGTGCGAGCTGGGCGATCGTCATGCTCGTGCCCGCCACGTCGACGGTCGCATCGGGTGCCGTCTCGACCGCGGATTCGAGCGCGAAGGGGATGGACAGGCTCATGGCGACCTCCTCGGTGGGTGACAGCACCGTAGTGGATGCGCCCGGGGAGCGCGTGAGGACCGCAGCCGTTCGCCGTCCGTGAACTTGAGCGGAATCGACTCAACAAGCCAGTCCGTGCGGAATACGCTGTGCTCCCCATCGTTGAGTTGAGTAACGCACACTCAAGTTCCAGGGAGGACCACCGTGCCCATTTCCTTCGGCCCGTCGGGCTCCGGCAACGGATCGTTCGACGAGTTCATGGCCCGCTATCTGCAGGGCCAGCGCCAATCCCGTGCGGGGCGTCCCGTCGACGTCTCCCGCCTGCTCAGCCGCCGCACCCACCAGGTCGTCGAATCGGCTGCGAACTACGCCCGCGAACACGGGCACACCGAGGTCGACGCGTTGCACCTGCTGCGCGTGATGATCGACCACCCCCTCATCCGCGAGGCCGTCGAGCGTGAGGGCGGCGACCCCGAGTCGCTCGTCCAGTCGGTCGAGCTCGCGCTGCCCGCCTCCGTCCCGGGCACCGCACCGGAGGAGTCGATCCTGACGACCTCCGCACAGCGCGCGCTCGTCGACGCCTACCAGCTCTCGCGTGCGTTCGGGTCGACCTACATCAACCCGGAGCACCTCTTCGGCGCGCTCGTGCTCGCCGAGGACACCCTGCCCTCGCGCCTGCTCGCGGGCGTCGGCATCACGCCGCGCTCCCTGCAGCGGAGCGCGGAGGAGGCCGCGCGCGCCGCGCAGGACCCCGAGGCGGAGCGTCCCGAGGCGAGCGACTCGGAGACCCCGACGCTCGATGAGTTCGGCACCGACCTCACCGCCCTCGCCGAGGCCGGTGAGCTCGATCCGGTCATTGGGCGTGCCGACGAGATCGCGCAGACCCTCGAGATCCTCGCTCGGCGACGGAAGAACAACCCCGTCCTCGTCGGCGAGGCCGGCGTGGGCAAGACCGCGATCGTCGAGGGGATCGCCCGTGCGATCGCCGCGGACGAGGTGCCCGAGCAGCTGCGCGGCGCGCGCATCGTGTCGCTCGAACTCGGGTCCATGCTCGCGGGCACCCGCTACCGCGGTGATTTCGAGGAACGGCTCACGAAGGTCGTCGACGAGGCGACCGCGCACGCCGACGAGATCATCCTCTTCGTCGACGAGCTCCACACGGTCGTCGGCGCCGGTGGGTCCGGCGAGGGCGGCGGCGTGGACGCGGGCAACATCCTGAAGCCGCGTCTCGCGCGCGGGGAGCTGCGCCTCATCGGCGCGACGACCCTCGACGAGTACCGCCGCATCGAGAAGGACAAGGCGCTCGAGCGGCGCTTCCAGCCCGTCCGCGTCGGGGAGCCGGGACTCGAGGACGCCGTGCGCATCCTGCACGGCATGCGTGATGCCTACGAGTCGCACCACGGCGTCCGGTACACCGACGAGGCCCTGCGTGCCGCGGTCGAACTGTCCGATCGCTACGTCACCGACCGGTTCCTGCCCGACAAGGCGATCGACCTGATCGACCAGGCCGGAGCCCGGCTTCGCCTCCGGCGCGGCCCGGGCACCGACACCGCGAAGCTCCGTGCCGAGCTCGAACACCTCGAGTCGGAGAAGCGCGCCGCGGTCGAGGCCGAGGACTACGAGGCGGCGTCCGAGCTGCGGGACCGCGTCGCGAACGCCCAACGAGCCCTCGACGAGGCGATCGCGGTCGTGAGCGACGACGGTGACGCGGTCATCGACGTCGCCGAGATCGAGGCGATCATCGCGCGTGCCACCGGCATCCCCGCCGGTCGCATCGGCGGCGACGACCGCCGCCGGCTGGCCGCGCTCGAGTCCGAGCTGCACGAGCGCGTGGTCGGACAGGACGAGGCGGTGCGCACGATCGCGACGGCCGTCCGGCGCAGTCGCGCGGGCATGGGCGACGCGAACCGCCCCGTCGGCTCCTTCCTGTTCCTCGGACCGACCGGCGTCGGGAAGACGGAACTCGCGAAGGCGCTCGCCGAGTCGGTGTTCGGTGACGAGCGCGCCTTGATCCGCTTCGACATGAGCGAGTTCGGCGAGCGGCACACCGTCAGTCGGCTCGTCGGTGCCCCTCCCGGATACGTCGGCTACGACGAGGCGGGGCAGCTCACCGAGCGCGTCCGCCGCAACCCGTACTCGGTGATCCTGCTCGACGAGATCGAGAAGGCCCACCCGGACGTGTTCAACCTGCTCCTGCAGGTGCTCGACGACGGTCGACTGACCGATGGTCAGGGACGCACGGTCGACTTCCGCAACACGATCGTCATCATGACCTCCAACCTCGGCAGCGAGTTCCTCGCGAGCCGCGGGGGAGCGCTCGGGTTCGTCGCGAACGACGCCACCGGATTCGGTTCGGACAAGGCGCTGCGCGACCGGGTGATGGGCAAGCTCCGCGAGGCCATGCGGCCGGAGTTCCTCAACCGCATCGACGAGATCGTGCTGTTCCGGAAGCTCGAGCGAGAGCAGCTGCGCGACATCGTCCGCCTGTTGCTGCGGGCCACGAGCGCGCGGCTCGCCGAGCAGGGCATCGGCTTCGAGATCGACGACGCCGCGGTCGACCTCATCGTCGACCACGGCCACGAGCCGGAGTTCGGGGCGCGTCCGCTCCGCCGGGTCATCCAGCGCGAGCTCGACGACCGCCTCGCGGGGCTCATCGTGGCCTCCGAACTCGGTGACGGGGACACGGCGATTGTCGACGTGGACGGCGACACGCTCCGTGTCGTCGCATCGCGTCTGCGACTCGCGGCCTGACCCGAGGACGGAACGACCCCGCCGTGCGCGCACACGGCGGGGTCGTTCGCGTTCGGACGCGTCGGGCGGCTCGGCACCCCGGACGGCTCGGCTCGTCGGACGGTTCACGCCTCGAGCGCACCGGCCCGTCGGACGATTCAGTGTCCCGCGTCGTCGGTGCCTGCGGCACGGGTCCGCGCGAGCTCCTGCGCCTCGCGGAGCCGCGTCACCTCGTCGCGCAGGGCCCGGATCTCCGTGAGGAGGAGGTCGTCGCGTTCGGCGGCGGCATCCCGAGCGGAGGTGTTCGCGTCCGCTCCCGCGACGTCGGTCGCGGCGGCGGCCTGTTCCTCGTCTCGCTGTGTGCTGAGTGCCTCCGTCGTGACCGCGATGAAGAGGTTCAGCACGACGAACGTCGACACGATCGTGTAGAGGATGAAGAACGGCCAGGCCACCGGCTCCTGCTCCGCGAGCGGCATGACGATGTCGAACCAGCCGTCGCCGATGAGCAGCCGGAACAGCGAGATGCCCGAGCGTGCGAGGTCACCGAAGTGATCGGGCCGGATCGACCCGAACAGCGTCGTCGAGACGATCACGAACACGTAGCCGATGATCACGAGCAGACCGGCGATCGACGCGATGCCCGGGATCGCGCTCAGCAGCGCACCGACGACACGGCGCATGGAGTGGACCTGCGACAGGAGCCGCAGCACCCGCAGCACGCGCAGCACACGGACGACCTGCATGCCGGGCAGTGCCGGGACGTACGAGACCGCGACGATGATGAAATCGAACACCGACCAGCCGTCCCGGAAGAACGACCACCCGTAGGCGACGAGGCGGAGCACGATCTCGACGGTGAAGACGCCCACGACGAACCAGTTGAACGCGACGATCACGCCGCCGAACCGGTCCATGACGGCGGGGTAGGTCTCGAGGCCGAGCACGACCGCGTTCACGAGGATGAGGGTCGTGATCGTGTTCTGGAACGTGCGGGACTCGACGATGGTCGCGACGCGTGCGCGAGCGGGGGAGGCTGGAGTCGGCACGGTGCGAGCCTATGAGCTCCCGACGACACGCTGCGTCCGACACTAGGCTGACGTCATGTCCGCGACGCTCCGAGACCTGCTCGACACGTTCGAGGCGATGTGGCCCGCGGGCCGCGCCGAGTCGTGGGACTCGGTCGGGCTCGTGACGGGCGACCCGGCCGCGCCCGTCTCGCGTATCCTGCTCGCGGTCGACGCCGTGGACGAGACGATCGTCGAGGCCGAGGAGCTCGGCGCGGACCTGCTCGTGACGCACCACCCGGTGCTGCTGCGCGGCGTGCACACGATCGCGGAGACGACCGCGAAGGGGAACCTGCTCGCCCGCCTCGTCCGCGCCGGCTGTGCGCTCATGGCCGCACACACGAACGCCGATGTCGTCGAGCGCGGCACGTCCGACGAGCTCGCCCGCCGACTCCGACTCGTCGACACCGAGCCCATCGAGCCCGCCGCCGACGACGCCACCCTCGGCCTCGGTCGCGTCGGTCGGCTGCCCGAGCCGCTCACGCTCGGCGCACTCGCGATCACCGTCGCCAAGATCCTCCCGGCCACCGCGACGGGCGTCCGCGTCGCCGGCGACTTCGACGCCGAGGTCGAGCGCATCGCCGTCTGCGGGGGTGCCGGGGACTCGTTCCTCGCGGACCCGGCCGTCGTCGGCGCCGACGTCTACATCACGAGCGATCTCCGTCACCATCCCGCCTCGGAGGCTCGCGAGCAGGCGCGGCTCGCGGGCGGCCGCCCGTTCCTCGTCGACACGTCGCACTGGGCGAGCGAATGGCTCTTCCTCGACGGCGCCGCCGAGGAGTTGCGTCGCCGCCACCCCGACGTCGAGGTGGTCGTGAGCGAACGCAACACCGACCCCTGGGACTTCGCCGTCCCGCAGTAGCTCCCGGCCGTCGCCCCGCGACGGTCGACGACAATGAGGAGAACATGAAAGCCGATCCCGCCATCCAGCGTCGCCTGCTCGACCTCGCGGCACTCGACGCCTCCCGGGCGCGTCTCCAGCACCGGGCCAACACCATTCCGGAGCAGAAGGCGCTCGGCGAACTCGAACAGGCCCGCGTCGAGCACCGTGCCTGGGTCGCACGCGCCGTCGGTGCGCTCGAGGACGCGCAGACCGAGCTCGCCCGCATCGAGTCCGACACGCAGCTCGTCGAGCAGCGACTCACGCGCGACCGGGACCGGCTCGAGAAGACCTCGTCGGTGAAGGACGTCGCCGCGCTCGAGAGCGAGATCGCGACGCTCACGCGGCGTCGCAGCGATCTCGACGACATCCAGCTCGAGCTGATGGAGCGGGTCGAGGAGCACGAGGCCGAACTCGCGCGCGCCCGCGACGCGCAGCTCGCGGTCGAGCAGGAGGCCGAGGTCCTCATCACGAAGCGCGACGAGGTGCGCCGGGAACTGCAGGCCGAGGCGAAGGTCATCGCCGGGGGACGCGCGACGGTCGTCGCGGACCTCCCCGCCGATCTGCTCGAGCTCTACGAGAAGCAGCGCACGCGCTACGGCGTCGGGGCGGCCGAACTCGTGGGTGCCCTCACGACCGGCTCGAACGTCACGCTCGACAACGTCGATCTCGCGCGCGTCCTCGCCGCGGCACCCGACGATGTCGTCCTGTGCCCAGATTCGAGCGCGATTCTCGTTCGGACGGAGCGTTCCGCGACGGCATGACCCGGCGAGCGTCGGGGTAGGATCGACGAAGCGAACGGGCCGGCCAGACGGTCGCGTCATCCGGCAACGGATGCCGAGGAACGTCCGGGCTCCACAGGGCAGGACGGTGGGTAACACCCACCCGGGGCAACCCGCGAGACAGTGCCACAGAAAACAGACCGCCCCCTCGGGGGTCAGGGTGAAAAGGTGGGGTAAGAGCCCACCGGGTGCCTGGTGACAGGCATCGCACGGTAAACCTCGTCCGGAGCAAGGTCAGACAGGGGACGGTGACGCTGCCCGCCGAGTCCCCGGGTGGACCGCTGGAGGCGTGCGGCGACGTACGCCCGAGAGAGATGGCCGTCACGGGCTTCGGCCCGGACAGAACCCGGCGTACCGGCCGACCCGTTCGCATCGACATCGGTCCGGGAACCACTGCCTCGGACCACGACGCACGCTCGTACGTCTCCGCTCGCGACGGGAGGGACCATGCCGGAGAGCGACGCCCGGGCCGTGCGGTCCGCGTTCATCACGAACGTCGAGGACAGCATCCGTCGCCGTGAGCCCGTCGAGCGGACGTGGGGCGACATCGTCTGGGCGTGGTGCGACGTGGACGGAGCGGTCGTCACGGCGGTCGCCCAGCTCGCGGACATGCCGTTCCCGCTCGGGATCCGGCTCGATTGCAACTGGTCGATGCGTCCCGACGAGTGGGAGTTCCAGGCATGGATGCTCGCCGAGGTCATCATCGAACCGCACGGCACCGACGTGTCGGTCTTCCGCTGCAGCCACGGTGGGATCGGGTGGATGGGGGACCTGGACGGCTTCGAGGATGCCGGGGAGCTCGCGCTCACCGAATCGCGGACCGACCCTGACGTGCCTCGTCCAGGAGCTCGGCGCATCCCCCTCGGGCGGTAGCGCTGATCGCGTACGACACGGACGCGGGGCCCGGCGAACAGGCGCCGGGCCCCGCGTCGCGATCGGTCAGCCCCAGTGCTGGCCCGCGAGCCAGGCCACTCCCACGATGCCCGCGTTGTTGCGCAGCTCCGCCGGGATGATCGGCGTCGTGATGTCGATGAGGTGCAGGAACTCGTCGGCCCGCTTCGAGATGCCGCCCGAGACGACGAACACGTCGGGGGCGAACAGACGCTCGAGGTGACGGTAGTACGGCGTGAGACGGGCCGACCACGTCGCCATGTCGAGGTCTTCGCGCTCACGGACCTTCGCGGACGCGAAACGCTCGTAGTCCTCGTGACCGTCGAGCTGGAGGTGGCCGAGTTCCGTGTTCGGGAAGAGGCGGCCGTCGTGGAAGAGCGCGCTGCCGATGCCCGTCCCGAGGGTCGTTACGAGCACGGCGTCGAGCCGGCCCTTCGCGGCACCATAGTGCACCTCGGCGACACCCGCCGCGTCCGCGTCGTTGACGAGCGTCACCTCGTGGCCGAGGGCGTCGCCGAACAGCGCGGCGGCGTCGAGGCCGAGCCAGCGCTGCGAGATGTTCGCGGCCGAGTGGCTCACGCCGTGCTTGAGGATCGTCGGCAGGCTCACGCCGATCGGCGACGACTTCTTGAGCGGCGTGTCGAGCTCGCGCAGTTCGCCGACCATCGTGACGACGGCGTCCCGGATGTCGCCCGGGTCGCCCCCCTCGGGAGTCGGGATCTTGTGGCGCTTCGTGAGGAGTTCGCCCGTCGCGAGATCGACGACCGCGCCCTTGATGCCCGTTCCGCCGACGTCGATGCCGATCGCGGTGGCGTGCGCTTTGTCCGTGGCCTTGCCCATGCGACGACTCTAGTGGGCGTCACGCACGCGGCGGCAGGGTGAGAATCTCGGTGCGGTCCCCGAGCACGACGATCGTGTGCTCCCACTGCGCGGTGCGCGAGCCGTCGTCGGTCACGATGGTCCAGCCGTCGTCCCACTGGCGCCACCCGGCAGCGCCGCCGAGGGTGAGCATCGGCTCGACCGTGAACACCATGCCGGGCTCGATCACGTCGGCGTACGACGGCGCGTCGTAGTGGGGGATGATGAGCCCCGAGTGGAACGCGGCGCCCACACCGTGCCCCGTGTAGTCCCGCACGACGCCGTAGCCGAAGCGGTTCGCGTACTTCTCGATCACGCGACCGATGACGTTCACCTCACGGCCCGGGCGGGCCGCCTTGATGCCGCGCATCATGGCCTCATGCGTCCGCTCGACGAGCAAGCGGCTCTCCTCGTCGACGTCGCCCACGAGGTACATGCGGTTCGTGTCGCCGTGCATGCCCTCCTGGTAGGCGGTGATGTCGACGTTGAGGATGTCCCCGTCCTCCAGCACGGTGTCGTCGGGGATGCCGTGACAGATGACCTCGTTGAGCGAGGTGCAGATCGACTTCGGGAAGCCCCGATAGTGCAGCGTCGAGGGGTACGCGCCGCGCTCGACCATGAAGTCGTGCGCGATGACGTCGAGCTCATCGGTCGTCACACCGGGACGCACGAACTGCTCGAGGTGCTCGAGGGCCGCGGCGGCGATCGCGCCGGAGCGCCGGATGCGCTCGATCTCGGCCGCGTCGTACACGTCACCGTGGTCGATCGGCTCGGGCCCCGGTCGCCCGACGTACGGCGGACGCGCGATCGACGGCGGCACGCGAAGCTCCGGTGCGACGTTTCCGGGAACGAGCAGGGTCGAGGAGGGGTCCTTGGGCATACGCTAAGCCTATGACCGAGCATCACGACGATCAGTACTGGTTCAACACCCGCACGGGCAAGGTCGAGCGCGGCAATCAGTCGATCGCGAGCGAGCTCCTCGGGCCGTTCGCGACCGAGGCCGAGGCCGCTCGAGCGACCGAGAAGCTGCAGGAGAACGCCCGCCGCTGGGCCGAGGAGGACGCCGCGGAGGACAACTCCTAGCCCCCGACCGATCCGCGACGGGGCCGGACGAGCGATCGCTCGTCCGGCCCCGTTCGTTCCCGGCGGCCCTCGTCGCGGGGCCGGCGCCCGGTGGGCGCTCAGTCGGCGGTCGGGTCGGAGAAGCTCTCAGACGCGGCGGGGAACGTGCCGTCCTTGACGGCGTCGCGGTACGCGGTGGCGGCGTCGAGGAACACGGCCCGTGCATCTGCGAAGGCGCGGACGAAGGACGGCACGCGCCCCGAGCCGAGCCCGAGGGCGTCGGTCCACACGAGGATCTGCCCGTCGCAGCCGGCGCCGGCGCCGATGCCGATCGTCGGGATCTCGAGCTGCGCCGAGACCTCGGCGGCGATCTTCGCGGGCACCATCTCGAGTACGACCGCGAACGCGCCGGCCTCCTGCACGGCGAGCGCATCGCGCAGCAACTGTGCGCGCCCCGTCTCGCCCTTGCCCTGGATGACGTGCCCGCCGAGGCCGTGCTCCGCCTGCGGGGTGAAGCCGATGTGTCCCATGACCGGGATGCCCGCGTCGACGATGCGCCGGATGACGTCGGCACTGCGCTCGCCGCCCTCGAGCTTCACCGCGGCGACCCCCGTCTCCTTCATGAAGCGGACGGCCGTGTCGAGCGCCTGCTCCGGCCCCCGCTCGTAGCTGCCGAACGGCAGGTCCGCGACGACGAGTGCGCGCGACGCGCCGCGGACGACGGCCTTCGCGAGCGTGATGATCTCGTCGACCGTGATCGGCAGCGTCGTGTCGAGACCGAGCACGACGTTCGCGGCCGAATCGCCGACGAGGAGCACGTCGATGCCCGCCTCGTCGAAGATGCGCGCCGTCTGCACGTCGTAGCTCGTGAGCGCCGTGATCTTCTCGCCGGACGCCTTCGCCTGTGCGAAATGACGGATTCGGACACGCTTACGGGCAGCTTGCTCGGACATGCGCTCAGTCTAGGACGCGTCGTCAGCCGCGAGGACGCCGGGACGGATAGCCTGGAGACGCGTTCACCGACGACGAGAGAGGGGTCCACGTGGACAAGCAACAGGATTTCGTGCTCCGCACCATCGAGGACCGCGGGATCAAGTTCATCCGCCTCTGGTTCACGGACGTCCTCGGCACGTTGAAGTCCGTCGCGATCGCCCCCGCCGAGGTCGAGGGCGCGTTCGCCGAGGGCATCGGATTCGACGGGTCCTCGGTCGAGGGCTTCACGCGCCGCACCGAGGCGGACATGCTCGTGCAGCCCGACCCGACGACGTTCCAGGTGCTGCCGTGGCGCGGCGAGATCGACCCGACGGCGCGCATGTTCTGCGACATCCTGACCCCCGAGGGGCAGCCCGCCGTCACCGACCCGCGCAACGTGCTGCGTCGCTCGCTCGACCGGGCCGCGGATCAGGGCTTCACGTTCTACACGCACCCCGAGATCGAGTTCTACCTCCTGAAGTCCGCCGACTACGGCCCCGACGGTCCCCAGCCGGTCGACTCCGCGGGCTACTTCGACAACGTCCCCGGCGGCACCGCGCACGACTTCCGCCGCCGCGCCGTGCGCATCCTCGAGGACCTCGGCATCTCGGTCGAGTTCAGCCACCACGAGGCCGGGCCCGGCCAGAACGAGATCGATCTGCGCTACGCCGACGCGCTCTCGACGGCCGACAACATCATGACGTTCCGCACGGTCGTGAAGGAGGTCGCGATCGAGCAGGGCGTGCACGCGACGTTCATGCCGAAGCCGATCTGGAAGTACCCGGGCTCCGGCATGCACACCCACCTGTCGCTGTTCGAGGGCGACACGAACGCGTTCTACGAGGCCGGTGCCCAGTACCAGCTCTCGAAGATCGGCAAGCACTTCGTCGCCGGCATCCTGCAGCACGCGGCGGAGATCACGGCCGTGACCAACCAGCACGTGAACTCCTACAAGCGCATCTGGGGCGGCGACGAGGCCCCGAGCTTCGTGTGCTGGGGGCACAACAACTCGTCCGCGCTCGTCCGCGTGCCGCGCTACAAGCCCAACAAGGGCGGCTCGGCTCGCGTCGAGTACCGCGGCATGGACGCGGCCGCGAACCCGTATCTCGCGTACGCCGTCCTCCTCGCGGCCGGACTCAAGGGCATCGAGGAGGAGTACGCGCTGCCGCCCGAGGTCGAGGGCGATGTACGTGACCTCACGCCCCGCGAGCGGTCCGTCCTCGGATTCCGCCCCCTGCCCGCGAGCCTCGACGAGGCGATCGCCGTCATGGAGGAATCGGAACTCGTCGCCGACACGCTCGGCGAGCAGGTGTTCTCGTACTTTCTCGCGAACAAGCGGCAGGAGTGGGACCAGTACCGTTCGCAGGTGACACCGTTCGAGCTCGACTCGAGCCTCCGGACCCTCTAGTCCGGTGGCGCGGAACGAGGGACGCGCGCGGCTCGTCCGCGCGGGGTTCGCGGCGCCGACCGCGGCCGAAGCCGACCTGACGCAGCTGTGCGAGCTCCTCGGTGTCGAGCAGGACACGGTGCTCGCGTTCTACGACGAGACGGTGCCCGACCCCGACCAGTCGCTGTGCGAACTCCTGCGGATCGCGCGCGATTCACGGGACGCGCTGCGTCGGGCCGCCGCCGATCCCGCGGTCATCCGCACCGCGGTCCGTGTGCTCGGCGGGTCGAGCGGCCTCGCGTCGTTCCTCCACCGGCACCCGGACCTCCTGCCGAGCGTCCACGACGGGGCTCGCGAACTCGCCGACCGCGCGACGCTGCAGGAGCGCCTCGCGACCGCCGTCGGCGTGACACCCGCCGACCTCGTCGAGGACCGCGGGTACGGTCTCGCGAAGGCGACGATCACGGGCGAGGAGGCGCGGCGCGCGCTGCGCATCGCGTACCGGCTCGAGCTCGCCCGCATCGCGGCCTACGACCTCGGCCGGGCGGCGCCCGCCGACGCGATCAGCCAGGTGAGCCACGCGCTCGCCGACCTCGCGGGCGAGGCACTCGATGCCGCCCTCATGGTCGCGCGCGCCGACGTCTCGGCACCACCGGCCGGATTCGGCCGGTTCCCTGCACACGAGGTCGAGCAGGTTCGCCTCGCCGTCATCGGCATGGGCAAGTCCGGCGCTGAGGAACTCAATTACCTGTCCGACGTCGACGTCATGTTCGTCGTCGCGACGACCGAGGACGGTGAGCTCACGACCGCGCGCGGCGTCGAGATCGGCACGCGCCTCGCGAGCACGACGATGCGCGTCATCGACGACGTCGGCGTGGAGCCCGCCCTGTGGGAGGTCGACGCGAACCTCCGGCCGGAGGGCAAGGACGGCGCACTCGTCCGCACGCTCGACAGCTACGTGTCGTACTACGGGCGCTGGGCGAAGAACTGGGAGTTCCAGGCACTGCTGAAGGCACGGCCGATCGCGGGCGACCTCGACCTGGGCGGCGAGCTCGTCGACCGGCTCTCGCCGCTCGTGTGGGCGAGCGCGGGACGCGACGACTTCGTGGGCCAGGTGCGCGCCATGCGCGAGCGGGTCATGGAGCACATCCCGGCGGACGAGGTCGACATCCAGCTCAAGCTCGGTCCGGGCGGTCTGCGCGATATCGAGTTCACGGTGCAGCTGCTGCAGCTCGCGCACGGCCAGACCGACGAGTCGCTGCGGGTGCGCGGCACGCTCGACGCGCTCGAACGCCTCGCGGACGGAGGCTACATCGCGCGCGACGACGCCTCGGAGTTCGCCGACGACTACCGGTTCCTGCGGTTGCTCGAACACCGCCTGCAATTGCGCGGGCTCCGTCGCACGCACCTCATGCCGCGCGACGAGGAGGGGCTGCGCATCCTCGCTCGTGGCGCGCGATACGAGAACGCCGAGGCGTTGCTCGAGCACTGGCGCGGTGTGAAGCGTCGCGTGCGCGGGTTGCACGAGAAGGTCTTCTACCGGCCGCTCATCGATGCCGTTGCGGCGCTCACGGCCGACAGTTTCCAGCTCACGAGCGACCAGGCCCTCGAACGACTGCGGGCGATCGGCTACCGCGATCCGCGCGGCGCGCTCGGGCACATCCAGGCCCTCATCCGCGGCGTCTCGCGGCGGGCCACCATGCAGCGGAACCTGCTGCCCGTCCTGCTCGACTGGTTCGCGCAGGGGAACGATCCGGATCAGGGCCTGCTCGCGTTCCGCAAGCTGTCGGAGCAGATCGGTGACGCGCCCTGGTATCTCCGATTGCTGCGCGACAGCGCGGCGGCGGCGAAGCGTCTCACGACGCTCCTCACGAACTCGAAGTTCGCGGCCGTGTTCATCGAGCTGTATCCCGAGGCCGTGCGGTGGCTCGACGATGATCGACTGCTCGTGCCGCGCTCGCTCGACGCCCTCCTCGAGGAGGTGCGCGGCACCGTCAAGCGCCACGACGAACCGGAGGCGTTGCAGCGCGCGCTGCGCACGTTCCGTCGCCGCGAGGTGCTCCGCCTCGCGATCGGCACGATGCTGCGCGTCAACGACATCGAGACGACGGGCCGGGGGCTGAGTGACGTCGCCACCGCGACGCTCGCGGGTGCCGAGATCTCGGTCCGGGCGATCGACGACGTCGTGTATCCGCCGTTCGCGATCGTCGCCATGGGCCGCTACGGCGGTGGCGAACTCGGTTTCGGCTCCGACCTCGACGTCATGTACGTCTACGACGACGGTGGCGTCGACGATCCGGCGAAGCTCGCGAAGCAGCTCGTCGCGCGCATCATCGAGTTCACGAGCGATCCGCGCATGCCGATCGACCTCGACGCGGATCTGCGACCGGAGGGCAAGAGCGGGCCGCTCGCACGCTCGTTCGAGGCGTACGTCAGCTACTACGCGAAGTGGTCGCTCGGGTGGGAGGCGCAGGCACTGCTGCGTGCCCGGGCCGTCGTCGGCGATCCCGAGCTGTGTGCACGCTTCGAGGAGCTCGCCGACACGGTGCGGTACCCAGCCGGACTCTCGGAGGACGGGCTCCGGGAGATCCGTCGCATCAAGGCGCGCGTCGAGTCCGAGCGGTTGCCGCGCGGGGTCGACCCGAGGCGGCACCTCAAGCTCGGCCGGGGCTCGCTGAGCGATGTCGAGTGGCTCGTGCAGACGCTCCAGCTGCAGCACGCGTCCGAGGTGCCCGAGCTGCGCACGACGTCGACGCTCGGCGCGCTCCGCGCCGCGACGGACGCGGGGTTCGTCGATGCGGACGACGCCGAGGTACTGCGGGAGGCGTGGGTGCTCGCGTCTCGCGTGCGTTCGGCCGTCTATCTGCAGGGCAACCGCCAGGCAGACGTGCTGCCCGATGTGAGCGCTCGTCTCGAGGGTGTCGCGCGCCTGCTCGGCTACGAGCCGGGCGAGGCACAGGAGCTCGAGTCCGACTACCTCGGCACGACGCGACGCGCGAGGCGCGTGTTCGAACACGACTTCTACGGCGAGTGAGTTCCGGGCGGTTTTCGGGGTTCCGGGGCACCCGGAACCCCGAAAACCGCCCGGAACGTCGTTGCGCGCCGTGGGCGGCGCGGTGTCAGTCGACCTTGAGCTCGCCCATCTCGTCCCAGCCCGAGCCGTCGACGGTGCGGCTGATGATGCGGGGCGTCGAGCGCAGTGCGGGCTTCATGTCGACCATCGCCTTCGCGAAGTGGTCAGAGGACACGTGCGCCTCGGCCGCGTCGTCCTGGAAGGCCTCGATGAGCGTGAACACGCCTGGCTCCTCGACCGAGCGGTTCCACTCGTAGAAGATGTTGCCCGGCTCGGCGCGCGTCGCCTCGGTGAACGACCGCGTGAGATCGAGCCACGAGTCCACGTACTCCGGCTTGACCTCGAACTTCACGACGATGAGGATCATGGTTCCACTCCTTCGGTTTTCGGTGCGCGGCCATGGTGCCGAGCCGGTCGACCCCGCGTCAAACCGAGGCCGGGCGAGTGCTCAGGAAGCGAGGACGACACGCCCCTGCTCCGCCGGATCGACGAGGACGGGCCAGGTCGAACCGGCCGTGTACGGGCCCGGCCCCGAACGATCGAACAGCGCCCCCACCCGCACCCGGTACGGGCCGCGATCGGGCAGCCGGACCTCGAGCACGAGCACGTGCGTGGGGCATCCGGGGCGTGGAGCGGGATCGTCGGTGCGCTTGAGGATCGTCGCCTGGCCACGCGGAGCGGACCCCTGCAGGCGGGCGGCCGCTTGCGCGTCGTCGAATCGGGGCAGACTCGCGGTGTCGTCCGAGGTCCCGGCGTGGGGGAGCGGGAGCCCGGGGTCCGTGTTTCCCGCTGCGCGCTGGGCTTCGAGGTGTGCCGCCCACTCCCGCTGCTGCGCGCCGGCGCCGGTCGCGTCGTTGAGGGCGTTCGTGAGCCGATCGAGGAATCCCATGCCGTGCGCTCCATCCCGAGACGTGTCCACGCTCCTCGTGGTCGGCCGTCGGGGACAGCCTATGCGCGCGTGGTGACGGCCACCGCATGCCGTGTCGCGGCCCGGTCCTCCGCGACCTGGCACGCCGGGCGTTCGATCGTGCGCGCCGTGCCTCACCCGCCGTGGGCTCGCACTCGTCGGGCCTCCCGCGGCCTGGGTCTCGCACGAGGCTCCCGACCGAGTCGGCCGTGACACGGCCTGCGGTCGTTCGCTCGTCGGTGGATTCTCGCCCGCGGCGCGGAGCGCTCCTCGAGTGTCAGTTCGCGACGTACACGTGACGACGGTCGAGGTCGTCGCGCTCGACGATGTCCAATAGCGCTGCGGCCATGTCGGGCGCGGTGATCGACCACCCGCGCCGCAACGGTCCGGCCGTGCTCGAGCGATAGCTCCCGCGGGGGTCGACGGGTCTGATCCGGGGCGCGCGGATGGCGGTCCAGCGCGCTGCGCTCTCCCAGAGCACGATGTCCATGCGACGCATGTCGTCGTACGTGGCGCCGAGGAACCGCTGGAGCAGCGGCAACACGATCCAGAGCTTGACGGGGCCCTGATGCGCCCAGTGCTCCGCCACCTCGGACGAGATCACCACGAGGCGTCCGACACCGTGTCGCGCCATACCGTCCACGATGTTCCGCGTCCCCTGCGAACAGAGCGTCGTCGGGGTCCGTGACGTTCCGATACCGACGCAGCTCACCACGGCATCGGCCCCCTCGAGGACGTTCTGTACGCCCTCGGCATCGAGGACGTCGACGGCCGCGACGCGGAGCCGCGGGATCCCACTGTCGAGCGCTCGAGGATCGCGGGCGACGGCGACCACCTCGAGATCGCGCGCGAGCGCCTGATCCACCACGTGTCGGCCGACGTTGCCGGTTGCCCCGGTCACCACGATGCGCATGTGTCCTCCGTGTGCCTCATCGATCCCGGTTCGGTAGCTAGACTCGACGCCGAACTCATTCTGAATCGGGATCATTCCGAATCGGTAGTAAGTGTAGCCCGAGGAGAGCGCGATGACCGATGAATCGATCGAAGGTGTCCGACGCGCGATGCAGCGGCACCTGGTGCATGCGGTGCTCGGCAACGATCGGGTGGCTCGGGAGCATGGTCTGCTCAGCGCGGACCTGCAGGTGCTCCACCTGCTGGTGCTGCGCGAGGACGTGCGGACCCCGAAGCAGATCAGTGAGGTCACCGGCACGCCGGCGAGTACGGTGACGAAGCTCGTGGACCGTCTCGAGACGGCAGGCTACGTGCGCCGCACGCCCGATCACGCCGACCGCCGCAGAACGCGCATCGAGCCGATTCCCGAGGCGATCGAGGCGCTGCACGTGCACTACGCACGTGCCGATGACGAGTTCGACGAGATGAGCAGCGCGTTCTCGGCGGACGAACTCGCGATCGTGCGGCGATATCTCGACGCCGCCACGGAGTTCTACACGAGGCAGGCGACGACGCCGTCCCGTCTGCCGTGACACGCATCCGACGATGAGCCCGCGTGCACGACGACGCCCCTCGCCGGAGGGCGAGGGGCGTCGTCGATCTGAGCGTCGGATCAGACGCCGTAGTAGAGCTCGAACTCGTAGGGGTGCGGGCGCTGCGCGAGCGGCTGCACCTCGTTCGTGATCTTGTAGTCGATCCAAGTCTCGATGAGGTCCTCGTCGAACACGTTGCCCTGCGTGAGGTACTCGTGGTCGTCCTGCAGCGCCTTGAGTGCCTCGGGGAGGCTCGTCGCGAGCTGCGGGATGCTCTTCGCCTCCTCCGGCGGGAGCTCGTAGAGGTCCTTGTCGATCGGCTCGTGCGGCTCGATGCGGTTCTGGATTCCGTCGAGGCCCGCCATGAGCTGCGCGGCGAAGGCGAGGTACGGGTTCGACGAGGCGTCGGGCGCGCGGAACTCGATGCGCTTGGCCTTCGGGTTCGAGCCCGTGATCGGGATGCGGATGGCCGCGGAGCGGTTACCGGCCGAGTAGACGAGGTTGATGGGGGCCTCGAAGCCCTTGACGAGGCGGTGGTACGAGTTCGCCGTCGGGTTCGTGAACGCGGCGAGCGAGTTCGCGTGGGCGAGGATGCCACCGATGTACCAGCGCGCGAGGTCCGACAGCGAGCCGTAGCCGGCCTCGTCGTAGAACAGCGGGTCGCCGCCCTTCCAGAGCGACTGGTGCGTGTGCATGCCCGAACCGTTGTCACCGAACAGCGGCTTCGGCATGAACGTCGCCGTCTTGCCCCACTGCTGCGCGACGTTCTTGACGATGTACTTGAACTTCAGGATGTCGTCCGCCGCGTGCACCATCGTGTCGAAGCGGTAGTTGATCTCGGCCTGGCCACCCGTGCCGACCTCGTGGTGCGCACGCTCGAGCTGCAGGCCGGCCTTGATGAGCTCGACCGAGATCGCGTCGCGCAGGTCGGCCTGCTTGTCGACGGGGGAGACCGGGAAGTAGCCACCCTTGTAGGGCGTCTTGTTGCCGAGGTTGCCGCCCTCTTCGACACGGCCGGAGTTCCAGGCACCCTCGATCGAGTCGACCTTGTAGAAGCTCTCGTTCGGGACGGTGCTGTAGCGCACGTCGTCGAAGACGTAGAACTCGGCCTCGGGGGCGAAGAACGCAGTGTCCGCGATGCCCGTCGACTCGAGGTACTTCTCGGCCTTCTTCGCGACCTGACGGGGGTCGCGGTGGTAGATCTCACCCGTGCGCGGGTTGTAGATGTCGAAGAGCATGACGAGCGTCTTCTCGGTGCGGAACGGGTCGAGGTACGCCGTCGTCACATCGGGGATGAGCTGCATGTCCGACTCGTGGATGCTCGCGAAGCCGCGAATCGAGGACCCGTCGAAGAGCTGCCCGACGCTGAAGAACTCCTCGTCGACCGTGCTCGCCGGGATGTTGAAGTGCTGCTGCACGCCGGGGAGGTCGGTGAAGCGGATGTCGAGGAAGACCACCTCCTCGTCCTTCAGGAATGCGAGGACTTCTGCGGGGTCTTTGAACATTGCGTCTCCAGATTGGTCGTGGCGGTGGAGGGCGGGACACGGTGCCCCGCGGTGATCACACGCTATGTGCGCGCTGTTGCCCGGTCGTGACTGCCGTGTTTCCTGAATGTTACGCGGAGCGCCCCGTCGCGCGCGGTGAAAGGGGTTGCGCGCGGCCGGTAGACTCGGCGGATGCCCTCGACTGCTCCCGACGCCTCGTTCGCCAGCGCGGAGAACAACTCGTATCCGGGCTACCGCCTCGGGTACCCGGAGGACGGGCCCGGTTCCATCGGCGGCATCGGTCGGCGCATCGGTGGCCTCGTCGTCGACTGGATCTTCGCGATGGGACTCGGCAATCTGTTCTTCGGGGGAGATCCCGTCGCGCTCATGGGCCTCTTCGTCATCGTCACGACCGTGCCGATCATGCTGTTCGGCTCGACGCTCGGTCACCGTCTGTTCGGCCTGCAGCTCACACGCCTCGACGGGGCGGCGCCGGGCCCGTGGCGCCCGCTCGTCAGGCAGGTCCTGCTCGTGCTCGTCATCCCGGCCGCCGTGTGGGACTCGGATCACCGCGGCGGGCACGACATCCTCACGCGGCTCGCACTGCGCCGCCGCTGAGACGCTCGCGGTCCGCCGGGGCCCGCAGCCCGACGTCGCCGGACGACGCACGATCTCCCCGCGGATGGACGGTGCGGCGCGATGCACGAACGCCCCGCCGGAGCGGGGCGTTCGTGTGTGCGAGTCGAGCTGCGGGACTAGCGCATCTGCGACCGCGAGGGACGCATCTTGTACGGGTCGATGCCCTTCGGGATGGGCAGCTGGTTGCCCGAGAGCGACTTGAGGCGATTCGCGACGGCGAGGATCTCGGGCTTCGTGAGCTTCTTGGGAAGCTTGCCGAGCTCGCGCCGCAGCTTCAGCAGCTTGACGTCGCCCTCGCCCGTGCCGACGTGCAGGTGGTGGACGGGGACGTTCGAGAGGAGCCGCTGCGTGCGACGGCGCTCCTCCTCGAAGATGCGCTTGACGCCGCTGGGGGACCCCTCCGTGATGAGGACGACGCCGGGCTTGCCGATCGCGCGATAGACGGCGTCCTGCGTCTTGGCGTTGAACGCGACGGGCATCTCGCTCGTCTGCCACTGACCGCGCAACGAGCTCTGCAGCACCTGGCCCGTCGCGCCCGCGCGGCCCTCGATCTGCGAGAACGCGACCTTCTCGGCACGCCAGTTGAGCGTGAACATGAACAGCAGCAGCCCCGACATCAGGCCGAGCACGATGATGAGGACGAGCATGATGATGTTCGTCCCGAAGAAGATGATCGCAACGGCCACCGCGATCGCGATCGGCACGATGACGGCACCGACGAGCAGCCAGACGGCCGCCTTGTCGTACTTGGCCGTCATCTTGAGAACCTGCCAGATCTGCTTGAACCGGCCGGGTTCCTTCGCAGACGAGTTCGACGATGCTGCGGTCGAGGATTTTGCCATAGTGCGTCCAGGATACCGTTCCGGTCACCATCCATTCACACCCGCGTGCCGACTCGTTCGTCCACAGCGGAGTCGTCGTCCTGACGCGCTGGGGCGGGCGTCCTGCATCCTCGTCCGACGGGCGTGGGGAGGGCGATGTGGACCGGTGGGGACGAGGGGGCCGAGGCCGTGCCGGTGACGTGCTTGCTCGCGTGCGACGCGGCGAGGCCCGTCCGCCGACCGGCGTGGCACCACCGCGAGGTGACGGTTTCGAGTGCGCGTCGGCGGTGGACGCCGACACGGTCGCTGCGCTGCTCGGCGAGGTCGCGGTCCTTCGCGCCCTCGAAGCGGCGGCGGTGGAGGCCGCACCACGTGTCGTGTCCTGTGTTCGGCGCTCCCGCGGCCGGCCCGGAACGAGTGCCGGTCCGGCAGCGGGGCTCGTCGCCGTCTTCGATGTCGCACGGGGGCCACAGCTCGCGGACGTGATCGGCACGCGGGCCGTCCGTCGTGCGGGTCAACTCGTCACCGTGTTCGCGCCGATCGCGGAGGCCCTCGCCGCCGCACATCATGCGGGCGCGGTGCACGGCGACGTCCGCGCCGAACGCGTCCGGTTCGATGCGTCGGGCCGTCCGGAGCTGCAGGGGTGGGGGAGGCCACGGACGGACGGCGCGGTTCCGACCGACGATTGGCGCGCGTTCGATGGGTTGCTCGACGCGGCCTGTCGGAGTGTGGCGGTGACTCCGCCCGGTGGCGTGCATCGCGCGCTCGTGAGCTTGGTCGCACGGGAGACGTCGCCGGACGCGCGTGCGCGCACGGCGGGTTCGCTCGTCGACGAGCTGTACGAGTGGGCGACGCCCGAGGCGGTGGAGCCGTTGGCGACGGACGAGGCGGAGACCACCGGTGACGACGTCGCAGGGGTGCCGCGCACACGGACCGCGTCACCCTCGACGCCGTCGCGGAGGCGGCCCGTCCGGCGGCGGACCGTGGTGCTCGGAGGGATGGCGGTGGTCTTCGGGGGAGCGGCCCTGTGGGTCACCCTCGCCGATCGGAGCGGAACGGAGCCGGACACGGGAAGCGCCGGCCCCGGGGTGACGACCGCACCGGCTGCACCGGCGTCCGCCGAACCAGCACCGGGCAGGACGAACGCAACCGATGCCGGCACGGCACCGGTCGAGGACCTCGTCGCGGGCGCCGAGCGACTGCTCGTCGAACGCGTCGCCTGTATCGAGCGGGGCGATGTGCGGGGGCTCACCGCACTCTACGAGCCGGGCGCGCCGAGCCTCGAGGCGGACCTCGCCGACGTCGCGACCGGACGCGCACCCCTCCTCGGCGCCCCCGAGGACGGCAGTGTCATCGAGCATCCCGACGACACCGAGCTCGCCGACGACACCGAGCACGCCGGAGCGCGCCGCGTCGACTTCGTGACCGTCGGGGAGGACGCCGAACGACATCCGGCCTCCGCCGTGCTCGCGCACGGGGAGGCCGGATGGCTGCTGCGTTCGGTGACGGGCTAGATGCCGAGGTCGCCCTCGAACGCGCCCGCCTCGAGGCGGGCCCGGATCTGGCCGAGGAACCGTGCGGCGTCGGCACCGTCGATGATGCGGTGGTCGTAGCTCAGGGCGAGGTACACGAGCGACCGGATCGCGATCGACTCCTGTCCGTCGTCCGTCTTCACGACCGCCGGACGCTTCGCGACGATGCCCGTACCGAGGATCGCGCTCTGCGGGAGGAACACGACGGGCGTGTCGAACAGCGCGCCGCGCGAACCCGTGTTGGTGACCGTGAACGTACCGCCCGCGAGCTCGTCGGGGAGCAGCTTGTTGTCGCGCGTGCGTCCCGCGAGGTCGGCGATCGCCGCGGTCAGACCCGCGATGTCGAGCGACGCCGCGTCCTTGATGACCGGCGTGAGCAGACCGCGCTCGGTGTCGACCGCCATCGACACGTTCTCCTGTGCCGGGTAGACGATCTCGTCCCCGTCGACCGTCGCGTTGATGATCGGGTACGTCTGCAGCGCCTCGATCGCGGCGAGCGTGAAGAACGGCAGGAACGACAGCTTGTTGCCGGTCTTCTCGAGGAACTGCTCCTTCACGCGGTCACGGAGCTTCGCGATGCGCGTCACGTCGACCTCGACGACCGTCGTGAGCTGCGCCGTCGACGTCATCGACTCGACGGCGCGCTGGGCGACGACCTTGCGCAGGCGCGTCATCTTGGCCCGCGTCCCGCGCAGCGGCGAGACCTCGAGCGGTGCCGGAGCGGCCGCCGCGGTGGGCTTCTCCGACGCGGCGGGCGCGGCCGACGCCTTCTCGGCCGCGGTCTGCACGTCCTCCTTGCGGATGCGACCGCCGACGCCGGTGCCCTGCACCGTCGCGAGGTCGACACCGAGTTCGCCCGCGAGCTTGCGCACGATCGGGGTCACGTAGCGTGCGTTCGACGTCGAGGCCGGAGCGCTCGACGCCGCGTCGGCCGCGGCCTTCGGAGCCGAGGCCGACGCGGCCTCGGACGGCTTCTGCGGTGCGGCCGGCGGCTGCTGCTGGCCGGGACGCTGCGGCTGCACGGGCTGCGTCGGGGCCGGCTCCGTGCGCGCGGGCTGCGGCTCGGGTGCGGCCTCGGGCTCGGGCGCGGGGGCCACGTCGGGCTCCGCGGCGGGCTCGGGCTCGGCCGGTGCGGACTGCGCGCTCGGCGCACCGCTGCCGACACGCGCGAGCACCGCGCCGACGTCGACCGTCTCGTCCTCGCCCACGAGGATCTCCTGCAGGGTCCCGGCGACGGGCGACGGCACTTCGGTGTCGACCTTGTCGGTCGAGACCTCGAGCAGCGGCTCGTCGACGGCGACCTCGTCGCCCACGGCCTTGAGCCAGCGGGTGACGGTGCCCTCGGTCACGCTCTCGCCCAGTGCGGGCAGCGTGATGTCCTGGCTGTCGCCACCGGCGGCCGGTGCCGCATCGGCCGCGGGGGCCGGCTCGGGGGCCGACTCCGCGGCGGGCTCGGCCTGGGCGGGCTCGGCCGCTTCCTCTGCCGGTGCCGCGGGCTCCGCCGACGACGCGCCGGAGCCGTCGCCGATGCGGGCGAGGACGCTGTCGACCTCGACCGTCTCGTCCTCGGGGACGAGGATCTCCTCGATCACGCCGGCGACGGGCGACGGCACCTCGGTGTCGACCTTGTCGGTCGAGACCTCGAGCAGCGGCTCGTCGACCTCGACGGTGTCGCCAACGCCCTTGAGCCACCGGGTCACGGTGCCCTCGGTCACGCTCTCCCCGAGTGCGGGGAGCTTGACGTCTACGCTCATGTTGTTCTCCTCACACGACGGCCCGTGGGCACGTCGTCGGTCTCAGTGGGTCAGATCGCGTGCAGCGGGCGGCCTGCGAGGGCCATCGAGGCCTCGCCGATCGTCTCGCCCTGGGTGGGGTGCGCGTGGACGAGCTGCGCGACGTCCTCGGGGTAGGCCTCCCAGTTGACGATGAGCTGCGCCTCGGAGACGAGCTCGCCGATCCGGGGACCGATCATGTGCACGCCGACGACCGGGCCGTCGTTGAGCCGGATCATCTTCACGAAGCCGCCACCGCCGAGGATCGAGCTCTTCGCGTTGCCCGCGAGGTTGTACTCGTAGCTCGTGATGCGGTCGGCACCGTACTCGGCCTCGGCCTTCGCCTGGCTCAGGCCGACCGAGGCGATCTCGGGCTCGCTGTAGGTGACCTTGGGGACGTTGATGTCGGGGGTCTGCACGGGGTCGAGGCCCGCGATCTGCTCGGCGACGAAGATGCCCTGCTGGTAGCTGCGGTGTGCGAGCTGCAGGCCGGGCGTGATGTCACCGATCGCGTAGACACCGGGCACGTTCGTCTGCTGGTGCTCGTCGACGAGGACGAAGCCGCGGTCGGTCTCGACGCCGACCTCCTCGAGGCCGATGCCCGAGGTGCTCGGGCCGCGTCCCACGGCGACGAGGAGCAGGTCGGCGTCGATCGTCTCGCCCGACTCGAGCGTCACGTGCACGCCCGTGTCGTCCTGCGTGACGCCCTGGAACCGGACGCCGAGCTTGAACGCGATGCCGCGCTTCTTGAACTGGCGCTCGAGCTGCTTCGAGATGGCCTCGTCCTCGGCGGGCGCGAGGTGCGCGAGGCCCTCGATGATGGTCACCTCGGCACCGAACGAGCGCCACACGCTCGCGAACTCGAGGCCGATGACGCCGCCGCCGAGGATCGCGACGCGCTCGGGCAGCCACGTGAGCTGGAGCGCCTGGTCCGAGGTGATCACGTTGCCCGTGATCTCGAGGCCGGGCAGCGACCGGGCGTACGAGCCCGTCGCGAGCACCACGTTCTTCCCGACGAGGGTGTCGTCGCCGACCTTCACGGTCGTGGGGGAGACGAGCGTTCCCGCGCCCTCGACGACGTGCACGCCCTTCGCCTTCAGGAGGCCCTGGAGCCCCTTGTACTTACCGGCGACGACGCCGTCGCGGAACGCGCCGACGCGGTCGATGTCGATGCCCTTGAACTCGGCGTTGACGCCGTAGTTCGACGCCTCGCGGGCGTTGTCGGCGAGCTCGGCCGAGTGGAGCATCGCCTTCGTGGGGATGCAGCCGCGGTGCAGACAGGTGCCCCCGAGCTTGTCCTTCTCGACGAGCGCGACCGTCGAGCCGAGCTGCACGGCTCGAATTGCCGCCGCGTAGCCGGCGCTACCGCCGCCCAGGACGACGAGGTCGAAATTCTGTTCTGACACCCAGGTGCTCCTTCGATCGAGGATTGCAACGGCTCCGGCGTGCGGAGTGGGCACGCCGAAACGCACGCGTACGCGTTCGCCCAGCCTACTACCTGACGGCTGTCGCGGGGACGGTCGAGCGAGTCAGTCGCGCGGCACGAGCGACTCGATGGCCGCGACGAGGGTGCGCACCATGACGCCCGTCGCCCCCTTGGGGGTGACCCCGTACGCGGACCCCGAGTTCATCGACGGGCCGGCGATGTCCAGGTGCACCCACGGGATGGGGCCGCTCCCGTCCGCACGATCACCGACGAAGCGGCTCAGGAACCATGCGGCGACGAGCATGCCGGCGGCACGGTGACCGGGCTTCGCGTTCTTGAGGTCGGCCACGTCCGAGGCCAGGACCGATTCGAGTTCCTCGGGGATCGGCATCGGCCACGCCGGTTCACCGACGGCTGCCGCGGCGTCGAGGACGCGCTGCGTCCAGGCGTCGTCGTTGCCGACGACACCGGTCGTCCGTTCGCCGAGCGCGACGACCTGGGCACCCGTGAGCGTCGCGATGTCGATGATCGCGTCCGGTTGCTCCTCGCTCGCGGTGACGATGCCGTCGGCGAGCACGAGGCGCCCCTCGGCATCCGTGTTCGTCACCTCGACGGTCGTCCCGCCGCGGATCGTGATGATGTCGTCGGGTCGCGTCGCCGAACCCGAGGGCATGTTCTCGGCGAGGCACAGGTACCCCGTGACCGCGACCGGGACCCCGAGCGAGGCGATCGTCGTGACGACCGCGAGCGCGATGGCGGCGCCCGACATGTCGGACTTCATACCGACCATCGAGGTCGGCGGCTTGAGCGAGAGGCCACCGCTGTCGAACGTGATGCCCTTGCCGACGAGCGCGATCCGAGCGACGGCGTGCTCGGGCGACCATGCGAGCCGGACGAACCGCGGCGGACGCACCGAACCGCGGCCGACGGCGAGGATCCCGCCGAAACCGTCCCGTTCGAGCGCCTCCACCCCGAGCGACGTCACGTCGATGCCGACCGCGCGAGCACTCGTTTCCGCCGCCGTCGCGAGCGCGTCCGGGGAGAGATCGTTGGGCGGCGTGTTGACGAGATCACGCGCGAGCCAGACCGCCGAGGCGATCGAGCGGACGCGGCCGAACACGTTCTCCGCCTCGTCGGCGTCGAGCCCGTGGATCGCGAGGCCGGGGACGTCCTGCGGGTGCGTGTCCTCCTCGGAGCGTCCCGTGCGATAGGTGTCGAAGCGATAGAGGCCGAGGGCGAACCCGAGTGCGGCCGCTTCGACGATGTCGGCCGTCGTGGACGGCAGGGCGAGGACGACGGCGCCGTCGTCGCTGCAGGACCTGGCGAGCGAGCCGGCGGCCTCGCGCCAGGACGCGGCCGACGCCTCGTCGCCGAGCCCGACGAAGAGGACGGGGGCGATCGCGTCGTCGATCTGCACGGTGCCCCGGGAGACGCGGCCGCGGGCGCCGCTCACCCGGAGGGGGCCGACGAGGGGGCGGACGGGGTCGAGGGCGTCGTCGCCGAGGACCTCGACGCCGTCCTCGGTCTCTCTCACGCCGACGGCGGTGACGGTGTCCGGGGCGAACAGGGTTTCGGTGGTTTCGAATCGGGGCATGCGCACCGCATCAGCCTACGGCGCCGTGTCCGTCCTGCGTGCGCTCGACGGGCGGGAGTCCGATGACGATCCACGCGTGGGGGAATCGCCGCAGGAGGACCGGCGTCCCGGGCGTGGGGAGGTCGACGTTGCGTCGGCTCCGGAGGTTCGGGCCGATGCGGGCGGACACGATCGTCTCGCCGCCGGCCCGGACCGCGAGGACGAGCGCACGGAGTGCGGCGGGGCGCTCGGGCGACGGGAGCGGTCGCGCCTCGATCACGACCGCCGGTTCGGCGTGCGCCGGGACGTCCAGCCGCGTGTACGCGGCGCGGACGTCCACGAGTTCGGGTCGTCGCCGCCACCGTCGGAGCCCCGTGACCACCGTGCCGACGAACGCGACGAGGAGGACCAGTGCGAGCACCGACACCGCGACGACGAATGCGACGTCGCCGACGAGATCCGAGACCCCGGCCTCGCCGGACAGGGCGAACACCCCGGCGGCGAACGCGATCGCCATGAGCGGATACAGCAGTGCGACGCCCCCGTACGCGAGCACGAGGCGGCGTGCGGAGAGAAGGGGGCCGAACACGAGATCGAGGTCGGCGGGGAGGGCCCCGGAGGGCTCGCTGGCGCACACCACGACCCGGCGCGCCGAGGGCGCCGCGGCGGCCCCGTGCGGCCCGGGCATCGGCCGTCGGGTTCGGTGGTCGGTCCTCGCCGTGTGTGCGTGACTCCTCGGCTGGCATGCGGCCATCCTGCGTCACCGTGTGACGCGTCCGCATCGTGCGACCGACGGAGGGCTCGTGCGACGTGGGGCGGGTGCGGAGGACCGCCCAATACGATCGGAGGCATGGTCGACGTCGGTTTCGTTCGAGAGGGTGCCGCATGGGCGGAGGTCCCGAAGGGGCTCCCGCTGCTCATCGCGCTCGCCGGATTCCGGGACCCGGGCTCGGCGGTCGCGCAGGTCGTCGAGGCGGCCGGTGCGGATCACGACCCGGAGGACGAACCGGAGGTCGTCGTCGCGACGTTCGATCCGGACGAACTGTTCGACTATCGTGCGCGTCGGCCGGTCGTCGAGGTCGACGGGGGCCGCATGGTCGCGCTCGAGACGCCGGGCCTCGTGCTCTCGTTGCGTCACGACGCTCTCGGCCAACCGTTCCTCCTGCTCGCGGGCTTCGAACCCGACTTCCGGTGGCGCGCCTTCACCGACGTCCTCCGCGATCTCGTCGCCGAGTTCGACATCGCGTCGACGACGTGGGTGCAGTCGGTCGCGATGCCCGTTCCGCACACGCGCCCGATCCGATTGAGTGCCGTGGGGAACCGCGCCGATCTCGTCGAGCGACTCGCCGTGTGGACGCCGCACACGCAGGCGCCGGCCCTCGCCGTCCACCAGCTCGCCTTCGCGCTCGCCCGCGACGGTCACCCCGTGCTCGGTCTCGTGGCACTCGTCCCGCACTACGTCGCCGAGGTGCCCGTCCCCGGTGGCGCCGTCGCGCTGCTCGAGGCGCTCACCGAAGCGACGGGCATCGTGCTCGCGACGGACGGGCTCCGCGACGCCGAGCGCGAGTTCCGTCGTGGTGTCGACGAGCAGATCGCGGGGAACGACGAGGTCGTGACGCTCATCGCGGCGCTCGAGCAGCAGCACGACGCGTATCTCGAGGACCTTCCCGACGGTTCCCGGCTCGCGGCGTCGGAGGGGGAACTCCCCGACGCGGAGGAGATCGCGGGCGAACTCGAGCGATTCCTCGCGACACGCCCCGACGACGACGCCTGACCTCCGTCCGGTCGGGGTGCGCGGCGCTGGCATCATGGACGGGTGAAGAGCAGTTCCGCGTACGCGATCATCGCCGTGACGAGTGGCGCGTACCTCGTGGCGGTCGCCCAGCGTTCGTCGCTCGGTGTCGTCGGCGTGCTCGCCGCAGAACGGTTCGAGGCGAGCGCGACCGCGCTGTCGACGCTCGCCGTCGCCCAGCTCGTCGTGTACGCGGGACTCCAGGTTCCCGTGGGCATGCTGCTCGATCGCTTCGGACCGACGAAGCTCATCGCGATCGGTGCCGGACTCATGGCGGTCGGGCAGACGGCGGTCGCGCTCGCGCCCGATCTCGGCGGTGCCGTCGCGGGACGCATGCTCGTCGGGGCGGGCGACGCCACCACCTACGTGTCGGGCCTCCGCCTCATCGCGGCATGGTTCCCGTCGAAACGCGTGCCGATCATGACGCAGTGGTACGGCTCGCTCGGCCAACTCGGCCAGGTCCTCTCGGCCGTCCCGTTCGCGGCACTCCTCGGCACGGTGGGCTGGGTTCCCGCGTTCTGCTCGATCGCGAGCCTCAGCGTCATCGTCCTTGTCGCGGTCCTGATCCTCCTCCGCGACTCCCCGGCGGCACGATCGACGGCACGTCCCGTCGCGTTCGCCGAAGCGTTCCGGGTGCTGCGTGGCGCGCTCGCGAGGCCCGGCACGCGGCTGGGATTCTGGACGCACTTCACGACGCAGTTCCCCATGACCGTGTTCCAGCTCCTCTGGGGCTACCCGTTGCTCGTCACGGGGCTCGGCATGGAACCACTCACGGCGTCCGCACTGCTCCCGGTCATCGTCGTCGCGGGCATGGTCGCAGGGCCACTCATCGGGATCGTGACCGCGCGATTCCCGTTGCGCCGATCGAACGTCGTGCTGCTGCTCGCGGCCATCATGCTCGTCGGGTGGGTCGCGTTCCTCGTCTGGCCGGGCTCACCCCCGTTCTGGGCGGTCGTCGTGCTCCTCGTGCTGATGGGCGCCTGCGGGGTCGGGTCCACCATCGGGTTCGACTTCGCGCGCACTGCGAACCCCGCCTCGAGCTTCGGCTCGGCCTCCGGCTTCGTCAACGTCGGCGGCTTCACCGCGACGTTCACGAGCATGTTCCTCATCGGCCTCCTCCTCGACCTCGGCTCCCGCGGCGGGCTCGAGCCCCTGGACGCCTATCGCGGTGCGTTCTGGGTCGTGCCCGCCGTCATGGTCGTCGGCATGGCCGCGATCGTGATCGTCCGACGGAAAGCGCGCCGACGGCTGGGAGAGGAAGAGGGCATCGTCGTCGATCCGCTCTGGGTTGCGCTCGTCCGTGCGTGGCGGCGTGGCGGGAAGGGCCGTTCCGGGCACGACAGCGCGCCGGAGTAGGCCCACGCATTAGTACGAATACGCTCACGGCGCAAGCGCGATCGAGCGGATCACGCAGAACCGTGACATACTGGATCCTCGGACCCATCATGCCCCTCCCAGGGCTTGACATGGGCCTTCCTTATGCTCGCAGCTCCATGCGAAGGGGTACACCATGCCAACACGCGCAACGCCCGCGGTCGAGACCGCGGAGGCCGAGCAGACGACGTCTGCCGGCACCGCCGCCCGTAAGCCTGCGGCGAAGAAGACGACGACGCGCTCGAAGGCCGCTCCCAAGACGACCACGAAGCGCGCAACCGCCGGTTCGAGCGGCACGAAGACCGCAGCGTCGAAGTCGAGCGGCACCACCGCCAAGACCGCCACCGCGAAGTCGGCCGGTACCAAGACGGCGGCGAAGGCCACGGCCCGGGGCCGCAAGTCGGCGGCCAAGCCCGAGGACGAGCAGGTCCCCGAGGACGACGAGGTCGACACCGAGGCCGTCGAGGACGACGCGGCCACCGACGGCGACGCCGAGACCGACGAGTCGGACGGCGACGACGACAAGGACGACGACGCCGAGAGCTCGACGGACGACACGAACGACGTCATCGCCGCCGGAGCCGCGGCCGAGGCCGCTCGCGCGGCGGGCGCCATCGTCCTCAAGGCGACGGACGACGAGGACGAGACCCCCGTCTACTCGGGCGTCATCACGGGTGCGACCGCCGACCCCGTGAAGGACTACCTGAAGCAGATCGGAAAGGTCCCGCTCCTCAACGCCGAGCAGGAGGTCGACCTCGCGATGCGCATCGAGGCCGGGCTCTTCGCGGAGGACAAGCTCAAGAACACCGAGGTCACCGACAAGAAGCTCGAGCGCGAGCTCAAGTGGATCGTCCGCGACGGTGAGCGCGCCAAGAGCCACCTGCTCGGCGCGAACCTCCGTCTCGTCGTGAGCCTCGCGAAGCGCTACACGGGTCGTGGCATGCAGTTCCTCGACCTCATCCAGGAGGGGAACCTGGGCCTCATCCGTGCGGTCGAGAAGTTCGACTACACGAAGGGCTTCAAGTTCTCGACCTACGCGACGTGGTGGATCCGCCAGGCGATCACGCGTGCGATGGCCGATCAGGCGCGCACGATCCGCATCCCCGTCCACATGGTCGAGGTCATCAACAAGCTCGCGCGCGTGCAGCGGCAGATGCTGCAGGACCTCGGGCGCGAGCCGACGCCCGAGGAGCTCGCGCAGGAGCTCGACATGACGCCCGAGAAGGTCGTCGAGGTGCAGAAGTACGGTCGCGAACCGATCTCGCTGCACACCCCGCTCGGCGAGGACGGCGACAGCGAGTTCGGTGACCTCATCGAGGACACGGAGGCGGTCGTCCCGGCCGACGCCGTGAGCTTCACGATGCTGCAGCGTCAGCTCGAGTCGCTGCTCGACTCGCTCTCGGAGCGCGAGGCGGGCGTCATCCGCATGCGCTTCGGCCTCGGCGACGGCATGCCGAAGACCCTCGATCAGATCGGTGACACGTTCGGTGTCACGCGAGAGCGCATCCGCCAGATCGAGTCGAAGACGATGGCGAAGCTCCGCCACCCCTCGCGTTCGCAGTCGCTGCGCGACTACCTGGAGTGACGTCAGCCGGGCCCGTGGCCCGGTGACACACGACGACGGCGGGGTCCTCTCGGACCCCGCCGTCGTCGTGTGTCGTGGGAACCGAACGGTATCGCCCGATCGGCCCCGCCGACGGATCAGTCGTCCGCGGGCTGGTGCGTGCGGGCGTCCGCGGCGCGGAGCTTCGACGTCTCGTCGTACCAGTCGATGGCCTGAGGGCGCAGCTTGTCGCTGTGCTTCGTCGCGTGGTGGGCGCAGAACAGGAACTCGCCGACATCGAGTCGGACCCGCACGTACGCCTGCGCGCCGCAGGCGTCGCAGCGGTCGAGCGACGTGAGCGGCGTCCTGCTGTCGGTCGCAGCGACTGCCCCGTAGGACATGGTGTCGTTCATGCTGCCTCCTCGTTGGGTCTGGTGGTGACACCATCGTAGGTGCCCGCGGCTCGGGAGCGGTGCACGGTGGCCGGGTTTCGCTGGACGCGTACCGGTCGGGGCGAGGCCCGAGCCGCGAACGAACCGGTTCCCGTCGGTGCGCGCGTCGACGGCCGCCCCGGCGAGTGACCCGCCGGAATCGACCGTGCGATACTTGAGCACCGTGCGCACGGCGTGCGACCCGCGCGGCGGCCGGCGCACATCGCTCGGGGCGTTGACGTCGCGTGCGACGCGAGAGGGGCACCGCGAGTTCGGTGCCGGAGACGAACCGCACCCGTCGGGTGCGTGAGAGGTGCGTGACGGTGGCCGGATTCGACGGCATCAGACGATCGGTCGCGACGGGGCTCGGGCGAGGCGCCCGAGCGGCCATGCGACTTCGCGGCGGAGGATCGGCGGTTCCCGGTCGGGTCGCGCTCGCGATCGACCCGGGCTTCCTGTCGAACGCGGTCGCCGGGCTCCCGCTCGGTGTGATCTTCGTCTCCGGCTCGAACGGGAAATCGACGACGACGCACTTCGTCACGAAGATCCTGCGCGCGCACGGCCTCACCGTCTTCACGAACTCGTCCGGCGGCAACCTGCCGCAGGGCATCGCGTCGTCGATGCTGCCCGACGTGGGGCCGGACGGCCGGCTGAAGGCGGATATCGCCGTGCTCGAGGTCGACGAGGCGTTCGGGCCACAGCTCATCCCGCACCTGCATCCGCGCGGCGTCCTCCTGCTCAACGTGCAGGTGGATCAGCTCAATCGCTTCTTCGACCCGGCCCGGGTCGCGGGATTCCTCGCGACGATCGCCGACGCCTGCGGTGATTTCGTCGTGCTCAACGCCGACGACGACTCGCTGCGTGGACTCGCGACGGGTGTGCGCGCACCGATCGGTTGGTTCGGTGTCGACGCGGCGCTCATCGACGCCTCGCCCAACGGACTCTCGAACGTCGAGGACCTCTCTGGTGGTGCGCCGCTCGTTCCCGTCGATGACCGCACGGTCGAGGTCGTCGCACTCGTCGACGGCGGCGCGCGACTGCGGATCGGCAGCGAGGTGCACGACTTCCGGCTGCCGGCCCGTGGGCTGCACTACGCGATCGATGCCGCGGGGGCCGTCGCGACGGCGGTCCAGATCCTCGGCGTCGACTTCCGTGCGAACACGGCGCGCGATGCGCTCGCCGTCACGGAGACCGTCTTCGGGCGCGGCGAGCTGCTGCGCAACGGTGACGAGGAGATCGAGATCGTCATGATGAAGAACCCGCCGAGCCTGCAGATGAACCTCGACGCACTCGACGAGGTGCCCGAGCAGGTGCTCGTCGCGGTCGACGAGGGCACCCCCGACCCCTCGTGGATGTACGGCATCGACCTCTCCAGGCTCGACCACGCGGACGTCGTGACGGGAACGAAGGCGTGGCAGGTCGCGACGGTGCTCGAGTACGCGGGCATCGACGTGCGGGCGGTCGAACCGTCGACCGGCGCCGCGCTCGACCAGTTCCTCGCCCTGCCGCGCCCCTCGCGGGGACGCAAGCTCATGATCGTGAACTACGAGCAGATGATGAACATCAGGCGCCGACTCGGCGCACCCGGCATCGAGGGGAAGGTCAACTCGTGACGCTCCGTATCGTCCACCTCTTCCCGCGCGAACTCGGCATCAACGGTGACGTCGGCAACGTGACCGCGCTCGTCGAGCGGGCTCGCGAGTACGGCATCGCGACCGAGGTCGTCGACGTCGGTCGCGGCGACGAACTGCCCGCGTCGGCCGACCTCGTGCACATCGGCTCGGGCCCGCTGTCCTCCGTCGAACTCGTGCTGCCGGACGCCGTGCGGCTCGGCGGAACCCTCCGCGCCTGGGCGGCCGACGGCGTTCCGTTCCTCGCGATCGCCGCGGGGTGGGAGGTGCTCGGTCGCTCGATCACGACCGAGGACGGCCGCGTGCTCCAGGGCGCCGGGGTGTTCCCGACCCGCGCGGTCCGGCAGAACGTGCAGGCAGTGGGGGAGACGGTGCTCCGCACGCGCGGCGGCCTGCTCGCGGGCTACGTCAACCAGAACTCGATCACGCAGCTCGAGGACGGCGCCGCCTCGCTCGGTGAAGTCGTCAAGGGCTTCGGCAACGGCGGGATCGAACAGCCCGATCTCGGTCTCGAGGGGGTCGTCGCGGGCTCGCTGTTCGGCACGCACCTGCACGGGACGGCACTCGCCATGAACCCCGGCCTCGCCGACCGACTGCTCACGATCGCCGTGCAACGGCAGGACGCGGGCGCACACCTGCAGCGGCCCTCGGCGGGCGGTCGCCTCGATCGGATCGACCACTTCGCGCGGGGTTCCCGCGAGGCGCTCATGCGGCGCGTCGGCGTCGCCGAGTAGTCGTCGGCGCGAACGCGGGAGGGGCCCGGTGCACTGCACCGGGCCCCCCCCCGCGTCACGTGTGCACGGGGTGCGACTCAGACGACGACGCGTGGCACCCGCGTGGTGACGCCGGTCACGAGCTCGTCCGGGACGGTGTCGTTCCAGGCGGCCCACTCCTCGGCCGTCGGCTCGCCGTCGTCACCGGTGCCGAAGACGATCGCCTCGTCGCCGACGGTGATGCGTGCACCGGAGAGCTCGACGACGGATTCGTCGACACCGACGTGCACGATCGGCTGACGGCGGCCCCCGAGCAGCACCTCGCGTTCGGCACCGGCGAGCGACTGGAGTCCGTCGCCGTAACCGATCGCGATCGTGGCGCGGGCGCCGTCGAGGTGCGTCACGGGCGCGCGCAGGGACATGACCGGCACGAGTCCGAGATCGCGTCCCGAGCGGTCGTGGAACGGGGAGATGCCGTAGGCCGCGATCCCGAATCGCACGAGGTCGAAGCGTGCCGCGGGGAGGTCGATCGCCGCGGACGACGCGGCGAGGTGCAACAGCTCGAACTCGGCACCGAGATCGCGCGCGACGGCGACCGCGGCCTCGAATCGTGCGAGCGCCTCGAGGTCGGCCTCGTGCGAGGTGTCGCTCAGGTGACTCCACGCGCCCACGATGCGGACGAGTCCGGCCCGCTGGAGTTCGAGGGCGTGCTCGACGAGCGTGGGCCAGTCCTCGGGGTTCGCGCCCGAGCGGTGGAGGCCCGTGTCGATCTTGAGATGGACGCGCGCCGGCCCCGCGTCGCCGGCCGAGCGAGCACCCTCCGCGGCGCCGTCGAGGTGCGCGATGAAGGCGGCACCGAGATCGATGCGCTGTTCGACCGCGCTGCGGAAGTCGGCGTCGCGCCCGTGCATCCACGCGAACATCGGCGCGTCGACGCCTGCCGCGCGGAGCGCGAGTCCCGTGCCGATCTCGAGCACACCGAGCCAGCTCGCACCGGATTCGAGTCCCGTCCGGACGCACGAGAGGAGCCCGTGCCCGTAGGCGTCGGACTTGACGGCGAGCATGGTCGCGGCGGGCGCGACGAGCCCCGAGAGCTGCGCGACGTTGTGCCGCAGTGCCTGCTCCGAGATGCGCGCCACAGCGCGCCCGGCCGCGCTCACGCGAGGATCCGCTCGACGGTGGGGGCGATGCGTGCGCAGATCGCGGCAGCGGCGATCCCCGTCGTTCCCGCCCAGTCGAGCACGTGCGGCTCACCGCGGGCCGGATCGCCGAAGAGCACGGCGTCGCTGCCGACCTCGACGTCGGCGCCGTGGACGTCGACCGAGAACTGGTCCATCGAGATCGCGCCCGAGATCGTGCCCGTCACGCCCCCGACGAGCACGGGGGAGCGGTTCGTGGCCCGTCGGACGGCACCGTGGGCGTAGCCGATGCCGACGAGCGCGAGGTTCGTCGCCGCAGTCGTGCGATAGCTGAAGCCGTAGGACACGCCTTCGCCCGCGGCGAGCGTCTTGACGGCGAGCACCTCGGCGGCGAGGCGCAGTGCGGGTGACAGGGAACGATCCGTGAGCCCGAGCAGGGCGGGGCCGACGGCCGCATCGGGCCTCGGGTCACCGGGCTCCGCGATGACCGGGTCGAGGCCGGAGCGGCGGACCTCGTCGGCGTCGTGCGGCGTGGAGACGTAGGCGGTGCGGGTACCCGATACTCCGAGGACGTCCGCGATCCGCCCGGCGCCGTGGCCGTAGGCGCCGGCGCGCAGGTCGACGGGATCGCCGGGTTCGAGGCCGAGCGATGCGATGTTGCGGAGCACCGCTCCACGATGGATGACGGCGACGCGCCGGACGGTTGCCGGCGCGGAGACAGGTGCGTTCACACGTCCCCTTCCTGAGTGCGGGCCAGGCTATCAGGCGGGGTGTCGGCGAGCGCATCGACCGCGCTCCGACTAGCCTCGGCAGGGCGCACGACGCGACGAGCGGCGATGCGGACAGCGAGGAGCACCATGGCCCAACCGACACCCGACGCCTACTCGGCCCGGCACCTCTCGGTGCTCGACGGGCTCGAGGCGGTCCGGAAACGGCCGGGCATGTACATCGGCTCGACCGACTCGCGTGGCCTCATGCACTGCCTGTGGGAGATCATCGACAACTCCGTCGACGAGGCGCTCGGCGGGCACGGCGACCGGATCGGCGTGCACCTGCACCCCGACGGTTCGGTCACGGTCTCGGACCGCGGGCGCGGTGTGCCCGTCGACATCGAGCCGAAGACCGGCCTCAGCGGTGTCGAGGTCGTGTTCACGAAGCTCCACGCCGGCGGCAAGTTCGGTGCCGACAACTACGGTGCGGCCGGTGGTCTGCACGGCGTCGGTGCGTCCGTCGTGAACGCGCTCTCGGAGCGGCTCGACGTCGAGGTCGACCGCGGTGGGCGCACGTACGCGATGAGCTTCCGGCGCGGTGAGCCGGGCCACTTCGAGGACGGTGCCGACGGTCCCCGGCCCGACGCCCCCTTCACGCCCTACACGGAACACTCCGAGTTGCGCGTCGTCGGCAAGGTCGCGAAGGGCGTCACGGGTACACGCGTGCGCTACTGGGCCGATCCGCAGATCTTCATCCGCGGTGCCGAGTTCAAGGCCGACGAGCTGGCCGCCCGCGCCCGGCAGACCGCGTTCCTCGTGCCCGGACTCGACATGGTGATCGAGGACGGTCGCAGCGACGACGCGGCACCCGAGGTGCAGTCGTTCCGCTACGACGGCGGCATCACGGAGTTCGCGGAGTACCTCGCGCCCGATGCCCCCTCGACCGACACATGGCGCATCCAGGGGGAGGGGACGTACGAGGAGACCGTGCCCGTCCTCGACGAACACGGCCACATGGTCTCGACCGACGTGAAGCGCACGATGCACGTCGATATCGCGATGCGCTGGGGAGTCGGCTACGACACGACGCTGCGCTCGTTCGTGAACATCATCGCGACGCCCAAGGGCGGCACCCACGTGACGGGCTTCGAGCAGGGCCTGCTGAAGTTCTTCCGGGCCGAGGTCGAGCGCAATGCCCGACGCCTCAAGGTCGGCAACGACAAGCTCGAGAAGGACGACGTGCTCGCCGGTCTGACCGTCGTCGTCACGGTGCGGCTGCCGGAACCGCAGTTCGAGGGGCAGACGAAGGAGGTGCTCGGTACGCCGCCCGTCCGCGCGATCGTCGCCCGCGAACTCACGAAGGGGCTCACCGCGAAGTTCGCCTCCACGAGCCGGCAGGACAAGGCCGAGGCCTCGCTCCTGCTCGACAAGGTCGTCTCGGAGATGAAGTCGCGCATCTCGGCCCGAGCCCACAAGGAGACGCAGCGACGCAAGAACGCGCTCGAGAACTCGTCGCTGCCGACGAAGCTCGTCGACTGCCGATCGAACGACGTGGCGCGCTCGGAGCTGTTCATCGTCGAGGGCGACTCGGCGCTCGGCACGGCGAAGCCCGCGCGCAACAGCGACTACCAGGCGCTCCTGCCCATCCGCGGCAAGATCCTCAACGTCCAGAAGGCGTCGATCAGTGACATGCTCGGCAACGCCGAGTGCGCGAGCATCATCCAGGTGATCGGTGCGGGGTCCGGGCGGTCCTTCGACCTGGGGGCGGCGCGCTACGGCAAGGTCATCCTCATGAGCGACGCCGATGTCGACGGCGCGCACATCCGAACGCTCCTCCTGACCCTCATCTTCCGGTACATGCGTCCGCTGCTCGACGACGGTCGCGTCTACGCGGCCGTGCCGCCCCTGCACCGAGTCGTCGTCATCAACCCCGGCTCGAAGCCGAACGAGACGATCTACACGTACTCCGAGACCGAGCTGCAGACGCTCCTCGCGAAGCTCCGCAAGCAGAACAAGCGCTACCAGGACCCCATCCAGCGCTACAAGGGACTCGGCGAGATGGACGAGGACCAGCTCTGGACGACGACGATGGACCCGAGCGCCCGACTCCTGCGACGCGTGTCGATCAGCGACGCGGCCGCCGCCGAGCAGATGTTCAACCTGCTCATGGGCACCGAGGTCGCACCCCGCAAGGAGTTCATCATCGACGGCTCCAAGGACATCACCCCGCAACTCATCGATATGTGAACGGTCATCGCCGCGCGGTAGCCTCGACCCATGGCGATCCGCGATCACGTTGAATGCTGGCTGACCGACATGGACGGCGTCCTCGTCAAGGAGGAACACGCTCTGCCGGGTGCGGCCGAGCTGCTCGAGCAGTGGCAGCGGGACGACACGCCCTTTCTCGTGCTCACGAACAACTCGATCTTCACGGCTCGCGATCTCGCGGCCCGCCTGCGGTCGAGCGGCCTCGACGTCCCCGAGCGGGCGATCTGGACGAGCGCACTCGCGACGGCCGACTTCCTGCGCCAGCAGGTGTCGGGCGGCAGCGCATTCGTCGTCGGCGAGGCCGGTCTTCTGACCGCGCTCCACGAGGCGGGCTTCATCATGACGGAGTCGGACCCCGACTTCGTCGTCGTGGGGGAGACGCGCAACTACTCGTTCGAGGCGATCACGAAGGCGATCCGGCTCATCGACCACGGTGCCCGCTTCATCGTGACGAACCCCGACGCGACGGGGCCGAGCACGCACGGCCCCATGCCCGCGACGGGTGCGATCGCCGCGCTCATCACGAAGGCGACCGGCCGGGAGCCGTACGTCGTCGGCAAGCCGAATCCCATGATGTTCCGCTCCGCGCTCAACAAGATCGGCGCCCACTCGCACAACACCGCCATGATCGGCGACCGGATGGACACCGACATCGTCGCGGGCATGGAGGCGGGCCTGCACACGGTGCTCGTCCTGTCCGGAATCGCGACGCGCGACGAGGTGGAACGGTACCCGTTCCGGCCCGACGAGATCATCTCGGGAGTGAGCGAGCTCGTCCGACGCGACGGCGACCCGGAGCCCGAGCAGGTCATCGAGGTCGTCGAGTAGTTCCCACGTCCGGTCGTTCCGCCCGGGCGACGGGCGGTGCCGTCACCGGGGTGCCCGTCGGAGCGCCGCGCGCACCTCGATCCGCTCACCGAGCCGCACGTCGAGCTCCGTGAACCGGACGTCCGGGTCCGCGTGTCCCTCGGGTGTCGCGGCGGCGTCGAGCGGGATGGTTCGCGGTGCGAGCTGCGCGATCCTCGAACGCAGCACGAGGAGGGGGACGGCGACGACCGGGTTCGCGCTCGTGATGCGCAGTCGATCGACGTGGAGCGCGTACGGCGGTCCCTCGAGGCGGGCCGACACGGCGACACGGGCACCGAGCGAGAGCGGACCGCGACCCACGCGCGCATGGACGGTCGCGTCGAAGCGCGTCGGGGACGTCTGAGTCACGTCGACATCGAATGCGCGCAGCCGGAGTCGCATGCGCGCGCACACGAGTTCGGCCACCTCGCGGAGCAGCTCCACGAGTGCGGCGAACGGAGCACCCGCACGGAGGCGCACCTCGAACCGGTCGTCCGCACCGGGGCGGATCCGGTCGAGGACGAGCGCCCCGTCCGCCGTCTCGGACCACTCGAACTCGACGAGCGACACGTCGAGCGTCGCGTCGAACGGGACCCCGGCGATCTCGGCACCCGGCACGTCGAATCGAGCGTGCCGGAGCGTGGCCGGTGTGCGCGTCACGATGTGCGGCTCGGTGTGGCGATCGCCCCGCTCCTGCGGAGCGGCCGGTGCCGGGGGCTCCTCGTCGAGGAGTGCGCCGAGGTCGACGGGCACCCGCAGCTCGCGGATCCCGAGTTCGAGGTCGATCCCTTCCGGGCCGTCGAGTGCGGCACGCCCGTCCGCGTCGAACGTCGCACCTTCGGGGAGCTCCTCGGCGAGGACGTCCCTGATGCGTGCGACGAACGCGTCGCCGGTCGCGGGGCGCGGGACCGAGCCGAACGGGATCCGATCGCTCGGTTCGGTCGCCGCCGACGGTGCCGACGGCGTGGCTCCCTCCCCGTCCGTCATGCGTCCTGCGCGGGTGCGTCGCCGATCGGACCACCGAGTGCGCCGATCACGCGATCGACGGGGATGCCCGAGCCGTCGCGGCGCGCACCACCGTCCGGCAGCGGGCGGGTCGCCCCGTCGGCGCCGAGCGCACGCGGGTCGGGACCGACCCACGCGTCACGCAGGCGGTCCTCGCCGCGCACGAAGCGCTGTGCGCGGACCCCGCCCGTCGCGCGCCCCTTCGCCGGGAACTCCGCGAAGTCGGAGACCTTGGCACTGCCCGGGTCGCTCGCGTCGGCGGAGGATTCGGCGACGGTCACGACCTCGGCGCGCTCCACATCGTCGGCGGGCAGCACGACGAAGCGCGCGACGCTCGCGTCGCCGGTGAGCTTGATGCCGGCCATGCCCGCGGCCTGGCGTCCCTGCGGCCTGACGGCCGAGCCCGCGAAGTGCAGCAACTGGGCGTCGCTCGTGACGAACACGAGCTCGTCGCCGTCGCCGGCCGGCCCGGCGCCGACCACCTCGTCGCCCTGCTTGAGTGCGATGACCTCGAACTCGCGATGCTTGCCGGGGTCGCCGACGGCGACCCGCTTGACGACGCCGAGGCGCGTCCCGATCGCGACCGGGGCCGGATCGTCGAGTGCCACGACCGCCACGACGCGCTCGGTGCGGTCGGTGAGTCCCACGTAGTCGCTCGCCTTCACGCCCGCCGAGAGCTGGACGGAGGCCGCAGGCGCCACGGGGAGCGCGACGACGGGAACGAGGAGGAGCCGTCCGCGGTTCGTGATCGCGCCGATCTCGGCGCGGACGCTCGTGCGGACCTCCGAGACGATCGCATCGTGCTTCGACCGCCGGGCCGGTCGCGGCAGCGGGGCGTCCGGTTTGACGTCGACGCGAAGGATCCGGCCGGTCGCCGACAGCAGGACGCGCGTCGGCGCGTCCGCCTCCTGCAGCGCCTCCGGATCGGTCGGGCCCGCGCGACGTGATGCGGTCACCGCGGTGCCGCCCTCGGTGAGGAGCGTGCGGCGGGGCGTCGCGAACCGTTCCGAGACCTCGGCGAGCTCGGCGCTCACCTGTGCGCGCAGGCGCGCCTCGTCGGCGAGCAGGGCCTCGAGCGTCGCGATCTCCCGACGCAGCTCGTCGGCCTCGGCCTCGAGTTCGAGGCGGGAGAACTTCGTGAGGCGCCGGAGCCGGAGCTCGAGGATGTACTCGGCCTGGGGCTCGGACAGATCGAACACCTGTCGCAGGCGCGCTCGTGCGGCCTCGGCGTCGTCCGAGGTGCGGATGACCTGGATGACCTCGTCGATGTCGAGGATCGCGATGAGCAGGCCCTCGACGAGGTGCAGGCGTTCGCGTCGACGTGCGAGCCGGTACTCGCTGCGGCGGCGGACGACGGACACGCGGTGACCGAGGTAGACGCGCAGCAGCTCCAGGAGGCCGAGCGTCTGCGGCCCGCCGTCGACGAGCGCGACGTTGTTGATGTGGAACGTGTCCTCGAGCGGCGTGTGGCGGTAGAGCTGCTCGAGGACGGCCTCGGGGGCGAAGCCCGTCTTGATCTCGATCACGAGGCGCATGCCGTGTTTGCGGTCCGTCAGATCCGCGACGTCGGCGATGCCCGCGAGCTTCTTCGACTGCACCCCCTGCTTGATCTTCTCGATGACCTTCTCGGGACCGACCATGTAGGGCAGTTCGGTGACGACGATGCCGCTCTTGCGGGCCGTGACCCGCTCGATGGACGTCGTCGCGCGCGTCCGGAACGATCCGCGGCCGGTCGCGTACGCGTCGCGCACGCCGTCGAGCCCGACGATCGTGCCGCCCGTCGGCAGATCGGGCCCGGGGACGAACGCCATGATCTCCTCGAGCGTCGCCTCGGGGTGGTCGAGGAGGTGGCGGGCGCCGGCGATCACCTCGCCGAGGTTGTGGGGTGCCATGTTCGTGGCCATGCCCACGGCGATACCGCTCGCACCGTTGACGAGCAGGTGCGGCCACGCGGCGGGCAGCACCTCGGGTTGCATGATCGAGTTGTCGTAGTTCGGGACGAACTCGACGACGTCCTCGTCGAGGTCGTCGGTCATGGCCATCGCGGCTTCGGCGAGTCGCGCCTCGGTGTACCTCGGCGCCGCGGGCCCGTCGTCGAGCGAGCCGAAGTTGCCGTGGCCGTCGACGGTCGCGAGCCGCTGCACGAACGACTGGGCCATGCGCACGAGCGCGTCGTAGATCGCCGTGTCGCCGTGCGGGTGCAGCTTGCCCATGACGTCGCCGACGACGCGCGCCGACTTCACGTGCCCGCGATCCGGCCGCAGCCCCATCTCGCGCATCTGGAACAGGATGCGTCGCTGCACGGGCTTGAGGCCGTCCCGGGCGTCGGGCAGGGCCCTGGAGTAGATCACCGAGTACGCGTACTCGAGGAACGACGTCGACATCTCCTGCGAGACGTCGACCTCCTCGATGCGTCCGACGGGGGTGTGATCTGGTTCAGCGGGGGTGCGGCTCATGGGACCTGTCGTGCGAGTCGGATCGAAGTTCCCTGTGGAAGACTGGGAACGATGCCGACCATGTTATTGAGTGGCGCGAGCGGTCGCCCGACGCTCGCCGACGTGTTGCCGAATTGTCTCGATGCGCTCCAGGGCGTGGAGGGGCCGCTCGCGCTCCCCGCCGCGAGGTCAGCGGTGGTGCTGCTCGTGGACGGGCTCGGTGCCTCGATGCTCCGTCGACGTGCGGGTCATGCCCGCCACATCATGTCGGGCTGGGCGAAGCGCGACACCGCGTTCTCGTTCCCCTCGACGACGGTCGCGGGCACGACGAGCCTCACGACGGCGGCGCCCGCCGGCGTGCACGGGCTCGTCGGCTACACGGTGTACGACCGCGCAGCGGGCATCGTGCGCAACCAGCTGCACGGCTGGGACGTCGACGGCATGGAGCCCGCACACTGGCAGCCGGCGCCCACGGTTTTCGAACGCCTGGCCGCGGCCGGCGGCCCCGAGCCCTACGTCGTCGCACAGTCCGACTACACCGACTCGGGCCTCACGCGGGCATCGCTCCGTGGCGCGACGTACGTCGTCGGTGAGTCCATGGCCGATCGGGTGGAGGCGACCCTCGACCTCGTCGCGGCGGGGCAGCCGCGCCTCGTGTACTGCTACGTCGCCGAGCTCGACCAGGCGGGGCACCGGTACGGATGGGAGTCCGACGAGTGGCTCATCCGACTCGAGGAACTCGACGCGGCCGTTGGGGACCTCGTCGCGGGACTCCCGCGTGACGTCGGGCTGCTCGTGACCGCCGACCACGGAATGCTCGACATCCCGCCCGAACGTCAGATCCTCGTCGACGAGGACTCGCCGCTGCTCGACGGCGTCGTCGCGGTCGCGGGCGAGCCGCGCCTGCGTCACCTCGCGCTCGACGACGATGCGTCGGCGGACCCGGCGTCGCGCGCGGCGCACGCGCTCGCCGAGCGGTGGCGGGAGTCGGAGGGCAAGCGCGCGACCGTCCTCCTGCGCGAGGAGGCGATCGCCTCGGGCTGGTACGGTGACCCCGCACTCGTGACGCCCGCCGCGGCATCGCGAGTCGGTGACGTCGTCGTCGCGGCGACGAAGCTCGTGACGTACTACCCGCCGGGTGTCCCCGATCGTGCACGACTCATGATCGGGCAACACGGGTCCATCACGCCCGAGGAGACGATCGTCCCCCTCATCAGGAAGGGCGCGTTCGCACGCGTCTGACGCCGTGCGTCAGCGATCGTCGTCGCTGCGTGTCCCGAAGACGATCTCGTCCCAGCTCGGCATCGCTGCCCGTCCGCCGCGCTTCCGACCCAGGGGGCCGGTCGCGTCCTGGCGCGACGAGCGCCCGGGTTCGGGTGTCGTATCGGACTCGAGGCCGGCGAGCGGCACGTCAACGACACGCTCGGTGGTCCGTTCGCTGCGCGGCGCCGGTTCCGGCGCCGACGGGGCGTCGTCCTCGGCGGAGTCGGGAGCGGCCGTCGTCGGGGTGAGCGTGTCGACGGTGTCGTCCTCGGCGTCGCGGGGATCGGCGGGTGTCGTCACGGCGATCGGCCGAAGCGGGGCGACGGGGGAGGTGCGGTGCGTCGGATCGGGCGTCGGCTCGTCGTCCTCGTCGAACTCGTCGTCGTAGGGCGCGAAGCGCTGCGGGTCCCGCTCGCCACGACGACGCCGGAGCGCCTCGAGCAGATCCGCCGTCTCGTCGCGCTGCGCGCGCGACTCGTCGCGAGGAGCGTGACCGATGCTGCTGACGGCAGGACCGAGCCAACCCGCACCACGGGACTCGTCGGCGCGGGAGAGCGGTGCCGACGGCGATGCCTCGTCGTCGACGTCGTCCGCGTCGTCGCGCCGGGCGTCGACCGCGCGGAGGCGCGGAGCCTGCAGCGACGAGAGCTCGCCCTGCTGTGAGAGCGTCACGGCGGAGGCGTTGAGGGGACCGAGCGCATGCGCCTTCGGGTCGAACGACCAGAGCGCGTCGCGCTCGATCTCGTCCACGACGAACTCGAGCGACACTCGCCAGCCGGCCTCCGGGTCCTTCCACGCGTCCCAGCGAACGCCCTGCGCCTCGAGTGATTCGAGTCGTTCGTCGAGTGCCGAGCCGAACGTCGCGTCGTCCTGGTCGAGCGGGTCGATGTCGGGGTGCACGCGAACCGCGACGGCCCTCGCCTGGGTCACGATGTAGTCACGTTCTGCGCGAACAGGGCCCTCGAACCGCTCGACGTCCGCCGGGTCGGCTCCCGTGATCGCGACGACCTCCTCGGCGGTCTTGCCGGCGCGGATGAGCTGCTGGATCTCGCGCGGCGGCACTTTCGGTGCTTCGGCCCGCGGGCGCGCCTTCGGGCGGAGGGCGTCGCGGAGCGCGTCATCGACGCGAAGTCTGAACTGTTCGCCGGAATCGGCGGTGACGATCAGGGCGTCGTCGTCGATGCCGATGAACCTCAGTTCGTGCATGTTCGTTCACCTGGTCCTGCTCGTGACGTGTCCGTGACGCGCACAGCTTCGCACGTTCGACACCGCGTTCCCGGAAGCGATTCCCGCGCGCCGTGGAACCGCTTCACGTGCGTTCGCTCCGGGCGCACGGGAATCGTTTTGCGAATCGTTCGAGGGTCGTGCAAAATGTCCGCGCCGAAGGGAACCCCCTTCGTGGAGAGAGTTGGATGGCATGGCAACTGATTACGACGCCCCGCGGAAGACCGACGACGACGCTGAGTCGATCGAGGCGCTGAAGGAGCGTGTCCCCGACCGGATGTCCGGTGCCGTCGACGCGGAGGACGCGGACAACCCCGGCAGCTTCGATCTGTCGGCCGCGGACCTCGCCGACGTCGAGCTCGAGACAGTCGTCATTCCGCCGCAGGCGGACGAGTTCACGTGTGTCGAGTGCTTCCTCGTGATGCACCGCTCGCAGATGGCCGAGCAGACCAAGCTCGGACCGATCTGCCTCGACTGCGCCTCGCACTGACCCACGCTGCGCCGACGCCGACCGACGAACGGACCCGCCCCGGGGCGGGTCCGTTGTTCACTCCGCGCGGGGTTCGGCGCGTCCGGCGACGATCGCGTCGCGGAGCCGCTCGGGGTGACGCGTCGAGAACAGCCAGTAGGGGACCGGGTCGTGCGGATCGGCGACGTCGACGCGCGCGGACGTGCCGGCCCATCCGCGTAGACAGAGCCACGCTCGCGCGTCGAGGCCGGGGCCCGCTGCCCGTCGCGCGTCGGCGCGAGTCGTGTAGGCCGTCACATCGCCCGTGACCGCGAGCGGCATGCGTGCGCTCCCGACCCGCAGGATCCGATCGGAGACCTCGACGACCGGCGAGGACGCGACGAGCGCGGCCACGACCAGCACGTACAGTGCGATCGCGATCATGGCCCCGACCGTGCGATTGATCGGGGTGAACACGAGGATGACGGCGGGGATGACGAGGGCTCCGGCGACGAAGAACCATACGGAGGGCCAGACCCGTTCCCGGTAACGAACCATGACACCATCACAGCAGATGGGGCGAGCGCTCGCCTGAGTCCCCGGCGAGCGCGGCGTGCACCGGTGACGCCGGGGTGCCGTACGCTCGAAGCGTGAGTACTGCGATCACGGTCCCCGTCGTGGGGCCCACACCCGTCTTCGCGCACCCGGACGACGCGGGTGCCGATCTCGCCGCCGCCGAGGCGGTCGTCCTCGGTCCCGGTGAGCGGTGCACGATCGGGACGGGCGTCCGGGTGGCGCTCCCGAGCGGCACGGTCGGCTTCGTCGTTCCACGCTCCGGCCTCGCCCACCGTCACGGGCTCACCATCGTCAACGCCCCCGGCACGATCGACGCGGGGTACCGCGGCGAGATCCGGGTCGTGTTGCTCAACACCGACCGGGAGTCGAGCTATCGCATCGAGGTCGGCGACCGCATCGCCCAGCTCGTCGTCCTGCAGCTCCCGAGCGTCGAATTCGTGCCCGTCGACGAACTGGACGCCGCCGAGCGCGGCGAGGCCGGGTTCGGTTCGACCGGTATCACCACGAAGGGAGCCCGGGATGGGGCTGTTTGATTTCCGCAAGCGCGGTGCCGACGAGCCCGTCGAGAAGGCCGTCCGCCTGACCGTCGACGACGAACAGCTCGACGAGGACGAGGACGACGACGAGCTCGAGGAGAAGTCGGCCCCGGCCGATCGGGCCGAGAAGGGGCCGTTCGACTCGTCCGAGGCGAACCCCGCGCGTCGATACGTCGATCTCGGCGGCATCAGGATCCCTGCTCGTGAGGGACTCGGCCTGCGCCTCGAGGTCGAGGAGTCGACGAAGCGGCTCGTCGCCGTCGCGCTCGAGTTCGAGGGCTCGCTTCTGCAGGTCCAGGCGTTCGCGGCGCCCCGCTCCGAGGGCCTTTGGCACCCCATCCGCCGGCAGCTCGCCGAGCAGATCACCAAGCAGGGGGGCACGGCGACGGAGGTGAAGGCGAAGATCGGTCCCGTGCTCGAGACGAAGCTGCCCGTCGTCGCACGCGGCGGCCAGGGCGGCCAGACGAGGTCGGCACGCTTCATCGGCGTCGACGGGCCGCGCTGGTTCCTCCGCGGGGTGCTCACGGGGCCGGCGCTCAGCGATCCCGCCGCCACCGCACGGCTCGAGCGACTGTTCCGAAGCATCGTGGTCGTCCGCGGTGACGGTCCGATCCCACCCCGCGAGCTGCTCAAGCTCGTCGTCCCGAAGGCGATGTCGTCGCAGGTGAACGCCGCCGACGCCACACCTGCGGCCAAGGCCGCAGCCGAACCGAGTGAACGCACCACCGGCCGACGACGCCGGTCACGCCGCGATGCCGACGCCTGAGCCGGAACGACGGGAGCCGGGCGATCCCGTCGACGGCACCCTCGACCCCGCCGCGAGCGAGCGCCCCGGTGCGCCTGACGGGGCGTCGGAGGCGGCCCCGGACGGTTCCTCGGACGACCGGGCGACGCCGGACGCGGATGCGCCGGGCGCCTCGGCCCTGACGGACCGGTTCCAGCAGATGGCGCAGGGCGGCCTCGACGGTCGCGCACTCCTCGACGCGATGGGCGGCGTGCGCGGGATCGTGGAGGCGCTGCTCCCGGGCATCGCGTTCCTCGTACTGTTCACGATCACGGGCGACCTCTGGCTCTCGGTCGTCGTGCCGGCGATCATCGGTCTCGGATTCGTCGTCGCGCGGGCCGTGGTCCGACAGAACGTCGGGCCGGCGATCGGCGGTCTCGTGGCGATCGCCGTGAGCGGGGTGCTCGCGCTCCGCACCGGCAACGGGGCGGACTACTACGTGCTCGGCTTCTACACGAACGCGGCCTACGGGGTCGGGTTCCTGCTGTCGATCCTCGTCGGTTGGCCGATCATCGGCTACGTCGCGGGCCTCGCGTACGGCACGGGTGGCCGGTGGCGTACGATCGCCCGCGTCCGCCGCCTCATGCGACTCGCGACATTCGCCTGGGTCGCCTTCTTCGCGCTGCGCCTCGCGGTGCAGTTGCCCCTGTACTTCGCGGGCAACGTCGAGGCGCTCGGCGTCACCCGTCTCGTCATGGGGACACCCATGTACGCCGTGCTCGCCGTGGGCACGGTGCTCTTCGCGCGCGCGGTGTTCCGCGCGTCGGGGCTGACGAATCGGGAGGAACAGGCTAAACTATCTTGATGTCGAGATAACACTCGTTCGTCCTGACCGACCGAACGGGTCGGCTCCGTCGTACCGGAGCCACAGTTCCGAGGTCGACGCGCGGCCGCGCGTCGACGTGCTACGAAGGAGACGACGTGACCGCAGTCAACAGCTTCGGCGCCAAAGACACTCTGCGTGTCGACGACACCGACTACGAGATCTTCCGGATCGACCGGGTGGAGGGCTACGAGAAGCTGCCCTTCAGCCTGAAGGTCCTCCTCGAGAACCTGCTCCGAACCGAGGACGGAGCCAATGTCACCGCCGACCAGATCCGCGCCCTCGGCGGCTGGGTGCCGAGCGCCGACCCCGACACCGAGATCCAGTTCACGCCCGCGCGTGTCGTCATGCAGGACTTCACCGGGGTCCCCTGCATCGTCGACCTCGCCACGATGCGCGAGGCCGTGACCGACCTCGGCGGTGACCCCAACACCGTCAACCCGCTCTCGCCCGCCGAGCTCGTCATCGACCACTCGGTCATGGCGGACCTCTTCGGCACGCCCGACGCGCTCGAGCGCAACATCGAGATCGAGTACCAGCGCAACGGTGAGCGCTACCAGTTCCTCCGCTGGGGCCAGACGGCGTTCGACGACTTCAAGGTCGTCCCGCCCGGCACGGGCATCGTGCACCAGGTGAACATCGAGCACCTCGCGAAGGTCGTCTACGACCGTGAGGTCGACGGCGTGCTGCGTGCCTACCCCGACACGTGCGTCGGTACCGACTCGCACACGACGATGGTCAACGGCCTCGGCGTGCTCGGGTGGGGCGTCGGCGGCATCGAGGCCGAGGCCGCCATGCTCGGCCAGCCCGTCTCGATGCTCATCCCGCGCGTCGTGGGCTTCAAGCTCACGGGCGAGATCCCCGCCGCCGTGACGGCGACGGACGTCGTCCTCACGATCACCGACATGCTCCGCAAGCACGGCGTCGTCGGCAAGTTCGTCGAGTTCTACGGCGAGGGCGTCGCGTCGGTGCCGCTCGCGAACCGCGCGACGATCGGCAACATGAGCCCCGAGTTCGGTTCGACCGCCGCGATGTTCCCGATCGACGACGTCACGCTCGACTACCTGCGCCTCACGGGCCGCGACCCGCAAGCGGTCGCCCTCGTGGAGGAGTACGCGAAGCTCCAGACGCTCTGGCACGAACCCGCCGTCGAGCCGAGCTTCAGCGAGTACCTCGAGCTCGACCTCTCGACGGTCGTGCCGTCGATCGCGGGGCCGAAGCGTCCGCAGGACCGCATCCTCCTCTCGGAGGCGAAGGAGCAGTTCGGCCGCGACATCCTCAACTACGCTACGCCCACGGAGTCGACCGAGATCGTCGACCTCGAGGTCGAGGGCTCGTTCCCGGCGTCCGACCCGGGCGGCGCGCCCGGCGACGAGGTGGCCACGACCTCACCCGTCCTGATCGGCAGCGGTGCACCCGAGGGCGCGTCGAAGCCCGTCCCGGTGACGACGCCCGAGGGGGAGTCGTACATCCTCGATCACGGCGCCGTCACCCTCGCCGCGATCACGTCGTGCACGAACACGTCGAACCCGTCGGTCATGCTCGCAGCGGGGCTCCTCGCGAAGAAGGCCGTCGACCGTGGCCTGCAGCGCAAGCCGTGGGTCAAGACGACCCTCGGCCCGGGCTCGAAGGTCGTCACCGACTACTACGAGAAGTCGGGCCTCGACAAGGCGCTCGAGGCGGTCGGCTTCTATACCGTCGGTTACGGCTGCACGATCTGCATCGGCAACTCGGGTCCGCTCATCGACGAGGTGTCGGCGGCGATCAACGAGAACGACCTCGCGGTCACGGCCGTCCTCTCGGGCAACCGCAACTTCGAGGGCCGCATCAGCCCCGACGTGAAGATGAACTACCTCGCGTCGCCGCCACTCGTCGTCGCGTACGCGCTCGCCGGGTCGATGAACTTCGACTTCGACGAGCAGCCGCTCGGCACCGACCCGTCGGGAGAGAAGGTGTTCCTCAAGGACATCTGGCCCACGCCCGAGGAGGTCCAGGCGGTCATCGACACGTCGATCTCGCGCGAGCAGTTCATCACGCAGTACAAGACGGTCTTCGAGGGCGACGAGCGCTGGCGCAGCCTGCCGACGCCCGAGGACGCGACGTTCCAGTGGGACGAGAACTCGACGTACGTCCGCAAGGCGCCGTACTTCGACGGCCTCGAGCTCGAGTTGACGCCCGTGAGCGACATCTCGGGTGCGCGCGTGCTCGCGACGCTCGGCGACTCCGTCACGACCGACCACATCAGCCCCGCGGGCTCGATCAAGGTCGGCACGCCCGCCGCGCAGTACCTGCAGGAGCACGGCGTGGACCGCAAGGACTTCAACTCCTTCGGCTCGCGTCGTGGGAACCACGAGGTGATGATCCGCGGCACGTTCGCGAACATCCGCCTCAAGAACCTGCTCGTGAGCGCGGTCAACGACGGCAAGGTGATCGAGGGCGGCTTCACGCGCGACTTCACGCAGCCCGAGGGGCCGCAGGCGTACATCTACGACGCGAGCGTGAACTACGCCGAGCAGGACACGCCCCTCGTGATCTTCGGTGGCAAGGAGTACGGCTCGGGCTCGTCGCGCGACTGGGCGGCGAAGGGCACGCGCCTGCTCGGCGTGAAGGCCGTCATCACCGAGAGCTTCGAGCGCATCCACCGCTCGAACCTCATCGGCATGGGTGTCGTCCCGCTCCAGTTCCCCGCAGGGGAGAGCTGGGAGTCGCTCGGCCTCGACGGCACCGAGCGGGTCTCGATCACGGGGCTCGAGCAGCTCAACGAGGGCGTGACGCCGAAGACGGTGCACGTCGTCGCGAACCCGACGGCCCACTCGCCCGAGGGCAAGGCGCCGGTCGAGTTCGACGCGGTCGTCCGCATCGACACGCCCGGTGAGGCCGACTACTACCGCAACGGCGGCATCCTGCAGTACGTGCTGCGGCAGCTCGCCACGGCGTAGCCGACCCACGACGACGGCCCGGTCTCCCTTCGTGGGGGCCGGGCCGTCGTCGTGGGGCCGCGTGAATCGGTTGAAAGCCGGACGTGTTGGCCGATCACTGGGACGGCGGTCGGAAAGAACGCAGTGGGGCCCGACCGTCCGGTCGGGCCCCACGTCTGCTGCTGCGGGTCAGCGGTTCACGGCACCGCGGATCGGTGGCGTGTGGAACGTGCCGCCGAACGCCTTCTCCGACGCGCCCACCCGGTCGAGGTACGGCGTGATGCCGCCCGCCTGGAACGGGTAGCCGGCGCCCAGGAGGAGGCACAGGTCGATGTCCTCGGCCGCGGCGACGACCTCGTCGTCGAGCATGCGCTTGATCTCGTCGGCGAGGCCGAGCTCGACGCGCTCCCGGAACTCCTCGGCCGTCATCGGGGTCGTCCCGCCGGACACGATCTTGAGGGCCTTCTTGTCGTAGCCTTTCACACGACCCTTGCTGTCGCGCTCGAGGATCTTGCCGTACTGGGCGAGCTCGTGCAGGTTCGTCGACTCGAAGAAGCGATCTGGGAACGCCGCGTGGTGCGTGTCGAGCACGTGCGCGCCGACCTTGAGCCCGACGAGCTCGAGCAGCTCGAACGGGGTCATCGGCAGCCCGATGCGGTCGAGCGCGTGGTCGACGACCTCGAAGCTCGTCCCCGTGTCGACCGCGTGCATCGCCTCACCGAGGACCTTCGCCAGGATGCGGTTGACGACGAAGCCGGGCGTGGCCTTCGTGATGACGGCCGTCTTCTTGAGTGCCCTCGCGGTCGCCATGGCGGTCGCGAGCGTCGCGTCGTCGGTCTCGGCCGTGCGTACGACCTCGATGAGCGGCATGACCGCGACCGGGTTGAAGAAGTGGAAGCCCACGAGCCGCTCCGGGTGCTCGAGCACCGAGGCCATCGCCTCGATCGAGAGACCGGAGGTGTTCGTCGCGAGCACCGCCTCGGGCGAGACGATCTTCTCGATCGACGCGAAGACCTCCTGCTTGACGCCGAGCTCCTCGAACACCGCCTCGATCACCCAATCGCAATCGGCGAACTCGGTGCGGTCAGTCGTGCCGTGCACGAGCGCCTTGAGCCGGTTGCGCTCGTCGTCCCCGATGCGGCCCTTGCCGTGCAGCTTGTCGATCTCGTCGTACACGTACGCGAGGCCCTTGTCGACGCGCGCCTGGTCGAGGTCGGTGATCACGACGGGCACCTGCAGGCGGCGCACGAAGAGCGTCGCGAACTGGCTCGCCATGAGACCCGCGCCGACGATGCCCACCTTCGTGACGGGTTTCGCGAGCTTCTTGTCGGGCGCACCGGCGGGCCGCTTCGCGCGCTTTTGCACGAGGTTGAACGCGTAGATCGACGCGACGAACTGGTCGCCCGAGATGAGGTCGGCGAGCGCCTCGTTCTCGGCCTCGAACCCCTTCGCGCGGTCGTTCGACTTCGCGAGCTTGAGGATGTCGAGCGCACGGTACGGCGCGAGCGCGACCGTCCCGAGCTTCTCCTCGAGCGACTTCCGCGCGATGCCGATCGCGATGTCCCACTTCGTGAGGCGCTCGATCTTGCCGGGCACGTTGGGGCGCTCGACCTTCCGGGCCCCCGTCAGGACCTCGTCGGCCCACGTCAACGAGTCCTCGAGGAAGTTGACGGACGGGAAGATCGCGTCGGCGAGCCCGAGCTCCGCGACCTGCGGGCCCTTGAGCATCCGGTTCTGCTTGAGCGGGTTCTCGATGATGACCTTGAGCGCGTTCTCGATGCCGATGAGGTTCGGGACGAGCGTCGCACCGCCCCAGCCGGGCACGAGGCCGAGGAACACCTCGGGCAGCGCGAAGGCGGGCACCGACGCGTCGATCGTGCGGTACGTCGAGTTGAGCCCGATCTCGACGCCGCCGCCGAGCGCGAGCCCGTTCGTGAACGTGAAGGTCGGCACCCCGAACTCGCTGAGCGAACCGAGGACCGTGTGTCCGAGCTCGCCGAGCATGCGCGCGACCTCACGGGACGGGATCTGGTCGACCTGCGAGAGGTCGGCACCCGCCGCGAAGTTGAACCGCTTGCCGGTGATGCCGACGGCCTGGATCTCGCCGCGCGCGGCGCGGTCCTTCAGCTCGTCGAACGTCTCGCCGAGGCCGACGAGCGTGAGCGGACCGAGCGTGTTCGGCCGCGTGTAGTCGTGTCCGTTGTCGAGCGTCACGAGCGCGAGCACGTTGCCCGACGGGAGGGTGACGTCACGCACGAGTCCGCGGGTGACCACCTCGTCGCCGGACGCGGCGAGCAGGGGAGCGAATCGGGTTCGCAGATCGGTCGTCACGTCAGTTCCGTCCCTTCGACGCCGCGGCGCGTGCGTGCTTCTTGCCGTTCCAGTTCGTGTTCTCCCAGATGATCGTGCCGCCCTGGCCGAGGCCCACGCACATCGCCGTCACGCCGTAGCGCACCTCGGGGTGCTCGGCGAACTGACGGCTCAGCTGGTTCATGAGGCGCACGCCCGACGAGGCGAGCGGGTGACCGAACGCGATCGCCCCGCCGTACGGGTTGACCGACGGGTCGTCGTCCGGGATGCCGAAGTGGTCGAGGAACGAGAGCACCTGGACGGCGAACGCCTCGTTGAGCTCGAACAGGCCGATGTCGTCGATCTTGAGGCCCGCACGCTGCAGCGCCTTCTCGGTCGACGGGATCGGGCCGAGGCCCATGACCTCGGGCTCGACACCTGCGAATCCGAAGTTGACCATGCGCATGCGCGGCTTCAGGCCGAACTCCTTCACGGCGGCCGTGGAGGCCAGGATCGACGCGGTCGCGCCGTCGTTGAGGCCCGACGCGTTGCCCGCCGTGACCCGACCGTGCGGCCGGAATGGGGTCTTGAGCGTCGCGAGCGTCTCGCGGTTCGTCTCGGGCCGCAGGCCCTCGTCACGCTCCGCGAGACCCCAGCCCGTGTCGCTCTCGATGGCGACGGGGACGAGGTCCGGTTGGATGAGCCCGGCCTCGTAGGCGGCGGCGGCCTTCTGCTGACTGCGCATCGCGTACTCGTCCGAGCGCTCGCGCGTGAGGCCCGGGAAGCGGTCGTGCAGGCGCTCGGCCGTCTTGCCCATGTTGAGCGCGTCCGCGCTCACGAGCTGCTCCGCGACGAAGCGCGGGTTCGGCTCGGCACCCGAACCGAGGGGGTGGTGTCCCATGTGCTCGACACCGCCCGCGATGGCGACGTCGTAGGCGCCGAAGCCCACGCCGGAGCCCATCGTCGTCGCCGCCGTGAGCGCGCCGGCGCACATGCGGTCGATCGCGAATCCGGGGACGCCGAGGGGGAGCCCCGCGAGGATCGCGGCCGTCCGACCGAGCGTCAGGCCCTGGTCGCCCTCCTGGGTCGTCGCCGCGATCGCGACGTCGTCATAGCGGTCGAGCGGAATCTGCGGGTTGCGGTCGAGCAGTGCCCGGATGGTCTTGACGGAAAGGTCGTCGGCGCGAGTGCGCCAGTACATCCCCTTTTCGCCGGCTCGGCCGAACGGGGTGCGGACCCCGTCGATGAACAAGACGTCGCGATCAGCCACGCTGCCTCCATTGATCGATGCGTGGGCCAATCCTACGAACGTCCGCTGCACGGGCCGATCGAGCGAGGGTGAAGCTACGAAGCCGTCTCGTCCGCGTGCGCAGGTGGTTGGCCGACCTCGACAAACGCGCGGGCCACGAGCTCCGAGACCGCGTCGACCTGCCACGGCCGCGCGCCCGACGCCGCGAGTGCGGCAGCGATCGTCGCCGTGTCGATCGTCGTGGGTGGCTCCCACGCGACGCGACGCAGGTAGTCGGGGGTCAGGACGTTCTCGACGGGCATGCCGAGCGTCTCGGCGACGCGTTCGACGGCGGCGCGTCCTGCCCGCAACCGTGCGTCGGCGTCGGGAGCGCGGTGCGCCCACGAGCGGTGGGGTGGGATCGCGGGGCGCTCGCCTCGTCGTGAGGGCAGATCGGTCGTGCTGCGGCCCGCCTCGATGGCCGCCCACCAGCGGTCCAGTTGCGAGCGCGACTCCCGACCCGTGAACTCCTTGAGCCCCTGGAGGGCGCCGCGGCTCGACGGCATCGCGGCCGCCGCGGCGGTGAGGGCACGATCCGGCACGATCCGGCCGGGTGCGTTGTCCGTCTCCCGTGCGTACGCGTCGCGCGCGAGCCACAGCTCACGGGCGATCGCCTGTGCGCGGGGCGTGCGCAACTTCGAGTAGCCGTTCATGCGGCGCCACGGCTCGGAGCGCTTCGCGCCCAGCTCGCGCACGAGGATGTCGTCGAACTCCTGCCGCGCGAGACCGTCCTTGCCCTGGTCGACGAGGCGCTGGGCCATGAGGTCGCGGACGTCGACGAGCAGTTCGACGTCGAGCGCGGCGTAGGCGAGCCAGCTCGTCGGTAACGGACGCACGGACCAGTCGTCGGCCGAGTGTGCCTTCGCGAGCGTGATGCCGAGCAACTCCTCGACGACCGCGCCGAGGCCGACGCGCTCCATGCCGAGCAGGCGCGCACCGAGTTCGGTGTCGAAGATGGTCGCCGGATCGAGGTCGATCTCGCGGAGGCACGGGAGGTCCTGCGTCGCGGCGTGGAAGACCCACTCCTCGTCGTGGATCGCCTCGCCGAGCGCGGCGAGCGAGCCGATCGGGAGCGGATCGATGAGCAGCGTCCCCGCACCGCGACGGTAGAGCTGGACGAGGTAGGCGCGATCCGAGTAGCGGTAGCCGCTCGCGCGCTCCGCGTCGACCGCGACGGGCCCCTCGCCCTCGGCGATGCGCGCGACGCCGCGCGCGAACGCCTCGGGCGTGTCGATGACCTCGAGGCCGCCGTTCGCGATCCGTGCTTCGTCAGCCTGCGTCACGGGGCCCCCGGCGGTGCCGGATGCTCACGACCCGGTCGGATTCGACGGGCGGGAGGCCGGCGAGCATGCAGACGAGCTCACCCCATGCGGCGGCGTGCGAGCCGAAGTCGTAGTTCCTGGGGGTCCAGGACGCACGCAATTCGATCTGGGAGCCCTCACCCTGCGAGTCGAGTTCGCCGAATCCCTTCGCGTTGACGATCGTCGCCGTGCCGGAGGGATGCTCGAACAGGGCGCCACGGGACTCGAGGGCCTCGACGAGCCACGACCACGCGACGTCCGAGAGGAAGGGATCGACGCCGATCTCGGGTTCGAGGGGCGCCTGAGCGAAGCACACGACGCGATAGCTCCCTCGCCACGCCTCGGGTTCGTCGGGGTCGTGCAGCAGGACGAATCGGCCGGTGCCGAATTCGGAGTCCTCCTCGTGATTCGCGGGGTGCACGTCGCCCGAGAGGGCGATCGCGTCCGGCGCGAGGTTGGAGGGCGGACGGATCTCCGCGACCTCGAGTTCTGAGCGGAAGGTCGCTTCACGGACGGACGCCGCAGCGACCTCGAACCCGTCCGGCGGAACATTCAGTGAGACAACCACGCGATGAGACTATGCTCGTCCTTCATTCGGGACCACGAGGCGCGCCGTCCGTTATCGCGCCGTGTCGGTCCTTTCGTCGTCCGCACCGCGAACGGAGTCCAGATGGTCGTGCGCAGCCGTTCGCCGATCGGGGTCGCCGTCACGTCGATCGGGCTCGGCCTCGGCGCGGGCCTGCTCGCGACGGCGTCAGCGGCGGTCACGGCGAGCGTGCTCATGGCCCGCTCGGTCGTGACGCCCCCGAGGCGGCCGCACGAGCCGCTCCGCGTGCACGCGGTCGATCGGCGAGCGGGCACCGTCACGCTGCGACGCACGCCGGAATCGAGTGCGCCCGGAACGTACTCGATGGTGTTCTCCGGTGGAGCCGGGCGCGCCGTCCTCGGTCCCGTGACGGCGACGAGCGAGCACACGGTGACGCGCCGCTTCGACGGCGAGGAGGGTGCACGCCTCGAGCGCGGCACGTCCGTGCGGGTCGCGTCGGCCCCACAGCGCGGGCCCGCGGACCTCGGCCTGCCCTGGGAATCCGTCGAGGTCCCCACCGTACTCGGCCCGGCACCGGCATGGCTGTTCCCGGCGGAGGGTCCGTCGACCGATTGGGCAGTGCACGTGCACGGCCGGGGCGCCCTCATGACCGAACCGCTCCGATCGATCGGTGCGTTCCACGAGGCCGGTTGGAACTCGCTCGTCATCTCGTACCGCAACGACCCCGGCTCGACGACGTCACCCGATCGCCGCTACGGGCTCGGTGGGACCGAGCGGCGGGACATCGACGCCGCCCTTGCGTGGGCGCGTTCCCGCGGGGCCCGGCGCATCGTGCTCGTCGGATGGTCGATGGGCGGCGCGGCCGTCATGCAGGCGCTCTTCGATTCACCGCACCGGGACCACGTCGTGGGAGTCGTACTCGAATCGCCCGTCGTCTCGTGGTTCTCGACCCTGCGCCATCAGGGAGCGCTCCTGCACATGCCACGCTGGGTGACCCGTCTCGCGATCGGGCTCCTCTCGTCGACGGCGGCCGCGCCGATCGTCGGCGTCGATGCGCCGATCCCGCTCGAGCGCTTCGAGGTGCTTCGACGCACCGACGAGATCCGTGTCCCCGTCCTCCTCATGCACTCGACCGCGGACACCGTCGTGCCGGTCGGTCCGAGCAGGGAGCTCGGGCGCCGGCTGCCCGACCTCGTGCGCTACGTGGAGTTCCCCGCGGGACTCCACACGCGTCTCCACAACGTCGACCCGGAGCGCTGGGATCGTGCCCTGCAGCGGTGGCTCGCGGATCTCGCGAGGGGGACGTGGGCGGGGATCGGGGCGCCTGCGGCCGGTCAGTCCGCCGACGTGGCCGCCCCGCGGCGGGCGACGAGCCGCGAGTAGGCGTATCCGGCGTCGTCGAGTGCGACGAGGACGCGCTCGAACCGGGTCGCGGCCGTCGACGCCGGAAGCTGCGGCGCATCCGAGGGCCCGAACAGCGGTGCCTGTGTGAGGCACGCCTCGTCGAGCAGTTCGGCATCGAGGAACTGGGCGATGAGTGATCCGCCCCCCTCGACGACCAGGCGCTCGAACCCGAGTGCGCGGCACCGTTCGACGACCGTCCCGACGGGGACGCCGCCGCCGGGTGCATCGACGATCTCGACGCGCGCGCCGGGGAGCGTGCGTTCGACGTTCGTCGTCGCGATCGGCGGGCACAGGACGACGACGCCGTGCCGGGCCTCGTCCGGGGTGATGCGGTGCCCCGCGAGTTCGCCCGAACGGGTCACGACGACGAGCGGCGTATCACCCGTCGCCGTGTGCCGCTCCTGACGGAGGGTCGAGGCGCCGACGACGATGGCATCGCTCATCCGCCGGATACGAGTGAGGATGCGGCGGTCGATGCGGTTCGTGACCGAGTCGCTCGTGCCGTCCGGGCCCGTGACGCGCGCATTCAGCGTGCCGAGCATGTTCATGCGGATCCACGGGCCGGCCGGCGTCGCGTACAGCGCATCGATCGCCGCGTCGGACGCGGGGGAGGCGAGGGCGAGCGGAGACGCGTCCGTCCCGCCCCCGAGCTCGTCCGAGCGCCAGAGAATCCGGAGCAGCGTCGCCGCGGGGGACTCGACGTCGGTCACGACGACGTGGCGACGCGCTCCCGCGCCTGCCGCTTCGTTCGTCCGAGCATGCCCACCATGCCGCGCAACCGCAGTGGCGAGACGACCTTCGTCAGCCCGAGGTCGAAGGGCACGTCCTCGGGGATCGCGAGGAGCTCCTCGACGCTCGCACCCTCCACACCCTGCGCCAGGATCGACGCGAAGCCGCGCGTCGTCGGAGCCTCCCGCGGCGCCGTCGCGTGCAGGTGCACGAGACCGGCCTCGTCGACCTCGGTGAAGAGGTAGACGGGGGACTGGCACTCGACGACGCGCTCCAGGAGGTCCGGGTGGTCGGCGTAGCGTGCGGGCAAGTCGGGCAACTCGTTCGCGAATTCCAGCAGGAGCGTCAGGCGCTCGCGCTCCGGGAGCGCGAGGAAGTCGTCACGGATCTCCGCGAACGCGGCGGGCAGCGTGGCCGTCATGCGCGCGGCGCGGGGGCGTCGCCGGGCTCCTCGCCGAGCGCGACGGGTGCGCCCACGAGGCTGCCCCACTCGGTCCACGAGCCGTCGTAGTTGCGCACGTGCTCGAGGCCGAGCAGGTGGGTGAGCGTGAACCACGTGTGGCTCGAACGCTCGCCGATGCGGCAGTACGCGATGACGTCGCTGTCGGGGGCGAGCCCGGCGCCGTCGAAGTAGAGCGCTTCGAGCTCGGCGCGCGGGCGGAACGTTCCGTCCTCGGCGACCGCCTTGCCCCATGGCACCGAGCGCGCCGACGGGATGTGGCCCGCGCGCAGCGCGCCTTCCTCGGGGTAGTCGGGCGCCGTCGTGCGCTCACCCGAGTATTCCTGCGGCGAGCGGACGTCGACGAGCGGCGACCCGAAGTGCGCCGCGACGTCGTCGCGGAACGCGCGGTACGTGCGGTCGTCGCGCTCGACGACCGGGTACTCGGTGGGGGGCGGGACGGGCACCTCGGTCGTGATCCGCCGGCCCTCCGCGATCCAGCGGTCGCGGCCCCCGTCGAGCAGACGCACGTCCTCGTGTCCGAAGAGCGTCGCGAGCCACAGCGCGTACGCCGCCCACCAGTTGTTGCGGTCGCCGTAGATCACGAGCGTGTCGTCGCGAGCGATGCCGCGCTCCGACATGAGCTTCGCGAACTGCTCGCCGTCGACGAAGTCGCGACGGACCGGATCGTTCAGGTCGACGTGCCAGTCGAGCTTCACCGCGCCGGGGATGTGCCCCGTCTCGTAGAGGAGGACGTCCTCGTCGGACTCGATCACGACGAGCCCCTCGTCACCGAGGTGCTCCGCGAGCCACTCGGTCGTGACGAGACGCTCGGGGTGAGCGAACGCCGCGAGTCGCGGATCGGGATCGTGGGCCACGGGCATGGGTGCCTCCTCGGGGTCGGTCACGTGCTCCTCCAGGGTATACACGGGCCGTGACGCGACGGCCGGGTGTGACGTCGCGCGCGACCCGTGGTGTCGGGCGCGCGAAGGGATGCCTAAGATGGATCGGCCGACGGCTGCAGCCGGGGCCACCGGTGCGCCGACGACAACAGGAGAGCTGCCCGTGAGCCCTAACGGCATCGTCCATCTGACCGAGCGATCGCCCGAGGTGTCGGCGCAGGAGATGGTCGCCGCACTCGTGCCGCCGCGGCAGTTCGACACGGCGCGGTTCAGCACCTACCGGCCGGATGCCGAGTATCCCTCGCAGGCCGAGGCTGTTCGTGCGGGTGAGCGGTTCTGCGGCAAGAAGCCGGACAAGTCGACCTCGCCCGGACGCGGATTCTTCTCGCGGCTCAAGCCGGCGCCGCCCGTCAAGCCGGGGCTGTACCTCGACGGCGGATTCGGTGTCGGCAAGACGCACCTCCTCGCGTCGATCTGGCACGACTACCCCGGGCGCAAGTACTTCGGGACGTTCATCGAGTACACGGCGCTCATCGGTGCCCTCGGGTTCCAGAAGGCCGTCACGCAGCTCACGGGTACGAAGCTCATCGCGATCGACGAGTTCGAGCTCGACGATCCGGGCGACACGATGATGATGTCGAAGCTCCTCGGCGAACTCGTCGCGACGGGCACGTCGGTGGCCGCCACGAGCAACACCCCGCCGAACGCACTCGGTGAGGGACGCTTCGCCGCACAGGACTTCCTGCGCGAGATCACGAAGCTCGCCGACGTGTTCGAGACGCTCCGCATCGACGGCACGGACTACCGTCGCCGCGCCATCGACGGCAGCGCGATCGTCACGACGCCCGACGGGATCGAGCGCGAGGTCGCCCAGCGCCTCGAGCTCGGCGAGACGGTCGCGCGCGACGACTTCGGCGCGCTCGTCGACCACCTCGCGAGCGTGCACCCGTCGAAGTACGTCCGGCTCGTCGACGGCCTCGACGCGATCGTCCTCGACGACGTGTTCGAGCTGACCGACCAGAGCCAGGCGCTGCGCTTCGTCGCGTTCGTCGACCGCGTCTACGACGCGCAGGTGCCCGTCATCGCCTCCGGCATCCCGCTCGACCAGATCTTCGGCGGCGGGATGGTCGACGGCGGCTACCGCAAGAAGTACCTCCGCGCGGTCTCGCGACTCATCGCGTCGACGGCGGCCGCCGGCGAACGCGCCGTCCGCGCGAGCTGACGCAGCCACCAACCACGAAACCGGGTGGTTCTCGGGGTTCCGGGCCGCCCGGAACCCCGAGAACCACCCGGTTTTCCGTTCGGGAACGAAACACACCCGTAACGAAGCGGCGCCGACCGAAACGTCGGGGAAACACTCCCGCCGCTCAGCCGATACGAACCGCGCCCAGACTCTTCCCAGGTATCCCGCGTCACGACGCCGACCCGTTCCCTGGGTCACCGCGGGGTGCGGAAGTGAGATTCCTATGGACACCGGTGGAATGGCCTGGCTCCTCATCAGTGCGGCTCTCGTGCTGCTGATGACCCCCGGGCTCGCCTTCTTCTACGGCGGCATGGTGAAGGAGAAGAGCGTCATCTCGATGATGATGCTCAGCTTCGGGGCGCTCGGCCTCATCGCCGTGCTCTGGATCCTCTACGGCTACAGCATGTCGTCCGTCTCCGGCGACAGCTTCTTCCAGTTCGCGGGCAACCCGTTCGCCGACTTCGCGATGACCGACCTCACGAGCGACAACGAGAGTCTCGCGGGCGCCGCATACGGAGCCACCTTCGCGATCATCACGACGGCGCTCATCTCGGGTGCCATCGCCGACCGTGCCAAGTTCGGTTCCTGGCTCCTCTTCGCGGGCATCTTCGCGACCTTCGTGTACTTCCCCGTCGCCGCATGGGTCTGGGGTGGCGGCTGGATCATGCAGCTCGGCACCGCACTCGGCTTCGACGGCGTCGAGGTCATCGACTACGCGGGTGGAACCGCGGTCCACATCAACGCCGGTGCTGCCGCACTCGCGCTCGCCATCGTCCTCGGCCGCCGCGTCGGCTTCGCGGACAAGGGCAAGGAGATGCTGAAGCCGCACAACGTGCCGCTCGTCATGCTCGGCACCGCGCTCCTGTGGTTCGGCTGGTTCGGCTTCAACGCCGGCGCCGAGGGGAACGGCAACCTCATCGAGGGCATCCCCGGCCTCATCTTCGTGAACACGATCGCCGCGCCCGCCGCCGCCATCCTCGGATGGATCGCGGTCGAGAAGATCCGCAACGGCAAGCCGACCGCGATCGGTGCCGCCTCCGGTGCCGTCGCGGGTCTCGTCGCGATCACGCCGGCGTGTGCCGTGCTCACGCCCGGCTGGTCGCTCCTGCTCGGCCTGCTCGCCGGTATCCTCTGCTGCCTCGCGGTGGACCTCAAGTACAAGCTCGGCTACGACGACTCGCTCGACGTCGTGGGACTCCACCTCGTCGGTGGTCTCCTCGGCTCGATCTTCCCGGGCTTCTTCGCCTTCGACACGGGCCTGTTCACGGGCGGCGACGCTCGCCAGCTCGTCGTGCAGGTGATCGCATCGCTCTCGGTGCTCGTGTACTCGTTCGTCGTCAGTTTCCTCGTGGCGTGGGCGATCCAGAAGACGATCGGCTTCCGGATCACGCACGAGGACGAAGCGGCCGGTATCGACGTGGTCGTGCACGGAGAGACCGGCTACGCGCTGGCCCGCTAGCCGGGGCCGGCGTGACCCGGAGCGGGCCGCGTGGAACGGAGTACCGTTCCCGCGGTCCGCTTCGGCGTTCGGGCCGCGCGGAACGGGTAACCGTTCCCGCGGCCCGTCTCGGCGTCCACGGGCCACGCGCCCGGGGTCGCCGCGTCGGGATCGGTGGCGGTCGATCGATACGATCGTGGGCATGACCCCCGATGCCATCGCCGCGATCGTCGCCGTCGTTCTCGCCCTCGTCGGGATCGTGGGGATCATCGTCCCGGTGCTCCCCGGCTCGATCACGATCATGGCCGGGCTCATCGTCTGGGGAATCTGGGGGAGCGGCTGGGCGTGGCTCGCGGTCGGGATCGGCCTCCTGCTCACCGGTACCGGAATGTTCTCGGGATGGATCCTCGCGAAGCGCGGCCTCGACGCCCGCGAGATCCCGAACTGGCCCATCGTCGTCGGCGCCGTGACGGGCATCGTCGGCATGTTCGTCCTGCCGGCGCTCGGGCTTCCGATCGGATTCCTCGCGGGCCTCGTCGTGTGCGAGTACATCCGGCTCCGGGACTGGCGCGAAGCGCTGTCGACGTCGTGGACCACGACGAAGGCGCTCGGCATCGGCATGCTCATCGAGTTCGCGTGTGCATGCCTCGCGCTCTTCGTGCTGGGCGTCTCGATCCTCGGGCACTTCGCTTTCGGCTGGTAGCGGCAGCTCGGCGGCCGCGATCGCTCACCGCCCGACGAGGACGGGGAAGATGCCGATCATCGCCACGGTCCACACGGCGTGCACGATGATCGGCGCCGGCCACCAGCGCGTCCGATCCAGCGTCCACATCGCGACGACACCGAGGACGGCCGCCATGAGCGCGAGTGCGGGAGTGCCCGAGCACAGCGTCACGATCGCGTAGAGCACGGTCGGCACGATCCAGCGCCACCAGCCGCGCAACAGCGTCGGGAACGCGAGGCGGAAGAAGACCTCCTCCGCCGCACCCGTCACGAACGCCACGGCGAGCAGCAGGGCGACGGGTTGCGAGGCCGCCGCGGCGAGCGGAGCAGCCACGAGCGGTGCCGTCGCGGGCCACGAGGACAGGACGAGGCCGCCGACGAGCGATGCGGTCGCGAGTGCGGCCCCCGCGAGCAGCGACGTCAGGACGCGGTGTCGAGCGGGTCGTGGCGGGCTGTCGTCCCGGTCGACCTGCCGACGGATCGCGAGGACGATGCCGCCACCCGTGAACCAGACGGCGCCGAGCAGGAGCGCCCACGCGGAGACCGCGACGCCACCGTCGTCGGCCGCACCGAACGACAGCACGAGAATCGGACCGGCCGCGAGGAGCGCGAGCAGGACGGTCGTCCAAGCACCCACATCGCGGGTGGTCGCGGGCGCGGTCATGATGGCAAGTATCGCGCACGCGCACGATCGATCCTCGAGCCGCGCTGTCGCCGTCACCTAGCACTCCCTGAGACCGGCACCCGGCAGGGGGTGCGAGGATCGGTGCGTCCGACGCCGGTGGTCTTCGACTTCCAGCGCACCGGCGACGACGGGAGTCGACATGCGCGTGCTCGTGATCGGGGCGACCGGCTACATCGGCAGCCGGACCGTCCCCGCGCTCGTCGCGGCGGGCCACGAGGTGACCGCCGGCGCGAGGGAGCCCACAACCCTCGATCGATTCGCGTGGGGTGATCGTGTCGATCGGGTCGAGCTCGACGTGCTCGACGCGGCATCCGTCGATGCGGCCCTCGCCCGCGGCGTCGATGCGCTCGTCTACCTCGTACACGGGATGGGCGGCACCGATTTCCGCCGGACCGACCGGACGGCGGCGACGACGGTCCGGGAGGCCGTGGACGCGCACCGGGTGCCGCGGATCGTCTACGTCTCGGGGATCATCCCGCCGATCGATGAGGGCGAGCTGTCGGAGCACCTCACGTCGCGCCTCGAGGTCGAGCGCCTGCTGTCGTCGGCGTCGGCGACGGTGATCACGCTCCGCGCGGCAATGGTGCTCGGCGCCGGGTCGACGAGTTTCGAGCTCATGGCGCAGCTCGCACAGCGACTGCCGGTGACGATCGTGCCCGATTGGATGGATCACGAGGTCGAGCCGATCGCCGTCGTCGATCTCGTGGCCGTGGTGGCCGGCGCGCTCGAGGCCCGCAGCGGTACCGATCACTTCGACATCGGCGGCGGTGAGCGAATGCCGTACCCGGAGCTCATCGAGCGGTACACGAGGGCCGCCGGGACCCCGAGGTCGCAGATCGACGTGCCCCTGCTTCCCCAGGGCCTCGTCGCGACCGTCGCGTCGTGGCTGGCCGACGTGCCCTCGCCCACCGTCACGGGGCTCATGGAAAGCCTTCGCGAGGACATGGTCGCGAGCGAGCGACGCTGGATCGGTGAACTGGTCGCCGATACGTATCGGACGGTCTCCGTCGAGGACGCGTTCGCCCGGAGCCTCGGTCCGTCGGTGGGGCCGGCGGCCGCGGCATCGGCGGATCCCATGCGGTTGCAACCGGGGGATCACGAGTGGGCGACCGCGGTGGGTGAAGTGCCCGAGCTCGGCGGCGTCCGTGACGCATCGGGGGCGAGGAATCCGTGGGGATCCGACTGATGGCGCGGGGCCGATACCGGGGCCGGTGCGAGGGCCACTCCCGGCGCCGGGGCACGCCGGACGTCGCGACGACGACCGGTGCGTGCGGCGTGGTCACCGAAGTCGGAGCACGACGGTGAGCGCCGACCGGAGGGCACGCAGCGTTTCGACGCCGGGCCCGGCCAGTGGGGCGACGCCGTCGGCCGGACGCCGGGTCGCGGTCGCGCTCCTGCTGGTCGTCACGGTCACCGCCGTCGCGGCTGTCGGCGCACTGAGCAATGCCCCGAACACGGACGGGTGGTACGCGTCGGTCGAGAAGGTGCCGTGGAGTCCACCGAACTGGCTGTTCGCGCCCGTCTGGACGGTGCTCTATCTGTCGATCGCGCTGACGGGGTACCTGTTGTGGCGACGCGGATTCGCGGGGCCGGGACGTCCATCGGCGATGCGACGGCAGCTCACGCTGTTCGTGAGCGCGCTCGTCCTGAACGCGCTGTGGTCGCCCGTCTTCTTCGCGGACTATCCGCTCGTCGGTGTCGCGGCGTGGTGGGGCGGGATGGCGATCATGGTGCTGCTCATCGTGAACGTCGTCGTGCTCGCGTTCGCTGCCCGCAGTGTGTCCGTCGTCGCGGCGGTGCTGCAGGTCCCGTACCTGGCGTGGCTGTGCCTGGCGGCCTCGCTCAACGCGGGCATCATCCTGCGCAACTGACGTCGTGGGCGCTCGCCTCCCGTACCTCATGGCGTCCGGAGCGACGTCACGCCCCGCTTGCGGTCCGCGCTCGGCTCATCGGGCCCGGCGCGGGGCCGGGCGCCCGGGAGCGGCACCCCGTCGGGTCCTCGAGATCGAGACCGGCCGGCTCGTCGTCCCGCTACGCGGCGGCTCGCCGCGCCCGACACGTGCTCAGCGCACCGCGACCGACACGTGTCCGGTACACCGGGACCGACACGCCGGGCGTGCGGCCCCGTTCCGCCATCGACGAGACGCGGCGGGAGTTCGATTTCAGCGTCCTCCGGCCGATGCCGAGCGACCTCGACGACAGCACCACCCACTCACGGTCGTCGAGACCGAGTCCGCCCGCGAGGGGGAGCTCGAACGGCAGCGCGCGGCCGACGCCGAGCTCGAGGAGCTCGCGCTCGACCCCGTGCCGCACGCCGAGGTCATCACGCGGCAGGAGTTCGATCGTCGCGTGGCCGCCTCCGGTGCCGCGGATTGGTTCGAGTGGCGAACCCGCAACTGGGCAACCATGTGGGAGGGGGTGCGCACGGAGGTGCTCCTCGACCGTGGGACCGACATCGTCGTGCGTTTCGAGACGGCGGGGGACGCGTCGCGCGGCGTACTCGAGGAGCTCGTGGGTCGTGGCGTGTCCGTCGTCGGTGGCTTCGTGCACGAGGACGGGTCGAGGTTCGAGCAGTTCGGTGACGCCGACGAGTTCGAGCGGACGTTCGTGCTCGTCGAGACCGAGGAGGACATCGACGGTGAGCCTCGAACGATGCGCCGGATCGAGCTGCGCGATGCGGATGCCCCGGGCTCGGTGTCGGCCTGAGACGAGCCGGACGAGTGCGGTCAGTCGCGCCCCGCCGCGGAGCCGCCCGGCGTGGGAGGGATGAGTCCCGCGCGTTCGAGGTGCTCGGCGAGCGCACTCGTGAGCGGCAGCGAACGGACGTCATCGACGGGGACCCAGCGCACGTCGTCCGCGTCGTCACCCGCGAGGAGCGTGCCGCCGATCGAGGTGGCGAGGAAGTCGTGGATCTCGAACACCCGCCCGTCACCGACGGGGACCGTCGCGACCGAGAGCTCGCGGCCGATGTCGACGAGCAGCCCGGTCTCCTCGAGCGTCTCCCGCGCCGCCGCCTGCGCGAACGTCTCACCGGGTTCGACCTTGCCACCCGGTACGGACCAGCGCCCCCGTTCGGGCTCGCGGCCGCGTCGGACGAGCAGCAGCCGTCCCGTCTCGTCGAACACGACGGCACCGGCCGCCGGCACCGGTTCGCCCACGGCGGGACGTCCGCTCACGAGTACTCCTCCACCCTCAGGTGCGTGCGAGCGTGGACGTCGACGCGGACACCTGATCGTCCACGGCATTGAAGCTGCCGTCGACCGTGATGCCCCCATCGGCATCGAGGACGGCGCCGTTCACGAAACTCGCGTCCGTCGAGAGCAGGAAGGCGATCACCGAGGCGATCTCCTCCGGCTCGCCGAGTCGACGCAGGGGGGTCCGCCCGACGAGCACGGACTCGTCGAGCGCTCCGGTGCGCAGGCCCGCTCGCACCATCTCCGTCGCGATGTAGCCCGGGGCCACCGCGTTGACCCGGACGCCGCGCGGGCCCCACTCGGTCGCGAGCGTTCGGGTCAGGCCGAGGACACCGGCCTTCGCGGTCGCATACGCGAGCCGTCCCGGCAGGCCGAACGTCGAGCCCACGGAGGCGATGTTCACGATCGCCCCGCTGCCGGCGACGAGCGCGGGATATGCCGCCCTGCTGCAGAGCATGGCACCCGTCAGGTGCACATCGAGCTGTCGACGCCACTCGCCGAGGTCGACTCGTTCCGCGGGCGACTTGACGAGGATTCCGGCACCGTTGACGAGACCGGCGAGCACGCCGTGCCGGTCGGCGAGGGAGGCGAATGCCGACTCGACGGCGTCCTCGTCGCAGACGTCGACGTCGGCGAACTCGTGACCACCACTCACGGGTGACGTCGCGTCGAGCTGCGCCGCCGCGTCGCGGGCTCGAGCCCGGGGCAGATCGAGGACGCCCACGCGCACGCCCCGCTCCGCCAGCAGCCGAGCGGTTGCGAGACCGATGCCCTGGGCGGCCCCGGTGACGACCACGACCGGCGGGGTTTCCGTCATGACGCGCATGGTGATGCTCCTTCGCTCTGTGCCCGTCCGCGAGGTCGCGGACGGTTTCGGTTTCGGTTTCACGGTCGATATGCGGCGGAGATCCGTTCGCTCGCCGTTCGCAGGGCCTCGAGCGAGCGGTCGAACGCGCCCATGATCTCGTCGCGCACGCCGGCGACGGAGATCGCGCCGAGGAGGGCCCCCGTGTCGTCGCGCACGTGGACGCCGAGCGCCGCGACCCCCGGGGTGACATCGCCGTCGGAGAGGGCGTATCCCCGTTCCCTGACGAGATGCACATCGGCCCGGAGCTCGTCGTGCGTGCCCATCGTGGCGGCGGTGAGTCGTCGTGAGGGCACGGCCGCGGGTGAGGCGAGCAGCTCGGGGTCGTTGGCGACGATCACCCGTGCGGTGGCACCGGCGTACGGAGGGAGGGTGCCGCCGGGCAACAGCTCCATGAGGCCGATGCTGAGGCCCTGGAACAGCAGCAGGCACACGATCTCGTCGCCGCGTCGGACGCAGAGGTAGACGCTCTGGCCGAGCAAATCGCGCAACTCCCGGAGGATCGGTGCGGCCGCGACCACGAGTGGGTTCTGTCGGGCGGCCGTCGCAGCGAGACTCAGCATCTCGATGGCGAGTCCGACCCGTCCGTCGTCGCCAGTTCGCACGAGTCCGACGTGCTCGGCGGCGTCGACGAGACGGTAGACGCTCGAGCGGGGAACGCTCACGGATCGTGCGATGTCCGGAACGGTTCGAGGACCGTGCGCGCCGAGGAATCCGAGCAGTTCGTCCACGTTGTCGAGGACCTTGATGGATGAGGATGCCACGATCACACTCCCGAGGTCGTGAGGTCCCGCGAGCCGCGGGTGTGTCCGAGGAGCGCACTCACACGGTCCGCCTCCTGCACGACGAGGGCGACCGTGCGGTCGTCGTCGACGATGCCGCGCGCGCGGAGTCCGCTGACGGAGATCGCGGCGACGATCGCCCCGCGGTGATCGAATACGGGCGCCCCGACCGAACGGATGCCGGTTCCCATGCCGTCGTCGGCGACGACGTGGCCGCGCTCGCGGATCTCGGCGAGCTGCGCCAGGAGGTGCGCGCGATCCGCGCCGCCGCGCCCGCTCGCCTCGACGAACGCGGCGACGACGTCGGGATCGGCGAAGGCGAGCAGCACGCGCGGGGTCGCACCGTCGTCGAGCGGCAGCGAGCCGCCGAGGCGCAGCCGTTGGATCTGGACGTCCTGCCCGTCGACGCGCTCGATGCACGTCGCCCGGTTCTCGGTTCGGATGCAGAGGAAGGCCGTCTGTGCGGTGACGTCGTTGAGCGTGCGGAGACTCGGCAGCGCGACGGAGCGCAGTTCGAGCTGCGCTTCGAAACGGTCGCCGAGCCAGATGAACCGCGTACCGAGGCGGTACTCGCCCCGGAGCTCGCCCCGCTCCACCCAGCGGAGTGCGGTGAGGCTCGAGAGCAGTCGGTACACCGAGCTGATCGGTTCGTTGATCTCCGAGGCGAGCATCGCGGCGGTCTTTCCTTCTTCTCCTGTGGCGAGGGCTCGGACGAGCGCCTGCGCCTTGTCGAGGACATGCAGCCCGGACGTCACCTCGGATCGACGCGACATAGGTTCCTCTCACTCTGTGGACATCAGTCGTTGCACAGTATGCGAGGACATACGCCGCTGCAATCAGCCGCTGCAGCCAGCCGCTGTAATCAGGGGGACGGTTCGAGTGCGGCCTTCACCGTGGTGCCCGAGCCGATCGCGTCGAACTCATCCGCGAACTCGGAGAATCCGAAGCCGCGGACGAGCTCGGCGCCGAGATCCGGGTGCCGGACGAGGCTCTCGATGGCGCGTTCGTAGTCGGCGCGGAACGAGCTGTAACTGGTGACGACCTCGATCTCCTTCCGGACGAGATCGTTCATCCGGATCGAGGGTGGGGCACCGTAGAGCGCGACGACGACGAGACGTCCCTGGACCGGGAGCGCGTTCGCGGCGTCGCCGAGCGCGGCGGCGGCGCCGGCCGCCTCGATCCACACGGACGGCACGAACCCCGGGGGGACGGCATCGCGCAGGGGGAGTCCGAGCGCCCCGGTGGGGGCGGACCGGTCGCGGACGTCGGCGGGCGTGCCGACGAGCACGACGTCGGCACCCGCGTCGCGTGCCGCGAGAGCGGCGAGGATGCCGACGGTTCCCGGGCCCGTCACGACGACCGTGTCACCCGGCCCGACGCGACCTCGGGTGACGGCCCGCGCTGCGATCGAGGCCGGTTCGGTGAGGACGGCGGTCACATCGGGGAGCCGGTCGGGCACACGAACGAGGGCGTCGGCCGCGACGACGACGGATGCGGCGGCGCCACCGTCCCTCGACAGGCCGAGGGTGCGCTTGTGCGCGCAACCGTTCGCGTAGTCCCGTGCGCAGGCGTCGCAGGCGCCGCAGCCGGTTTGCGCGATCGGGACGACGCGGTCCCCGACGGCCCACTCGGCGGGGACGTCGGGTCCTGTCCGGGCGATGACCCCGACGATCTCGTGGCCGAGGACGCGGCCGGTCGTCACCCAGTCGTATCCGTCGTCACCGCGCCAAATGTGCGCGTCCGAGCCGCAGAGTCCGCACAATCGGACGTCCAGCAGGACGTCGGTCCCGGTGACCGCGGGGACGGGCCGCTCGACCACCTCGATCCGTCGTGCCCCCGTGGCCACGCGAGCGACGGCTCGCTGTGTGAGAACAGCCGTACCGAGCGCGTTCCCGCCGAGCGCCGCCACTCAGACCACCTCCGAGAGCGGCACCCCGGTGTTCCGCCGCCAGGTCAGCACGATCGCCGACGCGACGAGTGCGAGGACGATGACGTAGACGTTGAACACCCACCCGAGGCCGATGCCGTAGAGCCACGTGCTCAGGTACGAGGCCGTCCCACCGAACAGTGCCACGCCGAGCGAGATCGAGACCCCGAACACGCGAGTTCGGTAGCGATTGGGGATCTGCTCGGAGATCGCGGCCGGTTTCGATCCCGTGATACATCCGACGAGCAGGAGTCCGATGCCCTGGGCGACGAGCAGCGTCCATGGCTCGGTCGTGATGAGGCCCCACAGGGGGAAGACCGTCACGGCGATACCGACGAGCGACACGAGGACGAGCGCGCGGCGACCGAAGATGTCGGAGAGGTGGCCGAGTAGCGGCAGCGCCAGGACGTAGACCACCTGCGCGATCGCGCTCATCATGAAGGCATCGGCCGGGTGCATGCCCACGATGCCGATCGCGTAGACGGCCGCCGACGTGACCCACGTGTAGTACGTGACGGTGGCGCCCGCCTCGACGAAGAAGAGTCGGATCCCCTCGACGACGATCTTGCGGGAACTCCATGTCGCCTGCGTGACCGTCGAGGCCTCGGGGTCGTCCGTCGTGGCGTGGTCGGCCGACTCGACCATGCCGCGCCGGAGGAAGAGGGCGACGACCGCGAGGGCGCCACCGATGAGGAACGGGACGCGCCAGCCCCACTCGTTCATCGCGTCCGTATCGAGCGCCGCCGTGAGCGCGGCCAGGAATCCCGTGGCGATGAGCGAGCCCGTCCCGACGGCGACGAACACGGCGCTCGACCACAGGCCCCGCCGGCGCGGCGGCGCGATCTCGGCGATGTATGCGTATGACGTCGTCGATTCGCCACCGTGCGCGAACCCCTGGATGAGGCGGGCGACGAGCAGCAGCAGCGAAGCGAGCGGACCGATCGCCTCGAACGACGGCGTCAGGCCGATCACGACGCTCCCTGCGGCCATGAGCAGCATAGTCGTGATCAGCACCGCGCGCCGTCCGCGCCGGTCGGCTATGCGTCCGAAGACGATGCCTCCGAGCGGGCGGGCGAGGAACCCGATCGCGAAGACCGCGAGGGTCTGCAAGAGCGCGGACAGCGGATCACCGGACTCGAACAGGGCGGCGGCTATGTACACCGATGCGACGGTGTAGACGGTCCAGTCGTACCACTCGAGGGTGTTCCCGACGCTCATCGCGAGCAGCGACTTGCGCTGGAGTCGCTTGTCGACGTCGGCCACGTGTGGGGCCTCGGTGCGTGCAGTCGTCATTGACTTCCTTCTCTCGTCGTGCCGATGTCCAGTTATTATCACTATGTGGACATCATGTCTGCATGTTGGTAATGTACATGTGTCGACGTGAAACACCTAGCGCCGATTTCGTGGGTCCGCCCGAAGCAGAACAACAACGGAGTGTTGGGTATGGCATTGCAAGACATCGCCGATCGCGTCGCGCTGGTAACGGGCGCGAGCACCGGCATCGGCGCCGGAATCGTGCACCGTCTCCTCGAGTCGGGAGTCCGCGTGCACGGCATCTCGCGGCGGGCGGACGCGCTCGAACGACTCGACCCGGCGGCCGTGCGTGAGGGCAGGTTCGTTCCGCACGCCCTCGACGTGGCCGACACCGCCCGCGTGCGCGCCCTCGCGGCCGAGCTCGCCGTCACTGACCCGATCGACACCCTCGTGTGCGCCGCCGGAACCAACGTCCCCGCGCGCCGGTTCGCCGAACTCACCGACGAGAGCTTCGGCGAGATCATGGCGACCAACGTGACCGGGGTGTTCGCGGTCCTCAGCGCCACGCTGCCGCAGTTGCGTGCGGCAGCGGGCGACGTCGTGATCATCTCGAGCGTGGCAGCGGCGTGGCCCGATCACAGTGGCGCCGCCTATGGGGCCTCGAAGTCCGCTCTGCTCGGGCTCGCGCGTGGGGCCTCGCGCGACGAGCACGGGAACGGGGTCCGGTTCTGTACGATCCTCCCCGGCATCGTCGACACCCCGATCCTCGACAAGCGTCCCTCACCGCCGCCCCGGGAGGTGCGCGACTGGGCGATCCATCCCGACGACATCGCGGAGGCGGTGCACACGGCGATCGCGTTGCCGCCGCGCACGAACATCGCCGAACTGACGGTCGTCGCCACTCGACTGCAGTCGCTCGGCAACACGCAGCAGGCCACGCCGAGTCTCCCTGCCGCACTGACGATCGAGGAGGTCGCGTCGTGACGATGCGAGCGGTCGTCGCTCACGGGGCGGGTGATCTTCGGGTCGAGGACGTTCCCGTTCCCGACGTCGAGGCCGGCGCGGTCCTCGTTCGTGTCGCGTTCGGCGGCATCTGCGGCAGCGACCTGCACTACTACCAGCACGGGCGCAACGGCATCTACGACCTGCGGCGGCCCCTCGTTCTGGGCCACGAGATCGTCGGGACGATCACGGCGGTGGGCGCGGGCGTCGGGGCACCGTACGACGTCGGGGCCGCGGTCGCCCTCCATCCCGCGCGGCCCACACCGAAGCCCGGTGCGACGAAGGCGCTGGGGCTGCACCTCGCGCCGGGCGGGAGCTATCTGGGGAGCGCCTCGACGGACCCGCACACGGATGGCGGGTTCGCCGAGTACGTGGCGGTCGATGCCGACCAGATCCGTCTCCTGCCCGCGGGACTCCCGTTGCGGCGGGCCGTCCTCGCGGAGCCGCTCGCCGTCGCGATCCACGGTGTCGCGCAGGCCGGTGATGTGCTCGGCAGAACGGTGCTCGTGTCGGGTGCTGGTCCGATCGGCTGCCTGAGCGTCGCGGCGTTGCGGGCCGGCGGCGCGGGCACGATCGTGGTGACCGATCTCGCGGAGGAACCGTTGCGGATCGCCCGCGGTGTCGGCGCGACACGGACCGTGCGTCTCGGGGGCGACGCGGTGCTCGAGGAGGAGTCGTTCGATGTGGTCGTCGAGGCATCGGGGGCGCCCGTGGCCCTTGCATCGGCCCTCGGCCTCGTCCGACGCGGTGGAACGATCGTGCAGTTGGGGATGCTTCCCGCGGGTGACCTGTCGTTGCCCATGGCGGCGCTCGTGAGTCGGGAGATCACGCTTCGCGGTTCGCAGCGGTTCGAGCTGGAACTCGATGACGCGATCGCGCTCCTGGCCGCGACGCCCGAGCTGGAGCTCGTCGTGACGCACGAGTTCCCGATCGACCAGGGGGTCGACGCGTTCGACGCCGCCGCGAGCCGTTCGGTCGCGGGGAAGGTCGTGATCGCGGTCTGATGCCGCGCCCGGGTCCCGCGGTCGCCGGCCTTCGGCCGGGACCTGCCGTGACACGGTTCCGCCGGGGCCGTGAGCAAGTGTGTCGATGTCGTGATGACGACACCGTCATGGCCGTTCGACGTATCGGGCCGGCGCGCGTGACGAGCGTCGTCCGGCTGATCGGAGATGACGCGGATGTGCGCGCGATCGCACGAGAGGCCCTCGCGGTACTGCGGAACGGGCCGGAGGCCGGTGCACCGCTGTTTCGGCACCGTCGGTCCTGCATACACGTCGCCGGCGACTCGGAGCGTGCGGTGCCGTCGATGCGCGGCGTGCGGGTGGGCGCACGGGGCGGGCGTGGCGTGGCGCGATATGGGGCGCGTTCCCGGGCGTCGGGCTGATGACGCTCCTGGTCTCGGCCGCGATGCACGGTCCGGCGGGTCGGAAGTATGCGCTCCTGGAGCCCGGTCTCGTGCCGACGGTCGCCCTAGTCGCAGGTGCGATCGCGCTCCTCGCGCTCCTGCTCGCGCTCGTGCTGCGACCGCCGGACCGGGAGAGCGCGCGGATCGGTGAGACCGTGTCCGTGCTCGTCGGCGTGTTCTGCGCAGCGATTCTCGTCCACCGTCTGCTCGTCGGCGCGAACGATGACCGCGGTTACACGCCCGGTGCCCTCGGACCGTCGCTCACGACGACCGGCGTGGCGGTGCCGCTCGTGTCGGGGATCGCGATTCGCGCGGACATCGTGCGTCGGCGTCCGGTGGCATCGGCGGCCGGCAGGGACTCGACCGGGTCGCGCGTCACGATGCGGCGATTGCGTGAGGACGCGGCCTGGGCCGCGACCGCCGCGGGAACGGACGAGGTCTCCGCTCGCGATCGGGCCGGCCGCCTCGATGCGCTCGCCGCGCGGGGGAGTGACCCATCGGCCGTCGCGCAGGCGGGGGCGATGAACCCGCGTGGCGTGGTTGGCGTGGCTCGCCCACGACGGTGAGGTCGACATCACGAACATCGTTCCGCGCACCTGATAGCCGTGTGCGATCCGTGGTCGACGTGGTTCCCGCGCGGACGTGCCGTCGAGCGTTCGTGTGCGAGTTCGTGTTCGTGCCATCGGGCGGGTCGCCGAGTCGGGCATCCGTGTGCGTCGCGCGGCGAAGCTGCGGCCTCCGACACGGCGGCGACCGCTTGGCGTGGGTGACTCACGCGAACGCGTAATAGAACGCGAGGTGCAGGGCCAGGATCAGGTGCAGGGTCGAGAGTCGGTCGCGGAGCGTCGCCTGTACCAGACCGAGCGCGAGGATCGCGAGGCTGGGAAGAAGGTTCGCGGGGGCGAAGCGATCCGGGATGAACAGGGCGTGTCCGAGCCAGAACACGATCGCGGTGGTGACGACGACGGGCCATCGACCGAGCCGTTCCGCGAGGTAACTCTGCAGGAGTCCGAACGTCAGGTAGTCCTGCCAGAACACAGAGACCGCCATCCACCCGATGTAGAGAGGGAGGGGCAGGACGAGTCCGTAGTGGAACGGGAGCGCGACCGCGAGGAGGGCGGGAAGCACGTACGCCCACATCCATCTCGATCTCGCGAACAGCGTCCGGTTGTAGCGGCGGTGGAGCGCGACGAGCACGATCGCAAGGAGCGCCGCGACAACCGTTTCGACGCGGACGGCGGCGCCGAGGTCTGAGCTGATGAGGTGACCGATGCCGTCGGTCAGGAGCCCGGGGGGCAAGGCCCAGAGTCCGAACCAGGCGACGACGGCGACGGGCAGCCCCCAGACGGGGACGCGGCGACCGTCGAGATGGGGGAGGGGGCTGCGCGGGGTCGTTCGAGGGGCTCTGGGGCGAGGTCACGTGAACATCGTGGCAGGCCGGTCGGGGACGTGGTGGACGACGCGGGGACGTGGTGGACGACGCGGCCGGGGATGATCCGCGGGGTCGACGACGTCGGCTGCGGGCGCATCGAGCGCATCGGGCGCATCGGGCGCATCGAGCGCAGGGTCAGGTCTCGCCCGCGTGTGGCGCGGGCGTGCCGTCATCGACGCGCGGGAGGACAGCATCGGGTGTGAGCCAACCGACCTCGCGCGACCTCGCGCGACCTCGCGCGCGCCGCTGTGTTTGGTGATCGTGCCGCTGGGTTCGGTGTGTGCGGGTCTACTTGGTGATCGTGCCGCTCGTGCCGGCCAGCGTCGCTGTTCCCGGTGGTCGTCGTGCCGCGATCAGCAGGGTGGTGGATCGTTCCCGCCGTCGGCTTCGGCATCAGTTCTCGCCCGACTCCGCCGTGGCCTGTGGGCGCCGCGTCGGCGCTGCGCGCTCGGAAGCGCGTCCACGGATTCCGGGCAGGGAGAAGTCTCGAGCTCGGGGTCGAACTCGAACTCCGCTTCCATGCTCGTGCGTGGCCGTTCGGTGACCGGTCGAATGGTCGGTGCGATCGAGTGTTCGGAGGTGTCGAGTGCGCGAACGAGCCCCGTCGGTGATACCGGGCGGTCGTCTCCGTCTGGTGGATGGTCGCCTCGGCCTGGTGGGTGGTCGTGTCCGTCGTCGTGGTAGGCCCATGAGGGTCTGAACCTGGGCCCGACGGGGTTGGGCCGGTCGGAGTAGCGATCGCCGCCCGGTGAGAACCAGACCAACCGTCCCGGTTCGCGTTGTTCGACTCGCCACCGGGTGGCGTGCTTGAAGGTGTGGTGTCGGCGGCACAGGTGCGCCATGTTCCCGAGCGAGGACGTGCCGCCGTCGGTGACCGCGATGGTGTGGTCGATATCGCACCGCCGTGCCGGGCGGGTGCAGCCCGGGAAGCGGCAGTGCCCGTCCCGCACGCGCAGGAACTCGCGCTGCGCCGCCGTCGGGAAGCGCGTGTCGCTCTCGCGAGCGACGCCCGTGATCGGATCGGTCAGCACCCGCAGGAACGACGGCGCACGCGCCGCGAGTTCCCGCGCCTGCTCCACCGGAACCGGCACCACCCCGTCGAGCAGCGCGGGGTCGTCGCCGCCATCGAGGAGTGAGAGCACGGGCACGGTGATCGCGACCCTGGCGTTGATGCCGCCGGCCGCGCCGTGCGGTGACCCGCACCCCTCTGCGGGGTCGCTGGTGAGGACGAGTTCGCACAGCAGGTCGGCGCGGATCTGATCATGCGTCCGGGGCTCATCCGGACCCGCGAGCGCTTTGGCCTGTTCGGTGAGCCGGTCGAGCATTGCCGCGCCGAGGAGGGTGGGGACGAGTGCTTCGAGTCGGCTCATGCCGTCGTCCTCGTGCACGACCCGCACCCCGCGCTGCTCGCGCGCGATCTTGTGGCGCTCGTCGAGACTCTCCCGCATGAGCGTCTGCGCTGCCCGCCGCGCGCGAGCCCGCAACCTGGCGGGCGTCTCCCGCGAGGCCCCGTCGACCACGGCCCGCTCGTACGCTTTGCGGGCGTCGTCGTCGGGGAGGCGTCGTCCTTCAGCGAGGATCACGCGCACGTGCGCGAGGGAGAGGTGCCCATCGCGGAGCATTCCTTCCGTGGCGGGGAACGCGTCGCGCAGCATGAGGCTCTCGCCGAGTTCCCGGGACACGACCGGCTCGGGCCGGCTGGTCGCGAGCGCGAGCTGGGCGGTGCGTTCACGCATCGCCGTCACCACCGCATCATCACTCCCAGGAAACTCCTCCCGAGCCGAAGCGAGGGTCGCTTCGTGGATGAACGCGAGCAGTTCCGCGCGGCGGGCCTCGGCTTTCGCGATGAGTTTGTCTTCGGCGCGGATCGCGTCGAGCGCCAGGTCGAAGGCTTCGTCGTGGGCGCCGATGCCGTCGAGGTGTTGCAGGTGCATCATGAACGCAACGTGCGGCGCGACCGTCGCCTGACCACGCGGCCGAGGACACGCGTCACCACCGGCCGACGGGCGCGCGTCACCGCCGACCGTCGGACGCGCGGTGGCGTCCGGGGCCGGTACGGCAGTGCCGTCGGGCTCGTGATCGTTCATACCCACACCCCATCACCGCCCTCGGACATTGCGATCCGTCGAGGGACACGGGCGGATGATGCCTCGGAACCCGGTAGGCGCGACCCCGAGATCACGATGCGGGGCACGAGACCACCGGCAGCGGGACACGCGCTGGCGTCCGGGGCCGGTACGGCGGCGGTGCCGTCGGGCTCGTGATCGTTCATACCCACACCCCATCACCACCCACGGATATTGCGATCCGTCGAGCGGCACGGACGGATGATGCCTCCGAATCCGGTAGGCGCGACCCCGAGATCGCGATGCGGGGCACGAGACCACCGGCAGCGGGACACGCGCTGGCGTCCGGGTCCAGTGCGGCAGCGGTGCCGTCGGGCTCGTGATCGTTCATACCCACACCCCATCACCACCCAGGGGCAATCCGACCCGGCCCCGGAGCGAAATCGGGAACGGGGTTCGGGCAAACCCGCGAATGGTGGCGCGTTCGACCACCTACCGCGCGAAGGCTCACGCCACCGCCACCGCCACCGCCACCGCCACCGCCACCGCCACCGCTACCGACCGTCGGACGCGGGGTCGCGTCCGGAACCGGTGCGGCGGCGGTGCCGTCGTGTTCGTGTTCGTTCATACCCACACCCCGTCACCACCCACGGACAATCCGACTCGGCCCAGGAGCGGGCGCTTGAACGAGCACGCGACCAGTGACGGCGGAAACCCTCGAACGCTGACAGCTTGACCCACGACCTCCAGCGCGACGGCGCCCGTCACCGGCGCCCGTCACCCGCGCCCGTCGGACGCGGGGAGGCGTCGGGGCCGGGGCTGTGGTGCCGTTGCGCGTGTGGTCGTTCATACCGACACCCCATCACCACCCACGGACATTCCGACCGGTCGCCGGAGCCGCGAGGCCGACCCCTCGGATGCAGGCACACTCGACCACCCCCACGCCACGACCACCCCACGCCGCGACCCCCGCGGCCCCCGTGACGAGTATCGGTCCCGAGTCGCCGTGAAGGACGGAGGACACGATCACCGATGTCCGCCTGCTCGCCGCCACCGCGTGAGGCCATCGGACGCCCCGATGTGACGGCACAGGTCACTCGTCGCCGACGTCCGGCCGTCCCGGGCGGCCCGTCCGACGCAGTGGGAATGACGCGGTGGGAATAGGGTGAATCCTGCACGACGAAGACGAAGCGAGTGTCAGGCGGTGGTGCGACGGATGCGCCTGGCGCCGCCGCGACCACCAGGGAAGGCAGCTGATCGAAGATGCATGATGAGGGATTCCGAGGCTCGAAGGACGCCCTGAACGCGTTCGTCGACATCCTGGGGAAGGCACACGTCCTGACCTCGTCTCGGAGAACGGCCCCGTACGCGAGCGGAAGCCGATTCGGTTCGGGGAAGGTCCTCGCCGTGCTCCGCCCGGGCAGCCTCGTCGACATGTGGCGTGTCCTGCAGGTCTGCGTCGACAAGAACCTCATCGTCATCCCGCAGTCCGCGAACACGGGCCTGACCGGCGGGTCCGGTCCGGGTGACCAGGACTACGACCGCGATGTCGTGATCATCTCGACGATGCGCATCGACGACATCCACCTCATCAACGATGCGCGCGAGGCGGTGTGCCTGGCCGGGTCCAAGCTCTTCGAGCTCGAGGACGCACTCGCTCCGCACGGGCGCGAACCGCACTCGGTGATCGGCTCGACCTCGATCGGTGCCTCGGTGATCGGCGGGATCGCGAACAACTCCGGTGGCAGCCAGGTGCGCAAGGGCCCGGCGTTCACCGAGCACGCGATCTACGCCCGCGTGAACGAGCAGAACAAGGTCGAGCTCGTCAACCACCTGGGCATCGAGCTCGGCGACGATCCCGCGACGGTGCTCGACCGGCTGCAGCGCGGCGACTGGACGGCCGCCGACGTCACGCCGCCGCCGGCCGACTCCGCCGAGACCGACTACGCCGAGCACGTGCGTGAGATCGTCGGCACGCCGGCGCGTTTCAACGCCGACCCGAAGTTCCTCTTCGAGGCATCCGGATGCGCGGGCAAGCTCATGGTGTTCGCCGTGCGGACGCGGACGTTCCCGAAGGATCGCCACACCACGACGTTCTACATCGGCACGAACGATCCCTCGGAGCTCGAGGACCTGCGGCGCGCGGTGCTCGGCGCGGACCGGCAGCTGCCCATCTCGGGCGAGTACTTCGACCGGTCCACGTTCGACCTCGCCGAGAAGTACGGTAAGGACACCTTCGTCGGGCTGAAGTACGCGGGAAGCCGCCAGCTCCGACGCATGTTCGCGCTCAAGACCTGGGCGAACGGCGTGTTCGCGAAGCTGCCGTTCTTCGGCCAGACGTTCGCCGACACGATCGCACAGAAGGCGTTCGGGCTGCTTCCCCAGCAGCTCCCGAAGCGGCTGCTCGACTACCGCGATCGCTTCGAGCACCACCTGATCGTCGAGGTCGGGGAGGACCAGAAGGCGGAGACCGAGGCGTTTCTCACCGCGTTCTTCGCCGAGCCGGGACGCGGCGGCGCCTTCCTCGTGTGCAACGACAACGAGGCGCAGAGCGCGATGCTGCAGCGCTTCGGCGCGGCCAGCGCGATCGCGCGATACTTCAACCTCTACCGCGAGCGTGTCGGCGGGATGATCACCTTCGACGTCGCCATCCGGCGGGACGACGACGACTGGCTCGAGGTCCTGCCGCCCGAGATCGCCGACCAGCTCGAGGTGAGCGCCTACTACGGACACTTCTTCTGCCACGTGCTCCACCAGAACCACGTCGCGAAGAAGGGCGTCGACACGCTCGAACTGAAGAAGCAGATGACGAAACTGCTCGAGGACCGTGGCGCCGCGATCCCCGCCGAGCACAACTACGGCCGCCTCTACGACGCGCCGCCCTCGCTCGTGGAGCACTACAAGGAGCTCGACCCGCTCAACGTCTTCAACGCCGGTGTCGGCAAGACGTCGCCGCACAAGAACTGGAGCTGATCGGGCGCGGCTCGTTGATCGAGCCGTCGCCGTGCACCGCTGTCCGGCAGGGCACCGCGATCGGCTCCGACCCGGACGGCCCCGGGCACGGAATTCGGGGCGGGGATGCGTGCGTTGTCGAGGGCGTCGGCGATCCGGATGGTCGGGGTCAGTCGGACGCCGACCATCCGGAATCCTGTTCCGCGTGTGTGTTCTCGGGGACTTGACGTGCTCGTGACGGTCGGAACCCGTCCCAGAGCGAGGGTTCGCGAACGGCGAGGGCTCTGAGTTCGTCGCGTGTGGAGACGCCGAGTTTTCCGTAGAGATGACGTCTGTGCGTCTTCAGTGTGTTCTCAGTCCGTCCCAGTTCGGCAGCGATCTGTCGGAGGCTGAGGTCTCCGAGCAGCATGCGACAGAGCTCGCGCTCCCGCACGGTGAGATCGAAGCGGGATCGAGGTGAGCCGACACCGATCACGCGTCCGGCGCGTGGAGACAGACGGGGGTCAAGATCGATCGTCGTTGCAACATTCCGTGGAACGAAAAGTGGAACGATCGGCCCGCACGGGTTGCGTCCAATAGCGTGGTGTATGGATCGGGTGGCCGTGTCGCTGCGGACATAGCGACGGTCACCGCGTGATCCTTCGAGAGAACTCTTCACATCCGTCTCGAAAGGACCCCGACGATGACCGTCGCACCCCACGATATCGACCCTGCCCGTTTCCTCGAAGACCACCTGGCGCAAGCGTCTCCGGACCTGCTGCGAGAGATGATGGGCACCTTCATCAATTTGTTGTTGTCCGCGGACGCCGACCAGGTCTGCGGCGCCGCCTACGGCACGATCAGCGTCGACAGGGTGAACCGTCGTAACGGTTACCGCTCGCGCGCGTTCGACACTCGCACTGGCACGATCGACCTCAAGATCCCCAAGCTCCGCTCCGGGACGTACTTCCCGGAGTGGCTGCTGGAGCGGCGCCGCCGCGCGGAGGCCGCGCTGACGACCGTGGTCGCGACGAGCTACCTCCTCGGCGTCTCGACGCGGCGGATGGACGACCTGGTCAAGACCCACGGGATCACCGGGCTCAGCAAGTCGCAGGTGTCGGAGATGGCGAAAGATCTCGACGAGCAGGTCGCCGCGTTCCGCACCCGACCCCTCGACGCCGGCCCGTACTCGTTCGTCGCCGCGGACGCGCTCACCATGAAGGTCCGTGAAGACGGACGAGTCGTGAAGGTCGCGGTGCTGGTCGCGACCGGCGTGAACGCGGACGGTTACCGCGAGATCCTGGGCCTACAGGTCAACTCCACAGAGGACAGCGCCGGGTGGCTCACGTTCTGGCGCGACCTCGTCGCACGCGGCCTTTCCGGCGTGAAGCTCGTCACATCCGACACGCACGCGGGACTGGTCACCGCGATCGGCGCGACCGTCGGCGGCTCCTGGCAGCGCTGCCGCACCCACTACGCCCAGAACCTCATGGCCGTCACACCGCGCAGTTCCTGGCCATGGGTGAAGACCCTCCTCGGAACAGTGTTCGACCAACCCGACGCCGACGCGGTGCACGCCCAGTTCGACCGCGTCCTGGACGCCCTCGGGCACAAGCTCCCGCGCTCGTTCGAGCACCTCGAGGCCGCACGCGAGGAGATCCTCGCGTTCACCGCGTTCCCGAAGAGCGTCTGGCGACAGATCTGGTCCAACAACCCGAACGAACGACTCAACCGCGAGATCCGCCGCCGCACCGACGTCGTGGGGATCTTCCCCAACCGAGACAGCATCATCCGACTCGTCGGCGCCGTCCTCGCAGAGCAACACGACGAATGGGCCGAGCAACGCCGCTACCTCGGCCTCGACGCTCTCGCCGCAGCCCGACGCGTCGGCAAACCCGACATCGAGAAGGTGACCGAACCCGACCTGACAGCCCTCACCGCATAACCCCGAAACACGAAGGATCACACGAACACCGATACACCACCTCCGGGGACTTGACCGCCCCGCAGCGGGAGCACCAACCGTCTGGCTCGATCACCCGGCACTCGATGACCGCCCGATCCGGCTCGACTACCTGCCGCATCGCGACAAGCCCGAGTTCATCGAGACCGCAGAACGCGGACAGGTCAGCAGGGACGAAGGTAGCGTGGAGCACGTCGAGGTCTTTCGGCTGGAAGGCGTAGGAACCTCCATCGTCGGAAGACCTCGACCCCTACCCGGGTAGCGACGCGCTACCCGCCGCTACACCCTCGTTTGCGATGAGCCACTTTGTTCAGGGGAAATATTACCCCTCAACCCCCTTTATCTCTCTCTTGGAAGAAATCAGTCAGTTCCAATGAGTAACTGAGTAGTAGGAGAAAAATCCCTGGTCAGAGCACAAAAAGCACTGCTCAGGGTGCCTGAGTAGGGCGTGAGCAGCCGAGCAGTGCCCCGAACGGGCCTCCGACGCCCCGCCGGGCCCCGTTCGGAAAACCGGCTCTTCGGACATTCGGTGGGGTCATGGGGTGAGGCCTCCGGCGGCGAGGAGCATGCGGAGTCGGTAGTTGTGGCGGTTGCGGTAGCCGGGTATGGAACGAGTCGACGACCTTCTGGGCGATCCGCCGCCCGGCGGCGAGGTCCTTCTGGTGGTAGGTGGAGCGGAGTTGTTGCGCGCACTGCCACGCGATGAACACCTCGTCGTGCGCGGGGTCGGCTTCGATCGCCGCAGTCAGCCGCGTGCGCTGGCGGTCGGTGAGGTTCTCCGCTCCCGCGCGGAGGATGGTCTGGATCCCGTAGAGCGGGTCGCTCTTACGGCCCCGGTGGCCGAGGGTGTCTTGCTGGACGCGCCTGCGGACCTCGTCGACGGCGGCGGTGCCGAGCTTCACAACGTGGAACGCGTCGAGCACCGCGACGGCGTTCTGCAGCTTGTCGTCGATCGCGGTCTTGTAGCCGGCGAACGGATCCAACGCCGCGACCTTCACGCCTCGGCGGAACGCGTCGCCGCGCTCGGCGAGCCAGGACGCGTAGGCCTTCCCCGACCGGCCGGGCACGAGGTCCAGCAGCCTCGCCCGCGTGTTCCCGTGGTTGTCGCGGGTGAGGTCGACCATCCCGGTCAGCTCCTTCGGTCCACGCTTGCGAGGGTCTGTGTGATGCCAGACATGCTCGTCGACTCCGAGCGTGGTCACGCCATCGAACCTGGTCTCGTCCGCGGCGAGCTTCTCCAGTTCCGGTTCGACGGCCCGCCACACCGTCTTCCACGATGTCCCGAGCTGCCGGGCCAGTCCCGCGATGGTCGCGTGCTCGCGACGCAGCTGCCCGATCGCCCACGCGACAGCGCGGGTAGTGATCGAGCCGCGCGGCGCGACCAGTCCAGGGACCTGCTCGACGAACGTCTTCCGCGGGCAGTCGGCATCGCCGCAGCGCCCGACCCGCTGCCGCCACACGATCCGCACCCGCGTCGCTGCGGGCACGTCATGCAACACCCGTCGGCGGCGCCCCCGACCGGCCGCGACGACCCCGCACGACGGGCAACCGGTCGGAGACGGCGGGCTCGAGACCGTGACGACGAGCAGCCCCGAGCGGCGGTCGACATGCTCGACATGGACACCGTCCAGGCCCAGAAGCAAGTCGCAGCGGGAACACGGGCAGGCGGCAGAGCGCGCGTCAGCGCACCCCGAACTATGGTGAGACACGTCGAGGTCCTCGTCATGGAACAGCAGTTGGCGCTACTGATCCTCGGGGACCTCGACCCCTACCCACCGACCATCACCCGGCGAGCCTCACCCCCACCGGATGTCCGAAGTGAGTATTTGGAGTCTTGAGGGCCACTGATTATTGCGGTTCGGGGCCAGCCGATATTTGCTCTCGGGGCCAGGGGTATTGCCGGTGAGCGCCACCCCCGCGGGCGCGACGCTCACCGGCGCCGACTCAGCTGGACGCGGCGGTCTGTTCGCGCATGTTGACGTCGCCGGTCTCGATCCAGAGGGTGTTGTGGACGATGCGGTCCATGATCGCGTCGGCGTGGACCCCGGAGCCGAGGCGCTGGTGCCAGTCCTTCTTCGCATACTGGGTGCAGAACACCGTCGAGGTCGCGTCGTATCGGCGTTCGAGGAGCTCGAGCAGCATGGATCGAACGTCGTCGGTGGGTGGGTCGAGCAGCCATTCATCGATCACGAGGAGCGTGAACGTGCTGTATTTCCGCAGCCACTTCTCCCTGCCGGCGGGCTTGTCTTTCGCCGCGGCCCAGGTCTCTTCGAGGTCGGGCATGCGGATGTAGTGCGCTCGGTAGCGGTGCTGACAGGCCTGTTTCGCCAGCGCCGATCCGAGGTAGCTCTTCCCGGACCCGGTGAACCCTTGGAACACCACGTTTTGCTGCCTGCTGATGAACTGGCAGGTCCCGAGCTGCGCGATCACACCCCGGTCGAGGCCGCGTTGTTCGAGCAGGTCGACCCTGCGCAGGTCCGCGTTCGGGTATCGGAGCCCCGCCCGCCGGATGAGGCCCTCGACTTTCGCGTGGGTGAACGCGGCGTGGGCGTCGTCGACGGCGAGCTTGATGCGCTCTTCGAACACCATCCCCATCGTGAGGGCATCGTCTTGGATGTCGATCGCGTCGACCAGGGCGGAGATGCCCATCTCCCGCAGCTTCCGTTTCGTCTCGGAGTCGAGCCGGCTCATCGGGTGCCTCCGGCGTAGTAGTCGGCGCCGCGGACGTAGCCTGCCGGCTCCTCCCAGACGGATGGTTCGAACCTCGGTTGCCGTCTGCCGTTCTGGTCCTGATTGGAGTCCAGGATCGGCCGCAGATGCGCATACCTGGGCGACCTCACCCGCGACTGCAGCGCGATCCCAGCAGCAGCTTCGACCCGCGCAGCCGAGTAGCGGCGAGTCATCCGCAACACGGCCAGCGCAGCGTCCAAACCCTGCTCGTCGACCGGGACGGACTCGAAGATGCGGTTCACGATCGTCGTGGTGTCCTCCCCGATCCGAGCTGCCCACTCCCGAACCCGCTCCGCGTCCCATTGCCGATACTGGGGTCCGTCGGGCAGATCCGAGTCGTGCGTGCGGTACTCGTTGATCACCCCGGCTGGGGCGAGGAGATGGCTGGTGAGCCGCTGATCGGCGGCGAACACCTCGAGGGTGGTCTCGGTGACGCGCAGGTCGACGTTGCCTCCGATGTTGGCGTAGGGGACGGAGTAGAAGTTCCGCTCGAACACCACGTGCCCGTTGCGCTGAACCTTGCGTCCGTAGTGCCATCGGGAGATCTCGAACCCGACGGCCGGCAGCGGCCGTAGCAGCGGCTTCTCCTCTGCCTCGAACACGGAGAGTCTGGACCCGGCGCGCTTCTGGAACGGCTCGGCGTTGTAAGCGGTGACCCGCTCACGGATCACCGCGCGAAGCTCCGGCAGCGTCGCGAAGGTGCGGTCACGGAGCGTGGCGATCACCGCTGTCGCGACGTTGCCGACAGTGTTCTCGACGCTCGCCTTGTCTTTCGGTTTCGCGGGCCGGCCCGGCAGCACCGCCGCGGAGTAGTGCGCGGCGAGTTCCCGATACGCGTCGTTGAGTACGACCTCACCCTCGGCAGGGTGCTTGATCACCCCGGTCTTCAGGTTGTCCGGCACGATCCTGGGGACGCTGCCGCCGAACCAGTCGAACATCGCCGCGTTCGCCCGCAACCAAGTGTCCTGCCGCATATCCAGGGCCGGTTCAACGAACGCATAGCGGGAGAACGGCAGCGTCGCGACGAACAAGTAGACCCTCATCGCCTGGCCGGTGACCGGATCAGTGAGCCGCATCGTCTTTCCGGACCAGTCGACCTCGACCGTCTGCCCGGCCTTGTGACCGACCCGCGACGCCGCCCCGATCACCAGCACGTGACGCTGATACGACTTGCAGAACCTGTCGTATCCCATCGCCGTCTCACCCCTACTGTGGCAGGCGTCGACATACTCGCCGTGCAGCAGCTTCAACGTGACCCCGACCTTCGCGAGCTCCTTATGGACCTTCTCCCAGTCCGGCTGCGCGTGAACACTGTCATGCTCACCCCGCCCGGGGAACAGCCGCGCATACACGTCCGCCTCATCGAGCGCGGCGACGTCGTCCCAGCCGATGCCCTCCCGGTCAGCGGCATCGAGCACCATCGCCACGCTGGTGCGGGACATACCCTGCGCGGCGATCTGCCGACCCGTGAGCCCCTCCGAGCGCAACCGAAGCACGAGCTTCGCCTTGATCTTGCGTACCATCCGAATCACTCCTTCTGCCGCGTGATCAGCCACACGGCAGAAGGAGCCTAAGAAAGCGGCCCCGAACCCCAATACTCGGTGGCCCTCAACGACGCGATCGCCTCGACGGCAGGGTGGCCCCGAACCCCAATATCAGCGGCCCTCAGAAGCGCGAATACTCATCCGAAGAGCCGGAAAACCCGATCGACCACCACGTCGCACCGTCGAGCGACCGTTCCCGACGGAACCTGCCGCCAGCAGCGAGCTTTGCCACCGCCAGCGGCCGAACACCCCCATCCCGGCACCCGTGGAGGGTCCGTGCCTCCCGGCCCGCCAGAACGGCACAGAAAAGCGCTGGTGAATTGTCCTATTCCGAGACAATTCGAGTGCCGTTGAATTCGGCTCTCGCGGCCTCGATGGACATGTTCAGTGCCCGCGAAGGAGCGGGCTGCCCCTCGCTCGTGCGGTGTTCGAATTCATTCACGGAATTGTCGCGCACGACGCGGTCGGGAAAAGCGACAGGAACCCCGGGAGGCTCAACCACGCCGGCCTCGGGGCCGGCGTCACCCTCCCCGAACGGCGCCGTCCGCACGCAGAGTCCGCTCCCCAGCCGCGCGAAGCTCTGCCGCCCGCCGGAGTCTGCTGGGCTCTCGAAGCTGCGCGACAGGTAGTCGGGCATCGAGATAACCTCGAGCAACTGCCCGGTGAACCGAACGAGGTCGTCGGCGCTCTCGAACGGGCCCGGTTGGGCGATCAGGTGCTCGAACATCGGCGTTGGAATCCCGACCTCGGTGTCGGTCCGGGGGAGCACCACTGACGTCAGCCCGTCCAGAGGACCACGTTCCGGCGCACCGACGTCCGCGCGCAGCTCGGCGATCCCGAGCGCAATCGATTGCAGACTGCCAGCCACCGTGAGGGCACGGAACTCGTCGTCGGCGAGATCGGAGTCCACCGCGTGATCGCGGTCCGGATCGAGGACATGCGCCGACCAGACGGAGTGCGCCCGCCCCCGCTTCCGGTCGAAGAACGCCTCCACCGCCACGTCCAGCGAACCTGGTCCGACGAGCTGCGCGATCACGGCTGGTGCGTCTGCCAACTGCTTCTTCGCTTCTGCGAGCGCGCTCGCGCTGAACCCCTGCGAGCGTCCCTTCGCTTCAATGAGTGCTCGCCCGAAGCCGTTCGTGGGGGTGACGGGGCCGTTCGGCGAGGGATGGAAGCCGATGAGGTCCGGCCGCTCCTTGGCGGGGATCGGACGCCCGAGCATCCGCAGCACCACATCGGCATGCGCGGTCGCCTCGAGCCCGAGAACTTCCTCGGCGACCAGGGAGGCCATCGCGAGCCCGAGGAAGTAGCTCAGCGACGTCTTCTCGCTCGGGTCGAGATGGTCGTAGGAGGCGCTTCGCGACCATCGGTGCCCGACCGCCGTGAGGCTCGACTGCACCATCGCGGTGCGCCATTGCAACTCGAGACCTGGACGATTCGCGCCGCCCGTAAGCGGCGACACCGACCCCGCCTTGATCGCGTGCGCGACGAGCGTTGCTTCGATGCAGCTCACGCTCTCGCTGCGGGCCTTCGGGTGTGCGTTCGGAGCCCCCGAGAACGGCGGCCAGTGCGCAAAGTCGCTTGCCACAAACGGAACCCTGATCGGCGACATCACGCACCTGTCGACTCGTCGTGATCTTCCCGGTCGGGAGGCGTGAGCAGCGACTCCGGCAGGCGGTAGAGCGGCGTGCGCGCCTTCGCGTTCCCGGAGAGCAGGTTCCACCTGCCGATCGCGTGGTCAAGCGCTGTCGCAGCGACGAGACAACCACCGATCAGCAGCTCGCCATTCGGGGCCAGGGCGAGCACCTCACCTCCGCGCGGGGACGGCCCGCGGGAGATGCCGACCGTGCCAACGCGGAGCGCCCACCGCCGGCCATGCGCGAACCCCGAGTGGAGCTTCCAGATCAGGAAGTGAATGTCGCCGGCGTCGACGACGACCTCATCGAGATGCTGGACGAGCTCGGACGAACTCGGCTTGCTCGTCACCGACTTCGCCGTCACCCCAATGTGCGCGGCAAGCTCGACGATTCGGGCGGAGGTCGAGGCGTGATGCTCGCGGTCCCCGCCGAACATCCATTCGTTGCGGGAATCTTCGTGCTGCAGCCGAAGCAACCGCTGCGCTCGCCCGGTGGTGCTGTCCGGTTCGAGGAGCCACACCGCCACTGCAGCGATCTCGAGCGCCGCCCTGATCAAGGTGGAGATCGGGTACGGCGAAACGCCATCGTCCGAGCCAAGCAACTGCGCCGCGGCGTCGAGGTTCGCGAACGATGCGCCGATCACGAGCTGGACGGTCTCGCTCATGAGCCCGCCCTGCACAAGAACGTCGTCCTCATCGAGCTCCGACCCGGGATGCGTGCGGAAGCCGTGACCGCTGCGGAGATCCTCACGCAGGACGTCGAGCCACGAATGGAACAGCTCGGCGGAGTCGTCCGGCCCGACGGGTGAGAACGCCATGCCAGCTCAGCCGCGCACTCGTCCGGCCCGATAGAGCCGCCTGCCCGCCGCGCTACTGATACAGATGAGGGATTCGCTACCGAGCATGTCACGATCCTATGCGGAGACCGCGCCGCGACTGGTAGCGGTCCGCGCCGCGCATAGGTGAGGCATGACCTCGATCGTGCCGCCTCTTACCTCCGCGCCATCCCCACGCAAGGGGCCGACCCTGCCAGTCGAGGGTCTCGCGTTCCGCCGTGACGGCACGCTCGTCGTGACGACGGAGCAGCGGCACAAGTCGACCTATCGCAAGGGGCTGTCGGTGTCAGCAGCGCAGGACCTCGCGAAATGCCCGGCGAGCTGGGCAGGAAAATACGCCGTTCCGGAGGTCCGCAACCTCTTCATGCCGAACGAGCTCGGTACCGGCGCACACTCAGTCCTCGAGGAGCTGTACCAGCTGCCGGGAGCAGAGCGCACCCGTGCACAGGTCGAGCCCCTGCTTGCCGGGGTCACCGAAACAACCTGGTCGACCTACTGTGAGGAGCAGGGGATCGATCGTGACCCGCAGCAGGAGGCGCGCTGGTTCGCTGAGGTTCGCCCGCTCGCCCTCGGCGACTTCGACCTGGAGGACCCCACCAGAGTGAACGTCTTCCGCACCGAGATGAGCGAGCGCGGCCTCGTGCTCCCGAACGGTGTCCCATTCAACGGGGCCATTGACCGAGTCGACATCTCCGAAACCACTGGGCCTGCGGGGGAGGAACGCTACGAGGTCAATGACTACAAGAGCGGTGCCTACCGGAAGCACAACCCTCAGTTCGGTCGAGACAGCAAAGCCGACCAGATCCGCATCTACGCGCAAGCGGTCGCCACAAAACTCGACGTCGAGCGCCCGAAGCGGGGGCGCCTGCTGTACACGGGAGCCGGCGTCGCCCAAGAGGTCGACTGCTCCGACGCCGAGGTCGACATCGCCCTCGGCTGGTTCGCGGCGCAGTGGGAGGACCTCCATCGGTTCCGCGACGCCGCAATGTTCCCTGCGAAGCCATCAGCGCTCTGCTCCTGGTGCCCACTGGTGAACGCCTGCCCGGTCGCTCGCAAAATCAACAAGCCGAACGCTCGCGACCAGGTCGCGAAGGCGCACACCGCGGTCGAGCTCGGCATCCCGGTGCTGCCCCGCATCGCCCCGTATGTCCCCAGCCACCGCCCCGCCGCACCGCGCATAGGTGAGGCGACCCCATCCAAGAAGGAGGACACCGTGACCAGTACCGCAGCGGTCCAGCCGGCCCAGGCGCAGGCCCAGGCGCCCGCGCCGAAGCGGCGCCGTCGAACGAGCTTGTCCCCTACCAGGGCGAGATGGTGCTCAACCTCAACTCTTGGGCCTCGACCCGAGTGTTCGGGCTCGCGTCGCTCGCCTACTCGCATGTGAAAGCGGCTCTTCGCACATGAGCGGGTAGTTGGTTGAGCGCGTCGGTGGGTGGTTGAGGGTCGAGGTCTCCCGATGATGGAAGTTCCTACACTGCCCATCCGGAAGACCTCGACGTGCTCCACGCTACCTTCGCGACTCCTGACCTCACGGTGTTCTGCCGTCTCGACGACCTCGGCCTCGTGGCTGTTGGCCAGTGCCTTGAACCGAATCGGGCGGTGATCGAGTGCCGTGTCGCTGAGCCGGATCCGTGGTGCCGGGGTTGCGGCAGTCAAGCGCTGTCGCGTGGGACGGATACGCGTCTGCTCGCGCATGAGCCGTTCGGCCACCGACCCACGATGTTGCTGGTCCGGGTCCGCCGATACAGGTGCGCGGGGTGCGGGCGTTCCTGGCGCGAAGACCTCGCTGCCGCGGCGCCTGCGCGAGCGAAGCTGTCCCGTCGCGGGATGCGGTGGGCGTTGGAGGGCATCGTGCTCGATCACCTCACCGTGTCGCGCGTCGCCGCGGGACTGGGCGTGTCCTGGCGCACGGCGAACGACGCGGTCCTCGCGGAAGGCAAGCGCGTGCTGATCGACGATCCGACCCGGTTCGACGGCGTCGCCGTGATCGGCGTCGACGAGCACGTCTGGCGACACACCCGCCACGGCGACCGCTACGTCACCGTGATCATCGACCTCACCCCGGTGCGCGAGAAGACGGGGCCGTCCAGGTTGCTGGACATGGTCGAGGGGCGCTCGAAGGCGGTGTTCAAGACCTGGCTCGCCGAGCGCCCGCAACACTGGCGGGACGGGGTGGAGGTCGTCGCGATGGACGGGTTCACCGGGTTCAAGACCGCCGCCACGGAGGAGCTACCCGATGCGGTGACGGTGATGGACCCGTTCCACGTCGTCCGCCTCGCCGGCGACGCCCTCGACGTCTGCCGTCGCCGCGTCCAACGCGACGCGTTCGGCAGACGCGGCCGGAAGGACGACCCGCTCTACAAGGCTCGCCGCACCCTCCACACCGGCGCCGGGCTCCTCACCGAGAAGCAGCAGGCACGTCTGGAAGCACTGTTCGCCGACGAGCAGCATGCCGAGGTCGAAGCAACCTGGGGCATCTACCAGCGGATGGTCACCGCCTACAGGGAACCCGACAAGAAGCTCGGCAAGTTCGCCATGCAGTCCGTGATCGATTCCCTCGCCCGCAGCGTCCCGACCGTGCTCGTCGAGTTGCGCCGGCTCGGCCGAACCCTGAAGCAACGCGCCGCCGACATCCTCGCGTTCTTCGACCGCCCCGGCACCTCGAACGGCCCTACGGAAGCCACCAACGGCCGCCTCGAGCACCTCCGCGGCTCGGCCCTCGGGTTCCGGAACCTGACGAACTACATCGCCCGCTCGCTACTGGAAACCGGCGGATTCAGACCCCAGCTACACCCTCGTTTGCGATGAGCCTTAGGGGCTCATCGCAAACGAGGGTGTGGGACTGCTGCATGGGTAGGTGACATCTGATCTGGCTTGCCCGAGGGGATGGCCTGGAAGGATGGCATCGTGCCAAAGCCCTATCCCACCGAGTTCCGTGACGACGTCGTGCGCGTCGCGCGCAACCGCGAGCCCGGAGTGACGATCGAGCAGATCGCGAAAGACTTCGGGGTCCACCCGATGACGCTGCAGAAGTGGTTGCGTCGCGCCGACATCGACGAGGGCGCGAAGCCCGGCCAGTCGCGGTCCGAGGCGGTCGAGATCCGGGAGCTGAAGAAGCGGAACCGGTTGCTCGAGCAGGAGAATGAGGTTCTTCGGCGGGCGGCGGCGTATCTGTCGCAGGCGAACCTGCCGGGAAAAGGTTCTACCCGCTCGTGACGGAGCTCGACGCTGACGGGATCCCCGTCGTGGTGACGTGTCGGGTTCTCAAGCTCTCCCGCCAGCCCTACTACCGGTGGCTGGCCGACCCCATCACTGAAAGCGAGGTGGTGGAGGCGTATCGCGCGAACGCGCTGTTCGACGCGCATCGCGACGCCCCAGAGTTCGGGCATCGGCTCCTCGCGGACGAGGCACGCGACGCCGGCGAGGCGATGTCGGATCGGACCGCATGGCGGATCGCCTCCATGAACGGGTGGTTCAGCGCGTTCGGCAAACCCAAGCGGGGTAGGAGCCGCCGGCCCGGCCCGCCGGTTCACGACGACCTCTGCGCCGTGGTCGATGAGGACGGTCGGACCCGGCATGTGTTCGCCGCGGACGCGCCGAACCAGCTCTGGCTGACGGACATCACCGAGCACAAGACCGTGGAGGGCAAGCTCTACCTCTGCGCGATCAATGACGTCTACTCCGGCCGGATCGTCGGATACTCGATCGACTCGCGGATGAAGTCGCGGCTGGCCGTTCAGGCGCTCGAGAACGCCGTCCAGGTGCGCGGCGACGTCGCCGGCTGCGTGGTCCATTCGGACAGGGGAGCTCAATTCCGAAGCAGGAAGATGCTCCGCGCTCTGGCCCGCCACCGCATGGTCGGGTCCATGGGCACAGTCGGCTCCAGCGGAGACAACGCCGCGATGGAAAGCTTCTTCGCGTTGCTGCAGAAGAACGTCCTCGACCGCCGCTCCTGGACCACACGCGAACAGCTGCGGATCGCGATAGTGACCTGGATCGAGCGGACCTACCACCGCCGACGCCGTCAAGCCCGCCTGGACCGTTTGACGCCCATCGAGTTCGAGACCATCATAAACACGACCGTCGCACTGGCGGCGTGACTACAACCTGTCACCTATCCGTGCAGCAGACCCTTCACAACCGGGTTGCTGTTCACCAGCTCGTTGGCAACCGCCCAGGTAAACACCGACTTCACGCCGGTACTGAGTATTCGCGCTTCTGAGGGCCGCTGATATTGGGGTTCGGGGCCACCCTGCCGTCGAGGCGATCGCGTCGTTGAGGGCCACCGAGTATTGGGGTTCGGGGCCGCTTTCTTAGGCTCCTTCTGCCGTGTGGCTGATCACGCGGCAGAAGGAGTGATTCGGATGGTACGCAAGATCAAGGCGAAGCTCGTGCTTCGGTTGCGCTCGGAGGGGCTCACGGGTCGGCAGATCGCCGCGCAGGGTATGTCCCGCACCAGCGTGGCGATGGTGCTCGATGCCGCTGACCGGGAGGGCATCGGCTGGGACGACGTCGCCGCGCTCGATGAGGCGGACGTGTATGCGCGGCTGTTCCCCGGGCGGGGTGAGCATGACAGTGTTCACGCGCAGCCGGACTGGGAGAAGGTCCATAAGGAGCTCGCGAAGGTCGGGGTCACGTTGAAGCTGCTGCACGGCGAGTATGTCGACGCCTGCCACAGTAGGGGTGAGACGGCGATGGGATACGACAGGTTCTGCAAGTCGTATCAGCGTCACGTGCTGGTGATCGGGGCGGCGTCGCGGGTCGGTCACAAGGCCGGGCAGACGGTCGAGGTCGACTGGTCCGGAAAGACGATGCGGCTCACTGATCCGGTCACCGGCCAGGCGATGAGGGTTGACTCGCCCCGGTGTGTCCGGAGACAGGATTCCTTGGAAGGATCTGTCTTATGGGACGTCCCAGTAAGTATCCGCGCGAGCTTCGTGAGCGCGCTGTCCGTATGGTCGTCGAGGTGCGGGCCGATTATCCGAGCGAGTATCAGGCGATGACCGCGGTCGCGCAGATGCTCGGCATCGGGTCGCCGGAAACGATTCGCACCTGGATCCGTCGGGAGCAGGTCGACGCGGGAGACCGGCCCGGTGTGACGACTGACGCGGCGGTGGAGATCAAGCGCCTGAAGCGGGAGAACGCCGAGCTGCGGCGGGCGAACGAGATCTTGAAGGCGGCTTCAGCTTTCTTCGCGGCCGAACTCGACCGGCCACACAAGCGATAGTCGCCTTCATCGACGAACACAAGGACCGCACCGAGGGCGGGCTCCGATGGGGTGTCGAGTCGATCTGCGCTGTGCTCACCCAGCACGGCGTGAAGATCGCCCCATCGACCTACTACGACGCCCGCGGGCGCGGACCGTCATCCCAGGCCGTGTCGGATGAGCGGTGGAAGCCGATCATCCTGGCGGCGTGGCAGGCGCACCGCAAGGTGCTCGGGGCCCGAAAGCTCTGGTTGCGGCTCCGCCGTGACGGTCACGACATCGCGCGCTGCACGCTCGAGCGCCTCATGCGTGAGCTTGGGATCGCCGGCGTGCTCCGCGGGAAGCGGAAGCGTCCCGTCGACACGGATCCGCGCGAGACCCGCCCCGCGGACCTCGTCGACCGACACTTCGCCCGGTTCCGCACGAACCAGCTCTGGGTCGCGGACTTCACATACGTGTGGACGTGGTCTGGATGGGTCTACGTCGCGTTCGTCTTCGACGCGCACTCCCGCCGCATCATCGGCTGGCGCGCCGCGACGAGCATGACCACACCGCTCGTGCTCGACTGCCTCGACATGGCTCTCTTCACCCGCCGCCGCGAAGGCATCACCGGGTTCGAGGGGCTCACGCATCACACCGACGCGGGCAGCGTCTACACGTCAATCGCCTTCACCGATCGGCTCGTCGACGAAGGCATCGACCCGTCCGTCGGATCCGTCGGCGACGCCTACGACAACTCTCTCGCGGAATCGCAGATCGGGCTCTACAAGTCCGAACTCATCCACCACGAAGGTCCCTGGCGTGACGTCGATCAGGTCGAGGCGGCGACCGCATCCTGGGTGCTCTGGTTCAACACCGAACGCACCCACGGCTCCATCGACGACCTCACACCCCTCGAGGTCGAGCAACTCGACTACGCTCGCAACGAACCGGTTGAAAGAGCCGGCTGACACCAGCAAACAGCTCTCCGGACATGCCGGGGCGAGTCAGGTCTACTTGTTCGTCGCGACGCTGCCGTTCTCCCGCTATGCGTTCGTTGAACCGGCCCTGGATATGCGGCAGGACACTTGGTTGCGGGCGAACGCGGCGATGTTCGACTGGTTCGGCGGCAGCGTCCCCAGGATCGTGCCGGACAACCTGAAGACCGGGGTGATCAAGCACCCTGCCGAGGGGGAGGTCGTACTCAACGACGCGTATCGGGAACTCGCCGCGCACTACTCCGCGGCGGTGCTGCCGGGCCGGCCCGCGAAACCGAAAGACAAGGCGAGCGTCGAGAACACTGTCGGCAACGTCGCGACAGCGGTGATCGCCACGCTCCGTGACCGCACCTTCGCGACGCTGCCGGAGCTTCGCGCGGTGATCCGTGAGCGGGTCACCGCTTACAACGCCGAGCCGTTCCAGAAGCGCGCCGGGTCCAGACTCTCCGTGTTCGAGGCAGAGGAGAAGCCGCTGCTACGGCCGCTGCCGGCCGTCGGGTTCGAGATCTCCCGATGGCACTACGGACGCAAGGTTCAGCGCAACGGGCACGTGGTGTTCGAGCGGAACTTCTACTCCGTCCCCTACGCCAACATCGGAGGCAACGTCGACCTGCGCGTCACCGAGACCACCCTCGAGGTGTTCGCCGCCGATCAGCGGCTCACCAGCCATCTCCTCGCCCCAGCCGGGGTGATCAACGAGTACCGCACGCACGACTCGGATCTGCCCGACGGACCCCAGTATCGGCAATGGGACGCGGAGCGGGTTCGGGAGTGGGCAGCTCGGATCGGGGAGGACACCACGACGATCGTGAACCGCATCTTCGAGTCCGTCCCGGTCGACGAGCAGGGTTTGGACGCTGCGCTGGCCGTGTTGCGGATGACTCGCCGCTACTCGGCTGCGCGGGTCGAAGCTGCTGCTGGGATCGCGCTGCAGTCGCGGGTGAGGTCGCCCAGGTATGCGCATCTGCGGCCGATCCTGGACTCCAATCAGGACCAGAACGGCAGACGGCAACCGAGGTTCGAACCATCCGTCTGGGAGGAGCCGGCAGGCTACGTCCGCGGCGCCGACTACTACGCCGGAGGCACCCGATGAGCCGGCTCGACTCCGAGACGAAACGGAAGCTGCGGGAGATGGGCATCTCCGCCCTGGTCGACGCGATCGACATCCAAGACGATGCCCTCACGATGGGGATGGTGTTCGAAGAGCGCATCAAGCTCGCCGTCGACGACGCCCACGCCGCGTTCACCCACGCGAAAGTCGAGGGCCTCATCCGGCGGGCGGGGCTCCGATACCCGAACGCGGACCTGCGCAGGGTCGACCTGCTCGAACAACGCGGCCTCGACCGGGGTGTGATCGCGCAGCTCGGGACCTGCCAGTTCATCAGCAGGCAGCAAAACGTGGTGTTCCAAGGGTTCACCGGGTCCGGGAAGAGCTACTGACTCGCCCCGGCATGTCCGGAGTGACTCGCCCCGGCATGTCCGGAGAGCTGTTTGCTGGTGTCAGCCGGCTCTTTCAACCGGTTCGTTGCGAGCGTAGTCGAGTTGCTCGACCTCGAGGGGTGTGAGGTCGTCGATGGAGCCGTGGGTGCGTTCGGTGTTGAACCAGAGCACCCAGGATGCGGTCGCCGCCTCGACCTGATCGACGTCACGCCAGGGACCTTCGTGGTGGATGAGTTCGGACTTGTAGAGCCCGATCTGCGATTCCGCGAGAGAGTTGTCGTAGGCGTCGCCGACGGATCCGACGGACGGGTCGATGCCTTCGTCGACGAGCCGATCGGTGAAGGCGATTGACGTGTAGACGCTGCCCGCGTCGGTGTGATGCGTGAGCCCCTCGAACCCGGTGATGCCTTCGCGGCGGCGGGTGAAGAGAGCCATGTCGAGGCAGTCGAGCACGAGCGGTGTGGTCATGCTCGTCGCGGCGCGCCAGCCGATGATGCGGCGGGAGTGCGCGTCGAAGACGAACGCGACGTAGACCCATCCAGACCACGTCCACACGTATGTGAAGTCCGCGACCCAGAGCTGGTTCGTGCGGAACCGGGCGAAGTGTCGGTCGACGAGGTCCGCGGGGCGGGTCTCGCGCGGATCCGTGTCGACGGGACGCTTCCGCTTCCCGCGGAGCACGCCGGCGATCCCAAGCTCACGCATGAGGCGCTCGAGCGTGCAGCGCGCGATGTCGTGACCGTCACGGCGGAGCCGCAACCAGAGCTTTCGGGCCCCGAGCACCTTGCGGTGCGCCTGCCACGCCGCCAGGATGATCGGCTTCCACCGCTCATCCGACACGGCCTGGGATGACGGTCCGCGCCCGCGGGCGTCGTAGTAGGTCGATGGGGCGATCTTCACGCCGTGCTGGGTGAGCACAGCGCAGATCGACTCGACACCCCATCGGAGCCCGCCCTCGGTGCGGTCCTTGTGTTCGTCGATGAAGGCGACTATCGCTTGTGTGGCCGGTCGAGTTCGGCCGCGAAGAAAGCTGAAGCCGCCTTCAAGATCTCGTTCGCCCGCCGCAGCTCGGCGTTCTCCCGCTTCAGGCGCTTGATCTCCACCGCCGCGTCAGTCGTCACACCGGGCCGGTCTCCCGCGTCGACCTGCTCCCGACGGATCCAGGTGCGAATCGTTTCCGGCGACCCGATGCCGAGCATCTGCGCGACCGCGGTCATCGCCTGATACTCGCTCGGATAATCGGCCCGCACCTCGACGACCATACGGACAGCGCGCTCACGAAGCTCGCGCGGATACTTACTGGGACGTCCCATAAGACAGATCCTTCCAAGGAATCCTGTCTCCGGACACACCGGGGCGAGTCACTACCTCGGATCGGCGCTGGCGAAACAGGCCTGTCAGCACCGCTACCGAGCGCACTACATCCGCATGCCCGACCTCGAAGAGACCTGGGCCGCGGCGAAAGACAAGCCCGCCGGCAGGGAGAAGTGGCTGCGGAAATACAGCACGTTCACGCTCCTCGTGATCGATGAATGGCTGCTCGACCCACCCACCGACGACGTTCGATCCATGCTGCTCGAGCTCCTCGAACGCCGATACGACGCGACCTCGACGGTGTTCTGCACCCAGTATGCGAAGAAGGACTGGCACCAGCGCCTCGGCTCCGGGGTCCACGCCGACGCGATCATGGACCGCATCGTCCACAACACCCTCTGGATCGAGACCGGCGACGTCAACATGCGCGAACAGACCGCCGCGTCCAGCTGAGTCGGCGCCGGTGAGCGTCGCGCCCGCGGGGGTGGCGCTCACCGGCAATACCCCTGGCCCCGAGAGCAAATATCGGCTGGCCCCGAACCGCAATAATCAGTGGCCCTCAAGACTCCAAATACTCAGGTACGGATCCGCACCACCGTCGACCGCTCGTAGCCAGCTGACAGCATCTCGTCGTACCAGCGTTCAAGCATCTGCGGCGTGATCTTCCCCGCGGGGAGCTTCGAGATTCGCTCGGGAAGGTAGGTGGTGACCGCGTACCTGATGGTGTCGAGCGACTGCCCGTTCATCACCCCGTTCTTCGTGTCGAGAAACTTGCTCGCGATCTCCCTGAACGGCAGCGTCTTGCCGACGCGCTTCGAGAACTCACCGTCGCGCAGGGCAAGGTGCTGGTCCTGCTCCCACCGGGTGGCGTCCTGCTTGCGTGAGAACATTTTCGAGGTCACCTCGACGCCGCCGGCGTAGATGCGCACCCGGTACTTCCCGCTCGCCTGCTTCGTAATCATCGGCCATCCTCCACAAACGTCGCGAGCCAGTCGCGCACTCACGGCTCGAAATACCTGACCGACCGCCCCATGCGAAGCGGGTGCTTGGGCCCGCGACCTTCGTGGTTGAAGGCGTAGATGGTGCTCTTCGGCAGCCCGGTCAACGCCACCAGGTCGTCGATCGTGTAGAGACGCCCCAGCGGGCGGTCGGCCTGTTCGAGCTCATCCGGCAGCGAGCGCGGAGAGGCGGATGGTTTCGGGGAGTTCTGGCTGTCCATGCCCGCCCCTATGCACGAGTCCGACCGACGCTCGCGCAGCGGCGACGTCGATGTCTCAACCCCGACGGACGCTTCCGAGCTGCACCGGACGGTGCCGACAGCGAGGGGGGACTGCCTGCCGGTGGAATGCCGGTGAACGTTGCGGGCGGTTGCGGACATGTCGTGGCGGCTTGCCAACAGACCTCGGCGGCAGCGCGCAAGACGGCACCGGCATTGCACCGGCATTCTTGGCGATGCACGGCTGTCGCACAAACGAACAACGCGCGGCCTGGACTGGAAAACCAGTCCTGACCGCGCGTTTCGTGTGGTGGGCGATGCCGGGCTCGAACCGACGACCTCTTCCGTGTGAAGGAAGCGCGCTACCAGCTGCGCCAATCGCCCGCAACGAGCACCTATCCTGCCACAGTTCTCGGGCCCGCCGTGCCGTTCGCACGCGACCCGCCCGGGTTACACGCGTGTAGTTCCTGTGTGACCTGGGGTTTCTTTTTTCGCGGCGGCGTCGTTTTGCATTCGTGCGGGATCGCGTCTAAAGTCAATGACGCGCTGAACGAGGGAAGCCTTGCTCAGACGTGCGGATGTAGCGCAGTTGGTAGCGCATCACCTTGCCAAGGTGAGGGTCGCGAGTTCGAGTCTCGTCATCCGCTCGAGTGTGAGGGCCTTCGGGCCCGAGCGCGGGGTGCAACCCACACGCGGTGACGTGGCCGAGAGGCGAGGCAGCGGCCTGCAAAGCCGTCTACACGGGTTCGAATCCCGTCGTCACCTCTCTCAACTGAAGAAGCTGTCTCGTACGAGATGAGCGCGATTGGCGCAGCGGTAGCGCGCTTCCCTGACACGGAAGAGGTCACTGGTTCGATCCCAGTATCGCGCACTCCCGAGGACCCGCGGATTTCCGCGGGTCCTCTTTGGTTTTTCTCGACACAGGCTTCCCCGCGGCTCGGCGTCACGGTGGCCGGTGCCCGCTCGGCACCGCTCGCCCGGTGCGTGCCTTGCGCATCTCGTTGCATCCCGTTCCGGGTCCGGGTGACATCCACGTCAACGGCGTCGACATCCGGTCCGAGGTGTCGCCCGGACGTGAGTGGCGTCGGGACGTGCTCTCGGCGGAGCTAGACTGCCCCCGCCCACCACCTCGCGTCGAAAGAAGCGCCATGGCCCGCGAACGGACGGCCCTGCCCGACGATTTCGAGGAGATGCTCGAGACGGCCGATATCGAAGAGTTGAAGGTGCTGTTCGAGACGCGCGAGATCGATGCTCGGGGCGGCTACACGAAGGCGACCGCTTCGGATTCACGAACTGCCCCGACGAACTCGTCGTGTGGTTGGTCGAGCGAGGGCTTTCGCCCGACGAACCCGATTCACGTGGCGTCACACCGCTCATGGCGAGGGCGACGCGCCGGTGGCGTTCGCGCGCCGACCAGATTCCGCCCTTCGCTCGCTCGGTGCGCGGGCCGACGATCTCGACGTTGTCATGCGTGAAGCCACCCGTTCCTTCAACGTCGAGGCGGTCAGGATCCTGCTCGCCGAGGGTGCGTCCGTGGACGCCATCGAGGCGACCTCGTCGCCCCTCTTCCTGGCCCTGCGTATCACGGAAAACAAGGACATCACGGAGACGGCACGAATCGCCGAGCTGCTGCTCGCGAACGGGGCGCGGGTCACCCCGGAGACGCGGGAGCAGGTGCAACGAATCGGCAAACGGTTCGAGCACTACCGTGACATCTTCACCAAGGACTCGCTGGACGAGTCCGATGCCGCGCTCAACGAGCTCTACCGGCTCTTCGACGTGGAGCCCGTGCCGCAGCGGGTGCGACACGACGGGGTCTCACCGATCCTCGTCCCCGACGGTGAGTGGTTCGAACAGCACGAGGCCCTGTGGGAGTTTCTGGTACCCGGCATGGAAGCCGCAGGTACGACCCAGGGCGAAGTCATCCGCCTGACGGGCAAACTCGCGCGCGAGATCCTCGACTACGGCAGCATCAACTGGAACCGGAACTTCCGAAAGATGCTGAAGGCGGTTCCCACGTACTTCGACCTCGGCGACTCGTTGCCGGCGAGCGAACTCCGCGAAGCCGCGTCGATCGCACGACGCGGGTGGCGAGGGAGGCTGTCCCGCGAGCAGGTCTATCGGCTCGAGCAGCTCGCGGTCGAGTGGGTCGAACGCAACCCTGACCCGATCGCACTCCCGCGACCGGCGTACATGTACTGATCTCGCCGGCTCGCCGCCCATCGGACCGGGAACACCCGGGTGACGTCGGGTCGTTCGGGCCGAGGCCGAAGCCCGCCCGGGTGAAGCCCACTCGGGTGAAGGCGCGGACCAACGCGCCGGGCCGAGCCTGCCGGCAAAAAGCCGGGTTGTTGCTACCGGGCCCGGGGCCCGGTAGCAACAACCCGGCTTTTTCGGTCCGGTCGGGTCGGGGCGGGTCGGGGTGGGTGGACGGCGGCGGTGCAACGTGCGCTATGCTGTTCCACACCGTTCGGGTTCAGGACGGTACGCGGATGTAGCGCAGTTGGTAGCGCATCACCTTGCCAAGGTGAGGGTCGCGAGTTCGAGTCTCGTCATCCGCTCTCAGTTCCTCGTCACGCGCGGGCGCTCCGCGCTGCGGTCGCACGTTCCGTGCTGCGAGCCGGCGCCGCGCGTCGTTCGGGACCCGCACTCGGCCGGGCCCGCGCTGCCCGCCCGCCCGCTGGCGTGGTGTCGCCCGATCCGGTCGACGTTCGCGCACGTTCCCGCGCCACGTCGGCGGCCCTCGCTAGGCTCGAGCCGCGACCGACGTCGGTCGCCTCGACCCACGGAGGGCCCACATGAGCTCGTTGGATCCGTTCCGCGACCGCGTCGCCGGCGTGCTGCTCGGCCAGGCGTGCGGTGACGCACTCGGCGTTCCCGACGAGTTCGGGCCCGCGCTCCCGGACTCCTACACGCCACGCATGACCGGCGGTGGCCCGTTCGGCTTCGACCCGGGGGAGTACAGCGACGACACCGCGATGGCCGTCTGCATCGCCGAGGTGTCCTCGCGCGGGGCCGACCTGACGGCGGCCGCCTCGCTCGACGAGATCGCCGAGCGCTTCCGCGCCTGGGCCGCCGGATCGAAGGACGTCGGCGCGCAGATCTCGCGCGTCCTCGCCCGCTCCGCGAATCGCCCCGGACCCGCCGGGGCCGCGATGCTCGACGCCTCCCGAGCCGTCGCCGCCGCGAACCCCGGCCACGTCGGCAACGGCGCACTCATGCGCACCGCCGTCGTCGGCCTCACGCGCGTCGCCGATCGCGATGCGACCGCGGCCGCCGCACGAGCCGTCGCCGAACTCACCCACGCCGATCCGCTCGGTCTCGAGGCCGCCGTGCTGTGGAGCGAGGCCGTTCGACTCGCCGTCACCGAGGGGCGCCTCGACCTCGAGTCCGGGCTCGACCTCGTGCCGGTATCGAACCGCGACGCCTGGGCCGACCGCATCGAGGAGGCGACCGACGTCGACCCGCGTCGCTACGAACGCAACGGCTACGTCGTCTGGGCCCTCCAGGCCGCCTGGGCCGCGTGCAGCTGGCGACCCGAACCCGAGAGCGACCCGACGCCGCGGCAGCGGCTCGTGCACGGCATCGAACGCGCCGTCCGCGCCGGCGACGACACCGACACGGTCGCGGCGATCGCGGGCGGGCTCCTCGGCGCGGTCGAGGGCCGCTCGAGCGTCCCCGACCAGTGGGTCGACGACATCCACGGCTACGGCGGACACCGCGCCGACGGCCTCGTCCGGCTCGCCCTCGACACGGCCGAGCACGGCCTCGACCGTTCGGGGGAGCGCTGAGCACGCACCAGGCCGACCACGGTCCGGGGCTCTACGCCATCAGCGATCTCCACGCCGGGTTCGACGGCAACCTCGACGCGATCGATCGCCTCCGTCCGCGAACGGACGGCGACTGGCTCGTCGTCGCCGGCGACGTCGCCGACCGCTTCGGCACGATCGTCGACACGCTCGACCGCCTCCGGGATCGATTCGCCCGCGTCGTCTGGACACCGGGCAACCACGACCTGTGGACCCCGCCGGGTGATCCCGTGCAGGCGCGCGGCGCGGAACGCTACGGTGCGCTCGTCGACGCGCTCCGGCGTCACGACGTCACGACACCCGACGACGACTGGCCCGTGTGGACCTCCGGCGCCGGGCCCGTGACGATCGTCCCGCTCCACCTCCTGTTCGACTACTCGTTCCGCGACACGACCGGGCTCAGCCGACGCGAGGCGGTCGCCGAGGCACGCCGCTCCGGCGTCATGTCCTCGGACGAGGTCTACCTGCACCCCGACCCGTTCGAGTCGCGCGATGCGTGGTCGCGCGCCCTCGTCGACGCCGCCCGCCGTCGACTCGACGCACTCCCGGACGGCGTCCGGACCGTCCTCGTGAACCACTACCCGCTCGAACGAGGCCCGCTCGCGCGCATCCGCCGCGCACAGATCGGCATGTGGGCGGGAACCACCGCCACGGCCGGGTGGGCCGTGCGCTATCGCGCGGAGGCCGTCGTGTACGGCCACCTCCACATCCCCGTCACCGACGTGATCGAGGGGGTCCCGCACCACGAGGTCTCGCTCGGCTACCCGCGCGAGCGCGGTCACGAGTGGTCGCGCCCGCGCCGTGCCCTGCGGCTGCTCGAACCGGGCGGCGCCGACATCGTCGTCACGCCGTCCTGACCCGACGCGCTCAGCGGGTTCACACGCGATATATCGTGAGATCGGGTACATTGCAGATCCCCAGCATCCATCGACCGTGCGGAGGAAGACATGGCCGATTCGACCCGTACCGACGACAAGACGCGCGACGAGAAGGCTCGTTCGAGCTCGACCGGCGAGCAGCAGACCGGCGATGCGCGCCAGCACGCCACCAACGCGCGCGTCGCGCAATTGCGTGGCGGTCTCGAGAAGGCCGTCACCGGCCGCGAGGAGCTCATCAAGACGAAGGCCGTGGAGTTCGCGGAGAAGATCGACGAGCGCACGGGCGGACGTCACCACCAGAAGCTCCGCGTCGCGCTCATGGTCGTCGAATTCGTCGTGGACCGCGTCGGGGGCTCGTCCGCGGCGGGCACCACGAGTGGCGACACCGACTCGAAGCGCGCGCACGGGACGACATCGACGGGACCGACGCGCGGCGCCGCTGAGGAGCCCGAGCAGCTCGGCGAATTCCGCAACATGTCGGACCGCTGAGCGATCCGCGGCACTCGCGCGTCACGCCGAGCGCGGACACGCCTCCCGCCCGGCCGACGTGGCCAGGATTCGGGGAGTTGCGGGACTAGACTGAACGATCGTCCGATCCCGTCCCCGAGGAGTACTTCGTGTCGCACGTCGCCGATCCGTCCACCCAGCCCGACGAGCGTGGCGGCGACGGGACGACGACGGGGTTCGACCACTTCACCGACCGCAACATCGTCGCGATGCGCGTCGACGGTGAACTGCAGGACCTCGCGCGCGAGATCCCCGAGGGGGCCGAGGTCGAGCCCGTCACGATCGACTCCGAGGACGGACTGCGCATCCTCCGTCACTCCACGGCACACGTCATCGCACAGGCCGTGCAGCGCATCAACCCCGAGGCGAAGCTCGGCATCGGGCCGCCCATCACCGACGGGTTCTACTACGACTTCGACGTCGCCGACCCCTTCACGCCCGAGGACCTCAAGGCGATCGAGAAGGAGGCGCAGCGCATCGTCCGCGAGGGACAGCGCTTCGTGCGCCGCGTCGTGAGCGACGACGAGGCGCGCGCCGAGCTCGCGGCCGAGCCGTACAAGCTCGAACTCGTCGGGCTCAAGGGCTCCGGCACCGACGCCGACAACGAGTCGGTCGAGGTCGGCTCCGGCGTGCTCACGATCTACGACAACGTCGACCCCAAGACGGGCGAGCTGAAGTGGAAGGACCTCTGCCAGGGTCCGCACCTGCCGTCCACGCGCCTCATCGGCAACGGCTTCGCCGTCAGCCGCTCGAGCGGCGCCTACTGGCGAGGCTCCGAGAAGAACCCGATGCTGCAGCGCATCTACGGCACCGCCTGGCCGACGAAGGACGAGCTGCGCGCCTACCAGGCACGCATCGAGGAGGCGCAGAAGCGCGACCACCGACGCCTCGGCAAGGAGCTCGACCTCTTCAGCTTCCCCGACGAACTCGGCTCGGGCCTGCCCGTGTTCCACCCGAAGGGCGGCATCATCCGCCTCGAGATGGAAGAGCACTCGCGACGTCGTCACATCGAGGAGGACTACTCCTTCGTCAACACGCCGCACGTCACGAAGGGGCAGCTCTACGAGCTGTCGGGACACCTCGACTGGTACGCCGACGGCATGTTCCCGCCCATGCACGTCGACGAGGAGCGCAACGCCGAGGGCAACATCACGCGCGCCGGGCAGGACTACTACCTGAAGCCCATGAACTGCCCGATGCACAACCTCATCTACGGGCAGAACGCGCACTCCTACCGGGACCTGCCGCTGCGCCTGTTCGAGTTCGGCACCGTCTACCGCTACGAGAAGTCGGGCGTCGTGCACGGCCTCACCCGGGCACGCGGCTTCACGCAGGACGACGCGCACATCTACACGACGCGCGAGGACATGCGCGTCGAGCTCACGCGCACACTCGAATTCGTCCTCGGCCTGCTGAAGGACTACGGGCTCGACGACTTCTACCTCGAGCTCTCGACGAAGAACCCCGACAAGTTCATCGGCGACGAGGACGCGTGGGAGGAAGCGACCGAGACGCTGCGCGAGGTCGCGACGGCCTCCGGGCTCGACCTCGTCCCCGATCCGGGCGGCGCCGCGTTCTACGGCCCGAAGATCTCGGTGCAGGCGCGCGACGCCATCGGCCGCACGTGGCAGATGTCGACCATCCAGCTCGACTTCATGCTGCCCGAGCGCTTCGGCATGGAGTACACGGCGGCCGACGGCTCGCGCCAGCGGCCCGTCATGATCCACCGCGCCCTGTTCGGTTCGATCGAGCGCTTCTTCGGCGTCCTGCTCGAGCACTACGCGGGCGCGTTCCCCGTGTGGCTGTCGCCCGTGCAGGTCGTCGGCGTCCCCGTCGCGGGGGAGTACGCCGAGTACCTCGGCGACGTCATCGACACGCTCCGGGCCCAGGGGGTGCGCGCCGAGCTCGACGTCTCCGACGACCGCATGCCGAAGAAGATCCGCACGCACGCGAAGTCGAAGGTGCCGTTCATCCTCATCGCGGGCGAGGACGACCGGACGGCCGGGACGGTCTCGTTCCGCTTCCGCGACGGGACGCAGCGCAACGGCGTGCCCGTCGACGAGGCGGTCGCCCGGATCCTCGGCGCGATCCGCTCGCACGCACAGGTCACGACCGAAGCCGAGCTGTGATGGCGGGGCTCGGATTCCCGGAGGGCGAACTCGACGGCGTCGAGATCGACCGTTCGACCGATCACGCGCGGGTGCCCGACGAGTTCCAGCGGCTCTGGGCGCCGCACCGGATGACGTACATCGTCGAGGGACAGGATCCCGACCCGACCGCGTGCCCGTTCTGCCGGGGCCCCGAGCTGCCCGACGAGCACTCGCTCATCGTCGCCCGTGGCACGTACGCGTTCGTCGTGATGAACCTGTACCCCTACAACTCGGGCCACCTGCTCGTGTGCCCGTACCGACACATCGCGACGTACGACGAGGCCGACGACGAGGAGATCCTCGAGATCGGCCACCTCACGCAGACCGCGATGCGCGTACTCGGAGCGCAGGCGCACGTCGAGGGATTCAACATCGGCATGAACCAGGGCCGCGTCGCGGGCGCCGGCATCGCCGGCCACCTGCACCAGCACATCGTGCCGCGGTGGGCGCTCGACTCGAACTTCTTCCCGATCATCGCGAAGACGAAGGCGATCCCGGTGCTCATGGGTGATCTGCGCGAATGGATCGCCGACCACTGGCCCGACGCCGACTGAGCCGCCCGGCACCGTCGGACGGTCGTCCGGCGCGCCCGTCGTCGCCCGCACCGACCTCGTCCAGAACCACCACCGTCGAAGGGAACCGAGATGGCCCGACGCCGACCCACCCCCGCCGCGCGCGCCCGTGCCCGCGCGGAAGAGCTCGCCGCATACGTGACCGCGTCGCCGAGCTCGTACCACGCGGCCGCGGAGGCCGCCGCGCGCCTCGAGAACGCGGGCTTCACCGTGCTCGACGAGCGCGCGGCGTGGCCGAACGACCCGGGCGGCTACGTCACCGTCCGCGACGGGGCCTTCATCGCGTGGCGGATCCCCGAACACACCGAACCGCACGTCCCGTTCGCGATCGTCGGCGCCCACACCGACTCGCCGGGGTTCCGGCTCAAGCCGAGCGCCGACCGCGACGCGCACGGCTGGCGGCAGCTCGCGGTCGAGGTGTACGGCGGCCCGCTGCTCAACTCGTGGCTCGACCGCGAACTGCGGCTCGCGGGTCGCGTCGTGCTCCGCGACGGCCGCAGCGTGCTCGTCGCGACCGACGCGGTGGCCCGCATCCCGCAGCTCGCCGTCCACCTCGACCGTTCCGTGAACCAGGACGGCGTCCGGCTCGACGCACAACTCCACACCGCCCCGATCCTCGGCCCCGGATCGGCGCCGTCGGCCGTCGACCTGCTCGCCCAGGCCGCCGAGGTCGATGCCGCCGAGATCGCGGGCTGGGACGTGGGCCTCGCCGACGCCCAGCCGCCGCTCGTCTTCGGTGCGGGACAGGCGATGCTGGCCTCCGGCCGACTCGACAACCTCGTGAGCGTGCACGCCGCGCTCGCCGCGCTCATCGAGACGGTCCCCACCGGCGTCGTCCCCGTCGTCGCGGCGTTCGATCACGAGGAGGTCGGCTCGGACTCCCGTTCCGGCGCCGCCGGCCCCTTCCTCGAGGACGTGCTCGCACGCATCCAGGACGGACTCGGGACGAGCCCGGCAGAACGCGTGCGCTCGTTCGCCGCGAGCTGGTGCGTCTCGAGCGACGTCGGCCACAGCGTCCACCCGAACTACGCCGAACGCCACGACGACTCGGCGCCGCCCATCGCGGGTGGTGGCCCCATCATCAAGATCAACGCGCAGCAGCGCTACGCGACCGATGCGCGCGGCACGGCGCTCTGGAAGCGCGTGTGCGACGAGGCGGGCGTGAAGGTGCAGACCTTCGTGTCGCGCAACACGATCCCGTCCGGCTCCACGATCGGCCCGATCTCGGCGACGCGTCTCGGCATCGCGACGGTCGACGTCGGCATCCCGATCCTGTCGATGCACTCGGCGCGTGAACTCTGCGCCGCGAGCGACGTCGACGACCTGGGACGCGCGCTCGGCGTGTTCCTCGCAGGAGCGTGGCCGGAACACGCCTGAGGCGCGTTCCGTACCATGGACACGACACACAACATTCGAGGGAAGACATGTCCGGACACTCCAAGTGGGCGACCACGAAGCACAAGAAGGCCGTCATCGACGCGCGCCGTGCCAAGTCGTTCGCCAAGCTCATCAAGAACATCGAGGTCGCCGCGAAGATCGGTGGCCCCGACCCGGCCGGCAACCCGACGCTCGCCGACGCCATCCAGAAGGCGAAGAAGACGAGCGTCCCGAACGACAACATCGACCGCGCCGTCAAGCGCGGTGCCGGTCTCACGGGCGAGTCGATCGAGTACACGACCATCATGTACGAGGGCTACGCGCCCGGTGGTGTCGCGCTCCTCATCGAGTGCCTCACCGACAACAAGAACCGCGCGGCGGCCGAGGTGCGCACGGCCATGACGCGCAACAACGGCAACATGGCCGACCCCGGCTCCGTCGCGTTCAACTTCGAGCGCAAGGGCGTCATCATCGTCCCGCACGCCGAGACCCCGACCGAGGACGAGATCCTCGAGGTCGTGCTCGACGCGGGTGCCGAGGAGGTCATCGACCACGGCGAGGTGTTCGAGATCCGCACCGAGGCGCAGGACATGGTCGGTGCCCGCGCGGCGCTCCAGGAGGCCGGCATCGACTACGACCAGGCCGAGGCCGAGTTCGTGCCGAACGTCAAGGTCGAGGCCGACGCCGACACGGCGCGCAAGGTGCTGCGGCTCATCGACGCGCTCGAGGACAGCGACGACGTGCAGAACGTCTACACGAACCTCGACGTCTCGCCCGAGGTACAGGCGGAGCTCGACGCCGACGACTGAGGTCCCGAACGAGCGGCGCCCCACCGATCGGTGGGGCGCCGCTCGCGTTCCGGCGCGGCCGACCCGGCCGACGGTGCCACGGCGATACGATCGAACCGTTCGAGACCATGACGCGGGGAGGGGCGAGATGCGCATCCTCGGCGTCGACCCCGGACTCACCCGCTGCGGTATCGGTGTGATCGACGTCGATGCCGGTCGGCGCGCGCAGTTCGTGCACGTCGAGGTCGTCCGGTCGTCGCGGGACCTTCCGCTCGCCGAGCGGCTCGGCGCCATCGGCCGGGGTGTCGAACGGGCCCTCGACGAGTTCGCGCCCGACCGCGTCGCCCTCGAGCGCGTCTTCGCACAGCACAACCTCCGCAGCGTCATGGGCACCGCCCAGATCTCGGGCGTCGTCCTCTACGCCGCCGATCGTCGCGGGCTCGGGGTCGAACTGCACACGCCGAGCGAGGTGAAGGCGGCGGTCACCGGCTACGGCAGCGCCGAGAAGCAACAGGTGCAGACGATGGTGCAGCGCATCCTGCGCCTCGCCGAGCCGCCGAAGCCCGCCGACGCCGCGGACGCGCTCGCGCTCGCGCTCTGCTCGGCATGGAAGTCGCCCGTCCAGGCCGCCGAGCGCGGCGCCGCCGCGGCCTCGAGTGATGTCTCGGGCGGTCTCACGCCCGCACAGGCGGCGTGGCGTGAGGCCGAACGGCGCGCCGTCGCCGGAGCGCGACGGGGCTGACCGCCGCGTGCCCCGCACGGCCGACGGACCGGGCCGGTTCCCGGAGCGCCTGGGCGCGCCCGGGCACGGGCTCGCTTAGGGTGGCCGGGTGATCGCTTCCCTCCGCGGCACGGTCGTCTCGACCACCGCGTCCAGTGTGCTCCTCGATGTCTCGGGCGTCGGCTACCGCGTTCTCCTGACGCCGAACCACGTGCTCGAACTCCGCAGGGGCGCCGAGGTGACGCTGCTCACGCACCTCGTCGTGCGCGAGGACCAGTGGACGCTCTACGGATTCCGGACCGACGACGAGCTCGAGGTGTTCGAACGACTCATCTCGGTGTCGGGGGTCGGCCCGAAGTCCGCGCTCGGCGTCCTCTCGCAGCTCACGCCCGACGCCGTGGCCCGTGCGGTCGTCGACGAGGACGTCGCCGCGTTCAAGCGCGTGAGCGGCATCGGCCCCAAGAGCGCGGGCCTCATCGTCGTCTCGCTCGCCGGCAAGCTCCGCCCGCCCGCGCACGCAGCCACCGACGGCGACTCGTCGACCTCGGGTGTCCCGCCCGCCGTGCGCACCGACGTCGTGGAGGCGCTCGTCGGCCTCGGCTACGCGGAACGCGTCGCCGCGCCCGTCGTCGAGGACGCCATCGCCGCGCTCGACGACGACGGTGCCGACGTCGCCGCCGTCCTGCGTGCCTCGCTGCGCCTCCTCGGCCCCGCGAAGGGCGCCCGATGAGCGACGACGACCGGCCCGTCAGGCCCGCGGAATCCGAATCGGCGGCCGAGCTCGCGTTCGAGGGCGCCCTCCGGCCCGGGACGCTCGCGGAGTTCGTCGGGCAGCCGAAGGTCCGGACCCAGCTCGAACTCCTCCTCCGAGCCGCCGCGCTGCAGAACCGCACGCCGGACCACATCCTGCTCGCGGGGCCGCCCGGACTCGGCAAGACGACGCTCGCGTACATCGTCGCGACCGAGGCTGGTGCGCCGATCCGGTTGACCTCGGGACCGGCGCTGCAGCACGCGGGCGACCTCGCGTCCGTCCTCTCGAGCCTCGTCCCCGGCGAGGTGCTCTTCATCGACGAGATCCATCGGATGGCGCGGACCGCCGAGGAGATGCTGTACCTCGCGATGGAGGACTACCGCATCGACATCATGGTCGGAAAGGGCGCCGGCGCCACGAGCGTGCCGCTCGAACTCGCCCCCTTCACCGTCGTCGGTGCCACGACCAGGGCGGGCCTCCTGCCGACGCCGCTGCGGGACCGCTTCGGATTCACCGCCCATCTCGAGTTCTACGGCACCGACGACCTGGAGACCGTGCTCACGCGTGCCGCGACGCTCCTCGAACTCGATATCGACGCCATCGCGATCGCCGAGATCGCGGGGCGGAGCCGCGGCACACCCCGCATCGCGAACCGACTGCTCCGGCGGGTCCGCGACTACGCGCTCGTTCACGACACCCCGGCCGACGAGGAGGCCGCGCGGCACGCCCTCCGCGTCTACGACGTCGATTCGCTCGGCCTCGACCGTCTCGACCGCGCGGTCCTCGACGTGCTCATCACCCGCTTCTCGGGTGGCCCCGTCGGCGTCCGGACCCTCGCCGTCACGGTGGGGGAGGAGGCCGAGACGGTCGAGAGCGTGGTCGAGCCGTTCCTCGTGCGCGTCGGCCTCATCGCGCGCACCCAGCGCGGTCGCGTCGCCACCCCGGCCGCCTACGCGCATCTCGGCCACGAGTTCCCGCAGCGTCATGCGGGCGGTGGCCCCCACCTCGACGGCGTATAATCGACTCGTTTGCCGTCACCGCGACGGTCGAACCGCAACCAGCTCGGCGAGGCGTCGAGCACGAAAGGGACTTCCGCCCATGGATCTCACGCTCCTCCTTCCCCTCGCACTGCTCGCGCTCATGCTCGTCTTCATGTGGCGCAGCAACAAGAAGCGACAGGCGCAGGCGCAAGAGACGAAGAGCAAGGCGGTGGTCGGTGCCGAGGTCATGACGCAGGCCGGTATCTACGGCACGATCGTCGACATCGACGCCGACAACAACGTCACGACCATCGAGACGACCCCCGGGACGCGCATCCGCGTCCACTCGGCGACCGTCCTCAACGTCGTGACCCCGAACGTTCCCGACGACGCGTCCGAGCTCATCGGCGACGACCACATCGACGACGAGCGCCACGAGGCCGAGGCGGCCGAGGAGACGCGCGGTCAGGACGCCGACACCGACGCCGACGACGCCGCGTCGTCGGACATCGCGGTCGACCTCGGCAAGCACGAGGACGCCGACACGAACGAGCCCACGGACACCGACGACGACGCCGACTCCGAGCACACCGCGAGCGAGAACCCGCTCGGTAAGTACACCGACCCCGACGCCAAGGCGTAGTCGGTCCCGCACAGTCCCCGAACGGGTCGAAAGGCATACTCCGTTGGCGAAGTCCTCCTCGACCGGGTCGAGCCGTCGTTACGGCACGAGCCCGGTCACGCTCGCGTGGCGCACGCTCACCTGGCTGCTCCTGCTCATCCTCGTCCTCGCCGGTCTCAACTGGTTCTCCGTCTCCTTCCAGGGTGGGCAGTGGACGCCGCGTCTCGCCCTCGACCTCGAGGGCGGCACGCAGGTCGTGCTCGAAGCACAGCTCCCCGAGGGGGCGAGCCCGTCCGGCGAGCAGATGCAGCAGGCCGTGTCCATCATCCGTCAGCGCATCGACGCCACGGGCGTCGCCGAGGCCGAGATCACGACGCAGGGCGGTCGCAACATCGTCGTCTCCGTCCCCGGCGAGATGTCGGATGCACAGCGTGAGAGCGTCGAGGCGTCCGCCAAGCTCGAGTTCCGTCCCGTCCTCGTCACCGACCAGGCGGCGAACTCGCAGATCATCCCGCCGGAGATGCTGCCGGAGGACCTGTCGACCACGCCCACGGCGCCACCGACCGACCCGAGCGACATCAGCCAGGTCACCGACTCGCTCTACGTCGACTTCCTGCAGTTCAACTGCGCCACCGACATCAAGCCCGCGAGCGAGGTCGACCCGACGCAGCCGCTCATCACGTGCGACGACACCGGCACCGAGAAGTACATCCTCGGGCCCGTGGAGGTCGACGGCTCGTCCATCGCGAACGCGTCGAGCGGCCTCGTGACGACGTCGACGGGTGCGACGACGAACCAGTGGGCCGTCAACATCCAGTTCGACGCGCAGGGCACCGAGACGTTCGCGGCCGTCACGCAGCGACTGTACGGCCTCCAGGACCCGCAGAACCGCTTCGCCGTCACGATGGACAACAAGGTCATCGTCGCCCCGTCGACGAACGCGATCATCACGGACGGTAAGCCACAGATCACGGGCAACTTCGACGAGGCGTCCGCGAAGGTCCTCGCCGATCAGCTGAAGTTCGGCGCGCTGCCGTTCAGCTTCACGACGAAGACCTCGACGACGATCTCGGCGACGCTCGGAACCGCGCAGTTGACGAGCGGCCTCATCGCGGGCCTCATCGGCCTCATCCTCGTCGTCCTCTACTCGATCATCCAGTACCGCGTGCTCGGTCTCGTCACGATCGCCTCGCTCGTGTTCTCGGCCGGCATCACCTACCTCTTCGTGACGTATCTGTCCGATCAGCAGGGATATCGATTGTCGCTGGCCGGCGTGGCCGGCCTCATCGTGGCGATCGGTATCACCGCCGACTCGTTCATCGTCTACTTCGAACGAATAAAGGACGAGCTGCGTGACGGGAAGTCGCTCCCGGCCGCCGTCGAGGCGGGCTGGGGACGCGCGATCCGGACGATCCTCGCGTCCGACGCGGTCAACTTCCTCGTGGCAGTCGTGCTGTTCTTCATCGCCGTCGGCAACGTCCGCGGGTTCGCGCTGACACTCGGCATCACGACCGTCATCGACCTCGTCGTCGTGTGCCTGTTCACCCATCCGCTCATGCGTCTGCTCGCACGGACGAGATTCTTCGGTGGCGGTCACCCCGCCTCCGGCCTCGACCCGAAGGCACTCGGCGCCGTCTACCGCGGTCGCGGGACGTTCCGGACCTCGGAGGAGCGCCGAACGGGTGCGAAGCGCGAAGCGGAGCGCCGCAAGACGCTCGCCGAACGCAAGGCGGCCGCGGCAGCGGGCGAACCCCTCGACGAGGAGCCGGACGAGCGGGAGGAGCCCGAGACGACGAAGCGTGGCGGAGCGAAGCGCCGTCGACGCGCAGGCTCCGTCGCGACGCTCGAGAAGCGCGACACCGAGACGAGTGTCGACGAGGACGAGGACGATCGCGACCCCGACGACACCACGGAGGCGAGCGGGACCGACGAGTCCGACACCTCGGACGACAACGATTCCGGCGACACCGCTCCGGACGACATCGAACCGGTCGATGAGGACGCCACACCGCGTCGGACCCGCCGTTCACGGCGGCGCGCGAGCGCGGAGGAGGAGAACTGATGGCCGGCTTCCTGAGCTTCGGTAACGACCTCTACACGGGCGAACGCTCGGTCAACTTCGTCGGACTCCGACGCATCTGGTTCACGGTGGCCGCGCTCGCCGTGCTCCTCTCGATCGCCGCTCCCTTCATCCGTGGCGGCCTCGAACTCGGTATCGAGTTCACCGGTGGGTCCGAGTTCACGGTCTCCGGCGCACAGAACACGGACCAGGCGATCGCGACGGACATCGTCGCCCGGTACACCTCGACGCCCGCCCGCGTCTCGACGCTCGGTGACGGTGCGGTGCGCGTGCAGACCGAGCCGCTGAGCGAGGAGGCGACCTCGGCGGTGCGACAGGAGCTCGCGACCGCCTACGGCATCACCGACATCGACAATGTCGCCGTCTCCACGATCGGCCCCGCATGGGGTCAGGACATCACGAGGCAGATGTCGATCGGGCTCGTCGTGTTCATCGCCATCGCGGCCATCCTCATGGCGCTCTACTTCCGGACGTGGAAGATGTCGCTCGCCGCCCTCGTCGGGCTCGCGCACGACCTCGTCGTCACGGCCGGCATCTACGCGCTGACGGGCGTGGAGGTGACACCGGCGGCCGTCATCGGCTTCCTCACGATCCTCGGGTACTCCCTGTACGACACCGTCGTGGTGTTCGACAAGATCCGCGAGAACACCGAGAACTACACGCCCGACGGCACACGGACGTTCGGAGAGCTCGTCAACCTCGCGATCAACCAGACGCTCGTGCGATCGATCAACACCTCGGTCGTCGCGCTCCTGCCGGTCGCCGCGATCCTCTTCATCGGGGCGTTCATCATGGGCGCCGGGACGCTGCGCGACATCTCGCTCGCGCTGTTCATCGGCATCTTCGTCGGCGCGCTCTCGACGATCTTCCTCGCGGGTCCGATGTACGCGATGCTCCGGTCCTCGGAGCCGAACATCAAGCGGATCGACGGTCGCATCCTGGCCCGGCGCCGGGGCGAGAAGCCCGCCGACGACGGCCCGATCGAGCCGCTCCGGAAGAAGAAGCGCTCGGACGACGACGACATCGACACCAAGCGCGCGGCACGCGCGAGCGGGAGCGAGACCGAGAAGCCGTGGGAACTCGACGTCGACGACGAGGAGCTCATCGACGACCCGGACCTGGACGAGTACGACGACGACGAGGACGACGAGGAGCCGGTCACGACCGCGTCGAAGTCGTCGGGCAAGCGGTCCTCGTCGGGCACGAAGGCCGCGACGCGCGGACAACGCGCGCAGCCGAAGCGGCGTCGCCGCTGAGGGCGAACCGGGGCGTCCGGTCGGCCGTGCTGGTGTAACGTGACAGCACCCTGACCGGCGCCCCGCTCGGTCGGTGCCCGTCGCCGGGAAGGACGTCACGTGAGCGATTCGTCGACCTCGTCGCTGAGGCGTCTCGTGCCGCGCATCTTCGCGAGGTCACCCGAGGCACAGGAGATCGAGACCCTGCTGCGCACGCTGCGTCGGCACGACCCGCGCGCCGACACGGCGCTCGTGCAGCGCGCGTTCGACGTCGCGAAGCGCGCGCACGAGGGGCAGTTCCGTCGGAGCGGCGAACCGTACATCACACATCCCGTGGCGGTCGCGCAGATCCTCGCCGACCTCGGGATCGGCGCCATCACGGTCGCCGCCGCCCTCCTGCACGACACGGTCGAGGACACGGACTACGGACTCGACCAGCTCCGCAGCGAGTTCGGTGACGAGATCGCGATGCTCGTCGACGGCGTCACGAAGCTCGACAAGGTCAAGTACGGCGACAACGCGCAGGCGGAGACCGTCCGCAAGATGGTCGTCGCGATGTCGCGTGACATCCGTGTGCTCGTCATCAAGCTGTCGGACCGCCTGCACAATGCGCGCACGTGGGGCTTCATGAAGCCGGAGTCAGCGAAGCGCAAGGCGAAGGAGACGCTCGAGATCTACGCGCCGCTCGCGCACCGCATGGGGATCCAGGCCATCAAGAACGAGCTCGAGGACCTCTCGTTCGCGGTGCTGCACCCGAAGATCTATTCCGAGATCTCGAATCTCATCGCGCACCGTCAGCCGCAGCGCGAGAAGTACGTGCAGCGGGTGATCGCCGACGTCCGCACCGACCTCACGGCCATGCGCATCAAGGCCGAGGTGTTCGGGCGACCGAAGGAGCTCTATTCGATCTACCAGAAGATGGTGCTGCGGGGACGCGACTTCGACGAGATCTACGACCTCACCGCGATCCGCGTCATCGTCGATTCCGTCCGCGACTGCTATGCCGTGCTCGGCGCGATCCATGCGCGCTGGAACCCCATGCACGGCCGCTTCAAGGACTACATCGCGACCCCGAAGTTCAATCTCTACCAGTCGCTCCACACCACGGTGATCGGACCGGACGGCAAGCCCGTCGAGATCCAGATCCGCACGCACGAGATGCATCAGCGCGCAGAGTACGGTGTCGCTGCGCACTGGATGTACAAGCAGTCCGCCGGCTCTGCCAGGGCGAGCGGCTCGGGGACCGAGATGGCCTGGCTCAAACACCTCAACGACTGGCAGGCCGAGACGACCGATCCGGGGGAGTTCCTGGATTCGCTGCGATTCGAGATCGGCGCGAAGGAGGTCTACGTCTTCACGCCGCAGGGCAAGGTCATCGGCCTGCCCACCGGGGCGACCCCGGTCGACTTCGCCTATGTGATCCACACCGACGTCGGCCACCGGACGATGGGTGCACGCGTCAACGGGCGACTCGTCCCGCTCGATTCGACGCTCGAGAACGGCGACGTGGTCGAGGTCTTCACGTCGAAGAATCCCGACGCGGGACCGAAGCAGGACTGGCTGACGTTCGTGTCGAGCGCGCGGGCGCGCAACAAGATCCGGCAGTGGTTCTCCAAGGAACGTCGTGACGAGGCGATCGAGCAGGGGAAGGACGCCGTCGCGAAGGCGCTCCGGAAGCAGAACCTGCCGCTCAACAAGGACGTCGTCCAGGAGGCATTCTCGACCGTCGCCTCCAACCTCCGCTACACCGATGTGACCGCCCTCTACGCCGCGGTCGGCGACGGACACGTCTCGACCCAGTCGGTCATCGAGAAGCTCCAGCAGGAGCTCCGGGCCGACACGGACGGTCAGGACGACATCTCGGTCGGTGAGTTCACGATGGCCCCGCGCGAGCCACGCGTGAGCGATTCGGGCATCCTCGTGCGCGGTGCACCCGACATCCTCGTCAAGGTCGCGAAGTGCTGCACGCCCGTGCCCGGCGACGAGATCCTCGGATTCGTGACGCGCGGCCAGGGCGTCAGCGTGCACCGTGTCGACTGCTCGAACGTGGCGCACCTCCGCGAGGAGTCGGAGCGACTCATCGAGGTGGAGTGGGCACCCACCTCGTCGAGCGTGTTCCTCGTGAACATCCAGGTCGAGGCGCTCGACCGCTCGGGGCTCCTCATGGACGTGACGCGGATCCTCAGCGAGCATCACGTCAACATCCTCTCCGCGACCGTGCACACATCGAAGGACCGCCTCGCGATCAGCAAGTTCTCGTTCCAGATGGGCGACACGACACACCTCGACCGTGTCCTCAACGCCGTCCGGCGCATCGAGGGCGTCTACGACGTGTACCGCGTGAACGGCGCCTGACCGGTCGCCGGGGAGCGACGCCGGTTCCGGATCACGTCCTGCGTCGTGCGTGCGCTCGGGGACCGCGGTGGCACGGTCAGCGGCATGTTCCCGCGAGTCGTGTCAGCCGCGCCCGCCCGGATCGACTGCCGTGGCGACCGGTGAGGATCGCCACCGCCTCGTCGAGGAGTTCGGGACGGCTGCCCGACATGCGATAGAGCGCCCGCACCCGTGCGAGCGGTGTCTCGCCGCGGGCGAGATCGGCGAGTGTGCGCGCGAGCGTCGTGACGTGCACGGTGCCGAGGAGGACGCGGTGCTCGTGCGGCACGGCGACCTCGCGATACCGCCTGCCGGGCTCGACGGTGTGTCGCCGGTGGCCGCGGGGGACCGCGATCTCGATGCACGGCGGTGGCGCGAGGCCGTCGTGGACCCACGCTGCCGTCTCACGCTCGAGCACCCCCGTCACGGGCACACCCGTGCCGATCGACATGGCACGGATCGTGCCCGTGAAGGGTTCGTCGACGGGAACGTAGCCGACGTCGTTCGCCGTGTGCAGTGGGGTGAGCTCGCCGTCGAGCCGCATGGACTGCAGTTCCTCCGGCGCCAGTGCGGCGAGGCCTCTCGCTTCCATGTGCGGCATTGTGGACCGCGGGTCCGTGTCGGTTCCGCGACCGGGCGCGGTCCTGTGGACAAGCCCGGGCCCACAGACGACGACGGCGCGGCGAGTGATCGCCGCGCCGTCGTCGGGGACGTGTCGCTCAGCCGCCCAGGGCCGCGAGCCAGGATCGCCGCGCCGCGAGCGCGTCCTCGGCCTCGCGCTCGGCCGCCGCGTCGCCGCGAGCCGCGGCCGCGTCACGCTCGGCCTCGAGCTTCGCGATGGCCTCGTGCAGCTGCGCGTGCATCCCCTCGGAGCGCGCCTTCTTCTCGGGGTCGGAGCTGCTCCAGTGGTCGTCGTCGAGCTTGCGCACGTGCTGCTCGACCTGTCGCAGTCGATCCTCGACGGCCTTGAAGCGATCGCGCGGAACGCGCCCGATCTCGTCCCAGCGCCGCTGGATGTCACCAAGCTTCTCGCGCGCCGTCCGGCGGTCCGTGATCTTGAGGATCGGCTGCGCCTCCTCGAGCAGGGCCTCCTTGGCCTCGAGGTTGCCCGACAGCTCCTCGCTCTCGCGCAGGTCGATCTCGCCCTTCGCCTGGAAGAGGACGTCGCCCGCCGCCTTGAACCGGGCCCACAGCGCATCGTCGTACTTGCGGCCGGCCCGGCCGGCGGCCTTCCACTCGTCGAGCAGTCGCCGGTACTCGGCCACCCCGTCGGCTCCGCGCGGTGCGAGCTCCTCGGCGCGCTCGATGATGCGGTTCTTCGCGTCCCGTGCCTGCTTGTGCGTCGCGTCGAGCTCGGCGAAGAAGGCCCGTCGCTCGCTGTCGATCGTGTTGCGGGCCTGTCGGAACCGCTTCCAGAGGGCATTGGCATCCGACTTCGGCAGGCGTGGGCCGGTCTGCTGGTGCGACTGCCACTGTGCGAAGAGATCGTCCATCGCGGCGGACGTCTGCTTCCACTGCACGGAGGCGGGATCCTGTGCGGCGAGGCGCTCCGCCTCGACGACGATCGCCTCGCGCGTGGCGATCGCCTCGGCGAGCTGCGCGCGCGACTCCTGCTGCTGCTGCTCGGTGAGCTCGCTCACGGAGCCACCCAGCGCGCCGAGCCGCGTGCGCAGCGATGCGAGGTCGCCGACGACGTTCGCGCCCTGGAGCTGTTGCTCGAGGTGCGCGACCGAGCGGGCGACGTCGCTCGCGGGCGCGCCGTTGCGGACGCGCTGTTCGAGCACCGAGACCTGACCCTCGAGGTCGGAGAACTTCCGCACGAAGTAGGCGAGAGCCTCCTCCGGCGTACCGTCCGGGTACTGGCCCACCTGGCGCTCGACGCCGTCTTCGACGACATAGACGGTGCCGTCTTCTTCGACGCGGCCCCAGGGGTGTTCAGGGAGTGCAGACATGATCGGGTGTTCCCTCGACGTTAGGCGTGTGCGCTGAGCGCGGTGCAACCAGACTAGGACATCGGCCGGGCCCCGCGATGCAGTTCGCGGCTGAGGTCGGGGCGAGTCACGGACGAGCTCAGGACAGGGAGATCCCCGTGATGACCGCCGGAGCGACAGGAGCACCGTCCGAGGCACCGCCCTGCACGCCCTGGGCCACGATCTGCGACCGCAGTTCGTCGAGTCCGCTCGTGACCGTGCCGAAGATCGTGTAGCCGCCGCCGTCCGTCGGGAGCGTCGTGTCCTCGTAGACGATGAAGAACTGGCTCCCCATGCTGTTCGGGTCCTGCGTGCGGGCCATCGCGATCGTCCCGGCCGGATAGACGCCGTCGGCGGGAGCGTTCTCGATCGGTCCCCACGTGTAGCCGGGGCCGCCCTGGCCCGTGCCCTCCGGATCACCGCACTGGAGGACGTAGAGCCCTTCCGTCGTGAGTCGGTGGCACGCCGTGTCGTCGTAGTAGCCCGACTGGCTGAGCGAGATCATGTTGGCGACCGCCTGCGGCGCCGCGGCGCCGTTCAGGTCGATGCCGAGCTCGAGGGAGCCGTTGAACGTCATCGTCCCGGTCCACGTGCGTCCCTCGGCGAGCGCCGGATCCGGGGCGGTGGCGGCCGGCGTCTCCGCCGACGTGGTCTCCGTGGCCACCGGCTCCGTCACGGGCGCACCGGGGCCGCCGACGAAGAAGAAGACCTGCGCGGCACCCGCGAGCAGTGCGACGACGGCGAGCGTGATGCCCGCCGCGACGTTGTCACGCTTGCGGCGGCGCTGCTGCCGGTCGTTCACCGCCACGCGCGCCTCGAAGGCGCGCTGACGGCGCTTGTTCTCACGGGACTGCTTGCTGGACGCCACGGTACCTCTTCGGGATCGCCGGATGGACGGCGACCACGGTCGCCGGGGTGAGTTTACTAACATCTCGCACATGACGGACGACGGATCGGCACTGCACTCCACGACGGCGCCACTGGCCGTCCGGATGCGACCCCGGTCCCTCGACGAGGTCGTCGGCCAGCGACACCTCATGCGCCCCGGTTCGCCGCTCGTCACGCTCGCCTCGGGGGAGTCCACGCGGGCCGCCGGGACATCGGTCATCCTGTGGGGACCGCCCGGGACGGGGAAGACCACGATCGCGCAGACGATCGCGCACACCTCGAACCGCCGGTTCGTGCAGCTCAGCGCGATCTCGGCGGGCGTCAAGGACGTGCGCGCCGCGATGGACGAGGCCCTCTCGCAGCGCGATCTGTACGGCATGCAGACCGTCCTGTTCCTCGACGAGATCCATCGGTTCACGAAGGCCCAACAGGATGCGCTGCTCCCTGGCGTCGAGAACGGCTGGGTGACGCTCGTCGCGGCGACGACGGAGAACCCGTCGTTCTCCGTCATCACACCCCTCCTCTCGCGCAGCCTGCTGCTCACGCTCCAACCGCTCGACGACGCCGACCTCGCGGAACTCCTCGACCGTGCGGTCGACGATCCGCGCGGCCTCGGCGGCGCACCGGCCCTCGACGACGACGCGAAGCGGGCGATCATCCAGTTCGCCTCGGGCGATGCCCGACGCGCGCTCACGACGCTCGAGGCGTCCGCCGAGTCCGCCGTGACCGAGGGGGCCGGGACCATCACCGCCGAGCACGTGGCGGCCGCGAGCGATCAGGCGCTCCTGCGCTACGACCGCGACGGCGACGAGCACTACGACGTCATCAGCGCGTTCATCAAGTCGATCCGGGGGAGCGATCCCGACGCGGCCGTCCACTACCTGGCGCGCATGATCGTCGCGGGGGAGGACCCGCGCTTCATCGCTCGGCGCCTCATGATCTCGGCGGCCGAGGACATCGGGCTCGCGGACCCCGACGCGCTCGGGGTCGCGGTGGCGGCCGCCCAGACCGTGCAGCTCATCGGGATGCCGGAGGGCCGCATCCCGCTCGCCGAGGCGACGATCTATCTCGCGACCGCACCGAAGTCGAACGCCGCGTACCTCGCGGTCGACGAGGCCATCGCCGACGTCAAGGCGGGGAAGGCCGGTCGGGTGCCCGTCCACCTCCGCGACGCGCACTACGCGGGTGCCAAGAAGCTCGGCCACGGACGCGGCTACCGGTACCCGCACGACGCCGAGCTCGGTGTCGTCGCGCAGCAGTACCTGCCCGACCCGCTCGTGGGGCGCGAGTACTACCGTCCGCGCGCGCTCGGTGGCGAACGCGAGGTGCAGGCGCGCCTCGAGCGCATCCGGCGCATCACGCGCGGTGACGGACCGAAACGGACCTGATCTCGCGACCGTCCGCCGCCGGGCGTAGGGTGACCGCTCGTGGCCGGACTCCGTCAACTCTTCGCCGACACGCGCCCCCTGCGCGTCCCGGCGTTCCGCAGGCTGTGGCTCGCGAACATCGTGACCGTGATCGGCGCCCAATTGACGGTCGTCACGATCCCGGCGCAGATCTACGCCGACACCGGATCGTCCGCGTACGTCGGTCTCACCGGACTGTTCGGTCTCGTGCCGCTCATCGTGTTCGGCCTCTGGGGCGGTGCCCTGGCGGATGCGCTCGACCGGCGCGTGCTCCTCGTCGTCACGACGGGCGGGCTCATCGTGACGAGCGGTCTGCTGTGGGCGCAGGCCGCGGCCGGTTCGACCGACGTGTGGCTGCTCCTCGGCCTGTTCGCCCTGCAGCAGTCGTTCTTCGCGATCGACCAGCCGACCCGGAGCGCCGTGATCCCGCGCCTCGTGCCCGCCGAGCAGCTGCCCGCCGCGAACGCCCTGCAGATGACCGTCGTCCAGGCGGGGGCGATCGCGGGACCGCTCGTCGGCGGCGTGCTGATCCCCTTCATCGGCTTCTCGTGGCTCTATCTCGTCGACACGCTGTGCCTGTTCGCGACGCTCGTGGCCGTGCTGCGGCTGCCGTCGCTGCGCGTGGAGGGGAACGTGCAGGCGCCCGGTCTGCGCTCGGTGATCGACGGGTTCCGGTACCTGCGCCTCCACCCCGTGCTGCTCATGTCGTTCGTCGTCGACATCATCGCGATGCTGTTCGGGATGCCGCGCGCACTCTTCCCCGAGATCGCGCACACGTCGTTCGGGGGCGAGAGCGCGGGCGGCCTCGCGTTCGCCGCGCTCTCCGCCGCGATCCCCGCGGGCGCCGTGCTCGGGGGCATCTTCTCCGGCTGGGTCTCGCGCGTGCGACGCCAGGGCGTCGCGGTCGTGTCGGCGATCGTCGTGTGGGGGCTCGCGGTCGTCGCGTTCGGGATCGCCGCCGGGTTCGGGGGCGGTGTGGCGGGCACCATGCTCGTCGTCGCGGTCCTCGCACTCATGGTGGGCGGTGCGGCCGACATGGCGAGCGCCGCGTTCCGGACGAGCATGCTCCAGAGCGCGGCCGAGGACGCCGTGCGCGGTCGCCTGCAGGGCATCTTCATCGTCGTCGTTGCCGGTGGGCCCCGCCTCGCGGACACCCTGCACGGCGGCGCGGCCTCGGTCGTCGGTGCCGCGCCGGCCGCGGCGGGCGGCGGTGTGCTCGTGATCGTCGTGACGATCGTCGCCGTGCTCCTCGTTCCGTCGTTCCTCCGATACCGCGTCGAGTGAGCTGCCCGAGCGCGCCGAACGTGCTAGTCTCGTTCGGTCCGTCTCCCGGATCGTCGTGCGGCTGCGCGCTCGGGAGGACGACGGAGGCCTGTAGCCGGCCCGTCCCGGACACCCATCGAGTTCGACGCCTCGGAGAAAAGGAAGAGGCGGAGAGCATCACTGTCTGCGCGCTCACGCGCGCCTGAACTCAACTCCGGAAGGAACGACGTGTCCAAGACGTCCCGTACCCGCTCGAAGGTGCGCCAGTCGCGCGCCCTCGGCATCGCACTGACCCCGAAGGCCGCCCGCGCACTCGAGAAGCGTCCCTACGCCCCGGGCGAGCACGGCCGCACGCGCCGCAAGACCGACTCCGACTACGCGGTCCGACTCCGCGAGAAGCAGCGTCTGCGGGCGCAGTACGGTCTGCGCGAGAAGCAGCTCCGCATCGTGTTCGAGGAGGCCCGCCGCCTGCCCGGACTGACCGGTGAGAACCTCGTCGAGCTGCTCGAGCAGCGCCTCGACGCGCTCGTGCTCCGCGCCGGATTCGCGCGCACCACGGCACAGGCGCGCCAGATGGTCGTGCACCGCCACATCCTCGTCGACGGCAAGATCGTCGACCGCCCGAGCTTCCGCGTGAAGCCGGGTCAGACCATCGGCGTCAAGCAGCGCTCCGAGGGCACCGAGCCCTTCCAGGTCGCCGCGGCCGGTGGCCACGCCGAGGTCCTGCCCAAGACGCCGGGCTACCTCGTCGTCGACCTGCCCACGCTGCAGGCCAAGCTCGACCGTCGCCCGAAGCGCGCCGAGGTCCCCGTGACCTGTGAGGTCCAGCTCGTCGTCGAGTACTACGCAGCTCGCTAGTCCGGCCGACGCTACGATTGGGGCGGGTCATCGCACGATGACCCGCCCCTCGTGGCCTCCCACCGGGTCCGAGACCACCCATCGATCGAAACGAGGTTCGCCATGACCGGAGGAGACGTCGCCGGGCTCATCGCCGCGGGCGTGTTCCTGCTGCTCACCGCCCTGCTCGCCGTGCCGCTCATCAAGCTGGGTGGCGTGTTCGACGAGCTCCGCGCGGGCATCCGCGAGTCGGTCGACGCGATCACGCCCACGCTCGCCGAGACGCAGGTGACCGTGCTGGAGGCGAACAAGCAGCTCGCGAAGATCGACACGATCACGACCGACGTCGCCGACACGACGACGAACGTCTCGAGCCTCGTCTCGCTCACGGCGGCGACCGTCGGTGGTCCGCTCATCAAGATCGCCGGCTTCTCGGCCGCCGCGCGCGCCGCGTTCCGCAGCCTCCGCGGGGTCCGCAAGTGAGCGTCGTCCGGGGAACCCTCCTCGTGATCGGCGGCGTCGCCGCCGGCTTCGCGCTCGCCCACCTCGTCAACTCCACCGAGCGGGGCGGTGCCGCCTTCGCCGACCTGAACGCGAAGATCGACGCGTTCCGCGAGGCGGTGCGCGACGGCTACGACGCCCGCACCCAGGAACTGCTCGCCGCGGTCGAGCGCACCCCCGTTCCCGGCGACCGCTGACGCGTCCGTCGCGTCCGTCGCGTCCGTCGCGTCCGCGAACCGAATCCTTCCGAGAGGCCAGAACCCCAGTCATGCAGACCGCCGAGATCCGCCGCCGATTCCTCGACTACTTCGAGCGGCGCGGTCACCAGGTCGTCCCCTCCGCGTCACTCGTGAGCGACGACCCCACCATCCTCTTCACGATCGCGGGCATGGTCCCGTTCATCCCGTACTTCACGGGCGTCGTCCCCGCGCCGTTCCCGCGCGCCACGAGCGTGCAGAAGTGCATCCGGACGCTCGACATCGAAGAGGTCGGCAAGACGCCGCGGCACGGCACGTTCTTCCAGATGTGCGGCAACTTCTCGTTCGGCGACTACTTCAAGCGCGGCGCGATCGAGTTCGCGTGGGAGCTGCTCACGACCCCCGAGGACGAGGGCGGCCTCGGCTTCGACCCCGACGACCTGTGGGTGACCGTCTACGAGGACGACGACGAGGCACGCACGGTGTGGGAGGACGTCATCGGCCTGCCGCACGATCGGGTGCAAGGGCTCGGCATGGGCACGAACTTCTGGTCCGCGGGCGCTGCGGGCAGCCCCGCGGGGCCGTGCTCCGAGATCTTCTTCGACCGGGGCCCCGCCTACGGTATCGAGGGCGGTCCCGCGACGGACGACGACCGCTACGTGGAGATCTGGAACCTCGTCTTCATGCAGTACGAACGCGGCGCGGGGACGTCGAAGGACGACTTCGAACTCGTCCGCGAGCTGCCGAAGAAGAACATCGACACGGGCATGGGGCTCGAGCGCATCGCGTTCCTCAAGCAGGGCGTCGAGAACATGTACGAGATCGACCAGGTGCGGCCCGCGCTCGACGCGGCGGCCTCGCTCGCGGGGACGACGTACGGTGCGGACCACGAGGACGACGTCCGGCTGCGCGTCATCGCGGACCACGTGCGCTCGTCGCTCATGCTCATGTCGGACGGCGTGCAGCCCGGCAACGAGGGCCGCGGGTACATCCTCCGCCGCCTGCTGCGTCGCGTCGTCCGCGCGATGCGCCTCCTCGGCTACGACGCGCCGAGCTTCCCCGTGCTGTTCCCCGCGTCGCGTGACGCCATGAAGGACGCCTACCCCGAGGTCGTCGCGGACTTCGACCGCATCTCCCGGCTCGCCTACGCCGAGGAGGAGACCTTCCGGCGCACGCTCGCGCAGGGCACCGTCATCCTCGACGAGGCCGTCTCCGCGACGAAGCAGGAGGGAGCGACGACGCTGTCCGGCGACACCGCGTTCCTGCTCCACGACACGTTCGGCTTCCCGATCGACCTCACGGTCGAGATGGCCGAGGAGGCCGGGCTGCAGGTCAACCGCGGCGCGTTCGACGAGCTCATGAGCGAGCAGCGCGCACGCGCACGCGCCGACGCGAAGTCGAAGCGCACGGCGCTCGCCGACGTCGGCGTCTACTCGGAGTTCCGGGCCCTCGGCGAGACGCGCTTCGTGGGCTACACCGAACTCGAGCACGAGTCCGAGGTGCTCGGCATCCTCCAGGACGGCCACCCCGTCCGGGAAGCGAGCGCGGGCGCGCAGATCGAGCTCATCCTCGACGAGACCTCGCTGTACGCCGAAGCGGGCGGTCAGGACGCCGACTCGGGTGCGATCGTCGGCCGTTCCGGTGACTTCGCCGCCGAGGTCGTCGACGTGCAGCGCCCCGTCCCCGGGCTCGTGAGCCACACGGTCACCGTCACGCAGGGGCACGTCGCGGTCGGCGACCGCGTCGAGACGGTCGTCGATGCCGCGTACCGCCGTGGGGCGAACCAGGCGCACTCGGCGACCCACCTCATCCACGCCGCCCTCCGCGACACGCTCGGCGACGACGCCCACCAGTCCGGTTCGTACAACCGCGCGGGCTACATGCGACTCGACTTCACATGGTCGCAGGCGCTCTCGCCGGCGACGCGGAGCGAGATCGAGGAGATCGCGAACAACGCGATCCGGCAGGACTACGAGGTCGTGACCCGCGAGCTCCCGATCGACGAGGCCAAGGCCCTCGGGGCACGGGCGCTCTTCGGCGAGAAGTACGGCTCGGTCGTCCGCATGGTGGACATCGGCGGCCCGTGGTCGCGCGAGCTGTGCGGTGGGACGCACGTCGCGCACTCGTCCGAGATCGGGCTCGTCAACCTCGTCGGTGAATCGAGCGTCGGAAGCGCGAACCGGCGCATCGAGTCCCTCGTCGGCCGTGACGCGTTCAAGGACTTCGCCGCGGAGCGCGCGATCGTGCAGACGCTCTCGACGAACCTCAAGACGCCGCGGGGGCAACTCGAACAGCGCGTCGGTGAACTCGTCACGAACCTGAAGGCCGCCGAGCGGCGCATCGCCGAACTCGAGTCGGCACAGCTCGCCCTCCGTGCGCCCGACATCGCGGGTGCCGCGTCGAGGGCGGGAGCCGTGACCCTCGCGGGCGCCGAGGTGGGGGAGATCGCGTCGAGCGACGACCTCCGTTCCCTCGCCCTCGCGGTCCGCGACCGGCTCGGCAGCGTGCCGGCCGTCGTGGCGCTCGGCGCGACGTCGAAGGGCAAGCCCGTCGTCCTCGTCGCCACGAACGAGGCGGCGCGCGGTGCTGGCGTCAAGGCCGGTGCCCTCGTGCGCACGGCCGCGCAGGTGCTCGGCGGCGGCGGTGGCGGACGCGACGACGTCGCTCAGGGCGGTGGACAGGACGCGACGAAGCTCGCCGAGGCGCTGACCGCCGTCGCGCGGCAGTTGGGCGACTGAGCGTGCGGCACGGCACGCGGCTCGGTGTCGACGTCGGGCGCGCGCGCATCGGTGTCGCGCGTTCGGATCCGTCCGGCCTGCTCGCGACGCCCGTCGAGACGGTGCCTCGCGACACCACGAGGGAGCGGCACGTCGCGGCGATCGTCGCGCACGTCGTCGAGACCGACGCGATCGAGGTGCTCGTGGGGCTGCCCCTGTCGCTCGCAGGCGGCGACACGCCGTCGACGACCGATGCCCGCGACGTCGCCGCGGCGATCGCGGAGGCGACCGAGGTACCCGTGCGGCTCGTCGACGAGCGACTCACGACGGTCACCGCGGCGCGACAACTGCGCGACGTGGGGCGCAGCGCCAGCAGATCGCGCGACCGGATCGACCAGATGGCGGCCGTAGTACTCTTGCAGAACGCATTGGACGCCGAACGGTCCACTGGGCGTGAGCCGGGGGCGCCAGTGGAACGAAGGGACGAGGATTCTGTCGGATCAGAACCGAAGCGATGACCAGCACGCGCACGCAGGCGCCGACCCGTTCAGCGAGTTGCTCGCGGGGGAGACGCTGAACTCGGACGGCACGCCGACGAGCAGACGCGCTCGACGTCGCGCGGAGAGCGACGCGAAGCCACGTCGTCGCCGCGGCCCGATCATCGCGATCGTGGTCGTGCTCGCTCTGCTCGTCGCGGGTGGGGGCATCGGCTGGGTCGCGTTCGGCGATCGGATCCAGAGCGTGCTCGGCCTCGATGCGGGCGACTTCGAGGGGGCGGGCAACGGCACCGAGGTCCTCTTCACGGTCGTCGACGGCGACACGGGCACGCAGATCGGCGAACGGCTGACCGAGGAGGGCGTCGTGAAGTCCGTCAAGGCGTTCGTCTCGGCCGTCACCGGCCGCGCCGAGGAGCCCGTCTTCCAGCCCGGCACCTTCAAGCTGCAGGCGGAGATGAGCGCCGACAGCGCGCTCGACGCGCTGCTCGACCCGGCGAACCTCGCCCACTCGACGGTTCTCGTGCGAGAGGGGGAGACCCAGGCCGACGCGTTCAGCGTGATCGAGAGTTCACTCGGCATTCCCGCGACGGAGCTCGAGGCGCTCGCCGCGGATCCGCAATCGTTCGGTCTGCCCGCCGAGGCGACGAGTCTCGAGGGCTTCCTGTTCCCGGCGACCTACGACTTCGAGGACGGCGTCGACGCGCGCACCGTCCTCCAGACCATGGTCGATCGTGCGATGCAATCGCTCGACGAGCACGGCGTCGCGCCGGAATCGCGCTGGGACGTCGTCCGGCTCGCCTCGCTCATCCAGAAGGAAGCCGGCCTGCGCGAGGACTACTACAAGGTGTCGCGCGTCTTCCTCAACCGGCTCGCGATCGACATGCCGCTGCAGTCCGATGCGACCGTCGCGTACGGAACGGGGAACACGCACCGCGTGGAGACGACCGACGCCGAACGCGCCGACGCCTCGAACCCGTTCAACACGTACGTGCACACGGGCATGGTCGCGGGCCCCATCTCGAACCCCGGCGATCTCGCGATCGACGCGGCCGTGAATCCCGCCGACGGGCAGTGGCTCTACTTCGTCACCTGGAACCTCGAGACGGGCGAGACGATCTTCTCGAACACGTACGAGGAGCACCTCGCGGCGGTCGCGAAGTGGCAGCAGTGGATGGCGGAGCACCCTGAGTACGGTTGAGACGCGGCTCGCGGTACTCGGCTCACCGATCGCCCACTCGCGATCGCCCGAGCTGCACACCGCGGCCTACCGTGCCCTCGGACTCGACTGGTCGTACGGGCGCTTCGACGTCGACGAGTCCACGCTCGGGGCGTTCCTCGACGCTCGCGGCGGCGGATGGCGCGGCCTGTCGCTGACGATGCCGCTCAAGTCGGCCGTGATCCCGCGCTGCGCGACGGTTTCGGAGACCGCCGAACTCGCGGGCGCGGTCAACACGCTCGTGTTCGACGACGGCGGCCCGCGAGCCGCGGCGCACGGACACAACACCGACGTCGACGGATTCCGATCGGCGCTGCGTGAAGTGGGTGCCGTGCCGTCACGCGTCGATCTGCTCGGCGCCGGCAACACGGCCGCGTCCGCGGTCGTCGCGGTCGCGGGCCTCGGGGCCCGTCGACTCCGCGTCCTCGCGCGCCGCCCGGAGCGGGCGCGCCCCCTCGCGGATCTCGCCCGTCGCCTCGGACTCGACGTCGAGGTCGTCGAACTCTCGTCGTTCGTCGCCGACGACGAGGTCGACCTCGTCGTGGACACGATCCCCGACGGACGGCACGTGCACGTCCGGTATCCCGCGGACGTCCGAGCGCGGGCGACGCTCTTCGAGGCCGTCTACGATCCGTGGCCGCCCGCGATGGCCGCGTTGTGGCTCGACGTCGGCGGTCGCGTCGTCACGGGGCTCGACCTGCTCGTGCACCAGGCGGTCGGCCAGGTGCGGCTCTTCGTGCGGCCGGAGGACGAGGCCGTCGCGCTGCCGGACGCGACACTCGTCGGCATCATGCGCGCGGCGCTCGGGGTGTCGAGCGGCCACTGACCGACCGCTGCGCCGCCACCGTCCACGCTCGTGGGAAGATGGTTCCCATGCTCAGATGGCTCACGGCGGGCGAATCCCACGGTCCCGAACTCCTCGCGATCATCGAAGGACTCCCCGCGGGCGTTCCCCTCTCGCTCGACGACCTGCGCGCCGATCTCGCGCGGCGCAAGCTCGGCCACGGTCGTGGCGCCCGCATGAAGTTCGAGCAGGACGAACTGCACCTGTCGGCGGGCGTCCGGCACGGGCTCACGATGGGCTCGCCCGTCGGCATCCGCATCGGGAACACGGAGTGGCCGAAGTGGACCGAGGTGATGAGCCCCGAGCCCGTGGACGAGGCCGTGTTCGAGACGGGCCGAGGGCAACGGCTCACGCGCCCGCGCCCGGGACACGCCGACCTGACGGGAATGCAGAAGTACGGGTTCGACGACGCGCGTCCCGTCCTGGAGCGCGCGAGTGCACGTGAGACGGCCGCGCGCGTCGCGCTCGGTGCGATCGCGAAGCGGCTTCTCGCCGAGCTCGGCGTCCGGACCGTGAGCCACACCCTCGCGATCGGGACGGTCCGAGTGCCCGAGGGCACGGCGCTCCCCGCACCCGACGACGTCGATCGGCTCGATGCGGACCCCGTGCGCATCTTCGACAGCGAGACGTCCGAGCGCGCCGTCGCGCTCATCGACGAGGCGCGCAAATCGGGCGACACGCTCGGTGGGGTGACCGAGGTGCTCGTGTACGGGCTCCCACCCGGCCTCGGTTCCTACGTGCAGTGGGATCGTCGCCTCGACGCCGACCTGGCACGGGCGCTCATGAGCATCCAGGCCATCAAGGGCGTCGAGGTCGGCGACGGGTTCGAGACGACGCGGCGGCCCGGCACGGCGGCCCACGACCCCCTGTTCGCGACCGACGACGGCATCGCGCGCTCGTCTGGCCGCGCCGGCGGTATCGAGGGCGGGATGTCGACCGGCGGCGTCCTGCGTGTGCGCGCCGGTATGAAACCCATCGCGACGGTGCCGCGCGCCCTGCACACGGTCGACGTCGCGACGGGCACGGACGCGACCGCGCACCACCAGCGCTCCGACGTGTGCGCCGTCCCGGCATCCGGCGTCGTGGCGGAGGCCATGGTCGCCCTCACGGTCGCCGACGCGCTGCTCCGCAAATTCGGCGGCGACTCGCTCGCCGAGACGCGGCGCAACCTCGACGCGTACGTCGCGGCCGTTCCCGACGCCCTGCGGACGACCCCGGACGAGTTCGACGGTCCGGACGACGACCGAGATGTCGACGACACGCCCATGGGTGACTCGCTGAGCGAGTGGCGGGTATGAGCATCGTCCTCATCGGCCCACCCGCCGCGGGGAAGACGAGAGGCGGGCGGCGGCTCGCCCGTCGGCTCGACGTCGAGTTCGTCGACACCGATCGGGTCATCGTCTCGCGCCACGGACCGATCCCGGATGTCTTCGCGAGCCACGGCGAGAGCGGGTTCCGCGCGATCGAACGCGAGGTCGTCGCCGAGGCGCTCGACGGTGGCGGCGTCGTGTCGCTCGGTGGGGGAGCCGTCATGGACCCGGACACCCAGCGACTGCTGCCGCCGCACACGGTCATCCAGCTCGTCGCGTCGCCCGCGGCGATCGAACGACGCATCCGCGGATCGACGAAGCGTCCGCTGATCCGCAGCATCGACGACTGGCAACGCCTGTACGACGCGCGGCGGGAGACGTACGAGCGACTCGCGACGGTCACCTTCGACACGTCGCACGGAACCATGGCGGCGGTCGTCGCCGACATCGAGCAGTGGGTGCGTGCGCACCGGGAAGAGGACGAGCGATGACCACGTCGACGGACACGACGACGATCGAGATCGCGGGTGCGCACGGGGACGTGGTGATCGGCCACGGGCTCATCGCCCACCTCGACCGGGTGCTGCCGACACTGCTCGCGGACGGCGTCGAGAAGATCCTCATCGTGCACGCGCCCGCACTCGCGAGCATCTCCGAGGCCGTCCGCACGCAGCTCGCCGAGCGGTACCGGGAGGTCCTGCTCGCCGAGATCCCCGATGCGGAGGGTGCGAAGCGCGTCGAGGTGGCGGCGTTCTGCTGGCAGATCCTCGGCCAGGCCGACTTCACGCGTTCGGACGCGGTCGTGACGATCGGTGGCGGCGCGACGACCGATGTCGGGGGATTCATCGCGGCGACGTGGCTGCGCGGCGTGCAGGTCGTCCACGTCCCGACGACCGTGCTCGCGATGGTGGATGCGGCGATCGGCGGCAAGACGGGCATCAACACGAACGAGGGCAAGAACCTCGTCGGCTCGTTCCACGCCCCGGCCGGTGTCGTCGTCGATCTCGACGTGCTCGCGGACCTCCCGAGGAACGAGTTGCTCGCGGGCCTCGCGGAGGTCGTCAAGGCCGGCTTCATCGCCGAGCCGGAGATCCTCGACATCATCGAGACGGACCCCGACCGGGCGACCGATCCGTCGACGCCGGAGTTCCGCCGCATGATCGAGCTCGCGATCGGGGTGAAGGCCCGCGTCGTGAGGGAGGACTTCACCGAACAGGGCCTGCGCGAGATCCTCAACTACGGACACACGCTCGGCCACGCGATCGAGAACGCCGAACGCTACAAGTGGCGCCACGGCGCGGCCGTCGCGATCGGCATGGTGTTCGTCGCCGAGCTCGCGAGGCTGAGCGGGCGCCTGTCCGACGAGGTCGCCGACCGCCACCGTCGCGTGCTCGAGCTGCTCGGTCTCCCGACGGGATACCCCGCTGGGCGCTGGAACACCCTGCTCGCCACGATGCGTCGCGACAAGAAGGCGCGTGGCGCCATGATGCGGTTCGTCGTGCTCGACGACCTCGCGAAGCCGACGATCATGCAGGCGCCCGACGAGTCCCTCCTGTTCGCCGCGTACCAGGAGATCGCCACCTGACGTGCGTGTGTCGGGGTGCGCGGCGTCGGACGAGGACGACCAGCGAACGGTCGCATACGACTCGAGGTCTATTTCCGTCGCACACGTCCCTGGGAGAGTGCCCGTCCGGCACAATGGTGCGTGACTCGACCGATCGCGTTCGAGCAATGACCCCCGGCATGTGCCGCACGCAAGGAGTTCCCGTGTCAGATTCGATCTCGCAGAATCCCTACAACACGAACGTCGCGGACAACCCCGCAGGCCGGACGAACGTCATGGCGATCATCGCGCTCGTCACCGGCATCATCGGGTTCGCGATCGTCCCGGTCGTGCTCGGACACATCGCGCTCAGCCAGATCAAGCGCACGGGTGAGGGCGGCAAGGCGCTGGCGATCGTCGGCCTCGTTCTCGGCTACCTGGGTGTTGCCGGCTGGCTGATCTTCTGGATCCTGTTCGTGGTCATCGGTTCCATCGGCACCTCGGTCGCCACGTACAACTCCTGAGTCCGACTGCGGCGGGGCCCTCCGCCGCGGTCGCGCGAGACCGATCGACGACGAGGACGGCGAACGATGGACACGAACACCCCGGCCCCCGCACCACCGCGACCGACGACCGACGAGCGACCCGCCGACGAGGTCCCCGGTGACGGGCGTGCACTCGTCCCCGCTCCGCCCGTGCCCGCCCCGGCGCCCGTTGACGATCCGACGGCCCGCGGGCTCGCGATCGCGGCCCTCGTGACCGCCGCCGCCGGATTCGGGCCGGTCGCGATCGTCCTCGGCCACATCGCGCTCGTCCGACTCCCCGCAGCCACGGACGGTCGCGGCCTCGCGATCGCCGGGCTCGTCCTCGGCTACATCACGACCGTCGGCTTCGTGATCGGGATGCTCGTCGTGGCGATCATGACGATCCTCCCGATCCTCGTCATCGCGATCATCGCGATCGGCTCGGCCGCCGGCGCGGGGTGACCCGCCGACGGCGCCGATCCGACCACGCCCGCCGAGCGACGAACGAACCGACCGACGACACCCTCGGTGTCAGAAGGAGAAACAGCACGTTGACGAACAATCCCGAGATCCCAGGTGTCCCCAAGCCCGACGGCCTGTCGCCGTACGGGCCCGTCCCGCCGAGCCAGCCCCCACAGGGTGGCCAGGTGACCCCCGACGGCGCGCCCGACCAGAGCCCATACGGTGGTCCCTCACCGTACGGCGCCCCACCGGCCGGCCCCGCACCGTACGGCGCCCCACCGGCCGGCCCCGCACCCTACGGCGCCGCCCCCGGACCCGGTCCGGCGTACGGTGCCGCCCCGTACGGCTCGCCGAACCCCTACCTGCAGCAGCCGCAGCAGCATCGGACGAACCCGCTCGCGGTCGTCGCGATCTGCTGTGCCGGTGGCGGGTTCCTCCTGCAGTGGGTCCTCCCGTTCTTCGGACTCGGCATGGTCGCCGGCGTCGTGTGCGGACACATCGCACTCTCACAGATCTCGCGCACGGGTGAGCAGGGTCGCGGCCTCGCGCTCACGGGCGTCATCATCGGGTACGTGGGGATCGGTATCGGTCTCCTCTGGACCCTGCTGTGGCTGTTGATCTTCGCGCCGCTGTTCGGCTACGGACTCCATTACCCGTCCTACTGATCCGCCCCGTCGCCCGCCCGATCGACGGCCGCCCGATCGACGCGACTCGCCCGAGACCGCTAGACTCTCCCGTCGGGCATTTCCACCGAGCAAAGGACTCACCGAATGGCATCGACCGCCGACATCAAGAACGGCATCGTGATGAAGATCGACGGACAGCTCTGGCAGGTCGTCGAGTTCCAGCACGTCAAGCCGGGCAAGGGCGGCGCGTTCGTCCGGACGAAGATCAAGAACGTCGTCTCGGGGAAGACCGTCGACCGCACCTACAACGCGGGCGCGAAGATCGAGACCGCGACCGTGGACCGTCGCGACTACCAGTACCTCTACCGTGACGGCGACGGCTTCGTGTTCATGGACACGAGCGACTATGACCAGCTCACGCTGAGCGACACGATCGTCGGCGACGCCGCGAACTACCTGCTCGAGCAACAGGAGGTCCAGATCGCGCTGCACGAGGGTGAGCCGCTGTACATCGAACTCCCCGCATCGGTCGTCCTCGAGATCACCTACACCGAGCCCGGCCTCCAGGGTGACCGCTCGAACGCGGGCACGAAGCCCGCGACGGTCGAGACCGGCGCCGAGATCCAGGTTCCCCTGTTCCTCAACCAGGGCACCAAGGTCAAGGTCGACACGCGCACGGGGGACTACCTCGGTCGCGTCAACGACTAGTGAGCGCTCGCACGAAGGCCCGCAAGCGGGCGATCGACGTGCTCTTCGCGGCGGACGTGCGCGACGAGCCCGCGGCCGAACTCCTCGCACAGGAGGCCGAGCGGGCGCGGACCCAGCCGGAGCGTGAGACGAGCTGGCGCTACGCGCGCGAGATCGTCCTCGGCGTGCTCGAGCACCAGGACGAGATCGACGAGCTCCTCACGAGCTATGCGCGCGGATGGACCCTCGAGCGCATGCCCGCACTCGACCGGGCGATCCTCCGCATGGCCGTGTGGGAGATCCGCTGGAACGACGAGGTGCCGACCGCGGTCGCCATCACCGAGGCCGTCGAGGCCGCGAAGCAGTATTCGACCGACGACTCGGGCCGCTTCGTGCACGGCCTCCTGGGCCGGATCGCGGAGAGCGTGCCACCGGTCGTCGAATCGTGAACGGTTCGTCTGCGTCCCGCTGCGAGCGGGACGCAGACGAACCGCGTCCGGCGTCCGGGCGCACCGCGCGGGACTGGTAGGCTCGCGAACGCAGATTTCCTTTAATGACCGTCCCGTGAGGCGGGGAAGGGGGTCGCCTTGAATCAGCGCACCGTGCTGCAGCAGGACGACATCGACCGTGCCCTCGTGCGCATCGCGCACCAGATCCTCGAACACAACCGGGGCGCAGACGAACTCGTGCTCCTCGGGATCCCGTCGCGTGGCGTTCAGCTCGCGAAGCGTCTGGGCGTGAACCTGGCTCGCATCGAAGCGGCCGAGGGGCGGATGCTCGATCCGGATGCCATCACCGGCGCGCTCGACATCACGATGTACCGCGACGACCTGCGTCGACGGACACCGCGCGCGCCGCAGCCGACCCGGATCCCGTCCGGAGGACTCGACGGCCGCACCGTCGTGCTCGTCGACGACGTCCTCTACTCGGGCCGCACGGTCCGTGCGGCGCTCGACGCGATCAGCGCGATCGGGCGTCCCCGGGCGGTCCAGCTCGCCGTGCTCGTCGACCGCGGCCACCGGGAGCTCCCGATCCGCGCGGACTTCGTCGGCAAGAACCTTCCGTCGGCGCGGAGCGAGCGCATCGGCGTCGAGCTGCGAGAACTCGACGGGGAGGATCGCGTCGTGATCTCGGAGGAGGGCGCATGAAGCACCTGCTGTCCACGAAGGAACTCTCCCGCGACGACGCCCTGTTGCTGCTCGACACCGCCGAGGACATGGCCCGGGTCGACCAGCAGGAGGTCCGGCGCCTCCCCGCCCTGCGCGGGATCACGGTCGTGAACCTCTTCTACGAGGACTCGACCCGGACCCGGATCTCGTTCGAGGCCGCCGAGAAGCGGCTGAGCGCCGACGTCATCAACTTCGCCGCGAAGGGATCGAGCGTTTCGAAGGGCGAGAGCCTCAAGGACACGGCACAGACGCTGCGCGCGATCGGTGCCGACGCGGTCGTCATCCGCCACCCCTCGACCGGGGCGCCGCAACTGCTCGCCGAGCGCGGATGGATCAACACGCCGATCCTCAACGCGGGCGACGGCATGCACGAGCATCCGACCCAGGCCCTGCTCGACGCGTTCACGATGCGCCGCCGCCTCCACGGCGTCGACGGCGCGCGGGGACGCGATCTCGACGGCGTCCACGTCGTGATCGTCGGCGACATCCTGCACTCGCGCGTCGCACGGTCCAACGTCTGGCTCCTCACCACGCTCGGCGCGCGCGTCACGCTCGTCGCGCCGCCGACCCTGCTGCCCGCCGACACGAGCGTCTGGCCGGCCGCCATCACGCACGATCTCGACGCGGCACTCGCGGACGCGCCCGACGCCGTCATGCTCCTGCGCATCCAGACCGAACGCATGCACGACGCCTACTTCCCGAACCCGCGCGAGTACGCGCGGCTCTGGGGCCTCGGCGAGGAGCGGTTCCGGGCGCTGCCCGGGCGTACCATGGTGATGCATCCCGGGCCGATGAACCGCGGCCTCGAGATCGCGTCCGTCGCCGCCGACTCCCCGCAGTCCACCGTGCTCGAGCAGGTCGCGAACGGGGTCTCCGTCCGCATGGCGGCGCTCTATCTGCTGTGTTCCGGTCCGCGAGAAGGAGACGAACGATGACGGCGACCCTCTATTCGGGCGCACGCCGCTACGGCGAGGAGACCGTCGACGTGCTCGTCGACGGTGAGACGATCGCGGCGATCGGTGAGCCCGGCACGCTCGACGTGCCCGCCGACGCCGAGCGCATCGACGCGACGGGACTCGTGCTGCTTCCGGGCCTCGTCGACCTGCACACGCATCTGCGTCAACCCGGCTTCGAGTCGAGCGAGACCGTGCTCACGGGCACCAGGGCGGCGGCCCGCGGGGGATTCACGACCGTGTTCGCGATGGCGAACACCCAGCCCGTCCAGGACACCGCGGGCGTCGTCGAGGCCGTCGAGGCACTCGGCCGCGAGGCGGGGTACGCCGACGTCCAACCGATCGGTGCCGTCACGGTCGGCCTCGAGGGGGAGCGCCTGAGCGAACTCGGCGCGATGGCCTCGAGCCGCGCACGCGTGCGCGTCTTCTCGGACGACGGGAAGTGCGTCTTCGACCCGCTCATCATGCGCCGCGCGCTCGAGTACGTGAAGACGTTCGGTGGCGTCGTCGCGCAGCACGCGCAGGACCCGCGGCTCACCGAGGGCGCGCAGATGAACGAGGGGGCCCTCTCGGCCGAGCTCGGCCTCGGTGGCTGGCCCGGCGTCGCCGAGACCTCGATCATCGCCCGCGACGTGTTGCTCGCCGAGCACGTCTCCTCACGCCTGCACGTGTGCCACGTGTCGAAGCGCGAATCGGTCGAGATCGTCCGGTGGGCGAAGGATCGCGGCATCGACGTCACCGCCGAGGTCGCGCCTCATCACCTCATCCTCACCGAGGAGCTCGTGCGCGGTTTCGACGCGCGCTTCAAGGTCAACCCCCCGCTGCGGACCGCCGACGACGTCGAGGCGCTGCGCGACGCGCTCGCCGACGGCACGATCGACATCGTCGCGACCGACCACGCGCCGCACCCGGTCGACGCGAAGGAGACCGAGTGGGACCGGGCCGCGATGGGCATGGTCGGGCTCGAATCCGCCCTGCGCATCGTGGACACGACGATGGTCGCGCCCGTTCGCCTCACCTGGCGCGACGTCGCCCGGGTCCTGTCCGAGACGCCCGCCCGCATCGGCTCCGCGGACTGGGCCGGCCGGCCGCTCGACGCGGGCGAGCCGGCGGACCTCGTGTTCTACGAGCCGGGCGATACGCGCGAGTTCACGACCGACGATCTCTCGGGCAAGTCGATCAACTCGCCGTTCCTCGGACGTGAACTGCCGGGCCGTGTCGTGCACACCGTGCACCGCGGCACGCCGACGCTGCGCGACGGTGTGCTCGCCGATCCCCGGGCCGTCGCCGAGGCGGCGCGGTTCCGGACCGCGCGTTCGGAGGACGTCCGTGGAGCTTGACCCGAAGGTCGTGACGGCCCTGATCCTGTTCGTCGCGGTCGTCGTGTTCACCGTGCTGGCCCTCGTCGGCTGGCGCTCACGACGTCGCGCACAGGCCGGCGTCCCGACGCCGCTCACCCCGCCCGCGGGCCCTGAGCCGACCGATCGCTGGGACGACGTGCACTACGTCGCCACGAGCGAGGCCGCGAGGCCGCTCGAGCGCATCACCGTGCCGCCCCTCGCGTACCGCGGGCGGGCCGAACTCGCACTCGTCGAATCCGGTCTCGCCGTGCGCGTCCGCGGCGCCGACCCGTTCCTGATCCCCGCCGACGCGATCGTCGCCGTCGACGGGGTGACCGCGACGATCGACCGCGTCGTCGAGCGCGGCGGCCTCAGCGCCGTCCGCTGGCGACTCGGCGGCGACGCGCCCGATGCGGTCGAGGTCGAGACCACCTTCCGCATCGTCGACCGCGACGACCGCGAGCGATTCCGCGATCGCCTCGACGCCCTCGTTTCCATCGCACCCCCGGAGGAGAACCGATGACCCGACCCACAGCCGCCGTGCTCGTCCTGGAGGACGGGACGCGATACGAGGGCGACGCCTACGGCGCCGTCGGCACGACGCTCGGCGAGGTGGTGTTCTCGACCGGCATGACGGGCTACCAGGAGACGCTGACCGACCCGAGCTACGCGGGGCAGATCGTCGTCGAGACGGCGCCCCACATCGGCAACACCGGCGTGAACGCGGAGGACATGGAGTCCCGCCGCATCTGGACGGCGGGCTTCGCCGTGCGCGACGCCTCGCGCGTCGTGTCGAACTGGCGCGCCGAGGGCAGCCTCGACGACGCGCTCGCCGACGCCGGTGTCGTCGGTATCCGCTCGATCGACACGCGCGCGATCACGCGGCGCATCCGCTCGGAGGGCGCCATGCGCGGCGGCGTGTTCTCGGGCGAGGCCGCGGGGCTCGAGCCCGAGGAGCAACTGCGACGCGTCCGCGAGCAGGAGCCCATGGCGGGCCGCAACCTGTCCTCGGTCGTCTCGACCGACGCCGCGTACGTCGAACCCGCGACGAGCGAGCGCATCGGCTCGGTCGCGATCATCGACCTCGGCATCAAGCGCGCGACCGTGCACGCTCTCGCCGCGCGCGGCTTCGACGTCCACGTCGTCCCCGCGACGACGACGATCGACGAACTGCGCGCGCTGGCCCCGACCGCCGTGTTCTACTCCAACGGCCCGGGCGACCCGGAGGCGTCGGCCGCACACGTCGAGCTGCTGCAGAGCGTGCTCCGCGACGGGACACCGTTCTTCGGCATCTGCTTCGGCAACCAGCTGCTCGGCCGCGCCCTCGGTTTCGGCACCTACAAGCTCCCGTTCGGCCACCGCGGCATCAACCAGCCCGTGCGCGACCAGGCGACTGGACGCATCGAGATCACCGCCCAGAACCACGGCTTCGCGGTCGACGCACCGATCGGCGAGGTCGTCGACACGCCCGCCGGCTTCGGGCGCGCCGAGGTCAGCTACGTGGGCCTCAACGACCAGGTCGTCGAGGGGCTCCGCTGCCTCGACATCCCCGCCTTCAGCGTCCAGTTCCACCCCGAGGCCGCTGCAGGACCCCACGACTCGGCCGACATCTTCGACCGCTTCCGCGACATGGTGCTCGAGCACCGCCGCACGACCGACGCGCCCGAGGGCGCCGCCGAGGAGAACGCCTGACCTATGCCCAAGCGCACCGACATCAATTCCGTCCTCGTCATCGGCTCCGGCCCGATCGTCATCGGTCAGGCGGCCGAGTTCGACTACTCCGGCACGCAGGCCTGCCGCGTGCTGCGCGAGGAGGGCATCCGCGTCATCCTCGTCAACTCGAACCCCGCGACGATCATGACCGACCCCGACTTCGCCGACGCGACCTACGTCGAGCCCATCACGCCCGAGATCATCGAGAAGATCATCGAGCGTGAGCGTCCCGACGCGATCCTCCCCACGCTCGGCGGTCAGACCGCCCTCAACGCGGCCATCAAGCTGCACGACCTCGGGCTCCTCGAGAAGCACGGCGTCGAACTCATCGGCGCCGACGTCGACGCGATCCGTCGCGGTGAGGACCGCCAGATCTTCAAGGACCTCGTCCTCGAGTGCGGCGCGGACGTCGCTCGATCGCACATCGCCCGCACCGTCGACGAGGCGATCGAGTTCGCCGAGGACCTCGGCTACCCGCTCGTCGTCCGTCCCTCGTTCACGATGGGTGGGCTCGGCTCCGGGTTCGCGTACACGCGCGAGGAGCTCGTGCGCATCACGGAGGACGGGCTGCTCTCGTCGCCCACGAGCGAGGTCCTGCTCGAGGAGTCGATCCTCGGGTGGAAGGAGTACGAGCTCGAGCTCATGCGCGACACGGCCGACAACACGGTCGTCGTGTGCGCGATCGAGAACGTCGACCCCGTCGGGGTGCACACGGGCGACTCGATCACGGTCGCGCCGGCCCTCACGCTCACCGACCGCGAGTTCCAGAACCTGCGCGACATCGGCATCGCGATCATCCGCGCCGTCGGCGTCGACACGGGTGGCTGCAACATCCAGTTCGCGATCGACCCCGACACGGGCCGCGTCATCGTGATCGAGATGAACCCCCGCGTCTCGCGCTCGAGCGCGCTCGCCTCGAAGGCGACGGGCTTCCCGATCGCGAAGATCGCCGCGAAGCTCGCGATCGGCTACCGCCTCGACGAGATCCCGAACGACATCACGAAGGTCACGCCGGCCTCGTTCGAGCCGACGCTCGACTACGTGGCGGTCAAGGTCCCGCGCTTCAACTTCGAGAAGTTCCCGGCAGCCGACCCGACGCTCACGACCACCATGAAGTCGGTCGGCGAGGCGATGGCCCTCGGCCGCAACTTCACGACCGCACTGCAGAAGGCGCTCCGCTCGCTCGAGAAGCGCGGCTCGTCGTTCACGTGGGCCGACGACCCGCGTTCCGTCGACGAGCTGCTGACCGTCATCCGCACCCCGACGGACGGCCGGATCGTCGACGTGCAGATCGCCCTCGCGAAGGGCGCGACACCCGAGCAGGTGTTCGAGGCGACGAAGATCGACCGCTGGTTCATCGACCAGATCGTGCTCGTCAACGAGGTCGCCGACGACATCCGCGAGGCGCCCGCGATCGACGCCGGACTCCTGCGACACGCGAAGCGGCACGGCTTCTCGGACGCACAGATCGGCGAGCTCCGTGGCCTCGGTGAGAGCGACGTGCGCGCGATCCGCTGGAACGCCGGCGTGCACCCCGTCTACAAGACGGTGGACACGTGCGCGGGCGAGTTCCCCGCGTTCACGCCGTACCACTACTCGAGCTACGACACCGAGAACGAGATCGAGCCCTCGGACCGCCGCAAGGTCGTCATCCTCGGCTCCGGCCCGAACCGCATCGGTCAGGGCATCGAGTTCGACTACTCGTGCGTGCACGCCTCGTTCGCCCTGCACGACGCGGGGTACGAGACGATCATGATCAACTGCAACCCCGAGACGGTCTCGACCGACTACGACACCTCGGACCGCCTCTACTTCGAGCCGCTCACGCTCGAGGACGTGCTCGAGATCATCCGCATCGAGCGCGGCCGCGGCGAACTCGTCGGCGTCGTCGTGCAGCTCGGCGGCCAGACCGCGCTCGGACTCGCGAAGGGCCTCGAGGCCGCGGGCGTGCCGATCCTCGGCACGAGCCCCGAGGCGATCGATCTCGCCGAGGAGCGCGGCCTGTTCTCCGCGATCCTCGCCGAGGGCGGACTCACCGCGCCCGACAACGGCACCGCGATCGACCGCCTCGGCGCGCACGAGGTCGCCGAGCGCATCGGCTACCCCGTGCTCGTCCGCCCGAGCTTCGTGCTCGGTGGCCGCGGCATGGAGATCGTCTACGACGCCGAGCAGCTCGACGACTACTTCGAGCGCATCGCGGGACAGGGCATCGTCGGCCCCGCACACCCGCTCCTCGTCGACCGCTTCCTCGACGACGCGACCGAGATCGACGTCGACGCGCTCTATGACGGCGAGGAGCTCTACATCGGCGGCATCATGGAGCACATCGAGGAGGCCGGTATCCACTCCGGCGACTCGGCGTGCACGCTCCCGCCCATCTCGCTCTCGATCGCCGAACTGCGACGCGTGCGCGAGGCGACGCTCAAGATCGCCCAGGGCATCGGCGTGCGCGGACTCCTCAACGTGCAGTTCGCGCTGCACGGCACGACCCTCTACGTCCTCGAGGCGAACCCGCGTGCGTCGCGCACCGTCCCGTTCGTCTCGAAGGCGCTCGGCACGCAGCTCGCGAAGGCCGCCTCACGCGTCATGGTGGGCGACTCGATCGCGACCCTGCGGGCCGAGGGCCTGCTCGCCGCGGAGGACGGGACGCTCCAGCCCGTCGACGCGCCCATCGCGGTCAAGGAGGCCGTGCTCCCGTTCAAGCGCTTCCGCACCGCGGACGGCCGGGTCGTCGACTCGATCCTCGGGCCCGAGATGCGCTCCACGGGCGAGGTCATGGGCATCGACTCGACGTTCCCGCGCGCATTCGCGAAGAGCCAGGCGGCGGCCTACGGCGGCGTCCCCGCGACCGGCACGGTGTTCGTCTCCGTCGCCGACCGGGACAAGCGCTCCATCATCCTCCCCGTCGCACGACTCGTGAGCCTCGGCTTCGACGTCGTCGCGACCGAGGGCACGGCGCTCGTGCTCGCCCGCCACGGGATCACCGCCCGCGTCGTCGGCAAGTACACGAAGCTCATCGACGAGGGGACCTCACAGGATCACGACGGCAACATTGTCGACATGATCCACGGAGGAGAGATCGACATCGTGATCAACACCCCGTCGGGACGCTCCGCGCGCCTCGACGGGTACGAGATCCGCACGGCGACGGTCGCCGCGGACCTCCCGATCTTCACGACGGTCTCCGAGTTGACGGCTGCGGTGGAGTCCTTCACCGCACTGCAGGACGGGGTCACCGTGACCTCGCTCCAGGAGTACAACGACGCGCGAAGGGGAGCCCGGGGATGACCGAAGCGACTGCGGGGGCGGACGAGGTGCAATCGTTCGGCAGCCGATTGAGCGAGACGATCGAACGACGCGGGCACCTGTGCGTCGGCATCGATCCGCACACGTACCTGCTCGAGGAGTGGGGGCTGCCGGTCTCCGCCGTCGGCGCACACGAGTTCGGACTGCGCGTCGTCGAGGCGGCCGCGGGCCGGGTCGGCGTCGTCAAGCCGCAGGTCGCGTTCTACGAGCGCTTCGGCGCGATCGGCTACAAGGTGCTCGAGGACGTCGTCACGGCGGCGCGCGAGGCGGGCCTGCTCGTCATCGCCGACGTCAAACGCGGGGACGTCGACTCGACCCTCGAGGCCTACGGAGAGGCGTGGCTGACGCCGGGCCTGCCCCTCGAAGCCGACGCCATGACCCTCAACCCCTACCAGGGCTTCGACACGCTCGCGCACACGCTCGGACTCGCGAAGACCCACGGCAAGGGACTGTTCATCCTCGCCGCGACCTCCAACCCCGAGTCCGCGAGCGTCCAGACCGCGCGACGCGTCCGCGGCTCGCAGGAGGGCCGGACCGTCGCGGGCGGCATCGCGGCGCGCGCCGCGAAGTGGAACCGGGAGCACGAGACCGGCGACATGGGCTCCGTCGGCGTCGTGCTCGGTGCGACGCTCGACTTCGAGTTCCTCGACATCGACCTCGAGGACCTCGCCCGCGCACCCTCCGCGCCCGTGCTGGCTCCCGGCTTCGGCCACCAGGGCGCAGAGTTCTCCCGCGTGCGGGAGATCTTCGGCCCCGTCGCACCGTCGACGATCGTCACCGCATCGCGAGGCCTGCTGCGTGCCGGGCAGGACGGACTCGCGGAGGCCATCGACCGCCAGGTCGGTGTACTCGAGGAGACGTACCGATGACCGCGGCCCCGCCGCCCGTCGACCGCGCCGCCGCCTCCCGGGCCGCCGTCGCGGCCCGGCGGGCGCGGGCGGAGGTCAAGCGTGCGATCGCCTCGGGGGAGCGCCCGACGGTCGAGGTCCTCGATGCGAGCGCCGACCCCGCGAACGCGGCCGAGCACTCGCTGCGGGTCACGAACTTCCTGCTCGCGATCCCGCACATCGGGCAGACGAAGATGACACGCATCCTCGAACAGCTCGCGATCTCGCCCTCCAAACGACTCGGCGGTCTCGGCGTGAAGCAGCGCGAGCGACTGCGCGAGTTCCTCGTCCGACGTGGCGGTGCCGTCGCGCCCGCCGCACTCACCGTGCTCGCCGGCCCGACCGCCGTCGGCAAGGGCACCGTCGCGGGGTACGTCCGCGACCACTACCCGGAGGTGGCGCTCGCCGTCTCCGTGACGACCCGCGCGCCGAGGCCCGGCGAGATCGAGGGCGTCCACTACCACTTCGTGTCCGACACCGAGTTCGACCGCCTCGTCGACGACGACGAGCTCCTCGAATACGCGACGGTGCACAACTCCTACCGCTACGGCACGCCACGCTCCTCGGTGCGCGCGGCGCTCGAACGCGGGCGCCCCGTGCTGCTCGAGATCGATCTCCAGGGAGCGCGTCAGGTCCGCGAACGCATGCCGGAGGCTAGACTGGTGTTTTTGGCGCCCCCGAGCTGGGACGAACTCGTCCGACGACTCGTCGGCCGTGGCACCGAATCGGCCGAGGAGCAGGCACGCCGACTCCGCACCGCCGAGGTCGAGCTGGCCGCGCAGGACGAGTTCGACGAGCTCGTCGTCAACGACACGGTCCCCGAGGCCGCAGGACGCCTCGTCCACCTCATGGGACTCACGAAGGAGCACGCATGAACGAGAAGCCGCAGGGCATCATCGACCCGCCCATCGACGAACTGCTGACGCGCGTCGACAGCAAGTACCAGCTCGTGATCTTCGCCTCGAAGCGGGCGCGACAGATCAACGACTACTACGCCGATCTCCACGACGGCGCGATCTACAACAACGTCGGGCCGCTCGTCGACTCGTCGATCGACGACAAGCCCCTGTCGATCGCGCTCCGCGAGATCAACGAACAGAAGCTCGTCATGACCGATGCGCCGGAGATCGAGCTCCCCGACGCGGGCGTCGACTTCGGCGAGGAACTCACCTTCGACGACGACGCACCCGCCGCCGAGTAGCACCGGCGTCGTGGCGCAGCAGGAGGAGCACGGGCCCACGTACCGCGTCGTCGTCGGCATCACCGGCGGCATCGCGGCCTACAAGGCCGTCCAGGTGGTTCGCGACCTCGTGCTCGCGGGGCACCACGTCGACGTCGTCCCGACCGGCGCCGCGCTCCGATTCATCGGTCGACCGACGCTCGAGGCGATCTCCCGCAATCCCGTCACGGACGACCTCTTCGACGACGTCGAGGAGGTCCGCCATGTCGCGCTCGGCCAGCGTGCCGACGTCGTCGTCGTCGTCCCCGCCACCGCGAACTCGATCGCGAAGCTCGCGACCGGACTCGCCGACGACCTGCTCGGCACGACCGTGCTCGCCTCGCGCGCGCCGCTCGTCATCGCTCCCGCGATGCACACCGAGATGTGGTCGAACCCCGCGACCCAGGCGAACATCGCCCGACTCGAGGCCCGTGGCGCGACGATCGTCGGGCCCGCCGAAGGGCGCCTGACGGGTCCCGACGAGGGGCCCGGTCGACTCGAGGACCCCGGTGTCGTCGTCGAGGCCGCGCTCACCGCCGCGGGTCGCGGCGTCGCCGAGCGCGCGCGGCCCGTGGGCGACCTCTCGGGCGTCCGGCTCCTCGTGACCGCCGGCGGCACCCGTGAGCCGCTCGACCCCGTCCGGTTCCTCGGCAACCGCTCGTCCGGACGTCAGGGCGTCGCGATCGCGGAGCGGGCTGCGGCGCGCGGCGCCGAGGTGACGCTCATCGGCGCGAACCTCGAAGTTCCCGCGCCCGAGGGCGTCACGACCGTCGTCGTCTCCTCGGCCGCACAGCTCGCGGACGCGTGCGCCGAGGTCGCGTCGCGACACGACGCGATCGTCATGGCGGCCGCCGTCGCCGACTACCGCCCCGAGCACGTCGCGGACGGCAAGATCAAGAAGGAGCAGGCGGGCGACGAGCTCACCATCACCTTCACGAAGAACCCCGACATCCTGCGCGACCTCGCCGCGACCCGAACGCCGGGGCAGACCATCATCGGGTTCGCCGCCGAGACCGAGCCGGACGACGATGCGCTCCGCGCTCTCGCTCGCGCGAAGATCGCCCGCAAGGGCTGCGACTACCTCGTCGTCAATCGCGTCGGCTGGCACGAGGGATTCGCCCGGCCCGACAACCGCATCGAGATCATCGACGCGGCGGGAACGATCGTCGCGGCCCACTCCGGCGACAAGGCGTCCGTCGCCGACGTCGTCCTCGACCTCGTGCGACCCGACTGACCGGCCCACGACCACACTCCCAACCACCCCGTCCCACTGGAGCCACGGCATGCCCGACCTTCGACTGTTCACCTCGGAATCCGTCACCGAGGGGCACCCGGACAAGATCTGCGACCAGATCTCCGACCGCATCCTCGACGCGCTGCTCACGGTCGACCGCGATTCGCGCGTCGCCGTCGAGACCCTCGTCACGACCGGCCAGGTGCACGTCGCGGGTGAGGTGTCGACGTCCGGCTACGCGGACGTCCCCGGCATCGTGCGCGACTGCATCTCCGGCATCGGCTACACCTCGAGCGAGGTCGGCTTCGACGGCTCCTCCTGCGGCGTGTCGGTCTCCATCGGCGAGCAGTCACGCGAGATCGCCGAGGGCGTCGACACGTCCTTCGAGCACCGCGGCGGATCCGTCGAGGAACTCCACCGGCTCGGCGCCGGGGATCAGGGCATCATGTTCGGCTACGCGAGCCGCGAGACCGACGTCTACATGCCGATGCCGATCTGGCTCGCGCACCGCATGAGCGAGCGCCTCGCCGCGGTCCGCAAATCGGGCGAACTCGACTACCTCCGCCCCGACGGGAAGACGCAGGTCACGGTCGGCTACGAGGGCGACACCCCCCGCACGGTCGAGACGGTCGTGCTCTCCACGCAGCACGACCCCGACGTGACGCAGGAGCGCATCGCCCACGACGTCACCGAACACGTCATCCGTCCCGTCCTCGACCTCGTGGACCTCGATTCGGGTTCGCCGCTCGTGCTCGTCAACCCGTCCGGCAGCTTCATCGACGGCGGCCCCCGCGCCGACGCCGGACTCACCGGTCGGAAGATCATCGTCGACACCTACGGCGGCATGGCCCGCCACGGCGGCGGCGCGTTCAGCGGCAAGGACCCCTCGAAGGTCGACCGCTCCGGCGCGTACGCGATGCGCTGGGTCGCGAAGAACGTCGTCGCGGCCGGTCTCGCGGACCGCCTCGAACTGCAGGTCGCCTACGCGATCGGGAAGGCCGAGCCCGTGGGGCTCTACGTCGAGTCGTTCGGCACCGAGCACGTGCCCGCGACGGAGATCGTCCGCGCCGTGCGCGAGGTCTTCGACCTCCGCCCGAACGCGATCATCAGCGAGCTCGACCTGCTCCGGCCGATCTACCACCAGACCTCGGCCTACGGCCACTTCGGTCGCGAGCTGCCCGACTTCACGTGGGAGCGCCTCGACCGGGTCGACGCGCTGCGCGCCGCGGTCGGCGCCTGAGCACGGTGCCCGCCGACGCGCCGGACGTCGCGCGGGTCGTCGTCGCGACGCCGCTCCCGCAGCTCGACCGGCTCCTCGAGTACCGCGTCCCCGCGGCGCTCGTCGGGCGCGTCGGGCCGGGGATGCGCGTCCGCGTGCCGCTGCGCTCGGGCAAGCGCGTCCTGCCCGCGTACGTCGTCGAGGTGGTCGACGAGGCCGAGTACGCCGGCGATCTCGCCGAGATCGAGGAACTCGTCTCGGAGGCACCCGTCCTGACCCCGGAGATCGCCGCGCTCGCGCGCGAGGTCGCGGACCGTCAGGCCGGCACCGCGGCGGACGTCCTCCGCCTCGCGATCCCGGAGCGTTCGGTGCGCGTCGAGCAGCGATGGCTCGAGGTGCGGGGGGAGCCCGTGGCGCGGGACGCGGAAACCGTGATCGACATCCCGGAGCCACCGGCCACCTACACCCCCGACGACTGGGCCGAGCTGACGGGCGGCGACGACCGACGGATCGCCCTTCGCGTGCCCACCGGCGTCGACACCGTGCACCCGCCGGGCCGGCGGGAACCGGTCGGTGTGCCGAGGGCCCTCGGCCTCATCGCCGACCTCGCGACCACGTACGTGGCCGCAGGACGCGATGTCATCGTCGCCGTCCCGGACTTCCGCGACGTCGAGCTCCTCGGTGCCGCGCTCGAGGTGCGCCTGCCCGCGGACCGCATCCGACGGCTCGACACGCGCGCGAAGCCCGCGGTCCGCTATCGCGACTTCCTCGCGTGCCTCGGCGACGAGGCCGGCGTCGTCATCGGCACGCGATCCGTCGTCTACGCGCCCGCGTCGCGGCTCGCGTGCGTCATCGTGTGGGACGACGGCGACGACTCCTTCGAGGAACCGCTCGCCCCGTACGCGCACACGCGCGAGGTCGCGCTCGCCCGCCAGCGCCGCGAGGGGACGACGCTCGTCCTCGCCGCCCACGCGCCGAGCGTCGAGACGGAGCGGCTCGTCGAGATCGGCTGGCTGCGCCCCGTCGCACCGACGCGGTTCCGGCCACCGAAGATCGTCCCCTCGAACGCCGTCATCGGCGACGAGGCGGGCGCCCGTGGCGCACGCATCCCGTCCGCGGCCTGGCGGCTCGCGCGCGAGGCACTCGACTCGGGTCCCGTCCTCGTCCAGGTCGCGCGAGCGGGCTACGTCCCCGGCCTCGCGTGCGACTCGTGTCGCACACTCGCACGCTGTCGCGCGTGCGGCGGGCCGCTGCGACTCGCGCGCGCGGGCGCCGCGCCGACGTGCGCGGTGTGCGGGACGACGAACGCCGGCTGGCGGTGCCCCGAGTGCGGCGGCGAGCGACTCCGCTCGATCGCGGTCGGCGCGGGACGCACCGCGGAGGAGCTCGGACGCGCGTTCCCCGGTGTGCGTGTCGTCGTGGCGGACGGCGAGACGGGACTCGTCTCGATCGGCGCGGCTCCCGCGCTCGTCGTCTCGACCCGCGGCGCCGAACCCGTCCCGGCGCAGGGCTACCGCGCGGTCCTGCTGCTCGACGGCGAACGGCTCCTCGCGCGGGAGGCACTCGACGTCGGTCTCGAGGCGCTGCGCTACTGGTCGTCCGCGGCCGCCCTCCTCGCCGACAGGGGGTCCGCCGTCCTCGTCGGCGCCGAGGAGGGGCCCGGACGCGCGCTCGTCGACTGGCGGCAACCCGCGTACGCCGCCGCCGAGCTCGCCGACCGGCGCGCGCTCGAGTTCCCGCCCGCGGTGCGCGTCGGCACGGTCAGCGGGACCGCCGCCGAGGTCGATCGAGCGCTCGACGCGGTGCGTGATCTCGACGGCGTCCGGATCCTCGGCCCGGTGCCCGACGACGACGGATCCGTCCGCGCCACGATCAGGTTCGGGTACGCGGCCGGGGCGGAGGTCGCGCGACGCCTCAAGGTCGAGATCGTGAAGGCAGCGACCTCGGGGCGGCCGGCGGTCGCCGGTCGTCCACGCGGACGCGGATCGACCCTGCGCGTCAGGCTCGATCCGCCGCACCTGTTCTGAGGCCCCGTCACGCGCCCCGGCACGCCGGTTCGATCGCCGTCGAGTGCACCGGCGACGATCGCCCCCGCCCGGCCCGCGCGAGTCGCGGGGTGTCCCCGGATCGTCCCGCTCACGGGCCCGGACCGTGCCCGTCCTAGAATTCCCCGGGGGCCCGGACCCCGAACCCCACCAGCCGCAAGGAGTCGCACACATGCGAATCGTGTTCGCCGGAACGCCGCCCGTCGCGGTCCCGACACTCGATGCCCTCGTCGACGCGGGCCACGAGATCGTGGCCGTCGTCACCCGCCCCGATGCCCCCGTGGGGAGGCGGCGGCGCCTCACACCGTCCGCCGTCGCGGCGAGGGCCGCCGAGCTCGGCCTCCCGATCGTGCACGCCACCGCGCTCGGCGCGGACGAGACGGCGCGCATCGCGACGCTCGCCCCCGAGCTCGGCGTCATCGTCGCCTACGGCGGCCTCGTGCGCGAACCGCTCCTGTCGACGCCAGCGCACGGCTGGATCAACCTGCACTTCTCGCTCCTACCGCGCTGGCGCGGAGCCGCCCCCGTGCAGCGCGCCCTCATGGCCGGTGAGCGGACGACGGGCGTCTCGGTGTTCACACTCGAGGAGGGGCTCGACACGGGTCCACTCCACCTGCAGCGCGAGGTCCCGATCGGCGACGGCGAGACGGCCGACGAGTTGCTCGAACGGCTCGGCGTGGACGGCGCCGACGACGTGCGGGCGGCCGTCGACGCGATCGCCGCCGGCACGGCGTCACCGTCACCGCAACTGGGCGAGCCGACCACCGCCGCGAAACTCACCACCGCCGACGGCCACATCGACTGGCGCGGCCCGGCGGACGTCGTCCACGCCCGCATCCGGGGCGTCACGAGCGAGCCGGGCGCGAGCAGCGCGCTCGGTGACGGCCGCCTCAAGATCCTGCGCGCCGGACGCCCGGACGACGACCTCGCGCGCCTCGCACCGTCCGCGCTCGGACCGGGCGAGGTCGTGTGGGCCGGCAAGCGCGTGCTCGTCGGAACCGGCGACCGACCCCTCGAACTGCTCGAGGTGCAACCGCCCGGCAAGCGACCCATGCGGGCCGCCGACTGGCTGCGCGGCGTCGCCGACGGACGGGCGGTGCTCTCGTGACGCGCGACGGTGACGGCTCGGGCAAGCGCCCACGGGGCGGGGCATCCGGCCGGAACGGCTCGGGCGGCGACGGGTCCGGGAGGGGCGGCCCGGGCGGGGGCGGCTCGCCGCGCAACGGCGCGGGACGTGGCGGGGCACGGCACGACGCGGCCGAACGCGCTCGCCCCGAGCGGCGTGGGCCGTCCCGCGGGGGCGGCGGCGCGACGGCGGCCCGCCGCGTCGCGTACGACGTGCTGCACGCCGTCGACACCGACGAGGCGTACGCGAACCTGCTCCTGCCGCACCGGATCGCCGAGGCGCGACTGAGCGCCGCCGACGCGGGGCTCGCGACCGAACTCTGCTTCGGAACGCTCCGTGGCCGCGGCACCTACGACGCGATCATCGCGCTCGCCGCCGACCGGTCGATCGACCTGATCGACGCACCCGTGCGGGACGTGCTCCGGCTGGGCGCCCACCAGCTCCTGGCCACGCGCGTCGCGCCCCACGCCGCCGTCAACGAGACCGTCGAGCTCGCGCGCGAGGTCGCCTCACGCGGGGCCGCAGGGTTCGTCAATGCGGTCATGCGCACCGTCTCGCGGACCTCCCTCGACGATTGGCGCGCGCGCTTCGCCGAGCGCCTCGACGGCGATGCGCTCGTCGAGGCCACCACCTCGCATCCGGCCTGGATCGTCCGCGCCCTTCGCGATGCGCTCACGGCCGAGGGGCGGCAGGACGAACTCGATGCGCTCGTGGCCGCCGACAACGCCTCGCCGCGGGTCGGGCTCGTCGCGCTGCCGGGATTCGCCGACGCGGCATCGCTGCTCGACGCGCACCCGGATCTGCTCGAGGAGGGCACCGCGAGCCCGCTCGGTCTCCGACTGCTGCGCGGCGACCCGTCAGCGGTCGCCGAGGTCGCGGACGGCACCGTGCGCGTGCAGGACGAGGGCTCGCAGCTCGTCGCGCTCGCACTGGCGGCGTCGACGCCGATCGTGCCGGGGGAGCGGTGGCTCGATCTGTGCGCCGGTCCCGGTGGGAAGGCCGCGCTGCTCGCGGCGCTCGCGCGACGCGACGGCACCGAACTCGTCGCGAACGAGGTGCAGCCGGCGCGCGCCCGCCTCGTTCGGCGGGCGCTCGAGCCGCTCCGGCTCGGCGTGCCCGTGAGCGAGCTCGACGGGCGGGAGATCGGTGAGCTCGAACCCGCCCGGTACGACCGCGTGCTCGTCGACGCCCCCTGCACGGGGCTCGGTGCGCTCCGCCGTCGTCCGGAGTCGCGCTGGCGCAAGTCGCCCGTCGATGTCGGCGCGCTCGTCGAGATCCAGGAGGCGCTCCTCGACGCCGCGCTCGACGCGACCCGTCCGGGCGGTGTCGTGGCGTACGTCACGTGTTCGCCGCACCTCGCCGAGACGACGGGCGTCGTCCGCCGGGCGCTTCGTCGCGACGACGTCGAGGCGCTCGACGCCGAGGCGGTCGTGCGCGCGGTCGCCCGTCCGGGCCTCGAGCTCGCGCACCGTCCGCTCACGCCCGCCGACGGTTCGGGCCACGGCACGTCCGTGCAATTGTGGCCCCACCGCAACGGCACCGACGCGATGTTCCTCGCGCTCCTCCGCCGCACCCCCTGACCGGCCCCGGCCGCCCCACAGAATTCCGGGTGGTTCTCGGGCTTCCGGGTGCCCCGGAACCCCGAGAACCACCCGGAACCCGGATGCCGACGTTCACTCGGCCGGGCCTCGGGGCACCAGCTTGGCCAGGTCGCGGCAGAGTTCCGCGAAGGCCGGGCCGCCGAGGTCGTCGATCGTCACGCGGATCACGTGCCAACCACCTCCGCGCAGTCGCCGACCGCGCGTGATATCGCGCCGGAATCTCGTGCGCTCCCGGTGCACGTCCCCCTCGTACTCCAGGATCACGCGTTCGTCGCGGTAGACGAGGTCGCCGTGCAGTGTCCGACCATCGGCGGCCGCGACCGCACCGCCCACTTCGGGCTCGGGGAAACCCGCCGCGACGAGCCGCCTACGCAGTCTCGTCTCGAGCGGCGACTCGACGCCGGGCCGCGCGCGGAGCGCCGCCTCGCGCAGCAGTGCCACGGCGGTCAGGCCGCGGAGGCCGGCCACCCGTCGCCGCAGGGCTTCGAAGCCGACATACGGGCGACGACCGACGAGTCCGGGATAGTTCGTCGAACGCGTCACGAGCGCGTCCGCGGCCTCGGTGAGCTCATCGACGTCGAGCCAGCGTGCGAGCGTGATCCACGTCGTGAACGGGCTCGTCAGGGGCATCCCCGAAACACGGACGACGCGCCACAGGTCGGGCCGGATCCGGGTGCCGCGCACGGTGCGAGCGCGAGGCGGCGTGGCGGGATCGGCGACCGCGACGTGCACGGTGTCAAGTCCGTGGAGCCGTGCAGGCAGCGGGAGGCCGTACACGTGCGCGGCCGAGGGGCCCGTCAGCGCCTGATCACGTCGCAGCCGCGGGACGAAGGCTCGACAGAACCCGACATCGTCCTCGACGGGCGTCGCGGTGCGGACGCCGTGGTGCGGTCGGTGCAGTTCGTCGCCGCGCAGGCGGTCGGGCGTGAGCCCCGCGCGCAGCCCCTCGGCGACGCGGAACGGCCCAGGTGGGATCGGGACATGGAATCGAGCAGTCATGGCCCGAGCGTGCCCGGCCCCGGCCGCCCCAGGGCACGGCCGACGAGGACCGGTGGACGACGGCGATCCACATCCCGGACGACGGCACCGCGACGATCCCGCGTTCCGGGTGGTTTTCGGGGTTCCGGGTGCCCCGGAACCCCGAAAACCACCCGGAATTCGGCTGGGGTGAGTGCGGCGAGGGTGGGGCGACGGGTGGGGCGGGGGAGGGTGGGCGGGGGATGGGGCCGATGGGCGGCGGTAGGGTCGGGGCATGGGTGCACGCATCAATCCCTCGCTCCTGGCCGCCGATTTCGCCTCGCTCGGGACGGAGCTCGAGCGGATCTCGAGCGCGGACGCGGCGCACGTCGACGTCATGGACGGCCACTTCGTGCCGAACCTCACGATCGGTGTGCCCGTCGTCGAACGGCTCCAGGCCGTGAGCCCCGTCCCGCTCGATCTGCACCTCATGATCGAGGACCCCGACCGCTGGGCACTCGACTACGCCGACCTCGGCGTCTGGTCGATCACGTTCCACGCCGAGGCCGTCACCGCACCCGTCACGCTCGCGCGGCGACTCCGCGAGAAGGGTGTGCGTGCCGGCATCGCGATCCGCCCCGGCACCCCGTTCGAGGCGGTCGAGGAGATCATCGGCTCGTTCGATCAGCTGCTCGTCATGACGGTCGAGCCCGGCTTCGGCGGCCAGTCGTTCATGCCCGAGACCATGCCGAAACTGCGTCGAGCCGCGGAGTACGCGAAGCGCACGGGCCTCGAGCTGCAACTGCAGGTCGACGGCGGGATCACGAGCGACACGATCGGCATCGCCGCCGAGCACGGGGCCGACACGTTCGTCGCCGGCTCGGCCGTGTTCCGCGGCGAGCCGTCGGAGCGTATCGCCGAGCTGCGTGCCGCCGCGGCGGCGCATGCGCACGGGACGACGACCGAGGCGACTACGCTGTCGGTGTGAAGACGTTCGATGGACTGTTCGACGAGTTGAGCGAGAAGGCGCGTGTGCGCCCCGAGGGGTCGGGAACGGTCCGGGAGCTCGACTCCGGGGTCCATGGCATCGGGAAGAAGATCGTCGAGGAGGCCGCCGAGGTCTGGATGGCGTGCGAGTACGAGACGGACGCCGAGGCCGCGGAGGAGATGTCGCAGCTCATCTACCATCTCCAGGTCATGATGATCGCGAAGGGCCTCACGCCCGCCGACGTGTACCGCTACCTCTGACCCACCGCGACGGCCGTCCCCCGGCGACCGCACCCGATGACACCCTGACGACGGAGGTCCGCTCCGTGAAGACGAAGGAACCTGAACGCATGCTGCGCATCGCCGTGCCCAACAAGGGCATGCTCTCCGTGACGGCCGACGAGATGTTGCAGGAGGCCGGCTACCGCGGTCGCCACGACAGCCGCGAACTCGTCGCGATCGACCCGCGGAACAACGTCGAGTTCTTCTACCTGCGCCCGCGGGACATCGCGACGTACGTCGGCTCGGGCGTGCTCGACATCGGTGTCACGGGCCGCGATCTGCTGCTCGACGCCGAGTCCGAGGCGACCGAGGTGCGCGCCCTCGACTTCGGCGACTCGACGTTCCGCTTCGCGGGCCCGGCCGGACAGTTCACCGACGTCTCGCAATTGCAGGGCAAGCGCGTCGCGACGAGCTACGAGGGGCTGCTGCGCACGTGGTTCGACGAGCACGGTATCGACGCGACGCTCGTGAAGCTCGACGGTGCCGTCGAGTCGGCGATCCGGCTCGGGGTCGCGGACGCCGTGGCCGACGTCGTCTCGACTGGCGGCACGCTCCGCAAGGCGGGGCTCGAGGTGTTCGGCCCCGTGATCCTCGAATCCACGGCCGTCCTCATCTCGACACCCGAGAAGGTCGACGCCGCTGCGACGCTCATCGGCCGGCTCGAGGGCGTCCTCGTCGCACGCAAGTACGCGCTCATGGACTACGACATCCCGACCGACCGCGTCGAGCAGGCGGTCGCCGTGACGCCGGGGTTCCAGTCGCCGACCATCTCGCCACTGCGCGACACCGAGTGGGTCGCGGTGCGCTCGATGGTGCCCGTCGGCGACGTGAACGCCATCATGGACGAACTGCACGGCCTCGGGGCACGGGCGATCATCGTGACCGCCCTCCAGGCCGCGCGGATGTAGGGGGAGCGATGACCACGACCGGGAGCGGACTCGCGGTCCGCGTCATCCCCTGCCTCGACGTGGCCGGTGGCCGCGTCGTCAAGGGCGTCAACTTCCTCGATCTGCAGGACGCCGGCAACCCCGTCGAGCTGGCGTCGCTGTACGCGCAGCAGGGTGCCGACGAGCTCACGTTCCTCGACGTGACCGCGACGAGCGACGACCGCGCGACGACGTTCGACCTCGTGACCCGCACGGCCGAGCAGGTGTTCATCCCGCTCACGGTCGGCGGAGGCGTGCGATCGGTCGAGGACGTGCGTCGCCTCCTCGCCTCGGGGGCCGACAAGATCGGCGTGAACTCGGCGGCGATCGCGCGCCCGGACCTGCTCGACGAGATCAGCTCCGTGTTCGGCAATCAGGTGCTCGTGCTCTCGCTCGACATCAAGCGCTCGCCGCGCACGGCGTCCGGCTTCGTCGTGACGACCCACGGTGGCCGTCGCGAGACCGACCTGGACGCGCTCGAGTGGGCCGTCGAGGCGACCTCGCGGGGTGCGGGCGAGCTGCTCGTGAACTCCATGGACGCGGACGGCACGAAGCGCGGCTTCGATCTCGAGCTCATCCGGCTCGTGCGGGCCTGCGCGGACGTGCCGGTCATCGCCTCGGGCGGTGCGGGCGCGGTCGGGGACTTCGCGCCGGCGGTCCACGCGGGCGCCGACGCCGTCCTCGCGGCGAGCGTGTTCCACCACCGCGAGCTCACGATCGGCGAGGTGAAGTCGGCGCTCGCCGCCGACGGGCTGACCGTCCGCGAGGTCGGGGAGGTGGGCGTGTGAGCACGAACGAACGCGTCCTCGCGGAGCTGTCGCCGCAACAGATCGACGAGATCGTCGCGGCCGTGCACTTCGATGACGGCGGGCTCGTCCCGACGGTCGTCACGCAGTTCGACACGGGTGAGCTGCTCATGCTCGCCTACATGAGCGATGCGTCGCTGCGGCGGACGCTCGCGGAGCGTCGGGCCGTGTACTGGTCGCGCTCCCGGCAGGAGCTGTGGCGGAAGGGCGACACGTCGGGGAACACCCAGCGCGTCGTCGCGCTCGCCGTCGACTGCGACGCCGACTCCCTGCACCTCGAGGTCGATCAGCACGGCCCCGCGTGCCACACGGGCACGCGGACGTGCTTCGACGGTGATCCGCTCGCCGTGCGGTTCACGGCCCCGGACGCATGACGGGCGGGGCGCTCGACGGCAAGCGGGCGAAGCGCATCGCGCTGCTCGCGCTCGTCGCCGGCGCCGGGATCGCGATCCTCGCGTGGTCGCAGACGTGGTTCACGTTCGAGATCGCCCTCGATCCGGGGACGACGCCCGGTTCGTCCCGCGGTGAGACGGCCGCGCCGGCGCTCATGGCGCTCGCACTCGCGGGGCTCGCGGGCGTCGCGGGCCTCGCGCTCGCCGGCCCGGTGTTCCGGATCGTGCTCGGCGCGCTCGAGGCCCTGCTCGGCGGGACGGTGCTGCTCGTGACGGGGGTCGCGCTCGCCTCGCCCCTCGGCGCCGTGAGCGCGGACGTCGCGGAGAAGACGGGCGTGAGCGGCGTCCACGCGACGTCGGCGCTCGTCGTCGAGGGATCGCTCGTCGCGTCGCCGTGGCCGTGGGTCGCGATCCTCGCCGGTGTCGTGCTCGTCGCGGCCGGGTGCTGGACGATCGCGACCGGCCGACGCTGGCCGGGTTCGTCGCGCAAGTACGGCGCGCGGTTCGAGGACACCGCGGGCGGCGATGCGGCTCCCCGGGAGCGCGCCGTCGGCGACGACCGCGTCGACCAGTGGGACGCGCTGAGTCACGGTGACGATCCGACGGGCGCCGATGCGGTCGGCGCCGAGCCGCCGACCGACGCGACGATCGCTCCGGACGACGCGGTGGACGACGGGGCGACCGTCGACGACGGGACGGGCACCGAGGCCGCGCCCACCGCGCGGACGACGACCACCGATGCGGTGACACCCGCGGACGCGGCGACGACGGATCCGGTCGCCACCGACGCCGAGCGGCGCGAGCCGGACGACGGGGCGGCGCGAGATCGGTAGACTGGACCCGCCATCAGCGCGACAAGGAGCACACGCATGACCGAGAAGGCCGTCACCACCGCCGCCCAGGAACACCACGAGGACGAGGGGCACTCGGTCGCGGCCTGGACGAGCGTCGTGGTCATGCTCGTCGGCGTCACGCTCGGCACCTTCGGGATCTGGTTCGCGAACGAGGTGCTCGTCTGGGTCGGCGTAGGCCTGCTCGTCGTCGGCGCGATCCTGTGGCCCGTCCTCCGCGCGGCGGGCTTCGGTCCGAAGGTCGACTAGGGTGCTCGCCGAACTCTACGAGGGAGCGCTCGAGGACGCCGCACGCCGCCGGGAGGCCCGCCCGACCGCCGAGGTCGAGCGGGCCGCGCTCGACCGTGCGCGCGCGCTCGACGGGTACGCGGCACTCGCACGCACCGACCGGATCAACGTCATCGCCGAGGTGAAGCGCGCGAGCCCCTCTCGCGGTCACCTCGCGGACATCGCGGATCCGACCGCGCTCGCGCGGACGTACGCGTCGGCCGGTGCGGCGGCGATCTCCGTGCTCACGGAGGAGCGTCGCTTCAAGGGCTCGCTCGACGATCTCGCGGCCGTGCGGGCGACGGTCGACGTGCCCGTCCTCCGGAAGGAGTTCATCGCCGAGGAGTATCAGTTGCTCGAGGCGCGGGCCGCCGGTGCGGACCTCGCCCTGCTCATCGTCGCGGGCCTCGACCAGGCACTGCTCGAACGCCTCGCGCGCTTCACCGAGCAGCTCGGCATGACGCCGCTCGTCGAGGCCCACACGCGGGACGAGCTGCTGCGCGGTCTCGACGCGGGCGCCCGCGTGCTCGGCGTCAACGCGCGCGACCTGACCACATTCGAACTGCGTCCCGAGATCTTCGCCGAACTCGCACCCCTGTACCCCGAGGGGGTCGTGCGGGTCGCCGAGTCGGCGGTCCTCGAGCCCGCCCACGTCCGGCGCTACGTCGACGCGGGCGCCGACGCGGTCCTCATCGGCGAGGCGCTCGTGACGAACGGCGACCCCGCAACGACCCTGGAGAGCTTCCTCAACGCATGAGCGTATACACCGACGCAACCGGCCCGTACTACGGCTCCTTCGGCGGACGATTCGTCCCAGAGAGCCTCATCGCCGCGCTCGACGAGCTCACCGTCGCGTGGGACGAGGCGCGCGCGGATCCCGCCTTCGCGGCCGAGCTCGACGATCTGCACCGCAACTACTCGGGTCGTCCCTCGCTCCTCACGGAGGCGCCTCGCTTCGCCCGGCACGCGGGTGGCGCCCGCATCCTGCTCAAGCGCGAGGACCTCAACCACACCGGCTCCCACAAGATCAACAACGTGCTCGGACAGGCGCTCCTCACGAAGCGCATCGGCAAGACGCGCGTGATCGCCGAGACGGGCGCCGGGCAGCACGGCGTCGCGACCGCGACGGCCGCCGCACTGTTCGGCCTCGAGTGCACGATCTTCATGGGCGCGGTCGACACGGCCCGCCAAGCCCTCAACGTCGCGCGCATGCGCCTGCTCGGTGCCGAGGTCGTGTCCGTCGAGGCCGGTTCGGCGACCCTCAAGGACGCCATCAACGAGGCGCTGCGCGACTGGGTCGCCCAGGTCGAGACGACGAACTACATCTTCGGCACGGCCGCTGGTCCCCACCCCTTCCCGGCGATGGTCCGCGATCTGCAGGCGATCATCGGACAGGAGGCGCGCGCGCAGGTGCTCGAACAGACGGGCGCGTTGCCGACCGCCGTCGCGGCGTGCATCGGCGGCGGCTCGAACGCGATCGGTACGTTCACGGCCTTCCTCGACGACGAGTCGGTGGCCCTCTACGGGTACGAGGCGGCGGGCGACGGGGTCGAGACCCCGCGGCACGCCGCGACGATCGGCCAGGGGCGGCCGGGCGTGCTGCACGGCTCCCGCACGCTCCTGCTGCAGGACGAGGACGGGCAGACGATCGAGTCGCACTCGATCTCGGCCGGCCTCGACTACCCGGGCGTCGGGCCGGAGCACTCCTGGCTCGCGCAGCTCGGGCGGGTGAACTACCTGCCCGTCACGGACGCCGCCGCGATGGAGGCGTTCCGGCTCCTCGCACGCACGGAGGGCATCATCCCGGCGATCGAGTCGGCCCACGCCCTCGCGGGCGTCATCGACCTCGGCCGCGAGCTCGGCCCCGACGCGACGATCCTCGTGTGCCTCTCGGGCCGCGGGGACAAGGACATGGAGACCGCCGCCGAGTACTTCCACCTCGGCGAGGCGGATCGCACCGAGGGGGGCGCCAAGTGACCACGACGACCCAGAGCCCGGTCGCCGACGCGATCGACGCCGCGCGGCGGGACCGCGGGGGCGCCCTCATCGGCTACCTGCCCGCGGGATTCCCCGACCTCGACACGTCGGTCGAGGCCGCCGTCGCCGTCCTCGAATCGGGATTCGACGTCCTCGAGTTCGGTATGCCCTACTCCGACCCCGTCATGGACGGCCCCGTCATCCAGGCCGCGACAGTCGAGGCGCTCGAGAACGGATTCCGCGTCGCGGACGTGTTCGAGGCGATCCGCCGCGTGCGGGCCCGCGTGGACAAGCCCGTCGTCGTCATGACGTACTGGAACCTCGTCCTCCAGCACGGCGTCGAGCAGTTCGCCCGCGAGCTGCGCGAGGCCGGCGGAGCGGGACTCATCACGCCCGACCTCGTGCCGGACGAGGGTGCCGACTGGATCGCCGCGGCCGACGAGTACGGCCTCGACCGCATCTTCCTCGCCGCGCCGACATCGAGCGACGAACGACTGCGCATGATCACGGAGCGCTCACGCGGCTTCGTGTACACCGTCTCGACGATGGGCATCACGGGGGCCCGCTCGGACATCGACGCCGCGGCACGCTCGCTCGCCGATCGACTCCACGCGGCCGGTTGCGCACGCGCGTGCGTCGGGATCGGCATCTCGACGCCCGAGCAGGTGCACGAGGTGCTCGGCTACGCGGAGGGCGCGATCGTCGGTTCGGTCCTCGTCCGGGCGCTCGCCGACGGCGGCGTCGACGAGGTGCGCCGCGTCGCGACGGCACTCGCCGCGGGGACCGCGAGGGACGCATCGTGATCGCCGCGGCAGGCATCCCCAGCCCGCCGCTGGAGTGGTCGTCGTTCGATCTCGGCCCACTCACGATCCACACCTACGCGCTCATCATCGTCGCCGGCATGATCGTCGCGACGATCTGGACCGACCGTCGACTCCGCGCCCGCGGCGCCGAACCGTGGGTCGTGATCGACATCGTCGTGTGGGCCGTCATCCTCGGTCTCCTCGGTGCCCGGCTGTACCACGTGTTCACCCACCCCGCGGACTACTTCTACGAGGGGGCGAACCCGCTCCGCATCTTCTTCATCTGGGAGGGCGGCAACGCGATCATCGGGTCGCTCATCGGTGGGGCGATCGGTGCGTGGTTCGGTTGCCGCGCGGCGGGAATCCGGTTCTGGAGCTTCGCGGACGCCCTCGCGCCGGCGCTCCTGCTCGCGCAGGCGATCGGCCGACTCGGCAACTACTTCAACCACGAGCTGTTCGGCCAGCCGACCGATCTGCCCTGGGGGCTGCAGATCGAGGCGTCGAACGCCGCCTATCCGGCCGGGCTCCCCGAGGGCGTCCTGTTCCACCCCACGTTCCTGTACGAGATGATCTGGAACCTCATCGGGGTGTTCGTCATCCTCGGGCTCGAACGCGTCGTGCGCCTGCGCTGGGGCCGCGGGATCGCCGTCTACTTCATCTGGTACGGCATCGGTCGCATGTGGATCGAGTCGCTCCGTATCGACTACTCCGAGATCATCCTGGGCATGCGCACGAACGTGTTCGGTGCGCTGTGCCTCGTGATCCTCGGCATCGTCATCTGGATCGTGCAGACTCGTCGTCATCCCGAACTGGAGGAATCCGTGCTGACACCGAAGAAGCGAGAAGAGCTGGAGCGGATCGCGGCCGAGCAGGACGCGCGCAACACCGAGGCGACCGATGCCGACGATCAGGCGATCGATGGTGGCGCGGCGAGCGAGACGCCCGACGACCCCGAACCCGCGACGGCGGCCGAGACGAGCGATGCCGAGGCGGCCGCGCTGCGGTTCGACGAGCGCGAACTCGGCGAGGACGCCGACGCCGCGACGAGTGACGCCGAGGGTGAACGCCCCGCGAACTGAACGCCGCCCGTCCACGCGCTGCACCGGTGCTCCCACGGGATTCCCGGTGCGGGCGCGATCGACGCCCGACGATCGTGCGCGTCTCCCCGGACGACTCGCACATCACTGCGACGCCGGGACGCCGAGGCGCCGAAACATTCCCGTAACAGGCGCGCGCTTATCCTGAAAGTCGGAATCCCGCACGCCGGACCTGGCCCGGGCGTTCGCGCTCGCATGAACGTCCCGGCGCCTCCTCACCATTCACGACACCGAGGAGCCGACCTTGACTCACGCACGACCGCCGTTCGACGGCCTTCCTGCAGCGTCCGGGATGTACGACCCCGTCCACGAGAAGGACGCCTGTGGTCTCGCCATGGTCGCGACGCTCCGTGGCACGCCGGGTCACGACATCATCGATCACGCCCTGGACGCCCTGCGTAACATGGAGCACCGCGGCGCGGTGGGCTCCGACGCCGGCACGGGTGACGGCGCCGGCATCCTCACGCAGATCCCGGACGCGTTCTTCCGCGCCGTCTCGGGCTTCGAGCTGCCGAGCGAGGGCCGCTACGCGGTGGGCAACGCGTTCCTGCCGACCGATCCGCAGGAGCGCGCCCGCGTGAAGGAGGGCATCGCCGAGGTCGCCGCGCGCGAGGAACTGCGCATCATCGGATGGCGCGAGGTGCCCGTCTTCCCCGACGAGCTCGGCAAGCTCGCGCTCGCCGCGATGCCGCGCATCGAGCAGCTCTACATCCGTTCGGAGCGGCAGAACTACCGCGGCAACCCGCGAAAGGGCGTCGCGCTCGATCGGCAGTGCTACCGCCTGCGCAAGCAGGTCGAGCACGAGTTCGACGTGTACTTCATGTCGCTGTCGTGCCGCACGATCACGTACAAGGGCATGGTGACGACGCTCCAGCTGGAGCCGTTCTACCCCGATCTGCAGGACGAGCGCTTCGCGTCGCGCCTCGCGATCGTGCACTCGCGCTACTCGACGAACACGTTCCCGTCGTGGCCCCTCGCACAGCCGCTGCGCATGATGGCGCACAACGGCGAGATCAACACGGTGCGCGGCAACCGCAACTGGATGCGCGCCCGGCAGTCGCAGCTCGAGAGCGATCTGCTCGGCGACGTGAGCGATCTGTTCCCGATCATCACGGAGGGGCGCAGCGACTCGGCGTCGTTCGACGAGGTGCTCGAGCTGCTCACCCTCTCGGGCCGTTCGCTCGCGCACGCCGTGCACATGATGGTGCCCTCCGCGTGGGAGACGGCCGACGACCTGCCGGCCGAGGTGCGCGATTTCTACGAGTACCACTCGATGTTCATGGAGCCGTGGGACGGCCCCGCCGCGATGAGCTTCACCGACGGCCGGTACGTGTGCGCCACGCTCGACCGAAACGGCCTGCGTCCCGGTCGCTTCGTCGTGACCGACGACGGGCTCGTCGTCCTCGGCTCCGAGGTCGGCGTGCTGCAGCTCGACCCCGCGTCGATCGTGCGCAAGGGCCGGCTGCGTCCGGGCCAGGTGCTGCTCGTCGACACCGAGGTGGGGCGCCTCATCGGCGACACGGAGGTCAAGCACGACCTCGCCGAGCTGAGCCCGTGGGGGGACTGGCTCGACGAGGGCCGCATCAACCTCGCCGAACTGCCCGAGCGTGAGCACGTCACGCACACGGCGGCCTCGGTCGAGCGTCGTCAGCGTGCGTTCGGTTACACCGAGGAGGAGCTGCGCATCATGCTCGCGCCGATGGCGCGCATGGGCGCGGAGCCGATCGGCGCGATGGGCACCGACACGCCCATCGCGGCGCTCGCCGAGCGGCCCCGGCTGCTGTTCGACTACTTCACGCAGAACTTCGCGCAGGTCACGAACCCGCCGCTCGACGCGATCCGCGAGGAGGTCGTCACGAGCATGACGACCTCGATCGGCCCGAGCGAGAACCTGCTCGACTCGGGTCCGGAGCACGCACGGCAGGTCGTGCTCGACTTCCCCGTGATCGACAACGACCAGCTCGCGAAGATTCAGCACATCGAGCAGCGTCCCGGTATCGACGCCTCGCGGACGCTCCGCGGCCTCTACCGCGTCGACGACGGGGTCGAGGGCCTCGTGGCCCGCCTCGAGGAGCTGTTCGAGGAGGCCGACCGCGCGATCGACGAGGGTGTGGGCTTCCTCATCCTCTCCGACCGCGACGGCAACCGCGACCACGCGCCGATCCCCTCGCTGCTCATGACGAGCGCCGTGCACCACCACCTCATCCGCACCGAGCGACGCATGCGCGTCGGGCTCGTCGTGGAGGCGGGCGACGTCCGCGAGGTGCACCACGTCGCGGCGCTCATCGGCTACGGTGCGGCAGCCGTGAACCCCTACCTCGCCATGGAGTCGTGCGAGGACATGGTGCGTTCGGGCCAGCTCCCGACCGTCACGGCGGAGAAGGCGGTCTCGAACGTCATCAAGGCGCTCGGCAAGGGCGTCCTCAAGATCATGTCGAAGATGGGTATCTCGGCCGTCTCGTCCTACGCGGGCGCCCAGACGTTCGAGGCCGTGGGACTCTCGCGCTCGCTCGTCGACACGTACTTCACCGGCACGACGACGCGCATCGGCGGCATCGACCTCGAGGTCATCGCCGCCGAGAACGAGCGTCGCCACCGTCGCGCGTACCCGCTCGACGCGGCACCCGCCGCGCACCGTCCGCTCGACATCGGCGGCGAGTACCAGTGGCGCCGCGAGGGGCCGCCGCACCTCTTCAACCCCGACACGGTGTTCCGGCTGCAGCACGCGACGCGTGAGCGCCGCTACGACATCTTCAAGCAGTACACGGGGCTCGTCGACGATCAGGCGCGCGAGGCGATGACCCTCCGCGGGCTGTTCCGGTTCCGGTCCGATCGCGAGCCGATCTCGATCGACGAGGTCGAGCCCGCCTCGGCGATCCTGCGTCGCTTCTCGACGGGCGCCATGAGCTACGGCTCGATCTCGAAGGAGGCGCACGAGACGCTCGCGATCGCGATGAACCGCATCGGCGGCAAGTCGAACACGGGGGAGGGCGGCGAGGACGTCGACCGGCTCCTCGATCCCGAGCGTCGCAGCGCGATCAAGCAGGTCGCCTCGGGTCGCTTCGGCGTCACGAGCATGTACCTGACGCACGCCGACGACATCCAGATCAAGCTCGCGCAGGGTGCGAAGCCCGGTGAGGGCGGGCAGCTGCCGCCGACGAAGGTGTACCCGTGGGTCGCTCGCACACGGCATGCTACGCCCGGCGTCGGGCTCATCTCCCCGCCGCCGCACCACGACATCTACTCGATCGAGGACCTGAAGCAGCTCATCTTCGACCTCAAGCGTGCGAACCCGTCGGCTCGCGTGCACGTCAAGCTCGTGAGCGAGGCGGGGATCGGCGCGGTCGCGGCGGGTGTGACGAAGGCGCTCGCCGACGTCGTGCTCGTGTCGGGCCACGACGGCGGGACCGGCGCATCGCCGCTCAACTCGCTCAAGCACGCCGGCACGCCGTGGGAGATGGGCCTCGCGGAGACGCAGCAGACCCTCATGCTCAACGGGCTGCGCGACCGCGTGGTCGTGCAGGTCGACGGGCAACTGAAGACGGGGCGCGACGTCATCGTCGGTGCGCTCCTCGGTGGTGAGGAGTTCGGCTTCGCGACGGCGGCGCTCGTCGTCGAGGGGTGCATCATGATGCGCGTGTGCCACCTTGACACGTGCCCCGTGGGTGTCGCGACCCAGAACCCGGAGCTGCGTCAGCGGTTCCGCGGTCAGGCCGACCACGTGGTCAACTTCTTCGAGTTCATCGCCGAGGAGGTGCGCGAGCACCTCGCTTCGCTCGGGTACCGCTCCCTCGACGAGATCATCGGCCGCAGCGAACTGCTCGAGGCCGACGAGGCCGTCCGGCACTGGAAGACCGAGGGGCTCGACCTCGAGCCCGTGCTCCGCGGCCCCGTGTTCGCGGACGACGAGCCGCGCCTCAACCAGCGCGGCCAGGACCACGAGCTCGACGAGCACTTCGACCAGCAGTTGCTGCACGCGGCGTCCGCGGAGGCGACCGCCGAGGAGCGCACGTTCGACCTCGAGGTGCACAACACCGACCGTGCCGTCGGCACGATGCTCGGACACCACGTCACGCGCATCCACGGCGAACACGGCCTGCCCACGGGCTCGATCGACATCGTGCTGCACGGGACGGCCGGGCAGTCGCTCGGTGCGTTCCTGCCCGCCGGTATCCGCATCCGCCTGTTCGGCGACGCGAACGACTACGTCGGCAAGGGCCTCTCGGGTGGTGAGATCGTCGTCCGCCCCGACGAGCGCGCAACGTTCGACGCGGCCAAGAACGTGATCGCCGGCAACGTCATCGGCTACGGCGCGACGAGCGGCACGATGTTCCTCTCGGGGGTCGTCGGTGAACGCTTCCTCGTACGCAACTCGGGTGCGACCGCTGTCGCCGAGGCCGTGGGCGACCACGCCCTCGAGTACATGACGGGCGGCCAGGCCGTCGTCCTCGGGACGACCGGGAAGAACTTCGGTGCCGGGATGTCCGGCGGCGTCGCGTTCGTCCACAAGCTGCTGCGCAACCTCGTGAACCCCGACTCGCTCGCGACGGGTGAGCTGCAACTGCTGCCGCTCACCGACGCCGACGCCGACATCCTCCGCGATCTGCTCGAGCAGCACCTCGCGGCCACCGACTCGGCCCGCGCCGTGAAGCTGCTCGAACGCTTCGACGAGGCCGTGGGCGAGTTCACCAAGGTCCTGCCGCGCGACTACGCCGCGGTGACCGACATCCGACGTGAAGCCGTGGAGAACGGCATGGACCCCGACGACCACGACACGTGGGAGCGGATTCTGGAGGCGACCCGTGGCTGACCCCCGTGGATTCCTGAACAACCGGGAGCGCGAGCTCCCGAAGCGCCGTCCGGTGCCCGTGCGCATCATGGACTACCGCGAGGTGTACGAGTCGCAGGATCCGGCGCAGTTGCGTCGGCAGGCGAGCCGCTGCATGGACTGCGGGATCCCGTTCTGCCACCAGGGTTGCCCGCTCGGCAACCTGATCCCGGAGTGGAACGACCTGACGTACCGCGGCGACATGCGCGGTGCCTCCGAGCGCCTCCACGCGACGAACAACTTCCCGGAGTTCACGGGTCGGCTGTGCCCGGCACCGTGCGAGGCGTCGTGCGTGCTCGGCATCAACCAGCCGCCCGTCACGATCAAGCGCGTCGAGCAGGAGATCGCCGACGCCGCGTTCGCGAACGACTGGGTCGAGCCGCACCCGCCGGAGCGCCTCACGGGCAAGACGGTCGCGGTCGTCGGCTCCGGCCCGGCCGGACTCGCGGCCGCGCAGCAGCTCACGCGCGCCGGCCACACGGTCGCCGTGTTCGAGCGCGACGACCGCATCGGTGGACTCCTGCGCTACGGCATCCCCGACTTCAAGATGGAGAAGTCGGTGCTCGACGCGCGCCTCGCGCAGATGCGTGCCGAGGGAACGCGGTTCCGTCCGGGCGTCGAGATCGGTGCCGACATCGGCTGGGACGAGCTCCGTCGCCGCTACGACGCGATCGTCGTGTGCACGGGCGCAACGGTTCCGCGCGAGTTGCCCGTTCCGGGGCGCGAGTACAAGGGCGTGCACTTCGCCATGGAGTACCTCGTGCAGTCGAACCGTTTCGTCGCGGGCGACGACCTCGCGTCACAGATCACGGCGGAGGACAAGCACGTCATCGTCATCGGTGGCGGCGACACGGGTGCCGACTGCATCGGGACCGCCCACCGCCAGGGTGCCGCATCGGTCACGAACCTCGCGATCGGCAAGCAGCCGCCCGCCGACCGCCCGGCACACCAGCCGTGGCCCATGTTCCCGACCGTGTTCGAGGTCTCGAGCTCGCACGAGGAGGGTGGCGAGCGCACGTTCCAGGCGTCGACCGTCGAATTCGTCACGGACGGCTCCGGACGCGTGACCGCCCTCCGACTCGCCGACACGGCGTTCCTCGAGGACGGCCGTCGCGTGCCCGCCGAGGGCACCGAACGCGACATCCCCGCGGATCTCGTCCTCATCGCGATGGGGTTCACGGGCCCCGAGCAGGACGCGCTGGCCGGACAGCTGGGGCTCGGCTTCACGAACCGCGGCGCGCTCGAGCGCGAGCACGACTACTCGACGGACGTGCCGGGTGTGTTCGTCGCCGGGGACGTCGGCCGCGGCCAGTCGCTCATCGTCTGGGCGATCGCGGAGGGACGTGCCGCGGCCGCGAGCGTCGACCGGTATCTTGAAGGCGTCACGGTCCTGCCCGAACCAGTCAGGGCCGACGATCGTGCGATCGCGATCTGACAGAACTCCTCGATCGCCGGTGGGTCGGCCCGTCGGCCGCCCATCACCTTCCAACCCCTTCGGAGGACGTCCATGACTCGTCGTGCCAAGATCGTCGCCACGCTCGGACCAGCGGTCGCCACACCGGCCGGTATCAGCCGCCTCATCCAGGCGGGCGTCAACGTCACCCGACTCAACATGAGTCACGGCAACCACGAGGTACACGAAGCGAACTTCCGCATGGTCCGCACGGCGGCAGAGGAGGCATCGCTCCCGATCGCGATCCTCGCCGACCTGCAGGGCCCCAAGATCCGCCTGGCGACCTTCGTCGACGGCCCGCACCACCTCGAGGTGGGCGACGTCTTCAAGATCACGAACCAGGACGTCCCGGGCACCAAGGAGATCGTCGGCACGACCTACAAGGGTCTGCCCGAGGACGTCCGGCCCGGTGACCCGCTGCTCATCGACGACGGCAAGGTGCTGCTGCGCGTGCAGTCCACCGACGGCACGACGGTGACCACGACCGTCGAGGTGCCGGGAGCCGTCTCGAACAACAAGGGCATCAACCTGCCCGGCGTCGCCGTCAACGTGCCCGCGCTGTCGGAGAAGGACGAGGACGACCTGCGCTGGGCACTGCGCATGGGTGCCGACATCATCGCGCTCTCGTTCGTCCGAGGTCCCGAGGACATCACGCGCGTGCACGAGATCATGGCGGAGCAGGGCGTCACCGCTCCCGTCATCGCGAAGATCGAGAAGCCGCAGGCGGTCGAGCGCCTCCCCGAGATCGTCGACGCGTTCGACGGCATCATGGTCGCGCGCGGCGACCTCGGCGTCGAGCTGCCCCTCGAGGCCGTGCCGATCGTGCAGAAGCGCGCGATCGAACTCGCCCGCCGCCGCGCGAAGCCCGTCATCGTCGCGACGCAGATGCTCGAGACGATGATCGAGAACCCGCGGCCCACGCGCGCCGAGGCGAGCGACTGCGCGAACGCCGTCCTCGACGGTGCCGACGCGCTCATGCTCTCGGGCGAGACGAGCGTCGGGGCGCACCCCTTCGCCGCTGTCGAGACGATGGCTCGCATCATCCGGTCGACGGAGGAGCACGGGCTCGACCGCATCCCGCCGCTCGGCACGAAGCCGTTCACGCAGGGCGGGGCGATCACGCTCGCGGCCGCCGAGGTGGGCGAGTTCCTCGGCGCGAAGTACTACTGCGTGTTCACGGAGTCGGGTGACTCGGTGCGCCGCATGTCGCGCCTGCGCGCCGAGATCCCCATCCTGGGGTTCACGCCGCGCGAGTCGATCCGTCGGCGGATGAACCTCTACTGGGGCGTCACGCCGTACCTCGTCGACCGCGTGACCCACACCGACGAGATGTTCCGTCAGGTCGACCAGGCCGTCCTCGACCGGGGGCTCGCGGAACGCGGCGACAAGGTCGTCATCATCGCCGGTATGCCTCCCGGCATCGCTGGCTCGACGAACGACATGCGCGTGCACCGCATCGGTGACGCGGTCGACGCGGCGGCGCCCGCCTACGAGGGGCGCCACCGCCGCTGATCCGGGCGCGACGCGAGCGGGCGGGGACCACGGTCCCCGCCCGCTTCCGTGTCCGGTTCGCGCATCGCGCGCGCCGACCGCGCGGATCGCACCGATCGCAGGCGTCAGGCGAACACGAGCCGTGCGGCGATGACGAGCATGACGACGGCGATCCCGATGTCGAGCACCTGCCACGAACGCGGCGAGGCGAAGAACGGGCGCAGGCGGCGAGCGCCGTAGCCGAGCAGCGGGAACCACAGCGAGCTCGCGACGACGCCGCCCGCGAGGAACACCCAGCGCAGCGTCTCGCCGTGCGTGTTGGCGATCGCGCCGAGCAGGACCACCGTGTCGATGTAGCAGTGCGGGTTGAGGTAGGTCACGGCGAGGATCGAGAGGAGCGCGGCGCGGCGGCCCGTGCCGGGCACGGCACGCTCGGCGCCGTCGGTCGCGCTCGTCGCCGCGGGTGCGCTGCCCGCTCCCGCGATCGTGCCCCGGGCGGGCCCACCGGGCGAGCGTGCGACGTCGACGGTGCCGAGCGCGGCTGTCGTGGCCATCTCCCGCCGCACGGGTGTCGCGTCGTGCGAACGCTCGTCGGCGTCGTCGACCACGAGCGCGCTCGGGCGGAACGCGCGGCGGATCGCGTGCGCCGCGTAGAGCACGAGGAACGCGGCCCCGGCCCACGAGGCGATCGTGACGGCCGCGGGCGCCGCCTCGACGAGCGCGCCGATGCCGAGCACGCCGAGCGTCATGAGCAGGATGTCGGAGGCGACGCAGACGACGACCATCATGCCGACGTTCCGTCCGCGGATGCCGGCTCGCAGGAGCAGCGCGTTCTGCGCACCGATCGCGACGATGAGCGCGAGCGTGTTGCCGAACCCCGAGAGCCACACCGTGACGAGATCCATGCCGGTCCTTCCTCCGTGTGCCGACGTGTGCCGACACGTGGAGCGTATGAGGGCTCCGGTCATGAATCCAGCGAATGTTCGTGAGGCCCCATAAGCTGAGCTTCATGTTGCCCGTCACGATCGAACAGCTCGACACCCTCGACGCCGTCATCCGCGAGGGCTCGTTCGAGCGGGCGGCTCGTGCGCTCCGCATCACGCCCTCGGCCGTGTCCCAGCGCATGAAGGCGCTCGAGGAGACCGTCGGACGGATCGTCGTTCGCCGGTCGACGCCGACGGCGGTCACGGACGCCGGCGCGACGCTCCTGCGCTACGCGCGGCAGGTCCGCCTCCTCGGGGAGGAGGCCCGGCGGGAGCTGGGCGGCGACGAGGACGGGACCGGCTGGACCGAGGTCCCCATCGCCGTGAGCGCCGAGTCGCTCGAGCTCTGGTTCCTCGATCTCGTGGATCACCTCCCCGCCGACTCGCGGATCGCGCTCCGGCTCTTCCGCGTCGACGAGCACCACACGACGGAGCCGCTGCGGGACGGGAGCGTGTTCGCGGCGATCACGGTGTCGCCCGAAGCGGTGCAGGGCTGCTCCGTCGAGTCGCTCGGCGTGATGCCCTACGTCGCCGTCGCGACACCGGAGCTCGTCGCGCTCGCCGCGGACGAGGGCATCGAGCGCGTTCCCGTCATCGACTTCGACGACGCCGACCCGCTCCAGCGCCGGTTCCTGAAGCAGCTCGGTGCCCGGAATCCCGTGACCGGGTACGTGCTGCCGACGACGGCCGCGTTCGCGTCGGGGATCCGGCGCGGTCTCGGGTGGGGGTTCATGCCCGCGACCGCCGTCGCCGAGGAGCTGGCCGACGGCCGACTCGCCCCGATCCTGCCGGGCGCGAGCGTCACGGTCCCGCTGTACCTCCAGCGCTGGAACATCGCCTCGACGGTGCTCGACACCGTCTCGGAGGCCGTGCGACGCGCGGCGGCGGCACACCTCGTGACGGGCTCGGCGCACGTCCCTCGTCCGGAGGACGCGGGGTTCGCCGCGGGGCACTAGCATCCTGAGCGTGCCCGCCGACCCTCGACCCCCGTCGCAGTCACGAGGTGCGCCCCGACGCCGGCACGCCGCGTCCGTGCTCGCCGCCGTGACGGGCGGTGCGTATCTCGTCCTGCGCGCGACGCAGCTCGTCCGCGCTCGGGCGCGACGCACGCCCGACGGACCGCCCCCGATGCGGAGCCGGGTGCGCATCGTCCAGCCGATCCGTTCCGGCGACCCGAGCCTCGCCGCGACCCTCGCGACGTCCGTGCGGCTCGCCGCGGACGCGCACCACGAGATCGTGCTCGAGTGGCTCGTCGACGACGACGACCGGGTCGCGGAGGAGACCTGCACGCGCATTCGCGCCGACGCACCGGCGGATGTGACGGTCCGCGTCGTCACGTGCCCGCCCGCACCCGCGGACGTCAATCCGAAGACGTGGAAGCTCGCGCGAGCGACCGATCAGGGCGCGGCCCCGCACCCGGACGAGAACGGCTCGGACGTGCTCGTCGTCCTCGACGACGACACCGAGCTCACCGTGGACGGCCTCGACGCGCTCGTGGCGGGACTCGCGGGCGGGGCGGCGATCGCCACGGGCCTGCCCGCGTACCGCCGGGCGGGCACGCCGTGGTCACGCCTGACGGCGGACTGGGTGAACACCTCCGCGGTCCCGACCTACCTCGGCATGCCCGGTGCGCCGCTCAGCGTGAACGGCATGTGCTACGCCGTCCGGCCCGCCGAGCTCCGGGCACGGGGAGGCTTCGATGCGATCGCGGCGGAACTGACGGACGATTTCGCGATCGCGCGACTCGTCGGACGCGACGGAACGGCCATCGTGCAGACGAGCCGACCGCAGTGGATCTCGACGCACGTGCCGGATCTCGGCGCGTACCTCCGGCTCATGCACCGGTGGATGACGTTCGCCCTCGTGCTCCTGCGTCGCATCGACGCGCCGTCGCGTCGCCGCGTCGTGACGCAACTCGGCCTGCCACCGGTCCTGCTCGCCGTCACGCTCGCATGCGCCGCGCAGGCCGCGCCCGTGGGCGCGCTCGTCGCGATCGGGGTCCTCGCGGGACGCGCGGTGGTGCTCCGGGAGGGCCGGCGACTCGTGGGCGGCCGGGCCCGGACCGCCGATGTCGAGGCGTTCGCCGGCGGGTTCGTGACCGAGCTCGCCCAGCCGTTGCACGCGCTGCACGCCGCCCTCGACCCCGTCGTCACCTGGCGTGGTCACCGATTCGGGGTCGCGCGCGACGGGACGTTCCAGGACGTCGGACGGACGGGCGGTCGCGGCGCATGAAGCCGTTCCAGGTGATCGTCCTCTCCGGCGGCGCACGGTGGGGGACCCGGAGCGTCGGTCGGACGCAGCGGCGTGTCCTCGCGTCGGTCGGGGTGCGCGACGGTGAGCTCGTGGGTGTCGAGTTCCCGTTCGGCCGGCCGGTTCGGCCCGCCCGACGCACGAGCATCGTCGTCTCGTCCGCCGTCAACGGGCTGCGGTACGCGCGCTCACTGCTCCCGCTCCGCGCGTTCCGCGACCGGCTTCTGCCGCTGCTCGGCGACGCGGAGCGCACGCTCGTCGTCGCGCGCAGCCAGGGACTCCACCTCCTGGAACGCGCGAACGTCCCCGATGCGCTTCTCGAACGGCTCCGCGTCGTCGCACTCGGGCCGATCTCGCCGACCCTCCTGCGCGGTGGTCGCCCCGTTCCCGCCGCGGACCTCGTGACGGTGCTCGGCCGACGCGACGCGTTCGCGGCCAGGACGGCGCCGTCGCTCGAGGCCGGTGTCGACGCCGACCACTTGGGCTATCTCGACGATCCGGGCGTCCATCGCATCCTGCGCGACGCCGTCCGGCGGACGCGCGAGGAGGGGGAGCGGGCGGCCGCTCATCGTGCCGAGCGCGCACCCCGGATCGTGCTCGCGGCGCCCCCGTTCTCGGGGCACCTGCACCCGCTGCTCGGGGTGGCCGACGCCCTCCGCGTCGCCGGGGCACAGCTCGTCGTGTGCAGCACGGCGGACCGGCGCGGCGAGATCGAGGCGGAGGGGTTCGCCTTCGAACCGCTCGCACCTGGCCGGGAGCACGAGGTCTGGGCCATGAGCGAGATCGATCACCGGCGCGGCGTGAAGGCGGTCGCCATGTGGCGGGAACTGCGCCGGAACCTGCGGGTGGCGCGCGACATCGTTCCCGAACTCGAGGACGTCGTGCGCCGCTTCGACGCGGACGGGATCGTCGCGGACTTCACGCTGCCGCACGCGGGTGTCGCCGCCGAGCTTACGGGACGTGCGTGGATCACGACGATGCCGAGTCCGTGTGCGATCGAGTGTGCCGACGGGCCGCCGAGCTACTGCGGCGGCCTCACGCCGGACGCGACACCGCGGGGTCGGCTGCGCGACGCGGCGTTCCGGCTCGCGGTGCGCGCGTTCAAGTTCGTCGCGCACCGGCTCGTCGCCGATCTTGCGCGCGACGAGATCCCCGCCGTGTACCGCGCGGACGGCTCGGAACGCGCCTATTCCCCGCAGCGCGTGCTGTGTCTCGGCGAGCGCTCGTTCGAGTTCGCGACGCGCTGGCCGCGTGCCGTGCGCTTCACGGGGCCGGTCAGGTACACCCCGCGCGGCGCGCTGCGGCGTTCCGGGGCGCCCGAACGACTGCGGCGGGAACCGGGCCCCCTCGTGGTGCTCTCGTTCGGCACCCACCTCGCGCACGTCAAGCGGGACCTGGGGCCCGTCCTCGATCGACTCCGCGCCCTCGTGCCGGAGGCCGACGTCGTCGTCGCGGCGGGGCGCCCGGACGCCGACGCGATGCACGTGCCCGGTGCGGACGAGCGGCTCCGTATCGTCCCCTACCTCGACTACGACGGCCTCGACGAGGCCGACGTCGTCGTGCACCACGGCGGTGCGGGCATCACGTGGGCGGCGCTCGCGTCCGGCCGTCGCCAGATCGTCGTCCCCGCCGATCACGACCAGTTCGATTTCGCCGCGCGACTCGCGTACCGGGGCCTCGCCGTGCGCGTGGACGAGCCGGCCGACGTCCCCGCTGCACTCCGCCGGCTGCTCGACGAACCCGATCCCGCCGCCGGGGAGCGAGCACGGTGGGCCCGGCGGCTGTCCGCGAACGACGGTGCCGCGCGCGCGGCGGCGCAGGTCCTCCTCGATGTGGTCGGCACGGAGCGTTCCGCCGATGTCGTCCGGGCCGGGCGGGAGGAGGGTCATCGTGTCGCGACTCACTGATCGGGGTGGCGTGAGGTCCACCGGGACCGCGCCGCGCACGGCGTCGAACCTCCATCGCGTCCACGAGGAGCGCGTCTTCCGGGCGGCACACCCCGTCGCGTACCCGTTACTGTGCCGCATCCGCGTCCCGGTGCTGCGCGTGCCCGGCGTCGGGGTCGTCGTCCGCGACACGCGACTCATACGCCGGGTGCTGCTCGACGGCGACACCTTCGACAAGACCGGACCGGGGTCACCGGCCGACCTCTGGACGCCCATCCTCGGCCCCTCGGTGCTCCTCAACATGGAGGGTGCCGATCATGCGTCCCTCCGCCGCAAGCTCGCGCCGCTGTTCACGCCCTCGGCAGTGGCGCACCTCGCCGATGCCGGGCTCGCGCCGCTCCTCGCGGACGCGGTCCGTCGCCTGCGGGGCGGTGAGACGGTCGACGTCGTCGCGCTCGCCCGCTCGTGCGCGTCGCGGCTGATCGCCGAACTCGCCGGGCTGCCGCAGGACACCCTCGACGACGAACTGTTCGCGCGCATCACCCGCATCACCGGCATGGTGCGGCTGACGAGCTCGAGGTTCTCGCCGCGACAGGTGGGAGCGGCCCGCTCGATCCTCGCCGACCTCACGACCGGTGCCGCGACGGCCTACCGGGCGGGGGACGAGTCGACGGTCCCCGGACGGATGCGGCAGCTCGGACTCAGCGAGCGCGAGGCGCTCGGCGCCGTCGGTGCCTTCGTCCTCACGGGAACGGAGACGCTCGTGGCCTTCATCCCGCGGCTCGTGGCGATCCTCGTGGATTCCGGATGGTTCGAGCGCCTTCGGGCCGAGCTGGAGCTCCGGGACGAGCTCGTCCAGGAGGGACTGCGCGTGACGACCCCCTCACCCGTCATGCTGCGCAGCGTCCGCGGCCCCTCGACGCTCGGCGACGTCGCGGTCAGGCGCGGCGATCGGCTCGTGCTCGCCAACTTCCTCGCGAATCGCGGCCCCGGTGATTTCGCGCCGGGGCGAGGCCGGGCGGCGGGCCAGAAACAGCTCTGGTTCGGCGCGGGGCCCCACTTCTGTCTCGGTGCACCGCTCGCGCTCGCGCAGATCGCCAGGGTGCTCGACGCGCTCGTCGAGGGTACGGCCGACGGCCCCGCGGAGGTCACGGCGCGGCGCCCCGCCCGTGGGGTCCTGATCCCCGGCTACCGCGAACTCCTGCTCCGGCGCGCCGACGGGGCCAGGCCGTGATGCGCGTCGCGGTCACGGGCGCGAGCGGGTTCGTCGGCGGTGCCATCGCGTCCGCGCTCGCCGACGAGGGCTTCGACGTGACGGGGTACGGGCGGCGCGGTGACGGCTGGCGACACGAGCGCGGACGGTACGTCCGGAGCGATCTCGTCGCGTGCACCGGGCCGCTCGCGGACGTCGACGTCGTCGTGAACGCCGCGGCGACGACCGACGAGCAGGCGAGCGTCGGCGACGCGTTCGCGATCAACGCGGACGTGCCGCGTCGGCTCCCGTCGCTCTTCCCGGGGGCCCGCATCGTGCATCTGTCCTCGTCGAGCGTGTACGACGCCGAGGGGACCAGGCGAGGGCTGCGCGAGGACGCCCCGCGTCCGCGACGCCACCTGGGGAGCTACCCCGCGTCGAAGGCCGCGGGCGACCGTGCGGCCCTCGCGGCCGGCGCCGTCGTGCTCCGGCCGCACGCGGTCTACGGCCCCGGCGACACGACGCTCTTGCCCCGCTTCGCCGCGCTCGTGCGGGACGGGTTGCTCCCGCTCCCGGGCGGTGCCCGCTCCTGGCACACGCTCACCCGGGTCGAGTCGATCGCGGAGGCCACGCTCCTCGTGCTCGCGGCACGTCCCGCGAGCGGAGTCTACAACATCGCGGACGACGGGTCGACGCGTCTCGACCGCGTCCTGTGCGAGGCGCTGCGGTATCGCTCGGGGCGGCACACGCGGGTCGTGTCGGTTCCCCTCGGTGTCGCGTGGGCGGTCGCGCGTGCGGGGGAGCGGGCGCGACGCACGGGCCTCGTCGAGCGCGTGCCGCTGACGCCCTACGCGCTCACGCAGGTCGTGAGCGACTGCACGCTCGACACCTCGAGGGCGCGGGCCGCGTTCGGCTTCGTGCCGCGGCACACCGACGTCTCGGACGCCGCGACGTGGTGAGGTCCGGCGACGTGGTGGGGCTCCGGCGACGGGGTCAGCGCGCCGCGTCGCCGGGCGCGACGTCCGAGCGCGTGACGGGCGGCAGTACCGACCACGGGAAGTCGATCCACCGATCCGTCCGACGCCAGGCGTAGTCGGGCGCGACGATCGAGCGAGGCTTCTCGTAGATGACGACGGTGCGGGACTCGGCGACCGTGTCGGCGCAGAACTTCCGGACGAGTTCGAGTGTCTTGCCCGTATCGGCAACGTCGTCGGCGATGAGGACGCGCATGCCGCTCAGATCGACGGCCGCGGGGGTCGGCGGCAGCATGACGGGCATCTCGAGGCGTTCGTCGACGCCCGTGTAGAACTCGACGTTGACGACCGAGAGGTTCTTCACGCCCAGTGCGTACCCGAGTCCCATGCCGAGCCCGAGACCGCCCCGCGCGATCGACAGGATGAGGTCGGGGACGTAGTCGTCGTCGGCGATGGTCTGCGCGAGATCGCGCACCGACTCACCGAATCGCTCGTAGCTCAGGACCTCGCGCTCACTCGTCACGCAGGCATCGTCCCACGGATCACTCGCCGACCGACAGCCCCCGGCCCGCGGATGCCGTCGCTTCGAGTCGCCGCAGGATGCGGTGCGCGACCGAGATGAACTCGGCCGTCGCGGGGGAGGGCGCACCGCCGCGTCGGGTCACGAACGCGTAGTGCTCACGGTGCGGCGGGTCGAGGACGGCCCAGTGCAGCTCACCGCGTTCGAGCTGCGCGCGGGCGACGTGCCACGAGACGAACGTGTCGCCGAGTCCCTCGGTCGCGAGCCGCAGCGCGTGGGTCTGGAACTCGACCTCGATGATCGGCTCGAGGCGGAGGCCGACGCGCTGTGCCCGTTCGAAGAGCGACACCCTGAGCGGATCGCGCATGCCCCAACTCGCCTCGGACAGGATGAGCGGCCGCCGCATCGCACCCTCGATGTCGATCGATCTGCCCTCGGGGATGGGTTCGCGCGACACGAAGACCGCCTCGTCGGAGAAGACGGTCGGCGTGATGGCGAGCTCGCGTTCGTCGACGGGGAGTTGGACGAGCCCCGCCTCGAGATCGCCCGAGCGGACGGCGTCGGCGACCTCGGACGAGTTGAGTCCGGCCACCCGGATCCGCACGCGTGGACTGAGCCGCCGGAACTCACCGATGAGGTCGGTCAGCAGGTACAGGTGCGCGCTGCTGAACGTCCCGAACGCGACGGTGCCCTCCTCGACCGAGCGCAGTCGTCGGCTCCACTCGGCGAAGTCCCGCACGTTCTGGATCGCGCCCTCGGCGAGGGGGAGCAATTGCTTGCCCGCGTCGGTCAGCAGAAGGCCCCGCGAGGTCCTCGTGAACAGCGGCATGCCGAGGTTCTGTTCGAGGTTCGCGATCTGCTCGGACAGGCTCGGTTGGGCGATGTGGAGTTCCGCGGCCGCGCCGGCGAAGGTGCCGACCCGGCTCGCGGCCAGGAAGTACTCGAGCTGACGTGTCGACGGCAGGGCCATGCCCACACCATTCCATAGGTTTTTCCGATGTCCAAGGTCTGGATTTCAGCATTGTCCTGTGTCGAGTGACGCGGTTGCCTGGGATCACCAACCCAGCAGGAGGCCGCCGATGGACAACACACTCGCTCGAACCGCCCTCGTCACGGGCGCCGCATCGGGCATGGGGCTCGCGACGGTCGAGCGGCTCGTCGCCGCCGGTTGGCGTGTCCTCGCCCTCGACGTCGCCGCCACGGCGGCCGACGCGAGTGCACCGTCCGGGGCGGGCGTCGTCGTCCCGATCGTGGCCGACGTCCGGTCGCGTGAGGCCGTGTCGGCCGCGATCGACTCGGCGCTCGACGCCGACGGCCGCATCGACCTCGTCGCGAACATCGCCGGGGTCTACCCGCCGACGACCCTCGAGACCTTCGACGAGTCGACCTATCGCCGCGTCTTCGACATCAACGTGCTCGGCGTCGTCAACGTCGTCGTGGCCGCACGGCCGCGTCTCGGGGACGGGTCGAGCGTCGTCAACTTCGCCTCCGTCGACGCGTTCGAGGTGTCGCCCGGCCAACTGCTCTACGGCGCATCGAAGGCGGCCGTCGTGATGCTCACGAAGTCGCTCGCCCTCGAGCTCGCACCGGCCGGCATCCGCGTGAACGGCATCGCGCCCGGCTGGGTCGCGACACCGGGCAACGCCGCGACCGGGCGCATGGCGGCCGCCGAAGCGAGCATCCCGCTCGGTCGTGTCGCCCGGCCGACGGAGATCGCCGCATAGGTGGAGTTGCTCGCCGATCCCGCGACGACCTCGTTCCTCACGGGGGAGACCATCGTGCTCTCCGGCGGCGCCGTCATCAGATAAGGAGTCGACATGCGACCCGAAACCTCGATCGTCATCACCGGTGCGGCACGCGGCCAGGGCGCCGCGCACGCCGCCGAACTCGCGCGTCCCGGGGTGCGCATCATCATGACCGACGTGCTCGACGACGACGGGGAGCGCGCCGCGGCGGTCCTCCGCGCAGCGGGCGGCGACGTCGTCTACCGGCATCTCGACGTGAGCGATCCCGCCGGCTGGGCGGCACTCGCCGACGAGCTCCGGCACGGTGACGCGCCCGTCAGCGGCCTCGTCAACAACGCCGGGATCCTGCGCCACGCGAGCATCGCCGACACGCCCCTCTCCGTGCTCGAACTTCACGAGCGCGTCAACGTCCACGGCCCGTTCCTCGGTATGCAGGCCCTCGGCCCGCTCATGGCGGGGGCCGGTCGCGGCTCGATCGTCAACGTCGCCTCGACGGCGGCCCTCGTCGGTTCGGCCGGCTACCTCGCCTACTCGGCGAGCAAGGCGGCCGTCATCGGCATGACGCGGGTCGCGGCCGTCGAGTTCGCGCCCGTCGTGCGCGTCAACGCGATCTGCCCCGGCGGCGTCGCAACGCCGATGAACGACGACGAGCCCGAGGGCGGATCGTCCACCGGAACACCCCTCGGCCGTCGCGCGAGCGTCGAGGAGATCTCGCCGCTCATCGCGTTCCTGCTCTCCGAACGGTCCTCGTTCGTGACCGGCTCGATTCTCACCATCGACGGCGGACTCACCGCCGTCTGATGCCTCCCGCGGGGCGCGCAACGGAGCCGCCGTACGGGAACAACCGGAAGGAAACACCATGAAACCCAACCGAACCGCGACCCGGATCGCCGCGATCGCCGCGACGGCACTCGTCGCCTGCACCCTCGTCGCGTGCACGGAGACGACAACGGCGACGACCGTCGACGAGAACTGCACGCCCGCACACGAGGGGCTCTCGACCGTGTCGGCGGGCACCCTCACGGTCGGCGTTCCCGAGAACCTGCCGTACACGCGCACCGAGGGGACCGATGCGAGCGGCTTCGAGATCGACCTCGTCCGGAAACTCGCCGAGGCCGAGTGCCTCGCACTCGCGTTCGTCCCGATCACCTACGCCAACGGCATCCCGATGATCAGCGAACAGCACAGCGTCGACCTGATCACCGGCGGCTGGTACGTGACCGAGGAACGCGCGCAGCAGGTCGGATTCACGACGCCCACCTACTTCGATTCCATGGCCATCATCTCGAAGGACGGCATCTCGACGGTCGCCGGACTGGAAGGGATCGGTGCCGTGGGCAGCGGTGCCGGGTTCTCGTGGGAGGCCGACATGTCCGCGATCCTCGGCTCGAACCTGCAGACCTATCCGAGCACCGTCGAGATCAAGCAGGACCTGCTCAACGGTCGGCTCCAGGCGGGGCTCGACGGGTACGCCGTCGCGGTCGAGGCTTACAAGGACACCGACTACCAGGTGAAGATCGCCGAGCCGGACGACCGCGTCGCGATCACGACGGACGCACCCGTCATCGCGTTCCCGATCGACAAGGACAACCAGGCGCTGAACGACGCACTCAGCGAACAGATCGACGCGTTCCGCGAGGACGGGACGCTCGCCGAGATCGTCGCCGCGTCCGAGCTGCCGGACAGCCTCGTCGTGCCCGCCGACCGAGCGGCGACGTCCATCCGCTGACGCTCGACGGGGACGGCACGGCGACCGTTCCGTCCCCGTCCGGACGACGAGGAATCATCCATGAACGCACCACTCATCAATCACCAGCACCATCTCGACGCCGCAGTCCCGGGTCGAGATCTCCCACCTCAAGAAGCACTTCGGCGACAACGAGGTGCTCAAGGACATCTCGATGACGGTCGAGCCGGGCAGCGTGACGGCCCTCATCGGCCCGTCCGGATCGGGCAAGAGCACCCTCCTGCGCTGCGTCAACCTGCTCGAGACACCCGACTCCGGGAGCGTCTCGGTCGGTGACCTCACGATCACCGCGGGCGATTCGGTCCACGCCGCCGACCTGCTGTCCCTGCGGCGCAGGGTCGGCATGGTCTTCCAGTCCTTCAACCTGTTCCCGCACTTCACGGTGCTGCGCAACGTCGCGTTCCCGCAGGAGCGGATCCTGGGGCGGAGCCGGGCCGAGGCGGAGGAGCGGGCCATGACGCTGCTCGGCCGGGTCGGGCTCGCGGACAAGGCCCAGCAGCACCCGGCCCGCTGCTCGGGCGGACAGCAGCAGCGCATCGCGATCGTGCGCGCACTCGCCCTCGAACCGCAGGCGATGCTCTTCGACGAGCCAACGAGCGCCCTCGATCCCGAGGTCGGCATCGAGGTGCTCGCGGTCATGCGCGAACTCGCGGACTCGGGCATGACCATGATCGTCGTCACGCACGAGATGCAGTTCGCGCGCGACGTCTCCGACCACCTCGTGGTCATGGCGGACGGGTACATCGTCGAGGAGGGCGACCTGCGCGCCATCATGTCCGACCCGCAGCACGAACGCACCAAGCGGTTCCTGAGCGCGGTCCTGGAGCGATGACATGAACGTCTTCCTCGCCGTGCTCGCCGGCCTGCCGATGACCCTGCTCGTCACGGTCGTCGCGTTCGCGATCGGGCTCGTCGGCGGCATCCCGCTCATGCTCGGGTTGCGTTCGCCGATCACCGCCGTGCGGCTCGCCGTGCGCTTTGTCGTCGACCTCGTCCGGGGTGTCCCACCGATCGTGTGGCTGTTCCTCATCTACTTCGGTGTGCAACTCGGCACGGTGCGCCTCACGTCGTTCACGGCCGCCGTCATCGGGCTCGGCATCATCTCGAGCGCCTACCTCGCCGAGATCTACCGAGGCGGCTTCGCGGTGCTGCCGGCCGGTCAGGCGGAGGCGGCCGAGGCACTCGGCCTCGGGAGGTCGACGACCTTCTTCCGGGTGCTCTCACCGCAGGCGTTCACGACCGCGATGCCCTCGATGACGACCTACCTCCTGAGCCTCGTGAAGGACTCGTCCATCGCGTCGACGATCGGGGTCATGGACATGGTCTTCATGTCGAACCAGTTCGCCCGACAGAACCCGCAGGTGGCCGGCTACGTCCCGTTCCTCGTCGCGGCCGGCGTCTACCTCGTCGTGAGCGTGCCGATCGCGATCGCGGCACGCCGACTCGACACCCGACTCCGGGCAGGTGCGTGATGGACGTCCTCGAGTTCCTCCCGAAGCTCCTCGACGGCCTGCTCGTGAGCCTGCAGCTCACGGTCATCTCGCTCGTGTTCGGCTACGTCATCGGGACGCTGTTCGCCCTCGGTGTCTCATCCCGCAACCCGTGGCTGCACTGGCCCTGCCTCGTGCTCGTCGAGATCGGCCGCGGCATCCCGGCGCTCGTCGTGCTCTACATGGTCTACTACGGCCTCCCGGCCTTCGGACTGCCGTTCGACAACTTCACCTCCGCGGCCGCGGGCCTCACGTTCACCGTGGCGGCCTACTCGTCGGAGATGATCCGGGCCGGCATCGCGTCGGTTCCCCGCGGTCAGCGCGAGGCGTCCGCCGCGCTCGGACTGAGCCCGACCACGACCTTCCTGCGGGTCGTGCTGCCGCAGGGGCTGCGCTCCTCCATCCCCGCGCTCATGGGACTCGCGATCATGTCCTTCCAGGGCACGTCGCTCGCCTACTCGATCTCCGTGAACGAGCTCATGAGCCAGGCCTACCAGGTGTCGACGACGACGTTCCAGTACCTCGCGGTCTATGCGCTCGCTGGTCTCGTCTTCGCCGCGATCGCCGTCCCCGCGACATGGCTGTCGGTCGGTGTCGAGCGCCGTCTCTCACGCGGGTTCCGCTGACCGAGCAGCGGGTGCGCGGGCCGTCGCGCACCCGCACCCGCACCCCGGTGGACGGTCCGGGTGACCAACCGTCCGACGCGTTCCGGCCCCCGCCGGAACGTCCCCCGGGGGCCGCGACGTCGACCCCCGCCATCGGAAAGGAAGCACACGCCCATGTCCCGCTACTGCGTCATCGGAGCCGGTGCCGCCGGCATGGCCGCCCTCGTGAAGCTGACCGAAGCCGGTCTCGACGCGGACTGCTTCGAGCGGACGGACCGCGTCGGCGGCCACTGGAACACCGACTACGAGGCCCTCCACCTCATCACCTCCCGCGACATGACCCACTTCGACGGCTTCCCGATGCCGCCGGAGTAGCCCCACTTCCCACGACGCACGCAGGTCGTCGACTACCTCCGGTCGTATGCGAGCGCGCACGAGCTGTACGATCGCATCGAATTCGGCGTGACGGTCGACGCGGTCGAACCGCTCGGGACGAGCGGCCCCGTCGGCTCCGCGGGCTGGATCGTCTCGCTCTCCGACGGACGGCGCCTCGAGTACGACGGCGTCCTCGTCGCGAACGGACACCTCTGGGACCGCAAGGTCCCGGACTTCCCCGGCACGTTCGACGGCACGCAACTCCACTCGAGCGAGTACACGAACACCGACGATCTCGCGGGCCCGCGAGTCCTCGTCGTCGGCGCCGGCAACTCGGCGTGCGACCTCGCGGTCGATGCCGCGCAGCACCGCTACGAGGTCGACATCGTGATCCGCGAGGGCACCTACTTCCAGCCGAAGACGTACTTCGGCGTGCCCCGCCAGGAGGTGTCCTGGCTGAAGGAGTTCGCACCGGACGAGGTCGATCTGCTCACCCGACTGCTCGCACGGGTCTCGATCGGGGAGTGGTTCGACTACCCGGGAATGCCCGAGCCCCCGGTCCGGACGCTCGCGGAGGGTCGCACCGTCGTCAACGACCTGCTGCTCTACTGGGTACATCACGGCCGCGTGTCGGTCGTCCCGGGCATCGAACGGCTCGAGGGTCGTTCGGTGCGGTTCACCGACGGTACGGTGCGCGACTACGACACGATCCTGTGGGCGACCGGATTCCACGCGAGTGTGCCGTTCCTCGACGAGTCACTCGTCGAGCGTCGTCGTGGCGTGCCGCTCCGGTACGCGGCGGGCATCGTCCCCAAGGGCCTCGAGAAGCTGTACTACATCGGGCTCAGCGCGCCGCGTGGGCCGCAGATCCCGGTCTACGGCGTGCAGGCGACTCGGGCGATCCGCATGATCCGGCTGCACGAGGACTCCCCACACGGGTTCGCCGCGGTGACGGAGTACCTCTCGGGGCTCCAGGACGCGGACGACCGCATCGACATCGTTCGTGCGACGTGGGAGGAGCAACTGTCCGACACCGACCGGCTCCTCGACGCGTTCGAGCGCGCCCGCTCCGGCGCGAACGCGACCGTCTGACCCGCCGGCCCGGGGCCGTGCGTCGTCACGGCCCCGGGCCCCTCCATCTGGTGCCGGCTGAGGGACTCGAACCCTCACACCCTCTCGGATAGCGCATTTTGAGTGCGCCGCGTCTGCCATTCCGCCAAGCCGGCCCGTTCGATCGATCACCATACCGTAGGCTTTCACCGTGACTGAAGAAGCATCGCAGGCCCCGCGGAGAGTCGTCGTCGCCGAGGACGAGTCGCTCATCCGGCTCGACATCGTCGAGATCCTCCGCGACAACGGATTCGACGTCGTCGGAGAGGCGGGTGACGGCGAGACCGCCGTGGCCCTGGCGAAGGAGCTCCGCCCCGACCTCGTCATCATGGACGTCAAGATGCCGCAGCTCGACGGCATCTCGGCGGCGCAGCAGCTGAGCGACGGCAATATCGCGCCGGTCGTGCTGCTGACGGCGTTCAGCCAGAAGGAGCTCGTCGAGCGGGCCACGGAGGCGGGCGCACTCGCGTACGTCGTGAAGCCGTTCACGCAGAACGACCTCCTCCCGGCCATCGAGATCGCCCTCGCCCGCCACGCCCAGTTCATCGCGCTCGAGGCCGAGGTCGCCGACCTCACCGACCGCTTCGAGACCCGCAAGCAGGTCGACCGCGCGAAGGGCCTCCTGACCGCGAAGATGGGCCTCTCGGAGCCCGAGGCGTTCCGGTGGATCCAGAAGGCCTCGATGGACCGTCGACTCACGATGCTCGAGGTGGCCCAGGCCGTCATCCAGCAGCTGTCCGCACCGAAGAAGGGGCGCGGCAACGACGACGAGAAGGACGCGGACTGACCCGTCCACGTCATCGTGACGACGGTGCCGGAACGACATCCGTCGTCGCGGACGTCATGACGCCGCACCCGATGGGTTCGCCCGGCGACGCAGCGTCGCGTCGGCGGACGGACCGATCGGAGCCCGATCGCATGCACCGCGGGAGTGCGCGGACGATGAGCCCGACTGGTTCGACATGACCCGGGTCACACTCGCTCGGCTCGATGCGCGAGGTGCGGACCGCGACCAGCTCGTGCGATTCCTCACGAGCGAACGCTTCCCGTTCCACGTGGCGTCGCATCCCGACCGCGCGACGGTCCTCGAGCGCATCGACCGCGGCGACTTCGACGAGCGAGGTCGCCTGGTGCGCTGGGTCCGCACCGACGGAGCCGACACCGTCGGCCTCCTGCGCGTCGAGGACGCGGACGATCCGACCCCGATGCTCGACCTCCGGCTCGGTGAGGCCCACCGTGGACGGGGGCTCGGGACCGCGGCGCTCCGCCGCGCGTGCGATCTCGTCTTCGGTACGTTGCCGGACGTCGATCGATTCGAGGGTTCCACGCGCTCGGACAACGTCGCGATGCGCCGGGCGTTCCGGCGCGCGGGATGGGTCAAGGAGGCCGTCCACCGGGAGGCCTGGCCGGGACGTGACGGTGCACGGTTCGATGCGATCGGCTACGCGATGCTGCGCGGCGATTGGCAGCGCGGCACGGTCACGCCCGTTCGCTGGACGGACGAGATCGACTGACGATTTCGTCCGACCCCGCCGCGGTGTCCCAGGCGGTCACGCCGCACACCGAACGGCTGCGGCCCGTGAACGGCCGACACGCCCCGAACGAGCGCGTGTACGAACGCAATATTTGCACCCGCGCACGGATCGGCCGCCGAGGCCCGCTAGCGTGCGTCGCGGAGGTAGTTCGTGATGCGGATCGTCGACAGGCGACGCCCGTCGGCGTCGGTCACGACGATCTCGTGCACGGCCGTCGACCCGCCGAGGTGGATCGCCGTGCACGTGCCCGTCACCCACCCGGTCTTCGCCGAGCCCGTGTGCGTCGCGTTGAGGTCGACCCCGACGGCGTAGCGGCCGGGGCCCGCGTGCAGGTTCGCGGCGAACGATCCCAGTGTCTCGCCGAGGGCCGCGGACGCACCGCCGTGGAGCAGACCGAACGGCTGGGTGTTGCGGGCCACGGGCATGACGGCGACCGCCCGCTCGGCCGAGAGCTCGACGAAGCGCACACCCATCGACGTCGCGAGGGTCCCGACCGGCGTGCCGCGAAGGAGCGCCGCCTGATCCGGCACCCGCAGTCCGTTCACGATCTCCGGTTCCGCATCCTGCACCGGGTTCTCGGATCCCATGGTCCTCCTCGACCGCGCCGCTAGGCTGACCCCGTGTCAGCGACAGCTCAGCCTACCCTCATGGTCATCGACGGTCACTCGCTCGCCTTCCGCGCGTTCTTCGCGCTCCCGGTCGACAGCTTCGTGACGGCCGACGGCCAGCACACGAACGGCATCCACGGCTTCATCTCGATGCTCATCAACCTGCTGAAGGAGGAGAAGCCGACGCACCTGGCCGTGGCCTTCGACATCTCGCGACACTCCTTCCGGACGCGCGAGTACCCCGAGTACAAGGCGACGCGCGATGCGACGCCGCCCGAGTTCAAGGGCCAGATCCCCCTTCTGCAGGACGCCCTCCACGCGATGGGCATCCAGACGATCACGAAGGAGGACTACGAGGCCGACGACATCCTCGCGACCCTCGCGACGGAGGGCCGTGAGGCGGGCTACCGCGTGCTCGTCGTCTCGGGCGACCGCGACAGCATCCAGATGGTGAACGACGAGGTCACGCTCCTGTACCCGTCGACGCAGGGCGTCTCGAAGCTCACGCGCTACGACCCTGAGAAGGTGTTCGAGCGCTACGCCGTGCGCCCCGAGCAGTACCCCGACGTCGCGGCCCTCGTGGGGGAGAAGAGCGACAACCTCCCCGGCGTGCCCAAGGTGGGGGAGAAGACCGCCGCGAAGTGGCTCGCGAAGTGGGACTCGCTGCAGGGCATCCTCGATCACGAGGACGAGATCCCGGGCAAGGTCGGCGAGTCGTTCCGCGAGCACAAGGGCGAGGCGATCCGCAACCGGAAGCTCAACCGACTCGTGACCGACGTCGAGCTCCCGGTCGGGCCGAAGGACCTCGAGCGCGGCCAGATCGATGTCGCGAAGGTCCGGGAGGTGTTCACTCGTCTCCAGTTCCGCACGCTGCAGGAGCGCGTCCTGGCACTCGCCGCCGACGCACCCGAGCAGTCGGGCGCGGACGAGGCGGCCGAGGCGGCGCCCGTGCGCGGTGAACTGCTCGACGAGGAACTCGAGCTCTGGATCGCGCGAGCCGTCGAGGCGGCCCCGGACGGTCTCGCGCTCACCGTGCGTCAGTCCGACGGCGCGGTCACCGAGATCGGCGTCGCGGGCGAGACCGAGGCGACCGCGCTCGGCTGGTTGCCCGAACGGGCCGACTACGCCCCCTTCGAGTCCTGGCTCGCCTCCGACGCGCCCAAGCTGCTCTTCGACGCGAAGCCGCAGGTCGAGGCGCTGCGGCGCGCGGGGCTCGAGATCGGCGGCGAACTCCGCGACGCCCAGGTCGCCGCGTGGCTGCACCGCCCGCAGAACCCGCCGAAGCGACTCGCCGAGCTCGTCCAGCAGCAGCTCGACGAGGCCCTTCCCGAGGGCGACCCGAACGAGCTCGTCCCGCTCGACGAGTCCGTCTCCTACGCCGCCTCGGACGCGTGGTTCACACGCCGGGCCACGCTCGCCGCGATCGAGCGGCTCGCGGAGCCGGTGCGCGGGGTCTTCGACGACATCGAGACGCCGCTCGTCCCCGTGCTCGCCCGCATGGAACTGCAGGGCGTGACGATCGACCGAGCGTTCCTCCAGGGTCTCGCCGACGACCTCAGCGAGCGCATCCGGTGCTACGAGGCCGAGGCCTTCGAGGCGGCGGGCGGTGAACCGTTCAACCTCGGCTCGCCGAAGCAATTGCAGACCGTGCTGTTCGAGCGACTCGAGATGCCGAAGACACGCAAGACGAAGACGGGGTTCTCGACCGACGCGGAGTCGCTCGCGGAGCTCGAACGCTCGACCCCGCACCCGTTCCTCGGTGCGCTCCGGCGTCACCGCGACGCGGTCAAGCTGCGGCAGATCATGGAGACGCTCCTCAAGTCGATCGGCGACGACTCCCGCATCCACACGACGTACGTGCAGGTGGGCTCCGCATCGGGCCGCCTGAGCTCGACCGATCCGAACCTGCAGAACATCCCCATCCGCTCGAGCGAGGGGCGGCAGATCCGCCGGGCGTTCGTGCACGGCCCCGACTTCGTCGAACTCCTCACGGCCGACTACTCGCAGATCGAGATGCGCATCATGGCGCACCTCTCGGGCGACCAGGAGCTCATCGCCGCCTTCAACCGCGGCGAGGACCTGCACCGCTTCGTCGGTTCCCGCGTCTTCGGCGTGGAGCCCGCCGACGTGACGTCGGACATGCGCTCGAAGGTCAAGGCGATGTCGTACGGCCTCGCGTACGGCCTCAGCGCGTTCGGTCTGTCCAAGCAGTTGCAGATCGACGTCGCCGAGGCGAAGCGGCTCATGATCGAGTACTTCGAGCGGTTCGGGAAGGTGCGCGACTACCTGCGCGACGTCGTCGCGCAGGCGCGGGAGGACGGCTACACGCAGACCATCTTCGGTCGCCGTCGCCCGTTCCCCGACCTCAGCTCGCCCAACCGCATCGCGCGCGAGAACGCCGAGCGTGCGGCCCTCAACTCCCCGATCCAGGGCTCGGCCGCCGACATCATCAAGCGTGCCATGATCGCGATCGACCGACGCATCGCCGACGAGGGACTCGACAGTCGCATGCTGCTGCAGGTGCACGACGAACTCGTGCTCGAGGTCGCGGCGGGGGAGGGCGACCGTCTGGAGGCGCTCGTGCGCGAGGAGATGTCGGGTGCCGCCGATCTCAGCGTGCCGCTCGACGTGCAGGTCGGCCGCGGCCCGAACTGGGACGAGGCGGGACACTGAGCGCACCGGGCCCAGCGCCGTCGTCGCCGCTCCCGCAGCACGGTGTCCTGGGCGAGTTCCTCGCGGGCGTCGGCACGTACCTGCGCGGATTCCGCATGTACGCGACGAGCCCGGGGCTCATGCTCCTCGGTGCGCTCCCGGCGCTCATCGTCGGACTCGTGTTCCTCGCTGCACTCGTCGTGCTCGCACTCAACGCGACACACCTCGCGGAGCTCCCGACGCCGTTCTCGGTGAGCTGGGACGAGGGATGGCGGACCGCGCTGCGGGCGCTCGTCGCCGTCGGACTCTTCGCCGCGGGCGTCGCGCTCGGCGTCGTGACGTACGCCGCGCTGACGCTCACGATCGGTGCCCCCTTCTACGAGCGCATCCAGGTCGCGACCGAGCAGCGACTCGGCGGCATCGACCGACCCGTCGAGTTGCCGTTCTGGGCCTCCGTCCGCCGGAGCATCGCCGACGGCCTCCGACTCCTGCTCGTCGCGGCCGCGACGGCACTCGTGGTGTTCCTCGCCGGCCTCGTCCCCGTGGTCGGGAGCGTCGTGGGCTGGACGCTCGGCGCGCTGTTCGGAGGCCGTGCCCTCGCGCTCGAGCTCACGGGCACCGCGGGGGACGCGCGTGGCATGACCCTCGCCGCGCGTCGGCGTCTGCTGCGCTCGCGCCGGGCACGGTCGATCGGCTTCGGCGTGTGTGCCTACCTCACGTTCCTCGTGCCGGGCGGGGCCGTCATCGGCACCCCAGCGGCCTCCGCCGCCGGCACGATCCTGCTCCGCGAACTGCGCGGCGAAGCGACGACCCGCTCGTCGGGCCTCGCCTCGAGGGTGGAGGGGCGCCCGGCGTAGGATCGCGTGCATGACGACGAGCGCTCCCGCACCACGAACCCCGTCCGACGTCGACCGCATCGCCGAGGCGTGGCACGCGACGAGCGTGGAGCTGCGGCCCGAGCGGCGCGTGGAGCTCGGGCTCGAGGGTGATCGCAGCGCGTACGGCGACTACTCGCCGGCCCGATTCGACGCGGAGCGCGCGGCCGCGCAGCACGTGCTCGAGGAGCTCGACGGGGTCGAGCCCGTCGACGACGTCGACCGGGTGACCCTCCTCGAGCTGCGGCGCACGCTCGGCCTCGAGCTCGAGTCGCTCGACGCGCAGCTCGGCTACCGCGATCTGTCGAACATCGCGTCCCCCGCACAGGACGTCCGCATGACGTTCGACCTCATGCCGACCGCGACGAGCGACGACCTCGATGCGATCGCCCGCCGACTCGCGAACGTGCCCGCAGCGCTGCGCGGATACACCGAGACGCTCCGCGAGGGGATCCGTCGCGGCGTCGTCCCGGCCCGCCGCCAGGTCGAGGAGGTCATCACGCAGACCCGTGCCTATGCGACGCCCGGCGGCTTCTTCACGGGGCTGACGCAGCTCGCCCCCGAGGGCGTCGACGTGAGCGAGGGCCTCCGGGCCGATCTCGAACGTGGCGCGTCCGAGGCCGAGGGGGCGTACGGCGACCTCGCCGCGTTCCTCACCGACGAGCTCGCACCCGCCGCGACCGAGGTGGACGCCGTCGGGCGCACCCACTACGCGCTCGCGTCGCGTGGCTTCCTCGGTGCGGCCGTCGATCTCGACGAGACCTACGAGTGGGGGCTCGCCGAACTCGCACGCATGGTCGCCGAGCAGGAGTCGATCGCGAACGAGATCCTGCCCGGCGCGAGCGTCGGGGAGGCGATCGACCACCTCGACGCCGACCCGGCCCGCAAGCTGCACGGCACCGACGCGCTCCGGGCGTGGATGCAGACCACGAGCGATGCCGCGGTCGAGGCGCTCGCCGGCAGCCACTTCGACATCCCGGAGCCGCTGCGTCGGCTCGAGTGCCTCATCGCGCCGACCGAGGAGGGCGCGATCTACTACACGGGCCCGTCCGAGGACTTCTCGCGGCCCGGACGCATGTGGTGGTCCGTCACTCCGGGCGTCACCGAGTTCGACACGTGGCGCGAACTGACGACGGTCTACCACGAGGGTGTGCCGGGCCACCACCTGCAGGTCGGCCGGGCGACGTATCTGCACGAGCAGCTCAACTCCTGGCGGCGCGACAACTGGACGAGCGGCCACGGCGAGGGCTGGGCGCTCTACGCCGAGCGGCTCATGGAGGGCCTGGGCTTCCTCGCGGACCCGGCCGACCGCCTCGGCATGCTCGACGGTCAGCGCATGCGCGCCGCTCGCGTCGTGCTCGACATCGGCGTGCACCTCGGCAAGGAGGTGCCGGAGGGCGGCCGCGTGTGGGACTACGACTACGCGCTCGACTTCCTCGGCCGGCACGTCAACATGCCCGCCGGATTCGTGCGCTTCGAGGTGAACCGGTACTTCGGCTGGCCCGGACAGGCGCCCTCGTACAAGATCGGACAGCGGGTGTGGGAGGAGCTGCGTGACGAGTCGGCTCGGCGGGAGGGCGACGCGTTCGACCTCCGCGCGTGGCACTCGCGCGCGCTCGACCTCGGTGGCGTCGGCCTCGACACGCTCCGCGAGGTGCTCGCTCCCGCCGAATGAGGACCGAGTGGGGACCGTGTGAGGCGGGCGGGAGCACCTCGCGGCGCGCACGCCCCTCGGGTCAGGCGCCGCCGAGGTGTTGGGCGAGGATCGGCACCAGCACGTCACCGACGGCCTGGCGACCGAGCGGCCCCGCACTCAGGGCGCGCGTGAAGTGTCCGACGAAGGGGATCTCCGTCCCCTCGTACCCGATGTACTCGTCCGTGTTGTTGTCGAGTTCGGCGAACTTCCCGGCCTGCACGGCCCGGATGCCCTGGAACAGCGGGTTCCCGACGAACGCGCCGTAGGCGGCCTGGTCCTGGCTCTGGTCGACGAGGACGACCACGTCGCCGTCGACCCGGCCGACGAGCTCGGGCGTCAGATTCGATCCCGGCCCGAGCCCCGCGCCGGTCGGGTTCGGCGCGAAGCCGAACTCCCCGAACAGCGACTCGGCCGCGGAACCCTCGTAGTTGATGACGCCGAACTCGCCCGGGCCCCAGAAGACCATGTACGCGACGAGCGCGTCCGCGAACTCGGGGTGCGCTTCGCGCACCGAGGCGGTGTAGGCGTCGTAGTCGTCCTCCACCTGCTGGGCGCGGTCCTGCAGATCGAGTGCCGAACCCAGCAGGTGGATCTGGTCTCGCCAGTCGGAGATACCGCCGTCGTCCCGCGGGACACCGATCACCGGTGCGATCTGCTGGAGCTCGGCGAGGTTGTCCTGAACGGCGGAACTCGTGTAGATGAGGTCGGGCTCCACGGCGGCGATCCGTTCGAGCGGGAACTGCTCGTCCGAGATCGACCAGACGGACTCGATCGCCTGCGCGTCGAGGGCCCAGGGGAACAGACTGATCTGCTCGTCCGTGCCGACCGGGGTGATGCCGAGCGCGCCGAAGACGTCGGCACCCCAGGACTCGGCGAGGACGATGCGCGTCGGGCGCTCCTCGAGCGTGACCTCACCGAAACCGGACTCGATCGTGAGCGGATAGCTCACGGCCCCCTCCGCCTCGGGCAGGAGCGTCGGGTCCTCTGGCGCCGACGCCGCCGAGCCGGTGCCGCACGCGGCGAGCGTCGCCACGAGGAGTCCCGCGAGAGCGGTCGCGGCCACCCGGAGGAGATTCGTCGGTGCGGAGGTGTTCATCGTTGTCCTCTCGGAAGGCGTGCGATCGCGACCGAGGCCGCGCGAGCTACGCTCGTCTTCCGTGGATTAGGTCAGGCTCACCTTCGCTCCGACACCGATTCGGCCCGATCGTGCGCCGTTCGCGCCGAGCTCGTTCGGCGCGATGACCGAAGCCGTCCAGGGGGAGGAGCTGCCCGTGAGCCGGGACGAGGAGGCGGACACGATCGCTCCGCGACCGACCGGATTCGAGTACGCGCTGCCCGCGGTGCGCGTCGACGAACGGCGGGAGACACACGTGCACCTGCTGCTGTGGCAGGCCTACGGCACGGCCCACGTCACCGTCGAGGGGAGGAGCCACGACCTCGAACGCGGCCAGGCGCTCTGGATCCCCGCAGGTCGTCGGCACCACTTCACGGTGCATCGGAACTCGGTCCTCACGCCGCTCTTCTTCGCGATCGAGGAGGTGGACTTCGCGAGCGAGCCGATCGTCGTCGAGATCTCGGGAACGCTCGCCGTGCTCCTGCTCGCGCACGACGTCGCGACACACACGCTCATCGAGCCGGAGACGGAGATCCGGCGACACATCTTCGACGCGATCGAACGCTCCCTCGAGCCGGACGTCCGACCCCCAATGCCGTCGAGTCCCGCCGCGCGACGCGTCGCGGAGTGCCTGCTCGCGGATCCGGCGGACCGCCGTGGCGTCGTGGAGCTCGCCGCGTGGGCACACTCCTCACCCCGGAGCCTCCAGCGCGCGTTCGCCAGCGAGACCGGTGCGACGTTCCGCGAGTGGCGAATCCGCAGCCGCGTCGACGCGGCGGCGGGCCTCCTGCGCCGTGGGTGCACCGTGGAGGCGGCGGCCCACGGGGTGGGCTACACGAACGTCAACGCGTTCCGACGCGTCTTCCTCACACGGTTCGGACTCTCGCCCACGGCCTACGCGGAGCGCGTCCTCGCAGGCTGACCCACCGCAAATGTTGCGGACAGTGCGACGTGTCGCGGGATAACATATGCGAACGCACAGATCGTGCGAGGGGATCAAGGAGGATCACCATGGCAGGCAATCGCGCCGTCGCATACACCGGACCAGGCATGGTCGAGGTCACGGACACCGACTACCCGACGTTCGAACTCAAGGACGGACCGGGCGTCAACCCGGCCAACATCGGCCGGAAGGTGCCCCACGGCGCCATCATCCGGACCATCGCGACGAACATCTGCGGCTCCGACCAGCACATGGTGCGCGGCCGCACCACCGCGCCGGCGGGACTCGTCCTCGGCCACGAGATCACCGGCGAGGTCGTCGAGGTCGGCCCCGACGTCGAATTCATCCGGGTCGGGGACATCGTCTCCGTCCCCTTCAACATCGCGTGCGGCCGGTGCCGCAACTGCAAGGAGCGCAAGACCGGGATCTGCCTCAACGTCAACCCGGACCGCCCGGGCAGCGCCTACGGCTACGTCGACATGGGCGGCTGGGTCGGCGGCCAGGCCGAGTACGTGCTCGCCCCCTAGGCGGACTGGAACCTCCTGAAGTTCCCCGATCGCGACCAGGCGCTCGAGAAGATCCTCGACCTCACGATGCTCTCCGACATCTTCCCGACCGGATTCCACGGCGCCGTCACCGCGGGCGTGGGCGTCGGCTCGACCGTGTACGTCGCGGGCGCCGGCCCCGTCGGGCTCGCGGCCGCGACGGGCGCCCAACTGCTCGGTGCGGCCGTCGTGATCGTCGGCGACATGAACGAGGACCGGCTCGCGCAGGCGCGCAGTTTCGGCTGCGAGACGATCGACCTGACGAAGGGCGACCCCGGTGAGCAGATCGAACAGATCCTCGGGGTGCCCGAGGTCGATTGCGGTGTCGACGCGGTCGGGTTCGAGGCGCGCGGGCACGGTGGCGATGCCGGCCACGAGGCACCGGCGACCGTCCTGAACTCGCTCATGGACATCACCGCGGCGGGCGGGGCCCTCGGTATTCCGGGCCTCTACGTGACGGGCGACCCGGGCGGCATCGACGAGGCGGCGCAGAAGGGCTCGCTCTCGCTCAGCCTCGGCACCGGGTGGGCCAAATCGCTCTCGTTCACGACCGGCCAGTGTCCCGTCATGAAGTACCACCGTGGCCTCATGATGGCGATCCTGCACGACCGGGTGTCGATCGGGAAGAACGTGAACGCGACCGTCATCTCGCTGGAGGACGCACCCGAGGGGTATGCGGCCTTCGACGCGGGGGCCTCGAAGAAGTTCGTCCTCAACCCGAACGGCTACCTCGACGACCTCGTGGCGTGAACGTCCGGGGGCGACGGGCCGCACCGTCCGGCCCGTCGCCCCCGGGTGCCCTTCGGGCGACGACGACTATGCTCGTGTGATCGCCACCGCGGACGGACCGGTGACGACGCGACAGGAGACGCCATGGACTGCACGGCGCGCGGAACGGCCCGCATGCCCGACGTCGTCGCCGAGTCGCGCGAGCGCTCCATCCGCCTGCTCGGCTCACCCGAACGTGCGCGCCCCGACGTGGCGGACGCCGAACGCGATCTCGCCGCGCTGCGCGCCGCCCATCCGCTGTCCGAGGTCTACGACGTCGTCGACGAACTGCTCGTCCGGCCCGCGACCGACACGGGGCTCATCCTGGCCGTCACCGACGACGCCGGACGGCTCGTGTGGGTCGAGGGCGACCGGACGGCACAACGACGTGCGGAAGAGATGGCCTTCGTGCCGGGCGCCGACTGGTCGGAGGCGCACGTCGGCACGAGTGCGCCGGGAACAGCGCTCGCCTCGGGCGGGGACGTGCAGGTCGTGGGGGAGGAGCATTTCGCCCCCTCGGTGCACGCCTGGAGCTGCAGCGCCGTCCCGATCCGCGATCCCGGGACGCGCCGCGTGCTCGGCGCGGTCGACCTCACGGGTGACGCGGCGGCCGTCTCACCGCACACCCTCCCGCTCCTCCGCGCCGCGGTCGCCGCGATCGAGGGGGCGCTCGCGAACCGCGGTCGCGCCGGCGCATCCGTCGGCCGCCGCGAATCGCGCGTCCATCCCTCCGGCCCCAGGCTCCGGCTCCTCGGTCGCGACAGCGCACTCCTCGAGGCGGACGACGGCAGAACCCTCGAGCTCAGCCGCCGGCACAGCGAGATCCTCCTCCTGCTCGCCGCACACCCGACCGGCCTCAGCGGCCCCGAACTCGGCGTACTCCTCTACGCGGACGGCGCACGCGGCGTCACCCTCCGCGCCGAGCTCACGCGCCTGCGCGCCGTGCTCGCGGGCTTCGACGCACCACTCGGCCTGCTCTCGCAGCCGTACCGACTCGACCGCTCCCTCGTGACGGATGCGGCGGAGGTCGTGCGTGCCGTGGATCGCGGCAAGCACCGGCAGGCCCTGCGCGACTACGTCGGCGCCCCCCTGCCCGCCTCCGAGGCACCCGGCGTCGAGACGATCCGCGAGCGGACGCGTTCGACGCTGCGGGAATCCGTCCTCGGCCAGGGCAGCGCCGACGCGGTCCTCGCGTACCTCGAGGTGCCCGGGCACGAGGACGACATGCAGGCCAACCGGGAGGCGCTGCGGCTCCTCCCGATGCGGTCCCCGAAGCGGGCCGGCATCGTGGCCCGGCTCGAGTCGCTCGGCGCGGACGCCGAGGGCCGCTGACCCGCGATCGGGCCGAGCTGCACGTCACCTGAGTGCGGCATCCCCGTTGCAACCCCGCTGCAACCCTTCGACGGATAGCGTCACGGCAACGCGCAGCATCCGCGCGCCCCCACGACGACGAAGTCGAAGGAGCAGTCATGACCGTCTACGCAAACCCCGGTTCCGAGGGTTCGAAGGTCACGTTCAAACCACGCTACGAGAACTACATCGGCGGCGAATGGGTCGCCCCCGCCCGCGGTGAGTACTTCGAGAACATCACGCCGGTCACGGGCCAGGTCTTCACCGAGGTCGCGCGCGGCACCGAGGAGGACATCGAGAAGGCCCTCGATGCCGCTCACGCCGCCGCCCCCGCCTGGGGCAAGACCTCGCCCGCGGAGCGAGCCCTCGTCCTCAACCGCATCGCGGACCGCATGGAGGAGAACCTCGAGACGCTCGCCGTCGCCGAGACCTGGGACAACGGCAAGGCCGTCCGCGAGACGCTCAACGCCGACATCCCGCTCGCGATCGACCACTTCCGCTACTTCGCCGGCGCGCTCCGTGCCCAGGAGGGCACGCTCAGCCAGCTCGACGAGAACACGGTCGCGTACCACTTCCACGAGCCGCTCGGTGTCGTGGGACAGATCATCCCGTGGAACTTCCCGATCCTCATGGCGGTCTGGAAGCTCGCCCCCGCCCTCGCGGCCGGCAACGCGGTCGTGCTGAAGCCGGCCGAGCAGACGCCCGCGTCGATCCTCGTCCTGTTCGAGATCATCGGCGACCTCCTGCCCCCGGGCGTCGTCAACATCGTGAACGGCTTCGGCGTCGAGGCGGGCAAGCCGCTCGCCTCGAACAAGCGCATCGCGAAGATCGCGTTCACGGGTGAGACGACGACGGGGCGCCTCATCATGCAGTACGCCTCGCAGAACATCATCCCGGTCACGCTCGAACTCGGCGGCAAGAGCCCGAACATCTTCTTCGAGGACATCGCCGCGAAGGACGACGCGTTCTACGACAAGGCCCAGGAGGGCTTCGTCCTGTTCGCCCTCAACCAGGGCGAGGTCTGCACCTGCCCGTCGCGCGCGCTCATCCAGTCGTCGATCTACGACTCGTTCCTCGAGACCGTCACGGAGCGCACGAAGCGCATCGTGCAGGGAAACCCGCTCGACACCGACACGATGATGGGCGCGCAGGCCTCGAACGACCAGTTCGAGAAGATCCTGAGCTACATCGACATCGGGCAGCAGGAGGGCGCGAAGATCCGGATCGGTGGCGCGAAGGCCGAGCTCGAGGGCGAGCTCGCAGGCGGCTACTACATCCAGCCGACGATCTTCGAGGGTGACAACTCGATGCGCATCTTCCAGGAGGAGATCTTCGGGCCCGTCGTCTCGGTGACGCGCTTCGACGACTACGACGAGGCGATCCGCATCGCGAACGACACGCTCTACGGCCTCGGCTCGGGCGTGTGGGCGCGCTCCGGCAACACGGCCTATCGCGCGGGTCGCGACATCCAGGCGGGTCGCGTGTGGGTCAACCAGTACCACGCGTATCCCGCGCACTCCGCGTTCGGCGGCTACAAGTCCTCGGGCATCGGCCGCGAGAACCACCTCATGATGCTCGACCACTACCAGCAGACGAAGAACCTCCTCGTGAGCTACAGCGAGGACAAGCTCGGCTTCTTCTGATCCGAGCCCCGGCCACCCGGGGCTCCCGCCGAGCCCCGGGTGGCCGGCCCCCGCTCGCGACGTCGATGGGCGACGTCGCGGGCAGCCAGCAATCCCCCTATTCAAAGGAGAAGACATGACCGGAACGAACATCCGCGCGGCGATCGTCCGCGAGTTCGGTGCCCCCCTCGAGGTCGACCAGTACGAACTGCCCGAGCCCGGGCCGCACCAGGCGCTCGTGCGCGTGCTCACGAGCGGCGTCTGCCACACGGACCTTCACGCGGCCGAGGGTGACTGGCCCGTCAAGCCGTCCCCGCCGTTCGTCCCCGGCCACGAGGGCGTCGGCATCGTCGAGGCCGTCGGCCCCGACGTGACCGATGTGCAGGTCGGCGACCTCATCGGCAACGCCTGGCTGTGGAGTGCGTGCGGCGAGTGCGAGTACTGCGAGTCGGGCTGGGAGACGCTCTGCGAGGCGCAGCAGAACGGCGGCTACTCGGTCGACGGCTCGTTCGGCGACCACATGATCGTCGACACCCGCTACGCCGCGCGCGTGCCGGAGGGCGCGGACCCCCTCGAAGTCGCTCCCGTGCTGTGCGCGGGCGTCACGGTCTACAAGGCGCTCAAGCGCACCGAGGCGCGGCCCGGCCAGTGGGTCGCGATCACGGGGATCGGTGGACTCGGGCACATCGCGGTCCAGTACGCCGTCGCGATGGGACTCCGGGTCGTCGCGGTCGACGTCTCCGACGAGAAGCTCGAGCTCGCCAAGAAGCACGGCGCCGAGGTGACGGTGAACGCCCGCGAGGTCGATCCGATCGCCGCCGTGCACGAGGCGACGGGCGGCACGCACGCGGTCGTCGTGACCGCGGTGCATCCCGCCGCGTTCGGTCAGGCGATCGGGTTCACGAGACGTGGCGGAACGATCGTGTTCGTGGGTCTGCCCCCGGGGGACTTCCCCGCGCCGATCTTCGACATCGTGCTCAAGGGCCTCACGATCCGCGGGTCGATCGTCGGGACGCGCCGCGATCTCGCGGAGGCGCTCGACTTCTACGCGCGCGGTCTCATCCACCCGACCGTGACCGCGCGCCCGCTCGAGGACATCAACGCCGTGTTCGACGAGATGCGGGCCGGCAAGATCGACGGCCGCGTCGTCGTCGACTTCCGCGAGAACTGACGGAACCGCGCGAGGGGCGGTCGGCGTCCCCCGGGCCGCCCGCCCCTCGCGCACCCGTCCGGCCCGGCTCGGGCGTCGGCTCCCAGCCGGCGCGCGTATCGTGCCGGGCACGCGCACCGGTCGCCCCGGTCGCGCCAGTCACCGGCGAGGAGGCCGACATGACCACGAGCACCGCTGACCTCGCATCACGCCCCACGCTGCCGGGCGAGTCCACGTCACGCGTCGCGCTCACACCGAGCGCCGTCGAACTGCTGCAGAAGCTGACGGTGCGGCACGGCCCGCTCATGTTCCACCAATCGGGCGGTTGCTGCGACGGCTCCGCCCCCATGTGTTACCCGGCCGGCGAGTTCCTCACGGGCGATGCCGACGTGCTGCTCGGGGTCTTCGACGTGCCCGGTGCCGGCGAGATCGAGTTCTGGATGTCGCGCGAACAGTTCGAGTACTGGAAGCACACGAAGCTCACGGTCGACGTCGTGGACGGCCGCGGCTCGGGCTTCTCCGTCGAGGCGCCGGAGGGCAAGCGATTCCTGATCCGTTCGACGCTCCACGACTTCGGCGGCGACGCGGACTGACGACGGGACGACGCACCCGGGCAGCGGGCCCGGGGAGCGGCGGGAACACGGCGGCCGACACTTGAGTCGACTTGCGGTATGGGCTATGCTTTCAGGGCACTTCCGTGCGACTTCATATCCGTTTCTCGGGCGGATACCCCGCTCCCGCGGGGTGTGACCCGCCCGAGCCGAGTTCCCATCCGCCTGGAGCAAAACCTACATGACCACCACCACGACCGAACAGGCCGCCAAGCAGGTCGCCATCAACGACATCGGATCTGCTGAGGACTTCCTGGCCGCGGTCGAGAAGACGCTGAAGTTCTTCAACGACGGCGATCTCATCGAAGGCACCGTCGTTCGCATCGACCGCGACGAGGTCCTCCTCGACGTCGGGTACAAGACGGAGGGTGTCATCCCTTCGCGCGAGCTCTCCATCAAGCACGACGTCGACCCCAACGAGGTCGTCGAGGTCGGCGACACCGTCGAGGCCCTCGTCCTCCAGAAGGAGGACAAGGAAGGCCGTCTGATCCTGTCGAAGAAGCGTGCGCAGTACGAGCGCGCGTGGGGCGACGTGGAGAAGATCAAGGAAGAGGACGGCGTCGTCACCGGCACCGTCATCGAGGTCGTCAAGGGCGGCCTCATCGTCGACATCGGCCTCCGCGGCTTCCTCCCCGCCTCGCTCATCGAGCTGCGCCGTGTGCGCGACCTCACGCCCTACCTCGGGCAGGAGATCGAGGCAAAGATCCTCGAGCTCGACAAGAACCGCAACAACGTGGTGCTCTCGCGCCGCGCGCTGCTCGAGCAGACCCAGTCGGAGACGCGCTCGAACTTCCTCGGCCAGCTCCAGAAGGGCCAGGTCCGCAAGGGCGTCGTGTCCTCGATCGTCAACTTCGGCGCGTTCGTCGACCTCGGCGGGGTCGACGGCCTCGTCCACGTCTCCGAGCTCTCGTGGAAGCACATCGAGCACGCCTCCGAGGTCGTCGAGGTCGGCCAGGAGGTCACCGTCGAGATCCTCGAGGTCGACCTCGACCGCGAGCGTGTCTCGCTCTCGCTCAAGGCGACGCAGGAAGACCCGTGGCAGGTGCTCGCCCGCACCCACGCCATCGGTCAGATCGCACCGGGCAAGGTCACGAAGCTCGTTCCGTTCGGCGCGTTCGTTCGCGTCGCGGACGGCATCGAGGGTCTCGTCCACATCTCGGAGCTCTCGACGGGTCACGTCGAGCTCGCCGAGCAGGTCGTCTCGGTCGGCCAGGAGCTGTTCGTCAAGATCATCGACATCGACCTCGACCGTCGCCGCATCTCCCTCTCGCTCAAGCAGGCGAACGAGGGCGTCGACCCCGAGGGCACGGAGTTCGACCCGGCGCTCTACGGCATGCTCGCCGAGTACGACGAGCAGGGGAACTACAAGTACCCCGACGGGTTCGACCCCGAGACGAACGAGTGGAAGGAAGGCTTCGACGAGCAGCGCGAGGCATGGGAGCGCGAGTACGCGCTCGCCCAGTCGCGCTGGGAGGCCCACAAGGCGCAGGTCGCCTCGGCCATCGAGGCCGAGCAGACCGCCGACCAGGGCCCCACGGGCTCGTCGTCGTTCACGAGCGACGCGAACGGCGCCGGCACCCTCGCCGACGACGAGTCGCTCGCCGCGCTCCGCGAGAAGCTCGCAGGCAACTAGCCCGCAGCACACCGCAGTAACGCCGAATGGGCGGACCCACCGGGTCCGCCCATTCGGCGTTCCGCGCCGGCCTCGCGATCCGATGTCGGCGGCATACCCGGTCGGCGCCCCGCGCTCGGCCATCGATCCCGCCGGCACCCGACGCCCCATTGGTCCCGTGACCCGTCGGTCCGTCGGTCCGGCGGTCCGGCGGTCCGGCGGTCCGGCGGTCCGCCGATCGCCATCGTGCTCCCGGGTCGAGCGACCGCGTGAACGCGGATGCCCCCACCGACGACGACCCCCGCGCACGTGCGCGGGGGCCGTTCCGGGAACCGCCGTCGGCCGAGCCTCAGGACGCCGCGGGTGCGGGCGGCAGGGGAGGCACGGGTGGCTCGGAGCCCGAGGCCCGCGCGCGACGTGCATCGCGGATCCGCCGCATCCGACGGAACAGGACCCAGAAGAGCAGGCCGAGCACGAGCAGGAACACGATCACGAGCACGGGCACGATGATCGCCGCGAACGTGAGCCCGACGCTCATCGCGTCCTCGGTGACGCTCAGCGCGGGCGCGGCCGCGCCCGCCGTCACGACGTTCGCACCCGCACGCGTCCCCGCCTTTAACAGGTGCGTCGCGAGTGCGACGACCACACCGATCGCCACGGGCACCCACGCGTTCGACGTGAAGAACGACGCCGGGTCCGTCACGGCCGCCGTCTGGCTGCTCGCGCCGGCACCGAACACGATGCCGCCCGCCGCGGGGCGCACGACGGTCTGGATGATGTCGTTCACGTGATCGACCGCCGGGACCTTGTCCGCGACGACGTCGAGCACGAGCAGGACGCCGATGATGACCATGACCCACTCGTTCGACAGCCACTCCCATCCCGCGGGGAGCGTCACGAGCGAGGTGAATCTGGCGAGGAGCCCCATGGCGAGCATGGGGATGAACGCATTGAGCCCACTCGCGGTCGCGAGTCCGGCGCCTGTCAGGATCTCGAGCATTGGTGTCCCTTCCACCGGTACACAAGTAGTGTGGCAGCACACGCGCGGATCCGGCGGATTGGAGCCCCCTGATGACGACGATCGCACTGACCGGCGGCATCGCCTCCGGGAAGTCCACCATCTCCGAACGACTGCGCGAACTCGGCGCCGTCGTCCTCGACGCCGACCGCTTCGCGCGCGACGCGGTCGAACCCGGTACACGCGGGCTGCAGCGGATCCGCGAGCACTTCGGTGAACGCGTCATCCGTCCCGACGGGACCCTCGACCGCGCCGCACTCGCCGCGATCGTCTTCCACGACGAGGACGAGCGCAAGGTGCTCAACGACATCACACACCCCGAGATCGCGCGGCTCACGAACGAGCGCAAGGCCGCGATCCGCGCCGAGGACCCCGAGGCGGTGATCGTGCACGACATCGCCCTCCTCGCCGAGGGACGCTTCAACTACGACTACGACGAGATCTGGGTCGCGGACGCTCCCGCGTCCGAGCGGCTGCGCCGACTCGTGGAGGAGCGCGGCATGGACGCCGTCGAGGCCCGTGGCCGCATCGAGGCGCAGGTCTCCGACGACGAGCGTCGGGCCATCGCCGACGTGATCATCGACACCGCCGTCCCACTGGCGGAGACGCTCGCGCAGGTCGACGACCTGTGGGCGCAACTGGACCGCCACTCGGTCGACGACCGCACGACGGAACGCTACGGCGCCTGAGCTCAGGGCTTCGGCACGACGGGCCCGTCCACCCACGTCGTGCCGAGCGCGCGCGGGACCGCCGAGCCGGCCGTCACGGCCGCGACCCGCGCCGCGACGGCCGACCGCTCGGCCTCGAGATCCGGCACCGCGAGACGCAGCACGACGTTCGCACCGTACTCGGCCTCCAGCACGCCGACGCCCGCGGCACGCAACTCGTTCTCCCAGCGGCCCGCATCCGCGTGCGGCGCGTCGACACCGAGGATGCGCATCCGCTCCCGGCGCCGCGCGCCTGCCGCATCGAGCGACTGCGACACGACCTCGGAGTAGGCGCGGACGAGGCCGCCCGCCCCGAGCAGGACGCCACCGAACCAGCGCACGACGACCGCGACGACGTCGCTCAGATCGGCCTGATCGGCGCCGCCCGGCCCGGGATACGAGTGCAACCGCATGGCGTCGAGCATCGGGACGCCCGCCGTCCCCGACGGCTCACCGTCGTCGCTCGATCGCTGCACCTCGCGGTGCGGCCCGACGAGGAACGCCGAGCAGTGGTGACGCGCGAGCCGGTGTTCGGCCCGGACCTGCGCGACGACCGCCCGCGCGGCCGCCTCGTCCGGGGCGCGACGCAGGACGCAGCGGAACCGGGAGCGCTTGATCTCGATCTCGTGCTCGACGTCGCGCGCGATGACGGTGTACGCGGCGGGGGAGCGGTCGTCGATCGGCGCTGCGCTCGGGTCCGGCATGCGACCGAGTGTAGGCCCGGAGCGAACTCCGGCGCCGATGTCCGTGGTGACGCCTACCCTTGGTCGCATGGAACTTCGCAGGAGCGTGCGGCCGTTCGAGGTCGTCAGCGAGTACTCGCCCTCGGGCGACCAACCGCAGGCGATCGCCGAGCTCACCCAGCGGCTCAACGCCGGTGAGGCCGATGTCGTGCTGCTCGGCGCGACGGGAACGGGCAAGTCCGCGACGACTGCCTGGCTCATCGAACAGGTGCAGCGTCCGACGCTCGTCCTCGCCCACAACAAGACGCTCGCCGCGCAGCTCGCGACCGAGTTCCGCTCGCTGTTGCCGAACAACGCCGTCGAGTACTTCGTCTCGTACTACGACTACTACCAGCCCGAGGCGTACGTCCCGCAGACCGACACCTTCATCGAGAAGGACTCGTCGATCAACGAAGAGGTCGAGCGCCTTCGCCACTCGACCACGAATGCGTTGCTCAGTCGCCGCGACGTCGTCGTCGTCTCGACCGTCTCGTGCATCTACGGCCTCGGCAAGCCCGAGGAGTACTACAACTCGATGACCGCGCTGCAGGTCGGCGACCGCGTCGACCGGCAGGAGCTCATCCGCAAGTTCGTCTCCATGCAGTACACGCGCAACGACGTCGCGTTCCAGCGCGGCACGTTCCGCGTCCGGGGTGACACGATCGAGATCATCCCCATGTACGAGGAGCTCGCGATCCGCGTCGAGCTGTTCGGCGACGAGATCGACGCGATCTCGGCCCTCAATCCGCTCACGGGCGACGTCGTGCGCGAGATGGAGGCCGTGACGGTCTTCCCCGGCTCCCACTACGTCGCGGCCGACGAGGTCATGCGCCGCGCGATGGGCACGATCACCGAGGAGCTGGATGACCGCCTGACGGTGCTCGAACGCGAACAGAAGCTGCTCGAGGCGCAGCGCCTCCGCATGCGCACGAGCTTCGACCTCGAGATGATGGAGCAGATCGGCTTCTGCTCCGGCATCGAGAACTACTCACGCCACATCGACGGCCGGGCCCCGGGCGAGGCGCCGCACTGCCTGCTCGACTACTTCCCCGACGACTTCCTCATGGTCATCGACGAGTCGCACGTGACGGTCCCGCAGATCGGCGCGATGTACGAGGGTGACGCCTCGCGCAAGCGCACGCTCGTCGATCACGGATTCCGACTGCCCTCGGCGCTCGACAACCGCCCGCTCACGTGGGAGGAGTTCAAGGAGCGCGTCGGCCAGACCGTCTACCTCTCGGCGACGCCGGGCAAGTACGAGCTCTCGCAGGCGGACGGCGTCGTCGAGCAGATCATCCGCCCGACCGGTCTCGTCGACCCCGAGATCGTCGTCAAGCCCGCGAAGGGGCAGATCGACGATCTGCTCGAGGAGATCCGGACGCGCGTCGAGCGTGACGAGCGGGTGCTCGTCACGACGCTCACGAAGCGCATGGCGGAAGACCTGACGGAGTTCCTCGGCGAGCACGGCGTGCGGGTGCGCTACCTGCACTCGGACGTCGACACCCTCCGACGCGTCGAGCTGCTGAGCGAGCTCCGGGCGGGCGTCTACGACGTGCTCGTCGGCATCAACCTGCTGCGCGAGGGGCTCGACCTCCCCGAGGTCTCGCTCGTCGCGATCCTCGACGCCGACAAGCAGGGCTTCCTGCGGTCCGCGACCTCGCTCATCCAGACGATCGGCCGCGCGGCGCGAAACGTCTCGGGCGAGGTCCACATGTATGCCGACGAGCGCAGCGACGCCATGAACCAGGCCATCGACGAGACGAACCGGCGGCGCGAGCGGCAGATCGCCTACAACCTCGAACACGGCATCGATCCGCAGCCACTGCGCAAGAAGATCTCCGACATCACCGAGTCGCTCGTGCGCGAGGGGCAGGACACGCAGCAGCTCCTCGCGAAACGCGAGGGCCGCAAGCGCTCGCCGACGCCGACGCTCAAGCGGGAGGGCATCGCGGCCTCGGGGGCGAACGAGCTCGAGGGCATGATCGAGGACCTGAACCAGCAGATGCTCGACGCCGCCGCCGAGCTCAAGTTCGAGCTCGCCGCGCGCCTGCGTGACGAGCTGTCCGAGCTCAAGCGCGATCTGCGGGCGATGGAGAAGGCCGGTCACGCCTGAGCGATCGTCCCCGCCCTGCCCTCCGGCACGGTGTTCGCGTCCAGCGAGGAGCGGAGCAGTCGACCGAACGCGGTCGGCGACTCGAGCGGCACGAGGTGCCCGCACCCGTCGAACAGCACCGGGGCGCGTGATCGGGGGAGCGCCGCCGCGAGCCGATCGGCCTGTTCCACGGGGATCCACGGGTCGTCCGTCCCCCACGCGACGAGAGCGGGTTCGTCCACCTCGCCGAGCCGTCCGACGAGCTCGCGCGTGCGGGCACCGTCGTCGGCGAGCGCGCCGATCTGTCGGACGAACGCGCGTCGACCGTTCGCACCGCGCCACGGTTGCACGAGCGCATCGATCACCTCGGCATCGAGTGGTCGGCGGGGCGCCCCCTGGATGTACGCCCTGACGAGCGCGGCGTGCAGGGGCTCCGGGATGGCACCGAACACGTCCTCGTGATCGGCGACGAGTCGGAAGAAGTCGGACCCCCACGGGTCGAGCAGGACGACGTCGAGCAGCAGCAGCGAGGCGAACGCGCGTCCCGAATCGAGGCGGGCGCCGAGCGCGACCGCACCGCCGATGTCGTGGGCGACGACGTGGGGGCGTCGGAGCTTCCAGTGCTCGAGCAGGCCGGCCAGCCGCGCCGACTGGCTCGCGAGATCGAGGGGTGTCTCGGCCACGGAGATCGATGCGCCGTAGCCGGCCATGTCTCACAGGTGCACGCGGTGGCTGTCGCGCACGGCATCGACCGCGCGATGCCAGACGGCCGACGACCAGGGCGTCCCGTGGCAGAACACGACGTCGCCACGGGACGCTCCGACGGGTTCGACGACGACGGTGTGGAGTGCGACCCCGTCGATCGTGACGAACTCGGTCATGACCGGTGGCGGGAGGGTCGGGAGTGACGGGATGGTCGGCACGGTAGATCTTCAGGTCGACCCGAGGTCAAGCGTCAAGATCGTCGCATGAGGATCGGTGACGCGGCCGCCGCGATCGGGGCATCGCCCCACGTGCTCCGGCACTGGCACGACGAGGGGGTGGTGGTTCCCGATCGGACGCCCTCGGGACGGCGCGAGTACCGACCCGAGCACGTCGAACGCCTCCGCATCGTGCGCGCGTGCCAGGACGCCGGGCTGTCGCTCGCGGAGATCCGCGGTGTGCTCCACCGGGACGAGGCCGGTCGGTCCGAGATCGTCCGAGCGAGGCTCGCCGAGGTCCGGCGGCGACTGGCACACCTCGCCGCGACGGAACGATTCCTCGAGCACGTGCTCGATTGTCGGCACGACCTCGTGTCGGCGTGCGACGAGTGCTCCGACTATGCGCGTCCCGACGGCGCGCGACGCCGAGGCCCCGACGCGATCACTCGGGCGTGATGGATTTCGTCCCGACCATGACCGAGTTCTCCGAACCACCCGATAGTGGGCTCATCGCTTTGAACCAGGCCTGCGCGAACGGGCGCACCTCTTCGACGCGAACGCCGGTCTGGAACTCGTCCGGGACCGGGACGCTGATGGAGCCGCTGCAGTATGCATAGGCCTGCATGTGGAGCCTCGCGTCGGGGACCGCGGCGACGAAGTCGAGCGTCGCCGCCGCCATGTCGGGAAGGCAGGCGGCACCCAACTGGTCGTTGTGGACGTCCACGAGCGACGTCGACGGGGTCCCGCTGCTCAGGTCCGCGAGCGTCCCGTCCGCATGTCCCGCGGCGACGTGTGCGTCCGTATAGACAGGCCCGTCGAGCAGCGGCAGCACGGACTCGGCGGTGGTGAAGAGCGTCGCCGGATCGTCGCTCGACAACCGCACATCGATGTCGATGCGGGGCCCGGAGTGGGTGACGCCCAATGAGACGTCCACCGCGTCACCGAACGGCACGAGCGATTCCGCGAGATCGAGTGCCCCCTGCGTCAACTCCGTCGTCGGTCCGTACGTGTCGAGCGAAAGGGTGAGGCCGAAGGGGAGTCCGGTGTCGATACCGAGCCTGAGCGCTCGCGCGTCGGGGAGATCTGCCATGTATCGCGCCCGCGCCGACTCGACGAGGGACGGCACATCGGTGCCGGGCGCGACCGTGATGTCACCGACGATCGCGTCGGTACGCATGCCCGGATCGGCCGACTCGTACGACAATCGGACGCTGTCGACCCCGGGTTGTTGCGCGAGCCACTCCATGTAGTCGGACGCCTCACCACTGCGGTCGTTCGACGCGTGCAGGATCCACGTGAACACGGAGCATCCGGTGAGTGCCGCGACGCACGCAGCGGCGATCGCCACCGATGCCAGAAGCCTTCGCATGCGACGAGTGTACGAACGTCGTCGTCGGCCGTCGTCACCCGTGGGATGAACGCACCTCGTCCTCGCGACGCACCCGCCGGGCGACGCCCTCGGCGAACCCGGACGTCTCGTGTCCGGGGGCGGACGTACACTGCTTCGGTGGCAGAATCCCTCCAGCCGACCCCCCTCCGCTCCTCGTCCGACACGCTCCGTGTGCAGGGCGCGCGCGTGCACAATCTTCGCAACGTGGACCTCGAGATCCCGCGCGACAGCCTCGTGGTGTTCACCGGGCTGTCCGGCTCGGGCAAGTCATCGCTCGCGTTCGACACGATCTTCGCCGAGGGGCAGCGCCGCTACGTCGAGTCGCTCTCCGCCTACGCGCGGCAGTTCCTCGGCCAGGTCGACCGGCCCGACGTGGACTTCATCGAGGGACTGAGCCCGGCCGTGTCGATCGATCAGAAATCGACGAACCGCAACCCTCGCTCGACGGTCGGCACGATCACCGAGATCTACGACTATCTCCGGCTGCTCTGGGCGCGAATCGGCGTGCCGCACTGCCCGATCTGCGGCGAGGTCATCTCGCGTCAGACCGTGCAGCAGATCGCCGACCGGCTCATGACCCTCGAGGACGGCACCCGCTATCAGGTGCTCGCTCCGGTCGTGCAGCAGAAGAAGGGGGAGTTCGTCGACCTCTTCGCGCAGCTCAGCTCACAGGGCTTCGCGCGTGCGATCGTCGACGGCGAACGCGTCCAGCTCTCGAGCCCGCCCGCACTCAAGAAGTCCTACAAGCACGACATCGCCGTCGTCGTCGACCGCCTCGTCGCGTCACCCGACGGCCTCGATCGGCTCACGGACTCCCTCGAGACCGCCCTGCGCCTCGCGGAGGGCATCGTCCGGATCGACCTCGTCGATGTGGAGGGCGACGAGGGCGTCCTCTCGTTCAGCGAGTTCCTCTCGTGCCCGAACGACCACCCGATCGCCCTCACCGAGATCGAACCGCGCACGTTCTCGTTCAACGCGCCGTTCGGCGCGTGCCAGACGTGCGACGGGCTCGGCACGCGCATGTCGGTGGATCGCGAACTCCTGCTCGACGACGAGGCCGCCTCGATCGCCGACGGCGTCATCCTGCCCTGGAGTTCGCAGGGCAAGAGCCTCTACCAGTACTACGAGCGCCTGCTCGTCGGGCTCAGCGAGGAACTCGACTTCAAGCTCACGACGCCGTGGAACAAGCTCCGTGAGGACGTTCGCGAGGCGATCCTCGACGGCCGCGACTACAAGGTGCGCGTCAAGTACAAGAACCGCTTCGGTCGGCAGATGACCTACGGCTCGGGCTTCGAGGGTGTCATCCCCTACATCGAGCGCCAGTACCGCGAGGCCGACAGTGACGCGACGCGCGCCCGCTGGGCCGAGTACCTCCGCGAGGTACCGTGCCCCGCGTGCGGCGGTGCCAGGCTCCGCCCCGAGGTGCTCGCCGTCAAGGTGCACGGCCGTTCGATCGCCGACGTCACGTGGGACTCGCTCACGGACGCCCTCGAGTTCATGAACACGGTGCAGCTCACCGAGCGCGAGGCGAAGATCGCCGCACAGGTGCTGCGCGAGATCCGTGTGCGCCTCGAGTTCCTCATCGAGGTCGGCCTGTCCTACCTCGATCTCGCGCGCGCCGCCGGCACGCTCTCGGGCGGCGAGGCGCAGCGCATCCGACTCGCGACGCAGATCGGCTCGGGGCTCACGGGCGTGCTCTACGTCCTCGACGAGCCGTCGATCGGGCTGCACCAGCGCGACAACCGGCGACTGATCGATACCCTCGTGAAGCTCCGCGACCTCGGCAACACGCTCGTCGTCGTCGAGCACGACGAGGACACGATCCGGACGGCAGACTGGATCGTCGACATCGGCCCCGGCGCGGGAGAGCACGGCGGCCGCGTCGTGCACTCGGGGGGATACGAGGAGCTGCTCGCGAACCGGGAGTCCGTCACGGGCGACTACCTCGCCGGGCGCCGAGCGATCGAGACACCGGCGAAGCGCCGCAAGATCGACCGCAAGCGTCGCCTGCAGGTCGTCGGGGCGCGCGCGAACAACCTCAAGGACGTCACCGCGACGTTCCCGCTCGGGGTCCTCACCGCCGTGACGGGCGTCTCCGGCTCGGGCAAGTCGAGCCTCGTGAACGACATCCTCTACAAGGTGCTCGCATCGAAGCTCAACGGGGCGCGCACCGTCCCCGGCAAGCACACGCGCGTCACCGGTCTCGACCAGCTCGACAAGGTCGTGCACGTCGACCAGAACCCCATCGGCCGCACCCCGCGCTCGAACCCGGCGACCTACACGGGCGTCTTCGATCGCATCCGCACGCTCTTCGCCGAGACGCCCGAGGCGAAGGTGCGCGGCTACCAGCCCGGCCGCTTCTCGTTCAACGTGAAGGGCGGCCGGTGCGAGGCGTGCTCGGGCGACGGCACGATCAAGATCGAGATGAACTTCCTGCCCGACGTCTACGTCGCGTGCGAGGTGTGCGGCGGTTCGCGCTACAACCGCGAGACGCTCAGCGTGCACTACAAGGGCAAGAACATCGCCGAGGTACTCGACATGCCGATCGCCGAGGCGGCCGACTTCTTCGAGCCGATCACGGCGATCCACCGCTACCTCAAGACGCTGGTCGAGGTCGGCCTCGGCTACGTGCGTCTCGGCCAGTCGGCGACGACCCTCTCGGGCGGCGAGGCCCAGCGCGTGAAGCTCGCGACCGAACTCCAGAAGCGCTCGAACGGTCGCAGCATCTACGTACTCGACGAGCCGACGACGGGGCTGCACTTCGAGGACGTGCGCAAGCTGCTGCTCGTGCTCGGCGGTCTCGTCGACAAGGGCAACACGGTCATCGTCATCGAGCACAACCTCGACGTCATCAAGTCGGCCGATCACGTCATCGACCTCGGCCCCGAGGGTGGATCGGGCGGCGGCGAGATCATCGCGACCGGAACCCCCGAGCAGGTCGCGGCGAACCCGGCGAGCCACACGGGCCGGTTCCTCGCCGAGATCTTCGAACGGGAGTCGGAGGGCGCCAACCGCGAGCTCGTGGCGGGCTGACCGTGGCCGACGAACTCCCGTACCGTCCCCGCACGGGCGACATCCCGACGGCACCCGGCGTCTACCGCTTCCTCGGCCCCGACGGCCGCGTGCTGTACGTGGGCAAGGCGAAGAGCCTGCGCCAGCGTCTCAGCAACTACTTCGCCCCGCTCGCGACGCTCCACGAGCGCACGCGGGCGATGGTGACGAGTGCCGTCGACGTCGAGTGGACCGTCGTCCGGAACGAGACCGAGTCGCTCCAGCTCGAGTACACCTGGATCCAGGAGTTCTCGCCGCCGTTCAACGTGCGCTTCAAGGACGACAAGAGTTACCCGTTCATGGTCGTCACGCTCGCCGACGAAGCGCCTCGCGTCATGGTGTCGCGCAACACCCGCATCCGTGGCGCGAAGTACTTCGGCCCGTATCCGAAGGTGTGGGCGGTGAGCGAGACGATCGACCTCATGGTGCGCGTCTTCCCGGTCCGCACCTGCAACGACGCCGACTACAAGCGCGCCATGACGACGGGCAAGCCGTGCTTCGCGGGCCAGATCGGCCGCTGCGGTGGCCCGTGTTCCGGTCGGCAGACGATCGAGCAGCACCGGCGCACGATCGACGACTTCGTGCGCTTCATGGAGAGCTACGACCGGGCGTTCGTCGAGGACTTCGAGCAGCGCATGCGCGACGCTGCCGCCGCGCAGCGCTACGAGGAGGCCGCCTCGTGGCGCGATCGGATCGCGGCCCTCGAGAACGTGCTCGAACGGTCGACCGTCGTCCTGCCGGACCGCACCGATCTCGACCTCTACGGCATCGTCGAGGACGAGCTCACCGCCTCGATCCAGCTCTTCACGGTGCGCGGCGGCCGCGTGCGCGGTGTGCGCGGCTGGGTCGTCGACAAGGAGCTCGAGCTCGACACGGGAACGCTCGTCCAGCAGACCCTCCAGCAGGTCTACGCGCACGAGGGGCACCGGCCGGCGAGCGAGATCGTCGTGCCCGTCCTCCCGGACGATGCGGAGGCCCTCGGCACGTGGCTCGGCGAGCTGCGCTCGACACGCGTCACGCTGCGGACCGCGCAGCGAGGACCGAAGCGCGAACTGCAGGAAACGGCGACCCTGAACGCGGCGGGCGCCCTCACGCAGTACAAGCTCAAGCGCACGGCCGACTACGTCGCGCGCACCGAGGCGCTCACCGACATCCAGGACGCGCTCGGCATGGACGAGGCGCCCCTGCGCATCGAGAGCTTCGACATCTCGCACCTGCAGGGCACGGGCATCGTCGGCTCGATGGTCGTCTTCGAGGACGGACTGCCGAAGAAGAACCACTATCGCCGATTCAGCATCGCGGAGTCGCGCGACGACACCGACTCGATGCACCAGGTGCTCACGAGGCGACTCGCGTACCTGCGCGAGGACGAGACGGCACCCGCCGCGACGTCGTCGCCTGCCGCGACCGACGCGAGCGACGCGACGGACGCGACCGACGCGGAGGCCGCGGTCGTGCCGGACAAGCGCTCCCGGTTCTCGTATCGCCCCCAGCTGCTCCTCATCGACGGTGGCGCGCCCCAGGTCGCGGCCGCGCAGCGCGCGCTCGACGAATCGGGCGTCGAGGGCATCGCGATCGCCGGCATCGCGAAGCGCCTCGAGGAGCTCTGGCAACCGGGGGAGGAGTTCCCCGTCATCCTGCCGCGCGGCTCCGAGGCCCTGTTCCTCCTGCAGCGCGTACGCGACGAGGCACACCGCTTCGCCATCACGCACCAGCGGACGACCCGCAAGCGCGGACTCGCGACGCAATTGGAGGACGTGCCCGGGCTCGGTCCCGTCCGCGTGCAGACCCTGCTCAAGCACTTCGGCTCCGTGAAGCGGTTGCGCGAGGCCGACGAGGCGACGCTGCTCGAGGCTCCCGGCTTCGGCCCCACGACCGCGCGCGCGATCCTGCAGGTGCTGCACGGCGACGGCGGGGGTCCCGCACCCGGGTAGTCTTGGTGGGCGACACGGCGGCGACGAATCGAGGGCGACATGACTGGCGGGGACAACGAGACCGAGCGCCAGCAACTGGTGATCGTGACCGGCATGTCGGGCGCAGGCCGCTCGACCGCGTGCAAGGCGCTCGAGGACCTCGACTGGTTCGTGGTCGACAACCTGCCGCCCCAGATGATCGTGCCGCTCGTCGAGATCGCGGGGAAGGCGAGTGATTCGATCCCGAAGCTCGCCGTCGCGGTCGACGTGCGCGGCGGCCGGCTGCTCGAGTCGTTCAGTCCCTTCGTAAGTGCCCTGCGCGAGAGCCTCGACGTTCGCGTCCTGTTCCTCGACGCCACCGACGACGCACTCGTCCGGCGCTTCGAATCCGTGCGGCGGCCGCACCCACTCCAATCGGACGGCACGATCCTCGACGGCATCGAGCACGAGCGCGCGCGCCTGCAGGAGATCCGCGAGGCGGCCGACATCGTCATCGACACGTCCGAGCTCAACGTCCACCAGCTCGCGCACCGCATCATCGAGCGGTTCGGTGCGCCCGATCAGCACCGCATCTCACTCACCGTGCAGAGCTTCGGCTTCAAGTACGGCATCCCGACCGACGCCGACGTCGTCGCGGACATGCGATTCCTGCCGAACCCGTTCTGGGAGCCGGAGCTGCGCCAGTTCAACGGTCGGGACGCGCGGGTCTCCGAGTACGTGCTCGGCCAGCCGGGCGCCGCGGAATTCAGCGAGCACTTCATCGAGATGCTCGACCCCGTGCTTCGGGGATACGATCGCGAGAACAAACGTCACGCCACGATCGCGATCGGTTGCACCGGGGGGAAGCACCGATCCGTCGCCATGACGGAGCACATCGCCGCGCAGTTGCGCGGCCGCGACGACGTGACGGTGAGTGTGCGCCACCGCGACCTCGGTCGCGAGTAACGCGTCGCCACGAGCAACAACATCCCCCGAGGAGAGAGGAAATCGGTGACACTCACCGCAGACGTCAAGCACGAGCTGATGCAGGTCCGAGCGAAGACCACCCAGGCACGCGCGGCGGAGGTCGCGTCCCTGCTTCGCTTCGCAGGAGGACTGCAACTCATCTCAGGCCGCATCGCCGTCGAGGCGCAGGTGGACTCGGAGGGGCTCGCACGACGACTCGGCAGGGAGTTGCTCGAGCTGTACGGTGTGCGGGCGAAGATCTCGATCGTCGCCGGGACCGCCGGCCGGCCGGGCGAGAGCTTCCTGCTGCGCGTCATGGACAACGGTGAGACGCTCGCCCGCCAGACGGGCCTCATGGACGCGCGCCGGCGAACCGTGCGCGGACTCCCGAACCGGCTCACGACCGGGAACCGCGAGGACCTGACGGCCGTGTGGCGCGGCGCGTTCCTCGCGGCGGGCTCCCTCACCGACCCGGGCCGCTCGAGCGCGCTCGAGATCATCACGCCCAACAGCGAGTCGGCGATGGCCCTCGTCGGGGCCGCCGGCAGGCTCGGCGTCTCCGCACGCTCGCGCGAGGTCCGCGGCGTGCACCGTGTCGTCATCCGCGACGGCGAGGCGATCTCGACCATGCTGGGGCTCATCGGCGCGACCGCGACGGTCGAGAGCTGGGAGAGCATGCGACAGCGTCGCGAGACGCGCGCGACCGCGAACCGTCTCGTGAACTTCGACGACGCGAACCTCCGCCGCTCGGCCCAGGCCGCGGTCACGGCGTGCGCCCGCGTCGAACGTGCCCTCGAGATCCTCGGTGACGACGCACCCGACCACCTCAAGTACGCCGGACGCCTGCGGCTCGAGCACCGTGACGCATCGCTCGACGAGCTCGGCCGGCACGCCGATCCGCCCATGACGAAGGACGCCGTCGCAGGCCGCATCCGTCGCCTCCTCGCCCTCGCCGACAAGCAGGCGGCGGACGAGAACGTTCCCGGCACCGACGCGAACCTGCCGACCCTGGACGAGATCTGAGTCGGACGGGCCCGGTCGACGCACTTCCCGGCATTCCGGACACCCGTCGACACTAGGCTGACCCCGGGTGCGGTCGTTCGACACCGCCGCACCCGGGATCCGCCCGGTCGGGCGTTCGCGACACGCCGTCGCGGATTCGATCGACGCGGTCCGACGACAGTACGACGAAGGGTCAACTCGTGACGAAGATCGCCATCAACGGATTCGGACGCATCGGTCGCAGCTACGCTCGCGCCCTGCTCCAGGAGAACAACGACCTCGAGCTGGTCGCCATCAACGACCTGACCGACAACCGCACGCTCGCCCACCTGCTCAAGTACGACTCCACCTCCGGCGTCCTCCCGAACGACGTCACGTACGACGAGGAGAACATCTACGTCGACGGCCACCTCATCGACGCGCTCGCCGAGCCCGACCCCGCGAAGCTCCCGTGGAAGGAGCTCGGCGTCGAGATCGTGCTCGAGTGCACGGGCCGCTTCAACGATCCCGCGAAGGCCCGCGCGCACATCGAGGCCGGCGCGAAGAAGGTCATCCTGTCGGCGCCCGCGAAGGGTGACGCCCCCACGTTCGTCTTCGGCGTCAACCACCAGGACTACGACCCCGCGACGGACGACGTGATCTCGAACGCGTCGTGCACGACGAACTGCCTGGCGCCGCTCGTCAAGGTCTTCGACGACGCGTTCGGTATCGAGTCCGGTCTCATGACGACCGTGCACGCCTACACGTCGGACCAGCGCCTGCAGGACGCGCCCCACAGCGACCTCCGCCGTGCCCGTGCCGCGGCACTCAGCATCATCCCGACGTCGACGGGTGCCGCGAAGGCGATCGGGCTCGTCCTGCCCAAGCTCAAGGGTCGCCTCGACGGCTTCGCCCTTCGTGTTCCGGTCGAGACGGGCTCCATCACCGACCTCACGGTCGAGACGTCGCGCGAGCTCACGGTCGACGAGGTGAACGCCGTCTTCCGCGACGCGGCCGACAACGAGTTCAAGGGCATCCTGAAGTACAACGAGGACCCGATCGTCTCGCGCGACATCGTCGGCGAATCGCACTCCAGCATCTTCGACGCACCCCTCACGCGCGTGATCGGCAACCAGGTCAAGATCTCCGCCTGGTACGACAACGAGTGGGGCTACACGGAGCGGCTCATCGACCTGACCGAGTACGTGGCCTCGAAGCTGTAGGACCCCGTCGAACGACCTCCAAGAGAAAGGCCACATCGAATGCCGTTGCGCACACTCGATTCGCTCGGTGACCTGGCGGGGCGGACGGTCATCGTCCGCTGCGACCTGAACGTGCCCCTGAGCGACGGAGCGATCACCGACGACGGGCGCGTCCGCGCCTCGCTGGGCACCATCCAGGCGCTCCGCGACGCCGGTGCGAAGATCGTCGTCATCTCCCACCTCGGACGCCCCAAGGGCGAACCGGACCCGCAGTACTCGCTCGCGCCCGCCGTGACGCGACTCGGCGAGCTGCTCGGTGTCGAGGTCCCGCTCGCGAGCGACACCGTCGGCCCGGACGCGCAGCGACTCGTCGCCTCGCTCGAGAACGGCGGCGTCGTCGCGCTCGAGAACCTCCGCTTCAACCCGGGGGAGACGAGCAAGGACGAGGGCGAGCGGACCGCGTTCGCCGAGCAGCTCGCGGCGCTCGGCGACGCGTTCGTCTCGGACGGCTTCGGGGTCGTCCACCGCCGCCAGGCCTCCGTGTACGAGCTCGCGAAGCTCCTGCCGTCGGCGGCCGGCCTGCTCGTCGCGGCCGAGGTCGATGTGCTCGAACGTCTCACGACGGATGTCGCGCGGCCGTACACGGTCGTCCTCGGTGGCTCGAAGGTCTCCGACAAGCTCGGCGTCATCGAGCATCTGCTCCCGAAGGTCGATTCGCTCGTCATCGGGGGCGGCATGGTCTACACGTTCCTCGCCGCGCAGGGGCACGCCGTGGGCGCCTCGCTGCTCGAGGAGGACCAGATCCCGACCGTGCAGGGCTACTTCGCCGACGCCGCCGAGCGGAACGTCACGATCGTCCTCCCGAGCGACATCGTCGTGGCCGAGCGGTTCGCCGCCGACGCGCCGCACGAGGTCGTCTCGGCCGACGCGATCGAGTCGAGCGCGTTCGGCGCGAGCGGCATCGGCCTCGACATCGGACCGGAGGCGTCCTCGACGTTCGCGGCCGCGATCGAGGCGTCGCACACCGTGTTCTGGAACGGCCCGATGGGCGTGTTCGAGTTCCCTGCGTTCGCGAGCGGGACCCGCGCGGTCGCGGAGGCGCTCACGAAGGTCGACGGCCTCTCGGTCGTCGGTGGCGGCGACTCGGCCGCCGCGGTCCGTACGCTCGGTTTCGCCGATGCGGACTTCGGCCACATTTCTACTGGTGGCGGTGCGAGCCTCGAATTCCTCGAGGGCAAGCGACTGCCGGGACTGGAGGTCCTCGGATGGTGACCACGCGTACCCCGCTCATGGCGGGCAACTGGAAGATGAACTTCGACCACCTGCAGGCGATCGCCTTCGTGCAGAAGCTCGCCTGGACGCTCAAGGACGCGAAGCACGATTACGCGGACGTGGAGGTCGCGGTGTTCCCGCCCTTCACCGATCTGCGCAGCGTGCAAACGCTCGTCGAGGCCGACAAGCTCCCGATCGCGTACGGCGGGCAGGACCTCTCGGAGCACGACGCGGGCGCGTACACGGGCGAGATCAGCGGGCAGTTCCTCGCCGCGCTCGGCAGCCGCTACGTGATCGTCGGCCACTCGGAACGCCGTCAGTACCACGGTGAGGACGATGCGCTGCTCGGCCGTAAGGTCGCCGCCGCGGTCCGCAACGGTGTCGTGCCGGTGCTGTGCGTCGGTGAGACCGCCGAGGACCTCGAGGCGCACGGGGCGGCCGCCGTGCCCGTGCAGCAGCTGCGGGACGCACTCGCGGCCGCGGGCGAGGTCCCGGAGCTCGTCGTCGCGTACGAGCCCGTCTGGGCGATCGGCTCGGGGCAGGCCGCGACGCCCGAGCAGGCACAGACCGTGTGCCGTGCGCTGCGCGACGAGCTGCGCACGGTCGTCGGTGACGAGTTCGCCGATGCCACGCGCATCCTCTACGGCGGTTCGGTGAAGGCCGAGAACATCGCCGGGTTCATGCGCGAGCCCGACGTCGACGGTGCCCTCGTCGGCGGCGCGAGCCTCAAGATCGACGACTTCGCGTCGATCGTGCGCTTCCGCTCACACGTCGGCTCCTGAGCCGTCACCCGATGCCCGGACCGCCTCGTGGTCCGGGCATCGGCGTTCCCGCGAGCTTCCCGAGTGAACCGTCCGGCCGGACGGTTCAGCTTGCCCACGGCCCCTCGGGCGAGGACAATCGAGGAGGGCGCACCGTCCGCCGCACTCCGGGTCGATGCTGCGACCCCGCGGAGGACGACGCCCCCTCCCGGCACGGCGCCGGGACGACTCGAGCCGCGCAGCGGCAGAATCAGAGGGATACCCGATGACCACGACCGAGCAGCACGTGACGCAGACGTCGGAACTGCAGGACAAGGCCCGCGACCACCTGTGGATGCACTTCACCCGCCAGTCGACGATGGCCGAACAGGGCGTCCCGATCATCGTCCGCGGTGAGGGCCATCACATCTGGGACGCCGCGGGCCGCCGCTACTTCGACGGCCTGTCGGGCCTCTTCGTCGTGAACGCCGGCCACGGCCGTCGTCGGCTGGCCGAGGCCGCCGCGAAGCAGGCCTCCGAGCTCGCCTACTTCCCGCTCTGGTCCTACGCACACCCCGCCGCGATCGAACTCGCCGCGCGCCTCGCCGACCTCGCGCCCGGATCGCTCAACCGCGTCTTCTTCACGAGCGGCGGCGGCGAGGCCGTCGAGACCGCCTTCAAGCTCGCGAAGAACTACTTCAAGCTCACGGGCCGGCCGGGTAAGCACAAGGTCATCTCGCGCGCCGTGGCCTACCACGGCACCACGCAGGGTGCACTCGCGATCACGGGGCTCCCGGGCATCAAGGCCCAGTTCGAGCCCGTCACGCCCGGCGGTTTCCGCGTACCGAACACGAACCTGTACCGCGCGAGCGAGATGGGGGCGCCGACCGATCCCGTCGAGTTCGGTCGCTGGGCCGCGGACCGCATCGAGGAGCAGATCCTCTTCGAGGGCCCCGACACGGTCGCCGCCGTGTTCCTCGAGCCGGTACAGAACTCGGGTGGCTGCTTCCCGCCCCCTCCCGGCTACTTCGAGCGCGTGCGCGAGATCTGCGACCGGCACGACGTCCTGCTCGTCTCCGACGAGGTGATCTGTGCGTTCGGCCGCATCGGGCACACGTTCGCGTGCGAGCAGTACGGCTACGAGCCCGACATCATCACGTGCGCGAAGGGCATCACGAGCGGGTACGCACCCCTCGGTGCCGCGATCGTGAGCGACCGCGTCTACGAGCCGTTCGCGACGGGCACGGAATCGTTCGCGCACGGTTACACCTTCGGTGGCCACCCGGTCTCGTGCGCCGTCGCGCTCGAGAACCTCGACATCTTCGAGGAGGAGGGGCTGAACGAGAACGTGCGCACGAACTCGCCGCTCTTCCGCGCCGAACTCGAGAAGCTGCTCGACATCCCGATCGTCGGCGATGTCCGCGGTGACGGCTACTTCTTCGGCATCGAACTCGTGAAGGACACGGACACGCGTCAGACGTTCTCGGACGACGAGGCGGAGCGTCTGCTCCGTGGCTTCCTGTCGGGCGCGCTGTACGACGCGGGCATCTACTGCCGCGCCGACGACCGGGGCGACCCCGTCATCCAGCTCGCCCCGCCGCTGACAATCGGTCCCGCCGAGTTCACCGAGATCGGGCAGATGCTGCGCGGTGTGCTCGAGGAGGCCTCGAACCGGCTCTGAGCCCACCCGACCGCGTCGCGGACCGCGGCGGGCCGTCCTCGCCTATACTTGAGGGCGGTCCGTCCGCGGTCCGTTTCGTCTTCCGCCCTCGAGAGGTTGTTCGTGGATATCGTCCTCGTGGTACTCCAGGTGCTGCTGGCCATCACCAGCGTGCTCCTGATCCTGTTCGTTCTGCTGCACCGCGGTCGCGGCGGCGGGCTCTCCGACATGTTCGGCGGTGGCGTGACGAGCAACATCGGCTCCTCCGGTGTCGCGGAGAAGAACCTCAACCGGATCACGGTGTGGCTCGCGATCATCTGGGTCCTGTGCATCGTGTTCATGGGCCTCATCATCAAGCTCCAGTCGGGGGTGTGACCGTGGCTCAGGGAGGCAGCGCCATCCGCGGTTCGCGCGTCGGTTCGGGCCCCATGGGGGAGATGGACCACGGCGTCCACGCCGAACGCATCCTCGTTCGGTACTGGGACGCGCTCGGCAACGAGACCGTCCGGTACTTCTCGGCCGAGGTCGCCGACGCCGACATCCCGGAGATCATCGACTGCCCCGTCTCGGGTCTGCCCGCGGGGCGCGACAAGGACAACCCGCCGTCGGAATCGCGCAACGAGCCCTACAAGACGCACCTCGCCTACGTGAAGGAGCGTCGCACGGACGAGGAGGGCGAGCAGCTCCTCCAGGAGGCGCTGCAGAAGCTCCGCGAGCGTCGTGGCACGCTCAAGCGTTCGGAGAAGTAGCCCTCGAGCATTCGATCCCGCCCCGCCCGGCCGTCGTGCCGCGCGGGGCGTGTTCGTCCCGCCCGCACGTTCGTGCTCGGCGCGGGAACGGGGTCAGCCGCGGGAGAGGCGCGATCCGCCGTAGCGGCGGTGCACGGCCTGTCGCGACACGCCCAGGGCCGCGGCGATCCCCGCCCAGCTGACTCCCGCGATGCGGGCGCGCCGCACGGCCACCGCCTCCCGTCGTGCCAGCTCGCGTGAGAGCTGTGCGGTCGCGCTGAGCGCGCGCAGCGGGTCGTCGTCGTCCGCCTGTTCCACGAACATGGTCATCGTCGTCACGTCCATCCGTCGGCTCCGTCCACCTGTGTCAATGCATGTTGACACTCGGTCGACGGCGGACGCAACGGAATCACCGTATTCGCGGCGCGGTCTCAGTCGGCGAGCGCCGTTCGGGCCGCCTCGTCGACGACGAACAGCGTCTCGTCGGTGCCGCGCACCGCACCGAGCGGGCTCGTCCGCGCGTCCACGCCGGGGGTGAGCGCCACGCGCAGCGCCTCGGCCTTGCCCTCGCCCGTGACGATCGCCCACACGCGCTGCGCGGCGTCGATCGCGTCGAACGTGAGCGTCACGCGCTCCGGCGGGGGCTTGGGGGAGTCGGCGACCGCGACGACGACACGTCCCGCGATGGCCTCCGGGTCCCGGCCGGGGAAGAGGGAGGCCGTGTGGCCGTCCGGGCCCGCACCGAGCAGGACGAGGTCCAACGAGGGCAGTGCGCCGGGCGTCCTGGAGCGCGGCGGCACGTTGACGCGCAGCTCGCGCTCGTACGCCGCCGCGGCTTCGTCGAGCGAGACGCCGATCTCGCTCGACAGGGTGGAGTGCAGGTGGGTCGGGACGAAGCCCTTCGCGCCACGCAGCACGCTGGCGACGGCCGCGGCGTTCCGATCGTCGTGGCCTCGCGGAACGAAGCGTTCGTCGGCGAACCAGACGTGCACGTGCGACCAGTCGACGCCGGCACCGTCGGCCGCGGCGACGATCGCCGGCATGACGGACGTCGCGACCGAGCCCCCCGACACGGCGATGTGCGTCTCCGCCGGCGCGTCCTCGCGGGGCTCCACGAGGCCGCGCTCGGTGGCGAAGCGGACGAAGCGCTCGGCCGTGAGCCGTGCCGCGTCGGCCGCGTCGGTACCCGTGACGATCTCGCGCTCGACGGTCATTCCGCGCGCTCCCGACACAGCTCCGGCACGCCCCGCTGCAACACCTCGCCGTAGATCCGATCGGGCGCGAGCGAGCGGAGCTCCTCGGTGAGCACGTCCGTGAGGTCACGCACGGGCATCGGGATGTACTGCTCCGGCTGCCCGGGCTGCGTCAGGCGAACCGTCGAGTCGGCCACCCGGTCGAGCTCGATCGTGCCCGACTCGCGCACGAGTCGGACGGTCTGGAGGCCGGAGGTCCGATTGCGCGAGCCGTCCTCGCTGTGCTGCAGCGTGACGGGCACGCGCAGCGCGAGCTCGAGCCACGCCGCCATGAGCACGGCCGACGACGAGTCGGCTCGGCCGACGACCTCCACCGACAGGACCGGCTCGAACGGCGGCTGATCGAGAACCGCCGCGAGTTGCGCTCGCCACATCGTAAGGCGCGTCCACGCGAGATCGGAATCCCCGGGCTCGAAGCCGTCGCCGAGGCGCTCGAGCGCCGCGACGGGGTCCTGCTCGTCACGGGAATCCGAGATGCGCAATTGCGCGATGCGCCCGAGCGACGAGCTCGCGGGGGAGCCGAGCACCTCGTCGGGCCACCATGCGACGACGGGCGCGTCGGGCAGCAGCAGGGCCTGCACGAGCGTCTCCGTGTCGGCCGCCGCGGCGCCGGACACGTGCAGCACGACGACGTCGCTCGCGCCCGCGTCACCGCCCACGCGGATCTCCGCGTCGACGCGTGCGCGCTCGCTGTCGGGCGCGACGACGTCGACGACGATGACGCGCATGGGGTGCTCACCGGAGGCCGCGTTCGCGGCCGACACGGCGGCCTCGTGCATACGCTTCGTCGTCATGATGACGAGCGTCAGCACGCGGCCGAGTGCGACGACGCCCCCCTCCTCGCGCACCGAGAGGAGTCGCTTCGCGACCGCGCTCGTCGTGGTGTCCTGCATCTCGATGATCACGGGCGCCTCCAGACGCGTCCATCACGGGCCATGAGGGCCGTCGCCGATTCGGGGCCCCACGTTCCGGGTGCGTAGGTCTCGGGTCGTCCGCCGGACGCCCAGAACTCCTCGACCGGGTCGAGGATCTTCCACGACAGCTCGACCTCTTCGTGGCGCGGGAAGAGCGGCGGGTCGCCGAGCAGCACGTCGAGGATGAGCCGTTCGTACGCCTCGGGGCTGGACTCCGTGAACGCGTGGCCGTAGCCGAAGTCCATCGTCACGTCGCGGACCTGCATGCCGGCGCCCGGAACCTTCGAGCCGAAGCGGATCGTGATGCCCTCGTCCGGCTGCACGCGGATGACGAGTGCGTTCGGGCCGAGCGACGCGCGCTGTGACGGGTCGAAGAGGTACTCGGGGCCGTTCTTGAACGTGACCGCGATCTCGGTCACGCGGCGACCGAGCCGTTTGCCGGTTCGGACGTAGAACGGCACGCCGCGCCAGCGGCGCGAATCGAGCTCGAGGCGGAGCGCCGCGTACGTCTCGGTCGTCGAGTGGGGGTTCATGCCCTCCTCCTCGAGGAAGCCGCGCACGTACTCGCCGCCCTGCCATCCGGAACCGTACTGGCCGCGGGCGGTACCGAGCGAGAGATCGGCGGGCAGGCGGACCGCGGCGAGCGCCTTCTCCTTCTCGGCGCGCAGGTCCTTCGCGTTGAACGACAGCGGCTCCTCCATCGCGGTGAGCGCGAGCAGCTGCAGGAGGTGGTTCTGGATGACGTCACGGGCCGCACCGACGCCGTCGTAGTACCCGGCCCGGCCGGACACGCCGATGTCCTCGGCCATCGTGATCTGCACGTGGTCGACGCTGTTCGCGTTCCAGAGCGGCTCGAACATCTGGTTCGCGAAGCGCACCGCGAGGATGTTCTGCACCGTCTCCTTCCCGAGGTAGTGGTCGATGCGGAAGATCGCGTCGCTCGGGAAGACGGATTCGACGATCGCGTTGAGTTCACGCGCCGACTCGAGGTCGTGCCCGAAGGGCTTCTCGATGATGACGCGACGCCAGGCGTCGTCCCGTTGCTCGGCGAGCCCGGCGCGCCGGAGCTGCGTCGTGACCTCGGAGAACGAGCGCGGGGGGATCGACAGGTAGAACGCGTGGTTGCCCCGCGTCCCGCGTTCGCGGTCGAGCTCCTCGAGGGTGCCCGAGAGTCGGTCGAACGCGTCGGCGTCGTCGAACTCACCGCGCACGAATCGGATGCCGCGCGCGAGTTCGCGCCACGCCTCCTCCGAGAACTCGGTGCGCGCGTGCTGGCGCACGTTCTCGAGGACGAACTGTCGGAACTCGTCGTCGCTCCAGTCACGTCGCGCGAAGCCGACGAGACCGAACGAGGGGGAGAGCAGACCGCGATTGGCGAGGTCGTAGATCGCCGGGAGCAGCTTCTTCCGGGAGAGGTCACCCGTGACACCGAAGATGACGATGCTCGAGGGGCCTGCGATCCGCGGGAGGCGACGGTCGTCGCTCGAACGGAGGGGGTTGTGGTCAGGGGAGATGTCGACCGGGGTCACGTATTGCCTCTTGCCTCTCGTCGATGGCCTGGCTGCGCCGCTCGGGCGCTCGCTGTGCGCGCGGCCGTGCCGCGCGTGGCCCGCCGGGACCGATCGGTCCCGGCGGGCTCGCTGGGCCCCTAGGCCGTCGCGCGCGCCTCGTCGAGGCCGGTGCGAACCGTGTCGCGGAGTTCCTCCCACGAGACGATGAACTTGTCGACACCCTCCGTCTCGAGCACGCCCACGACGTCGTCGTAGTCGATGCCGAGCTCGGCGAGGTCGTCGAGCAGCTGGTTCGCGTCGTGCGCGGTGCCCTCGATCGTGTTCCCGGTCACGACGCCGTGGTCGGCGAGCGCGTCGAGCGTCTTCTCCGGCATCGTGTTGACGGTCTCCGGCGCGACGAGCTCGGTCACGTAGAGCGTGTCGGGAAGCGCCGGGTCCTTGACACCGGTCGACGCCCACAGGGGACGCTGACGGTTCGCACCCTCGGCGACGAGGAGCGTCGCACGCTCGCTGCCGAACGCCTCCTCGAACACCTGGTAGGCGAGGCGGGCGTTCGCGAGCGCGGCCTTCGAGCGCAGCTCGGCCGCACGGGGCGTGTCGAGCGCGTCGAGACGCTTGTCGACCTCGACGTCCACGCGCGACACGAAGAACGACGCGACCGAGTGGATGTTCGCGAGCGCGTTCCCGCGCTCGCGCGCGAGCTCGAGCCCGGTCAGGTAGGCGTTGATGACCTCGCGGTAGCGGTCGAGCGAGAAGATGAGCGTCACGTTCACGCTGATGCCCGAGGCGATGACCTCGGTGATCGCCGGGAGCCCCTCGGCCGTGGCGGGGATCTTGATGAGCGCGTTCGGCCGGTCGACCGTCGCCCACAGACGCTTCGCCTCGTCGATCGTGGCCTGCGTGTCACGCGCGAGCGTGGGCGAGACCTCGATCGAGACGCGACCGTCGACGCCGTTCGTCCGCTCGAACACGGGCGCGAACACGTCGCACGCGTCACGCACGTCGTCCGTCGTGATCGTGAAGATCGCCTCGTCCACGTCCGTGCCCGCGGCGGCGAGCTCGGCGAGCTGCGCCCCGTAGGTCGTGCCCTTGGCGAGCGCGCCAGCGAAGATCGTGGGGTTGGTGGTCACGCCGACGACGTCCTTCGAGTCGATGAGCGCGGCGAGCGTGCCGGACTGGAGCCGGTCGCGGGAGAGGTCGTCCAGCCAGATGCTGACGCCCTGCTCGGAGAGTGCCTTCGTGGGTGTCTCGGTCATGCGTTCCTCACGTTGATGGGGTGGGTCATTCGGCGGCGAGCGAGGCGTGTGCCGCCTCGACCACGGCGTCGGCCGTGATGCCGTAGTGCTCGTACAGCACGTCGCCGTCGGCGGAGGCGCCGAAGGTCTCGACGCTCACGCTGCGACCGCGGAGACCGAGGAACGGTGCCCACGTGAGCGCGAGGCCCGCCTCGACGCTCACGCGCGCCGTGACGGCGGCGGGGAGCACGTGCTCGCGGTACGCGTCGTCCTGCTCGGCGAACCACTCGAAGCTCGGCACCGAGACGACGCGCGTCGGCGTGCCCTCGGCCTGCAGGCGCTCGCGCGCCTCGAGCGCGTACTGCACCTCGGAGCCGGTCGCGAGGAGCAGGAGCTCGGGTGCGCCGCCCTCGGCGTCGGCCAGGATGTAGGCGCCACGCGCGGTCAGCTCGGCGGAGCCGAGGGTCGTCGCCGTGCCCTCGCCCTCGCCGCGCTCGAGCACGGGCAGGTCCTGGCGCGAGAGTACGAGCCCGACGGGCCCGCCGTGGCGGCGGAGCGTCTCGAGCCAGGCGGCCGCGGTCTCCGGACCGTCGGCCGGACGCACGATCGCGAGGTTCGGGATCGCGCGGAGCGCCGTGAGCGTCTCGACCGGCTGGTGGGTCGGCCCGTCGCCGCCCAGCGCGATGGAGTCGTGCGTCCAGACGAAGATCGACGGGATGTTCATGAGTGCCGCGAGACGCACGGGCGGACGCATGTAGTCGCTGAAGATGAGGAACGTGCCACCGAACGCGCGCGTCGGGCCGTGCAGCGTGATGCCGTTGAGGATGGCGCCCATCGCGTGCTCGCGGATGCCGAAGTGCAGCACGCGGCCGTAGGGGTCGCCCTTCCACTTCGACGTGGAGTGCTCGGCCGGGATGAACGACGGCGCACCGGGGATCGTCGTGTTGTTCGACCCCGCGAGGTCGGCCGAGCCGCCCCACAGCTCGGGGAGCTGCTCGGCGAGGGCGGCGATCGCCTGCCCGGACGCCTTGCGGGTCGAGACCTTCGCGAGGCCGTCGAAGTCGGGGAGCACGTCGGCGAGCCCCTCCGGGAGCGCCCGTGCCTCGAGGCGGTCGAGCAGTGCCTTGCGCTCGGGGTTGGCCTCGGCCCACGCGTCGAACCCACGCTGCCATTCGGCGTGCGCCTCGGCGGCGCGGGCACCGAGCGAGCGCGTGTACTCGAGCACCTCGGGGGCGACCTGGAAGGTGGCCTCCGGGTCGGCGCCCAGGAGCTCCTTGACGGCGCGCAGTTCGTCGGCGCCGAGCGCCGAGCCGTGGATGTCGCCCGTGTTCTGCTTCGTCGGGCTCGGCCAGCCGATGATGGTCTTGAGGATGATGAGGGTCGGGCGCGAACGCTCCGCCTTGCCCTCCTCGATCGCCGCGGCGAGCGCGGGGACGTCCTCGTGGTACTCGCCACCGCCGAGCCAGTCGACCTCGAGCACCTGCCAGCCGTAGGCCCGGTACCGCTCGGCGACGTCCTCCGTGAACGCGACGTCGGTGTCGTCCTCGATCGAGATGCGGTTCGAGTCGTAGATCGCGATGAGCGAACCGAGCTCCTGGTGCCCGGCGAGCGAGGACGCCTCGCTCGTCACGCCCTCCTGCAGGTCGCCGTCGCCGGCGATGACGTACGTGTAGTGGTCGAAGGGGCTCTCGCCCGCGGGCGCCTCGGGGTCGAACAGACCGCGCTCGTAGCGCTGCGCGTACGCGAAGCCGACGGCCGACGCGAGGCCCTGACCGAGCGGGCCGGTCGTCATCTCGACGTGGTCCGTGTGGCCGTACTCGGGGTGCCCGGGCGTCTTCGAGCCCCACTGGCGGAGCTGCTCGAGGTCCTCGAGCTCGAGGCCGAAGCCGCCGAGGAACAGCTGCGTGTACTGCGTGAGCGACGAGTGGCCCGCCGACAGGATGAACCGGTCGCGACCGATCCAGTGCGGGTCCGAGGGATCGACGCGCAAGACGTGCTGATACAGGAGCGTCGCGACGGGCGCCAGGCTCATCGCCGTGCCCGGGTGGCCGCCCTTCGCCTTCTCGACGGCATCCGCCGCCAACAGGCGCGCCGTGTCCGCGGCCCGTGCATCCGACTCCGACCAGTGAATTCCAGTCACGCTGCATCCTTCGAGGTTCGACCGACATGGATCGAGGCCAAGCGTAGTGCCAGTCCCTCCACGCGCACGCAGTGGATGCGCGCGTGGGACTTCACCGACGAAACGCTTGAGTAGTCCCTCCACGCGCACGCAGTGGATGCGAAAGGGCCCGGCAGGAATGTCCTGCCGGGCCCAGTCCCTCCACGCGCACGCAGTGGATGCACCCTCGGGTCCTCCGGTGACGAGGCGCACGACGACCGTGTGCACTGTGCCGAACACGACACGGCTCACCGGAGGACCCACTCGAGCGCAGCGACGACGTCGAGCCGATCGACGGGCGGGCGAGCCCGATGCGCGGAGCGGATGGAGTAGGATCGGGGGAGCCTACGAGTACAGGACGGGACGGTTTTCGGTTGTCGGTAGATGAAGTGCTCGGGACTCACCGCGCCGTCGAACGTCCGCGTGCAGCACGCCGTCTTCGCGCGTACATCGCGCTCACGAAGCCACGCATCATCGAGCTGCTGCTCGTCACGACGGCGCCCACCATGATCCTCGCCCAGCGCGGCATCCCCGACCTGTGGCTGCTGGCCGGCGTCGTCTTCGGCGGAGCACTCGCGGCCGGCAGCGCGAACGCGTTCAACTGCTACATCGACCGCGACATCGACCGCCTCATGAAGCGCACGGAGAACCGTCCGCTCGTGACGGGCGAGCTCTCGGACCGCGAGGCGCTCGTGTTCGCCTACGTCCTCGGCGTCATCGCGACCGCGGTGCTCTGGCTCGTCGCCAATCCGCTCACGGCGGCACTCGCCGTCGGCGCGATCCTGCTCTACGTCGTGCTCTACACGCTCATCCTGAAGCGCCGGACGGAGCAGAACATCGTCTGGGGCGGCGTCGCCGGCTGCATGCCCGTGCTCATCGGCTGGGCCGGCGTGACGAACTCGCTCTCGTGGGAGCCGTTCATCCTCTTCATGGTCATCTTCCTGTGGACGCCCGCGCACTACTGGCCGCTCTCGGTCAAGTACCGCGAGGACTACGACGCCGCCGGCGTGCCGATGCTCTCGGTGACCGAGGGCGAGACGAGCGTGAGCCTCCAGACGGTGCTCTACGCGTGGGCGACGGTCATGTGCTCGCTGCTGCTCGTCCCCGTCGCGCCGATGGGCTGGGTGTACACGACCGTGGCCGTGCTCGCGGGCGGCTGGTTCGTGTGGGAGTCGCACGTGCTCTACGCACGCACGATCTCCGGCCGCGACCCCAAGCCGATGCGCGTCTTCCACCTCTCGATCACGTACCTCACGCTGCTGTTCCTCGCCGTCGGCATCGACCCGCTCGTTCCGCTCCCGATCATCGGCTGAGCACCGCGCGCCGAGCGGCTGCACTGCGGGACCTCACTCGCGCCTGCGGTACGGGCCCGCCGTGCCGGACCGGACTGCACCGCACCGTCGTCGGCGCCCACGTCGACACACGGACACGGTGGGTGCCGCGGTCCCGACCGACGGTCGGCACGGTGCGGACATCCGACGATGATCGCCGGTGTCGGCCCGTCCGCCCGAACGGTCCCTCGACATCTCGAGGCGCATCGGCGCCGGGGGACCCCGGGCCCACGCGGGGCCACGCCGTCCACGCTCGAACGTCGGCCGCGTCGAACGCGAGCGGCTCGCGGACGACCATTCCACCGACCGTCGAACGGTCACGGGCGAACCGTTCGTGACCGCCGGGAGCGGTCGTCACGCTGCGCGAGGTGCGCCGCCGCGGAGCTCCTACCCCTCGACCCGCTCGGGGTCCGACACCTCGGCCTGTCGCAGCGACGCCGTGCGCCGAACGAGGACGAGCGCGACCGTCACGGTCGCGATCGACACCATGCTGAGCGTCATGTGCACCGACACGAGCACGATCGGCAGACCAGTGCGGGACTGCCAGATGCCGACGACCGCCTGGAGGACGACGAGCGCGAGGAACCCGATCGCCGCTCGCCGCGCACTCGGCATGGCGCGCACCCCCGTCACGATCACGAGCAGGATCGCGAGGCCGAGCAGCACGTATGCCGGGATCGAGTGCGCGTGCTGCATGAACTGCGGGTCGAGGCCGTTCCGCTCGGCGGCGGCATCACCCGCGTGGGGCCCCGAACCCGTCGTGAGTGAACCGACGTAGACCGTGACCCACGTCATGGCGACCGTCGCGACGGCGATCGCGAACGCGAGCCGGTCACCGCGCGTGCCGGGCAGGAGACGGACCGGCGGGACGGGCTCGGCGCGGTACACGCGCACGAGCAACAGTGCGGCGATCGACACGATGAGCGCCGAGATGAGGAAGTGGACGCCGACCGCGTTCGGGTGGAGCTGGAGGAGCACGGTGAGACCGCCGACGATCGCCTGCAGGATCGTCAGGAGACCGACCGCGAGGGCGGGGCGAGCGAGGCGCATCGAGGGCGCGGTGCGCAGGACCGCGAGGAAGGTGAGCAGCGCGACGATGCAGACGACGCCCGTGAGTGTCCGATTGCCCCACTCGATGATGCCGTGGATCCCCATCTCGGGCGTCGGCACGAACGAGTCGGCCGTGCACATCGGCCACGTCGGGCAACCGAGCCCCGAGCCCGTGAGGCGCACGAGCCCGCCCGTCGTCACGATGCCCGATTGGGCGACGACCGAGATCCACGCCATGACCCGCGCGTAGCGTCCGACCGTCGTCGGCATGAGCAGCGCCCGGATCGCGCGGAGGCGGTCCCGGAACGTGCCGCCCCCCGAACCGGTTCGGGACGGTGTCTTGGACGGTGCCGTTGCGAGGTTCACGATCGCCTTTCGTCGGTGCCCGGCTCGCCCCGGCGCGATTCACCGGGGCGGGGGATGTGGCGTAAGCTGGAGACGTCTCCCGCTGCCCTGTGTGGGTCCGCCGATCGGGCGGTGCGCGGGAACACGAGGCCCCCATCCGTCGTTCAAGTCTACGAGACGGATCGACGCCGACGATCGCGAGAGCACGAACAGGCTCGTCGCTTCGCTGGGTGCCGAGTCGAACAGAAATGAGGTTGACATGTCAGATGTCCTGATCGATCGACCCGAGCTCGAAGGCCTCGGCCGCTACGAGTTCGGCTGGAGCGATTCCGACACCGCGGGCGCATCGGCGCGCAGAGGTATCGACGAGGCCGTGGTCACCGACATCTCCCAGCTGAAGTCCGAGCCCGAATGGATGCTCAAGACGCGGCTCAAGGGCTACAAGATGTTCGACCGCAAGCCGATGCCCTCGTGGGGTGCCGACCTGTCGGGAATCGACTTCGACAACATCAAGTACTTCGTGCGCTCCACCGAGCAGCAGGCGCAGACGTGGGACGACCTGCCGGACGACATCAAGGCGACGTACGAGAAGCTCGGCATCCCGGAGGCGGAGCGCCAGCGCCTCGTCGCGGGCGTCGCCGCGCAGTACGAGTCCGAGGTGGTCTACCACCAGATCAACGAGGAGCTCGAGCGCCAGGGTGTCATCTTCATGGACACCGACACGGCGCTCAAGGAGCACCCGGAGTTCTTCGAGGAGTACTTCGGCACGGTCATCCCCGCCGGTGACAACAAGTTCGCGGCGCTCAACACCGCCGTGTGGTCGGGCGGCTCGTTCGTGTACGTGCCGAAGGGTGTGCACGTCGAGATCCCGCTGCAGGCCTACTTCCGCATCAACACCGAGAACATGGGCCAGTTCGAGCGGACGCTCATCATCGCCGACGAGGACAGCTACGTCCACTACATCGAGGGCTGCACGGCCCCGATCTACAAGTCGGACTCGCTGCACTCGGCGGTCGTCGAGATCATCGTGAAGAAGAACGCGCGCGTTCGCTACACGACGATCCAGAACTGGTCGAACAACGTGTACAACCTCGTCACGAAGCGGGCGATCGCCGAGGCCGGCGCCACCATGGAGTGGGTCGACGGCAACATCGGCTCGAAGGTGACGATGAAGTACCCGTCGATCTACCTCATGGGCGAGCACGCGAAGGGCGAGACCATGTCGGTCGCGTTCGCGGGCCCCGGCCAGCACCAGGACGCCGGCGCGAAGATGATCCACTCGGCGCCCTACACCCAGTCCGCGATCACCTCGAAGTCGATCGCCCGCGGCGGCGGCCGTGCGGGGTACCGCGGTGAGGTCCGGGTCGACGCGAACGCGCACCACTCGTCGAACAGCGTCGTGTGCGACGCGCTCCTCGTCGACACGATCTCGCGGTCCGACACGTACCCGGCGATCGACATCCGCGTCGACGACGTGCAGCTCGGCCACGAGGCGACCGTCACGAAGGTCTCGGAGGAGCAGCTGTTCTACCTCATGAGCCGCGGTCTGCCCGAGACCGAGGCGATGGCGATGATCGTGCGCGGCTTCATCGAGCCGATCGCGCGCGAGCTGCCGATGGAGTACGCCCTGGAACTCAACAAGCTCATCGAGATGAGCATGGAAGGATCGGTCGGTTAGATTGACCACGCCCGCACCCACGGACCAGCAGGCACCCGCTCGCATCCAGCCGACCTCGGACCAGGCCGGGTTCGTGCCCGTCCAGGCACGCTCCGAGCGGTTCCGCTCGACCGATCCCGACGCCTTCGCACCCGTCACCGGTCGCGAGGTCGAGTGGCGGTACACGCCGGTCTCGAAGTTCACCGACCTCATCGACGGCGAGCTCGACGGCAGCCGCATCGACCCGTCGGCCCCCGGCGTCGACGGGGTCTCGATCTCCTGGGTCGAGCGGAGCGACGCGCGCTTCGGCTCGACGGGGGAGCCCGAGGACAAGGCGGCCGCTCGCGCGTTCTCGACCGCGTCCGGCGCGACGCTCATCGAGGTGAGCGGCGAGGACGAGAAGGTCGCCGTCGTCGACCGCACGGGCTTCGGGGCGACGCCGCGCGCCGCCCACACGATCATCGACGTGGCCCCGGGGACGCGCGCGCTCCTCATCCTCCGTCACACCGGCGCAGCCCGCCTGTCGGAGAACGTCGAACTCCTCGTCGGCGACGGCGCGAACGTGACCGTCGTCACGCTGCAGGAGTGGGACGACGACGCGGTCCACCTCGCGAACCACATCGCGAACGTCGGCCGCGACGCGTACCTCAAGCACATCGTCGTCTCCTTCGGCGGCGCGATCGTGCGCCTCAACCCGACCGCGCACCTCCGGGGCCGCGGTGCGGACGGCGAACTGTTCGGGCTCTACTTCGCGGACGCGGGGCAGCACCTCGAGCAGCAGGTCTTCATCGACCACGTCGCCCCCAACACCCGCAGCCGCGTCAACTACAAGGGCGCGCTGCAGGGCACGGGTGCACACGGCGTGTGGATCGGCGACGTCCTCATCCAGCAGACCGCCGACGGCACCGACAGCTACGAGCAGAACCGCAACCTCATCCTCTCGGACGGCGCACGCGCCGACTCGGTGCCCAATCTCGAGATCGAGACCGGCAACATCGAGGGGGCCGGGCACGCCTCGGCGACGGGGCGGTTCGACGACGAGCAACTGTTCTACCTCATGGCCCGCGGCATCTCCGAGGCCACGGCACGGCGCATGGTCGTCTTCGGCTTCCTCAACGAGATCGTCCGCGAGATCGGTCACGAGGAGCTCGAGGACCGTCTGCGCGACGTGCTCGAGGAAGAACTCAACCGCTCCACCAACGAGCTCCTGCTCGGGAGCCGTGGATGACCTTCGTCCGTGTGTGTCCCGCCGAGGACGTGCAGGTCGACACCCCGCATCGCGTCGAGATCGACGGACGGCCCATCGCCGTCGTGCGGGACTCGGCCGGGCAGGTCTTCGCGATCGGTGACACGTGCACCCACGGCGACATCTCGCTGAGCGAGGGCTTCGTCGAGGACGACACACTGGAATGCTGGGCCCACGGTTCGAAGTTCTCGCTCCGCACGGGCTGGCCCCTCACCCTGCCGGCGTACGAGCCGGTTCCCGTCTACGGCATCAAGGTCGAGGACGGCGACATCTACATCGACCCCACTCCGACGTTCGAGGAGAAGAACTAGAACATGTCCACGCTGCAGATCACCGACCTCCATGTGAACGTGGAGACCGACCAGGGCACGCGAGAGATCCTCCGCGGCGTCGATCTCACCATCAACCAGGGCGAGGTCCACGCCGTCATGGGCCCGAACGGCTCGGGCAAGTCGACGCTCGCCTACACGATCGCCGGCCACCCGAAGTACGACGTCGTCGGCGGTTCGATCACGCTCGACGGCGAGGACGTCCTCGAGATGTCGGTCGACGAGCGCGCGAAGGCCGGGCTCTTCCTCGCGATGCAGTACCCCGTCGAGATCCCGGGCGTCACGGTCTCGAACTTCCTGCGCACCTCGAAGACCGCCATCGACGGCGAGGCCCCGGCCCTCCGTCCGTGGCTGAAGGAGATGCGTGCGGCGATGGAGAAGCTCCGCATGGACCCGTCCTTCTCGGAGCGCAACGTCAACGAGGGATTCTCGGGCGGCGAGAAGAAGCGCAACGAGATCCTCCAGCTCGAGCTGCTGCGCCCGAAGTTCGCGATCCTCGACGAGACCGACTCGGGCCTCGACGTCGACGCGCTGCGCATCGTCTCGGAGGGCGTGAACCGTGTGAAGGACGAGACGGGCCTCGGCGTCCTGCTCATCACGCACTACACACGCATCCTCCGCTACATCCGCCCCGACTTCGTGCACGTGTTCGTGAACGGCAAGGTGCGCGACCAGGGTGGCCCCGAGCTCGCCGACCGGCTCGAGGACGAGGGCTACGACCGCTACCTGGCCGCCACGCAGGCGGACGCGTAGGCTGCCCCCATGGCGCTCACCTCACTCGACCCGACTCGCTACGACGAGCTCGAAGAGGCACTCAAGGACGTCGTCGACCCCGAGCTGGGGGTCAACATCGTCGACCTCGGCCTGATCTACGACCTCAACTGGGAGGACGAGCTCGACGCACTCGTCATCTCGATGACGCTCACCTCGGCCGGCTGTCCCCTCACGGACGTCATCGAGGAGGAGACGGCGAGGGCCCTCGAGGGACACGTCGACCAGTTCCAGATCAACTGGGTCTGGATGCCGCCGTGGGGCCCCGAGAAGATCACCGACGACGGTCGGGAGATGATGCGGGCCCTCGGGTTCAACATCTGACGCCGACGTGACGGGCCCGGCCGCGGGGAAGCGGCCGGGCCCGTCGTCGTCCGCGGACGCGCCCGGTACGGGCGTCGCCGCCCGCTCGTGTGACCGTCCTGTTTCGCACTCGCTGCCCGCGTAAACCCTGCGTTACGGTCACGCCGTTCCCCCTCGTCCCGAGCTCCCCACGCCCCTATGTTCGGGCAAGCCCGCTCGCGCACGTGACGCGGGAATCGCGAGCGGGGAGCCCACATGAAACTCCTGAAGAACCCGGCGGTCCAGATCGGCACCGCCGCCGTCCTCGGTATCGTCGTCGGCCTGATCGTGGGGGAGTGGGCCGGCAACCTGAAGTTCGTCGGCGATCTGTTCATCCGACTCATCCAGATGGCCATCGTGCCGCTCGTCATGAGCTCGGTCATCGTCGCGACGGGCGCGATGAGTGGCACGGGGATGGGCCGCATGGCGGGCCGCACGTTCGCGTGGATGATCGGCTTCTCGATCGTCGCGGCGCTCCTCGCGTGGGTGATCAGCGTCGTCGTCCGGCCCGGTGCCGGCATCGACTTCTCCGGCGCGACGGATCCCGCACTCGAGGAGTCGGTCGCGGAGCCGACGGGCTGGCAGGACACGATCCTCGGATTCGTCACGACGAACATCTTCGATGCGATGTCGACCGCGACGATGGTGCCGATCATCGTCTTCTCGCTGCTGTTCGGCGGCGCACTCCACGCGTACATCGCGAAGACCGGCAATCGGCTCGTGCTCGACTTCTGCGAGCAGCTCCAACAGATCGTGCTCACGATGATCCGCTTCATCATGGTCGTCGCGCCCGTCGGCGTGTTCTGTCTGCTCGCGAACCTCGCCGGCACGGTCGGATTCTCCGTCGTGACGAGCGCCCTGAAGTACCTCGGCGCGACGCTCCTCGGTGTCGTCGTCCTCTTCGCCCTGTTCGTGCTCGTGGTGTGGCTCCGGACGGGCCTCAACCCGGCCAAGCTGCCGGCGAAGCTCTGGGACCAGACGATGATCGCGATCACGACGACGAGTTCGGCGGTCACGTTCCCGACCGTGCTACGAACGGCGATCGAGCGCATCGGCGTCGGCCGCCCCGTCGCGAACTTCACACTGTCGATCGGCCTCACGATGGGCTCGTACGGGGCCGTGCTGAACTACATGATCGTCGTCATGTTCCTCGCGCAGTCCGGCGACATCGTCCTCGACCCCCGGAGCATCGTGCTCGGGATGGCGCTCGCGATCCTGCTGAACATGGGCACGATCACGGTGCCCGGCGGCTTCCCCGTCGTCGCGATGTTCCTCGCGACCTCGCTCGGTCTGCCGTTCGAGGCCGTCGGGCTCCTCATCGCGGTCGACTGGTTCGCCGGCATCTTCCGCACGTTCCTCAACGTGAACGGTGACACGTTCGTGGCGATGCTCGTCGCGACGGGCTGCGGTGACCTCGACCGCGAGGTCTACGACGGCACGAAGCGGGTCACGGTCGACACGAGCGAGGTCGAGGCCCTCGCGGAACGGATCGAGCGCGCGGACGCCACCGAGTGACGCGTCCAGATTCGCCGTCACACGGTGACGCGCGGCCGACGAGCCGGCGCGCACCGCGGCAGAATCGGTGCATGACCGCGACGCACCTGTTCACCCCGTTCGATCTTCGCGGCACGACGTTCCGTCACCGGCTCTGGGTCTCGCCGATGTGCCAGTACTCGGCCGTCGACGGGGTCCCCGGCGCCTGGCATCTCGTGCACTACGGATCGTTCGCGACCGGCGGGGCCGCGCTCGTCGTGACCGAGAAGACGGCCGTCGTCCCGGAGGGACGCATCTCGCCCGCGTGCACGGGCATCTGGTCGGACGCGCAGCGCGAGGCCTGGCGTCCGATCGTCGCGTTCGCCCACGAGCAGGGTGCACGCATCGGCATCCAACTCGGCCACGCCGGCCGGAAGGCGTCGACCGAGGTGCCGTGGCGGGGCCGCGGCAGCGTGCCGATCGACGACGGCGGCTGGCCCACGGTCGCCCCCTCGCCGCTCGCGTTCGACGGGCTCGCGGCCCCCCGCGCCCTCGGTGAGGACGAACTCCCGGCGCTCGTCGCGGCGTGGCGTGCCGCCGCCGGGCGGGCGGTCGACGCGGGGTTCGACGTCGTCGAGCTCCACTTCGCGCACGGCTACCTCGTGCACCAGTTCCTCTCACCGCTCTCGAACGTCCGCGAGGACGGCTACGGGGGCGATGCCGCGGGGCGGGCCCGGCTCGCGATCGAGATCGCCCGGGCCGTGCGCGACGAGATCGGCCCGAGCGTCCCGCTGTTCGCCAGGGTCTCGGCGACCGATTGGGTGCCGGGTGGTCTCGATGTGGACGACACCGTCAGGATCGCCTCGTGGCTGCGCGAGGCGGGCGTCGACCTCGTCGACGTCTCGGGCGGGGGACTCGACCCGCGTCAACGGATCCCCGAGCTCGCGCCCGGCTACCAGGTGCCGCTCGCGCGCGCCGTCCGGGATGGTGCCGACGTGCCCGTCACCGCCGTCGGCCTGCTCACCACGGGTGCGCAGATGGAGGAGGTGCTCGCGTCGGGCGCCGCGGACGCCGTGTTCGTCGGCCGGGAGCACCTCCGCGACCCGCATCTGCCGCAGCGTGTCGCCCACGAGCTCGGCGACAGCGTCCCGTGGGTGCCGCAGTACGAGCGAGCCGCGTACCGGCAGGGCTGAGCGAGACTCAGGCCGTGGCGGAATCGCTCGCGGACCGGTCGGCGTTCGCGTGGATCGCGTCACGCACGTACGCCGCGAGCCCGCCGGCGACCTCCTCGTAGCCCGCCGCGAAGCGCGGATCCGCGACGTAGAGGTCACCGAGGCGACGGTGGAACTCGTGGTCGCACGCGTAGTAGGTCTCGTCGATGTGGCGTCGGGCTCGCTCCGCGTCCGCGGTCGCCTCGTCCGAGTCGGCGGGGCGCCCGTCGTGCATGGCCGTCGCGAACGCGAGCCGGATCGCGGACTCCTCGGCCGTGATGCGCGTCCAGTCGTCGGCCGTGTAGCGTGCGACCCGCCCGCGCGAGCTGCGCCAGGCGGGGGAGTCCCCCCCACCGCGATCGCGCCTCGTCGACGTGTTCGTCGGGATCGAACTCGCCGAACACCGCCAGTTTCTCCGCGGGGGTGAGCCCAGTCGTTCCTGTCATCGCCGCCTCCAGTGTCGTGTCGATGGCCGCGATGATGCGTGAGAGTCGCACCACTCGGCCCTGCAGGAGCTCGCGCTGCTCCTCGAGTTGCGCGATCTCGTCGGTCGCGGGATGGTCGAGGACCGCGCGGATGCGTTCGAGGGGGAGCCCGAGCTCCCGGTACCCGAGCACCCGCGCGAGCCGGTCGACGTCGGTCGCCGCGTACCGGCGGTGCCCCGAGGCCGTTCGACCGCTCGGGCGGACGAGTCCGATCGCGTCGTAGTGGTGCAGCGTCCGCACCGACACACCGGCCGATGCGGCGACGTCGCCGATCGCGAATCCCTCTTCCTCGTTCATGTCGGCGACGATACGACCTGACGTCACGTGAGGTGCAAGTCCTCGGGCGACCGACGCGGCACGGCCGCGACGAGTCGCGCGAGCTCGGTGCCGGGTGCCGTGAGCACTCCGACGGCGTCGACGACGGCACGCACCATCGCCTCGACCGCGGCCGACGCACGGACGTCGGTCCGTCTCGCGAGACTCACGGTCCGCGTCAGCGTCGGGGCCACGAGCCGATCGGCACGGAGCGAGGGTCTGTCGAGCAACACCATGGCGGGCACGACCGCGACGCCGACACCGCGCTCGACGAACCGCAGCACGGCATCCATCTCCGCCCCCTCGACCGCGACCTCGGGCGTCAGTCCCGCCTCGCGGTAGGCCGCATCCGTCGCGGCGCGCAGGTCGTAGCCCGGGCCGAACACGATCTGCGGCTCGCGCGCGAGCTCCGCGAGCGTGTAGCCGCGCGGATCGGCAGCGCCCGCGCGCGTCGCGGCGCGGACGACGACGAGCTCCTCCGTGAGCAGCGGCGTCCGCTCCGTCGAGGCGGGCAGCTGCGCCCCGGCACGCCCCGTGACGACGAGCGCGAGATCGAGTTCCCCCTCGTCGAGCTGTTCCACGAGCCGACGGGATCCCGCCTCGGACAGGTGCAGCTCGATCCCCGGATGCGCGTCGTGGAACGCGCGCAGCACCTCGGCGACGAGGCTCACGCAGAGCGTCGGCGTCGCGCCGAGCCGCACGCGACCGCGATCGAGCCCCGCGAACGCGGCGATCTCACGCCTCGCCGTCTCCTCGTCGGCGAGCATGCGCCGGGCGAGGGGGAGGAGCGCCTCCCCGGCAGGCGAGAGGGTCGCCCCGCCACGCGAGCGATGGAAGAGCTCCGCGCCGAGCTCGGCCTCCAGCGTGGCGATCTGTCTGCTGAGCGACGGCTGGGCGAGGAAGAGCTCGTCGGCCGCTCGCGTGAAACTGCCGAGCCTCGCCACCGTCGTGAATCCGCGCAACTGTTCGAATCGCATCGTCGCCCTTCCGTCCTTGCATAGCCTACGGCTATGGATCGGACAGGAATCATGCATTGGCCATTCGACATGAGGTCTGCCTAACCTCGTGCGCATGAGCACAACGCACACCTCAGAACGACGGATCGCGACGTCCGTCCTCGTCATCGGAACGGGTGGCGCAGGGTTGCGCGCCGCCATCGAGCTCGCGGAACGCGGCGTCGAGGTCCTCGCGGTCGGCAAGCGCCGCAAGCACGACGCGCACACGACCCTCGCGGCGGGCGGCATCAACGCCGCCCTCGGCACGATGGACCCCGAGGACAGCTGGCAGCAGCACGCCGCCGACACCCTCCGCGAGTCCTACTTCCTCGCCGACCCGGCGATCGTCGAGACGGTCACCAAGAACGCGGCCCGCGGCATCGAGGACCTCGAGCGCTGGGGCATGCCCTTCGCGCGCGAGGCGGACGGCCGCATCAGCCAGCGCTTCTTCGGCGCCCACAAGTACCGCCGCACCGCCTACGCGGGCGACTACACGGGCCTCCAGATGCAGCGCACCCTCGTCCGTCGTGCGACGGAGCTCGACGTGCCCGTCATCGACACCGTCTACATCACGCGCATCCTCGTCGCCGACGGTCGCGTCTTCGGTGCCTGCGGCTTCGACATCGTCGACGGCTCGCCCGTCGTCATCCACGCCGACGCCGTCATCCTCGCCGCGGGCGGTCACACGCGCATCTGGCGTCACACCTCGTCGCGACGCGACGAGAACACGGGCGACTCGTTCCGCCTCGCGGCCCTCGCGGGCGGCCGCATCCGCGACGCGGAGCTCGTGCAGTTCCACCCCTCGGGGCTCCTCGAGCCCGACGACGCGGCCGGAACCCTCGTGTCCGAGGCCGCTCGCGGCGAGGGCGGCATCCTCCGCAACGCCCTGGGCGAGCGCTACATGGAGCGCTACGACGCCGAGCGCATGGAGCTCTCGACGCGCGACCGCGTCGCGCTCGCCGGCTACACGGAGATCGCGGAGGGGCGCGGCACGCCGAAGGGCGGCGTCTACCTCGACGTGTCCCACCTGCCGCGCGAGACGATCTTCGAGAAGCTCCCGCGCGTCTACCGTTCGCTCATCGAGTTGCAGATGCTCGACATCACCGAGCAGGCGATCGAGATCGCGCCCACGGCGCACTACTCGATGGGTGGCGTGTGGGTGCGCGCCGACGACCACGGCACAGGTGTCGACGGGCTCTACGCGATCGGCGAGGCATCGAGCGGCCTGCACGGCGCGAACCGACTCGGCGGCAACTCGCTCATCGAGCTCATGGTCTACGGCCGCATCACGGGCGAGATCGCTGCCGAGTACGCGACGAACCTCGAGCACGTCCGGCGCGATCCGGCCGCGGTGGACGAGGCTCGCGCCGAGATGCAGGGCTTCCTCGCGGGTGACGGGCTCGAGAGCCCGCGTCGCCTGCAGCGCGAGCTGCGCAACGTCATGTCGAAGCACGCGGGCGTCGTGCGCTCCGGTGACGGCCTCGAGGCCGGCCTGCGTGAGCTCGACGCGCTCGAGGAGCGCGCCCGCCACGTCACGGCGCACCCCGACATCGCCGGCTTCGACGATCTCGCGCACACCTTCGATCTGCAGGGCTCGCTCCTCGCCGCCCGCGCGACGCTCGAGTCGGCGATCGCACGCACGGAGACGCGCGGTTGCCACAACCGCTCGGACTTCCCCGAGATCGACGAGTCGCTGCGCGGCAACATGGTCTGGACGCGCGAGGAGGGCGTGACGTTCGAGCCGCTCCCCGAGGCGCCCGAGTCGTTCCGGGACCTCGCGAGCGAGGCGGCCGACGACTCACCCGTCGGCAAGCTCGTCGAGTAGTCGGCGAAACGGTGGGCGGCGGGTCCCGGGGTTCCGCCGCCCACCGGCGGCAGCGGGTTGCCGCTGCCGGCCCGTCGGAGGCCGGTTCGTGCGCGTCGGCGCGCACGAACCGGCCTCATGCCGTCTCGTCCGTGGAGTCCGGATCCCCGAGTCCGCGCGCCGCGAGTGCGTCGCCGACGTCGTCGGCGTGCTTGAGCGAGAGCACGAGCAGCGGGACGACGAGTCGGACGGGCGGGACGCGCACGCCGCGGGCGCGCTGCGCCTCCCTGATCTGGGCCGCGAAGCCCTGGAGGACGGGGATCGTCGCGATCGTGAGCGCGAGGACGAGGCCGACCCGCACCGGGTCGACGCCGAATCGTCGGAAGGGCCCGAGCACGCGGTCCACGACCTCGAGCATCTCGCCCGTGGAGGTCGTGCAGGTGACGAGCGCCGCGAGGAGCAGCACGACGAGCACGCGCGCGGTCCCCGTCAGGGCGGTCGCGAGGGGGAGGAAGAGCATCTGCGTGCCGACGAGGAGCACGATGACCCACCTCGCCGCGAGCACCTGTTCGACGAGCCCCCCGATGCCGAGGCCCGCCACGAGGTAGCCGACGATCGCGACGACGCCCGCGACGACCGTCGGCCACGGGGCCCACGGCAGCACCGAGGAGCCGACCGCGAGGACGGCGAGTGCGGCGAGCTTGACCCCCGCGGGGGCACGGTGCAGGGCGCTCGTCCCGGGACGGTGGAGCGGGATCACGGCAGGGCGGCCAGGTAGTCGGCGACGACGCGCCCGGGCTCTCCCTCGTCGACGAGCCGACCGCCGTCGAAGCGGATCGCGACGTCGCAGCGGCGCGCGAGTGCCGGATCGTGCGTCACGATCACGACGGCGCGCTCGTCCTGCTCGAGCAGGCGATCGGCGATGCGGCGCGCGTTCGCGGCGTCGAGGAACGCGGTCGGTTCGTCGGCCACGACGAGCCCCGGTCGCCTGATGAGGACGCCCGCGAGGGCGAGCAATTGCTTCTGCCCGCCCGAGAGCGCGTAGGCCGACTCGTCCCGACGGCCGGCGAGCCCGATGTCCTCGAGCGCCCGTTCGACGCGCTCGGCGATCTCGGCCTTCGACAGCCCCTGGCCGCGCAGCGAGAGCGCCAGGTCCTCGCCGACGGTCGGGAGGATGAGCTGCACGTCCGGGTTGCTGAACACGAAGCCGACGTGGCGACGAACGGCCGCACCGTCCGCGACCGGATCGAGACCGAGGACGCGGGCGCGCCCCGCGCTCGGCCGCACGAGTCCGTTGAGCGTCCGGACGAACGTCGACTTGCCCGAGCCGTTCGCACCGACGACGGCGATGCGCCGGGCGTCGCTGCGGAACCCGACGTCCCGCAGGACGGGGACGCCGTCGAGGTCGACGTCGACGCCCTCGTAGTCGATGACGGGCGCGCCCTCGACGGGCCCGGCGAGGGCGCCCCGACGCGGACTCACGAACCGGATGCGGACCCGGTCGTGACCGGATCCGGGGTGCGGCCGGAGGAGGCCGTCGTGTTCCAGCGGAAGGCGCGCGGATACGCCTTCCAGAGTGCGAGCACGATGACGGTCGTGAGGACGACCTTGATGAGGTCGCCGGGCAGGAACACGAGCGAGCCGACCGCGGCCTCGCCGAGCGAGAGGCCCATGACCAGTGCCTGCACGGGGACGCCGAACGCGTAGATCACGAGGATGCCGCCGACGATGCTGCCGAGGAGCGTGCGCCACCAATTCGGCCGGGCCGCTCCCGCGCGGACGATGTAACCGATCACGACGACGCCGACGAGCCAGCCGGCGAGGTAGCCGGCCGAGGGGCCCACGAACACGCCGAGCCCACCGCGACCGCCGGCGAGGAGCGGGAGGCCGACCGCGACGAGGGTGAGGAGCGTCGCGACCGATGCCAGGCCACGCCAGGGGCCGAGCACGGCTCCCGCGAGCATGACGCCGAGCGTCTGTCCCGTGATGGGCACGCCGCCGCCGATGCTGACGAGCCCGAGAACGGCGATGAGCGCGGCGAAGATCGCGATACGCGCGAGATCGCCGAGCTCGAGACGGGAGGGAGTGGCCATGTCGACGCCTTCCGATGGAACGGGGTGAACACTCCTGAACGGTGTTCACCAGAACGGTGTTCAGGTTATACGATCGGAGGCGACATGATGGCAGCCGAAGCGTGAGCGTCGATCCCGACGAGCGACGCACCCCACGACGGTCGAGGAACGACCTCGTCCGGGCGACGCTCGAGATCCTCGACGAGCGCGGACTCTCCGAACTGTCGATGCGCAACATCGCCGCCTCACTCGGTGTCCAGGCCTCGGCGCTCTACTGGCACTTCCCGAACAAGCAGTCCCTGCTCGCCGCGGTCGCGGACGTGATCGTGGCCGACGACGACGATCGCCTCGAGGACGATTGGCGAGTCGCCGCGCTCACCGAGGCACGCGCCCTTCGCACACGACTCCTCGCCGTGACCGATGGCGCCGAGCTCGTCGCCTCGGCGCTCGCGCTCGGCCTCGGCGGGGGAGCGGCGGCACTGCGACTGCGCACCGTGTTCGCCCGCCGCGGTTTCGAGCCGGACGCCGCGAGACGGGCGGGTGCGGCGCTCGTGCACTTCGTGCTCGGCCACACCGCGGTCGAACAGCAGCGCGCACAGGCACGAGCGCTCGGTGTCGACATGGCGGACGCGGACGCGGCGGACGCCGTCGCCCCGGCCGACGAGGCGGCGTTCGAGCTGGGGCTGCGGGCCCTCGTCCGAGGCCTCGGGGCGGACGAGCACGACGTCGGAACGGACTGACGTTCGCCGATCGGCCGTGCCGGTGGTCGGGATACCGCCCGTCCGCCCGTTCGTCCGCTCCGGCCAACCGCCCGTGCGCCGGGCGACGGAACGAGGTTCCGATCGTTCGCCGGTGCGGCCGCGCGGGGTCAGGTCAGGAGCGCGAGCCGCTCCACGGCCTCGTGCAGCACCTCGTCCCGCTTGCAGAAGGCGAATCTGACGAGTCCCACGACCATCGCGTGTCGCTCGGGCGCGACGAACGCGGTCACCGGGATCGCGGCGACGCCGACGCGTTCGGGCAGTTCCCGACAGAACGCCTCGGTATCGGTGACCCCGAGGGGCCGGGCGTCCGCGATCGCGAAGTACCCCGCGGCGGGCCTCGACACCACGAAACCGACCCGGTCGAGTCCGTCGCACAGCGGATCGCGTTTCCGTGCGAGCGTGCCGGCGATCTCCGCGAACCGGGCGTCGGGCAGCGCGAGTCCGATGGCCGTCGCGGGCTGGAACGGCGCGCCGCCGACGTAGCTGAGGAACTGCTTGACGCTCTGGATCGCGGTCACGAGGGGTGCCGGTGCCGTCAGCCATCCGATCTTCCAGCCCGTCGTGCTGAACGTCTTGCCGCCCGAGGAGATCGTGACGGTGCGTTCCGCTGCGCCGGGCAGTGTCGCGATCGGGACGTGCGGACCGTCGAACACGAGGTGCTCGTACACCTCGTCGGTCACGATGAGCGCGTCGTGCCGCGTCGCGAGGTCGACGACGAGCTCGCGGTCCCGAGGCGTGAGGCGTGCGCCCGTCGGATTGTGCGGATCGTTCACGAGCAGGATGCGTGTACGGTCCGTGACGGCCGCGCGCAGTGCGTCGTGGTCGAGCGCGAACGTCGGTGCCCGCAGCGGAACGGGGACGAGGGTGGCACCCGCGAGCGCGACGAGTGCACCGTAGGCGTCGTAGGCGGGCTCGAGGACGACGACCTCGTCGCCGGGACCGCACAGCGCGAGGATCGTCGCCGCGAGGGCCTCGGTCGCGCCGACCGTGACGAGCACCTCGGTGTCGGGGTCGACGTCGAGCCCGTACCAGTGCGCCTGATGGTCGGCGATCGCGGTGCGCAGTGGCGCGGTGCCGCGTCCCGGTGGGTACTGGTTGTCGCCCGCGAGGATCGCGGCGGCCGCGGCGTCGAGGACTTCTCGCGGCCCGGGCTCGTCGGGGAAGCCCTGGCCGAGGTTGAGCGCACCAGTCGAGGTCGCGAGTGCACTCATGGTGGCGAACACGGTGGCCTGGACGGCCCCGTCGTCGCCGAGAAGACCCGCTCCCTGCGCCGTCCGGCGCCACGGCCCGTCGATACTCGTCATGCCCCGAGGCTAGAACACCCCACCGCCCTACCCCGCCCCGCCCCACGAAATAAAGCCGGGTTGTTGCTACCGGGCCCGCGGCCCGGTAGCAACAACCCGGCTTTCTGTGAGCGACATCGGGCTCCACTCCCTGACCGACGGCGTGCCAGGGCGAAAGACGTGCTCAGCCGAACCGGCGGCAGGACCCGCCGGCCGAGCGAGACCGCACTGGACCCGCCAACCGAACGATCCCGCGCCGACCCGGCACTCGAGCGAGAGCGAACCGGACCCGCCAGCTGAGCGACGTCGCGCAGGTACTCACGATCTGGCGGAGCGGATGCAGCTCCGGAATCGGGCGGCCAGCCGACTCCGACGACGGCAAAAAGCCGGGTTGTTGCTACCCGGCCCCGGGCCCGGTAGCAACAACCCGGCTTGATTCGGGAGTGTGAGTGCGGGAGGCAGGCGCGGCCGCTCGGGAGGCGCGGCCACTCGGGGGGGGGGGGGGGGGGGGACGCGGCGGCTCGGGACGGAGGCACGGCCGCTCGGGAGGGGCGGCGGGGGCGTCAGGGGAGGAGTTCCACCTCGGTGAACGCGACCGTCTCGGTCGTGCGGTTCTCGACGCGGTGGCGGGCACCCGCTGGACGGTCGTAGGGGACACCCACCCGGAGCGCCGTCTCGAGCACCGTCCCGTCCGACTGCACGACCGTCATCGCCCCGTCGACGAGCGGGACGACGACGTAGTCGTACTCGTGGAGGTGCTCGGGGATCGCACCGCCCGGCTCGATCGTCCACGTCGTCACCCGTGTGCGATCCGACTCGATGTGGACACGTCCGTCGCTCATCGGCGACCTCCCTCGGTGTTCGGGTCGGCGCTCCGCCGCGCGAGGCGCCGACCGATGATCTCGTGTTCGAGCGCGAGGTACGCATCGGCGACGAACCCCGCCGACTCCACGGGCCGACCCGTCACCTCCGCCAGTTTCGCGAGACGATAGCGCACCGTGTTCGCGTGCACGAAGAGCGCGGCCGCCGTCTCGCCGACGTGCTGGTCGCACGCCAGGTAGGTCACGAGCGTCTCGTGCAGATCGGCCTCGTCGATCGGATCGAGGAGCTTGCGGCGCAGCCCACGCGCGCCCGTGCCGTCCGCGTGCGCGAGGAGCCACGTGGCGAACGTCATCCGGTCGAAGCGGATCGTCACGGGCGCCACCTCGGCATCGATGCCCCGGGCGGCACGGCCGCGTGTCGCGGCGATCTCGAGCGCCGTCTCGGCGTCACGGAACGCGCGGGGAGCGTCGCCGAGGCGTCCGAACGGTGCCGAGACACCGACGTCGAGCTGCTTGCCGATCTGGCGCAGCCACCGCTCCGAGATCTGCGCGGCCGGGACGAGCGCGACGACCGTGGGGGAGTCGTAGCCCATGCGGCGCCGGGCGACGAGGCGCGGGATGCCCTGCCCGTGCGACGCGTCGATGATGCGCGACAGGCGCGCCTCGCCACCGATCGTTCCCGTCGAGTCGACGGGCACCGACGCGACGACCGCCATGACGGGCGTGAACGCGTCGAAGCCGTGCAGCACGAGCCGCTGCCACGAGCGGTGCTCGCGTGACGCGGGGACGCCGTCCTCGATCGTCGACAGCAGCCGTTCCGTCTCGCGACGGTGCTGCTCCTCGAGGCTGCGGCTCACCCCGCCGAGTGCCGCGAGCACCCGTTCCGCCGCGTCGACGACCGTGTCCGACGACCAGGCGAGATCGACGTCCTTCGAGGCGAGCGCGAGCCACCAGCCGTCGTCGATCGCCCGCACGCGCTTGACCCGCACGAACCACCGACCCACCTGCAGCTCGGCATCGTCCGCCCCCGTGCGGACGATCTCGTCCCAGATGAGGTGCGCGGCGGCAGGGCCCGAGGACGCCGTCGACTCGCCGTCACCGTCGTAGAGGATCGCGGACCCCTCGACGAGTGTCGCGAGTTCGGCGACGATCCGACCGAGCGGTTCAGGAGCCGTCATGGCGTCGAGCAGACGCCTCGTGACGTCGAGCGCGGCGGGAGCTGCGTCGCGTCCTGTCGCGTCCCGCCCGCTCGTGCGCCCGTGTTCGACGGTCATGCGTCACCGGATCGGGCGGGGGAGGAACATTCCTGGAGACTACCCTGCCCGATCACGCGACTCCCGTCCCGCCCGTCCGTCCGGCGCCGCCTCGCCCGCCGTTCCGGGGGGATGTGGGATTCTCCAAGCGAACGCCGACGATGTTTGACGTGCTCCAGTGACCGTCGGCATCGACGACCCGCACCATGGTGCACACCTGCGGTCCGGCAACGACGCCCGACAACTGGTCCGACGATGAACCGAAAGGATCTCGATGTCTCAACTCCGAGTCGCCGTCGATGTGGGCGGCACTTTCACCGATGTCTGTATTTTCGACGACGACACCAAGGACATGCGTGTCACCAAGGTGCCGTCGACACCGAGCGACCCCATGGTCGCGGTCATGAACGGCGTCGAGCGCGGGGAGATCGACCTGCGCGACGTCACCCTGTTCTCGCACGGGACGACCGTCGCGACGAACGCGCTCATCACCCGACAGTTCCCGGCCGCCGCGCTCGTCACGACGGAGGGATTCCGCGACGTGATCGAGATCCGTGACGGCACGAAGGACGATCTCTGGGACGCGTACAACGACGTGTCCGGCCCGTACATCCGCCGACGCGACCGTTTCGAGGTGCCCGAGCGCATCGACTACGCCGGGCGCATCGTGACGCCGCTCGACGAGGACGCCGCGCGGCGTCTCGCGGCGCTCATCCGCAAGCGCGGCACCCGCACGATCGCGGTGTGCTTCATCAACTCGTTCGCGAATCCGGCGCACGAGCTGCGCATGCGCGAGATCCTCGAGGAGGAGATCCCGGACGCGTCCATCACGACCTCGACCGAGATCCTGCCCGAGATCTTCGAGTACGAGCGCTTCAACACGGCCGTGTCGAACGCGGTGCTCGCCCCGCTCGTGTCGGGGTACGTGAGCAGGCTGGGGGAGCGGCTGCACGAGGGCGGTTACGACGGCGACCTGCTGCTGCTCCACTCCGGTGGCGGATCGATGACCCCCCGGACGGTGGAGAAGTACCCCGTGCGCCTCGCCGCGTCGGGCATCGCCGCGGGAGCCATCTCGGCGAAGCACATCGCGCAACAGTGCGGCTACCCGAACGCCGTGAGCCTCGACATGGGCGGCACCTCGACGGACATCGCGCTCGTCGCGGACGGCGAACTGCGCGTCACGAAGGAGTGGCAGGTCGAGTACGGCCACCCGATCATCTTCCCGTCGATCGAGGTGCTCACGATCGGGGCGGGCGGCGGCTCGCTCGCTCACATCGACATCGCGGGCTCCCTCCGCAACGGTCCGCAATCGGCGGGCGCCGACCCCGGGCCCGCGTGTTACGACACGGGCGGCACGCAGCCGACGAACACCGACGCGAACGTCGTGCTCGGTCGACTCGGCACCTCGCTCGCGGGCGGCGCGAAGCAGCTCGACGCCGCGCGCGCGGCGGCGGCCGTCACCGAGGTCATCGCGAAGCCGCTCGGCCTCGAACTCGCGGAGGCGGCGCACGCGATCGTGCAGGTCGCGAACGCGAACATGGCGGACGCGGTGCGGCTCGTGTCGATCCGCCGCGGATACGACCCGCGCGACTTCGCCCTGCTCGCGTTCGGTGGCGCCGGCGCGCTGCACGGCGCGGACGTCGCGCGCGAACTCGGGATCCCGACCGTCGTCGTGCCGCCGAACCCCGGCGTCACCTCGGCCATGGGGTGTCTGCTCGTCGACATCCGGCATGACCTCTCGCAGATGTTCACGGGGCTCGCCTCGCAGACCGACCCCGACGAGCTCGAGGAGGCGTTCACGGCCCTCGAGACCGAGGCGTCCGCGCGGCTCCGGCACGAGGGTGTCGCGGAGGAGAACGCCGTGCTGCAGCGACAGGTGTCGATGCGCTACCGCGGCCAGTGGCGCTCGCTGTCGGTACCGATCGGATCCGGGCCGGGCTCGCTCGAGCAGGCCGTCGAGTCGTTCCACTCCCAGCACGAGCGGGAGTTCGCGTACCGCAACGACGCGACGCCCGTCGAGATCTACCAGCTCCAGCTCACGGCGGTCGGGACGACACCGAAGCCCGTCTTCACGCCGAAGCAGCGCACGGCTCGTCGGGCACCGGATCCCGTCGAGACGCGCGACGTCTACTTCGGCGACACCGGCTGGGTGGCGACCCCCGTGTACGACCGCGACCTGCTGCCCGCCGGCACGCGCCTCGACGGCCCGGCCATCATCAACCAGCTCGACTCCACCACCGTCGTCCCGCCCGGCACGCTCGCCGAGATCGACGAGTGGCTCAACATCCGCATCCACCTCGGGGAGGACCAGCGATGACCATCACAGAATCCGACGCCACACGCACCGACAGGCTCGATCCCGTCACGTTCGAGGTGCTGAAGAACGCCTTCGCGACGAGCGTCGACCTCATGAGCGAGCAGATCCTGCGCACCTGCTACTCGTTCGTCATCTACTCGCGCGACTTCTCGTCGGCCCTGTGCGACGCCGAGGGCAACACGGTCATGCAGGGCTCGGGAGACATCGCGGTCCACGTCGGCACGCTGCACTTCCAGTGCAAGGCCGTCATCGAGCAGTTCGGCGACGACATCCACCCGGGCGACGTCTTCGCGATCAACGACCCGTACCGCGGTGGGACGCACTTCAACGACGTGTCGTTCATCCGCCCGATCTTCGCGGACGGACGCATCATCGCGTTCTCCCAGAACAAGGGTCACTGGGCGGACATCGGCGGTGTCGTGCCGGGCTCGTTCTACGTCAACGCGGTCGACCACTTCGGTGAGGGGCTGCGCATCACACCCGTCCGCATCTGGTCGAAGGGCGTGTTCTTGCACGACGTCGCGCAGTTGCTCGTGTCGAACACCCGCGCCCCCGAGCAGGCGATGGGTGATCTGCACGCCCAGTCGGAGGCGACCGCGGTCTGCGAGCGGGAGGTGCTGCGACTCGTCCACCGGTACGGGACGGACACCGTCACGGCCGCGATGACCGAGACGCAGGACTACGTCGAACGAACCGTGCTCCGCCGCCTCGAGGGCCTTCCGAAGGGCACGTGGGAGACGGCCGACTACATCGACCTCGACCCCGGCAAGGGGGAGGGGCTCGTGCCGATCCGCATCAAGCTGACGCTCGACGGCTCGGGCATCCACTACGACCTCAACGGCTCGGCCGAGGCCGTCGAGACCTTCCTCAACTCGGGCTACGGCACGACGTTCTCGGCGATCTACGCGGGGACGAAGACCTTCTTCCCCGAGGTGCCGTTGAACTCGGGCTTCTACGCCGCCGTCACGGCGGACATCGGCCCCGAGGGGACGGTCGTGAACGCGGGGTGGCCCCACGCGGTGACCGGATTCTGCTCCGGCCCATACGAGAAGATCATGAACGCGATCTTCGAGATCTGGTCGCAGATCATGCCCGAGCGCGCCATGGCCTGTGCGTTCAACCTCGAGTACCTGCTCGTCGGCGGGCGGGATGCCCGGGACGACGGCAAGCCGTACTTCATGTGGTACGACTGGATGGCCGGCGGCTGGGGTGGGCGCGCGACGAAGGACGGCTCCGGCGCGACCGCGCCCGTTTTCGGTCCGGGCCTCGCCGTGCAGCCCCTCGAGGGACAGGAGCGCCTGTCGCCCGTTCTGACCTCGGTGCACCAGATCGCGGTCGACTCGGGTGGCCCCGGCCGGTTCCGCGGCGGCTGCGGCATCGAGAAGGGCGGCATGCTCACGGACGCCGAGGCCACCGTCATGAGCTACTGCTGCGACCGTGCCCGGTCGATCACGTGGGGCATCGAGGGCGGTCTCCCCTCGATCCCGCACGGGGTATGGCTCAATCGCGGCACGCCCGAGGAGCGGTTCCTCGGGTCGAACTTCTCGTCCGTCCCGATCGAGCCCGGCGACAGCTTCGTCCGCCCGTCGGCGGGCGGCGGCGGATTCGGTGACCCGCTCGAACGCGACCCGGACGCCGTGCTCGAGGACGTCATCGACGGCTACGTCTCCGTCGAGCGCGCCGAGGCCGACTACGGGGTCGTCGTGATCGTGCGCGATCGTGAGCTCGACGACATCGTGCTCGACGAGGACGCGACCGCGAGCGCACGCGACCACATCCGCGCGGCACGACGCGGGTGGCTCGACGAGTCGCCCGAGGCGATCGCGGAGCGGTACCGCTCGGGGGAGCTCGGCATGCTCGACGTCATCCGGCGGCACGGCGTGATCCTCGACTGGGGATCGGGCGAGCTGTTCCCCAACTCCACCGCGCAGTACCGGGAGCTCCTCGAACGGCGCTCGGCGCGGCACTGGCACTGATCGCGCTCCGGTCCGTCCCGAGGGACGGACCGGAGCCGGCGGCCGTCGGGACACCCGCGGCCGCCGGCGGGAGGTGCGATCTCCGTGACGTCGCGGCGGCGTGCCGCATCGGCGTCACGGCCGAACGGTGACACGGCACCGACGGCCACCCCATCGCGAATCGATCGTGCCGACCTCAACGGCGAGGACGGCCCGATTGTGCAAGCGACAGAACTCCGCCCGGAATGTTCCAGCCGATGCACAGTATGACCCCGCGATTCGACACACAACAATGAAATCCGATGACGGACGTCCTCTTCGTCCGTCGCACCCCTTCCTGACGCCGCGACGGTCCTGGCCGATCGCGGACTTCCCCCGCTGACGCCCCTTCTCCGGATGTGCACCGTCGTACGTCCTGAGTCCTCGGCGCCGGCTTCCACGCACACCCACGGAGGTAACCATCGTGAGCTTGAATCTCACAGGGAGCAACGACGACGTCGAGGCGACCGATGCCATGGCCCGGGAGGGCAACGACGACGACCAGATGGGTCGCGGATCGCTCTCCATGGCGTGGTACGGCGTCGCGAGCGCGTTCTTCTTCGTCTACATCGGCGCGGCCATGGCCGTCGCGTACGGCACGGTCGACGCACTCATCGGCCTCGTCCTCGCGATCGTCTCGTACTGGCTCATCAACGCCGTGCTCTCGAAGTACGCGATCAACAACCGCACGACCGTCGCGCAGTTCTCCCGGACCATCCTCGGGACGACGGGATCCACGATCGCGACGATCATCTTCGCCCTCGTCGCGATCTACTACGCGGTCTTCGAGGGCTCCATCATCGCCTACGCGTTCATGGCCATGTTCGGCGGTGAGATGTGGATGTGGAGTCTCGTCGTCGTCCTCTACTCCACGCCGCTCGTGTTCGGCGGCGCGCGCCGCTTCATCGACAAGCTCAACGGCTGGCTCATGCCGATCTACTTCTTCGGCCTCGTCGCCGCCGTCGTGTGGGCGGGTGTCGTGTACGGCTTCAGCGACACGTGGATCACCCACGACGTCGGTCCCGTGCCGTTCGCGATGGGCGGCCCCGGCTGGCTCGCGACGTTCGCCGGCTACATGGGCATCTGGATCATGATGATGTACACGATGGACTACGCCGCACTCGGCAAGCGCAAGGACATCACATTCCACCAGAACATCACCTTCGGGTGGCTCTTCTACGCCCTCGCGTACGGCTTCGCGGCCTTCGTGGGCATCTTCCTCACGTTCACGATCCCGGGCGTCGAGGTCTCCGAGACGGGGCTCGCCGGCGGCATGGTCTCGATGATGGGCGTCCTCGGACTCCTCGTCATCTGGGTGTCCCAGACCCGCATCAACACGGCCAACTACTACCTCGGGGCGGCGAACCTGCAGGCGTTCGGTGAGCGGCTGCGGATCAAGCTGCCGAGCGTCGTGTGGCTCATCATCACCGCGGTCATCGTCTACCTGCTCATGCTGCTGCCGATCGTGCAGTACCTCCTCATCGCGCTCGCCTACCAGGGTGTGCTCGTGACCGCGTGGGTGTCGATCGCCGTGACGCACATCGTCCTCTCCAAGCGGCGTCGCGAGGAGCACGCCGCGATCGGCGACCACCACTACCGGGCGTTCAACTCGAACGGCCTCATCGCGTGGATCGTGGGCACCGTGGTGGGCCTCGTGTTCCTCCAGTTCGGCACGATCAACCCCGACCTCGCGGGCGTCGGCGCGACGTGGGGACCGATCCTGACCGTCGTGCTCTCCGCGGCCGTCTACGCGATCCTCTGGCGGACGAACCCGTCGAGCCGCACGGGCCTCATCCGGGTGGTCAACGAGTAGGGCCGCCACCCACGACGGGCGCGGCACCACCGATCCGATCGGTTGTGCCGCGCCCGTCGCGTCGTCGGCGACGGCTAGTACGGTTCGAGCTCCACGAGTCGCAGCGCCATGAGACAGGTCGCCTTGCCGTCGAGCGTGTCGAGCGAGAGCCCGAGGATCTCCTCGATCCGCCGAAGCCGGTAGCTCAGCGAGTTCCGGTGGATGAACAGCTCCTCGCACGTCCGCGACGGTGCCGTGTCGTTCCGCAACCAGGTGCGGAGCGTCGGCATGAGCTCCGTCGCCCTCGTCTCGTCGTGCTCGACGAGCGGCGCGAGGAACGCCTCGGCGGACTCGCGGGCCCCGCGGCCCGCCGCGGCGGCGACGACCGCACCAAGGCCGAGCGGCGGCGCGATGATCGGCCCCTCCGCATGGCGCACGAGATCCAGGGCGTGCACCATCGAGATCCGCAGCTCGTCGATCGTTCGCGTCGGACCCCGGTACACGAGCGGAAGCTGCGGATCGAGCTGGAGCAATTGACGGGCGGCCGCCTCGAAGCTCTCACGCGGCAATTGTGCGAGCGCGATGAAGTCGTCGTCGAGCTCGGCGACCCGGACGTCGTGGAACGCCTCGTGCAGCGCGACGCGCAGTTTCCACGCGTTGGCCGCGTGCTCACCACCCATGCTCGCCACCGTGAGGGAGGTCTCGGTGCGGCGACTGAGCCCGAGTTCCTGGAACGCGTGCGCGACGTCGCTGCGCGTGAAGTCCGACCAGCCGACGCAGTGGTTCACGAAGCGCAGCATGTCCTGCCGGCTGCTCGCATCGACCGTGACCGACCTGTTCAGCTGCAGCGCGAGGATCGACGAGACGGGGGCCAGCATGCGCTCGATCTCCCGCGTCGAGTGCAACAGACGCACTGCGAGCTGGCACGGGTTGCGGAGTCCCATCGGGAGCGGCACGTTGAGGACCTCGGGCGAGGCCGTGCGTGCCGAGCCGGTCCGCCACGTCACCGTCTCCGGGTACTGCGAGATGAGGGAGTCGAAGGCATCGTAGACCGCGACGGGTTGCTTGATCGTCTCGTAGATCGTCGCGAGGAGCGTCGTGATCTCGGCCCCCTGACTCGCGAGCCGGGCGCACTCGTCGGCGAGCTTCCAGCCCACGTCGAACTGTTCGAGCTGCTCGGCCTGCAGGCAGTCCTCGACGAACTTGTCGATCTTGTGCAGCGGAACCGTCGTCGGCACCTCGAGCAGCGGCACGTCGTTCGCGGCACACGCCCGCACGAGCCCGGCGGGCAGCACGCGATGCGCGGGACCGAGCGCGAACGCGACCGCCGAGACGGGCACGCGCGCGAGGCGCTCCACGTAGCCGTCCCAGATCGTCTGCTCGGTGAAGTTCATGCCGATGCCCGACGTGAGGAGCAGCACGTCGGGGTCGAGGTACGGCGTCGGGTCGAGGTGTTCCACGGGAGCGCAGCGAACCACCGGCTGCTCGAGGCGTCGCTGACCAGAGGGCGTCTCGAGGCGGAGCTCGAGCGAGGGGTCCGTCAGCAGGTCGACGACACGCACATCGAACCTCCCTTGCGGTTGCACAATCAGTGCAGAAATATTCTTGCGATTGCATGATAACGCTCGCCGACACGCCCGCGTACCTTTGACGCCATGAACGCACAACGTCGTGACGGCGTCACCGTCAACTCCGATACCGGCGAGGCGCTCGGCCTGCACACGTTCGGCAACGACCCGGCCCTCATGGCCCTGATCGATGTCGCGAACGTCGCCTGCGGATTCCACTCGGGCGATCCCGACACCATCGAGGCCACCGTCGTCCTCGCGAAGGAGAACGGGGTGCGCGTCGGCGCCCACCCGGGTCTGCCGGACCTCGTCGGTTTCGGCCGCCGGGAGATGAAGCTCACGCCCGCCGAGGTCGAGAACCTCGTCCGCTACCAGGTCGGCGCGCTCGTCGGATTCCTGCACAAGTACGACCTGCCGCTCAACCACATCAAGCCACACGGTTCGCTCTACGGCATGCTGGCCCGCGACGAGGAGCTCATGCTCGGCGCGGCCCGTGTCGCGAAGGACTACGGCGTCCCCGTCTTCGGCCTGGCGGGCACGGCACACCAGCGCGTCGCGGAGCGTGAGGGCGTCGAGTTCGTCGGCGAACTGTACGTCGACCTCGATTACGACGCCGACGGCAAGCTCATCATCCTGCGCCAACCGCACGCCACCGATCCCGCCGCGGCCGCCGAGCGCACGCGTCGGGCACTGACCGAGGGGACGATCGCCGCCGTCGACGGCACCCCCCTCACGATCGAATTCGACAGCATCTGCGTCCACTCGGACGCCGCGAACGCCGTGGACGTCACCGACGCCGTCCGCGCGGTCGTCGTCGAACACCGGACCCACTGACCCAATGTCTCCGATTACTCCCGAAGAGAGCGAAGAACAACTATGAGTGCACAGATCATCGCGCCGATCCCCGGCATCTTCTACCGGCGTCCCGCGCCCGACAAGGACCCGTTCGTCGAGGTCGGTGACACGGTCGAGGCAGGACAGACGATCGGCGTGATCGAGATCATGAAGCAGTTCACGGAGGTCCGCTCCGACACCGCCGGCGTCGTGTCGTCGTTCGAGGTCGAGGACAACGGCATGGTCGGGCCCGGCGACGTCATCGCCGTCATCGCCGAGGCGTAGCCCGATCCGCATCGAAGGAGCGCAGACGTGAAGAAACTGTTGATCGCCAATCGTGGCGAGATCGCGGTCCGGATCATCCGCACCGCGAAGGAGATGGGCATCGCGACCGTCGCGGTCGTGAGCGAAGCAGATCGTGGCTCGAACGCGGAGCGTCTCGCCGATGAGACGGTCGTGATCGGCCCGGCGCCCGCGGGGCGCAGCTACCTCAACCAGGACGCCGTCATCGACGCCGCGCGGACGAGCGGCGCCGATGCCGTGCACCCGGGCTACGGCTTCCTGTCCGAGAACGCCGAGTTCGCCGAGCGCGTGCAGCGTGAGGGACTCATCTGGGTGGGCCCGAACCCCGAGTCCATCGAACTCATGGGCAACAAGTCGCGTGCCCGCCAGGCGGCCATCGCCGCGGGTGTGCCCGTACTGGCCGGCACGGAGGGTGCGCTCGACACCTCGGCCGACATCGAGGCCATCGCCGACGAGATCGGCTACCCGCTCGTCGTCAAGGCCTCCGCCGGTGGCGGCGGCCGGGGCATCCGGCGCATCGAATCCCGCGAGGACGTGCGCGGCACCGTGGAGGTCGCGCAGGCCGAGGCGCTCGCCGCGTTCGGTTCGAACGCCGTCTACTTCGAGCGGTTCGTCACGCGCGCGAGGCACGTCGAGGTGCAGGTGCTCAGTGACGGCGAGACGTGCGTCCACCTGGGCGATCGCGACTGCTCGATGCAGCGGCGACAGCAGAAGGTCGTCGAGGAGGCACCGGCCCCCGGGCTCCCGGACGACGTGCGTCGGGCCATGCGGGAGACGTCGGTCGAGCTCGCGCGGCAGTCGAACTACGTCGGCGCCGGGACGGTCGAGTTCCTCTACGACCCGTCCCGCGGCGAGGTCGCGTTCATCGAGATGAACACGCGCCTCCAGGTCGAGCACCCCATCAGCGAGGCGATCACGGGCATCGACCTCGTGCGCGAGCAGCTGCGCATCGCGGCGGGGGAGAAGCTAGGGTACACGCAGGACGACGTCACCTTCGAGGGTCACGCGTTCGAGTTCCGCATCAACGCGGAGGATCCCGACAACCGCTTCATGCCGAGCCCCGGCAAGATCGAGTCCCTCGAGCTGTCGGGCGGCCCCGGGGTGCGTGCCGACTTCGGGTTCTCGGTCGGCCAGGTCGTTGTTCCGTACTACGACTCGCTGCTCGGCAAGGTCATCGTGTGGGCCGCGGACCGCGACCAGGCGCGCGCCCGCGCGTCCCGCGTCCTCGGCGAGACGAAGATCACGGGGATCAAGACGACCGTCCCACTCGCCCGGCGCCTCGTCGACCTCGAGGACTTCGCGAACGCCGAGCACTACACGACCTACATCGAGTCCGTTCCGGGCTTGCTCGGGGAGGAATCATGACGCTACCGGATCACGCACGCTACAGCTGGGGTGGGGACGAGTTCCTGCTCGTCGAGATCGCCCCCGACATGTCGCTCGAGGCGAACTTCATCTCGAACGCGATGGCCCTCGGGCTCGAGGAGCGCGGGCTGCCGGGCATCATCGACATCTGCCCGGCGAACGCCTCGCTGCTCATCCGGTTCGACCCGGACGAACTCGGGCACGAGACGCTCGAGTCGGCCGCACGCGAGATCGAGGCCGAGGCCCGCCGGGCCACGGTCAAGGGGCTCGAGACGCGCATCATCGAGGTGCCCGTCTGGTACGACGACCCGTACACGAACGAGACCGCACAGCGGTTCCGCGAAGGATTCCACCAGCGTCCGGAAGGCTCGGACCTCGACTACGCGGCCGAGGTCAACGGGCTGTCGTCGGCGGACGAGTTCATCCGCCGCCACCACGAGACGCCGTGGCTCGTCTCGATGGTCGGGTTCGTCGCGGGCCTGCCGTTCCTGTTCCAGCTGACACCCCGCGAGCGGCAGCTCGAGGTACCGAAGTACCTGAGCCCGCGCACGGACACGCCGCCGCTGACCCTCGGCTACGGCGGTTGCTTCACGGCGCACTACTCGGTGCGCGGTGCCGGCGGGTACCAGATGCTCGGCATCACGCCGAGCCCGATCTTCGATCCGGAGCAGAAGCTCGCCGACTTCGACGACTTCATGGTGCTGTTCCGGACGGGCGACATCGTGAAGTACCGACCGATCGACGAGGCCGAGTACCGGGAGATCCAGGCGCAGGTCGAGGCCGGCACCTACCGGTACAAGCAGACGCCCGTCACGTTCTCGCTCGACGAGGCGCTCGCCGACCCCGACGAATACAACCGCACACTCCTGGAGGCCCTCGATGTCGCTTGAGATTCTCTCGCCCGGGCTCGCGACCACGGTGCAGGACCGCGGACGATTCGGCTACTACCGGTTCGGCATCCCCCAGGGGGGCGCCATGGACCAGTACGCCGCCGCACTCGGCAACCGGCTCGTCGGGAACAGCATCGAGGACGCCGTGCTCGAGTGCACGTACCTCGGGCCGAAGATCCGCACGGACGCCGACGCCGTCGTCGCCGTGACGGGTTCGCCCGTGGACGTGCTCGTGAACGGTGAGCCGCGAGCCGCGAACGCCCGCATCGAGCTGTCCGCGGGTGACGAACTCTCGTTCGGCGTCATCCGGGCCGGCGCGAAGTTCTACATCGCCGTGCAGGGCGGCATCGACGTGCCGGAGGTCCTCGGCTCGCGCACGACCTACCCGATCGGCAAGCTCGGTGGCTTCCAGGGCCGCGCGCTCCAGGAGGGCGACGTCGTCCCCGTCGGCACCGGTGGGCCCAGCACGCCGGAGCGCCTGGACGAGATCCCGGAGTCGTGGCTCCCCGAGTACTCGCGCGAGGTCGACGTGCGCATCATGCTGGGCCTCTACGACCACAAGGTGACCGAGGAGGGGCTCGCCAACCTCGTGGGTGCCCAGTGGACGCTCACGCCGATCGCGGACCGCATGGGCCTGCGGTTCGACGGCCCGGGCGTGAAGTGGAAGGAGGAGGAGCAGCCGTTCGGTGCGGGACAGGACCCCTCCAACATCACCGATGCGGGCTACGCCGTGGGGTCGATCCAGATCCCCGGCGGCACGCAGCCGATCGTGTTGCACTGCGACGCCGTGTCGGGCGGCGGCTACGGCCAGGCCGGCACCGTCATCAGCGCCGACATGGACCTGTTCGCCCGTATGTCGCCGGGGACGAAGGTCCGCTTCGTCCCGGTCGACATGGCCGAGACGCTCGAGGCACGCGCCGAGAACCGCGCGCGATTCGCCCGCCTCTGGGCATAGCGTCCCGCCCGGACCGCGCGTCTGATCCAACGACGGAGCCCTCGTCACCTGCTGCTGGGTGGCGAGGGCCCCGTCGTCCCGTTTTCGGGCCCCGACTGCCCTGACCGACGGTGATAGGCTCGGGAGGTTGTCCGCCGCCCCCTCACGCAACTGGAGTGCACCGTGCTCGCCGTCCACGACCTCGAGATCACCGTGGGCGCACGAACCCTCATGTCGGGCGTCAACTTCCGTGTCGCCGCGGGCGACAAGGTCGGTCTCGTCGGCCGCAACGGGGCCGGCAAGACGACGATGACGAAGATCCTCGCGGGGGAGGGGCTGCCCTCCGGCGGTTCGATCGAACGGTCCGGCGAGATCGGCTACCTGCCGCAGGACCCGCGCTCGGGAGATCCCGAGATGCTCGCCCGGACCCGCATCCTCGATGCGCGCGGCCTCGGCCGCGTGCGCGCCCAGCTCGACGCGGCGACGGAGGCGATGGGGGCGGCGACGACGGACCGGGAGCGGGACGCGTCGATGAACGCCTACGCGCGCGCCGAGGACCGTTTCCTCGCGCTCGGCGGGTATGCCGCCGAGGCCGAGGCAGCCTCGATCGCGAGCAACCTGTCGCTGCCCGATCGCATTCTCGACCAGCCGCTCTCGACGCTCTCGGGTGGTCAGCGGCGACGCATCGAGCTCGCCCGAATCCTCTACTCGGGCGCCGACACGATGCTGCTCGACGAGCCCACGAACCACCTCGACGCCGACTCCGTCGTCTGGCTGCGCGAGTTCCTCAAGGGGTACTCGGGTGGCCTCGTCGTCATCTCCCACGACGTCGAACTCGTCGGCGAGACCGTGAACCGCGTGTTCTACCTCGACGCGAACCGTCAGGTTATCGACATCTACAACATGGGCTGGAAGCACTACCTGCGCCAGCGCGAGGCCGATGAGGAGCGCCGCAAGAAGGAGCGCGCGAACGTCGAGAAGAAGGCGACCGTCCTGCAGCAGCAGGCCGCCCGATTCGGCGCGAAGGCGACGAAGGCCGCGGCCGCGCACCAGATGCAGCGCCGCGCCGAGAAGATGCTCGGATCGCTCGAGGAGGTCCGCCAGTCGGACCGGGTGGCCAAGCTCCGCTTCCCGACGCCCGCCGCGTGCGGTCGCACACCGTTGCGCGCGAGCAACCTTTCCAAGTCGTACGGCTCGCTCGAGATCTTCACCTCGGTGGATCTCGCGATCGACCGCGGTTCGAAGGTCGTCGTGCTCGGCCTCAACGGTGCCGGCAAGACGACCCTGCTGCGCATGCTCGCGGGCGTCGACGAGCCCGACACGGGCGAGATCGAGCCCGGGCACGGGCTCAAGATCGGCTACTACGCGCAGGAGCACGAGACGCTCGACGTGGCGCGCACTGTGCTGCAGAACATGGTCTCCGCCTCACCGCACCTCACGGAGACGGAGGCGCGCAAGGTGCTCGGCTCGTTCCTCTTCACGGGGGACGACGCGCACAAGCCGGCCGGCGTGCTCTCGGGCGGCGAGAAGACGAGGCTCGCCCTCGCGATGCTCGTCGTGTCGAGCGCGAACGTCCTGCTGCTCGACGAGCCGACGAACAACCTCGACCCGGCGAGCCGTGAGCAGATCCTCGACGCGCTCGCGCACTACGAGGGCGCGACCGTGCTCGTGAGCCATGACGAGGGCGCCGTCAAGGCACTCAGTCCACAGCGCGTGCTCATCATGCCCGACGGCGTCGAGGACCACTGGAACCCGGACTACGCCGAGCTCATCTCGATGAACTGAGCCGGGACGGCCGCCGAGGCGGCCGTCCCGGTGCCGCTCGCGCGGACCCCGTGACGCCGCGGTATCGACGCTCAGCGCTCGTGGGGGACGCTGTCGAGCAGCTCGTCCTCGATGTCACTGTCGGTGGGGCGGCGCCGCTTGCGGCGCTCCGCCTCTCGGCGGCGGGCTTCACGGACCTTCGGATCGTCGGCGTTGCGGTGGCGGTACTCGTTGCGGATGCCGAGCACGAGCCCCGTCGCGGCGATGATCGCGAAGATGATCCACTGGAACGCGTACGAGAGGTGATTGCCCTCGGTGAGTTCCGGTCGCGGCGTGAGCGAGCCCGTCTCGGCCGGGACGGACTCCGCGGCGAGGAGTCCGTACGCGCCCGTGTAGACGCGGTCGGCGCCCAGTCGCTCGGCGAACGTCGGCAGGTGGATCGTCGCGATCTGTCCCTCGGGCGCCGAACGGCCCGGGATCTGCGCCTCGCTCGGCTTCAGGCGCGCGACGACGACGACGGGCCCCTCGGGCGGGGCGGGCACGGCATCGGGGTAGTCCTGCGTCGAGCCGGTCGGGATCCACCCGCGATCGACGATGAACACGCGCCCGTCGTCGGTCCGGAACGGTGTCAGGATCTCGAATCCCGGATACCCCCCGAAGGGCCGGGCCCGTGCGAGCACCTGTTCGTCGACGAGGTACTCGCCGCGCAACTGCACGGGCGTCCACTCCTGCGAGGCGTCGTAGGAGGCGAGGGTGGGAAGGGCGTCGTCGATGGGGACGGGCTCACGGTCGTAGTTCGCGGTGATCCGTGCGTTCTCGACGACCTTCTCCTCGCGTCGCTCGAACTGCCAGTGACTCAGGAATCCGCACGCCACGGCGAACACGACGAGGACGGCGAAGTACCCCACCCAGCGCCTCGTGAACGCGAACCCCCAGCGTCCCGCGCTCACGTGATGGGCAATTCGTCGAGATCGTCGGACATCTCGTGCACGCGCACGAGGATCTCCCGCGACTCGAGGAACCCGCGAAGATAGTCGAGGTGCTCGCCGCACGCGAGCCAGATCTTGATCCGGCCCGGCTCGTGGATGCGTGGGTTGTTCCACTCGATGCGGTACTCGGCGGGGTTCTCGCACCCGGCTCGCGAGCAGATCGGCTCGTCGAAGTCACGCTTGCCGGCACCGAGCCTGGCGAAGAGGTCGAACTCGCTCACGCGGCCTCCGATCCACCGTCGCGCTGTCGGGGCTGTCCGACGACGAGCTCACCGGGCCGTTCGACCGCATCGACGCGGCGGGAACGGATGGCGTTCGCGACGACGACCGCGAAGTAGGGAAGGAAGATCGCGCCCGCCGCGAAGACGAACATCCACGGCCCGCGCACCCAGATGAGGGCGATGAAGCAGGCCATGCGGATGCTCATCATGATGACGTACTTGCGCATGCGGGCACGGCGCTCCTCCTCGACCGTCTCGGGCATCGAGGTGATGTTGGTGCCGTGCTGCTTCATGCGATGCGCTCGTGCTCCTTCGTTCGGCGTCAAGCCTACCGCCGTCGGGGCCCCGAGTGGCCCGCTCGTCGCCCGGCGCGCCCATAGGATGGAGGTTCCGATCAGGAGGAGCACCATGACCGTACGCACCGTTCTCGTGACCGGCGGGAACCGCGGCATCGGCCGCGCAATCGCCGAACAGTTCGTCGCCGACGGGCACCGGGTCGCGGTGACGTCGCGCTCGGGCGAGGGCGGCCCCGAGGGTGCGCTCACGGTGCAGGGCGATGTGACCGACGCCGCCTCGATCGACGCGGCCTTCTCACGCGTCGAGGCCGAGCTCGGGCCCGTCGAGGTGGTCGTCGCGAACGCGGGGATCACGCGCGACACGCTCCTCCTGCGCATGTCGGAGGACGACTTCACGGACGTCGTCGACACGAACCTCACGGGCGTCTTCCGCGTCATCAAGCGCGCCTCGAAGGGCATGCTCAAGGCACGCTTCGGCCGCGTCGTGCTCATCTCGTCGGTCGTGGGCCTCTACGGCTCGCCGGGACAGATCAACTACGCGGCGGCGAAGGCCGGGCTCGTCGGCATCGCACGCTCGCTCACCCGCGAACTCGGTGCGCGCGGCATCACGGCCAACGTGGTCGCGCCCGGTTTCATCGAGACCGACATGACCGCAGCGCTCCCGGAGGCGACGCAGGCCGAGTACCTGAAGTCGATCCCCGCGGGACGCTTCGGTCGCGTCGACGAGGTCGCGAAGGCCGTGCGCTGGATCGCGAGCGACGAGGCCGCCTACATCTCGGGCGCCGTGATCCCCGTCGACGGCGGCCTCGGCATGGGGCACTGACCGCCGGGCGGACCACGAGGTTCCTCCTCCCGACAGAGGCGAACGGCGCCGCGGGCGAACTACCGTCGCACCATGTCAGGTGAACGGGGTCCATTGCGGCCCGGGGCGGGACTCTCGCGACGCGGCCTGCTGGGCGCCGCGTCGATCGCTGCGACGATGCTCCTGAGCGCGTGCGCGCCCGGAACGGACGATGCCGCGAAGGCCGCTCGCACGCCGCCCGCGAGTCCGGCGGCGGTTCCGGCCACGACGACGCCACCGGCGTCGCCCACCCCGCCACCGGTCGAGCGCATCGCACTCCCGCCCGGGACGCTCACGGAGCTCCCCGGCGAGGGGAACCTGCTCGCCTGGACGGCGGACGACGGATCGAGCGCCGACGTGATCGCGAAGTACACGGAGTTCGCGCGCACGACCGGGACCCGCCTCACCTTCTTCCCGAACGCGTGCTACGGGGGATGGGCGCAGAACGCCGACGCCCTGCGTCCGCTCGTCGCCTCGGGACAGATCCAGCTCGGCAACCACACCTTCGACCACGTCGACCTCACGACGCTCGACGAGCGCGGCGTGGTCGATCAACTGCAGCGCAACCACGACGCGATGCACGACCTCTTCGGCGTCGACATGCGCCCCTACTACCGACCCCCGTACGGTTTCCACGACGAACGGACCGACGCCGCCGCGGCATCGATCGGCTACACGTGTCCCGTGCTCTGGTACGGCTCCCTGTCGGACTCCGGCGAGATCACGTCCGAGCAATTGCTCGAGTTCGCGCGCCAGTGGTTCCTGCCCCAGCACATCGTCATCGGCCACCTGAACTTCCCCGCCGTGACGGAGGTGTTCTCGGAGCTCACCGCCCTCATCGCCGAGCGCGGGCTGCGCACGGTGACGCTGGACGACGTGTTCCTGCGCTGACCGGCGGGGCGCGGCGGCGCGCCTCAGCCTCGCAGGCCGAGCAGCGGGAGCACCTGGGAGAGATCGCGCTCCGGCATCGAGACCGAGGCGTGCTCGCGCACGACGGGCTTCGCGTCGAACGCGACCGAGAGCGCGGCGGCCGCCATCATGCCGAGATCGTTCGCGCCGTCACCGATCGCGATCGTGCGCGTCATCGGGACGCCGAGCTCACCCGCCCATGCGACGAGCGTCTCGCGCTTCGTCTCGCGGCCGACGATCGTGCCGGCGACGCCGCCCGTGAGCACACCGTCGGCGACCTCGAAGCGGTTCGCGCGCCACTGATCGAGCTCGAGATCGGTCGCGAGCGGGTCGAGCACCTCGTGGAAGCCACCCGAGACGACGGCGATCGCACCGCCCGCTGCATGGACGCCCGCGACGAGCTCGGGCACCCCGCGCGTCACGGTGACCCGTTCGCGCACCCGGTCGACGTCGGCCAGCGCGATGCCGCGCAGGAGGGCGACGCGGGAGCGCAGCGAGCCCTCGAAGTCCAGCTCGCCGCGCATCGCGCGCTCGGTGATCCGTGCGACCTCGTCGGTCACGCCCGCGTAGTCGGCGACGAGTTCGATGACCTCGTCCTCGATGAGCGTCGAGTCGACATCGAGCACGACGAGGAAACGCGCCGAGACCGGCGCGTCACCCGCGGAACTCACGGTTCGACGATCCCGAACTTCTGGACCACGGTGAGCCCGGAGTCGGTGACCGTGAACCCGCGTCGCAGGTCGTGCTCCCGGTCGATTCCGACCGAGGCGCCCTCCTGCACGACGACGCCCTTGTCGAGGATCGCGCGTCGCACGACCGCCCCGGGACGCACGTTCACGCCGTCGAACAGGATCGAGTCGACGACCGTGGAGCCCGATTCGACCTTGTTCCACGGACCGAGCACGGAGCGCTCGATGTGCGCACCCGAGATGACCGAGCCGAGCGAGATGATCGAGTCGATCATCGTGCCGGTCGAACCGCGGCTGTCGCGCACGAACTTCGCGGGAGGCGAGTTCAACTGCTGCGAGAAGATCGGCCACGACTCGTTGTAGAGGTTGAAGATCGGCAGCGTCGAGATGAGGTCCATATGGGCGTCGTAGAACGAGTCGATCGTTCCCACGTCGCGCCAGTAGAAGCGGTCGCGCGGTGTCGCACCGGGCACGAGGTTGCGGTTGAGGTCGTACACGCCGCAATCGCCGTTCGCGACGAAGCCGGGGATGATGTCGCCGCCCATGTCGTTGCTCGAGGTCTCGTCCTCGGCGTCGCGGACGACGGCCTCGACGAGCTTGTCGGCGTCGAAGACGTAGTTGCCCATCGAGGCGAGGATCTCACCGGGGGAGTCGGGCAGCCCGGTCGCGTTGCTCGGCTTCTCGAGGAACTCGCGGATACGGCCCGGGTCCTCGGGGTCCACGTCGATGACGCCGAACTGGTTCGAGAGCTCGAGCGGCTGACGGATCGCCGCGACCGTCGCGCCGAGTCCCGACTCGAGGTGCGACTCGATCATCTGACCGAAGTCCATGCGGTAGACGTGGTCGGCACCGACGACGACCACGACGTCGGGCTTCTCGTCGTGGATCAGGTTGAGGCTCTGGTGGATCGCGTCGGCCGAGCCGGAGAACCACCGCTTGCCGAGCCGCTGCTGCGCGGGCACGGAGGCGACGTACGAGTTGAGCATCGCCGGGAGTCGCCACGTGTTCGAGATGTGGCGGTCGAGCGAGTGCGACTTGTACTGCGTGAGCACGACGATCTTCGTGATGCCCGAGTTCACGAGATTCGACAGCGCGAAGTCGATGAGCCGGTACTGGCCCCCGAACGGCACGGCCGGCTTCGCCCGGTCCATCGTCAAGGGCATCAGGCGTTTGCCTTCGCCACCGGCCAACACGATTCCGAAGATCTTCTTCTGCCCCATGGCCACAGCCTAGGGGTTGCACGTGAACGTCGACTAGCGTGAGTCTCGTGCGCATCGACATCGTGACTCGCGAATACCCGCCGGCCGTCTACGGGGGAGCGGGGGTGCACGTCACCGAGCTCGTCAAGGCCATGCGACGCGACATCGACGTCGTCGTCCGCTGCTTCGGCGAGGACCGCGACGAACCGGACACCTACGCCTACGACACGCCCGTCGAGCTCGCCGACGCGAATCCCGCACTCGGCTTCCTCGGCGCCGACCTCGAGATCGCCCGCGACGTCGCGGGCGCCGACGTCGTCCACTCGCACACCTGGTACGCGAACGCGGCCGGACACGTCGCGAAGCTGCTGCACGGCGTGCCGCACGTCATCACCGCCCACTCGCTCGAGCCGCTGCGCCCGTGGAAGGCCGAGCAGCTCGGTGGTGGCTATCGCCTGTCGAGCTGGATGGAGCAGGTCAGCTACGAGCACGCGGATCGCATCATCGCCGTGAGCAACGGCATGCGGGCCGACATCCTGCGCGCGTACCCGAACCTCGACCCCGACAAGGTCGTGACGGTCTACAACGGCATCGACACGGAGCGCTGGCACCGGGTGGACGACCCCGAGGCCGCACGCGCGCTCGGGATCGACCCGGATCGCCCCGCCGTCGTGTTCGTCGGGCGCATCACGCGTCAGAAGGGCCTGCCGTACCTCCTCCGAGCGGCGGCCCTGTTGCCGCCCGAGGTGCAGCTCGTCCTCATCGCGGGCGCGCCCGACACACCCGAGATCGAGGCCGAGGTCACCGAGCTCGTGACGGAGCTGCAGTCGACCCGCGACGGTGTCGTGTGGCACTCGGGACACCTCGGGCAGTACGAGATCATGGCGGCACTCAGCGCCTCGACCGTGTTCGTGTGCCCGTCGATCTACGAACCGCTCGGCATCGTGAACCTCGAGGCGATGGCGTGCGGTGTCGCCGTCGTCGGCTCGCGCACCGGCGGGATCCCGGAAGTCGTCGTCGACGGCGAGACGGGCCGCCTCGTGACGTTCGAGCAGCTGCAGGACGGCACGGGCACCCCACTCGACCCCGACGCCTTCGTCCGGGACCTCGCCGCCGCACTCACCGAGGTCGCGACGGACCCGGAGACGGCCGCGCGCTACGGCCGCGCGGGGCGGGAACGGGTCGAGCGCGAGTTCACGTGGGACCGGATCAGCCGCGAGACGCAGGCGATCTACCGCGAGCTCGCCGGGTGAGCCGCCGCGCCGCCCGTAGCCGACCGACAGATAGCCTGGAGCACATGCCCGCCGTTCTGAAGTTCACCGATGTCGTCGTCGTCAGGGACCAGCGCACCATCCTCGATGTGCCGGACTGGTCCGTCGAGGAGTCCGAGCGCTGGGTCGTCCTCGGTCCGAACGGTGCCGGGAAGTCGACGCTGCTCGACCTCGCGTCCGCGCAGGCGCACCCCACGAGCGGCACCATCGAGGTGCTGGGGGAGCAGCTCGGACGCACCGACCTGTTCGAGCTCCGACCCCGTGTCGGGTTCGCGTCGACGGCGATGTCGCGACGCATCCCCGGAAACGAGCGCGTCCTCGACGTCGTCATGACGGCCTCCTACGCCGTCACCGGCCGATGGAACGAGCAGTACGACGAGATCGATCGCCGCCGCGCCCTGCGCGTCCTCGCCGAATGGCAGCTCGAGCACCTCGCCGACCGCACGTACGGCACGCTCTCCGACGGTGAGCAGAAGCGCACGCAGATCGCGCGCGCCGTGATGACCGACCCCGAGCTGCTGCTGCTCGACGAGCCGAGCGCCTCGCTCGACCTCGGCGCGCGCGAGAACCTCCTGCGCTCGCTGTCGAGCTACGCCGCGAACCCGGACGCGCCCGCCATCGTCATGGTGACGCACCACGTCGAGGAGATCCCGACGGGCGTCACGCACGCACTCCTGCTCCGCGACGGCGCGGTGCAGGCGGCGGGCACCATCGACGAGACCCTCACCGACGAGCACCTGAGTGCGACGTTCGGGCTGCCGCTCCACGTCACCGTCGCGGACGGCCGCTACTCGGCACGCGCGACCGCGTAGCTCGGCGGCAGCGGCCGGCCGACGATGCACGTCGGCCGGCCGACGCGTCAGCCGGCGTGCGCGACGCGCCCGAAGCGTTGGACGACGACGTCCTCCGCGATCTCCTCGAGCGCATCGCTCGTGGCGTCCCGCACGGACGCGACGAGGGCATCGCCACCGGCGGCGTGCCCGACGACACGGTCGTCGTCCGACGAGACCTCGGTGACAGCGGGGCCGTGCGGCCGAGCGATGCACTCGTCGAACGCCCGAACGAAGTCGCGCGCCCGGCCGACGTGCAGACCGTCGACATCCCCTCGCACCGACGCGACCGCATGGCGAGCGAACTCGTCCTGCGCCTGTCGCTGGGCGACGGGCCCGCGCCTCCCGACGAGGTCGTCGTGGTGCTCGACGCCGAGCGTCTGTGCCGCGTACTGGACGGCCCCGACGAGTGCGGGGACGAGCAGGCGGGCGACGGGATCGAACTGGAGCGGGGTGAAGCGGTTCGAGAGGCTGAGGCCGGATGCCCCCGAGCCCGCGTGCGGTTCGACCTCGACGCGCACGTCGGATGCCACATCACCCGTCAGGGCGACCGGGCCCGTGTCGACGCTCGCTGCACTGAACGGCGCATCCTCAGGCGGCATCTCGACCGCACGGAGCGCGCGCACGGGCGCCCCCTCACCGGGGCCGCCGACGAGGCGGTCGGCGATCGGCCCGCCCTGGGCATCGTCCGCCGTGCGATCGCTCGCGTCCCGCGCGACGCCGTCGGCCGACGGCATCGGCTCGCCCGCCCCGGTGTGGGGCGCCGGTGGGACGGTCGCCATCGCGCCCGTCTGCGCGAGGGCCGCCTCGGCGTAGCGGGACAGCTCGATCCGTGGCCCGGAGCCCGTGGTGGTGGTGAAGCGATGCGGCTCGGCGCCGTAGCGGGAGGCCTTGCGCCGCGCCTCGGCGCGGGTCCGCGGTTGGCCGGCCTCGACCGGGAACGCGCGGTCGCCGCGCTCGCCGTCGACCGGCGACACGCGCGCGGACGCGCGCGGCTCCCCGGGCGGCGTCGATCGCGATGCGGGGGCCGAATCCGGCTCGCCCCTCGCACCCGAACCGTCCCCGGACGACGGGCACGGTGCCGCGACGATCTCGTCGTCCGAGCCCTCGGTCGAATCCGCCGATGACGTCGGATCCGCCTGCCCGACGGCCTGCGCCTCCGCGATCGACGGCGTCGCCGACGCGACGGGCGACGTCTCCGCACCCGGCGGCCGGCCCGACGACGCGATCCGACCGGCGGGGCCGTCCCCGCTCGTCCCGCCCGGCACGCCGTCGTACCCGATGTGCGGATTCTCCACCGGAGGCGCCTCGCCCGGTGACGGATGGGACGGAGCCGCTCCCTGCCCCCAGGCCGGCCCGCCGGGTGCGGCCTGCGGGCCACCCGTCGCGGGGGTCGTCTGGAAGGGGACCCACTGCGGCGGCCCACCCCACGGTGGCTGCATCCACTGCCCGGGACCGTTCGGCCCCCACTGCTGCGACGGCTGCCCGGGATCGTTGCCCGGACCGCTCCATCCCGATTGACCGACGGGCTGCTGTGCCTGCCCGTTCCAGCCGCCCGGAGCCGCATTCGGCTGCGGCGTCCACTGGCCGGTCGCCCCGGGCGGTCCCCACTGGCCCTGGGCCTGTGCCTGTGCCTGCTCCGGCCAGCCGCCCTGGGGGGCGGCCCCCCAGGGCACCTGTCCCCACGGGCCCGCGGCCGGCATCGTTCCGTGCGACGGATCCTCACCGGCGCCCCATTGGGCCTGCCACGGCTGCCCCTGGCCGGATGGCGTCTGACCGGCATATCCGTGACCCGGTTGTCCCTGCCAGGGCTGCCCCTGCCAGGGCTGCCCCTGCCAGGGCTGCCCCTGCCACGGCTGCTGCCCCTGCCACGGCTGCTGCCCCTGCCATGCCGCGGAGCTCTGCACGGGCCCCTGCTCCGGTGTGGCGGCCGGCGGCGCGGACGCGAGGGTGCGTTGCGCCTCGATCAGGAGCGCGCGCCACCAGAACGGTACGTTCGCATCGCTGCGCGGGTGTTCCGCGAGTTCGCGGCTCCAGTGCTCGGGCTTCGGCCACACGCGGTCCGCGGGGAGCTCCGAGCCGTCGGCACCGCTCTCGTCGACGAGCACGCGCTCGTCCCAGTTCGTCTTGACGTCGACCACTTCGCGGTCGCTCGAGATCAGCAGCGTGATGGAGACCGGGCGCCCCGTTCCCGGATCGCCGAGGGCACCGAACGCGTCGCGGACACCACGCGCCGAGTCGTTGACGGAACGCGGCAACGAGACACGACGTCCCGCGTCGCCGCCCTTGACCTCGACGTGTGCCGGCAACTCCCAGCCACCGATCTCCGACCACACGACACTCGCGGAGCGCCACCCGCTCGGCAGAACCGGCAACAACTCCCGACGGAATCGGGACAGGTGGAGCACCAATTGCGTCCCCGTCGTGCCACCCATCGTCCGCCTCCCTGCGGTCGTCCGACTCGATCCACGGCGGGTACGCCTCCCCGAGTCGACCCCCCGACCCCGACCATGTTAGATGGATGTGGTCGCCGGTATCGAGTCCGGCTGTCACGGGACGCGTCGAACCGCACGGATCCGCACCGACACGCCCACACCGACCCGCACACGAAGCCGCGTGACGTGATAGAGTCGGCCCTTGGCTTGCGGAGACGCCACCTTGTTCGTGCGCTCCGAACCCACCGACCACCCACACCGAAGGAATCTGATGAAGGCAAACACTCACCCCGATTACACCGTCGTGGTGTTCAACGACCTCGCTTCGGGTGAGAAGTTCCTCACGCGTTCCACCCGCACGAGCGACAAGACGATCGAGTGGGAGGACGGCAACGTCTACCCCGTCGTCGACGTCGAGATCTCGAGCGCCTCGCACCCGTTCTACACGGGCAAGCAGCGCATCATGGACTCGGCCGGTCGCGTCGAGAAGTTCAAGAACCGCTACGCGAAGTTCGGCGGCGCCAAGTAGCGGCAGCCGAACCACCTGGCGGTGGCGTCCCCTCGGGGGCGCCACCGCTTTCGTTTTCCCACACGCACGGCCGCGCACCGACGCGCGTCCGCACGCACGCCCGGAAGCCACTCATGCACCTGCCCCGAGCTCTCCGCCCGTTCCGCCACCACGACTACCGCGTCCTCGCCGTCGCCATGGTCGCCTCGCTCTTCGCCGCCGGCATGTGGGCCGTCGCGATGGTCTACGAGGTCATCGAGCTCGGCGGTGACCCCGTCGACCTGTCGATCGTGGGGGCCGCGACGAGCGTCGGCCTCATCGTGACCGCTCTCATCGGTGGCGCGGTCGCCGACCGCCTGCCCAAGCGACTCATCCTCCGCGGCGTGGAAGCCGTCAACGTGCTCGCCGTCGGGATGTCGGCGACCGCGAGCGCCCTGGGCGTCATCGAGATCTGGCACCTCGCCGTCACCGGTGCGCTCCTCGGGGCCGCGATGGGCTTCTTCTTCCCTGCCTACTCGGCACTCCTACCGCAGATCCTCGCACCGGACGAACTGCTCGCCGCGAACGGCCTGGAGGGCATGGGGCGCCCCGTGCTCCAGCAGGCCGCGGGCCCCGCGGCTGCGGGCATGCTCGTCGCCGCGATCTCGCCCGGAACCGCCATCGCGGGCATCGCGGTGTGCCATCTGCTCGCGTTCGTGACGCTCTGGTGGCTTCAGCCCGAGCGAGCGGCGAGCGGTGCGTCATCCGTCGACGAGCGGCACCCCGACGCCGGTCGGTCGGTGCTCCGGAGCATCGGCGACGGGATCTTGTACACGGCGCGGACCCCCTGGCTGCGCTGGACCCTCGTCTGGGCCGTCCTCATCGTCTTCCTCTACGTCGGTCCGTTCGAGGTCCTCACGCCGTTCGTGCTGCGCGACCGTCTCGACCTCGGGGCGGAGGCGTTCGGCTGGCTGCTCGCGGTGAACGGTGCCGGCGGTGCCATCGGCTCCATCACGATGGCCTCGCTGCGCCTCCCGCGCCGCTACCTCACGTGGATGCTCATGCTGTGGGGCTGGTCGATGCTGCCGATCGCGGTGTTCGGCTTCGCGAGCTCGTTCTGGGTGCTCGCGATCGCGGCGTTCGTCGTCGGCCTCGGCGGCGGCGCGGGCAACGTCATCTGGGGGACGCTCCTGCAGCGTCGCGTACCGCACCACATGCTCGGGCGCGTCTCGAGTCTCGACTTCTTCGTGTCGCTCGCGCTCATGCCCGTCTCGATGGCCCTCGCGGGGCCGCTCGCGGCCGTGGTGCCCGTCGAGACGATCTTCCTCGTCGTCGGCGTCGGATCCGTCGTCGTCACGATGCTCGTCTGGTCCGTCGGCCGTCTCGCGCGGGACGAACTCACCGTGGCACTGGACGTCCCGGCCGACGACCTCCCCGCCGACGACGTGGCGGCGACGGCGGCAGCTCCGTCGTCGAGTGCGCCGACGGACACGGGCGTCGGGACGGCGGACGGGCGCGCGGTGCGCGCGTCCGGTCCGGGAACCGGGGCGATCACGATCCCGGGTGCCGATCACGGCGTGTCCGGACTCGTCCGCGGAACCGAGTCACCGGACGACGAGCCCGACGCCGAGCGATCGTGACGTCGCGGACGGGCGCGTCCGGGTCACACGCGCGTGTGACCCGGACGAGCCCGTCACCGACCGGTCACGGCCGTTGCGGCCACCCGCGGTCGGCCGTGAAATCGGGGTCGCGCTGCCGGCGCATGTAGTCCTCGAAGTCCGCCGCCTGCGCCTCGTGCCATTCGACCTGCCTGCGATGCAATTCCTCGAGGGGCAACGCGCCGACCTCGTCCGGGTGCGCGGCGGCGATCGCCTGCGTGACGCGCCCCGCGGCGACCGCGTCGTCGCCCGCCGTGTGCGCGTCGAGCAGTTCGACACCGTAGACGGCCGCCATGTCGACGAGCGTTCGCTTGCCCTTGCGATACCGGTCGACGGCGCGGTCGATGACGAGCGGGTCGACGACCTGCTCGCCGACCACGACGGGTGCGAGGTCGTAGCGGCGGCATTCGGCGGCGAGCAGGCTCAGGTCGTACGGCGCGTTGAAGACGACGAGCGGCACCCCGTGGGTCGCGATCCACTCGATACCCGCCCGGACGGCCGCGACGACCTCGGCCGCCGGCCGCCCCTCCGCCCGCGCGATCTCGGTCGTCACACCGTGGACGGCCGAGGCCTGTTCGGGGATCTCCACACCGGGGTCGGCGAGCCAATCCGTTCCGCGCTCGAGTTCGCCGTCCGCATCGATGAGGCCGATGAACGCCGTCACGATGCGGCTCGTGGCCGGATCGATCCCCGTCGTCTCCAGGTCGAACACGGCCACCCGATCGGTCCAGCTCATGCGCGTCGTCTCCCTCGTGCTGCTCGATGCGTTCGTGCGCCCGCCGTGGAGCGCGTCGTTCCCGGCCGGGTGCCGTGCGGCCGCCCATGGCGTCGTCAGTACACTCTGTCACGATGCACATCCACACCCCGATCGACGCAGCGCTCGCTGCGATCCCCGTCGTGGAACACGTCGCGCCGATCGGCGGGTCCGAGACGGTCTGGTGGGAGTACGGCCCCACCGACGCCGCCCACACGATCGTGCTCGTCCACGGCTTCCGCGGAACGCACCACGGGCTGCTGTCCGTCGTCGCACAGCTCCCCGACATCAGGTTCCTCGCACCGGATCTGCCGGGCTTCGGACGAAGCGGTCCGATGCCGACGGGGCACGGGCTCGACGACTACGCGGGTTGGCTGCGGGAGTTCCTCGGGTACGTCGACCCGACGTGCGAGGCGGTCGCGCTCGGCCACTCGTTCGGCTCGCTCGTCGTGGCCCGCGACGTCCGCGCACTCGCGCCGCGACGGATCGTGCTCGTCAATCCGATCGCCGCGCCCGCCCTCGAGGGGCCGGACCGCGTGGGCACGTGGCTCGCGGTCCTGTACTACCGACTCGGTGCGCTCCTGCCGCGCCGTCTCGGGACGGCACTCGTCACGAACCGCCTCATCACCCGCATCATGAGCGAGATCATGGCGGTCACGCGCCGCCCCGCGCTGCGCGCGTGGATCCATCGTGAACACGATCTGCACTTCTCGGAGTTCGCCGATCGGGACACCCTCGCCGAAGCGTTCCGCGCGTCGGTGAGCGACGCCGTGCTCGCCCATGCGGCCGAGTTCCCCACGGGGACGACGCTCGTCGCGGGGGAGCGGGACGTCATCGCACCGCTCGCGGCACAGCGATCCCTGCACCGCGCGATGCCGGGTTCCACGCTCCACGTCATCGGGGGCGTGGGGCATCTCATCCACTACGAGACCCCGGCCGCCGTCGCACGCATCCTCCGGGGCGTGCTGGACGGTCCGTCCGACAGCTCGGAGGCGCCGTGAAGATCATGTTCGACTGCCGCTACGTGCGCACGGACCGACACGACGGCATCTCGCGCTACTCGCTCGAACTCGTGACCGCTCTCGCGAAACTGCATCCGGTGACGATGCTCATCCACGACGCGCACCAGCTCGAGGTGCTGCCCTCGTTGCCGTTCGAACAGATCTCGAGCCCGACGAGCGTGCGCGAGCCGTTCGTCGCGCGACAGGTGCGTCGCTTCCACCCCGACGTCGTCGTGAGCCCCATGCAGACGATGGGTTCGATCGGTCGCAGCTACGGGCTCGTGCTCACGATCCACGACCTCATCTACTACGTCAACCGGACGCCGCCCCGACAGTTCGCGTGGCCGCTGCGATTGCTCTGGCGGCTCTACCACCTCTCCTATGCGCCGCAGCGCCTCCTGTTGCGGGGTGCCGACCAGGTGGCGACGATCTCGCGCACGACGCGCGAGCTCATGCGCCGCAACCGGCTCACGCGACGTCCGATACCGATCGTCACGAACGCGCCCGACGAACGGTTCCGCCGTGCCGTTCCAGGCCAGCCGCCCGAGCGTCGGAGCCTCGTCTACATGGGGTCGTTCATGCCCTACAAGAACGTCGAGACGATCGCCCGTGCCCTGCACGAACTCGACGGCTGGGTGCTGCACCTGTGTTCGCGGGCGGACGAGGCGACGCTCGAACGACTGCGTGCCCTCGCACCCGACGGATCGATCGTCGCGCACCAGGGGGTGAGCGACACGGAGTATCTCTCGCTGCTCGCCGAGACGACGGCGCTCGTGACGGTCTCGCGCAACGAGGGGTTCGGTCTTCCCGTCATCGAGGGCATGGCGGCCGGCGTCCCCGTCATCTGCAGCGACATTCCCGTGTTCCGTGAGATCGGTGCGGATGCGGCCGTCTTCGTCGATCCGGACTCGCCGTCGGCGCTCGCGCGGGCCGCGCACGAGTTGGAGGACGACGCGGTGTGGGAGGCTCGCGCGCGGGCCGGCATCGCCCGCGCCGCCGACTTCACGTGGGAGGCGTCCGCGCAGAGCCTGCTCGAGGCGTGCCGCTCGGTGCACGAGGTCCGCTCGCGACCCTGAATCGCGCCCGCTCGCACGAGGGCCGGGCGGTGGTCGCTCACCCCACCGCGTTGTCGGTGCGGGCCGCGAGCGCGTCCGCGAGCGCACGCAGGACCTCGCTCGTGCCGTCCTCGATCCGCACGTCCGCGAGTGCATCGGTCTCGGTCGGCCCGCGATTCACGATCCCGACCGGGATGCCGCGTCGCTTCGCGCGGTGCACGAGCCGCACCCCCGTGTTGACGACGAGACTCGAACCGGCGACGAGGAGCGCATCGGCCTCGTCGACGAGCGCCTCGGCGGCCGTCGTCGTCTCGGGTCGGACGAACTCGCCGAAGAAGACGACGTCCGGTTTCAGGATGCCCCCGCAGACGGGACACGGCGGGACGACGAACCGGTCGATCTCGGCGAACTCCGCATCGCCGTCGGGGTTGAGCGGTACGAGGTCGGGATCGGTCGGGAGCCACGGATTGACCTCCCGCAACCGCACGTCGACCTCGGCGCGTGGGAAGCGCGTTCCGCAGTCGAGGCAACTCACGGTGTCGAGGCTCCCGTGCAGTTCGAGGACCCGCTGTGAACCCGCCCGCCGGTGGAGGCCGTCGACGTTCTGCGTCGCGATGCCAGTGACGACGCCCGCACGTTCGAGGTCGGCCAGGGCGACGTGTCCGTCGTTCGGGCGAGACCGGGCGAACCGCAGCCACCCCATCGAGGAGCCCGCCCAGTATCGCCTGCGCGCGTCCTCGCTCGCGACGAAGCGCTGGAACGTCATGGGGGAGCGTCGCGGCTTCGAGCCGTCACCGCGGTAGTCGGGGATCCCGGAGTCGGTCGAGAGCCCCGCGCCCGTGAGCACCGCGGTCGGTCGGTCACGCAGGAGCTCGACGAGTGCGGACGGGGTCGGGACGGGGGCCATGTCCCCATCCTCTCTCGCCGAGCAGGCCCCGGGCCGCGCGGCTGCGACGCCCTCAGCGAACCGCGCCCGGTGCGATCGCTCCACGCCGCCCCGACGCGGTGATGTCCCGAGAGGACGGTGAGCGCGGACGGTGCGCGGATGCGTTGCGCGGATGCGGGAGGATGATTGCATGCGCGTCATCCCCATCGACTCGACCGATCGCGACGACCTGGCCGACTTCGGGAGACTCACGGACGTCGCGCTCCGTCGCGTCCTCGAGCCCGAGGGCGGCCTGTACCTCGCCGAGTCACCGAAGGTCATCGAGCGCGCGATCAGGGCCGGGCACCGACCGCGCGCGGTGCTCCTGCAGGAGTCGTGGCTCGACGACGTCGCGCCGCTGCTCGCCGCGTTCCCCGACGTACCGGTGTACGTCGGGACGAGCGAGGTGCTCGAATCGCTCACGGGATTCCGCATGCACCGGGGGGCGCTCGCGTCGATGCACCGCCCCGAGCTGCCCGCACCGGGGGAGCTGCTCCGCGACGCGCACACCGTGCTCGTGCTCGAGGACGTCGTCGACCACACGAACGTGTGTGGTCCCAAACTAGCCCATCCGGAACCCGCCGCCGCGCCTCGCAGACGCAGTCGGATCGCGGTGCTGGAGGGGCTCGTTGACCATACCAACGTCGGCAGCGCCTTCCGTAATGCAGCCGCCTTGGGCCTCGATGCGGTGCTGGTGTCTCCGACCTGCGCTGACCCGCTGTACCGGCGCTCGGTACGGGTCTCGATGGGCACGGTCTTCCAAGTGCCGTGGACACGGATCCCCGATTGGACAAAGGGCATTGCGGAGCTCAAGGCGGCTGGCTATGTCCTGGCCGGCATGACGTTGGGGGAAGGCGCGATCACCCTCGACGAGCTGGTGGCCGAAGATCACGAGAAGCTCGCTCTCGTGTTCGGCACCGAAGGCCACGGCATCACCGCGGAGACTGATGCACTGCTCGACCGCCGGGTCACGATCCCGATGATGGGCGGAGTCGACTCGTTGAACGTGACGGCAGCCGCCGCCGTGGCGTTCTACGCGACGCGGTGATGATGCGAGAAGCCCGAGTGTCAGTGGCACCCGATATCGTAAGAGCAAACAACCCAACACCGTGATTGCGCAGTGGCGCGGAGGAGCACGACCCATGGCACCGACGACCAAAGAGGCGCAGCGAGCAGAGTTGCACAAGACGATCTGGCGCATCGCCAATGACCTGCGCGGCAGCGTCGATGGGTGGGACTTCAAGTCCTACGTGCTGGGAATGCTCTTCTACCGGTTCATTTCTGAGAACCTCACGGCGTACCTCAACAAGAACGAGCACGATGCGGGCGAGGTGTCGTTCGACTACCGGCTGGCGGCGGATTCTGACGCGGAGTTCGCTCGCGACGAGGTTGTCGCGGAGAAGGGGTTCTATATCCTGCCGTCCGACTTGTTCGCCAATGTGCGCGATCGTGCCGCGGGCGACGAGAATCTCAACGAGACGCTCGAGCGGGTCTTCAAGAACATCGAGGCGTCGGCGCTGGGTACGGACAGTGAGGGCGACATCAAGGGGCTGTTCGATGATCTGGATGTCAACAGCAACAAGTTGGGCTCGACGGTCGCCAAGCGCAATCAGAAGCTGGTGAAGCTGCTCGACGCGATCGGCGACCTGCCGCTGGGGCGGTGGGAGAACAACTCGATCGACCTGTTCGGTGACGCCTACGAGTACCTGATGCAGATGTACGCCGCCAACGCCGGCAAGTCTGGTGGGGAGTACTACACGCCGCAGGAGGTCTCCGAGCTGCTGGCGCGCATCACGGTGGTCGGCAAGACACAGGTCAACAAGGTCTATGACCCGGCGGTGGGCTCCGGGTCGCTGCTGCTGAAGTTCGACAAGGTGCTCGGCAAGAACAACGTCCGTCAGGGGTTCTACGGTCAGGAGATCAACCTGACCACGTACAACATCGCACGGATCAACATGTTCCTGCACGACGTCAACTACGCCGACTTCAACCTCGCCCACGGCGACACCCTCATCGATCCACAGCATTGGGACGACGAGCCGTTCGAGGCGATCGTCTCCAACCCGCCCTACTCGATCAAGTGGGAGGGCGATGCCAACCCACTGCTCATCAACGATGAACGGTTCGCACCGGCAGGAGTCCTCGCGCCGAAGTCGAAGGCCGACCTCGCGTTCACGATGCACATGCTCAGCTGGCTGGCCGTCAACGGCACCGCGGCGATCGTTGAGTTTCCTGGCGTGCTGTATCGCGGCGGGGCGGAGAGGAAGATTCGGCAGTACCTCGTTGACAACAACTACATCGATACCGTGATCCAGTTGCCGCCCGACCTGTTCTTCGGCACGACGATCGCGACCTGCATCCTCGTGCTGAAGAAGTCGAAGAAGACCGGCGACGTGCTGTTCATCGATGCTTCGGCGGAGTTCAAGCGGGTCGGCAACAAGAACAAGCTGCTCGAGGAGCACCAGGCGAGGATCCTCGAGGCGTTCACGACGCGCGAGCCCGAGGACTACTTCACCACCGTCGTGAGCAACGAGGACATTGCCGCCAACGACTACAACATCGCGGTGTCGTCGTATGTAGAGGCCGAGGACACTCGCGAGGAAGTCGACATCGCGGAGTTGAACGCCGAGATCGCGCGCATCGTCGCGCGCCAGGCCGAGCTCCGCACCGCAATCGACGAGATCGTGGCGGATCTGGAAGGTGCGCGGTCATGACGGACATGCCCAATTGGGAAGGCTTCATGATCCCGACGCTCAAGGTAATGAGCGATGGCATCATCCGCCACTGGCGCGAGTTTCAGCCTCTCGTAGCTGATCAGGCGCAGCTCAGCGATGAGCAGAAGAAGGAGATGCTTCCGTCCGGGGGCGCGCTCAAGTATGAGAACCGCATCGGCTGGGGCGTCTCGTTCTTGACGAACGTCGGCGCGCTCAGGCGTCCGAAGCGTGGTCACTACCAGATCACTGATGCCGGCAAGCAGCTCATCGAGCTGTTTCCGAATGGTGCCAAGGAACGTGACATCAAGGCGCTCGGTGCGGATCCCAGCTCGCCGATCCGCGAGTACGTGGCGACCACGACCCGCAGGACGAGCGAGTCTACAACGACCGCTCCGACCGAAGAGTCGTCGATGACTCCTACCGAGCAGGTGCAGAGCGGCGTCGAGCGAATCCACGACGAGATCGCGGTCGAGCTGCTCACTCGGCTGCAGGACAAAGAACCAGGCTTCTTCGAGCAGGCGGTTGTCGATCTCCTGCTGTCAATGGGCTACGGCGGCACCACCGGGGCCGGCAGCGTCACCCAGCTCACCAACGACGGAGGCATAGACGGTGTCATCGACCAGGACATCCTCGGCCTCAACCGCGTCTACATCCAGGCTAAGCGCTATCAAGACGGCAACACTGTCGGACGCCCCGACCTCCAGGCGTTCGTTGGAGCAATCAGCGGCAAAGCCGACAGCGGCGTTTTCATCACGACCAGCCGGTTCTCCGACGGCGCACGTACCTACGCCGAGAATGTGCCGACCCGCATCATCCTGATCGACGGCACACGCCTCACCAGCCTCATGATCCGATACGGCGTCGGCGTGCAAGTGAAAGAGACCTACAAGCTCGTCGAGATCGACGAGGACTTCTTCCTATGAGCCGCATCGATGACCTAATTCAGGAGCTGTGCCCGGTGGTGTCATAGCGTCGAAGCAACACTCCTGTTCGGCGGGGGTCTGATCGATGGAGTGTGTGGATGTCGCGGGTGGGGTTGTCGTTCAGTGACAGGTCGGAGATCTCCACGGCGTCGAAGGCGGGTTGGGGTGTGCGGAAGATTGCCCGTCACCTGGGGCGTTGCCCGTCAGTGGTCTCCAGGGAGCTGCGTCGGAACGCGACGAAGACCCGCGGCTACCAGGCCGTGACCGCAGACGTGGCCGCGCAGCGTCGCCGGGCCCGTCCGCAGCAGCGGAAGGTCGCGGCGGATCCGGTGCTGCAGGCGCGGGTGAATGCTGACCTAGCCGCATCGTGGACGCCGAACGAGATCGCGGGCCGCTTGCGCCTGGAGGCAACAGACCCGACTGTTGGCCGTATGGCGAACTCTCCTGATGCGCAGGGCCGCACCGTCTCTGGTGAAGCGATCTACCAGTACATCTACGCGATCCCGCGCGGGGAACTGGCCCGGCGCGGGATCTTTCTGCAGTCCAAGCGCACCAAGCGCAGGCCCCGCACTACGGGCCGGTCCCGGGGCGGGCCGATCATCGGGATGGTCCCGCTCTCAGAACGGGGCGAGGACGCCGCCGAGCGCCGGGTGCCAGGCCACTGGGAGGGGGACCTGATCATCGGGAAGAACGGTGCCTCCTGCGCGGCGACACTGGTGGAGCGGATGAGTGGTTTCACCGGGCTGCTGGCTCTGCCCTCCAAGCACGCCGAGGGCACCGCGGACGCGGTCATCGAGTATTTCAACGAGCTGCCCCAGATGATGAAGGCGTCACTCGCGTGGGACCAGGGCAGCGAGATGGCCCACCACGCGAAGGTCACCTTGGCCACGAACATGCCGGTCTACTTCGCCGACCCCCACTCGCCCTGGCAGCGACCCAGCAACGAGAACACCAACCGGCTCTACCGCGAGTACCTGCCCAAAGGCACGGCGATACCCGACCACCAGCCCTACCTGACCACGATCGCCGAGGAGATCAACAACCGGCCCCGCCGCCGGCTCGGCTTCCTGACACCGACCGAAGCATTCGCTCGACTACTGGCCGGCGAGCCCCATGTTGCTTCCACGCCTTGACATCGCCCCCGAGCGGAGTGGAGTACAAACAACTTGGCGATGTCGGCACGGTCGTGCGGGGGAAGCGTTTCGTCAAAGATGACATGATCGACGCGGGTGTCCCGTGCGTTCACTATGGTGAGATATATACCAAGTACGGCATTTCTGCAGTTCAGAGCATCTCCTACGTATCGCATGAACGTGCACGCACACTTCGCTTCGCGCAGCAGGGCGACGTGATCATGGCATCAGCTGGCGAGACGATCGAAGACATTGGAAAGTCTGTCGCATGGTTGGGGAGTGAACCCATCGCGATCCATGATGCGTGCTATGCGTTCTCGAGCTCTATGGACCCCAAGTTTGTGTCGTACTTCTTCGCTTCCCGCTCGTTTAGAGACCAGATTAGGCGAAGCATCTCCTCCTCAAAGATCTCGTCGATCTCGACGCAGAACGTTGCGAAGGCACGCATCCCGGTTCCACCACTCGAGGTGCAGCGCGAGATCGTGCGAGTATTGGATAAGTTCACTCAGCTGGAAGCGGAGCTGGAAGCGGAGCTGGAAGCGGAGCTGGAAGCGCGGCGCGCCCAGTACAAGCACTATCGCGACGAACTCGTGGGTGCCAACGGTAGGCGAAGAATCAGGCTCGCCGATCTAGGGACATTCGTTCGAGGCCGCCGGTTCACCAAGAATGACGTCGTTGAGTCGGGTATCCCAAGCCTCCGCTACGGAGAGATCTACACTGCCTACGGGACTTCTGCGACACAGGCCTTGCGGAATGTTCGAGCCGAGCTGCGGGATCAGCTTCGTTATGCGCAACCCGGCAGCGTTGTGTTCGCTGGCGTCGGCGAGACAGTCGCAGACGTGGGGAAGGCAGTGGCTTGGCTCGGTGAAGAGCCGATCGCGACGCACGACGACACGTTTACTTTTAGCTCCGAGCTCAACCCGAAGTACGTGGCATATGCGGTTCAGACTGCTGATTTCCATCAGCAGAAGGAGCGCCACGTGTCGCGCGCAAAGGTCAAGAGGTTGTCGGCGATGGGTCTTGGCGCGATTGAGATCCCTGTGCCATCGCTAGAGGAACAGGAATCAATCGTCCGCTCGCTTGACAAGTTTGACGCTCTTGTGGGCGACATCAGTACCGGTCTCCCGGCAGAACTCGCTGCCCGTCGCAAGCAGTACGAGCACTACCGCGATCGGCTGCTGACGTTCAAGGAGCTGGCGTCGTGAGTGATGCGCCGGCGCGCACGTACGATCCGATCGCTGTCTCTTCGGAGAGCACGGTCGTCGCTGAGTATGTTCATGATCCGTCGCAGGCTGATGCGTATCAGTCGGAGTCTGCGCTCGAAAGGGAGATGATTCGACTCCTCGAGGTGCAGGCTTACGACTACCTGCCGATCACATCGGAGACAGATCTGGTCGCGAACCTCCGCATGCAACTCGAGAAGGTCAACAGGATGACCTTCTCGGATGCCGAGTGGGAGCAGTTCTTCACGACGAAGATCGCAAGTGCCAACGACGGCATCATCGAGAAGACCGTGCGCGTCCAAGAGGATCACGTCCAGATCCTCAGGCGCGACGACGGGACGACGAAAAACATCGCACTGATCGACAAGACGAACATCCACAACAACCGGCTGCAGGTCATCAACCAGTACGAAATCGGCCGGTGCAAGGGTGACGCCTGCGAGGACGGCGCGAAGTATGCCAACCGTTACGACGTGACCGTGCTCGTCAACGGTCTGCCGATGGTGCACATCGAGCTGAAGCGTCGCGGCGTGGATATCCGCGAGGCTTTCAACCAGATCAATCGCTACCAGCGCGACAGCTTCTGGTCGGGCTCGCGCCTGTTCGAGTACGTGCAGCTGTTCGTGATCAGTAACGGCACGCTCACGAAGTACTACTCCAACAGCACTCGCAACAGGCACCTGGCCGAGCAGAAGAAGTCTGGCGGTGCCGGCAAGGGCAGGAAGACGAGTAACTCGTTCGAGTTCACCAGCTGGTGGGCCGATGCGAACAATAAGCCGATCACGGAGCTGACGGCGTTCGTGAAGACGTTCTTCGCGAAGCACACGTTGCTGAACATCCTGACGAAGTACTGCGTGCTCACCGCGGATCGCGACCTGCTGGTGATGCGGCCGTACCAGATCGTCGCGACCGAGCGGATCCTGCAGAAGATCCAGATCTCGACGAACTACAAGACGCTCGGCACACTCGACGCCGGAGGATACGTCTGGCACACGACCGGCTCGGGTAAGACGCTCACCTCGTTCAAGGCAGCGCAGCTCGCATCGAAGATGCCGAGTGTGGACAAGGTGCTGTTCGTCGTCGACCGCAAGGACCTCGACTACCAGACGATGCGCGAGTACGACCGGTTCGAGAAAGGGGCGGCGAACTCGAACACGTCCACGGCGGTGCTGAAGAAGCAGCTTGAGGACCGTGGTGCGCGGATCATCATCACGACGATCCAGAAGTTGTCGACGTTCATCAAGGCGAACAAGGGCCACGAAGTCTTCTCGGGCCACGCGGTGATCATCTTCGATGAGTGCCACCGGTCGCAGTTCGGCGACATGCACACCGACATCACCCGCGCGTTCAAGCGGTACAACCTGTTCGGGTTCACCGGCACGCCGATCTTCGCCGCGAACGCCGGCAGCGGCGGGAACCCTCAGCTGCGCACGACCGAGCAGGCGTTCGGCGACAAGCTGCACACGTACACGATCGTCGACGCCATCACAGACAAGAACGTGCTGCCGTTCCGGATCGACTACATCAACACCATCAAGGTCGGGAACCCCGACGACTCACAGGTGTCAGCGATCGACCGTGAGCGAGCGCTTCTGGACGTGCGTCGTATCCGGGACGTCGTGGCGTACACCCTGGAGCACTTCGATCAGAAGACGAAGCGCTCATCGAGCTACGAACACGCAGTCGTGACGAACGTCGCCGACTCGGTGCGGGGCCGGCGTCAGGCGGAGGCACTCAAGGAGCGGAAACGAGTTCGCGGATTCAACGCGCTGTTCGCTACCGCGTCGATCGACGCCGCGCGCCGTTACTACAACCAGTTCCAGCTGCAGATGGAGGAGCTGCCACCGGACAAGCGGCTGAAGGTCGGCTTGATCTTCAGCTACGGTGCGAACGAGGCCGAAGCCGACGGAATCCTCGATGATGAAGCGTTTGACACCGATGCGCTCGACCGTGACTCGCGCTCGTTCCTGGAAGACGCGATCCAGGACTACAACGACATGTTCGGCACCAGCTACGACACGAGCGCCGACCGGTTCCAGAACTACTACAAGGACCTGTCGCAGCGGATGAAGAACCGCGAGATCGACCTGGTCATCGTGGTGAACATGTTCCTCACCGGCTTCGACGCGACGACACTGAACACGCTGTTCGTCGACAAGAACCTACGCGCCCACGGCCTGATCCAGGCGTACTCGCGCACGAACCGCATCCTCAACTCGGTGAAGACCTACGGCAACATCGTCGCCTTCCGCGACCTCGAGGAAGAGACGAACGCCGCGCTGGAGCTGTTCGGCAACAAGGACGCCCGCGGCGTCGTCCTGCTGAAACCGTACGGCGACTACTACGGCGAGTACGTCGACAAGGTCACCGAGCTGCTCGCGCGTTTCCCGATCGGGCAGCAGATCGAGGGGGAGCAGGCGCAGAAGGACTTCATCCAGCTGTTCGGCGCGATGCTGCGGCTGCAGAACATCCTCACGTCCTTCGACGACTTCGACGGCAACGACCCACTCACCGAGCGACAGCGGCAGGACTACACCAGCATCTACCTGCGGCTTCGCGATGAGTTCACGCGCGATCGTGACGGCGACAGAGAAGTCATCAACGACGACGTCGTGTTCGAGATCGAGCTCGTCAAGCAGGTCGAGATCAACGTCGACTACATCCTCATGCTCGTCGAGAAGCTCCGCGCCGAGAAGGGCGACGGCGACGACAAGGAAGTCCGCGCCGAGATCACCCGCGCCGTCGACGCGAGCCCGACCCTCCGCAGCAAGCGCGACCTCGTCGAGGACTTCGTCGAGTCGGTGTCGCTGCAGGGCGCGGTCGATGAGCAGTGGCAGGCGTATATCGCCGCGAAGCGAGAGGCCGAGCTTCAAGAGCTCATCGAAACGCACAAGCTCAAGCTGGAGCAGACGCGGTCGTTCGTGGATGCCGCGTTCCGGGACGGCCAGCTGCGCACAGCGGGCACCGAGATCACCCGCATCCTGCCACCCGTGTCGCGGTTCAACCGCGAGTCCAACCATGGCGACAAGAAGAAGCGGGTCATCGAAGCGCTCTCCAGGTTCTTCGAGCGGTTCCGGGGACTTGCCACTGGGGGTGGGGAGCCTGGGGACTGAGGTCAGCACGAAGGGCGCTGGCGGCACAGCCGCTCACGCGCCACAATCTGCGCATTCAGCCAGGCACGCAAGGGTGCGGCATGTTCGAGTATCTCGGCCTGGCCGTTCAACCGCGCACCGCTTCGGCCACGGCCGTCTTGATCCGCGCGGCCAGATCGTCGACGAGTTGCTGGCACAGCGCGATCCCGGCCGCACCGTCCTGCTCTTGCCGGCACTCGGACAAGCGTGCCTCGTCGATCGGGATCCGCTTGGCGAATCCACGAGTGGTGCTGACCTCGATGTATGCGCCGGTCTCACCGGGCCCGTCGGCTCCCAGCCGCATCTTCACAGGAGTGTCCCACGGGACGTCGGACGTCTGCATCGCCGCGTTGCCGAAGTTGGACGCGCTCGTGTTGAACGGGCTGCTGATCATCAATGCCCCTCCTTCCTCGAATGCTCGGCGATCTCGCAGTGTGGCACCGTTCGGCGAAACCACCACCTCGCTCGGTGTGTCCAACGTTCCAATCTACATTGCAGGACCGCCCGCATCCCCGTCAGCACGCTACCTGGACAAGTGCCGGAGCCGTCTCGATCTCATCGCAGTTCGGCGCTTCGGCATCCTCACTCACTGCGATACAAAAGCCAGAGTCGTCGCTATCGGTATGATCTATCCAATTGCTCATGCGATAAGCGCTTATGCCGTTGTGCCTGGTCAGGCGCGGTTTCCTTGCAGCCGATCGTAGCCGGACAACACATCAACGTGGGGGCCGCGTTCCGGGCGGCGGCCGGCCTCGGGGCCGACGCCGTGCTCGTGACCGAGCGCTGCGCCGACCCGCTGTACCGCCGCAGCGTCCGCGTGAGCATGGGCACCGTCCTGCAGGTGCCGTGGACGCGACAGCCTGGCTGGGCCGATTCCGCTCGGCTCCTGCACGACCACGGGTTCACGATCGCCGCGATGGCCCTCGACGAGCGGGCGGTGGACCTGCGCGAGTTCTCGGCGCACCGTCCGGAGCGCGTCGCGCTCGTCCTCGGTACCGAGGGCGACGGCCTCACCCACCAGGCGCTGCGCCACGCCGACACGACCGTCGTGATCCCCATGCACGGCGGCGTGGACTCGCTCAACGTCTCGGCCGCGAGCGCGGTCGCGCTCTACACACTCACCGGCTGACCGCCCGGCAGGACGGTCGCGCCCCCGGGGTCGGTCCGGTCCCCGCGGCGTGCCCGCGGGCGCATCAGGGGGTCGCGTCGGCGCGCCCGTCCGATGCACCACGCTCTGGATCGTCCCCGAGGCCGTCCGGGGCGGGGAGGCGTGCGCCCTCGACCTCGGCCGGGCCGTCGGCCTGCGCCACGACGTCAGCGGCATCGAGCGGTCGAGGCGCGTCGACCTCGTGGATCTCGTCGATCGGCGTCGCGACGTCGCCCTGCGGCGCCGCACGCCCGGCGTCGGGCGCGCCCGAACGGGCCACGTGCTCGGTGGCCTGCGTGCCGAGCTGCTCGGCGAGGAGGTCGAGCGGCAGCGGTTCGGGACGCTTGGGCTGCAAGTTGTCGCCCGACGACTGGTGTCGGATGCGCCGCAGTACCCACGGTACGAGGAACTCGCGCGCCCACACGATGTCCTGTGTGCGTGCCTCGCGCCAGCGCGCGGGACGCACCGGCTCGGGCTGGAGTTCGCGCAGATCGTTGTCGACGTTGAGTGCGCGCAGCACCATGCGGGCGACCTCGTGGTGTCCGTACGGGTTCAGGTGCAGGCGGTCGGACGTCCACATCTTCGCGTTCTGGATGGACCGCAGCGCCCACTGGTCGGCGACGACGCAGTCGTGCTCCGCCGCGATCGCGCGAACGTTCTCGTTGTAGATGGCGACCTTGCCGCGCATCTGCGAGAAGACGGGTGCGAACTGCGTGTCGACGCCCGTGAACACGACGACGGTCGCGCCCGTCGCACGGAGCCTCGCGATCGCCCGCTCGAAGCGCGCCGAGATCGCATCCGCATCTGCCCCCGGGCGGATGAGGTCGTTGCCCCCGGCCGAGATCGTGACGAGGTCGGGGTGGAGGGCGATCGCGGGCTCGATCTGCTCGGCGACGATCTGGTCGAGGAGCCGACCACGGATCGCGAGGTTCGCGTAGGCGAAGTCCGGATGGTCCGCGCCGAGCGCCTCGGCCACGCGATCGGCCCAGCCGCGAAGCCCGTTCGGTGCGGACGGTTCCGGGTCGCCGACCCCCTCGGTGAACGAATCACCGAGTGCGACGAACCGGCGCCAGGGGTGCCGCTCGTGTTCCACGTCCCGTTCCCGACCGTTCGTGTCCGCGTTCATCCACGACCCTCCGTTCGCTGCACCGCGCCGTCCGCGGGTGCGGGTACCCTCGTCTGCATGTCCGCCACCCACCTGCTGTCCATCATGGACGACGACCGCACCGAAACCCTGCGAGACCCGGCGGCACACCGCGAGCAGGGCGGCGGGCGCTCGCACGCCGCCGCGACGCGAGGGGGCGCGGGCCTCGATGACTGACGCCGCGACGACAGCGGCGAACGGCGGCGACGCCCCCGACTCCGGGCGGGAGCGGTTCGGGCACGCCGTCGGCACCTATGCCGCCGAACACCTCTCGCCGGCGTTCCCGCAGCGTGCGCCGTGGGGCACGAGCAAGAACCTGCGCGCGTGGCAGGCCGAGGCGATCTCGAAGTACTTCGAGACCGAGCCGAAGGACTTCCTCGCCTCCGCGACGCCGGGCGCCGGGAAGACGACGTTCGCGCTGCGACTCGCGGCCGAGCTGCTCTCGCGCCGCACCGTGAACCGCATCATCGTCGTCGCGCCGACTGACCACCTGAAGACGCAGTGGGCCGAGGCCGCCGACCGCGTCGGCATCCGGCTCGACCCGAAGTTCTCGAACAACGACGGCGCGCCATCGCGCGAGTACCACGGCGTCGCCGTCACCTACGCGCAGATCGCCTCGAAGCCGTCGGTGCACGACCACCTCACCGCCTCGTCGCGCACGCTCGTCATCCTCGACGAGGTGCACCACGGCGGCGACACGCTCAGTTGGGGCGACGGCATCCGCGAGGCGTTCCGCTTCGCCGAACGGCGGCTCTCCCTCACGGGAACACCGTTCCGCAGCGACACGGCGCCGATCCCGTACGTCACCTACCAGCCCGACGAGGAGGGCATTCGCACCTCCGTCACCGACTTCAGCTACGGCTACGGGCGTGCGCTCGCCGACGGCGTCGTGCGTCCCGTGCTGTTCATGTCGTACGCCGGCAACGTGCGCTGGCGCGACACGTCGGGCGAGGAGATGGCGGCCGGGCTCGCCGAGGACAACACGAAAGACATCACCTCGCAGGCGTGGCGCACGGCGCTCGACCCCGAGGGGCAGTGGATGCCGCAGGTGCTGCGCGCCGCCGACCGACGCCTCGACGAGGTGCGCGCCGAGGTACCCGACGCGGGTGGCCTCGTGATCGCCACCGACCACGCGGCCGCGAAGGGCTACGCGGCGCTGCTCGAATCGATCACGGGCACGAGGCCCGCGCTCATCCTCTCCGACGACCGCGGCGCGTCCGATCGCATCTCGAGCTTCGCGGCGTCCGACGAGCGTTGGATGGTCGCCGTCCGCATGGTGTCGGAGGGTGTCGACGTGCCCCGCCTCGCGGTCGGCGTGTACGCGACGAACGCGTCCACCCCGCTGTTCTTCGCCCAGGCGATCGGCCGATTCGTGCGCGCCCGACGCAAGGGCGAGGTCGCGACCGTCTTCGTGCCGAGCGTGCCACAGCTCACGAACCTCGCGCACGCGCTCGAACTCGAACGCGACCACGCGCTCGACCGCCGCACGGACGGTGGCGACGAGAACGAGAACCTCGACGACGCGCTCCTGGAGGAGGCCGAGGCGGGAGACCGGGCGAGCGACGAACTCGAACGGTTCACGTTCGAACCGATCGCGTCCGAGGCCGTGTTCGACAAGGTGCTCTACGACGGCGGCGACTTCGGCTACGCGGCCGAGGTCGGCTCGGAAGAGGAGCTCGAGTACCTCGGCCTGCCGGGCATCCTCGAGGTCGAACAGGTGCGATCGCTGCTCTCGCAGCGGCAGGCGAAGCAGGGTCGCATCCAGGAGGCCAGGGCGCAGAAGGGCATCGAGCCGCCACCCACGACGAAGCCGCTGTTCCGCAACCTCAAGGAACAGCGCCAGCTGCTCAACAGCCTCGTCGGCGCCTACTCCAAGTTGTCGGGCCAACCCCACGGCGTGATCCACGCCGAGCTGCGCCGCTCGTGCGGTGGCCCCGCGGTCGGGCAGGCGACCGTGACGCAGATCCAGTCCCGCATCGAACTGTTGCGCAAGCGCATGCACTCCTGACGGCCGGATCGGGGTGCCGCGGCGCCGGATCGACAAGCTCGTTCGAGATCCGGGCCCCACCGGATGCCGGACCGAGAACGGCTCCTCGGTGCTCCACCCCTGCGACACCCATAGGACGGCGATGCATGCGCGACGTCACCCGGACACCGCGGATACCGAGACGGCCCGCGTGCGGCGTGGCCTCGCCGACCCCGTGGAGTAGTGCGTCCGGAGCGTGCCGGCGGGGGAGGAGATGGTCGTCGACCAGGACTCGTCCGTCACGGGTGGCCGCGGCACTGCTGACCTGGACCTTCGAACGAAACGACGACGAGACGCTCGTCTCGGTGACGGTCCTCGTCGTCTCGTTCGTCGGATCCGGCATGGTCGACGGCGTCCGGGCCGGGCGCCGGATCGCGCTCGGACGACTGGCGTCGTCACTCGCCACGTGACGGGGGATCGACTTCCTAGGCGGTGCCGCCGGCGCGCTTCGCACGAGCCTTCTTCACGCGGGTCCACACGAACCACGCGACGAACACCACGAGACCCGCGTAGACGAGGTACTTCAGGGCGTCGGCGACGATGAGGATCTGCTCCCACGCCGGGCCGAGCAGGAATCCCGCGCCGACGAAGAGCGTGTTCCAGATGAGCGAGCCCGCGAGCGTGAGCAGACCGAAGCGCACGGCCGGCATGCGCTCGATCCCGGCCGGGATCGAGATGAGCGAGCGGAAGATCGGCAGCATGCGACCGAAGAAGACCGCTTTGTTGCCGTGCCGGTTGAACCACGCGACGGTCTTCGTCACGTCGTCCTCGTCGATGAAGGGGAGCTTGCGGGCAAGCGCGACCGTGCGGTCGTGCCCGAGCCAGCGGCCGAGCCCGTAGAGCAGGTACGCGCCGAGCAACGAGCCGAGCGTCGTCCAGAGGATCGCCTCGACGATCGTGAACTTGCCCTCGTACGCGGCGAGGCCCGCAAGCGGCAGGATGATCTCGGACGGGATGGGCGGGAACACGTTTTCGAGGAAGATCGCGAGACCAGCGCCCGGGGCGCCGAGGAGGCCCATGATGTCGATCGCCCACTGCGAGATGACGCCGAAGACGCCACCCGTGGCTTCGTCGACGGCGGAGAGCGGATGGATGGTCGAGGCGAGGAGCGCTGCGGGCATTGGACCAGAATACGGAACCCCGGCTGCCCGCAGCCCACATGCAAGCGTATCGACGATGATCCGTGCATGATCCGACTCTCCGGCCCCATCATCCCGAGCCTCTGGTTCGACGGCAATGCCGAGCAGGCCGTCGACTTCTACGTCTCGACGTTCGCCGACTCGCGCATCACGCGCGTCACCCGCTACGGCGAGGACGCGCCGTTCCCTGCCGGGACGCCGCTCACGATCGACTTCGAACTCGGCGGGCGCCCGTTCAATGCGATCAACGGTGGGCCCCAGTTCACATTCGACGAGGCCGTTTCGTTCGTCATCGAGGTGGACACGCAGGAGGAGAACGACGAGGTGTGGAACACGCTCATCGCCGATGGGGGAGCGCCCGGCCCCTGCGGTTGGCTGACCGACCGCTTCGGCCTCAAGTGGCAGGTCTCGCCGCGGCAGTTCTTCGACATCCTGAACTCCGGTGACGCCGAGGGCATCGCCCGAGCGACGGCGCTCATGTACACGATGCAACAGCTCGACATCGCGGCGCTGCAGGCCGCGTTCGAGGGCCGAACCCCACCGCCCCCGTCGGAACCCCCGACGCGCTGACCGCCCGGCGCGGTGGCAAAAAGCCGGGTTGTTGCTACCGGGCCGCGGGCCCGGTAGCAACAACCCGGCTTTTTTCTTCTCGGGGATGGGGGATGGGGGATGGGGGACAGGGCGTCGGCTACTCGCCGATCAGGCCGTCTGCGGGCCTCCGTCGGCTCCCGCGCCCGCATCGACCACCTGGGCGGGGCGCTCGAGCGCGCCGTCGAGCGTCTCGCGCAGGCTCGCGATGCGAGCAGCGAGCGCGCTGTTGCGGCTCATCGAGCCGACCAGCGCCAGGATGGCCGGCTTCTCGTTCGAGGGCACGTCGGCCGCGTCGATGACGCGCCACCGGAGGGCCTCGAACGTCGCGGCGGCACCGATCACGGGCGAAGCCACGGCCGTGTCGGGTTCGGCGGACGCGTCGACCTCGTCCTCGCCCGCGGCGGCCGCGACGTCGGCGGGAAGCGGTCCCGTCATCTCCTCGATCGCGTCGCTCAGGGCGCCGAGCCCCTCGTCGAGCAGGCTGCGGCCGGCCTCGCTGAACTCGTCGCGCGCGAGTCGGCGCGCCACCTGATGCATCCCCTCGTTGAGCGAGCCGGTGTAGTCGACCTCCTCGATGAGATCGGCGACCTCGTTCATCTGCTCCCGATCGACGTCGCCCTGCAGCGCTTCGGCCGCGTAGTCGCGGATCTGGCGCGCCAGTCCGTCGACCGCCGTGAGGTGATCGTCCGCGCTCTTCGGCGCATCCTTGTCGCCCCTGGCGATCCCGAGGAACATGGCGCTCGCCGTCATGAGTCGCTTGGCCTCGTTCTGCATGGCGGGCAGCGCGCGCGAGATGTCCTTCTTCACCGTGCCATCGAGGAACGTCGAGACCGAGTAGTCCTCGAGATCCTCGTCGCTCGAGTGGCCGATGCGTGTGAGCACCTTCTCGAACACGTTCACGAACGGGAACAGGATGACGACGTTGAAGATGTTGAAGAAGATCGAGAACGCGCCGACCGCGACGGGAACCAGTGGGAACGTCTCCTGGCCGTCGACGACGACGGGGGCACCCGGGTCGCCCACGAAGAGCTTCATGAGGAACTCGAGCAGGGCGATCGCGGGGAAGAACAGTGCGAGCACCACCGTGACCCCGATGAAATTGAAGCCGATGTGCGCGTACGCGGTCCGTTTGGCGTTCTTCGAGAGGTTGAGCGAGGCGATCCACGACGTGATGGTCGTGCCGAGGTCCGCGCCGATCGCGAACGCGATCGCCGTCTGCCACTCGAGGATGCCCGAGACACCGAGCCCCATCACGATGCCGATCGTCGCCGAGGACGAGTGGATCGCGGCCGTGATGAGCGCCGCGATGACGGCGCAGCCGATCACGCCGATGAAGGTCGACGAGTCGAGACCCGAGATCAGGTCCATGAAGACGGGCATCTCGCGCAAGGGCTTGAGGCCGCCCGTCATGAGGTTGAGGCCGTAGAAGATGAGGGAGAAGCCCATGCAGGCGAGCGCGATGTTCTTCACGCGCGCGCTGCGCCCGAAGACGTAGAGCAACGCGAAGGCGCCACCGAACAGCAGGCCGATCGGTCCGAGCGGCAGCGCGATGAGGCCGTTGCCGAGGGTCGTACCGATGTTCGCGCCCATGATGACGCCGATCGCGCCACGCAGGGTGAGGATCCCGGCGTTCACGAGCCCGACCGTCATGACCGTCATCGCGGTCGACGACTGGATCACACCCGTGATGACGGTCCCCGCGAGCACGCCCTTGGCGGGGCTCCCCGCCATCTTCGTCATCAGCTCCTTCATCTTGTTCGCGGAGAGGGCCTGGATGCCTCGCTCCATGAACTCGAGGCCGAGCATGAAGATGCCGAGCCCTCCGATGACGGGGACGATGATGTCCTTGAAAACGTCGGCATCCATGCGCTGTCCTTCCTGGCCCGGTGGGCGTGATGCTCTGGGTGTCGCTCGATCTGGGATGTTCGGGTGGGTGCGGGCGCCGGTCGGGGCTAGGCGTAGCCGAGTTGCTCGGCCCAGTACTCGCGCACGGCGACGCTTCCGGCCTCGGGAAGCGGCACGTAGCCGAGGTCACGTGCGGCCACGTCGGACTCGTCGAGCAGGAAGGCCATGAAGCTGAGTGCCTGGCGGGTGAGCGACGCGCCTGCGTCGCGCTTGACCATGCCGTAGACGGCGACGGTGAGGGGGTAGCCCGGGGTCGTCCCTGTCGCGACGGTCGGCGTGGCGTAGTCGTCGTCGGTCGTCCAGTCGGTGTCGGCGATCGCCGTCTCGATCGCCTCGGCCGAGGGCGTCGCGTACTCGCCCGCGCCGTTGCCCACGGCAGCGACCGGGAGCGACGCGCGCTCGGCCTGGCCGACGTCGACGTAGCCGATGGCGCCCGGGGTCGAGCTGACGGACTCGACCACACCGCCACTACCGTCGGCGGAGGTGCCGACGCCGGCCGGCCAGCTCACGAGGGCTCCGTGCCCCGGCCCTGCGCCCCACTCGTCGGACACGTCGGCGAGATACCGGGTGAATCCGTAGGTCGAGCCCGAGCCGTCGCCGCGGTGGAACGGGACGATCTCGGTCGCCGCGAGTTCCGCGTCCGGGTTGAGCGCGGCGATGGCCTCGTCGTCCCAGCGCGTGATCTCGCCGAGGTAGATGGCCGCGAGCACCTCACCGTCGAGGCGCAGCTCGTCACCGCCGGCGACGTCCTGGTGGGTGACGACGGCGAGCGCGCCGATGAACAGCGGGAACTGCGCGATGTCGCGCTGCTCGAGCTCGCCGGCCGAGAGCGGATAGTCGGCGAGAGCGAACGAGGCACGCCCGTCGGTGAGTGCGACGATGCCCCCGAGCGAGCCGACGGCCTCGTACTCGATGCCGCTGCCGTCGACCACCCAGTCGTTGCCCGACGCGTCGGCTCGCTGCGGATCGTCGGCGTTCGCCGCGTTGCGGAAGTCGACGGCGGCGCGTTGCACGAGCGGTGCCGCGAGCGACGAGCCGCTGCCCACGAGGCCCGAGCCCGGCCTGCCCGTCAGCGTGAGGACGAGCGCGATCGCGGCGATGGCAACGATGCCGAGTGCGACCCAGAGGAGCCGTCGGCGCCCGCTCTGCTCCGGCACGACGGCGACGGTGTCGTCATCGATACTGACCATGCGGGCATCCCCAATCCCCCGGCAACGCCCCGGTGACGTTCGCGCTCGCTCAGTGTGATCGGCACCGGCGGACCGGCCGGTGTCGCGGACATGGCCGGGGCGGAAACACTCCGCAACCGGTCGGAGCTCGAGTTCGCAGTTCTGCGTGATCCCCTGGCCCCCGACGATGCGGACCATCCCGAGAACGTGGCGTCGCTGGACGATGCCGGATTCGCGAGGGGGCGCCGGGCACGTTCGTCGATCAAGGGCCGCCTCGCGCGAGCGATCGACGGAGGGTGGCCGCCTCCGGCGTCCCTTTTGAACGCGAGCGCGCCACCCCGCGAACGTGGACGGATACGCCGAGCGCCGAGCGCCGCAGGGTCGCGCGAAGCGCACGTGGCCCGGGCAGGCGGAAGACACGGCACGCGCGAGGAGTTGCGCGGAGACGAGGGACCGGGATCAACCGCGTGACATTCACCGAGGTCTGACGCCGGCACCGCGAAACCGTGCATTCATGCACCCATATGCAAGTTTGTTGACGTAATCTTGCATACCAGGAGTTGTTCGCAACGGAAGTGGAGACGCATGGATACCGCCGCGCGCGCACGACGAGAAGCGGCCGGGGAGTCCGGGGGAGGGGTCGGGCTCCCGTCGCCTCACGTCCCGGAGGCCGAGACGCCCGGCTCCTGGCCGTCTTCGGACGAGGAGCCGGTCCACTGGGAGCGCGATCCGCGCGAGCCGATGTCGCGGCGGGCTCGGCGTCGGTCGGCGGGCCCGTACCTGGCGTCGATTCCACCCGACATCGCCGACCTGCCGATGCCGACCATCCCCGACGAGCTGCTCGCCGAAGCCGGGGACGCGCACGCCGCGCTCGCGCGATTCGACAGCACGGCGGGGCTGGTCCACGCGCCACTGCCGTCGATCCTGCTGCGCACCGAGAGCTCGGCGAGCTCCGAGGTCGAACAGCTCACGGCGAGCGCGAAGCAGGTGGCGCTCGCGAACATCGGCGACGCGAAGTCGGCGAACGCCCGGCTCGTCGTCGCGAACGTCCACGCCATGGAGTCCGCACTCGCGCTGGCCGACCGGCTCGACACCGACGCGGTCATCGAGATGCACCGGGCCCTCATGGAGCGTCACGACCCCTCGATCGTCGGCGAGTTCCGGCATGTCGGCGTCTGGGTCGGCGGCTCGTCCCCGCACGTGGCGGCTCACGTCGCACCGATCGTGGCGCGCGTCCCGGCCCTCATGGACGATCTGATGGTCTACACGCGCCGAACCGATCTTCCCGTGCTCCCGCACATCGCGATCGCACACGCCCAGTTCGAGAGCATCCATCCGTTCCCCGACGGCAACGGGCGCACCGGGCGCGCGCTCACCCAGGCGATGCTCCGCGGCAGCGGGACGACGAGCCAGGTCACCGTGCCGGTGTCCGCGGGCCTGCTCGCGAACCCGCAGGAGTACTTCGACGCGCTCACCTCGTATCGCCGGGGTGACGTCGTGCCGATCGTGCGGGTGTTCACCGATTCGACGTTCCGCGCGCTCGAGAACTCCCGCCGGCTCGTCGACGAGATCAACGCGACCCAGGAGGCATGGCGGTCGCGGCTGGACGCGAGGCGAGGCTCAACGGCGCGGCGGGCGCTCGACATCCTGCCGGCGCAACCGGTCGTGACCATCGCGCATCTCGCCGAGCAACTCGAGGTGAGCATCCCCGCGGCGAGCAACGCCATCGCCACCCTCACCGACGCCGGCATCCTCGAGCAGTCGACCTCCGGCCGACGCAACCGGTACTGGCACGCGCCCGAGATCCTGAACGCGCTCGATGATTTCGGTCGCCGCGCTCGTCGAGGCCGCGGGTAGCCGGGCGGCGTCCCGACGCCGTCGCGTTGCCCCTCGACAATGGGTCATCGACCCCGCCCAGCCGCTTCGAGCGGATGCGCACCCCGAGCCGGCCACGTGACGCATCCTCCCGCGCACCGCTCGCGTGGCCGGGGATCCGGCGACCATGTCTCGCAGATCGCTCGACCGCGCGTGCCTGCTCGACGGGCGCGCCCGAGGAGGTCGCATCGCTGCGCTTCAGGACGCACTCGATCCGCGATCCCGTCCGTGGCCCGCCCCGGCCCCTGACCCGCACCCGCACCCGCACCCGCACCCGCACCCGAAGCAGCAGACAGCGGGCGCGCCCGGGTATCCGCCGTCGCGGAAGGCGAGCGGGTCCTGGCCCGACCGTCGTCGCCCGGGAACCTGCGCGACCAGGACCGCGCCACCGACGCGGCGAGCGGCAGGGCGAGCGCCATCGCGGAGCCGCGGGAACGCGGGGGAGCTCGACGAACGCACGGTGTGGAGCGAGGCGGGGTCGGCGGGGCGACGGGGACGCTCGTCGCGTGCTCGCTCATCGTCCGCGGTGACCGGCCGACCGCTGCGTCCGGACCGGGGCCCCCGCGGCGATGGTGACGAAATCGCCGTTCTCGTCCGGTGGCAGGCCGGAGGCCGGGCGCTCGATCGCGCGGGGTCGACGGGATCCTCGGAGCTGTCGATCTCGGGGTCGTCGGCATGTGCGGCGACGTCGAGCGAGTGGCCGAGATCCGCGCCGTCCCGCTCCGTCGAAATGCCGGGGGCGCCGGGCTCCTGGACGTGGGCGGCGTCTCCGCCGGCCCGTCGGCGTCAGGGCGAACTCGGTCCCGGCTCCCGGTCGATCGGAGCTGCAGCGACGAGGGAGTTCGTGCGTTCGCCGCGAGTCACCTGCTCGGGCTCGTTCGCTCGCTGGGTCAGGACCGGGCGCATGGCGTCCACGGCGCACGCGACCCCGCCCATGTCATCCGGGCGCATCCTGCTCGTCGCGGTAGCGAAGCAGTGCCTCGATGAACTGCTGCTGGGCGGACGACGGCACGAACGCCGTCCGGGTGATGAGCATCGCCTGCCGTCGGGCCCAGTCCGCGTCGATCGGATGCACCGTGTCTGGTGCCGCGCGGAGTCGGCGGATCGTGCCGTACGGAATGACCGCGGTGCCCGCACCGGTGCCGGCAACGGCATGCACCGCATCCAGGGTGGGGAGACGCACCCGGTACGTAGGAGTGACGCCGAGCGCGTGCGCCTGTTCGTCGATGAGGCGCTGGAGTGGGCTGTGCTCACCGAGCCCGATCATCGGCCCTCGGATAGCTTCCTCGAACGACATCACGCCCCTGTCCCCGCGCGGGGCCCTCGCGACGAGGAAGAGTGGATCGGGCCACAGGTCCGTGACCGCCAGGCCGGTCGGATCCGGCACGGAGGAAACGACGCCGAGATCCCCGGCTCCGTCGCGAACACGGCCGGCCGCCTCGGCGCTCGTGGTCTCGGAGACCGCAACGCGCATGTCCGGAATGCGCGCGAGCGATGCGGCGAGGAACTCCGTGAGCGCGTCGACCGCGGACGTGTTGCTGACGACGCGGACGAGCGCCTCGGGGCCGTCCCGGAAGCGCTCCATCGCCCGTTCCAGTGCTCCCGCCTCCCGCAACACCCGCGGGCGTGCGAACCGAGCGCTTCACCGGCCGTCGTCGGAGTCACCCCGCCGGCACGACGCCGGAGCAGACGCAGGCCGTGACGGTGCTCCATCCCGGCGATCCGTGCGCTCGCAGACGAAAGCGACAGCCCCACCGCGTGGGCGCCGGAGGTGATCGACCCCGCATCCAACACCGCGACGAACAGCTCCAGGTCCCGCAGGCCGAACCCCATCCGCCCGCCCCTTTCGATTCTCCGAAGGCTCCTTCGGATCGTACCAATCGTCGGGGTGCCGCGATCTGGAACCGTGAGGACCACTTACGGGCACGCCGCCCGCGAGAGGGGGGAGACACGAATGATGTGGGCCGATGGGCAGGACCTGCTCCACGCAGCGACGATCTTCGCGGCTGGCTTCCTCGCGGGAGCGATCAACGTCGTCGTCGGAGCCGGCACACTCGTCTCCTTTCCGATTCTCGTGCTGCTCGGGTACCCACCGTTGTCCGCGACCGTGGCGAACACCATCGGGATCGTTCCGGGGAGCGTGTCGGGGGTGATCGTCTACCGCCACGAGCTGCGCGCGCACCTGCCCCTCGTTCGCACACTCCTGCCCGCCTCGGCCGGCGGTGCAGTCGTCGGGGCGGTGACGCTCCTGCACCTGTCCGCGGAGGTGTTCACCACGGTCCTTCCGTGGCTGATCGGCGTCGGCACGCTCCTGGTGATCGCGGGCCCGACCATCAGGCGCATGATCGTCCGACCCACGACGGACGGCGACGAAGCGCCGTCATCGGTGTTTCCACGTCGGGGCACGAGACTCGCCTCGGTCGCCGGAGCGTTCCTGCTGGGCGTGTACGGGGGATACTTCAGCGCCGCACAGGGCATCCTCCTGATCGCGTTGCTCGGTGTGACGACGACACTGCTCATGCAGGAACTCAACGCCCTCAAGAATCTCACCGTCGCCGTCGTGAACGTCATCGCGGCGACGGTGTTCGTCTGCGTTTCGCCGAACCAGATCGAGTGGCCGGTGGTGGCGCTCGTCGCCGCCGGTTCCACCGCCGGTGGCTGGGTCGGTGGACGCTTTGCGCGCCGTCTGCCGGCCGGTGTGTTCCGCGCGTTCGTCGTCATCGTCGGCGTCGCGACCGTCGTGGCACTCCTCGTCCGACGTTGACGGCACCACTGCACCACCCCAGGAAGGAACCATGACCGATCCCGACACGCCGATCGAGCTTCCCGCGCTGGAGTACCTGGAGCGGATGCTCGCCGGCACTCTTCGGCCCGAACACCGCACCTCGACGCGGTATCCGACCGCGATCTCGCGCACCCTCGGGTTCCGTCTGGTCGACATCGGCGAAGGCACCGCCGGCATCCGGACCGACGCCGACACCGCCCGGTTCGGGAACCAGCAGGGCACGATCCATGGCGGCTACCTCGCCGAGCTGGCCGATGCGACGATCGGCACAGCCTGTTCCACGCTGTTGACCCCCGGTGAATCGTTCACGAGCGTGAATCTGGATGCCACATTCATCAGGCCCGCCTGGGACGGCGAGCTGATCGCACACGCACACGCGACCCACATCGGCACGACCTTGACGCACTGGTACTGCGAGGTCATCAGGGCCACGGATCGCAAGACGATCATGACCGCCACGAGCACCGTGATGCTCCTGCGCGGCGACCGGGCAACCGGCAGGTGACCGGACCCGGCCGGGCCGGTGACCGACCGGCATGCGTCCCGAACCCGGTCCGTTTCGGATCGCATCGTCCTCGTACACCGCGGCTCGGGCGGCCGGGTGCGTCCGCCGTTCACGACCACTCCGGGCACGCGTCCTGCTCGCGGGAAGCGAGAAGGCCCCGGAACACCTGGTGTTCCGGGGCCTTCTCTGTTCGTGCGCGAAGGGGGACTTGAACCCCCACGCCCTAATACGGGCACTAGCACCTCAAGCTAGCGCGTCTACCAATTCCGCCATCCGCGCGAACGCTGTGCACTGGGCACGAATGAACACTTTACGCATCGTTTCGCCGGATCACCAAATCCGGGGCCACCCGGGCGCGTCGCGACTACCGTGGGGGCCATGCCCGAGACGACCGAACCGCAGGACCACGCCGCCACGACCGACCTCGAGACGGACCGCACGGTCGAGACCACGCGCGACCTCATCCGCATCGACACGACGAACTACGGGGAGGGACGCTCGAAGGGCGAGACCGAGGCCGCCGACTACCTGCGTGCCCGGCTCGAACGACTCGGCCTGCGCGTCGACACGTTCGAGCCCGAGCCGCGCCGCACGAGCATCGTCGCGCGCGTCGAGGGGCGCGACCGGTCGAAGCCAGCACTCGTCGTGCACGGCCACACGGACGTGGTCCCCGCCGACCCGTCCACGTGGAGCGTCGACCCGTTCGCCGCCGAGGTGCGCGACGGCCTGCTGTGGGGGCGCGGCGCCGTCGACATGAAGAACATGGACGCGATGATCATCACGGCACTCGAGGACATCCTCGGTGCGGGGGAGCAGCCCGAACGGGACCTCGTGATCGCCTACTTCGCGGACGAGGAGAACGGCGGCGTGTACGGCGCGAACGCGCTCGTGAAGGCGCACCCCGAGTGGTTCGAGGGGGCGACCGAGGCGATCTCCGAGGTGGGCGGCTACTCGATCACCATCGGCGACTCGCGCGCGTACCTCTTGCAGACCGGCGAGAAGGCGATGATGTGGATCAAGCTCCACGCACGCGGCAACTCGGCGCACGGCTCGCGCGTCATCCCGGCCGACGACAACGTCGTCACGCGGCTCGCGAAGGCCGTCGCGGAGATCGGCAGCCGCGAGTGGCCCGTCAAGCTCAACCGGACGACCGAGACGATGGTCGCGGCGATCGCCGAGATCCTCGGCGTCGACCCCGTGCACACCGATCCGGAGACGATCGTCCTCGGCACGGGCAGGAGCGCCGGGTTCCTCACCGCGAGCCTCCGCACGACGGCGAACCCGACCCGCCTCGACGCGGGCTACAAGCACAACGTCATCCCGGAATCCGCGACCGTCGCGATCGACGTCCGGCCGTTCCCGGGGGAGGAGGACGCGATCCTCGACGAGATCCGACGCCTCGCGGGCGACGGGATCGAGCTCGAGGTGACGTGGCGCGACATCGGCACCGAGGCGGAGCCCGACAGCCCGCTCATGCGGGCGGCCGCGGCCTCGCTGCACCGGCACGACCCCGGCGCGCCGCTCATCCCGTACTTCCTGCCCGCCGGGACCGACAACAAGTCGCTCTCGAAGCTCGGCATCACCGGCTACGGATTCGCGCCGCTCAAGCTGCCGGCCGACCTCGACTTCCCCGGCATGTTCCACGGCGTCGACGAGCGCGTGCCGCTCGACGCGCTCGTGTTCGGCCGTGAGGTGCTGAAGGACTTCCTGCGCACCTACTGACCACGCCGTCAGACGACGCCGCAGCGCCACGCGGCTGCGCGCCGGGCACAGCGCGTCGAGAAAGCCGGGTCGTGTCCACCCGATGCGTCATCGGGTGGACACGACCCGGCGTTCTCGCCGTGCACGGCGTTCCGGGTGGCGTGGCGCTACACTCACACGGTTCCGTCCGCCGAGCAGGAAGCAGCGATCGCATGGGCTGGTTCGAAGCCATCATCCTGGGCCTCGTCCAGGGACTCACAGAGTTCCTGCCGATCTCGTCCTCCGCCCACATCCGCATCGTCGGTGAGTGGATCGGCGTGGACGACCCCGGCGCGACGTTCACCGCGATCATCCAGATCGGCACCGAGGCCGCCGTGCTCGTGTACTTCTGGAAGGACATCACGCGCATCATCTCGCGCTGGTTCGCCTCCCTCACGAAGAAGGTCCCGCGGGACGACCCGGACGCTCGCATGGGATGGCTCATCATCATCGGCTCCGTGCCGATCGTCCTGCTCGGGTACTTCCTGCAGTCCCTCATCCGCGACCAGTTCCGTTCCCTCTGGATCGTCGCGATCTCGCTCATCGTGTTCGGCGTCATCCTGGGCCTCGCCGACATCTTCGGACGCAATGCGAAGAATCTCGAGAACCTGTCCTGGCGCGACGGCATCGTCTACGGATTCGCGCAGGCGCTCGCGCTCATCCCCGGCGTCTCGCGCTCGGGCGGCACGATCACCGCGGGGCGGATCATGGGCTACGACCGCCCCTCGGCCGCCCGCTACAGCTTCCTCCTCGCGATCCCCGCCGTCTTCGGATCCGGCCTCTACGAGCTCGCCTCTGCCCTCACCGACGACGCCTCGACCATGACGGTCGGATGGATCCCGACGATCATCGCGACGATCATCGCGTTCGGTTCGGGCCTCGCCGTCATCGCGTACCTCATGCGCTACATCGAGAAGGGCTCGTTCATGCCCTTCGTCCTGTACCGCATCGCGCTCGGGACGCTCATCATCGTGCTGCTCGCGCTCGGCGTGATGCAGCCGCTCGGTGGCGCCGCGTGACGCGAGCGGCGTCCGGCCCGCACGGCCGCGGATAGGCTGGTGCGGTGAAGTCAGTCGCGTCCTGGCCCGCTCCCGAGATCCCTCGGATCGGCGGTACCGGCATCCCCGTGTCCCTCTTCGACAGTTCGACCGGTGAGGTCGTCCCCGTGCAACCGGACGCGCACGCCACGCTCTACGTCTGCGGCATCACCCCCTACGACGCGACCCACCTCGGCCACGCGGCCACCTATCTCGCGTTCGACACGCTCGGTCGCGCATGGCGCGACGCGGGCATCGAGGTGAGCTACAGCCAGAACATCACCGATGTCGACGATCCGCTCCTCGAGCGCGCGACCGCGACGGGCGTCGACTGGGAGGACCTCGCGCAATCGCAGACCGACCTCTTCAGGTCCGACATGGCGGCGCTCCGGGTCATCCCGCCCGACCACTACGTGCGGGTGCAGGACGTCGTCGACGAGACCGCCGAGGCGGTCGGCCGCATGCTCGAGGAGGGCACCGCCTACCGGGTACCGATCACCGCGGACGCCGACCCCGCACCGCTCGACGCGGGCGACGGCGACGTCTACTTCGACGTCGAGGCGGCGCAGCGACTCACGAGCTGGCGGCTCGGCTCGGTGTCGCGTTTCGACGCGGAGCACATGGCGTCCGCCTTCGTCGAGTTCGGCGGCGACCCGGACCGGCCCGGCAAGCGCGGACGTCTCGACCCCCTGCTCTGGCGCGCCGCACGTGCGGGGGAGCCCTCGTGGCCGACCCCGATCGGCCGGGGTCGCCCCGGCTGGCACGTCGAGTGCTCGGTCATCGCGACGGGCACACTCGGGACGGGCATCACGGTGCAGGGCGGGGGACGCGATCTGCGCTTCCCGCACCACGAGTTCTCCGCCGCCCACGCGACGGCGATCACGCACGAGACCTTCGCCCACCACTTCGCGCACGCCGGGCTCGTCGCCTACGACGGCGAGAAGATGTCGAAGTCGCTCGGCAATCTCGTGCTCGTGTCGAAGCTCACTGCCGAGGGGCACGATCCCGCCGCGATCCGTCTCGCGATCCTGTCGAACCACTACCGCGACGACTGGTCGTGGAGCGACGAACTGCTCGACCGGGCCGAGGAGCGTCTCGCTCGTTGGCGCGCGCACGCCGCGACGGTCGCGGTCGACGACGCCGCGTCGGCGCAGGCCGACTCACCTCTCGTCACGCGCATCCGGCGAGCCGTCGCGAACGACCTCGACACGCCGACCGCGGTCGCCGTCGTCGACGAGTGGGCCGCGGGCGACGCGGATCCGGCCGTCCCCGGGATCGTCGACGCCCTGCTCGGCATCACGCTCTGACGGGTCCGCAGCCGGTCGTGTGAGGGGATGACGTGAGTGGCCGGCTGGAGTCGGTCGCCGACGTGCGGCCCCTCGCGCGTGCCCTGTGGACGGCATTTTCGAGTGAGAAATGAAGCGCCGCGCGGATCCGTCGCATCACGCGCCCCGGTCATGTCATGCGCGTGATTCAGCGCGCGGCCCGACGAGGGCCGAAGAGCTTCCTGGGGCGCCACGCCACTTGCCCTACCGGAAAGTGATATCTAGACTTGCCGACACGGAAAGCAACCTCGAGCATGTCGGCGGTCAGCCCGAGCGTCCCCGCGCGGCTGCGGCTCGCGAGACACTCAGGCAGCTTCAGGACGATCGGTCACGACTGGCTTCCCGAGTAGTGACGCCATGGTGGTATCACCCGGCGTTGGCGGCGATCGTTGCCGGTCTTGTCGGTTCACCATCGCTTTCCGGCGCAGTTGCGATCTGGATCGTCGCGATCGGAGTCGTGTCGCTGCCGCTCCTCACGATCACCTACAGCCGTCTCTACGGGGTCTCGACAACGCAACCCGCTGGTCCCCGCAGCACGCGCCTGCTGCTGACCATCCTCACGATCCTCGTCGCCGCATTGGCGAGCAATCTCGCGATCACGCACCTCGCGGCCTCGGCGTGGTGGGGGCTCATCCCCGCCGTCGTCGCGTTCGTGTCGACGATCGTGCTCGGACGCAGCTACGACGACGCACTCCGGGACGAGCTGCGCGGAACGACGGAGCGAGCCGGATGACGTCAGCCGTCCAACCCGCTTTCAACGACCTGATTCACTCACCCGTGCGACTCCGCATATGTGGCCTGCTGCGACGAGTCGCGGAACTCGAGTTCTCCGTCGTACGAGATACCTTGGAATTGAACGACGCGAATCTGTCGAAGAACCTGAAAGTGCTCGCCCAGGCGGATCTGATCACCCTCCGCAAGGAGCCTTCACCGTCCAGGAACGACTCCCGTCGTCTCACGTGGATCGGTCTCACCGATGCCGGAAGGTCCGCACTCGAAGGACATCTCCGAGCCCTCGCGATGATCGCGGCGGAGTAGACGCGGCGGTGATGCTGCGTGGGACCGGATCACCGGCGGTGAGAATTCTCGAGAGTAGATCGCGGGAGATACGCAGCCTGAGTTACCGGATCGGTCGCCACCCGCGTTCGCGGGCGCCTGGATCCAGGGTGGCTCGTGGCTTCGCGCTCCGTGTCCTCCGGAGCGTGTGCACGCATCAGCCTGTTTGCATTCGCCCTCGTGGTGCATTCGCTCGACGACCGGAACTGTTCGAGCACCCGACCATCGATGCGCGTGCCCGGCTCACGTCGCGATTCACGGTCCTTCCACTCGAAGTACTCCCTGCGTCCGGGATTCGCAAGCTCGCGATTCCGGGGCGGAGATCCACCGGTCGACCGCCTCACGCGGGAACGTAGGGCAATGCGCGTCGGAAGAGTCGTTCATGAGTACTTCGGTCACGTCCGAAGCATCCGAACGAAAGCAGCCGGCGATCCGACGCAGGATGACGAACGGCGAAGATCCGAACGTACCGGTGCCGATTGCACCGGGGCGGGCTCGGGCAGTCGAGCGCAGGGTCGAACTCGACGCCGACCGACGCGCAGGACCGCCGACACGGGCTCACGGGCCGAGTTCAGCGAATGGCCCAGCGTCGAGTCGAGTCACGCCCTGATTGCACCTTGCTGCACATGGACGAGCGGGCGCGCGGAGGTGTCGACGTCGATGAACGATGTCGCCGTTCCGTCAGCACGTGGCCGCCAGAAGGTCGCCGACCTCGGACGAACACCGATCGAGCCCGCCGAACCCCATGCGACGACACGGCTGCCCGCGCTGCACAGATGACGGAACGATCAACACTCCCGTTTCGACAGCACCCCTAGCGCTCGGGACCGTCCGCGACCGGTTCGTCGCCGTCCGGATCGGTCCCGTTCGGGGCCTCACCGGCATCGCTCGGGCCGTCGGGCGCGTCGTCGGAACCGGCGTCCGAGGCGTCCTGTTCGGTGGGTTCGGTCGTCTCGCTCGTGTCGGGCGCGGCCGTCCCCGCGGATTCCGCGTCGCTCGTCCCGGCCGCCGGCTCCTCGTCGCCGCCGGACTCGACGTCGTCGCGGGCATCCGATGCGCCGCTGGGGCGTGCGACCGGCGCCGTCCACGGTGCCGTGTTGATGGCCTGCGAGGCCGGACCGCGGCCGTCGCCCGAACGCAGGAACCGCTCGAACTCCTTCGCGATCGCCTCGCCGGAGGCCTCGGGCGCCTCGACCGTGTCGTAGGCCCGCTCGAGGTAGGTCACGTACTCGACGATCTCGGGGTCCTGTGAGGTCGCGCTGTCGACGTCCTGCTCCCACTCGCGTGCGAGATCGGTGAGTTCCGCGCGCGGGATGGTGACGTCGAGGATCTCCTCGAGCTTGTCGAGCAGCGCGAGCGTCGCCTTGGGGGACGGCGACTGGTGCGCGTAGTGCGGAACCGACGCCCACACCGACACGGCGGGCATGCCGTTCGTGCGGGCGAGCATGCTGAGGACGGACAGGACTCCCGTCGGCCCCTGGTAGTTACTCCGGCCGACGTCGAACTCGGCGCGCACCTCGGGGTCCTCGCTCGAGACGAACACGCCGATCGGGCGTGTGTGCGGCACGTCAGCGAGGAGCGCGCCCACGAGCACGACCCGGGTGATGTGCTCGTCCTGGCACACGCGCAGCACCTCGGCGGCGAATCGCCGCCACTGGAGCGTCGGCTCGGGCCCCGTGAGCAGGTACAGGCTGTCGATGTTGCTCGCCGTGACGCGCAGTTCGGCGTCGCCGGCGAGGTTCCCGAGATCGTCGACCGCCTCGTCCTCGTCGTCGTCCCACAGCGGCGGAGGGTTCACGGAGTCGACGACGGCGTCGGCAGCGGCAGCGGGCTCGACGTCGAGGAACTCGTCGTCGACCGCCGGTACCTCACCAGGTGCCACCGCGGCGACGATGTCGACGCTCGGCCAGTCGATGGCGCGCTCACCGTCGGCCCCCCGCACGACGTGCGGCCGGTTGATGGAGTAGTCGAAATAGTGTTCGTCGTCGATGCGCGCGACAAGCCGCCCGCCGCCGAACAGCTCGCCCAGCGCACCGAGCGCGGCGGTCGCCGACTCGCCCGCGTCGTTCCACCCCTGGAGCGCGACCACGAGGATGCGTCCGGACGCGAACCGATCGTCGCTCGCTGCGGATTCTCCAGCGGGATTCGTGGGGTCGTCGTGCACACTCGTCCTGTCGTCGGGAACGTCGTTCGCCCAAGGATACGGCTCGGCGCCCGAACGTCGTGGAGGTCGCCCGTAGACTGGTGCGTCGTGACCCCCCAGCCTCCGGCGGCCGTCCTCTGGGACATGGACGGCACCATCGTCGACACCGAACCCCACTGGCAGGCCGCGCAGCGGGCGCTCCTGATCGATCACGGGATCGCACCGTTCGATGCCGAGGGCGAGGCCGCGCTCGTCGGAGCGAGCCTGCAGACCGCGGCGCGGATCTTCCGCGAGGCCGGCGTCCCGCTCGACGAGGACGCGTGGATCGCGCACGTCACGACGGACGTGCTCGCGCGCGTCCGCGCCGAGTTGACGTGGCGGCCGGGTGCGCGCGAACTGCTCGTCGAGCTCCGCGACGCGGGCGTTCCGAGTGCGCTCGTGACGAACTCGTTCCGTGAGATGGCCGAGGTCGTCCTCGCGGCGATCGGGGTCGACTGGCTCGACGCGGTCGTCACGGGTGACGACGTCGCCGAAGGCAAACCCGACCCCGGTCCGTACCTGCGCGCGGCCGAGTTGCTCGGTGTGCGGCCGGGCGACTGCATCGCGATCGAGGACTCGGTGCCGGGCCTCGCCTCCGCACGACGTGCGGGCGCCGTCACCCTCGGCGTCCCGCACGGCATGGCGCTCGACGAGGGGCACGCCGACGCGCTCGCCACCTCGCTCACCGAGATCGACCTCGAGGGCCTGCGTGCCCTGTACACCCGCGTACGCACCGAACGGGACGCAGTGACGGAGACCCGACGATGACTCTCGCAGCCCAGCCCGCCCGGGGCCCGTTCCGCGCCGGTGAGCGTGTCCAGCTCACGGGCCCGAAGGGCCGCGTGTCGACGATCCACCTCGAGCCCGGTGCGACGTTCTTCATGCATCGCGGCACGATCGACCACGATGCGCTCATCGGCCTGCCCGACGGTTCGGTCGTGACCTCGACGGACGGCAGCGGCTACCTCGCCCTCCGTCCCCTCCTGAGCGATGTCGTGATGTCGATGCCGCGCGGTGCGGCGATCATCTACCCGAAGGACGCCGCGCAGATCCTCGCGAAGGCCGACATCCGGCCGGGTGCGACGGTCGTCGAGGCCGGCGTGGGTTCCGGGGCGCTCAGCCTGTGGTTGCTGCGGATGCTGGGCGGCACGGGTCGGCTCGTCTCGTTCGAGCGCCGCGAGGAGTTCGCGCAGGTCGCCGAGGGCAACGTCGTCGGATTCATGGGCGAACGGCCGGCCAATTGGGACCTCGTGATCGGTGACCTCGCGGACGCGTTGCCCGGCGCGGTCGAGGCGGGCGGCGCGGACCGCGTGATCCTCGACATGCTCGCCCCGTGGGAGGTCCTCGACGAGGTCGCGGAGGCGCTCACGCCCGGCGGCGTCCTCGTCTGCTACGTGGCCACCGTGACGCAGCTCTCGCGCGTCGCGGAGGCGATCCGTGCGACCGGGCGGTTCACCGACCCGAAGTCCGACGAGACGCTCGTGCGCGGCTGGCACGTGGAGGGCCTCGCGGTCCGTCCCGATCACCGGATGGTCGCGCACACCGCGTTCCTGCTCTCGGCCCGCCTCCTCGCACCCGGCGCCGTACTGCCCGCCCTCAAGCGCCGTGCATCGAAGTCGGAGTACGACGACGAGGACGTCGAGCTGTGGACGCCCGGCGCGCTCGGCGACCGGCAGGTGAGCGACAAGGTCCTCCGCAAGCGGGCGCGCCGCGCGCAGCGTGCTGCGACGCTCGCCGAGGGACTCGAGTCCTCGACGGGCCCGGACGAGCACGACGGGACCGAGGCGACCACGGACGAGAAACCGACCCCGGGAGCGGACACGGCATGATGCGCGTCCGACGCTCCCTCGCACTGCCCACCCTGCTCGTCGCGGCACTCGCGCTCGCGGCCTGCACGACCGTGCCCGAGAGCGAGGCCCCCGCCGACGAGTGCGTTCCCGCATCGAGCCCGACCGCGGTCCCCGGCGGCGCGGCCGACGCGGTGACGGTATCGGGGGCGTTCGGTTCGGCCGTGCAGGTCGAGATGCCGACCCCCCTCCGAGCCGATCGGGTCCAGGTGGCGACCGAGGGCGGCGGGCAGGGCTCGTCCATCACGCCCCACGGCGTCTTCGAGGCCAACGTGACACTCGTGAACGGTGCGGACGGCGCGGAACTCGTCCCGTACGGGCCCATCGCGCGCAATGCGAACGGCGACTCCCGCCCCGTGTCGATGACGAGCGTCGTCGCCTCGGCGCCGGGCCTCGCGAGTTCCATCGCGTGCGCACGGACGGGACAGCGCATCGTCGCCGCGCTTTCCGGCGCCGCGTACTTCGGCGAGCAGCCGGCCGCGCAGCTCGGCCTCACGGACACGACGGTCGTCGCGGTCGTGGACGTGACGCGCGTGTATCCGTCCGCCGCGTGGGGGACGGTCCTGCCACCCGAGGAGGGCTTCCCTGCGGTCGTCACGGCTCCGGACGGGCAGCCGGGCGCCTCGATGCCGAACCAGGCACCACCGCTCGAACTGCGGACGTCGGTTCGCGTCTCGGGTCTCGGCCGCGAGATCGAGGCGGGCGACCTCGTGACGATGCAGGTGTCCGTGTTCGGCTGGGAGTCGGGGCACTATCTTGGGTCGACGTGGGACGAGAGCAACGCCGTCATGCAGATCGACGTGCCGAGCGAGCCCGGCGAGGACCAGTTGTACGGCGCGGCCGCGCAGCTCGCCGGCCACCGTGTCGGCTCACAGATCATCATCGTCGTGCCCGCCGACCAGGCGCAACGCTACTCGGGCCCGATCAGCAGCTATCTCACGAGGGGTCAGACGGTGGTCCTCGTCGTCGACGTGCTCGCGAGCGACGGGAGGGAGACCCGATGACCACGACCCCCACGAGGCTGCGTGCACTCGGTGCGACGGCAGCGGCGATCGCCCTGCTCGCACTGACCGCGTGCGCCGGCTCCGGCTCACCCGCGGAGACCGCGGCGGCACCCGTCAACCTCAAGGCGGCGGGCACGAGCGGCGTGCTCGCGAACGTCCTCGTGAGCGACGACGTCGGCTCCGCACCGCAGGTGACCGTCGGCGAGCTCAACGGGCTCGGTGACGAGGTCGAGTACGCGACGACGGTGGAGGGTGACGGCGCAGCGATCACACCCGACGACGTCCTCCTCATCGACCTCGTGGTCATCGACGGTCAGACGAAACAGGAGCAGACCCCGTACGCGACCCTGGGGCAGCCGATCACGCTCAGCTCGCCCGATACGATCCCGTTCTTCGTCGACGTGTTCGACGGGGTCCCGTCCGGTTCGCGTGTCGTCGCGGTCGTCCCCGGTGCCGTCCTCGAACCGGGCAGCACGAGCCCCGTCGCCCCCGTCGTCATGGTCGCGGATGTCCGGACGACGCCCACGGTCGCGTGGGGAACCCCGGCGGAGCCGACGCAGCAGCTCGTGCAAGTGAGCGAAGGTGCCGACGGGGCTCCCACGGTGACGATCGCCGAGGGCGCACAGGCCCCGACGGATCTCGTGCTCGACACGATCCGCACGGGCGACGGCGCGGTCGTGGCCGACGGTGATTCCGTCGTCGTGCAGTACACGGGCCTGCTGTTCACGGACGGCACCGTGTTCGACACTTCGTGGGACCGCGGGCTGCCGAGCCAGTTCGCGACCGGGAACGTCGTCGACGGCTTCCGTCAGGCCCTCGTCGGCCAGACGGAGGGGAGCCGCGTCATCGCGATCGTCCCGCCCTCGCTCGGGTACGGCGAGCAGGAGCAGACGGGCATCCCGGCCGGCTCGACGCTCGTGTTCGTCGTCGACGTCCTCGCGATCGCCTGAGCCCCGCGGTGTCGATCGGAGGGCCCAAGCCCGTCCCCGCGCCGGAGCGGCAGTTCTCGCTCATGCTCGCCCTGCTCATGACGCGGAGCGGGCTGACGAAGGCGCACGTGTACGCGAGCGTGCACGGGTACCGGCGTGCGTTCGAGCAGAGCGGACAGACCGCCGCGCTCGACAAGATGTTCGAGCGCGACAAGGCGGAACTCCGTGATCTCGGCCTCACGCTCGAGACCTTCGACGATCCGTCCGCCCCGGGCGACAACCAGCTCACGCGCTACCGCATCCCGAACACGGCCTCGCCGTTCCCAGCGGGGACGACGCTCGACGCCGACGAGGTCCTGCTGCTCTCGCTCGCCGCGGCGGTCTGGCGCGAGGGATCGCTCTCGGGCGAGTCCCGGCGCGGGCTCATGAAACTGCGTTCGCTCGGGGTCGAGGTGGGGGAGGAGCGTGCCGCCCTCGTCCCGCGCTGGCGGTCGCGCGACGCGGCCTTCGAACCGCTCGCGGCGGCGATCGACACGGGGCGGATCGTCGAGTTCCGCTACCTGCGGCCCGGCGACGACGCCGCCCGGCTCCGGCACGTCGAGCCACTCGCGCTCGTGCGTCACGAGGGCCGGTGGCTGCTCGGCGCCTACGACCTCGACCGCGAGGACGAGCGGACGTTCCTCCTGTCGCGCGTCCTCGGTGGCATCCGGAAGGGCGGGCCGATCGACGAGGAACGCGCGACCGTGGCCGCCCGCGAGGACCAGGCCGAACGATTCCTGCGACGACTGCAGGAGTTCGCGACGCAGAACTCCGCGCTCCTCGACGTCCGGCCCGGCGGTGACGCGGAGCAACGGCTCGCGAAGCGCGGCACGCTCACGGCCGCCGCCCCGACGTCCTGGGGGCGGGTCGAGCTGCACTACACCGACCTCGATCTGCTCGCCGACGAGCTCGCGGCGTTCGGCCCCGAGGTCCGGGTCGTCGGCCCGACCGAGCTGCACGACGCCGTCGTCTCGCGATTGCGCCGCGCGCTCGAGAACCACGGGAGCGACGCATGAACGGTTTCCTCGGCCGCGACCGGCTCACGCTTCTCGTGTCGCTCGTCCCGTACCTCCGCACTCGTCCCGAGGGCGTCACGGTCGGCGACGTCGCCGCGCACTTCGGCGTCTCGCACGACGAGGTCCGCGACGCCGTCCGCCTCATCGCCGTCTCGGGCTCACCCGGCGAGGCCGGCACCTATCAGGACCTCGACCTGTTCGACATCGACTGGGACGCACTCGAGGACGACGACGTCGTGCGCGTGACGCGCTTCATCGCGCTCGAGGAGGCCCCACCGATCTCGGGCCTCGAGGCCGCCGCCCTCATCGCCGGACTCCAGTACCTGCGGCAAGTTCCCGGGCTCACCCGCCAGGCCGTCATCGAAAAACTGCTCGACAAGTTGACCGCGCGCACCGGCGGGAGCGCGATCGCCGTCGACGACCGCGCACAGCGCACGGGCGACCTCGGCCTCGTGCGACGTGCCGTGCGGGACGGCCTCCGACTCGCGTTCACCTACCGCAGTCCCGTGTCTGGGGAACGCCGACGCACGGTCGACCCGATCCGCCTCGACGCGCTCGACGACGACTGGTACCTGCGTGCGTGGTGCCTCGACCGCGACGACGAGCGGAACTTCCGCGTCGACCGGATGCGCGATGTCGAATTGACGGAGACGCCGGCCGAACACCACGAGTCGAACGCCCCGGGCGACGCGTTCTTCACGCCGTCGGCCGACGACCCGGTCGTCGCCCTCGAGGTCGCCGAGTCCGCCGTGCCGCTCGTTCGTGAGTTCCTCGACGATCGAAGTCGTCTCCCGGAGCCGGACGCGCGGGGGCGACGGCGCGTCGAGGTGCGGGCGGCCCACTGGGACGGCATCGTGCGTCTCGCGTGCGGCAACGCGGCGACGGTGCGCGTGCTGGAACCGGCGGCAGCACGGGCCGCGGTCGCCGAATGGGCCCGTCTCGGACTCACCGTCCAGTCGGAGCCCCCGGCGACCCCGTAGAGTGGAGGCATTATGCCGTGGTGGTCGTGGGTGCTGATCTGGGTGGGGCTCGTCCTCGTCCTGCTCGCCACGCTCGCGCTGATCGCCCTCTGGCTGTACCGGAAGCTCATCGCACTGCTCGCGGAGTTCGAGCGACTGAGCGAGGTGCAGGAGGAGCTCGTGGCCCGTGCCGAAGCGCTCGTCGCGCCGTACGAGGCCCGGCAACCAGCCGTCGCGCGTGATCGCGCCCAGGTGGAACGCGAGCGGCGAACGATCGCCGCGCGTCGCGCCGAACGCAAGGAGCGTCGTCGTGACGAACGCCTCGCGCACGCGCGTCGCATCACGACGGCCGACCCGATGCAGTACGCCCATCTGGCGAGAAAGAAGTAGCACGATATGTTCGCGAACCTCTCGGGCTGGCACTTCCTGATCCTGCTCGTGATCATCCTGTTGCTGTTCGGTGCGCCGAAGCTTCCTGCGCTCGCCAAGAGCCTCGGGCAGTCGATGCGCATCCTGCGCGGTGAGATGCGCTCGGCGAAGGAGGAGTCCGCCGCCGACCAGAAGACCGACGCGGGCCGCGTCGACACGGCCGCCGCGGATCCGACTCCCGCGGCATCCGGGGACGTGCATCCCGGGCGCGACGGGACACGCCCCGACGACCGCCTCGGTGACGGCACGACGCGTCCGTAGCACGCGGTGACCTCGACTCCCGCGGCCGAGCGTGGACGTCGGCAACCGAAACGACGGAAGCGCTCGCCCGACGGCCGCATGCGGCTCGGCGAGCATCTCGTCGAGTTCCGGAATCGTCTCGTCGTCTCGATCATCGCGATCGTGCTCGGAATGGTCGGCGGCTTCCTGCTCTCCGGTCAGGTCCTCGACCTGATCCGCGTCCCCGTCACGCTGCTCGACGCGGGCCGGAGTGGCGGCGCCTCGATCAACTTCTCGAACATCACGCAGGCGTTCGACATCCGACTGCAGATGTCGCTCGCGCTCGGCATCGTGCTCTCGTCACCCGTGTGGCTCTACGAGATCTGGATGTTCCTCATGCCGGGCCTCAAGAAGTCGGAGCGGGCGTACGCGCTCGGCTTCGTCGGCGCGGCGATCCCGCTCTTCCTGGCCGGCTGCTTCACGGGGTGGACGCTCCTCCCGCGGATCGTCGAGGTCATGGTGAGTTTCGCGCCGAGCGAGGACACCGCGTTCTTCGACGCGAAGTACTACTACACGTTCGTCCTGCAGCTGTGCCTCGCGGTCGGGGTCGCGTACGTCATGCCCGTGCTGCTCGTCCTGCTGAACTTCGCGGGCATCCTGGCCGGACGCACCATCCTGCACGGGTGGCGGTGGGCGATCGTCCTCGTCGCGGTGTTCGCGGCGGTCGCGACACCCGCGGCCGACATCGTGTCGATGCTGCTGCTCATGGTGCCGATGCTCGTGCTCTATTTCCTCGCGGTCGGCATCGCCCTGCTCAACGACCGGCGGCGGGCCAAGCGCCTCGCCAAGCTCGAGCGCGAGTTCGAGCCATATCCCGAGGAGCGACCATGACCGTCTCGCCAGCCGATCGCTTCGCCGCCGCCAGGGCTCGGTCGGGGCACATGCAGCTCACGCGCTTCCGCGAGGAGCTGAGCTTCGACCTCGACCCGTTCCAGATCGCCGCGTGCGAGCGGCTCGAGGCGGGCTCGAGCGTGCTCGTCGCCGCGCCGACCGGGGCGGGCAAGACGGTCGTCGCCGAGTTCGCGGTCTACCTCGCGATGCGCGAGCCGAACGCGAAGATCTTCTACACGACGCCCATCAAGGCGCTCAGCAACCAGAAGTTCCAGGAGCTCGTCCGACACTACGGCGCGAGCGAGGTGGGGCTGCTGACGGGCGACACCAACGTCAACCCGCGCGCGCGGATCGTCGTCATGACGACCGAGGTCCTGCGCAACATGCTCTACGCATCCAGCGACCTGCTCGACGACCTCGCGTTCGTCGTCATGGACGAGGTCCACTACCTCGCGGACCGGTTCCGCGGCGCCGTGTGGGAGGAGGTCATCATCCACCTCCCGACCGAGGTGCGCCTCGTGTCGCTCTCGGCGACCGTGTCGAACGCGGAGGAGTTCGGCGACTGGTTGCAGGCCGTGCGCGGCGACACCGAGGTCGTCGTGTCGGAGGAGCGTCCGACGCCGCTGAACCAACACGTGCTCGTCGGATCGCGGCTCTACGAACTCTTCGCGACGAACGGCGACGAGCGCACCGACAAGGTCAACCCCGAACTGCTGCGTGCGACGCAGGCGAAGGGTCGTGGCGCCCCGGGTCGATCGCGCGGGAACTCCTGGAAGGACCGCCGCTTCGCACCGGAACGCCTTTCACGCGCCGGCATCGTCGACCTCCTGCACGAGGACGACATGCTGCCGGCCATCTCGTTCATCTTCAGCCGGGCGGGCTGCGACAGCGCCGTCGAGCAGGTGCTGCGATCCGGCATCAGCCTCACGACCGCCGAGGAGCGCGAGGAGATCCGCTGGATCGTCGAGGAGCGGTGCCGAACGCTGCTCGACGAGGATCTCGCGATCCTCGGCTACTGGGGCTGGCTCGACGGGCTCGAGCGAGGCGTCGCGGCGCACCACGCGGGGCTCCTGCCCGCGTTCAAGGAGGTCGTCGAGGAGCTGTTCCAGCGCAAGCTCGTGAAGATCGTCTTCGCGACCGAGACGCTCGCGCTCGGCATCAACATGCCCGCGCGCACGGTCGTGCTGGAGCGCCTCGAGAAGTTCAACGGCGAGGCCCGGGTCCCGATCACGCCGGGCGAGTACACGCAGCTCACGGGCCGCGCCGGCCGGCGCGGCATCGACACGGAGGGTCACGCGGTCGTGCAGTGGCGCGAGGGCATGTCGCCGCAGGCGATCGCCTCCCTCGCCTCGCGCCGCACGTATCCCCTCAACTCGAGCTTCCGGCCGACGTACAACATGACGGTGAACCTGCTCGAACGCTTCGGACGTGATCGTGCACGCGACGTCCTCGAGTCGAGCTTCGCGCAGTTCCAGGCGGATCGAGCGGTCGTCGACCTGGCCCGCCGGGCGAAGCAGCAGCGTGAATCGCTCGCCGGCTATGCGGAGGCCATGGAGTGTCACGTCGGCGACTTCGTCGAGTACTCCCGCATCCGTCGCGAGCTCACCGACCTCGAGCGAAAGCGCGTCCCCGCGGACGAGCCGCGCATGCACGAGGCACGAGAGCGACGCACGGCGCGGCTCGACGAGCTGCGCACGCAGATGCGGCACCATCCCTGCCACGCGTGCCCCGAGCGCGAACAGCACGCCCGCTGGGCCGAGCGCTACTGGCGGCTCAAGCACGACACGGATGCGATCGTGCGGCAGATCGAGGCACGGACGGGTGCCGTCGCGGCACTCTTCGACCGCCTGACCGAGCTGCTCCTCGAGCGCGGCTACGTGAAGCGGGACGAGGACGGGAACCTCGTCGTCGGTGCGAACGGCCGCATGCTCGCGCGCATCTACGGCGAACGCGATCTGCTCGTCGCGGAGTGCCTGCGCCGGCGGGTGTGGTCGAAGCTCGACGCGGCGTCGCTCGCCGCGATGGCCGCCGCGCTCGTGTTCGAGCCGCGACGTGACGTCGACGAACCGCTCGAGCACCAGCTGCCGCGCGGCCCGTTCCGTGAGGCCCTCGCGCGCACGACGGAGATCCACGAGGACCTCGACGCGCTCGAAGAGCGTCACCGCGTTCCCCGCTCACCCGATCTCGCGCTCGGGCTCGCCCCGGCGATGTACCACTGGGCGCGCGGGCGACGGCTCGAGGACGTCCTCGACCGGGCCGGCCTCGCAGCGGGCGACTTCGTCCGCTGGTCGAAGATGGTGCTCGACCTGCTCGATCAGATCGAGCAGGTGACGACGGGCGCGCTGTCCGAGACGGCGAGGCACGCGGGCGATCTCGTGCGACGCGGCATCGTCGCACACTCGAGCGTCGGCTCGTGAGGCGCGATCCGCTGCGCCTGCCCCCGCTGCAGGCGCTGCTCGCGGGTGTCAGCGGCGGCATCATCCTGTCCTTCGCGTTCCCGGATCGCGGTTGGTGGCCGTGCGCGTTCCTCGGGGTCGCGTTCGTCCTGCTCGCGCTCCGAGGCCGCAGCGGCCCCGGCGCACTGGTCGTCGGGTTCGCGACGGGGCTCGCGTTCTACCTGCCGCTCATCTCGTGGGCGTCGCTCTTTCTCGGCCCCGTGCCGTACTCCGCCCTCTCGGTCGTCGAGTCGCTCTTCTGGGCCGCGGGCTCGCTCCTCATCACGCTCGCCTACCGTCGACTCCCGGGCACGGTAGCCGGGTCGGGCCCCGTCGTCGCCGTCGCCGTCGCGGGCCTGTGGACGCTGCGGGAGGCGATCGCGAGCACCTGGCCGTACGGCGGGTTCGCGTGGGGGAGGGTCGCCCAGTCGCAGTCCGCGAGTCCGTTCGCCGAACTCGTGTCCTGGCTCGGCCTCTCGGGCCTCTCGTTCGTCATCGTGCTCGTCGTCGCCCTGCTGCTCGAGGCACTCGCCGGCGCCGTCGCGCCGCCCGCAGTCGTGCCGCCACGCGTCGTCCCGGCCGACGCCGTCCCGTCACCCGTCGCCGCCCGACGCGCGGGCGCGTCCGACCGCGCGGTCCGCGCCCTCGCGGCCGCGGCGGCACTCGCCGTGCTCGCGGCGATCCCCGTGTTCCCGACCACGCAGACGGGCACGTTCCGCGTCGCCGCGGTGCAGGGTGACACCCCCGAGGCCGGCTACTTCGCGCCGGGGGAGCGAGGTGACGTCGTCCGTGCCCACCTCGAGACGACCTCGACGATCCCGTCCGATGCGAAGGTGCAGGCGATCCTGTGGCCCGAGGGCTCGGCCGACGTGAGTCCGGTCTACGACCGGGGCGTCGCGTTCGCGCTCACGCGGCTCGCGGAACGCTACGGTGCTCCCGTCGTCGCGAACACCGTGACCGTCGTGCGCGGCGAGACCGAGGACGACGACCGCTACTACAACACGCAGTTCGTGTGGACGGCCGACGGCGAGATGGCCGACGAGGCGTCGAAGCAGCATCCCATCCCGTTCGGCGAGTACATCCCCGATCGTGACTTCTGGTACCCGCTCGCGCCGGACCTCATCGGACTCGTCCAGCGCGGCTACACGCCCGGCGACGGCCCGGCCGTCCTCGACGTCGACGGGACGCGCATCGGTTCGTTCATCTGCTTCGACATCGTCGACGATCGCGTGATCCGGGACGCCGTCGAGGCCGGTGCGGGAGTCCTGTTCACCCCGACGAACAACGCCGACTTCGGTGACACACCGGAGCTCGCGCAGCAGCTCGCCTTCGCGCGATTGCGGGCGATGGAGACGGGTCGCGCGATCGTGCAGGTGTCGACCGTCGGCGACAGCGCGGTCTACGCCCCGGACGGCACCGAGCTCGCCGCGCTCGAGCGGTTCGAAGCGGGGGTCATGATCGTCGACCTCCCCGTCATGTCGGGGATCACGCCCGCCGTCGCGGCCGGGCGAGCGATCGAGTTCCTGCTCGCGGGCGCGGGCGTCGTCCTGCTCCTGTCGACGTTCGGCTACGGACGGCGAACGCCCCGGACCCGGTGACGGGGCCGGGGCGCTCGGTGCCCTCCGCTAGGACGAGGAACTCGTGCCGCGACGTGCGCGGAGCAGTTCCAATCGCTCTTCGAGGATGACCTCGAGTTCATCGCGCGTGCGTCGTTCGAGGAGCATGTCCCAGTGCGTGCGCTGGTGCTTCTCCTCGGGCGCCTCGTAGGGAACGAGGTCGCCCTCCTCGTCGAGCAGTCGCCCCTCGTCGCCGCTCTTCGGCGATTGCCAGGTCTCGGGGACCTCGGCCTCCGCCGCGAACGTGACGACGAAACGTTCGCCCGCCTCGGTCGCGTACACGCGCTGCTGTCGCTCGACGAGGACCACGCCCTCGTCGCTCTGGAGGCTCTGTGCACCGAGGCGCATGCCTCGGAGACTTCGATCAGCCATACCACTCCACCTCCCGGTTCAACGGGTATTCATATCGTGCCAACCCGTGAGCGGGCCGACCGCTTCCCGGATCCGGCCCCGTCGAGCGGCGTGTTCGCGGGGAGCGTGCGCATCATCGCCCCTGCACGACCGGAACCGCGAGGTCCGCCCGGTCGGTGACGATCCCGTCGATGCCGCGTGCCAGCAGTTCGCGCATCGTGTCGACGTCGTTGATCGTCCACACGTGCACCTCCCGCACGTGTCTGCGGAACGCGGCGAGCCGCTTCGGTGCGACGAGCGTGAGTCCCGCCTGACGGACCGGGATCTGCAGGGCCGCGACGCCGTCGAGCGCACGCGCGACGAGCCGGTCCCGCCCGAGTTCGATCCCGAGCAGTGCGGCCGCGATCCGTTCGCTCGACGCGCTCCGCGCGACACCGGGGAGGAGCCGGACGGCACGCGCGAGACGCGCCTCACCGAACGAGGCGAGGAGCACGCGAGATCGTGAACGCGTCCGCCGGATCGCCGCCACGACCGGCTCCACGACACCGCCCACCTTCAGATCGATGTTGAAGCGTGCCGTCGGGAAGGCGTCGAGCGCCTCCACCACCGTCGGGATCCCGTGCCCCTCGACCGAGCGGCGACGCAGATCGGCGAGCGTCAACTCGGCGACGGGCGTCGTGTCGCCGTCGAAGCGTTCGAGTGTGCGGTCGTGCCAGAGCACGGCGTGGCCGTCCCTCGTGACGTGCGCGTCGGTCTCGAGGTGCGTGGCACCGACCGCGAGTGCGGCGGCGAACGCCGCGAGCGTGTTCTCGGGAGCATCGAGCGCGAGTCCGCGGTGCGCGAGAACGCGCGGGGGAGCGGGTGCGAAGTACTGATCCACGCGGGAAGGGTAGCGGCTCCCGCCGGGTGGCCGCCCCGCTAGACTCGCGGCATGGCAGACACGACTCCGAACCCGCTCGCTCCCGGCTCGCTCGAGGGGGTGCGCGTGCTCGTGACGGGCTCGTCACGCGGTGTCGGCGCCGACACCGTCCGGTACTTCGCCGAGGCGGGCGCGAAGGTCGTCGTGAACTACCGCAACAAGGCCGCGCGTGCCGAGAAGCTCGTCGCGAAGATCCGCGAGGCGGGCGGCACGGCCATCGCGGTCGGTGCCGATCTGACCGATCCCGAGTCGCTCGCCGCGCTGTTCGACACGATCCGGGCCGAGTACGGCGGCCTCGACCTGCTCGTGCTCAACGCCTCGGGCGGCATGGAATCCGGCATGGGCGAGGACTACGCCCTCCGCCTCAACCGCGATGCGCAGGTCGCCGCGCTGCGCGGTGCGCTCGAACTCATGCCCGCGGGTGCGCGGGTCGTGTTCGTCACGAGCCACCAGGCCCACTTCATCGAGACCACGCCCACCATGCCCGAGTACGAGCCCGTCGCGCGCTCGAAGCGTGCGGGCGAGGACGCGCTCGTCGCACTCGTGCCGGAGCTCGACGAGCGCGGTATCGGCTTCGTCGTCGTCTCTGGCGACATGATCGAGGGCACCATCACCGCCACGCTGCTCGACCGGCTCAACCCGGGCGCGATCGAGGCTCGTCGCGAGGAGGCCGGGCGCCTCTACTCCGTCTCGGAGTTCGCGGCCGAGATCGCGAAGGCCGCGGTCGAGGACGTCCCCGCCGACCACCTCGTGCTGCTCGGGGACGTGTCGGGCTTCACGCCGCTCCCGAACTGAGCGCGAACGCCACGACGCCGCCCGGTTCGCCGGGCGGCGTCGTCGTGCACGCGCTCGCCGATCCATGACCGTGAGCGGCCCGGGATCGCGTCGCCTCACCCCACTCAGAACGCGGGATGCCGCTCCACGCGACGTTCGAGCAACGCGAGATTCTTCGTGTCGTCGAGGTAGTCCGACAGGTCACCGAACTGCTCTCGCCACCCGGCACGGCACTCGGCGACGAGCACCTCGGCATAGTCGCCGCGGGGAAAACCCGTCTCGACGACGCGGAGTTTCGCCTTGTGCTTCTGCTGCGAGACCCGGATCCGGACGGCCGTCGAGAAGTCGCCACGCTTCGTCGTCCAGTCGAAGCGCAGCTCCTCGGGGGCGCTCACCTCGGTGACCGTTCCGCGGGTGCGACGCGGCTTCTTCTTGCCCGGACGGACCGCCTCGGCCGACACGCGGGCACCGACCTTCGGCTCGAACTCGAGCTCCGGCCACCACTGTCGGCGGATGCGCTCGTCGACGAGCGCCTGCCAGATCCACTCCGCGGGCAGCGCGAAGCGCACGGTGATGTCGAGCGATGGGGGGAACACGGCCGTGGGCCGTTCGCGGGCTGGTGGCTACTTGCCGGAGCCGAGCTTCTTCTTCTGCGAGTGGCCGATCACCTGGAACGGGATCCAGAGTGCGAGCGAGTTGAGCAAGATGCCGGCGAAGAACACGAGCATGCGCAGGAGGTCCTGGTGCTCGGAGGTGTGGATCTGGAACGCGAGCCCATAGCACCACATGCCGACGGCGAAGATGATGATGCAGACAACGGCGATGAGGGCACTCACGCGACACGACTCCCCGGACTAGGCACATGCGGATTCTCCGCACACCCTCAGCCTAGTCGATCGTGACGCCTGCATCGGCGTTCGCCGACCCCTGCGTCGTGTTCTGCATGCCGTGGCGGCCGCTCGCGCGGGCGCACATGGGGCAGAATCGATCGGCGCGTCGATGCGGACGCGTCCTGCCCGCGGGCCGGCACCGTCCGATCGACTCCCGACCGCCGACGTCACCCTCGTTCCGCCACCGCGACCGATCACCCACCACCGTCCCGGACCCGCCACCGGAAGGACCCCCATGAGCACGACGCCGAACCGTGAAACCGAGGCCGCATCACCGCACCCCGCCGACACCCACGACCGCATCCGCGTCCGGGGTGCGCGCGAGAACAACCTCAAGAACGTCGACATCGACCTGCCGAAGCGTCGCCTGACCGTCTTCACGGGCGTCTCGGGCTCGGGGAAGAGCTCGCTCGTGTTCGGCACGATCGCCGCCGAGTCGCAGCGCATGATCAACGAGACCTACAGTACCTTCGTGCAGGGCTTCATGCCGACGCTCGCCCGGCCCGATGTCGACGTGCTCGACGGCCTCACGACCGCGATCATCGTCGACCAGGAGCGCATGGGCGCGAACGTCCGTTCGACGGTCGGCACCGCGACCGACGTCAACACGATGCTCCGCATCCTCTACAGCCGACTGGGGGAGCCGCACATCGGTGGCCCGCAGGCGTTCTCCTTCAACGTCGCGTCCGCGAGCGGTGTCGGTGGGCTCACGGTCGACCGCGGAACGAAGACCGAGACCGAGCGTCGCGAGTTCTCGATCGTCGGTGGCATGTGCCCGCGGTGCGAGGGCATGGGCACCGTGTCCGACTTCGACCTCGCGCAGCTCTTCGACGAGTCGAAGTCGCTCGCGGAGGACGCGATCACGGTGCCCGGCTACAACGGGGGCGGCTGGAACGTCCGCCTGTTCAGCGGCTCCGGCTTCCTCGACCCCGACAAGAAGATCCGCGACTACACGGACGAGGAACGACACGACTTCCTCTACCGGGAACCGGTGCGCGTCAAGGTCGAGGGCATCAACATGACGTACGAGGGCCTCATCCCGCGCATCCAGAAGTCGATGCTGAGCAAGGATCGCGAGTCGATGCAGCCGCACATCCGCGCGTTCGTCGAGCGGGCGATCACGTTCACCACGTGCCCGGACTGCGACGGAACGCGGTTGAGTGCGCTCGCAAGGGCGTCACTCATCGAGGGGCGCAGCATCGCGGACCTCTGTGCGATGCAGATCAGCGACCTCGCGACGTGGATCCGCGACCTGGACGACGCATCCGTCGGCCCGCTCCTCACGGCGCTCCGCGAGGTGCTCGACTCGTTCGTCGAGGTCGGTCTCGGCTATCTCTCGCTCTCGCGCCCCACGGGCACACTCTCGGGCGGCGAGTCGCAGCGGACGAAGATGATCCGGCACCTCGGCTCGGCGCTGACCGATGCGACGTACGTGTTCGACGAACCGACGATCGGCCTGCACCCGCACGACATCCGAACGATGAACGAGCTGCTGCTGCGCCTGCGTGACAAGGGGAACACGGTGCTCGTCGTCGAGCACAAGCCCGAGGCGATCGCGATCGCCGACCACGTCGTCGACATCGGCCCCGGTGCGGGCACGAACGGCGGCGAGATCTGCTTCGAGGGCACGGTCGAGGGGCTCCGGCACAGTGGAACGCTCACCGGCACGCACCTCGACGACCGCTCGAGCGTCAAGCCGTCGGTGCGCACACCGAACGGCGCGATCGAGATCCGGGGCGCGAACGCGAACAATCTGCAGGACGTCGACGTCGACATCCCGCTCGGCGTGCTCGTCGTCGTCACGGGTGTCGCGGGATCGGGGAAGAGCTCGCTCATCCACTCGTCGCTGCCCGCGAGCGAGGACGTCGTGTCGATCGACCAGACGGCCATCAAGGGATCGCGGCGCAGCAACCCGGCGACGTACACGGGCCTGCTCGAACCGATCCGCAAGGCGTTCGCGAAGGCCAACGGCGTGAAGCCGGCCCTGTTCAGCGCGAACTCGGAGGGTGCGTGCCCGAACTGCAAGGGCGCGGGCGTCGTGTACACGGACCTGGGCATCATGGCGGGGGTCTCGGCGCCGTGCGAACTGTGCGAGGGGCGGCGCTTCGACGCGGCCGTGCTCGAGTACCGTTTCGGGGGGCGCGACATCAGCCAGGTGCTCGCGATGTCGGTCGCCGAGGCGCTCGCGTTCTTCGGTGCGGGGGAGGGGCGCATCCCCGCGGCGCAGAAGATCCTGCAGCGCCTCGACGACGTGGGGCTCGGCTACCTCACGCTCGGTCAGCCGCTCACGACGCTCTCGGGCGGGGAACGTCAGCGACTCAAGCTCGCGACGCACATGGGGGAGTCGGGTGGGGTGTACGTGCTCGACGAGCCCACGACGGGCCTGCACCTCGCCGACGTCGAGCAATTGCTCGGCCTGCTCGACCGGCTCGTCGACGCGGGCAAGTCGGTCGTCGTCATCGAGCACCATCAGGCCGTCATGGCCCACGCCGACTGGATCATCGATCTCGGTCCGGGTGCCGGCACCGACGGCGGCCACGTCGTGTTCGAGGGCACGCCGGAGGCGCTCGTCGCGGACGCCTCGACGCTGACGGGCCGCCACCTCGCCGACTACGTGCACCCCTGACGCACCCGAGCTCAGCCGAGCTGACGCGGACGCACCCAGACGCACCCCAGCCGCACCCAGCTCCACATCCAGCCGCATCCAGCCGGGTTGTTGCTACCGGGCCCGGGGCCCGGTAGCAACAACCCGGCTGGATGCGCGTCGACGTCGACCCGACATCGTCAGTTCACGAAGACACAAACACTCCGGTCAATAAGATATAAACGTTCTGGCTCCGATTATGACAATATTGCAGCGAGGCGAAGCGTCTCGTGCCACGCCGGGGCACCCGCGCGCTCACGAGCGTGGTCGACGACCGGGCACAACGGTGGGGCACAGCAGCCTGTCACGCATTGACCCAGCCTTTCGCGCTCGCCGTTCGCGGACGCCATCCACCGTCGGCGAGCACGGAACCCCAAGTCGTGGAACACCGGGCCGCGGTCACGATGCGACGAGCGGCACGCCGGGACGTGCGCCACACGGAAATCCGGGCCGACGGACCAGGTCGAACTCGCCCTGACATCGCGGCCAACAGCGACACTCGTGGGCGACGACCGCCGGCGACGACGACGCCACACGGCCGAGAACCCGAGCCACCGACACCGATGTCGCCCAACACGACCCACGGACGACACCAGCGTCGTGGGTTCGACGACAACGCGCACGACATCCTCGAGAACGCCGACATCGCGGTCACCGACAACAGCCGCGACACACGCACGAGCCGAGCACTCGCGACACCGACTGTTCCGTCCGCCCGAGGCACTCTCGCACGCCACATCGAACATCCGATAATGCACATTATGACAATCTGATGAGTCGCTCCTGGAGTGGATGACATCGGCGTTGCCGTCGAGAGCCCGCACACACACCGCCACGTCACCTAGGCTCCCTGAATGCGCGACCTCCACTGGGACGGTTACCTGAACGCCCGTGACCTCGGCGGCCTGCGGACGCCTTCTTCGGCGACCGGCTCCACGATCTGCGGCCGGGTCGCCCGTGGGCCTCGCCGTGAACTCTTGACCGAAGCGGGATGGCGAGACGCCCAGCACTGGGGTCTCACGTCGATCGTTGATCTCCGATGCGCCTACGAGATCGGCGCTCGGGAGGGGGATCCCGAGGTGAGACCGGAGCTGATCGCGACCGTGTCCGTGGTGAACGCCCCGACCGAAGACCAGGACGATCCCGAGTTCCGCAACGTGTGTTTCCCGATCCTGGACTCACCGGAGTACTGGCGTCACAACTGGCGGATACTGCCCGACCTCGTGCTCGGTACGTTGACCGCGATTGCATCCTCCCGCGCCGGGGTCCTGGTTCACTGCAGCGCCGGACGCGACAGGACCGGAATGATCAGCGCATTGCTGCTCAGCAATGCCGGCGTGGGCCCAGCAGATGTCGTCACTGACTACGCGGAGTCGGTCCGAGCGATGGCCGGCATGCAGTCTCACGCTCCGACGGGAGACCGACAAGCCGGCTGGGGACATGACGAGGTCGCGGACTGGATCGCGAGGACCGCTCCGATCGTGGAAGAGATTGCGAGTGATCCGAATGCCGCCTTCGCAGCGATCGGCGCTGGTCCTGACGTGCGCACGAGGCTTCGCCGGCTCCTGACCGAGTAGTGACCTGACGTGCGATCGTCCTGCATGGGCTCGCGGCACGGCGGATGACATCGATTTCGCGATGGCTGGGACTCGGACAGAGGACGACCTTCGATCGTTGAACACGCCCCGCTGTCATCGATGGCCGCGTTCGATGGCGACCGCATGCAGGCGATGGTCGACGCGGCATCGTGGAAGACGCCCACGCGGGCCGGCGGGCCGTGACCTCGCCCGAGACGACGGGTCCGCACGAACCCGGACCGAATCACCACAGCACTCCGTGGCGCGGCGCCCGTGTCGCGAAACATGCCGTTGATACCCTTCGCCCATGCGACTCGGAATCGACTTCGGCACCACCCGCACGGTCGTCGCCGTGTCCGACCGCGGGAACTATCCGGTCGTGACGTTCGAGGACACCGACGGGGATCCCCACAGCTACGTGCCGTCGGTCGTCGCCGAGGTCGACGGGCGCCTCGTCCACGGCTTCGAGGCGGAACGCGCGTCCAGCGTCGGCGCGCCGACGCTCCGATCCGTCAAGCGCATCCTGTCGGCGCCCGACGCGACCGCCGACACGCCGGTCACGGTCGGTGCGATCACACTCCCCCTGCTCGAGGTGCTCACCTCGTACTTCGTCGCGCTGCGGCGGTCCATGCGTGACGCGTCGTCGCTCACGTCGACGCCCGGCGCGGTCGAATCGATCGACGCGCACACCGACGTGTGTGTCGCGGCCGTTCCCGCGCACGCGCACAGCGGCCAGCGCATGCTGACGATCGACGCACTCGCCGCAGCAGGCTTCACGGTCGAACGACTCGTCAACGAACCGTCGGCGGCCGGATTCGAGTACACCCACCACCGCGCCTCGACGCTCAACGCGCAGCGCTCGAACGTGCTCGTCTTCGACCTCGGCGGCGGCACCTTCGACGCCTCGCTCGTGAGCGTCGTCGGCGAACACCACGACGTCGTCGCGTCGCTCGGCCGTGCCGACGTCGGCGGCGACGACTTCGACCACGTGCTCGCGCGCGTCGCGTGCGAGCACGCGGGAGTCGACTTCGACGCCCTCTCCCCCACCGCTCGCGGCGATCTGCTGCTGCAGGCACGCGAGGCCAAGGAGCGGATCGCACCGCAATCGCGTCGCATCCTCCTCGATGTCGCGGGCGAGGCGGTCACGGTCCCCGTCGACGAGTTCTACGCGCGCTCGGAGCCGCTCGTCGAGGCGGCCATGGAGACGATGGCGCCCCTCTCGGAGCGCCTCCAGCGTGGCGAGCACGGTGACGCGGACGTCGCCGGCATCTACGTGGTCGGCGGTGCGTCGAGCCTGCCGCTCATCCCGCGCATGCTGCGCGAGCGTTTCGGGCGCCGCGTGCACCGCTCCCCCGTTCCCAGCTCGTCCACCGCGATCGGACTCGCGATCGCCGCCGACCACACGAGCCCCTTCGAGCTTCGTGACCGCACCTCGCTCGGGTTCGGTGTCTTCCGTGAGGCCGATGCGGGCGAGCGTGTCGCCTTCGACCCCGTCTTCGTCCCCGGAATCCCCATCCCCGACGGCGACGCCATCGTCCGCGCACGGCGATACCGCCCCGAGCACAACGTCGGCGTCTACCGCTTCGTCGAGTTCTCCTCACTCGCCGAGGGCCACCCGAACGGTCTCGTGTTCCCGGCCGGCGATCTGCGGGTCCCGTTCGACGGATCACTCACCGCCGACGCGATCACCGAGGGCGTGCGCGTCCACCGGGACGGCACCGGCCCGCTCGTCGAGGAACGCTTCGAGCTCGACCGCAACGGCATCATCTCGGTCCGCGTGGACAATCTCGATGCGGGCACCTCGTACGTCCCGGCGCTGCGCCGCAGGGGCGGTGCCGGCGTGCCGGCGCAGCAGCCCGCCTGAGGCGATCCCACCGCGCGGGCTTGACCCTGACGTGACGTCAATGTCTACCGTCCGATGACATGGACATCACGATGATCGACACCACCGGAACGACCCGAACGATCCTCGACGCCCCGGCCGAACGCCGGCCGTCGCTCGTGCGCGACATGTGGTCCCCCATGGCGAGCAAGATGCGGTTCACGCCGGGCGCCGACCCGGTGCGGTTCCACCGACAGGGGTTCGGGTTCGACCCCGACGGAACCCCCGAGCCGATCCGCGACGCCGCTCGGGCACTCGACGACGCGGACGCGGCCGCCCGCATCGAGCGCGAGCTCCGCAGCGCGGCCGCCGATCTGGAGGCCGCCGTTCCCGGCCTGCGCGTCCCCGACGTGACCGCGATGCTCGTCGTCGGCGACCACGACGACGACCTCTTCACCGACACGTTCGCCGGCCTCTCCGGGTTCGGCGGCATCAGCGGCTCCATCGTGCTCACACTCTGGCCGAACCCGACCGTGCTCGATCGGCTCGAAGCCATCGCCGCGCACGAGCTGCACCACAACGTGCGTTACGCCCCGGGTGGTGTGCGATGGGACCCCGCGACCGTCACCGTCGGCGAGCACATCGTCTCGGAGGGGCTCGCCGATCGCTTCGCGAGCGAGCGCCACGGGGCGCTCGGCCCGACCCACTTCGTCGACGAACGGCTGCGGACGGACGACGAGCTGCTCGCGCGGGTGTCGGCGGGCCTCGGGACCACGGGGATGGCGACGTTCGGCGCCTGGGTGCTCGGTGACGAGGCTGCACGCCGCTTCGGCGCGCCCCCGCTCGGACTCCCGACCGGTGCCGGCTATGCCGTGGGACTCCGCCTCGTGGACGCGTTCCTCGACGAGGTCGGTGGCACGGCGGCCGACCACATCCGGACACCGAGCGCGGACATCATCGACGTCGCGCGTCGACGCCTCGGCCTCCCGCGCCCCGACGCGACCACCCCGGCCGTCGGGCACTGAACGGGGCACCGACGTGGAGTGGACCGTGCACGAACTCGCCGAACGGGCGGGCGTGAGCGACCGCACGCTGCGGCACTATCACCGCATCGGACTGCTCCTGCCCGACCGGATCGGCGAGAACGGCTATCGGTACTACGGCACGCGCGGTCACGAGATTGCAGCAGATCCTCGTCCTTCGCGACACCGGCCTCGGCCTGCAGCGCATCGCGGAGGTGCTCGACGGCGGGCCCGGGCCGACGTCGACCGACGACGAAGCCCTCGCGGAACAGCGCCGGGTGCTCCTCGCACAGCGCGACGCGATCGAGGCGCGCATCGAGGCGCTCGAGCGAACCATCGAGATGCGTCGCGAGGGCGCTTCGACGAGGAGCGATGTGCTGCTCGAGGGTTTCAACGATCGCTACGAGGAGGAGGTCGTCGAACGGTGGGGCAGCACCGCGTTCGAGGCGTCCAACCGTTGGTGGCACGGGAAGTCGCTCGACGAACAGCGACGCTGGAAGGCCGAGACGGAGGCCCTCCTCGCCGAGTGGCGTCGACTCGCGGAATCGGGGTGCTCGCCCCGCGACGAATCGGCGGTCCGGCACGCTGACGCGCACCTGGCGTGGTTCGCGACGATCCCGGGAACACCCGCACATGCCGGCGACACGGACGCGACCCGCGCGATGGTCCACGGGGTCGCGGACGCGTACGAACTCGACCCGGCATTCCATCGGACCTTCGGCTCGGAGCACGCAGCACGTTTCGCCGCCGTCGCGCTCAGGGCACGCGTCGACGAGGACTGAACGCCGCCGGGTCGTGCCCCCGTCTCGTGCACGACCGACACTCCCACCGCGAAGACGTGACCTCGGGCGATCACGACCTCGCGGGTTCGCAGCCGTGGATTCCGCGGGCGCTCGCGGGGTCGCGATCGAGGATTCCACGGACGGCCGACGATCATCGGATGATCGAGCGCACGATCATCCGATGATCGGGCGACCTGCGCCGCTCGATCATCCGATGATCTGATCGCCGTATTGCTGGGCTGGACGCACGATCATCGGATGATCAGATGATGAGTGTCGACCGGGCGGACGAGTGCTCACGCTCCCCCACTCGGCCGCCGGGAAGACGGCCCTCGCCGGCGCGCCCGTCGCGCGTGAGCGGCCGGGCGCACGCCGTGCTGCGCGTGGCGTCGGGCGCCGGATCCGATCGACCGGCGCGCTCCGACGTGCCGGGTACGACCACGTCGACGTACGGCCGGGCGACCGCGCGACACCCATCGCCCGCCGAGTGCCGACGCGCGAGCACACGGGGCACGGTCACCCGCACCCGCGCCGCGCCACCACCTCAGCGAACCGGCGTCCGCGCACCGGGTCACGCGCCCTCGCGTGACCCGCGCGGGCCGACGACGACGGGCGGGTCGTCGCCCGACCGCGGACGCCGGGACCACCCGGATCGCCCATGCCACCAGGATCACCCTGGGCACCCGGATCACCCATGCCACCCGGATCCCCTAGGCGGCGCGAGTCGCTCAGATCGCGCGGGCCGCCTCCGCATATGCGGCAGAGGCCGCGACGACGTACGCGGCGAGCCCGGAGCGCTGTTCGTCGGTGAGATCGGCGAGCGCCTGGCCGATCGGCCCCCGAACCGTGTCGAGCACGGCCTCGAGGCCGGCGGGCAGGACGCCGGTGTGCGCGACGACGGTCCGGCGCCGATCATCCGGGTCGGTGTGTCGAACTGCGACGCCGAGCGCGACGAGACGATCGACGAGCCTCGTCGTCGCGGGCGCCGAGAGCCCGAGGCGGCGTGCGAGTTCACCACTCGTCATGGGGCCGTCGAGCTCGAGCAGGAGGCTCGCGCGGTAATCGCTCCCCGACAGGCCGGATGCCTCGGCGGCCGACTGATGGAAGAGCGCGACCGCCGCGAGGTAGCGCGGATAGTCACCGGCCGATCGTGCAGACACGGCACCCGTGCGTTCCCCCATGCGACTCCCCTGCCTCCGCGTACGCGATCCTATCGCTCCCGAGGAACGTCACGCGTCACCGCCGGGGGCTCGCTCGCCGGGCCGCGGCACTGTTCGCCACCCGTCCGGCGGTCCTCCGGCAGTCATCTCCCCGACGGCCGGTCCCACGGCCGGTCGGCACACATTCACGAACATGTGCACGTCTGCAATCGTTGCGCGCGCGAATCGGACGTGGCTCCTCCCGCGCGATGGCGGGGCGAACCGCGCGGGAAACAGCACGGGGCGTCGATGACAAATGTCACCGCACGCGGATGCGCGATGCAGTGCCGACCGTGGAGCGACGACACTGTGGGCCGGTGCCGCGGCCCGGGAGGCTTGGAACACGACCGCGGAACCACGCGGAACCCCGATACGACGGAGGCCGACATGTTCGAGACCCTGACCGCATTCACCGAGTCGCTGCCCACCTGGCTGCAGTGGCTCGGCGTGGCCCTCATCGGTGCGATCCCCTTCGTCGAGTCCTACCTCGGTTCGGCGATCGGCGTGTTCGTCGGCGTTCCGCCCGCCGCCGCGATCGCGGCCGCCGTCGCCGGCAACATCGTCTCGACGCTCGCCGTGATCTTCGGCGTCCACTCGATCCGACGCCGGGTCGTCGCCGGGCGGGAACCCGAACGGCCGTCGCCACGACGCGAGCGCATCCGCCGACTGTTCGACCGCTACGGCGTCGCGGGCGTGAGCCTCATCGGCCCCACGGTGCTCGCGGGCCAGATCACCTCGGGCATGATGATCTCCTTCGGCGCCTCGCGGCGGCTCGTGGTCATCTGGCAGATCGTCGCGATCATCGCATGGGGGCTGCTGTTCGGCGTGCTCGCCACCATCGGCGTCGACCTCGTCTCCGGCCGCTGAGTCCCGCCGGGCCCGTGTCGCCCGCACCACCCGGACCGGCCGGGGCGGTCGGCACGGGCACTCGTGCGCGAGACACGTTTGCCAGGCTTTGACCGCCCGTGTGCAGCGGGTGACCCGCGGGACGGCTCGCGGGCATGCTCCCACTCGAGGACGGCCTCGGAGAATCGGACACACGTCCATGACCTCCACCGCCCGACCCTCACGCGAACTCGTCCTCACGCACACCGCCGTCATCCGGCTCGTCCTCGCCTGGGGCGCCTCGATCGCACTCATGGCGACCCGCGACGTCCTCCACTCGGGACTCCCGGGGCCACTCCTCGTCGCGGTCCTCGGGCTCACCGTCGCGATCGTCGTCGTGGCCGCGTTCGGTGTCGTCCACGAGGCCGAGCAGCTCGCGCACCGGCTCGGCGACCCGTACGGGAGCCTCGTGCTCACCCTCTCGATCGTCCTCATCGAGGTCGTGCTCATTTCCTCCGTCATGCTCGGGCCCGGTGAACACGACACGATCGCCCGCGACTCGGTGCTCGCCGTCATGATGATCATCCTGAACCTCGTGATCGGGATCGCCCTGCTCATGGCCGGGCGCCGCGGCCCCGCACCCGCGCACAATCGCACCGGGACGTCCGTCTACGTCGGCATGATCGCGCTGTTCGGGACACTCGCGTTCGTGATGCCCGCAGTCACGGGGACGACCGGCTCGTACACGTCCGCACAGGAGATCCCGATCGTCCTCGTGACGCTCGTGTCGTACGCATGGTTCCTGATCCGGCAGACCGGCCGTCAGGCACCCGACTTCACCGATCCGACATCCCCGGCCACCACGCCGACCACGAGCGCGCCGACCACCACCGGGCGGTCCGCTGCGGACACCACCGCCACGTCCGCACGGACGCCCGTCGGCACCGTCCTGCGCGAACACCGGACGGAGCTTCTCGCCCGCACCCTCCTCCTCGTCGCGACGATGATCCCGATCGTGCTCATGTCGCACGACCTCGCCGGCCTCCTCGACGACGGGCTCGGCCGTGTCGGCGCACCCGTCGCGCTCGCGGGCATCCTCATCGCCATCATCGTGTTCACGCCCGAGTCGATCACCGCGATCCGAGCAGCCCTCCGCGGTGAGACGCAGCGTGTCGTGAACCTGTGCCTGGGTGCCTTCGTCTCGACCGTCGGACTCACCATCCCCGCCGTCCTCGTCATCGGGCTCGTCACCGACCAGAAGGTCGTCCTCGCGCCGACCGCACCACACCTCGTGCTCGTGGTGACGACCGTCGTGACGACCGCGATCACGTTCGCGGCGCCGCGCGTCACCGCGAGCCACGGTGCACTGCACCTCGCCCTGTTCGCCGTCTACGTCGTCACGGTCTTCACGACCTGACGGATCGGCGCGCCGACCGAGCGGCGGGCGCGATCAGAGCCAGTTGTTGCGCTTGAACGCGATGTAGAGGCCGACCGAGAGGCACACCATGAGCCCCCACGCGCCCGCGTAGCCCCACGTCCAGTCGAGCTCGGGCATGTGCGTGAAGTTCATGCCGTAGATCCCGGTGACGATCGTCGGCGCCGCGAAGATCGCCGCCCAGGACGAGATCTTCTTCGTCTGATCGGCCTGGACGAGCGTGATCTCGGTCGCCCGCTGCGACGCGAGCGTCGACACGAGCGTGAGGGCGTTGTCGAGCACACTGCGCATGTTGCCGAGTCGTCCCTCGAGCCGGATGACGTGGTCGAGGACGTCACCGAACAGCGCGTCGAGCAGCACGGCGCGCCGGTGCTCGACGTCGTCGTCCCCGAGCGGCGAGCGCTCCTCGTGCGTGGGCACGTGGCGCAACACACCGCCCGCATCGGCGAGGAGCGTCGGATCCCCGCCGACGAGCGCGCGCCGCATGCCCGTGAGCATGCTCTCGAGCGGGGTCACGACCGTCAGGAACTTCGACACCTGCCCCGTCAAGCGGTAGATGCGTTTCGCGAGTTCGCCGTCCCGTGAGTCGATCGCCGCATCGATCTCCTCGATGTCGAGCGCGAGCCCCTCCGCGACGTGCTGGTACCCGTCGACGACCTCGTCGAGGATCGCGTACGCGGCGCCGCTCGGTCCGAGCTCGGCGAGCCGCCGCGCGGCGCGCAGCCGCTTGCGCACGTCGACGACGCCGCCACACCCCGATCGTTGCACGGTCACGAGGAAATCGGGCCCCACGAACAACGAGAGCTCCGAGAAGTCCACGTGGTCGTTGTCGTCGTCGTAGGTCGCGGGGTGCAACACGACGAACGACTGGTCGCCGTGCCGTTCGAGCTTCGTCCGCTGGCCCGACTCGAGGACGTCCTCGACGAACAACCGACCGAGACCGAAGGTGCGCGCGACGTCGTCGAGTTCGATCTGCTCGACGTCGGCGAGCTCGACCCAGACCCAACCGTGGTCACGTCGGGCCGCCTCGAGCCCCGCGACGGGGTCGGGATGCCCCACCGGCTCGCCGTCGACGAACACGGTCACATCGAGGATGTGTTCGGTGTGCACCGGTCCCCCTCTCGCGGTGGCGTTCGCGGCGGGAGGTCCCGTCGCCCGACCGATCGTCGCACACCCGACCCACCCGTCCGCGCGCGACGCTCGCTCAGCTCGCGAACGGGACGAGATCGAGCACCGACGAACCGTCGGGCCACAGCACGAGGACGACCACGACGGTCGCGACGAGACAGACGAGGGCGAAGCTCGTGTTCCAGAACCCCTTGGGGACTCGCGTGAGCTTCGCGAGGACGGCAGGATCGCTCCCGCTCCCCCGGTCCGCCCGGACGGCCGCGAGGTGACGCCACGCACCGACGACGAGCACGACGGCGAGCGCGATGAGCACCGTGGTCTGGACGGTGTCGTCGCGCCACCACCACAGCGCGGCCGTCGAGGCGAGCGCGACCACGACCACGACGCCCGTGAGCAGCGAGCGCACCCGCACGAGGACGAGGAGCAGGACGACACCGACGCCGAACACGACGGGAGCGGCCCAGCCGCGGGACGCGGCGAACGCGAGCGCCGCGCCGAGGATCGCGGGCGCCGGATAGCCCGCCCACACCGAGAGCGCCCGGCCGAAGCCGGTCGGCTTGCCCGAGGTCACGGCGTGACCCGACATGTCGCCGCGCACGACGAAGCCCGTGAACCGGCGGCCGACGAGAACGCCGACGATCGCGTGGCCGAGCTCGTGGACGAGCGTCACGCACAGACGAACCACCTTCCACACGGGGCCGACGAGCACGAGCAGCGCACCGACCGCGAGTGCGCCGAACAGCGCGAGCGGCGGGATGGCCACGTCGCTCGCGGGTGCGAGACGGGAGAGGAGGAGATCGAGGACGTCCACGACGCCCGAGGGTAGCCGCACGCGCCGCCGTCGTCCCTGACCGCGGACGCGTGCACACACGGCCCTAGGATCGCTGTATGTCGAAAACGGATCGCGGCCTGCTGCGTTCGAGCGCACGGACCCGCCTGCTCGTCGCGGGCGGCGTCGGCATCGGGTCGGGGGTGGCCACCGCGCTGCTCGGCGGCGGCGCGTTCGCGCTCGCGGCGGGCTGGGCAGCGGGGAGTCTCGTGTTCCTCGTGTGGGTGTGGGGCGCGATCGCCCGCATGTCCCCGGCCGAGACGCGCACGCACGCGCTCCTCGAGGACGACACGCGAACGGGCTCGCACGTCGCGCTCGTGGTCGCCGCACTCGCGAGCCTCGCCGCGCTCGTCGTGATGCTCGTCGCGGCGGGCTCCCTCGGGAGCCCGCTCCGCGAGTGGCTCACGGGCGCGGGTCTCGTCACGGTCATGCTGTCGTGGTGTGTCGTCCAGACCCTCTACACGCTCCGGTACGCACACCTGCACTATCTGGATGCCCCGAACGGCATCGACTTCAATCAGGACGGCGACGCCGACTACCTGGACTTCGCGTACGTCGCGTTCACGATGGGCATGACGTACCAGGTGTCGGACACGAACCTCCGCCGATCGGCACTCCGTCGCGCGGGGCTCGGGCACGCGCTCCTCGCGTTCCTGTTCGGCGCGTTCGTGCTCGCGACGACGATCAATCTCGTCGCGGGTCTCGCGTCGCCGGGCTGAGTGGCACGTCGGTGTCGGCTCCGCTCGGTCCCTCGTGGCCACCCGCGACCGCCCGTCGTGACCGTGGCGGTGGGAGCTGACCGCCGACCATCGCCGCGAGCGCGATGGCGAAGCCGAGCACCTGCACGCCCCCGAGCGACTCGCCCCCGACCAGCACGCCGACGAGGGCGGCGACGAGTGGAGAGAGCGGTCCCAGCAGCGCCGTCGCGGTGACGGGCAGCCGGCCGAGTGCCGCGAACCAGACGGCGTACGCCGCGAGTCCGCCCACGAGCGTGAGCCACGCGTAGCCCACGACGGCTCGGCCGTCGATGTCGGGCGGAACGCCGTCGAGCAGGAGCGCGGGGAGGAGCAGCACGAGCCCGGCGGCGGTCAGTTGCCAGCCCGCGAACGTGATTGCCGAGACTCCCGGCGGTCTCCCCCACTTCTTCGTGAGCACGACGCCGAGTCCCATGGAGAGCGCACCGCAGAGCCCCGCCGCGATGCCGAGGGGCGAGAGCGCCGCCCCGGGACCGAGCACGACGAGCGCGATCCCGACGACGCCGAGGACGCCTGCCCCCATTCGCCACACGGATCCTCGTTCGCCGAGCACGACGATCGCGAGCACGGCGACGACGAGGGGCTGCGCCGCGCCGAGGGTCGCCGCGACGCCGCCCGGCAACTCCTGTGCCGCGACGAACAGGAGCGGGAAGAACGCCGCCATGTTGAGCGTGCCGAGGACGGCGCTGCGCCACCACCACGAGCCGGTCGGGAGGCGCCGCGTGAGGGCGAGTGCGATGAGCCCCGCGGGCAGGGCGCGCATCATCGCGGCGAAGACGGGGTGCCCCTCGGGGAGGAACCGCGTCGTCACGACGTACGTGGTGCCCCAGACGATCGGCGCGAGTGCGGCGAGCCCCGTCCAGGCCACCCGAGCCGTCGTCGCGGTCGCGGGTGTCGTCTCCACTCCGGTGTGCGTGTGCATGCCTCGATCGTCACGCGGAACAGCGAATGCGTCCAACGCATGGTTCCGATCCCGATCATGAACCAGGATCATGGATCCATGGATCTGCAGCAGATGCGGTACGCCGTCGCCGTCGACGAGGAGCGCAACTTCACGCGTGCCGCCGCACGCTGCCATGTCGTGCAATCGGCGCTGAGCCACCGGATCAAGGCGCTCGAGCGCGAGATCGGCGTCGAGCTGTTCGCGCGCACCAGTCGGCGCGTCGAACCGACCGCTGCGGGCGAGGCGTTCCTCGCCGCGGCGCGGACGAGCCTCGAGGCGGCCGAGCGAGCCGTCGCCGACGCGGGGGCCGTCCACGGCCGTGTCGGGGGCACGCTCACGGTCGGGCTCATCCCCACGGTCACGGCGATCGACGTCCCCGCGGCCCTCGGGGCGTTCCATCGGCTCCACCCCGAGGTCGTGATCCGACTCCGGGGCGGTGGCAGTGACGCGTTCATGACGGAGATCGCGAACGGCACGATGGATGTCGCGGTGCTCGGCCTTCCGTCCGCGGTGCCCCCGGTCGGTGTGCGGGCGCGGGTGCTCGCGCGCGAGCGCCTCGTGGCAGTGGTTCCCACGGGCCACGCGCTCGACGGCCGGAAACGGGTACGGCTCCGAGATCTCGCGGACGAGGCGTTCGTGGACTTCCCGGCGGCGACACCCGGTCGAGCCCAGACGGATCTCGCGTTCCGCGCGGCGGGCGTCCGACGCACCGTGTCGTTCGAGGCGACGACGACGGAACTCGTGCTCGACCTCGTCGCTCACGGTCTCGGGGTGACGATGCTCGCCGACACACTCGTGTCGTCAAACCCGGGACTCACGACCGTCCCCGTCACCGATGGCCCCGAGCGCATCGAGTACCTCGCCTGGAGTGCGTTCAACCCGTCACCGGCGACGCGAGCGTTCCTCTCCGGGCTGCCGCATGACGACGATCGATCCTGATCGCACGCACGACGGCGTGCGTCCGGGCGACGCGGACCCGACGAGCGCGACCGACCGGGTGGAGGACGGTCAGGGGGTCCACACCTCCGTCTCGCTCCCCGGCCCGTACCAGTGGCCGTTCGGGAGCGACTGCAGCTCGAAGATCGATCCCCACGGCGCGCGGACGTAGATGCTCGCATTCCCCGGGGTGTCCTCGTGGCGGGAGTTGCCGTGCGGCTCGTCCAGCGCCTCCCCGCCCGCCTCCACCGCTCGCGCGAGCGACGCGTCGATGTCGTCGACGAGGAGCGCGACGTGGCCCCAACCGATGTCGGCGAGCCCGGCGGGGCCCTGCCGTTCGTCGGTCTCCACCTCGAAGACCTCGAGACCCGGTCCCGTGCCGATGACGATCATGCGCTGCACGATGATCCGTGCGCCCGGCGGCAGCCCGAGCTGCGCCTCGACCTCGGCACCGCTGCGCGGCGGATCCGATCGCAGGAGCCCGTCGTACGCGACCTTCGCCCCGAACGCGTCGACGAGGAAGCGGGTCGCCGCCTCGAGATCGGGCACCGTGAGGCCGATGTGGTTGATGCCGCGCGGTACCGGCGGCGTCGTCCGCGATTCGGACGGCACGTCGTCCGCGCGCGTCTCGTCGATCGCGATGACCGCGAGTCCGGAGGACGGATCGAGTCGCTTCACGAGATGTGCGGGCGACTCCGTGAGCACGACCTCCATGGTCGGGTTGACATGCAGCGCCTCCGCGTGTCCGGCATAGGCCACACAATCGCGTCCACCGAGCACCGCGTGCGCGTGCAGCGTCGGGCCCTCCGAACCGGTCGCGATGTCGCCGATGAACGAGGCGATCTCGAGCTGCTCGTCGAAGTGCTTGAGCCAGAAGCCGCCGAGCTCCGCCGCGAACACGCCGAGCGTCGCCTCGTCGACGGCACCGATCGCCGTGACGGTGGCTCCGCGGATCCCGCGGTCACGAGCGAAGGCCGTGATCTCGGCACACGCCTCATCCCCGGCATCCATGACGAGGAGGTACGTCCTCGTCTCGCCGTCCTGGTGCAGCAGCCTGCTCTTCACCGGTCATCACCCCTCGTTCGTCTCGTTCCGACCGTTCTTCGGTGGCACCGCGGAATCCGGATCCGGGCCCGCGGTCGCCGCGTCCTCGACGCGGACGTCGCCCGGGTCCGGCACGTCGTCGGCCGGCGCCGAGGATGCGCTCGAGGCGGCGGGCCTCGCGGTCGGGGCCGGCCCGGCGCCCTGCCGATGAAAGCGCACGATCGTGAATGCGAGCAGGGAGACGATGCACCACGCGGCGAGCACGAGCAGGGGCTCGAGCGGCATGACGCCCGGGAAGTAGGTCACGTCGCGGACGATCCGCACGGTCGCGCCCGTCGGCAGCCAGCGCCCCATGATCTCGTAGAACGGGGGCAGGAGTTCGGGCGCGACGGCGCCACCCGATGAGGGGTTCGCGATGACGACGAACATGATCCAGGTCGGCAGGAGCGCCCAGCGTCCCCCGATCGAGACCCGCCAGAAGCTGTAGACGAGCGCGGCCGCGAGCATGTTCATCGCGAGCACGGGCCAGACGAGGAGGACGGGGAACTGCTCGATCCCGAGGAACGGGCCGATCACGAGCGTCATGAGGAGCGCGACGACGGCCGAGCGGATCACGTCCCACGTGATCTCCCCGCGCAGGGTCAGCCCGGGCGCGTTCACGCGCGTCTGGATGGCACCGACGAATCCGAGGATCGTGGCACCGAGCGCGAGGTAGAACAGTGCGAGCCCGTCCGGGTCACGGGGTGCGAGCGGGTGCGCGTCGACGATCGTGACCTGCTCCCCCAGCGCCGTCTCGAGCCCCGGCACGTACTGTTCGACGACGCGGGCGACCGAGACGCCGGCCGCGCTCGAGACCGTGAGCGTGGCGGGCGTCGTCGACAGGTCGATCACCGCGTAGACGTCGACGCGAGCGAGCGCGTCGATCGCGTCCGCCGTGTCGTCGAAACGGTCGAGTCGGAACATCTCGGCCCCGTCGGCGTCGAGGACGCCGGTCGCGAGCTGCACGCGATCATCGGGGCCGACCGTGGCGACGGGGACGCCGTGGGGCGTCGGGTTCGCCATCGCGAGACTGTACGACGCGACGAAGAGCGGGCCGACGACCGCGATGATGAGCGTGATGACGAGCGCCGGCAACTGCGCGCGCGCCGAGCCCCCGAGCACCCGAAGCCTCGCGCGCATCGTTCCCAGCACGTCGCCTCCTCTGCTCCGACGACCAACGCTACGCGAGCCGCGGTGCGAACGCGCGGGACGCACGGCTCCACGAGCCGCGGGGCGAGGGCCCGTCGTGCACTGTGCGGCCGCCGGGTCTACGATCGCCGACGTGGATTCCGCATCGAATCGAACCCCCCGCGCCGACGCGGGTGGGACCTCGACCGCCGCACGCCGACCCCCTCGCGCGTCGCTCCTCCTCGTCGGTGCGCTCGGTGTCGTGTTCGGCGACATCGGGACGAGCCCGCTCTATGCGATGCAGACGCTGTTCTCGGCGGACCACAACGCGGTGCGACCCTCGCACGAGCACGTGACGGGCATCATCTCGCTCGTCGTCTGGGCGCTCATCGTGGTGGTCACGATCAAGTACGTCGCCTTCGTGCTCCGCGCGGACCACAACGGCGAGGGCGGCATCCTGTCGCTCGCGACCCTCCTGTCCCGCAACCTCACCGCCGGGAAGCTCCCGAAAGCGGCCGCCGCGGTCACGATCGCCGGCATCATCGGTTCGTGCTTCTTCTTCGGTGACAGCGTCATCACCCCGGCGATCTCGGTCATGTCCGCGGTCGAGGGGCTCCGGGTCGCCGTGCCGTCCCTCCCCGATCTCGTCGTGCCGGTCGCGATCGGGATCCTCGTCGTGCTGTTCGCGGTGCAGCGCTTCGGTTCGGGACGTGTCGGTCGCGTCTTCGGCCCCGTCATGCTGCTCTGGTTCGTCGTGATCGCGGCGCTCGGTCTACCGCACATCATCGCGAGGCCCGAGGTGCTCGTCGCGCTGCTCCCCGTCCCTGGCATCCGCTTCCTCGTCGCGGAGCCGCTCATCGCGCTCGTCGCGATGGGTGCGGTCGTGCTCGTCGTGACGGGTGCCGAAGCGTTGTACGCCGACATCGGCCACTTCGGCCGGCGGCCGATCCAGCACGCCTGGCTGTTCGTCGTGCTCCCCGCGCTCCTCGTCAACTATCTCGGGCAGGGCGCGCTCATCCTCACGCACCCCGAGGCGGTCGCGAATCCCTTCTTCCTGCTCGCCCCCGCGTGGGCGACCCTGCCCGTCACGATCCTGTCCATCGTCGCGACGATCATCGCCTCGCAATCGGTCATCACGGGGTCGTTCTCCGTCGCGAAGCAGGCGATGCGTCTCGGCTACCTGCCCCCCATGACGATCCGTCGCACGTCGTCGCTCACGTCGGGTCAGATCTACATGCCCGCCGTCAACTGGGTGCTCTTCGCCGCGGTCATCACGGTCGTCCTCGTGTTCCGCAGCTCCACGAGCCTCGCCTCCGCGTACGGTCTCGCGGTCACGACGACCTTCGTCATCACGACGATGCTGTTCGTCGTGTTCGCGCGCCGCGTGTGGGGATGGCCGCGCTGGACGCTCGTCGTGACGGTCGCGGTCCTGTCGGTCTTCGAGTTGACGTTCCTGCTCGCGAACCTCGCGAAGATCCTCAACGGCGGCTGGCTGCCCGTCCTCATCGGCATCGTGCTCCTCACGGTCATGACGACCTGGCGTCACGGTCGCGCCGTGATCGGCGTGCGGCGCCGGGCGGCCGAGGGAACGCTCGACGAGCTCCTCGGCGGGCTCCGCGACGAGCCGCCCCGTCGGGCGCCGGGGACGGTCGTCTTCCCGCACGCCTCGACGCGGACCGCGCCGCTCGCTCTGCGCCTCAATCTCGAACTGAACGGCGTCCTGCACGAGCGAACGGTCATCGCCCGCGTCGCGACGGTCGACGTCCCCCACGTCGCCCCCGAACGACGGGTGCGCGTCGAGGACCTCGAACCGAACGTGCCGGGCATCGAACGCGTCACGATCCGCTTCGGATTCATGGACACGCACGACGTGCCCGAGGCACTGTGCCACGGTGGGCCGCGCCTCGCGGTCGAGACGGGTGACCTCGCGAACGCCGAGTACGTGCTCTCGCGCACGCGCATCGTGGCGCCGCGCGGCTGGGCACCGCGTGCCCTGCGCGCGCGGCTGTTCGTCGCCCTCACGCGGATCGCGAGCTCACCCGCGCAGCACTATCACCTGCCGCTCGACCGCACGGTCGAGCTCCGCGTCCGCGTCGCGCTCTGAACGCGCGGGCGCGCGCGCGGCGGCGGCCGGTTCAGTCGTGGGCGCGCGCGCCCCGGAACGTCGGGGAGCGCTTCTCGCGGAACGCGGCGAAACCCTCGACGTAGTCCGGGGTCGCCGCGAGCGCCGCCTGTGCGCGGTTCTCCGCGGCGATCGAGGTCCACAGCCCGACGCGCTCGTCGCGGACCTGGGCGACGAGCCGTTTCGAGGCATTGAACGCCTCGGTCGGACCGTTCGCGACGCGTTCCACCCGTTCACGGGTGAAGGCGAGGAGCTGCTCGTCCGGCACCGCTCTGCTGAAGAGTCCCTGTCGGACGGCGTCCTCGCCCGTCATGAGTTCCCCCGTGAACACGAGATCGAGCGTGCGATGCGCGCCGAGGCGCTCGACGAACAGCGCGTGCCCACCGGAGTCGAGCGTCGCGCCGAGCGCCGCGAACGGTGAGCCGATGCGCGCGCCCTGTGCGACGTAGACCACGTCACTCGCGATCGCGAGCCCGAGGCCCACACCGAGGCACGCGCCGTGGACGGCGGCGAACGTCGGCGCGGGGAAGGCGCTCATCCTGCGCAGGAGCCCCGCGAGCCGCACGTCGAGGTAGTCGTCGACGTCGTCCGTCGCCGGATCGACGCCGGAGATGTCGCGCCCGGCACAGAACGCCTTGCCCTCGCCGCGCAGCAGGAGCGCGCGGACGCCCGCCCGCTCGGCCCGCTCGTACGCGGCGTCGAGCGCGACGAGATCGTCGCCGCCCAGGGCGTTCCGGCGTGCGGGAGCATCGAGGACGACCTCGGCGACGTCGCCGGAGATCTCGAGTTCGATCACGATCGGCTCACACGTCGAAGTCGACGGTCACGGCGTCGCTCGTGGGTCGGGACTGGCACGTGAGCACGTAACCGCGTTCGACGTCGTCCGCCTCGAGCGCGTAGTTCTCGGCCATCTCGACCGTGCCCGCGGTGACCTTCGCGCGGCACGTCCCGCAGACGCCACCCGCGCACGCGAAGGGCACGTCGGGGCGCACGCGGAGGGCGGCGTTGAGGATCGTCTCCCGCGCGCTTCGTGGGCTCGTGACCTGTCCGCTCAATCCGTCGAGCACGAAGTCGATCTCGACGTTGTCGCCCTCGGGGTCGCTCACGACGGGCCGGCCGGTCGAGCGCTGCGCGCCCTCGCCCGGCTGCCCCGTCGAGAAGAGCTCGAAGCGGACGCGATCGCTGTCGACGTCTCGGGCCGCCAGCTCGTCGCGGACGAGCTGGACGAGTTCGAACGGTCCGCACAGGAACCACTCGTCGACCTGTCCGACCCGGATGACGTGTTCGAGGAGCATGCCGAGCTTCTCCGCGTCGACGCGTCCCGAGTGCATCGGTGAGATGCGCTGTTCGCGCGAGAGCACGTGATGGAGCGCGAGCCGGCTCGGGTAACGGTCCTTGAGGTCGGCGAGATCCTCGAGGAACATGACGTCGGACGCCGCGCGGTTCGCGTAGACGAGATCCATCGTCGTGTCCTCGTTCGCGAGGACGGACCGCGCGATCGCGATGACCGGGGTGATGCCGGAGCCCGCGGCGACACCGACGAAGTGCCGCTCACCGCGCGCCACGAGCTCCTCACTGAGGACGCCCGGGCTGTTGAGGCTCGTCAGGCGATGCTTCGACACGAACGCGCCCTGGGGGTTCATGACCTCGATGACGTGACCGGGGGCGAGCTCGTCGTTCGCCCAGTTCGAGAAGAGCCCACCGAGGTCGCGCTTGATCGCGATGCGGATCTCGCCCGGCCGCGGCTCGGCGCAGATCGAGTAGCTGCGACGGACCTGCTGGCCGTCGAGTTCGGTCCGCAGCGCGATGTACTGCCCCGCGACGTAGTCGTACTCGTCCTGCAGCGCGTCGGGCACGTCGAACGTGACCTCGATCGCGGCGTCGGTGAGGCGACGCACATCGCGGACGGTCAGCGGGTGGAAGGCGGCGCGCCGCCTCGTCGTCGGACCGGCGCCGTCGCCGGTTCCGTCGAGCGTCGTGTCGATCACTAGAGCACCTTGAAGTAGTCGAACGGCTCCTGGCAGTCGGAGCACGAGTAGAGGGCCTTGCACGAGGTCGAGCCGAAGCGGCTCATCTCGCGGGTCGCGAGCGAGCCGCAGCGCGGACACCGCACGCTCAACCGCACGCGCACGGGTCCGCGGTTCGCGCCCACGGCGGCCGTGCCGCTCGGTGGCGCGATGCCGTACTCCTCGAGCGTGGCTCGGCCGACGTCGGTCATCCAGTCCGTCGTCCAGGCGGGGGCGAGACACAGCTCGACGCGGACGTCGACGAAGCCGGCCGCCGCGAGCGCCCGTTCGAGGTCGACCTCGATCGTGCCCATCGCGGGGCACCCCGAGTAGGTCGGCGTGATGGTGACGCGCGCGCCGTGTGCACCGACGGCCTCCGCGCCGCGCAGGATGCCGAGGTCGGCGATCGAGAGCACGGGGATCTCGGGGTCGTTGACGGTCGCCGCGACGTCCCACACCGCCGCGTCGGCGGCGTTCTCCGGGCGCACGGCTCGGGCCGGGGCCGGGCGGGCTGCCACGGCGGTCACCAGCTCGCCCCGGGGTGCTTGCGCGCGAGCACCTGCATCTCGGCGAGCAGATAGCCGAGCTGCTCGCGATGCTCGCCCCGTCGGCCCCCGGTGCGCGCCTGCGCGACCGAGGGCACCTCGAGGCCGGCCTCACCGATGACCGACGTCACGCGCTCCATCGCGGGCGCCCGCAGTGTGGAGGGGCGGACGGCGATCCCGTCGAGCCGGTCGTGCAGCTCCTCGTCCTCGAACAGCTCGTCGACGTACGGCCACACGTCCTCGAGACCCGCCTGCATGCGCCGGTTCGACTCCTCGGTGCCGATCCCGAGCCGGAGGGTCCACTGCGTCGCGTGGTCGAGGTGGTAGTCGACCTCCTTGACCGCCTTCGCGGCGATCGCGGCGAGCGTCTCGTCGGCCGAGTCGCACAGCCGCACGTAGAGCTCGAACGCGTACGCGCTCCACACGAGCTGCCGCGCGATCGTGCGCCCGAAGTCGCCGTTCTCGAGCTGGACGAGGTGCACGCAGCGGAACTCGTCCTCGTCGCGGAAGTACGCGAGCTCGTCCTCGCTCCGCCCCCACGCGGAGCCCGCGTAGGTGAGCAGGACGCGGGCGTGCCCGAGCGTGTCGAGTGCGATGTTGCCGAGCGCGATGTCCTCCTCGATCTCGGGGCCGCGCGAGATCCACCACGCGAGACGCTGGGCCAGCACGAGCGAGTCGTCACCCAGCCGCAGTGCATACGCGCCGACGTCCTCGCTCGGGCGGGGGACGGTGTCCCCGCGGGCGGCGATCTCCTCGGCGATGAGCGCCGAGCCGGCCGAGATGCGGGTCGCGGAGTCGAATCCCTGAACGCTCACAGGTGTTTCACCCCCTCGCTCTTCGTGTAGTACGTCGCGTGCCGGTAGGCCTTGCCCTGTGCCGACTCGAAGAACGCGCCCTTGTGGTCGGGGTCGGACGCCGTGATGTCGGCCGCGGGCACGACCCAGATCGAGACGCCCTCGTTGCGGCGCGTGTAGAGGTCACGTGCGTTGCGAAGGGCCATCTCGGCGTCGGGCGCGTGGAGCGAGCCCGCGTGGACGTGGCTGAGGCCCCGCGACGAACGGACGAACACCTCCCACAGGCGCCAGACGTCGTCCGCGGCCCGGACGGGATGCTGATCGGTCATGTCGGTGGTCTCCGTGCGGTCGGTCGGATTCAGGCGACGGCCGCGGTCTCGGCCGTCGCGGCCTGCTGTTTGCGTGCGTACTCGCGCGCGGCCTCGCGCACCCACGCACCGTTCTCGTGTGCCTCGACGCGCCGCGCGAGCCGCTGGGCGTTGCACGGGCCGTTGCCCTTGATCACGCCGAAGAACTCGTCCCAGTCGAGCTCGCCGTAGTCGTAGTGGCCGCGCTCCTCGTTCCAGGCGAGGTCGGGGTCGGGAAGGGTGAGCTCGAGCGCCTCGGCCTGCGGCACGATCATGTCGACGAAGCGCTGACGGAGTTCGTCGTTCGAGAAGCGCTTGATGTTCCACGCCATCGACTGCTGCGAGTTCGGCGACGCGTCGTCGGGCGGCCCGAACATCTGCAGGGCCGGGCCGTAGAAGCGGTTCACCGCGTCCTGGGCCATGCGCTTCTGTGCGGGTGTCCCGTGGCTCAGCTCGTACAGGATCTCCCAGCCCTGGCGCTGGTGGAACGACTCCTCCTTGCAGATGCGCACCATCGCCCGGCCGTACGGCCCGTACGAGGCGCGGCACAGCGGCACCTGGTTGCAGATCGCGGCACCGTCGACGAGCCAACCGATCGCGCCCATGTCGGCCCACGAGCGCGCGGGGTAGTTGAAGATCGACGAGTACTTCGCCTTGCCCGTGTGCAGCTGCTCGAGCAGCACGTCACGTGGCGTGCCGAGCGTCTCGGCCGCCGAGTAGAGGTACAGGCCGTGGCCCGCCTCGTCCTGCACCTTCGCCATGAGGATCGCCTTGCGCTTGAGCGAGGGTGCCCTCGTGATCCAGTTCGCCTCGGGCTGCATGCCGATGATCTCGGAGTGCGCGTGCTGCGACACCTGCCGCGTGAGGGTCTTGCGGTAGGCGTCGGGCATCCAGTCCCGCGGCTCGATCCGCGAGTCGTCGCCGATGATCGCGTCGAAGTACGCCTGGGCGGCGTCCGTGTCGAAGACGTCGTCGACGGTCTGTTGCAGGTTCCTGACGGTGTCGCTCATAGTGGTTCGCTCCTTCGGTCATCGGCGCGAGTCGTGTGCGGCGGGCCGGGGCGCCGTCGCTCCGACCGACGTGCCCGACGCTGGGCGACGTCCACGTCCGGACGGAATAACCGACCTTCCGGTCAGTTTATGTGGGGAAGGTGATCTCGGCAAGCCGATTCCGGAGAGAAGCCTGGGACTCCCCCGCCCCACCCACTTGACTTTCCCGGTCGATTACGATTTTCTGCATGAGCGGTCGGTAAATCGTCCGCGTCGACGGCGACGAGGAGAGAGCAGCATGGTCTCCGGCCCGCGCCCCCTCCGGGAGGCGTCCCCGACCACGAGCGATCCCGTGGGCGCGCAGCATCGCGTGCTCGACGGCGACCGCTCGGCCGAGTGGATGGGGACCCACATCGTCCGTGCCGAACGGGGGCACGCGGAGATCCGCATGCGCGTGCGCCCCGAGATGCTCAACGGCTTCGGCACGGTCCAGGGCGGATTCGTGTTCGCCTTCGCCGACACCGCGTTCGCGATCGCGTGCAACGACCCCGACGAGACGGGCAGCATCACGGTCGCGCAGGGGGTGGACGTGAACTTCCTGCGACCCGCGTACGAGGGACAGACCCTCACCGCGCGGGCGCACGCCGTGCACGAGGGCCGCTCCGGTGTCTACGACATCGAGGTCTTCGCGCAGGGGGACGACGACGAGGACGCGACCCCCATCGCCATCATCCGCGGCCGGAGCCGCACCGTCCCCGACCGGCGCTGAGGCCGGCAGGGTTTTCGCACTCGAGAAAGCTGACCGCACCGTGCTGACCCAGACAACCGAGAACACGCAACTCGATCCCGAGGAGCGCATGAGCCGCGACGAGCTCGAGGCGCTCCAGCTCGAGCGCCTCCGGTGGACGCTCCGCCACGCGTACGAGAACGTCCCCTTCTGCCGGCGCCGATTCGACGAGCACGGCGTCCACCCCGACGACCTCGTCGAGCTCGCCGACCTGCGGAAGTTCCCCTACACGACGAAGGACGACCTGCGCGAGAACTACCCGTTCGGGATGTTCGCCGTCCCCATGGACCGCGTTCCCCGCATCCACGCGTCGTCGGGGACGACGGGGCTCCCGACCGTCGTCGGGTACACGCGCGGCGACCTCGACAACTGGGCGACCGTCGTCGCCCGCAGCTTCCGCATCTCGGGCACCCGGCCGGGCGACCTCGTGCAGAACGCCTACGGCTACGGACTGTTCACGGGTGGACTCGGCGCGCACGCGGGCATCGAGAAGCTCGGCTGCACCGTCGTCCCGATGTCGGGTGGACAGACCGACAAGCAGATCCAGCTCATCGAGGACTTCCGGCCGCGCGTCATCTGCTGCACACCGACGTACCTGCTGACGATCCTCGACGCGATGCGGCACCGCGGCATCGACCCGCGCGCGACGTCGCTCGAGGTCGCCGTGCTCGGTGCCGAGCCGTGGACGAACGAGATGCGGCGCGAGATCGAGGCCGGATTCGACCTCCGCGCCTCCGACATCTACGGCCTGAGCGAGGTCATGGGTCCCGGCGTCGCCGGCGAATCGGCCGAGTACCAGGACGGCTCGACGATCTGGGAGGACCACTTCCTCCCCGAGATCGTCGACCCCGACGACCTCACGCGCGTCCTCGACGACGGCGAGACCGGCGAGCTCGTGTTCACCTCGCTCACGAAGGAGGCGCTGCCGATCATCCGCTATCGCACGAAGGACCTCTCGCAGCTCCTCCCCGGGACGGCCCGCCCCGCGATGCGCCGCATGGCGAAGATCAAGTCGCGCACCGACGACATGATCATCCTGCGCGGCGTCAACCTCTTCCCGTCGCAGATCGAGGAGATCGCGCTCGCGATCCCCGGCCTCAGCCCGCACTATCACCTGGAGCTCACGCGCCCCGGACGCATGGACGAGCTCACGGTCGTCATCGAACGGCGCGAGGACTGCACGCCCGAGGCGGCGGCGGCCGCGAGCGAGGAGCTTCGCCGTTGCGTGAAGATCAGGATCGGTTCGACGGTGAACGTGACGGTCGCCGAACCCATGACGCTCGAGCGGTCCGCCGGCAAGCTGAAGCGACTCCACGATCTGCGAGGGCCCGTCGATCATGCGGGCTGAGCGGGCGCGCGGGCGCGGCGTGGGCACGCGTCCCCCGGACGCGCGCGGCACCTCGCGCTAGGATCCCCTCTCGTGCCTCCCGCATCGTCCTCCGCGCTCGACGCCGTCCCCGTGCCCCAGCGGCGCGGCCGCCCCGGCTACGACCAGGAACAGGTCATCGCCGCCGCGGTCGACCTGTTCAATCGGCACGGCTACGACGCGACGAGCATGGGCATGCTCGCCGAGCGGCTCGGCATCTCGAAGTCCGCGATCTACCACCACGTCCCGGGCAAGGAGCAATTGCTCGAGCACGCGCTCGATCGTGCGCTGCTGGAACTCGAGGGGGTGCTCACGCATCCCGCGGCCCAGGAGCGTTCCGTCGACCAACGGCTCGAGTACGTGCTGCGCGCGACGGTCGGCGTGCTCATCGACGAGTTGCCGAACGTCACGCTGCTGCTCCGCCTGCGCGGCAACACGCCCCTCGAACGCCGCGCGCTCGACCGACGACGTGCGTTCGATCACGAGGTCGCGGCACTCGTGGAGGCCTCGGCCGAGGCGGGCGCCCTGCGCGGCGATCTGCAACCGCGCGTCGTCACGCGACTCGTGTTCGGCATGATCAACTCCATCATCGAGTGGTACCGGCCCGACGGCCCGCTCCGACGCGAGGAGATCGCCGACAGCGTCGTCGCCATCGCGTTCGACGGCCTGCGTTCGCGCCCCGCGTGACCCCATCGGCTGCCGCCGTCGCCGTTCGCTGAGACGGCGCTGAGCGCCTCAGCATCGCCTCAGCGCCCCCGGCGCACCCTCGTGGTCGAGAAACATCACTTCGGACCACGAGGAGCAATCGTGAGCGAGCGCAGCCACAGCAACGACACCGGGACCCCGGACGTCCACCGGGAGGACGGCACGGACGTTCCCTTCGGGTCCGGAACCGGCTCGCCGACGAACGGCCCGGGCCCGGCACCCGCCTGGCGCACCGAGGACGGATTCGTCGTCGGGGCGGCGATGCCCGTCGCGTCGCACGACGGGGACACCGCGGTCGTGCCGGGGGTCGGTCCGTCCCACCCCGTCCCGCCGCTCCAGGACGGCTCCCGCCCCCACGATCCGACGCGGTTCCCGGACACGTTCACCCCGCGCACGAGCGACCCGTTCGCCCCGCTGCCGGACCTTCCGCCGAGCGGTGGCGCCGCGGACGGCTTCCGTGCCTTCGGTGCCCCTCGGTACGACGGACCGAGCGGCACGTTCACCGCACCGTCGACGCCGCTGCAACCGTCGACGCCGCTGCAACCGTCGACGCCGCTGCAACCGTCGGTCGGCGACCCGTCCGTCGGCGCCACCGGGTACGCGGGCCAAGCGTACCCGGGCCAGGGATCCGCGAGCGGCGGGTACCCGGGCGGCGGCTCCGGCGGTACCGGGTACCCCGACGGCGGGTTCGCGGGTCACGGATATCCCCCACGGTTCGACGCGAACGGTTCCGTCCCCGAGCCCGGCGCATTCGGCACCGCGGCTTCGGAGCGGTTCCGAGTGGACCAGGCAACCGGGCCCGGTGCGACTCCCCACGGCGCCGGTCCGGCCGCCGCGTGGCCTGTCGCGGCCCCCGAGGCCGCATGGCAGCCGGACGGTGGCACCGCCACATCGACGAGGCGCCGTCGCTCCGCGATCCACTGGCCGAGCGCGATCGTCGCGACCGTGCTCGCGACGACCGTCTCGCTCGGCGGCACGTTCGCGCTGCAGCAGTGGGGATCGGCCGGCGACGGCTCGTCGGCGGCGTCGAGCGCCGTCGTCGCGCAGGCCTCGGCCGCCTCGATCGACTGGTCGGCCGTCGCGCAGGCCGTCTCGTCGAGTGTCGTCTCGGTGAGCGCGACGACGAGCGAGGGGGTGTCCGAGGGATCGGGTGTCGTCTGGGACTCGAGCGGTCACATCGTGACGAACGACCACGTGATCGCCGGTGCGACGGCGGACGGCATCTCCGTCCTGCTGAGCGACGGCACGATCCTGCCGGTGACGGTCGTCGGCGAGGACGCCTCGACGGACCTCGCGGTCCTCAAGGTCTCGAACCCGCCCGCGCAGCTCACCCCGATCACCGTCGGCGACTCGGCCGACGTCGCCGTCGGTGCCGACGTCATGGCCGTCGGCAACCCGCTCGGGCTCTCGGGCAGTGTCACGACGGGCGTCGTCAGTGCCCTCGATCGGCCCGTGACGACGAGTTCGGCGTCCGGCGACGCCGTCGTCACGAACGCGATCCAGACCTCGGCGGCGCTCAACCCGGGGAACAGCGGCGGCGCACTCGTCGACGCAGCCGGTCGCCTCATCGGCATCAACTCGGCGATCGCGTCCCTCCCGTCGACGACGAGCGGCACCGACGAGTCGAGCACGAGCGGCAACATCGGCATCGGCTTCGCGATCCCCTCGGACCAGGTCCGGAACGTCGTCGAGCAACTCGTCACGACCGGTTCGGTCGCACACGCCTCACTCGGGATCCAGGTGGGTGACGGCGGCGTCCGGCTCGCGGACAGCGCGCGGGCGGGTGCGCTCGTCGGTGCGGTCACCGCGGGCAGTCCCGCGGCGTCCGCGGGCCTGCAGAAGGGCGACGTCGTCCTCGCGATCGACGGCCGTGACGTGACGGGCGCCGAGGCGCTCATCGGGTTCGTCCGTGAGCACTCCCCCGGCGACACGGTCACCCTGTCCGTCTCGGACGGGACGACGACGCGGGACGTGCAGGTGACGCTCGGTACCGCGTGACCGGCCGGGCGTGGGACGTCACGGCGGCGGGACGTCCTACGCTCGGGGAACGGCCCCTCGACGCACCCGACGACGGCCGGAATCGGAGGACGGACATGAGCGATGGGCGACGCCCCGGCATCGGCCTGCGCGGCAGGCTCTCCGTCCTGACGGCCGTCGTCGTCACCGTTCCCCTCCTGCTCGGCGTGTTCCTGCTCGGGACGATCCTGCACCGTGTGTTCAGGGCGCAGCTCGCCGACGAGGCGGCCGCCGAGGCACAGCGCGTCGCCGCCCTCGTGAGCGTCACCGGCCCCGCCGTCGTCTCCGTCCCCCACGCCTACGCCGACGGCTTCCGTGTGCAGGTCGTCGACGAGCACGGCACGGTGGTGGCGGCCTCCGTGCCGGGTGACGCACCGTTCGCCGACGCGGACGCCGGGCCGGGCGGCCTCGCGATCGTCGGCGTCGACACCTGGTGGGTGCCCGGCGCCCCGGCGGACGACCTCGTCGCGATCGCGCCGACGACCGTGCTCGGGGAACGGTTCTGTGTCCTCGTCGCGGTCTCCCAGGCCCCCGCGGCGCGATCGGTCGACACGCTCGCCGCGAGTCTCGCCGCCGCGGTCCCCATCCTCGTCCTCGCGGCAGCCGCCGCGACCAGGTTCGCCGTCGCCCGCACGCTCCGTGACGTCGAGGCGATGCGACGGCGGGTCGCGGCGATCGGCGACGATCCGGCGTCACTCGGCGTCCGCGTCACCGTCCCGACCTCGCGCGACGAGGTGCACGACCTCGCGGAGACGATGAACGACATGCTCGATCGCATCGAACGCGGCCGTGCCGCACAGCGGGCGTTCGTGTCCGATGCGGGACACGAACTGCGCTCGCCCATCGCGACCGTGCGCGCCGCCGTCGAACTCGGCGAACGCGACCCCGGTGAGTGGGAGCGGCTCGGTCCGCTCCTCCGGGAACAGACCGCGCGACTCGGCGACCTCGTCGACGACCTCCTCACCCTGTCGAGCATTGCCGACGGCGGGCTCCGGCTCGATCGCGACGAGGTCGATCTCGACGAGCTGCTTCGACGGGAGGCATCGCGCGTCCGGGCGACGACAAGCCTCGACGTCGCCGTGCGACCGGCCCCCGCACGCGTTCGCGGCGACACCCGTCGCCTGACGACGGTCCTGCGGAATCTCGTCGACAACGCCGCGCGACACGCGAACGCGACCGTGCAGCTCGCGAGCGCCACGGACGGCGACCACGTCGTCGTCCGGGTGTCGGACGACGGCGCGGGGATCGCGCCCGCGGACCGTGACCGGATCTTCGAACGCTTCGTCCGACTCGACGAGGCCCGCACGCGCGAGGCGGGCGGCGCCGGCCTCGGCCTCGCGATCGTCGGTGAGCTCGTGCGGGCGCACGGCGGGACCGTGCGCGTCGAGGACGCTCAGGAACTGGGCGGCGCGTCGTTCGTCGTGACCCTGCCGTGCGCCCCGTCGGATCCGTCGCCCGACGGCGGCTCGAAGCGGTAGCCCACCCCGCGCAGCGTCGTGATGCTGCGGGCCCCGAACGGCTGGTCGATCTTGCGGCGCAGGTACCCGATGTACACCTCGACGAGGTTCGGTGCGTTCTCGGCCGCGTCGTCCCAGACCCCGGCGAGGATCTCCGACTTCGAGATCGCCCGGCCCGCCCGGCGCATGAGGAACTCGAGGAGACGGAATTCCGTCGCCGTGAGCTCGATGGGGGTGCCTCCGCGGCGCACCGCGTGGCCGCGCGGATCGAGTTCGAGATCGCCGACGCGCAGCGCGCCGGAGCGTTCTCCGGCACCGCGCCGGGCGATCGCGCGCAGGTGGGCGGCGAGCACCACAAGACTGAACGGCTTCGTGAGGTAGTCGTCCGCTCCCGAGTCGAGCGCCTCGGCCTCGTCGAACTCGCCGTCCTTCGCCGTGAGCATGAGCACGGGTGTCCACACGCCACGGCGCCGCAGTTCCGCGACCACCCGGAAACCGCTCAGGCCGGGAAGCATGAGGTCGAGCACGATCGCGTCGAAGTCGCCGCTCGACGCGGCCTCGAGCCCCGCGATGCCGTCGTGTTCGACCGCGACGACGTGCCCGTCCTTCGTCAGGGCACGCCGCACGATGTCGGCGAGCGGACGATCGTCGTCGACGACGAGCAGGCGCATGGGTCTCCCTCCGGTGCCGCGAGGGAACGGCCCGAGGCCATCATCCCCCGAGCGCCTGCGATTCGTCGGCGGCGACGAGCGTGAGCACGTCGTAGTTCGCGACCACCTCGTCGCGCTGGTTGTAGAGCACGGCGTCCCAGCGAACCTCGCCGTAGTCGTCGGTCTCCCGCGGCGTGATCCGCTTCGCGGTGAGTTCCACGCGCACCTCGTCGTCGACGCCGATCGGCGTGACGAAGCGCAGGTTCTCGAGGCCGGAGTTCGCGAGCACGGGACTCCGACCCGGCGCGACGAAGAGTCCGGCCGCCCACGACACGAGGAGGTAGCCGTGCGCGACGACGCCCGGGAAGAAGGGGTTCGCCTCGGCCGCGGCGTCGTCGACGTGTGCATAGAACACGTCGCCCGTCGTGTCGGCGAAGGCCTGGATCTCCTCGCGCGTCGCGCGTCGGAGGCCCGAGACGAACGCGTCGCCGACGCGGAGCGTGTCGAGCGCGCGCCGGAACGGGTGGACGACGTCGGGCGAGCCGCCGAAGGCGGGATCCCCCGCGATCCGGCGCGCCGCGCCACGGTGCCAGACGCCCGTGACGGCCGTCAGCAGATCGGGCGATCCCTGCACGGCCGTGCGCTGCATGTAGTGGTGGACGGCACGGATGCCCCCGAGCTCCTCACCGCCACCGGCGCGGCCCGGGCCACCGTGCACGAGGTGCGGGACTGGTGAGCCGTGGCCCGTCGAGGTCTTCGCGTCGTCCCGGTCGAGCAGGAGCACGCGACCGTGGTGGCCCGCGATCCCCGTCAGGAGCGTGCGGGCGACGTCCGGGTCGTGGCTGCAGACCGTCGCGACGAGCGAACCGGCGCCGAGCGCGGCGAGTTCGACGGCGTCGTCGAGCGACGTGTAGCCGAGGACGCTCGTGACGGGGCCGAACGCCTCGCGCTCGTGCACGATCTCGGCCCGGGCGTCGTCGAAGGTCAGGACGACGGGCGACATGAACGCTCCTCCCGGTGCGAGCCCGGCCGGCGCGTCGAGCGAGCCGTACGCGATGCGGCCGCCTCCCGCGACGAGGTCCTCGACCGCGTGGCGGACGTCCGCGAGCTGATCGAGGGACGCGAGCGGCCCCATCGTCGTCGCCTCGCTCCGGGGATCGCCGAGCGCGACGCGCTCCTCGATGCGATCCGCGATGGCCCGGACGAGAACACCCACGAGCGGTGCGGGCGCGATGACGCGACGGATCGCCGTACACTTCTGGCCCGCCTTCGCCGTGATCTCGGTGACGACGGATTTCACGAACGCCTCGAACTCCGGCGTGCCGTCGACCGCGTCGGGGCCGAGGATCGCGGCGTTGAGCGAGTCGGCCTCCGCCGTGAACCGTACGCCGCCCTCACGGACCGCCGGGTGGGCCCGGAGCGTGTCGGCGGTCGACGCCGATCCCGTGAACGCGACGGCGTCGCGGTAGTCGAGGTGGTCGAGCAGGTCGCGTGCGGAACCCGAGACGAGCTGGATCGACCCCTCGGGCAGGATCCCCGAGTCCGCGATGAGGCGGACGCACGCCGCCGTCACGAATCCGGTCGGCGTCGCGGGTTTCACGATCGAGGGCAGCCCCGCGAGGAACGCGGGCGCGAACTTCTCGAGCATGCCCCACACGGGGAAGTTGAACGCGTTGATCTCGACCGCGACCCCGGGGAGCGACGTGTACACGTGCTCGCCGACGAACGAGCCGTCGGCCGAGAGCGGCTCGACCGCACCATCGATCTCGACCGTCGCGTTCGGGAGTTCCCGGCGGCCCTTCGAGCCGTACGTGAACAGGACGCCGATCCCGCCGTCGATGTCGATGAGGTTGTCGCGCCGGGTCGCACCGGTCCGGTTCGAGACCTCGTACAGCTCGGTCTTGTGCGCCTGCAGGTGGATCGCGAGATCCTTGAGCTTGAGGGCCCGCTGGTGGAACGTGAGCGGTTGGACGCCCGCGCGCCCGACGGTCCGCGCGTACCCGACGACCTCCGCGAGGTCGAGCCCCTCGGTGGACACGCTCGCGACCACGTCGCCGGTCGAGGCATCGAGCACGGTGGCACCCGCGGTACCGGCCGGTGGGGTCCACCAGGACCCGAGCACGTAGCTCGGGACGAACGGCACCTCGGTCGTCGCGGTCTGGTCGGTCTGCGTCATCGGTTCCCGTCTCTCTCGATTCCTCGTCGCGCTCGCGCGGTCGGGCGCGTCGTCGCACCCCGGAGAATTCCCGACCTTTCGGTCGGTATTGCATCAGGCTAGCTCACGACGCCGCGCACCGGCAGCCACGACGCGTCACGACCAGTCGTAGAAGCCCGTTCCCGATTTGCGCCCGAGCTCCCCGCGCGCGACCTTCTCACGGAGCACGTCCGGGGGCGCGAACCGCTCGCCGAGCGTCTCGTGCAGGTACTCCGCGATGCCGAGGCGCACGTCGAGTCCCACGATGTCGGTCGTACGCAGCGGACCCGCGGGGTGCCGGTAGCCGAGCTCCATGGCCAGGTCGATGTCCTGCGCGGACGCGACGCCCTCCTCGACCATGCGCATCGCCTCGAGCGCGATCGCGACCCCCAACCGACTCGACGCGAATCCCGGGGAGTCGTTGACGACGATCGGCGTCTTCCCGAGCGCCCGCACCCACTCGGGCGCGGCGGACCGGACGTCCTCCCCCGTCTCCGGCGCGAGCACGACCTCGACGAGCGTCGAGGCGGGGACGGGATTGAAGAAGTGCAGCCCCACGAACCGCGCGGGGCGGTGCAGCGCCGCCGCGAGCTCGGTGAGGCTCAGCGAGGACGTGTTCGACGCGAGGACGGCCCGCTCGTCGAGGACGCGCTCGACGCCGACGAGCGTGTCGAGCTTGACGCGGAGGTCCTCGAAGACCGCCTCGACGACGAGCTCGCGGTCGGACAGTTCGTCGAGCGCGTCGACCGTCCGAAGTCGCGCCGAGAGGGCCTCGGCGGTCTCGTCCACGGCACCGCGCGCGGTCGAGGTCGCGACCGATCCCATCACGCGCTCGCGCGCCGCCTCGGCGGCGGCCGCGTCGCGTTCGGCGACGACGACCTCGCACCCGGCCACGAGGAAGGCGTGCGCGATCCCAGCACCCATCCGCCCGCCGCCGACGACACCGATCCGTTCCGGCAGTTCCGCACTCATCCCTCGTCCTTCCCGTCGCCGCGACCACGCGGCACCCCGTCGTCGGCTCTGCCCCCACCGGGCTCGCCGTCAGCCTCACCCGTCGTCGCCGAGGTGCCCGAGCCGCGCGGGGCGCCCGACCGCGCGGCACCGTCCGCCCGCGCGGCACGTCGGTCGAGGAACGCCTGCATGCGATCGAACTTCGCGTCCGATTCGAACAGGATCGCCTGTGCGATCGTGTCGACGACCGGGTGTGCGTCGCGCGGCGCATGGAACACCGCCTTCGTGAGCCGGATCGCGAGCGGGTCCTGCGTCGCGATGCGGTCGGCGAGTGCGTGCGCCGCGGCGAGGAGCTCGCCCGCGGGATGCACCTCGCTCACGAGCCGACAATCGAGTGCCTCCCGCGCGCCGAGGACGCGCCCCGCCATGAGGATCTCCTTCGCGATCGGCTCACCCACGAGCTCGCGCAACCGCCAGGTCGCCCCCGCGGCGGCGATGATCCCGAGCCCTGCCTCCGGGTTCCCGATGCGCAGATCGTCCGACGCGAGCCGGAAGTCCGCGGCGAGCGCGAGCTCCGCCCCTCCCCCGAGTGCATAGCCCTCGACCGCCGCGACGACGGGCATCGGGAGTCGCGCGACGCGATCGAAGATCGACGAGTTGATGCCGGCGAGCGCGTCGTCGCGACGGCGCTCGCGGAGCTGGGCGATGTCGGCGCCCGACGCGAACAGGCCGTTCGCGCCGCGAAGGATCAGGATGCGCGGTCGACGCTCGAGCCACGCGCACAGCGCGTGCAGTTCGTCGACCGTCCGCTGGTCGATCGCGTTCTTCGTCGCGGCGTGGTCGAGGGTCGCGACGACGCGATCGGGTGCGACATCGACGCGGACGCGCTCGAACTCCTCGAACACGCCGTCGATCCGTTCCCCGCCCATCAGACGCGCTCCACGAGCAGCGCGGCGCCCTGCCCGACGCCGATGCACATCGTCGCGAGCCCGAGGTCCGCCCCCTCGCGCTCCATGCGTCCGAGCAGCGTGATCGTGATGCGAGAGCCGGACGAGCCGAGCGGGTGCCCGAGCGCGATCGCACCGCCGTCCCGGTTCACGATGTCGGGATCGAGACCGAGGCGGCGGATCGTCGCGAGCGATTGGCTCGCGAACGCCTCGTTGAGCTCGACGGCCCCGATCTCGTCGAGCCGTCGCCCCGCTCGCTCGAGCACGCGTCGCGTCGCGGGAACGGGACCGATCCCCATGATCTCGGGCTCCACCCCGGCCGCGCCGCCGGCGACGACCCTCGCCCGGGGCGTGAGGCCGTGGCGCCGGACGGCGTCCTCGGACGCGACGACGACGGCGGAGGCGCCGTCGTTCAGGCTCGAGGAGTTTCCGGCCGTCACGACGTCGCCGCCGGCGACGACGGGGAGCAGCTTCGCGAGCACCTCGGTCGTCGTCCCGGGCCGGGGTCCCTCGTCCGTGTCCACGACCGTGACCGCGCCGCGGCGCCCGGTCACCTCGACGGGCACGATCTCGTCCGCGAAGCGCCCCGCGGCGATCGCCGCGAGGGCGCGCTCGTGCGACCGCACGGCGAAGGCGTCCGAGTCGGCCCGGGAGATGCCGTCGACGCGGGCGAGTTCCTCCGCCGTCTCGGGCATCGAGAAGGTCATCTTGCCCTCGCGCCGCAGCGCACCGTCGACGAAGCGCGGATTCGGGAACCGCCAGCCGATCGACGTGTCGTAGGCCGGGCCCGGTTTCGACCACGCGGCCTCGGGCTTGGCCGTCACCCACGGCGCCCTCGTCATCGACTCGACGCCGCCGGCCACGACGATGTCCGCGTCGCCCGCACGGATCATCTGCGCGGCGAGGACGATCGCGGACATCCCCGAGGCACAGAGCCGGTTGACCGTGATGCCCGGCACCGACAGCGGGTATCCCGCGAGCAGCCACGCCATCCGTGCGACGTTGCGGTTCTCCTCACCCGCCCCGTTCGCATTGCCGAGCACCACCTCGTCGACGAGCTCCGGCGCCACGCCCGCACGTTCGACCGCGGCCCTGATCGCGATCGCCGCGAGATCATCGGGGCGGACCGACGCGAGCGCACCCCCGTACCGTCCGACCGGGGTGCGGACCCCGCCCACGAGCAACGCCTCGGCCATGTGAACTCCTTCGTCCCGTGGCGGGGTGGAATACCGACCGCTCGATCAGTATTCAATCATGGACCGGATCAACGGGGCTCGTCGTCCGGGGTCCATTCCGGCGTGTGCTGATGGGTGACGAGCCGTGGGCCCTCCACGGTGTCGACGTAGGTCGAGACCGTGTCGGCCCGATAGACCCGATCACCGCGCAGCCCCGTGAAGCGCGAGACGACCGCGACGGCGTCGTCGCCTACTCGCACGGTGCGGTCGTGCTCGACCTCGATCCGGTCCCACTCCTCCGACACGTCGAGCGCACCGGCGTAGTCGTCGAGGCCCAGGACGAATCCGGGCACGACGAAGATCGCATCGGGGTGGGCCCAGCGGCGGACGGTCGCGCCGTCCTGCGCACGCGCGAGTGAGGTCTCGACGTGCACGAGGAGGTCGTGATCGATCGGCACGATGCGGTCAGACCTGGATTCCCCGATCGGCCGCGACGCCGTCCCAGCCGCGTCGGTAGAGCGGCACGAGCATCGCCCAGGTGAAGAGGGCGCAGATCACGAACGTGACCGTGAGCACCCGCGTGACGTCCTCGATGCCGCCCGACACGAGGAACGAGACGAACGCGGCGGCCGCGCCCGCGGCGACGGCGTCCCCCGCCGCGAGCCGGAGGACGTCCCGCCGCGCGTACCGTCTCGTGCCCGAGGACACCCAGCGCAGGATCGCGATCGCGAGGATCGCCGCGACGCACGCGGCGGCGACGAGGACGAACCAACCGCCGAGCAGGCCGCCGAACCCGAGTCGCTCGAGCTGCGAGCGACCGACGGGGGTCCCGAGGAACGGGATGAGCACGAGCATCCCGACGACGAGGAGGGCCGGTGCCACGAACCGGGCCGACGTGAGGAATCCCGGTCGGAACGCGGCGACCTCGAGTCGCGCGGGCTCGTCGGCCGCCGGATGGCGGGTCGAGCGTCCGGCGTCCCGTGTCACACGGTCGACGTCGTCGCGTCGTGGCAGTTCGTTGTCGTCGTGGGCTCGTCGGCGTGAGGGCACGGCGACAGTGTACGGCGGCCGGGCGAACCGACGGACGGCGCGAGGTTACTTCCGCACCGCTCGCGCACCGCGGCGCGTGCTGAGCGCGCCCCAGACGACGAGGACGACGAGCGCACCCAGGATCGCGGAGAGCCACGTCCAGAGGCTCGTGAATCCGGCGTCCTCGACCCGGAACACGAGGCCCGCGAGTGCACCACCGAGCATCGCACCGAGCACCCCCAGGGGCATCGTGACCCAGAACCCACCACCGCGCCGGCCGGGTACGACGAGCTTGGCGACGGCGCCCGCCACGAGCCCCACGACGAGCCAGCTGAGCCACGCGAGTTCGAACAACATCGTCCCCTCCTCCGACGCGCTCGGGGTCGTCCCGTGATGGCCAGCACGCTACCGATCACGGGGACGCCGCGGGCCGGGTGCCGATAACGATTCGTCATCGACACCCGGCCCGCGGGAGGGACACTCAGTCCGTCGTGTCGCTCGGTTCCGTCGTGGCTCGCTCGCGCCGACCGAATCCCGACGTCTCGCCGACACTCCCGAGGAGCGTCTGCAGGTCGATGCCGGTGAGCGACTTGAGGACCTCCGAGCCCTCGCCGAGCACCTGTCCGACCGTCTTCGTGACGGCCGACGCACCATCGGTCGAGACGACCGTGAGCGTGTCGATGTTGCCGACGGGCTCGGCCGCCGCGCGCACGATCTCGGGCAGACGCGAGATGATCTCCTGCGCGAGCGCAGCCTCACCGTACTTGCGCAGCGCCTCGGCCTTCGCGTCGGTCGCCTTCGCCTCCGCGACACCCTCCGCCTCGATCGCGGCTGCCTTCGCTTCACCCTCGGCCCGGATACCGGCCGCGAACGCGATCTGCCGGTCGCGCTCCGCCTCACCGGCGTAGCGCACCGCCGTGGCGGCGGCCTCGGCGTCCTGCACGGCCGCGACCTTGTTCGCCTCGGCCGTCCGGGTGCGCTTGTAGACCTCGGCGTCGGTCGCCGCGTTCTCCGTGTCGCGACGCGCGTTCGCATCCTGCACCTGTGCGTAGGCCTGCGCCTCGGCGGGCTTGCGGACCTCGATGTCGAGCTTCTCCTGGGTCACGCGCGCCTGCTCGGCGAGCGCCTCGCGCTCCTGCTGTGCGACGAGGCGGTCCTGCTCGGCCCGGGCGAACTGTCCGGCGGCGTCGGCCTCGGCGTTCGCGCGATCGGTCTCGGCCTTGATCGACGCCTGGCGCAGGCGCAGTTCCTTCTCGCGCTCGGCGATCCGCTCGGACGCCTCGATCTTCGCGAACTCGGACACCCGGGCCGCCTCGGCCTCGCTGACCTCGGCGACCTGACGGGCACGAGCGGACTCGGAGCGCCCCAGGTTCTGCAGGTAGTCGCTGCCGGGCGTCGAGATGTCCGAGATGTTGAGGAGGTCGACCTGGAGACCCTGCTCGATGAGGTCCGCCTTCGTCTCGGCGACGACGCGATCGGAGAGCGACTTGCGGTCCGAGATGATCTGCTCGATCGTCATGTCGCCCACGATGGAGCGCAGCGACCCCTCGAGGGACTCGCGGATGATGTCGTTGAGGCCCTGCTGCTGGTCGAGGAAGCGCTGCGCGGCGCGGCGCACGCCGTCCTCGCTGCCCGACACCTTGAAGTTGATCGAGGCCTTGATCGCGATCTTGATGCGGTTCTTGTCGACACCCTCGACCTGGATGCCGATCTGTCGCTGTTCGAGCGACATCGCGAAGCCCTGCTGCAGGATCGGCCAGACGAACGTGCGACCGCCGATGACGACGCGCTGGCCCGTGAGGTCGGCGGAGCCCTTCACGCCGGCGCCGCGGCCGACGATGATGAGCGCCTCGTTGGGGGGCACCCGGCGGATACGGGAGGAGATGAACACGGCGAGCGCGACGAGGGCGATGACGATCACGATGACCGCGAGCACCCCGACGTTGTCGGTGATGAAGTCCATGTGGGTCCTTCTCGGTAGTCGGGAGGGGGGGGTCTGGATTCGGTCAGTGCGACGTCGCGTCGGGCACGACACCCGTCACGAGCGGCTCCACCTTGATGCGCGAGCCGAACGCCTGGACGACGCGGATGCGGGTGCCCTCGCTGATGGGTTCGTCCGCGAACGCCTGACGACGCTCGATCTCGCCCGCCGCGTCGAGGGCGACCTCGCCGCTCGCGGACGTGATGTCGGATTTCGCGATCCCCGTGTCACCGGTCACGTCGCGGGCCTCACCGTCGCTCGAGCGCGCGAGACTGCGGATGAGCAGCGCCGAGCCGATGTACGCGACGAGACCGATCCCGATCGCGATGACGTAGGCCCACACGATGTCGAGCGAGAGGCTCGTCGCGAGTGCCCCGGACGCGCCGAAGACCGTGAGCGCGATCGCGATCCCGGGGATCGAGATGAACCCGCCGCCGTCGAGGTCGAACAGTCCGTCGAACAGGAAAGACACGACGAGCAGCGCGAGACCGATCGCACCGATGATGATGAACACGGTCATGTGGTCGAGCCCCTCCTCGCACGCTCCGGCACGACGTCGCCGCCGAATATGCTGCGAGTCTACCGAGCGCGGCGAGGAGGGGCTTCATTCCACGGAGTGAGCTTCAGTCCTCCCCGAAGCCCGATTCGATGAGCCCGGCGACGGCGTCGACCGCGGCGGCCGCGTCCGCCCCGCTCGCCCGGACCTCGAGTTCGTCGCCGCGCTTGGACCCGAGCGCGACGACCGCGAGGATGCTCTTCGCGTTCGCACCGCCGACCGTGATGTCGGCGTCGAACGTCGACGCCGTCTTCACGAGCTCGGCCGCGGGACGCGCGTGCACGCCCATCTCGTTGACGACGCGCACGGTGCGGACGACCGTGCCGTCGTCGTGCGTGGCGTCGCCCGCGGCGTCGCTCCCGGCGACGGCGGTCGTGTCCGACGCCGGTTCGGGCGGGGCAGGCGCGTCGGCGGGGGCCGCCCGCCCCCAGGCGCCCTCGGCGGCGGCGACGACCGCCGCGAGGTCCTGCCCCTGCTGTGCAGCGACACCGGCGACGACCGCGCCCTCGACGAGCGGGGCGTCGGCGATCCGGACGAGCTCGCGCTCGTCGTCGTCGAGCACGTCGAGCACGGTCTCGCTCGTGAGCACGGCGGAGCCGAGATCGCACAGGACGACGACACCGGAGCCGTCGGAGGCCGACAGGGCTCGGTGGACGGCGCCCTCGACGCGATCGAAGCTCGTCCCGATCCCGTCCTCGTCCGTCCCGCCGGCCGCCTCGAGCGGCACCGCGCCGGCCATCTGCCGCGTGATCTCGACGACCCCGCGCGCGACGTCGGCGGAGTGCGACACGAACACGAGCGCGACGGTCATGCGTTCGCCTCCGCGGCCGCCGCGGCGGCCTCGAGGATGTACGCCGTCGACTGGGCACCCGGGTCGCGGTGACCGGCGCTGCGCTCACCGAGGTAGCTGGCGCGCCCCTTCCGGGCGACGAGCGGCTCGGTCGCGACGGCGCCGGCCGCCGCCGCGTCGGCGGCGGCCCTGAGTGCCGCGACGGGGTCGTCCCCCGCTGCCGCCGCCGCGTCGACCGCGGGCGTCCAGGCGTCGATCATCGTCTTGTCGCCCGGCTCGGCCTTGCCGCGGAGGACGATGCCGTCCCGCGCGGCGGTCAGGAACGCCACGATCGCGGCACCGTCGAGTTCGTCGAGCCCCTTGATCGCCGTGCTCCCCTTGAGGAACGCCGTTCCGTAGAGCGGCCCGGCGGCTCCGCCGACCGTCGAGATGAGCGTCGTCGCGACGAGCTTGAGGACGTCACCCGGCGTCGCGTCCGCGGCCGACGCGTCGAGCTTCGCGACGACCGCGCGGAACCCGCGGTCGAGGTTCTCGCCGTGGTCGCCGTCACCGATGTCGCGGTCGAGGTGCGTGAGCTCCTGCTTGTGCTCCTCGACGAGTGCCGCCGCGCGGCGCGTCCAGTCGACGGCCCATGCGGTTCCGAGTGCCATGGTCATCGCCCCCAGCGGAGGGCCGCGGTCTCGACGGGCGCGTCCCAGAGTTCGGTCAGTTCGTCGTCGAGCTTGAGCACCGTGATCGACGCCCCCTGCATCTCGAGGGACGTCGTGTAGTCGCCCACGAGGTGGCGCGTCACGTTGATGCCCCGCTCCGCGAGGACCTCGGCCGCGCGCCGGTAGACGATGTAGAGCTCGATGAGCGGTGTCCCGCCCATGCCGTTGACGAACAGGAGCACGTCGTCACCCGACTCGAACGGCAGGTCCTCGAGGATCGGCTCGAGCAGGCGATCGACGATCCGGTCGGCCGGCTCGATCGGGATGCGCGCGCGACCGGGTTCACCGTGGATGCCGATGCCGATCTCGATCTCGTCGTCCGGCAGGTCGAAGCTCGGTTCGCCCGCGTGGGGCACCGTGCACGCCGTGAGCGCGACGCCCATCGAGCGGACCTGCGCGTTGACGCGCGTCGCGATCGCCGCGACCGCGTCGAGGTCGTCCCCGCGATCGGCTGCGGCGCCGGCGATCTTCTCGACGAGGACCGTCCCCGCGACACCGCGACGCCCGGCCGTGTAGAGGCTGTCCTTCACCGCGACGTCGTCGTCGACGACGACGCTGCGCACCTCGATGTCCTCGGCGGCCGCGAGATCGGCCGCCGTCTCGAAGTTGAGGACGTCGCCCGTGTAGTTCTTGACGATGTGCAGGACGCCCCGGCCCGCGTCGACGGCCTTCGTCGCCGCGACGATGGGATCGGGCGTGGGTGAGGTGAAGACGGGGCCGGGCACGGCCGCGTCGAGCATGCCGGGACCGACGAGTCCACCGTGCATCGGCTCGTGGCCGCTGCCACCGCCCGACACGATGCCGACCTTGCCCGCGACGGGCGCGTCGGCCCGGACGATGAAGATCGGATCGGTCTCGACGCGGATCAGGTCCGCGTGCGCGACGGCCATTCCCGCGACGGCCTCCGAAACCACGTCCTCGGGGTCGTTGATGAGTTTCTTCACGGTACGTTGCCTCCATGGTGCCAGGCGGACGGGCTCCGCCGTCTGCCCGAACACTATCGCTCCCACATGACGGCGGGCAGTGGCGTCGACCGGGCTGTCGGATATCGAGAAAAGTGAAGATCAGCGTGCCGAAACGCACCCCGTGCAGATATGGTGACTTCGCACCCGAGGGTGCCCGGCACAGGTGCCGGTTCTGCACTTACAGAAAGGCCTCCCACAATGAATCTGGGACTCATCTTCGTCTCGGAGGCCGTCGGTACGACGCTGCTCCTCCTGTTGGGTTGCGGTGTCGTCGCCAACGTGGCCCTCAAGGGCACGAAGGGCAACGGCGGCGGCTTCCTCCTCGTCAACTGGGGCTGGGGTCTCGCCGTGTTCGTCGGCGTGCTCACGTCGGCCTACTCGGGCGGTCACCTCAACCCCGCCGTCACGATCGGTGTCGCGATCAACAACGCCGCGACCGGCGGGACCGTCGACTTCGCCGACATCGCCGTGCGCATCCTCGCCCAGATGCTCGGCGCCATCCTCGGCGCCGTGCTGTGCTGGCTGGCCTACAAGCAGCACTTCGACGAGGAGCCGGACCCCGCCGCGAAGCTCGGCGTCTTCGCGACCGGCCCCGCGATCCGCAGCTACGGCTGGAACACCGTCACCGAGGCGATCGGCACCTTCGTGCTCGTCTTCGCGGTGATCTCGTTCAAGAACTTCGCGTCGATCCACGACACGACCTCGGGCGCGTTCTCGCTCGGCAACCTCGCACCGCTCGCCGTCGCGCTCATCATCGTCGGTATCGGCGCGAGCCTCGGTGGCCCCACGGGGTACGCCATCAACCCCGCCCGTGACCTCGGACCCCGCATCGCCCACGCGATCCTGCCGATCAAGGGCAAGGGCTCGAGCGACTGGTCGTACGCGTGGGTCCCGATCGTCGGCCCGCTCATCGGCGGCGCCCTCGGCGGTCTCCTGGGCGTCTGGCTGCTGCCCGCCGCCATCATCCTCTGATCCCACCCGACCGACATCGGCCGACGCCGGGACGGGTCTCCTCCCAGCGCCGGCCCCCATACTTCTGAACGCATCCACGACGAAGGAGTCACATCACCGTGAGCAAGTACGTCATCGCCATCGACCAGGGCACCACCTCGAGTCGCGCCATCGTCTTCGACCACTCGGGGTCGATCGTCGCGACCGGTCAACTCGAGCACGAGCAGATCTTCCCCCGTGCCGGCTGGGTCGAGCACGACGCGAACGAGATCTGGACCAACACGCGCGAGGTCATCGGCCAGGCGCTCGGCAAGGCGAACATCACCCGCCACGACATCGCCGCGATCGGCATCACCAATCAGCGCGAGACCGCCGTCATCTGGGACAAGAACACGGGTGAGCCCGTGTACAACGCGATCGTCTGGCAGGACGCGCGCACCCAGTCGATCGTCGACCGACTGGCGGGCGACGAGGGGGTGGACCGGTTCCGTGACACGGTCGGTCTGCCGCTCAACACCTACTTCGCGGGCACGAAGATCGTCTGGATCCTCGAGAACGTCGAGGGTGTGCGTGAACGGGCCGAGGCGGGCGACCTGCTGTTCGGCACGACCGACACGTGGGTCCTCTGGAACCTCACGGGCGGGGTGAACGGCGGCGTCCACGCGACCGACGTCACGAACGCGAGCCGCACCCTGTTCATGGATCTGCGGACCCTCGAGTGGGACGACTCGATCCTCGAGGCCTTCGACGTGCCACGCTCCCTCCTCCCCGAGATCCGCTCGTCGTCCGAGATCTACGGCTACGCGTCGGACAACTCGCTGCTGCGCGAGGTCCCGATCGCCGGCATCCTCGGCGACCAGCAGGCCGCGACCTTCGGCCAGGCCGCGTTCACACGCGGTGAGGCGAAGAACACGTACGGCACGGGCTCGTTCCTCATCTACAACACGGGCGACGAGATCGTGCAGTCCGACAACGGCCTGCTCACGACGGTCTGCTACAAGCTCGGCGACGAGCCCCCGGTGTACGCCCTCGAGGGATCGATCGCCGTGACCGGTTCACTCGTGCAATGGTTGCGCGACAATCTCGGTCTCATCGGGAGCGCACCGGAGATCGAGACCCTCGCGAGCTCGGTCGAGGACAACGGTGGCACGTACATCGTGCCGGCGTTCTCGGGACTCTTCGCTCCCCACTGGCGATCGGACGCCCGTGGTGCGATCGTCGGCCTCACGCGCTTCGTGAACAAGGGGCACATCGCTCGCGCCGCACTCGAGTCGACCGCGTTCCAGACGCGCGACGTGCTCGACGCGTGCAACGCCGACTCCGGTGTGCCGCTCGCCGAGCTCAAGGTCGACGGCGGCATGGTCGCGAACGACACGCTGATGCAGTTCCAGGCCGACATCCTCGACACCGACGTGGTGCGCCCCAAGGTCACCGAGACGACCGCGCTCGGTGCCGCGTACGCGGCCGGTCTCGCGGTGGGCTACTGGAAGGACCTCGACGAGGTCGCCGCGAACTGGCAGGAGGACAAGCGGTGGACGCCGTCGATCGACGTCGCCGAGCGCGATCGCCTGTACCGCAACTGGCAGAAGGCCGTCACGAAGACCCTCGACTGGGTCGACGAGGACGTCGTCTGACCGACGACGCACGACGCCGAAGGGCGGGGATCCTCGATCCCCGCCCTTCGGCGTCCCTCCGGAACTCCGATCGCTCGGGAGCCCGGTTCGGACGCGTCAGGCGCGCGTGGCCGCGACCCAGTCGTCGAGCAACCGGATCGCACGGCCCTCGTCGATCGCCGCGCGGGCGAGGCCGATCTTCTCGCTGAGCCGCTCGCGGAGAAGCCGCTCCTGGCTCTCCGGGGTGGTCGCGAGGTCGTGCGCGACCATCCCGGCCGCCGCGTTCAGCAGCACGATGTCACGGACCGCGCCGTCCTGCTCGCCGGCGAGCACGCGTCGCGCGATCGCAGCGTTGTCGACCGGCGAGCCGCCGAGCAGCTGCTCCATGGGATACGTGTCGAGCCCGACGTCGCGCGGGTGCACGTCGTGCTCGGTGATCGCCCCGTTCGACACCTCCCAGATGTGTGAGTACCCGGTCACGGTGAGTTCGTCGAGTCCGTCGTCACCGCGGAACACGAGCGCGGCGGCACCGCGCGTCCGGAAGACGCCGGTGACGAGCGGGATCGCGTTCGTCTTCGCGACGCCCACGGCCGAGGCCTCCGGGCGTGCGGGATTCGTGAGGGGACCGAGGAAGTTGAAGACGGTCGAGATCCCGAGTTCCCCGCGCACCGGCGCGGCGTTCGCGAATCCGGGATGGAACAGCGACGCGAAGAGGAACGTCAGCCCCACGTCGTGGAAGATCCGCGCGACCCGCTCGGGATCGTCGCTGTGCTCGGCCCCGAGCGCGGTGAGGACGTCCGAGGATCCGGAGCGGGCGCTCGCCGCGCGGCCCCCGTGCTTGATGACGGGAACGCCCGCACCGGCGCACACGAACGCCGACATCGTCGACACGTTCACCGTGCCGACCATGTCACCACCCGTGCCGACGATGTCGAGGGCCCACGGCGTCACGTCCAGCGGAACGGCGTGCGCGAGCGCCGCGTCCCGGAATCCGACGATCTCGTCGACCGTCTCGCCCTTCGCACGCAGCGCCACGAGGAACGCCGCGAGGCGGGCCTGCGAGACCTGACCCGTGACGATCTGCTCCATCGCCCACGTCGCGTCCGACACCGAGAGGTCCTGTCCGTTCAGCAGCGACTCGAGCAGTGTGGGCCAGGTGGGCGCGATCGTCATGCGCACCACGATAGTGCGGCACCGACGCGTCGCGTCCTGCATCATCCGGTGCCGGGCGGCCCGGCCGCGCCCCGCGTTCCCGGGGCAGCGACGCGCGGGCCGGGCAGAGTGGCGTGGCGATCTGGGAAATCCGACATAATGGGATGCGTGACTGCTGCAACTTCCGCTCCGGCCGTTTCTCCGGTTCATCGTCCCAACACGACCGCCATCGGCGTCATCGTGTGGCTCGGCAGCGAAGTCATGTTCTTCGCAGGCCTCTTCGCGATCTACTTCACACTGCGGGCGATGGCGCCGGAGCAGTTCCAAGCGGGTCACGAGATCATGAACATCCCGTTCTCCAGCATCAACACGACGATCCTCGTGGCCTCCTCGTTCACGTGCCAGTTCGGCGTCTTCGCGGCCGAGCGCGCGCAGGCCCGAGCGACCGGCTGGCGTCCGTCGCAGTGGGGCACCGTCGAGTGGTTCTTCCTGACCGTCTTCCTCGGTGCGGTCTTCGTATCGGGTCAGGTCTGGGAGTACGCGACGCTCGTCACGGAGGGCTACGTCCTCAACCTCAACGCGTTCACGAGCGCCTTCTACATGACCACGGGCTTCCACGGCCTGCACGTCACGGGCGGGCTCGTCGCCTTCCTGCTCGTCATCGGCCGGATCTACTCCGTCCGGAAGATGGGTGCCAGGGAGTCCACGAGCGCGCTGTGCATCTCGTACTACTGGCACTTCGTCGATGTCGTGTGGGTCGCGCTGTTCTTCGTCATCTACCTGCTGCCGTTCTTCGCGTAGCCCCTCAGGAGAGAGAGTCATGTTCCTTCGGAAATCAACCCGAACCTCCTCGCGGACGTCGGCGAAGCGACGCGCCCCGCTCGCGACCGCAGCGCTGCTCGGTATCGGACTGCTCGCAACCGGTGGTGCGTACGCGCTCGTCGACGACGTGACCGAGGCGCAGGCCGACAGCACGACGCAGAACGCCGCTGACGTCGCCGCGGGCGAGAGCCTGTTCAACGCGAACTGCGCGACGTGCCACGGCATGGACGCCGTCGGCACCGAGTCGGGTCCGAGCCTCGTCGGCGTCGGTGCCGCAGCCGTGGACTTCCAGGTCGGCACGGGCCGCATGCCCATGCAGAACAACGCACCGCAGGCCCCCAAGAAGCCGCTCCAGTTCACCGACGAGCAGATCTCGCAGCTCGCGGTCTACGTCGCGTCGCTCGGCCCCGGGCCGGCGATCCCCGACGAGAAGTACCTGCTGGCCGACGGCGACGCCGCGCGCGGCGCCGAGCTGTTCCGCATCAACTGCGCCATGTGCCACAACGTGGCCGGCGCCGGTGGCGCACTCACCGAGGGCAAGTTCGCCCCCGAGCTGCAGACCGTCGAGCCCGTGCACCTCTACGAGGCCATGATCACCGGGCCGCAGAACATGCCCGTGTTCAACGACGCGAACCTCACGCCCCAGGACAAGGCCGACATCATCACCGCGCTCCAGTTCCAGACGCACGTGAGCGGTGGCGTGGGCGGCCTCGACCTGGGCTCCCTCGGCCCCGTGTCGGAGGGTCTGTTCATCTGGATCATCGGCATCGGCGGTGCCGTCATGATCGCGATCTGGCTCACCAGACGCGCGAGCTGACCGAGCACGCCCAGAACGACTTGATCAACGCAGAAAGGCATCACAATGGCTGAAGACGAACACGGCGGTCAGCTTCGCACCGTCACTTCGTCAGAGCGTCAGGTGAGCACCGGCACGTCCCTGCCGGTCACGGACGGCTTCGAGAACCCGGGCCTGCCGGAGCACACCCCCCGCATCACCGACACCGACCCGAGCGCGGCGAAGCGCATCGAGCGCCTCATCGCGGTCGTCTTCTGGGTCTCGCTCGCGGCGTCGATCTTCGCGGTGGTCGCGTACTTCGTGTGGCCGATCAACCGGGACGACTTCGCGAGCATCCGCCTGAACAACCTGTTCCTCGGCGTCGGCATCGCGACGTCCATGCTCACGCTCGGCGTCGGCATCGCCGCGTGGGGCAAGTACCTCATGCAGGACCACGAGCTCGTCGAATCGCGACACATCACGAAGGGCTCCCCCGCCACGCGTGCCCGCGCCGTCGAGATCTTCGCGCAGGCCAACGAGGAGTCGGGCTTCGGCCGGCGCACGCTGCTGCGCAACTCGCTCATCGGTGCGGTCCTCGCCCTCCCGATCCCGGGCATCGTGCTGTTCCGCGACCTCTACAACGGCAACAACCCGGACCCGGTCGAGCTGCTCAGCGAGACCATGTGGGACAAGGGCATCCGACTCGTGCGCGACCCCACGGGCACGCCGATCCTCGCGTCCGAGGTCACGATCGGTTCGGTCTTCCACGTCATCCCCGACGGGCTCATCGACCTCGAGCACGGCATGCTCGAGGAGAAGGCCAAGGCCGTCGTCCTCCTCATGCGCCTTCCCCAGGACCGCCTCATCGAGTCGGAGCAGCGCAAGTCGTGGTCGTACAACGGCATCGTCGCGTACTCGAAGGTGTGCACCCACGTGGGCTGCCCCGTCGCCCTGTACGAGCAGCAGACGCACCACCTGCTCTGCCCGTGCCACCAGTCGCAGTTCGACGTGACCGAGCACTGCAAGGTCATCTTCGGACCCGCCGGTCGCCCGCTCCCGCAGTTGCCCATCACGGTGGACAACGACGGCTACCTCGTCGCGCAGAGCGACTTCCACGAACCTGTCGGCCCGAGCTTCTGGGATCGCAAGCATGACTACAACATCTGAGGCCCCCGTCCGCCCCGACGGATTCATCGGGAAAGCGGCGAACTACCTCGACGAGCGCACGAGCATCTCGGGCGCCGTCAAGGAGTTCGGGCGCAAGATCTTCCCCGACCACTGGTCGTTCATGCTCGGTGAGGTCGCGCTCTACAGCTTCGTCGCGATCCTCCTCTCGGGCACGTTCCTGACCTTCTTCTTCGACCCGTCGATGGCGCACACCGTGTACGAGGGCTCCTACCTGCCGCTCAAGGGCATCGGGATGTCGGTCGCGATGCAGTCGACGCTCGACATCTCGTTCGACGTCCGCGGCGGCCTGCTCATGCGCCAGGTGCACCACTGGGCGGCGCTGCTGTTCGTCGCCTCGATCGGCCTGCACATGCTGCGCGTGTTCTTCACGGGCGCGTTCCGCAAGCCGCGCGAGCTCAACTGGATCGTCGGCTTCGTGCTCTTCGTCCTCGCGATGGCCGAGGGCTTCACGGGCTACTCGCTCCCCGACGACCTGCTCTCGGGCAACGGTCTGCGCATCATCGACGGCATGGTGAAGAGCTTCCCGCTCATCGGCGCCTGGATCTCGTTCCTGCTGTTCGGCGGCGAGTTCCCCGGCATCGACATCGTGGGGCGCCTCTACGCGCTGCACATCATGATCCTGCCCGCCATGGTGATCCTGTTCATCGCGCTCCACCTCGCGCTCATGGTCATCAACAAGCACACGCAGTGGCCCGGCCCCGGGCACACGAACGAGAACGTCGTCGGCAGCCCCGTACTCCCCGGCTTCGCGTCGAAAGCCGGCGGCTTCTTCTTCCTCATCTTCGGGTTCATCTTCCTCATCGCGTCGTTCTTCTCGATCAACCCGATCTGGAACTACGGCCCGTACGACCCCTCCCCCGTCTCGGCCGGTACCCAGCCCGACTGGTACATCGGCTTCGCGGACGGTGCGTTGCGTCTCGCACCGCCACGATGGGAGACGTACTGGTTCAACCACACGTGGGCGTGGGGCGTGCTCGTGCCCGTCATCGTGCTCGGCCTGTTCATCGTCACGGTCGCGGTGTATCCGTTCATCGAGGCGTGGGTCACGGGCGACAAGCGGGAGCACCACCTCCTCGACCGTCCGCGCAACGCGCCCGTCCGCACGGCCATCGGTGCCGCGGGGGTCACGTTCTACGCGGTGATGTGGGCGGCGGCGTCCTCCGACCTCATCTCGACGCACTTCCATCTCGCGATGGAACACGTCATCCACTTCCTGCAGGCCTCGCTGTTCCTCGGGCCGGTGATCGCCTTCGTCATCACGAAACGCATCTGCCTCGGGCTGCAGAAGAAGGACCGTTCGCTCGCGCTGCACGGCATCGAGACGGGACGCGTCATCCGCCTCCCGAGCGGTGAGTTCCTCGAGGTGCACACGCCCGTGAGCGAGGAGGAGCGCTGGGTGCTCACCTCGTACAACGACAACGCGCCGATCGTGCTCCGACCGAACGCCGAGGGCAAGATCACACCGATGATGCGCGTCCGCGCGGCACTCAGCCGCTGGTTCTTCGAGGACCGCATCGAACCCGTCACGAAGGCGGAACTCGAGTCGGCCGAACACCACTGAGCCGAGTGAACGAGGAGGGGGCCCACGCGAACGCGTGGGCCCCCTCCTCGTTCGTCCGTGCCGAGGCTCAGGAGCCGCCGCGGACATCGAGCGGTGCGTCGCCGGGCTCGGGCTCGGGTCGCGGCACGGGCAGTTCGATCGGGTTGCCGTCGCCGTCGAGTCGGATGACGTCGACGCCGACCGTGAGCGTCGACGGTGAGTCCTCCCCGTAGACGATGCCGCGCAGCGGCGAGACGTCACCGAACTCGCGGCCCCAGGCGGTGACGACGTACCGGCTGTCGGCGAAGTGGTCGTTCGTGGGGTCGAGGTCGACCCACGTCCCGAGCGGGGTCCGCACCGACGCCCACGCGTGGGAGGCGTCGGATCCCTGGAGCTTCGGCTTGCCCGGTGGCGGCTGGGTCTCGATGTAGCCGGACACGTACCGTGCGGGGAGCCCGGCCGCGCGGAGGCAGCCGATCGCGAGGTGCGCGAAGTCCTGGCACACGCCCGCTCGGAGTTCGAGCAGCTCGGGCAGGGTCGTCCGGACGGTCGTGACCCCGTTGCGATACGTGAAGTCCGTGTAGATCCCGTGCACGAGGCCGAGGAGGGCCGCACCGAGCGGGCGGTCCCCCGGCAGGTGTCGTGCGGCGTATGCGCGCACGTCCGTGTGCAGGGCGACGAGGGGTGAGGGCAACAGGAACTCGGTGGTCTCCGCGGGATCGCCGTGCGCGGCGTTCCATGCGGCCGCCTCGTCAACCGTCCACCGGTCGAGGGCCTCGACGTCGGGGCGCGGCCACGCGACGTGGACGCGGAACTCCTTCTCGATGTGCAGTCTCGTGTGCTCCGTGCGGATCTCGAGGTAGGACGAGGGATTGCCGTACAGGTCGGCGTGGACCGCGACGACGTCGGGCTCGGGGTCGACGCGTGTCACCGCCGAGAGGATGCGCTGGGATGGCGCCTCGCGAGGGAGCAGGCGGCCCCGCTCGTAGGCGGCCTCCCGCGGCAGCTCGGAGTCGTAGCGCGTGACGTGACGCACGAGGTAGTCACGTGGCGCATAATGGTCCACGTTCGTGTCGCCGGCGTTCGTGTCGTTCATGTCCGCGCCCTCCGTTCCGGCGACCATCTCGCCTGGTGGGCCGCGTGCGGTGCCTGACGGAGGAAGTGACGGCGCTCGATGCGATCGCCGATCGTCCGAAGTGCGCCGAGCAGTGACACGAGCACCGACTCCAGGGCGTCCCGATCGTCCGTGAGCGTACCGAGATCGAGCGGTGGGAGCCCGTCGATGAGTTCCCGGACGGCGGCCACGAGCGTCGCGTCACCGATGATCCTGAGGTCGCGCTCGAGTGCCTCGAGCTGGAACGCGACGGACCTCGGATTGCGCCGGTCGACGAGGAGCAGATCGAGGGTCGACTCGACCTGCACGGCGGGCCCCGTCGCATCCGCGACACGGCGTCGATGCGAGATGACCGAGTCGAACACGCGCAGCACGGCCTCGGTGACGAGGAACTCGACGACGGGCGAGCTCGCGGGTGTGAGCACGGACATGAGCAGGGCGACTGCGAACTGGGCACGCTCGATCCGGACGCCGGCGTCGAGGTAGGCCCATGTCTCGTCGCGGTACATTCCGTGGGCGGCGATGCCCTGCAGTGCGAGCAGTGGGCCGAGCAGGGAGTCGAAGTGGGGCCGCAGCTCGTCGGCGACGAGCGGGTGCGTCTCCCCCACGGCACGTTCGAGTGCGGAGAGCTCCGACCAGGTGTCGTCCGAGAGCAGGTCGCGAACCTGCTGCGACGCGCGAACCACGCGTGCGACGCTCGACGCGATCGTGCCCCTCGGCGCGGGCCCGACGACGAGGTCCCGCAGGTAGTCGGCGACCGCCTCGCCGTCGGCGCGCGGCCGCGCACCCGTGACGCCCGGGAGCGCGGCGAGCAGCGTACCGAGCGCCGTGTTCCCCGCCGTTCCGGGATGGAGCGCATGGTCCTCCGCGAGATCCCCCGCGACCGCGAGCAGACGAACCGTCCCGTCGGCACGTTCCGTGTAGCGCCCGACCCAGTGCAGGTTGTCGGCGACGCGTGGCGTCGTCTCGAACAGACCGCCGCGCCGACGCGCTCTCGTCCGCCGCGTCGTGACGACCGTGTCGGCCGGCGAGCCGTGTGCCGTGCCGAGCACCCACACGTCCTTCGCGAGGGCGCCGCGCTCGTTCGACACCGTGTGCTCGTCGCGCTCCGCCGCCACCCGACCGAGACCGCCACGCATGAGCTCGAACCGTTCCCCGTGCCACGCACCGAAGGTGCGCAGCACGAAACGACGGTCCTCGAGGCCGTCCGCCGTGACGGTCGGCGTAGAACTGAGCGGGAGCGGACGCTGACCGGTCCACGCCCACGGCCGCGCGAGGATCTCGTCGCGGAGGTGCTCACGCCGCGTGCGATCGAGCTCCCACCCCGCGATGCTCGTCGGTCCGTCGGCACGATCGGTGGGCCGGATGAGGAGGGTGTCGAAGTTCGCGAGGACGTGCGAGCGCGCGGTCGCGTCCCCGCACCACCACGTCTCCGGGGACTCGAGGAGCGGTTCCTCGCCGAGCAGACGACGCACGACGTCGCCCAGGTACGGAGCGAGTCCGACGCTTTCGAGCACCCCGGCACCGATCGGGTTGACGACGGTCACGTTGCCGAGGCGCGTCGACTCGAGGAGGCCGGGCACCCCGAGCTCGCTCTCGCCGCGAAGGTCGAGCGGATCCGACCAGAGTTCGTCGACGCGACGAAGGACGACGTCGACCGGCACGTCCCCGTGGCCGGCCCGCAGCCAGGGCCTCCCGTCACGCACGACGAGATCGTCGGCCTCGACGAGGGGCACGCCGAGCGCCGAGGCGAGGAAGGCCTGATCGAACGCGGTCTCCGACGCCGCGCCCGGCGAGAGCATGACGGTACGCACCGTGCCCTCGCCCGACGGGGCCGCATCGGTGAGGGCGGCCGACATCGTGTGGAAGAAACCGAGGAGCGTGCCGATCTCGGTCGTCCGGTGCAGGCGGGGCAGGAGGCGGGCGACGACGCGACGCGTCGCCATCGCGTACCCGGCGCCCGAGGGCGCCTGTGTGCGGTCTCCGAGCACACGCCACGAGCCGTCCGCATCGCGCCCCAGGTCGGTCGCGAACATGACGAGCGGACGTCGCTCGCGAGGAACACCGACCGCGGGGCGCACGAACCCCGGATGACCGAGCACGACCGGCGGCGGCACGACGCCGTCGCGGAGCAGCCGACGCTCACCGTAGAGGTCGTCCTGGAGGGCGTGCAGGGCACGCGCCCGCTGCTCGAGACCGCGTTCGAGCGAGGCCCACTCCGCCGCCCCGATGACGACGGGGATCGGATCGATCTCCCACAATCGCGCCTGTCCCCCGTCGGCCGTCCCGCCGTACGTGATGCCGTCGTCCTGGACGAGCCGCCTGGCGGCGCGCTTCGCCTCCAGCATGCCGAGCGGGTCCCCGCCGACGAGTGCCGCGACGAGGTCGTCGGGAGCGACGCTGCGATCGCGACCCTCCAGTACCTCGCGGAATCCGCGCTCGAGGGGCCCGTCGTCGTCCGTGCCGACGGAGTGCGAACCGAACGTCATACGTGCACCCTATTGCCTCGGCGGACGCGCAGCTCCGGGCACGCCGAAGCGCCCCCGCTCCGGTCGAGGAGCGGGGGCGCTTCGGCGTGCCGGCCGGTGCGTCAGTGCTTGAAGACGCCCCGGTAGTACTCGAACACCCATCCGAAGAGGGCGACGACGAGGATGGGAGCCGCGAAGAACGTGATCCACCAGCCGACGGCCGCACCGATGAGGACGACGCAGATCGAGGCCGCGAGCACGATGGGCCACCAGCTCCACGGGCTGAAGTGCCCGAGCTCGTAGTCGGCCTCGTCGATCTCACCGTCGAGCCGGTCCTCCGGCAGGATGCGCAGCTTGAACGGCTTGTTCTCGACGCCGAGGTAGAAGGCCACGAACGCCGTGAACGCGGCGCTCAGGAACAGCGTCACGACGCCGACCCACTCGGGGTTGAACCCGTCGTCCTTGAGCGTCCACAGCGTGTAGACGACGGCGACCACGACGTAGAAGCCCGAGAGGATCCACAGCAGGTGCGAGATGGTCTTCATGCGCGGTCCTTCCCGTCGACGTCACCGCTCGCGCCGACGCGTTCGCCGGCCTCGTGCCCCTCGGGCTCCGTCCACGAGCCCTCGAGCTGGCCGTGCGTGTGCGCCGCCGCCTCGGGGTGGTTGAGGTCGAACGCCGGTCGCTCCGAACGGATGCGAGGGATGGACGTGAAGTTGTGTCGCGGCGGCGGGCAGCTCGTCGCCCACTCGAGCGATCCACCGTAGCCCCACGGGTCGTCGACCGTGACCTTCTCGCCGGACCGCGCCGTGATGAAGACGTTGAGGAAGAACGGGATCATCGAGACGGCGAGCAGGATCGCACCGAACGTCGAGAGCTGGTTCATCCACGTGAAGTCGTCCTCGGGCTGGTACGTGTAGTACCGCCGCGGCATACCCATGACGCCGAGCCAGTGCTGGATGAGGAACGTCGTCTGGAAGCCGATGAACAGGATCCAGAACTGGATCTTCCCGAGCCGCTCGTTGAGCATCTTGCCCGTCCACTTCGGCCACCAGAAGAAGAAGCCGGCGAACATCGCGAACACGATCGTGCCGAACACGACGTAGTGGAAGTGGGCGACGACGAAGTACGTGTCGGACACGTGGAAGTCGAGCATCGGCGACGCGAGGATGACGCCCGTGAGACCGCCGAACGTGAAGGTCGCGAGGAAGCCGAGCGCGAAGAGCATCGGTGTCTCGAACGTCACGGACCCTCGCCAGAGCGTGCCGATCCAGTTGAAGATCTTCACGCCCGTCGGGACGGCGATGAGCATCGTCATGAGCGCGAAGAACGGCAGGAGCACGGACCCCGTCACGAACATGTGGTGCGCCCAGACCGACGCGCTCAGCGCGGCGATCGCGATGGTCGCCATGACGAGGGTCTTGTACCCGAAGATCGGCTTCCGGCTGAAGACCGGGAAGATCTCCGACACGACACCGAAGAACGGCAGCGCGAGGACGTAGACCTCCGGATGCCCGAAGAACCAGAAGAGGTGCTGGTAGAGGATGGCCCCACCGGCGTCGACATCATAGATGTGCGTGTGGAACACCCGGTCCATGAGCAGACCGAACCACGCGGCCGCGAGCACGGGGAACGCGAAGAGGATGAGGATCGAGGTGATGAGCGCGTTCCACGTGAAGATGGGCATACGCCACATCGTCATGCCGGGTGCACGCATCGTGATGATCGTCGTGATGAAGTTCACGGCACCGAAGATCGTCGAGAAGCCCGTTGCCGCGAGCCCGGCGACCCACAGGCTCCCGCCGACGCCCGGTGTGAACGTCGTCGTCGAGAGCGGCGTATAGGCCGTCCAGCCGAAGGCGGCCGCGCCGCCCGGCGTGAGGAAGCCCGCGACGGCCGTGAGCGACCCGAACGTCAGCAGCCAGAACGCGAAGGCGTTGAGTCGCGGGAACGCGACGTCCGCCGTGCCGATCTGAAGCGGAACGAGCACGTTCGCGAAGCCCGAGAACAGCGGGGTCCCGAACATGAGCAGCATGATCGTGCCGTGCATCGTGAAGAGCTGGTTGTACTGCTCCTTCGTCGGGATGAGGTCCATGCCCGGCTCGAACAGTTGCCCGCGGATGAGCAGCGCCATGACGCCGCCCACGCAGAACCAGATGAAGCTCGAGATCAGGTACATGTACCCGATCACCTTGTGGTCGGTCGACGTCAGCCAGCTGACGATGATGTTGCCCTTGTGGCCGACCGTTCGACTCGGCGTGGGGTTCGCCTCGCTGAGATTCGCCTCAGCGGGGCGCGGCAGCGTTGTGGTCATGTCGTCTTGCCTACTTCGACTCGTCGTGTTCGCTGAAGTCCGGGGCCTCGGTCCCGGGCAGGTTGTCGTTGCGGTTGCCCTCGTCACCGACGGCACCCACGTTGCCCGCATCGCGCAACGACTGGATGTACTCGTTGTACTCGGCCTCCGAGACCACGTGGACCTCGAAGAGCATCATGGAGTGGTATTCCCCGCAGAGCTCGGCGCACTTGCCGATGTAGACGCCCTCGCGCTCGGGGACGAACGAGTACTGGTTCGTCTTCCCGGGGATCGTGTCCTCCTTGTAGTGGAAGTCGGGCACCCAGAACGAGTGCGCGACATCGCGCGACTTGAGGTCGAGGGTGACGTTCGCGCCGACGGGGAGCATGAGCACGGGCAGCTTCTCGTACTCGATCTCACCGGTGAGGCGATCGTTCTCGTCGCGCTCCTCCTGGGCCTGGATGCCCTGCGTGTAGACACCACCGTCGTAGGGAGAGCCGGCGACGTCGAGGTAGTTGAAGTCCCACGCCCACTGCTTGCCGTACACCTCGATGTGGACGTCACGCACTTCCTGGCCCGCGACGGCCGAGGCCTGGTCGGCGGCGAAGTTCTGCTCGACGATCGCCTGGTCGCGTGCCGTGAAGGCGAAGAACCCCGCGACGAGGATGATCGGGACGACCGTGAAGAAGACCTCCATCGGCTGGTGGTAGCGCATCTGCTTCGGCAGGCCCGTGTCGTTGCGGCGCCGACGGTAGACGACGGCGGCCCAGATGAGCAGGCCCCACGTGATGAGACCGACCACGAGCAGGATGATCCAGCTGTTGACCCAGAAGGTCATCATGAGATCGCCCTTGTCGGTGGTCCCGCGCTCACCGGGCATGAAGCCGTCGAGCTGCTGCTGCGAGCAGCCGGCGAGCACGGCGATCAGGAGCATCGCGACCGGGACCGCGGCCCACGTTGATCGGTGGTCTTTTCGCACGACGAACCTTTCGAGAAGACGCATACAGGTGGCTGCCAGTATAGTGGGTTCGCCGAGGGCGTGTCGTTCCGGCGACACGGCCGCCGGGGAAATCCGGGGCACACGACGCGGGGCCCGGTGCCGTGGCACCGGGCCCCGCGTCGACGAACGGACGGATCAGTGGAAGGAGTCCCCGCACGCGCACGAACCCGTCGCGCTGGGGTTGTCGATCGTGAAGCTCTGCTTCTGGATCGTGTCCTCGAAGTCGATCGCCGCGCCCTCGAGGTAGGGGACGCTCATGGGGTCGATGATGACCTCGACCCCGTCGAAGTCGACCGATGCGTCCCCGTCGAGCTCGCGCTCGTCGAAGAAGAGCTGGTAGATGAGGCCCGAGCAGCCGCCGGGCTGGACGGCGATGCGGAGTCGCAGGTCCTCGCGGCCCTCCTGCGAGAGGAGGCTCTTGACCTTCGCCGCGGCCGCCTCGGTGAGGGTCACGTTGTGCGTGGCCTCGGTCATGGTGATGCCCTCGAGTACGGTCGTCATGCTTGCTCCTCTGCGGTGTCCGGATGGGGTCCCTCGGCGGGTGCACCGCCGTCTCCAGGATAACCCTCCCGGCTCGTCGACACATTCCCGCCGCCGGCGGCGAGGCGGGCCAGGAAGACCGCCTCGGTCAGGATCGCGCGTCGCAGGACGCCCAGGTGCTGCGATTCGTTCGGGCTGTGGGCTCTCGTCGCGGGATCCTCCACGCCCGTGACGAGGATCTGCGCGTCGGGGAATCGTTCGACGAGATCCGCGATGAACGGGATCGAGCCACCGATGCCCGTGAGTGCCGCTTCGGTCCCCCACCCCTCGTGCATCGCGTCACGCATCGCGGTCACGGCCGGGGCGTCGACGTCGACGAGGAACGGGTTCCCCGCGTCGACGCCCGAGATCTCGACCGATGCACCGAACGGCGCGTGCTCCTCGAGGTGTCGGCGGATGTGCTCGGCGGCGTCCTCGGCGCGCTGGCCGGGGGCGATGCGGGCGGAGAGACGCACCGAGACGACGGGTACGAGGGTGTTCGAGGCGTTCGCGAGGCTCGGGGCGTCGATGCCCGTGATCGTGATCGCCGGCTCGTTCCAGAGGCGGTCGTTGAGCTCGCCGCGCCCGATGGGCCGCACGCCGTCGAGGAGCCCCGCATCGCGTCGCAGGTCCTCGAGATCCCCGCCCGCACCGCCCGGTCGCGACGTGAGTCCCGCGACGGCCACGGCACCGTCCTCGTCCCACAGGGTGTCGAGCAATCGGATCGTCGCGAGCATCGCATCAGGCGCCGCACCGCCGAACATCCCGGAGTGGGAGGCGTGAGCGAGCGTGCGGACCGTCACGGTGCACGTCACGTTGCCGCGCAGCGAGACCGTGAGGCCGGGCACGTCGACGGACGGGTTGTCGCTGTCCGCGACGACGATGACGTCCGCGTCGAGGTGTGCGCCGTGGGCCTCGAGGAAGGGACGGAAGCTGCGCGAGCCGTTCTCCTCCTCCCCCTCGACGAACAGCGCGATGCCGAGCGGGAAATCGTCGCCGAGTGCGGCACGCACGGCCTCGACCGCGGCGACGTGCGTCATGACGCCCGCCTTGTCGTCGCTCGCACCGCGGCCGTGGAGCCGGTCCCCGACGACGGTCGGTTCGTACGGTGGCGTGTCCCAGTCCGCGTCGGATCCCGGGGGCTGGACGTCGTGGTGGGCGTAGAGCAGCACGCGCGGCGCACCGGCGGGTGCCGAGCGGACCGCGACCACCGCGGGCTGCCCCTGTCGCCCCTCGTCGTCGACGGCGTCGAGCACCTCGACGCGCTCGAACACACCCGTCGCCCGTGCGAGTTCCGCGACCGCCTCGGCGCTCGCGCGGACGTGGGCACGGTCGAACGCGTCCCAGGAGACGGACGGGATGCGCACGAGGTCGGCGAGGCGGGCGATGGTCCGTGGCAGGTCGGCGTCGACGGCGCGTCGGATGGCGTCGTCGGACGCACGGTGGTCGGCGTCGAGTGGGGTCGTCATGCGGTTAAGCTTAGGGTTCTGACGTTTCGGAGGCACGATGGCCAAGCAGGAGTCCGCGGGCGACCACCCGGCATCCACGGGGAAGAAGGGGCCGACACCCTCGCGGCGCGAACGCGAGGCGGCGAACCGGCGCCCGCTCGTCCCCGAGGACCGCAAGCAGGCCAAGCGGGAGATGCAGGCGCAGATGCGCGCCAAGCAGGCCGAGGCCCGCGAGGGCATGGCCCGGGGCGACGACCGCTACCTGCGTCCGACCGAGCGCGGGCCGCAGAAGCGCTTCCTGCGCGACTACATCGACGCGCGCTTCTCCCTCGGCGAGTTCCTCCTGCCGCTCATGTTCCTCGTCATCTTCGCCACGTTCCTCCCCAGCCAGCAGGCGGGCATCTGGGCGATGGCGTTCATCTGGGTGTTCCTCGCGATCGCGATCGCGGAGGCCCTCATCGTGGCGAATGTCATCAAGCGGAAGATCACCGCGGTCGTCGGCGCCTCGAACGTCGAGAAGGGCATCATCCTCGGCACGATCACGCGCATCATGCAGCTGCGGCCGCTCCGGATGCCGAAGGCACGCGTCAAGCGTGGCGAGAAGATCGAGTTCACGGGGAAGTGAACCCGGCTCGGGGCGTCCGTCGCGATGCGCGCGACGGACGCGCCGAGTCACACCCGGCGATCCGCCGAGCGGAACGCCGTCAGGCGCCGGCAGCCCGCCGGGCGAGGCCACGATTGATCGCGCGCGCCCACCCGGGCCCCTCGTAGAGGAACGCGGTGTATCCCTGCACGAGCGTCGCACCGGCGGTGAGACGCTCGGCGACGTCGGCGGCGCTCGTCACGCCACCGACCGAGACGATGCACAGCTCGGCCGGCACGGTCTCGCGCAGCACGCGGAGCACCTCGAGGGAGCGACGGCGGAGCGGCGCACCCGAGAGTCCACCGGCGCCGTACGCGTCGACGACGCGCGCCGGGGTGCGCAGACCGTCGCGGGCGATCGTCGTGTTCGTCGCGATGACGCCCGCGAGCCCCGCGCGCACCGCGAGCTCCCCGATGCGGCGGATCTCCTCGTCGGCGAGATCGGGGGCGATCTTCACGAGCAGCGGGACACCGTCGGCGGCCTCGCGCGTCGCGCGGAGGATGGGCTCGAGTGCGTCGAGCTCCTGCAGGCCACGGAGGCCGGGCGTGTTCGGTGACGACACGTTGACGACGAGGTAGTCGGCGACGTCCCGGACCGTGCGTGCGGCCGACACGTAGTCGTCGACGGCGGCCTCGGCGGACGTCGTCTTGTTCTTGCCGATGTTCACGCCGACGATCGCGCGCCCGCGCCTGCGACGGCGCAACGCGTCCGCCGCCTGGGCCGCACCGAGATTGTTGAAGCCCATGCGGTTGACGAGACCGCGATCCGCGATGAGTCGGAACATGCGCGGGCGGGGGTTGCCGGGCTGCGCGACGGGCGTCACCGTCCCCACCTCGATGTGCCCGAAGCCGAGCGCCTCGAGGCCGGCCACGTCGTGGGCGTCCTTGTCGAAGCCGGCAGCGAGGCCGAAGGGCGACGGGAAGACGAGACCGAGTGCCTCCGTCCGCAGGGACGGATCGGGGGCGCACACCGGGCCGACGAGCGGCGCGAGGGCTCGCGAACCGAGGAGGCGGACGACCCAGGAGCCCATCGCGTGTGCGCGCTCGGCGTCGAAGCGCGAGAGCACCGTGCGGAACAGGATTCGGTACACGGGCTACTCCCCCGTCTCGCTGAGATCGGCGGCCCCGTACTTCGAGGTCACCCCGTCGTGCCGGAGCGCGTCGATGGCCGCGGCGAAGTCCTCGAGGTCGGCGAAGGCCTGGTAGACCGACGCGAAGCGCAGGTACGCGACGTCGTCGAGCTCGCGCAGCGGCGCGAGGATCGCGATACCGATGTCGTTCGTCTCGACCTGCGAGGCGCCCGACGAGCGGACGGACTCCTCGACGCGCTGGGCGAGGAGGGCCAGGTCCGTGTCGGTGACCGGACGCCCCTGGCACGCCTTGCGCACACCCGCGACGACCTTGTCGCGCGAGAACGGCTCGACGACACCGTTGCGCTTGACGACCGAGAGGCTCGCGGTCTCGATCGTCGAGAACCGACGACCGCACTCGGGGCACTGACGCCGACGACGGATGGAGTTGCCGTCGTCGGTCGTGCGTGAGTCGACGACCCTCGAGTCGGGGTGCCGGCAGAACGGGCAGTGCATCAGGTCGTCCGGGCCCGGACGGCCTCGCCGTGCGCGGGCAGGTCCTCGGCGCCGGAGAGCGCGACGATCGCATCGGCGACCTCGGCCAGCGCGGGGGCGTCGTAGCGGATGATCTGCTGGGGACGCAGGAACGTGTGTGCACCGAGCCCCGCCGCGTGGGCGGATTGGCCGCCGGTCGGGAGTACGTGGTTGGACCCGGCGAGATAGTCGCCGAGGCTCACGGGTGAGTGCGCCCCGAGGAAAATCGCACCGGCGTTCGTGATGTCCGCGAGCACGGCCTCGTCGTCCGCCGTCTGGATCTCGAGGTGCTCGGGGCCGTACGCGTTCGAGACCGCGGCGGCCGCGGCGAGATCGTCCACGAGGACGATCGCCGATTGCGGCCCGGCGAGCGCGATCGCGACACGGTCGGCGTGGCGGGTCGCGGCTGCCCGTGCGGCGACGCGCTCGGCGATGCGGTCGGCGAGGTCGGCGTCGTCGGTCACGAGGACCGAGGCCGCCATCTCGTCGTGCTCCGCCTGGCTCACGAGATCGCTCGCGACGAGGTCGGGGTCCGCGCTCGCATCGGCGATGACGAGGATCTCGGTCGGTCCCGCCTCCATGTCGATGCCGACGACCGACTGCACGATGCGCTTCGCGGCGGCGACGTACACGTTGCCCGGGCCGGTGATGACGTCGACGCGCTCGATGCCGAGTGACTCGACACCGTACGCGAGTGCGCCGATCGCACCGGCGCCGCCCATGGCGTGCACCTCCCGGACGCCGAGCAGCGCGGCCGCGCCGAGGACGGTCGGGTGCACGGCGCCACCGAACGCGCGCTGCGGCGGCGAGGCGATGGCGATCGAACGCACCCCGGCCGCCTGGGCCGCGACGACGTTCATGACGACGCTCGACGGGTACACGGCCTTCCCGCCGGGCACGTACAGCCCGACGCGTTCGACCGGCTGCCAGCGCTGCGTGACCGTCGCGCCGGGGGCGAGGGTCGTCGCCGCGGCCGGCGGCACCTGCGCGGCCGAACCGGCGCGGACCCGCTCGATCATGCGCTCGAGCGCGTCCCGCACGTCGGGGGCGAGGCCGGCGCGGGCCGCCGCGAGTTCGTCCGCGGTCGCCGTGACGTGGTCGGGCGCACCGCCGTCGAGCCGCTCCGCCTGGTCGCGGAGCGCGTCCGCACCGCGCGTGCGGACGTCGTCGATGAGGGTCGCCGCGGTCTCGGCCGCGACCGAGACGTCGATCTCGGGTCGCGGGAGGGCGTCGCGCAGGGCGGTCGGCGAGAGGGAGGTGGCGCGCAGATCGATCGTTCGCAGCATGGTGCCTCGAGTCTATCGGCGCGCCGAGCTCGACATCGCCCTCCCCGCGCGCCACCTCACCCGAGACAGCCGGGGCCCAGGAGCGCCTTGAGCTCGCCGAACAGGTCGTCGGACACGCGCACGCGGTGCGGCAGCTCGAAGCGCCGGATCACGTTCGCGCCGCGCATCTTGAGCCGCACCTCGCTCGCCCCGGCGTGCCGCCGCAGGACCTCGTCGAGTTGCCCGACGACGCGCTCGGTCGCCTGGGTGTCGACGAGCGCGAGCGTGAGCGGCCCGGTGCTGCCCTCCTCGGCGAAACGCGGCACCTGCAGGCCCTGGGCGTGCAGGTTCATGCCGTCGTCGCGCTTCGAGACGCGCCCGCGGACGACGACGATCGCATCGTTGACGAGCTTCGACGCGAACTCCTGGTACGTCTTGCCCATGAACATGACGGTCATCTCGCCGCCGAAGTCCTCGACCTGCACCATGCCGTACGGGTTGCCCGATTGACGGGCCACGCGGTGCTGGACGCTCGTGATGAGGCCCGCGATCGTGACCTGCTGACCGTCCTCGACCGTCTCGGACTCGAGCAGGTCGAGGATCGAGGTCGACGCGAGCTTCGCGAGTTCCCGTTCGAGCCCCTTGAGCGGGTGGTCCGACACGTAGAGCCCGAGCATGTCGCGCTCGAACGCGAGTTTGTCGGTGCGGGCGAACTCGGGGCGGTCGGGAACCTGGTCGGTCTCCTCCTCGAAGTCCATGAGGCCCGCGAACAGGTCGACCTGCCCGTGCGCCTCGTTCCGCTTGCGCGACACCGACGCGTCGACGGCGTCCTCGTGGATCTCGAGCAGTGCCCGGCGCGTATTGCCGAGCGAGTCGAACGCGCCCGCCTTGATGAGCGACTCGATCGTGCGCTTGTTCGCGACGCCGAGCGGTACCTTGCGGAGGAAGTCGTGGAAGCTCTCGAACGCGCCCTTCTCCTTGCGCGCGGCCCGGATCTCCTCCACGACGTTGGCGCCGACGTTGCGCACCGCGCCGAGGCCGAATCGGATGTCCATGCCGACGGCCGCGAACTTCGCGACCGACTCGTTGACGTCCGGGGGCAGCACGTCGATCTGCATGCGGCGGCACTCGCCGAGGTAGATCGCGAGCTTGTCGCGGGAATCGCCGACGCTCGTGAGGAGCGCCGCCATGTACTCGGCCGGGTAGTGGGCCTTCAGATACGCCGTCCAGTACGAGACGACGCCGTACGCGGCGGAGTGCGCCTTGTTGAAGGCGTAGTCGGAGAACGGCAGGAGGATGTCCCACAGCGTCGTGACGGCGGCGTCCGAGTAGCCGTTCTCGCGCATGCCGCGATGGAAGCCCTCGTACTGCTTGTCGAGCTCCGCCTTCTTCTTCTTGCCCATCGCGCGGCGGAGCAGATCGGCCTGGCCGAGCGTGAAGCCCGCGAGCTTCTGCGCGATCGCCATGACCTGCTCCTGGTACACGATGAGGCCGAAGGTCTCGCCGAGGATGTCCTGCAGCGGCTCCGCGAGCTCCGGGTGGATCGGCACGACCTCCTGCAGCCCGTTCTTGCGCAGCGCGTAGTTCGTGTGCGAGTTCGCGCCCATCGGGCCCGGCCGGTAGAGCGCGCCGACGGCCGAGATGTCCTCGAAGTTGTCGGGCTTCATGAGGCGCAGGAGCGAGCGCATCGGCCCGCCGTCGAGCTGGAAGATGCCGAGCGAGTCGCCGCGGGCGAGCAGTTCGTACGTCGGGTGGTCGTCGAGCGAGAGCGCTTCGAGCTCGACCTCGGCGCCCTTGTTGTCGCGGATGTTGTCGAGCGCGTCGTCGATGATCGTGAGGTTGCGGAGCCCGAGGAAGTCCATCTTCAGCAGGCCGAGGGCCTCGCAGGTCGGGTAGTCGAACTGCGTGATGATCGCGCCGTCCTGCTCCCGCTTCATGATGGGGATGATGTCCATGAGCGGGTGGCTCGACATGATGACGGCGCACGCGTGCACGCCCCACTGGCGCTTGAGGCCCTCGATGCCGAGCGCCGTGTCGAACACGGTCTTCGCCTCGGGGTCGGTCTCGATGAGCGCGCGGAACTCGCCCGCCTCCTTGTAGCGCTCGTGCTTCGGGTCGACGATGCCACGCAGTGGGATGTCCTTCGCCATGATGGCCGGCGGGAGCGCCTTCGTGAGCCGCTCGCCCATGCCGAACGGGTGCCCGAGCACGCGCGCCGAGTCCTTGAGCGCCTGCTTCGTCTTGATCGTGCCGTAGGTGACGACCTGCGAGACGCGGTCGACGCCGTACTTCTCGGTCACGTAGTCGATGACCTCACCGCGCCGACGCTCGTCGAAGTCGACGTCGAAGTCGGGCATCGAGACGCGATCGGGGTTGAGGAAGCGCTCGAAGATGAGCCCGTGCTCGAGCGGGTCGAGTCCCGTGATGCCGAGCGCGTAGGCGACCATCGATCCGGCACCCGAGCCACGGCCGGGACCGACGCGGATGCCCTTCGACTTCGCCCAGTTGATGTAGTCCGCGACGACGAGGAAGTAGCCCGGGAACCCCATCTGGGTGATGACCCCGTTCTCGTAGTCGGCCTGCTGCTGCACGCGCTCGGGAATGCCGTCGGGGTAGCGCCCGTGGAGGCCCGTCTGGACCTCCCTGATGAACCAGGACTCCTCGGTCTCGCCCTCCGGGACGGGGAACACGGGCATGTAGCTCGCGTCCTCGTCGAACGTCGCCTCGCAGCGCTCGGCGATGAGCAGCGTGTTGTCGCACGCCTCGGGGTGGTCGCGGAAGATCTGCCGCATCTCGGCGGCGCTCTTCAGGTAGTAGCCGGAGCCGTCGAACTTGAAGCGGTTCGGATCGTGCATCGTCGAACCCGATTGCACGCACAGGAGGGCCGAGTGGCTGTCGGCGTCGCCGTGGTGTGTGTAGTGGAGGTCGTTCGTCGCGACGAGCGGGATCGCCATGTCCTTCGCGAGCTTCAACAGATCGCCCATGACGCGTCGCTCGATGTCGATGCCGTGGTCCATGATCTCGCAGAAGTAGTTCTCGGCGCCGAAGATCTCGCGGAACTCCCCCGCCGCCTTGCGCGCCTCCTCGTACTGCCCGAGCCGGAGTCGCGTCTGGATCTCGCCCGACGGGCAGCCGGTCGTCGCGATGAGCCCCTCGTGGTACTCCTGCAGCAGTTCGCGGTCCATGCGCGGCTTGAAGTAGTAGCCCTCCATGGACGCGCGCGACGAGAGCTTGAAGAGGTTGTGCATGCCGGGCGTCGAGTGACTCAGGAGCGTGATGTGCGTGTACGCGCCGGCGCCCGAGACGTCGTCCCCGCCGCCGTCGCCGAACTTCACGCGCGTGCGGTCGGACCGGTGCGTGCCGGGCGTGAGGTACGCCTCCGTGCCGATGATCGGCTTGATCCCGTTCTGCCGCGCCTGCCGCGCGAAGTCGTACGCGCCGAACACGTTGCCGTGGTCGGTCATCGCGATCGCGGGCATCCCCTCGGCGCTCACGGCCTTCATGAGGTCCCCGACGCGGGCGGCGCCGTCGAGCATCGAGTACTCGCTGTGGACGTGCAGGTGGACGAACGAGTCGGACTCGGACAAGACGCTCCCGGGGGTCGGATCACCGTGTGCATGGCCCGCGTCCGTGACGGGACGGGGTCCCTCAGCCTACGCCCCACGAGCCCGACGGAACGTCAGTGTCGCGCCCCGCTCAGGACTCGCGGAGCAGCTCCAGCGCGTTCGCGAGATCGGCCGGGTAGTCGCTGTGGAACTCGACGTACTCCCCCGTCTCGGGGTGCGCGAACCCGAGTGTGCGCGCATGCAACCATTGCCGCGACAGACCGAGTCGGGCGGCGAGCTGCGGGTCCCCACCGTAGAGCGGGTCACCGATGCAGGGATGCCGCTGCGCCGCCATGTGCACACGGATCTGGTGCGTCCGGCCGGTCTCGAGGTGCACCTCGAGCAGGCTGCCGTGCCGGAACGCCTCGATCGTCTCGTAGTGCGTGACCGAGGGCTTGCCGTCGGAGGTGACCGCGAACTTCCACGAGGAGCCCGGGTGCCGACCGATGGGAGCGTCGATCGTTCCGGCGAGCGGGTCGGGGTGCCCCTGCACGGCCGCGTGGTAGATCTTCGTCACGGTGCGCTCCTTGAAGGCGCGCTTGAGCGTCGCGTAGGCGTCCTCCGTCTTCGCGACCACCATGAGTCCCGAGGTCCCGGCGTCGAGCCGGTGGACGATCCCCGCCCGTTCGGGTTGTCCCGAGGTCGAGATGCGGAACCCGGCCGCGGCGAGCGCACCGAGCACGGTGGGCCCCTCCCAGCCGACCGAGGGGTGAGCGGCCACGCCGACGGGCTTGTCGACGACGACGAAGCTCGGCTCGTCGTGCACGATCCCGAGATCGGGGACCACCATGGGAACGACCTCGACGGGGCGTGCCGGCTCCCAGGTGACGTCGACGAGTGATCCCGCCGCGAGGCGATCGGATTTGCCGACGGTCCTGCCGTCGAGGAGGACGCCGCCGGATTCCGCGATCTCGGCCGCCGTGGTTCGGCTGAACCCGAGGAGCTTGGACAGCCCGGCATCGACCCGGACGCCGTCGAGGCCGTCCGGAACCGGCAGCATGCGCGACTCGCTCATGCGCGCCCCTCCCGCTCGTCCGTCCCGGGGGCGGGCGGTGTCCCGACCCCGCCGGACGCCTCGTCCGGCTCGTCCTCGGGGGCCGGCGCCCCGTCCGAGCGCGAACGGCGTCGGACACCGTCGAACCCGACGTCGAGCACCGTGAGGAGCACGAACAGGATCATCCCGAACACGATGCCCATGTCCGCGATGTTGTAGATCGCCGGGATCAGCCACGGCGTCGAGATGAAGTCGACGACGTGCCCCACGCCGAATCCCGGTGGCCGCAGGAGTCGGTCGGTGAGATTCCCGAGCACACCACCGAGTACGAGCCCGAACACGGCGGCCCATCGGGCCGAGTGGATCCGGCGGGCCACGACGACGATGACGACGATCATGACGATCGCGAAGCCCGTGAAGAGCCACGTCTGTCCCTCGGCGAACGAGAACGCCGCACCGGGATTCCGCACGAAGTACCACTGCAGCACGCGCCCGAGAACGGGCACCGGCTCGCCCTCGGTGAGCGATCGTTCGACGATCGCCTTCGTGAGCTGGTCGAGTCCGTACACGCACAGCGCGACCGCGCCGATCAGCACGAGGATCTTCGTGCTGATCGGACGCGGTCGCTGCGTGCGCGCGGGATCAGGTCGAGTCGACGCTCCCACGCTACGAACTACTGCTGCGGCTGCTGCACGCCGGACGCGGCGGGCTCGACACCCGAGGCCTGGCGGTTGAGGTCGTTGAGCTGACCCTCGATGTAGCCGCGGAGCTGGTTGCGGTAGTCGCGCTCGAAGATGCGCAGCTCTTCGATGCGCTCCTCGATCTTCGTCTTCGAGTCCTCGAGGCGGCGCATCGTGTCGCGCTCCTTGGCCTCTGCGTCGCTCACGATCTGGCGGGCCTTCGCGTCGCCCTCGTTCACCACGTTGCGGGCGCGGAGCTCGGCGTCGGCGACGATGCGGCGGGCCTCGGCCTCGCCCTCGGCGATGATCTCGTCCTTGCGGCGAGCACCGTCGGCGACGTGCTCGTCGTGGAGACGACGGGCCAGGACGAGCAGCGAGTTCGACGACTCGGCGTCGTCACCCGACGCGGCGGCGCCGAGCGAGGCGACGGGCTGCGGCGTCGGCTGCTGCACGGGAGCGGGCTCTTCCACGACCTTCTCGAGGACGGGCTGGGGAGCGGATGCGACGCGCTTCGCGGCGGCATCGAGCTCGGCCCGGAGCTCTTCGTTCTCCGCGATGAGGCGACGGAGCTCGATCACGATCTCGTCGAGGAAGTCGTCGACCTCGTCCTGGTCGTACCCCTCGCGGAACTTGGTCTGCTGAAAGCGCTTGTTGACCACGTCTTCTGGCGTGAGTGCCATGCCGGCCACCTCTCAACTTTCTTTGCGTATCGCTTGTCAATGGGTAACAGTATCGCCCCCGGCCCGCTGCCGCGATGCTGGGGGCTGCCCAGCGGGGTGCGCGTCAGTCACACTACGGCACTGGTGCCACTTTCGTCACATTTGAGTGAAGATTTACGACCGCACGGCGTGTCGTTCAGCGGAGGAAGACGAGGGCATTCGCGAGGATGATGAGTGCGAACATGACGATCATCCAGGCCAGATCGATGCTGATGTTACCCACGCGCAGCGGGGGAACGACCTTGCGAACGAGCTTCACGGGCGGATCGGTGATCGAGTACACGAACTCGCAGAGCACGAGGACGACACCCTTGGGCTTCCAGTTCCTGGCAAACAGCTGAACGTACTCGAGGATCAGTCGCGCCCACAGGACGACGATGTACAGGTTGATGACCAGACCGAGGATCTGGGCGAGCAGTCCGAGCAATTCGTGAGGCCTCTCTCGCGGATAGGTGTGCGCAGCTCACGCACGAGGCGGCGCGCATGTCGCACGCCGCCTCCCGAGGAACGGATTCTCGCCTAGGCGAAGAACGACGACTCCTTGGCCGCGGCGTTCTTCGTCTCCTCGCCGTGCACCGCGACATGGTGCGGCGAGAGGAGGAACACGCGGTTGGTGACGCGTTCGATCTTGCCATACAGGCCCTGCGAGAGGCCGCTCGCGAAGTCGATGAGGCGACGGGCCTCGCCGTCCTCCATCTGCGAGAGGTTGATGATGACGGGGATGCCGTCGCGGAAGTTCTCCGCGATGACCTGCGCGTCCTTGTACGCCTTCGGGTGGACCGTGAGGATCTCGTTCATTTCGTTCGCCGCCGGAGTCGGAGCCTGCATCTTGGTGGTCGGGGTGATGGGAGTCACTGGGGCAGGCGTCTGCCGCTGCTGCGGCTGCTCCTGGCGAGGCTCGGGGACGGCCTCGGCGCGGCGGGGCGTGTGCACCTCGTCCTCGAAGCGGTTCTCGTCTTCGTCGGCCAGGCCCAGGTAGACCATGGCATTGCGCAGGGGGTTGGCCATCTCAGTTCCTCCGTCAGTTTCGCGCGTGCTGCGTGTGGCACGTGTGTCGCGTGTGACTATGCTATTGCCGCATCGGTCGTTCTCCCGTGATTGCCGCGCCGATTCGCAGGTGTGTCGCACCCTGTGAAATCGCTGACACGAAATCGCCCGACATCCCCATCGAGAGCGCGCTCGCGCCCGGAGCGATCCGCCGCACATCGGCGGACAACTCGGCGAGCCGGGCGAACGCGCGAGCCGGCTCCACGTGCTGCGGGGCGACCGTCATGAGGCCGCGCAGCCGCAGCACCGGCGTGGCGAGCACGTGCTCGACGAGCGACTCGAGCGCGTCCGGAGCGACACCGCCCCGGCCGGACTCGTCGGAGAGGCCCACCTGGACGAAGACGTCGAGCGGCCGCTCGCGCCGCGCCGTCGCGAGCGCATCCACGAGGCCCGGTCGGTCGATGCTCTGGATGCAGTCGGCGTACGCCGCGATCTGCCGCGCCTTGTTCGTCTGCACCTGACCGACGAAGTGCCACTCGAGGTCGTCCCGACCCACGGCGGCCCGCTTGTCACGTGCCTCGGGGTGACGGTTCTCGCCGAAGCGGCGTTCACCGAGCTCGGCGAGCGCCTCGACGAGTTCGGGCGGGTGGAACTTCGTGACGACGACGAGCTCGACGTCGTCGGGCGAACGGCCCGCGTCCCGGCACGCCTCGTCGATTCGAGCGTGAACCGCCCGCAGACGGGCGGCGAGGGCGCTCTCGCCGCCCTCGCCGCCGCTTTCGTGCGCCATCGCCGCTACTTGAGGAAGTCGGGGATGTCGAACGGGTCGTCGCTCGAGTCGTCGTAGCCCTGCTCGGCGTCGGAGCGCGGCAGCACCGTCGGGGCCTCCGCCGTCGACCACGCCGGTACCGCACGCGGACCCGGCTGGCCCGTGTTCGGCTTCTGCTCGGTCTGCTGCGCGGGCGCGGGCTCGGGCTTCGACTGGACGGGCTCGGGGCGCTGGGACGACTGTCCGTACGCGCCGATCCCGACGGGCTCCGGCTCGCGGTCCGCGGTCGTCGACGGACGGTGCGACTCACCGCCACCGGCCGACTGCTGCGGGGCAGTCGACTGCGCCCGCTGCGCCTCCGCGAGCGACTTGGGCTCACCGCCGTCGAAGCCCGCCGCGATCACGGTGACCCGGACCTCGTCGCCGAGCGTGTCGTCGATGACCGTTCCGAAGATGATGTTCGCCTCGCGGTGCACGGCCTCCTTCACGAGCCCGGCCGCCTCGTTGATCTCGAAGATGCCGAGGTTGGAGCCGCCCTGGATGGAGAGGAGCACGCCGTGAGCGCCCTCGATCGACGCCTCGAGCAGTGGCGAGGCGACCGCGAGCTCGGCTGCCTTGATCGCACGATCCGCACCGCGCGAGGAGCCGATGCCCATGAGCGCCGATCCCGCCCCCTGCATGACGGACTTCACGTCGGCGAAGTCGACGTTGATGAGGCCCGGCGTCGTGATGAGATCGGTGATGCCCTGGACACCCGCGAGGAGCACCTGGTCGGCGGTCGAGAACGCCTCGAGCATCGAGATGCCGCGGTCGCTGATCTCCAGGAGCCGGTCGTTCGGCACCACGATGAGGGTGTCGACCTCTTCCTTGAGCGTCGCGACGCCCACCTCGGCCTGCTGCATGCGGCGCATGCCCTCGAAGCCGAACGGCTTCGTCACGACGCCGATCGTGAGCGCGCCGATCGACTTGGCGATCCGGGCGACCACGGGCGCGCCGCCCGTTCCCGTTCCGCCGCCCTCACCCGCCGTGACGAAGACCATGTCCGCGCCGGCAAGGGCCTGCTCGATCTCCTCGGCGTGGTCCTCGGCCGCGCGACGCCCCACCTCGGGGTCCGCGCCGGCACCGAGACCGCGCGTCAGTTCACGTCCGACATCGAGCTTCACGTCGGCGTCGCTCATGAGCAGCGCCTGCGCATCGGTGTTGATGGCGATGAATTCCACGCCGCGGAGTCCGAGTTCGATCATGCGGTTGACGGCGTTGACGCCGCCGCCACCGATGCCGACGACCTTGATGACGGCGAGGTAGTTGTTGGTGTTCGACACGTGTCCGGCCCCTCGTTGTTGTCACGAGCCCTGCGTCGCGTCGCGTGCGCGGAGCACACTTCCGACGACGACTTTAGGGTCTGGGGAGGCTCGTGAACTCGTCTGTTGCACCGACGGTACGGGGGTGAGCCGGGTGGCGTCCGGATCGTGGCGGGTGTGTCGCGAATGATCGGCGCGAAACGCCCATCTCATCTCAAGTTCCACCTGAAGGTTGAGGCTCGGGACGAGGGCGCCGCGACCCGCCGATCAGCGCGTGACGGGCGACTCCGGACTCGAGACGTCGTACTGCGACACGCCACCCGCCGGCGCCCCGGACATGAGCGCGAGGAGCACCTCGACCTTCCGCGCGGAGTCCTCGCCGCTCCCCCACACGACACTCGTCCCGTCACGCAATTGCAGCGTGACGTCGTCGAACGTCCGCGCCGTGACCGAGGCGACGCCGACACGGAAGTCGGCGGGCAGCGCGAGCGAGACCTGTGCCGCCGCGGCGAACGCGGGCGACGACGTGTCCCCGCCGCCAAGATCGAGCGTCGGCACGTCGGCCGGCGCCTCGGGTGCCCGCCACAGCTCGACGCCGGCGGCGTCGTACACGGCCCACTGTCCGTCCCGCTCGAGCGCGCCGATCGGCTGACGCTCGACGATGTCGACGACGAGTGTCGACGGCGGTACCGCCCGCTTCGACCAACTCTGCACGAGCACGAAGCCCGCGAGCCTTGTCGCGACGTCGTTCGTGGTCACGAGCGCGAGCGGGCGCCCGTCGAGGTCGGCGAGGACCTCACCCACGGCCGTCGCGTCGAGCCGGCTCGTGCCCTCGACCCGGATCTCGCGCACCGCCATGATGGGCGAGAACACGGCGACGGCGACGAACAGGAGCAGTGCCGCGACCGATGCGACGATCCCGACGAGCAGCCGCCGCCTGCGGCGCGACGAACGCGTGAAGCGCCGGACCTCGTCGCGCTCGACCTCCCGCTCCCGCCGCGCGTCCGCGATGGACGCGTCGCGATCCGCCGCGGGGCTCATGCCCCTGCGGACGCCTCGAGCGAGCCGAGCAACTGGGGGACGATGAGGTTCACGTCACCGCACCCGAAGGTGATGACGAAATCCCCCTCCCGCGCGACCGATGCCGTGTAGTCCGCGGCCTCCTGCCAATCGGGACGGAAGGCCACGCGGTCCGGATCGGCGAAAGCGTCCGCCACGAGTGCTCCCGTGACACCGGGAATCGGGTCCTCGCGCGCGCCGCACACGTCGAGTACGACGGTCCGATCGGCGAGCCGCTCGTAGACCTCGGCGAACACGTCGCTCATGGCCTGCGTGCGCGAGTAGAGGTGCGGCTGGTGGACGGCGATGAGTCGCCCGTCGCCCACGACCGTGCGGGCCGCCGTGAGCGCGGCCTCGACCTCGGCGGGGTGGTGCGCGTAGTCGTCGTAGACGCTCACACCACGAACGGTGCCGTGCAGCTCGAACCGCCGCTTCGTGCCGCCGAAGGCCGCGAGGCCGTCGAGCGCGGCACGCGGATCGTGCCCGAGGGCGGTGAGGACGGCGAACGCACCCGTCGCGTTGATCGCGTTGTGCCGACCCGGCACGTGGATCTCGGCCGGATACGCGACGCCCTCGTGATGGACGACGAAGGTCGTGCGGCCCCCCTGTGACGCGATGTCGCTCACGCGGACCGTCGCCCCCTCGGCCTCGCCGAAGGTGATGATCCGCGGATGGTCGATCCGCGTCGTGACCTCGACCGCGAGCGGGTCGTCGGACGAGATCACGACCGCCTCGCTCGCCCGCGACGCGAACGACACGAAGGCGGCCTCGAACGCCTCGACCGTGCCGTAGTGGTCGAGGTGGTCGTTGTCGATGTTCGTGATGAGGGCGATCGCGACGTCGTAGAAGAGGAACGAGCCGTCGGACTCGTCGGCCTCGACGACGAACTCCCGCCCGCCACCGATGTGCGAGGAGGTGTGCAGCTGCTCGATCACGCCGCCGTTCACGAAGCTGGGGTCGGCCCCGAGCTCGTCGAGCGCCGTCACGACCATGCCCGTCGAGGTCGTCTTGCCGTGCGCGCCGGCGACGGCGACGAGCCTGCTTCCGCGTGTGAGCCACACGAGCGCCTGCGAGCGGTGGAGGACCGTCAGACCCCGCTCGCGCGCGAGCACGAGTTCGGGGTTGTCGGGCCACAGCGCCGAGGTCACGACGACCGTGTCGGCGTCCCCCAGGTTGGCGGCGTCGTGGCCGATGTGGACCTCCGCGCCGCGCTCGCGCAGTTCGCGCGTGTAGTCGTTCTCGGTGCGGTCGCTGCCGGAGACCCGGACCCCGCGGTCCATGAGCATGCGCGCGATGCCGCTCATGCCCGAACCGCCGATGCCGATGAAGTGGACCTTCCCGAGTTCGTCGGGAATCTGCGCATCCGGGTCTGGCTGGATCATCTGCTGTCGCTCTCCTCGTTCGTGCTCACACGCGGTCGTCCCGTCGTGCGACCGCTACAGGTTACGCGCCCGGGGCGTCGTCGCGCCCGCCGCGCGGAACGGACGGGCGCCCGAGGGCACCGTCGACGAGCGCGATGAGGCGGGCGGCGCCGTCGCGGACGCCGATGCGTTCGGCGTTGGCCGACATCCGCTCCCGCCGCGGCGCGTCCTCGAGCAACGGCACGAGATCGTGTTCGACCCACTCGGGGGTGAACGCCGCGTCACGCACCGTGATCGCGGCATCGGCCGCGAGCATCTCGCGGATGTTGACGGCCTGCTCGCCGTTGCCGACCGGGTACGGGATGTATACGGCGGGCAGGCCGACCGCGGTCATCTCGCACACCGTCGAGGAACCCGCTCGCGAGATCGCGAGGTCCGCAGCGGCGAACGCGAGGTCCATGCGGTCGCAGTACTCGAGCACGTGATAGTGCTCGATGCCCGGATCGTCGAACGGCGAGAGGCGGCCGACGACGTGGACGATCTGCCAGCCGGCGTCGACGAGCCGACGACCGGACGCGCGGACCGTGTCGTTGAGTCGTTTCGCGCCCTGCGAACCGCCCGTGACGAGCAGTGTGCGCCGCGCCGGATCGAGCCCGAACGCGGCGATCGCCTCGTCGTGCGAGGCCGCCCGATCGAGGCGCTCGATCTCGCGCCGGAGCGGCATGCCGACGGTGACGGCACCGGGCAGCGGGGTGTTCGCGAACGCGGCACCGACGGCCGCGGCGCGCTTGGCCCCGAGCTTGTTGGCCATGCCGGGCACGGCGTTCGCCTCGTGGATCACGAACGGGACGCGACCTCGTGCGGCCATGTAGGCGGGTGCCGAGGCGTAGCCGCCGAACCCGACGACGACGTCCACACCGCGGGACGCGATGAGTTCGCGGACGCGACGGACCGCACGCGTGAAGCGCCCGGGGAAGCGGAGGGCGTCGAGATTCGGGCGACGCGGGAACGGCACCTTCGCGATCGTCTCGAGCTCGTAGCCGCGAGCGGGCACGAGGCGTGCCTCGAGGCCCTCCCGCGTCCCGAGCGCGATGATCTCGGCGTCGGGTTCGCGTGCGCGGATCTCGTCGGCGACCGCGAGGAGCGGGTTGACGTGTCCGGCGGTCCCGCCGCCTGCGAGGAGGTACGTGGTCATGCGGTCCGCCGACGTTCGGGGCGTTCGTGTTCGTTGGCCATCGACACCACGATACCGATGGCGAGCAGGGTCGTGATGAGCGCGGAGCCGCCCGACGAGACGAGCGGTAGCGGCACGCCGAGCACGGGGAGCAGATCGAGGACGACGGCCATGTTGACGAACGCCTGGAACACGAGCCACACGGCGACGCCACCGATCGTCGTGCGACGGAACGGGTCGTCGGTCGACACGATGATGCGCACCATGACGAGGGCCAGCGCGACGAACAGCAGGATCATGACGAGTGCGCCGACGAGGCCGAGTTCCTCCCCCACGATCGCGAAGATGAAGTCGTTGTCGGCCTCCGGCAGCCACGACCACTTGGCCGACGAGTTCCCGAGCCCGACACCGAACAGGCCGCCCGCGGCGAGCGCGTACCGCCCGTGCGCGGACTGCCAGCCCCACGTCTCGTACGGACACGTGTCGTTGATGAAACACGTGATGCGCGACATGCGGTTGCCGCTCACGAGCACCATCGCGATCGCGCCCGCGGCGGCGGCGGTCACGGCGATGAGGAGGAACCGCATGGGTACGCCGCCGAAGTAGAGCGCCCCCAGGACGAGCCCGCCGATGATGATGACCGTCCCCAGGTCGCCGCCGGCGAGCGCGATGCCGATCGACACGGCGAGCACGGGCAGGATCGGGATCGCGACATGGCGCCAATCGGTGAGCTTCTCACGCTTGCGGCTCACGATGAACCCGAGCCAGACGACGAGCGCGACCTTCAGCAGCTCCGCCGGCTGGAACGTGAGGCCGCCGATGTCGAGCCACGCGCGGTTGCCCTTCTCCTCGATACCGAGCGGCGTCAGGACGAGCGCCTGCAGGACCGTCGCACCGATGAGCATGGGCCACGCGAGCGCGCTCCAGAACCGCAGCGGCATGCGCGACGCGATGAGCATGAGGGGGATCCCGGCGACCGCGAACACCGCCTGACGGACGAACTTGTCCGAGACGGCGTTGCCCGCCGCGAACTCCTCGACCGCGGAACTCGACAACACCATGACGAGGCCGTAGACGACGAGGAACAGGGTGATGCCGAGCAGGAGGTAGACGTTCCGGTCGCCCGCCTGGACACGCTCACCGAGCGAGACGGTGACGGCACGGGCACCGTCGAGCGCACGGCGCGCCCCGTCACCCGTGCGTCCTCCCGTCCGCTCGGCCGACCCGGCCCCCGTGGGCCGGCGACTCGCGTCAGGCGTCGCCCGCCCCGTCCGAGGAGCGGTCGACGTCGTGCGGGTCATCGTCACTCGCCTCCCACTGTGCGCGAACCGCCGAGGCGAAGCGGTCGCCGCGGTCCCCGTAGCTGTCGAACTGGTCCATCGACGCCGCGGCCGGTGCCAGCAGCACCGTGTCCCCCGTCTCGGCGATCCGGCGCGCCTCGGCGACCGCTCGCGGCATCACGTCCTCAGTGTCCTCCACGTCGACCTCGAACACGGGTACCGCGGGGGCGTGTTGGCGGAACGCCTCGACGACGGCCGCGCGGTCGCGGCCGATGACGACGGCGCCGCGCACCCGTTCCGCGTGCCTGGCGACGAGCGGAGCGATGTCCACGCCCTTCAGCAGCCCACCGACGATCCACACGACCGACGGGTACGCGTGCAGCGACGCGTTCGCGGCGTGCGGGTTCGTGGCCTTCGAGTCGTCGACCCACGCGACGCCGTCCCGCGCACCGACCGGCTCGTTGCGGTGGCGATCCACGCGGAAGTCGGCGAGTGCACGTCGGACGTCGATCGGTTCGACTCCCGCCGCGCGTGCGAGCGCCGCCGCCGCGAGCACGTCCTGTACGAGATGGCCCGCGCCGAGGCCGAGCGTGCGCAGTTCCTCGAGTGTCGTCAGCTCGAGCGCGCGGTGCGCGCGGTCGTCGAGGAACGCCCGGTCGACGAGGATGCCGTCGACGACACCGAAGTCGCTCGGACCCGGCACGTCGAGTCCGAAGCCGATCGCCCGGCAGCCCTCCTGGACGTCGGCGGCCTCGACGAGCTCGCGGGTCACGTCGTCGGCGCGGTTGTAGACGCACGCGACGCGGGTCCGCTCGTAGACGCGTCCCTTCGCCGTCCGGTAGGCCTCGGCGCTCCCGTGCCAGTCGAGATGGTCGTCCGCGATGTTGAGCACGACCGACGCGAGCGGCGCGAGGGAGTGGGTCGAATGCAATTGGTAGCTCGACAGCTCGACGACGAGCACGTCGAATCCCGCCGGATCGCGCACGGCGTCGAGCACGGGGACGCCGATGTTGCCGCACGGCGCGACGCGTGCACCGCTCGCGGCGATCATGTGGGCCGTGAGCTGCGTCGTCGTGGTCTTGCCGTTCGTCCCCGTGATGCACAGCCACTCGGCCGGCGTCCCCGTCTTGTCGCGGACACGCCAGGCGAGTTCGACGTCGCCCCAGACGGGGAGCCCCCGTTCCGCCGCCCACCGGAGGAGCGGGTGGTGCGGGGGGAAGCCGGGGGACGCGACGACGAGTTCCGGGTCGAACGCGACGAGCTCGTCGGGGACGGCGTCGAGCGGTTCGCGCACGACGACCGGGACGCCGAGCACCTCGAGGATGCGTTCGCGGTCCTCGTCGTGCGCGCCCGCGAGCACGAGCACCTCCGAGCCGAGCTCCGCGAGCGTGTCGGCGACGGAGAATCCGGTCATGCCGAGACCGAGCACCGCGACGCGGAGCCCCGCCCAATCGGACGACCAGCTCGTCAGGGCGTCGAGACGCTCACTCATACCTGCGACCACCATTCGAGGTAGAACAGTCCGAGGCCGGCCGCGGCGCAGATGCCGGCGATGATCCAGAACCGGACGACGATCGTGACCTCGGCCCACCCCTTGAGTTCGAAGTGATGGTGCAGCGGGCTCATGAGGAAGATGCGTTTGCCGTGGGTCAGCTTGAAGTAGATCCGCTGCAGGATGACCGAGCCCGTCGTGATGACGAACAGGCCGCCGATGAGGACGAGCAGGAGCTCGGTGCGCGAGATGATCGCGAACGCGGCGAGCGCGCCACCGAGCCCGAGCGAACCGGTGTCGCCCATGAAGATCTGTGCCGGCGACGTGTTCCACCAGAGGAACCCGATGAGCGAGCCGACGATCGCCGACGCCGCGATCGTCATGTCGAGTGGCGCGTACGCGTGGTAGCACGCGTCGGACAGCGACTCGGCGACCCGTTCCGAGCCGCAGGTCTGGTTGAACTGCCAGTACCCGATGAGCCCGAACGCGCCGATCGACACGATCGACGCCCCCGTCGCGAGACCGTCGAGTCCGTCGGTGACGTTGACCGCGTTGGAGGTCGCCGTCGTGATGAGGACGATCCAGATGACGAGCAGGATCGTGCCCATGACACTGCCGAAGGCGAGGAAGTCGAACGGCAGCTCCCGGATGAACGAGATGCCCGTCGAGATGACCCGGACGCCCTCGGAGTTCACGAACTGCAGTCCGACGATCGCGAAGACGGACGCCACGATGACCTGGCCGGCGATCTTCGACCAGCCGCCGAGCCCGAGGCTCTGCTGCTTTCGCACCTTGAGGAAGTCGTCGATGAAGCCGATGCCCGCGAGCCCGACCATCATGCCGAGCACGAGCAGTCCGCTCGCGGTCGGGACGTCCCACACGATGAGCAGCGACGCCCCGTAGCCGACGACGGAACCGATCGTGAAGACGATGCCACCCATCGTCGCCGTTCCGCGCTTCGAGTAGTGCCCCTCCGGACCGTCCTCGCGGATGAACTGGCCCCAGTGCAGCTTGTGGAACAGCCGGATGAACAGCGGGGTCATGAACAGCGTGAAGAGCATGCCGACCGCGCCGGCGATGAGGATGGCGATCATGCGTCACGTCCTTCCGCGAGGTCCGCGAGTCGGTCGCCGAGGAACCGGAGCCCCGCCGAATTGGACGACTTGACGAGCACGATGTCGCCGGGCCGCAGCTCCGCCTCGAGGAGGGTGTACGCCTCGTCCGCGTCCTCGACGAAGCGGGACTCGCCGCTCCACGATCCCTGCGCGATCGCGCCGAGGTGCAGGGCGCGGGCGCCCCGGCCGACCACGACGAGCTGATCGATGTTGAGACGCACCGCGAGCAGACCGATCCGGTCGTGCTCCTCGATCGCGTACGGGCCGAGCTCGCTCATCTCGCCGAGGACGGCGATCGTGCGCGCGTCCGGCGGCGCGATCTGCGCGAGGGTCCGGAGCGCGGCCGACATGGAATCCGGGCTCGCGTTATAGGCGTCGTTGATGACCGTGACGGGGCCTCGGTGGACGACCTCCATGCGCCACCGCTCGGCGCGCGTCACCTCCTGCAGCGCGTCGCGCACGTCCGCGGCACTGACACCCTCGACGTGGGCGGCCGCGGCCGCGGCGAGCGCGTTCGTGACGTGGTGCTCACCGATGACCGCGAAGTGGACGTCGACGGGCTCCTCACCGGGCACGTGCAGCGTGAACCGCGTGCCGTCGAGCGAGGTCGTCACGTCGCTCGCGCGCACGTCGGCGTCGTCGCCGCGTCCGAACCACACGACGCGCGCGGCCGTCTTTTCCGCCATCGTGCGGACGCGCGCGTCGTCGGCGTTCAGGACGGCGACGTCGCCCTCGTCGAGCGCCTGGACCATCTCGGTCTTCGAACGGAGCGTCACCTCGATGCCGCCGAACTCACCGGCGTGGGCGAGCCCGACCGTGAGGACGATGCCCACGTCGGGCTTCGCCATGCGGGTCAGTCGCGTGATCTCGCCCGGTGCGCTCGCCCCCATCTCGGCGATGAGGTACCGCGTGGACGCCGTGAGGCGGCAGAACGTGATCGGCGCGCCGACCTCGTTGTTGAACGAGGCGATCGGTGCGACCGTCTCGCCACGGCGCGAGAAGATCGCCTGCAGCAGATTCTTCGTCGTCGTCTTCCCGTTCGACCCGGTGACCGCGATCTCCCGCAGCCTCCCGAGCGAGCGCACGCGGCGTACGACCTCGGTCCCGAGTGCCCCGAGTGCCTCGACGGCGTTCGCCACGACGATCTGCGGCACGTCGAGATCGAGCTCCCGCTCGTCGATCACGAGCGCGGCCCCGGCCTCGACGGCCTTGGGCGCGAAGAGGTGCCCGTCGGTCTCCTCGCCGGGCTTCGCGACGAACACGTCGCCGGGCCCGATCTTCCGCGAGTCGGTGTCGACGAGTCCCTCGACGACCGTCTCGGCAGTCGCGCCGCCGCGGAGGACGAGCGTCCCCGCGGTGACGTCGGCGATGTCCTGCAGCGTCATCGGGATCACGCCTGCCACCCCGCTTCCCGAAGCGCCTCACGCGCCTCGTCCCGGGCGGAGTAGTGGATCTTCTCCCCCGCCACCTCCGTGTAGCTCTCGTGCCCGGGTCCCGCGACGAGGATGGTATCGCCGTCGTCCGCGAGCTCGACCGCCCGTCGGATGCCGAGGCGGGCGTCCGCTATCTCGAGCACCTCGCCCTCGGGGCGTGCGGCCCGGGCCGCGTCGACGAGGACGCGGCGGATGGCCTCCGGGTCCTCCGTGCGGGGGTTGTAGTCGGTGATGATGACGACGTCGGCGAGTTCGGCGGCGATGCGCGCCATGTCGGGTCGCTTCGTCGCGTCGCGGTCGCCGTCGGCGCCGAAGATCATGAAGAGGCGGCCGGTCGTGAACTCGCGCAGCGCACCGAGGGTCTGTTCGAACGCGTCGGGCGTGTGGCCGTAGTCGACGTAGAGCCGGGGACCGCGCTCGCCCGACACGAGTTCGAGGCGGCCGGGGACGAACGCGTCGACCCCGCCGTCGCGTTCGAGCGCCTCGCCGATCTGATCGAGGTCGTAGCCCGATTCGACGAGCATGACGATCGCGAGGCCGGCGTTCGCGGCCGAGAACCATCCGGGCATCGGGATCGACGTGTCGAGCGAGCGACCGTCGGGGGCGACGAGCGTGAACGTCGTGGACGCGCCGCGCTGGCCGCCGACGATGACGCGCCAGTCCGCCTCGACCCCGTCCTTCGAGGTGATCGTCGTGACGGGGATGCGCGTGTTCTCGACGAGCTTCGCTCCCCACTCCGAGTCGAGCGAGACGACCCCGCGACGCGCGCGCTCGGGCGTGAACAGCTCGAGCTTCGCCTCGAAGTAGGACGCGAAGTCCGGGTAGTCGTCGAGGTGGTCGTGCGAGAGGTTCGTGAAGCCGACGACGTCGAAGAGGAGCCCGTCGACCCGGTGACGCGTGATCGCCTGCGCGGAGACCTCGATGCTCGCGGCGTGGACACCGACCTCGCGCATGCGGGCGATGAGTGCGTGGAGCTCGTTCGCTTCGGGCGTCGTGAGCGACGCGTCGATGCGTTCGTCGCCGATCCGACGCTCGACGGTCGTCGTGAGGCCCGTGAGGACCCCGAGCTGCCCGAGCAGCCCGTCGAGGATGTACGCGACGGTCGTCTTGCCGTTCGTCCCCGTGACGCCGAAGAGCTTCGGCACGTCGGGGTCGGTGCGGTAGATCCAGGCCGACACCTCGCCGAGCGCCGCACGGGGGTCCTCGGTCACGAGCACCGGGAGCCCGCTGTCGGCGGCGAGCGCCGCGCCGGCCGCGTCGGTGAGCACGGCGACCGCGCCGTCGGCCCTCGCGTCGTCCGCGAACGACGCGCCGTGGACCCGCGCACCGGGGATGCCGACGTACAGGTCGCCGGCGTCGACGTCCTTCGAGGAGATGGAGACGCCGGTCACCTCGAGGTGATCGATGTCGTCCGGTGCGTCGAGTCCGAACCTCGCGCAGAGTTGCGAGAGGGAACGTGGGACCGGATGGAGCGGGCGGATGCTTGCTGCGGGCATGTCTTCCTGAGGCGCGTGACGGGCTCTAGTAGCTCGTCTGGATGGTCGGCCACGGCTGCGGCGAAGTCGGAACCCGGTTCTTCTCCAGCACGTAGCTCATGACATCTTTCCACGCCGGAGCGGTTGCCGCGCTCGACCGCGTGGTCGTCGGGTCCATGATCGAGACGACGACGACGTACCGTGGGTCGTCGATCGGCGCGACACCGGCCATCGAGGTCATGTACTGACCGTCGAGGTACGTGCCCTCGCCGGAGGAGATCTGTGCCGTTCCCGTCTTGACCCCGACGCGGTAGCCGGGGATCGAGGTCTCGGCCGCGTTGTGGCCGGACTGCGCCGTGGCCTCGAGGAGCGTCAGGGTCTGGGCTGCGGCCTCGGGCGAGATGACCTGCCGGGGTTCCCCGCTCGTGAGCGGGGCGACCGTGCCGTCCGCGGCTCGGCAGCCCTGCGCGAGGCTCACGGGGAGGCGGACACCGCCGTTCGCGATCGTCTGGTAGATGCTCGCCATTTGCGGCGCCGTCACTTCGAGCCCCTGGCCGAACATGGTCGCGTAGTTCGTCTGGGGGTCCCACTCGCTCGCGGGGTGGACGGTGCCCGATTCCTCGCCGAGGAAGCCGGTCTCGGTCGGGCTGCCGAGACCGAAGTTCACGAGGTTGTCGTAGCGGGCGTCCGCGGAGAGTCGCTGTCCCATCATCGCGATGCCGACGTTCGAGGACACGGCCATGATGCCCGCCGCCGTCCAGTTCGCGACCGGGTGGTTCGAGTCGTCCGAGAAGCTCGCACCGTCCTGGTCCCAGCTGTCGGGCACGACGAAGTGCTCGTCGGGTGTCGTGAGTCCCGCGTCGAGAACCCCGGCGGCGGTGAGCGGTTTGATCGTCGAACCGGGTTCGTACGGCGACGTGAATGCACGCGAGCCGCGATCGTCGGGCTCCGAGAGGCCGGGGTTGTTGGGGTCGACGCTCGGCCACTCCGCGACCGCGACGAGCTTGCCCGTCTTGACCTCCTGCACCGTGATGTGGCCGTACTGGCCGCCCATGCGCTGCACCTCGGAGGCGATCACCTGTTGTGCGTACCACTGCGTGTCGAGGTCGATGGACAACATGAGGTCGCCGCCCTGTTGCATCTCGGTGATCGTCACCTCGCTGCCGGGGATCTGGACGCCGTCCGCGCCTCGCTCGTACATGAGCTCCCCGTCGACGCCCGCGAGACACGAGTCGAGCGAGTTCTCGAGGCCCGCGAGGGGGGTGCTGTCGGAGCCCAGGAATCCCGTCAGGTTGCCGGCGACCGCGCCGTTCGGGTAGACGCGGGCGGGGTGGCGTTCGTAGTACAGCCACGGGATCGCGAGGGCACGGACGGCCTCGTACTGTTCGAGCGTGACGGAACGGGTCAGGAGCGCGTAGTTGCTCTCCGGATCGGCGGCGAGCGCGTCGTCGACGATCGAGGTCACCTGGGTCGGGTCCTGCCCCGTGATCGAGGCGAGCTTCGCGAGGGCGTCGTCGCGGGTCATCACGACGACCTCCTCGCCATCGCTCGTGATCTCGGTGATGTCGGCGACGTTCCGCGGCGAGACGGTGATGTCGAAGCGGTCGACGCTTCCCGCGAGGACCGTGCCGGACGCGTCGAGGATGTCGCCCCGGTCGCCCCAGATGGTCGAGGTCACGCCCCGGCGCCCCTCGGCCTCCTCGTTGATCGACTGCGCGTTGACGAGCTGCACGTCGACGAGCCGAACGAGAAACAGGACGAGGACGGCGACGACGGCGACGACGGTCGCGGCGCCGCGGCGGCGGACGGCCGTGCGGTTCACATGCACCCCTTCACGGCTCGGCTCCGGATCACCTCGTGGTCGGTGACTCCAGCTCGGTTGCCGAGGGTACGTCAGTCCCGTCGCCCGTCGCGGGAGAAACTCCGTCCTGGCCCGGAGCGGGCGCGATGTTCGGATTCGCCGCGTTTGGCGCGCTCGGGTTGAGCGCCTCGTTCCCGACGAGGCCCGGGTCGATGCCGGCGCCGGCCGACGGCGCGGTGTCGCCGCCCGTCACCTGCCCGGTGGAGGTGTCGACGAACGAGAACGACTCCCCCGGGACCATGCCCTGTGCCGTCGCGAGCGTCGCGAGATTCTGTGGCGACGACAGTGAGCCGACCTGCTCCGCGAGTGCGGTCTCCTGTCTCGTGAGCGCGGTCTGCTGCTGTTCGAGGGCTTGGACCTCGTACGCGCCCTGTGCGACGACGGTCGCGAGCACGAGCTGCGCCACGAGGACGCCGCCCATGACGAGCAGGGTCGAGACGACCCACTTCACGGCCGGAGCCGCCCGGCGCCTGGGCTCGGGGGCGGCCGAGAGACGACCACGGGGTGTGCGGCCGCGCGGAGCGGCGGGCTGTCGTGCGTTCGAGATCGCGCTCATGCGTCGTTCCTCCTGATCCGTCGGGCGGCGCGCAACCTGACCGGGAGCGCGCGCGGGTTGGTTTCGGACTCGTCGAGCGGTGGCCGTTCGGCGCCACGAACGAGGAGTTCGAACTGCGGGCGGTGTTCCGGCAGTTCGACCGGGAGCCCGCGCGGCGCCGTCGACGTGCTCGCCTCGGCGAACAGCCGCTTGACGAAGCGGTCCTCGAGGGACTGGTAGGACTCGACGACGATGCGGCCGTCGACGCGCACTCGGTCGAGGGCCTGCGGCAGGGCACGTTCGAGTGCGGCGAGTTCGCCGTTGACCTCGACGCGGAGCGCCTGGAACACGCGCTTCGCGGGATGGCCCGCATCGCGTTTCGCCGCGGGCGTCGCGGCCTGCAGGATCTCGACGAGGCGTCCCGTCGTGGTGATCCGCTCGTCGGCTCGCTCGCGCACGATGCGCGACGCGTACCGGGGCGCGAGCTTCTCGTCGCCGCAGCGGTAGAACAGTTCGCGCAGCGCGGTCTCGTCGTAGTCGTTCACGACGTCTTCGGCGGTGACGCCGCGCGTGCGATCCATGCGCATGTCGAGCGGTGCGTCCCGGGCGTAGGAGAAGCCGCGCTCGGGCTCGTCGAGCTGGAGCGAGGAGACCCCGAGGTCGAACAGCACGGCGTCGACCTCGCGGAGGCCGAGTTCGTCGAGCGATTCCGCGAAGCGGTCGTAGACGGCGTGCACGAGCGTCACGCGGTCGCCGAAGCGCGCGAGTCGACGTCCCGCGAGCTCGAGCGCATCGGTGTCGCGATCGATGCCCACGAGGCGGGCGGTGGGGCACGCGGTGAGCACGGCCTCGGCGTGGCCGCCCATGCCGAGGGTCGCGTCGACGTAGACGGCCCCCTCGCGGTCGAGGGCGGGAGCGAGGAGCTCGACGCAACGTCGGAGCATGACGGGGGTGTGGAGTGCGGCGGGGTCGCGTGAATCGTCCATGGTGTCCGGGCTGCTGCCCCTGCCCCCCGATCCCCATCCATTCCGACCTGCCACCGGGGAAGGTGTGTCAGGGCGTTCGATCTGCTGCCGGGGAAGGTGCCTCAGAGCGTGAACGGCTGGGAGTCGCGGGCCAGGGTCAGAAGAGTCCCGGGATCACCTCCTCGGCGGTCTCGGAGAAGGCGGCCTCGTTCTCGTCGACGTAGCTCGTCCAGGCCTCGGCGTTCCAGATCTCGGCACGGGTGCCGGCACCGATCACGGCGAGTTCGCGGTCGAGTCCCGCGTACTCGCGGAGCTGCTGCGGGATCGTCACCCGGCCCTGCTTATCGGGCGTCTCGGCGTGCGCACCCGAGAGCAGGAGGCGCAGGTAGTCGCGCGCCTGCTTGCTCGTGACGGGCGCCTGCCGGATGCGGTCGTGCAGGTCCTCGAACTCGGCGTTCGAGAAGACGTAGACACAGCGGTCCTGGCCGCGCGTCATGACGACGCCCTCGGCGAGCTCGTCGCGGAACTTGGCGGGAAGTATGAGCCGCCCTTTCTCGTCGAGCTTGGGCGAGTACGTGCCGAGGAACATGCACGCCCTCCTCTCGCCCGATCGCTCCGCATACCCCCACTTTACTCCACTTCACGCCACGTTCTGGGATTCACGACGTTTTCGAGGTGTGTCATCCTCCGGATTCGCTTGAAATCATACGGATCTCGAAGGTGGAGGGGATTTTTCGACCCGTGATACTGGAGGGACAGGAGTGAACAGCGCTCGGGTGGGCTCGGGCGGGCTCGGGGTACCCCGGGTGAGCACCGCGCGGCGAGCGACGCGTCGGCGCGTCACCGGAAGAACGCCCGCAGGCGGGGAGCACCCGGGGAGGAATGTGGAGGACCGCCCGGCGAGTGACGTGGAGGATCACCCGGGGAGGAATGTGGAGGACCGCCCGGGGAGCGACGTGGAGGAACACGCGGGGAGGAATGTGGAGGATCACCCGGGGCCGCGGAATGCGGACGTTCCGCCCGCGCGTCGACGCTGTCGCGTCGGCTCGGTCGCGCCGGCTCGCGAATCGAGCCGGAACGACGAAACGCGGGCCGGCAGTCCGTGGACTGCCGACCCGCGTCGAGGCGTGTGTGGCGGTGTACTACTCGTCGCCGCTCTGGCGGCGCTCCCAGCGCTCCTCGAGGTTGCCCATGAACGACCCCTTGGCCTTCGGTGCCCCGGACGACTTCGGATCGGGCGCGGATTCGGCCTGCGCCTGCGCGTCGCCCTTCCGCGGACGGAAGGCGAACACCACACCGATGAGCATGGCGACGAAACCGATCACGCCGACGACGGGCTGCTGGAGCGCGAGCCCACCGAGGACGATGCCGAGTCCGACAGCGACCGCGAGGACCGCGAGGACGACCGAGCGCGTCGAGACCCCACCCGACGAGCGGCCGGCGGTCGACACGACGTCGGCGTCGTTCTGATAGAGGTGTCGCTCCATCTCATCGAGCAGCCGTTGCTCTTGCTCGGACAATGCCATGTGAACCTCACACCTCTCGAATCCTGACGTGCCGCCGTCGGACCTCGGGTCCGTCTGATGCTCCATCCTAGGCGCGGGCGGCTGAGTAGAATAGAGAAGTGACTGACAGTTCCGTCCCACCGGGTGAGGTCGATGCGATAATCGCCGCTCGCATCGACGAGGCGATGACCGCGATCGCCCCCCTGGGCGCGGATGCGGTCACGTTCGTGGATCGAGCGAGAGCGTACACCCGGGGCGGCAAACGCATCCGTGCCGCATTCTGCATCGCGGGATACGAGTCCACCGGCGCTGCCGCCTCGAGTGCCGCACCCACCGCCGCGGCCGCCCTCGAGTTCTTCCACGCGGCCGCCCTCGCGCACGACGACATCATCGACCGGTCGGACACGCGCCGCGGCCTCCCGTCCGCACACCGCGCCTTCGAGGCACTCCACGACGATGCGCGATGGGCCGGGGACGGTGCACACTTCGGCACGAGCGCCGCGCTCCTGCTCGGTGACCTCCTCCTCGTCTGCAGCGACGAGCTCATGGTGGAGGCCGAGCAGCTGGTCCCGCCGGACGCCGGGCGCGCGGCCCGTGCAGAGTTCCGACGCATGCGGCTCGAGGTGTCCGCCGGCCAGTACCTCGACCTCGTCGAAGAGGTCGCGTGGCCGACCGTCCCGACCCCCGAACGGGCGGCACGGGCCATCACGATCGCCACGGCGAAGTCGGCCCGGTACAGCGTCGAGGCCCCGCTCGTGCTCGGTGCACGCCTCGGCGGCGCCGACGACGACGACATCGAGCGCATCCGCGCGTTCGGCCTCCCGCTCGGCCTCGCGTTCCAACTCCGCGACGACGTGCTCGGCGTGTTCGGCGACGAAGCCGTCACGGGCAAGCCCGCGGGCGACGATCTGCGCGAGGGCAAGCGCACGCTGCTCGTCGCGGACACCCTCGCACGGCTTGACGCCGATGCCGCCGCCGCGTTCGACCAGGACCTCGGCGACCCCGACCTCGATGACGCGGACGTCGAGCGATTGCAGGGGGTCATCCGCGCGAGCGGTGGGCTCGATGCGACCGAGCGACGCATCGAGGACTGGCTCGGCACGGGCCTCGCCGCGATCGACGCCGCGGGCCTCCGCCCGGAGTCGACGACGCTCCTGCGCGACCTCGCCCACCGGACGGCCCGACGCGACCTCTGACCGGGGCACCGGCCCCGGCCGGCCGGCCGTCCCGACGCCGGCCGGCCGAACGCCCGGCCGCGGTGCCCGGTCGCGCCGTGAAGGCTCGGGTCGCGGCGGCCGACTCAGAGGCCGAGAAGCTGCACGCTGTGCCTGACGCTCGTGCGCCGTCCCGCGCGGAGGGCGTCCACGGGGGCCTGCCCGAGCGTCTCGTCCACGGCGAGCATCCAGTCGAGCACCTCGTCGTCGCGGAGGCCGCCGTCGAACAGCAGCGTCAGCGTGCCACGAAGCCCGTGCAGGGGTTCGCCGCCGTGGATGAAGTCCGCGGGGATCCGCGGTTCACCGTCGATGCGGCGCGCGAGCAGGAACCGTTCCTGGACGAGGCGACCGACCTTGCCCTTGGAGAGCCCGAGTTGCTCGGCCGCCTCGGGGATCGTCAGCCACTGTCGTTCGATGCTGCTGTCAGACACGTCTTCATGCTCCCAGATGACGTTCGCCACGTCGACCGGACACGACGCGCCACACCGAACACGTGAGCCTCACGTAAAACTTTAGTCACTTGAGTAACAATCGTCATAAGACATCGTCCGATGCACACACCGGGCGACTGCGGTGAGAGGGGACGGCAGCATGACGAGCTCGACGAACGACAGCGTGCCACGCCGCGCGCTGCGCCTACTGGCCACGGCAGGCACGACCGTCCGCGCCGTCGCGGCCCGGTGGCGATCGGCACAGGCCACCGCGACCGCCCCCGTGCCCCGCGGCACGGTTCACGTCGTCGTCGTCGGCGAGACCGCCGAATCCGTCGCCCTCGCGCACGACGTATCGACCGCGTCGCTCCTCGTACGCAACGGCCTCCGACTCCGCGGGCCGCTCGTACCCGGCACGCGCCTCGTCGTCGACGACGCCTGCCGAGGTGTGCGCGCCCACGGCGCCGATGAGATCCCACGGCACCACGTGTCGGACGACGACACCCTGGAGGGCATTGCGCGCACCCACCGGGTGTCCCCGCGCGTTCTGCTGCACGCCAACGAACTCGCGTGCGCCGCATCGATCGCGCCCGGCATGACGCTCGTCGTCCCCCGCTCCACCGACGCCCGCGACACGGGCGAGATCCCGGTCATCCGGCCCGTCGAAGCGGGCCACGGCGGAGTTTCGTCAGCGGCATGAGCACGACGACCGCTACCCTGCACAACGTGAGTCCAGCGAACCCTGACGACATGATCGGCCGTCTCATCGACGGCCGGTACCAGGTGCGCTCGATGATCGCCCGCGGCGGCATGGCCACCGTGTACGTCGCGACCGACCTGCGTCTCGAACGCCGCGTCGCCATCAAGATCATGCACGACCACCTCGCGGCCGACGACAGCTTCCGCGCCCGCTTCATCCGCGAGGCCCGCGCCGCCGCCAAACTCCAGCACCCGAACGTCGTCAACGTCTACGACCAGGGCGACGACCACACGTTCGCCTACATGGTCATGGAGTACATCCCGGGCATCACGCTGCGGGACCTCCTCCACGACCACCACCGGCTCACGGCGGAACAGACGACCGATGTCATGGACGCGGTCCTCTCCGGGCTCCAGGCGGCCCACCGGATCGGCATCGTTCACCGCGACCTCAAACCCGAGAACGTGCTCCTCGCCGACGACGGTCGGATCAAGCTGAGCGACTTCGGCCTCGCACGAGCGGCGAGCGCGAACACCGCCTCGGGCCAGGTCCTGCTCGGCACGATCGCCTACCTGAGCCCGGAGCTCGTCACCAAGGGCACCGCCGACATCCGGAGCGACATCTACTCGCTCGGCATCATGATGTACGAGATGCTGACGGGCGAGCAGCCCTACCGTGGCGACCAACCCGTCAACATCGCCTACCGACACGCGAACGAGGACGTGCCGCCACCGAGCGACGTGTGCGCGGACGTCCCGCCGGAGCTCGACGACATCGTCGCGTGGGCGACGGAACGCGATCCGGAGAACCGGCCCGCCGATGCCGGCGCCCTGCTCGCCGCGCTCCGCCAGGCCGAATCGGACATGAACGGCGGCGGCCAGCGTGCGACCCAGGTCGTGCCGACCGCGGGCATCGCGCACAGCGACGAGTGGGACGACGGCGAGCCGACCGATCCCACGGCCCTCGCGGTCGCCATCCCCCCGGGTTCGCTCGACCGCGCACCCGCGTACGCACAGGACGAGGCCCCGACGACGGTCGCGCCCCTCGTGCGCACCGGCACGCTCGTGGCCGACGAACCCGACCTCGACGCGCTCCCCGCGACGGGCGAGCTCGCATCGCAGGCCCCGCGGCGGCGGCGCCGCGGCATCGCGATCGCGATCGTCGTCGCCCTTGTGACGGTCCTCGCCGCGGGCACCGGCTGGTGGTTCTTCACCGGTCCCGGCTCCTACGCGGCGCTCCCCGAGGTCGTCGGCCAGCAACAGAGCGATGCGGAGCAGGCGATCGTCGACGCCGGATTCGTCGTCGGGAACGTGACCGCGTCGCCCTCGCTCGAGGTGCCGGAGGGGCAGGTCATGGAGATGGACCCGTCCGCCGGACAGCGGGTCGCTCCCGAGACGCCCGTGAACCTCACGGTCTCGAGCGGCCCCGAGATCCTCCCCGTGCCCGACGACATCGTCGGGCTCACCGAGGCACAGGCGAAGTTCTCGATCGAGCAGGCACGGTTCACCTACGATCCGGCCACGACGATCAAGGAGTTCTCGGACCAGCCGGTCGGGACGGTGCTCGCCGCGACGGACGCCGCGGGCGGCCCGCTCCCCGACGAGATGCCCGAGCAGCAGCCCATCCGGCTCGTCGTCTCGGCGGGTGCGATCCCGAACGTGACGGGCGTCACGACGCAGGACGCGACGTCGAAGCTCAACGCGGTGGGACTCAACGCCACCGTCGCGAGCGAACAGTTCTCGAGCACGGTCCCCGCGGGCGTCGTGCTCGAGCAGCAGACGACGACCGATCCCGTCCGACCGGGCGACACGATCAACCTCGTCGTGTCGAAGGGGAAGGACCTCGTCGAGGTCCCCAACGTCGTCGGGAAGTCGGCCAGCGAGGCGAAGGCCGCGCTCGAGGCGGCGGGGTTCGCCGTCACCATGTCGCAGGTCCCGAGCGGTACCGTCATGCCGGGCAACGTCCTCAACTCCCTTCGCATCAAGACCACGAACCCCGCGGCCGGTACCCAGGCCGAGCGCGGCTCGACGGTCGACATCAAGTGGTGAGCAGCCGCGCCGTGCCGGCGCGCTGACGGTCGGCACCCCGCGGCCCGCACCGCGACGAAACGGCTCGGCCCGATTCCGCAGGGAATCGGGCCGAGCCGTTTCGTCGCGCCGCGGCTCAGGAGCCGCGCAGCTGCTCCGCCACGAGGAACGCGAGTTCGAGGGACTGCATGTGGTTGAGCCGCGGGTCGCACAGCGACTCGTAGCGCGTCTCGAGCGCGGCCTCGTCGATCTCCTCGGCACCACCGAGGCACTCCGTGACGTCGTCACCGGTCAGCTCGATGTGGATACCGCCCGGGTGGGTGCCCGCGGCGCGGTGCGCCTCGAAGAAGCCCTTGACCTCGTCGACCACGTCGTCGAAGCGACGCGACTTGTAGCCGTTCGGGGTCGTGATGCCGTTCCCGTGCATCGGGTCCGTGATCCACAGCGGGGTCGCGTCGGTCTGCTTGATGGCCTCGAGCAGCGGCGGCAGTGCCTCGCGGATCTTCCCCGCCCCCATGCGCGTGATGAAGGTGAGCCGGCCGGGCTCGCGCTCCGGGTCGAGCTTCTCGATGAGCCCGCGCATCGTCTCGGGCGTCGTCGACGGCCCGAGCTTCACCCCGATGGGGTTGCGGATCCGGCTGAAGAACTCGACGTGTGCCTCGTCGAGGTCACGCGTGCGCTCACCGATCCAGATGAAGTGCGCCGAGGTGTCGTACGGCGTCGCGGTGCGCGAGTCGATGCGCGTGAGGGGACGCTCGTAGTCCATGAGGAGTCCCTCGTGGCCGACGTAGAACTCGACGTCGCGCAGCGCGTGGAAGTCCGCACCGCAGGCCTCCATGAAGCGCACGGCCCGGTCGATCTCCGCCGCGAGGGCCTCGTAGCGGGCCATCGCGGGATTGCGGGCGAAGCCGCGGTTCCAATCGTGCACCTCGCGCAGATCGGCGAATCCGCCGGTCGTGAAGCCGCGCACGAGGTTCAGCGTGGACGCTGCCATGTGGTACCCACGGAGGATCCGCTGCGGGTCGGGCGTGCGCGACTCGGACGTGAAGTCGAAACCGTTGACGATGTCGCCACGGTACGCGTCGAGGGTCTCGTCGCCGCGCGTCTCGGTGTCCTTCGAACGCGGTTTCGCGAACTGGCCGGCCATGCGGCCCATCTTGATGACGGGCAGGGACGCACCGTAGGTGAGGACGACGGCCATCTGCAGGATCGTGCGCACCCGCGCACGGATCTTGTCGGCCGTCGCGCCCTCGAACGTCTCGGCGCAGTCACCGCCCTGCAGGACGAACGCGTCGCCCGCCGCGGCCTGCGCGATGCGGTCGCGCAGTCGGTCGACCTCGCCCGCGAAGACGAGCGGCGGAAGGCCCGACAGCTCGTCCGTCACGCGCCGGACGGCGTCGGCATCGGGCCAATTGGGCTGCTGCCGGATCGGCAGTTCGCGCCATGCGTCCAGGCCGAGCGGATCGATCGTCTCCAGGGTGTCCTGGTCGAGGGGCACGTTCGTGATGTCGGTCATGCTGTTCACTTCGGGGTCGGTGATGTTCGGGTCTGGTGTTACCGCTTCGCTGACTCGAGCGCCTGGCGGTCGAGCTGCTGACGGACGGATGAGGCGTAGACGTCGCGGAACTCCTGGTCGGAGAGCGCGGAGAGCTCGGACATGATCTCGTCGGTGATCGAGCGCAGGAGGAAGCGATCCTCCTTGAGGCCGCGGAAGCGCGAGAACTCGAGCGGCTCGCCGAAGATGATGCCCGGGCGGATGAGTCGGGGAACCTTCGAACCGATGGGCAGGATCTTCTCGGTGCCGACCATGGCGACGGGCACGACCGTGACGTTCTCGTCGGCCTCCATGATCATGCGGGCGATGCCCGTGCGACCGCGGTACATGCGGGCGTCCGGGCTGCGGGTGCCCTCCGGATAGATGCCGAGCACGCGCCCCGCGTTCAGGACACGCAGCCCCGTCTTGAGCGACGCGTCGCTCGCGGCGCCGCCGGAACGGTCGATCGGGAGCATGCCCGTGCCCTTGAAGAACTCCCGCGTGAGGGCCCCCTTGACGCCCTTCCCCGTGAAGTACTCCTTCTTCGCGAGGAAGGAGACCGGGCGGTCGATGACGAGCGGGAGGAACACCGAATCGATGACGGAGAGGTGGTTGGACGCGAGGATCACGGCGCCCTTCGCGGGCACGTTCTCGACGCCCCGCACCCACGGCCGGAAGGTGCTCTTGAGCAGTGGCCCGGCGATGAGGTGCCGGAGAATCCAGTAGAACATTCGGGTCCTCTCCCCCGGTCGACCTCGCAAGTCTACTCCGACTCGCCCGTCCGCACCCTCGGGCCCCCGCGCACGGCACTCGTGCCCGTCCGCCGGAACACGGGACGGCCGCCACGGTGCACGGGAGTGCGATGGGGCGAGCCGATAGTCTGTCGCCATCGCGCCCGGCCGGGCCCCGGCCGATTGCTGACGCGCAGCGTCGCCGTCCGCGTCCCCGAGAGGAGACCCCATGCAGGAGTTCGAGACGCCACCGGTCGTCCCGGCAGATCCCACCCTCAACGTCACCGACACGCTCGTCCGCCAGGTCGAGCGGGACCCCGAACACATCCTGTTCGGCCGACCCGACGGCGAGGGCTGGCGGGATGTGCCCGTCGGACGGTTCCACGACGAGGTCGTCGGCCTCGCCAAGGGATTCGTCGCCGCCGGCATCGAACCGGGCGAACGGATCGCGTTCATCGCCCAGACCTCGTACGAGTGGACGCTCGTCGACTACGCGCTGTGGTTCGCCGGCGCCGTCATGGTGCCCGTCTACGAGACGAGCTCGGCGTCCCAGATCGGCTGGATCCTCGAGGACTCGGGCGCGATCGGGATCATCACGGAGCGTCCCGAGCACGACGTCCGGCTCGAGGAGATCTCGGAGCAGGTCGGTTCCCTGCGGTTCCGTCGCGCGCTCCACGACGGTGCGATCGCGGAACTCACGGCACTCGGTCGTGACGTCCCCGACGACGAGATCGAACGGCGACGGTCCCTCGCGGGCGAGGACGACATCGCGACGCTCATCTACACGTCGGGGTCCACGGGCCGGCCGAAGGGCTGTGTGCTCACGCACGGCAACTTCGTCGAGCTGTGCCGCAACGTCGAGGACCCGCTCGGGGTCATCGTCAACAAGGACTCCTCGACGGTTCTGTTCATCACGCTCGCCCACGTCTTCGCCCGCTTCATCTCGGTGCTGTGCGTCTACGGCGGCATCAAGGTCGGGCACCAGCCCGACACGACGAAGCTCGTGAACGCGCTCGGCTCGTTCCGGCCGACCTTCCTGCTCGCCGTGCCGCGCGTGTTCGAGAAGGTCTACAACTCCGCCGAGCAGAAGGCCGAGTCGGGCGGCAAGGGCAAGATCTTCCGGCGCGCGGCGGACGTCGCCGTCGCGTACTCGCAGAGCCTCGACACGGGACGCACGCCCATCGGGCTGCGGCTGCAGTACAAGCTGTTCGACCGGCTCGTCTTCTCGAAGCTCCGCACGACGATGGGTGGTCGCGTCGCCTACGCGGTGTCGGGTTCGGCGCCCCTCGGCCTGCGGCTCAGCCACTTCTACCGTGCCATCGGCATCAACATCATGGAGGGCTACGGCCTGACGGAGACGACGGCGCCGCTCTCGGTGAACCTGCCCGACAAGTCGAAGATGGGCACCGTCGGGCCGCCCCTGCCGGGCGTCGCCGTCCGCATCGTGGACTCGGGCGAGATCCAGGTCAAGGGCATCAACGTGCTCAAGGAGTACTGGCGCAACCCCGAGGCGACGGCCGAGGCGTTCGAGGACGGCTGGTTCAGGACCGGCGACCTCGGGGCGTTCGACGAGGACGGCTACATCACGGTGACGGGTCGCTCGAAGGAGATCATCGTGACCTCGGGCGGGAAGAACGTCGCTCCGGCGGCGCTCGAGGACCCAATCCGTGCCCACCCGGTCGTCGCGCAGGTCGTCGTCGTCGGTGATCAGCGGCCGTTCATCTCGGCGCTCGTCACGCTCGACGGTGACATGCTGCCGGCGTGGCTCGAGACGCACGGTGAGGACCAGACGCTCACGATCGCGCAGGCCGCGCAGAACCCGACCGTGCTGGCCGCCATCCAGGAGGCCGTCGACCAGGCGAACACGCGGGTGAGCCGGGCCGAGTCGATCCGCAAGTTCGTCGTCCTCGACAGCGACTTCACGGAGGCCGACGGCACACTGACGCCGAAGATGTCGATCAAGCGCCACGTGATCCTCGACACGTACGCGCCCGTCATTAACGGCATCTACGCCGCCGCGCCGCCCACGCAGGGCGTCACGCTGCGCTGAGCCGCACCAGCTCGAACGAACACGGATCGGGCCGGTGGCGATACGCCACCGGCCCGATCCGTGTTCGTCGGCGGGTCGTGCGAGGGCTCAGAACCAGTCGCTCTCGCGGACCTGCCGAAGCGTCGTCCGTCGCTGCTCGCGCGTGAGGCGATCGAGGTAGACGATGCCGTTCAGGTGGTCGGTCTCGTGCTGGAGCATCTGGGCCATGAGCCCCGTTCCCTCGAGCACGAGCTCGTCGCCGGACGCGTCGACGCCCCGCACGCGGGCGTACTCGTAGCGCGGCGTCGGCGCCCAGATGCCGGGGACCGAGAGGCACCCCTCCTGGATCTCGACGAGGTCGCCGCCCGTCTCCTCGAGGACGGGATTGACGATGTAACCGATCTCACCGTCGATGTGGTAGCTGAACGCGGCGAGCGAGACGCCGATCTGGGTCGAGGCGACCCCCGCGCGGCCCTCGAGCGACGTCGTCTCGACGAGGTCGCGGACGAGCGCGCGCAGGGCGTCGTCGAACGCGGTCACGGGCGCGGTCGGACTCCGCAGCACGGGGTCGGGGTAGAGGCGGATGGGCCGGACGGTCACAGCTCCTCCTCCGCCCGCAACAGCGCGTTCTCGACGACCTCGCTCGCGGCGGGGTGGGGCCAGTACTGGGCGCGCGCGAGCCCGCGGACGGAGTGCCCGAGGCTCGCGGCCGTCACGAGGGGCTGGACGAGGATCGCGGCGTCCGGACCCATGATGTGGGCCCCGACGAGCGCGCCGCTCCCCCGCTCGACGACGAGCTTCACGAAGCTCGTCGTGTCCTCGAGGGCCCAACCCCACGCCGTCCAGCCGTACTCGTGGACGACCTCGAAGGCATCGAGTCCCTCGGCCCGGGCGGCGTCGAGCGTCCGGCCGAAGACGGCGATCTGCGGGTGCGTGAACACGGCGTGCGGCACCGGTGCGAGCGTGTTCGCGACGAGGTCCGCGTCGTCGGCGAACAGGTTCTGCCGAACGATCCGCGCTTCCTCGTTCGCGACGTGCTTGAGCTGGTGCGGCGAGTCGACGTCACCGAGCGCGAACAGGCCGGGCACGACCTCGCCACCGGCGAGCACACGCTGGTACGCGTCGACGACGAGTCGACCGTCGTCGTGGTGGTCGAGGCCGATCTCCCGGCTCCCGAGCCGGTCGGTGTTCGGCACGCGCCCCGCCGCGACGAGGACGAGGTCGACGTCCACCGTCTCGTCGCCGGCTCGCACCCGGAGGACGTCGCCGTGCGCCGTCACCTCCGGATCGCTCACGCCGGTGCGCACGTCCCATTCGTCGCGCGCGACGGCCGTGAAGCGGTCCGTGAGCTCCGTGTCGTACCCGCGCAGCAGCGAGGAGCGGACGAGCTGGGTCACCTCGACGCCGAAACCCGAGAACATCGCGGCGAACTCGCACGCGCTCACGCCGCCACCGATGATGGCGATGCGACGCGGGAGCTCGTCGATCCGCATGATCGTGTCGGTCGAGTGCACGCGTCCGTCGAACGCGCCGAACGGGGCACCCGGGAGGGCCCGCGGACGGGAGCCGACCGCGACGACGATGCGATCGGCCTCGATCGTCCGGCCCGACGCGCTGCGCACGGTGCGGGGATCGACGAACCGCACGGTCTCACGGACGAGGCCGATGTTCGGCTCGCCCGACCGACGGTACTCCTCGCCGGACGTCGAGATCTCGTCGATCCGCCCGAAGACGCGGTCGCGCACGGCCCGCCAGTCGACGCGGCCCGTGACGTCGCGCAGCCCCAGCCGCTCGCCGTCGCGCGCGTCACGCAGCAGGTCGGCCACGTGGACGAGCATCTTCGTCGGGATGCACCCGACGTTGAGACACGTGCCGCCGAACCACGGCGCGTCGTCCGCGACGAGGATCCGCCGCTCGTGGTGGTCGGGGTGCGGCAGCGTGTTGCCGGACCCCGCCCCGATCACAAGAAGATCGACGTGTTCCGTGCCCTCGTCCTGCCCGGTCGTCGTCCCGTCACTCACTGCCGACGAGCCCCGCTCGTTCGCTCGGGCTGATCACGAGGAGCAGGTCGCCGTGCGCGACCTCGCTCGGCGAGGCGATCGCGAGGCGCTCGACCGTTCCCGCGACGGGCGCCGTGATCCCGGCCTCCATCTTCATGGCCTCGATCGTGGCGACCGTCTGCCCGGCCTCGACCTGGTCGCCCTGTTCGACGCGCAGGCTCACGACGCCCTGGAACGGTGCGGCCACGTGGGAGGGGTTCGAGGCGTCCGCCCGCTCACGCTCGACCGTGTCCACCTGGATCGCGCGATCGCGGACGAACACGGGACGCAGCTGTCCGTTGAGCGTGGCCATGACGGTCCGCATGCCCTCGTCGTCGGCCTCGCCGATCGCCTCGAGCCCCACGAACAGCTGGACGCCGCGGCTGATGTCGACGACGTGCTCCTCACCGGGCTCGAGACCGTACAGGTAGTCGAGCGTGTCGAGTGTCGAGAGGTCGCCGAAGAGTTCGACGGTGTCGTCGTAGCTCGACGCGGGCTGCGGGAACAGGAGGCGGTTGAGCGCGCGACGGCGCGTCGCGCTGTCGCCGTCGAGTGCCTGTTCGTCGTCGGCGGTGAGCGCCTTGTCGGCGAGGTGCACGTCGCGCCCCGCGAGCACCTTCGTGCGGAACGGCTCGGGCCACCCGCCGGGCAGCTCGCCGAGCTCGCCCGCCATGAAGCCGATGACCGAATCGGGGATGTCGTACGCCGCGGGATTCGCCTCGAACTCCGCCGGGTCGGCGTCGACGGCGACGAGGTGCAGCGCGAGGTCCCCCACGACCTTCGAGGAGGGGGTCACCTTCGGGATGCGGCCGAGGATGCGGTCCGCCGCGGCGTACATGTCCTCGATCTTCTCGAAGCGATCGGCGAGTCCGAGTGCGATCGCCTGCTGGCGCAGGTTCGAGAGCTGGCCGCCCGGGATCTCGTGCTTGTAGACGCGTCCGGTGGGGCCCGGGAGTCCCGACTCGAAGGGCCGGTAGACGAGGCGCACGGCCTCCCAGTAGGGCTCCAGGTCGGCGACCGCGTCGAGCGAGAGGCCCGTGTCGCGCTCCGTGTGCGCGAGTGCCGCGACGAGGGCCGACATGCTCGGCTGGCTCGTCGTGCCCGCCATCGGCGCGCTCGCGACGTCGACCGCGTCGACGCCGACCTCGCTCGCCGCGAGGAGCGTCGCGAGCTGGCCACCCGCCGTGTCGTGCGTGTGCAGGTGCACGGGCTGGTCGAAGCGCTCGCGCAACGCCGTCACGAGCCGGCGCGCGGCCTCCGGGCGCAGGAGGCCCGCCATGTCCTTGATGGCGATGATGTGCGCTCCGGCCGCGACGATCTGCTCGGCGAGTCGGAGGTAGTAGTCGAGCGTGTAGAACGGCTCGGCCGGGTCGGCGAGGTCACCCGTGTAGCAGAGCGCCACCTCGGCGACGGTCGTGTTCGACGCGAGGACCGCGTCGATCGCCGGCCGCATCTGCTCGACGTCGTTGAGTGCGTCGAAGATGCGGAAGACGTCGATGCCCGTGTCGACCGCCTCGCGCACGAACGCGTCGGTCACCTTCGCGGGGTACGGCGTGTAGCCGACCGTGTTCCGACCGCGCAGCAACATCTGGATCGGGATGTTCGGGACCGCCTCGCGCAGTGCGGCCAGGCGTGCCCACGGGTCCTCCCCGAGGAATCGCAGCGCGACGTCGTACGTCGCGCCACCCCACGCCTCGATCGAGAGGAGCTGCGGCAGCAGCCGCGCCTCGTAGGGCCCGACCTCGACGAGGTCCTTCGTGCGGACGCGCGTCGCGAGGAGGGACTGGTGCGCGTCGCGGAACGTCGTGTCCGTGACGGCGAGGGAGGTGCGCTCGCGCAGCGCGGCGGCGAACCCGGCCGGACCGAGGTCGACGAGGTGTTGGCGTGCCCCCGCGGGCGCGGGCTCGGCGAGGTCGACGACGGGGAGCTTCGTGCGCGGCTCGGTCGCGGTCGGACGGGCCCCGTTCGGTCGGTTGACGGTCACGTCGGCGAGCCAGTTCACGATCTTCGTGCCGCGGTCGCCCGGGCGCTTGTACGTGAGCAGCTCGGGGCGTTCCTCGATGAAGCTCGTCGAGACGTCCCCGCGCTGGAACGCCGGGTCGGCGAGCACGGCCTGCAGGAACGGGATGTTCGTCTGCACGCCGCGGATGCGGAACTCGGCGAGGGCGCGCTGGGCGCGTGCGACCGCCGTCGGGAAGTCGCGTCCGCGGGCCGTGAGCTTCGCGAGCATGGAGTCGAAGTGCGGCAGCACCTCGGCACCCGTCGCGATCGTCCCACCGTCGATGCGGATGCCGGAACCACCCGCGGAGCGGTAGGTCGTGATGGTGCCCGTGTCGGGCCGGAAGTCCTGTGCGGGGTCCTCGGTGGTGAGGCGGCACTGCAGCGCGGCACCGTGCATGCGGATGTCGTCCTGCAGCAGGCCGAGGTCGGCGAGCGACTCGCCCGCCGCGATCCGGATCTGCGACTGCACGAGGTCGACGTCGGTGATCTCCTCGGTGACCGTGTGCTCGACCTGGATGCGGGGGTTCATCTCGATGAACACGTGCTCGCCCGCGCGCTCGCCGGCGGTGTCGAGCAGGAACTCGACGGTACCCGCGTTGACGTAGTCGATGGACTTCGCGAACGCGACGGCGTCCCGGTAGAGCGCCTGGCGCGTCGCCTCGTCGAGGTTCGGGGCCGGTGCGATCTCGACGACCTTCTGGTGGCGTCGCTGCACGGAACAGTCGCGCTCGAACAGGTGGACGGTCTCGCCCTCGCCGTCCGCGAGGATCTGCACCTCGATGTGCCGGGGGCGCAGGACGGCCTGCTCGAGGAACATCGTCGCGTCACCGAACGCGCTGTCCGCCTCCTTCATGGCCGCTTCGAGGGCGCCACGGAGGTCCTCGCGGCGCTCCACGCGACGCATCCCGCGTCCGCCACCGCCGGCGACGGCCTTGGCGAAGATGGGGAAGCCGATCTCGTCCGCCGCGGCGACGAGTGCGTCGACGTCGGTCGTCGGCTCCGAGGAACGGAGCACGGGAACACCCGCCGCGATCGCCTGATGCTTCGCGGTGACCTTGTTGCCCGCCGACTCGAGCACCTCGGGCGGTGGTCCGATGAAGGTGATGCCGTTCTCGGCCGCCGCGCGTGCGAGGCCGGCGTTCTCGCTCAGGAAGCCGTACCCGGGATAGATGGCGTCCGCGCCGGCGAACTTCGCGACGCGGATGATCTCGTCGACGTCGAGGTACGCCCGCACGGGCTGCCCGACCGTCCCGATACGGTAGGCCTCGTCCGCCTTCAGCCGGTGCAGCGAATTGCGGTCCTCGTACGGGAACACGGCCACGGTGCGCGCGCCCAGTTCGACGGCCGCCCGGAAGGCACGGATCGCGATCTCGCCGCGATTCGCGACCAGGATCTTCTTGAACACTCGTTCCACCCATCTGCGCGTCGGCGCGCGTCGCAGTCACTCCGCCCCCAGCCTAGAGGGCGGAGCGCGCGAGTACCGCCGCAGCCTCCCCCGAACGGACGGACATCCAGGCGGGGGCGGTTCGAGCGCGTAGTCTGTGGGCCTATGTTCGTCCTCAGCATCTCCTCGCTCAAGGGCGGTGTCGGCAAGACCACGGTGACCCTCGGTCTCGCCTCCGCTGCATGGGCCCGCGGTCTGCGCACGCTCGTCGTCGATCTCGACCCGCAGTCAGACGTGTCGACGGGTCTCGATGTCGATCCTGCGGGGCACGGCAACGTGGCCGACGTGCTCACGTCGCCGAAGGCACAGGTCGTCCGTGAGGCGACGGCCCGCTCCGGCTGGTCGAACGGCAACGATCGCGTGATCGACCTCATGATCGGGAGCCCGTCGTCGATCAACTTCGACGGGCCGCACCCCTCGATCCGCGAGATCTGGCGCCTGGAAGAGGCCCTCGCGACGGTCGAATCCGAGTACGACCTCGTGCTCATCGACTGTCCCCCGTCCCTCAACGCGCTCACGCGCACCGCGTGGGCGGCGTCGGACCGGGTTGCGATCATCACCGAGCCGGGCCTGTTCTCGGTGGCCGCGGCCGATCGGGCCCTGCGCGCGATCGAGGAGATCAGGCGCGGCCTCTCCCCTCGGCTGCAGCCGCTCGGCATCATCGTGAACCGCACGCGCATGCAGTCCATCGAGCACCAGTTCCGCGTGAAGGAACTCAAGGAGATGTTCGGTCCGCTCGTGCTCTCCCCGCACCTGCCGGAGCGCACGTCGCTCCAGCAGGCGCAGGGTGCCGCGAAACCGGTGCACCTGTGGCCGGGCGACAGCGCCGAGGAGATGGCCGACCACTTCGATCGCATTCTCGAACGCATCATGCGCACCGGACGGCTCGGCCGCTACGCGACCCTCGAGGGCCAGGCGGCAGGCGCCGGACGGCGCGGCAGCGCCTGAGTCACAACCGCCGGGGACGAACGAGGGCCGGGCCGCTGTGCGGCCCGGCCCTCGTTCCGGTTCGGGGTCGACGGTGTCGGCGGCTGTCAGCTCGCGCGGGACGCGCGGCGCGCGGCGAGCTCGTCGACGGGGTCGACGCTCTGCTCCTGGAAGTCGACGAGCGTCGACTCCACCTCGCGCAGGACCTGGCCGACGAAGATGCCGAACACGCCCTGACCGCGGTGGACGAGGTCGATGACCTGGTCGTTCGACGTGCACAGGTAGACGCTCGCGCCGTCAGACATCAGGGTCGTCTGGGCGAGGTCGACGACACCGGTCTCACGCAGCTGGTCGACGGCCGCGCGGATCTGCTGCAGCGAGATGCCGGTCTCGAGCAGACGCTTCACGAGCTTGAGGACGAGCACGTCCCGGAACGAGTAGAGACGCTGCGAGCCCGACCCGGAGGCACCACGCACGGTGGGCTCGACGAGCCCCGTCCGTGCCCAGTAGTCGAGTTGCCGGTAGGTGATGCCCGCGGCACGCGCCGCGACCGCGCCGCGGTAGCCGGAGGTGGGATCGAGGTCGGGAAGACCATCGGTGAACAGCAACTCGGCCCCACTGTCGGGGGTGTCGCCTCGCCCGTTTGCGCTCATGCCCTCGCCCTTCTCGAACCGGTGTGTTCCGCGTCTGATGGTGACCACGTTATCCCCGTGGAAGCCGGAGTCCCGGCATTCACCCGCTATCACACGGGCGTGTCGTCGGGGACGCCGCGAACTCCCAGAAGTCTAGCCGCGCGGCACCCCGGCGACCATGTAGCGGCCCTGCGAGCCGCCGAGATCGGCGTCACCGCGCGGAACTCGCCGGGAACACTCAAGTTCCACCTCAAGGTGAGGCGAAATGGGCTCGGTGGCGCCGACTCAGCGGGACGACCGCGGACGACCGCCGTCGGCGAGCGCCTGCCGGATGAGCGTGCGACGCACGATCTCGAGCAGATCCGCGAGCTCGGCGGCGCGCTCGACGTCCCGGTGCCCGCCACCGGGCTCACCGCGCCGAGCCGCCGAGGGCACGGCCTGCTCGATGAGGCCGAGCTCGTGCTGCGCGGCGGCACGGAAGCTGCGCAGATGGCGCGGACCGATGCCGACCCGCTCGAGCTCGACGAGCGTCCGGAGCATCGTGAGGTCGTCGCCCGTGTACCGCGGCGACGCCACCAGCAGCCCCGTCTGCACGGCCTGTTCGAGCAGCGCGGCACTCGCGCCGGCGCGCCGGAGCAGCTCCGGCCGATCGAGGTGCACGTCGGCCGGGAGCATCGTCGCCGTCGAAGGGGCCCGCGAGCCGGGCCGCTCGGGTTCACCGCCCTGGTCCCGGTCGTCGAGGTACTCCGCGATGACCTTGAGGGGCAGGTAGCGGTCACGCTGCATCTCGAGCGCCGTCCGGATCCGCTCGACGTCCGCGTCGGAGTACTTGCGGTACCCCTTCTCGGTGCGCGACGGACGCACGAGTCCCTTGTCCTCGAGGAACCGCAACTTGGACGGCGACAGTTCGGGGAACTCCGACGCCAGTCGCTGCAGCACCTGACCGATGCTGAGCTTCGGCGTCCGCGGGTCCTCCGCGTGTGCCCGTGCGGCGCGTGCCGCCACGGCTACTCCCCCGAGAGCGGCGGAACGGCGGAGGTGTCGAGCGGGGAGCTGTAGAACGTGAGTCGGAACTTGCCGACCTGGACCTCCCCGCCGTTGACGAGCTCGACGGAGTCGATCCGCTCGCCGTTGTAGTAGGTGCCGTTGAGCGAACCGAGGTCGCGCATCGAGAAGGACCGGCCGTGTCGCGTGAACTCCGCATGACGTCGCGAGACGGTGACGTCGTCGAGGAAGATCTCGGCGTTCGGGTGTCGTCCCGCGACCTGCGAGTCCGTGTCGAGCAGGAACCGTGCCCCGACGTTCGATCCGCGCCGGACGATGAGCAGCGAGGAGCCCGACGGCAGCGCACTGATGGAGTCCATCTCCTCCTTCGACACCCCACCGGCGATCAACGCCGCGAGCTGGGCCGAGAAGTCACCCGTGAACGACATCGTGGACGATTGCGTGTGCTCGTCCACACCGTCGCCGTCCACGGGCCGGCGCCCCGCGGCGTCGAATTCCACCATGAATACCTCCTGAAGTCTGCAGCTCAGCGTAACGGATGCGGACCGCTCGAGCGCAGCACGCACTCACGAGCACCGAGTAGGTGAGTGTCCCGCGCGCGCCTGGGAGTTCGGCCTGACGTGTGGCTCATGCCGGGGCACATCGTGAGTGTCCCGCGCGCGCCTGGGAGTTCGTGGCGACCGTGTCCCCATCGCCGCCTCCACTCGGGCCCCCGGCGCGACGCGCCGCGACGCACCGTCCGAGGACGACGGCCTCGCGCACGCACGGCCGTACACTCGGCGCGTGCGAGATGACCGATACGACGGCGATCCCGTCGCGGCGATGGGCCGCGAGGCACGGACGCCCGCGCGCCCGCGAGAGCTCCCGATGGCGAAGGGCCTCTGGCTCGAGGAACCCGCGACGGGCTTCTACGGGCAACTCGTCGGCGCCGATCGTGTCACGATCGCGCTGCGCGACTTCGACGGGCAGGTGCGCAGATTCGAGCGCGGCGGCGTGTTCGTGCACGAGGACGTGGCGGTTCGCCTCGTCGCCCCCGTGACGGCGACACCGACGGGCCACGCCCGCAGCGCGTCCGGGTCGTTCCACGTCGCCGACGCACCCGCGCGCGTCGCGCGCGAGGGACGCATCTTCGTCGAGGGCAAGCACGACGCGGAGCTCGTGGAGAAGGTGTGGGGCCACGATCTGCGGATCGAGGGGGTCGTCGTCGAGTTCCTCCAGGGCGCGGACCACCTCGACGCCGTGCTCGATGTCTTCGGCCCCACGCGCGAACGTCGCGTCGGCGTGCTCCTCGACCATCTCGTGCCGGGGTCGAAGGAGTCGCGCCTCGCCGAGGCCGCGGTCCGCGGCCGTGGCCCCGACGCGCTGCTCGTCGTCGGGCACCCGTACGTCGACGTCTGGCAATCGGTCCGGCCGGCGAGGCTCGGTCTCGAGCGCTGGCCCGTCATCCCCCGCGGGCAGTCGTGGAAGCACGGCATCGTCCGCGCACTCGGCTGGCCCGCCGAGGACCAGGCGGACATCGCCCGGGCGTGGCAGCGGATCCTCGGGCGGGTGCGGGACTACCGCGACCTCGAGCCGAGCTTCCTCGGTCGCGTCGAGGAGCTCATCGACTTCGTCACCGCGTGACGGGCGGATCCGCGGGACGCAGGTAGCGGACGGCGTACATCGCGGCGACGAGGACGTGCAGCACGGTCGCCGCCGTGACGCACACGACCGCGACGACGGTGAGCCACGTGCTCCCGAGCTCGGGCGAACGGGCGACGAGGAGCAACGGCAACGAGACCATCATGAGGGCCGTCTTGACCTTGCCCAGGTAGAGGACGTGCCCCTCGCGCACCCGCTCGACGCGCAGCAGACCGATGACGAGGAGCGCCGCGTCGACGACGACGATCGTCACGATCACGGCCACGGGCAGCACCCCCACGACCGCCATCGTGATCGAGATCGCGATGACCCCGACGCGGTCCGCGAGCGGATCGAGCACCTCGCCGACGCGCGAGACCTGACCGAGTCGCCTCGCGAGGAAGCCGTCGATCCAGTCGGTTCCCGCGAACAGCGCGAGGGCGACGGCGGCCCACAGTTCGGCGCCGGGACGGAGCACGAGCGCGACGACGAGCGGGACGAAGACGACGAGGCGCAGGAGGGAGATCGCGTTGGGCACGGTGGCCCAGCGCATGGGCGCGGCGTCCCGCGGTTCGCGATCGGTCACGCTCCCATCATGCACCGGTCGGTGCGGACGACGCCGGGGCGACATGCCGACTCCTGGCGAACACCGAGCGGGTGGAGCGGCCCGCACGCTCGCAGGGCGTGCCCACCACGCCCGTGAGAGCCTGCTCACGGGTGGCGCGACGCATCGATCTGCGACAGGATCGATGTGCCGTGCGACCGCCGTCCCGCACGTGTCGAACAGGAGTTCCCATGCAGAAGGCCACCGGAGTCATCGCGCGGAGCAAGGGCGCTCCCGTCGAACTCGTCACGATCCTCGTACCCGATCCCGGCCCCGGTGAGGCCGTCGTGCGGGTGCTCACGTGCGGCGTGTGCCACACGGACCTGCACTACCGGGAGGGCGGCATCGGCGACGACTACCCGTACCTGCTCGGTCACGAGGCCGCGGGTGTCGTCGAGTCGGTCGGCGAGGGTGTGACCGACGTCGCGCCCGGTGATTTCGTCGTCCTCAACTGGCGTGCCGTCTGCGGCGAGTGCCGCGCCTGCAAGCGCGGTCGCCCGTGGTACTGCTTCAACACGCACAACGCGACGCAGAAGATGACGCTCGAGGACGGGACGGAGCTCTCGCCCGCCCTCGGCATCGGGGCGTTCGCGGACCGCACCCTCGTCCACGCGGGTCAGTGCACGAAGGTCGATCCGGACGCGCGCGCCGCCGCCGTCGGCCTGCTCGGGTGCGGCGTCATGGCCGGTATCGGCGCGGCGATCAACACGGGCAACGTCTCACGCGGCGACACCGTCGCCGTGATCGGCTGCGGAGGGGTCGGGACGGCCGCGATCGTCGGTGCACGCCTCGCGGGTGCGGCGAAGATCATCGCCGTCGACCTCGACGACCGCAAGCTCGCGCAGGCCGTCGAACTCGGGGCGACGCACACGGTGAACTCCCGCGAACGGGACGCGGTCGAGGCGATCCGCGAGCTCACCGACTCGTTCGGTGCGGACGTCGTGATCGACGCCGTCGGGCGCCCGGAGACGTGGACGCAGGCCTTCTACGCCCGCGACCTCGCCGGCACGGTCGTCCTGGTCGGCGTCCCCACACCCGACATGGAACTGTCGGTGCCCCTCCTCGACGTCTTCGGTCGCGGTGGATCGCTCAAGTCGAGCTGGTACGGGGACTGCCTCCCGAGCCGCGACTTCCCGATGCTCGTCGACCTCTACCAGCAGGGCCGCCTCCCGCTCGACGCGTTCGTGAGCGAGGAGATCGGCATAGACGACGTCGAGGCCGCGTTCGAGAAAATGCACCACGGCGACGTCCTGCGTTCCGTCGTCGTCCTGGACGAGGCCGGCGCATGACCGCGCGGATCGACCACACGGTCACGTCCGGGACGTTCTCGCTCGACGGTCAGACGTTCGACGTCGACAACAACGTGTGGGTCGTCGGCGACGACGACGAGTGCGTCGTGATCGACGCACCGCACGACGTCGAGGCGATCGTCGATCTCGTCGGCGGCCGCACGGTCCGGGCCGTCGTCTGCACGCACGCGCACGACGATCACGTGCGCGTCGCGCGCGAGCTCGGTGCCCGCGTCCACGCGCCCGTGCTGCTCCACCCGGACGACCTCGTCGTGTGGCGCCTCACGAACGACACGGATCCGGACGGTGAGCTGTCCGACGGTCAGGATCTCGAGGTCGCGGGCATCGTGCTGCGCGTCCTCCACACCCCCGGACACTCGCCCGGATCGGTCTGCCTGTTCGCTCCCGCTCTCGGCACGGTGTTCACCGGTGACACCCTCTTCGACGGCGGTCCCGGCGCGACGGGCCGCAGCTACTCCGATGCCGACCTCATCGTGCGGTCCATCCGGGAGCGACTTCTCACACTGCCCGACCAGACCGTCGTGCGAACCGGACACGGTGGCGACACCACGATCGTTGCGGAGCGCGCCCGGCTCGACGCCGACTGACCCCGGCGGCGAACGAGGCGGCGCGGTCGATCCGCGGCGCCCCGGGTGCCCTGTTCCGTCAGGCGCTCGCGACGGTGACGGCCGAGCCCCACGGGTCGGCGACGCGCACGGCCCGGCCGTCGTCGGCGAACGGGATCGAGCGCTCCCGCAACCGGGCCGCGAGGGCATCGAGGTCGTCTCGCCGCGGTACCTCGACCGCGACGCTGCCGAGGCCGAGCGTGGCGGCACGGGGCCCGGCACCCCGGCTGTTCCACACGTTGACGGCGATGTGGTGGTGGTATCCGCCCGCGCTCACGAAGAGCGCGCCCGGCGCCTCGAGCGTCGGCTCGAAGCCGAGTGCGTCGACGTAGAACGTCCGCGCCGTCGCGATGTCGCCCACCTGCAGGTGGACGTGCCCCACGGTGGCCTCCCCCGTCGGCTCGCCCGACCGGGTGGACAGATGCCGCCGGAGATACGCCCGCGGGTCGAGGAATGTCGTCGTCATCGAGATCCTGCCCGCATCGTCCGTCCAGGTGGCGCGCGGCCGGTCTCGGTAGAGCTCGATCCCGTTGCCCTCGGGATCGGTGAAGTAGAACGCCTCGGAGACCGAGTGGTCCGAGGAGCCGACGAACCTCGAACGGGGATGCTGTGCGGCCCGGTGAACCGTCGACGCGAGCGTCGCGGGCGTGTCGAACAGGAGGGCGGTGTGGAAGAGGCCCGCCTCTCGGGGCGAGGCGATCGGCAGCTCGGGTTCGCCGCGGAGTTCGACGAGCACACGGCCCGCGCGTCCCAGCCGCGTCGCCCGCCCCGACTCCCCCAGCACCTCGAGACCGAGGGCGTCCCGATAGTAGGCGGTCATGCCGTGCAGGTCGCCGACGAACAGCGTCACGAGGTCCATCGTCGTCCGCGCGTCCAGGGTGTCGCCCGCCGCGCGGCGCTGCGCCGCCCGGTCCCGCTCGGCGTCCCCGACGCTCGGATCGATCACTCCGTGTCCGTCCACGGCTCCTCCTCGATGACATTAGTTGTAGCTACAACTAGCCTATGTGGGAACAGTTGTACGTGCAAATGCGAGTAGGATCACCCTCATGTCCGAACCACGCTGGCTCGCCGGCGACGAGCGGGAGACCTGGCTCAGCTTCGCGGCGCTGCTCGAGCTGCTGCCCTCGTCCCTCGACGCGCAACTCCACCGGGACGCCGATCTCACCCACTTCGAGTACTACGTCCTCGCGATCCTCTCGGAGGCCACGGAGCGGACGCTCCGCATGGGCGTTCTCGCGCGCGCAACGAACGCGACCCTGCCGCGGCTGTCGCGTGTCGTCTCGGGCCTCGAGCGTCGAGGATTCGTGACGCGAGCCACGTGCCCGAGCGATCGCCGGGCCACGAACGCGACGCTCACGGACGCCGGGTTCGCACACCTCGCCGCCGCCGCGCCCGGCCACGTCGAACACGTCCGCACGATCGTCTTCGACGTCCTCACGCCCGAGCAGGTCGCCGCGCTCGGCGCCGCCTCGGACGCGATGCTCGGTGTGCTCGACCCGGACGGGCACGCGCGCGCCGGCGCCGACCTCGCCTCGGGCGGCCGGAGCGACGACGCCCAGGCCTGATCTCACACGGCCGGCAGCACCCCGGTCACGTGCAGGATCCACTTCACGGGGTCGAGGCACCGGAACGGCGCGATCCCGTGCGCGTTGAGCCGTCGGCCGTCCGGCGACTCGCCGAGCGCGGACACGGCGAAGAACTGGTGCATGATCGGCACGCCCGTCTGCGGGTTCTCCATGCTCCGGACGACACCACCGCCACCGAGGCGATCGAGCAGGCTCTTGACCTCCTCGTGGAGGAGCAACCCGTCCCCGACGTCGTAGGCCGCCTGATCCTCGCTCGGATCGCGCAGGAACGCCGCTCCGGTGTTCGACATGATGCCCGACCACTGGACGTCGTCGACCCCGCGCAGTGCGTGCAACGCGTCGAACTTGGACAGGATCACCCCGACCCGCGGCGAGCTGCGACCGACGAGTCGCTGCAGGTTCCCGAGCACGATGAGCGGGTCGCCACCGACCTGGAGCTGGGCCGGGATGAGGTCCACGAGCTTCTCACGGATGTTCGGGACCGCGAGCGGATCGAACATGAAGAAGATGCCGTCCGCGTGGGCGAGGAACTGCAGGTGACCGGCCTGCGCGGGCGGCCGCTCCATCTCCTCCCCCGCGACGTCACGCAGCACGAGGAACCGCACGCGACCCTGCACCATGCCGAGGTTGAACACGAGCGGTTCGCGCTGGTACGAGTTGTCCGTGATGGCCGCGGGCGTCGGCGCCATGAGTCCGCGCTCCACGTAGAGGGGCTTCTCGTACACCTCCGTGAACGTGTCCCTCGTCCGTGCGTCGCCGAACTGCATGACCGTGCCCATCTGGAGCGCGAGACGCTGCAGCTGCTTCACGACGACCGCGATGAACACGCTCTTGCCGGTCGCGCGCGCGCCGTTCATGGCGATGCACACCGCGTGCCCGTTGCGCCAGCCGTCGAGGAGCGCGTAGTGACAGTGCGGGCACGCTTCACGCATGGGCTCGGAGCACGTCGGGCACTCGCCGCCGAGCGGCGGCTGCCAGTCGACCGCGCCGGGCGGTTGCGTCGCGATGACGACCTTCCCCTTCTTGACCGGGACGGGCGAGTACCTGCTCGCCATGCGGTCCGGGTACTTCGTGCATCGGGGGTTCTCACACACCCAGGCGAACGCGTCGGGTGGGAGCAGCTGGAAGCAGTGCGGGCACTTCGTCACGGCCGGTCAGCTCCGTCCCCGAGCGCGTCGATGAGGCTCGCGACGAGGGGGCGGACGAGGTGCGGCGCTGAGGCCAGTGGGTCGGCACCGCCGTCCGTCGGCGCGGGCCCGAGCGCATCGACGTCGACGAGCGTCGCGGGCAACCCGCCGGTGTCCTGCAGCGGCCACGCCGAACCGTGTCCGACGAGGACGAGCCGTGCCGTGGGGGATGCGTCCCGCAGCGCCCGCGGCTGCGGAGGAACCGCGTCGGTCAGCACGTACTGGACGGTCCGGCCCGCTCCTGCCCTCGTGCCCGTCGATGCTCCGGCGAACGCGGCGCCCGTCATGGGGATCGATTCGTCGAAGTGCCGCGCGACGGCGTCCGCGACCGACTCACCGTCGGCCGGCGCCACGGCGAGCGGGGGGCGACGCGCGACGACGACCGCGGGCCGACGGTCGGGATCGACCACGGCGCTCACGCCCTCGAGCAGTTCGAGCGCCCGACGGAGCTGCCCGGAGGCATGGGCGCGCCGGAACGACGCCGACGCATCGACCGCGATCGTCACCTCGACGGCGCGCGACGTGTCGAGTCGCTGTGTACCCACGATCTCCGTCGTCGCGACACGCGCGGCGTCCGCGAGGGGACCGAGCGTCAGGTGCACGGTCTCGCGCACCTCCGAGCGGACGCGCAGGCCGTCCGGCGTCCGTTCGAGCGAGAGCACGTCCTGCCGTGCGAGCCCCGCGAGGTCGATGGGCGGGAGCACCGCACGTTCGGGATCGACCGTCCCGGGGTCGTTGACACCGACGCTCACGTGCGCGCGGGACCCCTGTGCGAACACCGACGCGCCGACGGGTTCGACGTGCAGGCGGATCCGCCCCTCGACGCTCGGCAGGATGAGGAGTTCGGGGCGCGGCCGGACGGCGTTCGCCACGGGCACGCCGTCGGCGCTCGCCTGGATGGTCCCCGCGACCGGACCCTGCATCTGGAGCGTCACGGTGAGCGGACGCGGGCTCAGCGCGACCGGGGTCGTGCCCTCGAGCATGTAGGTGGGCATCAGTTCTCCTTCGGGTCGGTTCGGGCCGACGAACCGGTCTTCGCATCCGTGGATGTCGCGCGCGGTCGTGAGTCGGCCGGGCGTGAGCGGAGCCACGACCGCACCGTCCGTTCCACGCCCGTCGAGCGGCTGACCTCGGCGAGGTGCTCCGCGACCGCGCTCGCGAGGAGGCCGGGCTCGCTCGTGACGCGCGGGAGCACCTCGTCGAGGACGGCGTCGAGGAGGCGCACGTCGTCGAGGTCGGTCGCGTCGACGAGCTGGACCGTCTGCGCCGGGAGCGCGACGTCCGGAACCGATCCGGCGTCGACGATCGCGATCGCGACGAGGCCGGCGGCCCGGTGCAGCGCGACGTCGGGGGCGTCGGAGCGGGCGGTCTGGACCGCGAGGGCGGCCTCGACGAGCTCGGGCGTCGCGAGCGAGGCACGCAGCGCCGTGAGCTCGGACACCGTCCAGTCCTCGCCGGCGACATCGCTCGTCGCGAGCGTGATCGCGGCGTCGACGAGCAGCGGACCGAACACGCGCATGGCGAGCATGTCGTGCCGGCCGACGAGCCGACTCACGACGGTCCGCACGTTCTGCTCGTTGCCGGCGGGGATGCTCGACCGCGTCGCGGCCTGCGCCCACGCGCGTGCCACGGCGGTCACCACCTCCTGGGTCGGTGTGCCCCGTCGCGCGACGGCGAGCGCGAGATCGTTGAGCTCGCGGGACGCATCGGCACACGCGAGGGGTCGCTCGAGCAGCTCGGCGGGCAACGCGCCCGGGAACGCCGTCTCGATCGCGAGCAGCGGATGTGCCTGCCAGAGTTCGCGGCCCGTGATGCGCGCGAGCTCCGGATCCGCGGACCACGAGCCGTGCGTGGCGAGCCGGACGAGGACGGCCGAGGCGACGGTCGCGGACGTGGCGCCCTCACGGTCCGCGAGCCGGAGCAGGCAGGCACGGTCGCTCGCGCCGAGTGCGAGCACCGGTGCCGGATCGCCGACCGCGGTCGCGGCGATCGCGTCCAGGAGTCGGGGCGACGGTCCGTGTTCGAGCATCCACTCGACGGCCGCGGGCGAGAGCAGGGCATCGGCGGGGACGCGGGCCGCACTCGGGTGGGCGTCGACGGCACGGAAAACGGGACCGTGCACGACGCGCGCGTCGCCGAGCCGCGGGAGTTCCGCGCCGAGCGGCTCGGCCGCGCCGACGAGGAGCCCGGGAACGAGCGTCCGGGCGATCGCGCGGTCCACGATCGCGGCGGCACCGTCCGAAGCCGGCGCCGGGTCGCCCGCGGGCGGTGTTCCGCCCGGCTCGGCCGGGAGCGCGGGCGAGGGGGCGAGGTCCGTCGCCGCATCGAGAAGGCCCGCGCGGGTGGCGGTCTCGGCGAGACGGAGGAGCACGGTCGGCTCGACCTCGTCCCCGAGTCGCCGCTCGAGCACGGCGACGGCACGGATCGCGAGCGCCGCGACGACCGGCTCCGCCGGGAGCGGCGCGCCACCCGGGAGCGCGAGCCACGAATCGTCGTCGAGGGCGAGCGCGAGGTAGCCCGCGGTCGCGACATCACGCACGAAGGCCGGGGTCGTGGGGTCGAGCCGTTCGAGCGCGGTCCACGCCGTCGCGGCCGAACCGCCGAGCCCCGTCTCCGCCTCGGCCGCGGCGACGAGCGTCTCGAGCAGGACCTCGTCGCCGAGCGCCGCGCCGGGCAGTTGCGACACCGCGATCGCACGGGCGAGCGAGCCGTCGCCGATGTCGACGCGCAGCGCGGCCACCGCGAGCGGCCACAGGAGCGGCAGACCCATGTCGCCGACACGGGCCGCGACGTCGTCGAGCTCGCGGAGTGCGGCCTCGGCGGTCTCCCGTTCGAGCAGGACCTCCTGGGCGAGCTGCGACCAGTCGGTCGGTGCGATCTCGCTCCCGAGCGTCGTCCGGTGAGGCGAGTGGCCCGCCTGGCCGAGCGCGGGCGTCTCGCCGTCGCGGACGACGATCCAGCGCGCGAGATCGTCCTCGTCGAGCGCCGCAAGGTCCTCGACCGGGATCGAGGCGATGAGCGTCCCGCGCTCCCACACGGACGCGAGGCGCGCCGCCCGCTCGTACACCGAGAACGAGACCGCGCGAGCGGTGGACGACGGCATGAGGCGGGAGAGCGACGCGATCCAGAGCGCCGCCTGATCGGCCGACGGTGACACGAGCAGGACGCGGCGTCCCCCACGCATCGCCTCGTCGAGGGCGTCGAGGAGCACGCTCAGGACGCCGATCCGCCAGGTCTCCGGATCGAAGAGGAAATCGACCACCATGTCGAGCCCGACCATGCCCGCCGCCTCGGGGTAGTCGCCGTCCGGCAGGAACGCACCGAGCACCTGATCGGCCCCGTAGGGCGTGAGCAGATCGAACGAGCGCCACAGCTCGATGGGTCGCACCTGCGGTGCGGGGTCGGTGGGACGGCGGTCCAGCACGGCATGCGTGAACACGTTCCCGGGACGTCCCGTGGAGTCGCTGCCGGCCTGCACGGCATGGATGTACTCGCCGACGACCCCGGTGAACGAACCGTCCGGCCCGGTCTGTCGAACGAGCAGGTACGCGAATCGGCGGGGCTGGACGGCGATGTCGCTCGGCGTCGGGTACTCCGGGAGCGGGGCGTGCGAGTCGAACGCCGTGACGAACAGGGCGCTGATCGACTCCATCTCGCCCGGTTCGACGCCGCCCCTGGACTCCTTCACCTGCCAGCCACCGGCACCGTCACCGCGATCGAACGACGCGTAGGTGAGCTGCGCCCATCGTGGCGCGGCGATCTCACGGTCCACCGGGGCCTCCCCCCATCGGTGCCCGGGGTGCGACACGCAGGGTCGCGACGGGCGGGTCGAGCAGTGCGACACGGCGCAGGACCTCGGGGGGAAGGTCGACGAAGAGACGCAGGAAGCCGACGGGCGGCACCTCCTGCAGGAAGGCACCGGGATCGGCGTGCCACGTGCCGGCGGGCGACGGGCGCATGCCGAGCGGGCTCGGGACGAACCGCCGCTGGGGCTGGGTCGGTGGCCCTTCCGGGACGACGGCGACGGGACGACCGTCCCCGATCGTGAGCGGGAGCCGGTCACGATTGTGGACGAGCACGAACGGCGGCGCGTGCTGCACGTCCTGCTGCGCCCGGACGCGCACGGTGACGGCGGGTCGGCCGTCGGGGAGCGATCCCTGGAGGACCTGGTACCAGATGCGCAGCAGCCCCGGATAGGTGACGATCGTCGGCTCGGCGAGGACACGGGCCCCGCCGTCGAACGCGACCGAGACGAGGTGCAGATCGCAGCCCTGCACGTCGAGCTGCCCGGCGGGGAACTCGAGACCGCCCCGGTCGCGGTAGTCGGTGCGCGAGACCTCGATCGCCTGTCCCTGCATCGCGACGGCGGAGTCGATGCCCCGCATGCTCTTGTAGGCGAGGACGACGTCCGCGCCCTCGGGCCACTCGAAGGTGAGGATCTCGCGGTTCACGCGCTCGATGAGCTTGGGACGCCCGACACGCGGGACGCGGACGCCGCGGACGGTGTTCCCGACGAACGCCATGTCGCCGAGCAGCACGACGGTCGTGAAGTAGGCGCGCGTCCACCCCGTGGGCCAGGGCACCTGTCGCATCGACGCGGTCTGGCCCGTCGTCGTGATGGGGTGCGCGAGCCGCTTCGCGACCGGCAGGCCGGCCTGGTCGAGGGCGGCCGCACGGGTCGCCTGCCGCTCGATGCCGGGCTGATGGGGCTGCTCGGTCCGATAGACGACGACCTGGCCGCCCGGCGGGATGCTCCACGACAGATCGAACAGCGGCGCGTCCTCGTGGTCGTGCAGCTCGAACGAGAGGTCGGTGACCGGACGGTGCACGGCCGAGACGAGCACCTCGTTGTTGAGCGGCGCCGAGAGTCGCGCGACTCCGTCGAACTCGGCCTCCGCGAACACCTGGTAGAGGTAGCGCGCTCCCCGGTCGGCCTCCGTGTCGACGAATCCACCGAGGTTCAGCTCGTCGCTCAGGATGCGGAACCGAGGGTCGCCCGAGGCGCCGGCCGCGACCTGCACGGGGATGCGGAACACCTGGACGCGCGTCGTGCCCGGCAGCACGCGCCATTGCCCGATGACACGCCCCTCGTCCTCCCGGAGGTCGAGCTCGAGCACGGGCGACACGAGTTGCCCGCGGGCGACGAGCACCGGCTGCGCGAGCTTGGCGTCGTCGAGGTCGGCCCCCGTGTTGCGCCAGACCTGGTAGTGCCGGGCGGCGTGGGAGAACGCCATGTCGTCGACGGCCTCGGTGGCCGTCGTCGCCGTGACGAGTCGCGCGGCGTCCGGGGAATACGGGGCGAACTCGTCGCTCGTGATGAGTCGGTCGACGGTGACCCGGTCCGGCTCGGCCGACTCCGGGCCGCGCCACGACACGTGGACCCCGCCCTCCGGCCTTCGCCGGACGACGAGCGCCGCGGGCTCGCCCTCCGACGCACCGAACTCGTAGGGCGCGAACCCCTCTGCATCGACCGTCGGATCGGGACGCGCCTCCGGTTCGGGCTCGGCCGGGCGGCTCGGCGGTGGCGTGGCCCGATCGGCGTTCGGCGCGTCCGTCGGGGCGGCCGACGTCGGCACCTGCGTGCGTCCGGTCCCCGCGGACGGCGTCGAGGCCTCGTCCCCGCGCCCCGGCTCGGGGGTGGTCGACGGGGACGCCGAGCCGCGCACGTCGAGCGCGGACGCGAGCTCGTTCGCGAACTGTCCGATCACGGGCGGGAAGATCGCCCGGATCTCGTCGGCGGTCTGGACGTGCGAGTTCGCGACGAGACGGAGGTGGGTCTCGCGGAGTTGCCAGGCGTTCTCGGTCCCCGCGTCCGTCGCTCGCGCGTGCCAGTCCCGCACGGCGACGAAGCGCTGGTCCGCCCGGGTCGGGCCGTCGACGTGCGGCGGCGCCTGACCGCCCGCCGCGGGCCGCGCACCCGGTGCGGCGACCGGCCGACGCAGCGCCTCCGGGAGACTCGTGTGCGGCTGTACGACACCCGCATCGGCCTGCTCGAGCAGCCAGCCGAGCGTCCGCTCCCACGCGACGACCTGCGGAACGCGCTGGAGAACGGGTGTCACGCCGCCGGCCTGTGCGACGGCCGCGAGCTGGTGCCGCTCGGGCACGGCGTGGCCGGCGCGGTGCGCGGCGACGGCCCAGTGCTCGAGCGCGGCGAGCCGCGCCTCGTCGCGAGGGGTCGGGGACATGGTCGAGGGTCCTTTCGGGGGTGGGAGGGGCGCGCGGAGCGCGATCAGAAGGGCGTACCGCCGAAGAGGTCCCCGGGCGGCGTCGCGCCGTCGAGTCCCGGCGCGCCGAGGGACTCGTCACGCGACGAGCGTCGCGAACGGTCCGGTGCCGCATAGGCGCGCAACTCGAAGTCGTCGAAGGGCTCGCTCAACTGCGTCAGCGCCGCCATGCGGTCGAGGTCGCGCTGGGTGCGCTCGGAGAACGATCGACCGACCACGCTCAGTCCGCGGGCCCGCGCGGAATCGGACAGCACCTGGTCGTCGAGTCGATCGACCCCGGCCTCGTGGTCCCGATCGATCCCGCTCATGAACGTCGCGTAGTCGACGGGGTCGCCGCCCTCGGCGTCGTCCACGACCTCGCGGAGCAGATCCGACACGAGCGTCTGGTGCTGGGTCTGCAGGAGCTGCATGATCTGTCGCCACTTCGCCTCCCCGATCGCCGGGTCGACGCCCCACTGGTCGAGCGACTCGGCCCACAGGTGGAGCAGGCTGTTCTGCCCGTCGCCGCGGTCGCGGTAGATCGCGAGCGGCTGCCCCTCGAGTTCGACACCGCGCGGGCCGACACGGCCGGCGGCGCCCTCGAGCGATGCGGCCCAGCACTCCGAGAGCCAGCCCACGGAGAACACGTCTCGTCGGAGGCGCGCGACTGCGCCGTCGATGTGCTCGTCGTCCGACAGGACCGTGCCCACCCGCGTGGACAGCGGGAGTCCCGTGACGGCGTCGTCGTTGCGTTCGACGCGCACCTCACGCTCGCCGAACGGGTTCGCGAGCACCTGCCCGATGACCCTCGACCAGGCGAGGAACTGACCGTACGCCTCGGAGAGCCGCCGCGCGTCACGCAGCGCGTGACGCAGGTTCAGCCGCGCGACCTCCTCCGTCGACATCACCTCGCGCCGACGGTTGATGATCGCGAACAGCTCGCGTTGCCCCTGCGCGAACACGAGCAGGGCCGCGAGGAACCAGACGACCAGGAGCCCCGCGATCACGATCGCCGTCCACCACCACGTGGTGAGCAGCCCGATGATGCCGAGCACGATCGCCGTGACGATGCCGACCGCGAACACGACCGTGAGGATCTGCATGATGAGCGAGAGCTGACGCTGCTTCTCCGCGAGTCCCGCGAGCAGGTCCTCACCCGCGGCCGCCTGTCGGATCTGCTCGAAGAGGCCGCGGATCTCGTTCTGCACCGCGCCGAGCGCGCCCGCGATCCGGCCGCCGACCTGCGACGCGAAACTCCGGCCGTGCTCCATGCGCCAGCGCTGCAACCCGTCGAGTGCCCCCGAGGCGTCGACGCTCATGAGCGGCTGCTCGGCGACGACACGCACCCGGCGTTCGAGATCCGCCGCGCCGAGCACGTCGTACGGTTCGACCCGGACGGCGCCGATGCTCGCCGCGACGTGCGGCTTCATCCCGCTGAACGCCTCCGCCGTCGACGGCACGATGCGGTCGACGCGTCGGACGATACCCGGCTGGCTCCCGATCCGGACGGCCGCGAGCCCGGCGACGCGCTCGCCCGCGTCCGCGAGCGTCAGCGAGGCGGCGGCGTAGTCCTGCCACAGGCCGGAGAGGTCCGCGTAGGGCGCGTGCTCGCGTTGGCCCGTCGCGTCGTCGAAGAGTCGGTCGAGCGACGTCGCCGCATCACGGAAGTCGAGCCAGCTCGAGGGGGTGCCGTTCGCCGTCACCCCGCGCACGACGACGTCGTAGGCGGCGGGCGCGTGACCGTACACGAGCCCCTGCACGGCGCCGGCCGCGTCCGCGCGCATCTGGTGGACGACCTGCCCGAGCCACGCGCGCGGGGCGTTCTTCATGGCCGCCCAGAGGAAGCCGAAGAAGAGGCGCAGTGCCTCGGCGGCGCCGATGGGCTTCGCCTCGGGTGGGCGGTGGGGTTCGCGCGGCCCGCGGAGCACGTTCGCGTGGCGCGTCCAGAGTTGGCCCGCCATGTTCTCGGCGGCGAGCGCCTCGTCGTTCACGTACACCGTCGGCACGCCGAACTGCGAGGGCAGCGGGAGCCCCGCGTCCATGGCGAGGACGCCCGTGCGCAGGCGAGCGGCGACCTCCGCCGTCCCCACGCGCCGGAAGAAGCTCCGCACGAGGCGGGCGCGGCGGCCGTCGACGAAACGTTCGCCGTCGAGCGGCGAACGATCGACGCCGCTCCACAGACCGAGCACCCCGGCGACACCGGCGGCCGCGTAGCGTCCGAGTTCGACCCCGTCGTCGGTCGCGTCGAGTCGCGTGCGCCCCATGCCGGGCCCCGTCGAGTCCTCGGGCGACAGGACGACGTTGTGCCACCCCGTGATGACGAGGTCCTCGACGGTCTGGTCGACGCCGGCCCGCGTCACGACGGCGCGAACGCGCGTCACGGGCACGCGCGCGAACGCCCGGTCGATGAGGTCCGTGATCGTCTGCTCCTCGACGAGCGTGAGCGGCTCGGCGCCGTCGAGCGCGGGGACGAGCACACACAGCCGCACGCCGTCGATGCGTTCCCGGCCGGCGATGGAGGTGAGCGAGGCACCGTGGAATTCACCCTGCCGGACGTGGATCGCGGCGTCGCCACGCTCCCCGAGCATGCGCGGCTCGATCCAGTGGAAGTCGTCCACGAGTCCGGCGGCCGACCAGTCGGCGAGCGCGTCGCGAACGCTTCCGAGGGGTCCGGGAGGCGCGACGACGAGGGTCAGGACGCGCATCAGAACGCCCCGAAGCCGGCGTCGGGTACCTCGGGCACGTTCGTCGCGGAGGCGTTCCGGCCGGACGACCCGCTCGCGAGCCCCTCGGCGTTGACCGGTGCGGCCGAGGTGCCCGTGCGGGCACGCTGCTCGGCGGCGTCGACGAGTTCGAGCAGCCGGTCCGTGACCGTCACGATGTCGGGTGCGAGATCCCGGAAGATCGGCGTCGACGCGGCGTGTCGTCGGTTGAGGATCGCGCCGTAAGGGCCGGAGGACTCGCCCTGTCGTGCGGGTGGGATGAAGCTGCCGGCCGTGAAGGTCCGGATCTGTTCGACCCAGGTCCGCGCGTTCGCGGCGCGTTCCTCGAGCGTGTCACCGGGGATGCGGGACGGGATGCCCGACGGCGTCCGTCCCGTCTCGATCCAGGCCGCGAGCTCGAGCTCGCCCGCGACGCGACCGAGGCCGCGCTCGGGGTGCAGCTCGTTCGAGTCGTACATGCGCCGCAGCCGGCGGTAGGGCTTGAGCGACGACATGACCGGCACCTCGTGGGCGCGCGAGATCGCGAGCAGCTGCGACTCGAGCACGGCCGGCAGCCAGTCGTACGACTGGCCGCGGAACTCGCTCGGCGGTGTGAGCAGCGGGTTCGGGAACGGCAACCAGCGACGATCGTCGGGGTCCCACACCTCGACGGGCGAATTGAACGGTGCGTCGGGGAAGCGCAGTTGCCCCGTCATCTGCCCGATGTACCACCCGGCGATCATGGCCTGCCGCTCGGCGTCGCTCACGGGGAGCGAGGCGGGCAGCGGCCTGCTGCGACGGTGCGCCCAGAACTGCAGCCTGCCCTGCGCGGGCGTCCCGGCCCACTGCTGGGCGACGGGCTTGAGGAGCGCGTCGAACGTGAGCGGCGAGTAGTTGCGGTACGACCCGAACACGTCGATGCGCGTCAGGTGGTCGGCGGTCGAGAGGGCCTTGTCGAACGCCTGGCCGACCTCGCTCGCGACGTTCGAGCGGCCGTCGATGACCGCCCGCAGCTCGCCGACGAGATCGCGGATGTGCTCGAACGGGATGGCGGAGAACTTGTACCGGTACTGCGGCTGGGTCGAGTGGATCGCCGTGACGGCGTCCGCGTCGAGGCTGATGAGCGGCAGCGCACGCGTCAGGGTCTCGTTGAACTTCGACACCAGGTCCGCGCGACGGCGTGGCAGCTCGGACGACGGGATGTCCGTCCCGAGGGCGTAGTCACGCAGCGAGAGCGAGCAGAACGCCTCGAACGACTCCCCCGGTCGCGACACGAACGCGAGGGCCCGACCCACGAGTTCACGCGGCGCGACGTGCAGTTCGTACCGCCCGTGGGACGGCGTGAGGGGCTGTCCCGTCATGGGGTCGCGGTTGAAGATCGCGGGTCGCCAATTGGCCTGGACGGTGAGCAGACCGCCCGGTGCGGTCGCGCCCTCCGCGACGGGCCAGTAGCCGGAGGTGACGGCTCGCGCGGCGACGACGCGCGCGTCCTCGAGGGTCGAGACCCGTTCACCGGTCGACACGGCCATGCGCACGTCGTTCTCGAACTGCGTGCCGAAGCCCGCGGACGGCGTGAGCAGGATCTCGTTCTCGGCGACGTCGAAGCGCTCCGGGACGATCTGATCGCTCTCGCTCGGCCACAGGCCGTACTGGTCGGTCCCGACGTTCGCGAGCCCCGACGCGACGGGCGGGGTCTGCACGGCGTTGTCGAGGACGCCGATGGAGTTCGAGAGCGTCGCCTGCAGCGGCGCGATGACCTCGCTCACGAGCGATTGCAGGACGCCTCCGGCGAGATCGGCCGCGCGCGAGTACACGAGGTCGGTGAGCTGGACGCGCATGATGTCGCACAGGCGCTCGACGAGCCCCTGCCCGTTGACGATCCCGCCCTTCATCGTGCTGATCTCGGCGAGGAAGCTCGGCGGGATCTGTGCGAGGTCGGGCCCCGAGAACCCGGCGAGGTCGCCGAGCCGAGGCGCGAGCTCCTCGCGGATGAGTCGCTCGACGCGCTCGAGGACCTCGCGCGCGTACGACAGGCCGAAGAGCTCCGAGGCCTCCTGCACCTGGTAGAGCACGCGGTCGTGCAGCTGCTGCGCCCACGTGAACGCCCAGCGGTACGCGCCCTCGGCGGCGGCGGTCCGCAGCGTCGGCGCCCGGTCGATGAGGAAACGCTGCAGCGTCGGCGTCCACTGTTCGGCGCGTCCCGCCGGCATCGGCACGAACGGTGCGACGTTCTGGTCGACGATCTGCCGCGCGGTGTTGTCCGCCTCCTGGCGGCCGAACGCGCCCTGGGTGAACCACTGCGCGACCTGCTCCTGGTTGAGCCCGCCGACACCGACGCCCGTCGGCAGGCCGATCGAGCTCGTCACGCGCGACCACTGCGAGTCCGCGAGCGAACGCAACTGGTCGACACCCGAGGACGTGTTGCCCGGCTGCAGGTGTCCCGTCCGCAGACGGTCGACGGCGATGCGGGCGAGCCGCTGGGCGGCGTAGTGCCGGTAGCGGTCGCGACCGAGCGACAGGCTCGCGAAGCCGAACGAGCCCCACGGGATGGGATTGGCCGCACCCCAGCCGAGATAGTCGGGGTGGGCGGGGGTCGGGTCCGAGATGTTCCCGAGGTCGAACGACGCGTAGTCGCCGGACGCGCTGCCCGAGGCGATGAGCGCCGCGAGCCCACGACCGAGCCCCCGGTAGACGGCCTTCTGGGAGCCGTCGCCGAACAGGGTCTTCTCGACACCGACGTAGCGGCCGACGGGGAAGACGCGTGCGAACGGCGGGCGCCCCGTGGGGGTCACCTCGAGCCCGAGCGCGCGCAGCATCGTGATGTCGTGCGCCTCGGCGGCATTCGTCTGGGTCGCGACGATCTCGCCGAGCATCGCGAGGGCGTTCGCGCGGACGCCGCCGCGCGCGGACTCGGGGAGCTCGTCGAACGCGTCGGGCGCCACCATGAAGACACCCACGAGATCGGGGTCGACGCCCGGCACGAGCGCGAGGAGCCGGCACACGTCGAGCGCCATCGAGGCACCCGCGCCACCGGCCATCGAGGAGACGACGAGCACGAGCGGCTTCTCCTCGGGGTTGAAGCGACCCACGCCCGGCAGCGCACGCGCCACCTCGGCCATCTGCGTGTTCGTCTCGACCGTGTTGAGCTGCTGGTACGCCCGTGCGAGGCCGTCGTACACGTCGCGCGCACGAGCGAGGGTGATGATCCGACCGACGGCACGCATCTGCCCCGCACCGTACGTGAGCGGCACGGTGATCTTCTCCGCCTCGCGCGGCGCCCACGTCCCGAACTCGCCGAACGCCGATCCCTGTCCGAGCCACTGCGAGACCGCGTTGTCGAGCACCTGGTACGAGCCCGAGTGGGGTGCCGTCGAGATGTACGTCCCGCCCTGCTCCCGAACGTTGCCGACACCGTCGATCTTGGTGTCCGGGGCACTCGGCACGTCGATGTGGACGAACTGCCACCCCGCTGGGATCTGCGTGATGCCGTACGGGGCGAGCTCGCTCCGCAATTGGTCCATCATGTAGGCGAGTGTCGAGCCACCCGAACCGCCGCACCCGACGATCAGGAACTTGTACATGGGGGTGTGCCTCTCTGAACGGCCCGACACGTGCGGGCGGATGTGGATCGGTCGGGGACGTGGGCGACGCTACACGGTGCCCCAGGGGCTGCCGCCCGACTGCGGCGGCTGCCCGCCGCCGGACGGGCCGGGCCCCTGCGACGGTCCCGATCCGAACGGCGAACCGCCCGCACCGGGCCCCTGCGACGGTCCCGATCCGAACGGCGAACCGCCCGCACCGGGCCCCTGTGACGCACCGGGGCCGAAGGACGGGCCGCCGAACGGTGAGGCCATTGCGTGCTCGGCCCCCGTCGCGCCCGGACCACCGGCACCGCGCTCACGGAGCAGCTTGTCGAGGAGGTCCGGGGCGCGCCTCGAGACATCGTTCTGCAGGTCCTCGCGGGTGGAGGGCGTCGCGTCGCCGCCGACGAGCAGCAGCAGTTGCGCCTCGTCGCCGGGTGTTCCGTCGACGTGGAGCACTGCCCAGGTGTTGTGCACCGCGAGCGGGAGCCGGGCGACGACCCCCGTCTTGTCGGTCGAGGGCTGCCCGCTCCCCGCGGATGCGCGGCCGGGAGCGTCGACGGTCACGTAGCCCGTCCCCGTCGGGGAGAGTCCCACGCGCGTGCGGAGGTGCACGTCGCCGACCGTGATCCGTCGCGCACCACCCGGCGGCATGGCCACCGTGTTGACGAGGTCGGCCGGGCCGATCGCGAACGGGGCACCGTCGCGCAGCACCTGACCGTGCTCGATCCGGACCGGTACGAGCGCGCCCACGAGGGGCTGCGGGGGGATCCGCGAGATCGCCCACTTCGCCGCGTAGAGGAGCAGCAGGGGAACGCCGATTCCGAGCAGCGGTGCGGCGATGAGCACGAGGATGAAGTTGAGTGTGTTGAGCGGCTTCTCGAGGTTCGCGGTGAACGGCACGTCGACCTCGATCGCGGTGCCGAGCCCGTCGGCCGAGCTGATCGAGACGGGAACCGTCCCGTTGATCGTGCCGTTGCCGGCCGCCTCGGTGGCGAGCGTCAACGAGATCGGCGTCCCCGCCGCGGCGTCGACGCACGTGCCGGCGGAGTCGTGACCGGGAGCCGTGATGGTCGCCGCTCCGATGCCCTCCGGCACCGCGACGACGGTCGTCGCGCTCGCGGCATCGACCCAGACGCACCCCTCCCCGGAGATCGGGAGGTCCGCGGTGAGCTGCACGTCGCCCGAGGCGGCACCGAAGTCGATGGACTCGCCGATCGTCGGATAGCTCGACGGCGTCGCGATCGAGACGGGCAGGGCGATGACGGCGGGCTCGAGCGTCGTTCCCGGGACGGTGGAGCCGTCGGCGAGCGTCGCGTCGGCCGTGGTCACGCCGAGGGTGAGTCGCAGCGTGCCGGCACCGATCGCGGCCTCCGTCAGGTCGACGCGGCTCGGTTTCGTGATCGCCGCCTTGTCCTCGGTCGCGTGCAGGGGGAACTCCTTCCCCTGTGCGTCGATGACCGTCGCGTCGAAGGTGATGGCGCCACGCACGCTCGTCGGGTCGACGGGGGCGTCGTCCGAGCGGTTCGCGATGCCGAGCGTGATCTCGCCCGACGTCCCGCCCGCGGCGAGCTGCAGGTCCTCCGGCGAGACGAGCGCAGGCACGAGCGAGCCGCGGATGTGGATGTTCGAACGCGACTGCTGGCCACCGGAGGTCCCCGCGGGGTCGGTGAACGCGAGCTGCCACTGGCCGGACCACGCCGTGTCGGCCGCACCGGCCTTCGTCGCGGAGATGGAGATCGACTTGTCGGTCTCCCACGTGTAGGCGAATTCGGCTCCGGCCGCGTTCACCGTCGTCTCGGTCCCGGCGGGATGCGTGGGGAACCCGACGAGCTCGCCCGACGGGAGTTGGATCGAGACCTCGAGGTTCGCGACGTCCGCCTGCGCGAGGATCCGCACGTCGGGCGTCGACTCGTCGAGCACGAACGTGTGGGCGTCCTCCGTGCACACGACGTTCTGGCAGATGCCGTGCTCCTGCTCGATGGGCGGCCCGTCGGGGTTCGTGATGGTGTCGAACGCGAGCAACAGCGAATCGATGTCGCTCGCGAGGAAGAACTGCCCGCGATCGTCGGAGACGAGACTGCCGCACGTCGATCCGTCGGGCCCCTTGCCCTCGACGATCGATTGGAAGAGGTTGAACTGCGAGGGGTCCGCGGCGTTCGTCGTGAGTCCGATGCCGAACAGTTTGACCTTCGAGCTCGTGAGCTGGTCGGCGAGTCCGCCCTCGCGGCAGATGTCCTGCTGGGCCTTGTCGCGCACCTGTGCGGCGGCCTGGTCGGTCGTCAGCTGGATGCCCGGCGCGAACGCCTTCTCCGTGCCGTACGCCTGGCGCTCCTGGTCGGTGAGGCGCGGCGAGTACGAGAGCTGGCCGTCCGTGAACATGACGATGCCCTGGCAGCGCTTGGCACCGTGGCCGACGTCACCCGCGCCCGCCTTCGCCTGCAGTTCGCGCTGTGCCGAATCGAGCGCCGTCCAGTAGTCCGTGTCGAAGCCGTCCATGCGGTTCGTGAGCGAGGCGATCGAGTCGCGGATGGTGGGCAGGTTGGCCGCGTCGAGCGCGGTCCAGCCCATGATCGTCTCGGCCGTGTCGCCGAACACGCCGAGCTGGACGTCGATCGAGAAGCCGTCGGCCCCGGCCGAGTCCGCGAGCTGGTTGATGAAGTACGTGGCGCTCGACACGCGAGCGGCGGCCGGATCGGCGCTCCCGAGCGAGGACGACTCGTCGACGAGCAGGAGCAGGTCGGCGGCACCGCCGCCCTTGAGGCAGGCGCCGAAGTCGTCCATGGCCGAGCGCGGTTCGGCACCCACCGGAGCGGCGTTCGCCGGTGCGACGGCGCCGAGCACGGCACCGCCGAGCGCGAGCGCGGCCGCGGCGACCAGTGCGAGCAGGCGTGAGGAGCGTCGTGTGGTCATGGTCACATCCGTCCGACCCAGAAGGCGATCTGCAGCGAGGCGATCATGACGGCCACGAACGCGAGAACGAGCACGATGCCGTAGAGCAACGGGCCCCACAGCGGCGGCGAGTACGTGAGGAAGGCGCGTGCCCGGACGTCCTTCGTGAGATACACGGCCAACAGACCGATCACGCCCGGTCCCGCGAGGGCCCAGCAGGCGATGCCCACGGCGGGGATGCCGCCGAAGATCGAGGCGGCGATGCCTGCGAGGAGCGCGACGACGAGCGCGGCGACGAGCCACCCGACGGGCGCCTTGACCGCGTGGACGGGCTCGGACGCCGAGCCGCCGAACGAGGAGTTCACGGTTCCGAACGGGTCGATCCGGTCCGGTTCGCCGCTCGCCGTGAACAGGCCCGCGTTCGGTGCGCCGCCCTGTGGGGCACCGAACGGTCCTCCCTGTCCGCCGTACGGCGACGGGGCGCCGCCCGCGGGGGCGCCGAACGTCGGGGTGCTCTCGCCCTGGTTGCCGTAGCCGCCGAACGGCGCGGCGCTCTGGTCCTGCCCGCCACCGAATGGGCTCGACCCGCGGGAATCGCCCGCGGGCGGCGGGGTGAAGTCGCTGAAGTCCCAGCCACTGTTACCTGTGCTCACTCACGCGCCCATCTGCTCAACGCCCTGTGTACGACCCGCGAGGCGGATGCACTCCGGCCACCGTGTCCGGCCCGTGCGACCGAAACGTCGTCAGCTTACAGCCGCGGGAGGGCCGGACAGTGCGATCTCAATCGTCGTGACGGTGTCCGTGCTACCTGCGGATGAGTCGTCACCGATCGCCCGGCGGCGCGCCGCCCGATCGGCAGGCGAGGAGGGTCGCGAGGCGTTCGGACCGGGCGAGGTCGGCATGCATCGAGGTCTGCGCGAGCGCGGACAGGAGGTGGAAGCCCCGCAGTCCACCCCGGCCCGCCGACCAGGTGATGCGCGAGGCGATCGACCACACCGAGGCGTCGGGCTCGGCGGCCAGGACGGCCGCCACCTCCGCGAGCCGCCGCAGGTGATGATCGCGCAGCTCGGCGCAGCGGGTGCCGATGCCCCGGAACCGGTGTTCGTGACCGGGGAGTGCCTCGTGGTCGTCGAGTGCACCGATCCGCTCGAGTCCGTCGAGGTAGGCGGCGAGCGGGTTCGTCCGGAAGCCGCCGCCGAGACCCACGCCCGGGTTGATGCGCGGGAGGACGTGGTCTCCCGTCAGGACGCGACGGCGGTCGACGTCGTGCAGACACACGTGGCCCGGCGTGTGGCCGGGCGTCTCCAGCACGCGGACGACGCGACCCGGGATCGGGAGGAGGTCGCCGTCACGCAGCGCCGTGTCGGCCGTGGGTGCGCGCCCGTGTTCGTCGGCCGGTGCGACGGCGGCGAGATCGGCGCGGTCGTCGACCGGGACGCCCCACGTCTCGAGCGCGGCCGCCCGGCCCGCCCCGTCGCGCCACTCGGGTTCGGTCGTCGAGGTCTCGGCGGCTCCGAGCAGGAGTGGCGCCCCGGTCGCGGCCCGAAGTCGCGCTGCGAGGCCGACGTGATCGGGGTGGACGTGCGTCACGACGATGCCGTCGAGCCCGGCGGCACCGATGGTGTCGAGTGCATCGAGCAGCCGGTCGAGGGCGCGCTCGCCGTCGACACCGGGATCGACGACGTGGGCGCGTCCCCCGTCGTCGAGGAGGATGTAGGCGTTCGTCCACGGCACGAATTCGATGCCGGTCGGCATCGCGATGCGCCACGTGCGTTCGTCGATGCGGGCGTGCGACGGGACCGCCGCCGTCTCCCAGGCCCGATCCACGCCGGGCTCCGTCACCCGAACGGGGGTCGTCAACGGGGTCCCGGCTCGGGGTGGCGGCGACGCGATCGCGCACGCCGCGCACGGGGATCGTCTCCCCCGCGGGGGCCCATCCGTCCGATGTCGTCGCGCGCCATGGTCCGACCCTAACGCCCGCGGGGCGCCCGGCACGTGCCGGACGCCCCGCGGGCGGCGCGATCCCGTTCAGGCGACCGCGCGGCGGATCGTGCTCAGGAGATCGTGTCCACGATCGCGTTGAGCACGGTCGACGGGCGCATGACGGCGCTCGCCTTCGCGTCGTCGGGCCGGTAGTAGCCGCCGATGTCGACGGGCTCGCCCTGGACCTCGATGAGCTCGCGGTCGATGTCGCCCCACGCCTCGGCGAACTCGGCCGCGACGGGCGCGAAAGCGGCCGCCAGTTCGGCCTCGGCCGTCTGCTCGGCGAGCGCGCGCGCCCACTCCGCCGCGAGGAACGCGTGGCTCGAGCGCACGTCGGGCTCGCCCACCTTGCGGCGGGGGGACTTGTCCTGATTGAGCAGTTGCTCGGTCGCCTCGTCGAGGGCGTCGGCGAGCACGTCGGCGCGCGCGTTGCCCGTCGTGGTCGCGAAGTGGCGGAAGCTCTCCGCGAGCGCCATGAACTCGCCGAGCGAGTCCCAGCGCAGGTGGTTCTCCCCCACGAGCTGCTGGACGTGCTTCGGCGCCGAACCGCCGGCACCCGTCTCGAACAGGCCGCCGCCGTTCATGAGCGGCACGACGGAGAGCATCTTGGCGCTCGTCCCGAGCTCGAGGATCGGGAACAGGTCGGTCAGGTAGTCGCGCAGGACGTTCCCCGTGACCGAGATCGTGTCGAGCCCCTGGCGGATCCGGTCCACCGAGAACTTCGTCGCCTCCTCGGGCGAGAGGATGCGCAGGTCGAGCCCGTCGGTGTCGAGGCCCTCGAGCGCGCGCTCGACCTTGGCGATGAGGCTCGCGTCGTGGGCGCGCGTCGCGTCGAGCCAGAACACGGCGGGCGTGTCGGAGGCGCGTGCGCGCGTGACGGCGAGCTTGACCCAGTCCTGGATCGGCGCGTCCTTCGTCTGGCAGGCGCGCCAGATGTCGCCCGCCGAGACCTCGTGCTCCGTGAGGACCGACCCGGCGGCGTCGACGAGCTGCACGACACCGTCCGACTCGATGCGGAACGTCTTGTCGTGGCTGCCGTACTCCTCGGCCTTCTGCGCCATGAGGCCGACGTTCGGCACCGAACCCATCGTCGCCGGGTCGTACGCGCCGTTCGCGCGGCAGTCGTCGACGACGACCTGGTAGACGCCCGCGTAGCTCGAGTCGGGCAGCACGGCGAGCGTGTCGGCCTCCTCGCCGTCGGGGCCCCACATGTGGCCCGACTGGCGGATCATGGCGGGCATCGACGCGTCGACGATGACGTCGCTCGGGACGTGCAGGTTCGTGATGCCGCGGTCGGAGTTGACCATCGCGAGCCGCGGGCCCTCGGCGAGGCCCTCGTCGATCGCGGTGAGGATGCCGTCCCGCACGTCCGCGGGCAGCTCCTCGGCACCCGCGACGATCGAGGCGAGCCCGTTGTCGGGTGAGAGCCCGGCCTCCGCGAGCGCGTCGCCGTATCGCTCGAACAGCGCCGGGAAGAAGGCCCGCACGACGTGTCCGAAGATGATGGGGTCGGAGACCTTCATCATGGTCGCCTTGAGGTGGACGGAGAACAGGACGCCCTCCTCCTTCGCGCGGCGGACCTGCTCGGCGAGGAATGCGTCGAGTGCTGCGGCGCGCATGACGGTCGTGTCGACGACCTCGCCCGCGAGGACGGGCAGCGACGCCTTGAGGACCGTGACGGTGCCGTCGGTGGCCACGTGCTGGATGCGGAGGGTGTCCGGGGCGTCGAAGACGACCGAGCGCTCGTTGCTCCGGAAGTCGTCGGCCGACATCGTGGCGACGTTCGTCTTCGACTCGGGGGTCCACGGTCCCATGAAGTGGGGGTGCGAGCGGGCGTAGTTCTTGACGGCCGCGGGCGCCCGGCGGTCGGAGTTGCCCTCGCGCAGCACCGGGTTCACGGCGGAGCCCTTGATGCGGTCGTACCGGGCGCGCGTCTCGCGCGCCTCGTCGCTGCGGGGGTCGTCGGGGTAGCCGGGGACGGCGAAGCCCTGCTCCTGGAGTTCGGCGATCGCGGCCTTGAGCTGCGGGATCGACGCGGAGATGTTGGGGAGCTTGATGATGTTGGCCTCGGGCGTCTTCGCGAGCTCACCGAGCTCCGCGAGCGCGTCACCGATGCGCTGCTCCGGCTCGAGGTGCTCGGGGAAGCTCGCGAGGATGCGGCCGGCGAGCGAGATGTCGCGCGTCTCGAGCTCGATCCCCGCGGCCCGGGCGAACGCCTGCACGATGGGGAGGAAGGAGTACGTGGCGAGCAGCGGAGCTTCGTCGGTGTGGGTGTAGATGATCTTGGCCATGTAGTCGGCGCCCTCTCGGCTCAGGGATGCAGGTGCGCGGTGCGGGTACGCGATGCGCCCTGTCAGCGTACCCGGCACGGCGCGCCGGGGCCGCGGTGCCCGTGCCCGCAACATGCTCGTCACGACCGCCGTCTACGATGGCTCGCACCTGGACCGGCGGCGGTCGGCCCGGAGGGAGAGGGGTCATGACCGAGTTCGCCATGCTGGCGGTCGCGGGCGTGCTCATCATCGTCGCGGTCTCGGCGCTCGCACCCCGCATCGGTGTGGCCGTGCCCGTGCTGCTCGTCATGATCGGTGCGGCGTGCAGTTTCATCCCCGGTGCGCCGGTGCTCGAGATCGAGCCCGAGTGGATCCTCGCGATCGTGCTCCCGCCGATCCTCTATTCGGCCGCGGTGAACATGCCCGTCGTCGATCTGCGCCGGAACGTGTTCGCGATCTCCGGGCTCTCGGTCGTGCTCGTCGTGGTCTCGGCGTTCGCCGCGGGCACCTTCCTGTTCCTCGTGTTCCCCGACCTCGATTTCGCGGCGGCCGTCGCGCTCGGAGCGGTCGTGAGCCCACCCGACGCGGTCGCCGCGACGGCCATCGGGAAGCGACTCGGACTCCCCCACCGACTCGTCACGATCCTCGAGGGCGAGGGACTGCTGAACGACGCGACGGCGCTCGTGATGCTGCGCACGGCCACGGCCGCGGTCGCCGGTTCGGTGTCGCTGTGGGGCGTCATGGGTGACTTCGCGCGGGCGGTCGTGGTGGGCGCGATCGTCGGACTCGTGATCGGTCTCGTGACGGTGTGGGTGCGCTCGCACCTGACCCAACCCGTGCTCACGACCGCGATCTCGCTCGTCGTGCCGTTCCTCGCCTACAACCCGGCCGAGCTCCTGCACGCGTCGGGCGTTCTCGCCGTCGTCGTCGCCGGGCTCGTCACGGGGCACGAGAGCGCGAAGCGCTTCACGGCCTCCGACCGTGTGTCGGAGCGCACGAACTGGCGCACGGTGCAGCTCATCCTCGAGAACGGGGTGTTCCTCGTCATGGGGTTCGAGATCCGCACCCTCATCGCCGATGTCGAGGAGCACGGGCTCGGCGTGTGGCTCGCCGTCGCCATCGGTCTCGTCGTGACGCTCGTCCTCGTGGTCGTCCGGTTCGCCTTCGTCTTCCCGTTCCTCGCGTTCCTGCGCGTCCGGGAACGGCAGGTAATGCGCCGCGTCCCGCGGCTCGAGGACGCGCTCTCGCGACTCGACGTCGACGAGACCGATCCCGTCCGGCGCGCGCGCTATCGCCGGGCGCTCCGACGGGGGCGGGCCGACGCGGGGTTCTACGTCCGCGAAGGACTCGCGTGGCGCGGCGGTGTCGTGCTGTCGTGGTCGGGCATGCGCGGTGTCGTGACGCTCGCGGCGGCGCAGTCGCTGCCCGCGGGTGTCCCGTACCGGTCGCAACTCGTGCTCATCGCGTTCACGGTCGCGGTCGTGACCCTCGTCGTCCAGGGCGGTACGCTCCCCTACCTCATCCGGGTCCTCCGGATCGCGCCACCCGATCGCGCCCACGAGCGGCAGGAGCTCGCGACGCTCATGACCGCGGTCTCGGCCGATGCGCAGACGCGCTTGCGCAGCCCGAACCTGCGCCGGGACGACGGTCGGTCGTTCGATCCGGAGGTCGTCGAGCGGATCCGCCGCGAGACGGAGGGTCGGGCCACGGCGATGGCGCGGACGGCCGCCGATCCCAGGACGGGCCCGGCGGCACAGCTGCTCGAGCTGCGCCGCATCGTGCTCGACGCACAGCAGGCCGCCCTGAACGATGCGCGCGTGAGCGGTCTGTACTCGTCGACCACGCTGCTCCGCGCGCAGTCGATCCTCGACGCGGAGGCCGTCCACCTCGACCGGCCGCGCTGACGCGGACATCCCTGACGCCGCGCCCGTGCGACCGCCGTACACGGGTGCACGAAATTTGTTGACCGCGGTCAATCATGATATCGTTGCCCTCGGTCAACAACATTTCGGCCCGCCGTCGACGACGAGCGGGCCGACGTCCGTCCGAGGAGTTCCATGTCATCGTCCGCACTCGCGGAATCCGACGCCACGACCGGTGGCGCCATGACGCATCGCCAGGTGCTCGAGGCCCTCTCCGGCCTCCTGCTCGGCATGTTCGTCTCGATCCTCGCGGGAACCGTCGTCTCGACGTCGCTCCCGCTCATCATCGCGGACCTGGGCGGCGACCAGGCGGCGTTCACGTGGGTCGTCACCGCGACCCTGCTCGCGACGACCGTCTCGACGCCGATCTGGGGCAAGCTCGCCGATCTCTTCGATCGGAAGCTGCTGCTCCAGCTCGCGCTGAGCGTCTTCGTCCTCGGCTCGGCGCTCGCGGGATTCTCGCAGGACCCGTCGACGCTCATCGGCTTCCGCGTCCTGCAGGGTCTCGGTGCGGGCGGCCTCGCGGCCCTCAGCCAGATCGTCATGGCCGACATCATCAGCCCGCGCGAACGCGGCAAGTACGCGGGGCTCTTCGGTGGCGTGATGGCCGTCGGCACGGTCGGTGGACCCCTGCTCGGCGGCGTGGTCACCGACGCCTTCGGATGGCGCTGGAACTTCTTCATCGCGCTCCCCGTCGCCCTCCTCGCGATCGTCCTCCTGCAGCGCACCCTGCACCTCCCGAAGCGCGCGCGGCGGCGCGTCTCGATCGACTACCTCGGCTTCGTCCTCATCTCGGGCGGCGTCTCGCTCCTGCTCGTGTGGGTGACGCTCGCCGGCAGCAGCTTCGAGTGGGCGAGCGCGACCTCGTTCACGATGGTCGCCGGTGCGCTCGCGCTGCTCGTCGCCGCCGTGTTCGTCGAACTGCGTTCGCCCGACCCGATGATCCCCATGACGATGTTTCGCGACCGCACCTTCACGCTGTCGGTCGTCGCGAGCCTCGCGGTCGGCGTCGCGATGTTCGGCACCGCCGTCTTCCTCAGCCAGTACATGCAGCTCGCGCGCGGTGCGACCCCGACGCAGTCCGGCCTGCTGACGATCCCGATGATGGCGGGCGTACTCATCGCCTCGTCGGTCTTCGGATCGCTCATCAGCCGGACCGGCCGCTGGAAGGCCGTCATGGTGACGGGCTCGGGCCTCACGATCGCGGGCCTCCTGCTGCTCTCCTTCCTGCACTACGACACCCCGTTCTGGTACGTCGGAGGCGCCATGTTCGTGCTCGGCTCGGGCGTCGGCATGGTCATGCAGAACCTCGTGCTCGTCGTGCAGAACGCGATCGAGGTGCGCAACCTCGGCGTCGCGACGAGCGCCGTGACGTTCTTCCGCAGCCTCGGCGGCACGATCGGCGTCTCCGTACTCGGTGCCGTGCTCGGCCACCGGGTCTCGACCGACCTCGGCGCGAACATCGCCGCGCTCCCCGTCGATCAGCAGCTCGTGGCGGCGCAGACGCTCGCCTCGGGCACCATTCCGCACATCTCGGCGCTGCCGGAGTTCCTCCGCGTACCCGTCGAGGCGGCCTACGGCACGGGCGTGGGAACCGTGTTCCTCTGCGCCGTCCCGCTCGCGGTGATCAGCCTCGTCGCGATCGTGTTCCTGCCGCGCATCCCGCTCGGCACGCGCACCGCGCAGCAGCGACTCGCGGACGGCGACCGGCCCGCGGAATCCGATGCGGTCGTGCACCCCGAGGAACCCACGCACGCCGACGACCCCGTGCACACCGACGGGCCCGTCGACGGTACTCGGGCCACGACCCAGGTGCCGGCAGGGGTCGCGGCGGACGCGGCGGCACGCGGCGACGAGGCGACGCCTGCGGGCCGGACGGCGGGCGGGGCATGACGAGTTCCACGTCCGCGCACGATCGCGAACCGGGCGACACCGAGGCCGAGATCGACGCGCTCGAGCACGAGTTCGTGCGGTTCTTCGCCCGCGCCCGCGCGATGTGGAAGACCGCGGCGACCGAGATCGAACCGGAGTTGCAGCCCGTCGGCTACAAGCTGCTCGTGAACCTCCATCGCGACGGCCCACGCCGCGCGGGTGACCTCGCGGCCGCCACCGAGACCGACAAGAGCGTCGTGAGCCGCCAGCTCCGGTTCCTCGAGTCGCGCGGTCTCGTCGAGGGCATGCCCGATCCCGACGACGGGCGCTCCCGGATCTACGCCGCGACACCCGAGGCGAGCGCGCGTCTCGACGCGACGGGCAGCCGATTGCGCGCCCGACAGCACGGCTGGCTCGCCGAGTGGGAGGGCGACCGGGTGCGCACGCTCACGGCGCTCCTCGCGGAGCTCAACACCGGGCTCGACGAGCTCGCGCGACCGACCGAACCGGCGGCGGAGCGCGCCGAGCGGACGACCGACCGCCCGGGCACCGCCACGGTGCACGAGGACTGAACGCCGCGTGAACGGCGCACCGACGGCCGCCGTGCCGTCGGTGCGCCGCCGTGGGAGGATGTGACGGTGAACATCCTCTCCATCCAGTCGCACGTCTCCTACGGCCACGTCGGGAACTCCGCGGCCGTCTTCCCGCTGCAACGACTGGGGCACGAGGTGTGGCCGGTGCACACCGTCAACTTCTCGAACCACACCGGCTACGGCGAGTGGCGCGGACAGGTGATCCCCGCGAGCGAGGTCGCGGCCATCATCACGGGCCTCGAGGAGCGCGGCGCGCTCGCGCGCGTTGACGCGGTGCTGAGCGGCTACCAGGGCGGAGCGGACATCGCCGACGTCGTGCTCGACGCGGTCGCCCGCGTCAAGGCGCTCAACCCCGCCGCGACGTACACGTGCGACCCCGTCATGGGCAACGCGAAGTCGGGCTGCTTCGTCGACCCGGCGATCCCGCCGATCCTCCGTGAGCGGGTCGTGCCGGCGGCCGACCTCATCACGCCGAACCAGTTCGAGCTCGGCTTCCTGACCGAACGCGAGGCGTCGACGATCGAGTCGACGCTCGAGGCCGTCGACGCGGCCCGGGCGCTCGGGCCGCGCGCGGTGCTCGTGACGAGCGTCGAGCGACCGGACCGCGAGCCCGACACGATCGAGATGCTCGCGGCCGACGACGAGGGCGCCTGGATCGTCCGGACGCCGCACCTGCCGCTCAAGGCGAATGGCTCGGGCGACGTGACGGCGGCCCTGTTCACGGCCCACTACCGCACGACGGGTTCCGCCGCCGAGGCGCTCGCGGCGACGACGTCGAGCGTGTTCGACCTGCTGCAGGCGACGCTCGACTCGGGTGCGCGCGAGCTGCAGCTCGTCGAGGCGCAGCAGGCCTATGCGGCACCGCGCCTCCAGTTCGAGGTGCGCCGACTCCGCTGAGCGGCGGTCGTGTCCTTCCGTGCCCTGCCTACCCCGCCGAGCGCGGCCCGGGCGAGACGCGGCGTCACATCGTCCCGTCCGGCCGGACGCGACGGGTAGCGTGCCGGACGTGACCGGAACGAACACGCACACGCGCGACCACGCCACCGTCGAGCTCGGCGACGGGCTCGTCGTCTCGCCACAGGGCTACGGGGCGATGTCCCTCACCGACGTCTACGGCCCCGTCAGCGACGACGACGCGCTCGCCACGCTCCGGCACGCCGTCGACGCGGGGGCGTGGTTCGTCGACACGGCGAACATCTACGGCGAGGGGCGCAGCGAGCGCATCATCTCGCGACTCATCGACGGCCGGCGCGACGAGATCGTGCTCGCGACGAAGTTCGGCATCGTGCCGGGTGGGCGCATCGGCGAGCGGAGCATCCGCGGCGACCGGGCCCACGTCCGCGAGCAGATCGACCGCAGCCTGCAGCGCCTCGGAACCGACCACGTCGACCTCTACTACCAGCACCGGGTCGATCCCGAGGTGCCGATCGAGGACACGGTGGGGGCCGTCGCCGAGCTCGTCGCGGAGGGCAAGGTCCGGCACATCGGCCTGTCGGAGCCGACGGGCGACGAGCTCCGTCGCGCCGTCGCCGTCCACCCGATCGCGGCCGTGCAGAGCGAGTGGAGCATCGTGAGCCGGGACGTCGAGGCACACGTGCTGCCGGCGGCGCGCGAGCTCGGCGTCGGCTTCGTCCCCTACTCCCCCCTCGGCCGCCAGTGGCTCACGGGCGCGTTCGACGAGGCGGCGCTCGGCGCCGACGACGGTCGCCGCAAGTTCCCGCGCTTCTTCCCCGAGGCGCTCGCCGCGAACCGCCCCGTCCTCGCCGAGATCGTCGCGATCGCGTCCGAGGCGGGGGCGACCCCGGCGCAGCTCGCGCTCGCCTGGCTCGACGCGCGCGGCCGCGAACTCGGCGTACCGGTCGTGTCGATCCCGGGCAGCCGGAGCATCGCGCACGTCGACGAGAACCTCTCGGCGCTCGATGTCCGTCTCGGCCCGGACGTGCTCGCGCGACTCGATCCGATCGCGTCGCGCATCACGGGCGGCCGCTCGTTCGATCCCGCGTGGGTCTCGCGGGGGCGTGAGACCGCCGTGGACGACACGGCGTCGCCACACGCCTGACCCGCGGTCGCCGCCCGTTCGCCGAGGGCTCACCGGGACGGCGGACCCTCCGGCCAGCCGGTGGGTGCGGGCGGTCCGGACGCGAGATGATGGTGGCATGCGCACGCTGCTCAACATCATCTGGCTCGTCCTGTCCGGGTTCTGGCTGTTCCTCGGCTACGCCCTCGCGGGCATCCTGCTGTGCATCCCGATCATCACGATCCCGTGGGCCATCGCGTCGTTCCGCATCGCGGGCTACGCGCTGTGGCCATTCGGGCGCGAGGTCGTCGCCAAGCGCGATGCCGGCGCGTTCTCCTTCATCGGCAACGTCATCTGGGTGCTCCTGGCCGGCTGGTGGCTCGCGATCGGCCACATCGCGTCCGGCATCGCACTGTGCGTCACGATCGTCGGCATCCCCCTCGGTATCGCCGACTTCAAGATGATCCCGATCTCGCTCGCTCCCCTGGGCCGCGAGATCGTGCCCGTCGGGACGGCGAGCGCGGCGAGCGCGCACCGCGTGCCCGCCTGATCGTCGATCACACGACGACGCGGAACCCGCTCAGGCGCTCGTCGACCGCCCCGCGCACGTGGCCGCCCGGAACGGTCGCCGTGGCGCGCAGGAACGCGATGGTCTCGGGCGTGATCTCCTCGCCCGGCAGGACGTTGGGGATGCCGGGCGGGTACGCGGCGAGCGAGTCGGACGAGATACGTCCCGCGGCCTCGTGCCACGGCACGACCTCGGACGGCGCGAGGTAGGCGTCGCGCGGCGGGACGACGAGCCGTCCCGTGGCGGGCAGTTCGAGCGTGCCGGGCGCGGCCGCCGCGGACGCCTCGGGGCGCGTGTCGGCGAGCTGCGCGAGCGCGGCGAGCAGGCGCCGGCCGTCGGCGCTCCCGCCGACCCCGACGAGGGCGACGATCGCGGTCGCGGTCGCCATCTCCACCTCGATGCCGTGTTCGCGGGCGAGCAGGCTGCGCACGGTGTATCCGTCGCGCCCGGTCGCGCGGATGTCGACGGGGATCCGGAACGGATCGACGTCGACGACGGCATCGACCTCCGTGAAGCGGTCCGAGAGGATCGGGAAGCGGCCGTCGGCACGCAGGAGCGCACGCATCGCGAGCACCTCGTCGTACGAGCGGGCGAGTTCGTCACCGCGCTCCACGAGGTCGCGCCGATCGAGGTCGAGCGACGCGAGGAGCAGCGCGCTCTCCGACGTCGAGGTCGTCATGCGGACGGCGCGCTCGACGTGCGGTTCGAGTGCCGCCGCGAACGGTCCGTGCCCCAGGTGCAGCATGGCGCTCTGCGTGAGCGAGCCCGTGAGCTTGTGGGTGCTCGTCACGACGAGGTCGGCCCCGAGCCGGGTCGGTGCGTCCGGCAGTTCGTCGAGGAATCCGAAGTGGGCTCCCCACGCCGCGTCGACGACGAGCGCGGCGCCCGCCGCGTGCACGACCTCGGCGATGGCTGCGACATCGGCGACGGCGCCGAAGTAGCTCGGCGAGACGATCACGACGGCGCGCACGTCACCCGGGTGCTGCGCGATCGCGGCGGCGACCGCATCCGGCGTGACGCCGTGCGCGATGCCGTGTTCGACGTCGAGGCGGGGCTGCACGAAGCCCGGCTCGGAGCCCGCGAGGATGACGCCGTCGACGAGACTCGAGTGCGCGCTGCGCTGCATGACGAGACCCGGGCCGAGCGCGCGCGCCGCGAGCGCCGCGACGCGGTTGCCCTGCGACGACCCGCCGGTCAGGAACCAGGTGCGCGACGCACCCCAGGCCTCGGCCGCGAGCCGCTCCGCGTGGGCGCGCGGAGAGTCCGCGCCGAGATCGATCCCGTCCATGAGCATCGTGACATCGAGTCCGAGCACGCGCTCGCCGAAGAACTCCGCCTGGCCCGTCGCGAGCCCGCCGGAGCGCGCGCCGTGACCGGGCACGCTCAACGAGAGCGTGTCCCGAGCGGCGTGCATCGCGAGTGCGGCGGCGTACGGCGCACCGGGGCCGGACCGGCGCTCGTCGGAGGAACCGGGGCGGGTCGTCTCGGGCGCATGGGTCATGTTCCGATGGTGCCCCCGCAGCTTCGAAGCCGGAAGGGCAACTTTTCTTGTGGCTTCAGCACTACGCTGAAGCCATGTCCCGTCACCCGGCCGATCTGCGAGGACTCACGGCGTTCGTCGCCGTCCTCGACACGGGCTCCGTCGCGGCGGCCGCGGCGCTACTCGGGTGGAGCCACCCGACGGTCGATCACCACCTCCGCAAGCTCGAGCTCGCCGCCGGCGTCCCCCTCCTCGAACGCGGCCCGCGCGGGAGCGTCCCCTCCGAATCGGGCCTGCGCGTCGCAGCCTCGGCGCGGCGCGTGCTCGACGCCGAACGGCATGTGTTCGACGAGCTCGACGCCTGGCGGCGGACGGGGTCGTCCCTCGTCCGCCTCGGCGTGTTCCCGACGCTCGGTGCGCAGATCGTGCCCGGGCTCCTCGCCGGGCTCACGGGATCGGGGGTCGCACTGGAGGTCACCCTCGACGAGTGCGAGCGTCTCACGGCGAAGCTCGGCGACGGTTCGCTCGAGGCGGCGATCGTGTTCCAGGCCTCCGGCGCCCCGATCACCCTGCCCGCCGAGACCGACGCCGAGCTCCTGTTCGCCGAGGAGGTCATGATCGCGCTCCCCGTCGGTCATCCGGTGGGCGGAACGGCGGTCCCGCTCACGGACCTCGGCGCCTTCCGCGACGAGCGCTGGTCGTTCGGGGCGTCCGGGAGCGACACGCTCGACGACGCGACACGCGATCTGTGCCGCCGCTCCGGCTTCGACCCCGAGACCGCCATGCACTCCGACGACTACGCCGCGGTGCTTCGACTCGTGGCGGCGGGCGTGGTCGTGGCGGTCGTACCGCGCTCGGTCGCCCGGGGCGACGGTGTCGACTTCGTCCCCATCGACCGCGCGCTCCTCCATCGCGAGGTGCTGCTCGCGACGACCCGCGCGGCACTCGCCACGCGAACCGTCGATGCGGTCCGGGCGGCACTCCGGCGCGTGCTCCCCGACATCGGACCCCGTGCGGCCAACCCACCCTCGCCAGGTTCACGCCTGTAGGTTAGGCTCGCCTTACTCTTCTTCCGTGGAATCGAGGTCCGATGCCGCCGCTCATCTGCCTGTTCATCGGCGACCAGTCCGACCTTCCGCAGATCCGCCGCCTCTGCGACGAGCTGCCGACCGATTCGTACGGGCAGATCTTCATCGAGGTCACGACGCGACTCCAGGTCGTGCGCTGGTCACCGCCGGCGGGCATGACGCTCACGTGGTTGTGCCGGGACGAGTCCCGGGGCCGCGGCGGCGCCGTCGCGAAACGCGGCGAGCTCGCGACCCGTGCGCTGCGGGCCTGGGCAGCCGAATGGTTGCCGGAGGACGGCACAGCGACGGACGGACCCTACTCGATGTGGGTCGGCTGCAGCTCGAGTCCCCTCGTGACCTTCGAGTACCACGAACTGCGCGAGCGGCTCGCGTGCGAACCCGAGCACTTCCGTGGCGCTCGCCCCGGTTCCCACGACGGCTGACTCGTTCCTCATCCGGCCCCGGGCCGGGGGGCTCGATCCGCGAGCGTGGCGAGCGGGTCGGCGAGCGTGTCCGCCGCCCGGATGAGCGCCAGATGGGTGAACGCCTGCGGCGTGTTGCCCGTCTGGCGACCCGCCGCGACGTCGTACTCCTCGGAGAGCTGCCCGACATCGCCCGCACACGCGAGCACGCGGCGCATGAGCGACTCGGCCTCCGCCCTGCGGCCGGTCCGCGCGTACTGCTCGACGAGCCAGAACGAACAGGCGAGGAACGGATGCTCGCCGCCGGCGATCCCGTCGAGCTCGGCGGACGCGTCGTAGCGAAGCACGAGCCCGTCGGGCATGAGCTCCGTCTCGATGCGCCGGACCGTCGCGATCATGCGCGGATCGTCCGGCGCGACGAACCCGATGTCGGCGAGCAGGAGCAGGTTCGCGTCGACCGCGGTCCCGCCGTAGAACTGGACGAACGAACCGGATCGCCGATCGACGCCGTCCCGCTCGATCTCCGCCCGCAGTTCGTCCCGAACCGACGCCCAGCGCTCCGCCGGCCCGTCGAGACCACCCTCGACCGCTTCGACACCGCACTGGAACGCGGCCCACAGCATGGCCCGTGAGCACGTGAACGCGCGCGGCGCTCCGCGGACCTCCCACATCCCACGGTCGGGGCGCCGCCAGCTCCGCTCGAGGTACACGGGGATGGCGCGCTGCAGGTTGCACGACCAGCCGTCCTCGGCGAGTCCGTGGCGTCGCGCCGCACGGAGGGCGATGAACAGTTCACCGAACACGTCCGCCTGGTACTGCGACGCCGCGCCGTTCCCGATGCGGACGGGACCGGAGCCACGGTAGCCGGGCAGCGAGTCGATCTCCCGCTCGTGGAGATCGCGTTCGCCCGCGAGGCCGTAGACGATGCGGACGTCCGCGGGCGCCCCCGCGACGGCGCGCAGCAGCCATGCGCGCCACCGGATCGCCTCGTGGGTGAGGCCGTGGTGCAGGAGCGTCCCGAGGGTGAGCGATGCGTCGCGGAGCCACACGTACCGGTAGTCCCAGTTGCGGCCGGCGCCGATGCGTTCCGGCAGGCTCGTCGTGGCGGCCGCGACGATACCGCCCGTGTCGCGGAAGGTGAGTGCTCGGAGCGTCGCGAGCGATCGGCGCACCTCGCGCTCGTGCCCCGCCGGTACGCTCGCCTGCCGGATCCAGCGCTGCCAGTCGGTCCGGACCTCGTCGAGCTCGGCGTCGACCTCGATGGGCGCGGGCACCTGCTCGTGGGAGGCGAACCAGCTCAGCACGAAGTCGACGGTCTCCCCCCGCCCGCACGTCGAACTCGGTGACGTGCCGCATGCCCTCGGCGCGCAGTTCCGGCCCGCGGAGGACGAGGGCGTCGGGGCCGGCGGTCGCGACGAGGACCGCGCTCCCGTCGCGACGCTCCTGCCGGACCCACGGGGTCGCGCTCGCGTAGCCGAAGCGGAACGTGACCTCCACCCGCATGCGGACGACCCCGCGGTCCCCCGAGATGCGGCGAACGACGTGGCTGCGGCCGCCACTGAACGTCATGGCGTCCGTCACGGTCACCGCGCCGGTCGAGGTGCGCCAGTGCTGGCGCAGCACGACCGTGTCCTCCACGTACGCCCGCGACGCCACCGCGTCGGGGTCCGCGGGGGCGATGCGCCACGCACCGTGGTCCCCGTAGCCGAGCAGCGCCCCGGAGACCGAGGGACTGTCGAAGCGCGGGAGGCACAACCAGTCGATGGATCCGTCGTCGCCGACGAGTGCGGCCGTCCGCCGATCACCGATGATCGTGTAGTCCTCGATGCGAAGCGGCATCACGGTCCCCGTCCCTGCGCCGCCCGGCGCGCGCTGCGACGCTACTCCCCCGAACGGTGCGGCGGCCGCATGCACCGGACCACGACGGGCGTTCGGGCGCCCGTGCGATGATGGACCCTCATCGTCGCCCGCGAGAATCGAGATCGCCCTGTCCCGCTCGTCACGTCACGCCGCCCCCCGCCGGAGTCCCGCACGTCGGTTCTGGTCGGCAGTCACGACCGTCCTCGGCGTGCTGCTCCTGGTCGCCGGCGTCGCACTCGGCGCGGGTGCCCTTCTCGTGCCCGACCGGGTCGAGGCCCTCTACGGCGACGTCAAGACCTCGGTGCAGGACACCGTGCAGGACGTGTCCGGCGAGGTGCCCACGATCCGGCTCGGCGAAGAGGGCGACGAGAACGTCCTCGACATCTGCGACGGCTCGTTCTTCGAGATGGCGACCTACCGCGACGACAACCACATCCTGCCCGTGTTCGCCGCGCACAACAATTGCGGCGGCGACGTGATCCTCGGCTGGGAGGTCGGCACGCAGATCGCGATCGACGGCCGCCCGGGCCTCTACGAGGTCGTCGAGATCCGCAACACGGGCAAGACCTGGGTCACGACGAGCGAGCTCGTCGGCCTCCAGGGGGAGCTCGCGCTGCAGACCTGCTACTACGGCGTCCAGGAGATGCGTTTCGTCGGGCTCTCCCCCGTCCCCGGGAGCTGACCCCCGGAGCCACGCACCGAGACGCACCGGAGCGGCGACGTCCTGCGCGGCGATACCCTGGCGGCATGACCGACGACACCGAGACCGACGCCGACGCCGACGAGATCAACTTCCGGTCACGGCGATGGGTCCGTCCCGAGGACCTCAACGCGAACGGCACCCTCTTCGGTGGCAGCCTCCTCCGCTGGATCGACGAGGAGGCGGCGATCTACGCGATCCTGCAGCTCGGCAACCACCGTGCCGTCACGAAGTACGTCTCCGAGATCAACTTCGTGTCGTCCGCGAAGCAGGGCGACCTCATCGAGATGGGAATTCGCGCGACGAAGTTCGGTCGCACCTCGCTCACGATGCGCGCGCAGGTGCGCAACATGATCACGCGTCGCAGCATCCTCACGATCGAGAAGATCGTGTTCGTGAGTCTCGACGAGCACGGCGTCCCCGTCCCGCACGGGTACTCCGACATCACCTACGGCCGCGACCGCATCCCGTTCGAACGGGAGTAAGCCGGCGGGAGGCCGGCTACCTCCCGCCCGCCGTCACCCGGCCGTGAGGAGCGGTGCGAAGTAGTCGGCCAGTTCCTCGCGTGCGTCCAGCGGCAGCACGTTCGAGACGTACTGATCGGGACGCACGACGACGACGGCCCCCGTGGGCGAAATCCCGCGCGCCTCGAACACGTCCTCGCCCTCGATCGCGGTGTGGAACTTCTCGTAGTCGACGACGCCGAAGGGACCGACGCGCGGGCGGAACAGCTCGGGCACCCGGTTGATGTCGACCTCGGTATAGGGCTGCCGGTAGACGACCTTCACGTCGAAGAGGGCATCGATGTCGGCGTCGCGGGGCGAGTGCACGGCGAGCGGCGAATCCGGTGCCTCGGCGAACCATGCCGCCCAGTCCGTGACGCCCGAGGGCTCGCCCGGCGCGGGCGCGTCGGCGAACACGTAGATGCGCCACCGGCCGTCGGCCCGGTGGTGGTGCCCGAGATGGATCGTGTTCGCGTCCGCGACCCGCATGACGCGAGCCGACTTGAACCGCTTCCCGACGGGGAATCCCGTCGCGAGGTGCTGGTGGACGGGCGTGGCCGTCAGGATGGACGGCGCGTACTCGGTCATGAAGCCCGCCGGGAACTCGAACGTGCGCACGTAGAACTCCTCGAGCTCGGTCGGGTCGGCCATCTCCTCCGGCTTCGCGGCCATGAGGGTCGACCACTCCCGGTCGAAGTCGATGAGGTCCTTCGCGACGACGCGCCGCTCCGCCGAGTAGGTGCGCAGCAGACGCTCGGGGCTGCGTCCGGACACGACCGAGCCGAGTTTCCAGGCGAGGTTGAAGCCGTCCTGCATCGACACGTTCATGCCCTGTCCGGCCTTCGCGCTGTGGGTGTGGCACGCGTCGCCGGTGAGGAACACGCGCGGCGTGCGCTCGCCCACCTCGTCCTCGCCGAGGTCGTCGAAGCGGTCGGTGAGGCGGTGCCCGACCTCGTACACGCTGTTCCAGGCGACGTGCCGGACGTCGAGCGTGTACGGGTGGAGGATCTCGTTCGCGCGACGCACGATCTCGTCGAGCGGGGTCGCGCGGATGCGTCCCGCGTCGTCCGCCGGCACGACGCCGAGGTCGACGTACATGCGGAAGAGCGAGCCACCCTCGCGCGGGATGAGGAGGATGCTCCCGCCCGAGCCCGACTGGATCGCACACTTCGTGCGGATGTCGGGGAAGTCGGTGACGGCGAGCACGTCCATGACGCCCCACGCGTGGTTCGCCTTCTCCCCCTCGAGGCGGCCACCGATCGCGCGGCGGACACCGCTCGCCGCTCCGTCGCACCCGACGACGTAGCGCGCCCGGACGGTGCGCGACGTGCCCGCGCGTTCACCGGCGGTCGAGCGCACCTCGACGGCGACGGGGTACTCCGCACCGTCCGTGACCTCGAGCCCGACGAACTCGATGCCGTAGTCGGGGACGACCCGTCCGGGCGCGTTCGCCGCGAACTCGGCGAAGTGGTCGAGGACGCGGGCCTGGTTCACGATGAGGTGGGGGAACTCGCTGATCCCGCTCGGGTCGTCGAGCGTGCGCGCGGCCCGCGCGATCCTCGTGGGATCGTCCGGGTCCGGCTTCCAGAAGATCGTCTCGGTGAGGTGGAACGCCTCCTCCGTGATGCGTCCGGCGAAACCGAAGGCCTGGAACGTCTCGACGCTGCGCGCCTGGATGCCGTCGGCCTGCCCCACGGCGAGGCGACCGGCACGTCGCTCGATGATCCGGACGTTCACGTCCGGGTACATCGCGAGCTGGGCCGCGGTGATCATGCCCGCGGGACCGCTGCCGACGACGAGCACGTCGACCTCGTCCGGGAGCTCGGTGGGCCGATCGAGGCCGACCCCGGCGGCCTCGAGGATCCGCGGATCGCCGGACACATACCCGTGGTGGTGGAACTGCACGAAGTGCTCCTCACGTCGTCGTGTGGGTGCACCGGACTCGAACGCGTCGTTCGCCGTCTCCGTCATCGGAACGGTGAACACTCGACCCGGTGCGATCATGTGTGCGATATGCGCACATGAAGTGCGAAGATCGCACACTCACTCTACGCGGGCACGTCCCGCCGAGCAATGCTTCCCTCCCTGTGCCGCCCCACCGAGCCTGCCCGGATCACGTGCCACCGCCGCTTCGACGGTCGAGGATCACCCGTACCGGCGGACGAACGCCACGAGCGCGGGAACGAAGTCGCTGCCGAGGGGCACGTCGATCGACGCGGTCCCGACCGGGACGCTCGCGACGAACGCCGCGTTCTCGTCGGAGGGCACACGAACGAAGAGGCGAACACCGACGCCGGCCGGCGCGGCGGCACTCCATGACAGTTCGACGCGATCGGGGCGGTCGCGGAAGAACCGATCCCAGTCCTCACCCGCTCCGCGGAGCATGACGAGTCGTTCGACACCGTCGCCCACGTCGACGTCGCCGAGGTAACCGTCCGTCCACCACATGAAGCGACGCAGCTCGTCGGGGAACCGGAACCCGACGCGAGCCTCCAGGCGCGACGGGCCCCCGTCGGGGACGTCGGCATCCAGGCAACGGGGGTCGAGGAAGCGCAGGCCGAACGCCTCGACCGGCTCCCCCCGCGGAACCCTCGGCCACGGCTCGTTCCCCGACTCCCCCGCATCGTCGAGGTCGTCGAACTCGTGGATCCACCCGTGGAGCGCGTCCACGAACGTCCCACCCGACCACGCGTACACCTCGTTCGAGCCCGCATCGACGACGGCGAACCGCAGCGCGCCGTCCTCCTCGCGCCGGAACACGAGCGCGTCCCCGCCACCGTTGTCACCGATCTCGACCGCCCCGGGGAACCTGTCCTCGTCGTGATAGGCGTCGCTCGTCTCCGTGCACTCGACGATCTCGTCGACGGCGTGGAGGCGGATGTACCGCGGCTCCGTCGCGGTCGCGTCGGTGATCTCACCGTCGTAGCCGTCGGTCAGGCGCAGGAGGGCCCGCACGTGCACCGGGAACCGTGCCCCCAGCCGCCGCTCGGCGGCGTCGATCGCCCCGTCCGATGCCCCGGACTCGGTCTCGTCGACGAACTCGATGTCGAAGAATCGCATGGGCACGACGCTACGCGGCACCCCGGCGGCCCTCGTCGCACGTCGGACCGATCCCGGCTCATGCCACGTACGCAGCCGGGAAGGCGGCCGACACGCACGGCGCGATCACCGAGCGGTCGCCGAGCGCGGCGGACGTGGCTCGTATCGCTCGCTCACGCGGCGGAGCCGCCGGTGGCGAGGCGCATGAGGTCGGTCCCGAGGTCGATTCCTGTCCCCGCGTCGTCCACGGCCCGGAACGTGTGCTGATAGCTCGACCAGGTGTCCGCCCGGAGTCGGTTCGCGAACCCGCTGTCCATGAGGAGGAACAGTTCGAACGCTGCGCGGTCGATTCGAGTGGTGAGGGCGGGAACGTTCCAGTCCTCGGTCGACGCGAAGACGCCGGTCGGTGCGATGAGGGTTCGCAGGAACGCGAACAGCGAGCGCATCGCCCCGTCGACGACGAGCGCGTGCCTCGCGGTTCCCGCCGTCGCGGCGAGGACGACGGGCGTCCCGAGGAGCAGATCGCTGTCGAGCACGTGGAAGAAGGAACTGAACAGTCCGCTCGGCTCGGCCTTGTAGACGGGCGTCGCGACGACGGCACCGTCGGCCGCGCCGAGGAGTTCGGCCGCGCGTTCGAGGCCGGGCCCCACGAGCTGCGATACGAGTGCGGTCCCGATCTCGCCGGCGAGCTCGCGGAGTTCGAGGACGTCGGTGTTGACCTCGCGGCCGTGGCGCGCTGCGGCGGCCTCGACGGCGCCGGCGAGTCGATCCGCGAGCATGCGCGTCGAGGAGGGGTCACTCGTCCCCCCGTTCACGACGACGAGCCGGAACGGCGCGGCGGCCTCGTTCGATGCCGGGTCCGGGTGTCGGTCGATGTGTGTCGTCATGGTGATGTGCTCCCTGTCATGCGGTGGGTCGATGCGTCACGGCGTTGCGGTCCGTCGGTCGTCGGCCGAAGCGGTCGTGCGGACGGTCGCCGAGTCGAGGTACGGCGAGCCACCTGTCACGTTGTCCCCACGGTTCGCGCGCGGGCGTGGTTCGCGGACCTCGCCGTCGCCGTAGCGGGCGCGCACGAGTGCCGCGTGCGTGGGCGCCTCGGCCGACTCCGGATCCCGGCGTGCGGCGAGCTCCCGGCGCAGCACGGGGACGACCTCGCCGCCGAGGAGCTCGAGCTGCGACAGCACGGTCGACAGCGGGAGCCCGGCGTGGTCGATGAGGAACAGTTGCCGCTGGTAGTCCCCGAACGTGTCCTGGAACGTGAGGATCTTGTCGATGACCTCCTGCGGGCTCCCCACCGCGAGGGGCGTCTGCGTCGAGAACTGCTCGAGCGAGGGGCCGTGTCCGTAGACGGGTGCCTCGTCGAAGTACGGCCGGAACTCGCGATACGCGTCCTGCGAGTTCTTCGCGATGTAGGTCTGCCCGCCGAGACCGATGATCGCCTGCTTGCGCGTGCCGTGACCGTAGTGCTCGAAGCGCTCACGGTAGAACTCGATGAGCCGCTTCGAGTGCGCGCTCGGCCAGAAGATGTGGTTCACGAAGAAGCCGTTGCCGTAGAACGCCGCCTGTTCGGCGATCTCGGGCGTGCGGATCGACCCGTGCCAGACGAACGGCGGGACGTCGTCGAGAGGGCGCGGTGTGGAGGTGAACCCCTGGAGCGGCGAGCGGAACTTCCCCTCCCAGTTCACGACGTCCTCGCGCCAGAGCCGGTGGAGGAGGTTGTAGTTCTCGAGGGCGAGGGGCAGGCCCTGCCGGATGTCCTGCCCGAACCACGGGTAGACGGGCGCGGTGTTGCCGCGGCCGAGCATGAGGTCCATACGCCCGCCCGCGAGATGCTGGAGCATCGCGTACTCCTCGGCGATCCGCACCGGGTCGTTCGTCGTGATGAGGGTCGTGGACGTCGTGACGAGCAGGCGCTCGGTCGTCGCCGCGATCGCCGCGAGCAGGGTCGTCGGCGAGGACGAGAAGAACGGCGGGTTGTGGTGCTCGCCGATCGCGAAGACGTCGAGCCCGACCTGCTCGGCCGTCCGCGCGATCTCGACGATCCCGCGGATCCGCTCGGCCTCGCTGGGGGTCTCACCCGAGACCGGGTCGCGCGTGACGTCGCTCACGGAGAAGATTCCGAACTGCATGGTGCCCCCTTCGGTCATGTTCATGCGTTTTCATATAAATGGAACGTACGAGTGACCGGAACATTCCCGGTGTGTCGTCGCGACGTGCGCAGGACGACCGGCGGGACCGCAGGAACGCCGAGAGGGCACCACCGGTGCGGCCGGTGGTGCCCTCGCGGAGGGTGGTTCAGAACTCCTGGTAGACGGCGGGGTCCTGGTCGGCGATGCGGCCATCGGCTCGCCCGAGCCCGGTGATCGCGGCGATCTGGTCGTCGTTCAGCTCGACGTCGACCGCTCCGAGGTTCTCGAGCTGTCGTTCGTCCGACGCGGCCTTCGGGAGGGGCAGCGCGCCTCGCGCGATGCCCCACGCGAGCACGACCTGGCCGGGGGTCGCCCCGACGTCGCTCGCGATCTGACGGATGACGGGCTCCGCGAGCAGGTCGTTGCCGCGCCCGAGCGGGCTCCACGCCTCGGTGATGATCCCGCGCTCGCGGTCGAACGCGAGCTGCTCGGTCTGCGGGAAGTAGGGGTGCAGCTCGACCTGGTTCACGTCCGGCAGCACACCGGTCTCCCGCTCCAGCCGCTCGAGGTGCTCGGGCAGGAAGTTGCAGACGCCGATGGCGCGGACGAGGCCCCGCTCGCGTGCGTCGATGAGCGCCCGCCAGGCCTCGACGTAGCGGTCGACCTCGGGGTTCGGCCAGTGGATGAGGTAGAGGTCGATCGCGTCGAGGCCCGTGCGGTAGACGCTCTCCTCGACCGTCGCGATGGCCTCGTCGTACGCGTGATGGCGCCCGGGGAGCTTCGAGGTCACGACGAGGTGGTCGCGACGCGAGAGGCGCGCGGCGCGGCCGACCGCTCCCTCGTTCTCGTAGTTGAACGCGCTGTCGAGGAGCGTGTACCCCTTCTCGAGCGCCCGGCCGATGGCCTCGACGCCCGTCGCGCCGTTGAGCTTGTAGGTGCCGAATCCCAGGACCGGCAGGGTCAGGCCGGAGTGCGAGGTCGTGGTGGGGATCGTCGTCATGCGTGTTCCTCCTCGAGGGCTCGGTCGGCGCGGCGGATCGGCCGCACCAATCCGGAGCGTAGTCCCGCGAACGCTCGCGCGCCCGAGCGTGCGCTGGACGGGGTCGCCCGCGAGACCCCGCGACGCGCTCAGCGACCGAACGGCTCCTCGGTCGGCGGCGTCAGGTGGATGGGCCCCGTGACGATCGGGATCGCGGTCGTGATGACCGGCACGGAGGCTTCGAGGAGCGACCCGTCGTCGCGCCGCGCGTCCTCCTGCGGACGGGGACGGCCGGGCCGGTCGGGGCCCTGGCCGTCGAGGGGGACGCGCACCTCGTGTTCGGGGCCCGCGACGAAGCGCTCGCCCCGCACGCCGAACTCGACCTCGCCGCCCGACCGCACGCGCACGCGAAGTTCGTGGGTCGAGACGGTGACGTCGAGCTCGCTGTCGTGCCAGCGCAGCGGGAACTGCAGTTCGGGCCACGCGGCCGGGAGCCGCGGGTCGAACGTGAGCTCCCCGCCGTGGTCGCGCATGCCGCCGAAGCCGCACACGAGCGCCGTCCAGACACCGCCCGCCGAGGCGACGTGCACGCCGTCGGCGGCATTGTGGTGCAGATCCGCGAGGTCGACGAACACGGCCTTGCGGAAGTACTCGAGCGCGAGCTCGCGATAGCCGACCTCGGCCGCGAGGATCGACTGCACGACCGCCGAGAGTGTCGAGTCACCCGTCGTCAGCGGGTCGTAGTAGTCGAAGTCGGCGAGCTTCTCGCGGTCGGTGAACGAGTCACCCTGCAGGAACAGGGCGAGCACGACGTCGGCCTGCTTGAGCACCTGGAAGCGGTAGATGACGAGCGGGTGGAAGTGCAGCAGGAGCGGGCGCTGCTCGGCCGGCGTGTTCTCGAGGTCCCACACCTCCCGTTCGAGGAACATCGCGTCCTGGGGGTGGATGCCGAGTGCCTCGCTGTACGGGATGTGCATGGACTCCGCGGCGCGCTCCCACGCGCCGACCTCACCGGGCTCGAGGTCGAGGCGGTGCACCATCGCGCGGTACTCCTGCGGCGCAGCGGTCTTCATGTTGCGGACGGCGCGGCTCGCGGCGCTGAGGTTGAAGCGTGCCATGACGTTCGTGAAGAGGTTGTCGTTGACGACCGTCGTGTACTCGTCGGGGCCCGTGACGCCGTGGATGTGGAACGACTGGTCACCGTTGTGCTTGCGCAGGAAGCCGAGCGACACCCACAGGCGCGCGGTCTCGACGAGCACGTCGATGCCCTCGCGGTAGAGGAAGTCCGTGTCGCCCGTCGCGCGAACGTACTTGACGAGCGCGTAGCTCACGTCCGCGTTGATGTGGAACTGTGCGGTCCCGGCCGCGTAGTAGGCGGACGCCTCCTCGCCGTTGATGGTGCGCCACGGGAAGAGGGCGCCCTCCTCGTTGAGCTGCCGTGCTCGCCGCCTCGCGTCGTCGAGCATGAGCACGCGCCTGCGCAGCGCGTTGCGTGCCCATTGCGGTGACGTGTAGGTGAGGAACGGGAGCACGTAGACCTCGGTGTCCCAGAAGTAGTGACCGCTGTAGCCCGACCCCGTCATGCCCTTCGCGGGCACGCCCTTGGCATCGGCGCGGGCCGCGGCCTGCGCGAGCTGGAACAGGCACCAACGGATCGCCTGCTGGAGCGCGTCGTGGCCCGTGACCCGGACGTCCGAGCGGGCCCAGAACGCGTCGAGGAAGGCGCGCTGCTCGACGAGGATCGCGTCGAGCCCCGTCTGCCAGGCCCGGTCGATCGTGAGGGCGCAGCGGTCGAGCAGTTCGCGCGTCGGGACGCCCCGCGACGCGTGGTACGCGGCGGCCTTGGTGACGACGGTCGGCACGCCGGCGCTCGCGCGGAACACGAACGCCGTCTTCGCGAAGTCGGGCTCGATGAGCCCCGACACCTCGACAGGGTTCTCGGATTCGACGCGGTGGTCGACCATCACGGCGAGCGTCATGCCCGACGAGGCGACCCTGTACGAGAGGGCGCTGCGCGCCCCGTCCTGCCGGTACTCCTGCGGGATGAGCACGCGGTCGGCGATGCGCTCGGCCTTGCGCGGGTCGAACGACGGCTCGATGCGGCCGGTCGTCGTCGGTGCGGGCTCGGAGGCGCCACCGTACACGTCCTCGCCGTCCTGGCGGTTGATCACCTGGCTGCTGATCGTGACGGTCGCGTCGGCGTTCAGGACCGTGACGCGCAGACGCATGAGCGCGAGGTGGCGGGCCTCGAACGACACCATGCGCTCGTCCTCGATGCGCACGTGCTTGCCGGAGGGGGTGATCCACAGCAGGTGTCGGCGGAGGACGCCATCGCGCAGGTCGAGCGAGCGCTCGTAGTCGCGGACGTCGGCGACGTCGAGCGAGAGCGGCTCGTCGTCGACGTAGACGCGGATCACCTTCGTGTCGGGCGCGTTGACGATCGTCTGGCCGACCTCGGCGAACCCGTACGCCTGCTCGGCGTGGCGGATCGGCCACGTCTCGTGCAGGCCGTTGATGAAAGTGCCGTGCTCGTGGGCGTGGCGGCCCTCGGGGAAGTTGCCGCGGAGGCCGAGGTAGCCGTTCGCGACGGCGAAGAGGGTCTCGGTCACCCCGGCGTCGGCGAGCGTGAAGTTCGTCTCGACGAGTCGCCAGGGGTCGACGGGGTAACGGTCGCGGTCGATCATGTGCAGCCTGTCAGGATCGTGTGTGGTCGGTGGATACGTGCGCGTGGGGCGGCGTGGGCGGTCGTCGCGCGTCCGCGGGGCGATGTTGCGGTCGGAGTGACGGTTCGGTCGGAGCGAAGATGCGGTCGGAGTGACGGTTCGGTCGGAGCGATGATGCGGTCGGTGTGACGGTTCGGTCGGAGTGACGGTTCGGTCGGAGTGACGGTTCGGTCGGAGCGATGATGCGGTCGGTGTGACGGTTCGGTCGGTACGTGGCTGTTTCGGGTGCGGTCGGTACGTGGCTGTTTCGGGTGCGGTCGGTACGTGGCTGTTTCGGGTGCGGTCGGTACGTGGCTGTGCCGGGTGCGGTCGGTACGTGGCTGTGCCGGGTGCGGTCGGTGCGCGCCTGTGTCGCGTGCGGTCGGCGTTCTGCGCTGCTTGTCCGGGCGGCGTGGCGGGTGCGGTCGGGCGCTCGTCAGTCGAGGAGTTCGCCGAGATCGGTGACGACGAGGTGCGCGCCCGCATCGAGGAGCGCCTGGGCGCCCGTGCCGCGATCGACGCCGATGACGAGTCCGAATCCTCCGGCGACGGCGGACGCGACGCCGGAGAGGGCGTCCTCGACGGCGGCGCTCCGCGCGGGTTCGACGTGGAGCCGTTCGGCTCCGGCGAGGAACACGTCGGGGGCGGGCTTGGAGGGCAGGCCCTCGATCTCGGCGACGACGCCGTCGACGACGACGGGGAAGCGTTCGCTCAGCCCCGCGACGCGCAGGACGCGTTCGGCGTTCTTCGAGCTCGACACGACGGCGACGGGCACGTCGCGGCGCGCGAGTTCGTCGAGGAGCCGAACCGAGCCGGGGTACGCCTCGATGCCCTCTTCCAGGAGACGTTCGAAGAGGACGTTCTTGCGGTTGCCGATGCCGCAAACGGTCTCGGCGCTCGGCGGGTCGCCGGGTTCGCCCCACGGCAGTTCGACGCCGCGATCGGCGAGGAGTGCGGCGACGCCGTCGTAGCGCTTCTTGCCGTCGACGTGGTCGAAGTAGTCGCGGTCGGTGTAGGGCGATTCGATGCCGCGCGCCGCGAATTCGTCGTCGAAGAGGCGCTGCCAGGCGCGCATGTGCACCTCGGCGGTCGGGGTGAGGACGCCGTCGAGGTCGAACAGCACCCCCTGCGCGGCGAACAGGTCGGCGGGTGCGCCGTCGGGGCGGTCGCGCGTGGCGTGGACGGGTTCGGTCACGGGTCCTCCTGGCGGTTCGAGGAGCGACGACGGAGGCCGGTGTCGACCCCCGCCCACGCGGGCGGGTTCGGTGCTTCGAGTATCGCACCCGGGCGGTGCCGGGTCGCGAGCCGGAGCCGAGTGACGCGCCCGTCGGAACGAGCGGCGAAACGAGATCCGACGCGTTCGATGCTAGCCGCACCGAACCTCGACGCGACACCGACGACCGCCGGGGTACCGGGATTGCGAGGAGCAGCGACGCTGCTGTCGGTACAGACACCACCAGCGACACCGAAACGACCCAAGGCACAGACACTGTTCACCGGCTCGGACCGGCTCGGCTCCGCTCGGACTGGCTCGACGCGGCCCAGCTCGGCCTGACTCGGCTCGACCCAGCTCGAATTGGCTCGACTCGGCGCCGCTCGACTCGGCTCGACTCGACGCGCCCCGGCCCGACTCGGCGCGACGAGATGCGGCGCGACCCGGCTCACACTGACTCGACTCGACTCGACCCATCTCAGACTGACTCGACTCGACGCGACGCGACGCGGCCCGACTCAGCTCGACCCGATGCGGCGCAACCCAGCTCAGAATGGCACGGCTCGGCTCAGCTCAGCTCAGCTCGACTCGACTCGACTCGACTCGACTCGACTCGACTCGACTCGACGCGGCCCGGCCCGGCCCGACCCGGCTCAACTCGATCCAGCTCAGATGGCTCGACTCGGCGCAGCCCGGCCCGGCTCGACTCGACCCGGCCCAACTCGATGCGGCGCGATCCAGCTCAGAGTGGCTCGACTTGGCACCGCCCGGCCCGGCTCGGCTCGATGCGGCGCGACCCAGCTCTGACTCGACGCGACGCGACGCGACGCGACGCGGCCCGGCTCGGCCCGGCTCAACTCGATGCGGCGCGACCCAGCTCAGAGTGGCTCGACTCGGCGCGGCGCGGCTCGGCGCGGCTCGGCTCGGCTCGGCGCGATCAGATCAGAACGGCGGTGGATCGAATCCTCCATCGGCGTCGCTAGGGACCGTGGCGGTTCTCCTCGGCCGGTGTCCGCGAGGGCCGGCTCGGCGCTCGGCGTTCATATGCCCAACCGTGGACGACTCGAGCTCGGGGTCGAACTCGAACTCGGCTTCCATGCTCGTTCGCGGACGCTCGGTGACCGGTCGAATGGTGGGCGCGACCGCGTATTCGGAGGTATCGAGCGCACGAACCAGCCCCGCCGGGGCGGCTTGGGTGTCGCCTGTTCCGGGTGGGCTGTCGAGATCGTCGTCATGGTAGGCCCATGAGGGTCTGAACCTGGGCCCGACAGGGATGGGTCGGTCGGAGTAGTGATCGCCGTTCGGTGAGAACCACACCAGCCGTCCCGGCTCCCGCTGTTCCACTCGCCAGCGCGTGGCGTGTTTGAAGGTGTGGTGCCTGCGGCACAGGTGCGCCATGTTCCCCAGCGAGGACGTGCCGCCGTCGGTGACCGCGATCGTGTGGTCGATATCGCACCGCCTGGCGGGGCGCGTGCAGCCGGGGAAGCGGCAGTGCCCGTCCCGCACGCGGAGGAACTCGCGCTGTGCCGTGGTCGGGAAGCGCGTGTCGCTCTCGCGAGCGACGCCCGTGATCGGATCGGTCAGTACGCGCAGGAACGACGGTGCACGCGAGGCGAGTTCCCGCGCCTGTTCCACCGGAACCGGCACCACCCCGTCGAGCAGCGCTGGATCGTCGCCACCATCGAGGAGCGACAGCACGGGCACGGTGATCGCCACGCGGGCGTTGATCCCGCCAGCCGCGCCGTGCGGCGACCCGCACCCATCGGCGGGGTCGCTGGTGAGGACGAGTTCGCACAGCAGGTCCGCGCGGATCTGATCATGCGTCCGGGGCTCATCCGGACCCGCGAGCGCTTTGGCCTGCTCGGTCAACCGGTCGAGCATCGCCGCACCGAGGAGGGTGGGGACGAGTGCTTCGAGTCGGCTCATGCCGTCGTCCTCGTGCACGACCCGCACCCCACGCTGCTCCCGAGCGACCTTGTGCCGCTCGTCGAGACTCTCCCGCATGAGCGTCTGCGCAGCCCGCCGCGCGCGAGCCCGCAACCTGGCGGGCGTCTCCCGCGAGGCCCCGTCCACCACCGCACGCTCGTACGCTTTGCGCGCCTCGTCATCGGGCAAGCGTCGTCCTTCCGCGAGGATCACGCGCACGTGCGCGAGCGAGAGGTACCCGTCCCGGAACATTCCTTCCGTGACGGGGAACGCGTCGCGCAGCATGAGGCTCTCACCGAGCTCCCGCGACACGACCGGCTCTGACCGGCTGGTCGCGAGCGCGAGCTCGGCGGTGCGCTCACGCATCGCCGTCACCACCGCATCATCACTCCCGGGATGCTCTTCCCGAGCACTGGCGAGGGTCGCTTCGTGGATGAACGCGAGCAGCTCCGCGCGGCGCGCTTCGGCTTTCGCGATGAGCTTGTCCTCGGCACGGATCGCGTCCAGCGCCAGGTCGAAGGCTTCGTCGTGGGCACCGATGCCATCGAGGTGCTGCAGACGCATCATGAACGCAACGTGCGGCGCGACCGTCGCCTGACCACGAGGCCGAGAGCGCGCGTCACCACCAGCCGACGGGCGCGCGTCACCACCGACCGCCGGACGCGAGGCCGCGTCCGGGGCCGGTGCGGCAGTGCCGTCGGGCTCGTGATCGTTCATACCCATACCCCATCACCACCCTCGGACAATCCGACCCGGCCCAGGAACGGAGCCGGAAACGACAACGGGAACAGCGACACCGTCGAACCGGGCAGGCACGACCGCGAGAGCCCGCGACAGCGCGCGTCACAGCCGGCCGTCAGACGCGCGGTCGCGTCCGGGGCCGGTGCGGCGGTGGTGCCGTCGGGCTCGTGATCGTTCATACCCACACCCCATCACCACCCTCGGACAATCCGACCCGGTCACGGAACGGACACCGGAACGAAATCGTGAACGGTGTTCGGGAAAACCCTCGAACGCTGAAAGGCCCGACGACGAACTCCTGCGCGATGGCGCGCATCCCCGGCGCCCATCAGATGCGGGGCAGCATCCGGGACCGGGTCGGTGGCGCCGTCGAGCTCGTGATCGTTCATACCCACACCCCATCACCGCCCTCGGACAATCCGACCCGTCCCAGGGGCGGTAACTGGGATGGGATCGGAATCCGGGACGGGAGAACACTCGAACGCTGAAAGGCCCGACGACGAACTCCTGCACGACGGCGCGCATCACCGGCGCCCATCAGATGCGGGGCAGCATCCGGGACCGGGTCGGTGGCGCCGTCGAGCTCGTGATCGTTCATACCCACACCCCATCACCGCCCTCGGACAATCCGACCCGTCCCAGGGGCGGTAACTGGGATGGGATCGGAATCCGGGACGGGAAAACCCTCGAACGCTGAAAGGCCCGACGACGAACTCCTGCACGACGGCGCGCATCACCGGCGCCCACCGGATGCGGGGCGGTATCCGGGGCCGGGTCGGTGGCGCCGTTGGACTCGCGATCGTTCATGCCCACACCCCATCACCACCCTCGGACAATCCCATCCTGCCCAGGAGCGGCAACTGGCCCGGGAGCGGCAACTGGGATGAGATCGGAATCCGGGACGGGAGAACACTCGAACGCTGATAGGCCCGACGACGAACTCCTGCACGACGGCGCGCATCACCGGCACCCACCGGATGCGGGGCGGTATCCGGGGCCGGGTCGATGGTGCCATTGGACTCGCGATCGTTCATACCCACACCCCATCACCACCCCCGGACACTCCGACCCGCCGTGGGCTGGAACGGTCGCTTTCTCCGGCTGCCGCAACTCGGGCGGATCGCCACTGGGCACGCCGCCGTCGGCCGTCGAACACGCGGGGTGCCCAAGGCGGCGGCAGCATCGATCTCACGAAGATCCAAACACTCACACTGTCAGTCCCGACGACCACTTCTATCGCTCACCGACACAGAGCACTCGGGCAGTGAGCGAATCCAATTGCTGCTGAGCGGGAACCGCAATGGCATCGTCAAGTCGTGAAAGAAAGCCGGGTTGTTGCTACCGGGCCCGCGGCCCGGTAGCAACAACCCGGCTTTCTTCGGAGACGGTCAGCCCCAGACGGCCAGTCCCGAACCGAGGGAGTGAGCGGGGAACGACGAACGGGGAACGGCGAGCGGCGAGCGGCGAGCGGGGAACGGGTAACGACGAGTGAGGAGCGGGGAACGGTGGACGGCGAACGGGGCACGACACGCCACGCACGTCCCCCGCCCGCTGTCGGCTCCCTCGCGATGCCGCCTGGGTATCCGGTGATGCAACTTCCGGTTCGTCGGAGTACGGTGCGCACGAGTCAGCTCCACGTTCCACGCATCGTCCGGCGCACCCCGCCGGGGAAGGGCGAAGACGTCATGGCAACGGTGACCTTCGATCATGCGACGCTCAGGTATCCGGGCGCGACCCGGCCGAGCGTGAACGATCTCGACCTCGAGCTCGCCGACGGCGAGTTCCTCGTGCTCGTCGGCCCGTCGGGCTGCGGCAAGTCGACCACGCTCCGCATGCTCGCGGGGCTCGAACAGGTCACGAGCGGGTACATCCTCATCGACGACGTCGACGTGACGGACACGGACCCGAAGGATCGCGACATCGCGATGGTCTTCCAGAACTACGCGCTCTATCCGCACATGTCCGTCGCCGACAACATGGGCTTCGCGCTGTCGCTCGCGAAGGCGCCCAAGCACGAGATCCGCGAACGCGTCGAGCGCGCAGCGGCGATGCTCGACCTCACGCCATACCTCGACCGCAAGCCGAAGGCCCTCTCCGGCGGCCAACGCCAGCGCGTCGCGATGGGGCGCGCCATCGTCCGCGAGCCGAAGGTGTTCTGCATGGACGAGCCGCTCTCGAACCTCGACGCGAAGCTCCGGGTCCAGACGCGCGGCGAGATCGCCCGGCTCCAGAAGCGCCTCGGCACGACGACGCTCTACGTCACCCACGACCAGGTCGAGGCGCTCACGATGGGTGACCGGGTCGCGGTCCTCGACGCGGGCACGCTCCAGCAGGTCGCTTCGCCCGAGGAGCTCTACAACCGGCCGGCGAACGTGTTCGTCGCAGGATTCGTCGGCTCGCCCGCGATGAACCTCGTCCCGCTCGTGCGCGACGCCGACGGCCGGATCCCCCTCGGCGACGTCGCCGTGCCGATCCCGCCCGGCGCCCCCGCCGAGATCACCGTGGGGTTCCGCCCGGAGCACCTCGACCTCGTCGAGTCGGGCGGGATCACGCTCTCGGTCACGATGGTCGAGGACCTCGGCAGCGACCTCTACGTCTACGGACGATCCGACCTCGCCGGCGAGCCGCAGCTCGTGCTCCGTCTCGAACGCACGAGCGGGATCCGGATCGGTGACACGCTCCACGTCACGATGGACCCGGCGCGCGTGCACCTGTTCGACACCGCGACCGGCGAGCGGTTGGACTGACGATGCGACGACCGCACGCCGCCGGGCCCCGCACGCCACGAACCGCGAACCCGCTCGGGAGGGGGCGATGATGAGGAGCACGAAGCGCATCGCCGTCCTCGCACTCGTGGCCGCGGTCGCGCTCACGGGCTGCGCCGGACGTTCGGCGAGCGACGTCGACACGACGGCACGCGGCCCGATCACGATGGCGATGGGGTCGAACGACGCGGGCAAGCTCGCGCCCGTCATCGAGGCGTGGAACGCGGCCCACCCCGACGAGACCGTCACGATGTTCGAGCTCCCGAAGGACGCCGATCCCGCGCGCGACACGCTCGTGCAGTCCCTGCAGGCGCGCTCGGGCGACTACGACGTCATGGCGCTCGACGTCGTCTGGACGGGCGAGTTCGCGGCGCACCGGTGGATCCTGCCCCTCGAGGGCGACCTCGCGATCGACACCTCGGGGCTCCTGCCCGCGACCGTCGACAGCGCCACCTACCGCGAGACCCTGTACGCGGCGCCCATGAACACGAACGCGCAATTGCTGTTCTACCGCACCGATCTCGTCCCCACGGCGCCCGCCACCTGGCAGGACCTGCTCGCGAGCTGCCCCACCGCCCGCGCGGCCGACGTGGATTGCCTCGACCTGCAGTTGAAGAGCTACGAGGGCATCACCGTCCAGGCGACACAGGCGATCAACTCGTGGGGCGGTTCGGCGGTCGGCCCCGACGGATTGACCCCCACCGTCACGACGCCGCAGGCGACCGCCGCGATCCAGGCCGTCACCGACGCGTACGCCGACGGCGACATCGCCGGACGCTCGAGCGGTTTCACGGAGGAGGAGACGAACCTCGCGTTCCTCGCGGGCGAGACGATGTACGCGTACAACTGGCCGTACATGTTCGACACGGCGAAGACCGAACCCACGTCGACCGTCGGCGACGACTTCGCGGTCGCCCCGATCGTCGGCCCCGACGGGGTCGGCGCGTCGACGCTCGGCGGGTACAACAACGCGATCAACGCGTACTCGGAGTACCCGGCCACGGCACGCGACTTCGTCGCGTTCGTCCAGAACGAGGACAACCAGCGTGCGTTCGCCGACCAGTCCTTCCCACCCGTCCTCGCATCCGTCTACGACGACCCCGAACTCGTCGCGCAGTACCCCTACCTGCCCGTGCTGAAGGATGCGCTCGAGCACGCCCAGCCGCGCCCGGTCACACCGTTCTACTCGGGTGTCTCGAAGGCCATCCAGGACAACGCGTACGCCGCGATCACGGGAGCGAGACCCGTCGACCAGGCGCTCGCCGACATGCAGGCGGCCATGACCGCGGCCGCGAGCTGATCACCATCGCGGACGCCACGCGTCCGCCCGACCCGATCCGAACCCCGATCCGAACACAGCGAGGTGATTCGACATGACGCAGGCGCCGAGCGAGACCGAGGCCGTCGTCCTGACGACCGGCACGCCCGACCGGCGGCGCCGCGACGACGGTCGATGGGCGTGGGCGCTCATCGCCCCGACCCTGCTCATCCTCGCGATCGTCATCGGGTACCCGATCGTGCAGGCGGTGCGCCTCGCGTTCCAGGCGGACGAACAGCTCGACCCGGCGACGGGATTCTTCGAGGAGGGCGGCTTCGCGGGCGGCTCGAACTTCGTCCACTGGCTGATGCAGGACTGCGGTGGCGGCGCGGGAAGTTGTCCACCGGGCACGCTCGGCTCGGAGTTCTGGTCCGCCATCGGTGTCACGTTCTTCTTCACGATCGTGACCGTGACGCTCGAGGTCGCCCTCGGATTCTGGTTCGCGACGATCATGGGCAAGAACCTCTGGGGCCGGTCCGTCATCAGGGCGAGCGTGCTCGTGCCGTGGGCGATCCCCACCGCCGTGACCGCGAAGCTCTGGTACTTCATGTTCGCCGACAACGGCATCGTGAACAGCGTCCTCGGGCAGCAGATCCCGTGGATGACCGGCGTCTGGGAGTCACGCTTCGCGGTGATCGTGGCCGATGTGTGGAAGACGACACCGTTCGTCGCGCTCCTCATCCTCGCGGGCCTGCAGATGATCCCGAAGGACGTCTACGAGGCCGCCCGCATGGACGGTGCGTCGCGCTGGCAGCAGTTCACGCGCATCACGCTGCCCCTCGTGCGACCGGCGCTCATGGTCGCGATCCTCTTCCGCGTCCTCGACGCGCTGCGCATGTACGACCTGCCCGCGATCATGCAGGGCGCGTCGGGCGGTTCGCCCACGACGACGATGTCGATCCTCGTCACGGCCGATATGCGGCAGGGCAACTTCAACAGCGCCTCGGCGCTCTCGACGCTCGTGTTCCTCGTCATCTTCCTCGTCGCGTTCGTGATGGTGAAGTTCCTCGGCGCGAACGCGGTCGATCAGACACGGGCCGGTGCACGTCCGGCGACGAAGGAGAAGACGTCATGACCGCGACCTCGGCACGGAACGAGCGCGCGACGGTGCACCCGCCGCGACGGTACCGGTCGGAGAACGGTTGGGGCACGCGCCTCGGCGCCGTCGTCATCGTGCTGTTCTGTCTGCTGCCGTTCTACTGGATGGTCGTCGTCGCGTTCCGCGAGACGGCGCACACGTTCGACACGACCCCGTGGCCGACGTTCGTGACGCTCGACAACTTCACGGCTGCACTCTCCACGAGCGCGGGGAACGACTTCCTCGCCGCCATCCGCAACAGCCTCCTCATCAGCCTCTGCACGACCCTCGTCGCGGTGCTGCTCGGGATCAGCGTCGCCTACGCCCTCGCGCGCCTCGAGTTCCGGGGCAAGAACGTCGTGACGGGCATCGTCCTCGGTGCGTCCATGTTCCCGGGTGTCGCGCTCGTGACGCCGCTGTTCCAACTGTTCAGTGCCCCTGAGGTGGGCTGGATCGGCACGTACCAGGCGCTCATCGTGCCGAACATCTCCTTCGCCCTGCCCCTCACGATCTACACGCTCACGTCGTTCCTCAACGACATGCCGTGGGAGCTCGAGGAGGCCGCCCGCATGGACGGTGCGACGCGGGGCCAGGCGTTCCGGAAGGTCATCCTGCCGCTCGCCCTGCCCGCGGTGTTCACGACCGCGATCCTCGCGTTCATCGCGTCCTGGAACGAGTACCTGCTCGCGAGCCAGCTCTCGAACCGTCGGACCGAGCCCGTGACGGTCGCGATCGCCCGCTTCGCGGGCGACAACCCCTACATCCAGCCGTACGCGACGATCATGGCGGCGGGGACGCTCGTCACGATCCCGCTCGTCGTCGTCGTGCTCATCTTCCAGCGGCCCATCGTCGCGGGCCTCACGGCGGGCGGGGTGAAGAGCTGATGGTCGCGCGCAACCGGCGGGTGCGCACGGCGCGGCTCGAGATGTGGCTCGGGCTGAGCGGATTCTTCGCCGGCATGGCCCTGTTGCAGCTCGTCACCGCGTTCGTCGTCCGCGCCGATCCCGTGCTCCCGCTCGTGCTCGCGGTCGTCCTCGCCGTGACGTTCGGCACGCTCCTGCGCCGATGGGTCGTGCTGCGACGCTCCGACGAGTGAGACGCGCGGCCCTCAGGCGCCCGACGACGTGAGCGCCTCCGAGATGCGTCGCAGGATCTCCTCGCCGGCCAGCACGCCGCGGGTGTCGGTGACCGTGAGGTTCGATGCCCCGTAGCCCGCGTCCTCGAGCTCGCCGTGCGCGGGCCGGTACGCGATTTCGGCCGCTTCGATGAGCGAGCGGTCGAGCAGCGAGTCGCCCGCGGCGAACACGAGCGACGCCCCGAGCCGCTCACGCAGCTCGTCGACCGCGCGTCCCTTCGTGACGGGCTCGGGCACGCAGTAGAGCTTGCGGCCCTGCAACGAGATGGTCCACCCGAGGGCGTGGCAGCGCTCCCCCAGCTCGACGAGCCAATCGGTCGGCACGGCCTCGCGGTCCACGATCGCGTAGAGGAACAGTCCGTCCGCCTCGTGCACGCGCAGCACCCACCCCGCGTTCGCCGGGTCGCGGAGGACGGCGTCGATCTCGTCGAGCGGGGCCGAGCTCGCCGCGACATCGGCGCGGAGCCTGGCCGCCCGATCCTCGTCGGGGCGGCCGTCGACGAGGATCGTGCCCCCGTTGCTGACGATCGCGTAGCGCGGCCGTGGCGCGGGGAACGCGATGCGGGCGTACTGCGCGGGCGTCCGGGTCGTGACGGGTACGAACTCGGCTCGCGTCCGGATCCCGTCGAGGAGCCGCTCGGCCTCGCGGGTCATGAACGACAGCGGCGCGCCCTGGTACACCTCCGAGACGACGAGCGCGGGAGCGAGCTCATCGGGTGTGTCGAGCGCGAGGGCCCGCGCCGAGTAGACGAGCGTGCGGTCGAGGTCCGACGCGACGATCGCGCCCATCAGTCCGTACCGTCCGTCCGGTCGAGGGGCCGGATGAGGCCGACGGAACTGTACGGCAGCCCCTCCACGACCTCGACGGGCACGCCCCGCTGTTCGGCGAGCAGGAGCACGTGCGCCACGTCCGTCATCGCGTCCGGGCGGACGAGGACGCGCCACGGTATGCGACGGAGCAGGACGCGCGTCGTCTCGCCCACGCCGGGCTTCACGAGGTTCACGTCACCGATGCCGTACTCGTCGCTGATGCGTTCGACCGCCGCCCAGCCCGTCCACGTCGGCTCGCGATCCCCGGCCCGCACGTCCTCGACGCCGCGAGCGACGTCCTCGTCGACCTCGGGGAAGAACGCGCAGACCGCGTCGAGGAACGCGCCCGACACATCGTGTTCGCGCAGCTCCGCGTAGAACTTCGCGCCGTGGTAGTCATCGGGCCCGATGAGGTCGCGGTTGTAGACCGTGCGCGACACGAGGCCGGACACGGTCGAGTTGAGGCACGCCGAGGGGACGAGGTAGTCCTCCCGCGTCCCGAAGATCCGCACGCAGTGTCCGGGGTCGGCGAGCACCGCGAGATCGCGGAGGAACCCGATGCCGCTCGTCGCCTCGAAGCGGTCGAGGGCGCTCGCGAGCTCACGGGCGATCGCGCCCTTCCCCGTCCAGCCGTCGACGAACGCGACACGCGCAGGATCGTGGCGCGCGGCGAGCGCCCGCAGCGCGAGTTCGTCGACCCCGACACCACGGACGATGCTCATCGTGTAGTGGTCGACCCGCGTGCCGCGCATGCGTTCGGCCCAGCGCTTCATGAGGATCCCGATGGGCGTCCCCGCGCGTGCGAGCGACACGAGCACGGGTGCCCCCTCGCGCTCGGCGAGCACGAGATCGGTGACGACCCCGACGGCGACGGCGATGCGCCGCGCACTCGCGGCGAGGGCCTCCCGGTAGAGCGCCTCGTACTCGGGTGAGGGCACGTACTCGATGGGCAGCGACTCGGCGTAGTTCGCACGGCCGCTCTGGATCTCGCGCTCCCGCTCGGCGGAGGGTGCCTCGAGGCGGGCGTCCCGCAGATCGGTGAGGAGCCAGCGGACGTCCTCGGGCGCGTAGGAGCCGAAGTCGGGGCCGACGAGCGGCTCGGGGAAGGTTTCGGTGGGGGCGGTCATCATCTCGTCCGTTCCGGGATGCTCGTGTCGGGGTGGCCGCTCGCTCCGAGGGGGCGGTCGCGCGGGCCCCGTTCGTCGACGACCGGTGGGTGCCAGGCGGGCGTGTGCACGACGACGACGCGGGCGGTGACGCGACGGAGTGCGGCGACGACGCCTTCCGCCGCGTCGAGCGCTCCGGCGGGGAGTCCGGGCTCGGGCATGAACACGATCGTGTCGAATCGTCGTCCGCCGCGGGTCAGGTTGTACGCGAACCGCTCCCCCGGACCGTCGACGGTCTCGTCGTGGCTGCGGAACCGGATCGCGCCCGCGATCGCGTAGTCGTCGCGGTCGACGGGCGCGATCGGCGAGCGCGTCGTCGTCGAGAAGCGCACCGCGCGGCCGGGTGCACGCAGCGCGTCCGCGACGTGGACGGGTAGTGCGATGAACTCCTCGGAGCCGAGGACGAGGACGCTGCCGTCGCCGGCGACGGGGTCGATCGCGTCCGCGATCCGCCGCACGACCGCAGGCTCGACGGTGCCCTCGACGCCGAACCGTGCGCTGCGGATCGGGCGCACGTCGACCTCGACGTCGACGACGTCACTCGTCGCCCCCGCGTCGTCCGTCTCCCCCCCATCGCTCACACCACCTGCCACTCCCGCGTCACCGAGGACAGCCTCGGCGCCGACGACGGCGACGGCGTCCTCGGCGCCGGAGGGCTGCGAGGGCGCGCCGATGAGTCGCTCTGCCCGCTCCCGCACGTCGTCGGGCAGGTGCACCGTGCCGACCCCGAGCGCGACGACGTCGATGCGCGTCCCCAGCTCCGCGGCGAGGGCGTCGACGCGTGCGCGATCGGCGGCCGAGCGCAGGTCGATGAGCGAGGCGACGACCCAGTGCCGCTGGGGGCGCACGGCGTGCATCTCGCGCACGGTGTTGATGACCGTGGTGCCCGTGCTGATCTCGTCGTCGACGAGGACGACCGTGCCGTCGGCGACGAGCCAGTCGTCGTCGACGGGTGAGAGCACGTGGCTCGTCGCGTGCGAGTGCTCCTCCTCGAAGCCGATCGCGGGTGCGCCCGGCGCCGGGACGTGGCGCGTGCTGTGGAGGTACCGCGCGCCGAGGGCCTCGGCGACGAGGTGGCCGAGCCCCGTCGCGGTCTCGGCGTACCCGATGACGCGCACGTCGGGGCGATCGCGCGGCGTCGCCGCGGTCGCCGCACGCAACGCATCGAAGCGCCCCTCGTCGGCTCCCGTCGTGCGCTCGTCCGGGTCGAGCGCGGCCGCGAGGAGCTCGGCCGGGCGTGGATCGGGCGCGGCGTCGTCGAGGCGCGCGGCCACGTACCCGCCGAGCACGTGCCCGGCCGCGAGCGCGAGCGCGGGCGGTGTCGGCACGTGCTTCGCGAGCACGGTCGACACGAGCAGGTGGACGCGGCGGGGATTGCGGCGCAGCGCGAGGCCGACGAGTCGCTCGACCGGTACCGCGCTGCGGACGGGGTCGCCGTGCAGCACGATGCCCGTCTCGTCGCGCACGTGGCCACCCGTCCACGCGTTCATCGCATGCTCGCTTCCAGGAGGTCGACGACGGTCGTCTCCTCGGCCGCGACCCCGAAGGCCTCGGCGCGCAGCAGCGTCTTCCGCGCCCATGCGCGGTGGGGTCCGTGCTCGTTCATCTTGTTGCCGTACGGCGAGGCGTGTGCGCCGCCCGCGTCGCCGTCCACGATCGCGCTCGCATCGAGGTACTCCTCGTGGGTCACGACCGAGAGGGCGTGCACGACGGACACGTGACTCGGGTGGATGACCGTCTTGCCGAGCAGACCGTTGGCACGATCGAGCGTGATCTCGCGGATGAGTCCGTCGAGGCCCTTGAGCACGAGGCGCTCACGCAGCCGTCGCTCCCGTGCCGTGACGAACGGCGTCGTCCGCAATTGCGGCTTCAGGATGCGCTCCGCCTTCGCGAAGTGCTCCCACACGGGGCCGGAGATGACGAGATCGTCGCCGGGCCTGCCGAGCACGTTGACGATGTCGGCGATGACGGCCGAGACGACCTTGACGTCGTAGACCGTGAAATCCTTCGAGCGTCGCAGTCCGAACGCGCTCGACAGGTCGGTCGCGCCGATGCGCAACGCGAGCACGTCGTCGCGGTGCGCCCGCGTCACGTCGAGGATCGATGCGAGCGTCTGCTCGCGCGTCTCGAGGTGGATCATGACGGGTGATTCGAGGATCGCCATGATGCGCAGCCGCTGCCCGCCGTCGGCGCCCGTGCGCCCGTGCGTTCGCTGCACCGATTCGAGGGCGGCGAAGAACCGCTCGGCCCTGCCGCCGTGGTTCTCGAACTTCGGGACGACGAAGCCCGAGAGCAGGTCGAGGGCGTCGCCGAGGCGATCCGCGAGCGCGACGAGCTGCTCGGGTGTGCGGACGCGCACGAACAACAGCGGGAGCGGCGCATGCCCCTCGCGATCGCGATCATCGTGCAGCTCACGCAGGGCCGCAGCGACATTCGCCTCGGCGGCGGGCACCTCATCGTCGGCGATGGAGTCCTCGAGGCAGAGCACCATGCTGACGCAGCCACGCGCCGCCTGCTTGAGCACGTCCTTCGCGAGCGAGGGGCGATTCCCCGGGCAGTAGAGCGTCCCGCCGAGCGCGGTCGCGAGGAGCTCGGGCGCGGAGTCCAGGCGGAGCTCCGCGGGCGGTCGGTGGAAGAGCCGATCACGGTGTTCGGGCTCGAGGAAACCGAAGTGGCGCACGTTCATCCGTTCCGTCGTTCGCGTCGCGTCGGCCCGCCGGTCACGACGAAGCCGAACCGGCGGACGACCTCGTCGAGCGTGATCGGGCGGGTGAGCGGTTCGGCGCGCAGCTCGAGCAGCGAGCCGACCCGTGTGATGGAGAGCACGTTCATGGTCGACTCGTCGCCGGTCGACACGACGGTGTGTGAGCCGTCGAACAGATCGACCTCGAGCGGCTCGGTGTCCCCGACGAACACCGCCCGGCGCAGCATGGACAGGTGCCGGAGCGCGATGAGGGCGCCGTCGTCGGCGAGTGCGACGAGTTCACGATTGCCCGGTGTGTGCACCGTGCGCCCGGCTCGCTCGCCGGACGCCGTGCACCACCCCGTCTCGAGCGTCGTCGCCTCCCACACGGCGACCACCGCACCGTGCACGAGGAGGGTGCCGATCGCCGAGCGCCGGGCGTCGAGGCGCACCATCGGCTCCTCGTCACCCAGGACGAGCACCTCGCCGATCGTCGGTGCGGGGAACGGCGGGAGGACGTCGGCGGGTGCGCTGCGCGGACGCGCCGGTGCCCCGGCCGCGCCGGATGTCGACGCCGGCGACGGGGCGGACCTGCCGCCCGCGGCGTTCGCGTGCGAAGCGCCCACGGCGCCCGGCGGAACGGCGCCCCGACGCGGCCCGAGATCGAGTCCCGTCCCGGACGAGCCCGGTGCCGGGGCGGGTTGCGCGGGGGTCGACCGCGCGGGCTGTGCCGGAACCGGCGGTGGGACCGTCGGCACGACCGGCGGTGTCCGCGGCGCCGCCGTGGTCGGTGGCGGCGTGACGTGCTGGACGGGCGTCGTCGCTCGCGCGGCGTCCTGGGCCGGCGGCCCGACGGGTGCGACGGGCGCCGTCGACCCCGGTAGGCGCGTCAGGTCGAGCCGCGCCGGAGCGTCGGCCACCCGGGCACTCGGCTTGATGCGTCGACGGAGATAGGGCAGATCGGTGCGTGTTCGACCGGCGTCCGGGCCCACGTCAGAGTTCGATTCCGAAGTCGTCTGCGAGCCCCTGCAGGCCGGACCCGTAGCCCTGGCCGAGCGCGCGGAACCGCCACTCGTCGCGGTGCCGGTACAGCTCGCCGAAAAGCACCGCCTGGCTCGACGCGACATCGCCGAGCGGGACGTCGAAGCGCACGAGCTCGCGCCCGTCGCGGGCGCAGACCCGCACGAAGGCGGAGCGGACCGAGGAGAAGTCGCCCGGGCCGCGGACGTCGGGGTCGACGTACACGACGAAGACGAACCGATCGACCTCGTCGGGGACGACCCGGAGGTCGATGTCGATCTCCTCCTCGTCACGGGCGTCGGCGAACGTGACCGAGCCGTCCGCGCTCATGAGCTGGTTGAAGAAGACGAGGTGGTCGCTCGACAGCGCCCGGCCGTCGTGCCCGCACACGATCGCGAGCGGGACGAGCTCCGCCTGGGGTCCGCGGCTCGGGACCACGTCCCAGCCGAACCCGAACAGCACTTCGTCGATGCCGGGGTTCTCTGCCGTGATCGCGGCGTTCGCGCCAGGAACGAGGGATGCCATCAGCGTCCCCCGAGCACGAGCGCGTCGTCGGGGCCCTGGAACTTGTCCGCGAGGAACCGGCCGTACGTGGACAGTTCCGCGATCGCGCCGGAGCGCACCTGTCCGAGCATGTCGCGCACCGTCGCCTCCAGGATCCCGAGCTGCTCGCCGAAGGCCGTCGTGGCGGCGGCGTCCTCGGCCCGGTCCGCATCGTCGAGCGCCAGGTAGGCGCGCATGGGCGTCGGCACGTAGTCGCCGATCATCGCCGCGAGCAGCACGCGCTGCTCGGTCGACGCCCCCTGGTCGGCGATCGCCGCGACGATCTCGCGCAGGCGGTCGTCGATCTGACGCAGACGCGACGAGATCGGCGTCGGCAGGTCCCGCCCCGCGGCCCGGACCTCGTCACGGAGACCGTCGAGGGCCCGCGCGGTGCGGGCGTCCTCGAGTTCCGTCTCGGAGGGGCCCGGCGGCGGCGTGTCGATCGCGTCCGGGGGCGCGGCCGGGGCCCCCTGGTCGCGCCGTCGCCCGAACGCGCTCATGAATCGTTCGAACGCCATCGTGCACCCCCGTTCCCGTGGACGGCCACCGACGACCGTCCCTTCCTCCTGCTGTCCCGTGCGCGGCGCATCCGCCGCCGTGGATCAGGCCTGTTCGCGCTGCTCCGCCTCGCGGCTGCGCTCGAGGTACGGGCGCGCGCGCTCGAGCCCCGACTCGAGGGCGTTCACGGTGCCCTCCATGTTCCGCGCGGCCGTCGCGCGGAACGTGTCGATCGCGTCCATCGTCGCGAACACGTTGTCGAAGGCCCGCTGCAGCGTCTCGACGCTCACCCCGGAGTTCGTCGCCTGCTCGTGGATGCGCGTCGTCTGGTCGCGCAGCATCTCGCTCGTCTGCAGGATCATGTTGTTCGTCGTCGTGTTGATGGCGTCGATCTGGTCGAGCACCATCTTCTGGTTCGCGAGCGCCTGCGCGACGATGACGGCCGTGCGCAGGGCGGCGATCGTCGTCGTCCGGGCGCGGTCGACGCCCTTGATGAGCTCGAGGTTGTTCTTGCGGATGAGGTCCATCGCGAGGTAGCCCTGGACCGACACGGCGAGCTGCGTGAGGATGTCCTGGTGCCGCTGCCGCACGGGGAAGAGCACGTCGGCCTCGAGCGCCTGCGCCTGCTCGATCTGGCCCGCCGCCCGCGTCTGGTCGATCTTCTCGACGCAGGCCGCGTCGAGGGCCTTGGCGAATACCGCGTACTCGCTGAGGGCCTGCATGTTCTCCCACAGCTGGACCTTCTCGCCCGCGAGCGAGGCGTTGTCCTTGAGGAGTTCGTCCTGCCCGGCCATGAGCGACTTGATGATCTTGTCGAGCTGGGTCTGCGCCGATTCGTAGCGCTGGAAGTACTTGGCGAGCTTGTTGCCGCCGGGGATGAACCCGAGAATCTTGCGCCCCAGGCCGAGGTCGGCCTGGTTGGGCGTGAGGTCCTCGACCGTCGAACGCAGGTCGCCGAGGGTCGTGGCCACACGGATCTGCGCACTGTCGCCGCCACGCTTGGCACCGGCGACCGAGGTCGACGAGCGCTCGAGCATGCGCGAGGAGAAGTTCCCCGATCGCACCATCTCGGCGCCGCCGATCTCGGAGATACCGCCGAGCTTCTGCGTGAACTCGGGCGCCCTCGGGTCGAGGGTCGCCACCTCCGCCACGAACGCGCGCGCCTGCTGCTGGATCTCGGCCTGCCGGTCGGCGGGCACGGGGACCATGCCCGGTGCCTGCTCGGCCTGCACGATCTCCGGTGCGTCGGGTGCGTGGAGCACGAGCGAGGCCTCGGCGACCTCGCCCGCGTCCGGTGGCGTCAGTGGGCTGCTCATGCGAACTCCTCGGTGATTCTCGGGTTCATCCGGTGGGGCGTCAGCCGAGCTGGACGCCGAAGTCGGTCGCGATGCCGGCGAGGCCGGTGGTCCAGCCCTGACCGACGGCCTTGAACTTCCACTCGGCACCGTTGCGGTAGACCTCGGAGAAGATCATGGCCGTCTCGGGTGCGGCGTCCTCGCTCAGGTCGTAGCGCACGACCTCGTTGCCGTCCTGGTCGACGATGCGGCAGTAGGCGCCGCGGACCTGACCGAAGTTCTGGCGACGCGCGTCGGCCTGGTCGATCGAGACGACGATCACGATGCGCTGCACGTCGGGCGAGACCTGCGCGAGGTTGATGACGATCTGCTCGTCGTCGCCGTCCCCCTCGCCGGAGCGGTTGTCACCCTGGTGCACGACGGAGCCGTCGGACGCCGAGAGCTGGTTGTAGAAGATGAAGTCCGCCGACGAGCGGACCTTGCCGTCGGCACCGATGAGCAGCGCCGAGGCGTCGAGGTCGAACTGCTCCCCGCTCGTGGTGCGCGGGTCCCAGCCGAGACCGACGGTCGCCTGGGTGAGGCCGGGCGCGGCCTTGGTGAGAGAGAGGTTGTTGCCCTTGGCGAGCGAGAGACCAGCCATGCGATTCAGTGCTCCTTTTGTGGGTTCGGACGCGGTTGCGACCGGATTGGGGGAAGGGACGGTGACGATCTTCCGGGGTGCGGTGCCCCCGGGTCAACGCTCAGAGGACCTCGGCCGCGGGGCCGATCAGATCCTTCACGGTGCGACCGTCGGCACGCCGACCGATCGCGGTGAACGTCCACCCGGTCCCCTGGCGCGACACCTTCGACATGATCATCGCGGTCTGGGGTCCCGAGTCCGTGAGCTGATAGCGCGCGACCTCGGGCGTTCCGGGCGTCGCGTCGTCAACGACCCGACTGAACGCGTTCTCGACGGCGTCGAAGGTCTGCCGGCTGTAGCTCGTGATGACGAACACGATCTGGGCGACCTCGGGGGCGACGCGCGTGAGGTCGACGACGATCGTCTCGTCGTCGCCGTCGCCCTCGCCCGTGAGGTTGTCGCCCGTGTGCCTCGTCGACCCGTCACCGCTCGCGAGCTTGTTGAACCAGACGGTGTCGACCGCCGTGCCCGCCGCGTCGAAGAAGATGGCCGACGCATCGAGGTCGATCTCGGCGGGGGCCTTGCGTCGCCCGAACAGGCCGCGCTTCTCCGGCAGGGCACTGTCCCATCCCAGCCCGAGTCGGATCCGGGTGAGCGCTCCGCCGTCCTGCTTCGTGAGCGAGAGGGACTGCCCCTTCTCCAAGCTCAGACCCATTCGGTGACTCCTCGTCGGTCGGACCGGTGCGGCGACGATGCCGATCCTATCGATCGGGGCTCGCCGCCACGTGTTTCGTGGGCAACGCTACGGGATCCGGGTCGCCGATCGCTGGGATCGTCGCGCGTCCGCGCGAGGAATCCGTCCACGGTCGGTGGTACGGGGATCGATGAGCGTCCTCGGGGCCCCGACGACTCATCCTCGGGGATGATACTCGTCGCGGCCCGCGGCGCCCTCACGTCCCCGACCCGGCGATCGCCCCGGCACCGACGGCGAGGACCGCGATGAGCGCGAATCCGACCATGCTGCAGTACAGCACCGCGAGCGGGACGAGGCGACGCGGGCCGGGCCGGACGGCGTACCGGACGACGAGCATCGCCACGAGGAGCGTCGCGAGCACGCCGATCGCGACCCACCCGAACACGGGCGCCTCGGGAATGAGGAGCACGAACACCGCGCCGCACAGCGCGAACGTCACGGCCGCCACGACGATCCAGCTCGTGCCGGGCGACGTCGTGAGCGCCGGCTGATCGCGCATCCTGGTCGATTCGGACATGCCCGCACGGTAGCCCGCGACCCTTCGGGCGGCCTCCGGTCCGCCCCCTCGTTCGCTCGACGCGCACGACGAGCGCGGCCCGTGACGCTCGGCGGGTGCTCGACAGTTCATGCTCGGCCGCTGCTGCACGGCCCGCGGTGCGCGGCCCGCGACGTCAACCGGTGAAGATCGCGGACGCGCGGATCGCGGTCTGCACGAGTCCGTAGCCGAGCCCGCCCACGACGACGAGCGTGAGCGCCGTCCCGACGACGCGGTAGGGAATCGTCGTGCCGTTGACGCGCGGCGCGCGGCCGTCCGCCGGGTCGTCCGTGTGCTCGCTCATACCCGTGCCCCCTCGTTCTCGATTCCGCGCGGCTCGACGAACCGCTCGTCCACGGGCCGGACGAGCAGGTTCGCGACGAACCCGATCGCGAGCGCGCCCGCCATGATGAACAGGCTCGGTGCGTACAGCTCGGGCCCGGTCCGTCCCGCCGCCTGGCCCGATTCGACGATCGTGTTCACGACGAGCGGCCCGACGACGCCCGCCGCCGACCAGGCCGTGAGCAATCGGCCGTGGATCGCGCCCACCTGGAAGACACCGAACAGGTCCTTCAGGTACGCGGGGATCGTGGCGAATCCCCCGCCGTAGAACGACAGGATGACGAGCGTGGCGAGCACGAACACGACGAGCGAGCCGCCGCCGAGGAACCCGACGAGCAGGTACATCGCGAGCCCACCGCCGAGGTAGAGCACGTACACGTTCTTGCGTCCGATCCAGTCGGACACCGTCGACCAGACGAAGCGACCGGCCATGTTCGCGAGCGAGAGGAGCCCGACATAGCCCGCGGCCGCTGCGGCGGTGACCCCGAAGGAGTCCTGGATCATGGGCGACGCGTTCTCGAGGATTCCGATCCCGGCCGTCACGTTGAGGAACAGCACGACCCACAGGAGCCAGAACTGCGGCGTGCGGATCGCGTTGCGCGCCGATACGTCGTGGGTCGTCTGCAACGGCTTCGACGTCGCGCGGCCCGGGTCCCACCCCGTCGGACGCCACTGCGGATTCGGTACGCGGATGACGAACGCGCCGGCCGCGATCACGATCGCGTAGACGGCACCGAGCGTCAGGAACGTCGGGGTGAGCCCCGCGATGAGCTGCGCCGGTTCCGTTCCGCCACCGTAGAAGCTCATGAGTGCGTTCGACATGGGACTCGCGATGAGCGCACCGCCGCCGAAGCCCATGATCGCGAGACCGGTCGCGAGTCCGGGTCGATCGGGGAACCACTTCATGAGCGTCGAGACCGGTGAGATGTAGCCGATACCGAGCCCGATGCCACCGATGACGCCGTAGCCGGCGTAGACGAGCCACAACTGTCCGCTCGCGATGCCGAGCGCGGACACGGCGAACCCGAGCACCCAGCAACCGCCGGCCGCGAGCATCGACGCGCGCGGCCCGGCGCGCTCCACCCACGTCCCGAAGACCGCGGACGAGCAGCCGAGCATGAGGATCGCGATCGAGAAGATCCAACCGATCGAGACCTCGCCCGCCTCGAATCGCCCCATGAACGGCGCCTTGAAGACGCTGAACGCGTAGACCTGGCCGATGCAGAGGTGGATCGCGAGGGCGGCGGGCGGGATGAGCCAGCGGTTGAAGTGCACGGGGGCGACGATGGCCTCCCGCGTGAGGCGTTCGAGCATGGTGTCCTTCCGGTCAGCGGCGCTGCTGTCGTTCGGTCCTCGTCCATCGTGACAGACATGTCGCGTCGGATCGAATCGCCGACGGTCGCTCACGTCCCCCGTCGCGGCGGCCGGGTCGGCGCGGGCACCGGCAGCGGCCGTCAGCCGTCGAGCCGGGGTGCGTCGCGCGGGTAGCCGAGCATGAGCGCGGCCGATGCGAGCCACACGACGCCGATGGCGACGAGCAGCGTCTGTCCGCCGAGGCCGTTCGCGGCGCCCGCGAGCCCCGCGCCGAGCGCGTTCGCGGACGAGCGCAGGCCCGCCCCGATCGTGAACACCTGCGAGCGCACCGCGGCCGGGCTCTGCTGCATCCGCAGGAGCAGCATCGAGGCGGTGCTCGACGAGGTGAACAGGCCGGACAGTCCGACGAGGACGGTCGTCCACACGAGTCCGGGCCCCAGGGCGAGCGCGGCGATCATCGTCGCGAGCCCCGTCGCGGCGAATCCGAGCCGCATGTCGCGAGCGGGTGGGATGCGGACGGGTCGGACGGAGATCGCGATCGTGCCGAGCAGCGCGCCGACCGCGAACGCGGTCACGACGACCGCTCCCCCGTCGGGCGACCCCGTGCGCTCGATCGCGAGGGCGACGCTCGCGATCGCGAGCCCGCCCGCGCCGAGCTGGCTCACGGCGCCCGAGATCGTGACGAGCGCGATCGGTCGATGACGAACGAGGTGTCGCGCGCCGATCGCGATCGCGTGCAGCATCGATCCGGCCTCCGCGGGCTTGCGCGGCAACCCGATCACGAGCGTTGCGACGACCCCCGCGAGGGCACAGCCCGACATGACGACGAGCGCGATGCGGGCCGATCCGAAGGCGGTCGCCGCGGCCACGACCGCGGGGCCGACGACCGAGCCGATGTTGTACGCGAGCGCATCGACCCCGAAGGTGCGCTTCTCGCTCGTCACGACGAGGCTCGCGACGCTCGACAGGCCGCCCATGTAGAACGGTGACGCGGCGCCCGCGCAGAGCACGAGCAGGAAGACGAGCGGGAGCGGGATCGGGCCCGTGAGGGAGGCCGCGGCGAACGCGAGTGCCGTGAGCCCGCCCGCGACCGCGACGAACGGGGCCGGGCGCGGGGTCCGGTCGATCACGGCCCCCACGACGGGTGCCGCGACGATGCTCGGGGCGAGGCTCGCCGCCGCGAGTGACCCGCCGACCGCGACGTCGCCCGTCGCCTCGATCGCGAGGAGCGGCAGCGCGACGGCGGCGCCGCCGCTCGAGAGCCGCAACGGCGCGGCCATCGCGAGGTACCCCGCGACGCTCACGAGCAGGGCGCGACGGGCCCGCGCGTCACGACGCGGTCGCCGGGTCCGTCCGCCGCACGGGCGGCCGGACGGAGACGTACTCGAGATCCCCCGGGTGCGCGACGACGTGGAGGACCGTGCTCGCGACGTCGGCGGGGGCGAGCTTCGCCCGGCGGACGTCGTCGGGCGCCGAGTCCCGCGTGTCGGTGGGGCCCGGCGCGACGGTCACGACACGGATGCCCTGCGGACCGAGGTCGAGGCGAAGCGAGTCGGTGAGGCCCTGGAGCGCGAACTTCGACGCGACGTACACCGGCTTGTCGGCGAAGGGGTGTCGGCCGGCGCCCGAATTGATCATGACGACCGTGCCGTGCGCAACCCGGAGCGCGGGCGTGAGCGCGCGCACCAACGCGGCCGGGGACGTGACGTTGACCGCGAACGCCTGCGTGAAGTCCGCCGAGCTCGTGCCGGCGAGGACGCCGTCGTGGATGACGGCGGCGTTGTTGACGAGCAGATCGAGCCGTTCGATGCCGAGCGCGGCCACGCCGCGCTCGGCGGCATCGGGATCCGTGAGATCGAGTGGGAGGACGCGCACGGTCGCGCCCGTCGGTGCGAGTTCGGTGGCGACGCATTCGAGCGCGGCGGCGTCGGTCGCGACGAGCACGAGGTCGTAGCCGGTGCGGGCGAGCGCATCGGCGATCGCGCGTCCGATGCCGCGGCTCGCGCCGGTCACGAGGGCGAGAGGTCTGGACATGCCGCGATCGTATCGTCGCGAGGGGTGTGCGCCGGTGGAGCGGTGTCACATGACGTTCCCACCCCCGGCCACAGGATCGTCCCCCGGATCCCTCCTCGTCGTCACCCCGGAGCGCTAACGTGAAGCCATGAGCACACCGGTCGACGCCACGTCCACTCCCGCCTGGGCCGAACTGTCCGCCCTCCGCGACGCCTTCACCCCGGATCTGCGCGCGTGGTTCGCCACCGATGCGGAGCGCGCGGAGCGCCTCACCTTCGATCTCGCGGAGCTGCGCGTCGATCTGTCGAAGAACCTCGTGACCGACGAGGTGTTCGCCGCGCTCGTCCGCCTCGCGGAGCAGACCGGCGTCGCGGAGCACTACGCGGCGATGCTCGCGGGCGAGCACATCAACACGACCGAGGACCGCGCGGTGCTGCACACCGCCCTGCGCCGCCCGAAGGGTGCCGAGCCCGAGCTCGTCGTCGACGGGCAGCACATCGACCACGACGTGCACGAGGTCCTCGACAACATGGCCGCGTTCGCGAACCGCGTGCGCTCGGGCGAGTGGACGGGCGTCACGGGCAAGCGCGTGACCCACGTCGTGAACATCGGCATCGGCGGCTCCGACCTCGGCCCCGTCATGGTCTCGGAGGCCCTCGCGCCCTATGCCGATGCGGGCATCGAGGCCCGGTTCGTGTCGAACATCGACCCGACCGACATCGCGCAGAAGACCGCCGACCTCGACCCCGAGACGACGCTCGTCATCGTCGCGTCGAAGACGTTCACGACGCTCGAGACCCTCACGAACGCGCGGCTCGCGCGCGACTGGCTGTGGGCGGGACTCGAGGCCGCGGGCGCGATCGGTGACGACGACGCGTCGCGCACGAACGCGGTCGCGCACCACTTCGCGGCCGTCTCCACGGCGCTCGACAAGGTCGGGGCGTTCGGGATCGACACCGACAACGCGTTCGGGTTCTGGGACTGGGTCGGTGGCCGCTACTCGGTCGACTCGGCGATCGGCCTGTCGCTCGACATCACGCTCGGGCCGGACGCGTTCGCGGACCTCCTCGCGGGCTTCCACGCCGTCGACGAGCACGTGCGCACGACGCCCCTCGACCGCAACGTCCCCGTCCTCATGGGGCTGCTGAACGTCTGGTACTCGAACTTCCTCGGTGCGCAGTCGCACGCCGTGCTCCCCTACGCCCAGCAGCTGCACCGCTTCGCCGCGTACCTGCAGCAGCTCACGATGGAGTCGAACGGCAAGTCGGTGCGCTGGGACGGCTCGCCCGTGACGACGACGACGGGCGAGGTGTTCTGGGGCGAGCCGGGGACGAACGGTCAGCACGCGTTCTACCAGCTCATCCACCAGGGCACGCGGCTCATCCCGGCCGACTTCATCGCGTTCGTGAACCCCGCGTACCCCCTCACGGACGACGGCCGCGACGTGCACGGACTCCTGCTCGCGAACTTCCTCGCCCAGACGAAGGCCCTCGCGTTCGGCAAGACCGCGGAGGAGGTCGAGGCGGAGGGCACGACGGGCCCGCTCGTCGCGGCGCGTACCTTCCCCGGCAACCGCCCGACGACCTCGATCTTCGCCCCGGCCCTCACGCCGCGCGCGCTCGGCGAGCTCATCGCGCTGTACGAGCACATCACGTTCACGCAGGGCGTCGTGTGGGGCATCAACTCCTTCGACCAGTGGGGCGTGGAGCTCGGCAAGCAGCTCGCGCTCCAGATCGCCCCGGCGATCGAGGGCGACGAGGAGGCCGTCGCCGCGCAGGACGCGTCCACGAAGGCGCTGCTCGCCTACTACCGGGAACACCGCACGCACTGAGCGGGGAGGGCACATGGCGAGCGAGCCGGACCCGCTCGACGACGGCGACGACGGTCGCGACGAGTCGCCGAACGAGCGCTCCGACCGCAATTGGAGCGACCTCATGCAGGAGTTGCGGGTGCTGCAGACGGGCACCCAGATTCTCACGGGGTTCCTGCTCACCCTGCCGTTCCAGGCGCGGTTCCCGCAGATCGGCACGTTCGACCATGTGCTCTACCTCGTGCTGCTCGTGCTCGCGGTCACCGTGAGCGTGCTCGCGCTCGCGCCCGTGATGATGCACCGGTTGCTGTTCGGCACGCGCGTGAAACCGGCCCTCGTTCGCGTCTCGGGGAGGATCCTCGTCGCATGTCTCGTCGCGACGTCCGTGCTCGTGATCGGCATCGTCCAGTTCGTGTTCGACATCGTGGCGAGCCCGCAACTCGGCATGCTGGCGGCCGGCGTCGTCACGGCGATCGTGCTCGCCCTGTGGATCGTCGGCCCGCGCGTCGTCCGCTCGGCGCAGCGCCGCATGACGCCGTGACGTCGGGGGCCGGCGCGCGAGATGCGCGGGCGCGGACGCGGCACCGCTTCGCGGTCGCGGGCGACCGTCGCGGCGCACGGCGCGTCCCGGACGTCCGCTTCGCGACGCTGCCGCTCTCGGCCGCCGACCGGGTGCGCGCGCTCGAGGCCGCGACCCCGAGCGAGGCCGAGCGCTATCGCCGCACGGGCTCCGACGGCTTCCTGCTCGGCCGGCTGCTCGTGCACGAGATCATCGTCGCGCGGACGGGCGTCGACCGTCCCATCCGTGCCGCGTGCGCGACGTGCGGTGAGGAGCACGGCCGGCCCGTCGTCGCAGAGCTCTGCCCGCCCGGGCCCGGAGCGACGGCGCCCGGCGCGACCGGGCTCGACGTGACCCGGCTCGACGTGGCCCGGCTCGACGTGCCGCCGCTCGACGCGAGCGACCCGGGCGTGACCGGGCTCGGCGTGAGCATCGCGCACGCCGGGTCGCTCGTCGTCGTCGCCGTCGGCGCCGGCCGCGTGGGGATCGACGCGGAACGCGCGGGCGCGACGATCCCGCGGGATTTCGCGCGCGACGTGCGCGGCTGGACGCGCCTCGAGGCCGTCCTCAAGGCGGACGGCCGCGGATTCGACGCGGACCCGGCCCGTGCGCGGATCGGGCGCACGACGGGCACCCTCGACGGGATCCGCTACGCGCTCGCCGACATCGCGACCGTCCCGGGCGTCGTCACCTCGGTAGCGTGGGAAGCTCCACCGCGCCGAGCCACGCGTCGAACAGGTCGTCGAGGGGGCGCACGCTGAACGCGGCCGCGAGCACCCGGAACTCCGAGGTCGTCGCGGTCCCGTGCGAGCGCTGCGCCGTCCAGGTACGCAGGAGCTCGAAGAACCGCTCATCGCCTATCCGACGACGCAGCGCGTGCAGCGTGAGGGCGCCGCGCTTGTAGACCCAGTCGTCGAACATCCGGGCGGCCCCGGGGTCGATGAGCGGCGCCGGTTGTGTCGTGCGCGCGAGGATCGCGTGGTGCGTGCGGGCGAGCGAGGCCGCCGAGGGGCCGCCACGATGCTCCGACCAGAGCCACTCGCTGTAGCACGCGAAGCCCTCGTTGAGCCAGATGTCGCTCCACCGAGCGAGGCCCACGCTGTTACCGAACCACTGGTGCGCGAGCTCGTGGGCGACGAGCCGCTCCGAGCCGCCCTTGCCGTCCGCGTGATTCGACCCGAAGGTGGCGCCGCCCTGCGATTCGAGCGGGATCTCGAGCTCGTCCTCCGTCACGACGACCGTGTAGCTCGGGAAGGGGTAGGGCCCGAAGCACTCGCTGAAGAACGCCATCATGCGCCCGAGCTTCCCGAAGTCCGCACGAACGCGACCGCGGAGGGCCCGCGGGTGCACGAGCGAGCCGCGCACGCCGGCGAGGTCGATCCGCTCGATCTCGTAGCGGCCGATCTCCACCGTCGCGAGGTAGGTGGACGTCGGCTCGCGCTGCACGTAGCGCCACTGGGTCGTGCCGGAGGCGGTGCGCTTGTCGACGAGCTCGCCGTTGCAGACGACCGTGTAGGCGTGATCGGTCCGGAAGCGGATGTCGTACTGCGCCTTGTCGTCGACGCGATCGTTGCAGGGGAACCAGGTCGACGCACCGGAGGGCTGCGAGGCGACGAGCACCCCGTCGGTGAGCTCTTCCCAGCCGAGCTGCCCCCAGCGGCTCCGACGCGGTCCCGGTGCGCCCGCGTAGTCGATCGTCACGGTGAACGCGTTCCCTGCGGGGATCGGACGACGCGGCTTCAGTTTCAGCTTGTGGCCCGTGTGCGTCGCGCGGCCGATCTTCTGACCGTCGACGAGGACACGTCCGACGCGGAGGTTCGAGAGGTCGAGGGTGATGACGGGGAGCGTCGCGAACGCGGTCGCCTGGATGGTCGCCGTGCCCTCGAGACGATTGTTCGCGACCTTGTAGCGCAGGTCGAGCTCGTAGCGGTCGACGCCGTAGCCGTCGTCACCGTTCGTGCGGAGGTACGGGTCCGTCATCGGGCCGTCGCGTGGTATTCGCCGAGCGTGAGCTCGCGCCACGGGCCGATCGGGTTCCCGCTCCACCGGCTCCCGGCCGGCACGACCTCGCCGCGCATCACGAGGGATGCCGGCCCGACGGTCGCGTCGCCCCCGATGCGCGCCGCGGGCAGGATGACACTGTGCGGCCCGAGGGTCGCACCGCGGTCGAGCGTCACGGTGTCCATGCTCATGATTCGATCATGGAACAGGTGCGTCTGCACGACACACCCGCGGTTCACGGTCGCGCCGTCGGCGAGCGAGGCGAGATCTGGCTCCGGCAGCCAGTACGTCTCGCACCACACACCGCGACCGATGCGCACGCCGAGCGTCCGCAGCCACACGACGAGCGCGGGCGTGCCGGCCGCGGCCTGCGCGAACCAGGGCGCGGCGACCATCTCGACGAACGTGTCGCTCACCTCGGTGCGCCACACGAACGACGACCACAGGGGGTGCTCCCCCGCGCGGATGCGGCCGACGAGCAGCCACTTCGCGATCGTGCTCACGGCCGCCGCGACGGCCCCGGCCGCGAGCAGGACGAGCCCACTCAGGAGGACGGCGACGAGCGGACCGAATGCGGCCGTCAACGCAACGAGCGCGATCACGACGCCGAGGCCGATCCCGACGGTGACGAACACGGGCACGACGCGGCACAGCTCCCAGAGGATGCGTGCGACGCGCAGGTGGGCGGGTGGGTTGAACGTGCGCGAGTCGTCGGTCTCGTTCGCCGTGCGGCGGAGGCGGACGGGCGGCGAGCCGAGCCAGCTCGAGCCCGCCTTCGACTTGCGCGGCGCGACGGACAGGACGGCGACGAGCGAGTCCTTGCGCACTTTGTGCCCCGGTGCGGCCATACCGGAGTTGCCGAGGAACGCCCGCTTGCCGATCTCGACGTGACCGACGCGGATCCAGCCGCCACCGAGTTCGTAGGAGGCGACCATCGTGTCGTCCGCGAGGAACGCGCCGTCGCGGATCGTGGTCATGCACGGCAGGAGCAGGACGGTGGACGCCTCGACGCCGACGCCGACACGGGCGCCCAGCATGCGGAGCCACACGGGGGTGAAGAGGCTCGAGTACAGCGGGAAGAGGAACGTGCGCGCGAGGTCGAGCAATCGTTCCGTCGTCCACACCTGCCAGCCGACGCGCGAACGCACGGGGTACTGGCCCTCGCGGACGCCGATCGAGAGCAGCCGGACGAGGAGGACGACGGCGCCCGCGAACACGATCCCGACGACGAGCGTCGCGGGCACGAGCGCCGCGAACGAACGCCACGCGGCCTCGACGAGATCGGCCGAGCCGTGCATGGCGAGCGCGACGACGGCGCCGCCCGCCGCGAGCGCGATGACGGGAAGCAGCGAGAGCGCGAACGACGACGCGCCGAACGCGACGACCCATCGGCTCGCACGCGGCGGGCGCCGTTCGGGCCACCACGCCTTCGCCTTCCCCTCGCGTTGCGCGGGTGACCCCGCCCAGTACGTGCCGGAGCGGACCTTGCCGAACACGGCGGATCCGGGCGCGATCTCGGCGTGCTTGCCGATCCGGGTGCCCGGCAGGAGCGTGCTGCGCGCGCCGACCGAGGCGTGGGCCCCGATGCGCACCGCGCCGACGCGCACGAGGTCACCGTCGATCCAGTAGCCGGACAGATCGACCTCGGGCTCGACGGACGCGCCACGGCCGATGCTGAGCATGCCGGTCACGGGCGGGAGCGTGTGCAGATCGACGTCGGGCGCGATCTTGGCGCCGAGCGCGCGGGCGTAGTAGATGATCCAGGGCGCGCCGGCGAGGCTCACCGCGCCGACGAGGTGCGCCGCCTGCTCGGCGAGCCACAGCCGGAGGTGCACGCTGCCACCACGCGGGTAGTCACCAGGACGCAACCCGGCGAGGAGCGTGCGTGCCGCGAGGACCGAGATGCCCATGCGTCCGAAGGGGGTCGCGAACACGACGATGCCCACGACGAGCAGCCACAGGTCGATGACGGGCAGGAACGAGAAGCCGCCGATCCAGTGGAGCAGCTGGTTCGCGGCGAGCGCGGCGAGGAGCCAGCGCACCCCGCTCAGGACGAACAGCGGTGCGCCGAGGAGCGTCTGCCAGAACTGCATCCGGCGCGGCGTGGGGGCGATGACGTGGGCGCTGCGCGTGCTCGGTTCCTCGGCGTCCCGCGCGTCGAGGGCGTCCGCCATGGCACCGAGTCGCGGGTGCGCGTAGATGTCGGCGACCGTGAACTCGGGGTCGCGTTCGCGGATGCGCGCGACGAGCTGGGCGGCGGAGAGCGATCCTCCACCGAGATCGAAGAAGTTCGCCGAGGGGTCGCCGACGGGCACGCCGAGCACGTCCTGCCACAGGGCAGCGAGCTCGCGCAGTTCGGGATCGAGATCCGCCGCGGCGTCGTCACCGTCCCCCGAGGGCAGCGGCCACGGCAGCGCGTTCTTGTCGACCTTGCCCGACACGCGCGTCGGGAGCTCGTCCACGAGCGCGAGCATCGGCACGAGCGCGGCGGGCAGCTCCTCGCGCAGACGCGCGACGGCGGCCGGGAGGTCGAACTCGGGTGTCGCCGCGAGATAACCGACGAGCACCTGATTGCCCGCGGCGGTCGTCCGCACCGCGGCGGCGGCGCCGCGCACGTCGGGGAGCGCCTGCAGGGTCGACTCGATCTCGCCCAGTTCGATGCGGCGGCCGCCGACCTTCACCTGGTCGTCGGCGCGGCCCTGGAACACGAGCCCCGCCGCCTCGTACCGCACGAGGTCACCCGATCGGTAGGCGCGCGCCCACTCGAGCGAGGGCATCGGCGCGTACTTCTCGGCGTCCTTCGCGGGGTCGAGGTAGCGTGCCAGGCCGACGCCACCGATGATGAGTTCCCCGACCTCGCCCTCCGCGACGCGGTTCCCGTCGGCGTCGACGACCGCGAGATCCCACCCGTCGAGGGGGAGCCCGATCCGGACCGGCGTCGAGCCGTCCATCTTCGCCGCGCACGCCACGACCGTCGCCTCGGTCGGACCGTACGTGTTCCAGACCTCGCGACCGTCGACCGCGAGCCGTTCCGCGAGTTCGGGCGGGCACGCCTCGCCGCCGAAGATGAGCAGTCGGACGTTCTCGAGCGATTCGGCGGGCCACAGCGCGGCGAGCGTGGGCACGGTCGACACGACGGTGATGCCGCGCGACGTCAGCCAGGGGCCGAGGTCCATGCCGCTGCGCACGAGCGCACGCGGCGCCGGAACGAGGCACGCACCGTTGCGCCACGCGAGCCACATCTCCTCGCACGACGCGTCGAATGCGACCGAGAGTCCCGCGAGCACCCGGTCACCCTCACCGAGCGGCTCGTCGGCGAGGAACATGCGGGCCTCCGCGTCGACGAACGCGGCGGCGGAACGGTGCGAGACGGCGACCCCCTTGGGGACGCCCGTCGAGCCCGAGGTGAAGATGATCCAGACGTCGTCGTCGACGCGCGGCGGCGAGACGACGGGCGTCGCCGAGGTGAGCGCGGGCGCCGTTGCCCGGTTGCCGCGGAAGAGCGGCACGGGAACACCGCGGGAATCGGGTCCGTCCCACGGCGTGAAGTTCCCGTCGGCGGTGACGACCCCGCGGACCGCCGCCTCGCCGAACACGAGCGTCGCGCGCTCCTCGGGGTCGTCGGCGTCGACCGGCACGTACGCCGCGCCCGCCGCGATGACCGCGAGGATCGTGACGTACAGCTCGCGCGTCCCGGAGGTCATGCGCACGCCGACACGGTCGCCGCGACGGACGCCGGCCTCGGTGAGCCGGGCCGCGGTCGCGGTGACGAGCGCGAGCAGTTCGCGGTAGCTGAGCGCACCCCGACCGTCGTCGAGGGCCGATGCATCCGGGTGGCGGTGAGCCGTCTCGCGGAGCACGTCGAGCATCGTGCGCGGCGGCGCGGCGCGGTCACCGCGGGAGAGCACGTCGATCTGGGAGGTGGCGTTCATCGGATTCAGCATCGTATCGACGGGTGAACGATTGGGGCACCCGCCGCTCCGAGAACGGCCCGGCCGCCTCGACACATAGCCGATACCGAACTCCGCCAAAGCGCGCTGCTCGGAACGTCGGACACGCTGATCGGACCAACCCACCAGTCGAGAGGTGACCGCACATGATCCGCATCCCGGAGCCCGAACACACGCCGAAGGGCCCCGCCTACGAGGGGCGCCTCCTCGATCATCCGGACGAGGAGGTCGTCGACCAGGGGGCGTCGTTCGATCTGCGCACGCTCGTGAGCAGGCGTGCCGTGCTCGGCCTCGTCGGTGCCGGGATCGGCACCGTGACGCTCGCGGCCTGCACCCCGGCGGGCTCGCAGGCGACGACCGGCACATCGACCGCCACGGCCGCGGCGACGACTCCCGGCGCGACGACGACCGCGACGCTGCCCGGTGCCGAGATCCCCGACGAGACCGCGGGCCCGTACCCGGGCGACGGCTCGAACGGGCCGGACGTACTCGAGGAGTCGGGCATCATCCGTTCCGACATCCGTCAGAGTCTCGACGGCGGCACCACGGCCGAGGGCGTGCCGCTCACGTTCTCGTTCACGATCACCGACATGGCGAACGGCGACGTGCCGTTCGAGGGCGTGGCCGTGTACGCGTGGCACTGCGACGCGCAGGGCCGGTACTCGATGTACTCGGAGGGCATCGAGAACGAGACCTACCTGCGCGGCGTCCAGGTCGCGGACGCGACGGGGACGGTCTCGTTCACGTCGATCTTCCCGGCCTGCTACTCGGGCCGCTGGCCCCACATCCACTTCGAGGTGTACCCCGACGCGGCCTCGATCACCGACACCGCGAACGTCATCGCGACGTCGCAGATGGCGCTCCCCCAGGCGGCGTGCGACGCCGTCTACGCGGACGCGGCCTACAGCGGCTCCGTCCAGAACCTCGCGGGCGTCACGCTCGAGACCGACAACGTGTTCGGCGAGGACGGTGGTGCGCTCCAGCTCGCGACCGTGAGCGGGGACACGTCCTCGGGCTACCTCGCATCGCTCACCGTGCGGGTCGACACGACGACCGAGCCGACCGGCGGCGGCGTCCCGGAGGGCGGCGGTCAGGGCGGCCCCGGCGCGCCCGACGGTGGCCAGGGCGGCCCGGGCGCGCCCGGCAACTGACGCACCGCACGCCTCGTCCCCCACCTCCCCCGACTCCAGACCAGGGGCGGCCCGACCGACGGGCCGGCCCACGAACGAACGGAACCTCCATGCTGCAGAACCTCACGGGCTGGCACGCCCTCATCATCGTCGCGCTCGTCCTGCTCCTCTTCGGCGCCACGAAACTCCCCGCCCTCGCCCGGAGCGTGGGCCAATCGGTCCGGATCCTCCGGACCGAGGCCGCGCAGGCGCGCGAGGAGGACGGTGCCGAGACGGTACCGTCCGATGCCGCGGAGGCCCGAGCCGACGACGTCGCGGCCCATCGGTCGCAGGCGGCCCGGCGCGACGGCGAGCCGTCCCGGCCCACGACCACGACCACGTCCGAGACCGCGCACACCCCGCGCGCGGTGTCGTGAGTACGCCCACGACGACGGGGCGGGTCGCGCGCGAGCGGCCCGCTCCGGCGGCGGGGCGCATGCCGGTCTCGGGCCACCTCCGCGAGGCGAAGCGGCGCGCGACGCGCATCGCCGTCGCGCTCGTCATCGGGATCGTCCTCGGCTTCGTCGTCTCGGGGTCCGTCCTCGACCTGCTGCGCGCACCCGTCCTGGAGCTCGCGGCGAGCCGCGCGGCGAGTCTCAACTACGACACCGTGACGGCCGCGTTCGACCTTCGCGTGCGGATCGCGGTCGTGATCGGCATCGTGGTCGCGATCCCCGTGGCCCTCATCGAGGCCTACCGCTTCGCGGCGCCCGGCCTCACACGCCGCGAGCGCCGTGCCTCGCTCGGCGTGCTCGCCTCGGCCGGTCCCCTGTTCGTGCTCGGTGCCGCGACGGGGCTCGCCCTCTTCCCCCGCCTCGTCACCGTGCTCACGAGCTTCGCGGGCGAGACCGACAGTTCGCTCCTGCAGGCGGACGCCTACGTCGACTTCGTCCTCAAGACCGTCGTCGTCACGGGCATCGCGTTCGTCCTGCCCGTCGCGCTCGTCGTCCTCAACGCGGCGGGCGTGCTGCCGGCCCGGACGATCGCCCGCAGCTGGCGGGTCGTCGTCGTCCTCATCGCGCTCGTCGCCGCGATCGTGACGCCCGCGGCCGATGTGCTGTCGATGTTCCTCGTCGCGCTGCCGCTCGCGGCGCTCTTCGGCATCGCGCTCGGGATCACGGCGCTCGCCGACCGACGCCGCGCCCGCGCGCTCGAGCGCGCACCGCTCATCGAACCCCGCCCCGAACCCCTGTCCGTGTCCGCCGGCCCGACCGCGCCCCTCGCCGCGGACGGGCACCACATCACCGATGGGAGTCGATCGTGTTCGGACTGACCGTCGAGAAACTCGTCGTCATCGCCCTGCTGGCCGCGTTCGTGATCGGCCCGTCACGATTGCCCGCCTACGCCCACACGCTCGCGACGCTCGTCCGTCGAGGGCGCGCGCTCGTCGAGGCGGCGAAGGCCGATGCGGAGGACCTGGCGGGCGTCGACCTGTCCGCCGACCAGTGGGAACGGCTCGACGTGCGCCGATACGACCCGCGGCGCATCGTACGCGAGGCACTCGGCGACACCGGTGCGACACCCGCGTCGCGCTCGCCCCGGAGCACGCCGGAGACGCCCACGAGCACACCCGAGAAGCCCGGGAACACGCTCGATGAGCCCGGGAACACGCTCGAGAACCCCGCGAGCTCGCTCGAGAAGCGGACGGCTCCCGCGATTCCCTCCGAGCCCCCCGCGAGCGAGTCGTCGAGCGTGCCGTCGAGTGCCGTCGTGCGACCCGTGTATCGGGTCACGGGCACCTCGGGCCATCCGCGCCGCCGCATCGTGCCCCAGGACCCCGCACGGGCGACCGAGCGGGCACCCGTCGGTGCGCCGAGCGAGGCACGTGAGCGGTCGGCACCGGAACCGCTGCGGGCGCAGGCCGTGGACGCCGCGGGCTGACGCCGGTCGGCGGAGCCGCACGAGGGTCGGGGCCCTGCCGCATCGGTGCGCTCGGGCGTGGCGTTCCTGTTGCTTCCATCGTACCGCCGGGCCGGGGGCTTGCGGCAAGCCCCCGGTCGTGGTGCAGGATCGAGCCTCTCGTCCCCCGGCCCGAGGAGCAGCTCACGCGTGTCCGACCCCGATCAGCCCACACCCGACCACCGCGCCCCGTCCCCCTACCTCGGGCTCCCCGAACGACGCGGGGCCAAGGCCGATCCCGCGCTCGTGACCGATGACCTCGAGCGGTTCGCCGCGATCGACCGCGCCATCGACGCGGATCGGGCACGGCTGCGCGCGCGCCTCGACCGCGCGAGGCGGGACCCCGCGCGGGACGGGCAGGAGGCGCTCGACCGCGACCTCGAGGTCCGTCGGACGAGCGCGCAACTCGCTGTCCTCGGCCGCTTCGGGGTCGACGCGTGCCTCGGGCGCATGGTGCCCGCGGACGGCGGGACGCCCGTCTACATCGGTCGCGCGGGGCTCCGGGACGCGGACGGGCACACCCTCCTCGTCGACTGGCGCACGCCCGCGGCCGCACCGTTCTTCGCGGCGACCCCGGGTGCCCCGATGGGTCTCGCGAGTCGGCGTCGCTACCGATGGGCGAACGGCCGCGTCGTCGACTACTGGGACGAGCGCCTCGATCCCGATGCCGCCGTGGGCGCGCTCGCCCCCGACGAGCAGTCGGCGTTCATCGCGAGCCTCGGCGAGGCACGGACGCCGCGCATGCGCGACGTGCTCGCGACGATCAGCACCGAGCAGGACGCCGTCATGCGTGCACCGTCCCCGGGCGCGCTCGTCGTCGACGGCGGCCCGGGCACGGGCAAGACCGTCGTCGCCCTGCACCGAGCCGCCTACCTGCGCTACGCCGACCCCCTCCTCGGCAGCGGCCGCGGCGGCGTCCTCGTCGTCGGGCCGAGCGAGCCGTACCTCGCCTACGTCGCGGACGTCCTCCCGGGGCTCGGCGAGGAGGGCGTGCGCACGTGCACGCTCACCGATCTCGTGCCCGAGGGCCGCGACGCCGGTGCGGAGGAGGATGCACGGGTGGCGGACCTCAAGGCGAGCGCGACCCTCGCGGACGCGATCGAGCCCGCCGTCCGCTGGTACGAGCGCGCTCCCGAGCGTCCCGTCGTCGTCGACACGCCCTGGCTGCGCCTCGTCGTCGAGGAGGCCGATTGGCTCGAGGCATTCGATGCGGTCGAACCCGGAACGGCGCACAACGACGCCCGGCTGACGGTCTGGGAGGCGCTCGTCGACCACCTCGTGGAGCGCGCGGACGTCGGCGAGGTGTCGCCCTCGCAGCTGCGTCGCGCGCTGCGCGCGAACGACGAGCTGGTTCGTGCGTTCGATCGTGCCTGGCCGGTGCTCGACGCGGCGGGCGTCGTCGCCGATCTCTACACGACCCCCGCCTACCTGCGGATGTGCGCCCCCGGATTGCGCGACGACGAGGTGCTCGCGCTCCGGCGCCCCGACGGCCGCGCCTGGACACGTGCCGACCTCCCCCTGCTCGACGCCGCGCACCGCCGGATCGGGGCGCGCGACGCGTCGCTCGTGCGCCGTCGCCGCGCGATCGCACTCGAGGCGCACGCCGAAGAGATGGACCGGGTCGTGGACGCCGCGATCGAGTCCGACGACGACGGCGAGGGGCTCGTGACGATGCTGCGCGGGGACGACGCGCGGTTCGCCCTCGTCGACGAGTCGACCCTGCCGGAGCTCCCGAGCGATCCGCTCGCGGGCCCGTTCGCGCACATCGTCGTCGACGAGGCGCAGGAGCTGAGCGATGCGGAGTGGCGCATGCTGCTGGAGCGGTGCCCGTCGGGCAGCTTCACGATCGTGGGCGATCGGGCCCAGGCCCGTTCCGGATTCCCCGAGTCGTGGGAGGAGCGGCTGCGTCGAGTGGGTGTCCGCGATGTCCGGGTCGCCGCGCTCCGACTCAACTATCGGACGCCCGCCGAGATCCTCGCGGAGGCGGCACCGGTGATCCGCGCCGCCGTGCCGGATGCGAACGTGCCCGAGTCGGTCCGTTCGACCGGCACGCCCGTCCGGACCGGCCGCACGCGGGACCGTGATCGCGTCCTCGACGCGTGGCGCCGGTCGTCCCCCGACGGGGTCGCGTGCGTCATCGGGGATGCGGGGTTCGAGGGGGACGACCGGGTGCGCTCGTTGTCCCCCGTCGACGCCAAGGGCCTCGAGTTCGACCTCGTCGTGCTCGTGGACCCGGATGCGTTCGGCGCGGGCGTCGCCGGGGCCGTCGACCGCTACGTCGCGATGACGCGAGCGACCCGCGAGCTCGTGATCCTCCGCTGACGGCCGCCCGGTGCCCGCGCCGCGCCCTCGGCCGGACGGCCTTCCGACCATCGTGAGCGGAGGAGCCGGACGAGGAGCAGCGCGGCCTTGACGGCCTCGGCGACGGCGAGCGCCCAGAAGACCCCGGCGACGCCGAGTCCCCACTGGCCCACGAGCAGCCACGAGGCGGGCAGGAGGACGAGCACGCTCGTCGCGATCGAGATCACCATGGGCACGACGACGTCGCCGGCCGAGCGCAGCGCGCCGTACACGACGGCCGTCACGGCGGACAGCGGCAGCAGGATCGCGCTCACGAACAGTCCGTCCCGCGCGAGCGTGACGACCTCGTCGCCGGCGCCGAACACGGCGAGCGCGGGCTCGGCGAGGAGGGCCAGGACGAGGGTGAGGAGTGCCGCGACGAGGGCGGTCCACCCCGCCGTCCGCAGGGTGCGCCGCTTCGCCGTCGCGCGATCGCGCGCACCGACGTCCCAGCCCACGATCGTCTCGTTGCCCTGCGCGAGCGCGAGGACGACGCCCGTGACGAGTGCCGTGAGCGTAAGCACGTAGGAGCGCGCGTTGATCGCATCGGTCCCGAGCGCGTTCACGAGCGTGACGACCGCGACGATCACGAGGTTGTAGGCGCCGTTCTCGAGCACCGACGGGATCGACAGTCGCGCCATCGCCGCCGCACCGGGCTCGCCGTCGGCCCGAGCAGGGAGACGTCCGAGGACGCTCGCCCCCGTGGCCCGGCGGACGAGGACCGCGAGGACGAGCACCCCGACGCCGCGGACGACGAGCGTCGGGAGCGCCGCCCCCACGGCGCCCCACTCGAGCACGAGCAGGAGGACCGCGAGCAGGGCGACGTCGAGCACGTTCACGACGATGCCGATGACGAGGAGCGCCGGCGTGCGGCCGTAGGCGCGCAGGACGGCGGACGCGGCCACGATGTACGCGTTGAACGCGAGCCCGCCCGCGACGATCCAGAGGTAGACGATCGCGTCGTCGGCCACCTCGGCGGGAGTGCCCACGAGGTCGACGAGGACGACCGCGCCGAGGGCGACGGCGAGCGCGAGGACGATCCCGAGGGCGCTGCTCGAGCGGAGCGCGATCGCCACCGAGCGGCGCGCGGCGTCGAGGCGCCCGGCACCGAGTTGCTGCGCGATGACGACGAGCGCACCGATCGAGAACAGCACGGACACGTCGTAGACGACGCCGAGGATCTGGTTCGCGGTCGCGACGGCCGCATTGAGCTCGGGCGATGCGGCGCTCAACAGCGCGACGTTCCCGAGCGTCGCGAGCAGCGTGAACACGGTGATCGCGAGCAGCGGCCAACTGAGCCGGAGGAGCCCCTTGCGCACGAAGGTGGGCGACGACATGGGACCTCCGGAGGTCAGGGTCCCCTCAGCCTATTGGGCACCCGACCGCGCACGGTCCCGGTTCAGAACCCCGCGCCACGCACCTCCCGGTGGTTCGCGTCCTGCTTCGACGCGTAACTCGAGCCGGTGACGTGGTCCACCCGCTCGTCGAACGCCTGCATGCCGACGACCTCCGCGCTCGTCTCCGTCTCGTGCCGGTGGCGCTTGTCGGTGTTGCGGTAGTACGTGTACATGATGAAGAAGAACACGGGCCCCGAGAGGAGGAACAGGAGCGGGACCCAGCTCCCGTCGTCCGAGGATCCGCTGGAGGACGCGAGTGCGATGCCGAGCGCGTGGGTGATGATCATGTCCGCCTCACCAGAGGATCAGGGCCGAGAGGCCGGCCGCGATGACGCCGAGCACTTCGGCGATGCCCGTGAAGACCCAGAGCCGCGTCATGTTGAGCGGGACCGAGCCCATCGTCTCGCCCGTGCGACCGTTGACGGCGATGTAGTGGAGGAGCTTGCGACCGCCCGACTTCTCCTCCTGGTAGCTGTAGAGCCACACGGGGAGGTACGCCGCGATCCACCGCTCCCCCATGATCTCGACGTCGCGCCGGTCCCAGCGCACACCGCGGTCGTAGAAGGAGATGGTGTCGAGGCTGCGGTACCGGCCGATGTCCTCCGTCTGCATCGCGGCGGGTTCGTAGAGCGCATCGACGTCGACGTCGCGACGCTGGGAGCTGAACCCCGCGAGGTAGTTCGCGTCGTAGACGACCGCGTTCTTCGTGTCGAACGGCATGATCGAGTTGATGATGTTGTTCGTGTTGCGTGATGCGTCCTGGTCGCGCTTGTCGGAGGCCGACTCGAGCGTCAGGTCGTCGACGTGGAGCGAGAACCGACGCCCGACGCGGTAGACGTCGTAGTCGAATCGGCGCTCCGTCTCGTCCTTGCCGACCGAGACGGTGTACGTCCGCGTCGTGTGCTCCCCCTCGCCCTCGAACGTCAGGTTCGCGTTGACGTCGACGATCATGTAGGGGAGGTAGACGCCGAGCACGTTCTCCGGGCTGAACTCGCGGATGAAGCGGCGGTTCGCGAAGAATCGACGCTTCTTGACGAATGCGCCGATCCGTTCGACGGCCGCGTCCTTCGGGAGCGAGAACGGGAGGACGACGTCGGGGACGGCACCGTTCGGCATCTGCTCGTTGATCGAGAGCGTGTTGCGACACCACGGACACCTGGCCTGCATCGCGTGGTTCGTGTCGATCGAGATCTCGGCACCGCACGCGGCGCACTTGAAGCTCACGACCTGGTCGGTGCCGGGCACGATGTTCTGTGAGCCGGATCCGATGACGCGCCCTCGCAGGTCGCCGATCGGGGTGTCGAGGTGGAACGCCTCGGTCGCGAGGGGGGTGCTCCACGCGTGACGGCAGAAGTGGCACACGAGCATGCCGCTCGGGATGTCGAGCTGGATGTCGCTCGATCCGCAGCTCGGGCACTTGCGGATTCCGTCGCCCGAGCCCGCGGCCGTGTCGATGACCGTGGGCCCGTCGTGCTGCTCGTACACGATGTCGGGTGCTTCGCCGGGCCCGTAGCCGGCCTCGCGCTCACGATCCCGGACGCGGTTCACGTCGTCCCACGTCGCGTCCTGGAACGCCTCGGGTGGCGTCACCTCGACCGCCTGATCGGCGGGGATCGGTTGCGGCGGGGGCGGGGCGCCCTGTGCGGCGCTCGCGGGGTCGGCGTACGGCTGCTGCACGGGCTGCTGCTGCACGTGCTGCTGTGCGGACGGCTGCTGACCCGGCCCCGGCGGCACCTGGCCGGGCGCGCCGTGGGGCTGCGACGGTTGCCCGTTCCACGGCGCCCCGGGCGGCACGCCCTGCCCGCCCGTGCCTCGATCGCTCACGATGTCGCCTACAGCCCGAGCGCCTTGGCCTTGGCCGCGTCGTAGTCGGCCTGCGTGATGAGCCCCTGGTCGAGCATCGTCTTGTACTGGGCGAGCTTCGCGATGGGGTCGTCACCGCCCTGTTGGGGCGCCTGGCCCTGCTGCGGTTGCTGATACTGCGGCTGGCCCTGCTGCGGTGCCTGCTCGTACTGCGGCTGGCCCTGCTGCGGCTGCTGATACTGCTGCGGCGGCACCTGCTGGTACGGCTGCTGTCCGGCGGGCTGCTGCAGGCCACCGGCGGCACCGGTCGCGGCGTTGAGGCCCATACCCATCATGGCGATGTTCGTCGCACCGCCACCGCTCTCGCCCGCCGCCTGCATGCCGCGTGCGACGGATTGCTGGAGGAAGGAGTTGCCGCGGTTGCCGCCGAGCGCGTCGGCCTTCTTCACGTCGGAGAGCAGCTGGCGCGTGTCCTCGTCGTACTCGATGGCCTGCAGCGCGACCTTCACGATCGTGAGCCCTCGGTCGCTCGTCCAGCGGTAGCCCTCTTCGACGGCGGCCGAGAGCGACTGGGCGAAGCCCATCGAGTCGCTCTGGATGCGCGCGATGCGGTTCCCCTTGCTCGGGTCGTTCGTGTACAGCGAGAACGCGGGTGCGAGGGCACTCACGACCTCGTTGAACAGCTGCGTCGCTGCATCGTTGTCGAGATCGGTGAAGTCGAACACGTGACCGCCGGGCTGCAGGTAGGTGAGCGGCACGAACTGGCTCGCGAACAGGATCGGGTCGACGATGCGGAGCGTGTAGGTGCCGCGCGTGATGGCCCCGACCTGTGCGCCGAGGTAGGCGTCGTCCCAGTAGATCTCGCTCTGGGTGCCGAAGCGGTTGTTCGGCAGCTCCCGCAGGTTCACGTAGAACACGAGCTGCTGGCTTCCGGGCTGCCCGCCGAATTTGAAGCGCTCCCACGAGGTCTTGATGAGGGGGCTCACGATGCCGTCGCCCGCGAAGACCGACTGCGAGTTCGGGTCGTCACTGCGCCACTCGTAGCCGCCCGGCTGCGCGATGAAGCCCGTGATGCGGCCGTCCTGGAACGTGAGCACGCCCGTGCCCTCGGGGACGACGATCTTGGAGCCGTTCGAGATGATGTTCTCGGAGCCGCGCACGTTGGAGCCGCGACCCGCGTTCTGGCCGGACGGGACGCCGGGGAAGATCGCCGCGGTCGGCGCGACCTGCGGCGGGACGATGAAGTCCTTCCACTGGTCGGCGAGGGTCCCACCGAGTGCTCCGACGAATGCCTGGATGAATCCCACGGTCCTGCTCCTTCGATCTGGGGCGAACCGAGCGGCACGTGCGCGCTCGGGTGGGCCGACGAGGGGTGCCCCGCAGCGTGGGGCCCTTCGCACCTCGGCACCTCATTCGACCACACGCGGCCCCCGTCGCCAATCATCTCGCGGCTGACACCCGGTCAACCTCCCGGCGGGCGCGCGATTGACATGCCCTCGAATATTTGTTCGAATACTCGGCATGCGATGGCAGGGACAGTCGGTGGGCACGGTGGACGATGCGGCCCTGCCCGGCATGGAGCGCGTCGACGGCCTCGTCCGTTCGGTCACGACGCCGGAGTTCGCGGGCGTCACGTTCCACGAGATCATGGCGCGCTCGGCACTCAATCGCGTGCCGCGCGCGTCGGACATGCCGTTCGAGTGGACCGTGAACCCCTACCGCGGGTGCTCGCACGCGTGCGTGTACTGCTTCGCGCGCGGCACCCACACGTATCTCGATCTCGACGGCGGCGAGGACTTCGACACGCAGGTCGTCGTGAAGGTCAACGTGGCCGACGTCCTGCGGCGCGAGCTCGCGCGCCCCTCGTGGTCGCGTGCCGCACTCCAGCTCGGCACGAACACCGATCCGTACCAGCGCGCCGAGGGGCGCTATGCGCTCATGCCGGGCATCATCGACGCGCTCGCCGAGTCGCGTACGCCGTTCACGATCCTCACGAAGGGCACCCTCCTGCGTCGGGACCTCCCCCGCCTCGTCGAGGCGCGCCGCCGTGTGCCGGTCGGTCTGGCGATGTCGATCGCGGTGTACGATGAGTCGCTGCAGCGGTCGATCGAGCCGGGCACGCCGTCGGCCGAGGCCCGCCTCGCGACCGTCCGCCGAGCGGTGGACGCGGGATTCGAGGTGACCGTCTTCCTCATGCCGATCGTCCCCCACCTGACGGACTCGCACGCGGCACTCGACGAGGCGCTCGATCGCGTGCGTCGCGCCGGTGCGACGCGCGTCGTCTGGGGCGCACTGCACCTTCGCCCCGGGGTCAAGCCCTGGTTCATGGCCTGGCTCGAGCGCGAACACCCGGACCTCGTGCCGCGGTACCGCGGGCTCTACCCGGGCACGGCGGTCGACGCCCCGAAGGCGTACCGCTCGTGGCTCTCGGAGCGCGTGCGCCCACTGCTGCGCCGGCACGGCCTCGAGCGCGCGATGCGCCCGCTCGCACAGGGACGATCAGCGTCCGCGGCGCACGAGCCGATCCCGTCCCGGAGCGCCGTGCGCCGGACGGGTCCAGCCGCGACCGTCGGTGCGCCGACCCTGTTCTGAGCCGCTGCGCGCCTTCCCGTTGCATCCAGGTCGGTCCCGTTCGCCTCCACGTCGGCATCCACGTCGTCCCACGTCCGAGCGTGACGCCTGTGACGCGGCCACCTTGACTTCAAGTGCACATGAAGTCTTACAGTGGGTGCATCCGGACGGTGAACGTCCGGCAGACGACGAACCTGGAGTCCGGATGACGATGACGCTCGCGACCGACCTGGCGACCGCGTTCAAGGACGCGTTCCGCGAGCACCCCGCGGGGACCGCACTGATCACGGCCGCGTCGCCGTCGGGCCCGGTCGGGCTCACGGCGTCGAGCGTGGCCTCGGTGGGCCTCGATCCGGTCGCGATCTCGTTCTCGGTGACCCGGGCGACGGGCAGCGCCGGGGCACTCCTCGCGGCCGACACCGTGCTCGTGCACCTGCTCGACGCCCGTCACGTCGCGATCGCGCAGCAGTTCGCGGTGAGCGGTGGCGAGCGGTTCTCGCCCGCCCAGGGCTGGGAGACGCTCGAGACCGGTGAGCCGTTCCTGCCCGTCGTGCGGACGGCACTGCGGGCGCGCCCGCTGCACCGGATCCCCGTCGGCGCGTCGACCCTCGTCGTCGCCGAGGTGCTCGACATCCGCAGCGGCCCCGCGGCCGAGCCCGTCGTGTACCACGATCGCGCGTTCCGCTCGCTGGGCGCCCCGCACTGATCCTCCGCCCCGCGACCCATCCGACCCGCGACACCGTCGCTTCCCGAACCAACCGGACGTCCACCCGGACGATTCCGGTCCCCCTTCGCCGTGTGTGCGGCGAACCGATGAAAGGACCGACCGTGGCTGAATTCACGCTTCCCGATCTTCCCTACGACTACGCCGCACTGGAGCCCCACATCTCGGGCCGCATCATGGAGCTCCACCACGACAAGCACCACGCCGCCTACGTCAAGGGCGCCAACACCGCCATCGAGCAGATCGCCGAAGCCGCCTCCACCGGCGACCTCGCCAACATCAACAAGCTCGAAAAAGACCTCGCCTTCAACCTCGGCGGCCACAACAACCACTCCATCTTCTGGAAGAACCTCTCCCCCGAGGGCGGCGAACCCCACGGCGCCCTCAAGGACGCCCTCGAGAACCGCTTCGGCAGCATCGAGAACTTCCAGAACCTCTTCACCTCCGTCGCCCTCGGCGTCCAGGGCTCCGGCTGGGCCGTCCTCGGCTACGACGACACCGCCGGCAACCTCACCACCTTCCAACTGTTCGACCAGCAGGGCAACATCCCCTTCGGCGTCACCCCCCTGCTCCTGCTCGACGTCTGGGAACACGCCTACTACCTCGACTACCAGAACGTCCGCGCCGACTACGTCAAGGCCTTCTGGAACATCGTCAACTGGAACGACGTCGCCGAGCGCTACACCACCGCAACCAACTGACACCCCCACACAAACACCGCGGGCCCGCACCAACCGGTGCGGGCCAACGGCATTCACGCGTCCCGGGGCCGCTCCGGTCAGTCCTCGTCGAGGAGGGCGGCGGCGAACATGGGGCGCGCGGCGTCCTCGCTCGGCGGGTGGAAGAGGCCGGCCGCGGCGTCGCGGTAGAGGCGGCTCGCCTCGGAGCGGTTGTCGAACCCCGCACCGCCCGAGCAGCGCAGCGCGATCTCGGCCGCATCGAGCGCGGCCCGGGCCGCAGCGATGCGCGCGCTCACGAGCCGGAGCGGCCAGGCGGCGCCGTGGTCGACGAGTTCGTCGACGTCGCGCGTGATCGCGTCGAGCTGGGCCGAGACGGGCTCGAACGAGCTGAGGCCGTCGGCGATGCGCACGCGCCACTCGGACACCTCGGCGAGTGTCGTCCCGGCCTTCGCGGAGCGGCGTGCGCGCAGCGCCTCGGCGGCGACGCGGAGCGAGCGCTCGGCGACACCGGCGTAGACGGAGCCGATGAGCAGCTGGAAGTTCGCGGTGATGCCGAACGTCAGGAGGTCGGGGTGGCGTCCGGGCGGGATGCGTCGGACGACGCGGTCGGCGCGCATGCGTGCACCGTCGAGCGTCGTCGCGCGGCTCTGCGAACCGCGCATGCCGAGCACGTCCCAGTCCTCCGAGACCGTGATCCCGTCGGTCTCGCGATCGAGGAATCCGAACACGAGGCGCGGGTCGTCGGGGTCGGCGGTATCGAGCCCGTGGGTGATGAGTCGCGTCCACGCGGGCGAGAGCGAGGTGAAGATCTTGACGCCGCTCAGCAGGTAGTCGCCGTCGGGCGCACGCTCGGCGACGGTGTTCGAGCCCTGCAGCACCCAGTCGTTGCCGGGCTCGCTGATCCCGAACGCGAAGAGCTCACCGTCGGCGGCGTCACGGAACACGTCGTCGAGCGAGTCGTCGCCGCGCTCGGCGAGGACGCGCGCGACGCCCGTGCACATGAGGTGCATGTTGACGGCGAGCGCGGTCGCGCCCGCTGCGGTCGCGAGGCGGCGCTGCAGGCGCGCAACCTGCTGCAGCGTGAGCCCCGGGCCGCCGAACGATTCCGGTACGAAGAGGCGCAGGTAGCCGCGATCGCGGAGCTCGGCGAGGTCGTCGTCGAAGAAGGCGTTCTGCCGGTCGACCTCCCCGGCCCGCTCGCGGATGCGCTCGAGCAGTTCGTCGGGCAGGTACTCCTGCTCCAGTTCGGCGATCCTCGCCAGTCGGTCGGTCATGCCGTCTCCTTCCCGTCCGCGCGCGCGAACAGCAGCGCGCCGTTGTGTCCGCCGAACCCGAACGAGGTCGAGAGGACGGTGGGGACGTCGGCCGCGCGTGCCGTGCCGGCGACGATGTCCCATCCCTCGAACGCCGGGTCGTCGAGGTTGATGGTCGGCGGGACGAGCCCGGTCCGCATCGTCTCGATCGCGATGAGCGCCTCGACGACGCCGGAGGCGCCGAGGAGGTGGCCCGTGCTGGACTTCGTCGCCGTGACGGGGATGCGTCGCGCGTCCGGGCCGAGTGCGCGCTCGAAGGCCGCGATCTCGGCCGCGTCGCCGAGTGGCGTGCCCGTACCGTGTGCGTTGACGTGTGCGACCTCGGCGGTGTCGACGCCGGCGTCCGCGAGGCAGTCGGTGATGGCTCGCGCGGCGCCGCGACCCTCCGGGTGGGGCGCGGTCGCGTGGTGGGCGTCGCTCGAGGCACCGAAGCCGATGACGCGTGCGAGCGGCGCGGCGTCGCGGGCGCGCGCCGCGTCGGCGGCCTCAAGCAGGGTCGCCGCGGCGCCCTGCGCCATGACGAATCCCGTGCGGCCGCGGTCGAAGGGTCGGCTCGCGGTCGTGGGGGCGTCCTCGAAGCCGGTGGCGAGGGCGCGCAGGTTCGCATTGGACGCGAGGTTGACGGGGCCGAGGCAGTCCTCCATGCCGACGACGAGCACGGCGTCGGCGTAGCCGTGTCGGATGCGGCGCATGGCCTCGCCGATGCCGACAGCCCCGCTCGCGCACGTCGCGCACACGGCGTGCGAGGAGCCGCGGGCGCCGCGTCGCTGGCTGATGAGGGCGGCCGCGGCGTCGGGGGCGCCGTGCATCGAGAGCGTGCCCGGAACGGCGCGCGGGCCGCGGGCGTCGAGGGTGCGCGTCGCGGCCTGCATCGCGTCGACGGGCCCCGAGCCGGTGGCGACCACGACGCCGAAGCGCTCGGCGTCCCAGGGCAGGAGCGCCGGGTCTGCGGCGACACCGGCGTGGGCGAGCGCCTCGTCGGCGGCGACGAGTGCCCAGTGCTGGACGGGATCGAGTCGCCGGGCGAGCCGCGGTTCGATGCCCACCGCGGGGTCGAAGCCTCGCACGAGGCCGCCGATGCGGACGGGAAGGCCTACGAACTCGGGGGCGTCGAGTCGGGTCACGGCGCTGCGTCCGTTCACGACGGCGTCCCAGGTCGAGGCGGCGTCGAGCCCGCTCGGCGTGACGGCACCGAGGCCCGTCACGACGACCTCCCGCCGCTCGGTCACAGCCGTGCCACCCGCCCCGCGCGGACGAGGCTCGCGACCTCGCCACGGCGGATCTTGCCGCCGACGGTGCGCGGGAGCTCGTCGACCCGGTACCACCGACGCGGCACGGCCTGGGGTGCGAGTCGTTCGCGTGCGTGGGCACGGAGGGTCTCGACGTCGGGGGCGTCCCCCTCGAGGACGAGCGCGACGACCGCGCCGAGTTGTTCGTGTGGTTCGGCGACGGCACTCACGGCGCCGATGCCGGGGACGCCGTCGAAGGCACGGTCCACCTCGGTGAGGGCGATCTTGTGGCCGCCCGAGATCGCGATGTCCCCCGCGCGCCCGACGAGTTCGAGGGTGCGCCCGTGCAGGCGCCCCTGGTCGTGCACGGTGGCCCATCCCCCGTCGTCGCGAAGTCGCTCGTCGGTGGTCGCGGCGAGGTATCCGTCGGAGCACGCGGCGGCGTGGATCCAGAGGGTTCCGAGTGCGCCGTCGGGCAGCACGGCACCCGTCTCGTCGCGGATCTGTGCGTCGATGCCGTCGTAGAGGTGGATGCGCGTGCCGTCGCCGTCGCGTCCGTCGCCGATGAAGCCGATCTCGGCCGCGCCGTAGTAGCCGATGAGGCGGACGCCGGGCAGGACGGCGGCGAGGCCCGCACGGATCGAGGCGGGGAGGTTCGCGCCGCCCGTCACGACGAGGTCGAGCGTCGCGTAGCGGGCCGGGTCGCGGCGTGCGACGTCCGTGAGGGCCTGGGCGATCGCCGGGACGCCCACGAGTCGCGTGATCCGCTCGCGTTCGATGCGCTGTCCCATCGTGATGGGGTCGAACGCGTCGGCGAGGTGCGCCTCACCACCGGTCGCGAGGCACTCGATGAGTGCGTAGAGGGTGAGGCTGTACGAGAGCGGCCCGGGCGCGAGCGTGGCGACGCCGGGCTCGGGGCCGAGGTGCGCGCTGGAGACGGCGACGTTGGCGCGGTACTGCCGACGGGTCTTGAGGAACGCTTTCGGCTCGCTCGTGGTGCCCGATGAGAAGAGGAGCAGGAACGCCTCGTCGTCGTCGCGGACGGTCGGCGGCGGGGCCGGCTCGACCTCGCGTTCGATGCGGCGGAACTCGTCGGGTGTGACGACGGTGCCGCCCCAGCCACGTGCCGCGAGGGCGTCGCGCAGGTCCTCGCTGTCGGTGACGACGAGGCCGATGCCGGTCGTGAGCACGACGCGGAGGCGGTGCGCGAGGGGCCAGCGCGGATCGATCGTCGCCGAGACGGCGCGGTACCCGGCGAGTCCGGCGACGATACGCGCGGCGTGCGCGGCGGAGCCGATGCTCACGGCCGTGATGGGGATGCCCCGCGTCTCGGGGGCGGGGACGGGCGGCACGGTCGCGGCGGCGTGGAGCCGTTCGACGGCCGCGGCGACCCGCCGCGAGTCCTCGACGAGGCCGGCGTAGCTGAGCGATTCGTCGGGGCCGACGATGGCGGGGCGATCGGGGTGCGCGGCCGCCACCTCCAGCACCGTCCGTGTGATCGGCACCATGGCCTCCCGTGTCTCGTCCCCGGCGTCGTTCGGTCGAGGCCGGGCCCGCCCTCGATCCTATCGCCGCCTTTCTGGACGGAGTTCACCTGCCGACACAGAGCACGCGCCCTCTCGGGCCTGCTCGAAGCCACATCGGGTCGGATCCAAGCCGTGTCAGGAGCGATTGTGTGCGACGGCGGCGCGGACGAGTGCGAGGAACGCGTCCTCGTCCAGTGCGTCGTCCTCGCGCAGGTCGATGGCGCGCCGCGTGCCGGCGTCGAGGCTCGCGTTGAACAGGCCGCTCGGGTCGTCGATCGACGCGCCCTTCGCGAAGGTGACCTTGACCTTGTCACGGTATCGCTCGAGCGTGCAGACGAGTCCGTCGGCCGAGAACGTCGGCACCCCCGCGGGGTTCGTGGGTTTCACCCACTTGCGCTCCTCGCGTGCATCGGGCGCGGCCCGCAGGATGAGGGTGCGCAGCAGGTCGAGGCGTGCGTCGCGCCAGTCGTCGCTCATGCTCGGAGACTACGTCGCCTCGGTGGGTTGGGTGGACGGCGCGCGGTGAGAGGATGTCCCCGATGTTCCACGTCCTCTTCTACGAACCCCGCATCCCCCCGAACACCGGCAACGCGATCCGCATGGTCGCCGCGACGGGGGCGACGCTGCACCTCATCGAGCCGCTCGGGTTCGAGCTGAGCGATGCGCGGCTGCGCCGCGCGGGTCTCGATTACCACGACCTCGCGAACGTGCGCGTGCATGCCGATCTCGACGCGGCGCTCGCGGCGGTCGCGGCCGACGGCACGGGTCGCGTGTTCGCGTTCACGACGCGCGGGAGTCGCTCGTTCGAGGAGCCGGACTACGAGCCGGGCGACGCGCTCCTGTTCGGCCCGGAGCCGACCGGGCTGCCGGACGCGGTGGTCGACGATCCGCGTGTGACCGATCGGGTCCGCATCCCTATGCTGCCGGGGGTGCGCTCCCTCAACCTCTCGAACTCCGCCGCCGTCGCGGTGTACGAGGCCTGGCGTCGGGTCGGCTACGCGGGGGCCGAAGCGCACGACTGACGCCTGGGCCCTCGACCGCCATCGCAGCCCTCAGCCGACACCGGAACCTCCACCTGACACCGGAGCCAACAGCCAACTCGGGAACCCCCGGCCGACACCGGAACCCTCAGTCGCCACCGGGACCCCACATGACACCGGAGCCAACGGCAAACTCGGGAACCCACAGCCGACACCGAAACCCTCGGCCGCCGCCGGAACCCCGACCCGACTCCGGAACCTCCATCTGACCCCGAGCCAACAGCCGACCCGGGAACCCCCGGCCGACACCAGAGCCCACAGCCAACAGGGGAACCCCCGGCCGCGACAGGAACCTTCAGCCGCCACAGGAACCTTCAGCCGCCACCGGCCCCGGCCGACTCCGAACCCCTCACCCGTCGCCCTCGGCCCTCACCCGGGGCCCTCATCGCCGACGGCGTCCGCCGAGGAGCACGTGCGCGAGCGGCAGCACGGCACCGATCATGATCACCGTGCCGAGGACGTCGTCACCCGGGCGCACGAGTGCACCGGCGACGAGCAGCCCGGCGAACACGACGGCCGAGACGAGGCGCCGCACGGCGCGATCGACCCGATCGAGCCGTTCCTCGATGCGCGTGCTGCGGACGTCTGCGGTGCCCTCCTCGAACGAGGTGACGAGCGTGTCGATCCGGCCCGGCAGGCGGGCGAGCGACGCGACGGCGTCGCCCGCGCGGGTCGTGAGATCGCGGATCGCGCCGCCCTGTTCCTCGCGCAGCATGCGCGCGGCGAACGGTTCGACGGAGTCCCAGAGGTTGAAGCGGGCGTCGAGTGAGCTGCAGACGCCGGACGTGATCGACAGAGCACGGACGACGAGCAGGAAGTTCTCGGGCAGCTGGAACGGCATGGAGCGCACGACGTCGCCGAACTCGTCCGCGAACGAGCGGAACTCGTTGGGGTCCACCTCGCGGAGTTCCGCGAATCCCATGCCGCCGAAGCGCTCGAAGAGCTTCGTCATGGCCCGCTGCAGTTCGGCCGTGTCGGCGGACGGGAGCAGGACGCCGACGTCCTTGACGGCGGCGACGAGTCCCGCGCCGTCGCGCGCGGCGGCGGCGATGACGAGTCGGCGCAGGCCGCGCCGCATGCGGGTGGAGATCTCGCCCATCATGCCGAAGTCGACGAACGTGATGGTCCACGGCGGCCCGTCCGAGTCCACCGCGTCGGGCGGGTGCGGAGTCACGAAGATGTTGCCGGGGTGTGGGTCGGCGTGGAAGTAACCCTGTCCGAAGAGTTGCTCGAACATGAGACTCGCGAAGACGGGCGCGACCTCGGCGGGATCGATGCCGGCGGCGCGGAGGCCGTCGAGGTCGGTGATCTTGATGGCCGAGACGTCCTCGAGCGTGAGGACGCGGCGGGTGGTGCGTTCCCAGACGACGGCGGGGACGGTGACCCGGGAGTCGTCCGCGAAGTCGTCGGCGAAGCGTTCGGAGCCGACGGCTTCGTGGAGGTAGTCGATCTCCTCGAGGCTCGTGCGTGCGAATTCCTCGACGAGGACGGGCATGTCGACGCGGTCGGCGACGATGCGGACGCGGCTGAGCCAGCGTCCGACCTTGCGCAGGGCCGTGAGGTCGACCTCGACGATGGTCCCGATGTCGGGTCGTTGCACCTTGATGACGACGCGGTCGGTGCCGACGATCGCGGCGTCGTCGGGCCCGAGCCGTGCGCGGTGGACCTGCCCGAGGGAGGCGGCGGCGAGTGGGTGCTCGTCGATCTCGGCGAAGACGCGGTCGAGCGGGAGGCCCAGCTCGGCCTCGGCGAGCGAGCGGATCCGGTCGAACGGGACCGCGGGCACCTCGTCCTGGAGTCCCTCGAGTTCGCGGGTGATCTCGGGTGGCACGACGTCGAGGCGCGACGACATGAACTGCCCGACCTTGATCATGAGTCCGCCGAGCTCGATGGCGAGGACGTTGAAGCGCCGCGCGAACTGCTGCATGCGGCGGGCGCGGGTGCGATCGCCGAGCACCGTGAGGCCGATGCGGGGCAGGAACAGTTCGAACCACCAGGTGATGGCGAGGTGCCGCGCCGCGAAGCGCATGATGCGTCGGTATCGCCGTCGCGCGTCGGCGTCCCAGTGCTCGGGAGACCCGTGATCTCCGTCGGCCGTGGCCACCCGGTTCAGTCTTCGGCCAGGATCGCGTACACGCGGCGGCGGGCGTCGTCGAGCACGCCGACGGCGCGGTCGACCTGCTCGGGCGTGCCGGTCCGGGCGAGTTGTGCGACGGCGTGCGCGAGTTCCGAGCCGGCCTTCGGAAGAGCGGCTGCGGCCCCGAAGCGGTTGCCGCGTTCGGCGCCGTCCCACGGCGCGCTCTCCTTCGACTCGTCGGCGACCTCGCGCCCTTCCTCGGTGAGCGAGTAGGTCTTGCGGCCGTTCGCTTCCTCGGCGGCGATGAGCCCCTCGTCGGCGAGGAGCTGGAGGGTCGGGTAGACCGATCCGGCACTCGGCTTCCAGGCGCCGCCGCTGCGCTTCTCGATCTCGCGGATGATCTGGTACCCGTGCATGGGTCGCTCGACGAGCAGTGCGAGGACGGCGGCGCGCACGTCGCCGCGGCTCACTCGGCTGCCGGCGCGCTTCTCGAATCCGGCTCGGAACTGGTCGAAGATCTGCCACACGCCGTCGACCGGGTTCCCCTGGCCGAATCCGCCCTGCTGGTGGGTCGTGTTCATGGTGTCCGCCCTCTCTGATCGATCTGTTCGTTGCGATCTGTTCGTTGCGGCCGATGCCCTCAACGACACTCGACGATATATCGTTCAACCTGAGTCCGGAAGGTCAGGGAACTGAGCGCGCGCCTGGAAGCAGTGGCCGACGAGCTGCATGCAGCCGGATCGGTGTGCCCCGCTCGCGAGTGCTCATGACGTCACCCGGGGACCCACACCGATCAGCGGGCCGACCTCGCATCGAGTCAACGTGGGACGAGCCCCAACTCGTACGGTGCCCGCAATTCTCGCTGCCATCCGGTCGCTCTCTTTGGGTCGGTCGGCCGACCGCGGCTCGGTGCAGCCCCGGGTAAGCGGCTCAGAACGGTGGTGGCTCGAATCCTCCGTCGGTGTCGGTGCCGATGCCGATGCCGATGACGGTATCGGCATCGGCGCCGGTGTCGGTGCCGGTGTCGGAGTCGGTATCGGTGTCGGACTCCTTGTCGCTTCTCCTCGGTCATTGTCCTCGAGGGCCGGCCTTACGGAGTGCGCTCGTGGACATGGCGGTGAACGCCTCGAGCGAAGGGTCGAACTCGAACTCGGTTTCCATGCTCGTTCGTGGACGATGGGTGGCCGGTCGAATCGTGGGCGCGATCGAGTGTTCGGAGGTATCGAGCGCGCGAACGAGCCCCGTCGGTGATGTCGGGCGGGCGTCTCCGCCTGGTGGGTGGTCGCCGCCGTTTGGCGAGTGGGCGCCTCCGCTTGGCGGGTGTCCGCCGCCTGCTGCGTGGCTGCCTTCGTCTGGTGGGTGGCCGCGGCCTGGTGCGTGCCCGCCGCCAGGTGGTTGGCCGCCTCCGTCTGGTGGATGGTCGAGGTCATCGTCGTGGTGCGCCCAGGACGGTCGGAACCGTGGCCCGATGGGAACGGGTCGGTCGCTGTACCGGTCGCCGTTCGGCGCGAACCAGATCAACCGTCCCGGCTCCCACTGTTCCACTCGCCAGCGCGTGGCATGTTTGAACGTGTGATGCCGGCGACACAGGTGCGCCATGTTCCCCAGCGAGGACGTGCCGCCGTCGGTGACCGCGATCGTGTGGTCGATATCGCACCGCCTGGCCGGGCGGGTGCAACCAGGGAATCGGCAGTGCCCGTCACGCACGCGCAGGAACTCGCGCTGCGCCGCCGTCGGGAAGCGCGTGTCGCTCTCGCGAGCGACGCCCGTGATCGGATCGGTCAGCACCCGCAGGAACGACGGCGCACGCGCCGCGAGTTCCCGCGCCTGCTCCACCGGCACCGGCACCACCCCGTCGAGCAGCGCTGGATCGTCGCCACCATCGAGGAGCGACAGCACGGGCACGGTGATCGCGACGCGCGCGTTGATCCCGCCAGCCGCGCCGTGCGGCGACCCGCACCCATCAGCGGGGTCGCTGGTGAGGACGAGTTCGCACAGCAGGTCCGCGCGGATCTGATCATGCGTGCGAGGTTCATCCGGCCCCGCGAGCGCTTTGGCCTGTTCGGTGAGCCGGTCGAGCATCGCCGCCCCGAGCAGGGTGGGGACGAGTGCTTCGAGTCGGCTCATGCCGTCGTCCTCGTGCACGACCCGCACCCCACGCTGTTCCCGTGCGATCTTGTGGCGCTCGTCGAGGCTCTCCCGCATGAGTGTCTGTGCGGCGCGGCGTGCGCGAGCCCGCAACCGGGCGGGCGTCTCCCGAGAGGCCCCGTCCACCACGGCCCGTTCGTACGCTTTGCGGGCGTCGTCGTCGGGGAGGCGTCGTCCTTCCGCGAGGATCACGCGCACGTGGGCGAGCGAGAGGTACCCATCGCGGAGCATTCCTTCCGTGGCGGGGAACGCGTCGCGCAGCATGAGGCTCTCACCGAGCTCACGCGACACGACCGGCTCGGACCGCGCGGTCGCGAGGGCCAGTTGGGCGGTGCGTTCACGCATCGCCGTCACCACCGCATCATCACTCCCGGGATGCTCTTCCCGAGCACTGGCGAGGGTCGCTTCGTGGATGAACGCGAGCAGTTCCGCGCGGCGGGCTTCGGCTTTCGCGATGAGCTTGTCCTCGGCACGGACCGCGTCCAGCGCCAGGTCGAAGGCTTCGTCGTGGGCACCGATGCCGTCGAGGTGTTGCAGGTGCATCATGAACGCAACGTGCGGCGCGAGACGCGCCTGCCCACGCGGCCGAGCGGGCGCGTCACCACCAGCCGACGGGCGCGCGTCACCACCAGCCGACGGGCGCGCGTCACCACCAGCCGACGGGCGCGCGTCACCACCAGCCGACGGGCGCGCGTCACCGCCGGCCGACGGACGCGACGCCGCGTCCGGGGCCGGTGCGGCAGCGGCGCCGTCGGGCTCGTGATCGTTCATACCCACACCCCATCACCACCCTCGGACAATCCGACTCGACTCAGCAACGGGGCAGGAATCGAGAACGGGAACGGTGACACCGACGAACCGGGCAGGCACGACCACGAGCGCGAGCGGCAGCGCGCGTCGCCACCGGCCGTCGGACGAGGGGTCGCGTCCGGGGCCGGTGCGGCAGCGGTGCCGTCAGGCTCGTGATCGCTCATAACCCACACCCCATCGCCCCCCACGGACAATCCGACTCGACTCAGGAACCGGGCCGGAATCGAGAACGAGAACGAAAACGGGAACGGGAACGGGAACGGGAACGGGAACGGTGACATCGTCGAACCGAGCGGGCACAACCGCGACGACCCCGCGACGGAACGCGCCTCCAACAGCCCGGGACGCGATACGGCGCGTCCAGGGCCGGACCGGCGGTGCCGTCGGGCTCGTGATCGTTCATACCCACACCCCATCACTGCCCTCGGACAAACCGACCCGGCACGGGATCAGGGTCGGATTCGAAAACCGCAGGCATTGTGACGCCGTCGAAGGCAGCAGATTCGACCACGAAGATGCATCATCGCGCGCCGCCACCGACGACGGGACGCTGGGTCAGTCCGGCGCCGAGTCGGCGGCACCCTGGTCCCGATGGTCGTTCGTGGCCTCGCTCCGTCGCTCCCGACAGGCCCTCCGGCCGCCTACCGAGGCGGGATTTCCACGCCATGCGGCAATTCTGCTGCCCTCCGCGGGCAACCGCAGCGTCCAGGGGTACCTCGAGCCGACGTCGACAGTCCGTGAAAGAAAGCCGGGTTGTTGCTACCCGGCCCGCGGCCCGGTAGCAACAACCCGGCTTTCTTCGGCGCCAAGCATGGTGACCTGGGCGGTGAGACACCGGGGCATCGCTCTCGTTGCGAACTGCTGTCGCTCCGGACACCGCACGTTCACGCGGACGCGAGGCAGAGCAGCATCGCCACCGCCGCTCCACGACACTTGGCGACACTCACGTTTTCACCCCGCCCCCTCACGTCAGTCACCTTTCGCCCCTCCCCTGACGGCACTCAACGACCCTCGGGTTGCGTCCAATAGCGTGGTGTATGGATCGGGTGGCCGTGTCGCTGCGGACATAGCGACGGTCACCGCGTGATCCTTCGAGAGAACTCTTCACATCCGTCTCGAAAGGACCCCGACGATGACCGTCGCACCCCACGATATCGACCCTGCCCGTTTCCTCGAAGACCACCTGGCGCAAGCGTCTCCGGACCTGCTGCGAGAGATGATGGGCACCTTCATCAATTTGTTGTTGTCCGCGGACGCCGACCAGGTCTGCGGCGCCGCCTACGGCACGATCAGCGTCGACAGGGTGAACCGTCGTAACGGTTACCGCTCGCGCGCGTTCGACACTCGCACTGGCACGATCGACCTCAAGATCCCCAAGCTCCGCTCCGGGACGTACTTCCCGGAGTGGCTGCTGGAGCGGCGCCGCCGCGCGGAGGCCGCGCTGACGACCGTGGTCGCGACGAGCTACCTCCTCGGCGTCTCGACGCGGCGGATGGACGACCTGGTCAAGACCCTCGGGATCACCGGGCTCAGCAAGTCGCAGGTGTCGGAGATGGCGAAAGATCTCGACGAGCAGGTCGCCGCGTTCCGCACCCGACCCCTCGACGCCGGCCCGTACTCGTTCGTCGCCGCGGACGCGCTCACCATGAAGGTCCGTGAAGACGGACGAGTCGTGAAGGTCGCGGTGCTGGTCGCGACCGGCGTGAACGCGGACGGTTACCGCGAGATCCTGGGCCTACAGGTCAACTCCACAGAGGACAGCGCCGGGTGGCTCACGTTCTGGCGCGACCTCGTCGCACGCGGCCTTTCCGGCGTGAAGCTCGTCACATCCGACACGCACGCGGGACTGGTCACCGCGATCGGCGCGACCGTCGGCGGCTCCTGGCAGCGCTGCCGCACCCACTACGCCCAGAACCTCATGGCCGTCACACCGCGCAGTTCCTGGCCATGGGTGAAGACCCTCCTCGGAACAGTGTTCGACCAACCCGACGCCGACGCGGTGCACGCCCAGTTCGACCGCGTCCTGGACGCCCTCGGGCACAAGCTCCCGCGCTCGTTCGAGCACCTCGAGGCCGCACGCGAGGAGATCCTCGCGTTCACCGCGTTCCCGAAGAGCGTCTGGCGACAGATCTGGTCCAACAACCCGAACGAACGACTCAACCGTGAGATCCGCCGCCGCACCGACGTCGTGGGGATCTTCCCCAACCGAGACAGCATCATCCGACTCGTTGGCGCCGTCCTCGCAGAGCAACACGACGAATGGGCCGAGCAACGCCGCTACCTCGGCCTCGACGCTCTCGCCGCAGCCCGACGCGTCGGCAAACCCGACATCGAGAAGGTGACCGAACCCGACCTGACAGCCCTCACCGCATAACCCCGAAACACGAAGGATCACACGAACACCGATACACCACCTCCGGGGACTTGACCCGACCCTCGCCTTCACCCGCGCACCACGCGCCACTCGACGGCTCGCCGATCGGCGCCCGAGCCCGCGCGAGCCTCGAGACTCCTCACCCCGCATCGGCCTCGTCCGAGACGCCCCGTCCGTGCCGCCGCACCCACGTCACTCATCGCGGCTCCGATCACCGCCTGCTCCGGCCGCGCCGCGCCACCCGCGCCGCGCCACCCGCGCCGCGCCGCTCCACCCGCGCCGCTCCACCCGCGCCGCTCCACCCGCGCCGCTCCGCCGCGCCGCATGCCCCGCTCCGCCTGCGCCGCTCCGCCCGCGCCGCTCCGCCGCGCCGCATGCCCCGCTCCGCCTGCGCCGCTCCGCCCGCGCCGCTCCGCCTGCTCCGCGCCAACCGCGCCGCTCAACCTGCGCCGCTCCGCCCGCGCCGCTCCGCCTGCTCCGCGCCAACCGCGCCGCTCAACCTGCGCCGCTTCGCCTGCGCCTCCGCCGCTCCGCCGCGCCGCATACCCCGCTCCACCCGCGCCGCTCCGCCCGCGCTGCTCCGCCCGCGCCGCCCCGCCCGTCTCTATGCACCCACGTCACTCATCGCGGCTCCGATCACCGCATACCGGCTCCGCCTGCGCCGCTCAGCCCGGCCCACTCCCCCGCACTCCGTCCACGGTCACCCGCCGCCAACCCGGGCGTGACACGATCACACGGTGCGCGGACGGCAGCGTCCGCTTCCAGAAGGGGGCCATCCGTGAGCGATTCGGGACCGTCCACCGACACCGAATCCGGGGCGTCCGCCAGCGGGCGCGCGACGGGGAGCCCCGCGACACCGGCACCTCCGCCCGCTCCCGCACAGCGCCCCCACGCGATCGAGGTGCGCGGTGCGCGCGTCCACAATCTCCGCGACATCGACGTCGACGTCCCCCTCGACCGTCTCGTCGCGATCGCCGGGCGATCCGGCTCGGGCAAGTCGTCGCTCGCGCTCGGTGTGCTGTACGCCGAGGGATCCCGTCGCTATGTGGAGGCGCTCTCGACGTACACGCGTCGGCGCATGTCGCAGGCCGCGCGGGCCGCGGTCGACTCTGTCCGGCACGTGCCCGCGGCGCTCGCGCTCCGCCAGCGTCCCGGCGTGCCCGGCGTGCGTTCGACGTTCGGCACCTCGAGCGAACTGCTGAACGTTCTGCGCGTCCTCTTCTCCCGCCTCGGATCCCACGTCTGCCCGAACGGTCACCGGCTCCCGCCGACGATCGACGTCGCCGCGGGCGAGGAGCTCGTCTGCCCCGTGTGCGGCGTCCGGTTCGCGCCGCTCGGCGCCGAGTCGCTCGCGTTCAACTCGGACGGTGCGTGCCCGAAGTGTGCCGGCACGGGCATCGTTCGGGACATCGACGACGACGCACTCGTGCCCGACCCGCACAAGACGATCGACGAGGGTGCGATCGCGCCGTGGGGCCTGTTCGGACTCTCGGTCATGCCGCGCGTCGTCGCGGAGTTCGGCGTGCGCACGGACGTCCCGTACGAGCATCTCGACGATCGCGAACGCGCCATCGTGCTCGACGGGCCGTCCGAGAAGCGCCACGTGCGCGTCCCGTCGAAGACGGGGAAACTGTTCGAGCTCGATTTCACGTACCGCAGCGCCCGCCAGGCCGTCCGCGAGGCGATGCACAACGCGACGAACGAGCGGGGACTCGCACGCGTGAATCGCTTCGTCCGCGCCCGCACGTGCCCGAGCTGTCACGGCACGCGCCTCTCGGCGGAGGCACGGGCGATCCACGTCGACGGCATCGACCTCGCGGTCGCGACCGCGAAGACCCTCGACGACGCGATGCGATGGGTCGCCTCGCTCCCGGCCACCGTTCCAGCTGACATGCGAAGCATGGCGGCCCAGATCGTCGACGAGTTCGAGGGAATGGGCCGCCGACTCGTGCAGCTCGGGCTCGGGTACCTCTCCCTCGATCGCGCGGGCGCGACCCTCTCGACCGGCGAGCGCCAGCGCGTGCAGCTCGCCAGATCGGTGCGCAACGAGACGACGGGCGTGCTCTACGTCCTCGACGAACCCTCGATCGGCCTGCACCCGGCGAACATCGTGGGCCTGCGCGGAGTTCTGCGCGACCTGCTCGCGGACGGCAACTCGGTCGTGCTCGTCGACCACGAGGTGCAGGTGCTGCGCGAGGCGGACTGGTTCATCGAGATCGGCCCAGGATCCGGCAGCGACGGCGGCCGCGTCGTCGCGCAGGGTGACCTGGAGGCGATCGAAGGCGCCCCGAACTCGCTCATCGGCGGATTCCTCGCCGGACGCGAACGAATCGTCGTTCGCGATCGCACCCCCGCGGACGCGATGTTCGACGAGGGCACCGTCCGGCTCGTGACGACGCCGATCCACACGGTGCACGCACTCGATGCGCGGTTCCCGAAGGGACGCCTGACGGCCGTGACCGGCATGTCGGGATCGGGCAAGACGACGCTCGTCCTCGACGGGCTCGTCCCCGCCCTCGCGGCCGCCGACGCGGGCGGTGCACTCCCCGCGCACGTCTCGTCGATCGAGTCGGCGGGCATCCGACGGGCACAGGTCGTCGACGCGACCCCGATCGGCACGAACGTCCGCTCGACCGTCGCGACGTACAGCGGCGCGTTCGACGAGTTGCGGCGCGCGTTCGCGGCGATCCCGCTCGCGCGCGAACGCGGCCTCGGCGCGGGTGACTTCTCCTACAACACCGGCTCGCTGCGCTGTCCGCGCTGCGAGGGGACGGGTCGCATCGTGCTCGACGTCCAGTTCCTCCCCGACGTCGACATCGCGTGCCCCGCGTGCGGCGGCAGTCGATACGCTTCGGCGGCCGACGCGGTCGCGCTCGACACACCGGCCGGGAGCCTCACTCTGCCGCAACTCCTCGACACGACGGTCGGAGAGGCCGCGACCCTCCTCGAGTCACTCCCCCGTGTCGCACGGCGGCTGCGCACGCTCGTCGATCTCGGCCTCGACTACCTCACCCTCGGCGAGGACACCCCGGCGCTCTCGGGTGGCGAGGCCCAACGCTTGAAGCTCGCCGGCGAGCTGGGCAAGCGCCACGGCGGCACCCTGTTCGTGTTCGACGAGCCGTCCGTCGGCCTGCATCCGCTCGACGTGCGCGTCCTGCTGGGGGTGCTCGACCGTCTCATCGCGACGGGCGCGACGATCGTCGTGATCGAGCACGATCTCGATGTCGTCGCGAACGCCGATCACGTCATCGACCTGGGGCCGGGCGGCGGCGCCGACGGTGGTCGCATCGTGGCCACGGGCACACCGGAGCACCTCGCCTCCGACGAGCACAGCGTCACCGGGCGCTTCCTCGCGCGCGGCTGAACGCGTGGAGCGCCGACAACCACGCAAGGAACGAAACCGACACGGTCCGGCAACGCCCACGTCCACGCCCACCGGCCGCCCGAGCACCCCGTGGACGCACGACGGCACCGGTGCACCGACCACCCCCGGGCCGAACCCGCATCGGATGTACCGCCGCAGCACCGGCCGACCCCATGGCCACCCGTTCGGCGTCGCGGTGTCGACGACGACCGTCGTCGCGGTACCGTCCCCGTCACGCCGCCGGCGAATCGGGCAACAGGATCGTCGTGAGGTCCACCCGCCGGGACCCGGCGCGCGCGGGATCGCGGTACGGCGCGAGTAGTTCGGTGAGCCCCTGCTGGATCACGGCGAGGTCGTCCGTCGTGACGTGCAGCGGCGTCTGCGCGAAACCGAGGTACGAGCGACCCGCCGGATCGCCCGCCGCTTCGAAGCGATCGAAGCCCGCGGCGACCTCGCCGAGGAAGGTCACGAACGCCGAGCGCAGCGCCGCATCGTCCATCGCGCCGAGTTCGTCGGCCTCGACGTGCGCCATGCGCTCCCCGAGCGCGTAGGTGCGCTCGGTCGCGCCGCGCACGCGGCGCTCGCCGACGACCACGAGGATCTCGGCCTCCACGAGCGCAGCGATGTGCCGGTAGAGCGTCGCCTGAGTCACGTCCGGGAGTGCCCGCCGCAGCGCTGCGGTCGTGAGCTCCGCTCCCCCGAGCTGCTGGATGATCCGCAACCTGACGGGATGCAGCACGACATCGGCGATCGCTCGCGAATCGGACATGTCTCTTCCCTCAACCATTCTCACCGTGATAACATTCTCACTGACACCACGATCGTATGCCGAGGAGGACATCATGACGAACGTCGACTACCGGGACGGAACCCTGCACGTCACCTTCACCGGATGGGAGGGGCTCATGGCCGGACGCAGCGCGATCGCGGTGCCGCGCGGTGCCATCCTCGGCGCCAGGTCGACCGACGGCTGGACGACGGAGATCCTGGGCATGCGCTCGGGCCTCGTCGTCTCCGGATTCCGGAAGGTGGGCGTCTTTACCCACCCCTCCGGCATCCGCCGACTCGTCTCGATGTCACGCGGGGTCCCGCTGCTCCGTGTTGGCGTCGACCGCACCACGACGGGCTTCGACGAGCTCCTGCTGAGCACACCGCACGCGAGCGCCATCGCGCGAGCGATCATGAGCGGCGTGCCCGCCTGACCGTTCCGCGGCCAGGGCCGGGTCGGGTCGGCGCGGTCACACCAGGCCGCGCCAACCGACGGCCTCGTCGGACGAGACCGGGTTCGGACGTGCGCGGAGCAACGCGACGCCCACCACGAACTGCCAGAGCATGAACGTGTAGACGGAGCCGCGCTCCCACACCCCGTCGGGGAACAGCACGTGGCCCGTCAACAGCGCGGCGCAGACGAGGCCGAGCACGCCCAGCACGACGCCGGCCACCCGCACGCGCCGCTCGAGCGCGCCGCGCAGCGCCCGGAACGACGTGATCGCGGCGAGGTTGCCACCCCCGATCGCCATGAATGCGCCGAGGACATGGATGGTCATGAGCCCGTTCGCCGCATTCTCCGGCGAGCCGGGCACGAGGCCGACGAACGTGATGCCGATCGCGTGCACGATCCCGAGCACGAGGAACGCGATACCCGCGGGGCCCCGACGCACGAGCGGCGCCACGAGCACCAGTCCGATGACGAAGAGCAGTCCTTCGCCCACGAAGCCGGCGTTCATGACCTGCGGCAGTCGGGAGTCGAGCATGCGGTCGCCGAACGGGCCGACGCTCGCGACGCCGAGGTCGCTGATGTAGAAGCGGCCGTAGTCGTAGCCGGGGAAGGCGAGGGCCGCGACGGCCTCACACAGCACGTACCAGCACGGCGCGAGCACCCAGAGCATGCCCGTGGCACGATTCCCACGCTCGGTCGCGTCGGGCATAGCCTCCGCCGCTCGTTCGTTCACGTCGCGCTCCCTCGTCGACCCACCGACCGGTCGGCGCGACATCCGTCGGGACGGACCACTCGCACCCACGGACGGACGAAAGCCGGCCCGCACGCGTCATGATCGCACGCCCCGAACGCGGATGCCCCGAGCTCGACGCACGGATCCGGTCACACCGACCACGCCCCGACACGTCATCGACCCGGCCGCGCGACGTCGCCGCACGGCCGGGCCGATGACGTCCACCTCAGCCGATGATCTGCTCGACGGGCCCTCGGAAGAAGTACACGAGGAATCCGACCGCGACGAGCCACAGGAGCCAGTGCACCTGCTTGGCCTTGCCGCTCAGCGCGCTGATGAGGCACCACGACACGAAGCCGATGCCGATGCCGTTCGCGATCGAGTACGTGAGGGGCATCGTGACGATCGTCAGGAAGGCGGGGAGCGAGACGCGGAAGTCGGTGAAGTCGATCTCGGCGACCTGCGCCATCATCATCGCGCCCACGACGACGAGGGCGGCCGAACCGACCTCGATCGGCACCGCGAGCGTGAGCGGGGTGAGGAACATCGAGAGGAAGAACAGTGCACCGGTGACGACGGCCGCGAGGCCCGTCCGCGCCCCCTCCCCGATACCGGACGCGCTGTCGACGAACACGGTCGCCGACGAGGTCGACGTGGCGCCGCCCATGACCGCGCCCGCACCCTCGACGATGAACGCCGAACGCAGCCGCGGGAACGTCGAATCGGCGTTCGCGAGGCCGGCGCTCTTCGCGAGCCCCGTCATCGTGCCCATCGCGTCGAAGAAGTTCGTGAACAGCAGCGTGAAGACGAGCATCGTCGCCGCGAGCGGCCCGATGCGCGAGAACGCCCCGAACAGGTCGAACTGTCCGACGAGCCCGAAGTCGGGGATCGTGACGAACGAGGTCGGCAGCGCGGGGATCGTCATGTGCCACCCACCGGGCTCGTCGGACACCGAGCCGAGCTGGAAGATCGCCTGCACGATGATCGCGACGACGGTCGCGACGACCATCCCGATGAGGATGCCGCCCTTCACGCGGCGCGCGACGAGGATGCCGATGAGCACGAGCGCGAACAGGAAGACGACCGTCGGGATCGAGGCGATCGATCCGCCGTCGCCGAGTTGCACGGGCGGGCCGCCCTCGGTGCGGTTCACGAAGCCCGCGTTCACGAAGCCGATGAAGGCGATGAACACGCCGATGCCGACCGTGATCGCCGCCTTGAGCGGTGCGGGGACGGCCTTGAAGATCGCGGTCCGCGCGCCGGTGGCACCGAGTACGACGATGAGGAGCCCGTTGATGATGACGAGCCCCATCGCCTCTGGCCAGGTCACCTGTCCCACGACCGCGACCGCGAGGAACGAGTTGATGCCGAGACCCGCCGCGAGCGCGAACGGCACGCGCGCGATGATGCCCATGAGCATCGTCATGGTGCCCGCCGTGAGCCCCGTGGCGGCCCCCACCTGCGCGGCGTCGAGGATGTTGCCCGCGACGTCGGGGCTGTTGTCACCGCCGAGGATGAGCGGGTTGAGGATCACGATGTAGGCCATCGTGACGAACGTGACGATGCCGCCACGGATCTCGCGCGACACGGTCGAACCGCGTGCCGTGATCTCGAACCAGCGGTCGATCGCGCCCGTCCCGCGTGGCACCGGTCGGCGCTCCTGCGTGTCGTCGCTCGTTGATGACGTCATGACTGCTCCTCAGCGTCCCGCGGTGTCGATGGTCTCAGTAGTCGATTCTGGTGGTGTTCGCCCGCCACTCGTCGAAGGGGTCGACGGGTGTCCCCGAATCGGGGGTGACGCGATCCACGGGCATGAGGGCGCGCGTCGGGTCCTCGAAGTAGTCATAGAAGACGGCGTCGTCGAATCCCGCGTCGGCGGCGTCCTGCCGGTCCGCGGCGAAGTACACGTGCGCGATGCGGGCCCACAGCGCCGAGGCGAGGCACATGGGGCACGGTTCGCAGCTCGTGTAGAGGCTCGCGCCGCTGAGGTCGAACGAGCCGATGCCGCGGCACGCGGCGCGGATGGCGCTCACCTCGGCGTGCGCGGTCGGGTCGAGATCGGCCGTGACGCGATTGACGCCCTCGAAGACGCGGCCGTCGGCGGTGACGACGATCGCACCGAAGGGCCCGCCGGCGTTGCGGACGTTGTCGGTCGCGAGACGGACGGCCTGCGCGAGATACCCCGCGGGCGTGACTGCATGGTCCATGGAGTGCTTCCTCCCTGATCGACGCGCGGCACGGTCACGCCTCGCGTCTCGAACGTCACGATCCACCCCCGGACGTCCGCTCCCTTGCGGACATCGGTGAATCGTGCGCCCTGAACCTAGCAATCGAGTTTCCGAACCACAAGACGTTTCGGAACTGAGATTCCACATCGTGACATCAGAGCCGCCCGTCACGGACTGGATCGGATTCCGGAATGTCGCGTACCCAGAGAGATCGATGGCGAGAGCGGCATGATTGACGACCTGGGAACGCATGCCTATGCTTTCACGACACAAGAAACGAGTTCCATATCACGGAATGAATGCGATCTCGTGCTGTGCGGATGACCGCCCGCACGCACCGTGGAATCCAGAGAGATCGCCATGAGAGCGGCACCGGGTCGTCGACGATGACACCCGGCGCCGGAGCCGGAGCAATCATGACGACAACCGACCCCGACCGCACCCGTGAGCCACGCTTCACGATCAACGGGGAGCGCCGTTCGTTCGGGAACGCGCCCGCCCACACGACCGCGCTCGCGTGGCTCAGATCGAACCGCCTGACGGGCGCGAAGGAGGGCTGCGCGGAGGGTGAGTGCGGCGCGTGCGCCGTGCTCGTCGCGACATCCGACGGCGACGGCAGCGCGTGGACCGCCGTCAACTCGTGCCTCGTGCCCATGGCCGCCCTCGACGGCGCAGAGGTCGTCACGTCCGAGGGGCTCGCCGAGGGGCCGGAACTCCACCCCGTGCAGGCGGCCATGGCCGCGGCGGGCGGATCGCAGTGCGGCTACTGCACGCCGGGGTTCGTGTGCAGCATGACGGCGGAGTTCTATCGGCCGGGTCGCTCGATCGACGCGGCCACGCACGCCGATGCGCAGACGGAATCCGGGGACGTCGACGGGCTCCCCGCGGCTGATCACGAGCACGGGCCGAACGGGTTCGACCTCCACGCGCTGAGCGGCAACCTCTGCCGCTGCACGGGGTATCGCGCCATCCGCGACGCCGCATACTCGCTCGGCGCGCCGGGTGACGAACCGCTCGCGAACCGACGGAACGCGCCGGCCCCGACGCCCGAGCCGTTCGAGCTGCGGCGCGGCGACGTCTCGTTCACGCGTCCGGCCTCGCTCGACGAGGCCACGGCACTGCTCGCCGAGCACGACGACGCCGTCCTCGTCTCCGGAAGCACCGATTGGGGCGTCGAGGTGAACATCCGCGCGCGCAGGGCGAAGCGGATCATCGCGCTCGACCGGCTTCCCGAGCTGACGGGCGTCTCGTTCGACGACGACGCGATCATGATCGGGGCTGCCACCACGCTCTCCGACGTCGAGCGCGAGCTCGACGGCCGCGTGCCGCTCCTCGCGGCCCTGTTCCCGCAGTTCGCCTCACGCCTCATCCGCAACCGCGCGACGCTCGGCGGCAACCTCGGCACCGGGTCGCCGATCGGCGATTCCCCGCCCGCACTGCTCGCGCTCGACGCCGTGCTCGTGCTCGCCTCGTCCGAGGGTCGCCGAGAGGTGCCGCTCGCCGAGTACTTCACGGGCTACCGCGCGAGCGTCCGTCGCCCCGACGAGCTCATCGCCGCGATCCGCATCCCACTGCCGCTCGCACGGCTCACGGGCTTCCACAAGATCGCGAAGCGTCGCTTCGACGACATCTCGAGCGTCGCGGTCGGCTTCGCCGTCGACGTCGAGGAGGGCGTCGTCTCGCGTGCCCGGATCGGTCTCGGTGGCGTGGCCGCGACGCCGGTGCGCGCGCTGCGGACGGAGGAGTTCCTCACCGGCCGCCCGTGGAACCGTCGGACGCTCGGCGAGGCCGCCCGGATCCTGGGTGCGGAGGGGACCCCCATGAGTGACCACCGCGCCAGCTCGAACTACCGCTCCATCATGCTCGCGAACGCCCTGCTCAAGTTCGGCGCGGCGAACACCGTCATCGAGGAGGTCGACGCATGAGTGACCTGGCAACCCGACCGGCGGCCCCGGTCGTCGGCCGTTCCCACCCCCACGAGAGCGCGGCCGGTCACGTGACCGGCGAGGCCCTCTACACCGACGACATCGCGCAGCGCACCGCTTACGCGCTCACCGCCTGGCCGGTGGCGTCGCCGCACGCGCACGCTCGCGTGCTCCGGCTCGACACCGAGGCGGCACTTCGCATCCCGGGTGTCGTCCGTGTCCTGACGAGTGCCGATGTGCCCGCGGTCAACGACGCCGGGATCAAGGGCGACGAGCCGCTCTTCCCCGAGGTCGCACAGTTCGTCGGTCATGCCGTCGCCTGGGTGCTCGGCGAGGACGAGGACGCGGCGCGCGCCGGTGCGGCCGCGGTCGAGGTCGAGTGGGAGGTGCTCCCCTCGCTCGTGTCGGTCGACGATGCGATCGCAGCGGGATCGTTCCAGGGAGTCGTCCGCACCGTGCGACGGGGCGACCCCGACGTGGCGCTCACGAACGCGCCGCACGTGTTCGAGGGGGTCACGGCGTTCGAGGGTCAGGAGCACTTCTACCTCGAGACGCAGGCGGCGCTCGCGTTCGTGGACGAGGGCGGTCAGCTCTTCGTGCACTCGAGCACACAGCACCCGACAGAGGCACAGGAGATCGTCGCCCACGTCCTCGGCCTCTCGAGCAACGACGTGACGGTGCAGGTCGCGCGCATGGGCGGCGGCTTCGGTGGCAAGGAGATGCAGTCGCACGGCTACGCGGCGATCGCCGCGATCGGCACACTCCTGACCGGCCGCCCGGTGCGGCTGCGACTCAGCCGCGCGCTCGACCTCGTCATGACCGGCAAGCGCCACGGGTTCCACATCTCGTGGCGCGTCGGGTTCGACGACGACGGGCGGATTCTCGCCCTCAAGGCCGTCCTCACCTCCGACGGCGGCTGGTGTCTCGACATGTCCGAGCCGGTTATGGCCCGCGCGCTCTGCCACGTCGACAACGCCTACTTCATCCCGAACATCGAGGCGGTCGGCCGCATCGCGAAGTCGAACAAGACGTCGCAGACCGCGTTCCGCGGGTTCGGCGGCCCACAGGGCATGCTCCTCATCGAGGACGTCCTGGGCCGGAGCGCACCGCTCCTCGGCCTCGACCCGGAGGAACTGCGGCGCCGGAACTTCTACGTCGACGGGCAGACGACGCCCTACGGCATGCCCGTCCGCCACGCGCACCGCATCGAGCGCATCTGGCGCGAGGTCGGCGAGCGCAGCGATTTCGCGGCCCGCCGCGCCGAGGTGGACGCCTTCAACGCGCGGCACGACGACCGCAAGCGCGGCCTCGCCATCACGCCCGTGAAGTTCGGGATCTCGTTCAACCTCGTCGCGTTCAACCAGGCCGGTGCGCTCGTCCACGTCTACAAGGACGGTTCCGTCCTCATCAATCACGGCGGCACCGAGATGGGGCAGGGCCTCAACACGAAGATGATCCAGGTCGCCGCGACCGCGCTCGGTGTCCCGTACGACAGCGTGCGGCTCGCGCCGACCCGCACCGACAAGGTGCCGAACACGTCGGCGACGGCGGCGAGCTCCGGCGCCGACCTCAACGGTGGGGCCGTCAAGAACGCGTGCGAGCAGATCATCGAGCGCATCGCCGACGTCGCGGGCGGCATGCTCGGCGTGCAGGGCCGCGACGTGCGCATCTCGGACGGTGTCGTGCGTGCCCTGGGCATCCCGGATCGCGAACTCACGTTCGCCGAGGTCGTCGGCGAGGCGTACCGGCGCCGCATCCAGTTGTGGGCCGCGGGCTTCTACCGCACCGAGGGACTGCACTGGGACGCGAACACGATGAGCGGCGAGCCGTTCAAGTACTTTGCGTGCGGTGCCGCCGTGACGGAGGTCGAGGTCGACGGGTACACGGGCGCGACGTCGACCCGCCGCGTCGACATCGTGCACGACGTGGGCGACTCCCTCTCCCCCATGATCGACATCGGCCAGATCGAGGGCGCCTACGTGCAGGGACTCGGCTGGCTCACGCTCGAGGACCTGCGCTGGGACGAGAGCGACGGACCCGGGCGCGGCCGGCTCCTCACCTCGTCGGCGAGCACCTACAAGTTGCCGAGCTTCTCGGAGATGCCGGTGGAGTTCAACGTGCACCTGCTGCAGGACGCCGCCGAGGAGGGGGCCGTGTACGGCTCGAAGGCGGTCGGCGAGCCGCCGTTCATGCTCGCGTTCAGTGCGCGGGAGGCGTTGCGCGATGCCGTCGCCGCCTACGGACCGGTGGGCTACAGCGTCGAGCTCGCGTCGCCCGCGACACCGGAGGCGCTCTATTGGGCGATCGATCGCGCACGCGCGGCGGCGGACGGTGGCCCGGGCGATGCGGACCCGTCGTCCGCCTCACCGTCCGTCACCACCGCTGACGACGCGCCGGGTGCCCACCCGAGCACGTCGGGCAGCGGATCGACGCGCACGACCGGACTGCCCTCACCGGTGGCCCTCGCCGTCGATCCGGTGGACGACTGAGCGCGACGTGGACTGGGTCGACGAGCTCGCGCGGCTCCGCGGCCGGGGCGAAGCGGGCGTGCTGCTCACGGTCGCGACCGTCCGTGGGCACGCGCCGCGCGAGCCCGGCGCGAAGCTCGTCGTTTCGCGCGATGCGACGTGGGGCACGATCGGCGGCGGGAACGCTGAGGCGTCGGCGATCGACCGGGCGCGTGAGCTGCTCGACGACGGGGCGGCCGGCACGGAACTGCTCACGTTCCGGCTCAACGATCGCGTCGCGACCGAGCACGGCGTGCAGTGCTGCGGAGGGGAGATGACCGTGCTCGTGGAGCCGATCCGACCGAGGCGGGTCGTGGCCGTGTTCGGCCTCGGGCACGTGGGGTTCGAGATCGCACACGTCCTCGCGCGTCACGAGCTCCGGCTCGTGCTCGTGGACTCGCGTGCCGAGGCGACCCTGCCCGAGCGCTTCGCCGCGCTCGCGACGGGCCCCGCCGATCTCTCGATCCGTCACGAGGCCGCCCCGGAGCGCGTCGTCGCCGATCTGCCGGCCGAGGCGACGCTCCTCGTGCTCACACACGACCACGCGGAGGACTTCGTGCTGTGTGACGCGGCGCTGCGCCACGCCTCGTCGGGGTACATCGGCCTCATCGGGTCGAACGCGAAGTGGCAACGGTTCCGGAGTCGGCTCGCGGACGAAGGCCATACGGCGGAGGCGATCGATCGCATCACGTGCCCGATCGGCATCCCGGACATCACGGCGAAGGACCCCGCATCGATCGCGGTCGCGGTCGCGGCGGACCTCCTCGCCAGGCGCGACGCGGGCGTCCCCCGGTGATCCTCACCGAGCACGTCACGAACGCCGTCGTCGTGCTCGCGCACCCAACATTGGCATAGGTCATATTAGGCTCGGGGTGTGGACCAGACGCAGAACATGGGAAGCGCCGCGGCACGCGACCGCTGGGAGCTCGACCGGGGGCCCGTCGACGTGCTCGTCATCGGCTCGCAGCTCGTGTACGGCTCGGTCGGGACGAACGGCGTCGTCCCGATCCTGACGGACGCGGGACTCGTCGTCGCCCGGATCCCCACCGTGCTGCTCAGCAACCTGCCGCACCACGCGAGCGTGCACGCCGTACCGATGACGGCTGAGTGGCTCACCGGGACGCTCGCCGACCTCGACGCCCTCGGCATCACCGACGAGATCGGCACCGTCGTCACGGGCTACTTCGTCGCGCCGGAGCAGGTCGAGGCGGTCGCCACCTGGCTCTCGGCGCTGCTCGCTCGCCGCCCGACGCTCCGGGTGGTCGTCGATCCGACCCTCGGCGATTCGGACGTCGGCTTCTACACGGAGCCCGCCGTCGCGGGCCCCCTGCGGTCCGCTCTCGTCCCGCTCGCGACGGGGATCACCCCCAACGCGTTCGAGCTCGAGACGCTCACGGCGGAGTCGGCGGCGACCGACGACGTCCCGACGAGAGCGCGCTCGCTCCTCGGCCCACGCGGCGCATGGGCCGTCGTCACGGGCGGTGAGACGGACTCGGATCCCGCCGGGGCGTCCGGTCCCGACGAGGTGTCGAGCCTCCTCGTCCTCGCTCACGGCCACGACCGGCACGCGGGACCACGCATCGCGTCGAGCGCGAAGGGTGCCGGCGACGTGTTCACCGGCGCGCTCGTCGCCGCGCTCCACCCGGGCAGGGGCTCGACGATGCGGTCACGACCGCCGCCGCGACCGTCCGGGTGGCACTCGCGACACGGTCCCTGCCACCCCGGCCCGGTCCGTCGCCGACATCGAGTCCGTCGGACTGAGCCACGTCGCCCCCGACACGCGGCCGCGCGGCGGGCCGGGGCGATTCGCGAGGGCCGGACGGACAGGAGGGAGTCCCGTGCACACGCTGTCGTTGCTCGTCGCGGCCGCACCGATCGTCGTGATCCTCGCGATGCTGCTCCTCCGCGTCCCCTCGCTCTGGGCGGCCGTCGCGGGGCTCGTCGTGGCACTCGTCGGCGCCACGCTCCGCTTCCCGGTCGGCGCAGAGGTCGTCGCGGCGACGACGGCCGAGATGGGGCCGACGCTGCTCGTCGTCGCGCTCATCCTGCTCGGTGGCGTCGCGATGGCCGAGACGATGGAACGCAGCGGTGCGCAGGAGCGGCTGTCGTCGTGGCTCGCATCGGCCGAGGCCGGTGGCGACCGCACGATCACCCTGCTGCTGCTCGTGTTCGGGCTCACACCGTTCATGGAGTCGGTGACGGGTTTCGGTCTCGGAGTGGTCGTCACCGCACCCCTGCTCATCAGGATGGGACTCACGCCCGTGAAGGCCGTCGTCGCGGGACTGCTCGGACTCGTGCTCGTGCCCTGGGGCTCGCTCGCACCGGGGACGCTCATCGCCGCGCAACTCGGCGACCAGGACTTCACCGCACTCGGCGTCTGGTCCGCGATCCTCACCCTGCCCGTGCTGCTCGTGAGCGCGATCGTCGTCGTCGCGGTCGTCGTCGGTCGGCCGCGGGCCGCGGTGCTCGGACTCGTCACGGCCGTCGTCGGCGTGGCATGGGGCACACTCGTGCTGTCGAACCGGTTCGTCGGCGTTCCGCTCTCGGGTGTCCTCGCGTCCGGATCGGTCATCGCCCTGCTCCTCGGCATCACCGCAATCGCGCGCGGCGGGCTGCCGAGGGTCGGACGGGACCTCGCACGCGCCCTCGTCCCCTACCTCGTGCTCGTGATCAGCATCCTCGCCGCGACCGCGATCACCGCGCTGACGAGCACGCGCGACACGCTCGGCTGGACGGCGAATCCCGCGCTCTGGCTGCTCATGGCGGCGGCCACCTCGTTCGCCGGGCTCGGCACGTCGCGGAGTGAGACGCTCGGCCTCCTGCGTCGCGTCGTGCGTCGCTGGGCACCCATCGCGGGCAACGCGGTCGCGTTCATGCTCGTCGGCATCGTCATGGCCGCAACCGGCATGGCGACGGACCTCGCCGTGACCGAATCGCACATCGGGTCTGCGTTCGTCGCCCTGATCCCCCTCGTCGGTGCACTCGGCGGCTACGTCACGGGCTCGAGGCGGCGATGTTCTCCGCCGCGACGGCCTCGGCCGCGAGCGGGCTCGGCGCGAACGCACTCGTCGCGGTCGCCGGCCAGAACGTCGCGGGGTCGTACGCGATGCTCGCCTCACCGCCACGTGTCGCGCTCGCGGTCGGCGTCGCCCTGCCGGCCGGTGAGCGCCTGCCCGCCTGGGCCCCGCGCGTGCTCCTCGGTGCGGTGCTCGTCGCGGTCGTCGTGCTGGGGGCGCTCGTCGCCCTGTTCGCGTGACGGATGTGCGCGCGACGGGACAGTGCGATCAGGCGCCGTCGGCGATACCCGCGGCGCCCGGCCAGTAGTCGCCGTCGGCGGTCGCGCGGGCGCCGAAGACGGCCTGGCCGACGCGCACGCACGTCGCCCCCTCCTCGACCGCCACCTCGTAGTCGCCGGACATGCCCATCGACAGTCCGCCGTCGCCGACGAGCTCCGGATCCGTGTCGCGGATGCGGTCGCGCAGATCCCGCAGTCGCGTGAAGCAGGCACGGACGGCCGGGACGTCGCGACTGAAGATCGCGAGCGTCATGAGCCCGCGCACCCTGAGCGCGGCGTAGTTCGGCAGCTCACGGAGGAACGCCTCGACCTCCTCGGGTGCCAGCCCGTACTTCTGCGGTTCGGCCGAGGTGTTGACCTGGACGTACACGTCGAGCGACCGGCCCGCAGCCTGCAAGCGGCGGTCGAGCGCCGCCGCGACACGTGCGCTGTCGAGCGCCTGGAACTCGGCGGCGAAGGCGGCCACATCGCGCGCCTTGTTGGTCTGGAGATGGCCGATGACCGACCAGGCGACGCCGAGATCCGCGAGCTCCTCGGCCTTTCGCTTGGCTTCCTGCACCTTGTTCTCGCCGAGCTCGTGACACCCCGCGGCAACGGCGAGCCGGATGCGCTCCTCCGGCACCGTCTTGCTCACGGGCAGCAGGCGCACATCCGACGGATCGCGCCCCGCCCGAGCCGCCGCGGCCGCGATGTTCGCCCGCACCTGCCCCAGGTTGTGCTCGAACTCCGACACCGTCGTCGCCGTCGGGTAGTCCTGCACGGGGACCCCATCCGCAGATTGCTTTGACATAGGCCAAAGTTTACCATTGCCGTGACAGCGCACCACGGTCGCCGACGAGAGGGCACGGAATGGACGTCTCACCGGATCGCATCGCAGGCGACAGTGCCCAGGAGATCGCGGAGAGCGTGCGGGGGCTCATCGACTCGGGCGAGCTCGCGCCCGGCGACGCACTCCCCCCGTACCGACGCCTCGCTGAGCACCTCGGCGTCAATCGGAACACGACGATCGCCGCGTACCGGCAGCTCGCCGTCGCGGGCGCGGTCGAGACGCGGGGACGCGGGGGCACGATCGTGCTCGGCCCGCACCTCGGCACCGAGGAGGGGTTCCTCCTCGGCACGACCCTGCGGGACGTGGGCAGCGGGAACCCCGATGCGGCGCTCCTGCCGAACCCGGCGGACGTGTCGCTGCCGGCCGCGCCCCCGCGCCTCTATGGGGAGACGCCGATCGATCCGGCGCTCGCGGCGTGGGCGACCGAGTGGATCCGTGCGGACCGAGCCCGGCCGTTCTCCCTCTCGGTGACGTCCGGTGCGGTCGACGCGGTCGAACGACTCCTCGCCGGCGCCCTCGCGGTCGGTGACGCGGTCGCACTCGAGGACCCCTGCTACCTCACGAGCATCAACACGACTCGCGTCGCGGGATACCGGACGATTCCCGTGCCGGTGGATGCGGACGGCATGACCCCCGACGGCCTGCGTGCGGCACTCGAGCAGGGGGCGCGCGCGGTCGTCTGCACGCCGCGCGCCCACAATCCGACGGGCGTGAGCGTGAGCCCGGAGCGGGCCGCCGAACTCCGGGCCACGCTCGAGGGGTATCCGAACGTGCTCGTCGTCGAGGACGACCACTTCTCGCTCCTGTCGACGTCGACCCCCGTGTCGATCGTTCCACCGGAGCACCGGCGATGGGCGCTCGTGCGCTCGGTGTCGAAGTTCCTCGGGCCCGACCTGCGCCTCGCGCTCGTCGCGACCGACGACGACACGGCGCGCAGGCTCGCGCTCCGGACGGGCTCGGGCGCGACCTGGGTGAGTCACCTCCTGCAGCGCACGGTGCACGCGCTCGTCAGCGATGCGTCGGTGCTCGCGCGCGTGCGGCAGGCTCGTGCGCACTATGCGAAGCGGAATCTCGCGTTCGTCGAACGACTGCGCCTCGTCGGCGTCCCGACCGCGAGTCGGGACGGGCTGAACGTCTGGGTCGACGTCGCGACCGACGCCACCGAGGTCGCCGACGGACTCGCCGATCGCGGCTGGCTCGTGCGCGAGGGCGGCATGTTCACGCTCGGCGACGAGGCATCGACACGTTTGCGCTTCACGGTGCACGACCTGACCGACGCCGAGCAGGAGACGCTCGTCGAGGACCTGATCGCGGCGCGTGAGGCGGCCGCGAACGGTCTCTCGCCGAGCGCGGGCACCACACACCGATCACCGGACGTCCACGAGTCCGGTACACGAGGAGAGGATGCACCATGAGCTCGACCATCACGACCGGGGCGGCACCGTCGGCCCCGCAGCTCGTCACTGAGATCCCCGGCCCGCGGAGCCGCGAGATCAATGCGCGTCGGACGGCGGCCGTTCCGCGCGGGGTGGGCGCCGTGCTGCCCGTGTACGTCGATCGCGCGGAGGGCCCGTGGGTCGTCGACGTGGACGGGAACCGACTGCTCGACCTCGGTGCCGGGATCGGCGTGACGACGCTCGGGCACTCGCAGCCGACCGTCGTCGCAGCCGCGCAGGAACAGCTCGAACGCTTCGCCCATACGCTGTTCACGGTCACGCCGTACGAGAACTACGTCCGCCTCGCCGAACGGCTCGCGGCCCGTACGCCGGGGTCCCACGCGAAGAAGAGCTTCTTCGTGAACTCGGGCGCCGAGGCCGTCGAGAACGCCGTCAAGATCGCCCGCGCCCACACCGGCCGGTACGCGGTCGCATCGCTCGACCACGCGTTCCACGGCCGCACGAACCTGACGATCGCGATGAACCACCGCGCGGCGCCGTACGGGACGGGCTTCGGTCCGTTCGCGCCGGGCATCCATCGCGTGCCGAACTCGTACCCGTTCCGCGACGGGCTCACGGGCGCGGAGGCCGCGGCCCGTACGATCGCCCACCTCGAGCAGCGCATCGGGGTCACGGACCTCGCGGCGATCGTCGCCGAGCCGATCCAGGGCGAGGGCGGATTCGTCGTCCCCGCGGACGGCTACCTGCCTGCACTGCAGGCGTGGGCGAGCGCGAACGGCGTCGTCTTCGTCGCGGACGAGATCCAGGCCGGTCTCGGCCGCACCGGCACGTGGTTCGCGAGCGAGCTGTTCGACCTCGTGCCCGATCTCGTGCTCACCGCGAAGGGCATCGCCGACGGACTCCCGCTCGCGGGGATCACGGGACGGGCGGAGATCATGGACGCCGCGCTCCCGGGCGGACTCGGCGGGACGTTCGGCGGCAATCCGGTGTCGATCGCCGCCGCTCACGCCGTGTTCGACCTGCTCGAGACGGGTGCGCCGTTCGTCGAGGCGGCGCGCATCGAGCACGCGCTCACGACGGGGCTGCGCGCGCTCGCGGCGAGGCACGACGTCATCGGCGAGGTGCGCGGCCACGGCGCGATGATCGCGTTCGAGCTCACCGAACCGGGCACGACCGCGCCGCTCGCCGGACTCGCGAACGAGATCGCCGCGTTCGCCGCGCAGCGCGGGATCCTGCTCCTGACGGCGGGCAGCGACGGCAACGTGATCCGCTTCCTCCCCTCACTCGAGGTCACGGACGAACAGATCGCGTTCACACTCGGCGTCGTCGACGACGCGCTCGCGGCACGCTGATCGCACGCGAGCGGCCCGTGACCGGCGGTCGCGGGCCGCTCGGGCGGTCGCACACATCGCGGGTGACCACGCCGCTCAGGGCAGCATCGCTCGCAGGTGCTCGACGAACGGCGCGAGGCGCTGCGCGAGGAAGGTGCCGAGTTCGTCCGGCTCGTCGTCGCTGCAGGCCCCCGCCTCCGCGCTCCGCGTCGCGACCGCGAGCAGGGCGTGCGCGACCGTGTCCATGAGCTCGCGCTCGGCCGTGACGCCGCCTCGTGTCGGGTGCGAGATCAGGTCTCCGGCGCGTCCGTGGCTCGTCGCCGGGCGCGGAATCGCGGCCAACGGCGACGACGTTCGGTCGCCCGTGCGGCCTCGTCCGCCCGACGCCGTGCTTCCTCGGCGCGAGCGGCCCGTCGTTCGGCCCATGCCGCGACGGTCGCCTCGGTGTCGCGCGGCATGGTGACGAGCGGCGGCCCGGCTGGTGGTTGGAAGCGCGCCCGGACGACGCGGGTGTTGAACTCCGCGATCTCGTGGCGGACGGCCTTCTCGTTCGTGAGCGTATCGAGCCGCTCGTCGAGGGCCGCGTCGTCCCGGCGGAGCTCGATCGAGGGTGGCAGCATGGCGAGTTGCTCGCGCTTGACGAGGCCCTTGAGCCACCAGTCGGGATCGAGGTGGTCGTCGAGGTCGAGGGGCTTGCCCGCGCCCGGCAGGTCGTCGAACGCCCCGCGCTCGATCGCCGCACGGATCTGGCGGTCGGCGATGAGCGCGACGGCGAGGTCGACATCACACGGGAAGGCAGCGGGGTCGACGAACCCACTGGACGATTCGTGCTCGGTCATGGCCGTTCCTGGTCGCGGTTGCGTGTGTCCAGTGTATTGCGGGACCCCGCGCACCCGCCCGGAGTCCGCGGTGGACGTCCGATGCCGTGCGCTACGCGGTGCGCCCACCGCTGCTGCGCCGAACGACGAGTTCCGTCGGCAGGATGCGGTGTTCGCCGGGTAGCGGAGGTGACCCCTCGGCGCGCGCCTCCGCCCGCCGAACCACCATCTCGACGGCAGCCGATGCGAGCTGCGCGGGGTCCTGCGCCAGGCTCGTGAGTTGCAGGTACGGCAGCTCGGCCTGCTCGGAATCGTCGAAGCCGACGACCGCGAGGTCTTCGGGGACTCGCTTCCCGAGGAGGCGCGCCTGAGCGACGATGCCCTGGGCGCTTCGATCGTTGAAGGCGATGACCGCGGTCGCGTCGGGGTGGCTTCGCAGTGCCGCCTCGATACCGCGCGCGCCGTCGGCCTCCGAGGCGCCGCCCGGGAGGACGGCGACCTCGTCGTCCAGCCCCTCCTCCGACGCACAGCGGAGGAACGTCGCTCGCCTCGTCGCGTCCCCCGAGACGCCCGGAGCGCCGAGGTAGAGGATGCGCGTGTGCCCGCCCGCACGCAGGTGCCTGACGGCGAGCTCCGTGCCTCGAGCGTCGTCCATCGAGACGCTGTCGAACCACGTGGAGCCGTACTGACTGGCCACAGTGACGACGGCCACCTCGCCCGCGATGCGGTCGACGGCGTCCTGCGGCAGCGTCGCGCCGAGCAGCACGAGGCCCTCCACCCGCTCCCCGAGGAGCGCATCGATCGCGTCCGCCTCGCCACGATGTCTCGTCACGGCCGCGAGCGACACGTTGTAGCCCGCCCCGCGGGCGGCGAGCTGCAACTCGTCGATGAGCTCACCGTGGAACGGCTGAGCCGCGTGGAAGACGATGCCGATGAGGAGCGAGCGGCCCTGCCGGAGCATCCGGGCTCGCTCGTCCCGTCGGTAGCCGAGGCGAGCGGCTGCCTGGAGCACGCGCGCCCGCGTCTCTGCTCCCGCGCCCGGCGCCTCCCGCATGACGATCGAGACGAGTGGCTGCGAGACCCCGGCCGCTTCGGCGACGTCGCGCATCGTGACGCGTTTGCCGTTCCCCGGTCTCGCGGGGCCGGGGGCATCGTGTGCGTCTCGTGCGTCGGCGTCGCTCATGCTCCGATGCTAAAGGCCTCCCGGAAGCGGCGGAGCGCGAGGTCGGCATCATCGGCGGCATAGGCCTCCATCGCGACGACTCCCCGGTAACCGAGCTCGTCGAGCGCGCGAGCGACCCGCGGGTAGTGGATCTCCCCCGTGCCCGGTTCGCAGCGGCCGGGGACGTCCGCCACCTGGACCTCGCCGATGTACGGAAACGCCCGGCCGCACAGGTCGACCAGGTCACCCTCGCCGATCTGCGCGTGGTAGAGGTCGAGGTTCAGGCGAAGATGCGGGCTGTCGACCGCCGCGACCAGGGCAATCGTGTCGCTCGCCCGATTGAACGGCACGCCGGGGTGGTCGACGGCGTGGTTGAGGTTCTCCAACGTGAAGACCTTGTCGTACTCCGTACCGAGCGCGGCGAGCCGCTCGAGCGTGCGCAGCGCCGCGAGCCAGTCGGCCGGGGTCGGGTTCGGGGTCGGCCGCACGGGGAGGCCGTTGTCGTCGAGGCCCGTTCCGTGGATCACGAGGCGCGGCACGTCGAGCACCTGCGCGGCGTCGAGCGACTCGCGTGCGGTGGCGACGATCTCGTCGGCACCGTCCGGATCGATGAGCTCGCCGCGGATGTATCCCGACATCGAGCCGAACGTCGCGCCCGTCGCGGCGAGCGCGTCGAGGTCCTTCTCCCACCAGCGCCAGATCTCCACCTCGAAGCCGACGTCGTCGATGCGGCGGACGCGCTCCGTGAACGGCAGATCGAGGGAGAGCATCTCGGCGCACGCCGCGAGCACGAACGGAGACTGTTCGGCGGGCGACCCGGTGCCCTTCCCGGCGCCGCTCATCGGACAACCTCGACGGGCTCGCCGCTCGTGACCGACTCGATGCAGGCGAGCGCGATGACCATCGCTTCGAGGGCCGCTTCCGTGCCGGGTCGCGCGCTCTCGTCACCCGCGACCGCGTCGACGAACGTTTGCAGCTCGGCCGTGTAGGCGGCGCGCATGAGCTGCGTGTCGGCGCGCACCGTATCGAACGCCGCGCCCGACGTGCCGTAGAGACGGAGGCTCGACGCGGCGAGCTCCCCGGCCGTCGCCATCCCCGCACTGCCGAAGACCTCGGCTCGGGCGTCGTAGCCGTAGGCGGCCGAGAAGTTCGCCTCCGCCGTCGCGATCGCGCCGTTGTCGTATCGGATCGTCACGACCGCGGTGTCGAGCAGGCCGGTGTCCTTGAAGTCCGGGGCGACGAGCGCGTCCGCGACCGCGTACACCGAGGTCGCACGGGCACCCGGATTGAAGAAGTTCAGGGTGTCGAAGTCATGGATGAGCGTCTCGAGGAAGATCGTGAACGGCCGGACCGCGGCGGGGTCGGCGAGCCCGGGGTCACGGGTCACCGAGCGGAGCAACTGCGGCGTTCCGAGCCGTCCGGCGTCGAGGGCCGCGCGGAGTTCGGGGAATCCGTTCGCGTATCGGCGGTTGAATCCGACCTGGAAGATCACACCGTGCCGCTCGACGGCCGCCTCGACGCGGCGCAGCTCCTCGAGCGAGACGCCGGTCGGCTTCTCGCAGAAAACAGCCTTTCCGGCCGCCGCGGCCTGTTCGACCAGCGTGGTGTGGAACCGGGCGGGTGCCGTGATGACGACCGCATCGAGGTCCGGGCGCGCGAGGAGTTCGGCGACGTCGGTGTACGAGTGCTCGACGCCGAGCGATTCGGCGAGCGTCGCCGCCGCCCCGTCGACGGGGTCGGCGACGGCGACGAGCTCGGCGTTCGGCAGGTCGCGGGCGATGATCGCGGCGTGGTTGCTTCCGATGCGCCCGGCGCCGATGAGCGCGAGGCGGATGAGCGGGGACGTGGACATGGTGCATCTCCTGGGGACGGCGGTGCCGACACGACACCGTGCTGCTGGGTGTGCCCAGCACCACGAGACTATTACGTAGTAGCGCGAGTCGTCTAGTACGTATAAGGTGACCGAATCGGCCGCTGTGACGGGCCGGGATCCGCCGAGACAAAGGAGTTCTCATCACTTCCACACACGGGGCGACGCCGTCGGAGACGGCCCTGCCCAAGCTCACCCCCGGCCCGTACCGCAAGCGACTCGGGCTCATCTCGATCGTCGCCTGCTTCGGCGGGCTCCTGTTCGGTTACGACACCGGCGTCATCAACGGGGCGCTGCGCCCGATGGCCGCGGAGATCGGGCTCGACGCCTTCACCGAGGGCGTCGTCACGAGTTCGCTCGTCTTCGCCGCCGCCGTGGGCGCGCTCTTCGGCGGGCGCATCTCCGATGCCATCGGGCGTCGTCGGACGATCATCATCCTCGCGGTGCTCTTCTTCCTCGGCACGGTCGTCGTCGTGGCCTCCCCCGGCTTCGCGCTGCTCGTCGCGGGACGTGTGATGCTGGGCCTCGCCGTCGGCGGCGCATCCACGGTCGTGCCCGTCTACCTCGCCGAACTCGCGCCGTTCGAGATCCGCGGGTCGATCACGGGCCGCAACGAGGTCGCCATCGTCACCGGTCAGCTGTCGGCGTTCGTCATCAACGCGATCCTCGGCAACACGCTCGGGCACCTCGACGGGGTGTGGCGCATCATGTTCGCGGTCTGCGCGATTCCGGCCATCTGCCTCTTCTTCGGGATGCTCCGCATGCCCGAGTCGCCGCGCTGGCTCGTCGAAAAGGGGCGCCACGCGGACGCACTCGCCGTCCTCAAGACCGTCCGATCCGAGGAGCGCGCGATCGCGGAACTCGGCGAGGTCGAGCAGGTCGCGAAGGAGGAGCAGCGCGAGGCCAAGGTCGGGCTCGCCGCGGTGCTCACGAACAAGTGGCTCATCCGGATCCTGCTCATCGGTGTCGGGGTGTCGATGATGCAGCAGCTCACGGGCATCAACTCGATCATGTACTACGGGCAGGTCGTGCTCATCGAGTCCGGATTCGAGGAGTCGGCAGCACTCATCGCGAACATCGCACCCGGTGTCGTCGCCGTCATCGGTGGCTTCATCGCGCTCTACATGATGGACCGCGTCGACCGGCGCAAGACGTTCGCGATCGGCCTCACGCTGACGACCACGTGCCATCTGCTGATCGGTGCCGCGTCGCTCGCCCTTCCGGTCGGCAACCCTGCCCGACCGTTCGTGATCCTCATCCTCGTCGTCGCGTTCGTCGCATCGATGCAGACGTTCCTCAACGTCGCCGTGTGGGTGTACCTGGCGGAGATCTTCCCGCTGCACATGCGCGGCCTCGGCATCGGCGTCTCGGTGTTCTTCGGGTGGATGACCAACGGCTTCCTCGCCCTCTACTTCCCGAGCCTCATCGCCGGGATGGGCATCAGTGGCGTGTTCTTCCTCTTCGCGGGCATCGGCGCGGTCGCGCTGTTGTTCACGATCACACAGGTGCCGGAGACCCGTGGCGTGACGCTCGAGAAACTCGAGGTCGGCGTCACCACGGGCGCCATCCACGTGGTCCGCAGGAGGCGCTGAGCGAGTTGGGCTCGGCCGTTGCCTCGAACGGTCGAGCTGCCCGCGGGTGCGGCTTCGACGCGAGAGTCGTTGCCTGCCCGCGGGCACTTCGCGTCTGCGGCGGGGCCTGCTGCGACGTCCGTTGCTCAGAGCCGGCCGCTGTCCACCGACGTGCCGGTCCCCCGCATCGGGCTCCTCGGCGTCGAGCACCGGCACGAGCGCTCGGCGGCAGGCGGGACCTCCCGTATCTGGCCCGGAATGTCGCTGACCCGTCACGAGGCGCGGGCGAACTCACCAGGGTGCAGTTGAACCGCGTCCTCGGCGTAGCACCAGGGCACGGTCGGCGCGTCGTCGTCCCCCGATGACGGGTGAGTCGGCCGGAGCGACCAAGCCGAACCGCTCGACGATGTCGGAGGCCTACACCCGGTCGCCGAACACGTCGGCGTTCGTGAGGTCGTCGAAGCGCGCGATCAGCTGATCACCGTCGTAGACCTCCGTGTGGTCGGCCAGGGCCCGAGCGGTTCGGATGTGCCCGTCCCCTGCATGAACGGCTCGCGAGCCGGATCGACGTCGCCCGCGATGTGGATCGTGACCGCTCCCCCCGGCCCGCCTCGATCGGGCGAGAGCGGCTCGGCGACATCGAAGCCCCCGTACTCCTCACCGAGACGCCGAAGCACCTCAGCGATGAACGGCGTCGGACCGAAGGGTTCCGGTTCGATGCGCTTGCGGCGGAAGATACCCACGTGTTTCGGTCCTCTCCGTTGACGACAAGGGCGGCTGGCATGTGGACGTCGCGTCGACTTCGGGCCGAGCATCACCGCGGCCCCGCGCCACCCAACCATCATCGCACTGTGCGAGCGATGGCCGAAGTGGATCAACGCACAGATCGCGACGGCCGGACTCGTTCGTGAGGCCCGGGCGTGTTGCAGGGTCCCTGCACGGACACCGCGGCCGCGCTGGCGACCCCGCTCTACTCTTGCCGACGCACCCTTCACACCGGCGCAGCGCGAGTCACCGACCGCCAGATCGAACGGATCCAGGTCCTGTTCGCCGACGAGCGACACATCGCGGTGGAAGCGACCTGGGTCAACTACCAGCGCATGATCGCCGCCTACCGCCACCCGGACCGCACACTCGGGAAGACAGAGATGCAGGCCGTCATCGACGTCCTCCGCACGGCTATCCCGAAGGCCTCGACGAACTGCCCCGCCTCGGCCGAACTCTGCGTCAGCGAGCCAGCGACGTGCTGGCATTCTTCGACCTGCAAGGCACCAGCAACGGCCCCACCGAGGCAATCTGTGAGTCTGGGTTCGGCTGGTCTGGGACTGGCTGGTCAGGATGGATGTCGGTCGTGTCGGCCGGGGTGTGGCTCTCGAAGCAATTGGCCCGCTCGCGGTGTCTTTCCGTTGAATTGTCCGCTCCGGTCGGCGCGGTCGACGCCGTCCGGCCCACCTCGGTGACCTCATCAGGAGACTGCCCGACCTTGCGGGTCGTGGCCCATCACAGATTCGCCCCGGAGTGACCTCTTCCCGGATCGGCGTCGGCCGCTCGGTGACCGTGACCCTGTCCATTCGAAGAGAGGAGCGTCGATCGCCATGGCTATCGTCGCGCATACCTGTCCGTTCGTCATCGGCGTGGATACTCACGCCCGCAACCACGCCGTCTCGATCCTGGCCTGCCCAACACGACGAAGCCCAGTTCCCGGCCACCACAGCAGGTCTGTCACGCGCAGTGTCCTGGGCCGGACGACGCACCGGTGGTGGCGTCGGCGTGCTCTGGGCGATCGAGGGCACCGGAACCTACGGGGCACGTCTGGCGCGCGCCGCATCGGATGCTGGCTACACGGTCGTCGAGGCCCCGCGCATGAACGCCCGCGCCAACCGCGGCATCGGCAAGTCGGACCCGTTGGACGCCCGCCGCATCGCTGCCGCAGCACTCCCGCTCCAGGACAGCCAGCTGCGCGAACCACGCGCTGACGACGGTATCCGCGCCGCCGTCAAGATGCTCCTGGCCTCCCGAGACCACATGAGCACTGAGCGCACTGCGACGATTAACGCGCTCACGGCGTTGCTGCGCGTCGTCGATCTCGGCATCGATGCCCGCCGGCCACTCACCCAGGCGCAGATCGTCACGATCGCCGCATGGCGAACACGCGACGAAGACCTCGCCACCGCGACAGCCCGAGGCGAAGCCACCCGTCTCGCCAAGCGCGTCGCCACGCTCGACACTGAGCTCAAGGACATCACCAAGCGGATCACCGACCTCGTCCGCCGAAGCCCCGCCAGCACGCTTCTGGACCAGCCGGGGATCGGGCCGGTGACCGCCGCTGTCGCGTTGACCTCCTGGTCGCACCTGGGCCGGATCAGGTCCGAGGCCGCGTTTGCCAGTCTCGCCGGCGCCAGCCCGATCCCCGCATCCTCGGGCAACACCGTCCGGCACCGCATCAACCGCGGCGGTGACCGACGCTTGAACCGCGCCCTCCACATGGCCGTCGTGACCCGCATGCGCATGGACCCGAGAACCCGCGCCTACGTCGAGCGCCGCACCGCCGAGGGACGCACCCTGCGCGAGATCCGCCGCTGCCTCAAGCGATACCTCGCCCGCGAGATCTACCGACGCCTCAACACCGCAGCCCGAGCCCAGCTTGCGACGACTTGACAAACATAGGAGATTCAACGGCAGGGTCGAACACCTCCACGGATCCGCCCTCGGCTTCCGACATCTCACGCACTACATTGCCGGGGCCCCTGCTCGAGGCCGGTGGCTTCAGACCCCGCCTACACCCTGGAATGCGATGAGCCCGGAAGGCTCCCGACCTCGTCGCGGGGCCCAGCCGCGCGTCCACTGCCATCCTCGTGGCGCTCTCTCGAAGCTCATCAGGGTCTTTTGTCGCAGCCGACGACGTCCGTCGCAGCCTTGACTCACCCGACCAGACCGAGCTCGTATGCCTTGATGACCGCCTGCACGCGGTTGGACAGCTCCAGTTTTGTCAGGATGCGTCCGAAATGCGCTTTCACCGTGGACTCGCTCAGGTGCAGTGTGTCCGCAATCTCCGTGTTCGTCAGGCCGCGTCCGACCAGAACGAACACTTCGCGTTCCCGGGCCGACAGCTCCGACAGCTCCGGCAGTCCGGCCTGTTCGGGCTTGCCCGCTACGAGGTGCGGGACAGCCACTTCGATGAGCCGCGAGGTGATCCGAGGCGACACCACCGCATCGCCGGTCGCGACGGTGCGGATCGCGGACACCATTTCATCGGGTCGGGTGTTCTTCAGCAGGAACCCTGCAGCACCAGCCTGCAACGCTCCGAACGCGGACTCATCGAGATCGTAGGTGGTAAGCACGAGCACTCGGGTGTCCGGCAGTCTCCGAACGATCTCACGTGTCGCGGCGATGCCATCCTTCCCGGGCATCCGCACATCCATGAGTACGACCTCCGGCTTCAACCGCACGGCCGCCCGGATCGCTTCCTCACCGTCAGCGGCCTCACCGACCACGGCCATGTCATCCTGCGCTTCGAGAACGAGCCGTAAGCCGTACCGCACGAGCTCCTGATCATCGACGAGCAGCACGGTCGTTCTCACCGTCACGCGATTTCTCCGTGGTCTCCGAAGCGTAGTCGAGCCTCCACGCGCCAGCCTCCTCCGGATCGCGGGCCCGCGACCACCTCGCCATCGTAGAACATGGCGCGCTCACGGATACCGAGCAAGCCGCGTCCGGATTCCGATGGGGCCTTCACCACGTCCGCCAAGTCCTCGACGATCACCGCAGCGCCGGACGGAACGAAGTCGACGGAGACTTGCACTTTCCTCACTCCTCTGCCGTGCCGGAGAACATTGGTGAGAGACTCCTGCACAATGCGATAGACGGTGAACAAGTACACGGGGTTGCTCGGGATCGTTCCGCCCACCTCGAACACCACAGGCAGACCAGCCGAGCGGAATTCGTCGACCAGGGCGGACAGATCAGGGATCCCTACCTGCGACTGATCGAGTTCGGGATCGCCGGGCTCGTCGCTCCGAACACGGCTGAGAAGCCTGCGCACCTCGCTCAGCGTCCGACGGCCGGTCTCTCCTACCCCGCGAATCGCCTTCTGCGCCTCTTCGGGCTGACGTTCGATCGAGGCGTCCGCACCGTCCGCGAGCGCAATCATCACAGCCAGGCTGTGCGCGATCACATCATGCATCTCGCGGGCTACGCGCTCGCGCTCGTCGGCTCGTGCGATGGTTGCCTGCTGGTCACGCTCCCGTCTCAGATGCTCCGCGCGTTCGACGAGTCCGGCGACGTACCGTCGCCGGCTCCCGAGGTTTATCCCGAGCAGGACCAGCACGAGCAGCGGAATGCCGATGATAGCGAGCAGGTTGGCTGCGTTTAGCAGTGCCTGTTCTCCCGTCCGGGGTGCCGTCCCAAGAAAGGGCGCGCCACCACCGTTGAGTCGCCAGCTGAAGACGCACGAGGCCACCACCAGTGCAACGAGCGCGGCGAGGTACCACTTCCACGTGTCCCGGAGCGTGCATTGGATGCTCACTGAAAACAGCACGACTGCGAGGACGAAAGTCTCCGCGCCAGCGCCGACCCAGAATGAGAACGGTAACAGTAGCAGTCCCCCGGCGACGGCGAACGTGGGGGAGGACGTCCGCGCCACGATGACCAGGGCCCCTGCGACCGCGAGCAGGAGCAGGGGTGCGAGCGGTGCGCTCCAGTCCGAACAAGTCGACAACGCAACACCGATCGCGACGAAGAGTCCATAGCCGCCGAGCACCGCGAGGTGTTTGGCCAGGACGCGTGGCCCGGGACGCCACGAGCGGTGCGTTCGCGCTGCGGCGTCGCCCTCTACGACCCCCTTCCGACTCATACATCTCGCTTCCGCAGGGCGATCGCTCCGCCGATCAGGCTGACGAACGCCCAGGCGACCACCAGCACTGCTCCCGCGGCCGGGCTGAGATATCCCTGGCCATTTGCGAACGGCGCATCGGGGATGGCCATCTGTACCATCGAGTACCCGCCGTTTCCGATGACCAGCATCCGCAGCACGGTCGAGGCCAGACCGGCGGGAAGCAGCATCGACAGTCCAGGGCCAAGGAAGGTCAGTGTGAAGATGATGATCGCCCCCGCGGTCGTCGATCGGACGATGGCGGCGACGCCGAGACCGAACACGGCCGTCAGCGCCAGGTAGAGGACCGTGCCGAGCAATGAGCCGAGCACGCCGTCACTAGCGAGAGAGACATCCATGCCTGCTTCCCGGATCATGGGGTTGGCGATGGCCCATGCGCCGAAAATCATAATGGCCGCCACCACCGACACCGCGGTGAACAGCACCAGGGCTTTCGCCCAGAGCACCTTCAGCCGACCGGGGACGGCCAGCATGGTGGGCTGTATCGTCCCCGAGGAGTACTCCGCTCCCATGGACATGACTCCGAGGATGCCCGCAAAGACCGGGCACATCGCACCGGCGACCTGCGTGAGGTCGTACATGATGCGCTGAAGGTCATAACCGTGTCCGGCAGCAAAAACGAGAGTGTTCGAGACGGCAAACACTCCGGCGCCGAGCCCCAGAATGAGCATGCCGACCAGACAGATCCACGTGGACGTCATCGTCGACAGCTTGATCCACTCCGAGTGCAGGATGTTGACGAGCCGCGGCGCGCTCGACGCTGTTGAACGCTGTCTCGATACGGTCAGGGGGGTCATGCGTTTTCCTCCTTCGAGGCGATCGACGCGGCTGTGTATTCGGCAGATCCTTCGGTCAGAGCGAGGTATGCCTGTTCCAGCGAACCAGCATGCGTGGAGACCTCATACAAGACGATCCCTTCAGACGCCGCGGCATCCGCGACCTCTTCCGAGGTCATCCCGCTCACATCGATGGCGCCATCCGGCTGGGACGTGAGGGTCACCCCGTCACGGGCAAGTGCAGCTACGAGGTGTTCAGCGCGATGGGTGCGCACGCGCACTACCGTGGTCGTCGCGCTGCTCATCACGTCCTGCAGCGGGCCGTCGGCGAGGATGCGGCCCCGCCCGATGACGATCAGCTGATCGGCCGTTTGCGCCATCTCGCTCATCAGGTGCGACGACAACAAGACAGTCCGGCCTTCTGCGGCGAGCTGCCGGAGGAAGGAACGGACCCAGAGAACGCCATCGGGATCGAGTCCATTGATCGGCTCATCGAGGATGATGACCCCCGGATCGCCGAGCAACGCCGCAGCAATGCCGAGCCGTTGGCCCATGCCCAGAGAGAAGCCGCCGACACGCTTGTTCGCGACGTCTTCGATGCCCGTCATTCCCATCACCTCGCGCACGCGTGCGGGGCCGATGCGGTGTGTCGCGGCGATTGCAAGCAGGTGCTTGTACGCTGATCGACTTTTCAGGGCGGCGCGAGCGTCGAGCAGCACCCCGACCTCGCGCAACGGTGACTGGAGGTCGCGGTACTTTCGTCCACGCACTTCGGCGGTTCCGGAGCTCGGCTCATCGAGGCCGACGATCATTCGCATGGTCGTCGTCTTCCCCGCACCGTTAGGCCCCAGGAAGCCGGTCACCTTGCCCGACTCAACAGTGAAGTCGATGTCATCTACGGCGATCTTGCGTCGGTAGCATTTCGTCAGGGATTGCACCCGGATCATCTGGTCCCCTTTCATCGCTCACGACGCTACATGCGGGCCTGGGACGACCGCATTGGCCCGCGGTCTCGTCCTCGACGGCACGTAGTATCCAGGTACACATCGGCCCTCAGCTTGTGGCACAGCGCCGCTGGGCGTGTGGATCACGTCTGACCTGATCCAGATCAGTGCGGCGGACCGACAGACGACGCCGACATCGAGGTAATCGCAGAGTTCGTAGATCGCCGCGCCCTCACGGACCTTCTCCCTGACGGACCGGATCACTCGCATCACGCGGTCGCGGTGGCGCGCAGGCAGCCGCCAGCGGAGCTCAAGCTGGACGAGGTCCGGGGCGATCAGTTGTGCAGCACGCAGATCATCGCGAGCGGGGATTCCTGGCACCTCAGAGCTGAGTGTGGACGCGCCGGACGCTTCCAACGCCTGGACGCCCTCGCGCTGCACGCGACGCCGCTCCTCACGCTCCTGCTTTTCGATCATGGCCATCAGTGTCTCCACTTTCATGGCTCTTCGGACATCTGGTGGGGGTCATGGTGTGAGGCCTCCGGCGGCGAGGAGCATGCGGAGTCGGTAGTTGTGGCGGTTGCGGAACCCTCTGGCGAGGCGGCGGTGGAGCTCGATGATCCCGTTGACGGCCTCGGTGCCGCCGTTCGATGATCTCCCGGTCGTGAAGTAGGCCAGGAACGCTGCCTGCCAACGGCGGAGGGTGCGGCCGAGCCTCGCGATCTCCGGGATCGGGCAGGTGTGAAACGAGTCGACGACCTTCCGGGCGATCCGCCGCCCGGCGGCGAGGTCCTTCTGGTGGTAGGCGGAGCGGAGTTGCTGCGCGCACTGCCATGCGACGAACACCTCGTCGTGCGCGGGATCGGCCTTGATCGTCGTCGCGAGCCTGTTCCGCTGTTTCTCGGTGAGGTTCTCTGCCCCGGCGCGGAGGATCGTCTGGATTCCGTAGAGCGGGTCGCCCTTCCGTCCGCGATGTCCGAGGGTGTCCTGCTGGACACGGCGGCGCACCTCGTCCACAGCGGCGGTGCCGAGCTTGACGACGTGGAACGCGTCGAGCACCGTGGTGGCGTCTTCGAGCTTGTCGTCGATCGCGGTCTTGTAGCCGGCGAACGGGTCCAACGCCGCGACCTGCACGTTCTTCCGGAACGCATCGCCGCGGTCTGCGAGCCAGGACGCGTAGGCCTTCCCCGACCGGCCGGGCACGAGATCGAGCAGTCTGGCCCGCGTCGTTCCGTGGTCGTCGCGGCTCAGGTCGACCATCCCGGTCAGCTCCTTCGGGCCGCGCTTGCGGGGATCGACGTGATGGGGAGGCTCGGAGCGTGTGCTCATCCACGCCGAGCGTGGTCACGTTCTCGAACCGGGACTCATCGGCCGCCGACTTGACGAGCTCGGGCTCAACCGCGCGCCACACGGTCTTCCACGACGTGTCGAGCTGACGGGCCAGACCGTGAACGGTCGCGTGCTCGCGGCGTAGCTGCCCGATCGCCCATGCCACGGCGCGCTGGGTGATCGACCCGCGTCGGGCAACCAGATCCGGAAGCTGCTCCACGAACGTCTTCCGCACGCAATCCTCCTCGCCACACCGCCAGACCCGTTGCCGCCACACAATCCGCCCCCGTGTCGTCCCGGGCACGTCATGAAGCACGCGACGGCGCCGGCCGCGACTGGTCGCGATGACTCCACACGACAGGCACCCGATCGGAGCTGCCAGGCTCGAGACCGTCACGACCAGCAGCCCGTCACGGCGCTGGGCGTGCTCGACATAGACACCGGGAAGGCCGAGCAGAACGTCGCAGCGGGAACACGGATCGGCGGAGCGCGCGTCAGCGCACCCCGAGGTAGGGTGAAGCACGTCGAGGTCCTCGGAGTCGATCAGACAGTTAGCGCTACTGATCCTCCGGGACCTCGACCCCTACCCGCCGACCATCACCCGGCGAGCCTCACCCCCACCAAATGTCCGCAGAGCCGGTTAGGCTCTGCGCATTCTAGGTGGGGGTGAGGGGGTCAAGTCCGCCGGCGATCAGGAGCATGCGGAGCCGGTAGTTGTCGTAGTTGGTGAAGCCGCGGGCGATCCGGCGGGCGAGTTCGATGAGCCCATTCACGGCCTCGGTGCCGCCGTTGGATGAGCGTCCTGTCGCCCAGTAGGCCAGGAACGCGGCTCGCCACTGGGTGAGGGTGCGGCCGAGGCGGGCGATTTCGGGGATCGGGCAGGACGGGAACGATTCGAGAACCTTCTCGGCGATCTTGTGCCCTTCGACCAGGTTGGGGTGCCGGTAGGCGTCGCGGAGCTGCTGGGCGGCGTGCCAGGCGACTTCAACTTCAACGTGCTCCTCCCTCGTCGCGAACGCCGCGTCGAGCCGGGACCGCTGCCTGTCGGTGAGGCGCTCCCGTCCGGCGCGGAGGATGTTGCGGATCCCGTAGAGCGGATCTCCCTTGCAGCCGCGATGGCCGAGGGTGTCTTGCTGGACGCGGCGACGGACGTCATCAACCGCGGCGGTGCCGAGCTTGACGACGTGGAACGCGTCCAGCACCGCGGTCGCGTCGTCGAGTTCGTCGTCGAGGGCCTTCTTGTAGCCGGCGAACGGGTCAAGAGCTGCGATCTTCACCCCGGCACGGAACTGTTCGTCCCGCTCCTTGATCCAGTCTGCGTACGCCTTCGAGGATCGACCTGGCACCAGGTCCAGCAGTCGCGCCCGCACGCGTCCCGTGGCGTCTCGGGTCAGGTCGACCATCCCGGTCAGCTCCTTCGGACCGCGCCCGCCGTCGGCGACGGGCTTCGTGGACACGTGATGCCACAGGTGCTCGTCCACGCCGAGCACTTCTACGCCATCGAACCGGCCAGGGTCCTGCTCGCGGCGCTGCAACTCGGCCTCCACGTGCGTCCAGACCGTGCGCCACGCGACGCGCAGCTGCCGAGCGACACCGCGCACTGACGCGTTCTCGCGGCGCATCTGCGCCACCGCCCACGCCACCGCGCGAGCCGTCAGCGCTTTGTTGGCCGCCGCGACGGTCGGGTTCTGCTCCGTGAATGAGCGCACCCCGCACCCGTCCTGGCGACACCGCCAGCGGCGCTTGCGCCACCGGACCCGAACCGGAGTCCCGCCCATCGGGGCGTCCGTCAGAACGAGCACCTTCCGTCCCGCCGACTCCGCGACCACTCCGCACTCAGGGCAGCCGACCGGACCCGGCGGCGACTCGGCATCGATCACGAGCACGCCATCGCCGCGACGCTCGACCCCGGCCACCCGGAGCCCGTCGAGTCCGACGAGCAGGTCGCAGCGATCACAGTAGACAGCAGAACATGGGCGCGCGGCGGCGCAGCGCGTAGCATCAGGCACGGGTCGAGGTCTCCGGACGAACAGGTTGCTTGGTCGCTACCGATCCTCCGGGCCTCGACCCACCTCACCCCGTCACGCCACGCCCGAGCGCCTCACCCCACCCAGAATGCGCAGAGCCAGTATGACCTATCGGCAACGAGCGGCCTCCCCATCTGACACCGCGCTTAGACCCTCGTGTACGGCAGAATGATCAAGCAGGCGCACGGACGAGAGTAGGCAGTCATGCAAGACGGTGGACAGTTAGACATCAGCCTTCGAGGGGTTGCGCATCTTCTCAGGGATCAGTCGCTCGAAGTTCCAGCGTTTCAACGCAACTACTCTTGGAGCAGGGAGCAGGTTGATGAATACTGGTTTGATCTCAAGGCCGCGCTCACCACTGACCAGCCGTTCTATTTCCTTGGCACAGTAGTTCTGGGACGTTCGGCCAGTGGCGCGGCGTCAGTTATCGATGGACAGCAACGTTTGGCTACGACGTCCATGCTGCTAGCAGCGATACGGGACGTGTTCCGAGATAGAGGCGATGTTCGCCGTGCCGAAACGTTGCAGTCCCTGTATCTGGCTGCGCCATCCCTCCTGGAAAACAGAACACAGCCGAAGCTTCAGCTTAACGCCGTGGATCAAGCATTCTTCGAAGCGCATATTCTCAGGCTTCGCGATACCCCAGCCCAAGACGCAGAAACTCGCCCGGCGCTCGCGGATGCTTTCGCGCGATTGAGCGCGCGGCTGGTGGACGACGTGGAAGGCGTCGGCCCGAAGTGGGAGGATCGGCTCCTTCGCTGGGTAGAGCTCTTGGAGAAACGAACACAAGTTATTGCCGTCAGCGTGACGGATGACTCAGATGCGTTCGTCATCTTTGAGACGCTCAACGATCGCGGAATGGAACTCTCGGTTTCGGATCTCATAAAGAACTATCTTCTTGGCCTAAGCAGGGAGGAAATCGCGCTGGCTCAGGAGTTGTGGGTATCGACCTCACGCGCGATCGAAGAGACGGCGACATCCAAAGAGATCACTTCGTTTATTCGTCAATGGTGGAGCTCAAGGCAGGGTGCGACCAGAGAACGAGACCTGTATAAGTCCTTGCGGAGCAACGTCTCGGCCCGGGATGAAGCTGTGTCGGTGTTGCGCGAAATGGCAAAGTCAGCACCTGCCTATGCTGCACTGCTTGACCCGGATCACTACCTCTGGGCTGAACTCCCGGCTATGGCACCGCGTTCTGTGGCGGTGCTGCTCGAGCTCGGGTTTGAGCAGTACCGCCCGCTTGCTATCGCCGCAATGCGGAAGTTCCCGGGAACCGACCTGGGCGAACTCCTGGCCTCCATCGTCAACTGGTCTGTGCGCGGACTTATCGTCGGCGGGATCGGTGGTGGTAGTGCTGAGCGTTACTATGCGGAGGCGGCAGTCCGAGTCTCGAATGAACGCGCACGGACAGTTGAGGAAGTTTTTCGTGAGCTCGATGGAATGGTAGCCAGCGACCGCGAGTTCGAGGCAACTTTCCGGGAACGACGAGTACTCCGGATCTCCTACCTTCGATACCTTCTTCGCTCGCTTGATTCCGGCGAAGCCATTTCGACACTGCGGCATGGTGACTCGGTGCCCATCGGATTCTTCCCACGAACTGACCCGAATGGCGTATGGGGCGACTTTGTTGCCGAAGATGATCGTAAACAACTAAGTGCCCGCATAGGCAACTACGGCCTGTTCCCAGCTCACCTGTCCGCGAAGGTACCTTCTGCGCCTCTCGAGCGTCTGGCCTTCTTCGAAGCGCATGACGAGCTGCGCAGCTCGCTCGGGCTGACCTGGGATCAGGTGACTCCCGACGTCGTGGCTAGCCGTCAGGCTCAGATGGCTGAAGCTGCTGTAACGGTCTGGCCAACGATCCAAAAGAACACTGTCTAGGGCGGCAGGAAATGGACGCGAAGGAGCTTGACGAGAACTGGCGGCGCGCATGTCGGGCAAACCCAATTCTTAGCAGACTGGGCGACCCCTCGGACAGTGCCCAACTCATCGCCGACGTGCTGAGCCGGGTGCAAGGGCTTGGCCATCCTCCCGACGCAGTCCTGCGCGGACTCGCGGTGGGATTCGCCATGTCTGGGTGGGAAGGGAACCCGGAGGCCGCGTATCTGCAGCTCGCAACATTGGTGATAGAGGCCTCCAAGGACCCTCAGGCAGACTTGCGAGAAGCCCTGCAAGTTCTTTCAGTGGTAGGCGATGCCTCAGTGAGCAATCTTCTCGATGTATGGCGTACTGAGGCCGAAGAAGATCGATTGACACGTCTCGGCAATCGTCGGCGTATGGAGGCAGTGACGAGGGATTGGGTTAGGACCGAAGTCACGTTTGACTATGCTTCCATCGATGTAGATGGATTGAAAGCCGTCAATGACGGCCCAGGTGGGCACGAGGCCGGTGATGAACTGCTGAGAACTGTCGCCGCACACCTGACGAGCACGCTACCCAACGATCTATGCCATATTTTCCGCTACGGCGGCGATGAGTTCGGAGTCGTCATGAAACGATCCGAGGACGGGGCAGCGCTCAGAGAGCGGTTGGATGAGGTTGTTCAAGGTCTGCCCGGCGAGATCTCCTTCAGCTGGGGGGTTTCCACCTGGCCTGACGAGGATAACGAAGTACACACCGTGATTCGCTATGCAGATGAACGGATGTACGAGCAGAAGCGCATGAAGAAGAGCAGTGACGTGAGCGACGCGACCCAATGAAAGATAGCCTTCTCAGACAACCAAGTTCTCCCGAGTAGACGGCAGGAGCTGCCCATTTCGCTGAGCCCTTCAAAGGGATGTTCTGTTACCTGCCTGCATTCCCACTCTCCAGGAACTCACGGCCTAGCGGGGTGTCTTTTCCAGAGTCAATGTCAACGGCTCAGAGTGCCCGCATTCTCCCGCGAGCCTAGCCTTGTAGTCATGGTGGGCGGCGAGAAGGACGAGAGGCGGCATGTACCTGCCGCGTCGAGCGAGGGTCGCCGCCGGAACATGCAGGCGAACCGGCGCCGGGATACGAAGCCAGAGCTGGCTTTGCGGTCTGCGCTGCACCGGGCCGGGTTCCGGTACCGGTGCGACTTCCGCATCGATCTGCCGGAGGGGAGGGTGCGCCCGGATATCGTGTTCACTCGCAAACGGGCTCTTCGGACATTTGGTGGGGGTGAGGCTCGCCGGGTGATGGTCGGCGGGTAGGGGTCGAGATCCCGGAGGATCAGTAGCGCTAACTGTCTGATCGACTCCGAGGACCTCGACGTGCTTCACCCTACCTCGGGGTGCGCTGACGCGCGCTCCGCCGATCCGTGTTCCCGCTGCGACGTTCTGCTCGGCCTTCCCGGTGTCTATGTCGAGCACGCCCAGCGCCGTGACGGGCTGCTGGTCGTGACGGTCTCGAGCCTGGCAGCTCCGATCGGGTGCCTGTCGTGTGGAGTCATCGCGACCAGTCGCGGCCGGCGCCGTCGCGTGCTTCATGACGTGCCCGGGACGACACGGGTGCGGATTGTGTGGCGGCAACGGGTCTGGCGGTGTGGCGAGGAGGATTGCGTGCGGAAGACGTTCGTGGAGCAGCTTCCGGATCTGGTTGCCCGACGCGGGTCGATCACCCAGCGCGCCGTGGCATGGGCGATCGGGCAGCTACGTCGCGAGCACGCGACCGTTCACGGTCTGGCCCGTCAGCTCGACACGTCGTGGAAGACCGTGTGGCGCGCGGTTGAGCCCGAGCTCGTCAAGTCGGCGGCCGATGAGTCCCGGTTCGAGAACGTGACCACGCTCGGCGTGGATGAGCACATCTGGCATCACGTCGATCCTCGCAAGCACGGCCCGAAGGAGCTGACCGGGATGGTCGACCTGAGCCGCGACGACCACGGAACGACGCGGGCCAGACTGCTCGATCTCGTGCCCGGCCGGTCGGGGAAGGCCTACGCGTCCTGGCTCGCAGACCGCGGCGATGCGTTCCGGAAGAACGTGCAGGTCGCGGCGTTGGACCCGTTCGCCGGCTACAAGACCGCGATCGACGACAAGCTCGAAGACGCCACCACGGTGCTCGACGCGTTCCACGTCGTCAAGCTCGGCACCGCCGCTGTGGACGAGGTGCGCCGCCGTGTCCAGCAGGACACCCTCGGACATCGCGGACGGAAGGGCGACCCGCTCTACGGAATCCAGACGATCCTCCGCGCCGGGGCAGAGAACCTCACCGAGAAACAGCGGAACAGGCTCGCGACGACGATCAAGGCCGATCCCGCGCACGACGAGGTGTTCGTCGCATGGCAGTGCGCGCAGCAACTCCGCTCCGCCTACCACCAGAAGGACCTCGCCGCCGGGCGGCGGATCGCCCGGAAGGTCGTCGACTCGTTTCACACCTGCCCGATCCCGGAGATCGCGAGGCTCGGCCGCACCCTCCGCCGTTGGCAGGCAGCGTTCCTGGCCTACTTCACGACCGGGAGATCATCGAACGGCGGCACCGAGGCCGTCAACGGGATCATCGAGCTCCACCGCCGCCTCGCCAGAGGGTTCCGCAACCGCCACAACTACCGACTCCGCATGCTCCTCGCCGCCGGAGGCCTCACACCATGACCCCCACCAGATGTCCGAAGAGCCCATAAAGTCGAGCGCGGCGGCACCGTGGGACGCGCGAAGCTCGGCTACCTCAACGCGCGAAAGGACTTCGACGGGCGCCTGGTCAACACCATCGACGTCGACCCCGTCCGTGCTCCGCTCATCCGGTGGGCGTTCGAGCAGTACTCGACCGGGCAGCACTCGATCATGCAGTTGCAAATCATGCTCGAACACCAAGGACTGACCACGCGCCCCTCATCGAAGCGCGCGGCCAGGCCACTGTCCACGAGCCAGCTGGCGATGATCCTCCGCGATCCGTACTACACCGGCGTCATCCGCTACAAAGGACGCCTCTACCCGGGACGCCACGAACCGATCATCTCCAAGGAACTGTTCCTCGCCGTGCAGAAAATCCTCGACGGCCGCAACCGCAAAGGCGACCGCGACCGCACCCACTTCCACTTCCTCCGCGGCCTGCTCTACTGCGCCGAATGCAAGGAAGCCGGGCGCGACAGCGGCCTCGTCTACAGCCAGAACACCGGCCACGGCGGCACCTACGAGTACTACCTCTGCACCGCCAAACAACGCGGCCTCTGCAGCATGCCCAGCGTCCGCCTCGACGACGTCGAAGAGGCCGTCGCCAGAGCTGTCGCCGCCGAGGAGTTCCACACCGAGGAACTCATCGAGATCCGCGACCAGGTACGCCACGCCCTCGAAGAGATGCAGTCCCACGAGCAAGAAGAGAAGGACGCGCTCCGCACCCAACTCGCCAAGCTCGAAGCACAGGAGGATCGGCTGATCGATCTTGCCGCCGATGGCAAGCTCCCCAGCAGCAAGCTCCGCGAACGACTCGAAGCCGTCACCCTGCAGAAGGGCGCCGTAGCCGAGAAACTCGCACGCACCGGCGCCCGAATCCAGCGCGGCGTCGACCGCGTCTACGCCTCCATCGACTTGCTTGAGAAGCCCCGCGAGCTATACGAGAGCCTGCCCGACAGCGCCCGACGCAACCTCCTCGGCGCGTTCTTCAAGAAGCTCAACGTCCTCATCACCGAAGATGGCCTGCACCTCACCAGCGAACGGACAGAGATCAACGAAGCGTTCCACGAGTGGCAGACACACCACCGCCTCACCTCGGCCGCACACACGCCGACGAAAACGAAGAGGGCCTCCCGCATTCCTGCGGAAGACCCTGCTTCGGTGCCGTACCGACTTACTCAGTCCAAAGGTTTGAATAAGCCTGTATTGGTCGGGATGACAGGATTTGAACCTGCGACCCCTTGAATCGCATTGGTCAATAGTGTCAACCGTGCACCCCAGCCCGCTTCAGCCCTGTTTACAAGGCTGTTTGTCGATTCAGGTATCCCAGCAGAGCCCGCCACATCCCGGTGGTTCCCGCTACTTGCGGTGACTTCTGCGGTTACATCTCCGGCTTCTCGCGGAGGATGGAGGCGGCCTCAACCACGCTCTTGGTGTCGGTCACCGCGGTGTAGAACTGCCGGTTGACGGCCGGGGAGTGGCCGAGCAGTCGCGTGCGCGTGGCCTCGGGCAGACGGTCGTACAGCAGCGTGTTCAAGGTGGTGCGCCACAGGTGCCCGCGCTCGAACTCAAATAGGTCGATCTTCAGGTCCGTGGCCATCTCCTGGTACAGCGCGGCGATCTTCCGGTCGCGCGTGCGAGGATCCCATGCCTTGCTCGGGTCCGATGGAGCCGGGAAGAGCTGATCGCCCTTGGCGGTCTTCAGTCGAGCCGCGAGCCGGGCACTCACTCGGGGGTCGAGGACTGGGACCGGTCGGCCTCTGCGGGTCTTCACCGCCGTGTCGGGCAGCCAGAAGATGAAGGTTCCATCTTTGTCGACCGTGCACTCTGCGACGGGACGCGTGGCCAGCTCGCTGGTTCGCAGGCCGGTGTTCGCTTGGGCCAGCACGACGTCGATCACCTGGGCGCGCTGCAGGATCTGAGTGTCGTGGCTCCAGCGCCCGCGTTTGGGCTGGGGCACGTTCTCGGGGTCGGCCACGAGGAGATGCTCGATGACGCGTTGGTACTCCTCCAAGGCCAAGGCCTGCCCTCCGCGGCTGACCGCGGGCCGCTTCGCACGGCTGAGGTCGACGTCGAGGTCGGCCAGCGGATTGACTTCGAGCAGCTCGTCGACGCGTAGAGGGCCAGCCAGATACTTCTTGGCCACGGTCTTTGCATGTTTGACGTTCTTCGCGCCGTGCAGCTCGCCGATCTCCTCTAGGCAGCGTGTCAGGTTGCGCGGCCGCATCGCGTCGTGGATCGAGAGGCCAGCAAGCGAGTGAAGGTGCTTGTGCTTCTGGCGGCATTCCCCGCGCAGCAGCCGGTAGGCCAGCTCGTAGCGCCGGGTGGTGGCCTCGGCGAGCCGGTCGGCGCGGATGGCCGGCAGTGTGACGTTCTCCATGTAGGCGAGGACCGGTGACGTGTGAGTCCAGTTCGCGTTACCTGGTGCCTTCAGCAGGGAGTCTGCGGTGCGGCGTGCTCGGGCACGCACCTCCCCCTTCGTTGGGGCCTTGGTGGTCTTGTCCAGCAGTCTGCCGCCGGGGAGGCGCAGACGCCACCGCAACGCCCAGCCGTCGCCGTGCGGGAACGGCTTGGCGCGGTCGATGGAGTGCTGGCCGGGTTCGAGGCGGGTGGTTGCTGCGCGAGCCATGCGGTGACTTCCTCTCAGGGTCAAGATGAACGGTACGGTGATCTGCACCCGGGTTCAAGTGGGTTGTGCAGGGTCCGATCGGGACATATCCTGGATTCAGGCGCTCCGCAGGACGCGGACGCTGACCGTGCCGCCCGGATCATGGGTGAGCTAAACCGGCTAACCGGAGCCCAGCAAGACGGACTGGGAAGTCCCTGCGGCGGATCATGGAAACCGCAGACGGCGAACCAACTTCGCACGAAGGTTCGCCGCGCCATGCCCAAGACCCTCACCGACGCGCTCTCGACCGAGCAGGCCTCTGCCTTTCTCGGTGGCCGCCCCTCCCCCAAGACTCTCGCCAACTGGCGCTCGCTGGGCATCGGTCCCGCGTACATCAAGTACGGCGACGGACTCGTCGCATACCTGGTCGAGGATCTCGAAGCGTTCCGGCGCTCCCGCCGCGTTGTGACTCGGGGTGCCCGGTGATGCCTCAGTCGCACCTGTCCTCTCCCCCCGACCTGGAGAAGACGACTACGACCCCCCAGGAGGGAGGGGGATCTGCCGACGCTGTCGTCGAAAACCCGGTTTTGGAGGGGGTGCTTCTTGCTGATGGAAAACGGACAAACGGACGCACGGTGTTCGACCAACCCCAGGAATCACTCTCTGACCAGGCATTAGACGCGCGCGACTCCTTGGGTTCGCGCGCGTCAGTTTCAGAAACTGACGCGGAGGCCGTGCTGTCGGCCGCAACCGTGGACTACGCCGATCTGGACGTGCCCGGCGCTGATCGAAGCGACGATGTGGAGCCCCTCGTCGTCGCTTCCACGCCGGAGGAGGTCGAGACGGCTCGTGCCTTCTTCGAGGACCAGAAGACGGCCGAGTCGGACAAGCAGGTCGAGCGGGCCCGCACGCGCTCGGGAGTCTTCTCGATCATGCAGTACCGGCACCACCCGGAGACGGGCGAGCTGATGCTCACCCAGGAGCAGCTCGATGCCGGGTTCGAGGTGCTCGGAGAGCGACTGCACCACTACGCCTACGTCTGGCACGACGGTGATCGTCTCGTCGATGTCGATGAGGGCACCGGCGAGTTCACCTGCATCGGGCTCAAGGGTCTCCACGTGCACATGGTCTTGTGGTTCGACACCGAGACTCGCCCGACGGTCCGCACGGTCTCCGATGCGTTCATGATCCCGAGCGCCCGGGTGCGCGTGCCCAACGAGGTCGCCGCCCAGGAGGGGCGCGAGACCCACAGGGGTCGCAACGCCGCCGAGAAGGCGTTCTTCGATCTGGCCGAGTACCTGACGCACGAGTCGCGCGGGAAGAACGCGATCCCTGGCGTCACCCAGCCGGAGCGCTACTACCTGGTCGATCGCACTCAGTCGGGCATGCCCGGTAAGTACCAGTACGGGCGCGGTCGGGTGGTGGCGAACTTCGACTTCGGGAAGGCGCTCGACGCCCACATGGCCACCCGGCACAACGCTGCCGAAGGCGGCGCTGGGGCGAAGCTCAGCAAGCTCTTCCAAGCCGTTGGACAGGGGGCGCTGACACTCAACCAGGTCCGTGACCAGGAGCCCGCGATGTACTTCGCAAAGGGTAACCTGGCGCACTTCCAGAAGCTGCGCGGCGACTTCCTCGCCCATCAGGACGCCCCTGAGTCGGTGATGAACTTCTACGTATTCGGACCTGGTGGGGTCGGCAAGGATCTCCTCGCGAAGGCTCTGGCTCGGGCGCTCGCGCCGGACGCAGAGAGGCCCTATTTCAAGGTCGGTGGCGAGAACGTTTCGTGGGAGGGCTACGACGGCGAGCCGGTCGTCATCTGGGAGGACATGCGTGTCGGCGACATGATTCGCACGGCCAAGAGCCGCGGCATGCTCTTCCGCATCCTGGGACCGTGGCGGGACCCTGACGAGCAGCCCATCGTGAACATCAAGAACAGTCACACGCAGTTGCTCAACCGCGTGAACATCGTTACCGGACCCCAGGACTACGAGACCTTTCTACGAGGCCTGGCGGGCGAGTACGTGAGTATGCAGGGTGGCGTGAGGGTCGAGCACGAAGCGGAGAACCTGGACCAGGGGTTCCGGAGGTTCCCGTTGATCATCCCGGTTGCCGAGCACGAGTTCTCGATCTTCGTGAACTCCGGCGTGCTCAACGGCACCCGCGAGTACCAGAGCTACGAGCGGCACGAGCACATGCGTCAGGATCTGGAGTTGTTGGCCCGCCGGTGCAAGGCGATCAAGGACGCCGCCGAGCGGGAACGTGTGCGCGGTGAGATCGAGGTCAAGACCGTCGCGCCGATCGTGGCCCAGCACGACCGGGTCGCTCAGCCGGCTTTGTCCCCGTTGATGGCCGAGGACGTGCTGGCGGAGTTTGCTGATGTGGGTGAGGTCATCCCTCTTGAGGAGCGCTCCCGGCGTGCTCACGAGGCGTCGTCGGAGCGCGAGCGTGTCTACCGCGATGCCGTCGAGGCGTGTCGTCGCAATGTCGTTGAGTGGATGGAGATGTGCTCCGCGCACCACGGCATCGCGCGCGACGATCCTCACCTCCGGGTCCACGCCGACATCTGGCGCACCGGCCACGGATGCGCCTGCCTGCCATCGAACAGCTCGCACAAGGTGTGGCCGTTCATGGCAGATCACCTTGAGCGAGCCCGGGCCCTCGATGAGGCCATGTTCGCAGCCCAGAGCGCGCTGACGCCGGAAGAGCGGCAAAGAGTCGTTCGCTTCGACGCGGTGTCGGTTTGAGCCGCCCGTATCCCCCGGAGATGAGCACCGGACAACAACAAGAGCTCAACCAACAGAAAGCAGGAACCATGACCAACAAGACCGCAGCAGAGCTCAAGGCCGAGCGCGCCAAGCTCAACGCCCAGATTCGGGCCGCCGAGCGGGCCGAGAAGAAGGCGGCAGCGCGGGCGCTCCTCGACGCCAAGCACTCCCTCGGGGAGTGGTTGGCCGACTCCCTCGGAGCGACCTCGGCGGAGGAGGTGGAGACTCTTCGGCGGGCCGTCGATCTCGACCACGCCCGGGAGTGGCTCACCGCCCAGGGTAGCGCCGAGGACGGGCACGAGGAGGCGACCTCGGGCGATGGTTCGGTGGTCGATTATTCGACATCGTACGAGCCCGCCGACGGGTACGACGAGGCCGGGATCTCGACCACCTCGACGGCGCACTACGGGTCCTGAGGTGGTCGAGATGGCGACTGTCGCAAGGCCCCACCGGGACCTCGATCCCGACTGCCCGGTGTTGCCGCCCGCACCGAAGCCGACGCCCCACTGGGGCGTCGGTGGAGGTGCCTGGTTCCCCGGGCGCACAGCGGCCGGAGCCCCGCGCAGCGGCCGCCGGAGGGCCCCGGACAAAGTGAAGGGCGCAGCCCGGTCGAGCGCAGCTCGATCACTTTGTCTTACGGGGTTAAAACAAATCCTTGTCGGGGGGTGCGCAGCCCTTGACCCACACGACAAGGATTTGTTGCGGCACGGTCGTGCTGTGGGCGGCGAAGCAGGGTCCCGCAGCACGGATGGGACGCGTCGGAGGTGCTCTCCCCGAGTGGCGCAGCCCGAGGCTCGGGGAGAGGAACGGAGGCATCATGAGTGAGCAAGTAGTGGGCCGCGCTGGGTTCCACGCGAAGCACACGAAGGCGGTCGGTGAGCGCGCAGCGATCTTGCATGAGGCGATGCGCGAGTTGGACCAGCAGAGCATCACGTACTGGGCGGCGCGCAACCCGAATATTGTCGTCGCCGATGAGCAGCTGAACATTGCGATGGTCAACGACAACAGCGGCGGGTTTGCTCGCTGCACCGATCGTCGGCAGGTGCTGGACTACGGCGAGTCCCGGGTGGGGTTGCTCAGTCGGAAGTTGCGCGAGGATGCTCCTGACAAGAACGGGAAGATGGCCGGCGGCGCGGTGACCACGAGCCTGTTGGTCTCTCACCTGCCGAAGTCGATGTGCGAGGAGATCGAGGACTTCTATCCGGTGCTCGACGCGACGACCGGTGAGCCGGTCGTCGACAGGAACACGGGTGAGCCGATGCGGCGCAGCCGCTGGATCGCGGCGGACCGCGATGAAGCCGTCAAGTACTTCGAGGCCGTGGTCGACTATCTCGCGGAGAACGTGATCCCTGGTGGCCGCGATGCTGTGCTCGGGTACGACATTCAGTTCTCCGAGTCCACGCCGCACATTCAGATCGTCGCCGACACCTTCGCCGCCGATCCGAGGAAGCCGGGGCGGCTGCGCGTCGACACCTCGCGCGCATGGTTCTCGCACCGGGATGTGCGCGACGAGCAGGGCAAGGTCAAGAGTGGGCCGGCCAAGATGCGGGAGTACCACGAGGGCCTCAAGCAGCATCTGATCGAACGCGGCTACGACATCTCGCCGGACTTCGACGAGGAGCGCCACCTCGCCGGGATGGGCAAGGAAGAGTTCGGCAGGTCGATGGATGCCGAGCGCGTCGCGGTCGCCGAGCGTGAGTATGTCGAGACCAAGCTCGCGGCCAAGATCTCGGTCGCGGAGAAGGACAGCAAGGCTGCCTGGGAGTACAAGCAAGCGGCCAAGGCCGAGCTCGCGGCTGCCGAGAAGGAGCGCGCAGCCGTGACTGCCGAGCTGGAAGAGGCCGTCGAGATCAAACGACGGGCGAAGGCCGACGGGCACCGAGAGGGCTACGAAGATGGTCGGCTTGAGGCCCAGGTTCAGCTCGCCGAGATAACGCGCCTCGCTGAGGGCGAGCGCGCCGAGGCTGCACGACAGGCTGATGCGGCACGGGTCGCCCGCCGGGCCCTTGAGGAGACCGAAGAACGGCTCGAGGCCGAGCTGGCGAGGGTCGTCGAGGAGCCACCGGACTTCAAGCGGTTCCTCGACACGCCGCGCAAGGACGGCAAGACCATGCGGGATGTGTACAACCGGGCCATGGCTCCGGTGTGGGCGAGCAGGGCGAGCAGGGCCGCCCTGCTCGACGAGGTCCGCCAGGAGGCGAAGCACAGTGGCGCGTACGACCTGGAGCTCTGAGCGAACCGAGAAACCCGCTCTCGCGGGCTCATCGGCGGCTCATAGGTCGCGGAACACGTACACGCCGTAGCCCTCGCCCGCCGGGGCGTCGACGACGGTGTGGTCGAAGGCGAGGTCGCGGGTCCAGCTCGCCCAGTCGAAGTACCGCACGGCCTCCTCCGGCCAGCCGGTTGTCATCCCGGTGTCGTCGGCGAGCTGCTCGGCGTACTCCCGGAAGCTCTCCCAGTGTCCGCAGTACCGCTCCTCGAAGTCGGGCAGCGAGGGCAGGTCGCTGGTCCCCTGGGTCACGTGCATCCCGGACCGGACCCACGCGCACACGGCGGGCCACTGCTCAGGACCGGCCTCCTCGTAGCACCGGCCCCACTGAGCGGCCTCCAGAGGCCCGAACTCGCCCTCGACGGGCACGAACTCGTGGTCGAGCACCCAGACCTCCTCACAGGCCGCGTACGGCCTCCCAGAGCCCTCGTGGAGGTCGGCGAGGGTGACGTCCTCGACGTCGGTGCAGTCGAGCCACCGGCCCACCAGGGCCCCGTCGTTGTAGCAGCCCAGGCACCCGAGCCATACCCGGGGAGCACCAGTGTCCGTGGGGGTCGCCGTGCTCATGCCGCATCCCCCGAGGTCAGCACGCGCACGCGGTGCGCCGTGGCGGCATACGGCCCGACGGCGATGGCGTCGATCAGCTCGACGACGCCTGCCTCGGCCAGGGCGTGGGCGAGCCCGCTGTGCTCGGACCAGTCCTTGACGACGGCCTCGTCGGGCAGCAGCGGGAGGTCGGGCAGGCGGGTGGTCAGGACCTCGGACTCGCCGGTGGCGGGGTCCAGGGCCAGCAGGGCGTGCTGCGCGGGGTCGTGGTGGATCTCGACCGGCTCGGTGAAGGCTGGCAGGTCGAGCGTGACGGCGGTGCGGATCGTTGTCCAGGCCATGGTGGTCCTCCTTGGTGTCGGGGAGGACCCGGCGCACCCTCGCAGCCGTGCTCGGGTGAATCGACGCTTGCGGGCGCAGCCGGGTCCTCACCACGAGGCCCGGCGCCGCGTCAGCGGTGCATGCAGGGTAGGTGTCCGAAAAGGCCACGAGGCACTGCTTGGTACACCTACTGATCTGGACAGGGAATATGATACACTGGCGGAGGCTCCGGCAGGCCGAACGGCTCCGAGCTGGACAGGTGTCCGAGATCGACCGATCCTGGACGGGATCGAGATGGAAGGTGTGGCCGTGGCGAACGAGCGAATCACAGAGGACATGGTGGACGCCCGGCTACGGTTTCTGGGGTACTACGACGATGACGAGACGATCATCGTCGAGAAGCAGCAGTCGGCCGTCGCGGCCATCCGGACGGCGTTGGCCAAGGCCTCGAAAGCTGGGAAGGGCGGCGCGGGATACCCCGAGCACATCATCACCGCGCCGGCCACTCCCGACATGGTCGTCCTGATCGAGTGCAAGGCTGATGTGAGGAAGCACGAGTCGCCTGGCCGCGATCGCGCCGCAGATTTCGCGGTCGACGGCGTCTTGCACTACGCGAGGTTTCTCTCGCCGAACTACACCGTGATCGCCATCGCAGTGTCAGGCGACGAGAAGACGAACGAGTGGTCCTTCTTCGTGATGCCGAAGGGCAGCACCGAGCCGGAGCAACTGGTTTCTCCTCAGGGTGCGCCGATCGCCGAGCTCGTCAGCATGGAGGACCTGATCCGTGCCGCCTCGTTCGATCGCAAAGTCCAGGCCCAGCGCACCGAGGACTTGATCCAGTTCTCGCAGCAGATGCACGAGTTCATGCGCGACGAGGCCGAGCTGGAGGAGAAGGAGAAGCCTCTCGCCGTGGCAGGCACGCTGATCGCACTCAAGGACGAGGTGTTCGCCAAGACCTACGATGCCTACCCGGCCAGCCAACTCGCAGGATTCTGGATGGACTCCATTAAGAAGGTGATGTTGGCGGCGAAGTTGCCAAACGCCAAGATCACGAACATGACCCAGCCCTTCTCGGGGATCGAGGTCCATCCTGAGTTGAGCAAGTCGATGAAGGCGTTCCCGAAGGGCCTGCTCAACGAGATCGTGAGGATGCTCGCGGAGAAGGTCATGCCGTTCATCACCGTATATCACGACTTCGACGTGGTTGGTGCCTTCTACGGGGAGTTTCTAAAGTACACCGGCGGGGACGGTAAGGGGCTGGGCATCGTTCTCACGCCCAAGCACGTGACGGAGTTGTTCAGCCTCCTGGCCAACGTAGACAAGGACTCGATCGTGCTGGATCCGTGCGCGGGCACTGGCGGATTCCTAATCTCGGCGATGAACCAGATGATGCGCTCGGCCACCACGGAGGCCGAGGTCGAGTCGATCAAGAAGAAGCAGCTCGTGGGCGTGGAGCAGCAGCCCTCCATGTATGCCCTCGCGGCGTCAAACATGATCTTGCGGGGCGACGGCAAAGCGAACCTGTACCAGGGATCGTGCTTCGACACCGCTATCACCGCTGGCATGAAGGGCCATAAGGCGACAGTGGGGATGGTAAATCCGCCCTACGCCAAGTCCAAAGCCGACCTGCATGAGTTGCGGTTCGTCGAGCACATGCTGGACAACTTGGCCCCCGGCGCGACGGGTATCGCTATTGTGCCCATCTCGTGCGCGACGGCCCCGAGCGAGCACAAGCGGAACCTGTTGAAGAAGCACACCTTGGAAGCCGTGATGTCGATGCCGCCAGAGGTGTTCTATCCCGTGGGGGTCGTCACCTGCGTGATGGTTTTCACGGCGAAGAAGCCGCACGCTACTTCTAACAGGAAGACGTGGTTCGGGTATTGGCGTGAGGATGGATTCATCAAGGTGAAGAACCTGGGGCGCGTGGACCGAAACCATGTTCACACGACGATCCGGGACCGTTGGGTCGAGACGTTCCGGAACCGTGAAGTCCATCCAGGCGAGTCGGTCATGCAGATGGTGACGGCTGGCGACGAGTGGGTGGCTGAGGCCTACATGGAGACGGACTACTCCTCGATCACCCAAGAAGATTTCAAGCAAGTGCTGATGGACTACGCGTTGTTCACGCTGCGCAGTTCGTCAGAAGCGGTGGCTGGCGGTGAGAAGGAGTGAAGGCACTGTCGGAGCTGTTCGTCGTTGCGTATGGCAACAAGCTCGACATGAACAAGATGACCCCCGCTATGCCGGGTACTGGGGTCGCGTTCGTGGGCCGAATCGGCGGGTTGAACGGAAAGGCGGGGGTCGCTGGTTGTGTCCGGCCTGTACCTGGCCTGGAGCCGTTTCCTTCTGGCTGGCTCACAGTGGCGCTGGGTGGGTCCAGGCTCTTGTCAAGCTATGTTCAGCAGCGGCCGTTCTACACGGCGCAGAACGTCGCTGTCCTGGAGCCCCGGGACCCCGGCATGCCGCTGGTGCACAAGCTCTACTACGCGATGTGCATCCGAGCCAATGCGTTCAGGTATAGCGCCTTCGGCCGGGAGGCGAATAGGACGTTGGGAGCCGTGCTCTTGCCCAGCGAAATACCGCAGTGGGTCGATGAAGCCGAAATCCCCGCCTTGTCCTTGTCAGGGACGGCTGACCTTGGCACTGTAATGGGCCAGTATCCCGGTTCGTCGGATGAAATGGTTCCGATCACCGATCATTTCGATATTGAGTATGGCCATGGGCTATCGATGAGCACACTGACCACGGTGAGCGCGCCCGAAGGTGTCAACTTCGTCAGCCGGAAAACTCGAGACAACGGAGTGGCGGGTCGAGTGCTTGTGCCCGATGGAGTCACGCCGGCTCCCGCGGGGACCCTGTCAGTTGCGCTGAGCGCAACACCCCTCGCCACCTTCTTCCAAAGTGAGCCCTACGTCACTGGCTACCATGTGGCCATCTTGCGCCCGAAGACCCAGATGTCCATCGGCGAGCTGCTCTGGTGGAAGATGGCGGTCGAGGCGAATAAATACCGGTACTCCTACGGCCGACAGGCGAACAGAACCCTTTCGTCACTGCTTGTCCCCGCGGCCCCCGCGGCTTGTGTGGCCGAGGTCCTTCGGGAGTTGAGTGTCGGAGGCCGCGAGATCGAGGCGATCGGGGCCTGACCGTGAAGATCGGTTACGCGAGGGTCTCGACCAAGGGCCAGAGCGAGTCGCTGGAAGTCCAGCGAGCGGCCCTGGAGGCTGCTGGGTGCGCTCGCGTGTTCAGCGACACCATGAGCGGCGCCAAGGCCGCCAGGCCCGGTCTGAAGGACGCATTGGACTACATGCGGGACGACGATGTGCTGGTGGTCACCCGCCTTGATCGGCTCGGCCGCACGGCCCTGGACACGCTGCGCACGATCGAGAGCTTGGCCAAGCAGGACGTCGCGGTCGTCGTGATGAAGCCCGAGCTGGACACCCGCACCAAGGAGGGCCGGCTCATGGTCACGATCATGTCCGGCCTCGCCGAGTTCGAGCGTGACCTGTTGATCGAGCGCACCAAGGAGGGCGTGGCGCACGCCCGGGCCGAGGGCAGGGTGCCCGGTCCCAAGCCGAAGTTGTCCGCTGAGCAGGTCCGGCTGGCCGGCAAGGCCGTCGCCGGTGGAGAGTCGGTCTCATCTGTGGCCCGATCGCTGGGGGTGTCGCGTCAGACCCTCTACCGCGCGCTGGATAGGCCCGAGGGTGACTGAGGACGAACAGGATGCTCTGGCCTCGATCCGCCTGGCCTACGAGGATCTCGATCGGTGGCGGGCACGGTCCCGCGGGGTGGAGCGCCCTGAGCCCGGAAGCGAGCTGGCCGGCGACGAGGCGGTGTGGCCCTATCTCGATCCTGCCGAGGTCGCCCGCCAATCCCTGGTGTCGGCGACCCAGCACCTGAACCTGGCCCGGGCCGCGATTGAGGTTGGGGAGGTGTTCCCGACAGCGCACTTCTCGGTGCTCCGAGGCGCCCTGGTGGGCAGCAGCATGGCTGTTTGGGTGCTCGGGCCCGACTCCGCGGTGGACCGGCAGCAGCGGGCGCTGAGGGTGGTCGAGGAGTTCTACAAGCGGGCGCTGCAGTACCACGACGACATTCGGCCTCACGTTGACGTGTCGCACCCGGATGCCGCCCAGTGGCTGGACTCCGGGGAGCACATGCGTCGTCGACGGGCTGAGGCCCGTGCGCGTTGGAGTGCTGCTGACGGACTGAAGGAGGGCCAGGCGCTGGAGATGACCAGCATCGTGCGGGTTGTCTCGGAGTTCGTGTTCGCCCCGCAGGAGGCCCTCAACGTCCGTCTGCTGTGGCGGCAGCTCAGCGGGGATGCCCATGCGCTCACGTGGCAGCTGGTGGGCCGGAGCAGCCATGCGCAGCACGTCGGCGGTGGCATGGCCGAGTTCGCTGCGGGAGGTGACCTCGTCGAGTTGGCAGACGTCTTCGGCAAGGTCTTCAGCCTCACTAAGCGTGGCTGGTCCCTGTTTGACCGCCGCTGCGAGGGGTAACGGCCGGTCCTGGGGGGTCACTGCGTGTTTGCGGTGACTTTAGCGGTCACTTTGAGTTTGGAAACGACGATGGCCTGGTCAGAACATCGTTCTGACCAGGCCTTTCGTCGGGACGACAGGATTTGAACCTGCGACCCCTTGACCCCCAGTCAAGTGCGCTACCAAGCTGCGCCACATCCCGATGTCGTCCTCGTGGGCGGGCCCGCGTTGACAACCTGACCATCGTAGCGCAAACCGGCGGCCCCTCGTGCCACACCCGAGTCGCGTGTCACTCGCGACACCGAGACTCGTGAGCCGACGGCCGACGACAGCGCCGCGGCAGGGAACGCGTCGCACCGGTCGGCCTCAGTCCAGCACGCCCTCGCGCAGCGCGCGCAGCACCGCGTTCGTGCGGTCCGTCGTGCCGAGTTTCAGGAGCACCGCCGACACGTGGTTCTTGACGGTCCCCTCCGCGAGCACGAGCGCCTCCGCGATGTCCCGGTTCGTCAGGCCGGCCGCAACAAGGCGCAGGATCTCGAGCTCGCGTCTCGTGAGCGGCGCGACCGTGATCCCGTCCGCCGACGCGCCGTCCCCGCCCGCGGCCGCGCTCGCGCGCACGCTCGCGAGCAGGCGATCCGTGACCGCCGGGTGCAGGTAGCCCTCCCCCGCCGCGAGCGCCTCGATCGCCTCCAGCAGCGTCTCGAGCGACACGTCCTTCAACAGATAGCCGCGCGCCCCGGCCCGGACCGCCGCGAGCAGTCGTTCGTCGTCGTCGAACGTCGTCAGCACGAGCACCGCCGGCCCGGGCACGCCGCGTCGCGCGAGTCGCTCGAGCAGCCACTGCCCGTCCGTCCCCGGCATCCGCAGGTCGAGCAACACGACATCGGGCGCGAGCTCGTCGACACGTGCGAGGCCGTCCGCACCGTCGACCGCCTCACCCACCACCGCCACGCCCGGCATGAGCCCCACGAGCCCGACGAGCCCGCGGCGCACGAGCGTCTGATCGTCCACGACGAGGACGCGCACGTCGCCCGCCCGCTCCGCCCCGGTCACGACACCACCGGCCCGGTCACGACACCGTCCCAGTCCTCACGACTCGGCCCGGTCACGACGCCACCGGGATCGTCGCGACAACACGGAACCCGTCGCGCCCGTCCACGCGGAGGGCGCCGCCGAGCGCCTCCACGCGCTCCCGCATGCCGGTCAGTCCGTTACCCGGCCGCACCTCGCGCGTCCCCTCGCCGTCGTCTGCGGCCTCGAGCTCGACGCCGCCGTCGGCCCCGCGCCGCACCGTCACGCGCAGCGCCGTCGCCGACGCGTGCCGCAGCGTGTTCGTCACGACCTCCTGCACGGCCCGCACGAGCAGCTCGATCACCGCGGGATCGTGCACCGGGCCCGTCTCGACGCGCAGGTCCACGCGGATCGCGCCGACCCCCGCGACGATCGACGCGAGCGCGGCCTCCAGATCGTCGTCCGAGGCGCGCAACTCCCCCACCGTCGAGCGCACGTCCGACAGCAGCTCCCGCGCGGCGTCCCGCGCCCGTTCCGTGTGCGCACGCGACGCGTCGGGGGCCGTGTGCAACGCGGCCTCGAGCTCGAGACTCAGCGCCGTCAACCGGTGTCCCAGCACATCGTGCAGATCCCGCGAGATGCGCAGCCGCTCGCTCGAACGCGACGACTGCTCCAGCAGCCGCCTCGTCGCACGCAACGCCACGTTCTGCGCCTCGATCTCGGCCCGCAGGGAGCGCTCGCGCAGGAAGACGCGCACGAAGAGCACGGCATTCGCCTGCAGGACGGCATAGATGACGGCCGTGAGCACCCCGTCCGTGACCGAGCCACGCGACCAGGCGACCCCGAGGATCACGGCCGAATTGACCGCGACGACCACGGCACTGCCCCACACCGGCACGATGTAGCCACTCACGAGCGCCGAGAACACGAGCGTGATCATGATCCACCCCGCACCCGGTGCCGTCACGACGACCGCGAGCGCCGCGACGCACATGACACCGAACGCGACACCCACGATCGGCCACGGCACCCGGTCCGCGAACACCGTCGTGATCGTGAGCGACACGAGGTACACGACGAACAGCGCCGACCACACCGGGAGCGACACGTGCAACAGCGACGGATCCGCGAGCGCCGGACCGATCACGATCGCGCCGATGACGACCGAGAGCACGACCGGCACCCCGTCGGTCACCCGGTCCATCCATCGCGCGGTCATTCCCCCAGGCTATGCGGGCGACCCCGGCGCGACGGGTGCCGGAAGTCACGGTTCGGGGTCGTGACCGACGGCACGCGAAACCGGACCGCGGCATCCGTAGCGTCGCCGACATGGACGATTCGACGACACACACCGCCGGTCACGCGGCCGCCGGAACCGGCGACCATCCGCCCCGCAACCCCCGCCCGGGCCCGGCGACGACGAACCGGACGACAGCGAACCGGACGACGACGAAGCTGCCGACACCGAGCGGGCCCACACCCGTCGACGCCGCGATCGAGGTGTCCGGCGTCACGAAACGCTTTCGCGACACGACCGCGCTCGCCGGAGTCGACCTGCGCGTCGAGCACGGTGAGGTCGTCGGCTTGCTCGGCCCGAACGGCGCCGGGAAGTCGACGCTCGTCGCCGCGCTCGTCGGGCTGCGGCGGCCCGACGCCGGCACGATCCGCGTCCTCGGTCTCGATCCGGCGCGTGACCGCCAGGCCCTGCGCGGACGCGTCGGCGTGCAGCTCCAGGGAGCCGTCTTCCACGACGCCCTCACGGTGCGCGAGCTGCTCGTCCTCCACATCGCGTTCCACGACGCGCCATACCCGCTCGACGAACTGCTCGACCTCGTCGACCTCACAGCGAAGGCGGGCACCCGGGTCGAGCGACTCTCCGGCGGACAGCACCAGCGCCTCGCACTCGCGATCGCGCTCGCCGGCCGCCCCGGCGTGCTCGTGCTCGACGAACTCTCGACGGGCCTCGACCCCGGGGCACGCGCCCGGATCCGCACGCGGATCGAACGCATCCGTGACGACGGCACGACGATCCTCCTCGTGAGCCACGACGTGGAGGAGGTCGAACGGCTCTGCGACCGCATCGTCCTGCTCGACGACGGCCGCGTGATCGCCGACGCGAGCCCGACCGCACTCGTCGACGCGTGCCGCGCGGAACACCCCGGCGTGACGACGCTCGACGGAGCGTTCCTCGCCCTCACGGGCACCGCACCAGCACCCGACACCGACCCGGAGGACGAGTGATGACCCCCATGACGAACCACGACGGGCACGACGGACACGACGCCGGTCGGACGCCGCCCGCGACGCCCCACGGCGTCGGTCGGAAACCGGCCGGGGCGGCGCCCACGAGTCGGCGGGCGGGCGTTCGCCCCGATGCTGCCGCCACCCCGGCCGGCTCGATCGAGGCGGCACCACATCCGGTCACCGAATGCACCGAATGGTCCGCGCCGAACACGCACACGGGCACAGGCACGAGCACGAGCACGGACACTGACGCGAGCGCGAATCCGAGCGGGCGAGCGACCCGGCCTCGTCCGCCCGGCGGGCGGGCGGCTCATGAGGGCCTCGGGATCATGGCGCGCGCCGCCTGCGCGCCAGGCGACATCCGACGACCGGACACCCGCCCGTCGCTGTCGCGCCGCCTGGGACGCGGCGGCGCGCTGCTCCGCGCCGAAGCGCTCTCGACCGTGCGCGACACGTCCGGCATCCTCGTCCCGCTCCTCCTCCCCCTCGTCATCCTCGTCGCGAACGCCGTGCAGCCGTACGCCGACCAGCCCATCGGCGTGGGCGACATGACCGCGCTCGAGGCCGCGCTCGTGCCGCTCGTCGCCACGATGGCCGCCTCCATGGTGGCCGTCGTGAACATGCCGAGCTTCATCGCGACCTACCGGCGGACGGGCATCCTCCGCACCCTCGCGGTCACCCCCGTGAGCCCCGCGGCCGTGCTCGCCGCCAACGTCGTCGTGAGCCTCGCGCAACTCCTCCTCGGCGTCGCCGTGACCGTTGCCGTGGCCGCCGCGGTCTTCGGCCTGCAACCGCCCGCCGACGGGTGGTCGCTCGCGCTCTCGCTCGCCGCGGGCCTCGTCGGCATGTACGGCGTCGGAGCGATCGTCGCGGCGATCGCCCCCACGCCGAACGCCTCCGTCGCGATCGGCCTCGTCGCGTTCCTCGGCTTCGGGGTACTGGGCGGCATGTTCGGCCCCACGACGGCCTACCCCGAATGGCTGCGCACCCTCGGGGAGGTCCTGCCGTTCGGCGCCATGGTCGACGTCGTCGGCGACGCCTGGATCGGGCAGCCCCTGGGCGCGGCACCCCTCATCGGCCTCGCCGTCACGGGAGTCGTGGGGACGATCGTCGGGTTCTCGGTGACCGCCCGCCGCTGAGACACGCGCACGGACGCAACGACGGCCGGCGGTCGTGCCCGTCGTCGGCGGTGTCGTCCGGGTCGACGCCACGCAGCCTCGGTCGACGCCAGGAGCGACAACGCACCCTCTCGGTCACGCGTCATGAGCGACGCCGCACCGTGTCGGTCACGCGTCAGCAGCGGCGCCGGACCGTCTCGGTCACGCCTCAGGAGCGTTCCGGCTCGCCGCCGTCCGCGCGCGCCGCGGCATCAGCGGCAAGCACGTCGGTCCCGCCGCCCGCGTCCGGCCCGGACGGCGCGTCCTCGGGCGAGAGCAGGTGCTGGTGCATGAGTCGTCGCAGGGCGAGGATGAGCGGTTCGTACAGCGCGGTGCCGAGGACGGCGTAGGCGACGGCGTCCGGCGTCGCCATGCCCTGCATGGGCACGAGCTCCGCCTCGGCCGTGCCCCACAGCGGCGCCGCGTAGCGGTCGAGGGTCTCGGCATCGACCGGCAGTCCGGCCGCCGCGAGCGCCTCGATGGACGTCTGCAATTGCGCGGTCGCGGGCCGCTCGGGCGCGAACCGCATGCCGAGATGCTCCACGACCCGTCGTGCGTCCCCCAGGTCCGCGGGCTGCGGGACGTACGGCGGCAGGGCCCCGACGGCGCGCCCGGTCGCCGTCACGACGTCCGCGGGCGGTGCGTCGATCAGGTCGAGGATCTCGCGGATCCGCGCGAGCGGCATCTCCTGCACGCGCCGCAACGCCTGGATGAGATTCACGCGGTCGAGGTGCTCGGGGCCATACTCCGCCTGCGTCGCCGACGTCGGCGCTCCGCGGGCGAGCAGACCCTCACGGATGTAGAGCTTGAGCACGGGAATCGAGACCCCGGTGCGGTCCGCGAGCTCGGAGATCCGCATCGTCACCCCCTCGACTCGCCCCACACTTGCGAACGATCGTACGCAAGCCCATACTAGACACCTCACATATCTAATTAATGCATCGCAACGGACGTTCCCCGCACCTCGAATCCACCCAGGTCGTCGACCACGCCATGCGCCGACCCTCACCGTCGGGCGCCCGGCAGCCCGAACACCGGGGCTTCGTCGACGCGCGGACGCCACGACGCGACGACATCCCGGAACACGGAGGCCGAATCATGGTGTTCATCGTCACCGCGATCGCGTTGCTCGTCGGCATCATCGCCCACCGCTTCGACATCCCCCCGTTCCTGCACCCGGTCTCGGTGCCGATCGCGGGACTCGTCGCGATGTGCGCCATGGGCATCCTCGCCCGCCTCGTCCCCACGCGCCGCCGGGCACTCGTCGACATGGTTCCCGAATGGGTACCGAAACCGACCGTCGTCGTGTGGCTGACGGGGTTGCTCGAGCTCGCGGGCGGCATCGGGCTCCTGATCGAGGCGACGCGCCCGTGGGCCGCGATCTGTCTCGGCCTCCTGCTCGTCACCGTGTTCCCCGCGAACGTCGTGGACGCGCGCCGGGCGGGCGACAAGGACGGCACGACGGGGAATCGACTCCTCCGTCGGGGTTCCGAGCAAGTCGCGTTCGTCCTCCTGTGCGTCTCGGTGCTCGTCATCGATCACCGCTGACCCGATTCCCCTGCGGTCCGCGCCACGGATGGCAACCACGGGTCGGCGCGAGCGCCAGCAGGCGGAGATCACGATGCGGCGCCGCAATGTCTTGAGATCTTTTATATCTGTCGCATTCGGCTCCACCGGAACACGGACCACCTCGGGCCCCCAGCGCCACCGTGCCCCACGCGAGGACAGGTGATCCCCGTACGATCCGTCCGGAGTGAATCGACGCGAGAACACCGGCTGGTCGGCCGGTCAGGTGCGTGACAAGCAGGACGACTATGTTCGTTTGTCATGACAAAGAGTGCTATGCTGGCCTCAGTTCATCACCCGCGAACGAGAAAGTTGTACGACGCCGTATGACCACAACATCCGCTTCCGCCTTCGACGTGATCACGATCGGCCGTCTCGGCGTCGACGTCTACCCGCTGCAGACCGGTGTCGGCCTCGAGGACGTGACCTCCTTCGGCAAGTTCCTCGGCGGCAGCGCCGCCAACGTCGCCGTCGCCGCCGCCCGGCACGGACACCCCACCGCCCTCGTCTCACGCGTCGGCGCCGACCCGTTCGGCACCTACCTGCTACGCGAGCTCGACCGTCTCGACGTCTCCAACCGCTTCGTCGCGACCGACCCCGACTACCCCACGCCCGTCACGTTCTGCGAGATCTTCCCGCCCGACGACTTCCCGCTGTACTTCTACCGGAAGCCCAAGGCCCCCGATCTGCAGGTCTCGACGGCCGACCTCGACCTCGACGCCGTCCGCGACGCGCGCATCTACTGGTCGACCGTCACGGGCCTCAGCGAGGAGCCGAGCCGCAGCACGCACTTCGACGCATGGGCCGCCCGTGGCCGCGCGCCGCTCACGATCCTCGACCTCGACTACCGCCCCATGTTCTGGGCGACCCCGGCCGAGGCGTCCGAGCAGGTCGCGAAGGCCCTCGAGCACGTCACCATCGCGGTCGGCAACAAGGAGGAGTGCGAGGTCGCCGTCGGCGAGACCGAGCCCCACCGCGCCGCCGACGCCCTGCTCGAGCGTGGTCTCGAACTCGCGATCGTCAAGCAGGGCCCCAAGGGCGTCCTCGCGAAGACCCGCGACGAGACCGTCGAGGTGCCGCCCTACTTCGTCGACGTCGTCAACGGGCTCGGCGCCGGCGACAGCTTCGGCGGCGCGCTCTGCCACGGCCTCCTCGAGGGCTGGGACCTCGAGCACATCCTGCGCTTCGCCAACGTCGCCGGGGCCCTCGTGGCCGGCCGCCTCGAGTGCTCCACCGCCATGCCGACGACCGCCGAGGTCGACGCGATCCTCCAGGGAGCCGAGTGATGACCGACACCGCCATTCCGACCTTCGCCCAGCGCGGCTTCATCGACGCCGCCGCGTTCGAGCGCCTCCGCGAGACCCGGGCCACCGACCCCGGGGCGCTCGCCGAGATCTACGCGGCGCGCACCCGCCGCGACCTGCTGCCCGCCGACGGCCGCCTCTTCATCGTCGCCGCCGACCACCCCGCACGCGGCGCGCTCGGGGTCGGCGACGACCCCATGGCGATGGCCGACCGCTACGAGCTGCTCGAGCGTCTCGCGCTCGCTTTGTCGCGCCCCGGCGTCGACGGCGTGCTCGGCACGCCCGACATCATCGACGACCTCGCGCTCCTCGGCGCGCTCGACGACAAGATCGTCGTCGGCTCGATGAACCGTGGCGGCCTGCGCGGTGCGAGCTTCGAGATGGACGACCGCTTCACCGGCTACGACATCGCCGGTATCGTGCGCGACCGCCTCGATTTCGCGAAGACGCTCCTGCGCATCAACCTCGACGACCCGGCCACCGTCGCCACGATCGTCGCGAACGCCGAGGCCGTCAACGACGCCGCGGCCGCCCGCATCCCGATCATGCTCGAGCCGTTCATCAGCGAGTGGCGCGACGGTCGCATCGTCAACGACCAAACGGCCGACGCCGTCATCCGCTCCGTCGGCATCGCCGCCGGTATCGGCACGACGAGCTCGCACACGTGGATGAAGCTTCCCGTCGTCCCCGAGATGGACCGCGTCATGGCCTCCACGACGTTCCCGACGCTGCTCCTCGGTGGCGAACGCTCCGACGACGCGGACGCGACCTACGACAGCTGGCGCGACGCCCTCGCGCTCCCCGGCGTCCGTGGCCTCACGGTCGGGCGCAGTCTGCTGTACCCGCAGGACGGCGACGTCGTCGAGGCCGTCGACATCGCCGCGGGCCTCGTCCACGGCGCCTGACCGCACGAGATCGCCGATCGTCCGCCCCCACCCCGCGGCGGCGATCGGCGCCCGACACCCACGGCACAGGGGCTCCCATGCCGCGCTCACGACCCACCATCCGACCCGCCAGGAGAACACCGGACATGACCGAAACCACACTCCCCGTCGTCCCGCACTGGATCAACGGTGCCGAGGTGCCCGCCACCTCCGACCGCACCTCGCCCGTCTTCGACCCCGCCCGCGGCGTCCAGACGAAGACCCTCGGCCTCGCGAACAAGGCCGACATCGACGCCGCCGTCAAGGCCGCCGCCGACGCGTTCCCCGCGTGGCGCGACCTGTCGCTCGCGAAGCGCCAGCAGATCATCTTCCGCTTCCGCGAACTGATCGTCGAGCGCCGCCAGGAGCTCGCCGAGATCATCACGTCCGAGCACGGCAAGGTCGTCTCCGACGCGGCCGGCGAGGTCCAGCGCGGCATCGAGGTCGTCGAGCTCGCCACGGGCTTCCCGCACCTCATCAAGGGCGGCTTCTCGGAGAACGTCTCCACGGGTATCGACGTCTACTCGATCAACCAGCCCCTCGGCGTCGTCGGCATCATCTCGCCTTTCAACTTCCCCGCCATGGTGCCGATGTGGTTCTTCCCCATCGCGATCGCCGCGGGCAACACCGTGATCCTCAAGCCGAGCGAGAAGGACCCGTCGGCCGCCAACTGGCTCGCCGCCCTCTGGAAGGAAGCCGGCCTCCCCGACGGCGTCTTCAACGTCCTCCACGGCGACAAGGAGGCCGTCGACGGTCTGCTCGAGGCACCCGAGGTGCAGTCGATCTCGTTCGTCGGCTCGACGCCCATCGCGCGCTACATCTACGAGAACGCCGCGAAGACCGGAAAGCGCGTCCAGGCGCTCGGCGGCGCGAAGAACCACATGCTCGTCCTCCCGGACGCCGACCTCGACCTCGTGGCCGACCAGGCGATCAACGCGGGCTTCGGCTCCGCGGGTGAGCGCTGCATGGCCGTCTCGGTCGTGCTCGCCGTCGAGCCCGTCGCCGACGAGCTCATCGCCAAGATCGAGGAGCGCATCGCGAAGCTGCGCATCGGCGACGGCCGCCGCGAGCCCGACATGGGCCCGCTCGTGACCGAAGCGCACCGTGACAAGGTCGCGTCGTACATCGACGTCGCCGCACAGGACGGCGCGAAGGTCGTCGTCGACGGCCGCGGCATCGAGGTCGACGGCGACGAGAACGGCTTCTGGCTCGGCCCGACCCTCCTCGACGCGGTCCCCACCACGTCGCGCGCCTACACCGAGGAGATCTTCGGCCCGGTGCTCTCGATCGTGCGCGTCGAGTCCTTCCAGGAGGGCGTCGACCTCATCAACACCGGCGAGTTCGGCAACGGCACCGCGATCTTCACGAACGACGGTGGCGCCGCGCGTCGCTTCCAGCGCGAGATCCAGGTCGGCATGATCGGCATCAACGTGCCGATCCCCGTGCCGGTCGGCTACTACTCCTTCGGCGGCTGGAAGAACTCGGCCTTCGGCGGATCGAAGGCCTACGGCGAGCAGGGCTTCGCGTTCTTCACGCAGGAGAAGGCCGTCACGAGCCGCTGGCTCGACCCCGCCACGCACGGCGGTATCAACCTCGGCTTCCCCGAGAACTGACCCCGTCACCGCGTCGCCCGGAGCACCGCTCCGGGCGACGCGGCCGACCGGCCCGACGACGGGCCGGACCGAACGACCAGCAGCACCCCGCACCACCAGTAGCACCCGCACCACCACGGCCGCCGATCGGACCGAGCGACGAGCAGCCGATCGCATCGACGAGCAAAGGAGCACGCATGAGCACGACGAACGAGTGGTTCCACACGAAGGGATCCCTCGCGCAGGGCGATTGGGAGACCGTCGTCGACGCCTCGCTGCCCGGCTGGGCCCACACGGGACTTCGCATCGCGCAGCTCGACGAGACCGGCCGTCTGACCCTCGAATCGGGCGACGTCGAGCGCATCGTCATCCCGCTCACGGGCTCCTTCACGGTCGACGTCGAAGACGCCGGCGAGCGCTCGAGCATCGCGCTCGCGGGCCGCCCCTCCGTCTTCGACGGCCCCGCCGACGTGCTCTATCTGCCCGTCGGTGCCGCCGGCACGATCCGCCTCACCGAGCGCAACGCCGCGAGCCCCGACGGCTCCGGCCGCGTCGCCGTCGCGGAGGCCCCGGCGACCGAGCGCTTCCCGCTCCGCCACATCACGAAGGCCGAGACCCCCGTCGAGCTGCGCGGCGCGGGCCGCTCGAGCCGCCAGGTGCACAACTTCGGCACCGTCGCCGGACTCGACGCACAGAAGTTCATCGTGTGCGAGGTCATCACGCCCGCCGAGAACTGGTCGAGCTACCCCGCCCACAAGCACGACGTCGAGAACCCCGGCCACGAGACCTCGCTCGAGGAGATCTACTACTTCGAGACCGCCGTCTCGCGCGGCCTCGACACCCCGGCCGAAGCCGACCCCGTCGGGCTGTTCGCCACGTACTCGTCCGAGGCCGGTGACATCGACACGAACGCGATCGTCCGCTCCGGCGACGTCGCCCTCGTGCCGTTCGGCTACCACGGCCCGGCCGCCGCGGCCCCCGGCTACGACCTCTACTACCTCAACGTCATGGCCGGCCCCGGCCCCGAGCGCGCCTGGCTCATCAGCGACGACCCCGCCCACGGCTGGGTCCGCGAGAGCTGGGAGGGCCAGGACGTCGACCCCCGCCTCCCCTACACCGACCGCACCGAGAACGCCGGAAGCGCCCCCGCTCCGACGAAGGAGAACTGACCCGTGAGCACCACCCGCATGACCGTCGCCCAGGCGCTCGTCACCTTCCTCGGGCGCCAGTGGACGGTCGACGGCGACCACCGCGAGCGGACGGTCCCCGGCATGTTCGGGATCTTCGGCCACGGCAACGTCGCGGGCATCGGCCAGGCGCTCCGCCAGGCCAACGAGCTCGACCCCGAGCTCATGCCCTACTACCAGGCCCGCAACGAGCAGGCCATGGTCCACCAGTCGGTCGGCTACGCCCGCATGCACCGCCGACTCGGCACGTTCGCGTCCGCCGCGTCCGTCGGCCCCGGCGCCGCGAACATGCTCACGGGCGCCGCGCTCGCGACGAGCAACCGTCTGCCCGCGCTGCTCCTGCCGAGCGACACGTTCGCGACCCGCGTCTCCGACCCCGTGCTCCAGCAGCTCGAGCTCCCGCACGACCCGGGCATCCAGGTCACCGATGCGTTCCGGCCCCTGTCGCGCTTCTTCGACCGCGTGCAGCGCCACGAGCAGCTGTACTCGATCGCCCTCGCCGCGATGCGCGTGCTCACCGACCCCGCCGAGACCGGCGCGGTCACGATCGCGCTCCCCGAGGACGTCCAGGCCGAGGTCGTCGACGTGCCCGACGAGTTCCTCCAGGTGCGCGAGTGGCACCTCTCGCGGCCGCTCCCCCAGCCCGGCCCGCTCGCCCGCGCGATCGAGGCCATCGCCCACGCGAAGCGACCGTTCGTCGTCGCGGGCGGTGGCGTGCTCTACTCGGGCGCCGAGGGCCAGCTCCGCGCCTTCGTCGAGGCCACCGGCATCCCCGTCGGCACCTCGCAGGCCGGCGGCGGTGTGCTCGACTGGGACCACCCGCAGAACCTCGGCGGCGTCGGCGCGACCGGCACGCTCGCCGCGAACCGCATAGCGGCCGAGGCCGACGTCGTCATCGGCATCGGCACGCGCTACAGCGACTTCACGACCGCGAGCCGCACCGCGTTCCAGAACCCCGACGTGACGTTCGTGAACATCAACGTCGCGTCCTTCGACGCCTACAAGCACGGCACGCAGCTCCCCGTCGTCGCGGACGCCCGCGAGACCCTCACGGTCCTGCGTCGTGAGCTCGCCGACCTCCGCGTCGACCCCGCCTACGCGGCTCGTATCGCCGAGGAGAAGGCGAACTGGGACCGCGTCGTCGACGAGGCCTTCGCCCCGTCCCACCTCGAGCTGCCCGGCCAGGCCGAGATCATCGGTGCCGTGCAGCGCGCGAGCGCGCCCGAGGACGTCGTCGTGCAGGCGGCCGGTTCGCTGCCCGGCGACCTCCACAAGCTGTGGCGCGTGCGCGACCCGCTCGGCTACCACGTCGAGTACGCGTTCTCGTGCATGGGGTACGAGATCGCGGGTGGCCTCGGTGTGCGCCGCGGCATCGACGCGTCCGACACCGATCGCGACGTCATCGTCATGGTCGGCGACGGTTCGTACCTCATGCTCCACACCGAGCTCGTCACGGCGGTCGCGGAGGGCCTCAAGCTCATCCTCGTCATCATCCAGAACGAGGGCTACGCGTCGATCGGTCACCTCTCCGAGACCGTCGGCTCCGACCGCTTCGGCACGTGGTACCGGCCCTACGACGAGCAGGCACGGAACTTCCAGGGGCCCGGGCACCTGCCCGTGGATCTCGCGGCGAACGCCCGCAGCTACGGCCTCGACGTCGTCGACCTGGCGCCCGGCGCCGACGTCGTCGAACGACTCCAGGCGGCGATCGCCGACGCGAAGGCCTCGGACACGTCGACCGTGATCCACCTCCACTCCGACCCGCTCGTGTACGCACCCGACGGTGAGGGCTGGTGGGACGTCCCCGTCTCGCCCGTGTCGGAGATCGACTCCACCCGGCGCGCGTACGAGGCGTACCGCGAACAGAAGGCCGCGCAGCGCCCCCTCGTGGGCGCCCGCCCCCAGACCCCCGGTGCCGACAGCGATGCCGACACGGACGAACAGAACGGACAGAACGCATGACCGCCGACGGCATCCGCATCGGAACCGCACCCGACTCGTGGGGCGTGTGGCTCCCCGACCACCCCGGCCAGGTGCCGTGGGAACGCTTCCTCGACGAAGCCGCCGCGGCGGGCTACACGTGGATCGAACTCGGCCCCTACGGCTACCTCCCCACCGACCCGAGCCGACTGCGCGACGAGCTCGACGAGCGCGGCCTGAAGCTCTCGGCCGGCACCGTGTTCACCGGGTTCCACAAGGGTGACGAGCAGTGGGAGCGCGCGTGGGACCAGGCGATCGCCGTCGCCGGTCTCGCCGCAGCCCTCGGCGCCGAGCACCTCGTCGTCATCCCCGACATGTGGCGCAGCGACATCACGGGCGAGGCGATCGAGTCGCGCACCCTCGACGACGCGCAGTGGGCGAAGCTCGCGGCGGGTCAGAACAAGCTCGGCAAGGCGCTCCTCGAGGAGTACGGCGTCAAGCAGCAGTTCCACTCGCACGCCGACAGCCACGTCGGCACGTACCGCGAGGTCGAGCGGCTCCTGCACGAGACCGACCCGCGCTACGTCAACCTGTGCCTCGACACGGGCCACTTCGCCTACTACGGCGGCGACAACCTGCGCCTCATGAACGCGTACCCGGAGCGCATCGGCTACCTGCACCTCAAGCAGGTCGACCCCGATCTCCTGTTCGACGTGCTCAAGAACGACGTCCCCTTCGGCGAGGCCGTCGCACAGGAGATCATGGTCGAGCCGCCGAACGGCGTCCCCCCGCTCGCGCCGATCATCGAGCGCGCCGCACAGATCGACCCGAACATCTTCGGCATCGTCGAGCACGACATGTTCGGCTGCTCGGTCGACCGCCCGTTCCCCGTCGCCCAGCGCACGCGGGAGCACATCTTCTCGTCGACGCCCCTCGCGCGCAACGACTGACCCCCTGACGCACACCCACACACCCGCAGAATCGAGAGCATCTCAATGACCGAGAACCTCCGCATCGGCATCGTCGGCGCCGGCCTCATGGGCGGCGACCACGTGACCCGCATCACCAACCGCGTCTCCGGCGCGAGCGTCAGTGCCATCGTCGAGCCCGACGAGACCCGTGGCGCGGCCGCCGCCGCGAACGCGCCCGGCGCCCGCTCCTTCACGCGCATCGAGGACGCAATCGAGGCCGACGCGCTCGACGCCGTCCTCATCGCCACCCCGGGTGCGTACCACGAGCCCGTCCTGCTGCCCGCGCTCGAAGCCGGCCTGCCGATCCTCTGCGAGAAGCCGCTCACCCCCGACCCCGAGTCGTCGCTGCGCATCCTCGAGGCCGAGCAGAAGCTCGACCGCCCGCACATCCAGGTCGGGTTCATGCGCCGCTTCGACGCCGAGTACGCGAAGCTGCGCGCCCTCGTCGAGTCGGGGCGTCTCGGCGAGCTCCTCATGGTGCGCGCCGTGCACCGCAACCCCGACGTGCCGCCGTCGTACACGCAGTCGATGCTCATCACCGACTCGGTCGTGCACGAGTTCGACGTCACGCCGTGGCTCGCCGGCAGCGACGTCCGCTCCGTCGAGGTGCGTCACCCGCGCCGCAACTCGAAGGCGCCGGAGCGCCTGCGCGAACCCATCCTCGTGCTCATCGAGCTCGCGAACGGCGTCCTCGTCGACGTCGAGATGAACGTGTCGATCGGCTTCGGCTACCAGGTCGCGACCGAGGCCGTCTTCGAGCAGGGCGTCGCCCGCATCGGCCAGCCGCAGGGTCTGCAGACCTGGCACGACGGAACGTTCGCGATCGACGAGCACCGCAGCTTCACGACGCGCTTCGCCGACGCGTACGACGCGCAGATCCAGCGCTGGGTGGAGGCGGTCAAGCGCGGCACGATCGACGGCCCCAGCGCATGGGACGGCTTCAAGGTCGCGCTCGCGTGCGAGGCGGGCGTCGCCGCGCTCGACGGCGGCATCCAGCAGGTCGTCATCCCCGAGCGGCCCGCGTTCTACGCCTGAGCACCCCGCCACCGGCCGCCACCGATCGACGAAGGAGCATCGTGGTCACCATCGCACTCGACCCCACCCCGTATCACTCGACGCACTCCCTGCTGGAGTTCCCCGACGTCGCCGCCCGCGCGGGCTACGACGCACTCCAGCTCACGCCGCACCCCGACTTCGGTCCGTTCTTCCGCTACCCCAAGGCGGACGACGCACTCGTGCGGAACCTCAAGAAGCGCGCCGCCGATGCGGGCGTCCGCATCCCGGCGATCCTTCCCGTCCAGCGCCTCGCCTGGCCTGACGAGACCCGTCGCCGAGCGGCCGTGCGGAATTTCCGCCGGATCATCGAGCTCGCCGTGCAGCTCGAGGTGCCGGTCATCAACACCGAGTTCTCCGGGCGTCCCGACGAACTGCAGGAGGACTCCGAGGCCGCGTTCTACACGACCATGGAGGAGCTCCTCCCGATCATCGAACGCGAGGGGATCCGGGTGAACATCGACCCGCACCCCGACGACTTCGTCGAGGACGGGCTCGACGCGTGGCGCGTCATCCGCGCACTCAACTCGGACTCGATCGGCTTCGTGTACGTCGCCTCGCACACGTTCCACTACGGTGACCGCGCGACGAGCCTCATCCCCGAGCTCGGAGCACGCCTCGGCGCGGTGTACGCGGCCGACACGTTCGACCACAACCGCTCGCACGGGCTCCGCTACATCACGAACCCGCCCGGCAACGCCGTCCGCGTGCACCAGCACCTGCGCATCGGCGACGGTGACGTCGACTGGGGCGAGCTGTTCGGGACGCTCGCCGCGAGCGGGTACTTCGAGCGGGATGACGCGCTCGTCGTCTCGAACGTGTTCGGGGAGGACGAGACCGCCGACGAGACGTCGCGCTTCCAGCTCGACCGCATCCGTCAGCTCGTCGACGAGGCCCGCTCGGCCGACTGAGCCCGTTGCACCCACCGACCGCAGCCCACGTCGCCCCCGCGACGTGGGCTGCGGTCGTTGCTCGCGGCCCGCTGCGGAGCCGCGCGAGGTCGCTTGCCACTCAGCGTTCGACGAGCGTGATCTCGAAGGAGTAGAGATCGGGCCGGTAGCAGTGCGTGCCGTACTCCACCGCGCGACCCGAGCTGTCGAACGCCGTCCGCGTCATCGTGAGCACGGGTTCGCCCTGGTCCATGTCGAGCAGCTCCGCCTCCATGCCGGACGCCGCTCGCGCACCGATGCGCTGCTTCGCGACGCGCATCGTCACGCCCCGGGCCCGAAGCAGCTGGTAGAGGCCGTGCCTCGTGAGCTCGTCGAGATCGAGGTCGAGGAAGTCCGCCGGGAGCACGTTGTCGAGGATCGCGAGCGGGATGCCGTTCGAGCGCCGCAGGCGCTTGAGGTGCAGCACGGGGCTGCCGAGCTCGACGCCGAGCGTCTCGGCGATCGTCGAGGTCGCGTTGGACTCCTCCGAGTCGAGCACGATCGTGTCGGGCTCCTGCCCCTGGCGGGAGAGATCCTCATACAGGCTCGTGAGCTCGACGTTGCGCGTCACCTTGCCCTGCACGACCTGGGTCCCGATGCCACGGCGACGCACGAGCAGTCCCTTGTCGACGAGATCCTGGATCGCCCGGCGGATCGTCGGCCGCGACAGCCCGAGGCGCTGGGCGAGGGCGATCTCGTTCTCGAGCTTCGCGCCCGGCGGCAGCGACTCGTCACGGATCGCCGACTCCAACCGGCTCGCGACCTGGTGGTACAGCGGCACGGGCCCCGACCGGTCGAGGTCGAGGAAGAGTTCGGGTGGAAGGCTCTGCTCCTGGGGCATGGGCGCGCTCCTGTCGTCGTGGTGGGGCGGCGATCGGTGGGGGCGGCTCCGGTGCCGCCGAATGCATGCCCTCGACGTGATCGAATGTCTGCACATTACCCGTTCCGGGCTCACCCGGGCGTGAGCGCCGCGCCACCGGCCATCGCGCCACTCGACGCCCTGCGGCGCTAGTGTGGCGCGATGCCCTCGTATCGTGTCGCCGTCGAGATCACCGCGAGCAGAGCGGGCGTCCCCGCCGATGCGGTGCTCCCCGCGATCGCGGCGGGCGTCGCGGCCGTCGCCAACGTGGAGGCGAGCGACGTTCGTGTCGCTCGCGGCCGCGCCGACGTCGTCGTCCGATTCACGGCGCCCGACGACGGCACCGCGGCGTCGATCGCCGGCGAGGGCGCGCGCGCCGCGCGGGAGGTCGCCGTGATCGGCGGCGTCCGAGTGACCCGCCGCGACGGGTCCAGGTGGTTGCCGCTCACGTAGACGGGACGCCGCGGGGCGGGCACGTCGGTCCGTGCCCGCCCCACCTGCTCGCGTGCATCCCGCGCGGGTCAGATCCCCAGCTGGTCGAGCTCGCGCCGCGAGGGCACGACGGGCGGGTGGACGCCGCCCAGGTACTCGACGATGCGGATCACCTGCGAGGAGTAGCCGAACTCGTTGTCGTACCAGACGTACACGACGAGGTTCCGGCCGCTCGCGATCGTCGCGAGACCGTCGACGATGCCCGCGCGCGTCGTGCCGATGAAGTCGCTCGAGACGACCTCACCCGATTCGACGTAGTCGATCTGCTGGCGCAGGTTCGAGTTGAGCGCCACCTGCCGCAGGTAGTCGTTGACCGTCTCGCGGTCGACATCGGTCGCCATCGTGAGGTTGAGCACGGCCATCGACACGTCGGGCGTGGGCACGCGGATCGAGTTGCCCGTGAGCTTGCCCGCGAACGACGGCAGGGCCTTCGCGACGGCCTTCGCCGCGCCCGTCTCGGTGATGACCATGTTGAGGGTCGCCGCGCGACCGCGTCGGTCGCCGCGGTGGAAGTTGTCGATGAGGTTCTGGTCGTTCGTGAACGAGTGCACGGTCTCGACGTGACCGTGCTCGATGCCGAAGCGGTCGTCGAGCGCCTTGAGGACGGGGGTGATCGCGTTCGTCGTGCACGAGGCGGCCGAGATGATGCGGTCGGCCTCGGTGATGTCCTCGTGGTTGATACCGTGCACCACGTTGCGCAGCGAGCCCTTGCCCGGGGCCGTCAACAGCACGCGCGCGACGCCCTTCGAGCGGAGGTGCTGCGAGAGCCCCTCCTCGTCGCGCCAGCGTCCCGTGTTGTCGACGACGATCGCGTCGTCGATGCCGTAGGCCGTGTAGTCGATCGTCGCGGGGTCGTCCGAGTAGATGACCTGGATGAGCGTGCCGTTCGCGAGGATCGTGTTGTTCTCGGTGTCGACCGAGATCGTGCCCGCGAACGGACCGTGCACCGAGTCGCGCTTGAGGAGGCTCGCACGCTTGGCGAGATCGCCCTCACCGTTGCGACGTACGACGATCGCCCGCAGCCGCAGTCCGAGCCCCGAGCCGGCGTGCCCGATGAGGATCCGGGCGAGCAGTCGACCGATGCGACCGAACCCGTAGAGGACGACGTCGGCACCGGAGTCGCCGTTCTGTGTGCCGAGGACCTCGGCGAGCTCGGCGCGCAGGAACGTGTCCAGGTCACCGCCCTGTGCGTCGTAGCGCGTCGCGAGCTGGCCGAGATCGACCGAGGCCGTGCCGAGTTCGAGACCCGCGAGGTGCTCGAGGATCGGGAGCGTGGTCGCGAGGTCGAGCTCGATGTCGTTGACGCGTCGCGCGTAGCGGTGCGCCTTGATGATCTCGATGGCGGACAGGTTGATGAGGCGGTGACCGTGGATCGACGTCACGACGTTGTGCTCGCGGTAGAGCTTCCCGATGAGCGGGATCATCGACTCGGCGACGGCGACGCGGTCGAGCCACTGGCCCTGCGCCTCCCTGAACTGTTCCGGCATCGGCATTCATCCTCCGTTGGTGGGTGCGACGGCGCAGGTGCTAGTGGCACGGCGCACGGGACGCGGGGGCGGTCACCCCCGCGAAAGCCTACCGTCCGAAAGCGCCAAAGCATACCCCTGCACCGCGCGATCCCGCCACCGTCCGAACCGTCGCGTTCCGAAAGGATCTCGCCAAAATCTCTCGGCGTGCGTTCAGCGACGCTGGCGCTTCTCCCGCACGCGCATGTTGACGACGATCGGCGTCCCCACGAAGCCGTACACCTCACGCAGGCGTCGCGTGATGAAGCGCCGGTAGCCGGGGTCGAGGAACCCGGTCGTGAAGAGCACGAAGGTCGGCGGCCGTGTCGCGGCCTGCGTCCCGAAGAGGATGCGGGGCTGCTTCCCACCGCGCAGCGGATGCGGGAACTCCTGCACGAGCTCCGTCAGGAAGGCGTTGAACTTGCCGGTCGGGATGCGGGTGTCCCAGCTCTCGAGCGCCGTCTCGAGCGCGGGCACGAGCTTCTCGAGGTGCCGCCCGGTCTTCGCCGAGATGTTCACGCGCGGCGCCCACGACACGTGCGCGAGGTCCTGTTCGATCTCGCGCTCGAGCTTCCAGCGACGCTCGTCGTCGAGCTCGTCCCACTTGTTGAACGCGAGCACGAGCGCACGGCCCGACTCGAGCACGAGATCGACGACGCGCACGTCCTGCACGCCGATCGGCTGCGTCACGTCGATCACGACGACCGCGACCTCCGCCTTCTCGAGCGCCGCGGTCGTGCGGAGCGACGCGTAGAAGTCGGCGCCCTGTTGCAGGTGCACCTTCTTGCGGATGCCGGCCGTGTCGACGAACCGCCACACGCGGCCACCGAGCTCGATCTGCTCGTCGATCGGGTCGCGCGTCGTTCCCGCGAGGTCGTTGACGACGACGCGCTCCTCCCCCGCGGCCTTGTTCAGCAGACTCGACTTGCCGACGTTCGGTCGGCCGAGGATCGCGACCCTGCGGGGGCCGTCGACCTCGTCCTTCGCGACCTTGGAGACCTCCGGCAGCACCGAGAGCGCCTTGTCGAGGAGGTCCGCCACCCCGCGCCCGTGCAGCGCCGAGACGGGCCAGGGCTCCCCCAGGCCGAGGCTCCACAGCTGCGCCGCGTTCGGCTCCTGCACGAGGTCGTCGACCTTGTTCGCGACGAGGAGCACGGGACGATCGCTCTTGCGCAGCAGCTTGACGACGTGCTCGTCGGTCGAGGTCGCCCCGACGTTCGCGTCCACGACGAACAGCACCGCATCGGCGAGCTCGATCGCGATTTCGGCCTGCTGGGCGACCGAGAGGTCGATACCCTTCGCGTCCGGCTCCCAGCCGCCCGTGTCGACGAGCGTGAACCAGCGGCCGTTCCACTCCGCCTTGTACGACACGCGGTCGCGCGTGACGCCCGGCGTGTCCTCGACGACCGCCTCGCGACGACCGATGATGCGGTTCACGAGCGCGGACTTGCCCACGTTCGGACGTCCCACGACCGCGAGGACGGGAAGCGCCGGCAGGTACGTGATCGCGTCGGCGTCCTCGGTCGCGGCGTCGATGATGTCGAGGTCGTCGTCGTCGAGCTCGTAGTCGTCCAGGCTCTGTCGCAGTGCCGCGGCGCGCGCGTCGGCGACCTCGTCGTCGACGGCGTCGACGGCCTGGCGCAGCTCGTCGGCCGTCGGGGCCCCCGGCGCGTCGGGCGCGAACCCGGCGCGTTCGGCGCCGTCGACGCCCTCGGTGTCGTTTCGGTCCGTCTCGTGGTCGGTCATGGCGCCTCCTCGGGCACGGCGGCGGTGATGAGGTCCATCATCGCCTGGACGGTCTGTGGAAGATCGAGATGCGTCGAGTCCAGCACGTGCACGCCGTCGGCGGCGTGGAGGAAATCGACGACCTTCGAGTCGGCGGCGTCCCGCTCGGTCACGGTGGCGGCCACCCGCGCGGCGTCCTCGCCGGCCTTCTCGGCCGAGCGTCGCGCGATGCGCACCGACTCGTCGGCGGTCATGAGGATCCGCACGGTCGCGTCCGGTGCGACGACGGTCGTGAGGTCACGGCCCTCCGCGACGACGCCGGGTGCCGCACCGTCGGCGAGCAGGCGCCGGAAGAGCGCGTTGACGGCATCGCGCACGGCCTGCACGCGAGCCACCTTCGAGACCGCCGCCGAGATCGCGGTCGCGCGGATCGCGGTCGTGACGTCGTGGTCGCCGACGCGCACCCAGCGCTCGCCGGGGCGGAGCGCGATGGCGTAGCCGGCCACGAACTCGGGCAGGAGCGCCGTCACGGCGTCGGCGTCGTCGAGGTCGGTCCCGCGTACGGTGCCGAGCCAGGCGAGCGATCGGTATGCTGCGCCCGTGTCGAGGAACTCGAAGCCGAGTCGCTCCGCGACGGACCGGCTGACGGTCGACTTGCCGCTGCCGGAGGGCCCGTCGACGACCACGACGGTGCGTCGGAAGGCGGTCGGTTCCTGTGTCGTCATTCCACGACCCTCCATCCGAGCGCGGTGAGCCCGTCCTCGAGTCGTCCCCGCACCTCCGGGAGCACCGCGAGCTCGACGAGGCCGACCTCGGCCCCCTGCGCGTGCTCCACCCGGAAGTCCTCGATGTTCACCGCCGCGTCGCCGATGTCCGTCATGAGCCGAGCCAGTTGGCCCGGCCGGTCGTCGACCATGACGATGAGGTTCGCGAAGTCCCGCTGCTTGCCGTGCTTGCCCGGGATGCGGGCGACACCGTCGTTGCCGCGCGAGAGGTGCTCGGCGACCACCCGACGGGAGCCGGCCGCATCGACCTCCTCGAGGGCGCCCGCGACCTCGTCGATGTCGCGGGCGACATCGCGCAGGATCGACGCGACGCGTGCGCCGTTCGCCGCGAGGATCTGCACCCAGAGCGTCGGATCGCTCGAGGCGACGCGCGTGACGTCGCGCAGCCCCTGCCCCGCGAGCGCCGTCGCCCCGAGGTCGTCGCCGAGCAATTGCGATGCGAGCACGGACGAGACGATCTGGGGCACGTGCGAGACGAGCGCGACGGACGCGTCGTGCTCCTGCGCCGTCATCACGATGGGCGTCGCGCCGAGGTCGAGCGCGAGGCCCTCGATCTCCTGCAGCGCGTGCACCGTGACCCCCTCGTGCTGGGCGATCACCCAGGGCCGGCCGAGGAAGAGGTCCGCCCGGCCCGAGAGCGGGCCGCCGGTCTCGCGCCCCGCCATGGGGTGCGAGCCGAGGTAACGGGACAGCTCGACGCCCGCGGCCCGCAACTCGTCGAGCGGTCCCGACTTGACCGACGCGACGTCGGTCACGATCGCGCTCGGCCAGGCCGCGAGCTCCTGCGCGACGACGCGAGCCGTCACGTCCGGCGGGACGCACACGACGACGAGGACCGGCGTGTCGGCGGCATCCGCCGCATCGGCCGATTCGGCCGGCGCCGCGCGGCCGGCGCCGTAGTCGACGGCGAGGCGCAGCGCCGACGGGCTCGCATCGGACAACAGCACGTCGACGCCGAGTCGGCGCAGACCGAGCCCGACGGAGGTACCGAGGAGTCCGGTGCCGACCACGCGCACGGGCGAGACGGTCCGGGTTGGGGTCATGCTCGGAGGGTCCTATTCGCTCGGGGCGTCGTCGCCGCCGTGGTCGGCGCGCTCGTCGGTCGGCTGCTCGCGGCGGCGCTCGGCGCGGCGGGCGAGGGTGAGGAGGCGACCGAGTTCCAGTGTAGTGAGGTCGCGCGTCTCCCCCGCTCGCAGGGTGCCGAGGTGGATCGGTCCGAAGCTCCGGCGCACGAGCTCCTGCACGGGATGGCCGACGTGGTCGAGCATGCGGCGCACGATGCGGTTGCGGCCCGAGTGGAGGGTGAGCTCGACGAGGGTCGCCGAGCGGCTCGGCTGATCGCCCAGCACGACCGCGCGATCGGCCCGGATGAAGCCGTCCTCGAGCTCGAAGCCCGCGAGGAGCTGCGCGATGGTCTGCGGCCGCACCCGGCCACGGACCTTCGCGACATACGTCTTCTCGACACCGTACGAGGGGTGGGCGAGCACGTTCGCGAGGTCCCCGTCGTTCGTGAGCAGCAGCAGGCCGCTCGTCTCGCCGTCGAGGCGCCCGACGTTGTACAGGCGCTCGGGGTATTCGCGCGTGAACTGGCGGAGGTCCGGCCGGGCCTGCTCGTCGCGCATCGTCGAGACGACGCCGGTCGGCTTGTTGAGCACGACGTAGCGCATGTCGGTGTCGAGCTGCACGGCCGTCCCGTCCACCTCGATCCGGTCCTGGCGCGGGTGCACGCGTGAGCCGAGTTCGGTCACGACCTCGCCGTTCACGCGCACGCGGCCGGCCTGGATGTACTGCTCGCACACGCGCCGAGACGCGACACCCGCGTTCGCGAGTGCCTTCTGCAGGCGCATCGAACCGTCCACGTCCTGGGCGCGAGCGGCGTTCGCGCCCGAGGCCGTCGTGTCGTCCGAGGAGCGCGGCATGGGGATGTCGTCGAAGTCGTCGAGTGACCAGCCGCCCGCGGGTCGCCCCGCGGCGGCCTTCCGAACGGCGTCTCGGCCCTCGCGTTCGTCGTCGCCGCGTCGCTCGCGGGCGTCCGTGCGGCCGCGATCGTCGGGCCGGTCGCGGTACCTCGCGGCATCGCTCGTGCGCTCCGGACGTGCCCCGGTGCGCTCCGGCCGCCGCCCGGCGCGGTCGTCGCGCGCGCGACCGGCACCGAAGCGACGTCCGCGTCCGCCGTCGCTCGTGCGTCGCTCACCGCGCGGCGCGCCCTCGCGATCGCGGGGGTCGCGCTCACGGCTGCCGCGGTCGGCGCTGCTGCGCTGCCGACGGCCGCGCTCGTCACCGCCGCGCTCGTCACCGCCGCGCTCGAAGCCGCCACCGTCCCGGCGACCACGCTCGTCACCGCCGCGGGCGGAGCCGCCACGGTCGAAGCCACCGTGCTCGGATCGACCACCGCCTCGTCCGCCGCGTTCGTCGCCGCGGCGATCGTGCGCGCCGCGTGCGCCGCCGCGTTCGCCGTCCCACCCGTCACGGGCGGGTCCGCGTCGCGGCCCGTCGCCGCCGCGGGCGGCCCGCTTGGGTCGCTCGTCGAGCCACTCGCCACGCTCGGGCCGGTCCGAACGGCCACCACGCGTCGGTCGATCGTTCCGACCCGGGCGAGCGGTCCCGCCGGTCAGCCCACGCCCACCGGCTCCCCCGGCCCGACCGTTTCCGCCCGTCCGACCGCTTCCGCCCGTCCGATCGCTTCCGCCGGCCCGGCCGTTCCGGCCCGCCGCGCCGTCGCGGCCACCGACCGAGCGACCGCCGCCCGAGCGGCCGCCGTTCGAACGTCCGCCGCCCGGTTCGTGCCGCCTGCGTCCGTCATTCATGGAAGCCGTCCTGTCCGTCGTCGAGAAGTGGGGAGATCTTCGGGAGTTCGTCGAGCGAGGCGATCCCGAGGTGTCCGAGCAGGTGCTCGGTCGTCACGTAGCGGGTCGCGCCGGTGATCGGGTCGTGGCCGTCCTCCGTCACGAGCCCTCGCGCCACGAGCGTCCGCACGACCGAGTCGACGTTCACCGCCCTGATCTGCGCGACCTGGCTCCGAGTGACGGGTTGACGATACGCGATGACCGCGAGCGTTTCGAGTGCGGCCTGCGAGAGCTTCGACGGTTGCCGCGTCAGGACGAAGTCCGACACGACCTCGTCGAACTCCGATCGCACGTAGATGCGCCAGCCGCCCGCGACCTCGCGCAGCTCGAAGCCCCGGCGCGGGCCACCGCCGAGCCCGTCGTAGTCGTCGACGAGCCGTCGCACGGCGGCCCGGACATCGCCGACCGGCCGACTGACGGCCGTCGCGAACGCCGCGAGCGAGACCGGTTCGTCCGCGACCATGAGCATCGCCTCGAGCGCGCGGTCGAGCTCGACGAGGTCGTCCGACTCAGCCGTCATAGTCGACTCCGAGCGTTCCGAGATCGTCGTCCGACCAGTCGGCGCCGTCCCACGTGATCGTGAGCGGGCCGAGCGGGACGAGCTGCTCGAACACGAGCGCCGAGCGTCGGTAGAGCTCGAGCACGGCGAGGAAGCGCGCGATGACGACCCCCGGCACGTCCGCGTCCGCGACGAGGTCACGGAAGTCGATCGTGCCGACCTCGCGCAGGCGCGCGACGACGAGGGCGGCCTGCTCGCGGATGCTGATCGCGGGCGCGTGCAGGTGGTCGAGCCCGACCGTCGGCGGCTCACGAGGGGTGAGGGCGATCGCCGCGAGCGCCGCGAAGTCCGCCGGCGAGAGCGTCCACACGAGTTCCGGGATGCGTTCGCGGAAGCGTTCCTCGAGCGGCACCGCCCGTGCGTGTCGGGCCTGTTCCTCGCCGAACCGCTCGGCGAACCAGCCCGACACCTCCTTGAACGCCCGGTACTGCAGCAGTCGCGCGAACAGCAGGTCGCGCGCCTCGAGGATCGCCACGGCCTCGGCGTCGACGTACTCGCCCTGCGGCAGGAGGCTGACGATCTTCATGTCGAGCAGCGTCGCGGCGACGACGACGAACTCGCTCGCGCGATCGAGTTCGTCCGCCGACTCGAGCCCGTGCAGGTAGCGGATGAACTCGTCCGTCACGCGGCTCAGCGACACCTCGGTGATGTCGAGCTCGTGCTTCGAGATGAGCGCGAGCAGCAGGTCGAACGGCCCGTCGAATACCTCGAGACTCACCCGGAAGTCGACCGCGCCCGCGGCCTCGTCGAGCTCGGTCGGGGCGCTAGGCGACGGCACCGCGGTCGACCAGCTCGCGCGCGAGCTGACGGTAGGCCTGCGCGGCCGTGTGCTCGGGGGCGAACGACACGATCGGCATCCCGGCGACCGAGGCGTCGGGGAACTTGACGGTGCGTCCGATCACGGTCTGGAACACCTTGTCGCCGAACGCCTCGTACACGCGGTCGAGCACCTCACGCGAGTGCAGCGTGCGGCTGTCGAACATCGTCGGCAGGATGCCGTCGAGTTCGAGGGTGGGGTTCAGTCGATCGCGCACCTTCTCGACCGTCTCGACGAGGAGTGCGACACCGCGCAGCGCGAAGTACTCGCACTCGAGCGGGATGACGACGCCGTGGCTCGCGGTGAGCGCGTTGACCGTCAGGAGACCGAGCGAGGGCTGGCAGTCGACGAGGATCACGTCGTAGTCGGCGCTCACCTTGCGCAGCACGCCCGCGAGGATCTGTTCGCGGGCGACCTCGGTCACGAGGTGCACCTCGGCGGCGGACAGGTCGATGTTGGCGGGGATGATGTCGAGCCCCGGGTAGTCCGTCTCCTGGATCACCCGGCGAGGGTCCTTCTCGGTGCCGATGAGCAGGTCGTAGACCGTCGCGCCGTCGTGGGTCGAGACGCCCAGGCCGGCCGAGAGCGCACCCTGCGGGTCGAAATCGACCGCGAGGACGCGTCGACCGTACTCGGCGAGCGTCGCACCGAGGTTGATCGTCGTGGTCGTCTTGCCGACGCCACCCTTCTGGTTGCACATCGAGATGATGCGCGCGGGCCCGTGCGCGTCGAGAACTGGTGGCTCGGGGAACAGGTGGTAGAGCTGCGTCGACACGGCGCTCGCGCTCCGCGTCCCGCTCGAGGCGAACTCGTCCTCGACGTCCTCGTCGTCCTCGCTCTGCGGGAACGGCGGCTCGAGCACGTCACGGCCCCGCCCCTCGGCCCGGCGGTCCGCTGCGGGTCTGGTCGGTCGCAACAGCTCGGAGGGGATCTCCAGTCCGGGCAGCTCGGGCAGCTCCGCATCGCTCTTCGCCATCTCGCCATCCTCTCCGCCGGCGGACCCCGCATACGCGCGAGCGTCCTCGACTCCTGGAATCCTACGTCGGCGTGTCGCGCTGCCGTCCGCGACGCACCGTACGTTCACGCCTCACGGCGTACGGTCGCAGCATGTCGATCGCTCACGATGCGAGCGCACCCGGTGCGGCACCCGCGGCGCCGCGTGCCCCGTTCGCCGTCCCGCTCGCGTGTTTCCTCGTCTGCACCGCGGTGTGCACGATCGCCCTGCTCGGCGTGCAGCGGCTCGTGGGCCTCGACGGGCGTCTGGTGTTCCTCGGACAGTTCGGCCCTGCGCTCGGCGCACTCGCGACGATGCTCCTCCTGCCCCGCTCGCAGCGTCTCCCGCCGCCGCCTCGCGTCCCGCGCGCGCAGTTCGTCGCCCACGCGTGCCTCGCGCTCGGTGCCGTCGCGCTCATCGCCCTCGGCCTGTTCCTGGGCGCGCTCCTCCTCGGGCTCCCGGCGCGTGCGCCCGTTTTCTCGGGCGGCGTGTTCGCGCTGTTCCTCGTCCTCCAATTGCTCGGGGCGCTCGGTGAGGAGGCCGGCTGGCGCGGGTACCTGCAGCCCGCCCTCGAGACGCGGCTCCCCCGGCTCCCCGCCACGACGATCACGGGTCTCGTGTGGGCGCTCTGGCACTCGCAGTACCTCGCCGAACCGGCGTTCTTCGTGTCCTTCGCCGTGTCGTGCGTGGGTCTCTCGGTCCTCATGGGGCACCTCGCGGGCGGCGACATGCTGCAGCGCACGCTCGTCGCGGGGGTCATGCACTGGCTCGTCAACGTCCTGCTCGCCCTCCTCCCCTCGTTCGGACAGGGCGCGGCGTCGTGGACGATCGCGATCGTGACGGTGCTCGTCGCGCTCGTGTTCCTGGTCCTCTTCCGGTTCGCACGGAGACGGCGCGACCGCCGTTCGGCACGCACCGTCAACTGATCCCGCCACTCGTCGCCCGGGTCTGGGACCATGGGTGCATGAACGCTGCGCCGTCGGAGACGCGGATCCGGCTCGATGTCACGACGCCGTTCGCCGCGCTGCCGTTGCGGCGATTCCTCACGGCGCACGCCGTCCCCGGCCTCGAACGCTTCGGTCCGGGCTCGGGCTGGTGGACGCGGCGCGTCGACACACCGTCCGGGACGGCCGTCGTCACGGTCAGGCTGCCCGCGGAGGATGTCCCCGCGGTGCGTTCGCTCACGCTCCCGACGATCGTCCGGGCCGACGAGCACGATGCCGTCGAGGCCGCCGTCGAGGCGGTCAGGCGCGCGCTCGCGCTCGACGAGTCGACGGATGCGGACGATGCCGTTCTCGTCGACGATCCCGAGGTCGGTCCGCTCGTGCGGGCCCGGCCGGGGCTGCGGATCCCCGGCGCGGTCGACCCCGCCGAGACCGCGCTGCTCGTCGTGCTCGGCCAGCAGGTGTCGCTCGCCGCGGCGCGGACGCTGCAGGGCCGGCTCGTCGCCTGGACCGCCGGCATGCAGCGCTCCGCGGCCGTCGACGGGCTCGTGCCCTCACCAGATCCGGCGATCGTCGCCGAGGCGCACCCCGCCGAATTGCGCGACGCGCTCCGCGTTCCCGTCCAGCGCGTCCGGGCGATCCAATCGCTCGCCGAGGCGCTCGCGGACGGTCTCGACGTCGGGCCCGGCGCCGACATCGAGTCAACCCGCCGCGCGCTCCTCGATCTTCCCGGTATCGGGCCCTGGACCGTCGACTACACGGCGATGCGGACGCTTCGGGATCCGGACGCGTTCCCCGCGAGCGATCTCGTGCTGCTCGGCGCGCTCGGCCGCCCGCGGCCCGCCGAGGCGACGAGGCGTGCGGAGGCGTGGCGGCCGCACCGGAGCCGTGCCACGATGCACCTCTGGACGGCCGCGGCCTACGCGTGAGTCCGGATCGGCGGCAGGCCGGCCTCAGCGCGCCCGGGGGTGGCTCGTGGCGTACACGTCGAGCAGCGTGTCGGCCGTGACGAGCGTGTAGATCTGCGTCGTCGCGACGGACGCGTGCCCCAGCAGTTCCTGCACGACGCGCACGTCCGCGCCGCCCTGCAGGAGGTGCGTCGCGAACGAGTGACGCAGGACGTGGGGCGAGACGTGCGCGCGGAGCCCCGCGCGCTCGGCGACCGCACTCAGGACGTGCCACGCGCTCTGACGCGAGAGCCGCGCGCCGCGCGCGCCGAGGAAGAGCGCGGGCGTCGCCGTCCCGCGCGCCGAGAGCTCGGGGCGAGCGCGCACGAGGTAGGCGTCGAGCGCCTCCTGCGCGTACCGACCGACGGGGACGATCCGCTGCTTGCCACCTTTGCCGTGCAGGCGGACCGAGCCCGGCTCGGCGACGTCGTCGACGTCGAGGCCGACCGCCTCCGAGATGCGTGCCCCCGTCGCGTAGAGCAGTTCGAGGAGTGCGCGGTCGCGCGCTCGCAGCGCTCCCTCGCCCGACGCGGCCTCGAGCAATCGCTCGACCTGGTCGATCGTGAGCGCCTTCGGCAGACGCTCGGGGCGTTTCGGGGCCACGACGTCGTACGCGACATCGGTCTCGGTGATCCCCTCCTCCTCGAGGAAGCGGTGGAAGCCGCGGACCGCGGAGAGGATCCGCGCCGTCGAGGACGCGGCGAGCGGCGGCACGCCCGGTGCGCCCGTGCGCAACGCCGCGACGAACGCCGTCACGTGGCCGCGGGCGATCTGCGCCGGATCGATCACGCCCTCGGCGGCGAGTGCGGCCACGTAGCGTCCGAGGTCGCGTCGGTACGCGGCGAGGCTGTTCGGGCTCAGGCCGCGCTCGATCGTGAGGTGGCGCAGGTACCGCGACCGTGCGGCGTCGAGTGCCGCCGGTGTCGGATCGTCCTCAGTCGCCTCGGTCATGCTCGTCCGGCACGTGCCCCGGGTGTCCCGTCGCGCGCGGCCCGGCCGATCTCGTCGGCCACGGTGCGTCAGCGGGCCGCAGATCGCGCCATCCCGCGGCACGCGAGACGGCGGCCGCGAGGAGGGCCGAGACGGTCGTGGCGTTCGCGATGTCGCCGCGCCGCACGGCCTCGACCGCCTCGTCGAGCGCGACCCAGCGCACCTCGATGTCGGCCTCCTCGTGCTCACGCACGTAGTCCGTCTCGACGGGGCTCGGTCCGCGCGCGAGGAACACGCGGATGCCCTCGTCGCTCCCGCCCGGTGAGGTCAGCAGGTCCTGCAGCACCCACCAATCGGCGGCGGCGAGATCGGCCTCCTCCTCCAGCTCGCGCTTCGCGGACGCGAGGGGATCCTCGCCGGGCACGTCGAGGAGGCCCGCGGGCAGCTCCCAATCGCGCAGGCGCACGGGATGGCGGTACTGGTTGATGAGGAGCACGCGTTCCGCCTCGTCGACGACGAGCACGGCGACGGCGCCCGTGTGGTCGACGAAGTGCCTGGTGATCTCCTGGCCGTCGAGCACGAATCGTTCGTTGCGGACGTCCCACACGTGTCCGCGGAAGGCGACCTCGCTCGATCGGACCGGGAGCGCGACGGGGCGGTCCCGGAGTTCGCCCGCCCGGTCCGCCCCGGCCGTCACGCGGCGTCCTCTGCGGGCGTCGGGTGCTCGTCCGAGCGGGTGCCCTCGCCGGGCAACTGCTCGTCGACCTCGACGAGGCGCGATGCGCGCTGGCGGTCGAGCGCCGCGGCGACGAGCCCCGCGAACAGCGGGTGCGCGCGGCCGGGTCGCGACAGGAGCTCGGGGTGGGCCTGCGTCGCGATGTAGTAGGGGTGCACGTCGGTCGGGAGCTCGGCGAACTCGACGAGTGCACCGTCCGGCGACGTCCCCGAGAACACGAGACCCGCCTCGGTGAGCGGTGCGCGGTACTGGTTGTTGACCTCGTAGCGGTGTCGGTGGCGCTCCTCGACCTCGGTCGTCCCGTAGGTGCGCGCCGCGAGCGAGTCGGGGGCGAGCACGGCGGGGTACAGGCCGAGGCGCATCGTGCCGCCGAGGTCGCCGCCCTGGAGGATGTCGACCTGCTCGGCCATCGTGGCGATGACGGGCTGCTCGGTCTCGGGGTCGAACTCGGTGGACGAGGCACCCTCGATGCCCGCGACATCGCGTGCGTACTCGATGACCATGCACTGCAGGCCGAGGCACAGGCCGAGCGTGGGGATCTCGTTCGTGCGTGCGAAGCGCAGCGCGCCGAGCTTGCCCTCGATGCCGCGGATCCCGAACCCGCCGGGGACGCAGATCGCGTCGACGTCGCTCAGGTGCCGCGCGGCACCCTCGGGGGTCTCGCAATCGTCGGAGGGGATCCACCGGATCGTGACGCGCGTCTGGTTCGCGAACCCGCCCGCGCGCAGCGCCTCGGTGACCGAGAGGTAGGCGTCGGGGAGGTCGATGTACTTGCCCACGAGCCCGATGGTCACGTGGTGCTTCGGCTCGTGGACGACGTCGAGGAGGCGCTCCCAGGCAGACCACTCCATCTCGCCCGCGCCGAGGCGGAGCTGCGTGATGATGTAGTCGTCGAGCCCCTGCTCGTGCAGCATGCGGGGGATGTCGTAGATCGAGGGCATGTCGATCGCGTTGACGACGGCGGGCTCGGGCACGTCGCACATGAGCGCGATCTTGCGCTTGTTGCCCTCGGTGACGGGCCGGTCGCTGCGCAGCACGAGCGCGTCGGGCTGGATGCCCGCCGAGCGGAGGGCCGCGACGGAGTGCTGGGTCGGCTTCGTCTTCTGCTCTCCCGAGGCGCCCATGAACGGCACGAGCGAGACGTGCACGAAGAAGACGTTGTCGCGTCCCAGCTCGTGACGGATCTGCCGCGCGGACTCGATGAACGGCTGCGATTCGATGTCGCCGATCGTGCCACCGACCTCGGTGATGATGACGTCGGGTCGGGGCACTTCGTCGGCCTGCAGGCGCATGCGGCGCTTGATCTCGTCGGTGATGTGCGGGATCACCTGGACCGTGTCGCCGAGGTACTCGCCGCGACGCTCGCGCGCGATGACCTCGGAGTAGACCTGTCCCGTCGTGACGTTCGCGGCCTGTGACAGGTTCACGTCGAGGAAGCGCTCGTAGTGGCCGATGTCGAGGTCGGTCTCGGCACCGTCGTTGGTGACGAAGACCTCGCCGTGCTGGAACGGGTTCATCGTCCCGGGGTCGACGTTGAGGTACGGGTCGAGCTTCTGCATGACGACGTGCAGGCCGCGCGCCGTGAGGAGATTGCCGAGGCTCGCGGCGGTGAGACCCTTGCCGAGCGAGGAGACGACACCGCCCGTGACGAAGATGTGCTTGACCGGGGGATGATTGGGGCCCGTGCGGCCCTGCTCGGAGTCGTTCACGGGGTTACATGCTATCCCACGTGCGCGGAAGCGGCCGGACGTTCGCGGCGAGCCGATTCGGGAACTCGGTCGAGGCGTCACGCGTTCAGCGCGCGGCCGGCTCCTCCGCCGCGAGGGCCAGGAGTTCCGCCGCGTGCGCACGGCCCGTGTCGCTCGTCGCGAGGCCCGACAGCAGGCGCGTGATCTCGACGGCCCGCTCGTCGTCGTCGAGTCGTCGGATCGAGGAGGTCGTCACCTCGCCGTCGTTCGCCTTCTCGATGCGCACGTGGTTCGTCGCGAATGCCGCGACCTGTGCGAGGTGGGTGACGACGACGACCTGGGAGGTGCGCGCGAGGCGACGGAGTCGGCGTCCGATCTCGATCGCGGCGGCACCGCCGACCCCCGCGTCGACCTCGTCGAACACGAGCGTGGGAACGGGATTGGCCGCGGCGAGCACGACCTCGAGCGCGAGCATGACGCGCGAGAGTTCGCCGCCGGACGCCGCCTTCGAGATCGGGGCGGGGGACGCGCCGGGGTGCGGTCGAAGCAGGAACGAGACGCGGTCGGCCCCTTCGGCGCCGATCGAACCGGCGTCCGCCACGTCGACGACGAGGAGCGCGTCCGGCATCGCGAGGTGCGCGAGCTCCTCGCTCACGCGTGCCGAGAGTTCGGTCGCGGCTGCCGTCCGTGCGGCCGTGAGTTCGGCGGCGGCCTGTTCGAGCGCGTCCTGCGCCTCCTCGGCGACGCGCTCGAGGTCGACGACGCGCTCGTCGTCGCCGTCGAGCTCGAGCAGGCGGGTGCCCGCTTCGCCGTATCGGCGGATGACGTCGTCGAGGGTGGGCCCGGCGAGGCGCATGAGCCCGTTGAGGGTCTCGAGCCGCTCCCCCAGCGCGTCGAGTTCGCCGACGCCCTCGACGTCGATGTCGTCGAGGTAGCCGGAGAGCCGGATCGCGAGGTCGTCGATCGCGAAGACGATGTCGTCGAGGGCACGCCCGAGCGGTTCGAGCAGATCGTCGCGCCGGACGCCGCGCTCGATCGACGTGCGGGCGTCGCGGAGCAGCCCCTCGGCGGAGGGGCGCGGACGTTCCGCGACCTCGTCGGTGCCGCGCAGGAGGGCGTGTGCCTCGGCGACGGCCGCACGCAGCTCCTCGCGGTTCGCGACGCGTTCGATGCGCGCCACGAGCTCGGCGTCCTCACCGGGCTTCGGTTCGACGGGCTCGATGGCGGCGATCAGGGTCCGCAGTTCGGCCGCCTCCGCCTGCCGCGCGTCGAGCGCGGCGCGGAGTTCGTCGGCCGCCTCGCGCGTCTCTCGCGCCCGCCGCCACGCCTCACCGACCCGGTCGCGGAGTCGCTCGGTCGCGTCGCCGCCGTAGGCGTCGAGTGCCGCTCGCTGCGCGCGTTCACCGCGGAGGCGCAATTGGTCGCTCTGGCCGTGGACGACGACGAGCCGCTCGCCGAGCTCGGCGAGCTGGCCCGCGGGCACGCTCGCGCCGCCGAGCCAGGCGCGGCTCCGGCCGTCGGTGCCGGAGATCTGTCGCGTCACGAGCAGTTCTGCGGTCGAGCCGTCACCGACGGGCTCCACGTCGCCCCCGGCGTCGGCGACGAGTGCGGCGACGTCTCCGGCGGGATCGACGAGCCAGCGTCCCTCGACGACGGCCTTCGGTGCGCCGTTCCGGACGGCACCGGCCGGTGCGCGGCCGCCGAGCAGGAGGCCGAGGGCCGTGACGATCATGGTCTTGCCCGCGCCCGTCTCACCCGTGATCGCGGTGAAGCCCGCGCCGAGCGGCAGCGCGGCCTCGTCGATGACGCCGAGGCCGCGGATCTCGATGTCGCCGATCATGTCGCGGCGGTCCCCCTCCAGCCCGCCGTGGGGAGGCGGAACTTGTCGACGAGTCGTTTCGAGAACGGCGCGAGGTGGAGCCTCGCGAGCCGCACGGCGTGCGGCGAGCGGGTGGCGACCACGCGGGCCCCCGCGGGGATGACCACCTGTCGCCGTCCGTCGCACCACATGATGCCTCCCGGGCCCCTGGGATTCAGCTCCACGGCGAGCACCGAGGTCGGTGCGACGACGATCGGGCGCGAGAAGAGTGCGTGCGCGCTGATGGGCACGAGCAGGAGCGCCTCGACGGTGGGCCAGACGATGGGGCCACCGGCGGAGAAGGAGTAGGCGGTCGATCCCGTCGGGGTCGAGAAGATGACCCCGTCGCAGCCGAACGCGGACAGCGGCTGGTCGTCGACCTCGATGACGACCTCGACCATCTTCGCCCGGTCGGCCTTCTCGATGGACGCGTCGTTGAGCGCCCAGTCCTCGGCGATGACGGCGTCACCGATCTCGACGCGCAGCGAGAGCGCCATGCGCTCCTCGACCGTGTAGTCGCGGTCGAGGACGCGCCGGAGCGTGTACGCGACCGAGTCGCGCTCGCTCTCGGCGAGGAAGCCGACGTGGCCGAGGTTGACGCCGATGATCGGCACGCCGCTCGGGCGAACGACCTCGGCCGCTCGCAGGATCGTGCCGTCGCCGCCCAGCACGACGGCGATCTCGACCTCGTCGAGATCGCAGTCCTCGCCGAGGACGAGCGTCGACCCCGGCAGCCGGACGGCGTCGATGGCCCGCAGCTCGTCGGCCGTGTCGCGTTCGAGGACGGGCTGCACGCCCTCGTCGGCGAGGAGCTCCGCGACGCGGAAGGCGGCCTCCACGGCGTCGGCGCGACCCGTGTGGCCGACGAGGAGGATGCGTCGGGTGGTGGTCGCGGAAACGGGTGCCGAATCACGGTCGGTCATGCGCGTCCTCCTGTCGTGAGCTCGTCGAGTCGCCTCGTCCATTCTGTCGGATCGGTGCCGTCGGGCGCGAAGTGGACGACCAGCTCGCGGTTCCCGTGCGTGCCCTCGATCGGCGAGGCGATGATGCCCCGGATGCCGAGCCCCGTCGCGTGCGCCGCGTCGAGCACACCGCGGACGGCATCCCGGGCGAGCGCGGGATCGGTGACGATGCCTCCGCGCACGCCGGTGCGGCCGACCTCGAACTGTGGCTTGACGAGCAGCACGAGATCGGCGTCCGCGCGCACGGTCCGCCTGATGGGTGCGAGGACGTGACGGAGGGAGATGAACGAGAGGTCGCCGACGACGAGGTCGATGTCGGCGGGGTCGGGTGCGTCACCGGGGAGTCGCTCGCGCAGCGACGCCGCGTCGAGGTCCCGCGCGTTGACGCCCTCGAGCGAGGTCACGCGCGGGTCGTCGGCGACGGCGGGGTTCATCTGGTCGTGGCCGACGTCGATCGCGAGCACGTGGCGCACACCGCGTTCGACGAGCACCTGGGTGAACCCGCCGGTCGAGGCCCCGAGATCGAGCGCGACGCGTCCGCTCGGATCGACGCCCTGGAAGGCATCGAGCGCCGCGACGAGTTTGTGCGCGGCGCGCGAGACGTACCGCTCGGGTCGGCTGACATCGATCCGGGTGCCCTCCCCCACCCGGTGCGACGGCTTCGTGACCGCCACCCCGTCGACGAGCACGACGCCCGCGTCGACGAGACGCGCCGCGAGCGTCCGACTGCGGGCGAGTCCGCGCGCGACGAGGGCCCGGTCGAGGCGGGCGTCGCCTCCCGGACCCGCCCCGTCCGTGCGGGACCCGCCGGAGCCCGTCGACCCGTCGGCCGTCATGTGCGCGGTGTGGGCGGAACGGTGGTGCGCCGAGTGGTCACGGCCGAGCCCCGGTCGCGGCGTCGTCGCGTGCGGACGCCGCGTCGGTGGCGGGCTCCTCGAGTGCCGCGGTCAGTCGCGCGTGCACCTCGGCGTAGGCCGCCGCACGCTCCTCGAGCGGGAGCGAGGCCGCGCGATCGAGTTCGTCGCGAAGATCGGTGAGCGTGTGTTGGTCGGGCACGCGTGCATCGGGCAGCGCGATCGGGGCGGGATGTTCGTCGCTCATCGTGCGTCGCCCTCGCTCGAGTAGAGGCGCTCGGGCACGCGGAGGGCGTAGATGAGCTTCTCGGACGCGGCGATCGCCGCGCACGCCGCGCGGAGCAGATCGAGTTCGTCCCGACCTGCCGACTCGATCCGCACGTCGACACCGACGACGGAGACCTGTTCGCGGCCGACTCTCGCCGTCGCGTGTTCCGGCTCGCTCGTGACCTCGACGACGGGGTACGGCTCCCGCAGGCCGCGCAGATCGCGGAGGATGAAGTCGGGGCGCTCGTCGGGCGAGGCCGCGATGAGGGCCTTCGCACGGTCGATGCCGGTCAGGACGACGGCGCTCGGGATGCCGGCGGCGCGCGCGCCCTTGATGTCGGTGTCGAGGCGGTCGCCCACCATGAGCGGGTGCGCGGCGCCGAACCGGGCCACCGCCGCGTCGAAGATCGCTCGCTCGGGTTTGCCCGCGACGATCGGCAGGCGCTGCACGGCCGTGTGGACGGCGGACACGAGCGTGCCGTTGCCCGGTGCGATGCCGCGGGCGACGGGGATCGTCCAGTCCTGGTTCGTCGCGATCCAGGGGATGTCGCGCACGAGCGCGAAGGACGCCTCCGCGAGGTGGACCCAGCCGACGTCCTGCGCGAATCCCTGCACGACGGCGTCGGGTTCGTCGTCCGCGGACCGCGTGACACGGAACCCGGCCGCCTCGAGTTCGTGGACGATGCCCTCGCCGCCGACGACGAGGACGAGCGAGCCCGCGGGCACCCGCTCCGTGAGGAGCGCGAGTGCCGCCTGCGGGCTCGTCACGACATCGGTGGCCTGTGTCGTGAGGCCGAGTTCGCGCAGGTGTTCCGCGACCTGTTCGTCGGTGCGCGACGCGTTGTTCGTGACGTAGCCGACACCGACACCGCTCGCGCGGATCGCGTTGAGCGTGTCGACGGCGTGCGCAACGGCACCCGGTCCCCTGTAGACGACGCCGTCGAGATCGGCGAGGAGCAGGTCGACCCCGTCGAGCGGTGCAGGACCCATACCCGTGCCTCGGTTGAAGATCCCCACGATCACACCTCTCCGTCGTCGTCGCGTTCGGTCGAGGCCGACGCCGTCCCACGCGATGCGTCGGACGTTCCGGCCGCCTCGGACTGCGAGGCCGCCTCGGGGGTCTCTGGGGCCTCGGGGGCCTCTGGCGCCTCGGCGGTCTCTGGCGCCTCGAGCTCGTCGGTCGTCAACGGCTCTCCGGCGTCCTCGTCCACCTCGGATCCGGCTGGGCTCGTGGCCTCGCCGGCCGGCGCCCCGTCACCCGCGACCGTGGCGGGTCGCTCGACCGCAACGGCGGTCTCGGGTTCGACACCGTCGCCCTCGACGCCGGACTCCGCGTCCACCCTCGCATCCGACGCGGCATCCACCCGGGCCTCCGGGCTCGCATCGGACGCGACCGCCGCGTCGGCCACGACGCCGTCGCCCGCGTCCGCTCCAACGGCCGCGTCGGCCACGACGCCGTCGCCCGCGTCCGCTCCAACGGCCGCGTCGGCGTCGACGACCACGTCCGCGTCATCAACGACGTCGACCTCATCGACCACGCCCCCGTCGACGACCACGACGGCCTCGTCGACTTCATCGACCACGTCGACCTCATCGACCACGCCCCCGTCGACGACCACGACGGCCTCATCGACCACGTCGGCGTCCGACGCGACCTCGGCGTCGTCGACGGCGTCGTCCAGCGCACGTCCCTCGACGCCGTCGGCCTCGACCGTCTCCGGCCCCTCGGCGACGTCGACCTGTTCGGCGGCGTCCACGGGTTCGTCGACGGGCTCGGGGTGCGCCACGAGGTATGCCTCGAGCTCGGCACCCTCGAGGGGCTCGGTGACGACCCGCACGGTCTCGTGCTCGTCGTGCGCGGCCGCTTCGAGCGCCCGCTCGGCCCGCTCGGCGAGCGACACCCAGCGCGTCGCCTCCCCGTCGCGCCCGAGTTCGGTGAGGACCTCCGCGTACGCCGCGAAGAGCGCGGGCGAGTAGGAGAACGCGCGACGCTCGTCGAGCTGCTCGATCTCGAGCTCGGCGAGTGCGAGTTCGGGCTTGCCCTGGTCGAGTCGTGCGCCGGACATCGCGATCGCGACGTTGACGCGCTCCGCGGGCGACAGCGTCGAGAGGTCGACGGAACGACCGAGCTCGAGCGCGCGATCGGGGCGCCCGAGGCCCCGCTCGCTGTCGATCATGAGCGCGAGCTGGTCGTCGCTCCCGCTGATGCGGCGGTACGTGCGCAGCTCGCGCAGGGCGAGGGCGAAGTCGCCGGTCGCGTACGCCGTGATCGCGAGCGTCTCCCGGACCATCGCGATGCGGCCGCCGCGACGCGAGGCGCTCAGCGCGTGGCGGTGGGCGAGCTCGGGGTCCGAGTCGATCACGATCGAGGCCATCGCCAGGTGCCGAGCGACGAACTCCGCGTTCTCCGTCGTGAGCGTCTTGAGTTCCATGCGTGCCCCGCCCGCGAGGTCACGCTCGGTGATCTCGTCGGGCAGCTCGGGATCGTCGTGCTCGGTGCGCACCGACTTCAGCGAACGACGAAGCAGCTCCTCCTCGGTGAGCGGCTCGCGTGCGTCCTCGTGACGCCCGCGTCCGCGATCGAAGGATCCCTGCCCCGACCGGCCGCTCCCGCGGTCGTCGTCACGGCGCCGGCCCCCGGCGAACGGCTTCCGGTCGCCGGAGCGTCCGCCACCGTCGCGGTGGCCGCCGTCGTGGGAGCGACGGCCATCGCCCTCGAACGTGCGCGGGCGGGCCGAACGATCGCGCCCGTCGCCCCCGTCGTACGAGCGACGCGGACGCTCACCGCCGCGTTCCGTGCGATCCCCGGGCCCCGACGAACGACGTCCGGAGTCCCACGAACCACCGGAACGCTCGCCGCGTCCGCTTCGCTGCTCACCACCACGGACGTCTCGTGCGCCCGCGGAACCCCTGGCCCCGCGATCGCGGCTCCGGTCATCACGCGATGAGCCGTCGCCGTCCCGGAAGCCCCCGCCACTGCGGGCGGGGCCCCGCCCCTCGCCTCGTCGGTCGGCACCGTCGAAGCGCCGCGGACGGTCACCGTCGCGGCCCCGTCGATCGTCGCCGCCGCGCCCGCCGTACGAACGATCACGGTCACGGTCACGGTCACGGTACGAGCCCTCGCGCGATTCTCGACCGCGTCCGGCGTCGTCGCGCCGCTCGGGGCGACCACTGCGCTCATCGCGCCACGACGACCCGCCGCCGTCACGGCGATTCGCTCCGCGGTCATCCCGACGACCCGAACCGGAACCGAACTCACGCCGATCCCCACCACGATCATCCCGACGACCCGAACCGGAACCGAACTCACGCCGATCCCCACCACGATCATCCCGACGACCCGAACCGGAACCGAACTCACGCCGATCCCCACCACGATCATCCCGACGACCCGAACCGGAACCGAACTCACGCCGATCCCCACCACGATCATCCCGACGACCCGAACCGGAACCGAACTCACGCCGATCCCCACCACGATCATCCCGACGACCCGAACCGGAACCGAACTCACGCCGATCCCCACCACGATCATCCCGACGACCCGAACCGGAACCGAACTCACGCCGATCCCCACCACGATCATCCCGACGACCCGAACCGGAACCGAACTCACGCCGCTGTCCGCCTCGACGATCCGCGCCGCCACGCTCGTCGTCGCGTCGCCACGGCGCACCGTCACGGCCACCACCCCCACCTCGTCGGTCACCCGACGACGAGCGCGGCCGATCGCTCCATTGCTGACGCGCACCATCGCGCCGATCACCGCGTACGTCGTCCCGGTCTGCGCCGAAGCGTCGCCCCTGGCCGCCGCCCGAACCGGAGGCACCGCCCGCACCCTTCCAGCCGTCCGACCGCTTCGGGCCGTCACTCCGCTTCGAGCGGTCCGACCGAGGACCGCGGTGGTCCGACCCACGTGAGGCGTCCCGTCGCCGCGATTCTCCGCCGGCCTGATCGTTCCGCTCGCTCATATGTGGGTCCTCTCCCTGGGGGATGCGCTGTCGAGTTGTCACGGCTCACCAGAGCCGTGGGACCAGTCTACCCGCGGCGGGGCGACGTGCCTGCGGCAGGCAACACGTCCTGGCCACGTGGAAAGTGGTCCGGAAATGCCGAAGGCCCACCCCGTGTCGGGGTGGGCCTTCGAAAAGAAGTCCGGCGGTGACCTACTCTCCCACAGGGTCCCCCCTGCAGTACCATCGGCGCTGAGCGTCTTAGCTTCCGGGTTCGGAATGTGACCGGGCGTTTCCCGCTCGCTATGGCCGCCGAAACACTATGGATAGTGAATCGATACAGACCACACGCGCTGCGTGTGGCGGTTCCGTCCGTCTATCGGGAACCACAAAGTGGACGCGAGCACTCGTCAAGAGTCTCAGTGTTACGTGCACCCCACCACGAATGATGGGTGTTATCAAGTCATCGGCATATTAGTACCGGTCAGCTCCATGGGTCTTTGGTCCCCACTTCCACATCCGGCCTATCAACCCAGTCGTCTACTGGGAGCCTTCACCCCGAAGGGACGGAAATCTCATCTTGAAGCCGGCTTCCCGCTTAGATGCTTTCAGCGGTTATCCGTTCCGAACGTAGCCAATCAGCGGTGCTCCTGGCGGAACAACTGACACACCAGAGGTTCGTCCATCTCGGTCCTCTCGTACTAAAGATAGATCTTCTCAAATTTCCAACGCGCGCAGCGGATAGAGACCGAACTGTCTCACGACGTTCTGAACCCAGCTCGCGTACCGCTTTAATGGGCGAACAGCCCAACCCTTGGGACCTACTCCAGCCCCAGGATGCGACGAGCCGACATCGAGGTGCCAAACCATGCCGTCGATATGGACTCTTGGGCAAGATCAGCCTGTTATCCCCGAGGTACCTTTTATCCGTTGAGCGACAGCGCTTCCACAAGCCACTGCCGGATCACTAGTCCCGACTTTCGTCCCTGCTCGACTTGTCAGTCTCACAGTCAAGCTCCCTTGTGCACTTACACTCGACACCTGATTGCCAACCAGGTTGAGGGAACCTTTGGGCGCCTCCGTTACATTTTGGGAGGCAACCGCCCCAGTTAAACTACCCACCAGGCACTGTCCCTGAACCGGATCACGGTTCGAAGTTAGATATTCAGAATGACCAGAGTGGTATTTCAACAATGACTCCACACACACTGGCGTGCATGCTTCAAAGTCTCCCACCTATCCTACACAAGTCACACCGAATACCAATACCAAGCTATAGTAAAGGTCACGGGGTCTTTTCGTCCTGCTGCGCGTAACGAGCATCTTTACTCGTAATGCAATTTCGCCGAGTTCGCGGTTGAGACAGCTGGGAAGTCGTTACGCCATTCGTGCAGGTCGGAACTTACCCGACAAGGAATTTCGCTACCTTAGGATGGTTATAGTTACCACCGCCGTTTACTGGGGCTTAAATTCAGAGCTTCGCCAAAGGCTGACCCTTCCTCTTAACCTTCCAGCACCGGGCAGGCGTCAGTCCGTATACATCGTCTTGCGACTTCGCACGGACCTGTGTTTTTGATAAACAGTCGCTTCCCACTGGTCTCTGCGGCCCAAACACGCTTTCCCTGCAAGAGGTACTACGCGTCAGGCCCCCCTTCTCCCGAAGTTACGGGGGCATTTTGCCGAGTTCCTTAACCACGATTCTCTCGATCTCCTTGGTATTCTCTACCTGACCACCTGTGTCGGTTTGGGGTACGGGCGACTAGAACCTCGCGTCGATGCTTTTCTTGGCAGCAGAGGATCACCGACTACGTCTTACGACTTCCGCGTCAGATCTCAGGCTATACGAGTGACGGATTTGCCTATCACTCACCCTACATCCTTGCCCGGATTCAACCATTCACCCGGTTCGGCTACCTTTCTGCGTCACACCTGTTAACACGCTAACCGCACCAGATCGGGTCGAGCGCTAGGCCGGCAGCCACCCCGAAGGGCGGAGGCCGGATTCGGACTCTTAGCAGTACTGGATTGATTGGGACGGTTCTTCGTCGGTCACGGGAATATCAACCCGTTGTCCATCGACTACGCCTGTCGGCCTCGCCTTAGGTCCCGACTTACCCAGGGAAGATTAGCTTGACCCTGGAACCCTTGGTCTTTCGGAGGTCGGGTTTCTCACCCGACATTCGCTACTCATGCCTGCATTCTCACTCGTGTAGCGTCCACGGCTGGTTTCCACCGCCGCTTCACTCGCCACACGACGCTCTCCTACCACTCCATACGACTGAACCACAAAGGCTTGTCACAAGTATGAAATCCACGACTTCGGTGGTGTGCTTGAGCCCCGTTACATTGTCGGCGCGGAATCACTTGACCAGTGAGCTATTACGCACTCTTTCAAGGGTGGCTGCTTCTAAGCCAACCTCCTGGTTGTCACTGCAACTCCACATCCTTTTCCACTTAGCACACGCTTAGGGACCTTAGTCGGTGGTCTGGGTTGTTTCCCTCTCGACAATGAAGCTTATCCCCCACTGTCTCACTGCTGCGCTCTCACTTACCGGCATTCGGAGTTTGGCTGACGTCAGTAACCTGTTGAGGCCCATCGGCCATCCAGTAGCTCTACCTCCGGCAAGAAACACGCAACGCTGCACCTAAATGCATTTCGGAGAGAACCAGCTATCACGAAGTTTGATTGGCCTTTCACCCCTATCCACAGCTCATCCCCCCAGTTTTCAACCTAGGTGGGTTCGGTCCTCCACGAGGTCTTACCCTCGCTTCAACCTGGCCATGGATAGATCACTTCGCTTCGGGTCTAGGACATGCGACTGAATCGCCCTATTCAGACTCGCTTTCGCTACGGCTACCCCACACGGGTTAACCTCGCCACATATCGCTAACTCGCAGGCTCATTCTTCAAAAGGCACGCCGTCACACCAACAAGGGTGCTCCGACGGATTGTAAGCAAACGGTTTCAGGTACTATTTCACTCCCCTCCCGGGGTACTTTTCACCTTTCCCTCACGGTACTTGTCCGCTATCGGTCATCTGGGAGTATTTAGGCTTATCAGGTGGTCCTGACAGATTCACACGGGATTTCTCGGGCCCCGTCCTACTTGGGATACTCTCTACGCCATTGAAGCATTTCGGTTACGGGACTCACACCCACTATGGTCAGGCATTCAAACCTGTTCACCTATACTTCGCTGTCACGCTCGCTGCTCGGTAGCGCAGCCAGAAAGTCCCACAACCCCGATCATGCAACCCCTACCAGGTATCACACACGACCGGTTTAGCCTGATCCGCGTTCGCTCGCCACTACTAACGGAATCACTGTTGTTTTCTCTTCCTGTGGGTACTGAGATGTTTCACTTCCCCACGTTCCCTCAACCCGCCCTATATATTCAGGCGGGAGTCACCAGCACACCAAAAGGGTCTGGCGGGGTTTCCCCATTCGGACATCCTCGGATCACAGCCCGTTTATCGGCTCCCCGAGGCTTATCGCAGATTACCACGTCCTTCTTCGGCTCCAGATGCCAAGGCATCCACCGTTTGCTCTTAGAAACTTGATCACCATGAGTAACAAGAAACTATGTTCTTGACCAGTGGCACCCCAAAAAGGGATGTCACATAAGTGACCGCCACGATCCCGAAGAACCGCGACGATCTAAGATGCTCGCGTCCACTGTGTAGTTCTCAACATACGGCCGGTCCCGAGCCGAACCACTCAAACCGAGTGACCCCAACACGGGCCGAGAAACCAGCTCCGACACCAAACGGCATCAGGCCCGGTCCCTCAGGACCCAACAGCGTGCACCCAGCAAACCCACCACCAAACCACTTTCCAACCCGAAGGCGTACTCACGACCCAGCAGCAAACCCACCAGAAATGTCAAATGTTCCACCCATGAGCACCAGCGAACGACATTCGCGTCCGATCTGGCCTCTGCCACCCCCGAAGGGGTGCAGTGCTCCTTAGAAAGGAGGTGATCCAGCCGCACCTTCCGGTACGGCTACCTTGTTACGACTTAGTCCTAATCACCGATCCCACCTTCGACGGCTCCCTCCAAAAGGTTGGGCCACCGGCTTCGGGTGTTACCGACTTTCATGACTTGACGGGCGGTGTGTACAAGGCCCGGGAACGTATTCACCGCAGCGTTGCTGATCTGCGATTACTAGCGACTCCGACTTCATGGGGTCGAGTTGCAGACCCCAATCCGAACTGAGACTGGCTTTTTGGGATTCGCTCCACCTCGCGGTATCGCAGCCCTTTGTACCAGCCATTGTAGCATGCGTGAAGCCCAAGACATAAGGGGCATGATGATTTGACGTCATCCCCACCTTCCTCCGAGTTGACCCCGGCAGTCTCATATGAGTTCCCACCATAACGTGCTGGCAACATACGACGAGGGTTGCGCTCGTTGCGGGACTTAACCCAACATCTCACGACACGAGCTGACGACAACCATGCACCACCTGTATACCGACCTTGCGGGGCGACCATCTCTGGCCGTTTCCGGTATATGTCAAGCCTTGGTAAGGTTCTTCGCGTTGCATCGAATTAATCCGCATGCTCCGCCGCTTGTGCGGGCCCCCGTCAATTCCTTTGAGTTTTAGCCTTGCGGCCGTACTCCCCAGGCGGGGCGCTTAATGCGTTAGCTACGACACGGAAACCGTGGAATGGTCCCCACATCTAGCGCCCAACGTTTACGGCATGGACTACCAGGGTATCTAATCCTGTTCGCTCCCCATGCTTTCGCTCCTCAGCGTCAGTAGCGGCCCAGAGATCTGCCTTCGCCATCGGTGTTCCTCCTGATATCTGCGCATTCCACCGCTACACCAGGAATTCCAATCTCCCCTACCGCACTCTAGTCTGCCCGTACCCACTGCAGGCCCGAGGTTGAGCCTCGGGATTTCACAGCAGACGCGACAAACCGCCTACGAGCTCTTTACGCCCAATAATTCCGGACAACGCTTGCACCCTACGTATTACCGCGGCTGCTGGCACGTAGTTAGCCGGTGCTTTTTCTGCAGGTACCGTCACTTTCGCTTCTTCCCTGCCAAAAGAGGTTTACAACCCGAAGGCCGTCATCCCTCACGCGGCGTTGCTGCATCAGGCTTGCGCCCATTGTGCAATATTCCCCACTGCTGCCTCCCGTAGGAGTCTGGGCCGTGTCTCAGTCCCAGTGTGGCCGGTCACCCTCTCAGGCCGGCTACCCGTCGTCGCCTTGGTGAGCCATTACCTCACCAACAAGCTGATAGGCCGTGAGCCGATCCCCAACCGATAAATCTTTCCAGACACAGACCATGCGGCCGCATCTCATATCCAGTATTAGCTCCGATTTCCCGAAGTTATTCCAGAGTCAAGGGCACGTTGCTCACGTGTTACTCACCCGTTCGCCACTAATCCACCAGAGCAAGCTCCGGCTTCATCGTTCGACTTGCATGTGTTAAGCACGCCGCCAGCGTTCGTCCTGAGCCAGGATCAAACTCTCCGTAAATGCATAAACCCCAGCCAACCCCCGAAAGAGCCAACCAGGAAACACTACTCACCATCCCGAAGGACAGCAGAGCTGATCTGACCAACAGACCATCATTACTGACAATCAATCAATCCAAAAGGAATCATGACACCCCAAAAACGGGACGCCACGAGGTAAAATTTGGCATTTGACAATGTGCACGCTGTTGAGTTCTCAAGGATCGGACGCTCCCGGGGCCCGGCGTTCGCCGTTCCACCCGAGGCAGCCCGGTCACTTTACCTCACGTTCATGTGCCGCACAAGGCGACCCGCCGAACGGGAGTGGTGGTGACCGTGTCTCCGAGGTGCTTCGCTCGCCGTGGCGAGCTACTTCTTTCGGAGTTTTGTTGCCTTTGACCGGGGCTTTTCCGCTTTTGCGTTTCGCTCCTGCCGGGCAACGAGTGATTACTTTACGCATGACGGGGCGCCCGTGCCAAATCACCCGGATCCCGGGCGTGTCGCCGACCCCGTCCGTTCACCGAACATGCGCCTGCCCGGCACGACGACGGCGCGGGCGCACCCTCCAGGGGTGCGCCCGCGCCGTCGTCGTCATGCCGGTGTCCCGGCCCGCATCACGCCTCGAGTCGAATGCCCGCGAGGGTCTTCTTGCCCCGGCGGACGATCGCGACCCCACCGGGCAGGGCGGCATCGGCGGGGATGTCGGCCTGTTCGTCGGTCACCTTCTCGTTGTTGAGCGCGACACCACCCTGGGCGATCGCGCGACGCGCCTCCCCGAGGCTCTTCGCGAGCCCCGTGTCGACGAGTGCCTGCGCGACCGTCACGCCGGCGGCGCCGTGTGCGTTCGGCAACTCGTCGACCGCGGCGCTGAGCGTCGCCGGCTCGAGAGCCGAGAGATCACCCTGACCGAACAGCGCTTCGGACGCCGCGATCGCTGCATCGGTCGCCGCCTGTCCGTGGACGAGCGCGCACACCTCGCGGGCGAGCGCCTTCTGGGCCGCACGCCGGAACGGCTCCTCCGCGACGAGTCGCTCGAACTCCTCGATCTCCTCCCGCGTCCGGAACGTGAAGATCTTGAGTCGCGCGATCACATCGGCGTCGTCCGTGTTGAGCCAGAACTGGTAGAACGCGTACGGCGAGGTGAGGTTCTCGTCGATCCAGATGGCGTTGCCCTCGGACTTCCCGAACTTCGTCCCGTCGGTGTTCGTGATGAGGGGCGTCCCGAGTGCGTGCACGTGTGCGCCCTCGACACGGCGGATGAGATCCACTCCCCCGGTCAGGTTTCCCCACTGGTCGGAGCCGCCGGTCTGGAGGACGCAGTCGTACTGGCGGTACAGCTCGAGGAAGTCGAGCGACTGGAGGATCTGGTAGCTGAACTCCGTGTACGAGATGCCCGCCTCGGAGTTGAGCCGGGCCGAGACGGCGTCCTTCTTGAGCATCGCGCCCACCCGGAAGTGCTTGCCGATGTCGCGCAGGAAATCGATGGCCGACAGCGGGGCCGTCCAGTCGAGGTTGTTCACCATGCGCGCGGCGCTCGCACCCTCGAACGACAGGTAGCGGCCGATCTGGGCGCGCAGGCCCTCGACCCACTCGGCAACCGTCTCGCGAGAGTTCAGCGTGCGCTCGGCCGTGGGCCGCGGGTCGCCGACGAGTCCCGTCGAGCCACCGACGAGCCCGAGCGGTCGGTTGCCCGCGAGCTGGAGCCGCCGGAGGAGCAGCAATTGCACGAGGTGGCCGAGGTGCAGGCTCGGCGCCGTCGGGTCGAAACCGCAGTAATACGTGATCGGACCGGCCTCGAGCTTGGCCCGCAGATCGTCGAGGTCGGTCGAGACGTGGATGTAGCCACGCCACTCGAGCTCGTCGAGAACGGATTCGAAGGTCGGGTCGTTCGCCTGCGAGGCGAGGTCGCGATCAGTCACCGGATCACCGTACCAATCGTCGGACCCGTCGGTCGCACGCCCGCACCGCGCACCGGGTGGCTCGTCACCATCTCACTCCGCGTCCGCGTCGCGGTGCGATCGGTGGGCCGTGTAGCGGGAGACCGTCGGATCGGCGGCGATCGAGAACCGCCAATCGAACGCGGGGGCACCACCGGGGAGGGCGAGTCCCACGCGCGGGCCGCGCACGATGAGATCCCGCGCGACGGGCACCGCCGGCGGATGCAACGCGAACGGCGGCTCGTCCACACGGCGACCGGAGTCCTCGAGGCGCACCCCGAGCGCGAGACCGAGATTGCCCGGGCCGCGTGCGAGGTCGCGCGAACGCGGCTCGACCGTTCCGGGACGCCGGACCGCAGCACGTCGCCGCCGCGCGAGATCCTCGCCCTCGACGACCTCGCCCGCGCGCACGAGGCAACCGGCGGCGGCACCCCGATGACCGCACACGAGATTGAGGCAGAGATGGATGCCGTACGAGCGGTAGACGTAGACGTGACCGGCGGCCTCGAACATCGGCCGCGTGCGCGGCGTCGGCCCGCGGTACGCGTGCGAACCGGGATCCCTCGCGCCCTCGTAGGCCTCCACCTCGGTGATCCGCACGGTCACGGCGCCCTCGGCGTCGCGCCGCGTGAGGAGCGCACCCAGCAGGAGCGGCGCACTCTCGACCGCGGGTCGGGCGAGCTCGCGAGCCGCCCAGTCGTTCCCGGTCGAGGGGCGCCCTGTCCCGCCCGATTCCGCCGACACGTCGCCGATCAGTCGCCGAGCGCCACGCGCAGCCGCTCGAGCTGTTCCGCGACGCGAACGGGCGCCGTCCCGCCCCGACCGTCGCGCGTCGCGACGGATCCGTCGACCGTGAGCACCTCGCGCACCGCCGGCGTGAGGTGCGGCGAGACCGACGCGAAGTCCTCGTCGCTCAGTTCGTCGAGCTCGATGCCGCGCCCCTCCGCGAGGCGGACGCACTCCCCCGAGATCTCGTGGGCGTCACGGAACGGCACGCCGTGCTTCACGAGCCACTCCGCGATGTCGGTCGCGAGCGAGAACCCCTGCGGCGCGAGTTCGCGCATGCGCTCGCCGTGGAACGTCGTGGTCGCGACCATGCCCGTGAACGCGGGCAGCAGGACCTCGAGCGTCTCGACCGAGTCGAAGACGGGCTCCTTGTCCTCCTGCAGGTCGCGGTTGTAGGCGAGCGGGAGCGCCTTGAGCGTCGCGAGGAGCCCGGTCAGGTTGCCGATGAGCCGGCCCGACTTGCCCCGCGCGAGCTCCGCGATGTCCGGATTCTTCTTCTGCGGCATGATGCTCGAGCCCGTCGACCAGGAGTCGTGCAGCGTGACGAAGCCGAACTCACGCGTGTTCCAGACGATGATCTCCTCCGCGAAGCGCGACACGTCGATGCCGATCTGCGCGGCGACGAACGCGAACTCCGCGACGAGGTCGCGCGCGGCCGTGCCGTCGATCGAGTTGTCGACGGCGTTCGAGAAGCCGAGTTCGTGCGCGACGAACTCGGCGTCGAGACCGAGCGTCGACCCCGCGAGCGCTCCCGAGCCGTAGGGCGACTCGTCGAGCCTGCGGTCGAGGTCGCGGAGTCGGTCGAGGTCGCGCACGAGCGGCCACGCGTGGGCCAGCAGGTGATGGGCGAGGAGAACGGGCTGCGCGTGCTGCAGGTGCGTGCGTCCGGGCATCACGACGTCGAGGTGCGCCGCCGCCTGGTCGGCGATCGCGGTCGCGAGCCCCCGGACGAGTCCGGCGACGATCGCCGAGTGGTCGCGCAGGTACATGCGCACGAACGTCGCGATCTGGTCGTTGCGGCTGCGCCCCGCCCGGAGCTTGCCACCGAGCGATGCACCCGCGATCTCGACGAGTCCGCGTTCGAGCGCGGAGTGGACGTCCTCATCCGACTCGGCCGCGACGAACGCACCGGACGAGACGCGAGCCTCGAGTTCGTCGATCGCCGCGAGCATGCCCGTGAGCTCGTCGTCGTCGAGATACCCGGCGCGGGCGAGCGCACGAGCGTGCGCGCGCGAGCCCGCGAGATCGTAGTGCGCGAGGGCCCAGTCGAAGTGGGTCGACTTCGAGAGTCGCGCGAGCTCCGGCGACGGCCCGCCCTCGAAGCGTCCGCCCCAGAGGGCGCCGGCCTCACCGGCGCGTTCGTTGTGCTCGATCATGCGTCTCCCATCCACTCACCGATCAGTCGCCCGCCCATCGGGCGAATGCATGCACCGCCACTCACCCGGACCATCGGGGCGGTGGCGTGAAGCGTGCGAACGGCGCTCGTCATCGGCGCCGTCGGGCGAACCGTCATCGCGGGACCCGAGTCTACTGCTCCGCGGCCGACCGTCCCGCCCGTGCACCCGTCCTGCGGACTCCGGTCGAGACCGGACGGGAACGCCGACGTTCCACGACCGCGCGCGCTTCCTGCCACACGGAGCCGGGGCGGTCGAGGTGGACGAGATGTTCGGGCAGTGGGCGTCCGTGGTGCCGCATCGCGGTCGCCCACAGACGGCCTGCCCGATACGACGAGCGCACGAGCGGGCCGGACAGGACCCCGGCGAATCCGAGGGCTTCGGCCCGATCCCCCCACTCCACGAAGGCCTCGGGTTCGACCCAGCGTTCGACGGGATGATGTCGCGGTGAGGGCCGAAGGTACTGGGTGATGGTGAGCAGGTCGCACCCCGCGTGGCGCAGCTCGACCATCGCTTCCTCGATCTCGTCGTCGGTCTCCCCCATGCCGAGGATCAGGTTCGACTTCGTGACGAGCCCGCGCGCCTTCCCGTAGCGCAGGACGTCGAGGGAACGCTCGAACGTGAACGCCGGGCGGATACGACGGAAGATCCGCGGCACGGTCTCGACGTTGTGCGCGAAGACCTCCGGAGCGGACGCCACGATGCGCTCGAGGTGTTCCTCGTTGCCCGAGAAGTCGGGAATGAGCAGTTCGACCCCGGTCGACGGGTTCATCGCGTGGATCGCGCGCACCGTCTCCGCATAGAGCCACGACCCCTCGTCCTCGAGATCGTCACGGGCGACGCCTGTGACCGTCGCGTACCGCAGACCCATCGTGCGAACGGATTCGGCGACACGGCGCGGCTCGAGGACATCGAGCCTGGCGGGCTTGCCCGTGTCGATCTGGCAGAAGTCGCAGCGACGGGTGCACTGGGCACCACCGATGAGGAAGGTCGCCTCACGGTCCTCCCAGCACTCGAACTGGTTCGGGCAACCGGCCTCCTGGCACACCGTATGGAGCTGCTGATCGTGGACGAGCGTCTGCAGCTCCTCGAAGGCGGGACCGCGCTTCGCCGTCGTCCGGATCCACTCGGGCTTTCGTTCGATGGGAACCGCACTGTTGCGGGCCTCGACGCGCAGCAGGCGGCGTTCGCCCCGTTCGACGGTCGTCATGCGAGCACCACGCGAGTCCGTCCGAGCGGGGACGTCACCGTCTCGTACCGCTCACCGATCCGGCGCTCGAGTCCGTCGAGCAGTCGCGGTGCCAGGACCGCCGGCGTGACGTCCTGAAGGCCGGCGTCCGCGAAACTCCCGACGCCGGCGTCACTGATCCCGCACGGCACGATGAGCCCGAACGGACGAAGATCGTTCGTGCAGTTGACGGCGACCCCGTGACTCGTGACGCCGCGGCGGATCGCGAGGCCGATCGCGGCGACCTTGCGGGCGGGCCCGCGACGATCCGCCGGGAGCCACGCACCGGAGCGACCGTCCACGCTGTCGACCCCGAGCCCGAGCTCCCGGAGCACCTCGATCACCGCGGCTTCGACGCCGCGGACGAGACCGGACGCATCGGTGCGGTTCCTGAGCCTGCCGACGATGTACACGACGAGCTGTCCCGGTCCGTGCCAGGTGAGACGCCCGCCGCGCTCGATCGGGACCACGTCCGTCCCGTCGTAGGGGTACTCGTCGCGTGAGGCCCGACGGCCTGCCGTGTAGACGGGCGGGTGCTCGAGTGCGAGGAGGGACGGGCCACGCGCTGCGCACACGACGTCCTCGCGAAGTGCCGCCTGGAGCTCGAGGCTCGCACGGTAGTCGACGAGGCCGTCCCGACGCACGAGCCCAGGGACGTCGGGCAGCGCGTCGACGCCGCACGGAACATCATCGGCCGCGACCCGGCCGAGCAGGTGCTGCTGGAAGGTCATGCGGGCACCGTAGCACTTCTTGAACTCAATCCATGAATTGGATGAGCGATCGCTTGGTCCACCCCGTCCGCGAGGACGACGTGTGCGTGCGACGGATGTCCGGCGTCAGGAAACCGTCTCGGCCGCCTTCGCGAGCAACCACGCCAGCAGCGCCTTCTGCGCGTGGACGCGGTTCTCCGCTTCGTCCCAGATGATCGATTGCGGCCCGTCGATGACGGCTGGTTCGACCTCGTAGCCCCGGTCGGCCGGGAGGCAGTGCATGAAGACGGCGTCGGGCTTCGCGGCGGCCATGACCTCGGGCGTCACCCGGTAGGGCGAGAGGTCGTCGATGCGGCGTTGCTTCTCGTCCTCGCGCCCCATCGACACCCACGTGTCGGTGACGACGACATCGGCGTCGCGCACGAGACCGAGGAGGTCATCACCCGTCGTGACGGATCCGCCCTCCTCCGCGGCGATGCGCTCGGCGGCCTCGACGATGTCGGCGCGCGGACGGTAGCCCTCAGGTGCCACGACCGCGACGTGCATGCCCGCGGTCGCGCACGCGAGCAGGTACGAGTGCGCCATGTTGCTCTCACCGTCACCGATGAAGACGACGCGCTGTCCCGCCAACTCGCCGCGGTGCTCACGGATCGTGAGGAGGTCGGCGAGGAGCTGACAGGGGTGGAAGTCGTCGCTCAGGCCGTTCACGACGGGGATCGTCGTCCCCTCGGCCATCTCCTCGAGGCCCGCCTGCCCGTAGGTGCGCCACACGATCGCCTCGACCATGCGCTCCAGCACCCGGGCCGTGTCGTGGGCCGTCTCCTTGCCGAGCAATTGGCTCGATTCGGTCGAGATGACGAGTGGGGAGCCACCGAGATCGGAGATGCCGACGTGGAACGAGACGCGCGTCCGCGTCGAGGTCTTGTCGAAGATGACCGCGACCGTCTTCGGCCCCTCGAGCGGTCGCTCGGCGAACCGATCGCGCTTCAGCCGCTCGGCGAGGTCGAGGATCTCGCCCTGCTCGACGCGGGTCAGGTCGTCGTCGCGGAGGAGGTGTCGGATCACGGGATCGTCCTTTCGGTGCGGATGGTCGTGCCGTTCGGGTGGAGCTTCGGAGCGTGCGCACTCACGGGTGCACCATCGTCCCGAAGCCCTCGTGGGTGAACAGTTCGAGCAGGATGGAGTGCGGCACGCGACCGTCGGTGATCGATGCCTGTTCGACGCCGCCCTCGACCGCCTCGATGCAGGCCTGCACCTTCGGGATCATGCCCGACTCGAGGCTCGGCAGCAGCTCGCGCAGTTCGGCCACCGAGATGTCCGAGACGAGGGAGTCGGTGTTCGGCCAATCGGCGTAGAGGCCGGCGACATCGGTGAGCATGACGAGCCGGGCGGCGCCCAGGGCCGCGGCGAGCGCCGCGGCCGCCCGGTCGGCGTTGATGTTGAGCGCGTGACGCGGGGCGTCGAGATCGGATGCGATCGTCGAGACGACGGGGATCCGTCCCGCCGCGATGTCGGCCTTCACGACCCGCGGGTCGACCGCCACGATCTCGCCGACGAGCCCCAGGTCGACGGGTCGCCCGTCGTTCCCGATCGTCTTGCGCCGGGCCTGGAAGAGCCCGGCGTCCTCGCCGCTCGACGCCGTCGCGATCGGTGCGACGTCGTTGATCGCGGCGACGAGCTCGCGCGCCACCTGTCCCCCGAGCACCATCCGGACGACCTCCATCGCCTCGGGCGTCGTGACGCGATACCCGCCACGGAACTCGCTGCGGATGTCGAGCCGGTCGAGCATGCGGGAGATGTGCGGGCCGCCGCCGTGCACCACGACGGGGCGGACACCCGCGTACCGGAGGAACGCGATGTCGCTCGCGAACGCTTCGAGGAGCGACGGGTCGACCATCGCGTTGCCGCCGAACTTGATGACGAGGATCTGCCCGTGATAGCGCTGCATCCACGGCAGCGCCTCGATGAGCGTCTCGACCTTGACCGTCGCCTGGGCGCGGTCGTCGTGCACCTGCTCGGGCGTCACGAGGCGTAGGCGCTGTTCTCGTGCACGTAGTCGTGCGTGAGGTCGTTCGTCAGGATCGTCGCGGTGTCGGTCCCGGCGTGCAGATCGATCTCGACGAGCGTGTCGCGGGGGGTCAGGTCGACGCGATCGGCGGGCTCGTGCGGCGTGCCCTCCTTGCAGACCATGACCCCGTTGATCGTGACGTCGAGCACGAGCGGATCGAACGTCGCGTCCGTCGTGCCCGCCGCCGCGAGCACCCGGCCCCAGTTCGGGTCGTTGCCGAAGATCGCCGCCTTGAAGAGGTTCGATCGGGCGACCGCTCGGGACACGTCCTCGGCGTCCTGTTCGCTCGCGGCGCCGACCGTCGTGATCGTCACGTCGTGGCTCGCGCCCTCGGCGTCCTGCTGCAGCTTGCGGCACAGCTCGGCGCACAGCTCCGTCAGCAGCTGCGTGAACTCCGCACCGGGAGTGACACCCGAGGCGCCCGAGGCGAGGAGCACGACCGTGTCGTTCGTCGACATGCAGCCGTCCGAGTCGAGCCGGTCGAACGTCGTGCGCGTCGCGGCGCGGAGGGCCGCATCGAGACCCGCGGACTCGAGGTCGGCGTCGGTCGTGATGACGACGAGCATCGTCGCGAGGCCCGGCGCGAGCATGCCCGCCCCCTTCGCCATGGCACCGATCGTGTACCCGGGACCCTCGCGCGTCGCGGTCTTCGCGACCGTGTCGGTCGTCATGATCGCCTCGGCCGCGCGGTCTCCCGCCGCCGCACCGTCCTCGAGGACGTCCGCCGCGAGGGCGACGCCGTCGAGCACATGGCGGCGGAACGTCTCGTCACCCACCCCGATGAGTCCCGTCGAGCACACGACGACGTCGCCCGCGGACACGCCGATCGCGTCGGCGACCGCCTCGGCCGTGTGGTGGGTCGTCGCGAAGCCGAACGCACCCGTGTAGCAGTTCGCCCCGCCCGAGTTGAGGACGACCGCGGAGACCGTGCCGTCGGCGAGCACCTGCTTCGACCAGATGACCGGGTTCGCGATGCACCTGTTGCTCGTGAAGACGGCCGCGGCGGCGGCCGACGGCCCGTCGTTGACGACGAGTGCGACATCGCGCTTGCCCGTCGATTTGAGGCCTGCCGTCACGCCCGCGGCGCGGAAGCCCTTCGGTGCGGTCACGCTCATGGTGCGACTCCGTCCAGTGGGAGGCCGAGGGACTCGTCGAGCCCCAGGGCGAGGTTTGCGGATTGGATGGCGGCGCCGGCCGTGCCCTTGCCGAGGTTGTCGATCGCACTGACGGCGACGAGGCGTCCCGCGCGCTCGTCGACGCCGACACCGATCGCGGCGCGGTTCGATCCGGTCACGTCGCCGGAACGCGGCCAGACGCCGGCCGGCAGGAGGTCGATGAAGCGCTCGTCGGCGTAGACCTCGTCGAACGCGGCGCGCACGTCCGCGAGCGAGACGCCCTCGCGCAGTCGCGCGCTCGTCGTCGCGAGGATACCGCGCGACATCGGCACGATCACGGGCGTGAACGTGAGGGCGACCTCGGTGCCGCCCGCACGACGCAGGTTCTGCCGGATCTCGGGATTGTGCCGGTGCCCGCCGTCGACGGCGTACGGGTTCGCCGAGCCGATGAGCTCCGACCCGAGCAGGTCGACCGAGGCCTTCTTGCCCGCACCCGACGGGCCGACGGCGAGGACGGCGGTCAGGTCGCGGGGCTCGACGAGTGCCCGCGTGATGGCGGGCGCGAGCGCGAAGGTCACGGCCGTGACGTTGCACCCGGGCACCGCGATGCGACGCACGCCGCCGAGCGCGGCACGCTGTCGTCCGCCGTCGGCGAGGGGCAGCTCGGGCATGCCGTAGGTCCACGAGCCGTAGTGGTCGCCACCGTAGTAGTCGGCCCAGTCCTGGGCGGATTCGAGCCGGTGGTCGGCCCCGCAGTCCACGAGGAGCGCGTCGCCACCGAGCTGTTCGGCGATGGCACCGGAGTGCCCGTGCGGGAGCGCGAGGAACACGATTTCGTGGCCGCGCAGTGAGTCCGCCGTCGTCGGCGCGAGCACGGTGTCGCCGTAGCTCGCGAGGTGCGGGTGCACGCGTCGGAGCGGCTCGCCGGCGTTCTGGTGGGCGGTGACGGTGCGCACCTCGAACTGCGGGTGCGCGGCGAGGAGCCGCAACAGCTCTCCCCCGGCATACCCGCTGGCACCTGCGACGGCGACGGAGTAGGACATGCACTCGATCCTACGGCGTCGTCGACGTGGCCCCGCGCCGTCCTCCCCGCGCCGTCGTCCGCGGAGCCGTCGGGATGCACGGGCGTCACACTCCCGGTCCGTGCGGGCGCGCGTGGCTAGGCTTGCACGGTACGGAAGGACGACCATGACCCGACTCACCGACTCGAGCGTCGGCCTCACCGACGCCGAGGTCGACGCGATCCGCGCGGACTTCCCCATCCTGGGCCAGTCGATCGAGGGCGAGCCGCTCGCGTATCTCGATTCGGGTGCGACCTCGCAGCGGCCCCGCCAGGTGCTCGACGCCGAGCGCGGGTTCCTCGAGCACGACTACGCGGCGGTGCACCGTGGCGCGCACACCCTCGCGGCCCGCTCGACGGAGGCGTACGAGGACGCCCGCGCGACCGTCGCGGGGTTCGTCGGTGCAGAGGCCGAACAGATCTCGTGGACACTCAATGCGACCGACGCGCTCAATCTCGTCGTGGGCGGTCTCGATCGCGCCTCCCACGGCTTCGGCGGACCCGAGGCGAAGCGTCTCGCGCTCGGCCCGGGCGACGAGATCCTCATCACCGAGGCCGAGCACCACGCGAACCTCGTTCCCTGGCAGCAGTTGGCCCGGTCCACGGGGGCCGAGTTGCGCTACGTGCCCGTGCGCGACGACGGGACGTGGACACTCGACGACGCCGCCGCCCGCATCGGCCCACGAACTCGCGTCGTCGCGTTCGCCCACGTCTCGAACGTCACGGGACTCGTCGCGCCCGTCGCCGAGCTCGTCGAGCTCGCGCGGGCGGTCGGCGCCGCCACGGTCCTCGACGCGTGTCAATCGGCGCCGCACCGACCACTCGACCTCCCCGCGCTCGGTGTCGACGCGGCGGCGTTCTCGGGGCACAAGATGCTGGGCCCCACCGGCATCGGCGTCCTCTACGGCCGCCCCGAGTTCCTCGATGCGCTCCCACCCGTGCGGACGGGCGGATCGATGATCACGACCGTCACGATGGAGGCGACCGAGTTCATGGCGCCGCCGCTGCGCTTCGAAGCGGGCACGCAGCCCGTGAGCCAGGCCGTCGCACTCGCCGAGGCCGTCCGGTACCTGCAGGCGGTGGGACTCGAGCGGATCGACGCACACGAGCGCGCGATCGGTGCGCGTCTCGTGCGCGGCCTCGAAGGCATCGACGGTGTTCGCGTCATCGGTCCGGCCGCGGACGTCCCACGGGCCGGTCTCGCGAGCTTCGCGGTCGACGGCGTCCACGCGCACGACGTGACCCAGTTCCTCGACGCCCGCGGCATCGCGGTGCGCGGCGGGCATCACTGTGCCCAACCGTTGCACCGGCGGCTCGGGCTCACCGCCTCGACGCGTGCGAGCAGCTACCTCTACACGACGTCGTCCGAGGTCGAGCGTCTGCTCGAGGCCGTCGCCGACGTGCGGAGCTACTTCGGGGTCGCGTCGTGAGCGATCCGCTCGCGTCGCTGTACCAGGAGGTCATCCTCGACCACTCGAGGCGGCGGGCGGGCGAGGGCGAATTGCCCGACGCGGACGCCGCCCACTTCGAGCGCAACCCGACGTGCGGCGACGAACTGACGATGCGCGTCCGGCTCGACGCGACCGGCGAGCGCGTCAAGGCGCTCGCCTGGCAGGGCGACGGGTGCAGCATCTCCATGGCGTCCGCCTCGGTGCTCTCGGAGCTCGCCGTCGGGCGCACCGTCGAGGAGGTCGACGAGCTCGTCTCGACGTTCCGCGAGCTCCTCCGGCGTCGGGAGCCGAGCGAGGCGGACGAGGAGTTGCTCGAGGACGCGATCGCGTTCCGCGGCGTCGCGAAGTTCGTCATGCGCGTGAAGTGCGCGATGCTCGCCTGGGTCGCCCTCGAGGCGGCCGTCGCCGAGGCGCGCGTCAGCCGCGACTGAGCCGGCCAGAACGAACTGTCGAGCGCGACGACGTCGGCGTCGTGTCGTCGTCGGTGCCGACGCGAACGAGGTGGGCCCGGGTGATCCGATCGGATCGCCCGGGCCCACCTCGTTCGCGTCGTGCCGGGTCGCGTCAGGCGCGGATGCGTGCCCCGAAGCGCTCGCCGGCGAGCGCCGCGCCCGCCTCCTTCGCCGCCGTCGCCTCCGCCGCGGTGAGCGTGCGGTCGTCGGCCCGGAAGCGCAGCGCGAACGTGAGCGACTTCTCGTCGTCCTCGAGCCCGCGCCCGCGGTAGTCGTCGACGAGGTGCACGTGCTCGAGCAGCTCGCCGGCCCCCTCGACGACCGCGGCCCGGACGTCGCCGGCCGGGACGTCCGCCGCGACGACGAGCGAGAGGTCCTGCGTCGCCGCGGGGAACCCGACGATCGTCGCGGCGACGACGTCCCGCCTGCCGAGCTCGATCACGGCGCTCAGGTCGAGGTCGACCGCACCGACGACGCGCGGCAGATCGTGCGCCTCGGCGACGTCCGGGTGCAGCTCGCCCGCGTAGCCGACGACGTGCGACGTCCCCTCGGCGTCGACGACGACGAGTTCGGCGCAGCGGCCGGGGTGGAACGCGTGATGCGTCGCCTGTCGGACACCGATCTCGCACGCGGTCGCGAGGCCCACACGCCGGACGAGCTCGATCGCGTCCTGCCAGCCGTAGTCCGCGGCCGCCAGGTGCGGCGACTTCTCGGTGCGCTCCCCCACGAGGACCGCGCCCAGGCCGCGCGGCTGCGAGGGCAGCCCGTCGGCGAGCGCCTGCAGCTCCGCGTCGAGCGGCCGACCGCTCGTGTCGGGCAGCTCGGCGACACCGAGCTCCTGCCCCTCGCCTGGCCGGAAGAGCGTGCCGATCTCGAAGATCGCGAGGTCCGTGAGACCGCGGGAACGATTGCGGTGGGCGACGCCGAGGAGGCCCGGGAGCATGCTCGTCCGGAGCCAGGCGGTCGTCGCATCGAGCGCGTTCGCGAGCTTGACGGCGGGCGTCGTGCCGTCGTCGGGACGGCCGAAGCGATCGTTGTCCGCGACCGTCGTGAACGGATAGCTCAGCACCTCCGTCGCCCCCCACGCCGCGAGCACGTCGGCCGTCTGGCGGCGGAGCCGCTGCTCGCGCGTGAGGCCGCGCCCGGGAGGCGCGACGGGGAGGACGGAGGGGATGCGCTCGAAGTCGCAGAGTCGGCCGACCTCCTCGACGAGCGCCACCTGGTTCACGAGATCGGGACGCCAGCTCGGCGGCGTGACACCGAGTACGCCCGGTGCCTCCTCCCACACCTCGCAGCCGACGGCCGTGAGCGCGCCGACGATCTCGTCGTCCGCGTACTCGACGCCCATGATCCGCTCGGGTGCGTCCACGGGGAGCGTGAGCGCCTCGGGCGTCGGGAAGCGGGTGAAGAGGGATCCCGACGGCTGCAGCTCGCCGCCAGCGAGCAGCACCATGAGCTCCGCCACGCGCGCTCCGGCGACCTGCGCGACGCGCGGGTCGACGCCGCGCTCGAAACGTCGCGACGCCTCGCTCGGCAGCTTGTGCCGCCGCGCCGTGCGGGCGATCGAGATGGGCGAGAACCCGGCGGCCTCGATGTAGACGTCGGTCGTCTCGGGGCCGAGTTCGGTCTCGGCCCCGCCCATGACGCCCGCCAGACCGATCGCGCCGCGGTCGTCCGTGATGACGAGGTCCTCGGTGCTCAGGTCACGGACCTTGCCGTCGAGGGTCTCGAGTCGCTCGCCCGCCTCGGCCCGCCGCACACCGATGCCTCCGCGCAGTCGCGAGAGGTCGTAGCCGTGGATCGGCTGCCCGAGTTCGAGCATGACGTAGTTCGTGATGTCGATGAGCAGGCCGAGGGGTCGGATGCCCGCGAGCGTGAGTCGCGCGCGCATCCACGGCGGGGTCGGTAGGGTCGGGTCGACACCCGTGACGACCGTCCCGGAGAACACGGTCACGGCGTCCTGATCACGGACGCTCGTGTCCTCCGTGACCGTGACCGGCACGCGGACCGCTCCGGGATCGGTCGCGAGCGCATCGTGGGCGATGGCCTCGAGTTCCGGCCGCACGGCGGGATCGTGGAACGTCGCGCCCGTCGCGTGCGAGTACTCGCGGCCGAGGCCGCGGATCGACATCGCGTAGCCGCGGTCGGGCGTCACGTTGACCTCGATCGCCTGCTCGTCGAGACCGAGGAGCGCCTTCGCATCGCTGCCCACCTCGGGGTCGAGGCCGAGGGTCGCGAGCACGAGGATGCCGTCGTGCTCGTCACCGAGCCCGAGTTCGCGCACCGAGGCGATCATGCCGTCGGACACGTGCCCGTACGTCTTCCGCGCGGCGATCGCGAAACCACCCGGCAGCACGGCGCCCGGCAGCGTCACGACGACCTTGTCGCCGACCTCGAAGTTGTGCGCCCCGCAGACGATGCCACGGACGTCGGCACCGCCGTCGGCCGTCTCCTCCCCCTCGGGGGCGACGCGGACGAGGCACCAGTTGATGGTCTTCCCGTTCGACTGCGGCTCGGGCGTGCGCTCGAGCACCTCACCGACGACCACGGGGCCGGTCACGTCGAAGCCGTGCACCGCCTCGTCCTCGAGCCCGACGCGCACGAACGCGTCGAGCACGTGCTTCGGCTTCACCTGGACGGGGAGGTCGACGACCTCACGCAACCAACCGATCGGTGCGCGCACCTAGATCACCATCCCGAACTGCTCGCTGAAGCGGATATCGCCCTCGACCATGTCGCGCATGTCGCTCAGCTCGTTGCGGAACATGAGCGTGCGCTCCGTCCCCATGCCGAAGGCGAACCCCTGGTACTCGTCGGGGTCGACACCCGCGGCGCGGAGGACGTTGGGGTGCACCATGCCGCAGCCACCCCACTCGATCCAGCGCGGGCCGCCCTTCGCGCCGGGGTGCCAGATGTCCATCTCGGCGCTCGGCTCGGTGAAGGGGAAGTAGTTGTTGCGGAGGCGGATGCGCGCCTCGTCGCCGAACATCGCTCGCGCGAAGTGCTCGAGCGTGCCGCGCAGGTGGGCCATCGTGAGGCCGCGGTCGATCGCGAGCCCCTCGAACTGCATGAAGACGGGCGTGTGCGTCGCGTCGAGCTCGTCCGTCCGGAACGTGCGCCCGGGGCACAGCACGTACAGGGGGACGCCGCGCTCGAGGAGCGACCGGACCTGCACGGGCGAGGTGTGCGTCCGCATGACGAGGTGCCGGTCGACGGGCTCGACGAAGAACGTGTCCTGCATCGCCCGAGCCGGGTGGTCCGCGTCGAAGTTGAGCGCGTCGAAGTTGAACCACTCGTTCTCGAGTTCGGGGCCGTCGGCGATCTCCCACCCCATGCCGACGAAGATGTCGCTCACGCGGTCCTGCAGCGCGGTGAGTGGGTGGCGTGCACCGAGCGGGTCGCGCGAGCCGGCCGTCGTGACGTCGACCGTCTCCTCCGCGAGGCGACGCTCGGCCTCCGCACGGGCGAGTTCTTCCTCGCGGGCGGCGTACGCGGTGTTGAGCCGACCGCGCGCCTGGCCGACGAGCTTCCCCGACGCCTTCTTCTCGTCGTTCGGAAGATGACGCAGGGCGGCATTGAGCCCCGCGAGCGGGGAGCCGTCGGCGAGGTGGGCGCCGCGGACGACCTTCAGCGCGGCCGAGTCGGCCGCCGTCGCGATCGCTTCGAGTCCGGCCTCGACCGCCGCATCCACCGCGTCGGGCGTGATCGGGTTCGAGCTGTTCGGGGATTCAGACACGGCGTCCGAGTCTAGTCGTTCCGGGCATCCGGTCGCCGTTCGAACGCACGGGCCTCGGCGCCGAACCGCTCGAGTGTTACGTGTCGAACCGCTCGGGCGTCGCCTACTGCACAGCGCGCGCGAGCCGCAAGTGGCGGATTGTCACATATTTGGGTTGCCGGTAACCATCATGTTGCAAAGTTCGAAGAACTTCCGCATGGAGGGCTCGTTCATGCTGAAATCACTGCATGGCAAATCAGAGCGAACCTCTCGTCGTGGTCGACCACGTCGAGAAGCACTACGGCGACTTCCACGCGCTCAAGGACGTCAACCTCACCGTCGAGAGGGGCCAGGTCGTCGTCGTCATCGGTCCATCGGGCTCGGGCAAGTCGACCCTGTGCCGGACGATCAACCGGCTCGAGACGATCACCTCGGGCGAGATCCGGATCGACGGCAAGGTTCTTCCCGCCGAGGGCAAGGCACTGGCGAATCTCCGCGCCGAGGTCGGCATGGTGTTCCAGTCCTTCAACCTCTTCGCGCACAAGACGATCCTCGAGAACGTGACGCTCGGGCCCATCAAGGTTCGTGGCGTCTCGAAGGCCGAGGCCGAGGCCGAGGCGCGCAAGCTCCTCGATCGCGTCGGTGTCGGCCACCAGGCGAACAAGCTGCCGGCCCAGTTGAGCGGTGGCCAGCAGCAGCGCGTCGCGATCGCCCGGGCGCTCGCGATGAGGCCCAAGGTCATGCTGTTCGACGAACCGACGAGCGCCCTCGACCCCGAGATGATCAACGAGGTGCTCGACGTCATGGTCGAACTCGCACGCGAGGGAATGACCATGGTGGTCGTGACGCACGAGATGGGCTTCGCGCGGAAGGCCGCCGACCGCGTGGTCTTCATGGCCGACGGGCAGATCCTCGAGGACGAGACACCGGAGGAGTTCTTCACCAACCCCAGGACCGACCGATCGAAGGACTTCCTCTCGAAGCTCATCACGCACTGACCCAATTCCACCCGGCCATCGCTTTCTCCACCGACGGAGACGGGCCGACGACGCGCCGGAGCGGGGACGACATCGCCGTCCTTCCTCCTCGGCACCCACACTCGGATCGTTCACGCGACTACGTGATCGATCCATCGACCACCGTTTGAATGCAAGAAGGAGCATCCATGCGCAAGCGCACGGTAACCACCGCACTCGGAGCCGGGCTCATCGCCCTGCTCGGCCTCGTCGGTTGTGCCTCGGGCACACCCGGGCAGGAGGGAGGCGAGGTCAGCGAGGCCCCCGTCGCCACCGACGTCGCCCTCGAGGGTTCGCCCACCTACGACCGCATGAAGGCGGCCGACAAGATCGTCATCGGCGTCAAGGAGGACCAGCCCGGTCTCGGCTACCTCGACGCGGTGTCCGGCAAACGCACCGGTTTCGACATCGACATCGCCCGCTGGATGGCGGCCGAGCTCGGCTTCGGCGAGGACAAGATCGAGTTCAAGGCGATCCCCTCGGCGAACCGCGAGACCGCGATCGTGAACGGCGACATCGACCTCTACGTCGGCACCTATTCGATCACCGACAAGCGCAAGGCGCAGATCGACTTCGCCGGGCCGTACTTCCTCACCGGGCAGGGCCTGCTCGTCAAGAGCGACTCGACGATCACCGGCGTCGACGACCTCAACGAGTCGACGAACGTCTGCTCGGCGACCGGCTCGACGCCGATCCAGAACATCCGCGACAACTACCCTGGCGTCCCTGTGACCGAGTTCGACACGTACTCGCAGTGCGTCGAGGCGCTCCTCAACGGACAGGTGCAGGCCGTCACGACCGACCAGGCGATCCTGCTCGGTTACGCCGCCCAGGACCCCGACAACCTCAAGGTCGTCGGCGAGCCGTTCAGCGAGGAGAAGTACGGCATCGGCCTGCCCAAGGGTGACGACGTGCTCCGCAACTACCTCAACGACGCCCTCGAGAACGGCAACGCGAAGTGGCAGGAGATCTACGACGCGAACCTCGGTTCGACGGGTGTGAAGGTCGAGCAGCCGGCGGTCGACCGCTACTGATCCGTCCGAACGCCAACTGATCGATCCGGGGGCGGCGGTGCGACCCGCGCCGCCGCCCCCGGTCCTCTGACCGGCCCACGCCGGTCGACCAAGAAAGGAGGGCGAGGGTGTTCGAGATCATCACGAACCACCTCGGCCTGTGGGGTGACGCACTCGTCGGCACGCTGATCCTGTTCATCGGTGGCGGCCTGCTCGCCCTCGTGCTCGGCTTCATCGTCGGCGCCATGCGCGTCTCCCCCGTGCCCATCGCCCGCGCCGTCGGTACGGCCTACGTCAACCTCATCCGGAACACCCCGCTCACGCTCGTGTTCTTCGTGTTCGCCTTCGTCGTGCCGCTCGTCTTCCCCATCGGGCAGACGGACTACATCGTCCTGGGCGTCTTCGCGCTCGGCATCTACACGGCCACCTACGTCGCCGAGGTGCTCCGAAGTGGCATCAACACCGTCCCCGTCGGCCAGGCCGAGGCGGCACGCGCGATCGGCCTGCCGTTCACGCAGGTCATGGGGCTCATCGTCCTGCCCCAGGCGGCCCGCGCCGTCATCCCGCCCATGATGAGCGTGTTCATCGCGCTCCTCAAGAACACGACCGTCGCGGCAGGCTTCTCGGTGCTCAACCTCGGCTCGATCCGCGCGAACATGAGCGAGCTGGGCGAGAACGCGATGCTCGTGCTCATCTGGGTCGCGATCGTGTTCGTCGCGCTCGTCATGCTGCTGTCCTGGGGCCAGACGGCCCTCGAGCGTCGCTGGAAGGTGGCACGATGACCACGTCCGTCCTCTACGACGTCCCCGGCCCGAAGGCCATCGCCAGGAACAAGCTCCTCGGCGCGCTGACGGTCGTCGTGATCGTCGCCCTCATCGGCTTCATCATCTACCGGCTGTTCGTGACGGGACAGTTCACGGCGCAGAAGTGGGAGATCTTCGCGTACGCCATCGTGTGGCAGCAGATCCTCGCCGCGCTCTGGGCGACGCTGAGCGCCTTCCTCGTCGCGGCGGTCGGCGCGCTCATCCTCGGACTCGTGCTCGCGATCGCCCGCCTCAGCGACCACGCGTGGGTCGCGGTTCCGGCTCGCGTCGTCATCGAGATCCTGCGCGCGATCCCCGTCCTCGTGTTCATGATGCTGCTCTACTACGGCGTCAACTCGTTCCGCGATGCGACGGGCTTCAGCATGTCGCCGTTCTGGTCGGTCGTCATCGCGCTCATCCTCTACAACGGCTCGGTGCTCGCCGAGGTGCTCCGTGCGGGCGTCGAGGCGCTCCCGCGTGGGCAGTCGGAGGCGGCGTACGCGATCGGGCTCCGCAAGAGCGGTGTCATGTCGAACATCCTCATGCCACAGGCGATCCGCTCGATGCTGCCCGTCATCATCGCGCAGCTCGTCGTGACACTGAAGGACACGGCGCTCGGGTCGATCATCACGTACAACGAGTTGCTCTACCTCGCGAAGTTCCTCGGCGGGCAGGGGCAGCTCGGGCGGCCGATCGTCCCGATGACCATCGTCGTCGGCGCGATCTACATCATCACGTGCATCCTGCTGTCGTGGGTCGCAACGGTCGTCCAGAACCGCATCTCGGCCTCCCCGAAGGTCGCGGGCGGCGCCGCCGCGGTGGGCAACGCCGGCGGCGTGACCGACACCCAGCTCATCGGCGTGCAGCAGTCGGACGTCCTCGAACTCGAGGAGGCGGAACGCGCGTCCGCGCTCTCGGTCGAGGAATCCGCCGGCGAGCGGGCGCGCGAGGGTGACGACGGCGACGGACCGGGGGCCGGTCCCACGCTCGGCAAGGCCTGAGCGCAACCGTCCCACGACGAGGGGGCCGGCACATTCGTGCCGGCCCCCTCGTCGTCGCCGTTCGCGACGCCGCGCACCACTCAGTCGATGCGCCCCTGCCGCTGCGCGAACGCCGACTCGTAGAGCAGGACGGACGCGGCCGTCGCGAGGTTCATCGACTCGGCGCGTCCGAAGATCGGCACGCGGACCGCCTCGTCGGCGAGTTCGAGCTTCTCGGCGTCGAGCCCACGCGCCTCGTTCCCGAACACCCAGGCCGTCGGACCGTCGAGGCTCCCGGCGCTCCGTGCCTCCTGGAGGTCACGACCCGAAACGTCCGCCGCGAGGACGCGCAGCCCCGCCTCCCGCGCCCGATCCACGGCCGCATCGAGCTGGACGTCGACGGCGATCGGCACGTGGAAGAGCGAACCGGTCGTCGACCGGACGACCTTCGGGTTGTAGAGGTCGACCGCACGGCCCGTCAGCACGACGGCGTCGGCACCCGCCGCGTCGGCGGCGCGGATGATCGTCCCCGCGTTGCCCGGATCACGCACCTCCTCGAGGATCGCGACGAGCCGCGGCTCCCCGTCGAAGACCGTGCGCAGCGACACCGGGAACTGTCGGCACACGGCGACGACCCCCTGCGGCGTCCGCGTGTCCGCCATCGCGTCGATCGCCTCCTCCGTCGCGAACTGCACCTCGAGTTCCGCCTCGAACGCGAGGTCTCCCAGGTCGGTATGACGTTCCAGCGCGGTCGGCGTGATGAAGAACTCCTCGATCAGGTCGGGGCGGTCCCGGAGCCCCTCCCGAACCGCCTGCGGTCCCTCGAGCAGGAACAGTCCCGTCTCCTGCCGCTCCGACTTCTGCGCCAGACGGCGCACCTCGCGCACACGCGCGTTCCGTGGACTCTCGATCACGCTCTCGACCTCTTCCGACTCGTACTCGTTCGTTGGCTGGGACGTCGATGGGGCGACCGGAGCTGTGCTCCGGTCGCCCCATCGAAATCCGTCGTGCGGACTGCGGCTACGCGGCCTTCGGCGCCGAGGTGTCCTCGGGGAGTGCCTGCTTGGCCGTCGCGACGAGCGCGGCGAACGTCGCGGGCTCGTTCACGGCGAGCTCGGCGAGGATGCGGCGGTCGACCTCGACACCCGCGAGCCCGAGGCCCTGGATGAAGCGGTTGTAGGTGAGGCCGTTCGCACGCGCGCCGGCGTTGATGCGCTGGATCCACAGGCGACGGAACTCGCCCTTCTTCGCGCGGCGGTCACGGTAGCTGTAGACGAGCGAGTGGGTGACCTGCTCCTTCGCCTTGCGGTAGAGGCGCGAACGCTGTCCGCGGTAACCGGATGCGCGCTCGAGGATGACGCGACGCTTCTTCTGGGCGTTGACCGCCCGCTTGACACGTGCCATGAGTCTGGAGTTCTCCTGAAGTAGTTGTGGGGCCCGGTACTAGTGACCGAGGAGCTTCTTGGCGACCTTGGCGTCGGCGGGCGACAGCACCTGGTCCTGGTTGAGGCGCGCCTTGCGGCCCGGCGCCTTCACCTCGAGGTTGTGGCGCATTCCCGCCTGCTGCTTCATGATCTTGCCGCTTCCGGTGACCTTGAAGCGCTTCTTGGCCCCCGAGTGGGTCTTCTGCTTCGGCATCGCTGTCTCCTTATTCCGATGTCTCTGAGCCGGAGGCGGCCTCGGCCGACTCCGGTGCTGGGGTGTTCTGGTGCTTCGCGGCGCGCGCGGCCTCTTTCGCCTCGCTGCGGCGGGCGGAGGCCTCGGCCTTGACCTCGGACTTCGCCTTGAGCGGGCCGATGATCATGACCATGTTGCGGCCGTCGATGGTGGGGTTCGACTCGACGGTGCCGTAGTCGGCGACCTCTTCGGCGAAGCGGCGGAGCAGGCGCACGCCCAGCTCGGGACGCGACTGCTCACGGCCGCGGAACTGGATCATGGCCTTGACCTTGTCGCCTGCCTCGAGGAAGCCGATCGCGCGCTTGCGCTTGGTCTCGTAGTCGTGGCTGTCGATCTTCAGACGGAAGCGGACCTCCTTGAGGACCGTGTTCGCCTGGTTGCGACGGGCCTCCTTGGCCTTCTGCGCCGCTTCGTACTTGAACTTGCCGTAGTCCATGATCTTGGCCACGGGCGGCTTCGAGTTCGGGGCGACCTCGACGAGGTCGAGCTCCGACTCCTGGGCGAGACGCAGTGCGACATCGACATTGACGACACCGACCTGCTCCCCGCCGGGACCGACGAGTCGTACTTCAGTGGCACGAATGCGGTCGTTGATGCGTGGTTCGCTGATGAGAGCTCCTCAGATGTTCGACGGTGTGGAAACGAGAACGACATCACCCCGCCGCGCACGCGCGAGCGCTTCTCCACCCGAAGGGCCGCGACACGGCCCACGCCTCCGTGGTCGGAGGGGAGTGGAACGACCCGGTAGCCTGTAAGCGGCCGCGCGGGTGGGACGAATCCTCTTGCTTCCGGTTCCTGCACAGCAGAAACCGTCGGCCACTCTATCACGTCGCCGACCGCAGAGGAACATCGTGTCGCAGTCCCCCACCACCGATGAGCCCGGCGATGCCCGGGAGGCCCTCGACGACGCCCTGCGCGACATCGGTGACGTCCCCGCCGTCGAACTCATCACGACGACGGCCGTCCACCTCATGAGCGCCGCGGCCGTCAAGTGCGGCCTCGGCGAGCTCGACGGCGACGAGGCACGCGATCTCGACGAGGCACGCAAGCTCATCTCGGCCCTCGCGGGCCTCCTCACCGCGTCGCTCCCCTACCTCGGTGACCACCACGCCCGACCGCTCCGCGACGGGCTCCGTTCGCTCCAGCTCGCGTTCCGCGAGGCGTCCCCGTACCCCGACCCCGTCGGGAAGGGCCCGGGCGAGGACCTCACGGGCCCCGTCTACGGGTGACGTCGGCCCGGCCGTCCGGGCCGGATCGCGTCCGAACGATCAGGCCCCGTCGCGTGGGCGCCGCCGGAACAGATCGCGCACGCGGCGAGTCGACGACGATGCGTGGGGCTCCACCGACTCGCCGGACTCCCCCGGCTCCCCCGGTGCGCCGGGCGCGGACTCCGCGGCGAGCGGCGAGGCCGAGACGGGTGCCAATCGGAGGGTCATGGAGTCGACGCCGACGGCGATCGACTCGTCCTCCTGCCACGCCGTCTGTGCGCGGGTGGCGAGGGCCGCGAGCTCGTCACGGGGCGCGGAATCGGGGACACGCAGGGTGACGAGCAGTTCGGGCCCTTCGAGCCCGACACCGAGGCCGCCGGGTCCCATCTCGATCGCCTCGACGAGCGGCTCCGCCGAGACACCGGCCGCGACCGCCGTCGCCACCTCCTCGTTGCTCCACGCCGGCGTCCAGGGCTCGTCGCGAACGATCGCCCAGCTCGCGGGACGGCGGATCCCGAACTCGGTGGCACTCCCCGGATCGACGATCACGAGATCGGTCCCCTCCTCGACGACGGCGGCGGCCACGCGCCGCATACCGATGGGGATGGGCCGCGCATCCGGATTCCAGGCGCGCATCGCGTCCGTCGAGGTGAACACGGGGAGGACGGGTCGCCCGTCCGGCCCCTGCACCGTGACGATGGAGAGCTCGGCCGACTTGTCGACCGTCACGCCCTCGTCGTTCGCCCCGGCCTCCCCGAGCTCGGCGATAAGCGGGACGAGGACACGGGCGTGCCGGAGCGCATCGACGACCCGCTCGGGTCCCGTCTCACCGGCCTGGAAGTCGACCATGGCCCGCGCGACCTCCTGCGGCGTCGATCCGTCGTCGTCACGGTACGGGTTGTCGTCGAACGACCGACCCGCCCACGGTTGACCGGCGGAATCCGACGCACTCGCGCGGAAGTGTTCGGGGAGCTGGGCCACGAGAGGTTCGTCCGTCCGCTCAGTCGCCCGCCACGTCGAGGGCCTCACGAAGGGTGAAGGCGCCCGCGTACAGCGCCTTACCGACGATGGCACCCTCGAGACCGAGCGGCACGAGCTCGCGCAGTGCGATGAGATCGGACAGGCCCGAGACGCCACCGGACGCGATGACGGGGCGATCGGTCCGGCAGAGCACCTCCCGCAGCAGATCGAGGTTCGGTCCGCGCAGCGTGCCGTCCTTCGTGACGTCCGTCACGACATACCGCGCGCAGCCGGCCGCCTCGAGTCGGGCGAGGACCTCCCAGAGGTCGCCGCCCTCCTCCGTCCAGCCCCGCGCGGCGAGCGTCGTGCCCCGCACGTCGAGCCCGACCGCGACGAGGTCGCCGTAACGCGCGATGACACTCGCGGCCCACTCGGGATTCTCGAGCGCGGCGGTGCCCAGGTTGACGCGCTTCGCGCCCGTGTCGACGGCGCGCTGCAACGACTCGTCGTCCCGGATCCCGCCGGACAGCTCGACCTTGACGTCGCGGACGGCGCGGATGATCTTCTTGATGACGGCACGGTTGTCGCCACGACCGAACGCGGCGTCCAGGTCGACGAGATGCAGCCAGCGCGCGCCCTGCCGGGCCCACTCGCTCGCCGCCTCGACGGGATCGCCGTAGTCGGTCGCCGAATCGGCCTCGCCCTGCACGAGCCGGACGGCCTTGCCGTCGACGAGGTCGATGGCCGGGAAGAGGACGAGTTCGGGGGCTGCGTTGAATTCGCTCACGTGGTGTTCCTCGATGGTTGCTCGGTCGGCATGGACTCGTTCGCGTGGGGTTCCGCTCGGAAGGCGGGCGCCCGCCTAGCCGTCGCCACGGAGCGAGCCGATCCAATTGCTCAGGAGCCGGATGCCTGCGGCGCCGGACTTCTCGGGGTGGAACTGTGTGGCACTGAGCGGACCGTTCTCGACGGCCGCAACGAACGTCTCGCCGTAAGTGCACGTCGTGACGTGAACCGGCCGCGCGCGCGGGTGAGGCTGCAGATCGAGGCGCGGTGCGGCGTACGAGTGCACGAAGTAGAAGCGCTCGTCGCGGATGCCGTCGAACAGGACCGAGCCCTCCGGTGCATCGACCGTGTCCCACCCCATGTGCGGAAGGACGTCGGCCTCGAGGCGCCGGACCTCGCCGGGCCACTCACCCAGCCCCGGCACGACCGCACCGCCCTCGAGGCCCGCCTCGAACATGACCTGCAAGCCGACGCAGATGCCCAGGACGGGGCGTCCACCCGCGAGCCGACGACCGACGATCTCACCGACCCGGTGCTCGTCGAGTGCGCGCATGACGTTCGCGAAGGCACCGACACCCGGAACGACGAGTCCGTCGGCCTCGCTCGCGGCCACGCGATCGTCGGTGAGTGCCACGTCGGCCCCGGCCGCCTCGAGCGCCTTGACGGCCGAGTGGACGTTGCCCGAGCCGTAGTCGAGGACGACGACGCTCGGCCGCCCCGTCGTCACAGGCTGCCCTTCGTGGAGGGCACGCCGACGACCTCGGGGTCACGACGCTTGGCCGCACGGAACGCCCTGGCGAACGCCTTGAACTCGGCCTCCGCGATGTGGTGCGGATCGCGTCCCCGCACGAGGTCGATGTGCACCGTGAGCGCGGCGTGGAAGGTGATCGCCTCGAACACGTGACGCACCATCGCACCCGTGAAGTGACCGCCGATGAGGTGATAGACGAACGCCTCGGGCTCCCCCTCGTGGACGAGGAACGGTCGCCCCGAGATGTCGACGACCGCCCGGGCGAGCGATTCGTCGAGCGGGACGAGTGCGTCGCCGTAGCGGGCGATGCCGGACTTGTCGCCGAGCGCGAGACGGATCGCCTGCCCCAGCACGATGGCCGTGTCCTCGACCGTGTGGTGCACATCGATGTCCGTGTCGCCGCTCGCACGCACGGTGAGGTCGCTCAGCGAGTGCTTCGCGAAGGCCGTGAGCATGTGGTCGTAGAACGGCACCGTCGTCGCGATGTCCGCGACACCGGTCCCGTCGAGATCGATCGTCAACTCGATCGAGGACTCACTCGTCGACCGCGTCACCGTGGCGGTCCGTGGTGTGCTCATGTCATCAACCCTAGGCCGTCGCGGGACGGCTGAGTTCCGCCAGCGCCGCGAGGAACGCGCTCGTCTCCTCTTCCGTACCGGCCGACACGCGCACCGTGCCGGGGAGCCCGACATCGCGGATGAGGATGTCGCGCTCGAGCATCCCCTCGAAGATTGCGCGCGGGTCGTCCACGCCACCGATGAGCACGAAGTTCGCCTCGCTCGGATAGGGCGCGTAGCCGAGCGCCGTCACCTCCTCGACGATGCGGTCGCGCTGCACACGGATCGCCTCGACCTGACCGAGCATGACGTCGGCACAGTCGAGCGCAGCCCCCGCGGCCGCCTGGGTGAGTGCGGACAAGTGATAGGGCAGTCGAACGAGGCGCACCGCGTCGGCCACGACGGGCGCCGCCGCGAAGTACCCGACCCGTACGCCCGCGAACGCGAACGCCTTGCTCATGGTGCGGGAGACGACGAGGCGTTCGCGTCCCGGCAGCAGTTCGAGTGCGCTGGGCTCGCCGTCGTGCCGGAATTCCGCGTAGGCCTCGTCGACGATGAGCACGCCCGTCGTCGCCGCGTAGGCGGCCTCGATGGTCTCGAGCGACATGCCGGTCCCCGTGGGGTTGTTCGGCGTGCAGAGGATGGTCACGTCGGGCTGTTCGCGCTCGATCGCCTCGCGTGCGAGTTCCGGTGTCACGGCGAAGCGGTCGTCGCGGGACGCGGTGACGAATTCGCTCCCGACACCGCGCGTGAGGAGCGGATACATCGAATAGCTGGGCGAGAAGCTCAGCACGCGTCGCCCGGGCCCCGCGAACACCTGCAGCAATTGCTGCATGATCTCGTTCGAGCCGTTCGCCGCCCACAGCTGATCGGGTGTCAGATCGTGGCCGAGATAGGAGGCGAGCTTCTCGCGGAGTGCCGTGAACTCGCGGTCCGGGTACCGATTGAGCCCGGGCAGCTCCCGCGCGATGGCCTCGACGATCCGGTGGGCGACGACCTCGGGCACGTGGTACGGGTTCTCGTTCACGTTGATGGCGACGCGCACAGGCTGCTGTGGGGCGCCGTACGGACTGAGGCCGCGGAGGTCGTCACGGATGGGGAGATCGTCGAGCTGGGTCACCCCACCATGCTAGAGCGCCGTCGTGCGGCGGCGCGTACCGCCGGAGGACGGACACCTCCACGGTGCGCGTCGTCGCGCTCCGATCGATGTCTCGCGCTCAGACCCAGGTGGGAAGCGCGAGACGCTGACCGGGCTCGATCTGCGCGCCCTGCAGCCCGTTCAGCGTGCTGATCTCGGCGACGACGTCGCGGACGTCACGATCGTCGGCGATGGTGCTCGCGATGTCCCAGAGGGACTGACCGGGCTGAACCGTGACATAGGTGAAGTCGGTGGTGGCCTCAACGTCGGTCGCGACCGCACTCGGGACCGCCGCAATGGCGCTCGCGGTGCCGAATCCGAGTGCCGCGAGGGCGACGAGCGCGAGCGCGCCGAACACCACGCGACCGCGGGTCGTGAGACGGAGCGAACGTCCCGATACGCGGGAACGGCCGACGCCCCGTGCGTCCGACGTCGTTCGACTCGACTCGGCCGGGCGGGACGGCACGTGGCTCGACAGCGAGACCCCGGCGGGACGTTCGGCGACAACGGCGATGCTCATGACGGCTCCTCGTGCTCGAGATGTGCGAAGGGGCCTCGGCCGGGAGGCCCCTTCGAACATCTGTCTCGAATATACGTTCGATTTCCTCGTGATGTCAACCCGCTGTACCGATGTTTCGGAGAGGTGTTCGAGACGACACTCGAAGAAATGTGCGTTCCGCACCTGACGACCGGTATCGTCGTTGCCGAACACGACGAGTGCACCACCACCCACGGACACGCGCTCGAACCGCCGAGATCGGAGGCCACGATGGCCGCACGCACCGCCCCGGACGGGGCAAAGCCGCTCAGCGAGAAGCAGCAGCGCATCCTCGCGCACATCGCACACACCGTCGTGCAGCGTGGCTTCCCACCGTCACTGCGGGAGATCGGTGACGCCGTCGGCCTCGCCTCGCTCTCGAGCGTGGCCTACCAACTCACGCAATTGGAGCTGGCCGGCGCGATCCGGCGTACGCCCGGGGCCTCACGCTCGATGGAGGTGCTCGTCGAGGTCCCCGGTGTCGACGACGCGATCGACGAGCCGAAGGCCGATGCAGCGTACGTGCCGCTCGTCGGCCGCATCGCCGCGGGCACACCGATTACGGCGGAGCAGCAGGTCGAGGACGTGTTCGCGCTCCCGCGCCAGATCGTCGGCGGCGGCGAGCTGTTCCTGCTCCGCGTCGTCGGCGAGTCGATGATCGACGCCGCGATCTGCGACGGCGACTGGGTCGTCGTCCGCCAGCAGCGGGTCGCCGAGAACGGCGACATCGTCGCGGCCATGCTCGACGGCGAGGCGACGGTCAAGGCGTTCCGCCAGCGCGACGGTCACACGTGGCTGCTCCCCCGCAACTCGGCGTTCGAACCGATCCCGGGCGACGAGGCCGAGATCCTCGGCAAGGTCGTGGCGGTCCTCCGCTCGATCTGAGCGGGTCGCACCGAAGCCGGGCGACGGACCCGTCCGTCCACACGGGCCCGCGTCGGTTCGCGCGGGCCAGCACCGCGAACCGCTCTCAGTCGCGCGGCGTACCCGCCGGCCGACGACGGACGCCGGGCCGAGTGGCCTCGAACCCCGGAACGAGTTCGGGATGCTCGATGAGCCCGTCGAAGAGCCCGAGCTGATCGGGGTGGACGCGAGCGCGCAGCCGAGTGCCGTCCGCGATGTGCTCGCTCGAGAGCACCGCCCCGCGATCGTGCAGGTAGGAGACGAGGTCCCCCCGCGAGTACGGGACCACGAGATCGAGCTCGACCTCGGGGGTCGGGAGCGTTCCGGCGATGCGCTCGAGGAGCTCCTCGACGCGCGCCCCCGTTCGAGCCGACACGAACACGGCGTCCGGGACGAGGGCTCGCAGTTCGAGTTCGCGTTCGGGCCCCACGAGATCGGACTTGTTGAATGCGACGATCTCGGGGATGTCGCGCCCGTCGACGTCCGCGATCACGTCGCGAACCGTCGACAGCTGCGCCGCGGGGTCGGGGTGTGACGCGTCGACGACGTGCACGAGCACGTCCGCGTTCTGCACCTCCTCGAGCGTCGAGCGGAACGCCTCCACGAGCTGGTGCGGTAGGTTGCGCACGAACCCCACCGTGTCGGCGATCGTGTAGGGCCGGCCGTCCTCGGTCTCGGTGCGACGGACCGTCGCGTCGAGCGTCGCGAACAACTGGTTCTCGACCAGGACGCCCGCCTTCGTGATCCGGTTGAGCAGGCTCGACTTCCCGGCATTCGTGTAGCCGGCGATCGCGACGGACGGGACGGCGTTGCGCTCACGTTCCTGCCGCTTCGTGTCGCGCGCGGACTTCATACCGGCGATCTGTCGACGCAGCTTCGCCATGCGCGTGTGGATGCGACGACGATCCAACTCGATCTTCGTCTCACCGGGGCCGCGCGACCCCATCCCCGCACCCGAGGAACCGACCTGTCCACCCGCCTGTCGGGACATCGACTGGCCCCAACCGCGCAGGCGTGGGAGGAGGTACTCGAGCTGCGCGAGCTCGACCTGCGCCTTGCCCTCCCGGCTCTTCGCGTGCTGGCTGAAGATGTCGAGGATGACGGCGGTGCGATCGATGACCTTCACCTTGACGGCGTCCTCGAGGGCGCGCCGCTGGCTGGGCGCGAGTTCCGTGTCGGCGACGACGGTGTCGGCGCCGAGCGAGGCGACGATGTCCGCGAGTTCGGCGACCTTGCCGCGTCCGAGATACGTCGCGGGATCAGGATTCGGCCGCCGCTGGAGCACACCGTCGAGGACCTCGGCTCCCGCCGTCTCGGCGAGGGCCGCGAGTTCGTGCAGCGAGTTCTCCGCGTCCTCGAGCGTTCCCGCGCGGTAGACGCCGATGAGCACCGCCCGCTCGAGCCGAAGTTGTCGGTACTCGACCTCGGTGACGTCCTCGAGTTCGGTCGAGAGCCCGTCGACGCGGCGGAGGCCCGCGCGCTCCTCGCGGGCGAACTGGGCGCCGTCGTCGGTGGTTCCCGTCGCGGCGGCGTCGTCGGCCTGGAGGGCCTGCGCCCGTCCGCCCGCCTGATCGCCCGAGAAGACGGTCGCCGATCGGCGTCCCTCGGCGTGGCCGAGCACGCGGGCGACCACGTCGTCGTCGCGGTGTCGGCTTTCGTGCGCGTCGTGGCCTGCGGCGTCGGTTTCGGGGGTTCGGTCGTCATCGAGCATTCCGGCCAGTCTACGCCCGTGTCCCCCGTGACGTCTTTGCTAGCGTCGGGGCGATGAACGCCGAGCACTACTTCACCGCGTCGCCCGGGGCGCCCGATCGTCGGCGCACGATCACGGTCGAGCTGCGCGGCCACCGGGTCGAGGTCGCGACGGCGGCGGGGACCTTCAGCGCCGAGCACCTCGACACGGGCACCGCCGTCCTCCTCGACAGCGTGCCGCCGCCGCCGTCCACGGGGACCGCCCTCGATCTCGGCTGCGGCTGGGGTCCCATCGCGATCGCCCTCGCACTCGAGGCGCCCGGACTCGACGTCCGTGCCGTCGACGTGAACGAACGAGCGGTCGCCCTGACGGCCGACAACGCACGCACGCTGGGGCTCGATAATCTCCACGCGGGCACGGCGCGGGACGTGCCGCCCGAGCTGACCTTCGACGTGATCTGGTCGAACCCGCCGATCCGTATCGGCAAGGCAGCACTGCACGAGCTCCTCGACGCATGGCTGCCGCGGTTGGCGCCCGGGGGCGAGGCGCATCTCGTCGTCGCGAAACAGCTCGGTGCGGATTCCCTGCAGCGATGGCTGACGGAACGGTTCGCTCCCGCCACCGTGGAGCGCACCGCGAACGCGCGCGGCTTCCGCGTTCTCACGGTGCGACGTCCGCGCTGACGCGGCATCGGCGGCGAGCGAACGGGGTCAGGCCGCCGTGTACTCGATCGAGGTCTCGGCCGTGAGCGGATCCGGGGTCAGCTCCGTCACCTCGAGACGGATCTCGTACAGGCCGGATGCGGCGACCTCCACGGACAGGTGACCGCACGTCGTGCCCCGTTCGCTCGGAAGTGCGGTCGAGGTGCGAACGCGATCCTCCTCCCCCTCGTGCGAGATCGTCACGGTGCACGTCCCTTGGCCGGCGACCCCGGTGACGGTCCCGGAGACGCTGATCCAGCCGTGGCCCGGATCCGCGACGGCCGCGATCTCGAGCGTGGGCTCCGGGGTCGCCGTCGCGCTCGGGGCCGCCGTGTCCTCGACCTCGTCGACGCCGTTCGTCGCGCCCGCGCAGCCGCTCAGGAGTGCCACCGTGAGCACCGCGAGGCACGCGGACGCCGCACGCACACGTCGTGCGCTCATCCCGCGGTCACCGGGGACGGGAGTTCGAGATTGCCGTCGAAGACGAGCTCTGCGGGTCCTGCGAGCGTCACCCGCTCCTCCCCCGGTGCACCGGCGACGGCGACCTCGACGACGCCGCCGGGAACGCCCACGCGCCACCGGTCCGGGGCACCGGCACCCGCCCAGTGCCGAACGGCGAGGGCCGCGGCGACGGCGCCGGTCCCGCACGAGAGCGTCTCCCCCACACCGCGCTCGCTCACGCGCATCCGGATGCGACCGATGCCCCCGCTCACGAGCGGCTCGGCGGGAACGACGAATTCGACGTTCGCGCCCGCGGGCGGTGCCGGATCGAGCACGGGCGGTCGAGCGAGGTCGAGCGCCTCGAGCTCCGTGTTCGACGAGAGCGCGACGACGACGTGAGGATTGCCGACGTCGATGCCGAGGCCGGGACGATCGACCTCGAGCCCGTGCGCCGACACGAGCGGTTCGCCACCTCGCAGCGCCCAGCGCCCCATGTCGACGCGGAACCCGTCCTCGCTCCGTTCCACGCGCTTCACGCCCGCGCGCGTACCGATCGCGATCGTCTCACCGACCCCGAGCGTCGCGAGACCGGTGTCGACGAGGAACCGCACGTAGGCGCGCACGCCGTTGCCGCACATCTCCGAGACCGAGCCGTCACCGTTGGCGTAGTCCATGAACCACGTCGCGTCGGGGTCCTCCGCCAGCGCGGCCGCCCCCTCGGGCAGGTGCTCGGAGCGGACCGCCCTGATGAGGCCGTCGGCGCCGACCCCGAAGTGCCGGTCGCAGAGGGCGGCGATCTGCGTGGGCGAGAGCGGCGCGGTGCCCTCGGGGTCCGCGACGAGAACGAAGTCGTTGCCGGTCGCCTGCCCCTTGGTGAAGCGGAACGTGGTCATACGACCATCGTAGGTCGCCGTGCGTCCGGGGTACTGCGGGCGAGTCGTCACGGGCCGGTCGCGCCGAGGAGCGTGCCCGCCTCCCGCGCCGCGTCGACGACGATACCGGCCGCATAGGGGTCGCCCGCGTCGAGCCGGATGGCGCTCTCGTACCGTCGGAACCAGCCGACCTGACGGCGTGCGTACTTCCGGGTGAGGGCCTGCGCCTCCGCGATCGCCTCGTCCCGGGTGAGTTCCCCACGCAGCTCGCCGATCGCCTGCGCGTAGCCGATCGCACGTCTGGCCGTGGTCCCCCGCTCGAGGCCCGACTCGAGGAGCCGCGCCGTCTCCGCCACGATCCCCTGGTCCCACATGGCAACGACCCGCGCATCGAGGCGGGGGGTCAGCACCTCCCGCGGCTGCTCGAGGACGACGAACGTCGTGGGTCGCCACCACGAGTCGTGGTCGGGGAGGGTCGCGGAGAACGGTCGTCCCGTGATCGCGATGACCTCGAGTGCACGCACGATCCGCCGTCCGTTGTGCGGACCGATCTTCTCGGCGGCGACGGGGTCGTACTCGGCCAGTCGTCGTGCGAGCATGCCCGGCCCCCACTGCTCGAGCTCGGCCTCCAGACGCGCGCGCACGGCGTCGTCCGTGCCGGGGAAACGCAGATCGAAGCAGACCGCCGAGATGTAGAGTCCCGATCCCCCGACGAGGACGGGGACGGCGCCGCGTCGCTCGATCGACTCGATGGTCGACCTGGCCGTCCGCTGATAGGCGGCGACGCTCGCGTCCTCGTCGACGTCGAGGACGTCGAGCAGGTGGTGCTCGACCCCGCGGCGGTCCTCCGGCGGCAGTTTCGCCGTCCCGATGTCCATGCCGCGGTAGAGCTGCATCGCGTCCGCATTGACCACTTCGGCCCGTGTGCCGGAGGCCTCGAGCAGTCCCGCGATCTCGAGTGCGAGGGCCGATTTGCCCGTCCCGGTCGCGCCACCGACGACGAGCACGTCAGCGCCGGGCGGGCGCCGGCGCCCCGATGCGGAGCGTGGGCAGGCCGAGCGAGAGGCCGCCCGTTCCGGCGGATGACGGCACCCCGCACGAGTCGGCCTGCGCACGGTCCCACGCGTCGCCGGCCCGAGTCCGACGGACGGGCGGAGCCGCGCCGGACGGATCGTCGGCGAGCAGGTGCGAGGGCGCGGCGTAGGAGATCCGAACCGTGACGACGTCCCCCGGCCGGGGCGCGGCGGCGTCCTCGGGGAACGAGAAGTGCACGAGCCGGTTGTCCTCGGCCCGACCCGTGAGCCGGTGGGTCGTGCCGTCCTTGCGCCCCTCGTGGCTCGCGACCATGACCTCCTGCGTGGAACCGACGAGGGAGCGGTTCTCCTCGAGGCCGATGCGGTTCTGCAGTGCGACGAGGCGCTCGTAGCGTTCCTGGACGACGTGCTTCGGCACCTGGCCGTCCATCGTCGCGGCGGGCGTCCCCGGGCGGACGGAGTACTGGAACGTGAACGCGTTCGCGAACCGCGAAGCCTCGACGACCCGCAGCGTCTCCTCGAAGTCCTCGTCCGTCTCGCCGGGGAACCCGACGATGATGTCGGTCGAGATCGCCGCGTGCGGCATGTGCTCGCGGACGCGCTCGAGGATGCCGAGGAACTTCTTCGATCGGTACGACCGTCGCATGGCCTTCAGGACGCGGTCGGACCCGGATTGGAGTGGCATGTGCAGCTGGGGCATGACGTTCGGCGTCTCCGCCATGGCGAGGATCACGTCGTCGGTGAACGCCGCGGGGTGTGGGCTCGTGAACCGGACGCGTTCCAGCCCCTCGACGCCGCCCATCGTGCGGAGCAGTTTGCCGAACGCGAGCCGATCGCCGAACTCGACGCCGTAGGAGTTGACGTTCTGCCCGAGGAGGGTGACCTCGATGGCACCGTCGTCGACGAGGGCCTGCACCTCCGCGAGCACGTCCCCGGGGCGCCGGTCCTTCTCCTTGCCACGAAGTGACGGCACGATGCAGAACGTGCACGTGTTGTTGCAGCCGACCGAGATCGAGACCCACCCCGCGTAGCTCGACTCCCGCTTGGTCGGGAGGGTCGAGGGGAAGACCTCGAGCGACTCCAGGATCTCGAGCTGGGCCTCGTCGTTGTGACGGGCGCGCTCGAGCAGGCTCGGCAACGACCCGAGGTTGTGCGTCCCGAACACGACGTCGACATAGGGGGCGCGCTCGATGATCGTGCCGCGGTCCTTCTGGGCGAGGCAACCACCGACGGCGATCTGCATCCCGTCGTGGCCGCGCTTCACCGCCGCGAGTTGTCCGAGATTGCCGTAGAGGCGGTTGTCGGCGTTCTCGCGGACCGCGCACGTGTTGATGACGACGACATCGGGCTCGGCGTCGTCCGGTGCGGGCAAGTACCCCGCCGCGAGCAGGGAACCCGTCATACGCTCCGAGTCGTGCACGTTCATCTGGCACCCCAGCGTGCGCACTTCGAACGTGCGTGGTGTCCCGTCCGGGCGAACGGCGGCGGGCGATGGCGCGATCCTGGTGGCCGTCTCAGTCATGGTGCACCGATTCTACGTTCGCCGGGGACCTCGGCCGTCCGCCGCGATGTGAGGCCGATGTCGGGCGTCGCCCGCGGCCGAGTACACGGTGGGAGCGCTCGCCGCGCCCTCCGGTAGGGTGAGCGGGACCGCGCTGCGGTCACGGTGCCCCACGACGTCGCCGGACGCGTCCGTTCCGCCCAGGGACGCATCCGCCGGGATGCCCCGGCCGGGCGGCCGCTCAATCGGCCGGTCCGACCGGTGGTGCGACGAACGGGGGCGTTCAGGGCACCGTCGGCTTCGAACCGGGGGCACTCCATGCGGTCACTGAATTCGCCGGACGACGCGTTCTTCCGCCGCGCGAGCGCGCTGCGCAGCGACGGAACGGATGGCGCGCCGCTCGAGATCATCCTCGGCGGCGACGTCGCGGTTCCCTCCGGCGCCCTCTATCTGGGGCCCGTCGACGGCACGAACGGTGTCGACGGCGTCGTCGTCCGGGTCCCCGCCGACATCTACCGCGTGCTCGTCACGATCCGGCCGGGCGACGCTGCCGGCCCGCCACTCGTGCGTGCGATCACCGTCGAGCTCACGGGCGATGCCGAGGCATCCCAGAGCGGTTTACCCGCGAACGCGTTCTGGCACGAGTCTCCGGGCGTCGTCCCCGTTCTCGACACGGGTGACGGGCTCTTCGTCGCCGCGGACGCGGGGCTGCGCGACCAGCACCGCGACGGGCGGTTCCCGTGGGACGGGTGGATCCGGGACGCCGTTCAGCCCGCCCTGCAGGACGCTCGTCTCGCCGGACGCCACAGCACCGAGGTCAGTTTCCCCGGCCGCCAGGAGACGATCGTCGCGCTCATGTTCGACCGCGACGGCCACGGCGCCCCCGTCGAGGTGGCGATGTACGCCGGGTTCGACGAGCGTGGGATGCCCGCGAAGCTTCACGTCGCGGCGTTCGACGGGGCCGCTGACGGGGCTTCCGGCGGTGCCGGGACGCCACGCCACGACGCGAGTCCGTTCGGCGCGGCCCCGCAGGCGCACCCCGGCCGGATCGGTGCGCCGCCGCAGGGCGACGAGCCGCCCGCGTCGAGCACCGCCCCGTGGGACGCGACACCCGTCGGTGTGCCGCCCGCACAGGGACTCACGATTCCGACGACGCCGTTCAGCGCGGGAATCCCGGGAACGATCGGCACTGCCGACGGCGCGGCGGGCGGAACGGTGCCGGATCTCGTCGTGGGCGACGCCGCGTCAGGCCGCAGTCCGTTCGGCGGCCCACAGCCGCCGACCTCGCAGGCACCGGAAGCGCCCGTGTTCGGGGCGAGCACTCCGCCCGCACCGACGTTCGGCGGCGGCTCGGCGTTCGGTTCGGCGTCGTCGTCGGGCGGGAGCGGCGCTCCGCCGATCGGTCCTGTCTTCGGCGGTGCGGCCGCCGACATGGACGGGGCCGGCGACCGCGGCGCATCGCACCAACCCGAACCCCGCCGCCAGCACGACGCACGCGGGGCCGTCGGGAGTTTCTTCGCGGACGACGACGTGCCGTCGTGGGCCGACCCCTCCCGCGACGAACACCGACCGGCCCGTACGTTCGACGATGTCATCTCGGCGTCCGCCTCGTCGGCGTGGGATGCGTCGGGGTCGACCGACCAGGGACTCCTGTGGGACGACGCGGCACGCGATCGCGCCGCTCACGATCACGGCCCATCGGCCACCGGTCCCCGGGAACACACGAACGTGCCCCCGGGATCCTCGCCGGCCCTCGCGCAGGCCGCACCGACGCGCGAGCACCCCCACGCGCCGTCGCACGAGGGCGTCCCGGCGCCGTCCGTCATGGGCGCCGCCCCCGGTCAGCAGCCCGGCCCGGGCGCCGCACCCGAGTTCGCCCCGTTCGCGAGCGACGACGTCGAGCCGGCGCAGCAGGGGACGGATCGTCCACCACAGCAGGGTGCGCCGGCGCACGTCGTCCCGGCGTCCGACCCGGCCGTCTCAGGGCCCCTCATCCGCGCCCTCGACGAGGGGCTCGCGGCCGTCGATCGCAACGATGCCGCCGCCGCCGTCCCGCAGCTCGGGACGGTTCTCGTCGGACTCGAGTGCGGGGCGGGCGAATTCCCGGACGTCGCCACGGCGCTCTCCCAGCGGGATCTGACCGCCCCGCAGCTCGTCGATCTCGTGGTCGACCTGCAATTGCGCGAGGGACAGACCGGCGACGCCGTCGAGAGCCTGCGGCGTGCCCTGTCGTCGAGGGCGCTCTCGGGCACGCTCGCCGAGACGGTGCACCTGCGGAAGCGCCTCGGCGAACTGCAGATCCGATCGGGTGACGAGGCGGACGCCGTCTCGACGCTCGAGGCGGCCGAGGGCGAAGCGAGCGCGCTGCTGCGTGATGCGGATGCCGAGCAGCGCGCCGATACGGTCGGCTACGCGCGGGACTACCACGCGCACATCACGTTCCTGCTCGCCGACAGCTCGCTGCGTCTCGGGGACCCCACCAGGGCCGTCCAATTGGCCGGCGACGCGATGCGCGCCTTCGAGCAGCTCGGGCTCGACCGGATGGCGGGACGCGCCGCGTTCCTCGCGGCGAGCGCGAACGGTCGTCTCGGGAACGATGCCGGGAGGCTCGCGTCCATCCGGGACGCCGAGCGCGTCTTCCGGCGTGGTGGCGAGCTCGACGGTCTCGGGACGGCGCTCGGGTTCCTCGGTGAGGACGACGCATTGCGTGGCGACTACCGTGCGGCCGTCGCGACGTTCATCGAGGCGCGAAGTGTGTTGGAGCGTGCCGGGGAGTTCACCAATGCCGCGACGGCGGCGCACAATCTCTCGATCTGCCTTCGCCGGCTCGGTGACGACGGCGGTGCCGACGACGCGACGCGCGAGGCGGAGCGCCTGGAGTTGCGGGCGGCGAGCGACCGGGACGCCTGAGCCCCCGGCTGCTCCGGTGGAACGATGCCCCGTGACCGCACGGCCCTCGACGGGCCGCGCGCTCCCCGGTGCGTCGAGCACGTCCACGGTCACGCGACCGGGTGACGGTCACGCGATCGGGTGACGGTCAGTCGGCGTTTCCGAAGAAGACGCCCGAGCCGCCACGATGTGCGCTGCCGTTCGATCGGGCGCCCTCGCCGAGCGCGGTGTCGGCGGCACGGAGCGCGGTGGCGCCGTCGAAGCCTCGTCGCTGCAGGTAGGCCGCCAGGCGACGACGTGCGGCGCCCGAGTCGACCCCGCGCATGCGGGACGCGCGAGCCCGCGCGAGTTCGACCGCCCGCTCCGCCTCGTCGTCGTCGTCGAGCGCCTCGAGGGCGAGCGCGATCGCATCGGGATCGAGACGTCGCTCGCGCAGGGTCCGCCCGATCACGATGGGCCCCTGTCCCTTTCGCGTCAGTCGTTCCGCGAGCGTCGCCGCGAGACGCTCGTCGTCCAGGTACCCGAGTTCCGTCATGCGATCGAGCAGATCCTCGATGTGCCCTGCTCCGAGTTCGTCGTGTGCCTCGAGGATCGCCCGTCCCTCGGCCCGAGAACGATCGGTCCGGCGCAGGGCGCGCACGAGGTCCGTCTCCGCCTCCGCGAGGATCGCGTCGAGCTCCGCGCCCACGCCGGCCACGCCGGCCACACCGACGCTGCCCGATCCGTTCGTCCCGACGCTCCCCGCTCCCGTCGTTCCCGCGAACGAGATCCGGATCGGGTCGGCCCACGCGACCGACTCCGCGCCGGGTCGCCCGTCCCCGTCGCCGGACCCGCTCGAGGCGGTTCGTGCGCGCGACGCCTGCGGAGGTGCGACGTCGACATCGCGCGTGTCGGTCTCGGTGTCGGTGCCGGTTCGACTTCGTCGTCCCGTTCGTTCCGTCCCCTCGACGCTCACGGGACGGGCCGTTCGCGACTCGGCGTCACGTGGCGCGCTGCCCGTTCCCCGCGTCGATCGCGCGCGCTCGCTCGCGGTTCCGGCTCCCGCCGTCATTTCGGGGGCCGCCGTGGTCGTCGTCGGCGCGGTAGCGTCCGCCGTCGTCGTCGGCTCGCTCGGCACGTCCGCCGGGCCCGGTCCCGCCGCCGGAACCGCACCGTCCGTCCGAACGGCATCGTCCGTGCGAATCGTGTCACCCGATCGAACCGGATCGTCCGCGCGAGCCCGATCACCCGTGGGACGCGCCTCATCCACCCGAGGCGGGTCCTCCGCCGGAATCGAGCCGTCCGTGCGAGCCGAGGCGCCCAGCGGTCCCGAGGCGCTCGACGATGCCGAGGCGCCCAGTGGTCCCGAGGCGCCCAGTGGTCCCGAGGCGCCCAGTGGTCCCGAGGCGCCCAGCGACGCTCCGGGCCCCAGGTCTCGGAACTCTTCCGGGTCGAACCCACTCCCCTCGGCTTCGAACGAGAAATCGTCGTCGGCGACCGCGTCGTCCTCCCACGGTCCGCTGGTCGCGACCACGCGGTCGCCGACGTCGTCACCACCGGTGGGCGACACCCCCGCCGGCGCGAGTTGTGCACGCGTCCGCTCGGAGCGATCGAAGGGGATGACCGTCCCTCCGTCCGACGGATCCACGGTCGCGGGGACGCCGCGAGCGGGGCGGAAGCGCGTCACGTTTCGCGTGGTGGCGTCCACGGCTCGCTCGCCGCCGTCGTACGGCCCCTCGTCCCGCTCGGGGCCACGGTCCCCGCCCGTTCCCCGGGTCACGTCGCCGTCCATGTGAACGTCCTCTCCATCTCGTCGTTCGTCCCACCGCTCGTCCCGCCGCCCGGCTCCCGACCGTCGCGGGGTCGCGCCGCGCCTCAAGGGCACGTGCACCGCCCGGGGCCCGGGACGCCGCACACGGCCCCCGTCTCCGGCGACGCGTGCGCGATGGCCGCGGTCCGCGCGAACCACGCATGTCGCGAGCGTGCTCCCGCACGTCGGACGCGCCGTCGAGCGCGCGGTCTCGGGCCGAGTCCGCCTCTGCTCGGGTCCGTCTCGCGCGCGGGAACACCCGCCGTGCGTGATCCTGGCGAGCTGATGACGTCGGTACCGCGGCCTCGCACGGTTGCATCGTCTCGCTGCCCGCAGGCAGCCACGCGGCGAACGAACCGCTCGACGCCGCCCGGTTGTCGTGCGCACCACGCACCGAGCACGCGATCGGAACCTGCCGGACGACCGTGCGTCCGGGGGCCGCGGTGTTCCGCGGCCCCCGGAGGTGTGTCAGGCGCCCTTGCGCTTGGCCGCGCGCGCCTCGATCGGCTCGACGTTGCTCGGTGCCGGTGCGGCCTGCACCTCGGCGTCCGCGACGATCCCGAGCTTCGTGAGGATCTTGCGCTCGATCTCGGCCGCGATGTCGGGGTTGTTGAGCAGGAAGTTGCGCGCGTTCTCCTTGCCCTGGCCCAGCTGATCGCCGTCGTAGGTGTACCAGGCGCCCGACTTCTTCACGATCTCGTGCTCGACACCGAAGTCGATGAGCGACCCCTCGCGAGAGATGCCAACGCCGTAGAGGATGTCGAACTCGGCCTGCTTGAAGGGCGGTGCCATCTTGTTCTTGACGACCTTGACTCGCGTGCGGTTGCCGACCGCGTCGCCGCCGTCCTTGAGCGTCTCGATGCGCCGGATGTCGAGGCGGACGGACGCGTAGAACTTGAGCGCCTTTCCACCCGAGGTCGTCTCGGGGCTGCCGAAGAACACGCCGACCTTCTCGCGCAACTGGTTGATGAAGATCGCGGTGGTCTTCGTCTGGTTGAGGCCACCCGTGATCTTACGCAGCGCCTGAGACATGAGGCGAGCCTGGAGGCCGACGTGCGCGTCGCCCATCTCGCCCTCGATCTCGGCACGCGGCACGAGCGCGGCGACCGAGTCGATGACGATGAGGTCGACCGAGCCCGAGCGGATGAGCATGTCGGCGATCTCGAGCGCCTGCTCACCCGTGTCGGGCTGCGCGACGAGCAGCGCGTCGATGTCGACGCCCAGCTTCTTCGCGTACTCGGGGTCGAGCGCGTGCTCTGCGTCGATGAACGCGGCGATGCCGCCGGCCTTCTGCGCGTTCGCGATCGCGTGGAGCGTGAGCGTGGTCTTACCCGACGACTCCGGACCGTAGATCTCGATGATGCGGCCGCGGGGCAGCCCACCGATGCCGAGCGCGACATCGAGTGCGATGGAGCCGGTCGGGATGGTCTCGACGGGGGCGCGCGTGTCGCTCCCGAGTCGCATGACCGAGCCCTTCCCGAACTGGCGGTCGATCTGGGCGAGGGCGGTTTCGAGGGCCTTCTCGCGGTCTGCGGGGTTCGGCATGGCTGGTCCTTTCGAACGGGGTGATTCGCCTGAAGGCTGTCGTCGCGCTGATGCAGAGCGCCTCGACAAGGCGGCCGGCGGTTCCGGTGTTCGTCACGCTACGAGCCCCCTCGGACATCGCGTCGATGTGCCCGTGCGGACCTGTGGAGAACGAGCTCCGGATCGCCTGTCACCGACAGTACGACACTCGAACGTTTCTTCGAAAGCGACACGCGGTCGACGTTCGAGAGGGGACTCAGCGGTCGCGTCGGGCTCCTGGTTCGAGACGCCCCACGCCGTGGCGTCGCTGCTCCGGCACGCGCATCTCCTCGCAGATCGCGAGCCAGACGGTCCGCGCATCGACCCCCTCGCCGAGCGCCTCGCGTGCCGTGCGATCACCGAGCCCCGTGAGGACGACATCGCGCATGACCGAGCGGCCGTAGGCATCGCCGAACTCGTCGACCATCGCCCGCTCCAGCTCGCTCATCCGCATCCGCTCACCCTAGACGATCGACGCACCGCGACCCGCGCGAACGACTCAGTGCACGACGAACGCCCCGGGGCGGTGGACCCGGGGCGTTCGTGGTCGGGCTCAGGTCAGCTGACCTGGAGCGGCTCCTGGACGGAGCGGATGATGTCGTCGGGAACGGTGTCGGGGAAGAGGTCGACACCCTCGTGCACGGCGAGCCGATCACTCACCTGCCGGTAGATGGCGGACAACGGCGTGTCGAGCGCCTCGGCGACCGAGGCGAGGATCTCGCTCGACGCCTCCTTCTGACCGCGCTCCACTTCACTGAGATACCCCAGTGCGACCGATGCACGGCCGGCGACCTGACGGAGGGTGTGGCCCTTGCGCAGACGGACGTCGCGCAGCACCTCACCGATCTCCCTGCGTGCGAGCACCATGTGGGATCTCCCTTCGCGTCATGCGGATGTACTGTACCCCAACGATCGATGTCCGATCGTGGGAGACGTTCAGTGAAACGCGGGGTGACCGCGCGCTATTCCGGGCCCCACGATCGCCGCCGGGCGCGAGGGACCCGTCACCGCTCCAGGTGGAGTCGTCGGAGCTCGGCCCGGGAACGCTCCCGTCGCTGCGTGGCGAGTTCGAGCCGCGCGTGACGCGCCGCATGATGCTCCGCGGCGTTCGCCCGCGGGAGCTCCCTCGTGCCCCACGCGAGCAGGGTCGAACCGATCCGGAGCGCGACCCGCGCGAGGCGGGACGGCGCCGGATCGGACGCGCGACCGGCGGTGAGGACCCGATCGAGGGCCTCCACGGCACGGACGGCGTCGAGGACGACGTGTTCGACCGGACGATCGAGAAGGGGCGTGGACGTGGTGTCGCGCGCATCGCGCGCGATTCGGATGGTGGACTGCTGCGTCTGCATGAGCTGCTTCCGGCGTGCGGTCGGCACCCTGCGATGGTCGCCGACCGGGTCGAGAACGATGGATGCGCTGTGGCATCGGAACCGCCGCGAGCGTTGCCGCGGTGGGTGGAGGTGTCGACGATCGTCGTGGACACCGGGGTGCGGCCGGCCTCGGGCCGGGCGCCGCGCTATGCGCGGAGCTCTCCCCCGAAGCCGACGCGGTTGAACACGGGCAGCTGTGCGAACTGGTTCTTCATCATGGTCGGCTCCTCTCGTACTCGATCACGAACGGGTGTCTCGCCAGGCTAGGCCGCGTCCGCGCGCGCCACAACCCTTCTCGGCGTGTCCTACTCAGGGCCGGCAGTGAACGAGGGCCCGGGCTTCATGCCCGCAGCCAGTGAGCGGTGGCTACCGGGAGGCGGGAAGACGGGCGCAGGTCATTGGCGGGCGAGGAACTCGCTCACGTTGAAGATCGCGGCCTCGACGGTCGCCTGTCGGATGCGGTTGCGGCTCGTGACGTCGTCACCCGGCACGACGAGGGACGAGAAATCGAGCTGTACGACGTGGCTGCCGAAGAGCGAATCGATACCGACGAACACCGTACCGACCGGCTTGCCCTCCTGCGCCGAGGGCCCCGCGACGCCCGTCGTCGCGACGCCGATGTCGGGGACACGCTCGTCGATGGTCATCGCGACGCGGGCCGCGGCGGCCATCGCGACCGCCGTCTCGCCGTCGACCGCGCCACGCCGGTCGAGCAGCTCCTCGTCGACGCCGAGCAGCGTGTGCTTGAGCGGCGTCGCGTAGGCGACCACACCGCCGACGAGCGCACCCGAGATGCCCGGCACCGAGGCGAGCTCGGCGGCGACCGCGCCACCGGTGAGGGATTCGGCGACCGCGATCGTGAGCCCCGCCTGCAGCAGGGTCGAGGCGAGCTCCGTCGTCTGCGGAAGCGGGGTGAGGTTCATCGGGACTCCTTGGTCGCGGACGGACGGTAGGCCTGCCAGAGGTAGTCGGCACCCGACCACACGGTGAGGACGAAGGCGATCGACATGAGCCCCGTGTTGAACCAGTGCACCCAGTCGCCGAAGAGCGTCCAGAGCGGGAGGAGCGCCGCCGAGATGGCCACCGCCTGCGCGACGGTCTTGAGCTTGCCACCACGCCCCGCGGGCAGCACGCGGCGGTTCGCGAGCGCGAGACGCCAGAGCGTGATGCCGAGCTCGCGCACGAGGATCACGATCGTGACCCACCAGGGCAGTTCCTGAAGGATCGAGAGCATGACGAGCGCTGTGCCCGTGAGCGCCTTGTCCGCGATCGGATCGAGGAGCTTGCCGAGGTCGGTCACGAGGTTGCGCGACCGCGCGAGGTGCCCGTCGATGCTGTCCGTCGCGATCGCGACGATGAACAGTGCGCCGGCCGCCCAGCGGAGGGGCCCGTCGAGGTCCCGGTCCGCGAGCAGCAGCCACACGAAGACGGGGACGAGGAGGATCCGGACGATCGTGATGACGTTCGGGACGTTCCAGTTGCTCACCGGGCCGTCGCCGGCGCGGATGATCCGACCGGTCATGTGCGCTCCCTCACCGGGATGCGACTAGTCGCGTCCCGTCAGACTCCAGGCGTCCTCGCTCTCCGACGACTCCCCCTCTTCGACACCATCGTATTGCGCCGCGACGGCATCGAGGGCCGCGGCCTCGTCGGCGACCGGTGCGGGCGGCTCCTGCCCGCGCATGCGCGCGAGCACACCGGGGAGTTCCTCGACCGTCACGAGCACGTCGCGGGCCTTCGAGCCCTCCGATGGGCCGACGACGTCGCGTGACTCCATGAGGTCCATGAGCCGCCCCGCCTTCGCGAACCCGACGCGCAACTTGCGCTGCAGCATCGAGGTCGACCCGAACTGACTCGTGACGACGAGCTCGGTCGCCGCGAGGAGCAGCTCGAGGTCGTCGCCGATGTCGGCGTCGATCTCCTTGCGCTCGACGACGGCCGCGACGTCGGCGCGGTATTCGGGCTGGGCCTGCTGCTTGACGTGCTTGACGATCGCCTGGATCTCGTTGTCGTTGACCCACGCACCCTGGACGCGCATGGGCTTCATCGAGCCCGCCGGGGAGAACAGGCCGTCGCCCTGACCGATGAGCGCCTCGGCGCCGACCTGGTCGAGGATGACGCGCGAGTCGGTCGAGCTCGTCACGGCGAACGCGAGTCGCGAGGGCACGTTCGCCTTGATGAGGCCCGTGACGACGTCGACGGACGGACGCTGCGTCGCGAGCACGAGGTGGATTCCGGCCGCACGCGCGAGCTGCGTGATGCGGACGATCGAGTCCTCCACATCGCGCGGGGCGACCATCATGAGCTCGGCGAGCTCGTCGACGACCACGAGGAGGTACGGGTACGGCTTGAGCTTGCGCTTCGACCCCTCGGGCAGGACGATCTCGCCCGCCCGGATCGCGGCGTTGAAGTCGTCGACGTGCCGGTACCCGAAGCTCTCGAGGTCGTCGTAGCGCATCTCCATCTCCTTCACGACCCACTGCAGCGCCTCGGCCGCCTTCTTCGGGTTCGTGATGATGGGGGTGATGAGGTGCGGGACACCCGCGTAGGGCGTGAGCTCCACGCGCTTGGGGTCGACGAGGACCATGCGCACCTCGCTCGGCTTGGAGCGCATGAGGAGCGAGACGATCATCGAGTTGACGAACGACGACTTGCCGGATCCGGTCGAACCGGCGACGAGGAGGTGCGGCATCTTCGCGAGGTTCGCGAGCACGAAACCACCCTCGACGTCCTTACCGACGCCGATCGTCATGGGGTGGGTCGAGTTGATCGCGCGCTGCGACTGCAGGACGTCACCGAGTGCGACGACCTCGCGGTCGGCGTTGGGGATCTCGATGCCGATCGCGCTCTTGCCGGGGATCGGCGAGAGGATGCGGACCTGGTTGGACTTCACGGCGTACGAGATGTTCTTCGACAACTGCGTGACGCGCTCGACCTTGACGCCCGGTCCGACCTCGACCTCGTACCGCGTCACGGTCGGGCCGCGCGAGAAGCCCGTCACCTTCGCGGCGACGTTGAACTCCGTGAAGGTGTTGTCGAGCGCCGCCATGATGACGTCGTTCGCCTCCGTGCGTGTCTTGCCGGGCTCGCCGCGCGAGAGCATGGACGTCGCGGGCAGGCGATAGGGGTTGTCGCCGTCGGCGTCGCGCGAGTCCCACGCCGCCTCGTCGGGCTCGTCGGCCTGTGCCGCCGCCGTGTCGGCGGCCGGAACGGTCGCCGTCCCCACCGCGTCGGGCGCCTCGAGGACGAACTCGTCGAGGTCGGTGGCGTCGGAGTCGTCGTGGATGCCCGTCGGGCTCGCACCCGCGGGACCCGCGAACGAGCCGAGCGCGGCCGCCGACTCCTCGGGCGTCGGCATGACGGTCGTGGGTTGCGGGGCCGTGTCGAACGCGTCGAGGTCCACGGGCCCGGATTCGTTCCGCGCGGGCGCGTGGGTCGCGCCCGTGAGCAGCTCGGTGAGCGCGTCGTCGGTCCCCCGCGGCTCCTCATCGGGCTCGCCGAGCACGGGCGTGTCGAACGCGGGGTCGACCTCGCGGCCGGACGCGTTGCGGCGCCACCACGGGAGCGACTCGTCCGCGTCGTCCGCGGCGGCCTCGCCCGTCTCGTCGGACAGGAGGTCGTCGGCCGATCCGCGGCGGCCCGCTGCGGAGGAGGTGCGAGCGTGGGCCGCCCCCTCGTCGTCGTCGATGCCGAACAGCCACACCCACAGCTCGCGGAGCCGCTGGGGGACGCGGTTCGGCGGGGTCTTCGTGATGATGAACAGGGACAGCACGAGGACCACGATCGCGATCGCGCCCGCGCCCCACACGGTCGTGAGGAAGACGAGCGGCGTCCCGGCCATCCAGCCGAAGACCCCGCCCGCGCGGGCGAGCTCGGGCATGCCGGCCGAAGCCTGGGGTTGCCCGCCGAACACGTGCGCGAGGGTCGACGAGGCGAGGACGCCGAGGAACAGCCCGATGCCGATGCGGCCGTTGTCGCTCACGGACGCGGGATTGCGGAAGAGCCAGAGCGCGAACCCGGCGAGCACGACGGGCAGACCGTACGCGACGACACCGAAGAGGCCGCCGAAGGTGAACGCGTTGAGCGTCACCGCGACGGGTTCTCCGGGGAAGAACCACACGACGACCGCTCCCAGGACGGCGAGGAGCAGCAGGAGCATCGGGAATCCGTCGCGACGCTCCTCCTTGCTCACGCGCTCCGGACCGAGCGCGCGGGCCGCCGCGCCGACGGCGTGGGCGAGGCCCAGCCAGGCGCGGGTGACGATGCCGGGACCCTCGTCGGTTACGGCCTGCGGGAGCTTCTTCGTTCGAGACGCGGCCGAGCCGCCTCCACGCTTCGAGGAGGACGCGGCGGACGCGGACGAGCGCGGGCGTTTCGGCGTGGAAGTCGGCATGGGACGACGATAACCCCATGAGTCACATCAGCCCCGCGCGCCTCGCCGGATTCGGCGCGACACGCGGGGCGTCCGCTCGGTACCTCAGAGACGCAGGGCGTCGATGACCTTGATCCTCGTCGCGATGAACGCGGGGATGATGCCCGAGATGACACCGACGACGAGGCTGATGATGAGGCCCATCCACGCGGCATCGGTCGGGAACGGCGCCCCGTCGGGGAACGCGCCCAGTGAGACGGCCTGCTGCACCGCCGTGTTGCTGAGGATCAGCGCCGCGAGGGCGATCCCGCACATGCCGGCGATGAGCGTCCCGACGACGCTCTCGAGCAGGACGGCGACGAACACGCGTCCACCCGTGGCACCGAAGGACCGTCGGATCCCGATCTCGCGAACGCGATTGTCGACCGACAGGATCGCGAGATTGATGTAACCGACGACACCGATGACGAGCACGATCGACGACACGATCGCGATCATCGTCGTGAGTCCCTGGGCACCGCCACCGTACGCGCCCGCATCGGTTCGGGTCGCCTCGACCGCGACAGAGGGACCGAGCGACGACTGCAGGTCGGTCTTGATCCGCCAGCCGAGGTCCTCACCGATCGCGGGAGGCAGCCAGACGACGTACGACATCTGTGAGCCCGCTCCACCCATCGCCGACGCGGCGGCGACCTCCGAACCATCCGTCTCCGTCGTGGAGATGCGGTCGTAGGAGTCGTAGAGCATGTAGAGCTGATCACTCGTCGAGAAGCCGAACTCGGGGGCCGAATAGACACCGACGACGACCGCGGTCGTGCGTGTCGGCGCGAGGATCTCGAGCGTCGGATGCGTCGCGAGGTCGGGCGAGCCGAGCCCCTCCCACATCGAATTGCTGATGACGACCGCCGGGGCGAGACGATCGGCGTCGTCCGTCGCGAACCAGGACCCCTCCGTGACGGGGACGCTCCGCATGTCGCCGTACGAGTGGTCGACGGCGGTCACGGCGACGGGCGCGACACCATCGGGATACTGCACCTGCACCTGCCCCGACAGCGATCGGCTGACGTAGGTGATCTCGTAGCGCTCGCTGATCTCCGTCATCGCCGACTCGAAGCGTTCGGCGGTCTCGGTCGCGTCACCGCCCGAGGCGCTGATCTGGTACGACATGTCCGGGCCGCTCATCTGGTTGTTGAGCATGTCGATCCCCGACTCGGTGAGTCGACCGATGCCGGTGACGGTCGTGAGCGCGCACACGGCAAGGAGGACACCGAGCAACGAGAGGATCAATCGCGTCTTGTGCACGCGGATCTCGTCCCACGCGTCGAGCAGCCCCCCGACGGCTCCCGTGAAGAACTTCATCGCTCGTCCCCCGATGCTTCGTCGCTGCGGCCACGTCGCCAGCGTCTCGTGGCCGACCGGCGGCGGCCGCGGCGATTCGGGGCCTCGCTCGCGCCGTCCCCCACGACGGGTCCGCCCGCCACGGTGTCTCCCGACGGATCGCCCGGAGACGCCCCGAAGGTCGGCACCTCGGGCGCGTCGAACACCACCGGGTCGGGCTCGGGCTCGCCGGTGACGGCGTCCCATTCGACACCGGACGGGGACGAGCCGTCGGCGTTGCTCCCGGCCTCGACGAAGACCGACTGCGCGGCGACGTGCCGCGCGAACTCGGGCGCCGCGACGTCGTCCTTCGCGATCGCGACGGCACCGACGGCCACGGGGACCTCGCCGCCGCGCGCGACGATCCGCTCACGCTCCGCCTCGGTGAGGTCGTCGTCGGCGAGCACGTGCCCGTCGTCGATCCGGATGACACGCGGCGCCTGTGCCGCGATCGCGGGGTCGTGCGTGATGACGATCATGGACGCGTCCGTCTCCGACGTGACCTCGTCGAGCAGCGCCATGACGGCGGCCCCCGTCTCGACGTCGAGCGCACCGGTCGGCTCGTCGGCGAGGATGAGCGCGGGGCGCCGGACGAGGGCGCGGGCGATGGCCACGCGCTGTTGCTCACCACCGCTCAACCGGTCGGGCTTGGCGTCGAGACGGTGCCCGAGGCCGACACGCTCGAGCATCTCCGACGCGATGCGCTTGCGCTTCCAGAACCGCTCGTCGCGCTCGTAGAGGAGCGGCATCGCCACGTTCTCGACGGCGGTCCGCTTCTGCAACAGGTTGAACTGCTGGAAGACGAACCCGACCGTCGACCCGCGCAGCCGATCCCGACGAACCGCCGAGAGCGAGGTCGTCGGGGTGTCGTTGAACAGCACGTCACCCGTGCTCGCGGTGTCGAGGAGGCCGATGATGTTGAGCAACGTCGACTTCCCCGAGCCGGAACGTCCCACGACCGAGACGTGCTCGCCGCGGTCGACGCGCAGGTCGATGCCCTTCAGGATGTGCAGGTCACCGCCGTCGGGCGTCCGCACCGACTTGTGCACGTCGCGGAGTTCGATGAGGCCCATCAGAGCGACCCACCGGCGCCGCACTCCTCCGAGACCTCGCCGGTCGCGGGGTCGGGCTCGCAGGGGTCGGGCGGACGCGTCGCGCCGGGGACGAACTGCAGGATCGTATCGGTCTCGGCGAGCCCATCGACGACTTCGACCGAGGTGCCGTCGCTGAGTCCGAGCGTGACGGTCCGCTCCTCGTGCGTCCCGTCGTCGCCGACGACGGTGACCGTGCCGGTGCCGGCCTGGCCCTTGACCGCAGTGATCGGGATCGTGAGGACGTTCTCGGCGATGCCGCCGTGGATGATCATGCTCGTCTCGACGCCCGCGAACGCCTCGACGCCGTCCGGCACGCGGCACGTCACCTTCGACTTCGTCTGATCCGTCGCCTGCGTCCCGGTGCCGGTGCCGCCACCGCCCGTGCCGGTCCCGGTTCCACCGGTCGTGGGCGTCGTGCCCGACGTGATCTTGAGATCGGTACAGGTGAACGCCGCCGGCCCACCGGTGATGGTCACCTCGGCGTCGGTCGGCTGGGTCGTGAGCCGGTAGCGCTGCACGGCGGGGATCTCGCCCGCGACGATGAGCTGCGACGGGGTCACGGTGATGGCGTCCTGCCCCACCTGCACTGGCTGGTTCGGCAGCAGGTCGAGGGTCGTGACCGTGCCCGTCGCTGGAGCGGTCACCTCGTCCCACGAGACCTTCGTCTCGCCGGCCGTCTGCGAACCATCCGCATTCGTCGTCGGCTCCGCCGGGGTCTCACGCTTGATCGAGGCGATGACCTCGCCGAATCCGACCGCGGAGCCGACGTTCACGTAGACCTCCTGGACGATGCCCTCCATGGGGATCTTGCCGGTCTGGACCTCGTCCTGGGTGACGGTGCCCTTGACGGTGAGGTCGTTCGTGATCGTCGCGACGACGGGGGTGACCGTGGGATCCGCGAGCGAACCCGTGGGGACGAGCTCCTCCTCCGTCGGGCCGCCCGGGAAGAACGCCATCTTCGCGATCGCCGCGATGACGACCACGACGAGCAGTCCCTTCAGGATCGGCCAGATCCACTTCCGCCAGACGTTCACGTGTCTCCCTCGGTCCGAGCTCGTCCGACCGGGGGTCGGCGGTGCTCCTCGGTTGTTCCATTCGACCCTATGCGGGCGTGCCCGTCGGCTCCTCCCCCGTGCGGGCGAATCACCTCGGCCGAACGACAGAGACGGACGGCGGCGGGCGTGTGGCGGGACCAACCGTGGTTGGTCCCGCCACACGCCCGCCGCCGTCCGTCTCGCGCCCCGTCGAGGGCGCGGCCGGTCAGGCCTCGATGACGACCGGGATGATCATCGGCTTGCGCTTGAGCTTCGTGTTGACCCAGCGGCCGACCGTGCGTCGCACGACCTGCGAGAGCTGGTACTGGTCGCGCGTGCCACCCTCGACGGCCTCCTTGAGCGCCTTCTGGATGCCCGGGATGATGTCGTCGAAGACCGCCTCCTCGGGCGCGAAACCGCGCGCGTGGATCTCGGGCCCGACGACGATGTTGCCCGTCGCTGCCTCGACGACGGTGAAGATGGAGATGAACCCCTCCTCCGCGAGGATGCGGCGATCCTTGAGGTCGGCGTCGGTGATCGTGCCGACGGTCGAGCCGTCGACGTAGACGAAGCCGATGTCGATCTGGCCGACGACGCGCACCTGGTGGTCGCGCATCTCGAGGACGGCGCCGTTCTCCACGACGAACGTGTTCTCGGCGGGCACGCCGGACTGCTTCGCGATGCCCGCGTTCGCGACGAGGTGACGGAACTCCCCGTGCACCGGCATCGCGTACTCGGGCTCGATGATGTTGTAGCAGTAGAGCAGCTCACCGGCCGACGCGTGGCCCGAGACGTGCACGTTCGCGTTCGCCTTGTGCACGACATTCGCGCCGTTCTTGATGAGCGCGTTGATGATGCGGAAGACGGAGTTCTCGTTGCCCGGGATCAGGCTCGACGCGAGGATGACGGTGTCGCCCTCCCCCACCTCGATCTGATGGTTGTGCGCGGCGATCCGGCTGAGCACGGCCATCGGCTCGCCCTGCGACCCCGTCGACATGAACACGATCTTGTCGTCCGGCAGGTTGACGGCCTTGCGATGGTCGATGAGCACGCCCTCGGGCACGTCGAGGTACCCGAGGTCCTCGGCGATGCCCATGTTGCGGACCATCGAGCGGCCCATGAGCGCGACCCGGCGGCCGTTCTCGACGGCCGCGTCGATGACCTGCTGCACGCGGTGCACGTGGCTCGAGAAGCTCGCGACGACGACCTTGCCCGGCGTCTTCGAGATGACGTCGCTCAGGACGGGGCCGATCGCCCGCTCGGTCGGCGTGAAGCCCGGCACCTCCGCGTTCGTCGAATCGGCCATGAAGAGGTCGACGCCCTCCTCCCCGAGCCGCGCGAACGCGCGCAGATCGGTGAGCCGGTCGTCGAGCGGCAGCTGGTCCATCTTGAAGTCGCCCGTGTGCAGCACGGTGCCGGCGGCGGTCGTGATGTGCACGGCGAGCGCGTCGGGGATCGAGTGGTTCACGGCGACGAACTCGAGCCGGAACGGGCCGAGCTGCTCGACCTGCCCCTCCTCGACGGTCAGCGTGAACGGCTTGATGCGGTGCTCCTTGAGCTTCGCCTCGACGAGCGCGAGCGTCAGCTCCGAGCCGATGAGCGGGATGTCCCGCTTGAGGCGAAGGAGATAGGGCACGCCGCCGATGTGGTCCTCGTGACCGTGCGTGAGCACGATGCCGACGACATCGTCGAGACGGTCCTTGACCGAGTCGATGTCGGGGAGGATCAGGTCGACACCCGGCTGCGTCTCCTCGGGGAAGAGCACGCCGCAGTCGACGATGAGGATCTTGCCGTCGATCTCGAAGGTGGCCATGTTGCGGCCCACCTCGCCGAGGCCACCGAGCGGGATGATCCGCAGGGTGCCCTTCGCGAGTTTCGGCAGTTCGGTGGATGTGGTCATAGATCGCCTTCCGGCAGGGGGTACGGCGCCTTCGCGCCCTGATGTGGTCTATCGCGTGGTGCCGGGGATCTGCGGCAGCGCACCGCCCGCGGCCGCATTGCGGTCGGGGCGGAAGTTGCGGAGGTCGAGGCCCTCGATGTCGCGCACGAGCGCGATGTCGTCCTCGATGAGGGCGGCCTCGAAGTCCTCCGGCCCGACGAGCGGGAGGCGCACGCGGGGTGAACCGATCCGCCCGAGGCCGTGCAGGATGTACTTCGTCGCGACCGTCCCGGGAACGTGCGTCATCGTGGACCGCACGAGGGGTTCGAGCGAGCGGTGCGCGGCCGTCGCGGCGGGCAGGTCGCCGCGGTTCACGGCGTCGACCATCGTTCGGTACGCGTGGGGGGCGATGTTCGCGGTGACGCCGATGAGGCCGGTGCCGCCGATCGCGAGCGTCGGCAGCGCGTTCGCGTCGTCGCCCGCGAAGTACATGAGGTCGGTCTGGTTGAGCACCCGGCTCACCTCGGCGAGGTCGCCCTTCGCGTCCTTGACGGCGAGGATGTTCGGGTGCTTCGCGGCGCGCAGGATCGTCTCGTAGCGGATGGGGATGCCTGCGCGGCCGGGGATGTCGTAGAGGATCACGGGCAGATCGGTCGCGTTCGCGACCATCCGGAAGTGCGTCAGGACGCCCGACTGCGTCGGCTTGTTGTAGTAGGGCGTGACGGCCATGATCGCGTCGGCGCCGGCCTCGGCGGACTGCCGTGCGAGCTGGATCGCGTGGGCCGTCTCGTTCGACGGGCCACCCGTGATGATCTTGGCGCGGCCACCGGCCACGTCCTTGCCGACGCGCACGAGCTTGAGCTTCTCGGCGTCGGTGAGTGTCGAGGTCTCTCCCGTCGTCCCCGTCACGACGATGCCGTCGGCGCCGCCCTCGATGAGGGAGTCGAAGAGCTTCTCGACGTCGCCCCACGCGACTTCGCCGTCGACCGTCATGGGGGTCACGACCGCGACGAGGACCTGGCCGAAGGGATTCGTTTGCTCGCTCACGCTCCCAGGCTACCGGTTCCGCGTGGCCCGGGCGCCGTACGGCCCCTCGTCGGCGGGGCGCGCGCTCGCGCCCGGCACGGGGGTCGTCGGGTGCAGCGCCGCGAGGTAGCGGCGGATGATGCGCTTGCGGTAGCGGTTCGCGTACCACCACACGAGGCGGAAGCGGAACGAGCCGGGGCGGACGAACTCGCGGATCGTGATCCAGACGGAGTCGTCGGGCTCGTGCGTGACGACGAACCGCTGCTCGCCCGCTTCAGGCCCACCCGGCAGGGTGCCGTACACGAACCCGAACCGGTGCTGCTCGGCGATCACCGTCAGGACGCGGACGGGCGAGGAGAACCGGAACGGCCCCGTCCGTGTGACGATGTCGGCGGTCGCACCGGGACGGATGAGGACCGGATCGGCGAAGTCGAAGAGGTGTGCGTGGGGGCGGACGGGGACGGACGCGTTGCTGCTCGGGTCGACCGCGAGGGAGCGGTAGGCGTCACCCGCCATGGTCTCCTGGCGCACGTCGACGACCTCGAGCCCGGAGCCCAGCTGCACTCCCCAGCGCATGAGTCGGGCGACGGACTTCTCGAACCGCTCCTCGCCGGAGCCGAGCTTCGCGCGGTATTCCGCCGCGCGATGGCCCTTCGGCGGGTAGCGCAGGAGGTCGTCGTTCGCCGTCGCACCGACGGCCGCGTAGTTGCAGACGGGGGCGTCGGCGACCGTCCGACGCCGGGGTCCCGGCCGCGCCATCAGGCGTGGGTGCGTCGCGGCGCCGGGCGGTCCGGGGCAGTGCGGGAGGTCACGATCACGCCCGAGATCCTAACCGGCGAGGCCAGGCGTCCGGCCGGCGGGTGTGTGCGTCCCCGTGATCGGCGCACGTCCACCGGTGCCACCGGCACCGACGGTGCCGCCGGTGCCGGGTCGACGGAGTGCCTCGACGCTCGTCGTCCCGCGGTCGCCCGCGTCCTGCGAGACCGAGATCCTGCGGGCCCCGCACGCGCACCGCTCGTAGCGGAGCAGCCCGGCGCTCGCCCGGTGTCGGGATTCGGTGAGCCATTCGTGAGGACAGTCGTTTCGCATGCCTCGAGCGTGCTGTAATGGCATCGTGCATTTCAACCATTACGGCCGAGAGCCGATCGCACTCGGAGTCGACCTCGCGAACGATCCGCCGCGCGATGCCCCCGAACTCGTGCGACGGTGCACGTCGGCCGGGCTCGTCATCGACCTCCCCACCTCGGAGGACGATCTCGATCACACGCTCGGCTTCCTCGACCGGTGGCGCGCGATCGCCGCGCAGACCGACCGCGGTCGACGCGCCGACGCCCTCAACGTGCTGCTCGCCGAGTACGCGGCGGCGCCGCGACTCACGGACCACGCCGGGGACGGCTGGCACCTCCACTTCCGGGAGGACGACGTCGCGGTCGGGCGCCAGATCGCGGCACTCATCACGGTGGGGACGGCACTTCACCTGACGCAACTCGGCATGGACCGGTGGGGCGTGTGCGCGGCGGGCGAGTGCGAGCGGGTCTTCGCCGACGTGTCGCGCGGCGGTCGGCAGCGACACTGCTCCCCCGCGTGTGCGAACCGCGAGCGGGTCCGTCGTCATCGCGCGGGCTCCGGTGGCGTGCGGACCTCGCGACCCGTCGGCGCCTCCGCGAACCGTTCCACCTGATCCCGACCGGCTCGACCCCACTCGTCCCGATCCCGTTCGTCCCGATCCCGTTCGTCCCGATCCCGTCGGCGACGGATACCCGCACACCCACGGTCGCATGCCGACTCCCCCGAGCGCGGGATCCGCCGCGGAGCACGCCACCGTAGGCTGCAGACGTGACCACGCACCACCGCCCGACCGACACCGACGGCGACTCGGAGGGGCTCGGGAACGCGAGCGCGAACGGCTCACCGTACGCCCGGGCGCTCGGCGATCGGATCGACGAACTGCACCCACGGTTGCGCACGTACTTCGCGACCATTCCCGCCGGCCACATCGGCGTCGGGCACGGCGTCTTCGAGCGCGCCGGCGTGCCGCAGCGATGGTTGCGGCCACTCGTGCGCCTCGTCGAACCGCTCGGTGTCGCGTTCGGCGGCTTCGAGCACGAGGTGCCCTTCCGGATCGTCAATCGCACGGTCGACGGCCGCGCGCTCGCGCAGCGCGACTTCCACCTGCGCGGCCGCGTGTGGACGATGGGCGACACCGTCTCGCTCGCGCCGACGGGACGCCTCGTCGACTCCCTCGGGCGGTTCGGCACCGTCGTCGCCGCCTTCGACGTCGATGTGCGCGGTGGTGCGCTCCGACTCGACAGCCGCGCGGTGGGCGTCCGAGCCGGCCTGTTCCGGCTCCGGCTCCCGTCGTTCGTCGCACCTCGGATCTCCCTCACGGAACGCTTCGACGACCCCGACGACCGGGACGGAAGCGACGGGGATACAGCCGACGGGCAGCAGCACGTCGACCTGACGGTCACGCTGCCCCTGCTCGGCACGATCTACGAGTACGCGGGCTCGTTCACCTACCGCATCGAACGGACGGAGCAACACACATGAGCGCAGGAGCGCCCGACGGACGGGTCGTGATCGGCGGAGCCGGCGGCTTCATGGGGCACGCACTCGCGAACCGCGCGAGGCGCGCGGGCCGCGAGGTCGTCACGGTCGGCCGCGCGGGGTCCGACCTCACGTGGGACGACCCCGACGGCCTCGCCCGGGCCGTCGACGGCGCCTCGCTCGTCCTCGGCCTCGCCGGGAAGAGCGTCGATTGCCGCTACACGCCCCCGAACCGTGCCGAGATCATCCGCTCGCGCGTCGCGACGACCGCGGCGATCGCCGAGGCGATCCGTCGCGCGGCCGCTCCCCCGGCCCTGTGGGTGAACTCGTCGACCGCGACGATCTACCGGCACGCGATGGATCGTCCCCAGACCGAGCGCGAGGGTGAACTCGGCTCGGGCTTCTCGGTCGACGTGGCGCGGGCGTGGGAGGCGGAGCTGTTCCGCGACGAGCTGCCCGCGACGCGACGCGTCGCGATGCGCTCCGCGATCGTGCTCGGCTCGGGCGGCGTGCTGCCCGTGCTGCGCACGCTCGCCCGCGCGGGCCTCGGCGGCTCGGCCTGGGACGGGCCCTGGCCGGTGTCGGCGGCACGCCGCGCCGCAGGCACGGCCCACGACCCGGGCTCGCGCCGCGGCGAGCAGCGATTCAGCTGGATCCACCTCGGCGACATCGCGCGGATCATCGACTTCCTCGAGACCCGGCCCGACATCGAGGGCCCGGTGAACGCGTCGAGCCCGCACCCCGTCACGAACCGGCGCCTCATGGCGCTCGTCCGTCGGCACGAGCGGGCGCTCGTCGGCCCCCCACTGCAGCGCTGGATGCTCGAGCTGGGCGCCGTCGCGCTGCGGACCGAGACCGAACTCATCCTCAAGAGCAGGTGGGTCGTGCCGCAGCGCCTGCTCGAGGCCGGCTACCGTTTCCACCACCCGCGACTCGACGGCGCGATCGGCTCGATCGTGGCGGCCGAGCGATCGGGAGCCGGAGAGACCGACGCGCCGCCGAGCGCCGACGAGTCGACGGAGGCCGCGGCGGCGTGAGTGGCGGGATCGTCGTCGTCGGATCGGTGAACGCCGATCTGCTCGTTCGTGTCGCGCGTCTCCCCGGGCCCGGCGAGACGCTGCTCGCGACGTCGAGCGAGGTGCGTCCGGGCGGGAAGGGCGCGAACCAGGCGGTCGCCGCGGCGCTGCTCGGGGCGCCGGTCACGATGATCGGGGCGGTCGGCGACGATGCACACGCGGCGATCGCGACGAGCGGGCTCGAGCGTGCCGGGGTGGATCTCGCGCGGCTCACTCGCGTCGCGGGTCCGACGGGGCTCGCGATCGTGCAGGTCGACGATCGGGGCGAGAACTCGATCGTGGTGGTTCCGGGAGCGAACGCCACGGTCGGGCCCGAGCTCGTCGCCCGGCATCGCGAACGCATCGCGTCGGCGGATGTCGTCGTCCTCCAGGGCGAGCTGCCGGGCGAGACGGTCGAGGCGGCGGCGCGCACCGCGGGCGGTCGACTCGTGTTGAACCTCGCGCCGGTCGTCGCGATCGATCTGGCAGTGGTCCGTTCCGCCGATCCGCTCGTCGTGAACGAGCACGAGGCGGCGCTCGTGCTCGATCTGCTGGGCGGGGTCGAGCTGGTGGGCGGGGTCGAGCGCGCCGGTGCCGGAGCGGAGGCCGGGGTGGACGTGCCGATGTCCGTCCCCGACGCCTCGACACGGCGCGGCGACCGGGATGCCGACGACGCACGTGCGCACGGCACCCGCGTCGACGACCCACGCGACGCCGTTGTGACCGACAGGTCGGATGCCGCCGATCCGGAGCGACTCGTCGATGCCCTGCTCGCTGCCGGGGTGCATTCGGTGGTCCTCACGGTCGGCACCGACGGCGCCGTGATCGGGACGGTCACCACGGACGGACCGCGCACGGTGCGCGTGCCCGCTCCGAACGTGACCGCGGTGGACACGACCGGCGCGGGCGACGCGTTCACGGGAGCGCTCGCCGTCGCGCTGCTGCGGGGCGACGGGCTGCACGCCGCGGCCGCATACGCGGTCAGGGTCGGTGCGTTCGCGGTCGGTGGTCCCGGTGCACAGGACGCGTATCCGACGACCGAAGACGAGCTCCCGGCTTCGCACTGACCGCACACTGACGCCGAGCCCCCGGTAGGCACCGACGCCACGCCGACGCAGAGCCCCCGGCTACGCACCGACGCTATGCCGAGAGCGGAGGCCTATCGAAGCGCCCACGGCGGGGCCCGAGCCGACGTCCGGCCGCGCACGACGTCGCGCGGACACATTGATCTCGTTCCCGTGCCGGACCGTCCGGTCGTGCGCGCCGCCTGACGGAGCGTCCGTCCCGCAACCCTGCGACCCTGCGCGCGATCGCCCGATCCCACGGATCACGCCGCGGCGGTGTCGATCCGGATCGCCGGGTGCGATCGACGTTCAGCGCAGAACGGCCCAGCCGCGCGGCGCGATGGCCACCGTCGCGCCGTCGAGCCGGGCGTCGCCGGCCCCGACCGTCGATGCGCGCAGCCCCTCGATCGCGAGCTCATCGTCACCGAGATTGATCACCGTGACGAGCGCGTCGGTGTCGGTGGCGGTGCGCAGTGCGAGCGAGGTGTTCGTGAGGTGTTCGACCTCGGTGCGGGCCGTGTGCAGCCACGGGTGACGTCGCCGGAGCGCGACGAGCGTGCGGGTCGCGTCGAGCACGCGACGCGCGTCCGGAGCGAGCTCAGCGTCGGCCGGCGCGTTCGGCGGGAACTCGGGGCGGACCGCGTCGTCGCCGCCGAGCCGCTCCTCCTTGACGCCCTCGAACGCGAGTTCGTCGCCCGCGTAGAGCATGGGCGTCCCGGCGACCGTGAAGAGCACGGCGAGTGCGTGCGGGACGAACTCGGGCCCGATCGCGGTCGCGATGCGCGTCACGTCGTGGTTGCCGATGAAGGTGGTCGGGACGTATGTGTCGAGGAGGGCGTCGTGGCGGCCGATCGCGTGGGCGAGCTCGAACAGATTGCGGTCGGCGATCGCGTGCCAGATGCCCTGCCAGAGTTCGTACTGGGTGAGCGAGTCCATCGTCGAGGTCGCGACGATCGCGGCACCGTCGCCGTGGATCACCTCGCCCGAGAACCACGCGTCGGGGTGACGCTCGCGGACGCGTGGCAGGACGCGCCCCCAGAACGCCGGGTCGACGGCGTAGGCGGCATCGAGCCGCCAACCGTCGGCGCCGCGGTCGAGCCAGGTGGTCATGACGTCGACGACGAGGTCCTCGACGGCGGGTGAGGTGTGGTCGAGGGCGACGAGGGACTCGTGCCCCTCGAACACGTCCGCGCGGACGGGATCGCCCGGGCGCCGGTCGTCGCTGTCGATGCGGAACAGCTCGGCGCTCGCCGACGCGGGCCCGTCGGCTTCGACGTCTCGGAAGGCGGGGTGCGCACGGCCGACGTGGTTGAAGACCCCGTCGAGGAGGAGTCGGATGCCGCGCTCGCGGCAGGCGGCGACGAGCCGGTCGAAGTCGGCGTCGTCGCCGAGCCGCGGGTCGATGCGGTGGTGTTCGACGGTGTCGTAGCCGTGGGTGGACGAGGCGAAGATCGGGCCGAGCGCGAGGCCGTTGAGTCCGAGGTCGATGAGGTGGTCGAGCCAGGGTTCGAGTCGCTCGAGACGGTGTTCGACGGGGCGTGTTGTCGGGTCGTCGTCGGGCCTGATGGGGGCGCCGAGGAACCCGAGCGGATAGAGGTGCCACCACATGACGTGCTCGACCCAGGCGGGTTCGGGGTGGCGCTGTGTCACGGTGACCTGCAATCCGGGTGCTCGCCCATCGTCGTCCGGCGGGGTCGCCCTCGCCCTGGCACCGTCATGGTGGCACATGCGAGCGCGGGCACGCCCCGGGCCGGTCGTGGTAGCACGTCGTGGCAGGCGTTCCGCGGTGGACGGCGCTCGGAGAGCGCTGCCCGGGTCGCCCACGAAGAAGTGCGGGTGGCCGCGCACGAGGAAACGCGGAGGTCCTGCAGGGGCGATCGCGGGCGTTCACGCAGAGGCAACCGCGGGCGGCCCCTCACAGGCAGGCGCAGGCAGTCGCGCGGAGGCAATCGCAATCGGTCGCGCACCAACACGCGCGGGCGATCGCGGTGAGCGGTCGTTCCGCGGGTGGGTGGCAGCGTAGGCGGGCGGAGAAGCCCCCGAGCGGTGGTGCATCCATCGTCGTGTGCACGACGGCCGCGTAAGGTGCCGGGATGCCGGTTCTCGAGCGTCCGCACGTGCGCTTCCACGAGTCGTTCCTGGCGGCGCGCCGGGAGTGGGTTGGCGAGCACCAGCCGGGTGCGGGCCTTCGCGGTTCGGACGACCCGGTGTCGCCGGACGGGTTCGCCGCGTGGGTGGATCGATTGCTCGCGGAGGAGCGGCACGTCGACGGTCCCGGCCTCGTGACGTGCACGTACCGCTGGATCGTGGACGACGCCCGGTATCTGGGCTCGATCTCGCTCCGGCACGAGTTGACGCCGTTCCTCTTCGACGAGGGAGGGCACATCGGCTACGGTCTGCGACCGTCGGCACGGGGACGTGGCCTCGGCAGCTGGGCGCTGCGGCGCATGCTCGTGCAGGCACGGAACCGTCGGATGGGCACGGTGCTCGTGACGTGCGACGACGACAACATCGCCTCGTCACGCACGATCGAGGCATGCGGCGGAGTGCTGGAGGACATCAGGCGGAACGAGGTCGGCCGCGTGTATCGACGCTATTGGATCGCGCTCGACTGACGGCGGCCTCGCGCGTTCGCGACGCGGTCGCACATTCCCCACGCGGTCGCAGATTCGCGACGCGTTCGCATTGCGACGTGGACGGGCGCTCTCGACGCCACTGCAGGTTCGCGACTCGAGCGCATGTTCGCCGGGCGCGCGACGCGGGGCGCCGCGGGTGGCTCGCCTGAGGTCGCGGACTCGGCCATTGGGGATGACTCGCGTCTTTGACCGTGTTCGACCGTGTTCGGTCGTCGTCGCGGCGCCGGGCCGGCTCCGCATCCGCTGCACAAGGCATATGGGGGATCGTCTCGGTGGGTTGGTTTCAGGCTCGTCGGTTGAGGCGGGTGGTGTGTCGGAGTGGTGCGGTGGTGTGGGGGTGCCAGTGGGCGTGGGGGTCGTACCAGTGGGGTGGTTTGAGTTCGGGGGTGCCGTGGTTCATGCGGATCTGCCAGCCGGTGCGGTCGAGGTTGCGGTGGTGGTACCAGCACAACAAGACGCCGTTGTCGGTGTGGGTGGGGCCGCCGTGAGCGTGTTCGGTGACGTGGTGGATCTCGCACCACGCGGCGGGCGTGCCGCAGCCGGGGATCAGGCAGCCGCCGTCGCGCAGCGCGATCGCGCGGCGTTGGTCGCGGTCGAAGACGCGTTGTTGGGTGCCGATGCGGCGGATCTGGCCGTGGTCGTCGAGGGTGACGCGTTGCACGATGCCCGCACAGGCGGTGTGGCGGGCGGTGGCGAGGGGGACGGGTTCGTCCTGCCCGGTCGCGTAGGCCCAGCCGCGGCCCTCGACGAGGTCGCGTTCGCGGACCTGCACGACCAGCACGGGTGCCGCGCCGCCCATCGTGGGCAACCGGTTCGCGGCGGCGGCGACGCGCAGCGCGGTCGTGAACGCGTCGTGGAGGAGTTGCGGGCGGGTGCGGTCATCGACCGGACCGAACTCCCCCTCGAGCCCGTGACGAGCACCGACCCCACCACGGGCATCGGCCCCGGCGTCCGCGTCGACCCCGGCGACGCTCCCGGTGCCGTCGCCGCGAGCATCGTGCGCGGCGCTCGCGCTCGGGTGGGCGAGGCCCGCGAGGGTGGGGTGGAAACGCACCGCGTGCCCGTCGGGGCCGGGCGTGCCGTCGCCCGCGCGGGGCGCGGCCAGCGCGGAATCGATCAACCGCAACTGCGCCGCGGTCTCGATCAACAAGTGCCCACTGATCGGCACCAACCCCTCACGCGCGACCCCCAACCGCAGACCCCGACGCCGCAACGCGCGCTGCTCACACGGCTCGGCACCATCCTGATCAAGCACCATCGACCACACCCGCGCCTGCACCCGCAACTGCTCCGCACACGCCCGACCCGCCCGCACCCCGAACACCCCACCACCGGAACCGGCACGGCCCTCGGCGTCGGCAGCACCATCGCCATCGGCGCCGTCGTGAACATCGGGATCGGCATCGGACGCGGCTTCGGCGTCGCGGCCCGCAGCGTCGTCGTCCGCGCGGCCCAGCCTCGGCCCGAGCACGAGCGGCCCGCTCGCCTCGCCCGCCAACGCCGCATCCGCCGCCCGGAACATGCCCGCATCCGCCCGCGCCGACGCCGCCAGCAACGCGCCCGTGCACGCCAACACGCCCTCCACCCCCACATGCCCCGCGACCATCGCGCCGCGCACCGCCGCGCACCGCGCCTCGAGCACCTCACCCGACAACGCATCCACGCCGCCCCGCACCGCCGACGCCGCCCGCAACCACCGCGCGGCAGCCCCCGCCGAGGTGCCCGTCGCACGCCGCAACACCTCGTTCACCGAGCGACAACCCCGCCGCGACGACAACCGCCCCGCCCCCAGATGCGGCGCCGAGCGCGCCTGCACCTCACCCGCGACCTCGACCACCAGCCCCTCGACCCGCCGCAACAACTCCCCCGCGACCACCGCGAGCTCCAACACACCCTCATCACTCTCACCACGCACGGCTTCGCCCGAGAGGACCTCGCCCAGTAGCCCCACCAGGGCACCGGACACCTCCCGTACACGCTCCGCCGTCGATTCCATACCCCCACCCTCACCCCACCCACCGACACCAGACCCCACCCCCACACCACACCCGCACCACCAGCAACAACCCCCACCAGGACACAGGAAAACCCCAGGTTCAGGAGGCTGTCCGTGGCGTCGCGCGAGCATCCCGGTGATGCGCCCGCGTCAGATGTCGAGTTCCTCGACCGCCGGTCGATCGGCGGCCGCCTCGAGGGCGCGCACGAGGTCTGCCGGCACGTCGTCGGCCATGGCGGCGATGTCGGCGTACACCCGCAACGTCCGGGGCCCCGACGCCCACCACTCGCCGCGCCACTCGTCACTCTGCTCGCCGGGGCCACCGTGCTCGTCGCGCACGTCGTCCCAGTCCCCGACGTCGGCCATCGCCGACCAGTCGGGATCGTCGCGCTGGTAGACCGCGAACTGACCACGAGCCGTGCGATAGACCCGGAAGGTCCGAGCCCGTCCCGCCTCGACACGCTCGAATCGCAGGACCGGTGCCCCGGTGAACCGCTTGGTGACCACGACGGGCCCCTCGTCGACCGCGAGTTCGATGGTTCGCATCTCGTCTCCTCCCGTGTCTCGACGGCGCTTCGCCACGTAGAGGCGAAGTCCTTCCGCCACCGCCGTCGAGAGCGATCCGGCGAGCGCGGCCGCCTGCTCGAACAGGGGCAGATCGGACTCGGACACGTACACGTTCTTCGATGGCATGCACATAACTATGCGCATATGGATCATCGATCGCAAGGTGCCCGTTCAAATTGCCGGCGCACCGCGGGCCAACCGTTGACCACCGACACCGACCACTGACGCCCGACGCCCGACGCAGCACGCCGAGCACCGCCACCACACGCGAGCCTGCGCTCGGACGGATCGAGCCCGACTCCGAGCGCGTTGTCGCACTGGCCGGGTACGGTCACCGCATGACCGTGCAACGTCTGGACAACACTGCGATCGTCGTCGAGGACCTCGACGCGGCCGTCGCCTTCTTCACCGCACTCGGGCTCTCCATCGACGGGCGCGCCGAGATCTCGGGGCCATGGGCCGACGAGACGGTCGGCCTCGAGGGCATCCGCAGCGAGATCGCCGTGCTCCGCACGCCCGACGGCCACGGCCGAATCGAGCTCACGCACTACCGCGAGCCCGAGGCCGTGCCGGCGGCGCCGCCCGCACCGAACACGATCGGCCTGCACCGCGTCATGTTCGCGGTCGACGACCTCGAGGCGACCGTCGAGCGACTACTGCCCCACGGCGCCGAGTTGCTCGGCGAGATCGCCCAGTACGAGGACGCCTATCTCCTGTGCTACCTGCGCGGCCCCTCGGGCATCATCGTCGCGCTCGCGCAGGAGATCGGCTGACCCGGTCGAACTGACGAGTCCGGAGCGCGGAAGCCTCGATGAGCGAGTGAGCCGCGCGGTCGGGAGGTTCCCCCGGGCCGCGCGTCGACGCGAGGCTCAGCGCTTCTCCTTGCCCTCCACGTCGCCGCTCAGCGCCGCGATGAACGCCTCCTGGGGCACCTCCACGCGACCGACCATCTTCATGCGCTTCTTGCCCTCCTTCTGCTTCTCGAGGAGCTTGCGCTTGCGCGAGATGTCACCGCCGTAACACTTCGCGAGCACGTCCTTGCGGATCGCGCGGATCGTCTCACGCGCGATGATCCGCGCCCCGATCGCCGCCTGGATCGGCACCTCGAACTGCTGCCGCGGGATCAGCTTCCGCAACCGCTCCGCCATCATCGTGCCGTACGAGTACGCCTTGTCCTTGTGCACGATCGCACTGAACGCATCGACCTTCTCGCCCTGCAGCAGGATGTCGACCTTCACGAGCTCCGCCGCCTGCTCACCCATCGGCTCGTAGTCGAGCGACGCATACCCCTGCGTCCGGCTCTTCAGGTGGTCGAAGAAGTCGAACACGATCTCACCGAGCGGCATCGAATACCGCAGCTCGACGCGCTCCTCCGACAGGTAGTCCATCGAGATGAGCGACCCGCGACGCGACTCGCACAGCTCCATGATCTTGCCGACGTAGTCCTTCGGCGCGAGGATGGCGGCCCGCACGAGCGGCTCGCGCACCTCGATGATGCGCCCCTCCGGGTACTCCGACGGGTTCGTGACCGTGTGGACCGCGTTGTCCTCGGTCGTCACCTCGTACACGACCGACGGCGCCGTCGTGATGAGATCGAGGTCGAACTCGCGACGCAGCCGCTCCGTCACGATCTCGAGGTGCAGCAGCCCGAGGAACCCGACGCGGAACCCGAACCCGAGCGCGACCGACGTCTCGGGCTCGTAGTTCAGCGCGGCATCCGAGAGCTTCAGCTTGTCGAGCGCCTCGCGCAGCTCCGGGTAGTCGCTCGCGTCGATCGGGTAGAGCCCCGAGAACACCATCGGCTTCGGTTCGGTGTAACCCGCGAGCGCGTCCGTCGCCGGGCGACTCGCGTTCGTGACCGTGTCGCCGACCTTCGACTGGCGCACGTCCTTCACGCCCGTGATGAGGTACCCCACCTCGCCGACGCCCAGCCCCTTCGCGGCCACCGGCTCGGGCGCCGAGACGCCGATCTCGAGCAGCTCGTGCGTCGCCCCCGTCGACATCATCTCCACCCGCTCGCGGCTTCGCAGGTTGCCGTCGACCATGCGCACGTAGGTGACGACGCCGCGGTACGCGTCGTAGACCGAGTCGAAGATCATCGCCCGCGCGGGCGCGTCCTCGACGCCGACCGGCGCCGGCACGCGCTCCACGACGCGGTCGAGCAGCGCCTCGACACCCATGCCCGTCTTCCCGCTCACCCGCAGCACGTCCTCGGCGTCACCACCGATGAGGTTCGCGATCTCACCCGCGAACCGCTGCGGATCCGCGGCCGGGAGGTCGATCTTGTTGAGCACCGGGATGATCTCGAGGTCGTTCTCGAGCGCCAGATACAGGTTCGCGAGCGTCTGCGCCTCGATGCCCTGTGCCGCGTCGACGAGCAGGATCGCGCCCTCGCACGCCGCGAGCGAGCGCGACACCTCGTACGAGAAGTCGACGTGCCCGGGTGTGTCGATCATGTTGAGGATGAACTCCTCACCGTCGACCCCCCACTGCATGCGCACGGCCTGCGACTTGATCGTGATGCCGCGCTCGCGCTCGATGTCCATGCGGTCCAGGTACTGGGCCCGCATCTCGCGCTCCTCCACCGAACCGGTGAGCTGCAGCATGCGATCGGCGAGCGTCGACTTGCCGTGGTCGATGTGGGCGATGATGCAGAAGTTCCGGATGCGAGCGGGCGGCGTGGCCGCGGGCTCGAGCGGAGTGGAGGCGCGAGGTGACATGGTCCGCCCATTGTCCCCTATCCCCGCCCGTGTGCGGGCCAGCGTGCCCGATGCCGTCCACGTGGCCGTCGGCTCCGTCTCCCCCGCACGGGTGAGTCCGCTGCCCGGAGCCCACACGTCGCCCACGGATCTCGCCCGCACGGCCGAAGCAGCGGACGCGCTCCGCGAGCAGCATGGTGGTCATGCACACCAACGAACCGAACGACCTGGTCCCCACTCCCGGCACCGCAGCCGGTGCCCGTCGTCCGGACTCGGGGCCCGACGCCCCGTCGACGGGAACGCTGTCGGCGCACGCGCCACACGGAGCCGACGTCGCTTCCCCGGCCCCGAGCTCGAACGACGCCGTGAACGCGACCGACGAGCGCATGCGGCGCCGCCTCGAACGCGGCGCCGACGCCCTCCCGACGAAGGTGCCCTGGGGCGCCGTCACCGTCTTCATCGCGATCGCGTTCGTCGGGGCCTGGCTCGCCTGCCTGCCCCTGTGGCTCGGCGGCGCCTCGCTCGACGTGGTCGACCCCGTCACGTTCCAGCTCCTGCTCCTCGGCATGATGTACACCCCGACGATCGCGGCGCTCGTCGTCGTCTTCCTCGTGCAGCGCCCGGCCCGGAAGGCGCGCTACCTCGGGCTCGTCTTCCGCCCCTCGGGTCGGACGATCCTGTTCATCGCGATCGGCATCGTCGCGCCGCCCGTCCTCTTCGCGCTCAGCATGCTCCTCGCCGCGGCCCTGGGGTACGTGACGCTCGACCTCGCGAACGTGAGCGCACTCCGCGAACTCTTCGCGCAGAACCTCGCCGCGGCGGGCGCGAGCGATCAGGCCGGGACGTTCGACGCGATGCCCCCTGCCGTGCTCGTCCTCATCACGATCCTCCAGACACTCGTGTTCGCGGTACCGATGGCCACGATCGCCGCGTTCGGTGAGGAGCTCGGCTGGCGAGGGTGGCTCCTGCCCTCCCTTCGTCCGCTCGGCACCTGGCCCGCGATCGCGATCTCGTGCGTCGTGTGGGCGCTGTGGCACGCACCGATCATCCTGCTCGGCTACAACTTCAACGACCGCGGACCGCTCGGCCTCGTCATGATGATCGGCTTCTGCCTCGCGGGTGGCTCGTTCATCTCGTGGCTGCGCCTCCGCAGCGCGACGGTCTACCCCGCAGCCGTCGCCCACGGCAGCCTCAACGCGTTTGCCGCGACGATCTTCATCTGCATGGCCGATGCCGGTTCCACGATGGACGGCCTCACGACGATCGTCGGATGGACCGGCTGGGTCCCGTTCCTCCTGCTCGTCGGCGTCCTCGTCCTCCTCGGCCAGTTCGCCCGCCAGCCGCTGCCCGGGCTCACGCTCGCAGAGTCCGTCATCGCGTCGCAGCGTGCCGGCGAGGCAACGCCCGCCACGTCCGGTGCCGTCTCGCACTGACGCGCCGTTCCGACGAACGGGCCGCCGGTTGCCCCGCGGCCCGTTCGCTGTCGTCAACTGGCGGGACCCGCGGGAGGCTCATTGTCCCGATTCGCCGCCGACTGCATCGAGCACGGCGGCCACGACCGTCTCGACCGTGACGCCGCGCAGCGCCATGATCTCGTCGCCCGACCCCGATTCCCCGAACGCCTCGACACCGACGACGGCATCGGCGAACTCGTACCAGGCCGCCCCGACGCCCGCTTCGACCGCGATCACGGGGCCCGCGCGGTCGATCACGTACGCCCGGTAGTCCTCGGCCTCCGCGCGGAACCACTCGACGCACGGCATCGACACGACGCGCACCGGCACGCCGCGCGCATCCAGCTCGTCGGACGCGGCCACCGCGAGCGCGACCTCGCTCCCCGTCGCGACGATCGTCACGTCACCCGGCTGCCAGCCCGCCGCCTCGCGGAGCACGTAGCCGCCGCGGCGAACGCCGTCGGCCGCCGACGAGGGCCACGCGACGACGGGCACCGCCTGGCGCGCGAGCACGAGGGCCACCGGCCCCGCGGGTGCGTCGACGATGCGACGCCACGCGTCGACCACCTCGTTCGCATCGGCCGGGCGGACGACCTGCAGGCCGGGCACGGTGCGCAGCGCGGCGATCTGCTCGACCGGCTGGTGCGTCGGACCGTCCTCACCCACCGCGACCGAGTCGTGCGTGTAGACGTACATGACGTCCAGGCCCATGAGGGCCGCGAGCCGGATCGCGGGCCGCTGGTAGTCGGAGAACGCGAGATACGTCGAGCCGTACGGACGCCACGGCCCGTGCAACGCGATGCCCGTGAGCATCGCGGCCATCGCGTGCTCGCGCACGCCGAACGCGAGGTGGGTGCCCGAGGGCTCCTCGGCCGAGAACGCCGCACCCGGGAGCGCGACGTTCGTCGACCCCGACAGATCCGCCGAACCGCCCCAGGCCGGATAGCCGGCCTCGACGAGCGCTCGCAGCACGCGTCCGTTCGTGACGCGCGTCGCGATCCGCTCCCCCTCCTCGGCCCGTGGGATCCCGTCGAGCGCCGCGTCGCCACTCCCCGGCTCGCCCGCGAGGAACGCGTCCCACCTGCTCGCCGCTTCCGGATGCGTGTGCCGCCAGCGGGCCATGTCGGCGTCCCAGTCGGCGTGCAATCGTTCGCCTCGGCCGATCGCTCGGCGCGTCCACGCGCGGACGTCGTCGGGGACGAGCTGTTCGAGCGTCGCGTCGGGCGCGAACCCGAGCGAGCGCTTCACGGCGGCGACCTCGTCGGCGCCGAATCCACCCGCGTGCGCGGCGGGCGTCCCCGCGCGCTCGGGCGCGGGTGCGCCGATGACGGTCCGCAGTGCGACGAGCGTCGGTCGGCCCGTGCGCCGACGGGCCTCGACGAGCACCCGCTCGAGCGCGTCGACGTCGTTCGCGTCCGTCGCCTCGAGCACACGCCAGCCGGCCGCGTCGAATCGTCCGCGCACCTCGTCGGAGAAGCCGTCGGGAATGGGGCCGTCGATCGTGATGCGGTTGTCGTCCCACACGACGACGAGGCCGTCGAGCCCGAGCCCACCGGCGAGGCTCGCCGCCTCGGAGCTGATGCCCTCCTGCATGCAACCGTCGCCCGCGATCACCCAGACGGTGTGGTCGAACACCTCGGCGTCCTCGCCGAACACGGCCCGTTCGTGCCGCGCCGCGGCGGCCATGCCGACGGCGCTCGCGAGTCCCTGGCCGAGCGGCCCCGTCGACATCTCGACGCCGGCCGTCACGCCGAGTTCGGGATGCCCCGGTGTGCGGGACCCGAGCCGTCGCGAGGCGGCGAGGTCGTCGAGCTCGAGCCCGTAGCCCGTGAGCATCTGCTGCACGTAGAGCAGCAGGCTCGCGTGGCCCGCCGACAGGACGAGCCGGTCGCGCCCGGGCCACGACGGATCGGCGGGGTCGTGCCGCATGACCCGCTGGAAGAGCACGTGCGCGAGCGGGGCGAGGGCCATCGCGGTCCCGGCGTGACCGTTGCCCTTCGCCTGCACGACGTGCGCCGGGATCGCGATCGCCGCCGCGATCGCCCGCTGTTCGAGTGGCTCGACCATGTCGTCCCCGTCTCCTCACCGGTGCGTCGTCGTGGTCCGTCGCGTGGATCACGCACCCGGCGCCAGCCTACGACCGAGGCCTCCGCGCGTGCCCGCCCCGCGTCGGCCCGCCGGCGGGTGCGCCCGCTCGGACCCGCCGGACGAGCACATCCGGTCGACAGCCGGATCTGCGAGCATCGGCTCGACCGAGCTGCACACCGGAAGGGGCCGACCATGACCACGTCGAACGAATCGTCACTGCCCGACGAGGCGATCCTCCTCGGCGCCCACGCGGACGACTGGCGGGGCGCCGTGCGGCTCGCGGGCGACGCGCTCGTCGCGGCAGGCATCACGACGCCCGTCTACTCGGACGAGATGGTGGCCGCCGTGGAGACGCTCGGCCCCTACATCGTCATCGCGCCCGGCTTCGCGCTCGCACACGCCCGCCCGTCCGCCGCCGTCCTCCGCACGGGCATCAGCTGGGTACAGCTCGACGAGCCCGTCGTGTTCGGGCACGCGAAGAACGACCCCGTCGACCTCGTCGCGGGCCTCGCGGCCGTCGACCACGATGCCCACCTCGGCATCATGTCCACGCTCGCGCGGGCCCTCGCCGACCCCGCCGTCATGACGCTGCTGCGCGAGACGGGCGATGCCGCGGGCGTCCGCCGGGCGCTCGGTCTCGACTAGGGCAAGAACGCGTCGTCCGCGGTGAGCCGTCGCTCCATCGCGGCGCGGGCCGCCGGAAGACCGTTCCCGATCGCGCCGAATCAACGCTCCCGTCGCGTGACCCGTCGGTCAGTTGCCCCCCCTCGTCCCTCCCCCCAGGTCGTCGGCGATACCGGTGCACTCGGACGAGGGCGCCCGAGCAACGGGGCGGTCGAACACCGCCCCATCACCCCGGACGCCCTCGCGTTCCGGCATCCGACCCCGGTCGCGGGACGACACCGGATCGTCGTCACCCGCGGCCGAGCGGAGCTACTTGATCGATCCTCGCGTGACGCCCGAGATGACCCAGCGCTGCGAGAAGATGTACACGATCAGCAGCGGCGCCATCGCCATGAGGTACGAGGCGAACGCGGTCGTCGTGTCGATGTTGTACTGCCCCTGGAACACGTACTGCGCGAGCGGGATCGTTCGAGCGGCCGGATCGGTGAGCACCACGAGCGGCATGATGAAGTCGTTCCACGCCCACACGCACGTCAGGATCCCGACGGTCGCGTTGATCGGCGTGAGCAACGGGAAAACGATCTGCCAGAACACCCGCCACGTGGATGCGCCGTCGACGCGCGCCGCCTCTTCGAGCTCGATCGGGATCGAACGGATGTAGGCGCTGTAGATGAAGATGTTCAGCGATATCCCGAAGATCGTGTAGAGCAGGATCATGCCGATCTGGTTGTCGAGCCCCAGGAGCGAGGTCTGCTTGACCAGCGGGAGCATGATGATCGGGAACGGGATGAACAGCGCGGCGAGGAAGTAGAAGAACACGCCCTTGAAGAAGCGACGGTGGCTGTTCCGCGCGAGCGCATAGGCCACGACCGAACTCGTCAACAGCGTGAAGACGACCGAGCCGACCGTGATCAGCGACGTGTTCACGAGTGCCTGCGGGAACGCCGTCCGCTCCCAGGCGTCCGCGAAGTTCTCCCAGCGGACCGGGTTCGGCCACTCGAATCCGTTGCCCGCCGCCAACTGCTCGGGCGATTTGAGCGCCACGACGACGGCCAGGTACAGCGGGATCAGCACCGTGAGCGAGCAGACCGCGATGAGCGCGGTCGCCCACCAATTGGTCTTCCGGGTGTCGTCGGATTCGACGGCGCGGCGACGGCGACGGCGGGGACGCGGTGCCGTCACCTCGGCTTCGGCGAGAACATTGGTTGCGGTGGTCATCAGATATCGGCCTCTCTGCGCTGAAGGACCCGGAACTGCACGAGCGAGACGATCGTGATCACGATGAAGAAGATCACGGCGTTGGCGGTCTGGTAGGCGAACTCCCCGCCCGAGAACCCACCACGGAAGACGAGCAGGGTGACCGATTCGGTGGACGTCCCCGGCCCACCGTTGGTGAGCGCGACGATCGGATCGAACACCTGCAGGAAGCTCTTGAGACTCAGCACGACGTTGATCGTGAAGAACGCGCTGATGAGCGGGAAGGTGATCGCGCCGAACTGTCGCCACGGCGACGCCCCGTCGAGCGACGCGGCCTCGTAGAGCTCGGGCGGGATCGTCTGCAGCCCCGAGAGATAGATGATGATCGAGAACGCGCACGCCTGCCAGACCGCGAGGCCCACGATCGCCGTCCACGCCCAGTCCGGGTTCGTGAGGATGTTGTCGCGGAAGAGCGGGATGTCCGACAGGATCTTCGGCAGCGAGTTCGAGAACAGGAACTGGAAGACGTAGCCGATCACGAGGATCGCCAGCACGTACGGCACGAAGTAGACGCCGCGCCAGAAGTTCCGGGCCCGGATCTTGGCATTGAGTCCCAGCGCGATGGCGAGCGAGATGACGTTCGTGAGGATCGTCGCGACGATCGCGAACAGGAACGAGAACCCGTACGCCGCCAGGACCAGATCGTCCTTGACGAGGTTGATGTAGTTCGCGAGACCGACGAAGCTCCAGTCCCCGTAGCCCGCGTAGTTCGTGAAGCTGAAGAAGATGCCGACGAGGACGGGGATCGTGTGGAATGCGGCGAACGCGATCACGGCCGGCCAGACCATCCAGTAGTAGGCGGGCAGTGCCCGCGACCCGGACGTCCTGACGCGTCCCGCGCGCCTCCTGTTCCGGGCACCCGACGTGCTCGTGCGCACGGCCTCGGTCAATGTGCTCATTTGTCGTCTCCCGTCACGGGGATGGTTCGCGCCGCGACCTTGCGCCACTCGTTGTCGAGCGTCGAAAGCGTTGCATCCGCATTGCGGTCGAACAGGAACTGTTGGATCGTGGGTGTCAGGGGGATGCTCGGCGGGACCTGGTGGTCGATGAAGCCGGTGATCCGCCCTTCGTCGAAATACGGCTTCACGGACTGCAGTGCCGCGTCGTCGCTCAGCTCGGCCCCGATCACCGACGGGATCATGTTCTGCGACGCGGCGAAGTCCTCGATCACACCGACCTCGAACAGATAGTCGATGAAGCGGAGTGCCTCCGCGCGATGCGGTGTGTCCTTGGCCATCGTCACGGCGACGTCGACGCCCGAGACGAGGATCCGATCGTCGGGGTCCTCCGGAACCGGGTACGGGAAGATGGCGACGTTGACGTCCGGGTTGATGCTCTTGATCTGGTTGACGGCCCAGATCCCCTGCAGCATCATCGCCGACTCACCGCGCGCGAAGGCGGCATTGCCGTCGTCGTACATCTGACCGCGGTAGCCGTCCTGCATGTACGAGAACAGTTCGGCCTGCTTGGCCATCACGTCCTGGAAGTCCTTCTGGAACGACACCGCCGAGTCCGGGCCGACGTTCTCGCCCTCGGCCCGGAGCTCGTCGAAGAATCCGTCCTGCGCCGCGTACGCGCCGATCCCGTTCCACGACGGCATGCCCGTCCAGGCATCGCCGAGGGTGCCGTAGAACGGCGTGATGCCTGCGGCTTCGAGGGCATCGCACACGGCGATGAACTCGTCCCACGTCTCGGGGATCTCGAGGCCCTGTTCCGCGAAGATGTCCTGGTTGTACAGCACCCCGTTGGCGTTGTTGACGTAGCCGAGCGAGTTGACCTCGCCCTCCTTGTTGCCGAGCTCGGCGAGGATCTCCTGCACGGCGCGGTTGATCGTTCGGAGCACCGGCTCGTTCGAGAAGTCGTAGAAGACCCCCGCCTCGGCCAGATCACCGAATCCGCCGTTCGCGTTCAGGGTGATGACGTCCGGTGCCTTGTCCTTGACGAGCAGGGTGCGGATGAGGGTCTCGGAATCCGCGACCTGGTTCTGGACGACGCGGATGTCGGGATTCTCCGCCTCGAAGTCCGCGATGATCCTGTTGAAGTCCTCGAGCGCTTCGCCCTTGAACTGGAAGAAGCTGAGCGTGGTGACACCGTCGTCCGGCGTCACCGCGCACCCTCCCAGCGTCATGACGGCACCCAGGGTGGCCACGACGGCCCCTGCGCGGACCAGTATTCGTTGTCTGGATCTCATGTGTGCGCCTCCTTGCGCGTGAACTGTTCTCGGTTGAGTCAGTGGTGCGAGTCGATCTCCACGACCACCGCCTGCTGCGGGAACTGCACCGGTGGGCGAACGCCGATGGTGGCGAGTTCGCGACCGGTCATCGTGATGGGGGCCTCTGCCCAGGCGAGGGGCGACTGCCCGGGCTCGTGCGACGAGCCGGACAGCATCCGGAGCTCGTACGTGCGTGCCGGATCCAGCCCCGGGAACCTGATGCGACCGGCCGGGTAGGCGGCGCTCGTCGTCACCTGTGTGACGACGAAGACGGCCGACGCGGCGTCCGCGGCGACGGTTCCCCGCACATCGATCCCCGGCTCGACGCCGTCGACGTGCACGACGGTTCCGTGCGCGATGAGCGGGCGAAGACGCTTCGCGAGGGCGATCCACGAGGCGACGCGGCCACGGGTCACGGCATCGACGGAGGTGAGATCCCATTCGACGCCGAAGTGCCCGAGGAGAGCGACGGCCGCGCTGAGCTCGAGCGAGACGGTGCGGCCCGAGGAGTGGACGACCGGGCTCGTGAGATGCATTCCCATCATCTCGGGCGGCACGACGAGTCCCGTGTGGCGCTGGTTCTCGAGCCGCTCGAGCGGGTCGAGGCTGTCGCTCGTCCAGATGCGGTCGGTGCGGTCCAGGATGCCGAGGTCCACTCGGGCCCCGCCCGATGCGCACGTCTCGATCTCGAGCCCGGGGTGCGCCGCCTTGAGTTCGTCGAGCAGGCGATAGAGGGCGAGCGTGTGTTCGCGCACGCGCGGCGCGCCGCCGGGGCCGCTCCCCGCGTCGACGAGGTCCCTGTTGTGGTCCCACTTCAGGTAGGCGATCGGGTACTCGATGAGCAAAGCGTGCAGGCGGTCGGCGACGTGCCGGTAGGCGTCGGGGTCGGCCAGATTCAATACCTGCTGCTGTCGTGCCGACGGCGGCAGCGTCGTCCGTGCCCGAAGGATCCACTCGGGGTGCGCGCGGGCGAGGTCGCTGTCCGGATTGATCATCTCGGGCTCGACCCAGAGTCCGAACTCCATCCCGAGTTCGCGGACCCGATCGACGAGGGGATGCAGGCCGTCCTGCCAAACCTCGGCGTCGACCTCCCAGTCGCCGAGCCCTCGGGTGTCGTCCCGCCGTCCGGTGAACCACCCGTCGTCGAGGACGAACCGCTCGATCCCGACCTCGGCCGCCGCTTCCGCCAACGACGTCAGGCGGTCGATGTCATGGTCGAAGTACACCGCCTCCCACGTGTTCAGGGTCACGGGCCGTGGGCGGGTCGGATGCTGCGGCCGGTCGCGCCACTCGGCGTGGAACCGAGCGGACAACTCGTTGAGCCCGTCACCCCACGAGCCGATGACCCACGGGGTCGAGACGGACGCTCCGGGCGCGATCTCGACCTCGCCCGACACGAACAACTCGCCCGCCGCGAGGAACGCCTCGCCCGTCACGGTGCGCTCCGCGAGCACGCGATGGTTGCCGCTCCACGCCACGTGGATGCCGTGGACACGGCCGGACTCGAAGCCGAATCCCGGTCGTCCGGCCGCCAGGAGCACGGATGCGTCCGCCCCGGGGCGACCCCGGCGGCTCTCCCGCAGGTGGGTGCCCAGCGTGAACGCACGACGCTGAGCGGCGCGCTCGCGCAGATGGTGACCGGTCGTGTCGAACAGCTCCGTCGCGTCCCACGGCGTCGGGAAGGCCACATCGAGCCTGTCGAGCGAGTAGGCATCGGTGCCCGTGTTCGTCACCGTTGTCCGCTGGTGGAGGAGACCGCCCGAGCCGATCCTGATCTCCCATCGGAACGCGAGTCGGGCCTCGGCGTCCTCGAGGTTGAACGTTGCCGCAGTGTCGTCCGACTCGTGGTCGACGCGCCCGGGCGCGATGCTGAACCCCGCTCCCCCGCGATGTCCTTCGATCGCGGGGGTACCCGACCAGCCCGAGGCCCCGGTCGCGATCGCACTGAGGCGGGGGGTGCGGTCGAGGCCACCGGAGACACGCTGCGGACGCGCGGCGACGGCGAGGCCTCGGAGGCTCTCGGGCGTCGAGTCGACGAGCTCCTCACCCCAGTGGACGATGACCGGAACTGGATCGGACGAGAGATCGATCACGACGCTCGTTCCGCGACGGTGCAGATGGAGCACACGACCCCCGATGTCGTCGTGACCGGACTCGTCCGTCGTTCGCTCCTGCAGAGCCCCATTGCTTGAGTGCATGGATTAGTTCTAACACAAAAGTAATACTGGGACAAGGATGCCCCCGAAGGTCCGTTCTTCAACCGGGGGGCGAGCTGTTACTATCGAGGCGGAATCAAGGAGGGGGCGCCGATGCTCACACCGAGCGAGAACGCGCTGGCCGAAGCGGTCCTGCTGCACGGCCCCATCTCCCGCTCGGCCCTCACGAGCCGCCTCGGGCTCTCGGCCGCGAGCCTCACCCGCTTGGCGAAGCCGTTCCTCGACACGGGCCTGCTGGTCGAACTCGACGACGTCTCCGACGGCTCCGTCGGACGGCCGAGCCGCCCGCTCGACATCTCACCCGACGGCGGGTTCTTCGTCGGCATCAAGTTGACGGGTCACACGCTGCACGCGGTCATGACCGACGTCCGTGCGGGCCTCGTCGCCGCCTCAACCCGCCCGCTCACGGGAACGGACGTCTCGAGCGTCGTCTCGGACATCCGCGCGGCGGTCGACGACTTCGACGGTGACATCCGCGGACTCGGCGTCAGCCTCGGCGGGTCCATCGAGGACGGCACCGTCGAATTCGCACCCTTCCTCGAATGGCGGGACGTCCCGTTCGCCACGATGCTCACCGAGGCCACGGGCCTCCCGGTCACCATCGAGAACGACCTCGTCGCCCTCGCGGAGGCCGAGCGCTGGTTCGGGGCGGGGCGCGGACTGCCCGGGTTCTCGGTGATCACCATCGGCGAGGGGATCGGCTACGCGGTCGTCGCCCACAACGAGGTCGTGCGCACACGGGAGGTGGGTGCCGGCCTCGGAGGCCACATCCCCCTCGCCGCGAACGGGCCGCTCTGCGATCGCGGGCACCGCGGGTGCGCGCAGGCGATGCTGACGTCCGGCTCGCTCACCACGCAGATCTCCGGCGCACTCCAACGGCGCGTGGAGTACGACGAGTTCCTGTGCCTCGCGGCGAGCGGGGATCCGGCCGCCGTCGCCGTCGCCGAGACCGCGGGCGAAGCCCTCGGCCGGTTCATCGCACTCGCGGCCAATCTGACGATGCAACCCGCCGTGGTGCTCGCGGGCGACGGCATCGGACTCTTCGCCGTCGCGGAGCCCGCGATCCGACGTGCGATCGCCGTGGATCGCGACCCACTCGCCGAGCCGATCGAGCTCGTCGTCGACGAGCCCGGCTTCACCGCATGGGCGCGCGGGGCGGCGGCCGTCGCCATCCAATCGGCCGTCGCGGCACTGAGCCTCGCCCGCTGACCGCCACGCACCCCCGCTGCCGACCCCGCCACAGCGACGGTTGCTGCGCTCGACGCGCTCCGCGCGTCTCGCTGCCGCGATGCCGGGCGGGCGCGACGCCCGCCGGGCTCCGCAGCGGCCGCCGTCAGCCGCTCACGGAGGCGTCCGTCGGCGTCCCGTCGGGGTCGATCTCGACGACGACAGCGACATCCCGGAACAGCCCGTCGTCGCCGTAGTACGCGTTCGCGGAGCCGTCGGGGTCGACGCTCAGTTCACTCAGCCGGAGCCCGTGCGCGATCGACTCGATGGTCGACTCCTCGAGCCCGGCGGCACGAGCACTGTCACGCAGCCATTCGCCTGCCGGCTCCAGCGTCGACGCGGCGAAGGACCGCCAGGTCGCATCGACGGTCGTGGCATGCGCCACGAGTTCCCGAAGTCGCTCCAGCGTCGCGACACAGGTCTCGCTCCCCTCGACCGCGTCATCATCGACCCCGAGGGTCACCCGGACCGTCCGGCCACACCAGTCGAACGACCCGACGAATGCGTCGAGCGGGCGATCGAGCTCGAACTCGCCGAGATCGGTCGTCACGTCGGCCGACTCGACACGGCGAGCGAGACGCTCGTCGAGCGCCGACACGTGGACGTGACGCTCGAGGACCTCGTCCAGGGCGAAGTGGTGCGGGAGGTCGGGAACCTCGAACCCGTATGCCGCGTACTCGGCCGGGTCCGGAGCGGCCCGGCGCACGCGGAGCACGTACTGGGTCAACGGTTGCAGATCGTGGATCCACGTGCCGCCCAGCTCCGTCCCGCGCTCGTCGTCGGCGACGAGCCACGACACACGTCCCCGTTCCTCGACGACCTCCCCGCGCTCGTCGACGTACGCGAGCACGTCGGCCGACGCGGTCCAGAGCTCGTCCCCGTCCACTCGCCCCGCACCGCCCGCATGCTCGCCCGTGAGCACCGTGATGCGGACGGATTCCGCCGCATGGCGTCGTTCGAAGCGTCGGCGCTCGTCGGAAGCTGACATGCGGCCGACCCTAGCAAGCTGTGCGGACGGACCGACCGGCCAGCCAGAGGATGCCCCACCTTCCTCCCACCGACCGCTCACGCGGGCATCGTGGTGAACGACGGAATCGGTCGCGCCCCGTCCCGACTCGTCCCGTGCCCGCGCGTCGCCCTCGCGCGATCACCCCTCGGCGTAGGCGGCGGCGAACTCGGGGCTCGGCGCGATCGGCTGGACGACGTCGAGCAGCACGCCGTCGGGTGCCGCGACGATGAAGTGCCGCTGCCCGAACGGCTCGTCCACGAGCGCCCGTACCGGGCGGTGCCCGAGTTCGTCGACGGTCCGCGTGTGCACGGCGTCGACGTCGTCGACCTCCACGGTGACGAGCACACCGCTCGGTGCCCGCCCGTAGCCCTCGGGCACAGTCTCGTGGTCGAGCGACAGGACGGCGAGCTCGAACGCGCCGCTGCGCATGCTGATGTACCAGTCCGACTCGAACGTCGTCTCGAGCCCAAGGACGTCACGATAGAAGGCTCCCGCGGCCGGGACGTCGTTCGAGGTGAGCACCGGATAGAGACTCGTGATGGTCATGATCGACTCCTCCGTCTTTTACGTACACTGTGTACGTAAGCCGAGTTTACATACAGCGCGTACGTAAAGGAAGACCGATGCCACGAACCTCGGCGGCCGTCGCCGCCCGCACCGCGAGCCGGGTGCTCGCCGTCGCCACGACCCTCTTCTCGACGAGGGGCTTCGCGGACGTGTCCGTCGACGACGTCGCACAGGCCGCCGGCGTCACGCGGGGCGCCGTGTACCACCACTACGACAGCAAGGCCGGGCTCTTCCGGGCCGTCGCCGAGCATCTCCAGGCGGGCATCGCCGCCGAGCTCGTCGCAGCGGCCGACGCATCGGACTCCCCGGCGGCACGACTCCGCGCGGGCTCGCACGCCTTCCTCGATGCGATCACGCGCGGTGCAACGTCACGGGTACTCCTCGTCGACGCGCCCGCAGCGCTCGGCTGGCAGGAGTGGCGTCGGATCGACGCGGAACGCTCCGAGGTCCACCTGCGCGATGCCCTCGGCGACGTCCTGGCCGAGTCCGGATCCGATTCGTCACTCCTCGACGCACTCACCGTCCAACTCTCCGGCGCCATGAACGACGCCGCGCTCTGGATCGCGCAGCACGACGACCCCACCATCGCCCGGCCGCTCGCGCACGCCGCGCTCGATCGCCTGCTCGACGCGGTCACCGTGTGACGCCGAGCCGCCACGTCCGGGCAACGCACCGTCCGCGAGTCGCCCGGGCCGCGGCGGTACACTCCCGGTGCGATCGGAACGGCGGTCGACGCCGTCGAAGCTGACGGAGGCGGCGCGGCCGCCGGAAGGGCAGGACCCCATGAAGATCATCGCCGTCTGCGGCATGGGCATCGGAACCTCCGTGCTGCTGAAGATGAACATCGAGGCAGCGCTCGAGGAGCTCGGCGTCGATGCCGAGGTCGAGGCGGCCGACATCAGCTCCGCGCGCGGAGCGGCCGCGAGCGCCGACCTCGTCATGACGAGCGCCGAACTCGCCCCCGAGATCGGCGAGGTCGACGTCCCCGTCGTCGTGGTCGACAACTTCGTCGACCAGGCCGAGGTGACGCAGAAGCTCGCCGCCGAGCTGGACCACTGACCGGCCCGACCGGACAGGCGGACACATCATGGAGTGGCTCGTCACCCTGCTCGACTTCATCGGGCAGCAGATCCTCAACGTCCCGGCGTACCTCGTCGGCATCATCGTCGCGATCGGGCTCATCGCGCTCAGGAAGTCGACCGGGCAGGTCGTGGGTGGCGCCCTCAAGGCGACGCTCGGCTTCCTCATCCTCGGCGCCGGCGCCGGCGTCGTCACGACCGCCCTCGATCCGCTCGGCGCGCTCGTCCTCGCCGTCACGGGCGCCGAGGGCGTCATCCCGACCAACGAGGTCATCACCGCGATGGCCGCCGACAGCTTCGGCTCGACGAGCGCGTACATCCTGTCGCTCGGCTTCGTACTCATGCTCGTCATCGCCCGCTTCACGCCCCTCCACTACGTGTTCCTCACGGGGCACCACATGGTGTTCATGGCGATGATGCTCTCGGTGCTCCTCTCGATCGGATTCGGAACCGGCAACGAGTGGCTCACGGTCCTCGTCGGCGCGTTCCTGCTCGCCGTCATGATGGTCGCGATGCCGGCGTTCGCCCAGCCGTGGACGAAACGCGTCACGGGCAACGACACGATCGCGATCGGTCACTTCGGCACGCTCGGCTACATCGCCGCCGGGGCCACCGGCCAGGCGGTCGGGCGCCGGAGCGTCTCGACCGAGGAGATCAAGGTGCCGCAGGGCCTGCGATTCCTTCGTGACTCGATGGTCGCGACGGCGCTCTCGATGGTGCTCATCTACCTCGTGTTCGCCGTGTGGGGGCTCGTCGCCCTCGGCGACGAGGCGCTGCCGTTCCTCGAGGCCGACGACAGCGGCGCGTTCGTCATGGCCGCGATCATGCAGGGTCTCATGTTCGGCGTCGGCGTCTCGGTCATCCTCTACGGCGTGCGCACGTTCCTCGGCGAGCTCATCCCGGCGTTCCAGGGCATCGCGAAGAAGGTCGTCCCCGGCGCGAAGGCCGCGCTCGACATCCCCATCGTGTTCCCCTTCGCCCAGAACGCCGTGCTCGTCGGGTTCCTCGCCTCGTTCCTCGGCGGGCTCGTCATGCTCTTCCTGCTCGCCGTCTGGCTCGGCCCCGCGTTCGGGCTCGCGCTCATCCTGCCCGGCATGGTGCCCCACTTCTTCACCGGTGGTGGTGCCGGGGTCTACGGGAACGCGACGGGCGGACGCCGCGGGGCGAGCCTCGGAGGCTTCGTCAACGGCCTGCTCATCACCCTCCTGCCAGCCTTCCTGTACGGCGTCATGTCGGGCATCGGGCTGCAGGGCTCGACCTTCGGCGACGCCGACTTCGGCTGGTTCGGCTCGCTCGTCGGCCTCAGCGTGCAGACCGGCAGTCTCGGCGTGGGCATCGTGCTGACGCTCCTCCTCGGGCTCGTCGTGCTCGGCCTCGCGATCGCGTGGCAGGTGCGCGTCGTCGATCGCGGCTGGATGCCCGGAGCGGCCCACCAGGCGTTCATCGACGAGCGCACGGAGGCCGAGAAGGCGGCCGCGAAAGCCGCGAAGGACGCCGCGACCGCACGACGCCGTGAGGCGTCGAGCGACGAACCCGCCGACTGACCACACACGCGGCACGGAACCTGGTAATCTTGCTCCTTGGCTTCCGCGTTGTCCCACACGGCGCGAACACGCCGCTCGGCCCCTCTACCGCGCGGCACTTCCACAGTCCGGTATTTCAGGGAGAACACCACCCGCATGGCGAACATCAAGTCGCAGATCAAGCGCATCGAGACCAACCGCAAGGCGACCGAGCGCAACAAGGCCTACAAGAGCGAGCTCCGCACCGCGATCCGTCGCGTCCGTCAGGCCGTCGCCGCGGGCGACGCCGAGCAGGCCGGCACCGCCCTCGCGCACGCCACGAAGAAGCTCGACAAGGCCGTCTCGAAGGGCGTCATCCACAAGAACCAGGCGGCGAACCGCAAATCGGCCATCGCCAAGCAGGTCGCGTCGCTCTGACCCGACCTCGCCCGTTCGGGCGAACACGACGAAGGCCCCGCTCCGGCGGGGCCTTCGTCGTTCCCGCTCGCTCCGCCGCCCGTCGCGACGGCGGGGCGTCCGGGTGTGCGCCCGCACCCCGTCCCCGGCACGCCGGAACGGCACCGCCCCCGCATCGTGCGGGGGCGGTGCCGTTTCGCGCGTCGCCGTCGTGGCAGGGCTCAGCGCAGCCGCCGTTCGGTGGCCGCGTCGAAGTGGAGGATGCGTTCGTGCTCGACGGCGAAGGTGAGTTCGTCCCCCACGGCGGGCGCGTGGCCCTTCGGGAGACGCGCCACGGCGGGCCGCTTGCGCGTCCCGTCGGTCGATCGCGCGTAGACGAAGAGGTCCGACCCGAGCTCCTCCACGAAGCCGACGGTCATCGTGATGCTCGGAACCGTCGGCGCGGGCTCCCCTTCGTGAACGAGGCGCAGGTCCTCGGGACGGATCCCGATGACCTCCTCGCCCTCGTGCCCCGGGAACCGGTTCACGGTCAGCGCGAGCGACGCGTTCGTCGCCGCGGCACCATCGTCGTTCGGCTGCACGTGCACGAGATTCATGGTCGGCGACCCGATGAAGCCCGCGACGAAGAGCGTGTCGGGCTCGTCGTACAGCTCGCGCGGCGTGCCGACCTGCTCGATGCGGCCAGCGTTCATGACGACGACGCGATCGCCCATCGTCATGGCCTCGGTCTGATCGTGCGTGACGTACACGGTCGTGACCCCGAGCCGCTGCTGCAGATCCGCGATCTGCGTGCGCGTCTGCGTGCGCAGCTTCGCGTCGAGGTTCGAGAGCGGCTCGTCCATGAGGAACACCTGCGGCTGGCGCACGATCGCGCGCCCCATCGCGACGCGCTGCCGCTGACCGCCCGAGAGCTCCCGAGGCTTCCGGTCGAGGTAGTCCTCGAGCTCGAGCAGCTCGGCGGCACTGCGCACCCGCTTCGTGCGCTCGGCCTTCGGCACGCCGGAGTTCTTGAGCGCGAACTCCATGTTGCCGGCGACCGTCATGTGCGGGTACAGGGCATAGCTCTGGAAGACCATGGAGACGTCGCGGTCCATCGCGCCGACACCCGTCACATCCCGATCGCCGAATCGGATGTCGCCCGCGGTGGGCAGCTCGAAACCGGCGAGCAGTCGCAGTGTCGTCGACTTCCCGCATCCCGACGGCCCCACGAGGACGATGAACTCGCCGTCCTCGATGTGGATGCTGACGTCCTCGAGGGACGGCTTCGTGGCTCCGGGATACGTCAGCGAGAGTCCGCTGAGCGTGACGTCGACCATGGTTCTCCTTCGTGTTCCCGAGCGGCGGCTACGCGCCGAGGCGGGGCTTGAGGTCGTTCTCGTAGAGCGACGTCATCTCGTCCTGCGCGCCCTGCAGGGTCGTTTTCACGTCCGCGTCGGTCGTGAGGATCGTCTGCAGCGCCGTCGAGATCGTCAGGTCGCCACCGGGCAGCAGCACGCGGCCGAAGTCCTGGTTGCGGGTCTTGGCGAGCTGCTTGACGGCGACCTCGAACGCGGGGGTCGTCGCGTAGACCTCGCTCATGTCGGCGTCGGTGCGGACGGGCAGGTAGCCGGTCGAGGCGGAGAACGTCGCCGTGTTCTCGGCGTTCGTGAGGAAGTCGATGAACTTCGCGGCCGCGAGCTGCTTCTCGGGCGTCGACTTCGAGGAGATGCCGAGGCCCGCGCCGCCCGTCGGGACGACGTCGTCGCTGCCCGCGGGGCCGCCGGGCAGGAAGCCGACGCCGATCTCGAACTGTGCCGTCTCGAGCAGGCCACCGAGCGAGCCGGTCGAGCCGATGAACGAGCTCGTCGCGCCCGCGGCGAAGTCGTCGGCGGGGTCACCGCTCGCGACGTTGGCCCAGCCGTCCTTCACACCGTTCTGCGCGAACGTGACGGCCTCGACCGTGGCGTCGCTCGTCATGGGCGACATGTCCCACTCGTTGCTCCAGTTACCGCCGTACGCCCACACGATGTTCGCCATCGTCCAGGCCGGGTACTCGTCCTGGGGCGGGAAGGTGAACGAGGACGCGGCGGCGTTCGCGGCCTTCAGCTTCTCGCCGTTCGCCTTGACGTCGTCCCACGTGGCGGGTGCCTGGTCGGGCAGACCGGCCGCCGAGTACTGCGACTTGTTGTAGTAGAAGATCGGCGTCGAACGCGCGTAGGGCGCGGCGAAGTGGGCGCCCTCGTAGAGATAGTCGTTGTAGAGCGTCTCCTGGTACGTCGAGACGTCGGCACCGGCCGCCGCGAGCGCGTCGTCGACGGGAAGGAGCGAACCGTTGAGGTAGTTGGTGAACCACGTGGCGTCGGAGACGACGACGACGTCACCGATGTCGTTCGAGCCCTGGGCGGCCTGGAACTTCTGCGAGACCTCCTCGTAGTTCGCGCCGGCCGTGACGATGTTGACCGTGATGCCGGTCTCGGCCGTGAAGGCGTCCGTGATCTGCTTCTCGACGTCGGTCGAACCGCCGGGGTGGTTCGTCCAGAAGGTGATCGAGTCGGCGGGCGTCACGCCCGAGAAGTCGACCGCCTCGCTCGCTGTGTCGGTGCCGCCGACGGCGGGGCCGCAGCCGGTGAGTGCGAGCGTCGCGACACCCACCGAGGCCGTGACGGCCAGCAGCTTCGGGGTACGGATTCGGATGGTCATGGATTCACTCCGATGGTTGTGTTGCTGTGGAGACGTGGGAGTTCGAGCGAGCGTGCGGCGGCCGTCACTTGACGGCGCCCTGCGTGAGCCCCGCGACGATGTAGCGCTGGAGCGACGCGAAGACGATGAGGATCGGGATGATGACGAGCACGGCGCCGGCCATGTAGAAGCCGTACACACCCGTGCCCGACTCGATCGAGTGCAGCAGGTTGAGGCCGACGGGCAGGGTCATCGAGTCGGGGGTGTCCGTGATGATGAGCGGCCACATGAAGTTGTTCCACTCGTTCACGATCGTGACGAGCGCGACCGTCGCGATCGCGGGCGCCGAGACGGGCACGACGATCTGCCACAGGCGTTTCATGTGCCCCGCGTGGTCGAGCTCCGCGGCCTCGAGCAGTTCCTTCGGGAGCGTCTTGAACTGCTGTCGCAGGAGGAACGTGCCGAACGCCGTCCCGAGCCCGGGCAGGATGATGCCCCACAGGGTGTTCCGGCCGCCGAGCTGCGAGACGAGGTTGTAGTTCGGCAGGAGGACGGCCTCGGGCGGCACCATGAGTGCGACGAGGATGCCGATGAAGATGAGGTTCTTGAAGCGGATCTTCACGAACACGAGCGCGTAGGCGGACGCGATCGCGAGGACGACCTTGATCGCCGATCCCACGAACGTGACGATGATGCTGTTGATCGTGATGCGGCCGAGCGGCACCCGGTCGGCGACGGCCTCGTAGTTCGCGAGCGTCGGCTCCTGCGGCAGGAACGCCGGGGTGAGCGTGACGATCTCGCTCGCGGGCTTGAACGACGACGCGATCATCCACGCGAGCGGCACGACGATGATGAACAGGGCGATGAGGATGGGCAGGTAGCCCACGAGGATCGTGTCGAGGACGTTGCGCCAGCCGAGGGCCTGTCGGAGCCCGTGGCCCGTGCGGACCGAGGTCACGGTCATGCGTAGTGCACCTTCCGCTCGACGAACCGCATCTGCAGGGCCGTGATCGCGAAGAGGACGACGAATAGGACGACCGAGATCGCGGCCCCGTACCCCGCCCGCTGGTAGGGGCCGAACGTCTGCAGGTAGATCTCGAACACGATCGTGTTCGTGCCGTTGCCCGTCGGGGTCATCGTGTTGAGCAGATCGAACGCCTGCATCGAGCTCAGGATCGTCGTGATGAAGAGGAAGAACACCGTCGGACTGAGCAGCGGCAGGACGACCGAGAAGAAGCGCCGCACCGGGCCCGCGCGGTCGATCGTCGCCGCCTCGATGAGGTCGCGCGGGATCGACTGCAGGCCCGCGAGGTAGACGACGGCGCAGTAACCGAGGTTCTTCCAGACGTAGACAATGATGACCATCACGAGCGCGAGGTCCTTGTCGAGATACCACTGCGGCGAGGTGCCACCGAAGCCGCGGATGACGTACGCGAGGACGCCGATCTGCGGATCGAAGATGAAGTTCCACACCATGCCGATACCGACGCCCGAGAGCACGTACGGCGCGAACACACCCGTCCGGAAGAGCGTGCGTCCGGGCAGTCGCCGGTTGAGTGCGAGCGCGAGCAGGAGGCCGATGATCATCGAGCCGGCGACCGTCGCGACCGTGAAGATCAGCGTCACCCGCCACATCTCGAGCCCACCCGACGAGGTGAACAGGCGCGTGTAGTTATCGAAGCCGACGAACCTCGCCGCCGACGAACCGAGGCTCCAGTCGAGCGTCGAGTAGTAGACGTTCGAGAAGAGCGGCACGTAGATGAACGCGATGATGAGCGCCGCGTTCGGGCCGATCAACCCCCAGAACACGAGCCGTTCCCTGCGCTGTCGACGGCGACGTGTCGCGTCGAGGGAGGCGGTGGCCCGGTCGTCCGGCTTCGCGGGCACCGCGGCGCGCGGCTCCTCGACGTCCTTCTGCAGTGTCTTCGGCGTTGCCACGAGTTCCTTCGGTGTTCCCGCGCCGAACGGCGTCCGGCGACCCCCGAAACGATGGGGCACGCGTCTGAATCACCGGATCGTCGTCGGTGAACGCGCGCGGACGTCGACGTGAAGGATCCGGGAACCCACCCCCACGCCGATCGTCTCGCGTCCGCCCCACGACGGCATGCATGCGGCATGCTGGGACCGTGACCGACACGACGCCCGGTGCCGAGGCCCGACTCGCCGAGCTCCGGGATGCGCTCGAGCAACTCCGGCTCCCGCTCGAACTCGCCGAGGCGGACGCCGCACGGCGCGTCCGAGACGCCTCGATCCGGCAGATCGACGACTACGTCGCGCCGCGGCTCGTGGACCTCGACGCCCCGCTGCTCGCAGTCGTGGGCGGCTCGACCGGCGCGGGCAAGTCGACGCTCGTCAACTCGCTCGTCGGACATCCCGTCACGCGGACGGGCGCGATCCGGCCGACGACCCGTCAGCCGATCCTCCTCCACGCGCCGACCGACCGCGAGTGGTTCGCCTCGACCCGCATCCTGCCCGGACTCGCGCGCATCACGGGTGTGCGGCGCGACGGCCACCTCCCCGCGAGTCGCGCGGGCGACGATCCGGACGCGACCCTCATCTCGTCGGTCGTGCTGCTCGCCGACGAGCGCATCCCCGAGCGGCTCGCGATCCTCGACGCGCCCGACGTCGACTCGATCGCCGACGAGAACCGCGCGCTCGCGAAGCAATTGCTCGCCGCCGCCGACCTCTGGTTGTTCGTCACGACCGCGAACCGCTACGCCGACGCCGTGCCGTGGGCGCTCCTCGAGGACGCCGCGGAACGCGACATCACGCTCGGCGTCGTCCTCGACCGCGTCCCCGTCGAGGCGGTGCCGGAGGTCGAACCGGACCTTCGGGCGCTGCTCGCATCGAAGGGCCTCGGCGCCGCGCCCGTCTTCGTGATCCCCGAGACACCGCTCGACGAACTCGGCATGCTGCCCGCCGGAGCAGTGGACCCCGTTCGCGCGTGGCTCGAGTCGCTCAGCGCCGATCGCGTCGCCCGCGAGGAGGTCTCGAGGCGGACCGTCGCGGGGGCGGTCCGTCGCCTCGCCGCGAACGCACGCGTCGTCGCGGCTGCCAGATCGGCGCAGCTCGCGGTCGCCGAGGGCGTCCGCGAGCGTACGCGCGACGCCTACGCGATCGCCCAGGAACGCGTGATCGACGCGACGCGCGACGGCACGCTGCTCCGCAGCGAGGTCCTCAGCCGATGGCAGGACGTCGTCGGCACGAGCGACGTGTTCCGCTCGCTCGAGTCGTGGTTCGGGCGCGCCCGCGACCGCGCGACCGCGTTCGTGCGCGGACACCCCCAGCCCATCCGCGAGGTCGAGGTCGAGATCGAGCACGGCCTGCACGCGGTCGTCGTCGACCAGGCGGGCCGCGCGGCGGCGGACGCGTATGCGCGACTGCGACAGTCCCCCGCCGGCCGCCAACTCGCCGCCGACACGACGCTCGGCCGCGAGAGCGCGGACCTCGACGCGCGCACGTCGACCGCGATCCGTGCGTGGCAGGCGGCGCTCGTGGACCTCATCCAGGAGCGCGCCGCGGGGAAGCGCGGCCGTGCCCGGCTCATGTCGCTCGGACTCAACGCCGTCACGGTGACGCTCATGGTCGTCGTGTTCGCATCGACCGGCGGACTCACGGGCGGCGAGATCGCGATCGCGGGCGGCTCCGCCGTCGTCGGGCAGAAGCTGCTCGAGACCGTGTTCGGCGAGGACGCCGTCCGTCGGCTCGCGGCCGAGGCGAGGGACGATCTCGAGCGGCGCGTGGCCGCCCTGTTCGAGACGGAGTACGAACGATACGACCTCCTGCTCCGACTCGTCGACGAGGGGCCCGGCCCCGACGATCTCGAGACCGCCGCGGCGGCGCTCGAACGGGCGATGCGCTCGGTCGGGCGCGATACCGCCGCCGACGCGCTCGTCGAGCAGGTCGATCCGGTCGTGCTCGAGAAGCCGGAGGAGACGGCGTGAGCCGCCCCGGACTGGACGCCCGACTGGCGGCACTGGACCGGGCGAGCGCACTCGGTGCCGGACGCGTCGACCCCACCGTCGAGGAACGCCTCGCCGCGATCGCCGAGCGCGCGCACGAACGACGCGGTCTCGCGGGCGACCACACGGTCGTCGGGTTCTTCGGCGCCACCGGCTCGGGCAAGTCGTCCCTCTTCAACGCCGTCGTCGGCGAGGAACTCGCGCGCGCCCACGTCCGTCGGCCGACGACGAGCGAGCCGCTCGCGGCCGTCTGGCGCCCGGAGGGTTCGGAGCAGCTCCTGGACTGGTTGGAGGTCCGCGACCGACGCACTCCGCACGCGGCGCTCGCCGGTGATCCCGAGCTGTCGGCGATCCTGCTCGATCTGCCCGACTTCGACTCCGTGGAGGCATCGCACCGCGCCGTCGCCGAACGGCTCGCCGGGAAGGTCGATGTGCTCGTGTGGGTCGTGGATCCGCAGAAGTACGCCGACGCCGTCGTCCACGCCGAGTTCATCGAGCCGCTCAGGACGCACGGAGCCGTGACCGCCGTCGTGCTCAACCAGATCGATCTGCTCGGCGCGGACGACGTCCCCGCGGTCGTCCACTCGCTCGGGGAACTCCTCCGTGCCGACGGGCTCACCGGCGTGCGCGTCCTCCCGGCGTCCGCCCGCACCGGGCAGGGCGTCGACGAGGTCCGCGACGTCATCGCACGCTTCGCCCGGGCACGCATCGCCCGGACGAAACGGCTCGAGGCCGACCTCGATGCACTCGCGGCCGACCTCCCGCCCACGAGCACCGCGCGCCTTCCGAAATCGCTCGGTGCGACGCTCGTGCGCGACCTCGGCCGCTCGGCCGGGGTGGACGACGTCGCGACCGCGGTCGGCCGCTCCTATGCGAAGCGTGCCGGGCAGGTGACGGGCTGGCCGCTCACGAGCTGGCTCCTGCGGCTCCGCCCGGATCCCCTGCGCCGGCTGCACCTCACGAGCGGTGGCCCGGGACGCGACGGGCGCGACCCGGACCTCCATCGCACGTCGCTTCCGCGTCAGAGCGCCGCACAGCAGGCGCTCGCTGGGCGCGCGGTGCGCAGCTATGCCGATGCCGCCGCCGAGGGACTCGACGAGGGGTGGTTCGCGGCGATCCGCGAGCACGCCGACGAGGCGCTGCGCACGCTCCCGGACGAACTCGACCGGGCCGTCGCCCGGACCTCGCTCGGTGCCCGTGGCTCCTGGTGGTGGGCGCTCGTCGGGATCGTGCAGTGGACGGCACTCCTCGCCGCCCTCGTGGGTGTCGGTTGGTACCTCGCGGCGTGGTTCCTGCCGCTCGCCGGGCTGCCCGCGCCGACGATCGCGACCGTGGAGGGGTGGCCGGTTCCGGGCCTGCTCGTCGTCGGTGGCGTGCTCCTCGGCATCCTGCTCGGCCTCGCCGCACAGGCGATCGGCGCGGCCGTCGGCGCGGCGCGCCGCGGCCGGGCGCGTCGACGACTCTCCGCAGCGGTCGCGCGCGTCGTCGACGAACGCGTCGTGCAGCCGATCGCCGCGGAACGGGCACGGTACGACGCGTACGCCGACGCCCTGCGCGTCGCGACCGCCGGACGCTGACCGTCGCGCGGCACGACACGTCCGTCGACGCCCCGCACGTCCCGACCGCGGGACACCGACCGCCACGCGGCACGACGCGCCTGTCGGGTTCGGTAGGGTCGAGGGCGTCCGCTTCGATCGTGGGCCCGAGGTCGGGTCGCCGCGACGGCACGGACCACCCGACGGTGGCCGCACGAGCTCCCGCGATCCGTCACCGTCCGCGACGTCCGACGACGGCCGATCGCGCAACCGCACACGCCACGAGACGAGCCGACCACATGGTTTCACCCATCGCCCCGATCAGCCGCGACGCGACGACGAACCGCGACCTCGAGCGGAATCCCGGGATGCCGTCGAGCGTGTGGCGCCTTCGGCTCGATGCGTGGGAGTACCTGCGGTACGCCGTGAAGCTGCTCGCCCGCGGCGGCGACGAGCTCGACGACGTCGCGGGGATGGCCGAGATCCGCAGGTCGCTGCGCTCCCTCGAGACGGTCGAGATGTACTGGGCGGGCTTCGGTCAGCGCTACGTGCGGACGATCCGCGAGCTCGTCGATGCGGGCGAGTACCGCTCCGCGCTCGAACGCATCGACGCGGTCATGCAGCGCATCCGCGGCGCAGGGTCGCTCGACGCCGCCGACGGCGCGAACGACCCGCAGGGGGCCATCGGCTCCGACGAGCCCGTCGAGGCCCCGGCCGACGGGCGACCGCGGTTCGAGGTGCTCGTCGTCGACGAGATGTCGCCGGCCGACCGCGACGCGCTCAAGGCGGAGATGGCGCGCATGCGCACCGACTCCGACGCGTTCCTGTACGAGCTCGTGATTGTGCCGAGCGCCGAGGACGCGATCGCGGCCGCGCTCACGAACCCGAACCTGCAGGCGTGCGTCGTGCGCCCCGGCTTCTCGTCGCGCTCGGCGCAGGCGCTCAGCCGCGACCTGCGCCGGACGATCGAACTCGCGACGGAGACGTACGCGAGCCCCGCGGCACGCCGGGACGCGGGCGGTGCCACGCAGCACGCTTCCATCCAGCGCATCGTCGGACTCGCGGACGTGATCGCCGGGATCCGCCCCGAGCTCGACCTCTACCTCGTCGCCGGTGCCCACATCGAGGACCTCGCGGGTGCCCTCACGCGTCGCTTCCGTCGCGTGTTCCGCCGTGAGGACCGCCTCGAGCTGCACCTCAGCCTCATCAGGCGCATCTCGCACGTCTTCGACACACCGTTCTTCACCGCGATCCAGGAGCACGCCCGCCGCCCCGCGGGGGTCTTCCACGCCCTGCCCGTCTCGCGCGGTGGTTCCGTCGTGGGGTCGAAGTGGATCCGCGACATGGCGGACTTCTACGGGCTCAACCTCCTACTCGCCGAGACGAGCGCGACCTCGGGCGGCCTCGACTCCCTCCTCGCACCGACCGGCACGATCAAGAAGGCGCAGGACCTCGCGGCGCGCGCGTTCCACTCCGACTCGACGTGGTTCGTGACGAACGGCACCTCGACGGCGAACAAGATCGTGCACCAGGCCGTCACGGCGCCCGACGACGTCGTCATCGTCGACCGCAACTGCCACAAGTCGCACCACCACGCCCTCATGCTGTCGGGGGCGCGCGTCGCGTACCTCGACGCGTATCCGCTCGACGAGTTCGCGTTCTACGGCGCGGTCCCCATCAGCCGGATCAAGCGGCTCCTGCTCGACTACCGGGCGGCCGGGCGTCTCGACGAGGTCCGCATGGTCACGCTCACGAACTGCACGTTCGACGGCATCGTCTACGACCCCGAGCGGGTCATGGCCGAATGCCTCGCGATCAAACCCGACCTCGTTTTCCTGTGGGACGAGGCGTGGTTCGCGTTCGCCGCGTTCCACCCCGTCACGCGACGCCGCACCGCCATGTCGGCGGCGGAGCGGCTCGAGGAGCAACAGCACAGCGCCGAGCACGCGCGTGCCGTCGCCGAGCAGCGTCGACGCCTGTTCGACCCCGAGACGGGCGAGCCCGCACCCGACGAGGTGTGGCTCGCGGAGCGCCTGCTCATGCCCGTCGACGCCCGCATTCGCGTGTACGCGACGCAGTCGACCCACAAGACGCTCACGGCGCTGCGACAGGGATCGATGATCCACGTGCGCGATCAGGACTGGAAGGAGGTCGAGGAGTCGTTCCACGAGTCGTTCATGACGCACACCTCGACGTCGCCGAACTACCAGATCCTCGCATCCCTCGACCTCGGCCGTCGTCAGGTCGAGCTCGAGGGCTTCGAGCTCGTGCAGCGACAGCTCGACCTCGCGACGAGCATCGCCCACGCGGTCGCGCGGCACCCGCTCCTGCGCCGCACGTTCCGGGTGCTCACGATGCACGACCTCGTGCCGCCCGAGTACCGCACGACGACGCGGCCGATGCCGCTGCGCGACGGGCTCGCGGAGATGTGGGAGGCGTGGGCGACCGACGAGTTCGTCGTGGACCCGAGCCGCATCACGATCGAAATCAGCCGTACCGGCGTCGACGGCGACACGTTCAAGCACGAGCACCTCATGGATCGCTACGGCATCCAGGTCAACAAGACGAGCCGCAACACGGTCCTGTTCATGACGAACATCGGCACGTCACGCAGCGCGGTCGCCTACCTCATCGAGGTGCTCGTGAAGCTCGCGGAGCGGTTCGAGGACCGCGACGAGGACGACGCGCCCGCCGAGCTGCCGCCGCTGCCCGACTTCAGCGAGTTCGCGAACGGCTACCGCACGACCCCCGATCTGCCCGACGGCGACATCCGGACGGCCTACTACGCCGGGATCCGCGGGCAGGACGTGGAGCACGTGCTCGGCGACGCGCTGCGCCGACGCGTCGCCGACGGTGAGCGGCCCGTCTCCGCGGGCTTCGTGACCCCCTACCCACCCGGCTTCCCCGTGCTCGTGCCCGGCCAGGTCATCAGCCCCGCCGTGCTCGAGTTCATGGCCGTGCTCGATACGCGCGAGATCCACGGCTACGACCCGAAGCAGGGCTACCGCATCATGCCCGAGCCGAGCTGATCCGCCGGCCGGCCGGGCGGGCGGGTGCCCGTTCGGTCGGCGAGTCGACCCCGCTCCGCCCGGTGGGCTCAGACGTCGCGCGTCGCGATCTTCCGGAGCAGGCGCTCGACCGCGAACTGCGCGTCGCGGCTGCCGCCCTTCACCATATGGTCGGTCTCCGCGACGAGCGCGATCGCCCGGCCGAGGCGGACGTCGTCCCAGTCCCGCAGCTCGCGCCTCGCCTGCGACACCTGCCACGGCGACGCGCCCGCGACCTTCGCGAGCTGCGCGTCGGAACCGTGCTGGTCGGAGACCTTCGCCATCATGCGCAACTTCGCGGCCACGGCCGCGACGATCGGCACGGGGTGCACGCCCGTCGAGAACCCGTGCCGCGCGAGCGCGAGCGCGTCCCTGACACGGCCCCCGAGGGCCGCATCGGCGATCTTGAAGCCCGTCGTCTCGACCCGACCACCGTAGTACCGCTCGACGTCGCGCTCGGTGACGTCGCCGCTCGTGACCGTGATGAGTTGCTGCGCCGCGGCCGCGAGTTCGGCGACGTCCGTGTTGAACGCGGCGACGAGTTGCGCGGCCGCGGACGGGTCGATGCGCCGCCGCTCGGCGCGGAACTCGCCCAAGACGATGTCGACGAGTTCGTTCGGCTTCGGTTTCGGGCAGCTGATCTCGATCGCGACGTCCTTCGCCGCGCGGACCGCGTCGAGCAGCTTCTTCCCGCGCACGCCCGATGCGTGCCGGAGGACGAGCGTCGTGCCCTCGACGGGCGATTCGAGATACGCGAGGCCGTCGACGATGAGCGCGTCCGTGCACTGCTGCACCCCGTCGATCACGACGAGGCGGGACTCCATGAACAGGGACGGGCTCACGAGCGTCGCGAGGGATCCGCCCGTGTAGGCCGAGGCCTCGACCTCCGTCACCTCGAGGTCGGGATCCTCGGTGCGCAGCGTCCGCTTCAGCAGGCCGATCGCGAGGTCGGCGAAGTAGTCCTCGGGCCCCGAGACGAGCACGACCGGTGCGGGACGCACATCACGCGGCGCGAGCACCGGGATCGCCTGCTTCGCGGGCTTCTTCGCGGAAGACGACGCGCGCTTCGGTGCCGCCACGGATTCTCCTCACGGTTCGGTTCGGAACTCCCCCATCGTAGGCGGCCGAACCCGCACGCGATGCCCGCGGCCGGCGGGACGACAGCGGTCGCTGGTCGCTGGTCGCTGGTCGCTGGTCAACGAGCATCCGGTCCCACGGGGTCGCGCGTGGGGCCCGGCCGGAGGAGCCCGACGAGGAGGGAGGCCCCCGCGAGTGCGGCCGCGACCCACAGCATCGGGAGGACACCGGCGGCCTCGACCACGAAGCCGCCGCAGGCCGCGCCGAGCGCGATGGACCCCGTGAAGACGCCCACGTACAGCCCGGTGATTTGCTCCACCCGGTCCGGTGCGGCCGCTCTCATCCACAATTGCGCCCCGACCGACAGTCCGCCGCAGGCGACGCCCCAGAGCGCGATGGCCGCGACGGCCGCGAGCACACCGCCGAATCCGGCGAGGATCGCGATCGCGACGGTGATCCCGGCGGCGAGCAGGAGTACGGTGTGTCGGGGACGGCGACCCGCGGCGGCACCGGCGACGAAGTTCCCGGCGAGCCCGAACACGCCGTAGAGCAACAGGAGCAGCGCGATGGCGTCGGCCGAGAGGTCGGTCCGGCTCTCGAGCACGGGGCGCACATAGGTGTAGGCGGCGAAGTGCGCCGTCACCAGCAGCACCACGACGACGAGGCCCGTGACCACGGCCGGACGCAGGAGCGGCCGGCTCGCGGAAATCGCATGCGATGCACCGTCGCCGGCCGGTCGACGCAGCTTCGGCAACCCGAACAGCATCGCGAACGCGACCGCGAGCGCCAGCGCGGCGAGCGAACCGAAGGCCACCCGCCAGCCGAACGCGTTGCCCACGAAGGTGCCCAGCGGCACGCCAAGCACCGAAGCGGACGCCACGCCGCTGACGGCGAACGAGACGGCGAGGGCGGCATCACGCGGCGCGACGAGGCGGATGGCGACGGCCGACGCCAGGCCCCACACGACACCCATGCCGATGCCGAGGACGACTCGGGAGACCACGAGCACACCGAACCCGCCCGCGATCATGGTCAGCACGTTCCCGAGGGCGAGGACGAGCATGGCGGCCGCGAGCACCGTCCGGCGATCGAGGTCCCCGAGGAAGCGCGGCGCGACCGGGGCGGTGACGGCGGAGGCGAGCCCCGTGACGGTCAGGCTCGTCCCCGCCGCCCCGGCGGAGATCCCGAGGCCGTCGGCCATCGGCGTGAGGACCCCGACCGGCAGCATCTCCGAGGTGACCACGATGAACGTCGCCAGCGTGACGACACCCACGGCCAGCCACTGCCGCGGGGTCGTCCGGTTCTCGTGGATCGAGGCAGAACGGGAATCAGCTGAGGTCATGGATCCAAGCCCATCGCCCGACAGCGCTCGGAACAACAGCGATCTGCTCATCGATCGATGAGCACGACTGATCGATCGACGTGTACGCTCACACGCATGGGCGGCGAGTACCCGACGATGCATCAGGCGAACATCCAACAGATCGAGTGCCTGATCACACTCGCCGACGAGCTCCACTTCGGTCGCACCGCCGAGTGTCTGGGGTACTCGCAGTCCCGCGTCAGCCAGCTCGTCGCCGATCTCGAAGCGCGTGTGGGGGCGCGATTGGTCGAGCGCACGAGCCGCCGCGTCGCCCTCACCCGGGTCGGTGCGCAATTCGTGGACGAGGTCCGTCCTGCCTACCGTTCGCTCATGCGGACGTTCACCCGCGCACGCGAACGCGCGCTGCGCGGAGCGGTCGAAGAGCTGCGGATCGGGTTCACCGGCGTGATCTGCGAAGAGATCACGGGCGTCTTCCGCGCCCTGTACGAAGCGCACGGGATCGCGGTGCGCACCCACGACCTCCCGCTCGGCTCCCCCTTCGCCGCCGTGCTCGACGGCGAGGTCGATGCCGTGATCGCCGAGCTTCCCGTCCACGAACCCGAGCTGGTCGTCGGCTACCGCTTCCCACCCCAGGATCAACTCGTGGCGGTCGCGAGCGACCATCCCCTCGCGGCTCGGGACGCACTCGACGTCGAGGAACTCGCGGGTCTCGATCTGCTGCACCGGATCGGGGAGGCCCCGGACTACTGGAAGGCCGCCCGCACCCCACCGGCAACACCTCGCGGCGCGACGATCCACTCCACCATCGGGATCACCTCCATCCAGGAGGGCCTGGCACTCGCGGCCTCCGGGCGACAGGCACTGCTCACGTGTCGCCCCTTGGCCGAGCACCAGTCACGAACGGACCTTCGCTTCGTTCCCGTCCGTGGGCTCGAAGGCACAAGCCAGCTCGGTCTCGTCTGGCGCGGCGACTGCACGAGCCCCCAGCTGACCGCCCTGGCGCAATTGCTCGATGCCGACGACAGCGTCGATCGTCGGGCCGGCGCCCGGGTGGATCCGGTGCCGACCGAGCGCGAGCGGGCGACCCGCGCGCGGCGTGCCGGTCATCGGCCGCCCGCGTCACCGCACGTGGCCTCGACGTTCTCGACCGGGTCGTGACGGGACGCGCCGGCCGTCCTGCCGGGGGTCCCGTCGCCGCCCCGATCGGTCGTCGCCACGGCGGCCGATGCCGCGAAGCTCGCCACGGCCTCGCGCCATGACGCGGGTTCGTCGACGGTGAAGGCGCACTCGAGCCTGCTGAGGTGGAACAGGAGCCACTGCCAGGACTCGCATCGCAGCGTCACACGGGTGCGGCCCTCGTGGACCGCCTCGACGTCGATCGACTCGAAGGCCAGGGCCGCGACGACATGGTCGACGGGAGCCTCGACCGTGACGACGGCTTCGCGGGTCGAGCGCTTCGTGCCCGCTCTCACGAGATCGAGGGCCGTCTCGCTCGGCATCGGGCGCGGGCGGAACTCGGTCGTGCGCACGAACAACCCGGTCACGCGGTCCGTGCGGAACACCCGCCAGTCGTCCCGGTCCGAATCCCACGCGACGAGATACCAGCGCAGCAGGTGGTGCACCTGCGCGTGCGGTTCGACCCGCCGGTGCGACTCCCGATCACCACGGCGATAGTCGAACTCGATCTCCCGGTGTTCGTGGACGGCGGTGGCGATCCGCATGACGTCCGAGATGTCGACGGTCGGTGCCCGGAACGGCTCGACCTCGACCCCGCCCCGCACCGTGGCGGCGCGCGTCGCCAGGCGCGGCGGAAGCACCTGATCGAGCTTCCCATAGGCCCTCGTCATCGCCTCGCCGATGCTCCCGGGTCCCCCCGAATCGGCGCTCGCGCTCGCCGCGAGCACGAGCATGATCGCGACGACCTCGTCCTCGTCGAACATCAGCGGAGGAATGGCCCGTCCCGCGGCGAGCCCGTAGTGACCGCCCGGCCCGGGCGTGGCGGCGACGGGATAGCCGTACGCGCGGAGTCGGTCGATGTCGCGCCGCACCGTGCGCTCGCTCACGCCCAGCCGTTCGACGAGTTCGGCCCCCGTGAACCGCCGCTTGGTCTGCAGAAGGGCGAGCAGATCGAGCATCCGCCTCGTGACATCGGCCATGCACGCCATGCTCCCATCGAATCCGGCCAGGATCCGGCCGGATCCCCGCATAGCGTCGGGACCATGACCGAATCGACCATTCGTGTGCGTCACGCCGTGACCAACAACCTCGACCGACTCAATGTCGACATCCGCCGGAACCGGCTCGTCGTCGTCGCCGGTGTCTCGGGCTCCGGGAAGTCCTCGCTCGTGTTCGACACGATCGCGGCCGAGGCCGGCGCCGAGCTCAACGAGACCTACCCGCCGTTCACCCGCAACCGCTTGCCGAAGTGGACCCGGCCCGATGTCGGCAGCATCGACGGGCTCTCCCCCGTCATCGTCATCGACCAGCGGCGGCTCGGGGGGAACGCCCGTTCGACCGTCGGCACGATCACCGATGCGTGGACCTACCTGCGTCTCCTGTTCTCGCGACTCAGCGAGCCGTACGTCGGCGAGTCGACGGCGTTCTCCTTCAACGACCCATCGGGCATGTGCCCGAGCTGCTCGGGCATCGGTGATGTCGTCGCACCGGATGTGGGCACGTTCCTCGACCTCGATCGTCGGCTCGACGAGGGCGCGATCCTGTTGCCGGGGTTCGGCGAGGGGCGGTACTGGTACCGGAAGTACGCCGACATCGGCGTCTTCGACGTCACGACGCCGTTGCGCACCTGGCCACGGGCGCACCTCGACGCACTGCTCCACGGTGGGGAGTACGTGAACGCGCTGGGCGTCGAGGTCCCCAAGGACTACGAGGGTGTCGTCGAACGCTTCGAACGCATCTACCTGCGAACCGCCGACGACCTCTCCGAGCGCAAGCAGAAGACGATCGCCGCCTTCACCCACACGACGAGGTGCCCCGACTGCCTCGGTGAACGGCTGAACGAGGCCGCCCGGAACGCCACGGTGAACGGGCACACGATCGGGGATCTCGCGCACCTCGAGATCACCGAACTCCGAGACGTCGTCGAACGGATCGACCGACCGCAGGTGCGCAGCGTCGTCGAGGCACTCCTCGCGCGACTCGACGCCATGAACGCCATCGGACTCGGGTACCTGCATCTCGCCCGCGCGACCTCGTCGCTCTCCGGCGGTGAATCGCAACGCATCAAGGCGGTCAAACACCTCGGTTCGAGTCTGATCGAGATGCTCTACGTATTCGACGAACCGACCGTCGGCCTCCACCCCCACGACGTCGACGCCATGGTCGACCTGCTCGTCCGTCTCCGTGATCGCGGGAACACCGTCCTCGTCGTCGAACACGATCCCGCGGTCATGGCCCGGGCCGACGAGATCATCGAGATCGGCCCCGGCCCGGGTCCCGCCGGCGGCCGCCTCGTCTTCCAGGGAAACTACGACGAGCTGCTCGAATCCGACGGACCGACCGGCCGTGCGCTCCGTTCGCGGTTTCCCACGACCGCGGTGCCCCGGAATCCGTCCGGCGCGATGACGATCGCGAACGCGACGAGGAACAACCTCCGCGGCATCACGGTGGAGATCCCACGGACGGTGCTGACCGTGCTCACGGGGGTCGCGGGCTCGGGGAAGTCGAGCCTCGCGGCCGAAATCGTCGCCCGGTGCGGAGCGATCATGATCGACCAGCGTCCGGTCTCGGCGAATCGTCGATCGACGCCGATCACGTACACCGGTATCGCGCAGCCACTGCGGAAACACTTCTCGGCGCGCACCGGAGCGCCCGAGAGCCTCTTCGGCGCGAACGGCGACGGCGGCTGCCGACGTGCCGAGGGCTCGGCGTCGTCTACACCGATCTCGCGTTCATGGACGGGCAGGAGACGAGTTGCCCGAGCTGCGGCGGCACGCAGTTCAACGACGAGGCACGTGCGCACCTCGTCGACGGACTGTCCATCGCCGACGTCGAGCGGCTCTCGATCACCGAGGCGATCGCGCGACTCGATGCTCCCGCGATCCGGTCGCGACTCGTGCACCTCGAGCGGGTCGGCCTCGGCTACCTCGCGCTCGGACAACCCCTCAATACGCTCTCGGGCGGCGAGGCACAGCGCGTGAAGATCGCCAAGGAACTGCGAGATGCCGACGAGCCGAGCGTCTACGTGCTCGACGAGCCGACGACGGGTCTCCACCCGAGCGACATCGCCCGCCTCGTGTCCGTACTCGACGACCTCGTCGAGCACGGACACACCGTCGTCGTCATCGAGCACAACCTCGACGTGATCCGTCGCGCGGACTGGCTCATCGATCTCGGGCCGGGCCCCGGTCGTCACGGTGGACGCGTGCTGTACGCCGGCCGGGTCGACGGTATCGGCGACACGGCGACGGGGGACGCGCTGCGGGCGGACGCCGTGGCCCCCGTCTGACGCTCCCGAACCGTGTGACCGACGGGCCGTCGCGCGACGGTCGACGCGCGCTCCGATGGGGCCACGGCGCTCAACGGGAACGCGGAGGAAGGGCGAGTCCGCTCGCCTCGGCGCTCCTCAGGCCGGCCGTTCTCGTGTGATGAGCTCGTGGGCGGTGGCGAGTGTGTGGATCGCGACGTCCGGAGCGACACGCACGAGGGCGAAGGCCGCCACGACCAGATCGGTCACGGCATCGGTCAGCCGGTCCGCGTCCGCAGCGGAGTCGTCGGCGAGGAATGCCCGAACGCCGTTGCCGATCGCGGCGTGCAGTTCGTTGCGGTAGTCGATGATCACCCGGGCGACGTCGCCGTCAGCGGCGAGTGGCGTGGCGGCGGCATTGACGAGGAGGCATCCGGGCGGACCCACCGCACGCGAGAACACGGCCCGGAGTCCGTCGAGGTAGTCCAGGATCGCTGCTCGGTCGACCGTCACCGACCGGAGCGGGCGCAACCGGGGGCGGACGACCTCGTCCAGATAGTTCTGAACGGCCGCATCGAAGAGTCCCCGTTTCGAGCCGAAGGTGTTGTAGATGCTCGACCGACTCAGCCCGGTCGCCCCCTCCAGCGTGGGAAGCGAGGCTCCGGCGTAGCCGTCACGCCAGAACACCTCGAGCGCCGAGCGCACCACCTCGTCCCGGTCGAAGGCCAGGGTTCGAACCATGCCGAGCGCCTCCATTCCGTATCGTTCGGTTCAGTATATATTGAACTGATCGATACAGAACTGCATGCGGTCACCACCGCATCTCGAAAGGAATCCGCCATGCTCATTGCCGGACTCGTCCTCGCGGGTCTCGCCGCGCTCGTCCACGTCTACATCTTCGTGCTCGAATCGTTGGCCTGGGCGGGTCCGCGCGCGCGGGCCACGTTCGGACACACGGCCGAGCAGGTGGAGGCGACGAGGGCGCTCGCGTTCAACCAGGGCTTCTACAACCTCTTCCTCGCCATCGCCGTCGTTCTCGGGATCGTGTTCGTCGCCGTCGGCCAGCTCGCGATCGGCGCGACCCTCGTGTTCGCCGGCGCCGGTTCGATGGCCGCCGCTGCGATCGTGCTGCTGCTTTCCAGCCCCGACAAGTCCGCCGCCGCGCTCAAGCAAGGACTCGTCCCGCTCCTGGGCGTCATCGCCCTCGCCCTCGGCCTCGTGCTCTGACCCCGACACGGGGCGAGCGGGACGAGCACCTCGGCACGACTGCGTCCATCGACGCCCGGATTCCGTTCACCCGTCATCCCGGTGTCGACCGACCACCGACGACGTCGACACCGCCGGCGCGAAGCGCACCCTCTCTGAGACGGGCACCCGCCGCCCGTCAGCACACGCGCAACGGCTCCGGTCGGACGCGCGCGGCACGTACCACCGCGACCGGCGGCATCATCGTGATCACCCCGATCGACGCCGATCATCGACGCCGACAACCGCGTGGAGGACAGCCCTCATGGCGGGCGCCGCCGCGCACCACGAGAGCCCCTGATCGGCGCGTGACCCCATCGGGCACACGGAACCCGGGTGGCATTCGATGCGACACGAACGGGACCGGTGCGCGCTGCGCCTGCGCCACGAGACGCGGGCGCCCCGCTCGCTCATCCCGCGCTCACTCCACACGGCGACCGGTGGTCTCGCGGCGGCACCGTCGCCACGCTCGGGAACACCGTGCGCACTCGTCTCGCCGCCCTCCCCCGCCGAGCCGATCGTGATGGTGCCGAGGAGGTCGGTGCGCAGCGGTGTCGTCCCCGCGGCGTCGAGCATCGCGAGCGCGGCGTCCGTCGGGTGTCCGTAGTCGTTCCCTGCGCCCGCCGAGACGACGCCGACGGTCGCCCCGATCGCCGCCGTGAGCGCCGCGGACTGATCGGCCGAGCCGTGATGCGACACCTTGAGGACGTCGGCCCCGAGCGCGACGGCGGAGTCGGCCAGGACGGCGTCCTGTTGCGGCTCGCCGAGATCGCCGAGCGCGACGAGCGACAGGCAGTCCGCGACACACGCCGAGGTCGGGTCGACCCGCACCGCGAGACTCGACGCGTTGCCCTCCCGCGCCGAGGGGCCACTCTCCGCCTTCGGCCAGAGGACGCGCCACGACGTGTCGCCGAACGCGAACGACGCACCCGCGGCGAGCGGCCGGACCACCGCGCCGTGGGACGCGAGTCGTGTGACGATGCCCTCGCTCGCCGCCTCACGGGTATCGGGCACCGCGACCTCCGCGACGCGTCCCGCGAGCGAGTCCGCGGCGCCGACATGATCGTGATCGAAGTGCGAGAGCACGAGCAGATCGACCCGATCGACCCCGAACAGGTCGAGGCACCGATCGAGCAGCACGTCGTCCGCACCGGTGTCGATGAGCGCGATGCGCTCGGCCGCCCGGACGAGCAGGGCATCCCCCTGACCGACGTCGCACGCCGCGAACCGCCACGTCGTCGGCCGCGACAGCCGCTCGTGCAGGCCGCCGCCGAGCGACAGGCCGCTCCACAGCACGAGGACGAGCACCGTGATGCCACCGACGGCGAGCCGGAGTCGACGCAGCGGTGCCTCCCGCGCCCGCGTTCCCACGAGCGCGGCGACACCGAGCAGGAGCGCGGCGAACGACACCGCGCCGGCCACGCCCGGCAGCCACGGCCAGCTCGCCCCGGGCCACGACGCGACGGCGGTCGCGACCATGCCAATCCACTGCGCCGGGAGCCATGCGAGCCACAGCACCGGTGCCGCCACGGCCGGCGACGCACCCCCGACGAGGCACGCGAGCAGGCCGAGCACGGTCGCGATCGGCGCCGCCGGCGCGGCGAGCAGGTTCGCGACGACCCCGTACACGGGCACGCTCGGCTCGAGCAGGAGCAGCACTGGCTGACAGCACAGCTGCGCCGCGACGGGCACCGCGATCGCGGCCGCGACGGGACGCGGCACGACCCGCGTGAGCCGTTCCGCGAGGGGCCCGGCCACGACGACGAGCCCCGCCGTCGCCGACACGGACAGCGCGAACCCGGCATCACGAGCGAGCCCCGGATCGACCGCGAGCAGCACGATGACGGCGAGCGCGAGCAGCGGCACGCCCGCCGGGCGACGGCCGAACGACCCCGCGGCGAGCACGACGGACGCCATGACCGCCGCCCGCACGACACTGCCCTCCGGCGTGACGAGTAATACGAACACCGCGAGCGCGAGGGCAGCCGCCGCGACACGGATGCCACGTCGTACCCCGAGCGCGCGGCCGACGAGCAGGACCGCGGCGACGACGATCGCGCAATTGGAGCCGGACACCGCGGTGAGATGCGCGAGCGACGACGTCTTCATGTCCGCGTCCAGTGCCGTGGGCACGCCTCTCGTGTCGCCGACCGCGAGTCCCGGGAGCAGTGCACCGCCCACACCGGGCAGTGCACTCGCGGCCCCGACGAACCGGGTGCGCAGGGTGTCCGTCCCCGCGAGAAGCCCGCCGGGCGGTGCGCGCACCAAGGCCGTCGCGTCCGCGAACAGGAGCGCGGACACGTCGTCGCCGGGATCGGTCGCCCGCAGCCGTCCCTCGACCGCGACGGACGAGCCGATGCCCGGGGCACCCCCGTCCGCGTTCGGCTCGATCGTGCCGAAGACGAGGACGGGTGCCTCGATCGGAACGGCGACATCGTCGACGATCAGGCGTGTGGTGCGCACCTCGAACCGCGCCTCGTCCCGGGGCCGTGTCCCGTCGCCCTCGGACGCCCCTTCCGCCGCGGTCCCGTCGAGCGCCGCCGGCGGGACGAGCCCCGTGATGACCCCCTCGATCCGGACCGTCCCCGCGTCCGCGGCCGCGAGCAGCACGGTCGGCCTCGTCCGGGCGGCGTCGAGGGCCGCCGCCGCGGCCACGAGCGCGACGACGGCGGCCACGAGACCGCCCACGGCCACGAGCTCCCGCACCGGGCGACGGAACCGCGCACGCCCGCCCGTCCGGGCACCGTCGTCGTTCGGCGAGGCCCGTCTCGTCGCTCGACGGAACGCTCCGTCCCGATCTCGCCCCGCGCGACGGACGTGCATCACGACGACGAGTGCACTCGAACCGATCGCCGCGAAAGACGCGACGAGTGCGGCCGCTCCGGCCGCGTCCGATCGACCTGCCACGAGGAACGCCGTGAGCCAGGCCGCGACCGCGGGAGCGACGAGCCGGAGGTCGTGCACGGGCGTCCGTGGCCGCTGTCGCGCCGCCGCGTCCCCGGTACCGGCCGACGTCGGACGCGCGTTCGCGAGGTGTCGGCGCGCCGCCCTCGCACCGGGTTCGTCGCGAGCTCCGACGTGCCGCATCGCGTGCACGGTCAGACCGTCACGAGCGCTTCGAGTTCCGCGAACGTGGCCTCACCGATGCCCGACACCTGCAGCAGTTCGTCCACGCTCGTGAATCCGCCGTGCTCCTCGCGGTAGGCGATGATGCGGCCGGCGATGGCCTCACCGACCCCGGGGAGCTCCTGGAGCTCGTCCGAGCTCGCCGTGTTGAGATTCACGAGCGAGGTCGCGCCGTCCGGCGCGGCGTGCTCCGGCGGCGCTGCCTCCCCGAGCACCGGCACGCGGATCTGCTCCCCGTCGACGATCGGACGGGCCAGGTTGAGCGCTTGCTCGTCGGCCCCCTCGGCGAACCCACCGGCCGCCTGAACCGCGTCGAGGACGCGCGAACCGTCGGCGAGCTCATGGACTCCGGGTGCGAGCACGGCGCCGGAGACGTGCACGATCAGGCTCGCGCTCGCGGTCACCGACGGTTCGGCGTTCGCGGTGCCGTCGGCGGGAGCGGCCTCGACGGGCGACTCCCCCGCCGCCGTCGTCATCGGCTCGACGACGCTCGTCGTCCCGGGGCGGAGCGCCGTGAGCAGGACCGTGGCCGCGAGCGCGACGAGCACGAGCACGACGGCCGCGCCGACACCGACGCGCCATCGCGGCCCCCGGTCGGGGCCGAGCAGCGAACGAAGGTTCCGTTCGTCGACCCGTCGCTCGAGCGAACCCTGCTCACGTGCCCGAGCGCCACGGCGGCCCGCGTGCCCGTGACGTTCGTCGTGATCGTCGTACGCCTCGTCGGGCTCGTCCTCGTCCAGTCCGAACGTGTCGTCGTGGTGCCACGCGTCGGACTCCTCGCCGTCGAGGTGATCGGCGGGATACCAGAGGTCGGCGTCGTCGTCGAGTCGGTCAGCGACGTCGTCGTCGAGTCGATCCCCGTCGGGATCGTCGTCGAGGGCCCGACGGTCGCCCGGTCGCGCCCGAGCGGGCGTCGTGCTCGACGCGCCACGACGGGCGTCCGGCTCCGAGAACCGACGCGTTTCCGCCGCCTCGTCGGACCACAGCGGGCCCGTCCGACGGGACGCGATCGGTGGTTCGTCGTGTTCGTGGTGCCCCCGCGCCGATGCATCACGGCTCGGTCGGTGCCGCGTCGCCGAGTTGTATGCCGATCCGTCGGGGCCCGAGCTCGACGATCGGTGCTCGCGGCCGTCGTCACCCGCACCGGTCACCCCGCGAAGGCGCTCGAGTCCACTCGCCGCCGGACGCGCCCACGCGCTCGTCGACTCGGCGCGGTTCCACGGCACCGCCGTCGCGCGTCCGCGCCGCTCGGAGCCGCTCGCGGCGGCTCCACCCGTCTCGTCTCTCGTCCCGATCACGACGGCGACGCTATGAGGCGCCCCGCCCGAACGTCCCCGATGATCGACTCCGCTGTGGAGGACGCGGCCGTCCCCAGGTCGACCGCAACCACGTCGCTCCGTCGACGGACGCGGCCACTACCGCGGCTCGTCGACGGTGTCCCGGTGCAGGGAGCGCGCACCGCGCCGCGAACGCCAGAGGCCGATCAGGAGTGTCGCGCCCCAGAGCGCGAAGAGCGGATCCCACAACAGCGCGTGGCCGAGCAGGGCCGCCCGATCGACGGGCCCGTCCGGAACGATCCACCCGAGCAGCACGGCGGCGCTCGGGATGATCCCGCTCACGCCGTAGACGACGAGCCCCGCACCTCCGAGCCACGAGAGGGCGCGCCAGAACCGACGCCACGGGAGGCCGCGTTCGGCAAGCACGGGAATCCACGCCGCCGCGAGCTTCACCGTCGCGACGACACTCAGGAGCAGCGTCACGCCTCCCGGCATCGCCCGGGCCGCCTCGACCGCGCTCGTCCCGACGGTCGAGAGCAGGAACTCGCTGCCCGCTGCCCACCAGATGCTCGGCAGCGCATGCAGCGTGCCGAGGACGGCGGCGATCAGCAGGAACACACGTCCGCGCCCGTCCGACCGGCTCCCCACTCCCACCGACATGCCGCGACCATAGCGGGCCCGGCTCCGGGCGTGCCGGGCCGTCGCCGATCACCGGGAGTCGCCTCGAAGGGCGACACATCCCGCCCGGCGTCAGCCCTTGACGGCGAAGTTCACGAGCTTGGGTGCCCGCACGATGACCTTCACGATCTCCTTGTCACCGATCGCCCGGACGACGTTCGCGCTCTCGCGCGCGAGCTTCTCGAGCTCCCCGTCGCCGATCGAGGGCGACACCTGGAGCACGTCGCGGACCTTGCCGTTGACTTGCACGACCGCCTTCGCCTGCTCCTCGCGCAGCAGCGACGGGACCGGCTCGGGCCACTTCACGAGTGCGACCCCCGGCTCGTGGCCGAGCTTCTCCCACATGTCCTCGGCCGTGTACGGCGCGAACAGGTCGAGCACGACCGTGATCGCCTCGGCCGCCTCACGCACGGCGGGGTCGCCGGCGCCGGGGCCCGAGTCGATCGCCTTGCGCACCGCGTTCGTGAGCTCCATGAGCTTCGCGATGACGACGTTGAACTTGAACGACGACGCGAGGGGCCCGACCTCCGAGAGGAAGCGGTGCACCTGACGCCGCAGCGCGAGATCGCCGCGCTGCACGTCGGCACCCGGCTCGCTCGTCACGTCGTTCGCGACGCGCCACGCGCGCGCGAGGAACTTCACGCTCCCCGCGACCGACACGTCGGCCCAGTCGACGTCGTCCTCGGGCGGCGAGGCGAACATCATCGTGAGTCGCACGGCGTCGACGCCGTACGTCTCGAGCTCCTCCGAGAGCTTGACGACGTTGCCCTTGGACTTCGACATCTTCGTGCCGTCCATGATGACCATGCCCTGGTTGAGCAGGGCCGAGAACGGCTCGGAGAACGTCACGTAGCCGAGGTCGTAGAGGACCTTCGTGATGAACCGCGCGTACAGCAGGTGCAGGATCGCGTGCTCGACACCGCCGATGTACTGGTCGATGGGGGCCCACTTCTCGGCCTCGGCCGGGTCGAACGCCTGCGTGTCGTCCTTCGGCGACAGGAACCGCAGGAAGTACCACGACGAGTCGACGAACGTGTCCATCGTGTCGGCGTCGCGCTGCATGGGCGCGCCCGTCGTCGGGTCGGTCGCGGCCATCCACGCCGCGTCGCCCCCGAGCGGGGAGGTGCCGCGGGGACGCAGGTCGAGGCCCTCCGCATCGGGCAGCAGCACGGGCAGCTGGTCCTCGGGGACGGGCACCTCGACGCCGTCGGCGCCGTGCAGGATCGGGATCGGCGTCCCCCAGTACCGCTGACGCGAGATGAGCCAGTCGCGCAGTCGGTAGTTCTTCGCCGGGCGCCCCGTGCCGCGCTCCTCGAGGATCTCGATCGCACGCGTGATCGCGTTCCGCTTCGACAGACCGTCGAGCGGTCCCGAGTTCGTGAGCCGTCCCTCCCCCGTGAGTGCCTCGCCCGTGACCGAGGGGTGCAGGTCCTCGAACTCGGGCAGCGAGCCGTCCTCGGGGATGACGGGGATGACGCCCGTGACGGGCTGGGTCGTGTCGACGACGACGCGCACCGGCAGGTCGAAGGCGCGGGCGAAATCGAGGTCGCGCTGATCGTGCGCCGGAACGGCCATGATCGCGCCGTGACCGTAGTCGGCGAGCACGTAGTCCGCGGCCCACACGGGCAGGCGCTCACCGTTCAGCGGGTTGACGGCGTAGCGCTCGAGGAACAGCCCCGTCTTCGGCCGCTCGGTCGACTGCCGGGCGATCGAATCCAGCGAACGGACCTCGTCGAGGTAGCTCGCGAAACGCTCCCGCGTCGCCGCCGAGGCGTCCGCGGCGAGCTCGGCCGCGAGATCGCTCTCGGGCGCGACGACCATGAACGTCGCGCCGTACAGCGTGTCCGGTCGCGTCGTGAAGACGGTGACCTTCTCGTCACGCCCCTCGATCTCGAAGTCGACATCGGCACCGAGCGAACGGCCGATCCAGTTGCGCTGCATCGTCAGCACCTTCGCGGGCCAGTGGCCCTCGAGCTGGTTCAGGTCGTCGAGCAGACGGTCCGCGTAGTCCGTGATCTTGAAGTACCACTGATTGAGCTTCTTCTTCGTGACGACCGCGCCGCAGCGCTCGCAGTGGCCGTCGACGACCTGCTCGTTCGCGAGCACCGTCTGGTCGTTCGGGCACCAGTTCACGTCCGAGAACTTGCGGTACGCGAGCCCCTCCTCGTACATCTTCAGGAACAGCCACTGGTTCCAGCGGTAGTACTCGGGGTCCGAGGTGTGGATGACGCGGTCCCAGTCGAAGCTCACGCCGTAGCGGCGCATGCTCTCGCGCTGCTGCGCGATGTTCGCATAGGTCCAATCGCGCGGGTCGCCACCGTTCTTGATGGCGGCGTTCTCGGCCGGCAGGCCGAACGAGTCCCAGCCGATCGGGTGCAGCACGTTGAAGCCGCGGTGGCGCCAGAAGCGGGCGGCGGCATCGCCGAGCGCGTACTGCTCGGCGTGCCCCATGTGCAGATCGCCCGAGGGGTAGGGGAACATGTCGAGGACGTACTTGCGCGGGCGCGTGTCGCCCGGCACCGAGGAGTCGAAGAGTCGCAGCTCGTCCCACACGGGTGCCCACTTCCGCTCCAGGGCGCGGAAGTCGTAGTCCTGGGTGTTCTCGTCACGCTCGGTGGTCACGGTGCAGTTCATCCTTCGACGGCGGCTCGGCGACGCCTTCGCGGCAACGCCCCGGCGACGGCACGGGAACGGCCGACGCAACTTTCCCAGCGTACTCGCACGAGCGGTGGCGGGGCGTCGCCGGAACGTGACCGGCGGGCCGCCCGCGGGCCGCGGATGCGAGCGCCACTCGACTCCGTCGTGACGCGCCCGCCCCGCACCCGGATCGGGCCCAGGACCACGCGCGTAGCCTTACCGCATGCTCGACGGCGTCCTCGACACCATCCTCGGCACGATCCGCGACCTCGACCCGGTCGTCCGCACCGTCGCCGCCGGGATCGCGATCCTGCTCGAGACGAGCATCCTCATCGGACTCGTCGTGCCCGGCGACACGATCGTGCTCGTCGCCGCGACGGGCGTCGTCGGCCCCGTCCAGTGGCTCTCCATGATCGCCGCCGTCATCGTCGGCGCGCTGTGCGGCGAGAGCATCGGCTTCCTCATCGGACGCTTCTTCGGCCCACGCATCAGGGACTCGCGGCTCGGTCGAAGACTCGGTGAGCACCGATGGCGCATCGCCGAACGCTTCGTCGAGCGTCGCGGCGGCGTCGCCGTCTTCGTGTCGCGGTTCGTGCCCGTCCTGCACTCGCTCGTTCCGCTCACGGTCGGCATGAGTTCGATGTCGTACCGCACGTTCATCGCCTGGACGCTCCCGGCGTGCGCGCTCTGGTCGAGCGTCTACGTGTCGGTCGCGGCGACCGCGGCGCTCAGCTACGACGAGATCTCCCGCAGCCTGCACATCGGCGGCTACGTGTTCGTGGGCATCATCATCGTGTTCGTCGTCGTGGTCTGGGCCGGCAAGAAGCTGCTGCAGCGCCTCCTGCACCACGAGCTGCAGGACCCGGGCGCGACGGCGCACGACGTCCCCGACGACACCGGCGCGACGGCCGACACGGCACCGGCGCGCGGGACGGACCTCGACGCGCGACGGACCGACGAGACGGCGTCCGCCCCACTCGAGATCGACTCACGGCAGATCGGGGTCGACGCGCGGCAGGACCGCGACGAGCAGTCGGCACCCGGTACGGACGACCTCGAGGCCGACACGGCCGGGGAGTCGCACGGGAGCGAGGGCACCGCGACGAACGCGCGATCGAGCGGGCGACGCCGGGCGTAGGCCGGGACGGCCGGGCGTCGGCGATCGGACCATTGTCGGGACAGGTCGGGACGGGTCGGGACGGGTCGACACCGACCGAGCTTCCGAGCCACGCGTGCGCGCCGGGCGTGCGCGCCGCGTCACGATCGGAGCTCCGGTGCAGGACGTGCGCCTCGCCACAACAGGGTGACGGCGATCGCCAGGACGACCATGACACCGGACAGCACCGTGGTGAGCGTCCAGCCGAACCACCCGATCCCGGCCGCGCCGAACGCGGTTCCGAGGCTGCCACCGATGAAGTACGCGAGCATGTATCCGCTGTTGAAACGGGCGGGGGCCGCGGGGTCGATGTCGAGGACGGTGCTCTGATTCGCGACCTGCGCGGCGAACAGCCCCGCATCGAACACGGCGAGACAGATCATCGTCGCGGCCATGCCGGGGAGGACGAACCCGAGCGGGATCACGGCGGCGAGCGCCAGGACCAATCCCGTGAGGACGACCCTGCGGGCACCGACCCGGTCGGTCCGACGCCCGGCGATCGGCGTCGCGACGAGGCCGGAGAGTCCGGCCAGCGCATACAGCCCGACCTGTTCCGAGGTCGCGGCGTACGGGGGCTGGACGAGCGTCACCGCGAGCCCCGACCAGACGGCGCAGAACGCGAAGAACCAGCTCGCGCCGCGGATCGCGGCGATGCGGAGCGCCGGATGACGGACGAAGAGTCCCGGAACGGAGCGGAGCGTTGCGAGGTAGCCCGTCATGGGCGCGGTTCGCGGCGCCTTCGGGATCAGCATCAGGCAGCCGAGCCCGAACACGGCGCAGGCCACGGCGAAGCAGCGCAACATGACGTCCCACCCGAGCGCCTCGGCGAGCGATCCGCCGACGACCCTCCCCGCGAGGATGCCGACCGAGATGCCCGCAGTGACCACCCCGAGGGTCGTCGCGCGCCGGAGCGGCTCGGCGAGCCGTCCGACGAGCGTGGTCATGCCCGCGCCGACCACCGAACACGCACCGGTCACGGCGACGAGCAGCGCCAGCTGCGACGCGCTGACGACCAGGGAACTCAACATCAGACCGGATGCGAGCACCGCGAACTGGAGGCAGAGCACCAGGCGAGGTAGACATCGATCGACCAGCGGAACGATGACGGCCAGGCCGATCATGTAGCCGATCGGGCCCCACGCCAGTGCGATGCCGATGTCGGGGACCGCTGTGCCGATCGATGCGGCGACGTCGCCCACCGCGGGCTGGAGGACGTAGATCGTCGAGGTTCCCAGTGCCGCGGCCGCCGTCATGAACAGCACGACGAAGCCGCCGAGTCCGGTGACGCCCCGTCCTGCCTCCGCCGACGAGCCGTGCGTGTCCGCCTCGAATCGATCTGCACCCAGGACCGGGTCGGAGTCCTCGTCCCGTCGTTCCTCGTTCATGAGGTCCAATGTCGTCCGGGTCGGCCGACATGACGAGAGTCCGAAATGACACCAATGGTACATTTTCGGTCATGTCGCAGACGATCGCACTCGCCCTCAGCCCCGGGGTCCCGCTGTTCGAACTCGCCGGGCCGTGCGGGATCTTCGGCGTCGACCGCAGCGACCTCACCGGCACCGACTGGTATCGATTCATCGTGTGCGGCCCACCCGCGGCCGCCGTCGATCAGTGGTTCACCGCCACCACCCCGTACACCTATGACGACCTCGCGGCAGCGGACACCGTCATCGTCCCCGCGTGTCATGACGCCGCGCTCACACCCGACCCGGATCTCGTCGAGGCGATCCGGGACGCATCGTCCCGCGGCGCACGCATCGCATCGATCTGCACGGGCGCCTTCGTGCTCGCCGCCGCCGGCGTGCTGGACGGACGCACCGCCACGACGCACTGGCTCCACGCGCGAACGCTCGCCGAACGACACCCCCTCGTGACGGTCGATCCCGACCCGCTGTACATCGACCACGGCGACGTCCTGACCTCAGCCGGAAAATCCGCGGGAATCGACCTCTGCCTCCACCTCGTTCGGACCGACTACGGTGCCCGCGTGGCCAACGACGTGGCTCGACGACTCGTGAGCGCACCCCACCGCGAGGGGAACCAGCGACAGTACGTGGATCCCGTCACGCTCCCCCCGACGAGCGACGACCTCCGGGAAACCCTCGACTGGGCGATCGCCCACCTCGATCGACCCATCACCGTCGACGAGCTCGCCCGGCGGGCGCACGTCAGCGCCCGAACCCTGCACCGACAGTTCCACCGGCGCATGGGAACCAACCCGCTGGAGTGGCTGAACACCCAGCGGGTACGCCGAGCACAGCACCTTCTCGAAGTGTCCGACCACACCATCGACCGCATCGCCGAGGAAAGTGGCTTCGGGAGCGCGATCACACTCCGACGTCATATGCACAGTGCACTCGGCACGACGCCCGACACCTACCGGCGGACCTTCGGTCGACGTGACGCGCGACGCACGCAACACGCCTGAGCGGCATCGACACACGCCGCACTCGGCTCTCGCGTCACCTCCGTGGCGCGGACGATCTCACGACCGGAACGGCTACGCCGCGGCGCGGGCCTCGAAACGCTCGGTCACGAGATCGATCGCCGTCGAGCTCGCACCGCGTGCGATCGCGAGGAGACGTTCGTCGCCGGCCCGGGCGCCGACGAACGCCCGCTCGACGAGCTGATGGACGAGGACCGTCACGACGCCGACGTCGTCCGCGAGCGCGTTCCTGGCGTCGTCGTCCACCGTGAAGCGCTCGGCGACATCGTGCGCGATCTGCTCGCGCGGGCTCCGGTCGGTCCGCAGTGCCGGCCCCACGAGCTGCTGCTCGCCCTCGTGCAGGGGTGTGTCGAGGGTGTTGTCGAAGCCGATCGCCGACCAGCCCGGCTCGTCCCGATACCGCTCGATGAAACGCTCCGTCATCGTCTCGAGCGTGGCCCGGAGGCCGGCGGTCCCGTCGGACACCGACTCGAGTGCCGCGCTCACGTCGCCGTGCACGGCGGTCGCGTGCCGCAGCGCGAGTCCGCGGAGCACCGCGATGCGGTCCGGGAAATAGCGATAGAGCGTGCCGATCGCAGCCCCCGCACGCTCCGCGACGAGATTCGTCGTCAGCCGCTCGACCCCCACCTCCGCGACCACATCGGCTGTGGCGTCGAGCAGGGCATGAAGACGGGCGGTGCTCCTCGCTTGGATGGGCTCGGTGCGTAGCGACACGGGGGTCTCCTCGGTGTGATGGTGCATGGGGGGAGGAAGCAGACGCCCGAAGACGCCATGGGGAGACTCCGATCATCGGATCGGGGACAGGCACGGCGACCCCACCGTCGTCCGACGGCGAATCACCTTACAATTCATGGATCGTAGCGCGCCACGAGTACCGCAAACGCTGAAAAAGCCTGATTACACGGTTATTTATCTCGAGTCACGTAACTCGGCGCACTCTCGGCTGTTTCTTGGACCGAGCCCACGAGCGAGCGTAGGGTCGGAGCATGTGTGGACGTTTCGTCGTCGCCCGGGCCTCGAGCGAGCTCGTCGCGGAGCTCGACATCGACGAGGTCGGCGACGACCTCCCGGACCCCTCGTGGAACATTCCGCCGACGAGTCGCATCGCGATCGTCGCCGACACCCTCCCGCGCGGGAACGACGCGCCCGACGCGCAGATCACCCGTCGCCTCGAGGCCGCCTCGTGGGGACTCGTCCCTATCTGGGCGAAGGACCCCTCGGTCGGCGTCCGGGCATTCAACGCCCGCAGCGAGACCGCGGCCGACAAGCCGACCTTCCGCGCCGCCGTCGCGAAGCGTCGCGCGATCGTGCCCGCCTCGGGCTACTACGAGTGGCGGAAGCACCCCGACGGCTCGAAGCAGCCCTTCTACATCCACCCGAGCGACGGCCCGCTCCTGTTCGCCGGCCTCTACGAGTGGTGGCGCCCGCCGGGCGCCGGCCCCGACGAGCCCTGGTCGCTCAGCGCGACGATCCTCACGCGCCCATCGGCCGGCCCGCTCGCCACGATCCACGACCGCATGCCCGTCTTCGTCGACCCGGACGAGGTGACGAGCTGGCTCGACCCGCGGGTTCGCGGCGACGGGCACCTCGTCGCCGACATCGCCGACCGCGGTGCGATCGTCGCCGAGCGCCTCGAGCACGTCGCGGTCGACCCTCGCGTCGGGAACGTGCGCGTCGACGACCCGACCCTCATCGAGCCGATCGCGGAGGCCGACCCCACCTGAACCGAACGACCTCACCCGACCCCACCTGAACCGAACGACCTCACCCGACCCCCTGCACGTGTGGCGCACGACCTGCGAGGATGTCGGGGTGTCAGCGAACAGGTCCCTCCTGCGTCTCCTCGGGCGTCTCATGACGAAGTTCCCCCCGATCCGGTCCATCATCGACAACGCGGCCCGCATCGAGGACCGGGTTCGCCTCACGCGCGTCTCCACCGTGCGACGACGCGGGCACGTGACGATCGTCGAGCCCTACACGGCATACGGCTCGACCTCGTGGGTCCGCGTGCTCGCACGCGTGCAGATCGTGCCGCCACCCGGCCGACGACTGCGCGTGTTCGCGCGTCGCCGGGAGAGCGAGCGACGCGTGCGCGGCTGGCGCAGCTTCACACGAATCTCGGTTGGCCGGGTTCCCGCGACCGTCATCATCGACGGGGTCAGACACCGCGTGACGGCCGACCGCGGCGGCGTCATCGACGTGAACCTGCCCGCGAACCTCGCACCGGGCTGGCGGGAGATCTCCTTCGAGAGCTTCGACGGCCGCATCACCCAGGCACCCGCGTTCATCGTGGACGACGCGCAGCGCACGGGACTCGTCTCGGACATCGACGACACGGTCATGGTGACGGCGCTCCCCCGCCCGCTGCTCGCCGCGTGGAACACCTTCGTCCTCGACGAGCACGCCCGCACACCCACGCCGGGCATGAACGTGTTCTACGACCGACTCCTGCGCACCCTCGGCTACGAGTCGGCCCCGACGCTGTACCTCTCGACCGGTCCGTGGAACGTCGCCCCCACGCTCGCCCGGTTCCTCGGCCGCAACCTCTACCCTGCGGGGCCCCTGCTCCTCACCGACTGGGGCCCGACCCCGAACCGCTTCTTCCGCTCCGGCTTCGACCACAAGGTGGCGAACCTCGAACGGCTCGCGCGCGAATTCCCCCACATCCGCTGGGTGCTCGTCGGTGACGACGGTCAGCACGACGAGGAGATCTACGGCCGCTTCGCCACCGCGCACCCCGAGAACGTGCTCGCGATCGCGATCCGTGAACTGTCGACGAGCGAGGCCGTCCTCGCGGGCGGCCGCGTCGCCTCGTCGAAGTGGCAGGCCGACTCGGGCGTCCCGTGGGTGTACGGCCCCGACGGTGCCGCGCTCGCCGCACGACTCCACGAGGCGGGCATCCTCCAGGAGTCCGCCGAGCGCTCACGCGCCGAGACCCTCCTCACCGAGTACCGCGAGGAGGTCGCCGAGCGCGACGAGTTCATCCGCACCGACGGCCGAGCGGGCGACCTCGAGGACGACGAGACGCCCGCCCTTCGGGAGCACTGACCACACCCTCACGACACGCCGACGCGCCCGTTCCGTTCCGGGCGACACGGCGGTGCCGCCGCCCTCGACTGTCGATTCCCCGCCCCGGCGTCTACACTTCGATTCGAACATTTCTTCGAACCGCGAGGTGTCCCAGCACAGGAGGCGACGATGGAGGTCGGCGAGGCGGTCGATGTGGAGCTCTCCCCCGACGGGGCTCCCATTCGCTTCGAGTGGCGTCGGATCATGTACGGGGTCATCTCGACCCCCGAACCGTGGCTCGGACGGAGCGAGTGGTGGCGCCAGGTACCCCGCGCCCCGCGCGACGCCGACGGGCCCGGGTTCGAGCTCGAGCTGTGGCGCGTCGACGCCGTGCCGCTCGCCGCGGGCGGGCCACGCATCGACGGCACGTTCGACCTGCTGCGCGCCGCCGACGGCACGTGGACGGTCACCCGTGCCTGGAGCGATGAGCTCGACGCCCGATTGTTCGCGTAGGTGCGCCGTGCGTTCCGATTTCGTGCATCTTCACGTCGCCTCCGCCTTCTCCGCCCACCACGGCACCGCCTGGCCCGAACAGCTCGTCGAGGCCGCTGCCGTCGAGGGCGCACCGGCCGCCGCCATCACCGACCGGGACGGTCTCTACGGCGCGATCCGGCACGTCCGGGCCTGCCTCGAGGCCGGGATCGCCCCGATCGTCGGGGTCGATCTCGCGCTCGTCCCGACGCGCCGCCAGCGTGACCGCACCCGCTCCACCGATCCCGATCCGCTCCCCGAGCCACCCGAGCAGGCTCGCGTCACGGTGCTCGCCCACGGACACACCGACGGCGCGGGGTGGGCGGGTCTGTGCCGGCTCGTCTCCGCGGCCCACGCCCCGCGTCGCGGCGAGACGGCACGCTCCGCCGCGGGCAGCGCGAACCGTGCGGTCGGCGTCTCCCGGGAGCGCTTCTCACCGTTCCTCCTCGGCGAGGACGGCCCGATCGGCACCCTCCTGCTCGGCCCCGTGTCCGATGTCGGTCTCGCGGTCGCCGCGGGCGATGCCGCGGGCGCGGAACGCCTCCTCCGCCACTACGCGACGCTCCTGCCCGGCGCGCTCGCGGTCGAGATCGTCTGCCATCTCACGGAGCCCGGCCGGCCCGGCAGCCTGCGGCATGCGACCCGCATGCTCGAGCTCGCCGACGCCTGCCGCGTCCCCGCGGTCCTCACGAACCAGGTGCGCTACCTCCGCCCCGACGACGCGGTCACGGGCGATGTGCTCGACGCCGCGAGCACCCTGCAGCCGCTCGGCGGCTTCGAGGGGCAACCGAACGCGCAGGCCTGGCGCAAGCCCGTCGAACTCATGCGGACCGTCGCGGAGCTCGTCACGAGCCACTCCACACTCGGCCGCTCCGGAGCCGAGCAGCTGCTCTCCGCGACGGCACGGCTCGCGGAGCGGTGCGTCCTCGACCCCGTCACCGATCTGCACTGGCGCGAGCCGAAGGTGCCCGAGCCCGAGGTGATCGGCCTCACGGGCGATCCCGATCGAGCGCTCTGGCAGCGCTGCGAGACCGCCCTCGGCGAACGCTTCGGCCACCTCGCGGAGCGGGCGCGCGAGGACGCCTTCCGTCGCATGCGCGACGAACTCTGCACGATCCAGGACTTCGGCTTCGCCACCTACTTCCTCACCGTCGCCGACGTCACCGACCTGATCCGGAGCATGGGCATCCGCAACCAGGCCCGCGGTTCCGGCGCGGGGAGCCTCGTCAACTACCTCCTGCGGGTCTCGAACGTGAACCCGCTCGAACACGATCTGCTCTTCGAGCGATTCCTCGGGCGAGCGCGCTCGACGCTGCCCGACATCGACGTCGACGTCGAGTCGGCGCGACGTCACGAGGTCTACCGGGCGATCTTCGACCGCTACGGCTCCGAGCGCGTCACACTCCTGTCGATGCAGTCCACCTACCGCGCCCGCGGTGCCGTCCGCGACGCGGGCCTCGCGCTCGGCCTCGACGACGCACAGATCGATCTCGTCGCGAAGCAGCTGTGGCGCTTCGACGCGCGCCACTTCCGGGAGGCCCTCGGCGAGAAACCCGAGCTGCGCGAGCTCGCGGAGCTCATCGGCGACGACCGGGCACTCGACCTGCTCGTCGATCTCACGGAGCGCCTCGACCGGCTCCCCCGCCACATCTCCATGCACCCGTGCGGCGTGCTGCTCGGGAACGCCGGCCTGCTCTCCGTCACCCCCGTGCAGCCGAGCGGCATGGGACTGCCCATGAGCCAGTTCGACAAGGACGACATCGACGACGCCGGCCTCCTCAAGCTCGACGTACTCGGCGTGCGCATGCAATCGACCCTCGCGTACGCGGTCGGCGAGATCGAGCGCGTCCACGGCCCGAGCGCGGCGCTCGCGGGCGGGTTGCCCGTCGATGCCCGCTACGTCACGCCGTCCGGGCACGTCCACCTCGACGAGGTCCCCCACGACGACGAGCCGACGTTCGAGCACATCCGCTCGACGCACACGCTCGGCATGTTCCAGATCGAGTCCCCCGGGCAGCGGGAACTCATCGGCAAGATGCAGCCGGACGAGTACGAGGACCTCATCGCCGACATCTCGCTGTTCCGCCCCGGCCCGATGAAGGGCAACATGGTGGCGCCGTTCCTCGACGTCAAGCACGGTCTCGCCTCGCCCGACTACCTGCACGAGAACTTCCGCCCCTTCCTGCGGGAGACGTACGGGGTCGTGATCTACCACGAGCAGGTGCTCCGCATCCTGCACGCCTGCATGGGCATCGACCTCGCCGAGGCCGACGAGCTGCGTCGCCTCATGGAGAAGCGCGGCGAGGGCATCGAGGCGCGCTTCCGCCGCGAGACGGCCGCGAACCGCGACGAGCGGGGCCGTCGGCGCTACACCGACGCCGACATCGATCGCATCTGGAACGTCCTGAAGGGCTTCGGCTCGTTCGGGTTCTGCAAGGCACACGGTGCTGCGTTCGCCCTGCCGACGTGGCAGAGCGCCTGGCTCAAGACGCACTACCCGGCCGAGTTCTTCGCGGGCATCCTCACGCACGACCCGGGCATGTACCCGAAGCGGCTGCTGCTCGGCGACGCCCGGCGCATGGGGATCCCGATCCTCCCGCTCGACGTGAACCGCTCCACCGACGAGTACCGCGTCGAGCGCCTCCGCGACTCCGCGCCGGGGGCGGCGACGGAGCCGGGCGACCTCGGGATCCGGCTCTCGCTCGCCGATGTGCAGGGCATCACGATGGCCGAGACCGAGCGCATCCTCGCCGAACGCCCGTACACCTCGATCGGCGACTTCGCCGAGCGCGCCCGACCCTCCCGCCGACTGCTCGAACGCCTCGCCCTCGTCGGAGCCTTCGACGCGCTCGAGGCCGCACGGGTCTCGACGATCCCGCCCGAGCAGGGCGGCAGGGCGAGGCCGAGCCGCGCCGACCTCGTCGCCTACGTGCGCGAACTCTCCCGCGCCCGACGCCCACACCATCGGCACGAGGAGGAGCCCGAGCTCCCGATGCTCTTCGACGTGCACCCGGAGGTCGAGCCGCTCCTGCCCGAGCCCGATGCCCGTGCGCGGGTGCTCGACGAGCTCGACGTGCTGCAACTCGACCTGTCGGAGCACGTCATCGACAGCTACCGGCCGATGCTCGACGAGTTCGGCGTGACCCGCGCGGGCGATCTGCTGCGCATGCGGGGTGGCGCCGACGTCGTCGTCGCGGGCGTTCGCGTCGCGACACAGACCCCGCCCATGCGAACGGGCAAGCGGGTCGTGTTCATCAGCGTCGACGACGGCACGGGCTGTGCCGACGCCACGTTCTTCGAGGACGCCCAGGAGCAGTCGGGCCCGCTCCTGTTCGGGACGAAGCTGCTGATGATCAGCGGCACCGTGCGCCGCACGGGCGAGCGCGGCGTCTCGGTGCAGGCGGAGCGCGCGTGGGACCTCAAGCAGTTGTGGGCCCAGTGGAGTGCGACGAGACAGAACGGGATCGCCCCCGAGTCGCTCGGCGAGACGGCCTGATCGGCTCTCGCGCCACGGATCCGCTCACTCGGCGAGCACGCTCGCGGTGTCGCTGACGCGCGCGAAGCCGCCCGCGGCGAGGTTCACGGCGGTGGTGCGGGCGAGTTCCGCGGCGGGCACGTGCGTCCGTCCGAGGCCGGGGACGTCGGCCACGAGGTCGAACGTCGTCGTCGCATCGAGCACAACCGTCACGTCGTAGCCGAGATTGCCGCCCATGCGTGCCGTCGTCTCGACGCACATGTTCGTCTGGATCCCGCAGAGGACGAGCCGCGAGAGGCCCGCGCCACGGAGCCACACGTCGAGCGACGGCTCGCCCAGGAAGGCGGAGTTCACGTGCTTCACGACGAGCAGATCGGCCGCCGCGTCCGCCACCGCCGGAACGAGGGCGTTGCCCGGACCGGACGGGTGCAGCGGGGACGCGGGATCCCTGGAATCGTGTCGGACGACGACGACCGGGCCGCGGTCGCGGGCGGCCCAGTCCGCGAGCAGCCGGGACACGTGGTTCACCGCGTCGTTCGGCATGCCGCTCCCCCAGTACGCCGCGTCCTCGAAGCCCGTCTGGACATCGATGACCACGAGCACCGTGTCGCCGTGGGACGATTCCTCGCCGGACGTGGCCTCGTTCCGCATCGCGTCGTCGTTCCGCTTCGCTTCGTCGTTCATGCCTCCATCCCAGCGCCTCGGCGCACGCACGAACACCGGCCCGAAGTGCGGGTTCCGATAAGATCGCGCCATGTTGATCGCGATCCTCGTCCTCGACGGGATGCGGGCATTCGACGTCACGGCGACGCTCGAGGTGTTCGCCGACGACCGTCGGGACCGGGGCGTCCCGCGCGACGAGGTCGTCGCCGTCTCGCCCGAGCCCGCACCGCGGCTCGAGCACGGACTGCGCATCGACGTGGCGCCGCTCGGCGCCGCCCACGGCGCGGACCTCGTGATCGTGCCCGGCTTCGTGGACCCGCTCGCGGCGCTCGGGCCGGACCGGGACGCCTCCGTCGCCGCCGCGCTCGAGGCCCTCGTGCACCTGCACGACGCCGGTGCACGACTCGCGTCACTGTGCACGGGCGTGTTCCTGCTCGCACGCACGGGCCTCCTCGACGGACGGACCGCGACGACGCACTGGCGCTCCCTCGCGCACCTGCGCGAACGGCATCCGGCCGTCCGCGTCGATCCGGACGTCCTCTACACGCACGACCCCGAACGACGCGTGTGGACGTCCGCGGGCGTCACGGCCGGCATCGACGCGTGCCTCGCGATCCTCGCCGATGTCCACGGGGCGAGCGCCGCGGCGGCCGTCGCCAGGTCCCTCGTGCTCCCCGGCGTCCGGTCGGGCGGCCAGGCCCAGTTCGTACCGCCCCGCTACCGGCCGGACGAGCTCGGCGGCGCCGAGTTCGAGCACCTGCGCGCCATGGTGCGGGGCCGCCTGCAGGAGTCGTGGCCGCTCGAGGCGCTCGCGCGGGTGGCAGGGCTCTCGCCGCGCACGCTGCAGCGCCGATTCCGCGCCGAGACCGGCCTCACACCGGGTCGCTGGCTCATCAGGGAACGCGTCGTCGAAGCGCAGGAACTCCTCGAGCGGACGGCGCTTCCCGTCGAGCTCGTCGCCGCACGCGTCGGCTTCTCGAGCGCGGACCTTCTGCGCAAGCACTTCACCGCCACGGGAGCGGGCTCGCCGTCCGCCTACCGACGGCGTTTCGCCCGGGCCGCGACGTCCTCCCCACCGGATCGCTCCGGCTGATCGACGGCCCCTCCCGCCTCCGCTCGACGCCACGCGCCGCGCTCCGGTCGCACACGTTCGGCACCGTCGGTGCCGACGAGCCGGACCGCCCGCTCGATCTCGTCGTGCAGGAGCGCCGAGCCGAGGATGCGGAAGTGACCCGAGAGCGGGACCTCGCGATCGTCCGCCGCGCCGGGCAGCCGGGAGGGGCTCGGGATGTGCGGATCGAAGGTCGGCCAGATCGACACGATGCGCCCGTTCGTGGTGTCGCTCCAGCCGAGCGAGCGGATGATCCGGCTCGACGGCGAGAACTCCCGGATCGATGCGGCCGTGAAGAGCCTCGCGTACTCGGACCCGCTGAACGGCGTCGCGACGGCGACGAGACCGCGGACCCGAGCCGCCCCGCGCGGGTCGAGGAGCACCGACTTGCCGATGAGCCCGCCCTTGCTGTGTGCGACGATCACGACGTCCCGGAGCCCGAGCCGTTCGAGCGCCTCGACGACGATGCGCCCCTGCGCGGCGATGTCCTGCATGTTGAAGCCGAGTTCGGGGACGACGTGGACGGCATGGCCGAGTCGATGCAACCGGTCGCCGATCCCGCGGAGCATCGGCCAGCGCTCCAGCACACCCGGCAGCAGGACGACGGGCGGCAGCGCCGGGTCGCCCCGCTCCCAGCGTCGGAGCCTCCCACGATCGGGTGCGAAGCTGCGCAGGTGCCAGCCGACCGCGAAGCCGTAGTCGCGCGCGATGTCCTGCAGACGCCCGTGGAGGCGTCGGAGCAGTGGTTCGTCCGGCGCCTCGTACCGCTCGGGCAGATCGAGCGCCTGCGCGAGCTCGTACGCGACGCGCGTGTGGGTCTCGCGCCGCCCGAGCAGCCCGAAGTGTCCGACGCGATCGACGTCGTCGTTGCGTGCGCTCGCGAGACGATTGCTGCGGCCCAGCACCTGGTCGAGGGTCGAACCGAGATTGAGGATCCGATCGTCCGCCGCGTCGTGCCGCGCGAGCACGATCGTCTGCCTGCTCGAGGGGCGCATGTCGATCACCTCGACGTCGCTCACGAGGTTGCTGAGCTGGAAGCCGCGGAACGGTGCCGCGAGCGAGACGAGGCCGAGCACCCGGTCCTCGGGCTTCGCGAGCAGCAGCACCCCCTTGCCGACGAGACCCCCCTTGCTGTGCGCGATGAGGACGACGTCGCCGAGATCGTTCGCGCGGAGGTCGTCGAGCACGCGACGGGCGAGCGTCTCGGCGGACTCCCGATTGCGGTGCAGCGTGGGAACGACGTGCACGGGATACCCGATCGCGTTGAGGTGCCGCAGGATCGGGTGCAGGAAGTCCCAGCGCTCCCAGAGTCCGCCGAGGGGCACGATCGTCGGGTAGCCCGGCGCGCCGCGGCGGAGGCGGGGCGCATCGGGCGGCGCGAGGGTGCTCCGCACGTGTCGATAGGCCGACAGCATGAAGTCGTTGACGATCCCGAGTCCGACGGCCGCGATCACGAGCGGCCACTGACCGGGGCGGAAGTCCGGGAACGCGCGCTCGCTCGGTGGCATGTACCGATTATGGCGCCGCGGTGGCCAGGCGTTCGCCCCGGCCCGTCCATTCGACGAGTGCGTGTGCGACGACCGGCCCGACGAATCGGAATCCGTGCCCGCGCAGCACACGTGCGAGCTCGACCGACTCGACGGACCGCCGACCGCCCGTCCCCGGCAGGACGGTGAGCACCGTTCCCCGGGGAACGACGCCGTCCACGAGGCCCGAAAGCCCACCCGCCACACGCAGCGACAGCACCGTCCGAGCGTTGTGGACGGCCGCCTCGACCTTCCGCCGGTTCCGGATCATGCCGGGCCGGTGCAGTGCGACATCGACCTCGGCAGCCCCGAACGCCGCGAGCCGCACCGCGTCGAACCCCGCGAGCGCATCACGCAGCACGTCACGCCGCTCGAGCACGAGCCGCCACGACAGCCCGGCCTGGAACCCGAGCAGGACGAGCGCCTCGAACAGTTCCCGTTCGTCATCGGCACCGTCGTGTCCGTCCGTCCTCGACCCCATCGCGGCCCCCTCCGTCGTCCTCCGATCCTGCCGCGCACGACCGGTCCGGGCCGCACGGACAACGACGGGCTGTGGAGGAGTGCTCCTCCACAGCCCGTCGGGCGACGCGGTGGCTCAGGCGGCGTCGGCCGTGCGCGAGACCTCGCGGAGTTCACCCGTCTCGACGTCGAAGACGAAGCCGCGCACGTTGTCGGTGTGGGCGACGAACGGGCTCTGCGTGATGCGCCGGATGGACTCCCGAACGCTCACGTCGACGTCACGGAACGACTCCGCCTTCCAGTGCGCACGCGCGCCGGTCTCGGCGAGCAGACGCTCGTCGAACTCGTCCTCCGTGAACGTCGAGAGGCCGCAGTTCGTGTGGTGGATGAGCAGGATCGCCTCGGTCCCGAGCATGCGCTGCGAGATCGTGAGCGAGCGGATCACGTCGTCGGTGATGACGCCGCCCGCGTTCCGGATGATGTGCGCTTCACCGAGATCGAGACCGAGCATGGCGAAGATGTCGAGCCGCGAGTCCATGCAGGCGACGACGGCGAGTCGCTTCGACGGTCGGAGCGGCTTGTCCCCCGTGTAGCTCGCGACGTACTCGTGATTGTGCTCCAGCAGCTCGTCGATGACGCTCATCCGTGTGCTCCTCCTCCGGGCCGGCCGCGTCGGGGATGGCGGTCTCGGCCGTGCGACTCACAGTCTAGGCTCACCCTCGCCAGTCGCCCGCCGCAGGCAGGAGCGAGAGGGAGAGCGGCTCGAACTCCGTGTAGGCGGGGTACGCCCCGCCGAACGTGTCGGCGCCCGCGCTCGTGAGGGTCACGGGCACGGCGACCCAGTCGAGGGCTCCGTCGTCGCGGCGGAAGGCACCGCCGAGCTGCAGCGTCGCGAGCTCGACGAGGTCGCCGTGCAGATCGTGCACGTGCAGGGACGCTCCGTGGTCGCCGAAGTGCACCTCCGGTTCGCCGAGCACGACGTCGAGGTGGCCGGCGTGCGCCCGGAACCTGAGGCGACCACCGAAGCACGCGACGCCCGTCGGTGAGACGGGATCGAGCACCGCGTCGTCCGCGGTGCGCGGGAAGACGAAGCCGTCGTCGCTCGCCTCGACGCCCTCGCTCGCCTCGACCGAGCCGCCGGACCGGCGGACGTAGTCGATGAACGAGTCCTTGACGCCCCAGCGGAGTCCACCGTTCCCCTCGATGTCGTTCGTCATGTCAGCACGCTAGCGAACCGGGCTCGGCGCGGCCGACACGTGACCGTCGTGGCGCCGCTCGGTCGCGCGTGCGCGCGTGTCCACCCCGCCGCCGGGTCCACTCGAACGACCGCCCGATGCGGACCGCTCGATAGGATCACTGGTCATGCCCAAGATCGTCGACCACGACGCTCGTCGGCGCGAGATCGTGCGCGCGACGTGGCGGCTCGTCGCCCGCAAGGGCATCCGGGCGACGACGATGCGCGAGATCGCGCGCGAGGCGGGATTCGCGAACGGCGCGCTCTCGCCCTACTTCGCGAACAAGGACGCGATCGTGATGGCCGCGTTCACCCACGTGTTCGAGACGGCGGACGGCCGCATCGAGGTGTCGACGCGCGACCGGCGCGGGCTCGACGCCCTCCGACGGGCGATCTTCGAGGTGCTCCCCCTCGACGAGGAGCGGCGCCTCGAGGCGCGCATCGTCGTCCCGTTCTGGGAGGAGGCGCTCACCGACGGTGCGAAGCGCGATCTGCACGCGACGACGGGGAGCGCGTGGCGTAGCCGCTTCGCGACCCACCTGCGCGAGGCGGTCGTCGACGGTGATCTCGACGCGACGCTCGACGTCAATGCGGCCGCCGACGTGCTGTTCGTGTTCGCGATGGGCACGCAGACGCAGGTCGTGCTCGAGCCGGAACGCTACTCGGCGGAACGGCTCGAGGCACTCGTCGACGCGTTCGTCGACCGGCTGCGCACCGAGCGCTGAGCGCGGGCCTGCGCGAGCAGATCGGCCGCGACCGCGTCGGTCTCGACGAGCATCGTCGCGCGCGTGCCCGGCATGGGGCTGATGAGCGTGTCGCGGCGGCTCGTCGCGAGCGGGACGCCGATCAGCCGGATGCGCTCGTCGGTCGTGCCGTCGCCGTGGACGATGCGGCTCGTCACCGGATCCACGTCGACCGCGCTCGTCGGGACGCGGCCGCCGAGCCCGCTGACGCGCGCGAACGGACGAGCCCGCCCGTCCTCGACGAGCCGCCGCAGCAGCTCGTCGCGGGTCGTCCGGACGTCGTGCGGCCGCACCCATGCGTCGATGAGGACCGGAGCGGTGACGGGCTCGGCCTCGACGTCGGGCGAGGACATGACGAACCGTCCGGTCGCCTCGTCGATGTCGACGATCGGTCGCGGGCCGACGAAGGTGACAAGCCCCGCGTCGACGAGCGCGAGCAGCTCCCGGATCCGCTGGGCCGGCGGGCCCGAGCCGGCGAGGTTGCCGATCTGCATGAACTCGTGCAGCGGCCCCGCCGCGTCCTCCGCATCGAGACCGTCGAACGCCGCGACGCGGGACACGGCGGCCCGGGCCGAGGCGAGTGACCACAGGCCGACCTTGATCGGCGAGTCGTGCCCCCGTTCGGCCTCGACGAGATCGGCGCGCAGCCGCGCGACGATCTCGTCGTGCAGGGCGTCGGACGAGGCGAACCGTCCCGCCGGGAGCGTCGTCGCCGCGACCGGATCGAATCGGTCGGCCGCGTCCGGGACGACGTCTCGCAGCGCCCGGTCGAGCTCGTCGAGGTCGTCGGCCCGCGACTCGACGATCCCGAGGACGACCTCGAGGGGTGCCGTGAACGCGGCGGGGTTCGTCCGGTGCAGCGTCGCGTAGTAGGCGTCGAGTGCGTCGCGTCGCAGGGCGGGCCGGAGATCCCGCACGAAGTCGACGGTGCCGTGGAGCCGCGGCACGACGGCCCGCAGGCGCTCGTGTCCGCCCGCGGGCGGCAGGCTCCCGTAGCGCGATTTCGCGCGGAACGGCAGGCCCCTGCCGGAGGCCGCGTGGAATCGGGGCTCGCGGCCGCTCGGCACGTAGACGGACGCCCCGTCGGTGCCGAGTTCGTGCCGTCCCCCGCGGCCGACGGTCAGGAGTGTCACGGTGTCGAAGAAGCCCATACCGAGGCCCCGGACGAGCACGTCGACACCGTCGGGGACGCGCTCGACGGGCTGGTCGATGGGACTCGCGGGTTCGATCCACACCGCACCGCTCCCCCGCGCGCGGTCGCGGAGCGCCGCATCGGCCGGGCTCGGCGCACTCGGGAGCCACCCCTGCGCGAGCACGACGGCGTCGGCAACGAGGCGCGCGCCGTCGTCGAGCTCCACGACGTCGACGTGCCCCGCGGGTTCGATCCCCACGGCGCGTGCCCGGTGCACGTGGACGCTCGACGCCGACGGGAGAGCGGCGGTCGCCCGGTCGAGGGCCCATTCGAGGTAGGCGCCGTAGAGCGCGCGCGAGGCGTGGCTGTCGAGCTCGACGGCCGCGAGTTCGTCGAGGAAACCACCGGGCGCGACGAGTGCGGCGGACGGCGGTCGCTCGGCGAACGTGGCCCGCACCGCCGGATCGATCGATCGCAGTCGGCTCGCGTGCTCGTCGCCGAGTCGCGGTGGCGCGAGATGCTCGACCACGAGGTCGGCCCACTCGAGCAGGGTGGGCCCCGCGACGACGGGCAGCACCGCCTCGGTCGTCTGCTCCGTGAAGAGCGTGACGGCACCCGCGTACGTGTTCATGTTGAGCTCGCGGGACTGGTCGGTGCGCCACACCTCGCCCGCGCCGGCCGGCGCCGGGTCGACGAGGTGGATCTCGATCTCGGGCGCATCGCCCCCGAGACCACCGGCCGCGATCCGCTCGACGATCGAGACGCCGCGCGGCCCCGCACCGACGACGACCACGCGGAACGGGACGGGAGCCTCCGTGCTCGTGTCCGTCGATCCCATAGCTCCGCCTCCGCTCTCTCGGCGCCACGACACCGGGCGCGACCCGGCACCGAGTCCGTTCCGGGCGCCGAGTCCATTCAAGACGTCCGACACGGTGGCGTCGAATCGACGCGAGCGTCGCGGTGCCCGCACCGACGCGCGGCGTCATCTTCGGCGCACCGTTCGCGTGCCCCGCCGCTCAACCGCGGCCGAGGTCGAGGTCGATTCGGTCGGCGATCGCCCGCAGCCGCGCGACGTGGGCCGCCCAGGAGCCGCCGTCGCGTGGGGGCAGATTGCGCGCGTCCGGGAGCATGCCGCGCGCGCCGTCGATCCCCTCGCGCAGAACGTCCGCCTGCCCGGCGTGCCTCGCTTCGTCGGCGATGACGTGTACGAGGATCCGCAGGAGCGTCGTCGCGGCGCGCTCCTCGGGCCACCACGGCACGCGTCCCGTGGCGTGCAGCGGGAGTTCGTCGATCGTCGCGTCCGCGTGGGCCCAGGCGCGGTCGGCGAACGCGAGGACGTCGAGCATCGTCTCGTCCTCCGCGGCGAACATGTCCCCGTCGGGTTCCGCCCCGTCGGCGTACCAGGGGATCTCGAAGGGTGCAGGCCGGCCGAAGACGAGGCCGAAGTACTCCGACTCGATGGAGGCGGTGTGCTTCACGAGCCCGAGCAGATTCGTCCCGGAGGAGGTTCGCGGACGTCTCGCGTCGGCCTCGCCGAGCCCCTCGAGCTTCCACAGCAGCGCCTCGCGCTGCGACCGGAGCGTGCGGTGCAACGCGGCCTTCGTGTCGTCCATGGGCGGATGCTAGCGAGGCGGTCCGAGCGTGCCCGGGGACCGCGATGTGTGCTCGGAGGCTCGCCGGTGCGCCGCTCGCGGGTAACGGGTGGACGAGGGCGGGGTCACGGGTGGACGAGGAAGGTGACCGCGAAGACGACGGGAACGCTCAGGACCGTCGTGAGGAGGATCGACTCGCGCGCGAGCTTCTCACCCGTGCCGTACTCCGAGGCGTACGTGAAGATGTTCTGCGCGGCGGGCAGCGCCGCCGTCACGACGACCGCGAGGAGCGTGTGCCCGGTGATGCCGAAGACGTGGACGGCGAGCAGCCACGCGACGACCGGGTGCACGAAGGACTTGAGGATCGTCGAGAGCAGCACCTGTCCCCGTTCCGGGCCGCTGAACGGGACCGAACTGTCCCGCAGCGACATCCCGAACGCGAGCAGGACCGCCGGCACGCTCATGGCACCGATCAGTTCGATCGGCGCCATGACGAACGAGGGAACCGCGAAACCGGGGACGACGATCCCGAGCACCCCGCAGGCGAGTCCCGACAGCGAGCCGATGACGATGGGGTTGCGGAACGGTCGGAGCGCATAGTGCCACCAGCGCGACGCACGCGCCGAACGGTCGCTCGTCGCGATGTCGAGCAGCGCCATGAGGATCGGATTCATGATGAGCTGCTGCACGAGCATGACGGGCGCGACGAGGGTCGCGTCGCCGAGCACGTAGACCGCGATGGGGATGCCGAGGTTGCCGGAGTTCACGTAACTCGACACCATCGCGCCGACGGTCCCCGGCCCGAGCCCCCACCGTCGGATCGCCGCGATCGTGCCGTACAGCCCCGCCATCACGAGCATCGCGACGGCCGTGACCGTGAACTGCGCGGAGAAGAGCGACACGAGGTCGGCCTCGGCGAGCAACTGGAACATGAGCGCGGGCGTCGCGACCCAGAACGCGAGTTTCGTGAGGACGGAGCGGCCGTTCTCGCCGAGCCAGCGCGTGCGCCCCAGGACCACGCCGACGCCGATGATGACGCCGATGACCGTGAACCCCTGCAGCACGCCGATCATGTCCCGCTCCCTCCGCGCCCGCGGCGGGCACCGATCGAGTGTATTGGCGCACGGAGCGCCGCCTCGATCATCGCGCCGTCGGTCGCCGACGGGGTCGCCGCCGTGGGCCACCCCGATCACCGGGGTGGGGCGGGGCCGTTCAGCCGAGGTCGACGGACCCGAGCGCCGCGAGGTCACGGAACCCCGAACCGTGCCACACGAGCGGATCGCGTTCGTCCGCCGTCGCCACCCGGTGCACCCTGAGCAGGCCCATGAGGTGATCTCCCGCCCGGAACTCCTCGTGCAACGAGACCTCGAACCAGCTCGATGCCGCCGTGAGGAACAGGGCCGTGCTCGCCGTGCTCGACCGCCACGTCGTCGAAGCGTGCGGCGCGGTCCTTGCCGGCGAGCTGGCGAACGAGCGGACCCTGCCCAGCGGCGAACACCGAGACACCGAACCGTTCCGCGTCACGCAGGAGCGGCCAGGTCTCCGAGTTCTCCTGCACGGCGACCGCCACGAGGGGTGGATCGAGGGAAACGCCCACCATGAACGACGAGGCGACGAGTGCGTGCTCGATGCCGTCGATCTCGGCCGCGTGCACGGAGACGCCCGTCGGGAATCGTCCGAAGGCGCGTCGGAGCGCGAACTGGTCGTCGTCGTGCGAGACGAGTCGCAACCCGTCCGAAACCTTTGTCGTCATGAACGTCCCCTTCACTGTCCTGTCGTGGTCCGTCATCCATCCGGATTCGGCGGAGCCCGATGAAACGTCGGCCGGAGGCCGTCGATCCGTCGACATCATCGGTTCCGGCGCGGACGCCGGGGCCGGCGTCGATGCCGCAGTAAGTGTGCCTCACGGTGGTGCGAATCGCAGCGGTCCGGTATGTCACCGCGCGTAACAGCGCGCGTCCGCACGGCCCCGTGCCGATCGCCTCCGTGACCGACCGTGGCCGCGTACATCGGGCCGGACACCGCCCGTCGTCCCACCGCCCGACACGAATGACGGACCCGACGAGAATCCGCATTCACCGAAGTGACGATGAATCGCGTTCCGCTTTTCGTTTCCCACCATTCCTGCCCCTGCGGATACGACTTCCGATCGACCCTGATGTAGAATCGCTCCGCGCACTCCACCCGTTCGAGTTCCATACACCCCAACCCTCTTTCACGTTCTTCCGGTAGTCCGGGCGTTCATGAGGGTCAATCGCCCAGCGAATTCCCGGGCAAGATCGAATGCATTTGCACCTCCGGACATCTCCCCGTACCCTTTCCCTATCTGCATCCATGTTCCAAGGCAACAGAAGGAAGTACCGTGGCACGTAAAGTCGTTTATCAGCTCGTCGACGACATCGACCAGACCCCGCTCGACGAGGGTGAGGGCGAGACGGTTCGCTTCTCGCTCGACGGCAACGATTACGAGATCGATCTCTCGTCGGATCACGCGAAACTGCTCCGCGCCGGTCTCGAGAAGTACGTCGACGCGGCCCGCGTCGTCTCGCGGACGAAGTCGGGCCGTTCGAGCTCGAACTCGCGCGTCCCGAAGCGCGACCTCAGCGCGATCCGCGCGTGGGCGTCGGCGAACGGCCACAAGGTCTCCGACCGCGGTCGGATCCCGAACGCCGTCGTCGAGGCGTACGACGCGGCGAACGGTCGCTGAGCGGCGCGCGACGAACACACGAATGACGGAGCGGGGCGGCCATGTGGCCGCCCCGCTCCGTCGTTCGCGCCTGTCGTCAGGCGAGCGTGGCGACCGCCTCGGCGATCGCGCGCGCGCCCGCCTCTATCTGCTCCTCGCTCGTCGCGATCGAGGTGCGGAAGAACGCGTCGCTGCCGTACGCGGCGCCCTGGATGACGGCCACGCGCGCCTCGTCGAGGAGCCACATCGTCACGTCCTGATCCGACGTGAGCACGGTGCCACCCGCGGTCCGCCTGCCGATGAGTCCGGAGCAGTCGACGAACACGTAGAACCCGCCGTCCGGGACGATCGGCCGGAGTCCGTCGATCTCTCCGAAGCGGTCGACCGCGAGGTCCCGCCTCGACCGGTACCGCGCGACGCTCTCCGTGATGAACGACTGATCGCCCGTCAGCGCGACCACCGCGGCCGCCTGGCTCACGGACGACGGACAGGACGAACTCTGCGACTGGAGGATGTTGATGGCCCGCACGAGCCCGGGAGCGCCGACGCCGTATCCGAGGCGCCACCCCGTCATCGCGTACGACTTGGAGACGCCGTTGACGGTGAGGACGCGGTCGCGAACGCGCCCCGCCGCCGCCACGAACGGCACGAAGGGCCGCCCCGTGAAGCCGATCTCGTCGTAGATCTCGTCGGCGAGCACCCACACGTCCGGGAACGCCTCGAGGACCTCGACGAGCCCCTCGATCTCGGCGCGCGTGTAGACCGCGCCCGTCGGGTTCCCGGGGGCGTTCACGACCACCCACCGCGTCCGCGGCGTGATCGCCGCGCGGAGCGCCTCCGGTGTGAGCTTGAACCCGGTCGCCTCGGCGGTGTCGACGATCACAGGCGTGCCGTCGTTCGCGAGCACCATGTCCGGATACGAGACCCAGTACGGGGACGGGACGATGACCTCGTCGCCCGGGTCGAGGGTCGCGGCGAAGGCCATGTAGATGACCTGTTTGCCGCCCCCGCCGACCGCGATCGACGCGTCGTCGAACTCGATGCCGCTCGCGCGCAGCATGCGCGCTCGGATCGCCGCCCGTAGTTCGGGCGTCCCGTTGACGGCCGTGTACTTCGTCCGGCCCGCCTCGATCGCGGCGATGCCCGCGTCCTTCACGTTGCGGGGGGTGTCGAAGTCGGGCTCGCCGATCGTGAGGTCGATGATCGGTGTCCCCGCGGCCCGGAGCTCCCGGACGCGGTTCGCCGCGAGTGTGCTCGGCGACTCCCTGATGCGCGCCACCCGCGCCGAGGGGCGGAACGCCGCCGTGTTCGTGACGCCGCTCATCGCGCCCCGAGCCCCTGCTCGGGGTCGACGTCGTCCAGATCGGTCGTCAGGCCCTTCGCGCGGAGGACGTCGTGAAGACCGCAGAGATCGATCGTCGTGCCACCGGCGTGGTAGCGCGCGATGAGGTCGGCCTCCTTCCGGTCACGTTCCTCCGACAGCTCGGCGACGATGTCGGCCTCGTCCCGTCGGACGACGACGATGCCGTCGGCGTCACCCTTGACGATGTCGCCGGGTTCGATGCGTTGTCCGCCGAACACGAGCGGCTGGTTGATGTGCCCGAGCGTCTCCTTGACCGTGCCCGAGATCGACACGGACCCGGAGAAGACCGGCAGCCCGAGCTCTCGGAGTTCCCTCGTGTCACGCACGCCGCTGTCCGTCACGAGCGCCGCGATCCCCTTCGCGGCGCACGCGTTGCCGAGGACGTCCCCGAACGTCCCGGCCTGCGCGAACGCTCCGGCCGAGACGATGAGGACGTCACCGGGCTGTGCGAAGTGGATCGCGACCTGGAGCATGAGGTTGTCGCGCGGCGCGCAGACGACGGTGAAGGCCGAACCGACGAACGAGCTCTCGCGGTCGATGGGCGTGATGTTCGAGGCGACGGCCCCACGTCGGCCCTGCGCCTCGTGGATGGTCGCGGCCGTGTACCTGCCGATGCGCTCGATCTGCTCGGGACGAGCGCGCTCGATGCGGGTCGTCACGTGCGGCGGGATCCGCAGGGTCGCGTCGGTGTGTGCGGTGGGGGTCATGCGTCTTCTCTCCTGTCGAACGTGAGGCCGCCGGGCACCTGGAAGGTCGGCGTGACCTCGATGAGGCCGAAGTTCACGTGGCCGGGGGCGGCGACGACGAAGTCCACGGTGCGGACGATGTCCTCGGTCGTGAGCGACTCGTACCCCTCGTAGTAGGTCGCCCACGCCTCGGCCATCGCCTCGGGCGTCCCGCCGAGGTTCCGGCCGAAGATCTCCGTCTCCACACGCCCCGGGCAGATCTCCGTCACCCGGATACGGCGTCCGAGGACGTCGTTGCGGAGCTGACGGGACACCTGGGACAGCGCGGCCTTCGTCGCGTGATAGGCCGTGTGGCCGAAGAAGTTGTACCGACCGGCGATGCTCGTGATGTTCACGACGTGGCCACGATCCCGCTCCACCATGCCCGGCAACAGGAGGCGTGCGAGGTGCAGCACGGCGCGGAGGTTCACGTCGACCATCGCGTCGATCACGCCGCGTGAGGCGTCGAGCACATTGCCCGTCGCGCTCACGCCAGCGTTGTTGACGAGGACGTCGATCTCGAGTGCCCCGAGTTCGCGCTCCAGCGCGTCGACATCGGCGAGGTCGACGACGTGCGGGATCGCGCCGGTCTCGGCGGCGAGGGCGGCGAGCCGCTCCTCGTCGCGGGCGACGGCGTACACCTCGAGGCCCGCCTCGGTGAGCCTGCGCACGATCGCGGCGCCCATCCCCGTCGAGGCGCCCGTCACGAGGGCCGTGCGGTAGTCGCTGTAGGTCATTGCTGCGTCCTGATCCTTTCGGTTCGATCGGTCATTCGTCGCGGAGCGGCTCGTGTGCTCGATCGGTCACCGTGAGCACGGCGACGAGGGTTCCGATCGAGGTGAGGACGACGTAGTACGCGGGCATGAAGCTGTTGTGCGTCAGGCCGATGAGCCACGTCATGAGCAGCGGCGCGGTGCCGCCGAACAGCGCGGACGAGATGTTGTAGCCGAGGCCGTAGGCGCTGTACCGGATCCTCGTGGGGAACAGCTCGACGATCATGATGTGGATCACCGCGGTGTGGCCCGCGAACACGACCGCCATGAGGCAGGCGCCGAGGATCGCGAGGCCGAGTTCCCCCGTGATGATGAGCGCGTAGGCGGGGATCGCGATGACGGCCATGAGCACGGCCGCCCAGGCCATGATGCGCTTGCGCCCGAACCGGTCGGACATCGCACCCGCGATCGGGACGGCGATGCAGATCGCGACGAGGCTCGTCGCCGTGACGATGAGCGCGGTTCCGATCGAGAAGCCGATCGCATCGCTCTTCAGGAATGTCGGCATGTACGAGAAGATCACGTAGTAGCCGGCCCCGTTCATGAGGGGCACGAACAGCGCGAGCAGCATCGCCTTGCGGTGTTCGGGCGTCGAGAACGCTTCCTTGATGGGGTTGCGGGAGAGCCGGTCCTCCTCCTGCAGCTTCTTGAAGTTCGGGGTGTCGTCGAGCGACTTGCGGATGTAGAACCCGACGAGCCCGAGCGGCACTGCGACGAGGAAGGGGATGCGCCACGCCCATGCGCCAAAGCCGCCGGCGCCGATCGCGTCCGCCGTGAGCCAGGGTGACATGCCGAACGCGACGAGGGTGCCCGTGAGGAGTGCGGCGAACGATGCGACCTGCGCGAGGCTCGTGTTGAGGCCGCGGCGGTTGGGTGCCGAGTGCTCGGCGAGGAACGTCATCGCGCCGGCCGCCTCGCCGCCGACGGAGAGGCCCTGCAGCATCCGGAACAGCACGAGCAGGACGGGCGCCGCCACACCGATGACGGCGTACGGTGGCAGGAGCCCGATGCCCGCCGTCGCGACGCTGATGAGCATGATGACGGCGACGAGCATGCGCTGTCGGCCGAAGCGATCGCCGAGGACACCGAAGATGACGGCGCCGAGCGGGCGGACGAAGAAGGAGACGGCGTAGCCGGCGAAGACGAAGACGAGTGCCCCCGTCTCGTCACCGGCGGGGAAGAAGACGATCGCGAGCGTGCTCGCCATGAAGGCGAAGATGCCGTTGTCGTACAGTTCGACGAAGATTCCGATACAGCCGGCCACGAGGATCCGGCGCTTGCTCGGCGGCTGCTTCGTTGCAGCGGCCGACGTCGCGGGTGCGGTCATGAGATGCCCTCCGGTGATGGGGTGGAACTCGGGGTGAAGGTGGACCCCCGGGCGACGAGCTGTGTCGCTCCGAGGTGGGTGTAGACGGTCTCGACGCGACGACGCAGGTCGTCGAGCCGGTCCCGCCACTCGTGCAGCGACTCCTGCGCCCGTTCGACCGTCGTGTGTCGGAACCGGATGCGCTCTCCCGGTCGCACTTGACCGAGATCGTCGAGGGAGAGGGGCGTGACGACGGCGAGGACGGGGTACCCCGCCGTGACGCCGCGGCCGCGGTGCAGCACGAGCAGTTCGTCGCCGGGCGGCACCTCGACGGCGCCGACCGGGACGCCTCGCGAGAGCACCTCGCCGCCCCCTCGCCGCACGGGCAGCGCGCCCGTGAGCCGGAGGCCGATGTGGTTGCTCTTCGCGGAGACGGTGTAGGGGTCGTGGACGAGGCGGGCGTCGGTGCCCGCGAACTCGTCCACGTCGGGACCGTCGGTGATGTGGATGACGGCTTCGCCGCCCATGTGGGGCACGAGGACACCGAGGTTGAACAGCGACATGTCGAAGAAGGGGTTGACGACGGGGTCGACCGCCTCCCCCACGACGAGTTCGCTCCCCGGCCGGAGCGAGGTGCCGAACCCCGCGACCGTGTCCGGTGCGCAGCTTCCGAGCAGCATCGGCACCTCGAACGCGCCGTGGGCGCTCAGGTAGGTTCGCAGCCCGGCCGCCATCTCGACGATCTCCATCCGCTGTCCGGCACACAGCGAGATGGGCTCCCACATCGGGCGCTCGACGTCGTCGACGACGACGACGACGGGGGCGCCGGTGACCGCGACGAGCAGGTTCGTGGCCGCGACGAAGACGAAGTCGGACGCCGTGATCTCGACGAGCGGCGCGCGCTCGTCGTTCGCGACGAGGATGTTCGCGACGCGGGCGGAGTACTGGTCGAGCGCCCCGTTGACCGGGAGCCCGACGGCCGGGCCGCGCTCGCGTCCGAGGTCGGTGACGGCGGCGACGACGGCGCGCTCCACCACGATGCCGCCGCTCATGCCGCGACCGCCTCGAGCGGGTGACCCCGCAGCGCCTCGAAGCGCTCGTCGTCGATGCGTTCGAAGCGGATCGTGTCGCCCGGCCGGTACGGGACGAGCGGCTCGCGCGTGAGGTCGAGGATACGCAGCGGGGTGCTGCCGATCCCGGACCAACCGCCCGGTGCGGTCGCCGGGGCGACGGTCGCCTGGCGCCCCGCGACGGAGACGATGCCGGCCGGCACGCTCGTGCGTGGGCTCGCGAGCCGTGGGACCGGGACGGGGAAGGCCGGCCCGTCGAGCATCGGAGACCCGCCGGGTGCACCGAGGCAACGCACCGTGTAGAGCGGCTCGAGGTGCAGCCGGATGACGTCCTCGGCCGCGAGTCCGGTGAGGTGGGCGACGCGGTCGAGGTCCGGTCCGAGTTCCCCGCCGTAGCGCACCGGGACGACGAAGTGACGGGGGTGGTCGTGCAGGGGGCGATCGGCGTCGAGGCCCGCCAGCGTGGATTCGATGGTGCCGGTCAGCTCGGCGGCGGTGATCGCGAACGGGTCGTACTCGACGAGCACCGACTCGTACGTGGGGACGCAACCGATGAGGCCCGACGTCCCGCTCCGTGCGAGTGCGTCGGCGAGCAGGTGCACGGTGCGCCAATCGCGCTCGCGGTCGCCCGAATCGCTGCTCACGCGGATCGCCGCGGCTCCCGAGCCCGCGATGCGGACGTGGGCCGGGTCGACGGCACTCATCGTCGTCGCTCCGGTGCCGCGACCTCGACGCCCGCGGCGACGAGCTCGTCGCGCAGCCGCTGCGCGAGGCGGACCGCGCCCGCGTTGTCGCCGTGCAGGAGCACGGAGTCCACCGTGACGGGAAGCGTTCGGCCGGTGCGGCTCTCGATGGTCCCGTCGAGGACCATGCGCACGGTGCGCGCGGCGATCTCGTCCTCGTCGTGGATGACGGCTCCCGCCTCCGAGCGGGGAACGAGCGTGCCGTCGTCCTCGTACGCGCGGTCGGCGATACCGATCACACCGATCTGCAGGTCGGCCTCGCTCGCCGCGTCGGCGAGGCAGCCGTCCTGGACGAGCACGCGCAGTTCGGGATCGACGACGAGGACGGCCGCCACGACGGCACGGGCGTAGTCCTCACGCACCGCGACGAGGTTCCCGAGCCGACCGTGCGGTGCGATGTGCGCCACACGTGTTCCGTGCGCGGTCGCGAACGCCTGCAGCGCACCGAGTTGGTAGATCACGTCGGTGCGGACCTCGTCGCCCGTCAGGTCCATCGCCCGCCGGCCGAAACCGACGAGGTCGGGGAAACTCGGGTGGGCGCCGACGTGCACGCCGCGCTCGACGCACTTCGCCACCGTGCGGTCCATGATGCGGGGATCGCCGGCGTGGAAGCCGCAGGCGATGTTCGCCGAGGTGACGATGTCGAGGAGCGCGTCGTCGTCGCCCATCTTCCAATCGCCGAATCCCTCGCCGAGGTCCGCAACGAGATCGATTCGTCGTGCCATGTCGGCTCTCCTTGCTCACGTCATCGGGTGCAGGACATGCTTCGCCGCACCGGATCCCTGCGCCAGCGCTTTGCCGTGTTCGTGCCGAGCGGGTTCGCGACACGGCGGGTTCCCGGGCGACGCGACCACGGGGTGTGCGAGTCGTGGCAAAATTCTTGCCACGACGACCGCACGAAAGGAATCAACCGATGGCCATGCCCGCCCGGCGCGTCCGACGGCGAGTCACCCTCACCGACATCGCCGACGCGTGCGGTGTCGCGCCGTCGACGGTGTCGCGCGCCCTGTCGAATCCGAATCGCGTGAGCCCCCAGATGTACGAGCGCGTCGTCCGCAAGGCGCGCGAACTCGGCTACGCGAGCGCGATGATCCCCGCGTCGAGGACCCGGACGACCCGCGGGACGATCGCGCTCGTCGTCCCCAACCTCACGAATCCGTTCAATCTCGACCTGATCCGCGGCTGTCAAGCACGCGCCCAGGCGGGCGGTTTCCTGCTGCTGCTCGTGACGAGCGACGACTCCGAGGAGGTCGAGGGCGAGCTGCTGTCAGAGCTGTCGGACGCGGTGGACGGCATCGTCGTGGCCTCACCGCGGGCCCCGGACGCCGTCCTCGAGCGCGTTGCGGACCGTGTTCCGCTCGTCGCGCTCAATCGCGAGGCGGGTGCGCTCTCCGGCGTCGTGATCGACACGCCCGTCGGGCTCGTGAGCGCACTCGACTATCTCGTGAGTCTCGGCCACACGCACATCGCCTACGTGCGCGGTCCGGGCTCGTCCTGGCTGGATCGGGTGCGCTTCGGTGCGCTCAAGGAGGCCGCGGATCGGGCCGCCGTGTGCCTCCTGCCGGTCGGCGCGTTCCGGCCGACGCTCGCGGCGGGCGCGGCGGCGGCCGACGCCGTCGCGCTCGCAGACGTCACCGCCGCGATCTTCTTCAACGACGCGCTCGCGATCGGCGCGCTCATGCGCTTCGCAGCGAGGGGCGTCGCGGTCCCGGACGATCTCAGCGTCATCGGCTGCGACGACATCTTCGGGGCGTCGTTCACCTCGCCACCGCTCACGACCGTGAGCGCCTCGGGCGAGCAGGCCGGGCGCGCGACGATGGACCTGCTGCTCGGACGTTTCACCACGAAGGACCGCAGTCGCCGCATGGACCACCTACCGAGCCAGCTCACCGTCCGCGAGTCGACCGGCAGGGTACCCCCGTCCCGCTGAGCGCGGGGCCGTTCACGCCCGGGGTGAGCACCTCAGTACCACGTCGAAAGCCACGGTGTCCGTGCCGGTCGGAACAGGCGGTCCGCGACGGCCGCGTCGCCCGCTGCGCGCGGCGTGATCCGGCCGGCCCGAACGAGCGTCTCGGCGGTCACCGTGCCGAGCACGAGCGAGCCCAGTTCGGCCACGTCGAGTTCGAGCACGGGCGTCGCGTGCGGCACGGCGTCGAGGCGCGTGACGACCCCGGTGCCTGCCTCGTCGGCGACGAGCAACCAGGTGCCGGCGGCGAACCCGAGCGAATCCGCGACATCGAGGACGATGCGGCCGGACGCCGCGTAGTCCCGTCCGCCGAGCACGGCGGGGACATCGAGGACGCGGAGCCACTCGTGATCGATGACCCGCTCGGTGACCGCGCGGAAGTCCCCGATCATCCAGCGCAGCGGCTCGCCGGGCGCACGCACCTCCACCGAGACACTCTCGACGAGATCGAGCTCGAGGAAGTAGCGCCAGAGGGCCGCGTACGCCTCGTCGTCGACCGTGACGAGCGCCTCGATCTCGACGGTGTGCTTCGTGAAGTCGTGTTCGTTCGCGCGGAGCCGATAGACCGCGACGCCCGTCACCTCAGCGTCGGCGGAGGCGTAGCGGACGCTCCGGATCGGTGCCGTCTTGGCTGGGTCCCCGACCGCGCCCGTCATGCGGGCCCAGAGCGCCGGGTAGGCGTTCGTGTCGCCCGGTACCTGCAGCCGGGCACGGTCGTGGAGCGTCGCGAGCAGCGCCGCGGCGTCCTGTGGCGTGACGTGATCGATGCGCCCCGGCGCGACGGGTCCCCGCCACGTCGCACGCGCGGTCTCGACCTGGTACGTCGCACCGAGCGTCGCCGGGCCGAATCCGAATCGGCCGTAGATCGTCGACTCCGAGACCGTGAGCATCGCGGCCGCGAGGCCCGCCGCGGCGGCCGTGCGGAGTTCGCCCTCGAGCAGGTTGCGTGCGATACCGCGGCGACGGTGGGTGGGCGATACACTCACCTCGGAGACGGCCCACGACTCGATCGTCCGGCCGGGCGAGAGCGTGATCTCGCCGATCCACGACGCGACGGTCGCGACGGGATCGATCGGGACGGGGGCCGTGTCGTCCCAGACCCCGGTGATGCGCCGTTCCGCGAGCGCCTCACGCGTTCTCGCGAGCGCGGCCGCGTCGTCCCGCTCGCCGTGGAATCCACGCGAGACCGCCTGCAACCAGGCGTCGAACGTCGTCTCGTCGGCGACGTCGACGAGCCCGTATCGGAGCCCGGTATCGGCGAGACGTGTGGCCGACCGTTCGTCGATCGGAATGGTCTTCGAGCGTTCGCTGCGATCCATTCCGCCAGCATACGGCCCGTCGACGACGCCACGGAGCGAGCTGCGCCGTGCGCCACCCGCCCCGTGGGACCGCGCGAGACGTCAGCGCGTCCCGGTGTCGGCTCCCCCGGTCGTGAGCGCGGCCGGCTCCTCCGCGGGCCCGTGGTCGTCGCCCGCGAACGTCGATTCGTCGAACGGCAGCTCGCCGCCGAGGACGGCCTTCGCGCGCTCGGCGTCGAACTGCTTCGTCCACGTCCCGATGAGGATGGTGGCGATCGCATTGCCCGAGAAGTTCGTGATGGCGCGCCCCTCCGACATGAACCGGTCGATTCCCACGATGACGCCGACACCGTTCACGAGGTCCGGTCGGTACGCCTGCAGACCCGCCGCGAGTGTCGCGAGGCCGGCGCCGGTCACACCCGCCGCGCCCTTCGAGGCGATGATCATGAAGACGAGCAGGCCGATCTGCTCACCGATCGACATGGGCTGCCCCATGCCCGTCGCGATGAACAGCGACGCCATCGTGAGGTAGATCGCGGTGCCGTCGAGGTTGAACGAGTAGCCGGTCGGGACCGTGATGCCCACGACGGGCTTCGAGACGCCGAGGTGCTCCATCTTCGCGATGAGTCGCGGCAGCGCCGACTCGGAGGAGGACGTGCCGACGATGAGCAGGTACTCGCGTCCGAGGTACTTGATGAGGCTGAACACGTTGATGCGTGTCACGGCGTACAGGAGCGTTCCCAGCAGGACGACCACGAACAGGAAGCACGTGATGTAGAAGGCGATCATGAGCAGACCGAGCCCCCAGATCGCCGCCACGCCGGTCTTGCCGACGACGGCTGCGATCGCGCCGAACGCGCCGATGGGTGCGAGCCAGAGGATCATGCCGAGGACACGGAACACGAGGGTCTGCAGGTGACGGATCCCCGTCATGATCGGCTTGCCCTTGTCGCCGAGCCCCTGCAGCGCGAAGCCGACGAGGAGCGCGATGAAGAGCACCTGGAGGACGCTCTCGCCCGTGAACGCCGAGAAGAACGTGTCGGGGATGATGCCGAGCACGAAGTCGGTCGTGTGCGACGCCTCACCCTCGACCTCGTAGCTCGAGCCCGACATGTTCAGGCCCTCGCCGGGGTGGATGATGTTGCCGACGACGAGGCCGATGCCGAGCGCGAACGTCGACATGAGCATGAAGTATCCGAGCGCGAGTCCGCCGATCTTGCCGACCGTCGCGGCCTTCGCGATCGAGCCGACGCCGATCACGATCGTGCAGAAGATGATCGGGGCGATCATCATCTTGATGAGGGCGACGAATCCCTTTCCGAGCGGTTCGAGTCCCTGCGCGAACTCGGGTGCCGCGAGTCCCACCACGATGCCGAGCAGCACCGCGATGATCACCGACACGTAGAGCCACGTGTGCTTGTCCCAGCCGCGGATCCCCCGCTTGCGTTCGTCGTGTGTCGCGGGGGTCGTTCCCCTGCCGTTCGAAAGAGCCATCGTCGCCTCCGTGGTCGAAACATCGTTGTCCGGTCGATCGGCCCGGCCGATCGTTCCCCTCCACCTTGCGCGCCCGACGTCGCGGCGCGACGCTTGTGGTCCTATTGGTCTCGGTACGATGGAGTCCGACGGCGCCGATGCCGACACGCCCGGAACCGCGCCGGATGCCGATCGGTGTGGCGCCGGGGAGGAGCGATGGACCGACGGGGCCGTGCGAGCGCCGCGTCACGCGCGTTCGCCGCCGTGACGGCGTCGGTGCTCGTGGTCGGCGTCCTCGTCGGCGCACTTCTCGTCGTCGATGCGCAACGAACGGCCCATCACGAGGCCGAGACGGTCTCGCGCGCGGTCGCGGAGTCGATCGTCGCGATGCCGCTCGTCGCGGAGGCGCTCATGGCACCCGGTGCGACCGAGCGGCTGCAACCCATCACCGACGACATCCTCGCGGACGCGTCGGTCGACTTCATCACGATCATGACGCCGGACGGGATCCGCGTCACGCACCCCGACGTGACCCGCATCGGGTTGCGCTATCTCGGCACCGTCCCCGACGCACCGGTCCCGCTCACGGAGGAGTACACGGGGACGCTCGGGGCGTCCGTGCGGACGATCGTCCCCGTCGTGTCCGACGGGGCGCTCGTGGGGTGGGTTGCCGCGGGCGTCACGCTCGGGAGCATCACGACCGACCTCGCGCTGCCGAGATTCCCGTTCGTCGTCGGGGTCGCGCTCACGATCGTCGCCGCGGGGATCGCGGGGGCCGTCCTCGCACGTCGGTTCATGCGCCAGGTCGCCGGCGACCTGCCCGCGGACCGGATCCGCGACGCCGTGTCGTCGTACGAATCCGTTCGGACGCTCAGCCAGGCGATGCGCGCGCAGACCCACGAGCACGGGAATCGGCTCCACACGGCGGTCGCGCTCCTCGAACTGGGGCGGACGACGGAGGCGATCGCCATCCTCACCGAGACTTCACGCCGGAGCCAGGCGCTCCTCGACCGGATCGATGTGCCCGCCCACATCGATCCGGCGGTGACCGCACTCCTCATGGGCAAGGCGTCGCAGGCGCGCGAACTCGGCATCGAGTGGACCGTCGAGATCGATCCCGACGCCCCGCCCACGGGTCTCGGATCGGTCGATCTCGTCTCCGTCCTCGGCAACCTCATCGACAACGCGCTCGACGCCGCCGCGAGCGGTCGCGAGCCGCGCTGGGTCGACGCATCGCTCGAGCGTGGGACCAGCGGCGAACTGCGGATCGTCGTGTCCGACAGCGGCGACGGCGTCCCCGACGAGTTCACCACTCGGGTGTTCGAGGAGGGGTTCTCGACGAAGCCGGTGGGAGGACTCGGGCGCGGGGTCGGCCTTCCCCTCGTGCGCTCCATCGTGGATGCGGCGCACGGCTCGATCGAGCTCGCCCCCGATGCGCCGACGACGTTCACGGTGCACCTCCCCGCCGCGGAGGCATCGGCATGATCGACGTCCTGCTCGTCGACGACGAGGCGCTCACGCTCGAGCTGCACCGCAGCTACGTCGAGCGTGTCGACGGGTTCCGCGTCGTGGCGGAGTGCAGCGGTGCACGCTCGGCCGTGGATCACGTGCTGCGCGCGCCGGGCGGTGCCGGGATCGACCTCGTGCTGCTCGACATGACGATGCCCGACGGGACGGGACTCGACGTGCTGCGGCATCTGCGCTCGCGCGCGTCCGCGGTCGACGTCATCGCACTGACCGGCGTGCGCGATGCCGATGTCGTTCGCCAGTTCGTGGCCCTCGGCGCCGCGCACTACCTCGTGAAGCCGTTCACCTTCGCGGTGTTCCGTGAGCGGCTCGAACAGTACCGCGACTTCCGCTCGCGGGCGAGCGCGGCCGCGGGCGCGGCGACGCAGGAGGAGATCGACGCGATGCTCGGCGCGCTCCGACCCGCCGGCTCCGGCTCGCTCCCGAAGGGGCTTTCGACCGATTCCCTCGCGCTCGTCTCCGAGGCGGTCCGGACCCACGAGGCGCTCTCGGCGAGCGAGGTCGCCACGCTGCTCGGCATCTCGCGTGTCACCGCTCGCCGCTATCTCGAATTCCTCGCCGACTCCCGGCGCGTGGAGCGGGGATCCCGCTACGGCACCGGCGGACGCCCCCAATCGGAGTATCGCTGGCGCGACCGACCGCGGTGATCGTGAACCGGTCGATTCAGCGCTCGTCCGCCGCGCGGCGCTGCCAGGCGCGACGGAGCGCACGCACGCCCTGTGCGAGCGCGCGCAGGTCGTCGTCGTCGAGGTCACCCAGCAGGTCGTACGCGTGGTCGCGGAGGCCGCCGACCAGTCCGTAGACCCGTTCGGCGACGACGGTCGGCTCGAGGCGCCGCACGCGGCGATCGTCGGGCGATTCGACGCGCGTCAGGTAGTCGAGTTCGACGAGCCGATCGACGGTGGCGGAGACGGTGGGGGCCGTCACGTGGAGCGCGTCGGCGAGTTCACGGCCGGTCGAGGCGACGCCGCTCGTGACGAGCAGGACCACCTTCAGTTGATGGATCGTCAGATCGAGCTCGACGAGCTCGTCGAGGTGTCTGATCGCGAGCAGTTCGGCGACGGCGCGACGGTCCCCGCACACCTGGGTGATCGCCGTGTCCCGGTCGACGGTGCTCGACTTCTCAGCCATGTCGCTTAGCGTATCAGTCACTAATCATTAGCTATGTCCTAACTAAATGGGGTGCATCCATGAACGACACGATCGACCGCCAGGGGGCGGCACGGGACGAGAACGAGTGCGCGACGATCGTGCAGGACGAGGTGTGGTGCCTCGTGCGACCGGGACGAGCATCCCGCGACGAGGCCGTCGCCCTTCTCGAGGACGGTGCGCGCGTGGGCATCATCGCCGACGACGTCGAGCCGCTCGCGACGCTCGTCGCGGTGTACTACGACCGCATCCTCCCGGTCGAGACGAACGTCCGGGACACCGATGCCGTCGAACGCGGCATCGCACTCGCTCGCGAGCACTTCGGCTGGATCGACCGACTCCGCACGCCCTGACCGGCGACGACGTCGGGGCGTGTGCCGAAACGGGGCGACACACGCGGAAGCTGTCATGTCCTGACATTAGGATGACGGAGGGCCCGTTCCGGGCCCGACGAATCCGACGGGAGCCGACATGACCACACCCTCCGAACGCACCCGACCGGTCCGCATCGGTCTCGTCGGTTACGGCGCCGGTGGCCGTCGGTTCCACGCCCCGTACATCGCCGCGGCCACGGGCGTCGAACTCGCGGGCGTCGTCACGAGGTCCCCCGGACGACGCGCCGAGGTCGAGGCCGACTTCCCCGGAGTGCCCGTCTACGACTCGCTCGCCGCGCTCGTCGAGGGTGAGCGGGCCGGGCACGGCATCGATGCCGTCACGATCACGACGCCGCCCACGACGCGGCGCGAACTCGTCCTCGAGGCCCTCTCGCTCGGCGTCGACGTCGTCGCCGACAAGCCCTTCGCCCCGACCCCGGCCACCGCGGTGGAGCTCCGCGACGCGGCCGCGGCGGCCGGCAGGACCCTCGCTGTCTACCACAACCGACGGTGGGACCCGGACGTCCGCACCATCCGCGACCTGCTCGACGCCGGCGACCTCGGGACGATCCGTCGGTTCCACTCACGCTACGACCTCGACGAGCCCGGCTCCCTCGAGGGCGGGCCCGGCGGTGGCCTCCTGCGCGACCTCGGGAGCCACCTCGTCGACCAGGCCCTGTGGTTGTTCGGCCCCGCGACGCGCGTCTTCGCCCGCCTCGATCCCGCGGACACCCCGGAGGGCCCGACCGACGAAGGATTCGTCATCACGATCGAGCACGCCGACGGGACCGACTCCCACCTGAGCGCGAGCAAGCGCAACCGCCTCCAGGCGCGCGAGTTCCGCCTGTACGGTGCGGACGGCTCCTACACAGCATCGACGACCGACGTGCAGACCGTTCGCATCGACGCGGGTGAGCGTCCCGCGCACGATCCGTCCGAGTGGGCACACGAACCGGAACACGCCTGGGGCGTCCTCACCACGGCGGCGGGCGCACGACGCGTGCCGTCCTCGCGCGGCTCGTACGTCGACTACTACGAGCAGTTCGCCGCCGCCGTGCGCGGCGAGGCGGACGCGCCCGTCTCCGCCGACGACGCCGTGGCCGTCATCGAGGTCCTCGACGCCGCACGGCGCAGCGACGAGATCGGTGCCGTCGTCGATCTCGGGGAACGCTGAGCCCGATCCGTCAGCTCGCCGTCAACAGGATGACGGCGAGTGCCGTCACGGTGACGACGATCCAGAGCAGGCCACCCAGCAGGAGCGGACGGAGGCCGGCCGTGCGGAACGCCGCCAGGTCGACCGACAGGCCGATGCCCGCCATCGCCGTGGCGATGAGGAACACCGAGACGGTGCCGGCGGACACCGCGACGGGGTCGGGGACCGCACCGAGCGTTCGCAGCAGGGACGCGACGAGGAAGCCGACGAGGAACCACGGGACGAGTCCCACGACCCCGCTCGCGGTGAGCGTCGTCGCCGACCCGCCGTCCCGGCGCTCGCGCCGCGCGGTGCGGACCGCGAGGCCGACGCTGATCGGGATGATCATGAGCGTCCGCACGAGCTTGACGACGACGGCGAACGAGAGCGCCGCCGAACCGTAGATCGCCGCCGTGGCGACGACCGACGACGTGTCGTTCACCGCCGTCCCGGCGAACAGACCGAACGCATGCTGATCGAGACCCGCGAGGTGCCCGATCCAGGGGAACAGCAGCACGGCCGCGACGTTGAACAGGAAGATCGTCGAGACGGCGTAGGCGATCGCGGTGCTCGACGCGCCGATGACGGGCGCGACGGCAGCGATCGCCGAGGCCCCGCAGATCCCGGTGCCGACACCGATGAGGGTCGTCAGTTCGCCGTCGACGCGCATCGCCCGTCCGAGGAGCCACGCGGTGACGAGGCAGACGACGAGTGTCGTCACCATGACGGGGAACGATTCGACGCCCACGCTCACGACCTCTCCGAGCGAGAGCTGCGTTCCGAGGAGGACGACCGCGGCCTGCAGCACACGTTTGCCCGCGAAGCCGATCCCGGGGGCGAGGACGGACGCCGGACGCCGGACGATCGCGACCACGGCCCCCAGGACGACCGCCGGCATGGCGCTCCCGAGGACGGGCACGAACGACCCGACGAGCGTCGCGATCGCCGCGATCGCGAGGCAGACCGCGAGGCCGGGTACGAGCGCCGCGGTTCGCCGGGCCGCCGAGGGCGGTGACTCCCCCGCACCCGGACGGGTCTCGTGATCGGGTTCCGGATCGTCCGGACCCGCGGGCAGACCGTGCTGGGACATGCTCCCTATCGTACTCGGGCCCGTCGATTCGGTCGTCGACGACACGCGTTCGTCCCGGAGGAAGCGCCCGGCCGATCGGCTGCGCGAGAATCCCGTCGTCCGCGCATGGTGTCGTCGTGGTAGCTGCGACACCGGCCCCTGGGCCGCTCACGACGAGCGAGGCGATGCGACTCTCCTCGCTCATCGACCGCTGTCGCGATCGCTCCGGCCTCCTCGGCACCTCGCAGGACCCTCGGGCCGTCGCGTCGCGTCGTGCGCTCTTCCGCGTGGTCGACTCCCCCACCGCCCGCAACTGGGACGCCGCATCTCGCGTCGTCGTCGCGCTGCGTGCGGACGGACGTCCCGTCTCGCTCTGGACGGCGCTCGTCGAGACCGTCGACTACCCCGTCATGCACCATGTGCCGGGCACGCCCTGGCGCACGCTCCCGACGAGGAGCGAACTCCTCGACACGATCATCGTGTGTGCGCTTCGCGCCGAGAGCCTCGACGCTCCCCTCTGACGACCGCGATCAATCGCACTCGTCCCACGGCCAGGGCCACGAACCGCCGTCACAGTGACCGGGCGTCCCGGTCGGCGTCGGGTCCGGGCCGTCGGTCGGGGTCGGGTCGTCCGTCGACCCGGGGTCGTCGGTCGGGGTCGGGTCGTCCGTCGACCCGGGGTCGTCCGTCGGGTCCGGCGAACCGGGCGAAGTCCCGGGCGGCGTCGACGTGGACGGGCCGGGCAGCCCCGGCGAGTTCGAGCCGGGCGGCACGACGGGATTCCCCGACGGCGGCCGCCCCGGCGAGGTCGGCGGGGCCGCGGGGTCGTCGGCCGGTGGCGCGGTCGGGTCCGAGGAGTCCTCGGGGACTGCCGGCGACGACGACGGCGTGGTGGCCGGCGCCGTCGCGGGCGGTGCCGACGACCCGCTGCCGCCGCCCGATCCCCCGCTCGACGAGTCGTCCCCCTCGGCGCTCTCGGCCTGCTCGGACGATGCGTCCGCACCACCCGCGATCGCGGGGACCACCCAGAACGCCGCCGTCCCGGCCACGAGGATCGCCGCGACGGCGCCGACGGCCCAGACCGGCGCACCACCGATCACGGACATGATCGCGGCACCGACGGCGGCCGCGCCGCCGACGGCCGGCGCGCTGGACGGGGAGCCGCCCGTGCCGCCCGGCGACGCCGTGCTCGCCTGCGCGGCACCCGCACCGGAGGCCGACGCGAGCCCCGCGCCGAGCGCCGCGGCCGCCGATGTCCCGACCGTCGCCGGGAAGATGACCGCCCGGAGCGCGGCACCGATGTCGCGGAGCGAGACGACCGCCGCGTCGCAGGACTCGCACGTCTCGAGGTGCTTCTCGACCCGGGTGCTCTCCTTGATCGTGAGCCCGTCACGCACGTACGCGCCGAGCTTCGACGAGATGCGCCGGCAGTCGAGTCGCACGGGCTCCGCGACGTGCTGCTGGAGGTAACGGCGCTTGAGGCCCTCGCGAGCGCGACCGAGCAGCGACGAAACGGCGTTCGGAGTGAGTTCGAGGAGCGGTGCGGCGTCGGCGACGTCCAACTGCTCGACCTCGACGAACCAGAGCGCGTTCTGCCAGCTGCTCGGCAGCCCCAGGAACGCACCACCGATCGTCGTCTGGTCGAGCGACTCCTCGATGACGGAATAGTCGTCGACGCTCGGGACGTCGAACGGTTCGAACGAGTCCACGTCGATCGTCGAGGACTCGCGTTTCGAGAGCGCCGCCGCAGCGTTCCGGACCGCGGCGTACAGGTAGGGCCGCATCGCGACGTGTGGTCCGGCGCCGGCCTTGAGCGCCGCGAACGTGCTCGTGAATCCCTCTTCGACGAGGTCCTCCGCCGCCGGGCGCCGACCTCGCGTCAGGGAGAGTGCCAACCTCGTGGCCGCGTCGTAGTGCCGCCGGTACAGTTCCGCGAACGCCTCGGCGTCGCCGGTCTCGCGCACCTCGCGGAGCAGCGCCGCCTCTTCCGACGCCAGCTCGTCCGCCGGCGACCATGCCGTACTCATCCCGCGCCCCCTCGGCTCAGTTCATCGCTCGCAGCGCCCTCAGCGCGTCACGACCGACTCCCAGCCGGTCCCCTGCATTCCCATGGTAACCGGAGCGCGACTCAGGATCCACGCTGCGGTCCCCCCGGGCGTCACGAACGCCCGGGGAGCTCATCCGCCCGGGGAGCTCATCCGATCGTCAGACCGGCGAATCGGTCGTCTTCGTCGACGCTCCCCGCCGGTTCGCGGCGTTGACCGCCGAGGTCCAGAGCCGCTCGGCCTCCCCGGGATTGCGTTCGAGCGCGGCGGCGATGAGGTCGCGCTGCGCCATGGTGCACTCCCCGAACGGCGCGAACAGCGCCTCGGTCGTCCGTTCGTCGGATTCACCGTCGAGATACTCGGCGGCGATCGACGCGAGCCGACCGCGGACGACGGCCTTCACCGCCGTCACCTCGCGCGGGCCGAGCGAGGCCGCGGCCGCATCCGGCAGGCCGAGCGCCTGGGCGAACAGGCTCCACGCGCGTCGACGGCGTTCGACGGCACCCATCTGCGCCTGCGTCAGGCGCTCCGCGAGCGCCTCCGCGGCCTCGTCACGCGAATCCGCGTCGCGCACCTGCTCGGGCGTCGCGTCGCCCACCCGATCCGTGGGATCCGCGAGCGCGGGTTCGACGGCGTCGTCCCCGCACCACCGCTCGTCGAACGACACGTGCGGCGTGAGCGAGATGCGATGGAAGTCCGGCGCCGGACGGTGCTCGGGGTCGTGCCACCCGGCGCGGACACCGTCCGCGATCACGTCCTCTTCGACGCGCGAGGGCATGCGACCCTTGACCTGCAGGAACTCGTCCACGAGCCCGAGGTACACGCGACGTCCCGCGAAGGACTCGTAGCGGACGTCGGCGGGCAGGTGCCACCGGGACGCGAGCTTCGTCACGCGGTCGACGATGAGCTTCTCGTTCGGCGTCCGCCCCCCACGCTCGTTGTGGGCCTCGAGCAGTCCGAAATAGGCCTCCTGCACGATGTCGTCGACGTCGTCGCGGGTGAAGGCGCGTCGCCCGACGAGCCGCATCGCGCGACGTCGCGCGAAGTGCAGCAGGTTCTCGGGCGAGTCCTGGGCGGCCGGCCCCGCGTCGATGCGCGCGGGCGCGGCCTCGACCACCGGGTCGAGGTGGGCGATCGAATCGATCGCGGACGTCCGTCGGACGTCCGTCGGGTCGTCGGGACGCACGTGGTCGGCAGCGCCGGGCCGGGTGCCGATCGTGGGCTGGTCAAAACCGCTCATACAAGTGAGGAGTCGATCCCCCATGCGGATCGCACGCAGATCCGAGGCATTCAGCTAACTCTCAGGAAACTCGACCGGCACGCTCCAGCGCTCGACCGAGGGAACCTCGTCCCACGGGATCCGCCACGCGCGCGGTGGCGCTTCGGTGATGCCCTGGCAACCGGTCGTGAGCCGACAGGCGACCGGTACCTCACCCGCAACGATGTCGTAGGCGCCGCAGAGGGGACAGCGCCGCAGATTCGCCTCCGCGCGCGTGGGCAGCCTCCGCAGGAGACGGAGGTTCCGGTCGATGATCTCGACCTGCCGCCCCGTGAGTCGATGGCGCGCGGCGAACTGCAGCGCTAGATCGTCGCCCGACTCGAGGACGTCGAGCAGTTCACCGAACGTGGACGTGCCGCTCGACTCGAGCAATCCCTGCACGACCGCGCCGATGGCGACGAGCGTGTCCCCCTCGGGCGTGAGGATGCCCATGACGGTGGCACCTTCGCCGTGCTGCCGGTGACGCATCGTGGCGGTGTTCATCTCGAGGCCTCCTCGCGCGTCGGGAGCACCGGCCACGACGCCGCGGCGCGGGCATCGGAACGGGCGCCGAGTTCCCACTCGGCCGTCGTTCGGTGGATGTCGAGCAGCGACCCGGTGCCGTGCCCGATCTCGCCCGCGAAGCGATCGAGCAGCGTCCAGGCGAGGAGGCCCGCGACGACGACACCGAACAGTGGCCCGTGCGCGTTCGCCCGATCGACGGGGATGCCGTGGCTGCTCGCGGTCTCCACGAGCCGGCGGGAGCCGCTGCGGAAGGGGTCGACGGCCTTGTCGATCGCGAACGGGTCGATCACCGGCGCGGGTGTCGCCGGGTGCACCGCATGTCGCCGCGCCTCGCGGTCGATCACCGTGAACGGGCGCGCCGCGTGGAAGGCCACGACGGGAAGTCCTGCATCGAAGCGCTCGCGGAGCGCCTCCACGATCTGCACGATCGCGTCCCCACCGTCGTCGAGCCGTTCGTCAGGCCGCTCGCCACCGAGTCGGACGACGTTGGACTCGGCGGCGCCGATCGGCTCGCCCGGCTCGACCCGCCAGCGACGGACCGCGTGCACCCGCCCGTCGCGTCCGACATCGGCGAGCACCGCCGATTCGATGCGTCCCTGCTCGACGTCGAGCGCGGACGACTTGACGTCGAGCACGGTGAGCGAATGCAGGTCGCTCAGCGTGGGGACCCCGCGTCCTCGCGGCGGAAACGTCGTGACGTTCACGGACCACTCCTCTTCGTTCCGGCAGATCGCCCCTCGCGTCGGGCGACTCGTCACCACCGCCCATGCCCGGATCGGACCGAACCTGCGCAAACGGACGAACACCGACGCGTCGTCGTTCCGCCCACGCGTCCGGCGGTCCCCGCGGTCGCGGGAGGGTGCGCGGCCGCCGCGCCGAAGAGCTCGGCGCGGCGGCCCGACCATCGTGCGCACCGCCCGGGGGAAGCGGGGCACGACTGGTCGGCCCCGCGTGGAGACCTGCGGGGGGCGACCGGGTGCCGTGTCACTGGGGGTTCGCGACGACCCGTCACCACTCCCCATGGACGGACGGCGAAGAAGTTGCGCACCGACCGGCGCGGCCCCGCGACCGCGGCGTTCCGGCGGACGACGCGGGTTCGTGCGTGCCGACCGAGGACGAGGACGGTGTATGCGCTCCGTCGGCGATCGGGAGGGGCGGGGCACCGGGGCGTCGAGCGCGTCGCATGTCGCGTCACGGAGCGCCGCCGTGCACCGGGGGGAGGTCCGGCGGCCCATCCGCATCGCGCCCGTCGGCGATCCGGCGGAGGGACCGGTATCGCGCGGGGGGTCGCGATACCGGTTCAACTCGTCCGCATCGACGATCGCGCCGACGGTTCCGACCGTTCGCCTCCGGGGGGAAGAGACGTTCTCCGGTCACCACCACTCATGCACGGACGTCGAAGAACTTGCGCACACGATGTCGGTCGGATCGTTCGAGCGGTCGGAATCGGCGTCGGACGGTGCGCCGGTCGGGATCCGCACCCGGGCGGCCGGCGAGCGCCCGGGCCGCGTCACGGTGCCCTCGAGGCCGACCGGACCCCGCCGGTCCACGATGCGCGAGCTACACTGCTCGGCACCGACGAGCATCGCCGCCCCGGCCGGTTCGTCGCCGGACGAAGGAGACGACGAGATGACGAACGCGCTCATCGCGGGCGTCGGCACGGTGCCGTTCCGCACGCCGCGCACGAGCGATCCGTACGACGTCATGGCCGAAGGTGCGGTCCGCGCGGCGCTCGCGGATGCCGGCGTCGACCTCGCCGACGTCCAGCAGAGCTATGTCGGCTACGTCTACGGCGATTCGACATCCGGGCAGCGCGCCCTGTATCGCGTGGGCCGGACGGGTGCCCCGATCATCAACGTCGACAACAACTGCGCCACGGGATCGACGGCCCTGTGGCTCGCACGACAGGCGATCGAGAGCGGCGACGCGGACTGCGTGCTCGCCCTCGGCTTCGAGCAGATGCAGCGCGGTGCACTCGTCGAGCACTGGGCGGACCGCCCCGGGCCGCTCGCCGATTTCGTCGCCCGTGCGGACGACGAGTTCGGACCGGACGACGTTCCCATGGCCGTGAAACTGTTCGGCGGTGCGGGCCGCGAGTACCAGGAGCGGCACGGCACCGACGACCGCACGTTCGCCGCGATCACCGTCAAGTCACGACGTCACGCGGCCGCGAACCCCATCGCCGTGTTCCGCGAACCCGTGACGGTGGAGGAGGTCCTCGCGTCGGGTGAGGTGTTCGCACCGCTCACGCGCCTGCAGTGCTGTCCGCCGACGTGCGGGGCGGCAGCGGCGATCCTCGTCTCCCCCGCGTTCGCCCGCTCGCGGGGGCTCGATGCCGGCGTGCGGATCGTCGCGCAGGCGATGGCGACCGATCGGGACTCGACGTTCGAGGGCGATCTCGCGCAACTCGTGGGTGCCGACCTCACGGCCGACGCGGCCGCGCAGGTCGCCGAGGCCTCGGGTGTCGACCTCGCCGAGGTGCCCGTCGTCGAATTGCACGACTGCTTCACCACGAACGAACTCCTGAGCTACGAGGCACTCGGGCTCACCCCGCCGGGGACCGCCGAGCGCTTCGTGCTCGACGGCGAGAACACGTACGGCGGCCGCGTCGTCACGAACCCGTCCGGCGGGCTCCTCTCCAAGGGGCACCCGCTCGGCGCGACGGGTCTGGCCCAGTGCGCCGAGCTCGTCCAGCAGCTGCGCGGTGAAGCGGGCGAGCGCCAGGTCGAGGGCGCGACGCTCGCGCTGCAACACAACATCGGGCTGGGCGGCGCCGCAGTCGTGACCCTCTACGAGCGATCCCCCACCCCGTGACCCCCTGACCGCCTGACCGCTCGCCCACCCGCCCCCCGCCCCCGCGATCTCTCTCCCCCCAAGAGTTCCGGGCGAAATCTGGGGTTCCGGGTGCCCCGGAACCCCAGATTTCGCCCGGAACGCGGAGGGTCGGTGCTCGCGGTCGGCGCTCGCGCGTCAGGGGTGGGGGGTCGCGTGGCGGTCGAGGAAGTCGTAGACCTCGACCTTGTCGACGCCCGTCGTCGAGCCGTCGGGCATCGCCGCGAGCAGTGACGCGTTGAGGCGCGCGCTCGGCCACGCCTTGCCCTCCCAGTACGCGGTCGACTTCCCGGACGGCTCGCGGCAGCACGACGGATCGGGGCAGCGCGAGGGCAGCCGGCGCTTCGTGTCGCGCCCGCGGAACCACTTCGCCTCCGCGAAGTTCGTGCCGACGCTCACCGAGAAGTCACCGCTCGTCGACGACTCGATGCGTGACGTGCACCAGAACGTGCCCGACGGCTTGTCCGTGTACTGGTGGTACGGGCTCAGACGGTCCTCGACCTCGAACACCTGCCGCGCACTCCACCACCGGCACACCTGCTGCCCCTCGACCGCACCGAGCACGTCGGTCGGGAACTGCACCTCGTCGTTCGCGTAGGCCTTCGAGATCGCGCCGCTCGCGTGCACCTTCACGAAGTGCACGGGGATGCCGAGGTGCCGCGTCGCGAGGTTCGTGAACCGGTGGGCCGCCGTCTCGTAGCTCACGGCGAAGTGATCGCGCAGGTCCTCGACGGAGAGCTCCCGCGCGGCCTTCGCCTCCGTCAGGTACTCGAGTGCGCTCGCCTGCGGGACGAGCAGCGCGCCCGCGAGGTAGTTCGTCTCCACGCGCTGCCGGAGCAGATCGCCGAAGTCGTGCGGCTCCGGACTGTCGAGCACGTGCGCGGCGAGTGCCTGCAGGAGCGCCGAGCGCGCATCGGTGCCGGGCTGGCGGATCGGGAGGTAGATGCGGTGGTTGCGGTGATCGGCGATGCTGCGCGTCGTCGCGGGCAGATCCCCCACGTAGTGGAGCGTGAAGCCGAGGTGCGCGGCGAGCTCGGAGGTCGCGCGCTGCGAGAGCGGACCGCCGCGGTGACCGATCGCGGCGAGGAGCTCGGCGGCGGCGTGCTCGAGATCCTCGTAGTAGTTGTCGCGGGCGCGCTGCTCCGCACGCAGCTCGGCGTTCGCGCGCCGGGCCTGCTCGGGTGTCGCGGCGCGCTGTTCGTGCAACCGCTCGAGCTCACCGTGCAGCGTGAGGATCGTCTCGATCGCCGCGTCGCTCAGGCTCTTGCGAACGGGGAGCGCGGGGAGGTCGAGGGAACTGTAGAGCGGGCTGCGCTGCGCGCGCTCGAGCTCGATCTCGAGCTCGTCGCGGCGCGAGAGCGCCTCGGGCTCGAGGAGCGCGTCGAGGGTCGTGTCGAGCGCGCGGGCGAGCCGCTGCAACTCGGCGAGCTTGAGCTCGCGCTTCCCGTTCTCGATGACGGAGACCTGCGAGGCGGCACGTCCGATCGCGTCGCCGAGTTCGCCGACGGTCATCCCGCGGTCGACCCGGAGCCGACGCACGCGTCGTCCGATGGTGAGTGAATCGAGCACGTCCTCATCGTCACCCGCGAGGGTCCGTCGTCCTGCCATGCCACGAGCCTGCCACACCCGATCATTCTGCGGATCAGAAAAACGTGCATATTTCTATCCACTTTCTTGCGAAGAACCGGTCCGATTCGGCGCATGCTCATTGCAGGCCACGTGAAAGACGCGAAGGAGCAGCACATGACCGACACGCAGAACCTCCCCGGCACGCAGACGCAGACCGCCGCAGAGCTCGAGCTCGAGTGGGCGACGGACCCCCGCTGGGCGAACGTCAAGCGCGACTACACCGCCGAGGACGTCATCGCCCTGCGAGGTCCGGTCCGCGAGGAGCAGACGCTCGCGAAGCGCGGCGCCGAACAGCTGTGGGATCTGATCCAGCGCAACGACGAGGACCCGGAGAAGTGGGTGTACGCGCTCGGTGCCCTCACCGGCAACCAGGCCGTGCAGCAGGTGCGCGCGGGCCTCGAGGCCATCTACCTCTCGGGTTGGCAGGTCGCGGCCGACGCGAACCTCTCGGGCCAGACCTACCCCGACCAGAGCCTCTACCCGGCGAACTCGGTTCCGGCCGTCGTCCGTCGCATCAACAACGCCCTGCTGCGCGCCGCGCAGATCGAGTTCGCCGAGGGCGGCGAGACGTCCCGCGAGTGGACGGTGCCGATCGTCGCCGACGCCGAGGCCGGCTTCGGCGGCCCCCTCAACGCCTACGAGCTCATGCACGGCATGATCCAGGCGGGTGCGGCGGGCGTGCACTGGGAGGACCAGCTCGCCTCGGAGAAGAAGTGCGGCCACATGGGCGGCAAGGTGCTCGTCCCCACGGGGCAGCACATCCGCACGCTCAACGCCGCGCGCCTCGCCGCAGACGTCGTCGGCACGCCGTCGCTCGTCATCGCCCGCACCGACGCGCTCGCCGCGACCCTGCTGACGAGCGACAACGACGAGCGTGACCGCCCGTTCCTCACGGGCACGCGCACCGCCGAGGGCTTCTACGACGTGCAGAACGGGATCGAGCCGGTCATCGCCCGCGGTCACGCGTACGCGCCGTACGCCGACCTCATCTGGGTCGAGTCGTCGGAGCCCGACCTCGAGCTCGCCCGCCGCTTCGCGGAGAGCATCCACTCGGAGTTCCCCGAGCAGAAGCTCGCCTACAACTGCTCGCCGAGCTTCAACTGGAAGCGCCACCTCGACGACGACACGATCGCGAAGTTCCAGCGCGAGCTGTCGGCGATGGGCTATGCGTTCCAGTTCATCACCCTCGCGGGCTTCCACGCCCTGAACTACTCGATGTTCGACCTCGCGAGCGGCTACCGCGACCGGCAGATGTCGGCCTACGTCGAGCTGCAGGAGGCCGAGTTCGCCGCCGAATCGCGCGGCTACACGGCCACGAAGCACCAGGCCGAGGTCGGCACCGGCTACTTCGACCGGATCGCGACCGCCCTCAACCCGTCGAGCGCGACGCTCGCGCTCGTGGGCTCGACCGAGTCCGAACAGTTCCACTGATTCCCGCACCATCCGAAAGGTGAACGACGATGACCACCACGTTGACGGCCGGGTCCGAGAGCACGCCCCGGCCCGAGCCCCGCCCCGCCGGACGCATCGAGGTGCGCGGCGACATGCACGACCGGTTCGACGAGATCCTCTCGCCCGCGGCACTCGACTTCATCGCCGAGCTGCACGACCGGTTCATGAACCGCCGCGAGGAGCAGCTCGTCGCGAACGCCGAGCGGTTCCGAGCGATCGACGCCGGCGCCGACCCCGCCTTCCCGCGGGAGACCGCCTCGATCCGACGCGACCCCACGTGGCGCGTCGCCGGCGCGGGGCCCGGCCTCGAGGACCGCCGGATCGAGATCACCGGTCCGACCGACCGCAGGTCGACGGTCGAGGCGCTCAACTCCGGGGCGAAGGTGTGGCTGGCCGACCACGAGGACGCGCTCAGCCCGACCTGGTCGAACGTCATCGACGGACAGCTCAACCTCGCCGACGCGATCCGGCGGCGCATCGACTTCGTGTCGGAGGACGGGACGGCGCACACGCTCGGCGAGCACACGCCGACGATCGTGTTCCGCCCTCGCGGCTGGCACCTCGACGAGCGGCACCTCCGCTACGTCGACGCCGCGGGACGCCCGCGTCCCGCCTCGGCCTCGCTCGTCGACTACGGCCTGTACCTGTTCCACAACGCCCACGAGCTCGTCTCGCGGGGCGCCGGCCCGTACTTCTACCTGCCCAAGCTCGAGAGCCGCCACGGTGCGCGCCTGTGGGACGACGTCTTCTCGTTCAGCGAGCGGGCGATCGGGCTCCCCCACGGCACGATCCGGGCGACCGTGCTCATCGAGACCATCACGGCGGCGTTCGAGATGGACGAGATCCTGTACGAGCTGCGCGATCACTGTGCGGGCCTCAACGCGGGCCGCTGGGACTACCTGTTCAGCATCATCAAGAACTACCGCAACCGCGGTCGCTCGTTCCTCCTCCCCGACCGGGGGCAGATGAACATGACGGTGCCGTTCATGCGGGCGTACACCGAACTGCTCGTCGCGACGTGCCACAAGCGCGGCGCGCACGCGATCGGCGGGATGAGCGCGTTCATCCCGAACCCCGACGACGAGGCGCGGACCACCGCGGCACTCGAGCAGGTCGCGATCGACAAGCGCCGTGAGGCGTCGGACGGGTTCGACGGCAGCTGGGTCGCGCACCCCGGGCTCATCGAGACGGCCTGTGCCGAGTTCGACGCGGTCCTCGGAGAGCGGCCGAACCAGCTCGACCGACTGCGCGACGACGTCTCGGTGACGGGCTCGCAGCTCATCGACTTCCGCATCCCCGACGGCACCGTCACGGTGGCGGGCATCCGCGAGAACGTGTCGGCCTCGCTGCGCTACCTCGACAGCTGGTTGCGAGGCACCGGCGCGGTACCGATCGACGACCTCCTGGAGGACGTGTCGACGGCGGAGATCTCCCGCTGCCAGCTCTGGCAGTGGATCCAGCAGGGGGCGCTGACCGACGACGGTCTGCCCGTGGTGCGCGAGCGGGTCGAGTGGATCATCGACCGCACGCTCGGCGAACTGCCCCGGACCGGAACCGACCGACTCGACGACGCGGCCGAGCTGCTTCGCGAGATGGTGCTCGGTGATTCGTTCCCCCGATTCCTCACCCTGGGCGCCTACGAACGGCACCTCGACGAGTCCCGCCGAGGAGTGGCGACCCGAGCGGCGTGAGCGGCCGCCGGCGCGATCCGCCGGCGTCACGTCGGGTGAGTACACGCGGTGCCCGACCGGAACGGCTTCCGGTCGGGCACCGTCGTGTTCGCACGCACCGGCGCGGCCACTGCAACGCCGAGCGCGCTCGGCGGCCGGGGTGCGCCGGCCGAACGGGCTCGGCGGCTCAACAGTTCGCGGGCGCCTGCCCGAGCGTCACCGCATCGGCCCACGCGAACAGGTCGTCGATGAGGGGCGAGCCCTCGGCGATGACGCCCATGTGGCTGCGTCCCTCGTACTCGTGGACCTCGACCGTCCGATCGGCGGCGCACAGCTCGGCGGCGAGGGTGCGTTGCAGCTCGATCGGGATGACCTCGTCGTCGGTGCCCTGCCCGAGGAAGAGCGGTGCGGGCACGATCCCGTCGGCGCGGTTCTGCGCGAGCCGGTCGTGCGTCGGCCCCTCGGACACGTCGATCCGGTACAGGGGCGCGTCCCACGACAGCGAGGCACCGACGAGGACGGAGACGAGCGTCGGCGCCTCAATCACGCAGCGGCTCGCGAACGCCTCGACGATGCCGTGCCCCGCGGGGTGCACGGTCGCGTCGAGCTCCACATCGGGGTACGCCTCCGCGTAGGGCACGAGCACGAGCGAGGTGACGAGCGAGGCGAGCGGGCTCGGGTCACCCGTCGTGATGCGACTCGCGAGCGCGAGCGGGTCGCTCGCCGCCGAGAGCGCCGCGACGCCGAGCACGTCGAGCTCGGGCGCGTAGTCCGCGGCGAGTTGTCCGGCCCACAGCGTCGCGTGACCGCCCTGCGAGTGACCCCAGATCCACGCGTGCTCGGAGGCGTGCGCGTCGTCGATCGCGCGCAGCGCCCGGATGCCGTCGAGCGTCGCACGCCCCTCACCCTCGCCGACGAGATAGGGGTAGGCGCCGTGTGTGCCCTGCCCCGGGTAGTCCGTCGCGACGACGGCCCAGCCGCGCTCGATCGCGCGCGAGATGCCGGGGATCGCGAGCTCGGTGAGGGCGTCCGCGCCGACGCTCGGCGCGCACGATCGCGCGACGCCGGTCGTGCCGTGCTGCCAGGCGAGCACGGGCCGCTCGCCGTCGGTGGGCGCGGCGGTCGGGTACGCGACGACGGCGCTCGCGAGTGCCGGGGCTCCCTCACCGTCGGTCGTCGCGTACAGCACCCGGAGGGCGGCGGCGCCCGCGGGGACCTCGCCCGTGTAGGGGGCCACGCGGAGCACCGTGCCGGGCTGGGCGCGGGCGGGACCGCTCCATGCATAGAAGTCGTCGACCGACGCGGCGCTCGCGACGAGCGGGACGGTCCCGGCGGTCGCGACGATCGCGGCCACGAGCGCGCCGACCGCACCGATCGTGCGGAGCACCGCCCCGGCCCCGCGCGGCTCGCTCCGGACGTGACCGATCGATCCCTGACGCACGCCGAAGCGTCGCGGGGCGCGTCCACGGATCCCCGTGACGACGAGCGCGACACCGAGGACGACGAGCGCGATCGAGAAGACGACGGCGATCGCGACGGATGCGGCGTCGGGCCACACGAGCGCCGGGCCCGCCGCGAGCACGCACGCGGCGGCGGCGAGACCCGCACGGACGCGTTCGCCGCGCGAGGCCGGCGTCCCCTCGGCATCGGTCCCGTCGACCGGACGGGCGCGCCTCCCGACCGCGGTGCCCGCGAGACGGACGGCCCCGAGACCGAGCGCGAGCGCGCACAGCGTGGGGAGCGCACGGATGACATCGGGTGCCGCGAACACGCAGACGGCCGCGACGACGAGCAGCACACCCGCGACGATCCGGCGGACCGGCCGACCGCGACCGCCACGCAGCGAGACGATCGCGCCGACGACGAGGGCGAGACACAGCGCGGCGAGCACGGCGAGGAGCGCGGTGAGCGGTCGCACCACGAGCAGCACGCCCGCGACGATCACGAGGACACCGAGCAGGCCGGCACCGATCCGGGGCACGATCGAGAGCTCGCGGGGGTTCGAGGCAGTCACCCGATTCAGGGTAGGACCTCCCTGCCCGCGGCGTGGCCGACGGCCCGGTGGGCACCCGACGCGTGTCGGGTGCCCACCGGGCCGTCGCACTCCGGTGCCTGCAGTCTCAGCCGCCCGCGGGTCGCTCCCCCGGGTCGGTCCCGTCGACCGCCGTCGCCGAGGCCCCGGCCTTCTCGCGCTGCTGCTCCCAGAAGTCGGCTCCCTCGATCCCGAGCGCCTTCGGATCGAACGTCGGATCGAGCCCCTGCTTCCGCTGCCGCTCGTCGTCCTGCGAGATGCGGTACACGAGCGGGAAGAGGAATGCGAGGCACACGAGGTTGATCCACGCGATCACGCCGAGCCCGATGTCGCCGAGTGCCCACACGATCTCCGCGTTCGTGACGGAGCCGACGAAGACGATGACGAGCGTGCTGAACTTGAGCGCCGTCTTCCACCCGTTGCCGACGCGGCCGTCGAGCAGGTAGAGCAGGTTGGAGTTCGCGACGTAGAAGTACAGCAGCAGGCACGTGAACCCGAACAGGAACACGGCCACCGCCACGAACCCGGCGCCCCAGCCGGGCACGAGCGTGTCGATGGACTCCTGCACCCAGTTCGCGCCGACCTCGACGCCGGGGATGTGCTGCACGAGGAACCCGCCGTGGCCGTCCGACACGTTGAACTTGCCGGACACGACCATCATGAGCCCGGTCGCCATGCAGATCAGCAGCACGTCGATGTAGATGCTGAACGTCTGCACGAGCCCCTGCTTGCCGGGGTGGGACGTGCGTGCGGCCGCCGCGGCGAACGTGGCCTCGCCGAGGCCGTTCGCCGAGGCGAACACGGCACGGCGGACGCCCCAGGCGACCGCCGCGCCGGCGATGCCGCCGAGGACCGGCTCGATGCCGAAGGCGGAGTTGACGATGAGCAGGATCGCGTCCGGGACGCGGTCGGCATTGACCACGATGACGGCGATCGCGAGGATCAGGTAGCCCACCGCGAGCACGGGGACGAGGGTCTGGGTCACCTTGACGATGCGGGTCGTCCCGCCGAAGATGACGAGCGCGATGAGGCCGGTGACGAGCACGGCGGGCACCCACTCGGGGACGCCGAACGCGAGTTTCGTGCTCGACGCGATCGTGCTCACCTGGAAGCCGGGGAACAGCAGGCCGTAGCCGATGAGGCCGAGCATGGCGACGATCCCGCCGACCTTGGGCAGCTTGAGACCGTACTTGATGTAGTACGGCATGCCACCGATGTCCTCGTTCGCCTTCTTCCGGTCCTCGTCCTCGATCTGCCGCTTGAAGGTCTGTGAGAGCGTCGCCTCGGCGTAGCCGACCGTGCAGCCGACGATGCCCGTGACCGCCATCCACAGGAGGGCGCCGGGCCCGCCGCCGAGGACGGCCGTCGCGACGCCCGCGATGCTCCCGACGCCGACCCGGCTCGCGAGCGCGAGCACGAGGGCCTGGAACGAGGACTGCCCACCCTCGCCGTCGTTGCGTTCCCGGAGCTGTCGGATCATGTCGGGGATCCGCCGGAACTGCACGCCCTTCGTGGCGATCGTGAAGGCGATGCCGAGGCCGAGGACGACGTAGGCCATCGGCCCCCAGATGACGTCGGCGACGCCGGCGAAGACGCCAGTGATGTCGAAGGATTCCATGCGCTCACACCCCCTGTTCGATGGGTTCGAGTCGCGCGAGCGCCGCGGTCACGCCCGCGAGCTGCTCGGCGCCGAGCGGTGCGGTCGGACGGCGCGGGTCACCCACGTCGAGGCCCCGGGCGGTGAGTCCCGCCTTGACGGCCGAGATGAACGGCACGCTGATGAGCGCGTCGATGACGGGATACAGCCGCTTCCAGTCGGCGAGCGCGCCCGCGAGGTCGCCCGCGGCGATGCCCCGCGCGACCGACACGATCTCGTCCGGGACGACGTTCGCCGCACCCGCCATGACGCCGGCCGCCCCCTCCGCGAGCGCGCTGTAGATGTAGGAGTCCCATCCGATGAACGTCCCGATGACGTCGGCATGGTGGTGGATGAGCTGCAGCGCCTGCTCCCAGTTCGCGCTGGAGTCCTTGATGTAGGCGACGTTGTCGATCTCGGTCGCGAGCCGACGCACGGTCGCCGGGTCGAGGTTCACGCCCGTGACGGCCGGGATGTTGTAGAGCATGACGGGCAGGTCGACCGCACCCGCCACGTCCGTGAGGTAGGCGACCGTCTCGTCGATCGTGAGCGGCTCGTAGAACGGCGTGATGAGCATGAGGACGTCGGCGCCGGAGCGCTCGGCGGCCTTCGACAGCCGGATCGCCTCTGTGGTCGAGGTCGCGCCCGTCTGTGCGATGACGGGCACGCGGCCGGCCGTCTGTTCGATGACGGTGTCGACGAGCGCGATGCGTTCGTCCGAGCTGAGCGCGCCGACTTCGCCGGTCGAGCCGGCGGCGACGACACCGTCGACGCCGGCATCGATCGAACGATCGACGACGGACCTGAGCAGGGCACGTCGATGCCCTCATGGGCGTCGAAGGGCGTGGTCAGCGCCGTGAGGACGCCTCGCAGTGGTGCGGTCATGCTGGTTTCCTTCGTTGTCGGTGGAGCGTTGTCGTGATCGGTGGAGCATTGTCGTGATCGGGTGGACGGGCCGCGGGTGCAGCTCAGGACGCCCCGAGCGGCAGCTCGTGTCCGCGACGCTGTCGCTCGGTCGCGAGGACGCTCGCGGCCTCCTGGGCGGCCGAGAAGCCGGAGGTGATCGCGGTCTCGGTGTAGAGGGTTCCGAGGTAGTCACCCGCGAGGAACACGCGATCGGCACCGGCCGTGAGCGTCGGCTGGAGGCGCGCGCGCCCCGAGAAGCAGTAGGGCGACGCGTCGACCCAGCGGGCGGCCTTCGACTCGACGACGGAGTCGGCGAAGCCGTGGCCGAGGATCGCGTGGAGATCGCGCAGGTGGGTGTCGACCACCTCGTCGTCGCTCTTGTCGAGCAGTGCCGCACCGAGGGCCGCGGGTGAGAACGTCATGAAGCTGCCGCCGGGCCTGCGGACGGACTCCGTGCCGCGGACGATGCTCGCCTGGTTGAGCGCGATCGCGAACGAACGCTTCGGCGCGGCGATCGCGTAGATGTCGTCCCAGGGGCGCGCCGAGGGCTCGTCCGTGAGGAACGCCGTGCTCACGTGGGGGCCGTACTTCACCTGCGCGAGTGCGTCGCGGAGGTCCGCGGGCAGGTCGACGCCGATGCGGTGCGACACGTTCGCGGTCGTGGCGAGGACGACCGTTCGCGCCTCGACCTCGTGTTCGGCACCGTCCCGGTGGTAGCGCACGACGACCGAGCCGGCCTTCCGGACGACCTCATGGACCTCGGTCCCGAGCCGGACCCGGTCACCGAGGGTCACGGCGAGGACCTCGGTGAGCGTCGAGGGGCCACCGACGATGCCGCGGCTGAGCCCCTGTCCGATGCCGAGCACGAGGCTGAAGTAGCCGAGCCCCGCGCCCTCCGACACCTGGTCCATGTTCCCGGCGGAGCGGGACACGGTCGTGCTGAACAGCGCCGCGGCGTCCTCGGGAAGCTCGCCCGTGAAGTCCTGGAAGGAGCGTTCGTTCGCGAAGTCGTAGATCCGTTGCTGCCGCATCGCCCCGGACTCGCCCGCACGTTTGCGGACGACGCCCGTGTACCGGGCGACCCCTGCGACGATCTTGACGCCCGCGCGCATCGTCGCGACCCGGGAACGCATCGGCATCGGGATGCGCAACGGATAGCTCGCGATGTGTCCGCGCCGGAGGAAGCGACCGTTCATCGCGAGCGCCTGGAGCGAGCCCGGGATGTCGACGGCCATGACGCCGACCTCGTTCAGCAGGGCGTCCGTGGACGAGCCGCCGCCCGCGAAGACGTGTCCACCCCAGTTGAGCCAGTACGCCCCGCGTCGTTCGGAGCGGATGCGCCCGCCGACGCGGTCGTCCGCCTCGAGGACGAGGGTGTCCCAGTGCCGGAGCCGCCACGCGGCCGAGAGCCCGGCGAGGCCGCCGCCGACGATCACTATGTCTTTCATGAGCCGAGTCGCTCCTTCGTCTCGTCTTCCGTCCACGGTCGTGGACGATCCGATCGCCGCGGTGCGGTGGTCCGCGCCGTCGTGCGCGATCGGTTTCGCTTGGGTGGGCACGACGGAACGCAGCGTCGGACACCGACGCGTCGTCGCGTGCGTGTGCGCGTTCAGCCGTGGTGGGGTACCGGTCCCGGACCGGTTCGGTGGGCCTTCGGACTGCTGTGTCCGGTTCCTCGTGCCGAGGTTTCCATCACGATAGGTTCCGATCGGCGATCACACAATATCTGATCACAGATCGGCGATATTTTTTGATGAGCCGACCACGTCGACGACGGTGGCGCGCACCGTGCCGGCCGCGATGACGCACACCGAGACGGCCACCACGCACTCGCGGCACGACGAGCGCACGGCGACACGCGCGACCACCGGATTCGGCGGACGCGCGGGACTCACCCCCCGGTCGGACTCAGTCCGTGTCGTCGCTCGCGGGCCTGATCGCCTCACCGATGCGCGTGGTCGCCGAGTCGATCGACTCACCCGTGATCACACCGGCGCGTTCGGCGTCGCCGGCACGGACGGCGGCGAGCAGTGCCCGCTGATGATCGAGCAGCGGCGCTCCGTCGCCCGCCGCCATGGCGCGTTGCGCGCCGAGCAGCTTGTAGGAGCGACACCGGTGCCACAGGGTGCGGATCATCTCGACGAGCACCGCGTTGTCGGACTCCTCGTACAGCACGGCGAGGAATCCCTCGTCACGATCGAGATAGTCGACCGGATCGGCGGCCTCGACGGCACGCTCCATGGCGCCGAACTCCTCGACCATGCGCGCGATCGTCGTGGCCGAGGAACGCGCGGTCCCGAGGGTCGCGGCATCGACCTCGAGCCGTCGCCGCACGGCGTACAGATCGAGGAGCTCCTTGTCGGTGAAGCCGCGCACGATCGCGCCACGGTACGGCACGGCCTCGGCGAGCCCCATCTCCTCGAGACGGCGGATCGCCTCGCGGACCGGCATCGTGCTCGTGCCGAGCTCGTCCGAGAGCTCGCGCATGTTGAGCCGCTTCCCCGCTGGCAGATCGCCGCGGATGATCGCCTCGTGGATCGCCTCGAAGACCTGATCGGCAACCCTGGCACTCGGCTCGATCCGCGACATCGACATGGCCCCACAGTAGTCGCCCCGGGTGTTCAGCCGACGCCCGGCACCCCTCGACACCCCGCCCGATCGACGAGCACGACCGCATGCTTGTGTCCACCGAGACGCCGACTTATGATCGGTGATCAAATCTTGGCTCAGTGATGAGCACACCCGATTCCTCGACCACCACCGGAAGGACCCGGAACCGTGAGTGAAACCAGCCCCGCAACCGTCCAGCGCAGCGACGCACACGCGACGTTCGTCGCGAGCGACGAGCTCCCGCCCCTCACCCACTTCATCGACGGAGCCTTCGTCCCCGGCACGGGCGATGCGACGACGACCCTCGTCGACCCGTCGACCGAGACTCCCATCGCCGACGTCCCCCGCGGTTCGTCGGACGACGTCGACCGCGCGGTCGCCGCCGCGAACGCCGCACTGGCCGGGTGGCGTCGCACGACGCCGAAGCATCGCGCCGAGCTGCTGCTGCGCATCGCCGACCGGATCGACGAGGCGCACGACCGCCTCGAGCGACTCGAGTCACTCAACGCGGGCAAGCCGCACGAGGTCGCGGTCGACGACGTGGCCTCGGCCTCGGACGTCTTCCGGTTCTCGGCCGGCGCGGCGCGCTCGTTCGCCGAGGTCGGCAGCTCGCAGTACGTCGAGGGCCACACCTCGATCATCCTGCGCGAACCCGTCGGCGTGGTCGGCGCGATCGTGTCGTGGAACTACCCGCTGCTCATGGCCGCGTGGAAGATCGCACCGATCCTCGCCGCGGGCAACACGCTCGTCATCAAGCCGTCGGAGCAGACGCCGCTCAGCCTGCTCGCCCTCTGCGAGCTCGTCGCCGACATCCTGCCCGCGGGCGTCGCGAACCTCGTCCTCGGGCTCGGTCGCGAGGTCGGCGCTCGACTCTCCAGCCACCCCGACATCGCCCTCGTCGCCCTGACGGGCAGCGTCGGCAGTGGCAGGACCGTGGCCGCCGCCGCGAGCGAGACGGTCAAGCGCGTGCACCTCGAGCTCGGCGGCAAGGCCCCGCTCGTCATCCTCGCGGACGCCGACCTCGAGCTGGCCGCGCAGACGATCCGCACGGCGGGCTTCTGGAACAGCGGGCAGGAGTGCGGTTCGGGCACGCGCGTGCTCGTCCACGAATCGGTCGCCGATCGGTTCACGGACCTGCTCGTCGAACAGGTCGGCGCACTCGCGATCGGCGAGCCCTGGGCGGGTGACGGGATCGAGATCGGCCCGCTCTTCTCGAAGGCCCACTACGAGCGCGTCCTCGCGTTCATCGAGCGCGCAACGTCCGACGGCGCGGTCGCGGCGGTCGGCGGCGGTGCGCTCGAGGGGCCGGGCTACTTCGTGGCCCCGACCGTGCTCACGAACGTCGCGCCGGGCTCCTACGCCTCGCAGGAGGAGGCGTTCGGCCCGATCGTCACGGTCGAGACGTTCGCGACGCTCGACGAGGCCGTCACGAGGGCGAACGAGGTCGAGTACGGCCTGGCCGCATCGGTCTGGACGAGCGACGCGAGCGCGGCCCTCGAACTACCGCACCTGCTCGACTTCGGCACGGTGTGGGTGAACACGCACCTCGTAATCGCGAACGAGGTGCCGTGGGGTGGCTTCAAGGGCTCGGGCTACGGCCGCGACCTGTCGTCGTACGCCCTCGACGACTACTCCCGCACGAAGCACGTCCAGTTCAACCACTCGAGCGTCGCCGGTCTCGGCGGCGGGAACTGAGGCGCCGCACGGGGAGGGACGGGGTCGGGGCGATGTGCCGCCGCCCCTCCCACCCCGTGCGACAGGGCCGACGCTCATCGCTCGTGCGGTGCGCGCTCGCCGTCGTCATCGGCGGCGGCGTGCGCGGCGATCCCGATCGCCACGAAACGATCGACGAGTTCGTCCGAGCGATCCGCGGGCCGGACGAGACGGAGCGGCACCCGCGGGGCGTCGACGAGCGGAACGAACACGACGCCCGCGTGGGCGTAGGTCGACGCCGCGGATCGTGGCGTCGCCCCGACACCGCGATCGGCGGCGACGAGCGTGATCCACTCGTCGTAGTTGCCGCACTCGACGACGTCCCCGGGCTCCCGTCCCGCGGCCCACAGCTCGGGGCGCGTACTGCCGCTCCCCGTGTTCACGATGATCGTGTGGTCGCGCAGCTCGTCCCAGTCGATCGTCCGACGCCGCGCGAGCGACGAGCGCGCGCTGACGGCCGCCACGCGCGGCTCGTCGAACAGGTTCCGCTGCCGGACGCCCCTCGCCCGGATCTCGTGACGGACGAGGGCCGCATCGATCTCGTTCCGCGCGAGCGCGGCGGCGATGTCGTCGCGTCGCACGACCCGCACGCGAGCACCCTCGGAACGTTCGAACGCCTCGACGCACTCGGCGAACCAGGGGTCGGGAAGCGCCCACGAGAAGCCGAGCCGCAGCTCCCGACCGCTCTTCGCCTCGTCGAGCGCGAGCTCGAGCGTGGCGAAGACGTCCGTGGCGCGCGCCAGGAATCGGGTGCCCGCAGGCGTGAGCGTGACCGACCTGGTGGTGCGTTCGAGCAGACGGACGCCCACGAGCTCCTCGAGCCGACGGACCGTCCGGGAAAGGGCAGGCTGGGTGACGTGCAGCGAGGACGCGGCCGCCGTGAACGACGACTCCCGCGCGACGGCGACGAACGCGCGCAGGTGCCGCAACTCCACATCCATAACCCAGAAGCATAGATCGCGACGGATCGGCACTTCACGGTGAGCTGGGCGTTCCGTAGCGTGGCACCCGTTGCGCAGCTCGTGCACGTCTCGGAGGAGGGCCCGCATGTCGGATCGACTCATCACCTCGCGACTGCCCGTCGTCGCCGCACCGATGGCGGGCGGCCCGAGCACCGTCGCGCTCGCTGAAGCGGTCGCCACCGCGGGCGGATTCCCGTTCCTCGCGGGCGGCTACGCCGCGCCCGACGACCTGCTCGCACAGATCGAGCGACTCCGCGCTGCGGGCGTTCCGTTCGGGGTCAACCTGTTCGTCCCCTCGACCGAGCCGGTCGACGACGCGGCGTTCGCCGCCTACGCCGCGGAGCTCGGCGACGAGGCCGCCGCGTACGACCTCACGCTTGACGACGTGCCCCTCACCGACGACGACAACTGGGACGCGAAACTCGCGCTCCTCGTCGCGCACCCGGTCCCCGTCGTCTCGTTCACCTTCGGCCTCCCCGACCCCGCCGCGATCGCCGCGCTCAACGCCGTCGGGACGCGTGTGCTCGTCTCGGTGACTTCCCCCGCGGAGGCCCTGCTTGCGACCGACGTCGGTGCGGACGGACTCGTCGTCCAGGGCGCCGCCGCGGGTGGGCACAGCGCGACCTTCGACGACACGCGCGACCCCGAACCGCTCGACACCGCGACACTCGTCCGACGCGTCCGCGCGGTCACCCCCCTCCCCGTCGTCGCCGCGGGTGGCGTCGACGGCCCCGAGGCCGTCCGCCGACTGCTCGACGCGGGCGCTGAGGCCGTCGCGGTCGGCACGCTCCTGCTGCGCACCGACGAGGCCGGCACCTCCCCCACCCATCGCCGCGCGCTCGGTGATCCCGCGCACACCGAGACGGTCGTCACGCGCGCGTTCACGGGGCGGCCTGCGCGTGCGCTCCGGAACGGGTTCGTCGATCGCCACCAGGCGACGGGCCTCACTGCGTACCCCGCCGTGCACCACCTCACCCGCGCGCTCCGGAAGGCCGCCGGCGCCGCCGGCGACGCCGATCGCCTCCATCTCTGGGCGGGGACGGGATTCCGCAGCGCACCGACCGGGCCCGCCGCGGACGTCGTCCGCGCGCTCGCCCGCGACATCTGACCACCGACCCAAGCCGATTCACCAACGGAACGAGGAACCCCCATGCCACTCATCGCCGTCCACGTCCTCAAGGGGCACGACGAGACCTATCTCACGAGCCTGCTCGACACGATCCACGAGGCCGTCGTCGAGGCATTCGAGGTGCCCGAGACCGACCGGTACCAGGTGCTCACACAGCACGAGCCGTTCGAGATCCGCGCGCTCGACACGGGTCTCGGGTTCACCCGCAGCGATCGCCTCACGATCGTGCGCGTCATCAGCAAGGCACGCCCCGAGGCGGCGAAGGAGCGACTGTACGCCCTCCTGGCGCAGAAGCTCGACGAGACCCCGGGCGTCCCGCCGGAGGACCTCGTCGTGAGCGTCGTCGAGAACTCCTCGGCGGACTGGTCGTTCGGCGCGGGCCGGGCCCAGTTCCTCACGGGCGAGTTGCCGACGTCCTGACCCGGCGCCGCTCCGCGTCCGTCGCCCGGCGGTCGGGCATGTCCGTCGAGGCGCGCGTTCGGCGCGCGTCGCGGATCAGGCCCGCCGGACGGTACGGAGTTCGTCGCCCGAGCCGCGCGGGAGCGTCGACATGACGATCGCGGACGCGAGTGCTCCGACGGACACGAGTGCGAAGGCGATGAGGAACGCCGGGCGAGCGGTCTCCCCCGTCGACCACACGCCGAACGCGAGCCCGACCGACGCGATCGACACGCCGAATCCGCTCGCGACCTGGACGATGACGGCATTGACGGTGTTCGCCGCGCGACGCTCCTCGTTCGCGATCGTCGCGAACCCGATCGTCGCGAAGGCCGTGAGCGCGACCGAACGGAACACGCCGCTCAGGAGGGCGAGGACCGCGAGCACGACGCTCGGCCACTCGGGCGGCACGAGCGCGAGCGCGACGGTCACGACCGCGAGCGCGATCGCCGAGACCACGAGCACGCTCCGATAGCTGAAGCGGTTGAGCAGCGGCGTCGTCGCGGGCTTGATGCCGATGTTGCCGACGAACACCCACATCACGAGCAGACCGGCCTGCACGGGGTCCCAGCCGTAGGCCTGTTGCAGCAGCAGCGGCAGCAGGTACGGCACGGCACCGACCGCGATCCAGTAGGCCACCTGCCCGAGCTGGGCCGTCGCGAACACGCGATCGCGCAGGACGCCGAGATCGATGACGGGGTGCGGGGTCCGCCGCAGGTGCAGGATCCCGACGACGAGGGCGACGACCGCGGCGCCACCCCAGATCGGTGCGTCCCATGCGCCGTCGACGACGCGCTGGGCACCCCACGTGAGGCCCCCGAGGCCGACGGCCACGAGGACGAAGCCGAGGACGTCGAAGGCGGTTCGCTCCCCCTCGACCGTGCGCGGTGTGAGCCGGATCGCGGCGATCGTCGCGATGATCCCGAGCGGCACGTTGATCCAGAAGATCCACTCCCACGCGACGTGGGTCGTGATGACGCCGCCCACGAACGGCGCGATGACGGGTGCCACGAGCCCGGGCCAGACGATATAGGCGATGAGTCGCGGAATATCCTGCTTGGGCGCATCGCGGAGCACGAGCTGCCGCCCCACGGGCACCATGAGTGCACCACCCGCGCCCTGCAGCACCCGGAGCGACGTGAGCGTGCCGAGATCCTGCGCGAACCCGCAGCCGAGGGAGGCGAGCGTGAAGACGACGATCGCCGCGACGAACACCGTCCGCGCCTGGAGGCGTGTGAGCAACCAGCCGCCGAGCGGGATGAAGACCGCGAGCGCGACGAGGTAGGAGCTCACGAGGACCGCGGCTTCCGGCGTGCCGACGCCGAGTTCGCTCGCGATCGTCGGGAGCGCGGTCGTCACGATCGTCACATCGAGGTTCTCCATGAAGAAGCACGCGGCGACGAGGAACGCGAGTCGGCGGGGCACGGGTTTCACGAAGAGGATCCTGGCACCTCGGGACCGGCTCGCGCTCGTCGGCACGCCATCCGACGTCCCGTGCGCTTTCGGCGTGGGGCATGAGCTGTCGTCGGTGGAGCCCAGGACCGTGCTGTCCGTCCCGATCCGGAGTCCGGCCGAGCTCCGGCACGATCCCGCTGACGGGCCGAGGGCTCAGCCGCGAGGGTCCGGGCACCTGGCACCATGAATCCCCGCGGTGGCACAGTGCTCCAGATCGAGGGTGTGGTGCCCGCGCCCCGGTTCGTGTCGGGGCGGTCCGGCGCCGCGTCGGAGACGACGAACGGTCTTCCGGGCAACGACTTCGAGGCCGGACGCTCCCCCGCGGGGGATTCCGTGTCCGTCGTGGCTAGCTCGCCCCCGCCACCTCCCGACGGCGGCGTGCCGCCAGGCGCTTCCCGAGGAGTCCGTGCCGCGGAGCGAACAGGTACACGAGCGCGAATACGGCCCCCTGGACCATGACGACGAGCCCGCCGGGTGAGGCGTCGAGCCAGTAGCTCAGGTAGATGCCCGCGACCGACGCGAGCGCCGAGATCGTGGGGGCGATGACGAGCATCCGGCCGAAGCGGTCCGTGAGCAGGTACGCCGTGGCGCCCGGGATGATGAGCATCGCGACCACGAGGATGACGCCGACGACCTGGAGCGCGACGACCGAGGTGAGCGCGAGCAGACCGAGCAGCAGGGCCCCGAGGAACCGGGGCGACAGCCCGATCGCGAACGCGTGCGTCGGGTCGAACGCGTAGAGCGTGAGGTCGCGTCGCTTGACGACGAGCGCGGTGAACGCGATCGCCGCGAGCACCGCGATCTGCACGAGATCCGCGACCGAGACGCCGAGGATGTTGCCGAAGATGATGTGGTTCAGATCGGTCTGGCTGGGCGTGACCGAGATGAGCACGAGACCGAGCGCGAAGAGGGTCGTGAAGACGATGCCGATCGCCGCGTCCTCTTTCACCCGACTCGTGCCACGGATCGCACCGATCAGCGCGACGGCGAGGAAGCCGAACACGAGGGCACCGATCGCGAAGGGTGCACCGAGGACGTAGGCGATGACGACGCCGGGGAGGACGGCGTGCGACACCGCGTCACCCATGAGCGACCACCCGACGAGGACGAGCCAGCACGACAGCAGTGCGCACACGATCGCGGCGACGACCGTCGTGATGATGGCGCGCACCATGAAGTCGTATTGCAGTGGCTCGAGGAGCAGTTCGAGGAGGCTCATGCGTCGTCTCCCCCGCCGAGGACGTCGAGGCCGAACGCGAGCGCGAGCCGCTCGGGGGTGAGCGCCTCCGCCACGCTGCCGTGGAACAGGACACGGTGGAGCAGGAGCACCGCCTCGTCGGCGAGCTGCGGAAGCGCGTGCAGGTCGTGCGTCGAGACGAGGATCGTCCGGCCGTCGTCCGCGAGTTCGCGCAGCAATCGGACGATCGTCGCCTCACTTCGCTTGTCGACGCCCGCGAACGGTTCGTCGAGGAGCATGATCCCGGCGCCCTGCGCGATGCCGCGCGCGACGAACGCGCGCTTGCGCTGACCGCCGGAGAGCTGACCGATCTGACGGTCCGCGAATCCGGTGAGTTCGACGCGTTCGAGTGCCTCGGCCACGGCCTCCCGGTCCGCGGCCCTCGGGCGACGTGTGATGCCCTGGTGGGCGTATCGCCCCATCATGACGACGTCGTGGACCGAGACGGGGAACGACCAGTCCACGTCCTCGCTCTGCGGGACGTAGCCGATGAGGCCGTGCTTCCGGGCGAGCGCGGGGCTCCCGCCGTCGAGCAGGACGCGGCCGTGATCGGGCCGCACCATCCCCATGATCGACTTGAAGAGCGTCGACTTGCCGGAGCCGTTCATGCCGATGAGTCCCGTCACGCGGCCCGAGGGGACCTGCAGGTCGACACCGTCGAGGGCGACGACCTCGCCGTATCGGACGGCGAGGTCGTCGACGCTGATCGCGACGGTCATCGGGCCCGACCGGTCAGTCCGGCGATGATCGTGTCGGCGTCGTAGCGGATGAGGTCGAGATACGTGGGGACCGGGCCGTCGGCCTCGGAGAGGGAGTCGACGTACAGCACACCGCCGAACGTCGCGCCCGCCGCATCGACGACCTGCTGCATGGGCTTGTCGGTGACGGTCGACTCGCAGAAGACCGCGGGCACGTCGTTCGACTCGACGAACTCGATCGCGGACGTGATCTGCTGTGGCGTCGCCTGCTGCTCCGCGTTGACGGGCCAGATGTACTGCTCCGTGAGTCCCGCGTCGCGGGCGAGGTAGGAGAACGCGCCCTCGCACGTGACGAGTGCGCGCTGGTTCTCAGGAAGTGTCGCGAGCTCGGTGACGAGGTCGTCCTGCACGGTCTGCAGCTCGGACGTGTAGCTCGTCCCGTTCCGTTCGTAGTCCGCCGCGTGCGCGGGGTCGAGCTCGCTGAACGCGTGCACCATGTTCTCGACGTAGATCTGCACGTTGAGCGGGCTCATCCAGGCGTGCGGATTGGGCTTGCCGGCGTAGGCGTCCTCGGTGATGTCGATGACTTCGACGCCCTCGGACACGACGACGTGGGGCACGTCGATCTTGTCGACGAACTGCTGGAACCACACCTCGAGGTTCAGACCGTTGTCGAGGACGAGAGCGGCCTTCGATGCCCTCGCGATGTCCTGTGGCGTGGGCTCGTAGCCGTGGATCTCCGCGCCGGGCTTGGTGATCGATTCGACGGTGAGGTGGTCGCCGGCGACGTTGCGCGCGATGTCGGCGAGCACGGTGAACGTCGTCAGGACGACGGGCTTCTCACCGTCGCCCGCCCCCTCACCGGCCGCCGTTCCACCGGCGCACCCCGTGAACGCCATGGCGGCCGCGAGCAGCACCGCCGTTCCCGTCAGCACGCGAGTAGGCAACCGCATGTCCCCGCCTTCCGTTCGATCACGTCGCTACGATGACGTGCTGCTCAAAACAATAATGTTCGGTATGCCGAACTTCAAGTTTCATACGTTCACATCGTCACGCGGAGACCCTGACGGGTCACCGGTCGCCATCGAACACGACGACAATTTATTGAGAACGCCTCTCAGTTTATGGGTCCGGCGGCTGAGGCCGCGAACCGGCCGCCGTCACCGAACACGGCGCCGGCGCCCGGGTCCACACCGAACCCACGGACGAGAGCATCCGTCATGCCGGTCGCCCGGCCACGAACGCGCATCGCGGTGCTCGCCGCCGTGCCCGGCCACGTGATCCCGCCGTCGCGAGCCCCGGAGGCGATCGAGGCCGGGGACGTGGACGCCGTCGTGCATCTCGGTGATCACCCGTCGGGTGCCGTGACCCCCGCGCGCACCGCGACGTCGCGGCCGGGTCGGACGCACGACCGAGCCACGACGAGGACGGTCGTCGGCCTCCGCGGAACGACGTCCACGCCACGACAGCCGCGCGTCGACGGGGCCGACCGGCGCCCGTGGCCGCTCGAGCGCAGGGGCGGAACCACCGGGGGCGAGCGGGCACGACCGCGGCGCAAGCTGCGAGGCGTTCCGGTCGCCAGACGTCACACGCCAGCCGCAAGAGGCCGCCCCGTCGTTTGGACTCGCTAGCATCGCACCGGACGCCACAGTCGTGGCAGCCATCGGACCCACCTTGGGGGAAGCAACATGGGAATCTTCGACGACATCAAGCAGGGCATCGACCAGATCTCGAAGGACACGGCCGCGAAGCGCGAGGCCGGCGAGGCGCAGAAGGCGGCGAAGGAGGCCGAGGAGCTCAAGAAGAAGGCCGCCGAGGCCGAAGCGAAGGCCGCGGAGCAGGCGAAGAAGTCGGAGGCCGCCTCGGAGGCCGCCCTCTCGGCCGAGGAGCGTGCGAAGCGCGACGCCGACGCGAAGGCGACGGCCGACGCCGCAGCGAAGGTCCAGGAGGACGCCGCGAAGGCCAAGGCCGAGGCCGAGGAGCGGATCGCCGCGGCGAAGAAGGAGAAGGAGGACGCGGAGGCGCAGGCCGGGCGCGACGCAGCGGCGAAGGCCGAGGCCGAGCGGGCCGCCGCGGCCGAGCAGACCTACACGGTCGTCGAGGGCGACAACCTCAGCTCCATCGGTGAGCGCTACGGCGTCAGCTACCAGGCGATCGCCGACCACAACGGTATCGCGAACCCGGACCTGATCTTCCCCGGCCAGGTCCTCCGCATCCCCAAGGCGTAGTGCGTGAGGGCGCGACGGCGCACGATCCACGGATCGACCCGTCGCGCCCTGAACCGCCCCAGGCTTCTTGCCGCATCTTTCTGAGTTGGAAGGATGCACGTCATGCCGAAGAAGATCGATTCGAAGGTCAAGGAGCGCTGTGTGCGCATGGTGCTTGAGCACCTGCCGGAGTACCCGAGCCTGACCGCGGCCGCCGAGGCGGTAGCCAGGCGCGAGGGTGTTGGGAAGGAGTCGGTGCGCCGCTGGGTGATCCAGGCCCAGATCGACGGCGGGCAACGCCCGGGCGCCACTAGCGAGGAGCTTGCCGAGATCAAGGAGCTGAAGGCCAAGGTCCGCCGGTTGGAGGAGGACAACGAGATCCTCCGACGGGCTTCGATTTTCTTCGCGGGGGAACTCGACCCCCGCAGCCGATGATCGTCGCGTTCGTGGACGAGATGCGGGCTGAGGGCCATGCGGTCGAGTCGACCTGCCGGGTCCTGCGCGAGCAGGGCTGCCAGGTCGCCGCGCGGACCTACCGACTCTGGGCGCAGCCAGATCGGCCGATCGCCACTCGGGTCCGGCGCGACGCCGTCGTCGAGGGCACGGTCCGCGAGCTGGCCTGGACCGTCGATGAGCACGGTTGTCGCAGGCTCACCCCGGAGGGTCTGTATGGACGACGGAAGATGACCGCGCTGGTGCGGCGCCGGCTGCCCGATGCGTCTGCGGGGTCGGTGGATCGGGCGATGAGATCCCTTGGCCTGCAAGGGATTCGTCGGTCCAAGGGAGTCCGGACCACGATCCCGGCCAAGGACGGCACGCGGGCCGGTGATCTGCTCAACCGGGACTTCACCGCGACCGCCCCGAACCGGACCTGGGTCATGGACTTCACGTACTGCCGGACCTGGGCCGGCTGGGTCTACGTTGCGTTCGTCGTCGACGTGTTCGCCCAAAAGATCGTTGCCTGGCACGCCGCGAGGGTGCGCGATGCCGATCTGGTGCTGGTCCCTTTGAAGATGGCGATCTGGCAGCGTGGTCGAGAAGGTCACCCGATCGAGCCGGGCGAGTTGATCGGCCACTCCGATGCCGGTCGGCAATACACCGCCATCCGGTTCACCGAGCACCTCGAGCTCGAGGGCGGCCGCCCCTCGATCGGATCGGTCGGCGATGCCTTCGATAATGCGTTGATGGAATGCGTCATCGGCCTGTTCAAGACCGAGTGCATCCGCACCACCGTCTTCCACCCCGGCCCCTACCGGACCATCGCCGACATCGAATTCGCCACCGCCGGCTGGGTCGACTGGTACAACCAGCGACGACTACACAGTAGCCTCGACTACATGACCCCGGCCGAGTTCGAGGCCGCCCACTACGCGACCCTCACCCGAGAGCCGCAACCCGTATAGAAGCGGCAGAGAACCTGGGGCGCTTCAACCTGAAGCCGAGCGATCCCAGCGACCGCCCCGGTCAGATCAAGCGAACCCCGACTCCAGAGCCAATGGTTATGTTGACAGGCTCAACCGTTCACCCCTGCCCCGCCTGGGCGCTCACCGAGCCGGTCAACATAACCCCGAGGTCGACATACCATCGCCCGATCCCTGCTCGAGGCCGGCGGATTCAGACCCCAACTACACTCCAGATTGTGAAGAGCCGGTTCTTCTCCCGGAGCTCCGGCGCATCCACGCCGAGAACTACAGCGTCTACGGGGTGCGGAAGATGCACCATGCGATGCGGCGCGCTGGCTGGGATGTGGGCCAGGTCGCCCGGCTCATGCGAGGAGCTGGCCTTCACGGGGTACGGCGTGGCCGGAAGCCGGTCACCACATACCCCACTCACGTGCCCGATGCCCTCCCGGATCTGGCCGAGCGGCGCTTTACTGCAGAGCAGCCGAACCGCCTGTGGGTCGCTGACATCACCTACGTGCGGATCCTCACCGGATTCTGCTACGTCGCCTTCATCACCGACGTATGCACCCGCAAGATCGTCGGATGGGCCGTCTCTGCGACCCTCCACACCGACGGCCTGCCCCTGCTGGCGCTGGAGCACGCACTGCTGACCAGTGGCGCCGTGCGCAGCCAGAGCGGACTGATCCATCACAGCGACCGAGGAGCCCAATACGTTTCCCTGGCGTACTCTGACGCGCTGATCACTGCCAGGGTCACCGCATCGGTCGGCTCCGCCGGAGACTCCTACGACAACGCCCTGGCCGAGACCGTCAACGGCTTGTTCAAGGCCGAGCTGATCCACTCCCAGCGAATCTGGGAGTCCACCCAGGCGGTCGAGATCGCCACCATGGGCTGGGTCCACTGGTGGAACACCGAGCGTCTGCACGAAGCGCTCGGCTACCGCACCCCGGTGGAAGTCGAAGCGTCCTACACTCACCCCACGACGACCGCGCCCGCGCCCGTCCAACCACGGAACGAAACCCAGGGCGCTTCACCCGGTTGGTGGTGACAGGCACGCCGACGTCCCTGCTTCCCGGCGAGATCCGCTCCTGAATCCGTTCCAGCGGTGAGTGTCGGGGGAGCGCAGAGGGCCACGGCCCTCAGCACTTACTCGGGCGTGGGCCAGCACCCGGTCCGGGCCCGGGCCTTTGGCGGTCAAGTCGTGGGACGGCTGGCGTCGAGCTTGGCCGTGGCCGCCTCGAAGTACTCGGCCTCCACAAGAATCTCGTAGGAGGACGCCTCCAGGCCCTGGACGCTACTGAAGTCCCGGCGCCCGCCGGTGGCCGCGTGGCCCAGCAACCCGAAGATCAGCCCCCACACCGCGCCCAGGAGTACCGCCCACAGGATTACCGACAGCCACCCCACGACCGTGAAAAGACCCAACAGCAAGCCAATGAGCAATCCCAGCCAGGCCCCGGAGGCGGCCCCGTACAGGGCGGCCTTGCCGTAGGTCATCCGCCCGGTGACCTGCTCAACCAGGCGCAGATCGGTGCCGACCAAGCGCACGTGCTCAACCGGGAACCCGGCGTCGGAGAGTCGGTCGACAAGGCGCTGAGCCTCGTCATAGGAGGGCACTGTGCGCAGGACCTGGTAATGAGCCGAAGCAGTGGGTGAAAGAGGGGAGGGATGGGACATGCTTATCGTTTCCTGTTCGTGGTGACGATCCGACCCGGACGGTGACCTGCACCCGGGGTTGCCGGGCACCTGGGTCGGGAGTGGACGGAAAGTTAGGAAGAGAAATTGCGGAACAGTCCGGGCGCATCAGCAGCCCTGGCCTCCCTTCCTCCCCCTCGGTATCGGCCGTTCAGCCGCGGTGCCTGCGATCTTCGTGGACTTCTGCCACTGGCTCCGACTCGGCATCGGAGCCCGAAATCACCAGCACCCCGTCGGTGCAGGTGGCGGTAGAAAGACCCGAACGCATCAAGGTCCTTGCGCATCAGCTCGGCCACGGCCGTGGCTCCTCTCCGGGTCCTCAGCCCCGTCCCCGAGCCCGTCGGTCCGTGGTGGACCAGCGACGGGCCCGCTCTCAGGGCCTTACAAAATGTCGCGGACCTTTCCAGGATAAGCATATTTATCTCTGCAGTAAACGCCCGGCCCGTCTTCGGCGCCTCGTGCCACACATGCCTTCCCGCTCGGGTTGCGGCGGGCTATAATTCGCCTTTCACGTGCCCGGCTTGCCGTCTTCGGAGCTGGGCCTTGACACCCCTGCACCGGGTATCCCCGCATCAGTACCGCACCTGCCGCTGGGCAGTCGATGCATCACCTGTCCGAACGGAATCGACCGGCCCCACGCTGATCGCTGCTCCCACACCGCCGAAGCACTTCAACCGATCCGTCACTGCAGCATCATCGAGAAGGCGTCCTCGACACCGGCAGGTCCCGGGCCCGCTGGCTGTGATGTCTTCGCGCTGGCGGCGTCGGCGGGGAGAGGATTTCGCAGTGAGCAGCACCGCTCTTTCCGGGATCGAGGCGACCACCGAATCCGGCCCGTGGTTACCTTACCATGGAGCGGTGACTGCTGAGCGTTGCGGATCCACCGCCGATCCTGCCGAACCCCTTTCCGATGCCGAGCTGCTCATCGGCCTGGTGGTCTCACCATCCCTGAGTGCGGTGCTCGGCCCCGAGGTCACCACCTCGGTGCGCAAGATTTTGGTGCAGCGGTATCCGGGAGTGCGCTGGCAACTGAAGATGGCCGAAGACCGGCTGGTCGATCCACCCACCGAGACCTTGGACCTGCTGGAGGCGGCCCGAAACCGCGTGCTGGAGGAGAACTGGGATTTGGCCGTGGTGCTCACCGAGATCCCCCTGAAGACCGGCCGACGTCCGGTGCTCGCCCAGCTCAGCCCCGTGCACGGGGTAGGACTGGTCTCCGTCCCAACCCTGGGACCCGTGCACGTGCGGCAGAAGGTGCAAGAGACCACCGTGCACGTGGTCGGGCAGCTCCTGGGCTACGACGCCGAAGACCTCAACGCCCAGCGGGATCTTGCTCGAAGAGCCCACCAGCTGTCCACCGATCTCGACGAACGCCCGGACGACAACGTCGTGCAGTTCACGGCCCGAGTGCTGAGCGGCAACGTGCGGCTGCTGCTGGGCATGATCCGCGCCAACCAGCCTTGGGCCTTCGTGGCCCGGCTCTCCCGGGCGATGGTCGTGGCAGCGGCCACCGGCATGCTGACATTGGTGGCCTCGGACCTATGGGTATTGGCCATGGCCTACGGGCCGGTGCGCCTGGTCCTGCTGGCGGTGATGGCGATCGGGGCGGTGAGTGCCACCCTGATCCTGGGAGCCGACTTGTGGGAGCGCCCACGGCGGCGAGCCCAACGTGAGCAGGTGATCCTGTTCAATTTGGCCACCACCGCGACCGTGGCCATCGGGGTTGTGGTGTTCTACCTCGGCTTATTCATCCTGTCCTGGGTCGGCGCGCTGCTGCTCATCGACGAGCAGGTACTGGCCGGTATCGCCGGTCACCCAGTGAACGCTTTGGACTACGCGAAGATCAGCTGGCTCACCGCCAGCCTGGCCACCGTGGGCGGAGCACTAGGAGCTGGACTGGAGGACGACGATGTGGTGCGCGCCGCTGCCTACACCCGGTCCAGCACCTGACACAGCCCCAGACAGAAGAAACTGAAACATCTACGCGTTGATGCCACGTCTATGCAGGTGTCATTGCCGGTCGCGATGACTTGGCGGGCTCAGCGCAGTGCGCTGCCTCGTACTCGGCGGGTGGGGCGTTGCCGAGGCGGGTGTGCGGGCGGGCGCTGTTGTACCTGTCGATCCGGGATCCGCACCGCCCTGCCGGACGCGCGGATCGCAGTCGACAAGTGGCATCTCGTCGCCCTCGCCAACCTCATGGTCACCCAGGTCCGTCAACGGATCACCCGGCAACTGCACGGCCGCCGCGGCACCGCCACCGACAAAGTCTGGGCCAGCCGGCAACTGCTGCTCACCGGCTACGAGCACCTCACCGTCAAGCAAAAGGCCCGGTTCAACGCCGCCCTCGCCGCCGAGGATCCGGGTGAAGCGCCCTGGGTTTCGTTCCGTGGTTGGACGGGCGCGGGCGCGGTCGTCGTGGGGTGAGTGTAGGACGCTTCGACTTCCACCGGGGTGCGGTAGCCGAGCGCTTCGTGCAGACGCTCGGTGTTCCACCAGTGGACCCAGCCCATGGTGGCGATCTCGACCGCCTGGGTGGACTCCCAGATTCGCTGGGAGTGGATCAGCTCGGCCTTGAACAAGCCGTTGACGGTCTCGGCCAGGGCGTTGTCGTAGGAGTCTCCGGCGGAGCCGACCGATGCGGTGACCCTGGCAGTGATCAGCGCGTCAGAGTACGCCAGGGAAACGTATTGGGCTCCTCGGTCGCTGTGATGGATCAGTCCGCTCTGGCTGCGCACGGCGCCACTGGTCAGCAGTGCGTGCTCCAGCGCCAGCAGGGGCAGGCCGTCGGTGTGGAGGGTCGCAGAGACGGCCCATCCGACGATCTTGCGGGTGCATACGTCGGTGATGAAGGCGACGTAGCAGAATCCGGTGAGGATCCGCACGTAGGTGATGTCAGCGACCCACAGGCGGTTCGGCTGCTCTGCAGTAAAGCGCCGCTCGGCCAGATCCGGGAGGGCATCGGGCACGTGAGTGGGGTATGTGGTGACCGGCTTCCGGCCACGCCGTACCCCGTGAAGGCCAGCTCCTCGCATGAGCCGGGCGACCTGGCCCACATCCCAGCCAGCGCGCCGCATCGCATGGTGCATCTTCCGCACCCCGTAGACGCTGTAGTTCTCGGCGTGGATGCGCCGGAGCTCCGGGAGAAGAACCGGCTCTTCACAATTGACTCGCCCCGGTGTGTCCGGAGACAGGATTCCTTGGAAGGATCTGTCTTATGGGACGTCCCAGTAAGTATCCGCGCGAGCTTCGTGAGCGCGCTGTCCGTATGGTCGTCGAGGTGCGGGCCGATTATCCGAGCGAGTATCAGGCGATGACCGCGGTCGCGCAGATGCTCGGCATCGGGTCGCCGGAAACGATTCGCACCTGGATCCGTCGGGAGCAGGTCGACGCGGGAGACCGGCCCGGTGTGACGACTGACGCGGCGGTGGAGATCAAGCGCCTGAAGCGGGAGAACGCCGAGCTGCGGCGGGCGAACGAGATCTTGAAGGCGGCTTCAGCTTTCTTCGCGGCCGAACTCGACCGGCCACACAAGCGATAGTCGCCTTCATCGACGAACACAAGGACCGCACCGAGGGCGGGCTCCGATGGGGTGTCGAGTCGATCTGCGCTGTGCTCACCCAGCACGGCGTGAAGATCGCCCCATCGACCTACTACGACGCCCGCGGGCGCGGACCGTCATCCCAGGCCGTTTCGGATGAGCGGTGGAAGCCGATCATCCTGGCGGCGTGGCAGGCGCACCGCAAGGTGCTCGGGGCCCGAAAGCTCTGGTTGCGGCTCCGCCGTGACGGTCACGACATCGCGCGCTGCACGCTCGAGCGCCTCATGCGTGAGCTTGGGATCGCCGGCGTGCTCCGCGGGAAGCGGAAGCGTCCCGTCGACACGGATCCGCGCGAGACCCGCCCCGCGGACCTCGTCGACCGACACTTCGCCCGGTTCCGCACGAACCAGCTCTGGGTCGCGGACTTCACATACGTGTGGACGTGGTCTGGATGGGTCTACGTCGCGTTCGTCTTCGACGCGCACTCCCGCCGCATCATCGGCTGGCGCGCCGCGACGAGCATGACCACACCGCTCGTGCTCGACTGCCTCGACATGGCTCTCTTCACCCGCCGCCGCGAAGGCATCACCGGGTTCGAGGGGCTCACGCATCACACCGACGCGGGCAGCGTCTACACGTCAATCGCCTTCACCGATCGGCTCGTCGACGAAGGCATCGACCCGTCCGTCGGATCCGTCGGCGACGCCTACGACAACTCTCTCGCGGAATCGCAGATCGGGCTCTACAAGTCCGAACTCATCCACCACGAAGGTCCCTGGCGTGACGTCGATCAGGTCGAGGCGGCGACCGCATCCTGGGTGCTCTGGTTCAACACCGAACGCACCCACGGCTCCATCGACGACCTCACACCCCTCGAGGTCGAGCAACTCGACTACGCTCGCAACGAACCGGTTGAAAGAGCCGGCTGACACCAGCAAACAGCTCTCCGGACATGCCGGGGCGAGTCAGTGACCCGCTCGCTTGACCCGACCGGCCGGGGCAGGGCACGCTGGGCGACGAGGTGGAAGCCGGCGCTGAACGCGTTCGCCATCGCCTTCGAAGGCCGAATCAACTAATGACCGCCGGCCCAGAAACACCGTTCATCGGACAGACCCTCTGGTGGTCGGCGGGGGTTTCCTCGGGATGGAGGTGGCCTCCACCGCGAGCGGCCTCGGCCTCGACGTGACCGTCGTGGACCCCGTGCCGCCGCTGGACCGCCGGCTCGGGCCGGTCGTCGCGGGCACCGTGCGCAAGGCGGCCCACGCGCGGGACGTGCGGATGGTCGTCGCCGCGGGCGGTCTCCGCCTTGAGGGGGACGCGGGCGGGCCGGTGACCGGCGCGGTGACGAGCGCCGGGGAGGTGCTCCGCGCCGACGTCGTCGTCACGGCCGCCGGCGACGAGCCGAACACCGCCCGGCTGGCCGGATCCGGCCTCGACGTGCGCGACGGCGCGGTCGTGGTGGACTCCCGCGGGCGCTCAGCTCCCGGCGTCGTCGCGGCGGGTGATGTCGCCGCAGTCCTCCGCGAGAACGGTTCGCACGCGCGCACCCCGACCTGGACGAATGCCGTGGAGCAGGCGCGGGCCGCCGCCGTCGTGCTGCTGCACGGCGAGGATGCCCGGCCGTGCCGGACAGCCGACTACTTCTGGACCCGTCAGTCGGGCGGCACGTCGCGCTCGTGGGCGCTCCGCAGCTGGGTCGGGCTGTTAGGACACCGCCGACACGCGCGAAGCCTGCCACGGCGGCACCGTTCCACTCGGGCCACGCACGACGTTACGCTGCGCACCGAGGCCCGTGATACTCGCCTCCATCACATCGCCGTCGCGCAGGAACCTCTTCCAGTGCGAGCCATTCCCGGGCGGCGATCCGGTGATGAGCAGGTCTCCCGGTCGGAGGATCGCGATGGAGGACGCGTACGCGATCAGGCTCGGGATGTCGAACAGCAGGTCGTCCGTCGTGGCATCCTGCTTGATCTCCCCGTTGAGCCGCAGCTGGATCCGCAGCGCCGTCGGGTCGGGCACGAACCGCGCCGGCACCAGGTACGGCCCGGTGGGGAAGAAGGTGGGCTGGTTCTTGGCCCGGAACCAGTCCGTTCCGATCAGCGCCATGTCCGTGCGCGGCACGAGCGTGCGCGACGTGATGTCGTTCACGATCGTGTAGCCGGCGACGACGTCGTATGCGTCTTCGGCTGCGACGCGATGCGCCGTCCGGCCGATCACCACGCCGAGCTCCACCTCCCAGTCGATGTCGTCCCCGACATCGGGAAGCTGCACGTCGTCGAACGCGCCGCTCACGGCCGAGGGGATGCCTGTCCAGATGTACGGGTCGCCGGATCGTCGGCGCTCATCATTCTCGGCTGCCGCCTCCGCCCACAGCTCCTCGTCCGTCGCATCCGATCGCCCGAGCTTGTGGACGACGCTCATCTGAAGGATGTGCTCGCGATAGTTCGCTCCCGCCGCCAGGATCGGCCCGATCGGCTGCACGGGAGGCAGCACTCCGACACCCTCCACGGGGACGCCGCCCAGGCGCGCACGCTCGTCCGGATCGGCGACAACGGCCTGCAGCGCATCCAGGTTCGACTCCCATTCCGCGAAGAGGTCACCGGTGGTGCGTATCTCCGGGAGCACCTCCCGGATGTCACGCACCTGCCCGTCGACCACGAAACCGGGGAACGCGCCGGCTTCAGAGGTGAAGGTGCCGATCGCGAAAGCGGTGGTGTCGGGCGCGGCACCGTCCTCGTGGCTCATCGGGTCAGGTCCGCGGGCTCGTGCGAGTGTCGAGCGGCGGCGATGATCGCGTCCTCGCTGCCGGGGACGAGCCCCTGTTCCGTCGCCGTCGGCTTGGCGGCGAACGGGAAGGCCTCGAGCATGCTCGGCGGCAGCGAGACGTTGCGGTAGAAGTCGTCGGCCCCCAACTCGGGCGTCCACCGGTTCGGCTCCCAATCGGGAACGTAGTTGCGGTATCCGCCGGTGTTGACCTCGATGCGCAGACCGCTCGGCTCGCGGAAGTAGAGGTAGACCTGCTCACCGATGCCGTGCACACCGGGACCGTACTCGATGGGCGTGCCGTTCTCGATGAGCAGATCGGCGGCCCGCACCAGGTCCTCGCGTGTCTCGACCCACCAGGCGTAGTGATGGATGCGCCCGGGGGTGTCGGAGCTGTCCAGAAGGACTCCGAGGTCGTGGGACTTCTCGTTGGTGGTGAGCACGCCGAAGAAGGTCACAGGCGCTCCCGCGACGTCGAATCCGGCGAAAGCCATGCGGCGGAAGCCGAGGGTGTCGCTGTACCAGTTGGCGAACCCTTCGACGTCGGCCGCCGCGATCGTCACGTGATCAAGGTGGCGTGGGGCCAGTCCATGGCCGATGCGGCGTTCCGGGCGATCGGGGTACTGGGATGCGAACTCTGCCGGCGCCGCATACTTCTCGGCCTCCCAGAACAGCTGCATCGTGTGGCCGTAGGGTCCGGTGAAGACATAGGAACGCCCGATGTTCGCCGCGGGCTCGTGCCACTGTCCGGCGTGACCGGCCGCCTCGACGCGCGAGACGGCCTCTTCGAGGGCCTCTGCGCTGACGGTGCGCCATGCCATCGAGACCATGCCCGGAGCATCCCCGCGAGAGAGCACGAGGCTGTAGGTGTAGTAGTCGCCCCATGCCCGCAGGTAGATCTTCTCGTCCGTGCGGTTCACGACGCGGAGCCCGATCTGCTCCTCGTAGTAGCGGGCGGTCCCCTCGAGATCGATCGCGTGGATCTCGATGTGGGTGAGCTGTGACAGCAGGGTGACCATCGTTGGTCCTTCCGTTCGGCGGCAGGGACGTCCCTGTCCGTCCCACCACGATCCCTTAGGGGTGGACTATCACGGAAGACGAATCTCACTATGGTCATCATCGGCATTCGCAATGAACTCCTCACGGATCCGAGCCAGCACTCGACGCAGCCAGACGTGAGCCGTGCCGTGCTCGCGCTCCGGATGCCACCAGAATGCGTCGCGGACCGGGTCCAGCGCGAAGGGCGCCGGCACGACACGCACCTCGCGGTAGCCCTCGGCGACCCGGCGCGCGAGCGTGGCCGGCAAGAGCGCCACCCGCTCGGTCCCGCGCACGAGCGCGGGCACGGCGTGGAAATAGGGTGTGACGGCTGCGACGCTGACCTCGATGCCCTGGATCTGCAGTTGGCGGCGCGCCGGCGTCATCCCGTCCCGCGCCGCGAGGGTGTGCACCCACGGCCGTGAGAGCAGTTCGGCCGCAGAGGGCGTCTCCCCCAGATCGGAGTCGACATCGACGACGCATGCCCAGTCGTCGGTGATGAGATCGATGTGCGGCTGACCGGCGAGGTAGCCGTGCGGGAGGATGAGCCCGTCGATGGTGCGCAATGACTCGGGTGCCCCGTTCACGAGTCGCGAGTCGGCTGTCATGAACTCGAGCTGGACGCGAGGAGCCTCCGCCAGCAGCTTCTGCGTCAGGGCAGGGCCGAGCCGGGTGACGGCGTGATCGACCGCGGCGATCACATACGATCGGGTGCTCGTCGACGGGTCGAACTGCGCCTGCGACTGGAACACCCGTTCGGTCTCGGCCAGAGCCGCGGGCAGCATCGCGACCAAGCGCGTCGCGAGCGGCGTGAGCTCGTGCGATGCGCCTTTGCGCACCAGCAACGGATCGTCGAAGTGCGCGCGCAACCGTGACAGCGCCGTCGACATGGTCGGCTGCGACACCTGCAGCCGCTCGGCCGCCCGCGTGACGCTGCGTTCCTCGAGCAGCGCGCGCAAGGGTCGCAGGAGGTTGTAGTCGATCGTCCGCCCGAGCATGGGCTTCAGCGCGCGGCGATTCCCTCGAGGGCGAGCCCGAAGCCGTCGCGCATCGTGTCGGCGTCGAGCGCCCCCTCCTGAAAGAGCAGTCGGAAGTAGATCGGTGCGTAGATCCGCTCGGCGATCTCGTCCGCACGCCGGTCGGTGCGGATCGACCCCTCCTCGATGGCGCGCTCGATCAGCTCGCTTACGACTTTTCGACGTGGGCGCCAGAAGTGCTTCTTGAACTCCTCGAGCGTGGCCGGGTCGTACTGGCATTCGGCGAGGAGCTGCGCCATGAGACGCCCTTCGAACCCGGCGTAGACCGTGGCGAGCGAGAGGAAGTGCTCGCGGAGGGCATCGATCGCCGGAAGGTCCTCCCGGACCGGCGTCGCCAGGATATGATTCTCCAGGAAGGTGTCGATGATCACCGCAGCCTTGTTCGGCCACCACCGGTAGATCGTGGTCTTGCTCACGCCCGCTTCGCGTGCGATCCGTTCGATCGAGAGCTGCTGGATGGACACCGACTCCGGCTGGCGCTCGTCCAGCAGTTTCATCGTCGACTGCAGGATCGCCCGCCGGCTCTGCTCACTTCGGATCGCCATGGGGCGCCCCCTCTGCACATGTTCTATCCGATACGATACGTCCACTTGCGAGGGGATGCGGTCAACGGCGTGCGGGCTCGCCCCCTCGCAACTGCACCGCCGCCGCGTACTCCTCCAGCAGAGCAGGGTCATCGACAGCACCGGGATCCACGACATCCGCCAGCGACGCGCCCTGGATGAGCCGCTTCACCGGCACCTCCAGCTTCTTGCCGGTGCGCGTGTGCGGGATGGCCCGCATCACGATGAGATCGTCCGGGAGATACCGTGCCGAGAGGTTCTTGCGGATCGCCGCGGCGACGGCAGAGCGGGCCGCTTCCTCCGCGGTCCCCTCGGTGAGCTTCACGAAGAGGGGCATGTAGTAGCCCTCGGCGCCGATCTCGGCGCCGACGACGAGAGCCTCCGCGATCTCGGGAAGGGCCTCCACGACCGAGTAGATGTCGGCGGAGCCCAGGCGGATGCCGTTTCGGTTCAGCGTCGAGTCGGATCTCCCCAGCACCTGGATGCCCTTGTCGGAGATCTCGATGAAGTCGCCGTGGCGCCATACGCCGGGATACGTCTCGAAGTAGCTCGAGCGGTAGCGCGCCCCGTCATCGTCGCCCCAGAAGTACAACGGCATCGACGGCATCGGCTCCGTGACGACCAGCTCGCCCTTCCCCGCGGCCGGCCGGCCGTTCTCATCCCATGCCTCCACCTTCACGCCGAGCGCCGGCGCCTGGATGTAGCCGACGCGCACCGGGTCGGTGGGCGCACCGCCGACGAAGCAGCCGACGATGTCCGTGCCGCCGCTCATCGACACGAGCCAGACGTCGCCGACGTTGCGGTAGACCCAGCGGAACCCGTCGGCGGACAGCGGCGATCCGGTGACTTGGATCTCCCGCAACGCAGACAGATCGTGGTCGCGCCCGGGCACCGAGTCGGTCTTCGCGCACGCGTGGATGAATCCTGCTCCGACGCCGATCACCGCAGCATGGGTCTGGGCGGTCACCTCCCAGACGCGGTCGACGGAGGGGAACGTGGGGTTGCCGTCGACGAGCACCGCGACGGCTCCGACGCCGATCGCACTCGCGAGCGTGTTCCAGACCACCCAGCTCGTGGAGGCGACTCCGAGGTACCGATCCCCCTCGCGCACATCGCCTCCGAACAGCAGGAGCTGCAGCTCCTCCAGCAACGCGCCACCGTGGCCATGCACGATGCCCTTGGGTATGCCCGTGGTCCCCGACGAGAACAACACCCACAGCGGGTGGCTGAAGTCGACGTCGAGATACACCGGATCCTTCGGGCGATGCACCACCTCGTCCCATGCGATCGCCGGCACGTGCGTCCCGGGTGCGGGGACCCCCGGTGCATGACCGGTCACCCAGATGACCTGCTCGATCGTGGGCAGCTCGTCGATCACCTCCGATATCTCGGATCGCCGATCACGGTCGGACCCGGCCAGGCGGTAGCCCGGTGCAGCGATCAGCACCTTCGGCTCGAGCTGCTGGAACCGCGACACCATCGCGCCGGGCCCGAACTCCGGCGAGCACACCGACCACACCGCGCCGATCGCCGCGGTGGCCAGCAGCGCGACCACTGCCGCGGGGACGTTCGGGAGCACCGCCACCACACGGTCGCCGGGGGCGACGCCGAGCGCTCGCAGCTGCGCGGCAAGGGCTCCCACCTGCCCGCGCAGCTCGTCGAACGTGACCTCTGCGGTGACACCGTCCTCGGCGACGGCGATCAACGCGGTGCCCGAACGACCGTCCAGCAGGTGCCGTGCGAAGTTGAGCGTGCGCCCGGGGAACCAGCGGGTCTCCGGCATGGGCTCGCCGTTGCGCACGGGGCCGGGCTCGCCTCCGAGCTGCACGCCGGCGAACTCGACGAGCGCCGCCCAGAATGCGTCGGGGGTCTCGACGCTCCATTCCCACAGTGCCTGGTAGCCCTCCGCGAGCGCCACGCCGCTCTCCCGGACGAACGCGGCGAAGCGCTCGGTCTGTGTCTGGGAGGCCGAATCCGGGTCCGGACGCCAGATCACCTCGCCCTCGGCAGCGGAGACGTCGACGATCACGCCGACTCCACCGCCTTCGCCCCGGTGCGGCGCTCGGCGATCTCCGCCGGACTGATCGGATCCGTGCCGACGAGCACGAACAGCACTCGTGCCACCTTGTCCGTCCGGTTCGACCAGGCGTGCGCCGTCGCACGTTGCACCGCGATGTCCCCCGCCCTCAGAGTGGCCTCCCCCTCGTCGACCAGGAGCGTGATCTCGCCCTCGAGCACGACCGCGTAGTCGATCGACTCCGTCCGATGGAACCAGAAGTGCTTGGCGGCGCTGTGCCCGCCCCCGGCCTGACGCTCCTCGTGCGCTCCGATCTCGTCGAACACCGCGTCGCCGGCATTCTGCGGATACACGTCGTCCGGAGGAAAATCGGCGATGCGCACGACGGTCTCGCCGACGGCCGGGAAGTCGATCTCGGCGCCGGCGGGCGCCGGGTCCTCATCCGTCACGTGGTCGACCGCACCGGCCGGCGCGAACCACGCGACCGTCGCGCCGAACCCGGGGATGGTGGGGGAACTGAACGTGTTCGGGGCATCGGCGTCATCGAACAGGATGACGGCGCGCCCGTGGTCATCGTGACCGGTGACGACGCGCCGGACGGGCTTGCGCGTGATCACCGTCAGTTCTCCTCGAACGGGAATGGCTGCGGGGTCGGCCACCAGGCGGGCGACTCCTTCTCGGTGGCGATACGGTTTCGCAGTGTCCCGACGCCCTCGAGCTGGAGCTCGAGCACGTCTCCCGGCTGCAGGAACCTCCCGAGCTCGACGCCGGCGCCGAACGCCATCGTGCCCGAGCCGATCAGGTCGCCCGGCTGAATGCCGTTGAGCTCCGACACGTATGCGATGGTCTCCTCGGGCGTCCAGATGAAGTCCTCGACCTTGGTGTCGGACCACACCTCGCCGTTCACGCGAACCTGACCCGTGAGGCCGAGGACCGTCGGGATCTCGTCGACGGTCGTGATCCACGGTCCGATGCCGTACGCGAAGTCCTTCGAGTGCTGCGCCCCCATCCCGATCGGCGATTCGAGCTTCTGCACGTCGCGCAGGCTCCAGTCGTTGAAGATCGTGATGCCGAACACATGGCTCCATGCGTTCTCCGGCGTCAGGTTGCGACCCGGCTTGCCCACGATGTAGCCGATCTCGAGCTCGTAGTCGAGCTGCTCCGTGATGCTCGGGTACGGGATGATCTCGTCGTGACCGTAGATCGTCGAGGTGGTGCCCTTGAAGTAGCCGGGACGCTCGTAGACGGCCCGCGTGGGCGTGGTCTTCATGACGTTGCCGAAGAAGTTCTTGATGTGACCGTTGAAAGTGAGGGAGTCGCGGATCACGGGCGGCTTGATCGCCGCCGTCCAGGTGACCTCGCCGATCGGCAGCGCGGCGTCGTCGGCCGACTCCAGCGCCTTGTGAGCGGCCTCGAGGAAGAAGTCGCCGGCCGATATGCCTTGCGTGAGATCTCGGAAAGTCGCGTGCGCCAGGTGGCGTGCACCCTCGACGCTCGCCCCGCCCTTCTGCAGCGCGAGCGCGTAGGCCTTCTTCAGATCGATGACCCGCTCGTTTCCAGGCTCGGCGGCGACGACGCGGGTCTCGCGTCCATCGGGGCCGTCTACGACGATGCGTCCGAGTTTCATGGTGGATCTCCTTTGGTTCCCAAGCTCGCTCAAGCGTACGGTACGGACAGTATCGAATGTCAACCCCATGACAGGAAACGCCGCGCACGCACGACGACGATCCGGCGGGGTCGAACCCCGCCGGGTGTCGCGAAGCAGGCTCGGTCCCTACATCGTGTTGCTCGCGCCTCCGTCGACCGAGATGTTGATCCCGGTCACCCAGGCCGCCTCGTCGGAGGCGAGGTACAGGCCCGCATAGGCGACGCCGAGCGGATCTCCCGGCTTGCCGTCGATCGTGCGCGCGACGATCGGCGCGACGGGGGCCTTGTCGCCGAGCTGCTCGTACATCGCCTGGATGGGCGGCGTGCCGATCACTCCCGGACTGACCGAGTTGACGCGGATGCCGACCGCGATGCCCTCCGCAGCAAGCTGCCGAGTGAGCGCGACCACTGCCCCCTTGGCCGCAGCGTGGGCCGCCTGCGGGAGATCACGCGCCCCCTGCAAGGCCGCGCCGGAGCCGATGTTGACGATGTTGCCGCCCGCGCGCACCAGGTGGGGCCAGGCGAGCTGGCTGGCATGCCAGACGACGTCCAGCTCATTGCGGATCGTGAACCGGTAGTCCTCGACGGGCTGCCCCTCGAACGGTCCGAACCTCGGGGCACTCGCGTTGTTGTACAGCACGTCGATGCGTCCGTGACGCTCGGCCGCGCCGTCGATCCAGCCCTTCACGGCCTCGCGGTCGCTCAGGTCCAGTGGGGCCGTCGAGTCGATGGTGCCGCCCTCGGCCCCGATCAAGCCCATGGTCTCCGCCGCGCTCTCCGGCGTGAGCGTGCAACCCACGACCGTCGCCCCCTCACGCACGAAGAGCTGGGCGGTGACCCTGCCCATCCCACTGCCGATGCCGGTGATCAGCACCACCTTGCCTGCCAGGCGACCAGTCGTCATCGCCGTTCCCTTCTCCGTCGTTGTCGATCGTCCCGCCTCCTCGCGGAACCCCTCGGAGCGAAGCACACTCCCGCGCCACACGGCACTGATGGTGCAGGCACTGCACGTCTCTGTGCGGCACGTGCACTGTGCGCCCACCGCGGCCCTCTCCGGCGATAAGGGTTAACCGTCGACATCCGATCGACCCCATGTCCGCTCAAAGGAGAGATGAGAGCCATGACCGACGAGCTCACCACAGCCCGCCCACTTCCGCCGGGGGTGACGGAGACCGAGCTGAACGAGGCGCTCGCCGCGTTCGCCCAGGCCATCGGCGCCGACAAGGTCGCGACCGACGAGGATGCCCTCGCCCCGTTCCAGGACCCCTACCAGGTGCCCGGCGAGTCCGCCCTCCGACCGTCCGCCGTCATCGCCCCCACCTCGGTCGAGGACGTGCAGGCCGTCGTCAGGCTTGCGAACCGGTACAAGGTGCCGCTCTGGCCGATCAGCCGCGGCAAGAACAACGGCTACGGGGGCGCCGCACCCTGGGTGCGCGGTGCGGTGATGATCGACTTCCGCGGCATGCAGAAGATCGAGATCAACGAGGAGCTGGGCTACGCCGTCGTCGAGCCCGGCGTGAGCTGGATGGACCTGCACGACGCCATCGAGGCCGGCGGCCACGACCTCGTCGCCTCGATCGTCGACATCGGCTGGGGTGGCGTCGTCTCGAACACCCTCGAGCACGGCCTGACATACATGCCGTACTCGATCGACCAAGCATCGCACTGCGGCTTCGAGGTCGTCCTGCCCGACGGCGAACTGTACCGCACAGGCAACGGCGGCATGGACGACAACCCGACCTGGCCGCTCTACAAGCGCGGTTTCGGGCCAACGGCGACAGAGCTGTTCATGCAGTCCAACTACGGCATCGTCACCAAGATGAGCTACTGGCTGATGCCGAAGCCCGAGATCTACCTGCCGCTGTGGCTGCAGGTGTGGGACGACGAGCAGATGCCCGCGGTGGTCGATGCCCTGCGCGAGCTCATGCTCGCCGGCACCATCGACATGCGTCCGCAGCTCTCCAACACCCTGTGCATGGCCTCGATGCTGTCCGCCCGCTCCGACTGGTACGACGGTGACGGCCCCATCCCCGAGGAGGTCATCGACCGGATCGCCAAGGAGCTGGGCCTGGGCCGCTGGATGATGCGCTTCGCCCTGTACGGTGATGAGGCCGTCGTCGATCACAACTTCGCGAAGCTCAAGACGCGCTTCGAATCGATCCCCTCCGTCACGATCCTCCCGTCCGAGAAGCACACCGCCGACAAGTGGGAGACCCTGCCGAACCCGCACGAGCGCGTGCAGATCGGCGTTCCCAGTCTCGACCTGTACAAGATGGTCGGCTGGTCAGGCGGTGACGAGGGCGGGCACGTCGACTTCTCGCCCGTCATCCCGTTGACGGCGAAGGCTGCGGCCGAGGCCCAGGAGCTGTTCACACGACTGACCGCCGAGGCGGGGATGGACTACCTCGGCGGCATGCTTCCCATCAACGCCCGCTCGACGACCTTCATCCTGGTCATTCCCTTCGACACCAAGAATCCCGAGCAGGTGCACCGCGCCTACGAGCTCGCCAAGAAGATGGTGTCCGAGGCCGGCCGCCTCGGATACGGCGAGTACCGGGCCCACTGGTCGCTGAGCGAGACCGTGGTCGAGCAGTACGGATTCAACGACCACATCCAGAACCGCTTCAACGAGAAGATCAAGGACACGCTCGACCCGAACGGCATCATCGCGCCGGGCAAGTCGGGGATCTGGGGAACGCGACTGCGCGAGGCGGGGTACCCGCTGGCGTGAGCGGGCTCGACGGGATGGCCTCGCCGTTGCGGCGGGGCCGCCCCGCGTCCCGGGCCGGTGCTCAGTCCGCCAGGAGCGATCGCGAGCGCTCCCTCGTCTCCGACGGCCTCTCGCCGAACTGCTCCCGGTAGCTGCCCGCGAACCGGCCCAGGTGGTGGAATCCCCACCGGGCTGCGACCTCCGACACGGCCAACGCATCATCGAGCAGGTCTCGGTGCGCTCCCTCCAGCCGCAGCCGCTGCAGGTGCGCCATCGGCGAGATGCCCAGCTGCTCGTGGAATGCCTGCTGGATGCGTCGCACCCCGGCCCCGGCCGCGTCGGCGATGTCCCCGATCGTCCAGGCGTACTCCGGCGATCGCTCGAACGCCTCCACGACGCGCTGCACGCTCGCCCAGCGCGGCGGGGCGCGATCCGCCCGCATCGCGCTCGTGTAGTCGTTCTCCGATGCACGCAGCAGCGACGCCACGACGAGCCGCTCGAGCTCCTGCCGATGGCGGGCAGAGGTGCGCCCGAGGCTGCCGGGCTCGCTCAGCTCCGCGACCAGCAGCCCCACCGTCCTCAGCCAGCTCTGCGCGCGCGGGCTGCCGAGGTCGAACGCGCTGTCGAACCGCGGGGGCCCTTCGACGGAGTGGCCCGCGAGATTCGCGACCTCGCGGGCGATCGCGCCCGGCCGGATCCGGATCATAAGCAGCGTGGTCTCGGCCTTCCAATGGGGAAGCACAGCGCCCTCGCCTGCGCCGTTGATCGACGCCGTGACCGGCCCCACGTCCACGATGCGCGACGGGAAGTGGCCGACGATCCCGCCCTCGAGCGCGACGACCACCTGATACCCGGGCATCGGGCCGATCCTCGCTTGCACGTCGACTCCCATCCTCACCACGCCGACGGTGAGGTCGGTCAGCCGGGCCGAATGGAGGGTCGAGACCAGGGCGGGCGCTTGCGGTCTCTCCCGCATCAGGGAGGTCGCCGGAGTGGGAAACGCTGACTGGAGGCCGTCGACCATCGAGCCGAAGTCGCGCGTACGGCGCGTTTCGAACGCAGACAGGTAGTGCTCGATCGGCCGGTCGAGCCCCAGCGCGTTGTCGCCCATGGGGATCTCCTAGAAGCGCGTCCCGCCGTCAGACGGCCTGCAACGAGACCTCGATACTGCGCGGGGCACGGAACACCCATCCGGTGACAGGGATGTCCGCACCGTCCTTGAGTGTGATGTCCTTCGTCGCGGCGAGCAGCTCCTCGAACATGATCCGCTCGACCTGACGGCCGAAGAAGTGTCCCGCGCAGAAGTGCTGGCCACCGCCGAACGCCTGATGCGCCTTCTCGTTGCGCTCGATGTCGAAGACGTCGGGGCGCTCGAAATGCGACTCGTCGCGGTTGGCCGATGCGAGCACGGTCTCCACGAGGTGATCCTTCGGGATGCTCACGCCGCGGAACTCGATGTCGCGGGCGGGCTGACGACCCGTGGTGCCGATCGGGGCGATCCAGCGCAGGCCCTCGAGAACCGCCTGGGGGATCCACTTGGACTGGTCCTCGCGCAGGAGTCCCCACTGATCGGATTCGAAAAGGCCCAGAGCACTCGAGGATGCCGCGTGCCCGGGTTCCTGCATGCCCCCGAGCAGGAGGATCTTCACGGTCGACAGGATGTGGTTCCTGTCGCGGGGCTCGCCGCCTTCGCGATTGGCCCAGAGCATGTGGGACAGCATCGAGTCGTCGGGCTTCTTGGCGAGCTCGTCGAGCACCGGGAGGAGAACCTCCTCGATCTCGCGCGCGGCCTGATCCGAGATCTCGTAGATCGCGGGGTCGTTCATGACGTTGGCACCGCCCTGCGCGAGCATCTTGAACCAGCGCACCAGGGTCGCGGAGTCCACGTACGGGTCCAGGCCCATCACATGGCGAAGCGCCTCGACGCTGACCGGCTCGAAGTACTCGCCGACGAGGTCGGCCTCGCCGCGCGCTGCGAGCTCGATGGCGTGCCCCCGGGCGATCGGGCGCACGGACGCCTCGATGAGCTTCGAGATCGGGCGCGGCTGCAGCTTCTTGTCGACCCCGGCACGCAGGTCGTCGTGCATCTCGCCGCCCACCAGGGTGATGACGGGGTCGCCGAGGGTGCGCCGCAGCGGCTTCTGCGACGAGGCGGACGCCCAGGGGTCCTTGCCTGCCGCGACCTCGGCCACGTCGTCGAAGCGAGTGACCCAGTAGATGTGCAGCTGGGGCAGGTAGGCGACGGGAGCGTCCTTGCGGAGTCACTCGTAGATCGGATACGGATCGTCGAACAACTGCTGAGGACTGATCGACTCGAGGAAGGTGTCGGTGGCGGACATGTCATTTCTCCTTTGAATGTGACGGGATTCGGGTTGTGGGCGATCAGCGGCCCGCGTACGCGGGTCGCGCGGAGCGCAGCAGTTCGCGCAGCGGGAGGGTGGGGTCCGCCAGCTCGGCGGCCTCGACCGGGATGCGCTGGTCGATGAGCCGCCGTGCGGCGCGCACGGCGTGGGGGTCGTTCACGGACACCGCGCCCACGAGCAGCCGGCCTTCCAGATGGAAAGCGACGTCCTCTCCGCGGAACACGGCGGTGCCGTCGCCGGTCATGCGTCCGACGCCTTCGACGTGCACGTCGTAGCGATCCGACCACCACCAGCCTGCGCCGCGCGGCGCGGGCGCCTGCCCCACCAGCACGGCGGCGAGCTCGAGCGCGTCGAGTCGTGCTGCCTCCCAGTGCTCCTCGCGGCGGTGCAAGGTGCCGTCGGTAGAACGCGTGCGTGCGACGTCGCCGATCGCGTGCACCCGGGGGTGGGAGGTGCGGTGGTCCCGGTCGACGAGGATTCCGTTGTCGACGTCGAGGCCGGCGGCTTCGGCCAGCTCGACGTTCGGGACGATCCCCGTCCCGACGACGACCGCGTCGATACGCAGTGCCGTCCCGTCGCTCAGCTCCGCCGACCATCCATGGCGTGCGGCCTCGAGCGACGAGATCGTGGCGACGCGCACATCGACCCCGTGTGCCGCGTGCATGGCGTGCAGCCGTTCGGCGAGCGGTTGCCCGACGGCCGGAACGAGCGGCACTTCCACATTGTCGATCAGGGTGACCTCGACACCGCGAGAGCGCAATGACGCCGTCAGCTCCGCACCGATGAGGCCGGCCCCCGCCACGAGGATGCGGGCGCCGGGCACCGCGGCGGCACGGATCGCGAGCGCGTCCGCGAACGTGCGCAGGACGTGGACCACCGGCAGGTCCGAGCCGGGGAGCGCCAGCCGCCGCGCGCTGCCGCCCGTGGCGAGCACCACGGCATCGCCCTCGACGACGGTGCCGTCGTCGAGGGTCACGGCCCCGGCATCCGGGTCGATGCCCACGACCGTCCGCCCGCTGAGCAGCCGCAATCCGAGTGCGTCCAGCTTCCCGCCGCTGGCGAAGGCGAGACCGTCCAGCGCGATGTCGCCGGCGAACGCGGCTTTGGACAGCGGCGGCCTGTCGTACATCGCAGGCTCCTTCTCGATGACGACCACCTCACCGCGGTGTCCGAGCGAGCGCAGCGCGTCTCCCAAGGTGTATGCGGCCAATCCGCCGCCGACGACGACGATCCGCTCCGGCGTGTCCATGCTCAGGCCAGCCGCTCGGGATTCGGGACGATGAGGATGTCATCGCCATCGACCTCGACCGTGTGCGCCGCGACATCCGTATCGGCCGGTGCCGAGAGCACCTTCCCGTCGCGCAGGCAGAACCTCCCGGTGTGCAGCGGGCACTCCACGACACCGTCCTCGATCCACCCTTCGGACAGCGAGGCCAGCTCGTGGCTGCACGTGTTGTCGAGGGCGAAGTACTCGCCGCCGTCTTGGAACAGCGCGATGTCGTCGATGGTTCCGGTGAGAGACCGCGGAACGAGGATCGCCTCGCCGTCCGGGATGTCGCCGAGCTTCGCTGCGGGAATGCGTTCGACCATGGTGGTGTGGCCCCCTTCGTCGTCGAATGGGTAAAACGTGGTTCGAAACGTATCGTATGACTTTTTGAGGGATCGGCATACCGGGATTCATCCGTCCACGCGCCGGGATCGTCCAGATTGCGAAACCGATCGCTCCCGGCGGCGAGCTCGGCATCAGCCGGCGATGCGCAGCTCCCGTGGCGATCGGCCGTGCGCCCTGCGGAACGCCCGAGCGAAACTGGCGGCGTTGCCATAGCCCCACGAGAAGGCGACCTGAGACACGGAATGATCGGTCTCGCGCAGTTCGCGCGCGGCCTCCTCGAGCCGTTGGTCGCGGATCCACGCCGACACCCCGCCGGACGCCGCGAACAGCTTGTGGACGTACCGCGTGGAGACGTGGTGGGCTCGGGCGATCCGCTCCGGTCCGAGGTCGGGATCTCGCAGGTGGGCGAGCGCGTACTGCCGCATGCGGGCCTGCAGCGGGCTCGATCGGTCGGCGACCCGTTCGACGTACAGCCCCCGCATGATCGACGACAGCAGCTCTGCTGCGATCTCACCGTCGCCGCCCGACACCCCGCCGCCGTCGGCGGCTCGCGCGATGCTCGCGAACAGCGGCGCGACCATACGGACCAGCGGCGTCTCCGCCCCCACGACGCGGGTCGCCGCGCGCGCGCCGATCGCGGCGGCATGGCCGCCGAGGAACCACTTCGGGAACGTCACGACCTGCACGTCGATGCCGAGGGTCGCCTCGAACGAGGACGGCCGGGAGGTGTCCTGGATGGCGACGTCCCCGGCACGCAGCTCACACCCGCGGTCGTCCTGCTCGACGCGGCACGCGCCGCGTCGCACCAGATAGAGCAGGAAGCACTCGGGATCGGCGCTCGCGACCATCCGCTGGGTGCGCTCGACGCGATGCGGCGGCCCGGTGATCGACCGGATCAGCAGCGGGCCGACTCCGCCGCCGCCGAGCTGCGCGTCGAACGACGGCGCTCCGAACGATTTCACTCGCATGGGGAAGAAGTGCTCGGCGATCCCCGCCGACCAATACTCCGGACGGTCCGCGACCGACACCATCCGGGTGTCGAGCATCATCGACATCGATCATGCTCCTTCCATCACGGTGATGCGCTCCAGCGACGCATCAGCGCAGGCCGACGACGATGGCCGGCCTGCGCTGATGCTACGCTCACTTCGCCGACTGCGGACCCAACTCGGGATTCGCGAAGAACTCGGCGACCTGCTCGTCGCTGAAGTACGCACCCTTGGGCGCCAGGTCGGTGCCGTCCTCGGGCACCCATGACGGATCCACGATCTCCGACAGGTTCGACTGGTCGATGACGAACGGTCGATTCACGATGTGGTTGAGCTTGATTCCCGCACCGGAGAGCACCTTGATGCCGATCTGGGCAGCGGCCTTCGCCATGTCGATGGGCGGGGTGGCCGTACCGACGTACGGGTAGTCGGGGTTCGCGGCCGCGAAGGCCGCCATTCCCTGGGAGGCGCCGACATCCTGGATCGGGGGCACGGGCTGTCCGGCCTGGGTGAAGGCGTCGCGGATCGCCGAGCCCATGGTACCGGCCTGGATCACGGCGTCGACTCCCGCGGGGTTGGTCGCGAGGTACTGTACGACGGCCTGTTGCGCGAGCGGCGGCTGGAAGAGCCCCTGGACGCTGCCGACCACCTTGATATCGGGGCACTGCTCGAGCGCCTTGTCACGGCCGGCGTCCCAGAACAGCTGATTCGGGATGCCGGGAACCCCGGTCACCTCGAGTACATCGCCCGAGCCGCCGATCGACCCGAAGACGGTCGACGCGGTCTCCATCGACTGGAGCACTCCGTTGTAGGTGATCGAGATGGCGTAGGGGCTGTCGATCGGCACGACCACGGAGACCACGGGGATCCCGGCCGCGTGCGCCTCTTTCACGAGGTCGAGAGCCGGTTCCGGCGCCACGGGGTTGAAGAAGATGATGTCGGGCTTGAGCGAGATCGCCTGGCTGAACTGCTGCAGCTGGCCGGGCACATCGCTCGGGTCGTTCGGCGCGACGTTGAGCACCACATCCACGCCCGCGTCCGTGAGAGCGCTGGCGAGCGTGTCCTGGTACACCGAGATGAACGGTGCAGCCGGAGATGTGCCGACGATGGCAGCGGTGTAGCCCCCGGTCTTCTCCGACTTCCAGTCGGCCCAGGCCGACTCCTGCAGCTCGTACGGATAGCCGTTGTAGCCGGCCTGGATCTCCGGCGAGAGGCCTGCGAGCAGACCGGCGGGGTCGTTCGCACCGACCTCGGGCACGGATCCGCATTGCCCGGCGGCGACACTCGCGCCGGGGGTCGGGGCCGCCTGCGACCCTCCGTCAGGGGCGGCGCCGGCGCAGCCGGCGAGGGCGAGGGCACCGAGCGCGGTCAAGGCCGCGGCGGTCCCCAGGCGACGGAAACGATAGTGCTTCACCATGGTTGCTTTCTCCTCATCGAGACGAGCGCATAGTTGCGCAACGCCAGAGTAGACACATTCGATACGGTTCGTCTAGTTTTGGATTGGGCGACGCAACGAGGCGTGTCCGCGACGAGGAGGCGATATGTCCGACCCGGACGACGGTCTGCGACTGACCGACGTGAGCAAGCGATTCGGCGCGACCCGCGCACTCGTCGCGGCCGACCTGCATCTGGCGCCCGGCGAGATCCACACACTGCTCGGGGAGAACGGCTCGGGGAAATCGACGCTGGTGAAGATCATCGGCGGCGTGCACCGCCCCGATGGGGGCACGTTCACTCTCGGCGCGCAGCGACTGGACTTGCGCACCCCCCGCGCCGCGAGCGGCAACCGCATCGCGGTGGTGTTTCAGGAGGTGCTCACCGCGGCGAGCCAGAGTGTGCTCGAGAACATCTGGCTCGGCTCCGACGGCGTCTTCGCGCGCAGGACGTCGCGCCGCGACCAGCGTCGTATCGCTGCGGAGACGCTCGGACGACTCGTCGATGGGATCGACCTGGACGAGCCCGCCGGGCAGCTCTCCCTGTCCGATCGACAGGCGGTGTGCATCGTTCGCGCGCTCGTGCGAGCTCCCCGGGTGCTGGTCCTGGACGAGTCGACCGCGGCGCTGGACGTACTCACCCGAGATCGCCTGTTCACCGAGATGCGCCGACTCGCGGCCGAGGGCGTGAGCGTCCTGTTCATCTCCCACCGGATGGACGAGGTGCAGGAGATCTCCGACCGCGTCACCGTGCTGCGCTCGGGGCGCAGCGTGTCGACCCTCGTCCGCCCCGAGCTCACGATCGAACGCCTCGTCGCCGACATGACCGGCACCTCCGGCCAGTTCGAGCGCGGCGAGCGCTCGCGGGCGCTGGGCAACGTCATGCTGCGCGCAACGGGTGTGCGCCTCGCTGATTCGGGCGCCCCCATCGATTTCGAAGTGCGGGCGGGCGAGCTGGTGGGCGTCGCCGGTCTCGAGGGCCACGGGCAGGACGCGTTCCTGCGACGGCTGTCGGGCCTGACCTCGGGCGTCGGCACGGTCACCCGGGTCCTCAGCCCCGACATCGACGTCCGCTCCGGCAACGGCGCCAAGCTCGGAGTCGCCTACCTGCCCCGTGAACGCCGCGGCGAGTCGCTGTTCGAGCCGATGTCGATCCGTGAGAACTTCGCGCTGCCCACGCTGCGGCAAGACCTTCGGGGCCCGCTGCTGAGCAGGAAGCGGATGTCGCAGCGGTTCGACGAGGTCGTCAAGGCGATGAGCATCCGGCTCGGCACCGCGGACGACCCGATCTCGAGCCTGTCCGGGGGCAGCCAGCAGAAGGTCATGCTCGCCCGGTGGCTCGCGACCGATCCGAAGGTGCTGCTGCTCAACGACCCCACGCGCGGCGTCGACATCATGACCAAGCGCGAGATCTACGCGACGCTCGAGAAGCTGTGCGCCGACGGGATGAGCGTCGTGATGCTCTCGAGCGAGGTCGACGAACTGGTCGAGCTCGTCGACCGCGTGCTCGTGTTCCGCGATCAAGCGGTCTTCGCCGAGATCCCGCGTAAGAGCCTCACGACCGAGGCCGTGGTCGCAGCCTACTTCGGCCAGGAGACGGGGGCCGCCGCGTGAACGCCATCGCCATCCTTCGCAGGCACGCGTGGGCATTCGCCTGCGGGCTCGCCATCCTCCTTCTGATCATCAACATCGCCATCAGCCCCTCGTTTCTCGCGCCGGATAGGCTGCCCGCCACCCTTGCGACACTCGCCCCCTTCGTGCTGGTGGGGTTCGCCTCGACTCCCGCGATCCTGTCGGGGGGCATCGACGTGTCCGTCGGTCCCCTCGCGACGTTCATCAACTGCTTCTTCGTCGCCGTGCTGCTGCCGAGCGGCCTCGGTGACTGGTACACGGCGATCCCGCTGTTGCTGCTCGTGTCGGCCGCCATCGGCACGGCCACCGGGCTGCTCGTGACGGTGCTGCGACTGCACCCCGTCGTCGCCTCGACCGGCGTGCTGTTCGTGCTGATCGGACTGTCGATCACGATCTCCAAGAGCCCGGTGTCCGCACCGCCGAACTGGTCCGACGGCCTCGCGAAGTCCTACGGCTGGCTGCCCGGCGCAGTCATCACGATCGGCATCGTCGCCCTCGCATGGTTCCTGCTGCGGCGCACTGCCTTCGTGAGCAATCTGCTCGCGACGGGCGAGAGCGACGTGTCGGCATACGGGTCCGGTGTGAACGTCACCGTCGTGCGCACGCTCGCCTACACCCTCGGCGGCCTGTTCGCCGGGGTCGGCGGTGTGGCCCTGTCGGCGCTTCTCCAGTCGTCGCAGGCGTCGCTCGCCACCACCTACGCCCTGCTCGGCCTCGCGGCGGCCGTGCTCGGCGGCACAGCCCTCGGCGGCGGCAAGGGCGGGCTGCTGGGCACGTTCTTCGGCGCCCTCGTGCTGTACCTGCTGCAACAGCTGTTCACCGCCGTCGGCGTGCAGTCGAGCCTTGTGCAGTTCAGCTACGGGCTCGTGCTCGTCCTCAGCGTGCTGATCGGCGCCACCCTCCTCAGCCCGCGCACGAGAAAGATCCGCGCATGACCGAGACACTCACCGATGTCACCCGCTCCCTGACGACACCACCGCCGCCGCCTTCCCTGTGGGCACGCACGCGCCGCTGGGCCGTCGAGACGCCGCTCATCCAGGTCGCCATCCTCATCGTGCTGTCGGTGGCGCTCGTCCTGCTGGTACCCGCCTTCGTCCAACGGCCGCTGGCGGCCGTGTCGTTGATCACGCTGGCGGCGCTGCTGGCCATGGCCGCGATGGGTCAGACCCTGGTCGTCATCCTCGGCGGGCTGGACCTGGCGATCGCCGGCTACATCACCTTCGGGGCGATGATCGCAGGCAACGCGACGAGCCGCCTCGGCTGGCCGGTCCCCCTGGCGTTCGCCGTGGTCTTCGTCGTGTGCGGCGGCATCGGCGCCCTCGTCGGCTGGCTCTGCCACCGGTTCCGCGTCGAGCCGCTCGTGATGACCCTCGGTGTCGGTGCCGTGCTCACCGGCGGATCGATGTTCATCGCGAACGGCGACTACAACGGTCAACCGCCCCAGGAGCTGAAGTCGCTCGCGCAGCTGACGGGCACCACCTTCGGCCTGCCGATCCCCCCGATCATCGTGATCGTCGTCCTGCTGGGCGTGCTCCTCTGGCTCTTCCTCGCGAAGACGCCGGCCGGACGACGGCTGTACGCGACCGGCGTGAATCCCAGAGCCGCCGGCTTGACGCGCATCCGCACATCGGTGGTCTGGACGCTGGTGTTCGCGGCCTCGGGCGTCTTCGCAGGAGTCGCGGGCATGTTCCTGGCCGCGTTCGGATCGGGATGGTCGATGTCGATCGGAGATCCTTATCTGTTCTCCGGCCTCGCCGCCGTGCTCGTCGGCGGCACGACCTTCGGCTCCGTCCGCGGCGGTTTCACACGCACCGCGCTCGGCGCCCTCATCCTGACCGTGCTCTCGACCATCATCGTGAGCCAGGGGCTCACGGAGGGGCAGACGCGCATCGTGTACGGCGTGATCATCCTCGTGATGGTCGCCCTCTACGGTCGCGAGCGCCGGGTGCGCGACCGCTTCTGACTCGCAAGGTCTGACACGCAAAGGAGGACGGGAGGCGATCGCCTCCCGTCCTCCCCCGCGTTCCGCGTCAGGTCAGATCGATGGGGCTCCCGACGAACGCACACGAGACAGCGGCGTCGGTGAAGCGGATCTCATCCGGAGCGACGTCGTCGCGGTAGTGGTCACTGCCGAACTCGGCGGCCAACGCCTCGTACGACGCGAAGGTGATGGCCCCCACCCCGTCGTACCGCGTCCGCAGGAAACGCGACGGCGGGGGCGTCGGCGCGGGCGTGTCCTCGAGGCGCACGAGACGATCCTCGGTCTCGGGGCCTCCCAGCGCGAGCTGCGCGTGCGCGCCGGTCCAGTGATCGACGAATTCGTCGAAGCGCAGGCTGCGGCGCGCGACCGGCAGCACGATCACCGTCACGGGTGACATGTCCTCCGTGACCTCGCGCTCCCAGACCAGGGTCGGCGCTCCGGCGACCGCAGCGGGGCGCTCGGCGAGCAGCTCACTCCGAGGCGCCAGCCACCCGTCCTCGAATGCGTGCGACACGACCCAGTCGGCCGCATCGCTCTTGCGAGTCCACCATGTCTCGATCACCGCGTCGTACGGAGCCGCGGCGGCGCCGGCGATCGGCGACACGCCCGGAAGCGCACGATCGAACACATAGCGCACAAGCCCGGTGGTGATCAGCGGATGCCGCCGGTCCAGGTCCAGCCAGGCATCCGCGAACGCATCGGGAGAAGAGTCCGGACGCCGCTTCAGCAGCAGGGTGAGCTTGTAGGCGATGTCCTGCGTCATCTCAGTGCGCCTTCTTCGGAAGCGCCCGTGCCGCCTTGTCCGCGATCTTCATGAGCAATGCGTTGCCTGCCGCCCAGATGAAGGCGTCCTGCGCGAGATTCGAGCGTCTGCTCGTCGCATCCTCACGACCCATCTCAGGGTTCTTGTGGCATTGCACCGGCACTTGGAGGATGAGCCGCCGCATGCACGAGTTCGCGTGATCGCACCAGACGATCTCCGACTCGCGTCCTTCGATGGCCTTGTTCGGGTAGTCCGGGTCGGCCAGCAGCTGGCGGGCCAGCATCGTCGCGTCGACGGTGCCCGCCGCGATCGCGGCGGCGGCCTGTGCGGGATCGGGTGTGCTGCTGACGAGGAGGGCGACACCGGGTCCGAGTGCCTTCCGGAACCCCTGCGGCTCGCCCTCGCGCAGCATCTTGCCGGACTCGCTGGTCACGTTGTCCTTCATCGACTCGTAGTTGCCGTCGGTGAGAGCCACGAAGTCGAGCCCCGCCTTGGCGATCTCGGCGGTGACGGCGGCGAACCCCTCCGGGCCCTGGCCGCCGGGGAGGTGGTCGTTCACGCTGAGACGCAGCCCGAGCGCGACATCCGGACCGATCTCCCGTCGCACCGCGGCGACGACGTCCGTGAGCGCGCGGGCCCGGTTCCGCACCGACCCCCCGTACTCATCGGTGCGGAAGTTCGACAACGGGGAGAGGAAGGACGAGTAGAAGTAGCACATGTGCGCGGCGATCTCGATCCCGTCGAACCCCGCCTCCTTCGCGCGGCGCGCCGCGTCGACGACGGCCTGCTCGAGCTCCTTGATCTCCTCGACGGTGGCCTCTCCCGGCACCGGTGTGACCCTCCCACCGGGGATGTACACGTGGTCGGGCAGACCGTACCCGCCCATGTCGACAGGCTTCGGCGATGCCGAAGTGATCCCGTGGCCGTCGCGCGGCACGCCCATGCGGCCGAAGGCCGGGAACAACTGGGCGAAGACCGCCACACCCGTGCCCGTGCCGTGCAGCTCGTCGACGAGCCGGGTGAGGTCGGGGACGAAGGCGTCGTCGTCGTAGCGGATGTTCGGCGAGAACGGCGACTCACGGAATGCGCGTGCGGTGGCGACCGAGCCGCCCACGAACACCGCGCCGGCGCCGCCCTGCGCCCGGCGCTTGAGGAATGCGATCGACTGGTTGCTCGGGCGCCCGTCCTGCGTGGGCTGGAGCACCGCCATGGGGCCGAGGATGATCCGGTTCTTGAGTGTGAGCTTGTTGATCGTCAGCGGGGTGCCGAGGATCTCGGCGGTGGTATTCGACATGGGACTCCTCGTCGAGTTCTGGGGTGAAGGTTGTCAGGGGTGAAGGGCCAGAGAGCGCAGCTCGGCCCCCGGAGGGAGGAGACCCAGATCCGCACGGATGCGAGTGAGCAGGTCGAGTCCCGCCGGATCGACGGGCAGGAGACCGCTCGCACCGAGTGCGGCGAGGAAGCGGTCGAGCTCGGACGAGCCGATCAGTGACGACCGTACGACGAGCCCTTGCCCGGGGAATGCAGGGAACTCCTGCTGCACTCGGGCGAGCTCGCCGCATCCTGCAGACGATGCCTGCGCGTCGAACGGCGGACCCAGCAGCGTGGCCGCCACCTCTCCGGCGAGCAGCGCGTCCAGGCGCTCCGTGACCCCGCCGACTTCGACCCACTCGACATCCACGTCCGCCCGCTGGAGCAGGTGCCGGGCGACCAGGGCGAAGCCGTTCGCGTAGGCGTCGACCGCGAAACGACGCCCGGCCAGCTCGCCGATCGTCGAGATGCCCGGAGCGCCGAGGATCGTCAGCGGCGTGGTCTTCTCCACCTGAGCGACCAGCCGGACATCGGCACCGGCGCGGACCCACTCGAAGAGGTTGTCGATGGCGGTGACCACGATGTCGAGCTCACCGGCGAGCAGTCCCTCGAGCTGGGCGGGGCTCCCGGTCGTCCGGGTCTCCTCGAGCTCGATCCCGCCGAGAAGTCCGCGCTCGCGCGCCTCGACGAGCGGCGCAGGAGGCACGAAGTACGAAACGCGCAACATCACGCCGCGCTCACACCGGGGGCGCGACGAAGAGGTGATCGTTGTCGGAGTCGTTGAACATCTCCTTGGTGATGAACTCGTCCATGTCGCCACCCGTGCCCCACTGGTCCGAGGTCTCCGGCTCCTGCACGTCGTAGATGTGCGGGTGCCAGGAGTCCTCGTCGATCATCTCGAGCTCGGTCGTCATCTCCATCGTGTTGCCGTTCGGGTCGATGAAGTAGGTGAACGTGTTGTCGCCCGCGGCGTGGCGGCCCGGTCCCCAGATCTTTCGGTATCCGGCGCGGATGATGCGACCGCTGCCGCGCATGTACTCATCGAGGCCGCGCAGCTCGAACGACGCGTGCTGGAGCGATGCGTGCGGGCCGCGCGCGATCGCCATCGAGTGGTGCTGGGTGCTGCACCGCATGAAGTAGAACAGGTCACCCGCGTGCGGATGGTTCAGGGTGTCGGACAGCCGGAATCCGAGGTGCTTCTCGTACCACGAGCGCATCGCCTCGGGCTGATTCGAGTTGAGCACGACGTGCGACAGCCGCACGGGGATCGCCTCGCGCTCCTCGATCTTGCGGTGCTTGCGCACCTCGACCTCGGTCGACACCTCGATGGTGCGCCCCTCGAGGTCGAAGAATCGGAAGCCGTAGCCGCCGCCCAGCGTCTGCAGCGCGTCGGGTTCGCTCACGATCTTGACCCCTGCCGCGCCGAGGTCTTGCGCGAGCGTGTCGACGGACTCTCGGTCGGCGGCGCCGAACGCCACGAGATCGAGACGCTTGTCCGTCGACCGCCGCACGCGCGTGACGTACTGCTCCGGCGAGCCCTCGGCCGCGAAGTAGACGACGTCGCCGTCGTCGTGCTGCACGGTCAGGCCCCAGTGGTTCCGGTAGAACTCGACCTGCTTGTCGAAGTCGGGCACCGCGATGTCGAAGTGTCGGATGTGGGTGATCGGGCTGAATGCCATGGCGTGCTCCTAATGCGTGTCGACGGTGAGGGTCGCGGCGTGCGCGATGGAGGGGATCTGACGAACGAGACGCTCGAGATCGGCCGCGGTGTCGCCGGCCCCGAGGATGTAGTGATCGGGTCGCACGACGACGGCCTTGGCCTTCGTCGCGTCCAGGATCTGATCGATCTTGAGCGGATCGAGGAGCGTGACCGTGTCGCCGTCCTCGACCAGCGCGGCCTTGATGCCTGCCGGCAGCTCGGAGTAGATCGACCGGTCGGCGACGACGAGGAAGTGGTGTCCGACCATGTCGTCCAGTCGCGTGCCGTCCGCGAGGATCGGCTGGATGCTGAGCCTGCCCGCTCGCTCGTCGCCCTCGTGGAATCCGGGGCCGAGCGGCGGCGAGGTGGGCACGGCCGATGCCTCGGGGTGGGCGCGCATGAACGCGTCGCGACCTTCGGCGACTCGTGGATCGAGGGTCTGGATGCCGACGGCCTGGTTCGCGGCGGTCTCGACCCAGAACGTGGCGTGCGGTTTGCGCTCGCTCTCGTAGGTGTCCAGCAGCGAGTCGTCGGCGATGCCGCGGGCCACGAGATCCATCTTCCAGGCGAGGTTCTCGACGTCGCGGATGCCTGCGCACAGGCCTTGACCGAACAGCGGCGGCGCCTGGTGGGCCGCGTCGCCGGCGAGGAAGACGTTGCCCTTGCGCCACTGGCGAGCGATGCGGCCGCGGAACGTGTACATCGCCTGACGGTCGGGCGTGAACTTGTCAGCGGGCAGGATGCCGCGGCTGATCCGCTCGACGGCAGCAGGGGTGACGATCTCGTCGGGGTCGTCGCCGGGCACGAGCATGAACTCCATCCGGACGCGAGAGCCCGGGAGGCGCAGCCACAGCGCCGGCCGGCTGTAGCGTGCGAACTGGATCATGTCGGTCTCGTAGCCGGGGGCGTCGACGAGCTGGCCATCGACGACGAGCCACTGCGCATCCTCGCCGTACTTGTCGGTCTCGATGCCGAGGGCGCGTCGCACCTCGGATCGCGCACCGTCGGCCGCGATCGCCCAGCGTGCACGGAGCGTGCGCTCGGTTCCGTCCTCGTCGAGCGTCGTGACCTCGACCCCGGTGTCCGTGGACTCGACGCGCGTGGCGGTCACACCGCAGCGCAGTTCCACGCCAGGGGACGTCTCGACGATCTCGCGCACCAGCCCTTCGATGTCGGGCTGGTGAAAACTGATGTGATCGTTCCAGGCCTGGTCGCCGAGCCGGTCCGTCGGTGCATGCACCAGCACCTCGTCCGCCTCGTTGACGATATCGACGTGCTTCATCGGGATGGTCACGCCGATGAACCTGTCGGCGACGGCAAGGCCCTGCAGGGTGCGCATGGTCTCGCCGTCGAAGTGCACCGCCCGAGCGGTCGGCCACATCTCCCTGTCCTTCTCCAGCCCGATCGCCGTGTGGCCGGCGCGGCCGAGAAGGGCGAGCGCGGTGGTGCCGACCGGCCCTCCGCCGATGACGATGACGTCCACATCAGTGCTCACAAACACTCCTTCGTGTTCAGTACGTTGCGTATCGAAAGACGCATAGCCCTATGCCCTCACGAGTCTGACGGCCCCGTGCCGATCAGGGAAGGCGGTCCGGCGTATCCCCGTCATTCGGGTTTCGGATGACGGTGCGGCCCACCCGCTCGATCACGCTGCGCAGCCAGACGTGCTCGGCATCCTGCTCGCGGTCCAGATGCCACCAGAAGGCATCCTTCACGGGATCCAGGTCGAGAGGTGGCACGACCAGGCGGAGGCGCGGCTCGCGATCGACCGCCATGCGCGCGAAGGCCTCGGGGACCATCGCGACGCGATCGGTGCCGAGCAGGAGCGAGGGCACCACGAAGAAGTGCGGTGTCGCTGCGACCACCGTCGGCTCGATGCCTCGGAAACGCAGCTGCTGCCTCGCGGGGCTCGCGCCTTCGCGTGCGGGCAGCGTCTGCACCCAGGGTCGCGTGAGCAGTTCATCGGCGGACGGCCGCTCCGGCACGCCCGACGCGGCATCGACCAGGCACACCCACTCCTCCGGCGCGAAGTCGATATGCGGATGGTTCGACACGTATCCATGCGGCAGGATCGCGCCGTCGATCGTACGCAGCACATCAGGCATCCCCTCGACCAGCCGACCGTCCGCCGCGGGGAACTCGAAGCGGACGTTCGGCGCTTCCCGGAGCACTATCTGCGTGAGGGCGGGCGCGATCCGGGCGGTCATGTAGTCGACGGCGGCGATCGTGAAGGTCCTCGTGCTGATCGCCGGATCGAAGCGCGATTGGATCCGGAACACCTGCTCGGTCTCCGCGATCGCGTGCGGCACAGCGGTCAGCAGACGTTCCGCCAGCGGCGTGAGCACGTGCTGGTTGCCGCGACGCACCAGCAGCACGTCGTCGTAGTGCGCGCGGAGCCTGCCGAGGGCGGTCGACATCGCCGGCTGCGACATGTGCAGCCGCTCGGCGGCGCGGGTCACGCTGCGTTCCTCGAGGAGGGCGCGCAGCGGCCGCAGCAGGTTGTAGTCGATCGCCACCCTGAGCCCCCTCGCCCGACGCCGGTCTGCGCCCATGCGCAGACCGGCGCGCGACTAAGCCTTCCAGACCGTCTTGAGGTTGCAGAACTCCCGCTGGCCCACGGCCGCGAGCTCCCGGCCGAACCCGGAACGCTTGACGCCGCCGAAGGGCAGCTCCTGGTACGAGACGGTCATGCCGTTCACGAACACGGCGCCGGCATCGAGGCCGGCGACGAAGAACGCCTCCTCTTCGGGATCGCTCGTCCAGACCGCGCTCGACAGACCGAAGGTCGTCTGGTTCGCGATCCGCAGCGCATCCTCGTGGTCCTTCGCCAGATACAGGGACGCCACCGGGCCGAACGCCTCCTCCTGGATCAATCGGGCGTCCTCCGGGAGGTCTGCGATCACGGTCGGGGCATAGAACCAGCCGGGCAGGTCCGGGACGGTGCCGCCGGTGAGGATGCTCGCCCCCTTCTCGCGGGCATCCTCGACGAGATCGATGAGATCCTGCCGCCCCGACTCTGTGGCGAGCGGGCCCACCTGGGTCTCGGGAAGGAGCGGGTTGCCGATCACAAGCCCTGACATCTGCGTCGCGAACTCCGCGGCGAACTCGTCGTACACGTCGGCATGGACGATGAAGCGCTTGCCTGCGATGCACGACTGGCCGTTGTTGTTGATGCGCGCCCGCACCGCGGTCGCCGCCGCCGCCTTCACGTCGGCGGAGGGCAGGACGATGAAGGGGTCCGAACCACCGAGCTCCAGCACGGCCTTCTTGACGTGGTCGCCCGCGATCTGCGCGACCGAGCGCCCGGCCGGCTCGGAGCCCGTGAGCGTCACGGCCTTCACGCGAGGATCGGCGATGACCGCACCGACCTCCCGGCCGCCGATGAGCAGGGTGCGGAACGACCCTTCCGGGAATCCTGCGCGCTCGAACAGCGTGTCGAGGAACAGCGCCGCCTGCGGCACGTTCGAGGCGTGCTTGAGCAGGCCCGCGTTGCCGGCCATCAGCGCGGGGGCAGCGAAACGGATCACCTGCCACAGGGGGTAGTTCCACGGCATCACCGCCAGGACGACCCCCAACGGCTCGTAGCGGGTCCACGCCGCCGACGCGTTCACGGTCGATGGATCCTCGAGCGCGACATCGGCGAGGAACTCCTCGGAGTGCTCTGCGTAGAAGCGCATCGCCTTGGCCGACTTCTCGACCTCGGCGACCGACTGCGCGATGGGCTTGCCCATCTCGATCGTGATGAGCTCCCCGAGGCCTGCCGCCTGATCGTCCAGGATCGCTGCGGCCGCACGCATCCACTCGGCACGCTGGGCGAACGTGGTCGCCTTGAGCGCCTCGACCGCTGCCGCCGCCTGCGCGATGCGCTCGTCGACCTCAGCGGCACTGTGCGGCTCGATGAGGATCTCGGTCTTGCCGCTGGTCGGGTTCATGGTGGCGATGGGCATCGGGGCTCTCTTCCTCGAGGGAACGTCTTGCAGGAGTATAAGCGAAACAGATACGGTACGTATCGTGTTCGAAGAGTACTCTCGGACGCACGACCACTAAGGAGTGACGTGTGAGCAACGAAGCAACGGCGCCCGCCCGCCCGATCCTCTTCCTCACCGACGCGGACGTCCGGGCCCTGTCCGACCTCCCGGCCGCGATCCAGGCCGTCCGTGCCGCCTACTCCACGGCGGTCGACGAGAAGCGCAACCCGGGTCGCATCTTCGCAGACAGCGGCCGGGAATGGATGCGGGTGATGCCGTCGGTGCCCTCCAGCGGCCGACTGTTCGGAGCCAAGTCGATCAACGGCTCCTTCGCCGACGGACTGCGAGTGAGCTATCTGATCTCCCTGTTCGACAAGGAGACCGCGGACCTGGTGGCCCTGGTCGACGGCAACAGCGTCACCGGACTGCGCACCGCGGCCACCAGCGCCGTGGGCGCCGCCACGATCGCTCCTGATCGACCGTTGATGGTCGGCGTCATCGGCTCAGGGTTCGAGGCGCAGTCCCACACCACGGCGCTCTCCCTCGTCACGCGATTCGCCTCGGTGCGCGTGTTCAGCCCCACGCCGGGGAATCGCGAGGCCTTCGCCGAGCGTTTCACGGCTGAGCTCGGTGTGCCAGTGACCGCCGTCGACTCTGCGCAGGCCGCCACCGAGGGCGCCGACCTCATCCTGTGCGCAGCCCGCTCGCGCGACGAGTCGCCCACGGTGAAATCCGAGTGGGTCTCCGCCCACGCGACGATCGTGTCCATCGGATCGACCACGCCTGCTCAGCGGGAGCTGCCCGCCGACCTCATCGCCCGCGCGTCGCTGATCGTCGCCGACGGGTTCGACGAGGTCGTGCACGGCAGTGGCGACATGCTCGCCGCCCGGGCCGCTGGCGTGGACGTCGAGGCGAACACCGCCTCCCTCAATGACGTGCTGCGCGGCACCCGCGCGGTGCAGCGCGATCGCGGCATCCGCATCTACAAGTCCACGGGCTCGGGCCTGCAGGACATCGTCGTCGCCGAGGCGCTCGTCGATCTCGCGCGTGAGCGCGGAATCGGCATCGAGCTGCCCGTCGGAATCGTCACCACCAGGAAGTAGAGGAAGAACATGGTCGACTACACCAAGGACCAGGCACGTGCGTGGGCGAAGGCCCACTGGAAGGGCGCCATCGCCGTGACGATGCCGTCCTACACCCCGGACTTCTCGAAGGTCAACGAGAACGCGATCCGCCACGACATCCTCAAGCTCAAAGAGCTCGGGTTCGCGGGCACGCTGCTGGTAACGGAGCTCAACGTCACTCCCGAGGAGAACGCCCGCATCACCGCGGTCGCGCGCGAGGTCGCCGGGGCGGACTTCCACCTCTTCTTCCATGCGGCCTTCAACACGCTCGAGGAGAACATCCACGCCCTGAAGCTGGCCGAGAAGGAGGGGGTCGACAGCGTCCTCGTCTCGTACCCGACCGCGTTCTGGCCCACCTCTCACCAGGAGGTCTACGACTACACGAAGGCCCTGACCGACTCGACCAAGCTCAGCGCGATGCTGTTCGCCCTGCCGGCGTGGGGATTCGAGCGGATCGACCCGGCCGGGATGCCTGTGTCGTTCGTCCGCCACGTGCTGGACACGATCCCGAACATCGTCGCCGTCAAGTCCGAGCAGGGGTACCCGACCATCGGCGGCATCATGGAGATGTATCACCACTTCCGGGACGAGGTGATCATCTCCTGCCCGATCGAGAGCGAGACGATCCCGCTCATGTCGGTGCTGGACTTCCAGTTCTCCGGCACCTCGAACACCAACTGGATGAGCGACTACTTCCCCCGGGCCTTCGCTCTCGCGCAGAGCGGCGAGTGGGAGGAGGCCATGCAGCTGTGGTGGCAGGTCTCCCCCGCGCGCGCGGCGAACGTCGCGATCCTCACCGGCTCGTCGACCGGCACCACGGTCATCAACCGCACGGGATGGAAGTACCAGGAGTGGCTCGCCGGGTTCAACGGCGGCGCCCTGCGCGCCCCGGCACCGCGCATTCCGGACCGGCTGATGAAGCAGGCGCGTGCCGCGCTCGTCGCCTCGGGCCTCCCGGTCACCGACCTGCCCGACAGCGAGTTCGTCAAGGGCCGCACCAAGGCCTGACGAACGCCGAGATCCCCGACCCCGGCAAGAGGGCCGGGGCCGGGGATCTCGTCTTCCACCTGCAGTCATCGAACAAGGAGGTTCGACCCGCATGTCCTCACCGCAGCCCACCCCCACCCAGTCCGTACAGACCGTGCTCGACGACGCCGGCCTGACGTGGCGTCACTGGCTCTACTTCGCTCTCATCGCCCTGATCCTGCTCACGGATGGCATGGACGTGACGATCGTGAGCCACGTCTTCCCGCCGCTCATCGCCGAGTGGGGCGTGAGCGTCGGCGGCGGCATCGCGTTCGTCGTGACCGCGAGCGCCGTCGCCATGGGAATCGGCGCACTCATCGCCGGGCGCCTCGCCGACCGGTTCGGCCGCCGCACCATGCTGACGGTCGGCGCGCTTCTGTTCTCCTCGGCGACCGCGCTAGGTGCGACCTCGGCAGACTTCACGGCGTTCACCGGCTGGCGACTGGTCGCGTCGCTCGGCATGGGGGCGGTCATGCCGATCGGCATGACTCTGCTGGCTGATCTCGTCCCCGCCCGCCGTCGAGCAGCCATGGTCGCGGCCGCATACGCGGCCGTCGGTCTCGGCACCACGGTGGGGGCGACGCTCGCAGGGGCGCTCATCCCGACCGGCGGCTGGCGCTCGCTGATGGTCGTGGCAGGCCTGCTGCCGTTCGCCGTCGCGATCATCCTCGCGATCGTTGTTCCCGAGTCCCCCGCCTACTACATCGCCCGCGGCGCCGTCGACAAGGCGCGGCGCGTGCTCGCGCACGTCGCCCCCGGCGCCGATCTCGACACCGTCGACACCACCCGGATGGCCGCCCGCGAGTTCAAGAAAGAAGCGATCGCGGTCATCCTTTCCAAGCCCTTCACGGCCACGACATTGCTGCTGTGGGTCTTCGGCTTCCTGTCCCTCGGCACGCAGCTGATGATCGTGCAATACCTGCCGACTCTGCTCCAGCAGCCGGTTCCCGGGCTCAGCACGGTGCAGTCGAGCACGATCGTCGCGATGTACGGCCTCGCGAGTGTCGCGAGCGGTCTCGTTCTCAGCGCACTCCTCGTGCGCCTTCCCCGGTTCGCGACCATCGGTGCCGTGCTCGCAGCGTCCGCCGTGGTTGCGCTGGTCCTGGGCCTACAGGCGGATCTCGAGTTCGGTGCGCTGCTCGGCCTGCTGATCCTGGCGGGGTTCTTCCTCCCCATGGCCTTCGGACCGACACGCAACGTGCTCGCGACATCGGCATATCCCGCTCGGGTCCGCGGCACGGGTGTCGGCAGCACCGAGTTCGCCGCGCGCATCGGCACCGCGGTCCAAGGGGCCGCTGGCGGCGCCCTGATCGGCGCGGGAGTCGGGCTGTCCGGCATCTTCCTGATCGCGCTCATCCCGATCGGTGTATTGGGAGCCGCGCTCGCCGGTCTGAAGCTCGCGGCCAGGCGAAACGGCGCCGACGGTCGCAGCGGATATCCGGAGGAACGCTCGACAAGCACGTCCGCGACCGCATCCCCGTAGCACCCCACACGCGCAGAGGGCCGGATCTCATTCGATCCGGCCCTCTGCGCGTGTCCGTTCAGGGTCGTCGGGTGGCCCGGGCCATCCCTCGGTATGTGGCGACCACCGCTCCGTCCGCGGTCACCGTCACGTCGACGATGGCGCGACGATCATCGGCCCAGCTGACCCGCCCCGTGGCCTCCAGCCGCTGGCCGAGACGGCTGGGGGCGATGTAGTGGATCTGCGCGTCCCCTGTGGCGGCATGGGGGATCAGCGTGTTGGCTGCCATCGCGAATGCCTGGTCTGCGACGGCGAAGATGATCGCGCCGTGCGCCATCTCATTGGCGTTGACGTGCCCCGGCCCGACGATGAGCGACACGACGGCGCGCCCTTCCGTGGCTTCCTCGATCGTGAAGCCGAACCACGCGAACGACGGCTCGTTCTCGAGCACTCCCAGGATGAACGGATCGACGGTGCCCATCAGCTGAGCCTCTCCAGCACGAGGGCCATGCCCTGTCCTCCGCCAACGCACAGCGTGACGAGTCCGAGGGTGCCGTCCCGCTCCTGCAGCGCACGGATGAGGGTCCCCGTGAGACGGACGCCTGTGGCGCCGAAGGGATGCCCGATCGCGATCGCGCCTCCGTGCACGTTCACCTTCTCGGGGTCCAGCCCGAGCTGCCGCACGCTCGGCACCACCTGCGCCGCAAAGGCCTCGTTGAGTTCCACGAGGTCGATGTCGTCGACCTCGAGGCCGAGCCTGGCGAGCAGCTTCTGCGTGGCGCCAACGGGCCCGAGGCCCATGATCTCCGGCGAGAGCGCACTGGCTCCGGCACCGAGGATTCGTGCGAGCGGGGGCAGGCCGAGCTGCTGCGCTTTCGCGGCGCTCATCACCACAGCGGCGGAGGCTCCGTCATTCAGAGGGCTGGCATTCCCGGCCGTGACGGTGCCGTCCTCCGCGAATGCCGGGTTCAGTGCGGCGAGACCCTCCAGCGTCGTGCCCGAGCGCGGCCCGTCGTCCGCCGAGACGACGGTGCCATCCGCGCGTGTGTAAGGTGTGATCTCGTCGGCGAACCACCCGGCGTGGATGGCGGCCGCGGCGCGACGCTGCGACTGCAGCGCCCATTCATCTTGGTCTCGCCGGGTGGTTCCCGTGTTCCGGGCGACGAACTCCGCGGTCTTCCCCATCGGGATGTAGACATCGGGCGTGAGGCCCTCTGCGCGCGGGTCGGTCCAGCTCGCTCCGGACGCGAAGATCGCGTCCGCGCGGGCGGCGGGCGGCTCCGAGCCCGGGTAGATGTTCGTCGGGTTGGGCGGCGTGCTCGACGTCGACTCCATGCCGCCGACGAGGAACGCCTCCCCATCGCCCGCGCGGATGGCGCGCGCGGCTGCAGCGGTCGCCTGCAGCGAGGACGCGCAGAATCGATTGATCGACGCACCCGGCAGGGTGTCGTAACCCGCGTACACGGCGACGCGACGAGCAGCGTTGTCGCCCTGCGCGCCCTCCGGCACCGCGGTGCCGAGATAGAAGTCATCGAGCGTAGTCGGGTCGAGCGCGGGCACCGCGCTCAGCGCTCCCCGCACCGCGGCGAGCGCGAGATCCTCGGGACGCTCGGCGGCGAGTGCCCCCTTGCGGGCGCGCCCGAATGGCGTGCGCTTGTAAGCCACGACGACGGCGTCGTTCGGGGCGAGATCCTTGGTCACGGCATTGTGCCCTCTCTGCGAATACTCGATCGGAGATATGTCCGAACCGTATCGTATCGCTTTTCGAGAGAGCGAAGCACGCCTACCTCAGCGCCTGCTCGACGCGACGCGCCGCCTCTTCGAGAGCACCGGCGATCTCAGCGACGTCGACGCCATGGTTCAGGTAGATGACGGCGAGAGATGCAGGCGACCCCGTCCCCGCCGCGAGCGGCACCGCCACCGACGACAGGCCGACGAACACCTCATCTTGGCTCGTCTCGTATCGCACCGGCGGTTGCCAGACATCTTCGGTCGCGCCTTCAGATGGCGCAGGTAAGCGAGTGACGACCTGATTGACGTGGGAGCGTCCCCGTGGGCAGCTCTACTCGCTGCCATCGCCAATCCCACCCGCGCCGCTTGACTCGAGTGTCGCTACCGCGGCATGCCAAATTCGCGTGCTGTAAGGAGTCCCGGGCAAGCTCCTCTTGTCTCATCTTGGTTGAGAAAGCGACAAGTCCACGAATCAGACGATCGGCTATTCGGTCGGTCTCAACTAGGGCGCCCTCCGCCTGAGCCTTACGTCGCTCTTCACGCGACGCCCTATCGATAGCCAACAGTGTGTTTCCTTTCGTAAGGAGACCCGGCCCCTTACACACACCATTTGACACGCTCTCGCAGGATCGTGGAGGAGCAGTACGCCCAGCACATCAACGACGTCCTGGGCGAGGTGCCGCGGCCCATCAACTGGCGGAACCTGCCACCCGAGGACCTGGAACACGAGTTGCTCGAGCTCAACGCCTGGGTCGACTGGCTCCGACACGAGTACGGGCTCCCGGCCCAGATCATCCCGCCGATGTGGCACCGCCACCCCGAACTGCTCTGGGAGCTGTCCGCGCTCCGCCAGCACTGGCTGTTCAGCTACGACCCACAAGCCAAGGGAAACCAGGCCCTCGCCTGGCACCATGACTTCGGCCTCGCCCGCGAACGGCTCCACGACTGGGTCACCATCTCCGGCACCCGGCTCGACCGGGACCGGCCCACCCGCGTCACCCCGTGGCCCGGTGGTGAAGCCGAGGGCTGGGCGGAGCCCGACACCACCGACCGGCCCGTGACCGAGCGCACCGAGGACTTCCTCGCATTCGTGGAGGAACAGATCCGCGCCCGGCAGCAGGAGCAGGACGCGACGATCCAGGAGATCGTGAACACGGACTGGAGTGACCGACCATGAGCGAGACGATCACCGAGACGCCACTGGTGTCACCGCTGCTGGACAGCCGGGAAGTCGCCGCCTACCTCAAGGTCTCAGAGGCGACGTTGTCGCGCTGGCGCACCGACAAGAAGGGGCCACCGTTCCTGCGGATGGGCGGCATCACCCGGTACCGCCTCGACGCTGTCGAGGCGTGGCTCACGTCCCTCTCCGCCGATGAACACAGCTGAGAGCACCCCAGCCGTCCCGCCCTTCGGGGTGAAGGTCACCACCGACCTCGAATACCGCACTTCCGGCATCCGGGCACGGGCGCGCTGGATCGACCCGCAGACCCGACGGCGCATCGTGCGCGCGCTCGTCGTACCCGACGAGGAAGCCGCCGAGGCGTTCTTCACCGATCTGCTGAAGTCCTCGGAGATCGGCATCGACCGGCGCATCACCTTCGCGGACGACCTGACCACCATCGGAGACCCGTGGACGCGCGGCCTGGACCCGACCTCGACCGCCGACGGCTACAAGGTCGGCCTGCGTCTACGCGTGCTCCCCGCACTCGGGCACCTGCCGCTCTCGCAGATCACGGCCGGGATGATCGACCGCACCATCGACGACTGGGAGAAAGTGCACTCCGCCTCAACGATCAAGAACACCATCGCACCGCTCGTGCGCGTGCTCGACGAGGCCGTTCGCGACGACGTACTCGCCAGCAACCCAGCCCGCAACAGGTCCCGGCGCAGCCTCGGCAATTCCGCCCTCATCATCCCCGCCGAACACACCTCGCCACGCGCCAACGCCCTGCCGGATCTAGCGATGACTCGCCCCGGTGTGTCCGGAGACAGGATTCCTTGGAAGGATCTGTCTTATGGGACGTCCCAGTAAGTATCCGCGCGAGCTTCGTGAGCGCGCTGTCCGTATGGTCGTCGAGGTGCGGGCCGATTATCCGAGCGAGTATCAGGCGATGACCGCGGTCGCGCAGATGCTCGGCATCGGGTCGCCGGAAACGATTCGCACCTGGATCCGTCGGGAGCAGGTCGACGCGGGAGACCGGCCCGGTGTGACGACTGACGCGGCGGTGGAGATCAAGCGCCTGAAGCGGGAGAACGCCGAGCTGCGGCGGGCGAACGAGATCTTGAAGGCGGCTTCAGCTTTCTTCGCGGCCGAACTCGACCGGCCACACAAGCGATAGTCGCCTTCATCGACGAACACAAGGACCGCACCGAGGGCGGGCTCCGATGGGGTGTCGAGTCGATCTGCGCTGTGCTCACCCAGCACGGCGTGAAGATCGCCCCATCGACCTACTACGACGCCCGCGGGCGCGGACCGTCATCCCAGGCCGTGTCGGATGAGCGGTGGAAGCCGATCATCCTGGCGGCGTGGCAGGCGCACCGCAAGGTGCTCGGGGCCCGAAAGCTCTGGTTGCGGCTCCGCCGTGACGGTCACGACATCGCGCGCTGCACGCTCGAGCGCCTCATGCGTGAGCTTGGGATCGCCGGCGTGCTCCGCGGGAAGCGGAAGCGTCCCGTCGACACGGATCCGCGCGAGACCCGCCCCGCGGACCTCGTCGACCGACACTTCGCCCGGTTCCGCACGAACCAGCTCTGGGTCGCGGACTTCACATACGTGTGGACGTGGTCTGGATGGGTCTACGTCGCGTTCGTCTTCGACGCGCACTCCCGCCGCATCATCGGCTGGCGCGCCGCGACGAGCATGACCACACCGCTCGTGCTCGACTGCCTCGACATGGCTCTCTTCACCCGCCGCCGCGAAGGCATCACCGGGTTCGAGGGGCTCACGCATCACACCGACGCGGGCAGCGTCTACACGTCAATCGCCTTCACCGATCGGCTCGTCGACGAAGGCATCGACCCGTCCGTCGGATCCGTCGGCGACGCCTACGACAACTCTCTCGCGGAATCGCAGATCGGGCTCTACAAGTCCGAACTCATCCACCACGAAGGTCCCTGGCGTGACGTCGATCAGGTCGAGGCGGCGACCGCATCCTGGGTGCTCTGGTTCAACACCGAACGCACCCACGGCTCCATCGACGACCTCACACCCCTCGAGGTCGAGCAACTCGACTACGCTCGCAACGAACCGGTTGAAAGAGCCGGCTGACACCAGCAAACAGCTCTCCGGACATGCCGGGGCGAGTCAGGGATCGGCTCGGCAGGTGTCGGGATGAGCCCACCGACTCGCCGCGGGCGGGTACGTCCGCCAGCCAGGCTGGTCGTGGCGTGGTCGACCCGCTTGGCGAGCACGGCGGCCGGGTCCGCCTGATCCTCGCCGGGCGCGATCATCGGGGCCAGGGCGGCGAGCGTCGTGGTGACGTCGTGCCCAGCTGCTTCGTGTCGTGCGAGTGCGCCTTCGAGGTGCTCGTAGTAGGGGCTGGTAAACACGTCGTCGGCCACGTTCTCGGAGAAGGGTGCGACATCGAGCAGCGCGGCCCAGCGGTCGGTCTGTGCTTCGTGGGCGAGCAGGTCGTACTCGGCCAGCAGCACCGGCAGCGAGGCGTGCCGGTCGACCTCGAGCTTGAGCGTCTCGGTGGCGGCCAGGTCGGCGTCGCTGCGCGCGAGCACTCGTGCCAGTTGCTCGATCCGGGTCATCTCGTCGGGCTGATCGAGGTGAGGCTCGACCTCGTGCGGGTCGGGCTGGATGACATAGGCATGGTTGCTCAACCGCCCACGGGTGAGCGCGACGTAGAGCAGTTCGCGTGCGGCCTTCAACGGGTCGATCAGCGCGTGCACGGTGTCCACGGTCATCCCCTGCGCTCGGTGGACAGTGGAGGCGTAGCCAAGCTCCACCTCCTCGCTCACATACGAGGCGGTCAGCACGAGGGCCTTGCCGTGTGGACGGTCGCCCTTCCCGAGCCGCCGTACCGCCAGCGAGCCGTCCTCAAAGCGTCGCGTGACCTGCCAGCGATCACCGTTCTTGACCCACGACCACCCGGTCGAGAGGCGACGCTCGTTGCGGCGGGTCACAACGAGATCGCGGACCCCTGCGGCGGTGCCGTCGTGCAGGGGCACGCCGTCGGCCTCGACGCGGCCGGCTTCGATCAGGTCGGTGCGGGCGCGTTGGTTCAGCTCGCTGACCGCTTCGCCGTTCGCGGCGATCATCAGTGTGGAGCGTCCTGCGGCGCGGTCGGTCTGCCAGGCGTCGTAGAGCGCGTCGAGCATCGTGTCGAGTCCGCCGTCATGCAGACGCCCGTGGTTCTCGTAGGCCGTGTTGCTAAAGGCGCTGGTGAGCCAGTGGAGTGTCGCGGCGAGGCAGAGGCCGGCGTGGTAGTTCCGTGCGGTCTTGTCTGAACGCATCGCGATCCCGCGCCACTGCTTGAGCTTGTTGAAGCACCGCTCGACGACGTTGCGGCCGCGGTAACGAGTCCGCTGCTGGTCGCCGAAGTCGATCGGTCGTCCGCGGCGCTTGCGTCGGTGGGCGATCTGATCGTCGCGCTCCGGGATCGTCGCGGCGATCCCGCGTTCGCGCAGCCAGGCCCGGTTCGCCTTGGACGGGTAGCCCTTGTCCGCGAGCACCCGGTCCGGCCTCGACCGTGGCCTGCCCCTCGCGCCCGGCACGCGGATCTCGCTCAGCGTCGCGGTCAGCATGCTGGTGTCCGCCGCCTGCCCGGGCGTGAGAATGAACGCGAGGGCTCTGCCCTTCCCGTCGCAGACCAGGTGATTCTTCGTCGTCAACCCGCCGCGGGAGCGACCGATCGCATGATCGGGCGGCTCGTCACCGAACTTCTTGTAGTTCGATAGGCCCCCCTGTGGTGCGGGGAAGTGTCGCGCCGTGCTGGTGCACACGCACGATCGTGGAGTCGATCGACGCGACCCAATCCAAGTCCCCGGACTGCTGCGCGAGCGACTGCGTCTTCTCCAGCACCCGCGCCCACACGCCCTGCTCGGACCACCGGTTGAAGTTCTTGTAGATCGTGTTCCAGTTCCCGAACCGCTCCGGCACGTCCCGCCACGGCGCCCCCGTCCGGAACCGCCACGCCGTCGCCTCAACGACCGTGCGCCGATCCACAGGAGGCCGACCCGTCGATTTCGCGTTCGGGAACAACGGGCCGATCACCGCCCACGCTTCATCCGAGATCACATCACGCGACACGCGTCCAAGACTCGCCCACGAGGAGCCCGAAGACGTTTAGCAACACGGCCTAGGTCTTCAGCACGCTCGTCTTCCCGTGGCGCAGCGCGAGGCTGGCGGTCTTCTCCCACTCGTGGGCGAACCGGCGCACGTCGGTCAGCTCCGGGACACCGCGCCGGTGACGGGTGAGCATCCCGAACGCCCCGCCCGTCTCGACTGCGGACAGTTGAGCCCAATCTCCGATGAGCACGACCTTGGCCCCGACCTCGGCGGCATGAGCGGTGATGCGATCCAACGCCAGCGTCCCGGCCAGCGAGGCTTCGTCGACGAGCACGAGCTGACCGGGCTGGAGGTTCCAACGCCCCTTGCGGTGCTCGTAGAGGAACTTCGCCGTGTTCTCGGCCCGCACATCCAAGCTCTCACCGAGGACTTCGGCGGCCACCGCGGACGGGGCCAGACCGATCACCGACTCCTTGCCGTGCGCGGCGGTCCACGCCCTGTGCAAGGCACGCAGCGCGGTCGTCTTGCCCGCCCCGGCCGGGCCGACCAACAGATCGAGCGTCAGCCCGGAACGCGCGATCGCCGTAATCGCAATGGCCTGATCCGGCTCCAGCCGGACTCCCCTGATCTTGCGCGAGGCATGTCGGGCCACGAGTCGCGCAGACAGCGACGGCGCGCCCTCGGCGGCAGCGTGGCCCAGGAGCCGGGTCTCGGCGTCCAGGATGTCCTGACTCGAATACGAGATCTGGTCGGCAGGCTGGAAACGGTTGGAGCCGTCCAAGCTCGCGTAGTGATCGGGAACAGCGCGGTCATACTCCGGCGTGAGCCGCAGCGATGCTCCCTCGGCCCTTTGCACGATCTGATCCAGCACCGCTGTCCGGTCGCCGGTGGTGACGAACCGTACGCCCATGAGCTGCCGCATCGCCTCGGCATGCAGGTTCAACCGGCCCCAGGTCGCCCGGCGGTTGCCGACCTCCATCAGCACGACCGTCGCGATGTCCTCGACCTGCTCCAGACCCACGTCGTCCGCGCGCAACCGCGCCTGCGTGGAGCCCTGCGCCAACAGTTGCTCCGCCCAGGTCGGCGCGTCCTCACCGAGCACCGCAGTCGCACGTTCGCGCCACTCGGTGGTCAGCTCGGCCAGAGAGTGCAACTCCTTGTCCGGTCGGGTCTCCAAGGTGGCCTGCTGACGCAACCTCGCAATCGTCCGCGCCGATGGCGCATGTCCGTGCTCGGCGGTGTACTCGGCGATCAGCCGATCCTTGACCTGCTCGATCCCCTCCACGCCCATGCCGCCGGTGGTGCGGCGGGAGAACTCCGCGACCAGCGCGGCCGGCACGCCGTCGATCTCCCAGCCGGTGTTGCGGTCCTTCCCGCGATCCACCGGCACCCACGAGACGCCGAGCAGCCGGGTCGTGTGGTCGGTGAGGAAGGCGTTGTACGACGCCGACAACGCCACCACAGCACGATGCAGGGTCCGGGAGTCCAGGGTCCGCCAACGCCCATCGACGCCTTGGACCTTGTTCGACACGACAACGTGTGTATGGAGTTGCGGGTCGGCGGCGCGGGAGTCGTAGTGATCGAACGCCGTTGCGATGATGCCGACGACGGGCATCCTCGCGATTCCGCCGTGCCCGACTCTGGTTGCCGCGACCCGATCTTCCAGCATGGCGAGCGTGTCGCGCATGGCCGCGTGGTGCGCCTGGGCGATCAGAGACTGCGTGCCCGCGTCGGCGACGCCCCACACGGCGCTGAGCGACTTCGGTGGCGAGAATGTTAGGTCGAAGCCCGCAACCGCGGTGCGGGGCTTCTTCGCAACCTCCTCCTCGCGGATGCGCTCGATCGCTGCGTCGCGTTGCGTCCCAGTCAGCGCGGCGTCAAGGCGTGCAACCCTCGCCGCAATCCGTTCGCGTGGGGGTTGCAGCCGCGGATACGCCGACCCGAGCTTCGCACCCGTCACCGGATGGACGCCCTCGCCCAGCAGCCGGGCGAGGTGTTCCTCGGTCACCGTGTCCCCAGCGGCGAGCGCCGGACCCTGCCCGGTGTCCAGGCTCGCAAGGCCGGTGCCGAGCCAGGTCCCCGGCGGGCAGCCGGACTCGGTGTAGTAGCGAGTCAGCGGAGTGCCCATGCTCCGATCGCCGTCGCCCGCGGCCACCGACTTCAACAGGTATTCGTAGCCGCGGCCAGACGACATCACCCGGATCGTCATCACCACGGCCGGCCCCTCCCGAGACAGCCGCGGGACGGGCCGTCTCAGGGACCAGGTGCGCTCCCCGCGCCGGCCAGCACCCTTGGTGCCAACCGTGTGGGGGAAACGACAGGCTTACCGGGGCGGCTGGTAGCGATGATCTAAACGGACGACCGCGCGCGCAAGCTTGCAGGCCATTTGATAAGTGCGCATACTACATGGATGGTGGTTCTCGATTCGTATGCTGCTCGGACGGCTCATGGGGCGGAGGCGGTGTTCTCACGGTGGGCTGATCCCGAGGGCTGGCCGGAGTGGGATGCGGAGGTTCGGGAAGTCACGTTCGCCGGGCCAGCGATGATCGGCGCGCGGGGGCGGATGCGTCCGGCCTCCGGCCCTGCTGCGTCGTTCTCGGTGACGGCGTTCGAGCCCGGCCGGGTGTTCACGAACGTCTCATCGCTGCCGGGAGCGAAGCTCGTCTTCGAGCACCTCGTCACCCCGGCACCGGACGGGGCAGCGGTCGAGGTCGTCGTGCGTGTCGAGGGCCTTCTCGCGCCCTTGTGGAAGCGCGTTCTCGGCCGGAGCCTGGGGAGTGCGGCACGGTCGAGCGTCACGGGCCTGCTCGCATACTTGGACGCGGCATGAGTCGCGGCTGGCTGGGTGTGGTCTCTGCCGCGCATGTGCGTCGCGGTGTCGAACTCGGCATCGCGCAGATCAACCACGGCCAACGCGCACCCCTGACACGGATGCAGCCCGGCGACACCCTCGTCTACTACTCCCCGACACGACAGCGCGGCGACCGCACCCCGTACCGGTTCTTCACCGCGATCGGCACCGTCGCCGACGATGACATCTGGCAGGCCGACGAGGGCGACTTCGCTCCGTACCGGAGACGCATCGACTATCTCGCGGCGACCCCGGTACCGCTCGCCGACCTCCGACCGCGCCTGCACCTGACCGGGGAACCGAACTGGGGCTACCAGCTTCGCACCGGACTCGTGCTCCTCGACGCCCACGACGTGCAGATCATCAGAGAGGCGATGCACGCATGACCGGCGCACTCGACACCGTCTACCCCGACCCCGAGGCCAGCACCGGGCTGATGCTGTGGCGAGTCACGAACTCCTGGCAGCGCACCATCCGAGCCGCACTCGCCCCGTTCGACCTGACCCATGTGCAGTTCGTGCTCCTGGCCGTGCTCACCTCGATGGATCGCTCGGCCCCGGTCACGCAGCGCGACCTCGCGGCACGCGCCGCGACCGATCCCATGATGACCTCACAAGTGCTCCGCGCCCTGGAGAGCAAGGGCCTGATCGAACGCCTCGCGCATCCGACCGACGGAAGAGCGCGAACCCTCACCCCGACAGTCGCCGGAGTCAGCCTGGTGAACCGTGCGAACGCCGCCGTCGAGCACGCAGACCGCGCCTACTTCGCCGCCCTCGGCGACGATGCCCGGGGCTTCACCCGTTCCCTGGCAACCCTCGACGCAGAAAACGTCGAGCCAATGTAGGCGCAGCCGCATGACCGGGAGAAGCGTTGCCACCTCATGGCACCCTGCGAGCTGGGGGTTGATGCCCCTGCTGAGCTCGCACGCCGCGTGTCACGCGAAGGTTGCCAAAGTTTCATATCAATCACTAGTGATGTATCATCTGTGATGAATGTGGTGCAGGGTGCATCCGTTCGGAACGGAGTGCGTCATGGATCTGACGGAGTGGATCATCTCGGTTGCGCTGATCCTGGTGGTCGTCCGCCAGATTCGCGGCCGGAAGCTCACCCTCATCGGCCTGCTGTGGCCCGTCCCCTTGGTCGCGTGGGGGGCGATCAACTACCTGGGCGGCGTCCCCGCCTATGCCGCCGACTGGACGTTCGTCGCGGTGGACTGCGCGGCGGGCCTCGCGCTGGGTGTCGGATGCGGCCTGCTGACCGATGTCTATATCGAAGACGGCGTGGTCAAAGCCCGTGCGCGGTGGCTGGCCGCGGTGCTCTGGATCGTCGGCATGAGCAGCCGCCTGGCGTTCGGGCTGTTCGCCACCAACGGCGGGGCCGAGAAGATCGGCGAGCTCAGCGAGAAGCTGGGCATCCACTCCGCGAACACCTGGGCATCGGGTCTGATCGCGATGGCACTGGTCGAGGTCGTCGCCCGCAGCGCCGTGCTGTTCGTCCGCTGGAACCGCCTCCAGCAAACCGTCACGGCCTCCCCGGTGCCCGAGAGCCAGGAGACACCATGACTGCCGTAAGTTCAGACACTAGTGATGGAATAGAGACATGCGCGCCGCCGACCTTCACCGCCTCGCACGAGAACTCCGCGAGATTGCGCTCCGCGCGACCGAGAACACGGGCGACGACCGCATCAACGCGGGAGAGCTGGCCGTGCTGGAAGACATCGCCAGGCACCCCCACTCCGCGATCAACGAGGTCACTCGCCGAACCGGGCTCGCCCAGAGCCTCGTCTCCCGGATCACACGGGCGATGGCCGACGCCGGAGCGGTCATCATCGAGCCCGACCCCTCCGACCGCCGGAAGGTGCGAGTCAGCCTGGACGAAGCGACACGGGCGGCAGCCCTCGACCGGGCCGACAACCCCGCCACCGAAGCTATCGCCGCAGCCGTACCAACACTCACTGACGAGCAGCGGGCCAGTCTCGAACACCATCTCGCGGAAGCCGCCAACCTGCTCTACCTCGCGGCGGAAGAAGAACAATCAGACGACTGAACGCCTCGCGTCCAACCTGGGTTCTTGATGGAGCTGGGCCGTGCACCAGTACCAGCCGGTTCTCGCCCGAACCAGCACGGTGCATCGCCCGGTGGGGCCGGTGGCGTATGACTGCGTGAAGGTCATTGTGGTGCGCGACGGCTCCGCGATTCTGTTCAGCGAGTTCGGGCAGAAGGCGGTCAAGGTCGGCGACGTGATCTTGCTCGGCGCGAACGTGCTGTGCGGGTCGGAGCCGGAGGGCCACATCACCGTCACGACGGTCTACCTCGACACTGACTATGTGCTCGATCAGGTGCGCTGGCAGTACGCGGGCTTCCTCGAAGACCGCCTCAAGGCTCAAGGATTCGCCGAGACCATCTACACCGAACCAGCCCAGATCCTCCGGCTGGGCGAAGACCGCGCCGGGATGCTGTTGCCCTGGCTGGACGAACTCGTCGCCTTCAGCCTCGACGGAGACTTCGTGCGCCACTACTACCGGATACAAGCACTGTGGTTCCAGATCATGTATGTGGTCGCCCCGTTCATCAAGGTCTCCCCGGTGCGCATCTCGCCCTCGCAGCGTGCGCATATCCGGCCCACGCTCCCGAGAGATCGTCGCTTCGCACCCCTGCGCGTTGAGGCTCGCAAAGCCGCTGGCCTACTGCGTGAAGCTCCGTCCCAACGTTGGACGCTGGAGGAGCTTGCGGCCGAGGTGCATCTGTCGCCCTCACGGTTGTCCAGTGTGTTCGTGGAGGCGTACGGCAAGACGCCTCTGGCGTTTCTGACGATGATCCGCGCTGAGAACCTGGCAAAATATCTCCGAGAGACAGACCTCACGGTCACCGCCGCCATGCAGCGGGTGGGGTGGCACTCCCGCTCCCACGCTACGAAGCTCTTCCACCAGTACGTCGGCCTCACGCCCGGCGACTACCGACGGCTCCGCGTCCAGGCAGCCTGACGATGTGAGCCGAATCTGCCAACTCTGGGCCGGTTCTTTCAGACCATGAGCCTCCGGCCGTTCGGACGCCGGATCGACTGGTAATCCGGTAGAGACTCGTCGGGTTCTTCGCGAAGCCTGATGGTCACCGTCTCGTCTCCTTGTCCGTCTCGTCTCCCCGATCCTCCCGACGCACCTCACGGTCGTACGGTCGCCCCGCTGCGGGGTGGCCTCTGGCGGAAGGAGGCCCGCGATGGACGAGGTACGCGACGCTCGCGCAGCGCGCGACGCTATGACGCGCCGAACCTCGGCGGTCGCCGGGGTCTTCAGTCTCCTCGCCGAGGGGATGCCCGTCTCCGTCGCGGCGCGCGAGTTGGCGCGGCGAGGCGTGCCGGTGTTCCCGTGCGCGCCGGGTGGGAAGCGTCCGATCCCTGAGCGTAGTTTCCATGAGGCATCTGTCGATGCCGGGCAGGTTGAGCTGTGGTGGCGGGAGCGGTCTCGGGCGAACCTCGCCATTCCGACTGGTGCCGCCTCTGGCGTGGTTGTCGTCGATGTCGACGTGCATGGCGTCAACGGCCACCTGGCGTTCGCTCGCGCGGCACGTTCGGGAATGTTCCCGGAGCCGTTGGCGACGGTGAGCACGCCGACTGGAGGCAGGCACCTGTACTTCCCGGCCGACCCGGAGCGGGAGCAGCGGTCATGGCAGGTGGGTCGAGCTGGCATCGACCTCCGGGGCGACGGCGGCTACATCATCGTGCCGCCCTCGCTTCGTGCCCTCGACGGTCGCTGGGTGCCGTATCGGGTGGAGGCCGTGGCTACCGGGCGGGTCGCTTCGTTGGATGCGCAGCGGCTGCGCGACTTCCTCGACCCTCGCCCGAAGTACGTGCCCGTGCCGGAGCCGCCGGGCGGCTGGCCGCTGGACGTTGCTCGGCTCGTCTCGAAGGTCGCACGTAGGCCCGAGGGCGAGCGCAACCTCGGGCTGTTTAAGGCCGCGTGCCGCATGGCCGAGCACGGGCGTCCGCAAGGTGAAGCGCTGGAAGCACTCGGCCCGGCGGCGAGCCAGTCCGGGCTGGGCGAGCGCGAGATCACCCGAACGGTCGGTTCGGCGTATCGCCATGTCGCCACTTACGGGCCGCGACGACGCGCCCCCGCGCGCCAAGCGAGTGGCGGGTTCGCTGGCGACGGGCCGCCCGTGGCGGCTGCGGCGAGTGGCCGGGGGTTGCGATGAGCGCTCGGCGGCCTGCATGGGTTGGGCGGTGGTGACGGCTGCGACCGGAACGGTGATGATCGGTCTGGGCGCGTTCTGGCTGTCGTTCATGGCGCTCGCCGATCTCGCGGCCCGTTCGGGCATCGTGCCGGAGCAAGCATGGATCTGGCCGCTGCTGGTCGACGGGCTGATCGTGGTGTCCACGATCGCGGTCGTCGCGCTCGATGGACGCCCCGGCGCGTGGTATCCGTGGGCGCTGCTGATCTGCGGGGCTCTGGTCTCGGTTGCCGCGAACTCCTTGCACGCGATCGTCGCCGCCGATGCCAGCGTGCCCGGCCTGCTCGCCGCGACGGTGGCGGCGGTGCCGCCGCTGGTGTTGCTCGCCAGCACGCACCTGACCGTCGTCCTCACCCGCTCAACCACGCGGCCGCTGAGCACAGCGCACGCACCGCAAGAGGCAGCTGTGGAGACCGAGACCGAATCTGAGCCAGAGCTCGAGGCGGTGGCTGGGCGGCGTGAGCGTGCCGCCCGGCTCAGGGAGGCCGGCTGGTCGAACAAGGCCATCGCCGACGAGCTGCAAGTACATCCCTCGACGGTGGGCCGGTGGTTCACCCCGCCGCTGGATGAACCCGAGATCACAACGAGAGAGATGGAGACAACATCATGAACACCGACCCACGAGAGCACGAGCACGAGACCGCGCACGTTCCTGAGCCGGACGGCCCGGAAGACCGGAGCGAGGTACGGCAGGCACCCGACGCGGTAGCAGCCGCCGACGTCACCCGGCAGAAGAACGCCGAGGCCCTCGAATCCGAGGTCACCGATGAAGTAGCTGAGGCGGCTGAGGTTGAGCGGAAGCTCGACGCGCATCGGGCGCGCGGTATCGAGTGGGTGCGCCCCACTGACCTGATCGCCCGTAACAGTGCGTCGCTGGCGGGGCGCGGGATCGACATGGAGGTTGAGATGTCGCGCAAGGCCCGGGCACCGTTGGTGGACGGGCTGAGGAATCTCGGCGACCGGGCACGGCGGCTGTCGCCGCTGTCGTCGTTCGGCCACGGTGCCCGGCATCATGCGCCGACGCGCGCTGCGGTCGGGAAGTCGTGAAGCGGTGAGTAGCGATGACTCGATCACGAACGCCCGACCACCTCCAACGCGGAGGCCTGCTGTGTGCACCTTGCCGCCAGGAGGTGCCATCATGACGACCCGCACGGCATTCCGTGAACCGGAAGACTTCACCCGCAGCGAGGGCCTGCGTGCCCTGCTGAACCGACTGCACGAGAGCGGCCCCGGCGCGTGGCAGTCCGATCCGGTCGCCGCCGAGCTGATGATCTATGCGGCCGACAAGTATGGCGCGCTGGCCCGCAAGCACGGCCTCGACCCGTGGGAGGCGGCATCAGCCGCGTTCGATGTGATGCGCACCGCCGCCGCCCGCACCGCGAACGACCCGTGGGGCGTGGTGACCCATGCGGTGCGCATCACCTGCATCGCCGAGGAACGCGGGCAGGGGCTCTTGTGTTCGGTGCATCAGGCCCGACGTCCGCACATCTCCGCGTTCCACGACGCCGAGCGTCTTTCGGATCGGGAGAACCCGCTCACGGACTATCACTCGGCGTTCCACGTCACCGACCCCGAGCCTGGCGGTTCCGAGGAACCGGCGAGCACGAGGGCGTGCTGTTCTGCGGACTCGGCGGTCGAGGACGCGATCGCGTTGTTCACGCTGCTGGGCTGGCCCCCGCACATCGCTCGTGCCGGGATCGAGCACGTCTGCCAGGCCCTCGCCCGTGCGGGCAGTCGCCAGAGCGCGTACGAGACGCTGCGCCGCGACAAGCACGCCCGCGCTCTGCTGGACGTGAACCGTACCGCCTGGGCCGCGCTGCTGAGAGCGCTGCTCGGGCACCCCAGCCCGGCGTGTGCCGCGACCGCTGCGGGCCGGGGCATCCTGCTCCGGTTGCTGATCGGTGAGAGTCTGCGCGCGCTGCTGCGCGACGACGACCTGGTGCTGATGATCTCGCTCGCCGCCCCGAAGCACGGGAGCCGGTGATGGGCGCGCAGACCGGGCACATCGAACTCGACCGCACCGTCGAGTCGATCAGCGTCGGCAACCGGCACCGCACCGACCTGGGCGACCTGACCGCGCTGTGCGAGTCCATCGCCCGCGACGGGCTGCTGCAACCGTTGACGGTCACCATCGACGGGGTGCTGGTGTGCGGGGCTCGGCGGCTGGCCGCGATCAAGCTGCTCGGCTGGCGCACGGTGAGCGTGTGGGTGCGCTCGGGCATCTCGGGCAGGCTCGGGCACCTGCTGGCCGAGCAAGACGACAACCTCTTGCACAAAGACCTCACTCCGGTCGAGGCGGCGGCGCTCTATCGCGAGCTGCGCACGCTGATGACCGAGGATGCCGCGCGCAGGCAAGCGGCGACGCGGTTCAGCGCCGAGAATCAGCCCAGCGGCGACGGTGCGGGAAAGTTTCCCGCACCGTCGGAGCAGACCGGACGCGCCAGTGAACAGGCCGCCGCAATGATCCCCGGCGGCGCGTCGTACAAGACGCTCGACAAGATCGATTACCTGCGACAGCTTGCCGACGATCCCGAACTGCCCGACACGCTGCGCGCGCAGGCGGAGGACGAGCTGGAACGCATCGACGCGGGCGCGCCGGTGCATCCCGGCTTCGAGCGCATCCGCGCCGCCGTCGCCGAGACCGGGAGCGAGGCCGCCGAGCTGGAGGCTCTCGCGCAGCAGGCCGTGGCCCGCGCCCGCGCCGGACAGTCCACGCCCGAGCCCGCGACGCCGACGGGCGAGGCGACGCCTGCGCGGTGGCCGGTGCGGGCGTTCGTCGCCACCTGGTCGGAGCTTGTCGACTGGTGGACGCACTACGACGCCGAGGTGCTGGCGACCGACCTGAGCGACGAGCAGGTCACCTCGTTCTTGGAGACCGCCGACGGCACGAGCACGTTCGCCGACGAGCTGCGCACCGCCCGGCAGGAACTCGGCAACCCTCGCAGGCATCTGCGCGCCCTCTGACCCCAGGTGTCGGCGGCGCACCTGGGGGTCATGAAGACACCCGATGATCCCGCCCGCACCCGCCGTCGCCTGATCTCCTTCGCCTGCGTTGGGGTCGCGTTCCTCGTCCTGGCCGGGATCGGCGTCTACGGGCTGCTGACTGGCCCCGACGAACCGAGCCCGCCACCGCGCAGCGGCACGACCACGCCGAACCCCGCTGATCCGAGCGGGCCGACGCCGAGCCTGCCCGAGATCGCCCCGTCGACCGACCCGGAAGCGTTCGCCCGCGACGTCGCGAACGTGTTGTTCACCTGGGATACGACGAGCGGGTTCTGGCCGCTGGACTACACCGCTGTGCTGCTGGACGTGGGCGACCCGACCGGAACCGAGCAAGCAGGGCTGGCCTCCGACATCGCCTCCTATCTGCCCTCCCGTGACGCCTGGGTGGAGCTGCGCCAATACAGCACGACCCAGCATCTGACGATCAGCGACGCCTACGTGCCCGAACAGTGGTGGCAAGCCGTCGAGCAGGCCCGCCCCGGCCAACTCCCGGCCGGGGCCACGGCGATCACGATCGAGGGCACCCGGCACCGCACCGGCATCTGGAACGACGAGCCCGTCGCCTCCGAGCATCAGGTGGCGTTCACGATCTTCCTCGCCTGCCCTCCCGAGGCCCCGCCGACCGGCACCCGCACGCCCGCGCCGAGCGTGGTGCCGTCCTGCTATCTGCTGCGGCTGTCGGTGCTCGACAGTCCGCTGCACTGACGAGCCGGGAGCCACTGATGATGAAGAAGGCCGCCCTCGCGCTCGTGCTGTTTCTGATGCTCGGCCCGTTCGTCGGGCTGCTCGCCATCGGCGTGCTGATGAACCCGGCCGCGAACGCCGCCTGCACCCTCGACGGCTCCTACCGGGTCGGGAACATCCCTGACAGCCTCACCGTCACCACCGCGAACGGCACCACCTTCACGCTGAACCGGCAACAGCTCACGCACGCCGCCACGATCATCGAGGTCGGCTCGGGAATCGACGGCGTAGGCCGGGCTGGGGTCAAGATCGCGCTGATGGCGGCCCTCACCGAGAGCACGCTGCGGATGCTCGCGAACACCAGCGCCTACCCGGAGAGCGCCAACTTCCCGAACGACGGGAACGGTTCGGATCACGACAGCTTGGGGCTGTTCCAGATGCGACCTCAATCGGGATGGGGAAGCGTCGCCGAACTGATGAACCCCACCTATCAGGCGCAGGCGTTCTTCGGCGGGCCGACCGGCCCCAACTACCCCTCGCCGAGGGGCCTGCTCGACATCCCCGGCTGGGAACAGATGGACCCCGGCGAGGCCGCCCAGAGCGTCGAAGTCAGTGCGTTTCCCGACCGCTACCGCAACTACGCGCCGGTCGCTGACGCCATTCTCGAAGCCCTCACCAGCACCAGTGCGAGCTCTGGGCGCGGCGGGCCGGTCGTGGCGGCGGAGTCGTCGCGGGTCGTGTTCCCGCTCCCGGAGGGAACGTGGGTGAAGACCGATGACTTCGGGCCACGCATCCACCCGATCACCGGCGAGCACTCGTTCCACACTGGGCTCGATCTCGGCACGGCCGACGGCACCCCGATCCTCGCGGCCGCCGATGGTGTCGTGACGGTCGCGGAGTTCTCCGGCGGGTACGGCGGCCTCATCGTCATCGAGCACACCATCGACGGCCAGACGGTCGCGACCGCGTACGCCCACATGTGGCAGAGCGGCATCCATGTCCACGTCGGCGACCGCGTGCAGGCCGGGCAGCACATCGGGGATGTCGGAAGCTCCGGGATGAGCACGGGCGCGCATCTGCACTTCGAGGTTCGTCCGGGCGGCACGAACGCCGAAGCGATCGACCCGGTGGGCTGGCTCAACGCCCACGGTGCCGCGAACCTCCCCGAACCCGCCGGTAGCGCGGGCGCGGGATGCCAGGCCGGGAGTGCCGGAGCGCCGTCGCCGCTCACGGGCGACCCGGATCAGCTGGTGGACGATCCGACGAGCAACGGGCAGATCACTGCTCGGCTGGCGCATCTCATGGCCCAGACCAAAGCGGTGTTCCCTGACACGGGTTGGGGCTGCTACTCGCCAAGGCCGGGCACAAGGTCCGAGCATCCGCTGGGCCGGGCCTGTGACATCACCTTCGGCAACGCGATCGGCCACTACCCGACCCCGGCACAGCTGGAGGCGGGCTGGCAGGTGACGAACTGGATGAAAGACAACGCCGCCGCGCTCGGGGTCGAGTATCTGATCTGGCAGGGCAAGATCTGGTCGGTCGCACGCGACGCCGAGGGCTGGCGTCCATACAACGGCGGCGGGATGCACGACCCCGGCAACGTGACCGGAGGACACTTCGACCACCTGCACGTCACCGTGAAAGCAGGTGCGTGATGGGCGTGTTCCCCGACTTCGACGGCCTGGCCGGGATCGGCGATCTGAAACAGGTCGTGGGCGCGCTGTTCATGTTCGCGCTGGTGATCGCCGTGCTGATGCTGATCGTCTCCGCGATCATCTGGGCGGTCTCGTCGAGCAGCGGCAACTACGCTGCCGCGTCCAACGGCCGCGTCGGGGTGCTCGTCGCCCTCGGCGGCGCGGTTCTCGCCGGTGCCGGTGTCGCCTGGATGAACTGGCTCATCGGCATCGGCCAGCAACTCTGACCTCGCCACCACGCTGAGCGCCCACCCCACGCGGGTGGGCGCTCTTGTGCGTATGGAGGCGGGGCGCACCTGGGGGCAGAAGCAACCCTCAGCGTGAATGGAGAACCGTCGTGATCGACATCGACCCCAATGGCACCGGCCTTCCCGGTATCGAGCAGCTGCGCACCATCGTCGGCGCAGTCATGACCGTGGGCCTGATCCTCAGCGTTCTGGCGCTGATCGTCAGCGCGATCATCTGGGCCTACGGCTCCAACTCGTCCAATCCACATCTGGCGGGCAGGGGCAAGATCGGCGTCCTGGTGTCCTGCGGTGCCGCTGTCGTCTGTGGCGCGAGTGTGACGCTGATCAATTTCTTCTGGGGCGTCGGCCAAGCCGTCTGACCCGCTCATCCACCACTCCGATTCAGAGGAGGTTCGTGATGGGCGTGTGCGATATTCCCGTCATCTCCAGCGTCTGCGACGTGGCTGGTGAAGCCGCCGCGACGCTGATCTCGGCCCCATTCGACTGGCTCGCAAGCGCGATGGGTGAGGCCGCCGGCTGGCTCTTCGAGGCCGTCTGGACGGTCTTCGATACCACCACGCTGGTCGACGTCACCGGCAGCGAGTACGTCGGCGTCTACAACCTGATCTTCGGGATCGCCGTGTTCGTGATGCTGCTGTTCTTCTGCTTGCAGCTCATCACCGGCATGATCCGCCGAGAACCCGCCGCGCTCTCCCGCGCCGCTCTCGGGCTGGCCAAAAGCGTGCTCGGGTCGTTCGTCGTCATCACGCTGGTGGCGCTGCTGCTGGAGATCACCGACCAACTCGCCATCGGGATCATCCAAGCCGCCGGGGAGACCACCGCGACGATGGGCGACAAGATCGCGATTCTCGTGGCCGGGCTGACGGCGCTGAACGTGGGTGCGCCCGGTGTCGGGGCGATCCTCACGATCTTCCTCGCCGCCTTGGCCATTGCCGCCGCTGCGATCGTGTGGCTGTCGCTGCTGATCCGCAAGGCGTTGCTGCTGGTCGCGGTCGTGCTCGCCCCGTTCGCGTTCTCCGGGGCGTCCTGGGATGCCACGCGCGGCTGGATCTCCAAGTGGGCCATGTTCGTCGTCGCGCTCATCTTGTCCAAGCTCGTGCTCGTCGTGATCCTGCTGGTCGCGGTCACCCAGGTGTCAGCTCCGATCGACGCCGACCTGTCGAACATCGCCGACCCGCTGGCCGGGGTCGTGCTGATGGCGCTGGCCGGGTTCGCGCCCTACATGACGTATCGGTTCCTGTCGTTCATCGGCTTCGACCTCTACAACTCGATGGGCACCGAGCAGGAAGCCAAGAGCGCACTGAACCGTCCGGTGCCGGTGCCCGGCAAGCCGCAGGGCAACGCGCCCAAGCGCGTGCTCGACGAGGGCAGTGGGGGCGGCGACAAGAAGCCCAGCGGCGGGAGCGGCGGCGGGGCTGGCCCCAAGACGAAGCCCGCGCCCGCAGCGTCGTCAGCGGCCGGTGGTGCAGGCGGTGCGGGCGGCGGTTCTGCCGGAGCGGGTGCCGGTGCTGCGGGCGGCGGTGCTGCGGCTGCGGGGCCGATCGCCGCCGGGGTCGTGGCCGGGGCCGCCGTGGTCAAGGGCGCTGCGACAGCAGGCCCGAAAGCAGGGCAGGCACTCGCCGATCAAGCCGATCACGCGGCGGGCGGTGCCGAGCAGTCGGGGCCGAGCCAAGTGACCCCGCACGCGCCGCCGCCCTCGCAACCGCTGCCGAAGACCCCGAGCAGCACGCCGCCGCCGAGACCGACCAAGGAGTGACCTGTCATGTCCAGTACCGAAACGGCTCACGAGCGCGGCGGCGGCGAGTTGGTGCCGGTGAAGTTCAGCCGCTTGACCCGGCGCGGCATCCTGCTCGGCCTGTCGCTGTCGCAGCTGCTCACCCTCGGCATCGGCGGGGCGAGCCTCGTGGCCGCGTTCTACGGCGGCGGCGGGGTGCTGTTCGTCATCACCGCACCGATCTGGGTGCTGGCCGCTGCGGTCACCTGGACTCCGGTCGCGGGTCGCCCGCTGGTCGAATGGCTGCCGGTCGCTTGCTGGTGGCTGTGGCGCAAGACCGGCGGGCAGCTGGCCTACCGGCGCAGGATCGTCACGCCTCGGCCTGCGGGCACGCTCGCGCTGCCCGGTGACATGGCGCGGTTGCGCGAGTACGTCGACCCGGAGACCGGTGCCGGGATGGTGCACGACCCCACCGCCGCTACGCTCACCGTGGTCACGGAGATCACGCACCCGGCGTTCGTCTTGCTCGATCCCGGTGAGCAGGAACGCCGGGTCACCGCGTGGGGGCGGGTGCTGGCGACGGTGTGCCGGTCGGGGCGGATCGCGACGCTGCAAGTGCTGGAGCGCACCCTGCCCGACTCCGGGCAGGGCCTTGCGGAGTGGTGGGCCGCGCACGGCACCGCCGACGGCTCGTGGGCGGCGACGACCTATCAGGAGCTGATCGACCGGGCCGGGCCTGCCGGGGAACGTCACGCGACCACGCTCAGCCTGTCGCTGGACATGCGCGCCGCCGCCCGGCAGATCCGCACCGCAGGCGGCGGCATCAAGGGCGCGGCTGCCGTGCTGCGTCAGGAGATGGGCACCCTGTCGGCGGCGCTGCGCTCGGCAGACCTGACGAGCAAGGGCTGGCTCGGCACGGGGCAGATCGCGGTCATCCTGCGCTCGGCGTATGACCCGGCGATCGCTGCGACGCTGGAACGCCACGGCGACCTCGGCCACGACCTCGCCACCGCCGGGCCGGTCGCGGTCACCGAGTCGTGGGGGCATCTGCGCAGCGACTCGGCGTTCCACACCGTCCTCTGGATCAGCGAGTGGCCGCGCTCGATGGTGCATCCGGGGTTCCTCTCGCCCGTGCTGCCCAGTACCGGAATTCACCGTTCGTTCTCGCTGATCTGCACCCCGCTGCGCACCGATCAGGCCGCCCGCGACATTCGCCGCAAGAAGACCGAGTACATCTCCGATGCCGCCCAGCGCGCCCGGATCGGGCAGATCGAGGACGCAGGCCAGACCGCCGAGTTCCACGACGTTCTCCAGCAGGAGGCCGACTTGACGGCCGGGCACGGGGTGCTGCGCTACACCGGCCTGATCTCCGTGTCGGCCGATTCGCTGCCCGAGCTGGAGGCGGCGGTCGCCGCGATCGAGCAGGCCGCCATCCAAGCCTCGTGCGAGACCCGCACCCTGGTCGGCCAGCAGGCGCAGGCGTTCGCCGCCGCTGCGCTGCCGCTGTGCCGCAAGGCCTGACCCGTCTCGTGCACCTCGAAGCCAACCGCACCGATCACGGGGAGGCCCGACATGCCCACGTTCCACGATCCATCCGCCGACGCCGAAGAAGCCCGCCAAGCCTTGCGGGGCCTCGCGCACGCCACCATCCGCATCGACGACCCCGACGTGCTGTACGGCGTCGTCGGGGAGCTGCTCGGCGCGGCCCGCTCGCTGGAGCAGTCGCTCATCCAACTCGCCGGGGCGAGTCTCACCTATCAAGGGCGTGCCGCCCACGATGACGGCGACCTGGGCCTCGGTGCCGCCGACGCCTGGGCCGCCGCCGACGCGCTCCGCCAAGCCGCCCAGCATGTCAGCGCCGCCGAGACCGTGCTCGATCAGGCGGCTGGGCATCTGGGCCGCATCGCCTGGCAGCCTCCGCAGCGGCAGTGGGTGACGGTGGTGTTCTTGCAGGGCGAGGAAGCCGAGCCGGTGCTCGACCTCATCGACCGCGACGGCACCGTCGTAGCGATCGAGCAGCTGCGCGGCTACGACTACGGCGACGAGACCACGAACGCGGCGCTGGCGAACGGGCACGTCTACGACGAGCCGCCTCGCGGTGCGAACGACCGGCAGGTCATCGCGGGCGAGTACGCCCTGACCTACAGCCATGCGTTCGGGAACGTCGCCCTCTACCGCGCCTACACTCCGCCCGCCGACACCCCGGCGGCAGGCGACGGGCCGCAGCGCAGCGGGCCTGCGCAGGACGCCGCGACCGCCGACGCTGCACGGCGGGCGCTCGAGGAACGCCGGAACCGGGTGCGCGGCGACGGGTCGTGGTTCACCCCCGATCGGATCACGGACATCAAGCGGAACCGGGGGCTGGAGCGATGAGCGCCCGCGACGAGGAGAAGCTGCACGCCTCGGTGCTGGTGACCCCGGCCCGCGAGAAGCGCCGCTACCGCAAGCAGCGACGCCAGGCCGCGACGCAGCTGCACCGCGAGCAACGGCAACAGCGGATGGACGAGGCCAAGGCCCGCGCCGACGCCGAGAAAGCCGAACGTGCCGCGCGCCAGTATCTGCCCGCCGCCGGGGAACCGGGCCCGGCGAAGCTGCGCACCGCTGGTCGCTTCCGGCTACCTCGGCATCAGGACACCTCCGCCACGCTGTCGGGGGCCTACCCGTTCGTCGCAGAGGGCGGACTCGGCTCCAGCGGCGTCTTCGTCGGCCAGGACTTGTACAGCGGCGGCTCGTTCGTCTACGACCCGTGGGTGCTCTACGCACGCGGAATCATCACCGCCCCGAACGTCGTGCTGGCCGGGATCGTCGGCTCCGGCAAGTCGAGCCTCGCGAAGTCGCTGTACACGAGGTCGTTGGCGTTCGGCAGGCGCGTCTACATCCCCGGCGATCCGAAGGGCGAGCACACTGCCGTCGCCGAAGCGGTCGGGGGCCGGGCGATCGCGCTCGGGCACGGCATGGCGAACCGGCTCAACCCTCTGGACGAGGGCTACCGGCCGAGCAACCTCACCGACACCGAGTGGGAGACCACGGTGGCCGCGCGTCGCCGCGACCTCATCGGCGCACTGGCCGAGGTCGTCCTTACCCGCGCGCTGACCCCGTTGGAACACACCGCGATCGACACCGCCCTGACCGCGACCGTGCGCGAGAACGCCGTGCCGACCCTCCCGATGGTGGTCGAGCGCATCCTCACCCCCACGAACGATGCCGACGGCAGGCTCGCCGACGACGGCAGGCTCGTCGGCCACGCACTGCGGCGTCTGGTAGCCGGGGATCTCGCGGGGTTGTTCGACGGCCCAAGCACCGTGCAGTTCGATCCGACCCTGCCGATGATGAGCCTCGACCTGAGCCGGGTCACGGAGAACTCAACGCTCATCAGCGCGCTGATGACATGCTGCTCGGCGTGGATGGAGTCGGCGCTCCTCGATCCCGCAGGCGGGCAACGCTGGGTGATCTACGACGAAGCATGGCGTCTCATGTCGCAGCCATCGCTGCTGCGCAGGATGGACGCACACTGGAGGCTCGCCAGGCACTACGGCATCGCCAACGCCCTGATCTTCCACAAGCTGACCGACCTTGAGAACGTCGGCGACGCGGGTTCCGCGATGCGCTCGCTGGCGAACTCGTTGCTGGCCAATGCCGAAACGCGAGTGATCTACAGGCAAGAGAGCGACCAGCTGGGCGTCACCGCCAAGACCCTCGGCCTGACCACGACAGAGCGCAAACTGCTGCCCTCGCTCGGGGTCGGGCAGGGCTTGTGGCGCATCAAAGAACGCTCGTTCGTTGTCCAGCAACAGTTGCACCCCGCCGAGCTCGCGCTCTTCGACACGAGTGCCAGGGCATCGGGGGAAACCCGCAAGTTCACGATTCCTGAAGGCTAAATCGCCGGAAGATGCGGGTTCAGGCCATGGTTTCTGAGGTGTGGGGTTGCATGTTCCGCGAACATGCAACCCCACCGGTGAACACTTGGGCCGGGCGTGCACCTGCCGCAGGCTTATACGTCGCGGAGGCGCGCGATGAGTTCGTCGGCGGCGTCCAGTTGTTTCGCGAGTTTCTCGCGACGCTCCTCTGCGTCGGTCACGAACGTATCCAGCGCTGCGCGCGCGGCGCTGTCTGACGGATCATCCGCCAGTGCGTCAGCAGCGGCGAGGACTTCGCCCATCTGGTCGAGGGAGAACCCGAGCGGCTTCATCTGGCGGATCAGGAGGAGCCGCTCGACGTCGGCGTCGGTGTAGAGGCGGAACCCGCCACTGGTGCGGTCGCTCGGGGAGACGAGCCCGATCTCGTCGTAGTGGCGGAGGGTGCGCAGCGACAGGCTGGTGCGCTCAGCGACCTCGCCGATATGGATCGTTCCTGCCATCGGGTACTCCTCTGCCTCGATTTGGCACCCAACCCTCACGTAACGGTAGAGTTGGGTTTGGCGGGCTCCGACCTCGACCGCCGTCACCCTATTTTCCCGCACCTCTCTGGGAGGCAGAATGAGCGCGCCCGCACGCGACAAGGAACGCTACTGGCCTCGGCCGACCGTGATGGATGTGTTCCGTTCGCCGAAGCTGTTGACGAAGGAAGTCCTCGCGGGTATGGTGGTCGGCCTCGCGCTCATCCCGGAGGCCATCGCGTTCGCGATCGCCGCAGGCGTGCCGGCCGAGGTGGGCTTGTTCTCCTCGATCGTGATGGCAATCTCGATCGCGTTCCTCGGTGGGCGGCCCGCGATGATTACCGCGGCGACCGCAGCGATCGCGCTCGTCATCCGGCCGGTCGCCGACGAGTACGGCCTCGACTACCTCATCGCGACCGTGATCCTCGGCGGCATCTTCCAGATCGTTCTCGGCCTGCTCGGTGTCGGCAAGCTCATGCGGTTCATCCCGCGCAGCGTGATGGTCGGGTTTGTCAACGCCCTCGCGATCCTCATCGCTGTCGCCCAATTGGAGCATTTCACCGGCGCGTCCTGGCTGATGTACCCGATGATCATCGTCAGCATCCTGATCCTATGGCTCTTCCCGAAGCTCACGAAGGCTGTGCCCGCGCCTCTGGTGGTCGTGATCGTGATGACCCTCGCGGTGTGGCTGCTGAACCTCGATGTGAAGACCGTCGGCGGTCTCGGCGAACTGCCCGGCGGCCCGCCGATGCCGTTCTTCCCCGATGTACCGCTCACCTTCGAGACACTGCAAATCATTGCCCCGTATGCCCTCGGCATGGCCGCGGTGGGGCTCATGGAGTCACTGATGACCGCGAAGCTCGTGGACGACATCACCGACACGCACTCGAACAAGACCCGCGAGGCGATGGGGCAAGGCGGCGCGAACATCCTCTCTGGCCTCTTCGGTGGCATGGGTGGCTGCGCGATGATCGGGCAGACCATGATCAACGTGCGCGCCTCCGGCGCCCGCACCCGCGTCTCCACGTTCGCCGCCGGCGTGTTCCTCCTGATCCTGGTGTGGTTCCTCGGCCCGATAATGAACCTGATCCCCATCGGGGCGCTGGTGGCGATCATGTTCATGGTCGCGTTCCTCACCTTCGACTGGCACTCCATCGCACCCTCCACGCTGAAGCGGATGCCCAAGAGCGAGACGATCGTGATGCTCGTCACCGTCATCCCGGTGCTCATCACCCACAACCTCTCCGTCGGGGTCATCATCGGCGTGTTCGTCGCCGCGATCCTGTTCGTGCGCCGCGTCGCCCACTTCACCACCGTCACCCGCACCTTCAGCGCTAACGAAGACACGGCGCACTATGAGGTCGATGGCGAGCTGTTCTTCGCGTCCTCGAACGACCTGACCACCCAGTTCGAGTACGCCGACGACCCGAAGCGTGTCGTGATCGACATGTCGAAGTCGCACGTGTGGGACGCCTCGACCGTCGCAGCGCTCGATGGAATCGAGCAGAAGTACCGCGAACACGACATCGAGGTCGAGATCATCGGCTTGAACGAGGCGAGCGGAACCTTCCACGCACGATTGAGCGGGAACCTGCCCTCACACTGACCCGACTGCGTGCTCGGCTCATGCAAGGCTCATCGGCCGTCCGCCGCGCTGGACGGGAGGGCCAGCGACTACTCCTGCCCTCCCGTTCAGAGTTACGACATCGCGGCGCTGAGCTCGCTGGCGAGGCGCAGGACGCGTTCGGCGATCTGATCCCGGATCGCCCGCGTGCGGTCGCCGCCGCCGACGTCGGATGCAGCCTGGTCTTCGAAGGTCCAGGTCTCGATCGTTCCGGCCATGCCGTCGACCGGGGCGACCTTCGCCTCGTCGCCGAGCACGATGACCCGATCCACGCTGCGGAGGATCTCGGGATCGATGGGCTTCGGATACTCGCCCTCCATCGACGCACCGACCTCGACGATCGCTTCCTCGGCGAGGGCACTAAGCGTATCGCCCGGCGCAGTACCGGCCGAATAGACGGTGATGGCGTCGCCGGCGTGCTGCCGCATGAGCGCGGCGGCCATCTGCGATTTGCCGCCGTTCTTCTTGCAGACGAACAGCACCGACGCGATCATGCGCTGGCCGCCTCGGTGCTCGCGGGCTCGAGGGAGGCGATGAGTTCCTGGATGCGGCGTTTGATGTCGTCGCGGATCGGACGGACAGCGTCGATGCCCTGGCCCGCGGGGTCATCGAGCTTCCAATCCTCGTAGCGCTTGCCGGGGAAGAACGGGCAGGCGTCGCCGCAGCCCATCGTGATGACGACATCGGAGTCCTGCACGGCGTCGGTGGTGAGGATCTTCGGGGCCTCGCCGCGGATGTCGATGCCCTCTTCGAGCATCGCCTCGACGGCGACGGGATTGATTTGGTCCGCGGGGATCGAGCCTGCCGAACGGACCTCGATGCGGTCGCCCGCGAGGTGGCGGAGGTAGCCTGCGGCCATCTGGGAACGGCCGGCGTTGTGGACGCAGACGAACAGGACGGTGGGAGTAGACATGAGGGTTCTCGTTTCCGATCGGGTCGGTCAGGTGAGGGTGGTGGCGAGGATGCCGCCTGCGGCTCCGATGATCACGACGATCCAGGGCGGGAGCTTCCACGCGACGAGCAGCACGAAGCAGACCAGCGCGAGTGCGAAGGCGGGCGGGGTGAGGATCGCGGTGGTGAGCACGGGTGTGTAGAGGGCGGCGGCGAGGATGCCGACGACGGCCGCGTTCGCGCCCCGCATGATGGCCTGCACCCGCTCGTGGTGCTGCAGGCGGTTCCAGAACGGCAGCACGCCGATGAGGAGGAGGAAGCCGGGCAGGAAGATCCCGGCCAGCGCGATGCCCGCCCCCGCCGCCCCGCCCGGGCCGACGTCAGCGGCGCCGCCGAGGAAAGCGGCGAGGGTGAACAGCGGGCCGGGCACGGCCTGGGCTGCACCGTATCCGGCGAGGAAGTCCGCGTTCGTGACCCAGCCGGGATCGACGACGCCGGATTGCAGGAGCGGGAGCACGACGTGCCCGCCGCCGAATACGAGCGCTCCGGCCCGCGCGAACGCATCGAACAGGGCGACGCTGTCGTTGCCGGTGACGGCGGCGAGGATCGGCATCCCGGCCAGGATTGCGACGAACAGGGTGAGCGCGGCGATCCCCGCGGCCCGGGTCACCGGGAACCGCACCGCTGTCGCCGTGTTCGCGGCGGGTGCGCGGCAGACGAAGTATCCGGCGATCCCGCCGAGGACGATCGCCATGATTTGGCCGAGCGATCCGGCCAGCAGCAGCGCGGCGAGGGCTGCGACGGCTGCGATCGCGGCGCGCTGCCGGTCCGGGGTGAGTGTCTTCGCCATGCCGAGGACGGCCTGCGCGACGATCGCGACCGCCACGATCTTCAGCCCGGCGAGGATGCCTTCCCCGATGGTGCCGGTGAACAGGGCGGCGCCGGAAGCGAAGGCGAGCATGAGGGCCGCGGACGGGAGCGTGAAGGCGATGAATGCGGCCAGCGCGCCCCGGTATCCGGCGCGGTGCAGGCCGATGCCGAACCCGACCTGGCTCGAGGCCGGGCCGGGAAGGAACTGGCACAGCGCGACCAGGTCGGCGTAGGCGCGGTCGTCCATCCAGCGTCGGCGTTCCACGATCTCGGTGCGGAAGTAGCCCAGGTGCGCGATCGGCCCGCCGAACGAGGTCACCCCGAGGCGCAGGAACACCCGGAACACTTCCCACGCCGACCCGCGCACCGGCGCACGTCGCGTCTCGCTTGTCATGCGCCGTCACCGTCGACGGGAACGCACAGCTCGGCGAGCAGGCCACGGACGCGAGCCTCGATGTCAGCGGCGATCGCCGCAACGCCGTCTTCGGAGGCGAGGGCGGGGTCACCGACAGCCCAATCTTCGTAGCGGACGCCGGGGATGATCGGGCACACGTCCCCGCAGCCCATCGTGACCACGACGTCCGCGGCGCGGACGGCGTCGTCGGTGAGCGGCTTCGGGAACGCGGCCGCGGCGTCCTGCTCGCCTTCGATGTCGGCGAGGATCGAGCGCACGTGCGGGTGCACCTCGGCCGCTGGCGTCGACCCGGCCGACCGGGCAACAACCGCACCGCCGGAGAGCTGATTGACGAGGGCGGCGGCGAGCTGAGAACGGCCCGCGTTTGCGACGCACACGAACAGCACCTGCGGCATCCCCGTTTCGCGATCCCGTGTGAGGTCGGCGAGACGCTGACGGGCGAAACGTTCGGTGAGCGGGATCATATGCTGGGTGAGCTTCGCCGAGCGGACGAGACCCGCGAACGACTCGCGCACGATCGTGACGACGAGGTTGCGGTTCAGGTGCGTCATCTCGTCGGCGAGCTCGGCGGCGAGGTGCTCGACCTTCGCGTCGAGGGCGGCCAGTGCCGTCGCGCGGTCTTCCTGCTCGGCCTGCGCGTCGGCGATCGCGGCGGGCGCGAACGCGTCCAGCAGCGCGGTCACGGCCTGCTTCCGCGCCGGCAGGATGCTGTAGTACACCCAGGTGCCGCGCCGCTCGGAGGCCAGCAGCCCGGAGTCCTTGAGCTTCTTCAAGTGATGCGAGACGGTGGGCTGGGAGACGTCGGCGAGCTCGGCGAGGTCGCACACGCAGGCCTCGCCGCGCGGGTCCGTCGCGATCGCCGACAGCATCCGCAGCCGGAACGGATCGGCCAGCGCCTTGAGCGTTGAAGCGACAGCATCGGCAGCGTCTTCGCCGATGACGTGCGTCGGGGTCGGTGTGCAGAGCTCGGTGGTGGTCATGATGCCCTCGATTTGGTGACGGCGGGAACCGCATACGGGTCGGTGTGGAACCACGTGCGGGCGGCCCAGAGCGAGACATAGACCAGACCCACGAGCACGGGCACCTCGATGAGCGGGCCGACGACGCCTGCGAGGGCCTGGCCGCTGGTCGCGCCGAAGGTGCCGATCGCGACGGCGATGGCGAGCTCGAAGTTGTTGCCTGCCGCCGTGAACGCGAGGGTCGTCGAGCGGGCGTAGTTGAGGCCGATGCCCTTCCCGAGCAGGAGGCCTGCGAACCACATGATCGCGAAGTACGCCAACAGCGGCAGCGCGATCCGGGCGACGTCCCACGGCTGCGACGTGATCGCCTCACCCTGCAGCGCGAATAGCAGCACGATCGTGAACAGGAGGCCGTAGAGCGCGAACGGGCCGATAAAGGGGATGAACTTCGCCTCGTACCAGTCGCGGCCCTTCGCCTTCTCACCGAAGAAGCGAGTGAGGAACCCAGCCGCGAGCGGGACGCCAAGGAATACGAGCACGTTGATCGCGATCTGCCCGATCGAGACATCCAGGCCTTCGGAGTCGAGGCCGAGCCAGCCCGGCAGCACGGTGAGGTAGAACCAGCCGAGCAGCGAGAACGCGACGACCTGGAACACGGAGTTGATGAACACCAGCACCGCGGTCGCTTCACGGTCGCCGCAAGCGAGGTCGTTCCAGATCACCACCATCGCGATGCAACGCGCGAGCCCCACGATGATGAGACCGGTGCGGTACTCGGGCAGATCGGGCAGGAAGAGCCACGCGAGGGCGAACATCACGGCAGGCCCTGCGATCCAGTTCAGGATCAGCGATGAGACGAGGAGCTTTTTGTCTCCCGTGACAGCGGCGACCTTGTCGTAGCGGACCTTCGCCAGCACCGGATACATCATCACCAGCAGTCCGAGACCGATCGGCACCGAGATACCGCCGACCTCCATATGCGCGAGCAGGTCGGACAGTGCGGGGATGAAGCGGCCGAGGAGGAGGCCCGCGACCATGGCGAGCCCGATCCACAGCGGCAGCCACCGGTCAAGGGTGGACAGCTTCGCCGGCATCGCGCGGGTCTGGGTTGCGGTGCTCATACGATCAGCTCGTCAATCTTGCCCGCGATGATCGGCTTCGGGTGTGCGCCGATGAGCACGTCGACGCGCTCACCGCCCCGGTAGAACCCGAGAGTCGGGATCGACGTGACATCAGCAGCCATCGCGGTCTGCGGGTTGGCGTCCGCGTCGAGCTTCACGATCTTCACGCGGCCGTCGTACTCGCCGGCGAGATCGTCGAGGATCGGTGCGATCGCCTTGCACGGCCCGCACCAGGTCGCCCAGATGTCGACCACGACGGGGATGTCGGACTGCAGCACCTCGGCCTCGAACGTGGCGTCGGTGACGGTGATGGTCGCGCTCATGCGGACACCTCCAGAAGTTCGGTCTCGGTCTCGTCGGCAGGCAGGCCGGCGAGGAAATGCTGCGCGTCAAGGGCCGCGGCACAGCCCGTGCCCGATGCCGTGATCGCCTGCCGGTAACGGCGGTCGACGAGATCACCCGCGGCGAACACGCCAGGCAGGTTCGTCGCGGTCGACGGATGGTCGACGAGCACGTAGCCGTCGTCGTCGAGATCGACCTGCCCGGTCAGCAGCTCCGAGCGCGGGTCGTGCCCGATCGCAACGAACACGCCAGAGATCGGAAGGGCACGCTCGTCACCGGTGACGGTGTCGCGCAGGCGGAGCGCTTCGACGGCGTTCTCACCGACGAGCTCGGCGACTTCACTGTTCCAGGCGACCTCGATCTTCGGATCGGCGCGCACCCGCTCGGCCATGATCTTCGACGCCCGGAAGTCATCACGCCGGTGCACGATCGTGACCTTCGACGCGAAGCGCGTGAGGAACAGTGCCTCTTCCATCGCGGAGTCCCCGCCGCCGACGACGGCGATCTCCTTCTCGCGGAAGAAGAAGCCGTCGCAGGTCGCGCACCATGACAGGCCGTGACCGGAGAGCCGAGCTTCCTCGGCGAGGCCGAGCTTGCGGTAAGCGGAACCGGTGGTGAGGATCACGCTACGCGCCTCGAACGTTTCGCCCGAGCCGGTCTCGATCGTCTTGACCTCGCCTGCGAGGTCGAGCCGGGTCGCGTCGTCGTAGACGATACGCGCCCCGAAGCGCTCGGCCTGCGCACGCATCGCGTCCATCAGGTCCGGGCCCTGCACCCCGTCGGTGAAGCCCGGGAAGTTCTCGACCTCGGTGGTCGTCATGAGCGAACCGCCGGCGGTCACCGAGCCAGCGACCACGACGGGAGAAAGCCCCGCCCTGGCCGCGTAGACCGCGGCCGTATACCCCGCCGGACCAGACCCGACGATCACCACCTGTTGCATCGACATGTCTCTATATTGACATTCATCGAACCAAGCGGCAAGTCGGGTAGGTGCGTTCGGGAGGTTGTTCGCCGAGTGTTCACCCGGCGGAGTCGCCGCCGTCATCTACAGGACGGTCGACTCGGGCGGGATGCGCATAGCGGAGGGCGGTGTCGATGCCGATGCCGAACAGGTCGCAGATGCGTCGCACATCGCCGCCGGTCTGTTCGACCTCGTAGAGGATGCGGTCAGTGCGCAGCGCCTGCGCGGTGACTCCGGCCTTCTTCCAGGGGAAGTTCCGGCCCGGTGGCGACAGGCGCGGCGCGGTCTGGATCGTGACGAGCAGGTACGGGTTCTTCGTCTCGGGCCAACGCGTGGCGCGATGGTCGAGCCAGGCGGCCAGGCGCACCCGCACGGGTTCGGCGAGCGGGATCGTACGGCCGTCGGGCATGCGGAGTCTGCCGTCGATGATATCGGTGAGCTGGACGTGCTGCACCTGTTGCGTGGTGAGGGCGTGGAAAGCGACGAGGGCGACGGACAGAGCGATTGCGGGGTCAGGGCTGGTGAGCGCGTCACGGATCGCGGACTTCTCCATCGGGAGCGGGATCGTGCGTTTGGGGCCGCGCAGCGGAATCGGTTTCGTCGGGTCGGCGAAGACGATCTTGCGGCCGCGCAGGATCGTGAACAGGGTGCGGAAGCCGAGCATCATCGTGTGCTGGCGGCTCGGATCATCCGGGAGCGCGTCGAGGATGTCTTCAGTGCTGATCCGGGTCAGGCTGGTGCGGCCTTCCTCGACCCAGCGGGTGATCGCGGGGAGGATGCCGTACATCTGCCCTTTCACGGTCATCGTGTCGCGGGGTTGACGGCGCGGCGTGGTCTTCGATCCGTCGGCCATGATGTCGCGCCAGAGTTCGAGCTGGGAGCGCATCGGCTCGGGCAGATGCCTGGTCTTACGGGCGAAGAGCTGCTCGAACGTCGGCACTCGGTCGTCGATGAGGAGGTCGGCGTCGCCCAGGACTTCGATCGTGGAGCGGATGTTGCCGTCATCGTCGTAGCGGCGCATCGCGAGAATGTCGGAAGCACGGAAGTGCAGATTCGCGCCGGGGAACACGAGCTGGAGAATCTTCAACGTGCGCCGCACCTGGTTCGTCTGCCGTTTGCTCCACGCATACTCGGCGGCGCGGGCGTACAGGAAGTGATCGGTGCGGGAGGTGATGTCGCGCAGCCGGATCTCGTTCGAGCGCTGCCGCACCCGTTCCGGGTCGGGATCCAGATCGAACAGCACCGGCTGGGTGCTCTCGGCGACCGGCGGCGGCGCGGCGACGAGCCGGATCGCTTGGCGCAGGCTCATCGCCATCGGCCGGTGCTTCTCGGCAGGCCTGCGGGGATCGTTCATCACGGCGAAGAACAGTTACGCCCCGAACTTTCGCGGTGCGTCGAGGTCGAGCGGTTCGCCGAGTACTTGCAGCATCCGGGCGGTCTCCAGGCAGAGGCGGCAGTAGCCCTGCTCACCGATGGTGACGTCGCGATGGCACGAGACGCATTCGCCTTGCGGGTAGTACTTGAACCACCAGCGGCACTTCGGGCACCGCCAGTTGCGATTCCGGTAGACGCCCCAGGCCAGGCAATCACGGCAGGACCCCATGAAGCCGGGACTTCCCGGATGGCAATGCGCGCACAATCCTTGGCTGTAGTACTCGCTCGATCCGCATCTGCGGCATAGCGGCGGAGCGAAGGGGCCGCCGGGGATGCAGTCGTAGCAGTAGTCGACGCGAGGCTGGAGCCACGCGGCCGGTTTCACGCCGCACCCCGTGCAGGGCGGCGGCGGGCTCAGCGGCCCGTTCGGACCGCGTGCCGGACTCATAGCGGCGGGGCGGGCCGGTCATCCTTCGCGCCCAACCGTGGCGTCACTCGCGGTGTCGAACCGTTGGCCTCGCTGTGCTGCTCGAGCCTTCGCGTGCGCGCGCTGACCTTTTCCGGTTCGGGCACGAGGAGGTCTGTCGGCTGGCAGTCCAGGACGTGGCAGATCACGTCGAGATCATCGAGGCGGATCGTCGTCAGAGTGCCCGTCCACAGCCCCGACATCTTGCCCTGGCTCATCTCCAACCCAGCGGCGGCGAGCATGCGCCGCAACTCCGCAGACTTCCAGATGCCGCGCTCAGCGGCCTGGACTCTCAGGTTCCACTTCATCAGTCACGCCATCCCTTCGAATCGTTCCTCAACGCTCTTGTTCGCGTGCGCCCACGCATCCTCGATGTGCTGGCTCGAGACGTGGATGTACTGCGTCGTCGTCGACAGCCACTGATGCCCGAGCAGTTCTTGGAGGGCTTTCAAGTCCATACCCGCCAGATACAGCGACGACGCGCAATAGTGCCGCTGGGCTGACCCCGTTTTGTAGGTCCAGTCGTTATGTGAGTGGTCCTGTCGCCCGAGGGTTCGGGCAGGGAGACTGGTCAGATCATGACGAATAGCAGGAAGCGCCACACCCCGGAGCAGGTCGTCCGAAAGCTTGGGCAGGCCGACAGAATGCTCGCCGACGGCGCGGACGTCGCGGCGGTGTGTCGGGAGCTCGGCGTGTCCGAGCAGACGTACTACCGGTGGCGGAACCAGTATGGCGGCCTGAAGGCCGACGACGCGAAGCGGCTCAAGGAGCTCGAGAAGCAGAACGCCACTCTGAAGCGACTGCTGGCCGAAGCGGAGCTGGAGAAGGCCGCGCTCAAGGAGTTGGCTGAGGGAAACTTCTAGGCCCGGGTAGGCGCCGCGCCGCCGTCGCTCACCTGATCAGGACACTGCAGGTGAGCGAGCGGATGGCGTGCCGGCTGGCCGGGCTGAGTAGGTCCGCGTACCGTCGCCCGCTCAAGGGCGACACGACCGCCGACCCGGACAGGGCGTTGCGGGACTGGCTGCGCGCGTACGCAAAGAAGCACCCGCGGTGGGGATACCGCAGGGCCTACCACGACGCTCGCGGCGAGGGGTGGGCCGTGAATCACAAGAAGATCCAGCGGCTCTGGCGCGAGGAAGGCCTCCGTGTCCCCCAGCGGCGGCGGCGCAAACGCGTCGGATCCTCGACCGTCGATGCCCCGGCAGCGGTCGCCCCGAATCTCGTGTGGGCGGTGGACTTCCAGTTCGATGCCGACGAGCAGGGCCGCCCGATCAAGATCTGCTCCATCGTCGACGAGCACACCCGTGAATGCATCGGAGGGCTTGTCGAGCGGTCGATCACCGCGGACCGACTCACTGCCCACCTCGAGGACCTCGCCGCCGTCCGCGGCGCGCCCGCGGTGCTCAGATCAGACAACGGCCCGGAGTTCATCAGCGACGCGATGGCCGACTGGGCCGGCACCCGCACCGGCCTGTTCTACATTCCGCCCGGCTCGCCCTGGCACAACGGGTATGTCGAGTCGTTCAACAGCAGGCTCCGCGACGAGTGCCTGAACATCAACAGCTTCTACTCGCTGCTGCACGCCCAGGTCGTGATCGGCGACTGGAAGACCGAGTACAACCACGACCGCCGACACTCATCGCTCGGATACCTCGCACCGGTCGACTACGCTCGGCAATGCACCCATCAACTGGAAACCGACGACTCGCACAGCGACCGGACCGAATGAAGGGGGCGGCCCACCGCAGCACGTGCGGAGTCAGATCACCCGACCACGCAGGCAGAAACCGCGCGGTCGCACGCACCAGCCCGCGCCGGAGCACATCGTCGCTGGCCCTCCCCGGTGGTGTCATAGCGTCGAAGCAACACTCCTGTTCGGCGGGGGTCTGATCGATGGAGTGTGTGGATGTCGCGGGTGGGGTTGTCGTTCAGTGACAGGTCGGAGATCTCCACGGCGTCGAAGGCGGGTTGGGGTGTGCGGAAGATTGCCCGTCACCTGGGGCGTTGCCCGTCAGTGGTCTCCAGGGAGCTGCGTCGGAACGCGACGAAGACCCGCGGCTACCAGGCCGTGACCGCAGACGTGGCCGCGCAGCGTCGCCGGGCCCGTCCGCAGCAGCGGAAGGTCGCGGCGGATCCGGTGCTGCAGGCGCGGGTGAATGCTGACCTAGCCGCATCGTGGACGCCGAACGAGATCGCGGGCCGCTTGCGCCTGGAGGCAACAGACCCGACTGTTGGCCGTATGGCGAACTCTCCTGATGCGCAGGGCCGCACCGTCTCTGGTGAAGCGATCTACCAGTACATCTACGCGATCCCGCGCGGGGAACTGGCCCGGCGCGGGATCTTTCTGCAGTCCAAGCGCACCAAGCGCAGGCCCCGCACTACGGGCCGGTCCCGGGGCGGGCCGATCATCGGGATGGTCCCGCTCTCAGAACGGGGCGAGGACGCCGCCGAGCGCCGGGTGAGTATTTGGAGTCTTGAGGGCCACTGATTATTGCGGTTCGGGGCCAGCCGATATTTGCTCTCGGGGCCAGGGGTATTGCCGGTGAGCGCCACCCCCGCGGGCGCGACGCTCACCGGCGCCGACTCAGCTGGACGCGGCGGTCTGTTCGCGCATGTTGACGTCGCCGGTCTCGATCCAGAGGGTGTTGTGGACGATGCGGTCCATGATCGCGTCGGCGTGGACCCCGGAGCCGAGGCGCTGGTGCCAGTCCTTCTTCGCATACTGGGTGCAGAACACCGTCGAGGTCGCGTCGTATCGGCGTTCGAGGAGCTCGAGCAGCATGGATCGAACGTCGTCGGTGGGTGGGTCGAGCAGCCATTCATCGATCACGAGGAGCGTGAACGTGCTGTATTTCCGCAGCCACTTCTCCCTGCCGGCGGGCTTGTCTTTCGCCGCGGCCCAGGTCTCTTCGAGGTCGGGCATGCGGATGTAGTGCGCTCGGTAGCGGTGCTGACAGGCCTGTTTCGCCAGCGCCGATCCGAGGTAGCTCTTCCCGGACCCGGTGAACCCTTGGAACACCACGTTTTGCTGCCTGCTGATGAACTGGCAGGTCCCGAGCTGCGCGATCACACCCCGGTCGAGGCCGCGTTGTTCGAGCAGGTCGACCCTGCGCAGGTCCGCGTTCGGGTATCGGAGCCCCGCCCGCCGGATGAGGCCCTCGACTTTCGCGTGGGTGAACGCGGCGTGGGCGTCGTCGACGGCGAGCTTGATGCGCTCTTCGAACACCATCCCCATCGTGAGGGCATCGTCTTGGATGTCGATCGCGTCGACCAGGGCGGAGATGCCCATCTCCCGCAGCTTCCGTTTCGTCTCGGAGTCGAGCCGGCTCATCGGGTGCCTCCGGCGTAGTAGTCGGCGCCGCGGACGTAGCCTGCCGGCTCCTCCCAGACGGATGGTTCGAACCTCGGTTGCCGTCTGCCGTTCTGGTCCTGATTGGAGTCCAGGATCGGCCGCAGATGCGCATACCTGGGCGACCTCACCCGCGACTGCAGCGCGATCCCAGCAGCAGCTTCGACCCGCGCAGCCGAGTAGCGGCGAGTCATCCGCAACACGGCCAGCGCAGCGTCCAAACCCTGCTCGTCGACCGGGACGGACTCGAAGATGCGGTTCACGATCGTCGTGGTGTCCTCCCCGATCCGAGCTGCCCACTCCCGAACCCGCTCCGCGTCCCATTGCCGATACTGGGGTCCGTCGGGCAGATCCGAGTCGTGCGTGCGGTACTCGTTGATCACCCCGGCTGGGGCGAGGAGATGGCTGGTGAGCCGCTGATCGGCGGCGAACACCTCGAGGGTGGTCTCGGTGACGCGCAGGTCGACGTTGCCTCCGATGTTGGCGTAGGGGACGGAGTAGAAGTTCCGCTCGAACACCACGTGCCCGTTGCGCTGAACCTTGCGTCCGTAGTGCCATCGGGAGATCTCGAACCCGACGGCCGGCAGCGGCCGTAGCAGCGGCTTCTCCTCTGCCTCGAACACGGAGAGTCTGGACCCGGCGCGCTTCTGGAACGGCTCGGCGTTGTAAGCGGTGACCCGCTCACGGATCACCGCGCGAAGCTCCGGCAGCGTCGCGAAGGTGCGGTCACGGAGCGTGGCGATCACCGCTGTCGCGACGTTGCCGACAGTGTTCTCGACGCTCGCCTTGTCTTTCGGTTTCGCGGGCCGGCCCGGCAGCACCGCCGCGGAGTAGTGCGCGGCGAGTTCCCGATACGCGTCGTTGAGTACGACCTCCCCCTCGGCAGGGTGCTTGATCACCCCGGTCTTCAGGTTGTCCGGCACGATCCTGGGGACGCTGCCGCCGAACCAGTCGAACATCGCCGCGTTCGCCCGCAACCAAGTGTCCTGCCGCATATCCAGGGCCGGTTCAACGAACGCATAGCGGGAGAACGGCAGCGTCGCGACGAACAAGTAGACCCTCATCGCCTGGCCGGTGACCGGATCAGTGAGCCGCATCGTCTTTCCGGACCAGTCGACCTCGACCGTCTGCCCGGCCTTGTGACCGACCCGCGACGCCGCCCCGATCACCAGCACGTGACGCTGATACGACTTGCAGAACCTGTCGTATCCCATCGCCGTCTCACCCCTACTGTGGCAGGCGTCGACATACTCGCCGTGCAGCAGCTTCAACGTGACCCCGACCTTCGCGAGCTCCTTATGGACCTTCTCCCAGTCCGGCTGCGCGTGAACACTGTCATGCTCACCCCGCCCGGGGAACAGCCGCGCATACACGTCCGCCTCATCGAGCGCGGCGACGTCGTCCCAGCCGATGCCCTCCCGGTCAGCGGCATCGAGCACCATCGCCACGCTGGTGCGGGACATACCCTGCGCGGCGATCTGCCGACCCGTGAGCCCCTCCGAGCGCAACCGAAGCACGAGCTTCGCCTTGATCTTGCGTACCATCCGAATCACTCCTTCTGCCGCGTGATCAGCCACACGGCAGAAGGAGCCTAAGAAAGCGGCCCCGAACCCCAATACTCGGTGGCCCTCAACGACGCGATCGCCTCGACGGCAGGGTGGCCCCGAACCCCAATATGGCTCTTCGGACATTCGGTGGGGGTCATGGGGTGAGTCCGCCGGCGGCGAGGAGCATGCGGAGTCGGTAGTTGTCGCGGTTGCGGAAGCCGCGGGCGAGGCGGCGGTGGAGCTCGATGATCCCGTTCACGGCCTCAGTGCCGCCGTTCGATGATCGTCCGGTCGTGAAGTAGGCCAGGAACGCGGCTCGCCAGCGGCGGAGGGTGCGGCCGAGGCGGGCGATCTCGGGGATCGGGCAGGTGTGGAATGTGTCGACGACCTTCTCGGCGATCCGCCGCCCCTCGACGAGGTCCTTCTGGTGGTAGGCGGAACGCAGTTGCTGGGCGCACTGCCATGCGACGAACACCTCGTCGTGCGCGGGGTCGGCCTCGATCGCTGCCGCGAGCCTGGTCCGCTGCTTCTCGGTGAGGTTCTCGGCGCCGGCGCGGAGGATGGTCTGGATCCCGTAGAGCGGGTCGCCGGTCCGTCCGCGATGCCCGAGGGTGTCTTGCTGGACGCGGCGGCGGACCTCGTCCACAGCGGCGGTGCCGAGCTTGACGACGTGGAACGCGTCCAGCACGGCCGTGGCGTCTTCGAGCTTGTCGTCGATCGCGGTCTTGTAGCCGGCGAACGGGTCCAACGCCGCGACCTGCACGTTCTGCCGGAACGCTTCGCCGCGTTCGGCGAGCCAGGACGCGTAGGCCTTCCCGGAGCGGCCGGGCACGAGGTCGAGCAGCCTGGCCCGCGTCTTTCCGGTGCTGTCGCGGCTGAGATCGACCATCCCGGTCAGTTCCTTCGGGCCGCGCTTTCGGGGGTCGACGTGATGCCAGATGTGCTCATCGACGCCGAGGGTGGTGACGTTCTCGAACCGGGACTCGTCCTCAGCCAGTTTGACCAGCTCGGGCTCGACGGCCCGCCACACCGTCTTCCACGACGTTCCGAGCTGACGGGCGATACCGTGCACGGTGGCGTGCTCGCGGCGCAGCTGCCCGATCGCCCAGCCGACGGCGCGCGTGGTGATCGACCCGCGCCGGGCCACCAGACCCGGGAGCTGCTCCACGAACGTCCGTCGCACGCATCCCACCTCGTCGCACCGCCAGACCCGCTGCCGCCACACGATCCGCACCCGCGTCACGCCGGGCACATCATGAAGCACCCGTCGGCGACGTCCGCGGCCGGTCGCGACGACCCCGCACGACGGGCAGCCGGTCGGTGCCGCCGGGCTCGAGACGGTCACGATCAGCAGCCCGTCACGGCGGTCAACGTCCTCGACATGGACCCCATCGAGGCCGAGCAGCAAGTCGCAGCGGGAACACGGGCAGGCGGCGGAGCACGCGTCAGCGCACCCCGAACTATCGTGAGACACGTCGAGGTCCTCGGTTGGAGCAGCAGTTGGCGCTACTGATCCTCGGGGACCTCGACCCCTACCCGCCGACCATCACCCGGCGAGCCTCACCCCCACCGAATGTCCGAAGAGCCCCCAAGGCTCTTCGGACATTCGGTGGGGGTCATGGGGTGAGTCCGCCGGCGGCGAGGAGCATGCGGAGCCGGTAGTTGTCGCGGTTGCGGAAGCCGCGGGCGAGGCGGCGGTGGAGCTCGATGATCCCGTTCACGGCCTCAGTGCCGCCGTTCGATGATCGTCCGGTCGTGAAGTAGGCCAGGAACGCTGCCTGCCAACGGCGGAGGGTGCGGCCGAGGCGGGCGATCTCGGGGATCGGGCAGGTGTGGAATGTGTCGACGACCTTCTCGGCGATCCGCCGCCCCTCGACGAGGTCCTTCTGGTGGTAGGCGGAACGCAGTTGCTGGGCGCACTGCCATGCGACGAACACCTCGTCGTGCGCGGGGTCGGCCTCGATCGCTGCCGCGAGCCTGGTCCGCTGCTTCTCGGTGAGGTTCTCGGCGCCGGCGCGGAGGATGGTCTGGATCCCGTAGAGCGGGTCGCCGGTCCGACCGCGATGCCCGAGGGTGTCTTGCTGGACGCGGCGGCGGACCTCGTCCACAGCGGCGGTGCCGAGCTTGACGACGTGGAACGCGTCCAGCACGGCCGTGGCGTCTTCGAGCTTGTCGTCGATCGCGGTCTTGTAGCCGGCGAACGGGTCAAGAGCTGCGACCTGCACGTTCTTCCGGAACGCTTCGCCGCGGTCTGCGAGCCAGGACGCGTAGGCCTTCCCGGAGCGGCCGGGCACGAGGTCGAGCAGCCTGGCCCGCGTCTTTCCGGTGCTGTCGCGGCTGAGATCGACCATCCCGGTCAGTTCCTTCGGGCCGCGCTTTCGGGGGTCGACGTGATGCCAGATGTGCTCATCGACGCCGAGGGTGGTGACGTTCTCGAACCGGGACTCGTCCTCAGCCAGTTTGACCAGCTCGGGCTCGACGGCCCGCCACACCGTCTTCCACGACGTTCCGAGCTGACGGGCGATACCGTGCACGGTGGCGTGCTCGCGGCGCAGCTGCCCGATCGCCCAGCCGACGGCGCGCGTGGTGATCGACCCGCGCCGGGCCACCAGACCCGGGAGCTGCTCCACGAACGTCCGTCGCACGCATCCCACCTCGTCGCACCGCCAGACCCGCTGCCGCCACACGATCCGCACCCGCGTCACGCCGGGCACATCATGAAGCACCCGTCGGCGACGTCCGCGGCCGGTCGCGACGACCCCGCACGACGGGCAGCCGGTCGGTGCCGCCGGGCTCGAGACGGTCACGATCAGCAGCCCGTCACGGCGGTCAACGTCCTCGACATGGACCCCATCGAGGCCGAGCAGCAAGTCGCAGCGGGAACACGGGCAGGCGGCGGAGCACGCGTCAGCGCACCCCGAACTATCGTGAGACACGTCGAGGTCCTCGGTTGGAGCAGCAGTTGGCGCTACTGATCCTCGGGGACCTCGACCCCTACCCGCCGACCATCACCCGGCGAGCCTCACCCCCACCGAATGTCCGAAGAGCCGGCAACGTATCGGCTCACATTGTTCAACGTTGCGGGGAACCGCTGATGCAAGGCCAACGCCGGCCACGCTCCCTCGGAGATGGCACCAAGATCGACGACCTGACATCCTGGCGCAGCACGCTCAACCACGTCGGCCAGACGAGGCGCTCCTTGCTCGAGTAGATCCTCAAGCACAGCGATGAACTGCTCACGCGTGTCGACCGTCGCCGAGGAGCCCTCGACCGCATCTAGATACGCACCCACGTTTTCGAGCACGTAGTCATAGACCGTCTTGTCCGCCGCTCGAATGATGTCGAGCGCCACGGTCCCCTCATTGCCAATCGCGATGGCCAGGTTCTCATGCGTGATGTCATACAGGCTGCGCGAGACGAACGACGGACGGGCACTTGCTGAGAGGGGCGTCAGACGAGGCACCGTGATGCTCGCCTCGGCGAAGAGCGCTCCAACTCTCTCTGCCTGAGCGGACGTCCCGCCGTCCGTGAGGACGGAAAACTCCGCGTAGTGCGTCCGCAGGTAGTCGATGACTGCCGCGTCCGTACGCTGCGCCGATGCTGAAAGGTTTGCCAGCGCGGCATCCACCAGCTCCAGCTGCGAAGCTTCGTCGAGCTCGGCCTGGCTCACGAGATACATGAGCGCTCTTGACGACATGGCTGTAAACCGCTCGATGAGCTGTGCACGCTTCTCACCTGCAGCCAGGTACGCCTGCAGGAAGCGCGCCTGGTTTTCTCCTAGACCAACCAGTGAGCGGATCATGATGTCAGCTGCGTCAACGTCGGTAGCAAGGAGACGATCGAGGATCGCGATGTTGTAGAGTGCTGGCTCCTTCAGCGCGCTCTTGCCGCGCTCTCGAACAACGGCGTCGACATCATCGGGAGCGAGTTCGAAATGCTCGTCCATCAGGTCTCGCTCGACATGGTGGATGATGAAGTTCGTCGCGGCGGGGCCTACCCGATCACCGTGGAAAGTGGAGGTGTACAGCGTGAAGTTGCGGTTGATGTGTCCTGCCCGAACAAGCTGGTAGGCCAAGCCGGGCTTGAGCAGTGCCTCGGCGACGTACTCAAGCGACTGCGCGCTCTCCTTGTAAGTCGCAGGCGTACCTTCGCTCGCAGGCGTGTCGAGTTCCTTGAACATGACAAGAAACTCCGGGCGCTTGATCAGATCTCCCATGTCCGCACCGCGAAGGAACTTGATGTCCTCGATCTTCTCGTCGAGCTGTTCATTCAGCGAATCCCGATCCGCATCGCTCCAGCTGTCAGCATCCAATGGATCACCAAGCGCGCCGACAAGGCTGGATCGCGAGAACGTTAGTACGTTGCCGGACGACATCTGCTGACGGAGTTCTGGGTCACCATCAGCCGCAACGAAAGCGGCCCAGAACTCCACACTTCGGAGATCCGCGTCCGACTTAGGGGAGCCATCAACCGAGGATGTCAAACCGTTCCGACGTCGGCTTCCTAGCGCTGCTGCCGAGGTAGCCGTCCGTTCAATGTGTGCTGCCAGCAAGCCCCCAAGGTGAGAGCTGCGCGACTCTGCGCCGCTCTTGCGTGCAAGCCGCTGACGCAGCGCACGCCGCTCACCCTCGATCCGCTTGATGTTTTCAGTCACCAGCTCGCGACTGAGCTTGTAGAGAGTGTCCAGATTGCTCTTGCCGAGCCGGATCGTCTCGAAGTCCGTGAGGTGCGTGCTCTTGTAGAGCATCATCGCGAACAGATCGGTCTCGCTCAGGTCGAGTTGCTCACCGTCGCCTGAGAAGATTCGATCGCGGAAGACGACGAACTCGTTGCGGACGTTCTTCAGCAGCCGCATGTCAGGGACGTACTGCGCAGCCAGATCGAGCAGTTCCGGCGCCACCTTGTGCTCGATCTTGCCCAACAACTGGGTCGCCAGATTGCGAGCGCTGCGATGCGTGATGAACGGAACCACGGGAATCACGAGATCGAAGAACTTGGTGCGGTTCGCACGCACCGCCTCGGCTTGCGCAGGATCTTCGATTGCGAGCACGCCGGTTTCGAGCTTGCGGCCTTCCGCCTCCAAGCCGATTCGGTCGAAGATGCTGTCCTTGATCGCGTAGATGAAGCGGATCGGCTTCTCGATCTGGGGCGAGGGCGATGTCAAGGCGTGGAAGCAACATGGGGCTCGCCGGCCAGTAGTCGAGCGAATGCTTCGGTCGGTGTCAGGAAGCCGAGCCGGCGGCGGGGCCGGTTGTTGATCTCCTCGGCGATCGTGGTCAGGTAGGGCTGGTGGTCGGGTATCGCCGTGCCTTTGGGCAGGTACTCGCGGTAGAGCCGGTTGGTGTTCTCGTTGCTGGGTCGCTGCCAGGGCGAGTGGGGGTCGGCGAAGTAGACCGGCATGTTCGTGGCCAAGGTGACCTTCGCGTGGTGGGCCATCTCGCTGCCCTGGTCCCACGCGAGTGACGCCTTCATCATCTGGGGCAGCTCGTTGAAATACTCGATGACCGCGTCCGCGGTGCCCTCGGCGTGCTTGGAGGGCAGAGCCAGCAGCCCGGTGAAACCACTCATCCGCTCCACCAGTGTCGCCGCGCAGGAGGCACCGTTCTTCCCGATGATCAGGTCCCCCTCCCAGTGGCCTGGCACCCGGCGCTCGGCGGCGTCCTCGCCCCGTTCTGAGAGCGGGACCATCCCGATGATCGGCCCGCCCCGGGACCGGCCCGTAGTGCGGGGCCTGCGCTTGGTGCGCTTGGACTGCAGAAAGATCCCGCGCCGGGCCAGTTCCCCGCGCGGGATCGCGTAGATGTACTGGTAGATCGCTTCACCAGAGACGGTGCGGCCCTGCGCATCAGGAGAGTTCGCCATACGGCCAACAGTCGGGTCTGTTGCCTCCAGGCGCAAGCGGCCCGCGATCTCGTTCGGCGTCCACGATGCGGCTAGGTCAGCATTCACCCGCGCCTGCAGCACCGGATCCGCCGCGACCTTCCGCTGCTGCGGACGGGCCCGGCGACGCTGCGCGGCCACGTCTGCGGTCACGGCCTGGTAGCCGCGGGTCTTCGTCGCGTTCCGACGCAGCTCCCTGGAGACCACTGACGGGCAACGCCCCAGGTGACGGGCAATCTTCCGCACACCCCAACCCGCCTTCGACGCCGTGGAGATCTCCGACCTGTCACTGAACGACAACCCCACCCGCGACATCCACACACTCCATCGATCAGACCCCCGCCGAACAGGAGTGTTGCTTCGACGCTATGACACCACCGAGGCGTTGAGCAATGTATTGAGCGCGCGCAGCGTCTCGAAGATGTGTGAGTCGTTGAAGCGGTCGATGTCCTCGAAGATCACGACGTCACGATCCGACATGTCGAAGAAGTAGACGATCTCGTCGAGGTACTGATCGAAGTACGACACAGAGTTGTCATCGAGCGTGACAGTCGCTGCGCCGGCAGACAGCTGCTTGATGCGGAGCTTCCCGTAGAACAACCAGCGCACCAGAAGCACCGCGGCCGTTGCCACGCCACAGATGATCAGGTGCGTCCAGACTCCGAGATCGTTCAGCGCCGTGAAGGTGCCAGCGATCTGTGCGGTCCAGCCGGTTAGCAGGAAGATGACAGCGACAGCGAGACCGAGCAGTGCAGCCGTGCCGAACTCTCTCCACCACCGGAAGCGCTCGATTCGACGAAACCGGGAGGCAGGAGTCTTGCCCGGATCTTCCCGGTAGAGCAGCTGCTTGACGATCTGACTCGCCCCGGCGTGTCCGGAGAGTTATTGACTGGTGTCAGGCCGCTGTTTCCAACGACTGGTGGCGAGCGTAGTCGATCTGCTCGACCTCGCTCGGGGTGAGGTCGTCGAGTGAGCTGTGCATCCGCTCCGTGTTGAACCACGACACCCACTCCGCGGTCGCGGCCTCGACATGCGCGATGTCCCGCCACGGCCCCTCGAGATGGATCAGCTCGGACTTGTAGAGCCCGATCTGGGACTCCGCGAGGGAGTTGTCATACGCGTCACCGACGCTGCCGACTGACGGGTCGATATGTTCGTCGGCGAGGCGCTCGGTGAACGCGATCGACGTGTAGACCGACCCGGCATCCGTGTGATGCGTCAGCCCCGCGAACCTGGTGGCGCCCTCGCGGCGGCGCGTGAACAGTGCCATCTCGAGACAGTCCAACACCAGCGGCGTCGCCATCGATGTCGCGGCCCGCCATCCGAGGACGCGGCGTGAGTACGCGTCGAACACGAACGCGACATACACCCAGCCCGTCCACGTCCACACATACGTGAAATCCGCCACCCACAGCTGATCGGTGCGGAACCGACGGAAGTGCCGGTCGACGAGGTCCGCCGGCCGCGTCTGCCGCTCACCGGTATCGGCAGGCTTCTTGCGGCCGCCACGAATCACACCGCTGACCCCGAGCTCGCGCATGAGGCGCTCGACGGTGACGCGGGCAATGGAGTGGCCGTCTCGGCGCAGCCGGAGCCAGAGCTTGCGCGCCCCGAGGCGACGACGCTGCTTCTCCCAGGTGGTGAAGATGATGTCCTTCCACCTCTCGTCACGCTGTTCACGCGCCGACAGGCCGCGATCTCTCGCGTCGTAGTAGGTCGATGGGGCGATCCCGACACCATGCGAGGCGAGCACGGCACAGATCGACTCGACACCCCACCGCAGACCTCCATCAGCTCGGTCCTTGTGATCGGTGATGAACCTCACGATCGCTTCTGTGGCCGGTCGAGCTCGGCCGCGAAGAAAGCCGACGCGGCCTTCAGGATCTCGTTCGCCCGCCGCAACTCGGCGTTCTCGCGCTTGAGGCGCTTGTTCTCCTCGGCCTGCTCGGTCGTCACCCCAGGACGCTCGCCCGCGTCGATCTCGCGCCGCCGGATCCAGGTCCGCAGCGTCTCCGGGGAGCCGATGCCGAGAAGCCCGGCGACATGCCGGATCGCGGCGAGCTCGCTCGGATGATCGTCGCGGACCTCCGCGACCATCCGGACCGCGCGCTCACGCAGCTCGGCGGGGTATTTGCTGGGTCGTGCCATGAGACTGATCCTTCCAAGGAATCCAGTCTCCGGACACGCCGGGGCGAGTCAATCAGATCACCAGACGGCTCGACAACCTCACCGACACCTACGCCGAGGCCCGAACAGGCTTGGACCAGCTCACCGAACTCCTGGTCGACCTCGACGAGCTCTACAACAAGTGCGAACCAGCCGAACGACGCATCCTCAATCGCGCCCTGTTCACCCGCATCACGATCGACGACGAAGAGAACGCCACCTACACCCCCGAGCAGACCACCGCCAGCGTCCTCGCACACACCAGCATCGATGCCCCGGCCCACGTCACCGCAGAAACAAAACTGCCCCGCCATCAGGCGGGGCAAGTTTCGATTTTCTCATCTTACGTGGGCCCAATGGAGCACTGCGGGAACAGGCGACCGAGGGTTGAGAGGCTTGTTTCCGCGTGGAATCAAGGCGTTCGTGGGGACGCCGAGCCCGATGGCGAGGCCGACGACCCGCTGATCGGCGCGTCCGCGGAACCAACGAAACGACCTCGAACTCGGCTCACAGGAGAGGAAGTGGACGCTATGCGAACAGCCCGCGCCGACGGTGTCAGTGTGAACGCGCTGGCGCGGCAGTTCGGGGTGCATCGCGGCACTGTGTGGGCCAAGCTCCGCGAGCATTAGCAAGTCGGACAGGACTCCATCTCACAAGGCGTCAGACCCGAGGTCCTCGATTTCGGTCGGGTCCTCATCGAAGTCACCGTCTAGCTCAGAGCCCTCAGTGACGATTACGGGCTTTCCGATTGCCTTCTCGATCAGGACCACAAGCTCGTCTCGACGCTTGCGGAAGGCTGCCCCGAAGTCATCACTGCGCAGCAGGCTCGGGTCCACGAGGTGGCTCCGAAGCCTGCTATCGACTGCCTCGGTCTCCGCGCCGTCATCTTCGATCCGTGCGAGGTACTCGCTCGGCGCAACGCCTCCGATGATCCGATTCGTCCGGGCCGTGAGCGGGGTCTTATTGATGATGGAGTCGTAGACCTGCTTCGCGATGCCCTGCTTCTTGCACCAGTCCTGCGGGAAGATGTGGTGAATGTCGACGTTCTCATCGAAGAAGATGGTGTGGCTGAAGGTTTGGCCTGAACGGAAGTCTTCTGCTCCTCGGTTCATCAGCAGTGCGTTGACTCCCTTGTACGCCGCCGAGAGCCGCATGCGCATCGTGTCCAGGCGGTCAGCTCGCACCGTTGCATCGCGGACGGTCGAGGGTTCCGAACCGCCACGCACCCACTCCACGACCTCGATGAAGTCCTTCGCGATGCGAGTCTCCGTCGAAGAGCCGTACAGCTCACCGAATACGCCGTTCCAGTACCACCTGCGAATCTTCTCGATTGCCGCCGGAGAGTCAGCGTCACGACCGAGTTCCGCAAGAATCGCTGCAAGCGGGACAACTTGGCTCTGGTAAGGAAGGTCCTTCACACGGTAGATGTCGAGTTGAATGAGGAACCTGGCTGCTGCGAGGAAACCTTCTTCGACTCGGTGCTGATACTGCACGTAGGCGTTCAGTGGGAGGTTGAGCAGGACTTGCCTGGTCGCCGAGACCTGAGGCAGTTCTCTGCCCGTCTTGCCTTCCGCCTTAGCGGCCTCTCGCAGGTCTCGGGTATGGAACAACGAGATGGCCTGCAGGAAGTCCGTGTTGCCGACGCCAGAGAGGACGCCCTCGGCCGCAGACGGCAACCGCATTGCGGCACGTAGCCTGCCGTGCCGCCCCTCGCCTTCCTCGGTGCCAAACCAGTCCTTGCGCAACTCGTATCCATCGGCCGCATACATCGCGGTGATGAGCTCGAAGGCGTCGAGCGCCTTGCCACCGGTGTTCACCTTCTCGAATACAACGCAGACCGCTTCCTTGCTCGTGGACGCTGAAAGCTCGATCTGAGGGACGAGGTACTCCGTGAAGTTCTTGATGACCCGCTCGTGAAACTCGTTCAGTCGCTGGAATCGGGCCTGGAAGTCGCCCGTAGCGCTGTATTGCATCACGAACGCCGTCTGCCAGTCGGCATAGTCAAGAACCGAGGTCAGCGGGAACATCATGTTCTCGAACTCCAGCTCGCGCGTGGAGAGATCGAGGTCGATCACCCGTCCGAACTCTGATGTCACTCGCCGGCCTTCGGGCAGGATGACAACCGCTTCGTCGCGGTCACCAGCTTCATCGAGGCACTTCTCAATGTCTAGGTAGAACCATCGCCGAACCCGCTGACGCCGTGGAGTCAGAGTAGCCACGACCTGCTTGCGCACGAGCACTTGGTATAGCGAGGTGAGCCGCTGCTGACCATCCAACAAGAGGGAATCGGGCGTTTCGTCTGATGCAGAGGAGGGTGCTCCCTCCAACGGTCGTGGTTTGAAATCAACTGCGCCGCCCGTGCGTAACGTCATGACGGCTCCAACTGGGAACCCCCGAGAAATCGAAGCAATCAGGCCTCGGATACGCTCTTCGTCCCACACCCAGCTGCGCTGGAAGTCCGGGAGTTGGAGGCGTCCCTCCCGTGCGTTCTCAAGCAATGTCTGGAGCTTCACGGAGCTCGCGGTGAAGCTGGTGTTCGGGTTGATCAAGGTTCCTCGCTCATTCTCAGGCACGTAGATCCAGGTGTGCACCGGTCAACCGGAGCATTTTGAATGTGTCGGCGTACTCGACACCGAGCGCGATGCAGGCATCGGGGATAAAGATCCGCGCCTTGGCGTTTGGATCGGGCCGTTCGTGTGTGACGAGGATGTGCTCATGCTCCTTGGCATACGCGACCAGCAAGTAGTCGGCGGCGGTGCCCGTAAACGCAGCGATCGCTGCCGGTGTGAAGTCGCGTGAACTCGCCCAAGTTGTCAGCGGAGCGAAGTGTCGCGTGGCGCCTTGGTCGAGCGGTCGGAAGAAGTCAGGGTGCTGCCGAGTCCAATCGGCGAGTTCGTCATTACCAGCCAACAACTCGTCGCGGACTGCCTCGATGCTGCAAGCAAGTTTCTGGTCGTGAGCGCGGTCCAGCCACGCCCAGAAGCCGGGAGCGATATCGAAGGCGTAATACCGGTTCTTCGCCTCGATGAGCACATTCGTGTCCAGTAGGTACATCACGCCACCCCGAGTTCCGCGGCGAGATTCCTGAACGTCTCGTGCTTCTTCGTCCCAAGCAGCCGGTAAGCATCACGAAATCCCGTTGCTCCCTCGAATGCGCTAGAGATCACAGCGCGAGCGAACTGGCGGCTGAGTCGCAGTGGCTGAGTGTAGTAGTAATTCCCTCCAGTTGCTTCTCCACGTCGAGTTGCAAGGATCGCTATCAGACGCTCAAGCTCTTCGTCGTAGAGTTGCTCGAAGGTTCCCCAAGTGAGCAGCCGAGCGGCGAAGAGCTGTTTGAGTACGACGAGAGTGCTCACACGGTATCGGCCCGCAAGCCGCTCCAACTCTGCGACTGTCGGCTCGCCACAGTAGTCACTGCGAAGGAGGGCCTGTGGAACGAGCACCTCGGCAGCGACCTGATTGCACCACAACTCGGCTTCCTGACCGTGGTCTGCGTTCATTGCAGCATCAGACAACGCGCTCTCGCCAAGCCAAATATGAGCAAGCTCATGGATCATCGTAAATATCTGAGCAGCCTTCGTATCGGTACCGTTGACGAAGATCAACGGGGCGATCGGGTCCGCGAGTGCAAAGCCTCGGAACTCCTCTGGGCGGAGGACCCTGTGCGTGTTCGCGCCGACGATCCCGCTCACCATCACCAGCACCCCGATTGCTTCGATGCGGTCGATGAGACGGCGTAGCGCATCCTCCCAGTTGCTGAACACTGCGCGGTCAGCGACATCGAAGTTCAGCAAGTTGCGGATACGATCGGCCACGAGAGCGGGGCGGTCATTAGTCGTCGCGGAACCAACGAACTCCAGTGGCGTATGGCCGTGCTCGACAGCGTAGCCGCGGTACCACTGCTGGCGATCTTGGCAAATGTAGATCGCATCGAGCATGTCTGCGGACGGCCGAGCCACCCCGGCGTTACTGAGCGTGCGCAAGTCCGGAATAGGAACCTCCTCGTCAGGAGGCTCCGCCAAGAAGAGCATGCCAAGAGGTGTGTGAGTGTCGCTGGCGAACTTCTCAAGCTGCTTGAGCGTCGGTTGCCGACCAGCGACCCACTCGTCGAGCTTAGGGGCGCGTCTGTCGACCGTCTCGTCGTCCCACCCGGCCCGCTCCACCGCCCAGTGGAGAAGATCGGGAGCAACTGCTACCCGAACAGTCACGCTGATCATCTCCTTTAATGCTGGCGGAGTCGGCCTTCGAGGCTCTTCATACGATTCTACGGTGACCTACTGACACTCCCCGAGAGCCCCGCCGAGGGGGCCAGCGGCCGCCAAGATACAGCCCGCCCCGCAGGTGCGAGACAAACTCACCCTGCCTGCTTGGTACCGCGGTGAGGCACCTCTCGGCGACCCCGCTCAGAGAATGCCATGGTTCGAGACGCTTGATCTGCGATGTCCACGCGTCTTGCAGATCAAGGTACGTACTAGTCTGTACGAAATTGCGGAAGCGCCCAGCTGGCAGTGGAGCATGGAGGGGTTCAGATGGAGAAGCGGCGTGGTCCGGGGCGTCCGGCGTATGACTCGAAGCAAAAGCTCGTCGCGGCGGCGTGCGCGCTGTTGGCGGAGCGGGGGTTCGAGGCGACGAGCCCGCAGATGTTCCAGCAGCGCTCCGGGGTGGGGCACGGGAGCATGTATCACCACTTCCCGGGCAAGGGGAAAGAGGGGCTGGCGCTGGACGCGATCAGTCGTATGCGGGCGAGCACGATCGCATTCCTCGACGGCAGCCCCGCGCCCGAGAGCTCCGAGCCCGAGGAAGTGCGGGCTAGCATCGTGACGGCACTGGATCGACTGTTTGCTCGCAACGAAGGTCAAGCCCTGGTCAGGCTCCTCGCCGACGCGGTCGCCGGAGTTCTCCCGTCACTGGCAATCGCGACCCAGGACTGGTGTGACGACATCCGTGCCGTGATCGTCGTGCGACTGCGCGCTGACGAGCAAGGCGCCGACCTCGACATCGCGGACGCGGCAGCACAGTTCCTCGCGCCAGAGTTCGATGCTCTGGCGGAGGAACTGTTCACCGCGGCTCTCGGACGGGGCTTGCTCCACCTGCCAAAGTTCGCCCTGCCCGAGGCGGCCGAAGAGCGGTAGTCTGACCTCATCACAATTCCATACGTACTAGTCCGGTCCTTGATCTGCAAGAGGCGTGTCGTCTGGATCAGGGTTGCGATCGCGGGCAGTAATTCACTCCTGTGCTCGGGTCTTGGGAGGTGCTGCGCACCTACCTGGCATGAAGACTGAGGATCAGCGTCTGCGCCTTCGGACGACGCGACGAGACGAGCCTGATCTGGGCAAGCTCATCGAGTGGGTGCTGAGCATCGCCGAGGCGCGGCACCGTGCCTGGCGGGACGGCAAGCCAGACCCCTATGGGCTCCCGCCGCCCGAGAGCATCCGAGCAGAACAGTCGGATCATCTCGACGGTGGGGCAAAATTTGCACCACCGTCGGCCCGCTGCCGAGAGCAACGACAAAGCAATCTCCGATGAGGAGGACATTATGAGAACCACGGCCCTCGATGCCACGGCGTCCGAGCACACCGAAGAGGCACCAGTCCTGCTGGCCGTCTCGTACTTGCGTGTCTCGACGCGGGAGCAGGCCGAGCGCGGCGGCACTGACGAAGGCTTCTCGATCCCCGCACAACGGGAGGCGAACCAGCGCAAGGCCGACGAGCTGGGTGCGCGGATCGTGCGCGAGTTCGCAGACGCCGGGGAGTCCGCACGCTCGGCCGATCGTGACGGGTTGCAAGACATGCTCGCGTTCATCGCCGCAACACGGGTGCAGTTCTGCCTCGTTCACAAGCTCGACCGGCTCGCCCGCAACCGTGCCGACGACGTGAAGATTCACGAAGCCCTCCTCGCCGCTGGTGTCACCCTCGTCTCTGCCACCGAGTCCATCGACCAGACTCCTTCGGGGATGCTCGTTCACGGCATCATGTCGAGCATTGCGGAGTTCTACTCCCGGAACCTCGCTACTGAGGTCACCAAGGGGCTCACGCAGAAGGTCGCGCAGGGTGGCACGCCGATGCGTGCTCCCATCGGCTATCTCAACGTGCGCCGCACCGACGAGCAGGGCCGCGAGATTCGCACGGTGGAGGTCGATCCCGAACGGGCACCGCTCATCACCTGGGCGTTCGAGCGGTACGCCGACGGCGAGACCTCAGTGACCGGGCTGCTGCGCGACCTGACTGCGCGGGGTCTGGTGACGGTGCCGACGCCGAAGCGCCCGTCAAAGCCGTTGGGGAAGAACACGCTCTACAAGCTGCTGACGAACCCGTACTACGCGGGCGTAATCCGGTACAAGGGCGGGCTGTATCCCGGCGCGCACGAGCCCATCGTGGAACCGGCCTTGTTCGACACGGTGCAATCGCTGCTACGGGCGCGCACCGCGAAGATGACTAGGCACGTTCAGCACGCCCACCACCTGAAAGGTCTGCTGCACTGCGGCACCTGCGGGTCGAGGATGCTGCTCGACTTCGCCACCAACCCACGCGGCACCACTTACGCCTACTTCGTCTGCTCCGGCCGCGCCGCCAAGAAGACAAACTGCACGAGGCGGGCGGTGCCCGTCGCGGTCGCGGAACGCCTCGTCGCAGACTCCTACGCCTCCATCACGATCAACGACCAGACCTACCGCGACCTGGCCGCGAAGGTCGATGCCGCGTTCGACAAGCGCATGTCCGGCCGCGACCAAGAGATCGCCGACCTCATGGCAAACCGAGCCCGCCTCGAATCCGAGAGCGACAAGCTACTGGCCGCGCACTTCGCCGACGCGATCGACCTGCCCACCCTGAAACGGCATCAAGACCGCATCCGGGCGGGCCTCGCGGACGTGAACCGGAAACTGGCCGAGCACGACGAGCACCACACCGGCGGGCGGACGTTCCTGCACGACTCCCTGCGGCTGCTCACCGACGCCCACCATGCCTACGCCCGATCAGGTGATGCCGACAGGCGGTTGGCGAACCAAGCCTTCTACACCCGCCTCGACATCACCGACGACGAGCAACTACGCCCGAGACTCGCGGAGCCGTTCTCCACTATCGTCCGCGAAGCCCACGAGCACAGCGAAGACGAAGGCAAGGGGGCGGAACACGAACACGACGAACCTACGCATGTCGCGTGTTCGCGTAAGACACTTTGGGTGGATCTGAGGGGACTCGAACCCCTGACCCCCTGCATGCCATGCAGGTGCGCTACCAGCTGCGCCACAGACCCGTTTGCTTCCGATTCACTCGGATGCAACTCGACGATCATAGCGAACGAACCGCGTCGATGCGAAATCGACCTCAGCGTGCGGGCGTGTCCCCCGCCGGAGCGGCACCGGCGTCACCGTCGAGGCCGCGCTTGCGACGCTCCGACACCATCGTCGCGATCATGCGCGCGGCGATGAGCACGAGGAACACGGCGAACGCGACGTTCGCCTCGAACGGTGGGATCGCCGCCGCGACGATCGCGCCGAAGGCCGTCGTCAGGCACGCACCGATGCCGATCACGATCGCAGCCGGGAAATCGACGTTCCGATTGCGGGCGTTGCTGATCGTGCCCGACATGCTCGTCACGATCATCATGAGCAGCGACGAGCCCTTCGCGACGAGGTCACTCGCCCCGAACAACAGCACGAGCATCGGCACGATGATGACCCCGCCACCGATGCCGAGGAGGCCCGAGAGGATGCCCGTCACGAAGCCGAGCACCACGAGCGCCGCCCCCGACCACAGATGGATGTCGACGACCGCGTCCCGCGACGAAATCACGAGGAACAGCGACACGATCACGACGACGATGAAGCCGATGAACGCCCACTGCAGCGCGGTTCGCGAGATGCGGCGCAGCAGTCGCGTGCCGATCTGCGAGCCGCCGATCGAACCGATCGCCATGAGCAGCGCGATCCACACGTCGATGTGGCCGCCGATCGAATAGGTCACGACACCGACGACCGCGACGGGCAGGATCGCGAGCAACGACGTTCCCGTTGCGATCTTCGGATCCATCTTGATGAGCAGGATCAGCGCGGGAACGATGAGGATGCCACCACCGACACCGAACATGCCCGACAGGAATCCGGCGACGAGCCCGAGCAGGACGAGCCACACCCACTGCGACGTCGAACGCGACTGCGACACGGCAACCTCCGAACGACCCGCCGGCATGACCGTCATCACCGCCCGAGCCCCGCCGACCGTACCACTCCCCCGCAACCGACACGTCCGATCCACGAGCGCGAACGGCGGCGGGCCGCCACCGCATCGCTCGAACCGGCCGGCGACGAGCGGCGATGCTCAGTCCTGCACGGGGGCCGAGTCCTCGGCCTGCGCCGCCGCACCCTCGACCTCGAGCGGGATCGACGGGGCGTCGCGCCAGATGCGCTCGAGGCCGTAGTACATGCGGTCCTCCTCGTGGAACACGTGCACGACGAGGTCACCGAAATCGAGCAGCACCCAGCGCCCCTCGTCACGCCCCTCACGCCGGATCGCCTTCTGCCCCAGCTCCTGCTGCAGACGATCCTCGATCTCCTCGGCGATCGAGAGCACCATCCGCTCGTTGCGCCCCGTCGCGAGCAGGAACACGTCGGTCAACGGCATCGTCGCGGACACGTCGAGCGCGACGAGGTCGCTGCCCTGCTTCGCATCGGCGGCCTCCGCCGCCACGCGGGTCAGCTCGAGGGCACGGGGGGTTGCGGTCATGAGTTCCTCTCGTGGGAGCGCGCACGCGACGATCGCGCGCGCGAGTCGATGGCGTGCGATGGGAGGGTGCGGGCGCGGACGATCAGAACCATCCGTTCACGAACCCGAACACGATGACGCCGGCACCACCGACGGCGACGACGAGTGCCCCGACGAGCACGCCGATCCACACCTTGATGCCGCGCTCGTGCGTCGGCGTGAGCCCGAGGCCCGTCTCGCGCTGCGCGGAGACGGATCGACGTGCCGGGACCGGTCGGTGCTGGCCACGCACGTTGTCCGTGATGAGCTCGACATCGACATCCGGCGACTCGAGATCGTCGCGGAAGCCGCCGTAGCTCGACAGCTCACGCGACACACGCAGCGAGCCGGTCAGCATGACGTCGCCCGTCCGGTTCAGGGCGCCCGTGAGATCGGGATCGAAGGTCTCCGGCATGACGATCATGCCCGTCGGCGCATCGCCACCGTGGCTCGCGACGACGAGCCGGTGGAAGTAGTCGTCCGCATCCGCGGAGGGCGGACGCACGAACGAGGCGCCCGTGTGCGGATGCGGGTCGTCACCCGGCGAGCGATCCGGCTCGCGTGGCCCGTCGAGCACCGGCGGCTCGGTCCGGGTGGGCGGGACGTCGCGACGGGGTTCCCTCGGTGGCCTCGGCCCGCTCTCGGGACCGGGCTGCACGGTCGACGCCGCGGCCCGCCCGCTCGGGCCCAGGTCCTGCGGACGCGTGCGCGGGAGCTCGCCCGCACCGTCCGCACGCGGTGGCGTTCCCACGGCACTCGCGGGCGGCACCTCCGCCGGGCGTGTGGGTGCGGGTGTGTGCGCGGGCTCGTCGGAGCGGTCGTAGGAACCGGGGCGTGCGCCACGCGACTCGGTGGGCCGAACGGGCTCCCGGGGTGGACGCGGGCCACCCGACGCGGTCGTCTCGGAGGACGACGTGGCGGCCTGGCGGGGCGATCGCCCCTCGTGCGCCGGCGCGGCCCACGTGGACTGCACGGTGGAGGGTTGCGACGCGTCGGCGCCGGGCCGTGTGGGACCACGATCGGAGCGCACCGTACCGGCGTCCGGCACACGGGCGGGATGGCCCTGGGGTGGACGCGGCGCCGTCGGCCGCTCGGTGGGGAGCGACCGGCTCGCATCGGCGGATGCGCGCGACGGTTCAGGACGGCGAGGCGGTTCGGGGGCGCTCGGCGGTTCCGCGGCGCGGTGCGGCTCGGCCGAGTTCGTCGTCCCGCCGTCCGGTGCGGCCGCACCCTCGGCCCGCGCCCGCTCCCGCTCCCGGAGCTCGCGTCGCGTGGGCTGATCGCTCACAGTGCCGCCACCTCCTCCGCCTGGTAGAGGTGGTGCTTCGCGACGTACTGGACGACCCCGTCCGGCACGAGGTACCAGATGGGGAACCCGCGCCGCGCGCGCGCCCGGCAGTCGGTCGACGAGATGGCGAGCGCGGGCACCTCGAGCACGCTCACGCGATCGGTCGGGAGCCCGTCCAGGACGAGTTCGTGGCCCGGACGGGTGACCGCGACGAACTGCGCCACGTCGAACATCTCCTGCGCGTCCTTCCACTGCAGGATCTGTGTGATCGCGTCGGCCCCCGTGATGAAGAACAGGTCGGCGTCCGGCAGCAGGCGACGGACGTCACGCAGCGTGTCGATCGTGTACGTGGGGCCACCGCGGTCGATGTCGACCCGGCTCACGCGGAAGCTCGGGTTCGACGCGGTCGCGATGACGGTCATGAGGTAGCGGTGCTCGCTCGACGAGACGTTCGTCTTCTTGTACGGGTTCCCCGTGGGGACGAAGACGACCTCGTCGAGTTCGAACACCTTCGCGACCTCGCTCGCGGCGACGAGGTGGCCGTGGTGGATGGGGTCGAAGGTGCCACCCATGATGCCCACGCGTCGTCGACGGGGCCCGTCGTCGGGGCCGGCGGTGGGTGCTGAGTTCGGTGCGGGGGTCACGAGTGGCAGCGGCCCCGTTAGTGCGATGCGTCGCCGGAACCGTGCTGGAACGGCACGTACGGGTGGACCTCGGAGTGCTCGGGGTGACGGTTGGCCGAGTTCCGGGCGAGGAACGTGACCCACGTGAGGACGAGGAACAGCACCATCGCGATCACGCCGAACATGACGGGCGGCATCGCGAGCTCGTTGACGACGTGGTGGCCCTCTTCGGCCGCTGCGGTGATGAGGTCGATCATGTTCGCCATCCTATCCGTCCTGCCCCGCGTCCTCGGTCCAGAGCCCCGCCTCGCGCTCCCGCTCGAGCTCGGCTCGCGCCTCCGCCTTCGCGTCCATCCGGTCGAAGTAGGCGTCCTTGCGCTCCCGGCGGGTCGCGCGGTGGTTGTCGTCGAGGCGTGCGTCGCTTCCGCGCGGGCTCGTGATGAGCTCCGCCGCGGAGGTGAGCGTCGGCTCCCAGTCGAACACGACACCGTCGCCGGGGCCGATCACGACCGTGGACCCCGCGACCGCGCCGGCCTTGAACAGTGCGTCCTCGATACCGATCTTGTTGAGTCGGTCGGCGAGATACCCCACCGCCTCGTCGTTGCCGAACATCGTCTGGGCGACCCACCGCTCGGGCTTGCGGCCGAGGATGCGGTACACGTTGCCGTACGTGCCGCCCTCGACACGGATCTCGAAGTCGCGCTCGTCGACGGGCTTCGGCCGGAGCACGATGCGCGGAGCGACCTCCTGCTCGGCGACCTTCTCGGCGCGGTCGCGCTCGACGAGGTCGGCGAGCGCGAAGCTCAGCTCCCGCAGCCCCTCGTGGCTCACCGTCGAGATCGGGAACACGCGGAAGCCGCGCGCCTCGATCTCGCCCTGTACGAACTCCGCGAGCTCTCGCGCATCGGGCACGTCGATCTTGTTGAGCGCAGCGAGCTGCGGGCGGTCGAGGAGGGGAACCTGCCCCTCGGGCACCGGGTAGGCGCGCAGCTCCTCGAGGATGACGTCGAGGTCGCTGATCGGATCGCGGCCGGGCTCGAGGGTCGCGCAATCGAGCACGTGCAGGAGGGCCGAGCAACGCTCGACGTGCCGGAGGAACTCGTGGCCGAGCCCCTTCCCCTCGCTCGCACCCTCGATGAGGCCGGGCACGTCGGCGATCGTGTAGCGCACGTCACCGGCCTGGACGACGCCGAGATTGGGGTGGAGCGTCGTGAACGGGTAGTCGGCGATCTTCGGCTTCGCGGCCGAGAGCGCGGCCACGAGGCTCGACTTGCCGGCGGACGGATAGCCGACGAGGGCGACGTCCGCGACGACCTTGAGCTCGAGCCCGATCTGGGTCTCGTCGCCGAGGGTGCCGAGGAGCGCGAATCCGGGCGCCTTCCGCTTCGTCGTGGCGAGCGCCGCGTTCCCGAGCCCGCCCTGCCCGCCCTCGGCGACGACGATGCGCATGCCGGGCTCGGTGAGGTCGATGAGCTCCGTCCCGTCGGCGTCACGGACGACCGTGCCGACGGGAACGGGCAGCTCGAGCGTCGCGCCCGTCGTACCGTTCCGGAAATCGCCCATGCCGAAGCCACCCTTGTCGCTGCGCCGGTGCGGCGAGTGGTGGTAGGCGAGCAGGGTCGTGACGTTCGGGTCCGCGACGAGCACGATGTCGCCACCGTCGCCGCCGTCGCCGCCGTCGGGGCCCGCGAGCGGCTTGAACTTCTCACGCTTCACGGAGGCGCACCCGTTGCCGCCGTCACCGGCCTTGAGGAACAGGGTCACGTGGTCGACGAAAGTGGCCATGGGTCTTCTCCTGAAACGACGAGTGAGGGGCGGCCCGAGCCGCCCCTCACTCGAGAGATCGTGTGGTTCGCGAGGCTAGGCGCTCGCGACGATGTTGACCACCTTGCGGCGGCCCTTGTCGCCGAACTCGACGACACCGGCCTCGAGGGCGAACAGCGTGTCGTCGCCGCCACGGCCGACGCCCGCGCCGGGGTGGAAGTGGGTACCGCGCTGGCGGACGAGGATCTCTCCCGCGTTCACCTGCTGGCCCGCGTAGCGCTTCACGCCGAGGCGCTGCGCGTTGGAATCACGGCCGTTGCGAGTCGAGCTCGCACCCTTCTTGTGTGCCATGGAAGTATCGCTCCTCGACTACTTGATGTCGGTGATCTTGAGGCGCGTGAGCTCCTGACGGTGGCCCTGGCGCTTCTTGTAACCGGTCTTGTTCTTGAACTTCTGGATGACGATCTTGGGGCCGCGGAGGTCCTCCAGGACCTCGGCCGTGACCGTCACCTTCGCGAGCTTGTCGGCGTCGCTCGTGACCGTCTCTCCGTCGACGAGGAGCAGGGCAGGCAGCGTGACGTTGCCCTCGTCGTCGGCAACAACGCGGTTCACGGTGAGCACGGAGCCCACTTCGACCTTCTCCTGCCGCCCACCGGCGCGCACAACTGCGAATACCACTTGAGGTCCTTTACATCGGTGCTCGGCGGACCGAGCGGATTGTCTCACGGATGAGGAAGTCTTCACACGAACACCGCGACGCCCGAGGGTCACGCGTAGCGTGTGCAACAGCGTTCGAGTTTACCCGACGCGGTGCGCCGGGTCAACTCGCGCGCGATCACGCGTCGTCGGTCGACACCGTCACGCGGCGGCGCTTCGTTCGCGTCGGACGCGATGCCGGGGCGTCGTCGGTGCTCGTGTCCGAGCCCGTCGACGCGACCGCCGGTTGCGGTGCGACCGGCGGGACGACGGCCGCCGGAACGACGATCTCGGGCACGACGGGCGCGTCGGTCGAGACGTTCGCGGAGACGACGCGACGGCCACGGCGTCGGCCGCGAGTCGCTGCCGCCGGCTCGTCGGGTGCGGCCGGTTCGTTCGAGGCCACGGGCTCGCTCGGTGCCGTCGGCGCCACAGGCTCCGTCGGTGTCCCGTCCGCGGGCGTCGCATCGGCCGCAGCCCGTGCCCCGAGGCGGGACGGGGCCGTCGTGGCACGCTCCGATCGCCTCGCCGGAGCCGGCTCGGCCTCGCCCCGCGCGTCCTCGACGCGCGCGACGTGATCGCCCGACCCGTCCGAGTTCGCGTGCTCCCCCGCCCCCTGCGCGGTGCGCGCCCGGCGCGAACCACGCTGGCGACGGCCGGACCGTCGCTGCGCCGCTCGTGCCGCGGCATCGTCCGCGATCTCGGCCGGCGCCGCCTCGGGCTCGGCCGCTGCGGAATCGGGCGACGCGGGCTCGTCCGCAACGGGCTCGTCATCGGTCGGGGTCGGCGCGGGTGCCGCCGCGTCATCGGCCGACGAGCCGATCGAATCCAGCAGCGAGTCGAGGGCCGCGAGCGCCGTCGGGTCGGCCGACGTCCGCTCGTCCGCGAACGCCTGCTTCGGCTCGGGCAGTTCGAGGACGGGAAGTCCCTCACTCGATGCGTCGTCACCCGTCGCGGCAGGCGCCTGTGACTCGTCGCCCGACCGGCGCCCCTCGCCGTCGCCACGACGGCGCTTGCCCCGGCGCGACCGTCGACGCCCCTCGCGCGGCTCGTCCGCCTCGCGCTCGGGCGCCGCGTCCTCGGCCGTCTCGGTCGGCGCCGCCGCCTCGATCGGATCGACGGGCGCGTCCTTCGGCGGCGTCCCGGCGATCGTCGATGCCGCGATCTTCGAGAGCGCGCCACGTGCCTCGTCCGTGATCGAGTGGGCACCCGATCCGTTTCCGCCGGACTGCCGCGGTGCAGCGTCGTTCGACTGCTGCTGTCCGCCACGCCCTCGACGTCCGCGGCCACCACCGTTCTGGTCACCACCGTTCGACGCGTGGTGCTTGTGGACGGGTTCGTTCGACACGACGACGCCGCGCCCCGCGCAGATCTCGCACGGCTCGCTGAACGTCTCGAGCAGCCCGAGGCCGAGCTTCTTGCGCGTCATCTGCACGAGCCCGAGACTCGTCACCTCGGCCACCTGGTGCTTCGTGCGGTCGCGGCTCAGGCACTCGACGAGCCGCCGCAGCACGAGGTCGCGGTTCGACTCGAGCACCATGTCGATGAAGTCGATGACGATGATGCCGCCGATGTCGCGCAGCCGGAGCTGGCGCACGACCTCCTCGGCCGCCTCGAGGTTGTTCTTCGTGACGGTCTCCTCGAGGTTGCCCCCGGACCCGACGAACTTGCCCGTGTTGACGTCGACGACGGTCATCGCCTCGGTGCGGTCGATCACGAGCGAACCGCCCGAGGGCAGCCACACCTTGCGCTCGAGGGCCTTCTCGATCGCCTCCGTCGCCCGGTACTCGGCGAACACGTCGTCGCCCTCGTAGCGCTCGACGCGCTCGAGGAGGTCGGGCGCGACCTGGCGCAGGTAGTTCGAGATGACCTCGAGCTCCGCGTCGCCCTGGATGACGAGCTTCTGGAAGTCCTCGTTGAAGACGTCCCGGATGATCTTGATCAGCAGGTCCGGCTCGGCGTGGAGCAGCGCGGGGGCGGGCCCCTGCGTGGAGCGCGATTGGATGTCGTTCCACTGACGCGTGAGACGTTCGACGTCGCGCTCGAGCTGCTCGCGCGTCGCCCCCTCCGCCGCCGTGCGCACGATCACGCCGACGCCCTGCGGAAGGACCTCCTTGAGGATCCTCTTGAGTCGCGCCCGCTCGGTGTCCGGCAGCTTGCGGCTGATGCCGTTCATCTGGTTGCCCGGCACGTACACGAGGTAGCGGCCCGGGAGCGACACCTGGCTCGTGAGCCGGGCGCCCTTGTGACCGACGGGATCCTTCGTCACCTGCACGAGCACGCGGTCGCCCGGTTTGAGGGCGTTCTCGATGCGCCGCGCCTGGCCGTTGCCGAGATCCGCGGCGGCCCAGTCGACCTCACCCGAGTAGAGCACGGCGTTGCGGCCACGGCCGATGTCGACGAACGCGGCCTCCATGCTCGGCAGCACGTTCTGCACGCGGCCGAGATAGACGTTGCCGATGAGGGACGATTCGCTCGAGCGCGCGACGTAGTGCTCGACGAGCACGCGGTCCTCGAGGACACCGAGCTGGACGCGGTTGTCCTTCGCGCGGACGATCATGACCCGGTCGACGGCCTCACGGCGAGCGAGGAACTCCGACTCCGTGACGACGGGGCGACGACGGCCGATCTCGCGTCCCTCGCGACGCCGCTGACGCTTCGCCTCGAGTCGCGTCGAGCCCTTGACGCGCTGGGGCTCGGTGATGAGCGGCACCTCGGCCTTGGGCTGGGGCTCGCGCTCCTTGCGCGTGCGGCGCTTCGACCTCGCCTGGTCCTGCGCCTCGTCGGTCTCCTCCTGCGGCTCGGGCCTGCTGCGTCGCCGGTCGCCCGATCCACGCTCCGGCTCCGCGCGCTGCGACTGCCGCTCGCGTTCGGCGAGGGGCGGCAGGTCGGGAGCGAGGAAGAAGAGCGTCGTCGTCGTGATGACGGCGGGCACCGGACCACCCGATGGCGCGTCGTCGTCCTCGTCATCACTCGGCGTCGCGGCCTCGGCGTCCGACGCCGCGGGGACGTCGACCGCCGCGTGCTCGGTGCTCGCGTCGGCCCCGACGGCTGCCGGTTCGTCGGCGCCCTGTGCGGCGTCGTCCGTCGACTCGTCCGCCGCGGGTGCGAGGACGAGCGCCGTGCCGGGTGCCGCATCCGGTGCGTCGAGCCCGACGTGCACCCCCTCGGCGTCCGATTCGGTCGTGGGCAGGGTGGGCTCGTCGCCCGCTTCGTTCGTCTTCACCATTCCTGGTGCACTCCTCTGCGGCGCGTCGCCACCTGGGCGCGCGGCCGGTCGTCCGTGGAGGGCGCGAGCCCTCGTCTCATAACGCCTACTCGCGCTCGTCGTCCGAGCGCGTGCTCTTTTCATGCGGTGCCGCTGGTGCGGCTGTGCGGGGCTCGCGAGCAGGCTCCGTGCCCGGCCGCGCGGTGCCCCGCGAAAACTTTGTGGTGCCACCGTCGCCGATGGACCGGGACCAGTATCGCACGTTCGTCCGCTCCGGCCACGGCCCGGCCTCGCGCGCACGCGCCCCGCGAACACGCGCCGCCGGGGACGAACCCGCTCGGAGGCTGTGAATCCGTCGGTCACGAGGGACGGGCTCGGCGTTCATATGCGCTGCATAGCGACAGCACGCTGCACACATGAACGCCATCGGTACAACCGGTTTCGTGAACATGAACGAACCCGACCGTCGTCCGGCGGACACGCCGTCGCCGTCGGCAGCGACCCCGCCGCAGGAATCGGCCTCGTCGCCACGTGCCTCCCGGGGGCCGACCCGGCGACAGGTGCTCGGTGCGGTCCTCGCGACCACCGTGCTCGCGGTCGGCGGCGGCGCGGCCTGGGCCGCCGACCGCTTCCTCATCCCCCACGTCGACGTCGGGGACGCGAGCGCGTACGAGGCCGCCCAGCTCGACGCGAACGGTGGCACGGTCGACGACGCCGCACCGAGCGGGACGTCGACCGTCTCGATCTCGACCGTCGTCACGGGGTCGGGCGACGAACAGGTCACGGCCTTCGTGGCCGACGTCGTGCTCGGCGCCGCGACCGATCTGCGATCCGCGTTCGCCGACGACGCGTTCGGACGCAACATCGTGCAGACGACGTCGGAGATCGCGGCCGCGAACGATGCCGTGTTCGCGATCAACGGCGACTACTACGGCTTCCGGGAGACGGGCATCGTCGTGCGCAACGGTGTCGCCTACCGCGACGCCGGTGCCCGGGCGGGACTCGCGTTCTACCGCGACGGCCGCGTCGAGGTCTACGACGAGACCGCGACGAACGCGCAGGCGCTCGTCGACGCGGGCGTCTGGAACACCCTCTCGTTCGGACCGGCGCTCCTCGAGAACGGCGAGGTGCTCGCCGGGATCGACGACGTCGAGGTCGACACGAACGTCGGCAACCACTCCATCCAGGGCGCGCAACCCCGCACCGCGGTGGGCGTGCTCGGCACGAACCACCTCGCGCTCGTCGTCGTCGACGGACGCAGTCCGGGGTACAGCGCGGGCCTCACGATGAGCGGCCTCGCCGAGTTCATGCGTGATCTCGGCGCGACGACCGCGTACAACATCGATGGCGGCGGCTCCTCGACTATGGTCTCGAACGGCTCGCTCGTCAACGACCCGCTCGGCAAGGGCGAGGAGCGCGGCACCTCCGACATCCTGTACATCGCGGCATAGGTGCGTGCCGTGTATCTTCTCGTCCCCGCATTCCGCCCCACGCACCGGCTGCCGGCACTCGTCCGCGCCGTCCGGGCCGCCGAGCCGGCGCTCGATGTCCTCGTCGTCGACGACGGCTCGGGCCCCGCGTTCGCGGACGTCTTCGAGGCCGCCCGTGACGCGGGCGCCGAGGTCGTCACGACGGCCGTCAACCACGGAAAGGGGTGCGCGCTCAAGACGGGATTCGCGACGATCGCCGAACGCGCACCGGGCGCCGCCGTCGTGACCGCCGACGCCGACGGACAGCACGCGCCCGAGGACATCCGTCGGGTCGCGCACCGACTCGACGAGGGCGATGCGGACATCGTGCTCGGCGCGCGCGCATTCGGACGCGGCACGCCGCTGCGCTCACGCATCGGGAACGCCGTCGCGTGCGTGCTCGTCCGAGCCGTCGGCCGGGTGCGGGCGAGCGACATGCAGACGGGGCTGCGCGGTTTCGATCCGGCCCTGCCCGACTGGCTCGTGGGCGTGCCCGGGGAGCGTTTCGAGTACGAGCTGCGCGTCCTGCTCGAGGCCGGTCGGCGCGGCCTTCGCACCGCCGAGGTGCCCATCGAGACGATCTACCTCGACGAGAACGCCGGATCCCACTTCCGCCCCCTCACCGACTCGGTCCGCGTGCTCGCGCCCCTGCTCGCCTACCTCGGCTCGTCCCTCGCCGGCTTCGTCGTCGACGTCGTGCTGCTCGAACTCGTCATGTCGGCCACGGCATCACTCGCCCTCGCCGTCGTCGCGGCACGCCTCGTGAGCGGCAGTGTCAACTTCGTCCTCAACCGTCGGCTCGTGTTCCGCGATGCGCGGACGCCCCTCGGCCGTGCGATCGGAGGCTACGTCGCGCTCGCGACCGTGCTGCTCGCGGCCAATTGGCTCCTGCTCACGTGGCTCACGGGGCTCGGCATCGCACTCCTGCTCGCGAAGGTCCTCACCGAGGCGATGCTCCTCGTCGCCGGATTCGCGGTCCAGCGCTTCGGCATCTTCCGTGCACCCACGACACGCATCCACGCGCACGCGGACCGGGGGACAAGGTGTGCCGCGCCGACTCGCCACGCCGCCACGCATCCACGCGCACGCGGACCGGGGGCCCGGTCCCCCGCCGGTTCGACGCGCACATCGCTCACGCCGCGGCGCACGATCCCCGATCCTCCGACCACTCGAAGAAAGCAACCATCCGTGAACACGCTCCTGCTCCTCGGCGCCGACCTCGTCGCGATCGCCGTCCTCACATACGGACTCTTCCTGCACCGCCATCATCGACGCGACCTCGCGGGCGCGTTCGTCGGCGTGAACATCGGCGTCTTCGCCGTCGCCGCCGTCCTCGGCTCGACCGATGTCGGGCTCGGCGTCGGCCTCGGACTGTTCGGCGTGCTGTCGATCATCCGGCTCCGTTCCTCGGAGATCTCGCAGCGCGGGGTCGCCTACTATTTCGCGGCGCTCGCGCTCGGGCTCGTCGCCGGCCTCACGACGTCCGCCCCGCTCGTCCAACTCGCGCTCATGGCCCTCATCGTCGTCGCGAGCTACGTCGCCGATCACCCTGCGCTGTCGAAGCGGTCACGCCACCAGGTGCTCGTGCTCGACGAAGCGATCACCGACGAGGACGTCCTGCGCTCTCGCGTCGAACAGTTGCTCGGCGCTCGTGTGCGCCAGTTCACGGTGCTGCAGACCGACTTCGTGACCGACACGACCCGCGTCGACGTGCGCGTGCAACTGCCTCGGCGCGATGAACCGGCGCCGGACGGGACCGAGAAGGTGAAGGCACCCGGCGCCGCTCGACGGGAGTCGTCGAGCGCTCGCGACGAGGGCATGCGGATGCCGCAGCCGACGCGGGTACGCCCATGATCCGCACGGCCGATGCACCTCGCCCGCTCGGCGCGGCACGGTTCGCTCCCGTCTCGCTCGACGTCCTGCAGGACCGGGCGCCCCTCCTCACCCGGACCGACCGGAAGTACGTCGTACCGATCGACGAACTCGAGGCGCTCGTCCGCGCGCTCCCGGCCGACACGCGGGTTCTGGACATCGGGGGCCGGAGCGCCTTCCGCTACGACTCGATCTACTTCGACACCCCCGAGCTGCGCAGCTTCCACAGCGGTGCACTCGGACGACGACGACGATTCAAGATCCGCTCGCGCCGCTACCTCGACTCCGGGGACACGTTCCTCGAGGTGAAGACGAAGGGACTCCGGGGCTGCACCGTGAAGGAGCGTCTACCGGTTGCGCCGAGCGCGTTCGGCACGCTCGACGGGGACGGGCTCGACTTCATCGACCGGGCGCTCCGCGAACTCCGCCTGCCGCCCGCTCGCGAACTCGAACTGCGCCCGACCCTCCGCTCGCGCTACCTCCGCACGACGCTCCTCACGGACGACGGGACCGGCCGCGCGACGATCGACACCGCACTCGAATGGTCGCTCCCGGACGGGCGTTCGCTCCGGCCCGTCACGACGAGCATCGTCGAGTCGAAGACGGCCGGACCGGCGGGGTCGATCGACCGCGCCCTCTGGCGTCTCCATCGACGCCCCTGTGCCATCAGCAAGTACACGACGGGACTCGCCGCGCTCGACGACCACCTCCCCGGCAATCGCTGGCACCGGCTCCTGACGGGGCCGCTCGCGGCTCGCCCGCCCCGATGAGCGCGAGCTCGCACCCCGCCGCTCACGACCGACACGAAAGCACCGCAACCATGAAACGATCCCTCCGCACACGCCTCCTCACGGCGGCCCTGCCCGCCCTGTTCGCCGCGACCGCCCTCGCCGGATGCACCGTCGCGGGTGACACCGCGACCGACACGGCCTCGACCGATGCGGCCTCGGCCTCCGGCACGGCGGCCGAGGTGCGCGCGGCGAACGACACCGCCACGGTCCTCACCGAGGATGAACTCGACGCATCGGATGCCGTCACCGTGACGCTCGCCGGGACGACGGCCTCGTCCGACGGTGACGGGGTCACCGTCGACGGCAGCACCGTGACCATCACGCAGGGCGGCGCCTACCGACTCACCGGGACGCTCACGGGCGGCATCGTCGTCGCGGCCGAGGACGACGCGACCGTCGTCCTCGTGCTCGACGGTGCCGACATCACGAACACGACCGGCCCAGGCATCCGCGTCACGACGGCGGACGACGTGGGCATCGTCCTCGCGAGCGGCTCGAGCAACAGCGTGAGCGACACGGCCGGTGGGACGAGCGACGCGGACGCCGCGGCCGCGATCGCGAGCGAGGCCGATCTGACGATCGCGGGCGACGGCGCCCTCACCGTCGCGGGCGAGGTCGAGGACGGCATCTCGAGCGACGACGACCTCGCGATCACGGGCGGCACCATCACCGTCACCGCGACCGACGACGCGCTCCGGGGCAAGGACGCCGCCACCGTCACGGGCGGCACGACGACGCTCACGGCCGGTGGCGACGGCATCACCTCGACGAACACCGAGGAGGCGACCCGTGGCTTCGTCGACGTGTCCGGCGGGACCGTGACGGTCACGAGCGGCGGCGACGCCGTCTCCGCTGCCTCCGACGCCGTCCTCACGGGCGGCACGCTCACCGCGCAGGCCGGCGGCGGACACACGGCGACGCTCGCCGAGGACGCGTCGGCGAAGGGCGTCAAGGCTGGGGCCGTCCTCGTGGTGGAGGGAGCCGTGCTCGACCTCGACACCGCCGACGACGCCCTGCACGCGGACGCTCAGGTCGTCGTGAACGACGGTGACGTGCACCTCGCGAGCGGTGACGACGGTGTGCACGCCGAGTCCTCCCTGCGCATCACGGGTGGCACGGTGACCGTGAGCGCATCCGTCGAGGGCCTGGAGTGGGCGGCGATCGACATCGCCGGTGGCACGATCGACGTCACGTCGAGCGACGACGGCCTCAATGCCTCGACCGGCTCGTCGACCGACGAGGGCGGCTTCCCGGGCGGTGGCGGCTTCCCGGGCGGTGTCGGCGGTTCGGGCGACGGCTCGACCCTCGTGGTCTCCGGTGGTGACCTGCGCGTCGACGCCGAGGGTGACGGGCTCGACTCGAACGGGACGGCGGAGATCACGGGCGGCACGATCGTCGTGAACGGCCCCACCGGGAGTGGCAACGGGGCGCTCGATGCCCAGGCCGGGCTCCTCGTCTCCGGCGGCACGCTCGTCGCGACGGGTAGCGCGGGCATGGCCGAGTCGCCCGAGACCGACTCGGCCCAGGGGCTGGGTCGCCGAGGCCGCCTCCGGCGGAGCGGGCGCCACCGTGCAACTCGTCGACGCCTCGGGCACCGTCATCGCCGAGACGACGCCCACGAAGGCGTTCGCGACCGTCGTGATCTCGGCCGCGGGCATCACGACGGGTCAGGAGTACTCGATCGTCGTCGACGGCACCGCCACGACCGTCACCGCCGGAACCGCGATCTCGGGCGGCGGGTTCGGCGGCATGACGCCGCCCGACGGCGGTTCCGGAGCGGGCGCACCCCCGTCCGGTGGCGGCCGTCAGTGACCTCCCGGGGTCCCATAGCCCACGCAGAGGGCCGACCGGCCCCCCACATGAGGACGGTCGGTAGAACGGAACCCGAACGACGACGCGAACACGCACCGCCCGCCGACAGACCGGAACGAGGAGCCCATGTCCATCACCCGCACCTTCCACGCCACCCAGCTCCGCCTGCTCGGCGCACTCGCCGTCGGCGGGGCCGCGACGCTCGCGACGTTCGGCGCCGTGCAGCTCGGCGACGAGGTCACCGAGGCGCATGCGGTCGTCCAGGTCGCCGAGACCTCGTTCGACACGAGCGTGACGGACGCGGCGACGCTCCAACTCGCCGCCGCCCTCGAGCGCATCCCAGACCCGACGACGCTGCACGCCGCGACCGTCGACCCGAGCGCACTCCCCACCCTCTGACACGAGCCGACGACGACGGAGACGACGATGAGCACGACGACACACGAACGCGCGAACACCACGAGCACCACTCTCACCCTGCACCCGCTCCCCGCGACGCCTGCGGCCTCGCGCGCTCCCGCGGCGGACCGATCGAGCGACGCCGCGGCCGCTGCCTCGCGGGCCGACGACGACCGCTTCGCACGTCGCGTCCGGGCCCTCCTGACGTGCAGCGCCGTCGCGGCCCTCGCCGCCGCGGGCGCCGTCGGGGGCGTCATGGACCTGCAGGCATGGACCTCCGACGGCACGACACTCGTCGGGCTCGCCTCGGCGGCCGGACAGGTCGGTGTGTGGTGATCGACGAGGCACGACCGGCCGCGGGGGTGTTTGATGGGGGCATGTCACCGAATCGCGGATCCGCGCAGCTTCGCCGCGCCGACGGCTCGCCGGTCCGGGCCGTCGTCGCCGACGACGAGGAGTACCTCGCGGACCTGCTCCGGATGACCTTCCGGGCCGAGGGCTGGGACGTGGAGGTCACGCACGACGGCCGAGCGGCCCTCGACGCCATCCGGTCGTTCGGACCGGACATCGTCGTCCTCGACATCATGATGCCCGGGCTCGACGGCCTCGAGGTGTTGAACGCCATGCGCGACCGCGGTGACGACACGCCCGTGCTGTTCCTCACCGCGAAGGACGGCGTCGACGATCGCATCGCGGGCATCACGGCGGGTGGCGACGACTACGTCACGAAGCCGTTCAGCCTCGAGGAGGTCGTCGCGCGCGTCCGCGGGCTCGTCCGCCGGCACCTGCGGGTCACCGCGAACGACGACGCCGAGCTGCGGGTCGGCGATCTCCGCCTCAACGAGGACACCTACGACGTGTTCCGGGGCGAGACCCGCATCACCCTCACCTCGACCGAGTTCGAGCTGCTCCGCTACCTCATGAGCAACCCGCGGCACGTGCTCAGCAAGTCGCAGATCCTCGACCACGTCTGGAGCTACGACTTCGGTGGCCGCTCGAGCATCGTCGAGCTCTACATCTCGTATCTCCGCAAGAAGATCGACACCCTCGGCGAACCGCTCATCCACACGGTGCGCGGCGTCGGCTACACCATCAGGGAGCCCGACCGCACATGACGAGGCACCCGTGGACCCTCCGCCGTCGACTCGTCGTCGGTCTCGTGCTGCTGCTCGCGATCCTGAGCGGCGTCGTGGGCACGACGAGCATCGCGATCCTGCACCAGGACCTCATGTCGCGGCTCGACGAGACCCTCGAACAGAACTCGATGAAGCGGATGTCCAAGTTCGACGACGGCGTCGACCAGGGGCGGCCGCCATCGGGGCAACAGGTGCCCGACAACCTCGGCCCTGGGCAGAAGGCGGGCAACCTCATCGTCGTCACGGACGGTGAGACGGTCGAGATGGCCGTGTTCGTCGATGAGTCGGGCACCGAGACCCAGCTGCCCGACGCGGTCGTCGACACCATCCGTGCGGGGATCGACGATAGTGCGCCCCCGCGCACGCTCGATCTCGGCGACGAGCTCGGCAGTTACCGGCTCATCGAGCGCACGGATCCGCGCACAGGGCTCAACGTCTACTCGGGCATCTCCACCTCCGAGGTCGAGACGACGATCCGCAACCTCGTGCTGATCTTCGTCGTGGTCGGCCTCGTCGCCCTCGCGATCGCCGCCGTCGCGGGCGTCGCCCTCGTGAGGCGGAGCCTGCGCCCGCTCGAGAACGTCGCGGCCACCGCGAAGCGCGTGTCGGAGCGCGACCTCGTCGACGGCGAGGTCGAGCTCCCCGAGCGCGTTCCCGAGGAGCAGGCCGATCCCCGCACCGAGGTCGGCCAGGTCGGCGCCGCACTCAACCGCCTGCTCGGGCACGTCGAACAATCGCTCGTCGCCCGCTACCGCAGCGAACAGCACCTGCGCCAGTTCGTCGCCGACGCGAGCCACGAGCTGCGCACCCCGCTCGCGTCGGTCCGCGGGTACACCGAGCTCGCGCGCCGCGAGCCGGAGCGGCTGAGCGAGACGCAGACGCACTCGCTCGCACGCATCGACGCGGAATCCGCGCGCATGACGGCACTCGTCGAGGACCTCCTCCTGCTCGCTCGCCTCGATGCGGGGCAGCGGCTGCGGCACGAGGAGGTCGACGTCGTCCGGCTCGTCGTCGAGGCGCTGAGCGATGCGCAGGCGGCCGACCGCGGCCACGTGTGGGAACTCGAGGCGCCCGACGAGGAGCTCGTCGTCACGGGCGACGGCGACCGGCTGCGCCAGGTGCTCGCGAACCTCCTCGCGAACGCGCGGCACCACACGCCCGACGGCACGCGCGTGACCGCCTCGGTCGCGGCGCGTGACGGCATCGTCGAAGTGCGCGTGAGCGACGCGGGCCCCGGTATCCCGCCCGAACTCCTGCCCGAGATCTTCGGCCGATTCGTACGCGGCGACGCGTCGCGCACGCGGCGCGGCGCGTCCGCCGGCCTCGGCCTGTCCATCTCGCAGGCGATCGTCGAATCACACGGCGGGACGATCGACGTCGACAGCGAACCGGGCCGGACGACCTTCACGGTGCGGCTGCCCGAGGACGCGGGCGCCGCGACGGCGGTCGCCGAGCCGAGCAACGGCGGCGATCCGGTGCGGCGTGCCGCCGCGGACGCGCAGGACCCCAACGAAGCCCTCCAGGACGGGGCAGGCCGGGACAGGACCTCGGCTGATCACGGCGGCGTCGGCGCACGCTGACCCGCCGATCGCCGCACGCGTCACCGGCCTCGGCGCGACACGCTCACCGCGGCTCGACGGCCACGTAGCAGCCGCCGACGTTCAGCGCCATCACCACGGGCCCGACGAACGACGTGGTACCGACCGTCGGCGCCGCCGCTCCCGGCGGGACGACCCCGTAGCCGACACCGTTCAGGAATCCTGCGTCCACGATCTCGGAGGAGCTGAAGTCGTCCTCGAGCACACGATCGGAGACCGTGAACAGGCCCGCACGCTCGGGAGAGGTCCCGGACGCCACCGCCGCCTCGAGGGTCGGCCTCGCGAGCTCGAATCCGCCCCGGAAGGGCAGGTCCACCGCGACGAGCACCATCGCGACCGCGACGATGGCCGGCGCGAGCAGGCCCGCCACCGCGAGCGTCCGACCGACGATCGCGAACACGAGCGCCACGATCCACGCGATACATGCGAGCACGATGAGGCTCCCGCGACGAGGGAAGGCTCGAAGAGCGGTTGCGGCGCGGCGTCCGACCACAGGAGCACGTCCGCGCCGGCGAACGCGAACGGAAGCGCGATCCACCCCGCGATCCGCGCCCCGCGCGGTGGGGCACGACGGCGCCGCGCGGTCGTCGTGCCGAGACGGGGCACGCGCTGCCCCGGACTCGGCACCGCCGGTCAGCGGCCCACGTCCACCGTCCCCCACTCGGGCCGGCCGCTCGCCCCCGGCCCCGTGCTGGCTCCCACGCGCGTCCATCCGCCGCCCCTCCCCCGGGCACACGCCGTGCGCGCCGCTCCTGCCGGCCTGACCGTCGCGACGGCACACGAGGTCGGCCCGACGGATGAACGCGGTTCCCCCGTCCGACCGGACGGCGTTGTCGCGTGCGGACCCGCTCGCCTCCGTCCTCGGACCGACACACCAATCGCCCGGCGATGCACGGGCCCGCCTCAGTGCTCCGCGAGGATGGCCTGGGCGCCGGCCACATAGCCCGCCGCGAGCGCATGGGCGACTGCCGCGACGGCGCCGTCCGCGGGCAGGAATCGCGGATCGTGCAGACTCGGCTGCGGGTCCACGCCGTCCGTGCGCACGCCCACGAACGACATGACCGACGGGACCGCATCGCTCAGGAACGCGAAGTCGTCGGCGCCGAGCGAACGCATCGGGGCCGTCGTGACGAGCCCGAACGCCGGCAGCCACTCGTCCATGAGATCGGCGAGCACGGCGTCATTGCGGAGGACGGGCTCACCGAAGATCTGCTCAAAGCTCGCGTCGATCCCGTACGCCTCCCCCTGTGCGACGACGAACCGCTCGAGCGCGGGGATGAGCCGCGCGCGTTCCTGCTCGGACGTGGTGCGCATGGTCGCACGGAGTCGCCCCGTCCCCGGCAGCACGTTCGCCGCCCCCTCACCCGCGGAGAGCGTTCCGATCGACACGACCGCGGGCGACATCTGGTCGACGGTGCGCCGCACGACCTCGGGGAGGCCGAGCGCGATCGAGGCGAGCGCCGAGACCACGTCACGTGCGTCGTGCGGGTACGCACCGTGGCCGCCGCGGCCCACGAGCGTGACGCGCAGTTCGTCGGCGGCGGCGTTGATGACGCCGGCACCCGTCGAGACCGCACCGATGGGCACACGAGGGTGCACGTGGGCGCCGATCGTGCGGGTGACGCCGTACCGATCGAGCGCACCCGCCTCGACCGCCTCGAGTGCGCCGGACGGATAGGACTCCTCGCTCGGCTGCAGGAACGGCACGAGCCCGACGGGCAGCTCGATCGTCGCCGCGGCCCGGACGACCGCGACGAGCGCGGCGAGGTGCACGTCGTGACCGCACGCGTGCATGACCCCGTTCGTCGAGGCGTCGGGTGCGCCCGTCGCCTCCGTGACCGGGAGCCCGTCGAGCTCGGCACGGAGGAGCACGCCGCCGCCCCCGGCCGGCCCGAGGCGCGTGATCCGGCCGGTGCCGGCGATGCGGTCGAGCGGGAGGTCGATCGCGGCGGCCGCGAGCGTCGCCGTGTCCTCCTCCTGGTGCGAGACGCGCGGATCGCGGTGCACGGCCCACCGCAGTGCCTCCGCCGCGGGGAGTTCGAGGTCGATCGCCGCTCGCAGCGCGTCCGCCGTGTTCCGGAGGTCGTGCGTCGTCGTCATGCGGGCACCTCCGTCGCCTCGTCGAGTCGGTAGACGGCACGCGCGTTGCGGGAACCGATGCGTTCCGCGACGCGCCGCTGCTCCGCCCACGGCCACGCGTCGAGCTCCGCGAAGCGCGCGAGCGCGTGATCGAGTCCGCGTCGGAACAGGAGCGCACCGAGCGTGTAGAGCTCGGCCGCACCCCACGCGTCAGACGAGTACAGGATCTTGTGGAACGGCGCGAGTTCGAGCGATTCGGCGATCACCGCCTCCGAGCGCGAACCGACGTAGTTGATCGCGAGGCCGACGTCGAACCAGACGTGCGGGAACACCTGTGCGAGGTAGCCCGCCTCGCGGTGGAACGGGTAGCAGTGCAGGAGCGTGATGCGCGTGCCCGTGTCGCGCGTGCGGCGCAGGAACTCGGTCAACAGCAGTGGCGAGCAGCGGTGCAGGTCGACGTCCGGGTCCCCGTAGCCGACGTGGAACTGCAGCACGGTGCCCCGCTCGACGGCGGTCCAGATGAGCCACCGGACGACGACGGCTGACTCGAGCCGTCCCCGCTCGGCCACCCAGGCGGCGACGGCCGCGTCGACCTCGTCGTCGCTCGGCTTCGACGGATCGAAATCGAGCCCGATGCGGTACGCCGCGATCGACTTCGTCCCGACCGCCGTCCGCAGCCGTTCGGTCAGCTCGTCCTCGAACGCCGCCCGGAACGATGCCGCGCTCACGCCGCGCTCGACGAGCTCCTCCGCGAGCCGTTCGAGCCGCACGACCTCGTACGCGCGGGCAGCCGCGAGCCGCGCCATCTCCGCGGGCGAGGCGATGAGGTCGCCCCGGTGACCCGTCTCGACGAGGTACGTCCCGGTGCCGGCCGCCGCGAGCAGACGACGATTCACCTCCTCGGGCCCGAGCACTGCGCGGCGATCCAGGTACTGCTCCGGCGTCGCGAACGCGTCGAGATCGAGCAGCGGCGCACAGTGCGCGCGGATGCCGAACCCGAGCTGCGAGTCGAACTGGGTCGCACCGGCCGGTGCGGGGACGTCGGACTCGGTGATGAGGTCCTCGAACGCCGCGCGGTCGACGGCGTCGCGGACGACGCCGTGACAGTGGTGGTCGACGAGCTCGAGCCCGGCGAAGAACCGGGCCCTCTCGGACTCGGGGGTGGACATCGTAGATCTGGCCTTCCTGTCGTGAGGATCCGGGCGCGCCGATGGTGCCGCACCGTCGGTGCGGCGCCACCGCGTGATCAGTACACCGAGGTGTACGCGTCGCAGCGCTCCTCGGGGGTCATGGGGTCGAGGCGGGTGATCTCGACACGCTTGACCGCCTCGAACGTCGCGAGCGTGTTCGGGTGGAACCAGCCCGAGACGACCTCGTCCGCGCGCAGCGCGTCGAGTGCCTCGCCCAGCGAACCGGGCAGGGCGGCGAGGTGCGCGTGCGTCCCGTCGACGTCGATCTCGCCCGTGACGATCTCGGGCGTCTCCAGCTTCTCACGAAGTCCCTGCAGTCCGGCCCGCAGGAGGCTCCCGAGCAGGATCCACGGGTTCGCCCCGATGTCCGCGCCACGGAACTCGAAGTGCAGTTGGCGCGCGGGGTCCCGCCCGTCGATCTCGTTCGTCGGGCAGATGCGCAGCAGCGCCTCGCGATTCCGCAGGCCGAGGCACGACCTCGCCGTCGACCAGTTGTGCGGCTGGAGCCGGAGGTAGCTCGTCACGAGCGGGGCGAACAGGGCCGCCATCGCGGGGCCGTGACGGACGATGCCCGCCGCGAAACTCCCCGCGAGTTCCGACAGGCGCCCCGGGCGCGCCGCGTCGTACACGAGTGTGTTCCCGTCGGCGTCGTCGAGGCCGAAGTGGACGTGCACGCCGTTCCCCGTCGCGCCCGGACGCACGACGGGGGCGAACGTCGCGCGCCGCCCGCCCGCGTCGTACACGTCGCGGACGACGTCACGCAGCAGGATCGCGCGATCTGCGGCCCGCAGCGCGTCGGTCGGTGCGAGCGTGATCTCGTACTGGTGCTCGCCGTACTCGGGCAACCACGTCTCGGGCTCGAGACCGGCATCCGCGAGGAGCGCGACGAGTCGGGAGCCGACGGGTTCGGCGTCGCGGAAGGCCTGCAACGAGAACGCGTGGGGCTCGGTCGTCGCGCCGAGCTCGACGAACTCGTGCTCGAACGCGGTGCGCGTCGTGATCCCGAACTCCTCGCGCAGATCGCGGATCGCGTCGCGCAGGAACGTGCGGGGGCAGCTCTCCCACGGCGATCCGTCGGTGTTCACGAGGTCCGCAAACACGATGTCGAGCCCCGGACGCTCGCCGACGGGCGCGAAGCGCGTGCGCGACGAGAGGTCCGGCCGCAGACGGGTATCGCCCGACGAGCCGTAGGGGATGCCCTCGACGATGTGCCCGTCGACACCGATGCCGAGGTCGGCGGGGACCCACCCGACGCTCGTCCGCTCGTCGAAGTCCGCTGCCCGCACCGCGCGCCCCTTCGTGCGCGCCGCGAGATCGCTCGTCGCGATGAAGACCAGTCCGTCGCTCATTCGAGGTCCTCCGTCGTCAGTCGCTCACCGATTCGCTTCGCGAGCCCCGGCCGCGCGAGCACGAGGACGAGCCCCAGCAGGCACCAGGCGCCCGCGATCCAAGGGAAGTACGTGTACGGGGCCTCCTGGCCGATGATCTGGATCGCGTACACGAGCACGAGGTACGCGAGGCCGAGGAGCGGCACGACGACCTCCCACCTCGGGATCCGGGACCCGGGCTTGAACATGTAGCGGACGACACCCACGGACGCCATGCCGTAGGCGACGACCATGCACAGCGTCGCGATCGTCGCGAACCAGTAGTAGACGTCGACGCTCGTGCCGCCCGCGAGACCGAGTCCGCACGCGAGCACGAGCGTCGCGATCGCGATCACGATCGTCGCGCGGGTCGGGACGCCCGTTCGCGGGTGGACCGTGCCGAGCGACACGGGCCCGAAGCCGTCTCGTGCGAGCGCGAACAGCAGGCGGGACGCGGCGGCCGAGGAGCTCAGGAGCGACGCGAACGCGACGAAGAACGCGATGACCGAGACGAGCACGGCGTACCAGGGACCGATGTACGTCGACGCGAGTGTCGTGAGCGTCGACGAGGCGTTCGCGAACGCGTCGACGCCGGCCGCGTCGGTGCCGAAGCCGATCGTCTGCGCGAACATGACGAGCACGTAGATGCACCCGCCGACGACGACCGCGCTCAACAGCGCGACCGGCACGGCCCGCTTCGGCTCGCGGGCCTCCTCACCCAGTGAGGTACCCGACTCGAAGCCGGCCCACGAGAGGAAGGCGAAGACGGAGGCGGTCATGACCGCCGTGAACGAGGCATCGCCCGGCAGCAGGACCGAGAGGTCGATGCCGGTCGAGACCGGCGCGTCGCCCGCGCCGACCCGCCCGATGATGATGAACGCGAGGACGACCATCGCGATGATGCCCGCGAACCCGATGCCGAGCAGCGTGCGTGCCGTCACGACGGACTCGCGGAGATTGAGCACGAGCGAGGCGGCGACGCTCACGAGCATCACGACGAGCCACACCCAGCTCGGCAGCTCGACCCCGAGCTCCGACATGAGTGCCTCGAAGAACACCGCACACGCACCTGCGATGCACGCGGCGAAGAACAGGTAGGTGCCGAGGAGGGCGAAGCCGCCGAAGAACCCGGCCCTGGGGCCGATCGTCGAACCGGCGAGCGCGTACACCGAGCCCGCATGGGTGATGTAGCGGGTCAGGCGGATGAACGCGTACGCGACGAGGAGCGTGCCGAGGAACGCGACGAGGAACGTGAACGGGACGGCCTTCCCGACGAGGCCCGCGACGCCGATGCCGTTGAGGGACATCGCCATGACCGGGCCCATGAACCCGATCGAGATCGCGGCGACCTCCCACACGCGCAGGCGCCGGGAGGGTCGAGGTGTGGTCGAGGCCGGGGCGTCGCCGCCCGACGCGGATGTGGTCGTCATTCGAGGATTCTCCCTGGGGCGGTGTGGTCGGCGGTCGTGCGCGAGCCGAGAGCGGGGACCCGCGCGGCGTGCGGCCGATGTCGAGGACGGCGGTGCGAACATGGAGCATGGATCAACCAGGCAGGACGGTCTCGGAGCGCGTCCGCGCATCGATCGACCGGCTCACGCCGGCGGAGCGGCGTGCGGCTCGCGCGCTGCTCGCGGCCTATCCCGTGCTGGGGCTCGACACCGTCGCGAGTTTCGCCGAGGCGTCGGGGGTGAGCGGCCCGACGATCGTCCGGCTCGTGAAGTCGCTCGGCTACGGGACGTTCCGTGAGTTCCAGGACACGCTGCGCCGTGAGGTGCACGAGCGCGGCGAATCGGCGCTGTCGCAGGCGACGCGTTCGACCGAACCGCTCGACACACAGGGCTCGCTCGGTCGGGCGCGGGATGCGTACCTGCACGGCATCGAGCGCACGTTCGCGGGTGTCCACGAGCGCGATGCCGAGACGCTCGTGCGGTGGCTCGCCGACACGCGCCGTCGTGTCGTCGCGCTCGGTGGCGACTACTCGGAGCTCCTCGCGCGCTATCTCGTCGCCCAGCTCGTGCCCGTCCGGGGTGGCGTCAGCGAGTGTTCGCCGAATCCCGTGCTCGCTGCCGGGGCGATCGCCGACATCCGTGCGGACCGGGACGTGTGGGTCGTGTTCGACTTCCGCCGCTATCAGGCGTCGTCCGAGCAGTTGGCCCGCGAGGCGGCGGCGTCCCGGGCGCGCATCGCGCTCGTCACGGATCGCTGGCTGTCGCCCGTCGCGAGTGTCGCCGACGTCGTGTTGACGTGCGACGTCGAGGCGTCCGGCCCGTCGGACACGCTCGTGCCCGCGCTCGCGCTCGTCGAGGCGCTGTGCGAGCGTGCGGTCGAGCATCTCGGCGAATCCGCGATCCAGCGTCTCGAGCGCATCGATCCGGTTCGGCAGCGCATCAGCTGAGCGGCGCTCCCGCGGCGCGGGGGATGCGGACACGGCGACTCCTCGCGATCGATTCGGGGCCGGCGATCCCGCCACAGGCTTCCCCGAGCCGCCCGGACGTGTCGAAAGCGTAAACCGGCCCCACCGGCATCCTCAACACATTCACTACGAACCACCGCACATTTGACAAACCTGAAACATCTGAACCACCACCCGGACGGGACGCGCTCCCTGCCGACGGACGAGTTCCGGGTGGTTTTCGGGGTTCCGGGCGACCCGGAAGCCCGAAAACCACCCGGAACTCGAGGTGGTCGCGGTGGTCGCGGTGGTCAGTTGAACCAGATGTCGAGCTCGCGCGCGGCCGACTCCGGTGAGTCGGAGCCGTGGACGATGTTCTGGATGACGCCCGCGTCCCAGTCGCGGCCGAGGTCGCCACGGATCGTGCCGGGCGCCGCGGTCGTCGGGTCGGTCGTTCCGGCGAGCGAGCGGAAGCCCTCGATGACGCCGTGGCCGCCGACGCGAACGGCGACGACGGGCCCCGAGCCCATGAACTCGACGAGCGGCTCGAAGAACGGCTTGCCCTCGTGCTCGGCGTAGTGCCGGGTGAGGAGTTCGCGCGTCGGACGGACCATGCGCAGGTCCTCGATGACGTAGCCCTTGCGCTCGATGCGGCGCAGCACCTCACCCGTCAGGTTGCGGGCGACACCGTCGGGCTTGACGAGGACGAGGGTGGACTGTGCTTCTGCCATGGTGGTTCCTCCGGTCGTTCGTGGCCCGTGTGGGCCGCCAATTGGTCGGTCTCTGGTCGTGTCGGGGCTTTCGCGCGCGGGCGCACGACACCGCGCCGAGGGCGCCTCAGTCGTCCGCGGTGTGCCGTCGATCGCTCGGACGCGCCGCCCACGGTCGATCGTCCCCGGGGGCCGTGCCGGACACGCCGTCGGCTGCGCTTGCATCGCCCGTCGTCGCGGGATCGCCCGCCGTCGCGGGATCGCTCGCCGTCGCGGGATCGCCCGCTGTTTCGGGAGCACCCGCCGTTTCGGGGACACCCGTCGACTCCGCAGCGCCCGCCGCGGCGGGGGTGGGCGTCACGTCGGAGGCGTCGCGCGTCAGGGGCGTCCCGTCGGGCGCGATCTCCCCGGCGGCGAGCGCCCGCTCGTACTCGGCCGTGACCTCGGCGCGATGGCGGTCGATCGGTGCCGCCTTGATCATGAAGTACGCCCACGCGGCGAGGAAGAGCCCACCGACGACGAACATGCCCGCGTGCAGGAACCCCGTCGCGAACAGCAGGATGTGGAACACCCAGCCGGCGATGATGCCCCAGCGGTAGCGCAGCGACGCGATGATGACGATCATCACGGCGAGGACCGCCGCTCCCCCACCGAGCGCGACGGGCGGAGGGAAGACGCGGGTGCCGAAGAACACGAGCACGCACAGGAAGACGGCGAGCAGCTCGAATCCCATGATGATGATGCCGAGCGTCTCACTCATCGAACGCTGACGCCGGACGCGCCGCCGCGGCTCAGCCATCCACGCGGCCCCAGTCCTCGTCCCGGGCGATGCGGATCGCGTCGCCCAGGATCGTGATCGAACCCGTGATGAGCACCGCGCCGCCCTCCTCCGCGCCGGCGAGCTCGCGAGCGTGCTCGAAGGCCTCGTCGGTACGGTCGAAGGCGTCGCAGTGGCGCCCCGTGAGCTCGGTTATGCGGTCGGCGAGCACGAACGCGTCGACCGCGCGCGGCGAGTCGGACTGCGTCGCGACGAACGCGTCGGCGACCGGCGCGAGCGCGGCGATGACGCCGTCCGCGTCCTTGTCCTCGAGCACGCCGAGGACGACCACGAGCCGGGAGTGCGGGATCGCCTCCGGCACCGCCTCCGCGAGCGCCGCGGCGCCGTGCGGGTTGTGCGCCGCGTCGATGTAGACCGCGGGCGCGTAGCCGATGCGCTGCAGGCGCCCCGGGGAGCTCGCGGCGACGAGTCCCTGCTCGACGAGATCCTGTCGCAGCGACTGCTCGCCGCCGAAGAACGACTCGACCGCGGCGATCGCGACCGCCGCGTTCTCGCCCTGGTGCGCACCGCGCAGCGGCAGGATCAGATCGTCGTAGGTGCCCGCGATGCCGCGCACGCTGATGAGGCGGGAGGCCGGTCCCTCGGGATCGTTGCGCGTGAGTTCGAACGCCTGCCCCTCGACGGCGAGCGTCGCTTCCTGGATCTCGCACGCCCGCTCCAGTTCGGCGAGCGCCTCGGGGGCCTGTATCGCACTCACGACGCGCGCCGCGGGCTTGATGATGCCCGCCTTCGTGCGGGCGATCTCGGCGATCGTGTTCCCGAGTCGGGCCGCGTGGTCGAGGGCGATGGGCGTGAAGACGGCGACGGATCCGTCGGCGACGTTCGTCGAGTCCCACTCGCCCCCCATGCCGACCTCGAGCACCGCGACGTCGACGGGCGCGTCGGCGAAGCACGCGAACGCGAGGACGGTGAGCGCCTCGAAGAACGTCAGCCGGGGCTCACCCTCGGCCTCGAGCTCGGCGTCGACGATCGCGATGAACGGCGCGATGTCGTCCCAGTTCGCGACGAGCCGCTCGTCGCTCACGGGCTCGCCGCCGATCTCGATGCGCTCCGCGAGCCGCTCGAGGTGTGGGCTCGTGAGCAGTCCGACGCGCAACCCGTGGGCGCCGAGGAGCGAGGCGATGATGCGCGCCGTCGAGGACTTGCCGTTCGTGCCGGTGAGGTGCACGACGGGGTAGGCGCGGTGCACGTCGCCGAGCAGCTCGGCGGCGCGCCTCGTCGGGGCGAGCCTCGGCTCGGGCTGCGCCTCGCCGACGCGCTCCATGAGGTCGTCGAACACACGGTCCGCCTCGCCGCGCCAGTCGGTCTCGTCGAGGAACGCGCGTTCCTGCTCCTCCCGCTCCGAGAGCTCGACGGGCTCGTCGTCCTCGTCGAGATCGGCGGTCTCGCCGCCGGCGCCGAATTCCCCGTCGGCGCCCGATGCGGCGTCGTCGAGCTCGTCCTCGCCGTCGGCGTGCCAGTCGAGCCGTTCGAGCGGGTCGTCCTCGTCGTCGGGCGTGTAGCCCTCGCCGTTCGTCATGCGGTCACCGCCTCCAGTTCGATCTCGAGCGCACCGTAGGACGACGCGTTCGAGCTGCCGTCCGCGGCGAGCCCACCCACGACGTCGAGGCTCGTCGCGAGCGTTTCCGCCGCGATGAACGCGCGGTTCGCCTCGACCGCGGCGACCGATGCGTCGTCGAGCCGCAGCACGAGTGCGATGCGGTCGGACACCTCGAGCCCGGCCGCGCGTCGAGCGTCCTGCACGGCCCGCACGACGTCGCGCGCGAGCCCCTCGGCGGCGAGTTCGGGCGTCACGGTCGTGTCGAGCACGACGATGCCACCGTCGTCGAGCAGTGCGAGCTCGCGCTCGCCCGCGTCGTCCGCCGTTTCGAGCCGGACCTCGTACTCGCCCTCGACGAGCTCGATGCCACCCGCCGTGACGACGCCGTCGACCTCCGACCAGTCGCCGGACTTGGCCGCCCGGATCGCCTCCTGCACGCGCTTGCCGATGCGGGGTCCGGCCGCGCGCGCGTTGACCTGCAGCACGCGGGAGATGCCGTAGTGGGCACCGGAGTCCGCCTCGAGCGGACGGAACTCGACGGCCTTCACGTTGAGCTCGTCGCGCAGGATGGGCGCGAAGCGTTCGAGGCGGTCGGCCGCGGGGCTCACGACCGTGAGCTTCGGCAGCGGGAGCCGCACGCGAAGCTTCGCCTGCTTGCGCAGGGCGAGCGCGGCCGAGGTGATGGAGCGGATCTCGTCCATCTCCGCGACGAGCGCGTCGTCGGCGGGGAACTCGTCCTCGTCGGGCCAATCGGTCAGGTGCACGGAGCGTCCGCCCGTGAGGCCGCGCCAGACCGCCTCGGTGACGAGCGGCGAGAGCGGCGCCGCGAGCCGCGAGACGGTCTCGAGCACGGTGAAGAGCGTGTCGAACGCCTCGGTGCCGTCACCGGACGCGTCGACACCGTGCCAGAAGCGGTCACGTGAGCGGCGCACGTACCAGTTCGTGAGCACGTCCGCGAAGTCGCGCAGGTGCGCGGCGGCGGTGGTCGAGTCGAGCGCGTCGTAGGCGTCGCGCAGGTCGCCGACGAGGGTACGCAGCTTCGCGAGCACGTAGCGGTCGAGCTCGTTCGCGGAGTCGGTGCGGCGCCTCGCCTCGTACGCGCCGCGCCCCGAGTCGAGTGCGGTGTTCGCGTACGTCGAGAAGAAGTACCACGTCGACCAGAACGGGAGGAGGAACTGCCGCACGCCCTCGCGGATGCCCTCCTCCGTCGTGATGAGGTTCCCGCCGCGCAGCACCGGGCTCGCCATGAGGAACCAGCGCATGGCGTCGGATCCGTCGCGCTCGAACACCTCGTGCACGTCGGGGTAGTTGCGCAGGCTCTTCGACATCTTGCGGCCGTCGTCGCCGAGGACGATCCCGTGCGAGACGACGCGCTTGAACGCGGGCCGGTGGAACAGCGCCGTGGACAGGACGTGCATGAGGTAGAACCAGCCGCGCGTCTGTCCGATGTACTCGACGATGAAGTCGGCCGGCGAGTGCGTGTCGAACCACTCGCGGTTCTCGAACGGATAGTGCACCTGCGCGTACGGCATCGAGCCCGAGTCGAACCACACGTCGAAGACGTCGTCGATGCGGCGCATCGTGGAGCGGCCCGTCGGGTCATCGGGGTTCGGCCGCGTGAGCTCGTCGATGAAGGGGCGGTGCAGATCCGTCGGACGCACGCCGAAGTCGCGCTCGAGCTCGTCGAGCGAGCCGTACACGTCGACGCGGGGATGGTTCGGGTCGTCGCTCTTCCACACGGGGATCGGGCTGCCCCAGTAGCGGTTGCGGCTGACGGACCAGTCGCGCGCGCCCTCGAGCCACTTCCCGAACTGCCCGTGCTTGACGTTCTCGGGCACCCACTCGATCTGCTCGTTGAGTTCGAGCATCTCGTCCTTGAACGCGGTCACGCGGACGAACCAGCTCGAGACCGCCTTGTAGATGAGCGGCTTGCGGCAGCGCCAGCAGTGCGGGTAGCTGTGCTCGTAGCTCGCCTGACGGAACACGCGGCCGCGGGTCTTCAGCTCCTGCGAGATCGGACGGTTCGCGTCGAACACCTGCAGGCCCGCGAACTCGCCCGCGGCGGCGAGGAACACGGCACGGTCGTCGACGGAGAGGATCGTGGGGATGCCCGCGGCGTCACAGACGGCCTTGTCGTCCTCACCGTATGCGGGCGCGAGGTGCACGATGCCCGTGCCGTCGCCCGTCGTGACGAAGTCGGCGACGAGGATGCGCCAGGCGTCGGCGGTGCCGTAGCGCTCCGCATCGGCGTAGAAGTCGAACAGGCGGTCGTAGCGGACGCCCTCGAGCTCGCGCCCCGTGAGGCGCCGCTCGACGGCCGCGACGGCCGCGTCGGCGTCCGGGTAGCCGAGCTCCTTGACGTGCGCCGCGACCCGCTCGGCGGCGAGCAGGTACCGCTCCCCCGGGTGGACGGCGTCGGCGCCGGCGGGCACCACGACGTACTCGATGTCGGGGCCGACCGCGAGCGCGAGGTTCGTCGGGAGCGTCCACGGCGTCGTCGTCCAGGCGAGCGCGAGCACGCCCGCCAGCCCGAGCGCCTCGGCGCGTTCGCCCTCGAGCGCGAACGTGACCGTGAGCGTCTGGTCCTGACGCATCTGGTACACGTCGTCGTCCATGCGCAGCTCGTGGTTCGACAGCGGCGTCTCGTCGTTCCAGCAGTACGGCAGGACGCGGTAGCCCTCGTAGGCGAGACCGTCCTCGTAGAGGCGCTTGAACGCCCACAGCACCGACTCCATGTACCCGATGTCGAACGTGCGGTAACCGTTCTCGAAGTCGACCCAGCGTGCCTGCCGTGTCACGTACTCCTGCCACTCGGCCGTGTAGCGCAACACCGACTCTCGGGCGGCCGCGTTGAACTCGCGGATGCCCATCCGCTCGATCTCCTCCTTCGAGGTGATCCCGAGCTGTCGCATCGCCTCGAGCTCGGCGGGCAGGCCGTGCGTGTCCCACCCGAAGACGCGCTTGACCTGGCGGCCGCGCATCGTGAAGTAGCGGGGGAAGATGTCCTTCGCGTAGCCCGTGAGCAGGTGCCCGTAGTGGGGCAGGCCGTTCGCGAACGGCGGGCCGTCGTAGAAGACCCACTCGCCGGCGCCCTCGCGCCGGTCGATCGACGCCTGGAACGTGCCGTCGCTCTGCCAGTAGTCGAGCACGTGGCGTTCGAGTTCGGGGAACGACGGCGACGCGGGCACACCCTGTGCGGGGGCGTCGCCTGCGGGACCGAACGCTGAAACGGGGTAACTCACCCGGGGCCTCCTGGACTTGTGGATCACGGTGTCGCAAGGCCGGGGACGTGCTCGCGCACGCGGTACCACCCCGATTGCCGTCCGCGAGGACGGCCACTCGTTTCTCGGCTGTGACGGGCCCACCCGTTCGGATCTACTGGGGCGGTCTCCCGCCGGTTCTCCCGAAGACTCCCCGGTGATGGCCGGATCGATGTCGGTGTTCGAAGTGTACCCCGCCGGGGCGTGCGGGGCGTGACCGGTGCGCGGACGCCACCCGACGGCCGCGCACCCCGAACCGGCGGCGGACACACCCCCACCCCGTTCGACGCCGCCCGGCATAGGCTCTCGCCATGACCGGCACGAATCTGCTCGCGAACCTCGACGGCGATCTGCTCGACCCGACCGTCCCCATCGTCCGTGCCGACGACCTCGGCGTCGTCCGTGGCGACGGCGTGTTCGACGCGATGCTCGCGATCGGCGGCACTGCGGTCGACCGTGACGCGCACCTGGATCGGCTCGAGCGTTCGGCCGCCATGCTGGCGCTTCCGCGCCCCGACCGGTCGGGCTACGAGCGCGCGATCGATGCGCTGCTCGCGGCGTGGCCGTGGGAAACGCACCCCGAGGCGATGCTGCGCCTCGTGCAGACCCGCGGGCCGGAAGGCCTCGACCTTCCCGGCGGATGGGTGATGGCAGAGCCGATGGCGCCCGCCGCGATCCGCCAGCGCCGGGAGGGCGTGCGTGTGCTCGCCCTCGACCGCGGGTTCGACGGCGGCGAGGTCGCCGCGATGCCGTGGCTGTTGCCCGGCGCGAAGACGCTCTCGTACGGCATCAACATGGCGGCGAAGCGCTACGCCCTCGCGAACGGTGCCGACGACGTCGTGTTCGTCTCACCGGGCGGCGCCGTGCTGGAGGGGCCGACGTCGACGGTGCTCGTCGACCGGGACGGCGAGCTCCTCACGCCTCCGCAGGACGGGATCCTCCCGTCGATCACGCTCGAGCGACTGTTCGAGGTGGGGCCGCCGGCGGGCCTTCCCGTCCGGTTCGAGGCCCTTCGGCTCGACGAGCTGCGTGCCGCGCGCGGCGTGTGGCTGCTGTCGTCCGGTCGGGTGCTCGCTCCCGTCACCGCGATCGACGGGGAGCCCGTGCCGCGCTCGCCGTTGCATGCCCGCATCGCGACCCTGCTCGGTGTCCCGACGTCCGTCGAGTGAGGCAGGCCCCGTCGAGGGCGGGGCGGCGGATGACTACCACCACGACGCGACGAGGGGCATGAGCCCGAGCGCGACGACGAGGCCGACGAGCAGCACCGCACCGAGCGTCGCGGTCACGATGGCGTCCGTGCGGGTGCTGCCCGCGGCCTGGTCACCGGCCGGGACGAACCCGCCCGCCGGACGCTCGCGCTCCTCATCGGTCGCCCCGGCCGCCCGCTCGGCGCGTGTGCTTCCCCGTCGCCGGATCATGCGTTGTACCCGACGTGGGCGGCGCCCGATTCCACGGTGACCTCGAGCGGCACGGTGGCCTTGGACGAGGTGTCGACCTCGATCTGGCGATCACCCGCGACGCCGCTTCCGGAGAGGGCGTACTCGCCCTCGGGGACGGCGAGGGTCGCGGCCCCGCTCTGGACCTCGAGGCTGATCGAGGTCGGTTGCTTATCGCCGCGCAGCGTGCCGGTGAGTTGACCGGACGAGACCTCCAGGGACACGTCTCCCTCGACCGTCGCGTCGAACTCGAGGCGCCCCGCGGCGATCGTCGCCGTCAGTGCGTTCGCGTCCCCCTCGAAATCCGCCTCGCCGGCTGCGACGTCGATGACGACGTCCCCGAAGGTGCCCGTGACGTCGGTCGCGCCGGCACCGACGGCGATCGTCAGATCGGGTGTGGACGCCTCGAGGGCGCGCGGCAGTTGCAGGCGGATCCACGAGATGCCCCATGAACCGCCGAACCCGATGTCGTCGTCCGGCCCGCTGAGGACGAGCGTCGAGCCCTCCGAGCTGAGGACCCAGTCCCCTCCGGCGGACGCACCACGGATGAGGGCCGTCGCCTCGTCCACGTCGGTGTACTCGACGTCGACGTCCGCTGCGCTCGCCTCGACACGGATCGCGTCGACCCCGTCGACGGGTGCGGTCGAGACGAACGACGTCTCGTTGTCGGCGGCCGGACCGTTCGGGCCGATGTAGAACCCGTCCTCGTCGGTGTGGATGTAGGCGACGGGACTGAGCGAGCTCGCGATCGCGGTCGTGAACGAGCCGACGAGGACGAGCGCCCCGACGACCGCGACCACGATCGCCACCCACGCGTGCGGCCGCCTGAGCGTCGGCCCGCCCTCCTTCGACGTGGGCGGCGGGCCACCGGCGCCCTCGAACGCGTCGGTGCCGGCCTCGGCTGCACCCGACCTCGGTTCGGTGGTGGTCATCATCGTGCTCCGTTCGAATCGGGTCGAGCGTGTGAAAGGTGTGCGAGGACGGCGAGGACGCGGCGGTTGCCGTCCTCGCCCGGTCCGAGATCGAGCTTCTGGAACAGTTGCGAGATGTGCTTCTCGACACTGCCCTCCGTCACGAAGAGCGCCTTCGCGATGGCCTGGTTCGACTTGCCCTCCGCCATGAGCGCGAGGACCTGCCCCTCGCGAGGCGTGAGCCGCTCGAGTCGCGAGTCCCGGCTGCGGCGGTGCAGGAGCTGCGCGACGACCTCCGGATCGAGCACGGTGCCGCCACCGGCGACCGTCTCGATCGACTCGAGGAACTCCTCGACGTCGGTCACGCGATCCTTCAGCAGGTACCCGAGCCCGCCGCGGCGATCCGCGATGAGCTCCGACGCGTAGCGCTCCTCGACGTACTGCGAGAGCACGAGCACCCGGAGGTCCGGGTGCTGCCCACGCAGCGCGATCGCGGCGCGGATGCCCTCGTCCGTGAACGTCGGCGGAAGTCGCACGTCGAGGACGGCCACGTCCGGTGCCTGTTCGGTGACGGCGTCGGCGAGCCCCGCGGCGTCGGGCAGCGAGGCGACGATCTCGTGCCCGGCGTCCTCGAGGAGCCGACCGATGCCCTCCCGCAGCAGGACGTTGTCCTCACAGATCAGGACGCGCACGGCAGGCTCACCTCGATCGTCGTCGGCCCACCGAGCGGGCTCGAGAGGGAGTACGTGCCCCCGGCCGCGCGGACCCGGTTCGCCACGCCGTCGATGCCGCCGCCGGGGAGCTGCTTCGCGCCGCCCACGCCGTCGTCCTCGATGCGCGCCCAGAGCATGCCGCCCGGGCGTTCGAGCACCGTCACGCGGCACCCCTGCGCCCGCGCGTGCTTCGTCGCGTTCGTGAGCGATTCGGCGATCGCGAAGTACATGGCCGACTCGGCGGCGCGGCTGCAGCGACCGCCGACCCGCACGTCGAGCTGCACGGGCAGGTGGGTGCCCGCGGCGAGCGCCGACAGTGCGGCGTCGAGCCCACGGTCCTCGAGAACGGCCGGCTGGAACCCCCGGGCGAGCTGTCGGAGTTCCGTGATCGCGGCCTTCGTCGACGTGTGCGCCTCGTCGAGGAGTGCGGTCGCCGCCTCGGGGTCGGTCGCGATCTTCTGCCGCGCGCGGCCGAGCGTCATGCCGACCGAGACGAGTCGCGGTTGGACACCGTCGTGCAGGTCGCGCTCGATGCGCGAACGCTCCACGTCGGCGGCTCGGATCGCCTCGCCCTGGCGGCGCTCCGACGCCTGGGCCTGCTCGCGCAGTTCGCGCTCGCGATCCGGGCTGAACATGGGCACCGAGATCACCCGGTGCACGACCGCGAGACCGTAGAGGACCGCGAGTCCGAGTGCGATGAACACGACACCGAGCACCACGATCCAGGGCGAGGTGGGTGCGATCGGCCCGACCCACGGCGCCTCGACGCCCGCGTAGGTGATCGGCCAGAACAGCATGCCGATCGCCCAGCCGATTCCCGTGACGACGCCGAGCGCGATCGAACCGAGCAGCGTCATGATGAATCCGTGCAGCACGGCGAGCCAGTTGTTGCCGTCCGCGAACTGCAGGAGCAGGGTGTTCGGGATCCGGAGCCAATCGGTGCGCGTCGACCGACGCATCGGAACCTGCCGGACATCGATGTCGAACAGGGTCGAGACGCGCCACGACTCGAGGAGCCAGATCGCGCGCAGGCACAGCGCGAGCAGTGCGAGGAACAGGAGACCGATACCGAAGACCGGCAACAGCCCGACGGCGAGTCCCGCCAAGGTCGTCAGCGACCAGAACACGACCCAGCCGAAAACGCCGTATGCGGCGAGATGGGTGATGGCGGCGAGAGCGCTGCCGATTCGGAGTTTCATGTCGTCTACGCTAGGCGGGGCCGGGTCGCGTCGCCCTCCGGTCAACCGGACCGTTTGCGGGGGCTATCCCCCGCCACGTGGCCCGCGAACGGCCGCGAGGCCGGGGAGGAACGATCATGCGCACCCTGAACACGACGTCACGTCCCGTCCGAGGTGCGGCGCTCGTCGCCGCGATCGGCCTGAGCGCGCTCCTCGGCGGTTGCGCCGGGAGCGGCGGCGACACGTCCGGGACGACCTCGTCCGCCACCTCGAGCGCCGACACCGTGAGCGAGTGCGCGCAGGTGCAGGCCTCGATCGAGTCGATCTCGACGACCGCCGAGGGCATCCAGTCGAAGATCCCCGGCGACATCCCCGGGGCCGTCGCCGATCTCCAGTCCATTCAGACCGAGCTCACGACCCTCGGCGACGATGTGCAGGACTCCGAGCTGAAGGGCCACATCGAGGACGCGAAGGCGAGCGTCACGGCCCTCCTCGACCTGTTCACGAAGGTGTCGAACGGGGAGATCTCCCAGAGCGACGCGATCACGCAGGGCCTCGCCGAGTACTCGACGCTGAAGACCGCGATCGACGAGGTCAACGCCTACTGCGCGTGACCTCGTGCGGCGGTGACGAATCCGACGCACACGGGCTCGACGGCCCGTTCGATGAGTGGGCCGAGCGGGCCACGCTCCGTTCCGGCCCCGACCCAGGCCGCCGCGGCCGACCCCGCTGCGGCGACGAAGGCGGCCGCGAAGGCGCCCCGCAGCACGTCGTCACCGGACGGGTCGTGGCGGCGCATGAACGACACGACGCGACGCTCGAGCGCGCGCAGCCGGCTCGCCCCCGTCGCGAGCGTCTCCTCGCTCGTCCCCATGAGTTCCGCCTGCGTGATCGCCCACGGGATGCCCGCGGCCGGGTACTCGTCGGCGAGCCGCACCGCGATGTCGCGCAGGGTCGCAACGGCCGCGGCGAACGCCTCGGCCTCGGCCGTCGTGGGCCGCTCGGCCGCGGCGGGCGCCTCCCCTGCCTCCTCGAGCGCCCGGTCGACGCCCGCGAGCGCATCGTCGACCGCGACCCAGAGCAGATCCGACTTCGAGGCGAAGTAGTTGAAGAAACTGCTCCGACTGACGCCCGCTCGACGCGCGACGTCGTCGACGCTCGTCGCGGCGTAGCCCTGTTCGAGGAACAGCTCGCTCGCGGCGTCCTCGATCGACTGCCGGCTCGCCGCCGGTGGCCGTCCTCGCCTCGCAGTTCCGGTCATACCGCCCCTTTCATCCCAGAGGCTAGCCGAGTCCGCCCCGGCCACGGGCGACGGGGCCCGGAACTCACGCCTCCTCGCGGGAGCCGGCGTCGTGGCGTTCGAGGAATTCGAACACCTCCCGCTGGTCGACGCCCGGGAAGTCGCCCGTGGGGAGCGGCGAGAACGTGCGGGCGTGCACGCGAGCGCTCGGCCACACGCGGTTCGTCCAGCGCTCGGCCTGCGCCGCCTCCGGAGCCCGGCAACACTGTTCGTCGTCCGGACACGTCGACACGGCCCGCGCCTTCGTGTTGCGCCCCCGGAACCAGCGCGCCTCGTCGAACGGCACACCGATCGTGATCGAGAAGGTCTCCTGCGCGGTCGTTCCCGTCTGGGTCGAGCACCAGAACGTTCCGGCCGGGGTGTCCGTGTACTGGTAGGTCTCGGTCGTCCGGTTCCGATTCGCGAAGGCCTGCCGCGCGGAGAACTTGCGGCAGAGGAACTGCCCCTCGATCGACCCCGTCACGTCGACGGGCAAGGGGAGGCCGTCGTTCTCGTAGACGCGGGAGATCGCCCCGTCGCCGTCGACGCGAAGCATGTGCAGCGAGATCCCCAGGTGCTCCGTCAGCAGATTGGTCATGCGCAGGGCGGCGGCCTCGTGGGTCACCCCGAAGGCGTCCCGGAAGTCCTCGACCGCCATGTCGCGGCGATCCTTCGCGTCCTGGAGGAACGCGACGGAACGATCGAGCGGCATGAGGCACGACGCAGCGAAGTAGTTGATCTCGAGCCGCTGGCGCAGGAAGTCCGCGTAGTCGGTCGGTCGCCGGTGGCCGAGCACGCGGTGCGCCATCGCCTGCAGCGCCATGGCGCGCAGGCCGTGCCCACCGGGGATGGACGCGGGAGGCAGGTAGATCCGTCCGTTCTCGAGGTCGGTGATCGACCGCGTCGACCCCGGGAGGTCGTCGACGTAGATGAGCGTGAAGCCGAGGTGCTTCGCCATCTCGGCGACGTGGTGGTGCGAGAGCGCCCCGCGAGTGTGGTCGACGCGGGACAGGAGCTGATCGGCCGCGGCGTCGATCTCGGGCATCGCGTTGTTGCGCTCGCGCATCGTCAGACGGAGTTCGGTGTTCGCACGGCGCGCCTCCTCGGGCGTCGCGGTCGACTCGATGACGCGGCGGTCCAGCTCCCGATGGAGTCCGCGCAGCACCGTGAGCACCTCGTCGGGAAGCGTCTTGACCGACGCGAGGTGCGGCAGCCCGAGCGCTTCGTACGCGGGTGAACGCTGCGCGCGCTCGACGTCGATCTCGAGCCGGGAGCGCTCGTCGGGCGGAGTGCCCGAGAGCATCTCGGTGAGGTCGACCTCGAATGCGTCCGCGAGCTGCTGCAACACCGAGAGCTTCGGCTCCCGTTTGCCGTTCTCGATGAGCGAGAGCCTGCTCGGCAGCAGCCCGGTCCGTTCGCTCAACGCCTCGAGCGTGAGCCCGCGCTCCTTCCGGTAGTAGCGGATGCGGCGTCCCAGGACGAGACCGTCCATCCCGACCTCCCTTCGTGTGCACCAGGGGGTGCCTGCGCCCGCGCCGGCCCGTCGAACAAAGGGCCGCCGAACGCGCGTTTTTCCACAGAATCACAAGATCACGAGCCGGATGCCCGCAAACCGCTGCAATCCTATGCGGATTTCGTGAAATTCCGCGATTCTTCACCCGGTTTTTCGTCGCCCGTTGATGAGAATTGGGAGACACTTGAGGAAGCCGCAACTCGCCGTCCACCGAAAGCAGCATGATGAGTCCTCAGCCGACCCTCTCCTCCACCGACATCCCCCAGCTGTCCGCCAACGCCGATGTGAACGCCTGGGTCGTCCGCACCGCGGAGCTCACGAAGCCCGACCGCGTGGTGTGGTGCGACGGCTCGCAGGAGGAGTTCGACCGACTCACCGACGAGATGGTCGAGTCGGGCACACTCATCCGCCTCAACGAGGAGAAGCGCCCCGGCTCGTTCCTCGGCCGCTCCGACGCCGGTGACGTCGCGCGCGTCGAGAGCCGCACGTTCATCTGCTCGGAGCGCGAGGAGGACGCGGGGCCGACCAACAACTGGCGGGCGCCCGCCGAGATGCGGGCCGAGCTGGAGCGGCTCTTCGACGGCTCGATGCGGGGGCGCACGATGTACGTCGTCCCGTTCGCGATGGGCCCGCTCGGCGGTGCGATCACGCAGTACGGCATCGAGATCACCGACTCGCCGTACGTCGTCGCCTCGATGGCGCTCATGACGCGCTCCGGACAGGCCGCCCTCGACCACATCACGCCCGGCTCCGAGTGGGTGCCCGCGCTCCACTCCGTCGGCTACCCCCTCGTGGACGCCGACGGCACGTCGCGCCCCGATGTCGCCTGGCCGCACAACGAGGAGAAGTACATCACGCACTTCCCCGAGACGCGCGAGATCATCTCGTTCGGCTCCGGCTACGGCGGCAACGCGCTGCTCGGCAAGAAGTGCTTCGCGCTTCGCATCGCCTCGGTCATGGCGCGCGACGAGGGCTGGATGGCCGAGCACATGCTGCTCATCCAGGTCACGAACCCCGAGGGCCGGACGTTCACGATCACGGGCGCATTCCCGTCCGCGACGGGCAAGACGAACCTCGCGATGCTCCAGCCGCGACTGCCCGGCTGGAAGGTCGAGACGCTCGGCGACGACATCGTCTGGCTCCGCAAGGGCGCCGACGGGCGCCTCAACGCGATCAACCCGGAGTTCGGCTTCTTCGGCGTCGCACCGGGCACGGGCTACGACACGAACCCCGTCGCGATGACGACGATCGAGCGCAACACGATCTTCACGAACGTGGCGCTCACGGACGACGGCGACGTGTGGTGGGAGGGCATGACCGACGAGGCGCCCGCGCACCTCATCGACTGGCAGGGCGAGGACTGGACGCCTGACTCGGGCCGCCCCGCGGCGCACCCCAACGCACGCTTCACGGTCCGCGCCGAGCAGTGCCCGACGCTCAGCCCCGACTGGAACGCGCCCGACGGGGTGCCCGTCGACGCGATCCTCTTCGGCGGTCGCCGCGCGACGAACGTGCCGCTCGTCTTCCAGTCGAAGAACTGGGAGCACGGCTGCTTCCTCGGCGCGACGCTCGCGAGCGAGCAGACGGCGGCGGCCGAGGGGCCGGTGGGCAAGCTCCGCCGCGACCCGTTCGCGATGCAGCCCTTCGCCGGCTACCACATGGCCGACTACTGGGGTCACTGGCTCGACATCGGCGCCGACCTCGGTGACGCCGCCCCGGCGATCTTCCAGGTGAACTGGTTCCGCAAGGACGCCGACGGGAAGTTCCTGTGGCCCGGCTTCGGCGAGAACGTCCGCGCCGTCAAGTGGGTCACCGACCGGCTCGCGGGCAAGGTGCCCGCCGTCGAGACGCCGATCGGCAACCTGCCGCGGCTCGGCGACATCGACCTCGAGGGACTCGACGGCTTCACCGCCGACGATCTCGTGCCGCTGTTCGAGGTGAGCGACCTGTCGTGGCTCGCGGAGCTCGACGTCACGCGCGAGTACTTCGAGGAGATCGGGCCGAAGGTGCCGGACGCCCTCGTCGCGCAGCTCGACGAGGTGGGCACCTCGCTCAAGGAGAACCTGAAGGAGAACGCGGAGGTCTGACCGCGTCGCGATGGGGGACGCCGCGACGGGCCACCGCCGTCTCGTCCACCACCGTCGCGTCCACCACCGCCGTCACATCCAGCCGGGTTGTTGCTACCGGGCCCCGGGCCCGGTAGCAACAACCCGGCTTTCTTCATGCGTGCGACGGCGCATCGCCGACCGACGCGATCGCGAGCTCGCGCGCCAGCTCCCGCAGGTAGGTCTGTTCGGGTGCGCGCAGGTCGGCGATCGTCACGCGGACGACGTGCCATCCCGCTGCGCGAAGGCGCCGGACGCGGCCGATGTCGCTCCGGAACCGCTCGACCGAGCTGCGGTGCTCGTCCCCCTCGTACTCCACGACGACCCGCGCGTCGCGGAACACGAGGTCGCCACGTGCGAGCACCGTCCCCTGCTCCTCGATCTCGCCGTTGATCTCGGGTTCGGGGAAGCCTGCGGCCAGCAGACGGCCACGCAGCTCGCTCTCCATCGGGGACTCGACACCCGCTCGCGCACGACCCGCGGCGACCCGGAGCGCGGACGCACCGGTGGCGTTGCGAAGCGCGGCGGTGAACGCGAGCAACTCGTCGGCGGTCGCGTGGGGCCTGTCGACGCGGAGCGCGGGATAGTTGTCGGCGCTCGTCAGGAGCGCATCGGCGACGACGAGCAGCTCGTCGACGGTCAGGACGCGTGCGAGGGTCGCCCACGTCGCGAGCGGCGGCAGTACGGGAACGCCCGAGACGACGACCCGGTCCCACAGGGTCCGTCGGAGTCGGAGCCCCCGCACCGCGGCGCCCGTGGGCGGATGGCGGTCCTCCGGCACCGCGACGACGACCGCCTGCGGCGAGGACCATCGCGGCGGGAGCGGCAATCCCCACACGAGTGCCGCCGAGACGCCGGCGATGGCGTGCCACGGGCGCATGCGGGGGACGAACGCTCGACACAGGTCCTCATGATCGAGCACGGGCGCGCGTGAGCGCACGCCACGGTGCGGATGGTCGAGGTCGTCACGACGGAGCCGAGCGGCCGAGAGGCCGCCCGCTCGCGCGTCGCGGTATCGGAAGGGCGCGTCACGGTACTGGTCGGGAAGTTCGATGCGAGCGTTCATGCTCGGATGTTCGGTCATCCCGCACCCTGCCGCGGGCCCGATCGAATCCCTGTGGACAGGGCGGTGTCCACAGCCCGCCCCGACACATGCACCCGGACGAGCCGCACACGCCAGCTCTGACCACCTCCCGCCTCCGCTCCTGCCCCGGACGCCGCACTGCCACCACACAAAAAGCCGGGTTGTTGCTACCGGGCCCGCGGCCCGGTAGCAACAACCCGGCTTTCTTCGGTGCGGGAAGCGGCGCCGGATCGACTCGCGGGGCAATTCGGCGTTCGCGGTCCAGGCGATTGCGGTGCGGGCGATTGCGGTCCGCGCGTTCGCGATTCGGGCGTTCGCGGTCCGGGCGCGCTCGGGCGGCGGGTGGGCGGGCTCCGTTAGGCTTGGTCGGTCACAACCAGGCACCCCTGACTCGGTGCCGCGCACAGCGAAACGGAGCCCGCATGTCGACCATGCCCGCCAACATCCCCGACAAGCCCGCACTCGAGGGCCTCGAAACCAAGTGGGGTGACACCTGGGAGGCCGAGGGCGTCTACCGCTTCGACCGCGACGGTGCCACCCGCGCCGACGTCTACTCCGTCGACACGCCCCCACCAACCGCCTCCGGCTCGCTGCACATCGGGCACGTGTTCTCGTACACCCACACCGACATCGTCTCGCGCTTCAAGCGCATGCGCGGCAAGCGCGTGTTCTACCCGATGGGCTGGGACGACAACGGCCTGCCCACGGAACGGCGCGTCCAGAACTACTACGGTGTGCGCTGCGACCCGTCACTCCCCTACGACCCCGACTTCACGCCGCCGCACTCCGGCGGCGAGGGCAAGAGCGTCCGGGCCGCCGATCAGCAGCCGATCTCGCGCCGCAACTTCATCGAGCTGTGCGAGGAGCTCACGCTCGAGGACGAGAAGGCGTTCGAGACGCTCTGGCGCCACCTCGGCCTCTCGGTCGACTGGACGCAGACCTACCGCACGATCGGTGACGACGCGCGCGCCGCGTCGCAGCTCGCGTTCCTCCGCAACATCGAACGCGGCGAGGCGTACCAGGCGCTCGCACCGACCCTCTGGGACGTGACGTTCCGCACGGCCGTCGCGCAGGCCGAGCTCGAGGACCGCGAGCAGCCGAGCGCCTACCACCGCATCGCGTTCCACCGCCCGGACGGCGAGGACGTCCTCATCGAGACGACGCGCCCCGAGCTGCTGCCCGCGTGCGTCGCCCTCGTCGCCCACCCCGACGACGAGCGGTACCAGCCGCTGTTCGGCTCGACCGTCACGACGCCGCTGTTCGGTGTCGAGGTGCCCGTGCTCGCGCACCCGCTCGCGCAGCCGGACAAGGGCTCCGGCATCGCGATGATCTGTACGTTCGGCGACGTGACCGACGTCGTCTGGTGGCGCGAGCTGAAGCTCCCCAACCGGACGATCATGGGACAGGACGGCCGCATCGTGTCGACGCCGCCCGAGGCCATCACGACCGAGGGCGGCCTGGCCGCGTACGACGAGCTCGCGGGCAAGACCGTGTTCTCGGCGAAGAAGGCCGTCGTCGAGATGCTCGCCGACTCGGGCGAGCTCATCGGCGACCCGAAGCCGATCCAGCACCCCGTCAAGTTCTTCGAGAAGGGCGACAAGCCGCTCGAGATCGTGTCGACGCGCCAGTGGTACGTGCGGAACGGCGCGAACGACGAGACGCTGCGGGCGAAGCTCATCGAGCTCGGCCGCGGCATGCGGTTCCACCCGGAGTTCATGCGGGTCCGCTACGAGAACTGGGTCGAGGGTCTCACGGGCGACTGGCTCATCTCGCGGCAGCGCTTCTTCGGCGTGCCGATCCCCGTCTGGTATCCCCTCGACGTGGACGGCAACCCCGACCACGACCGGGTCATCACGGCCGAGCGCTCGCAGCTCCCCGTCGATCCGTCGACCGACGTGCCCGAGGGGTACACGGCCGAGCAGCGCGGCGTTCCGGGCGGCTTCGTCGGCGAACACGACGTCATGGACACGTGGATGACCTCGTCGCTCACACCGCAGCTCGCGGGCGGGTGGGAGCGGGATCCCGAACTGTTCGACCTCGTGTTCCCGTTCGACACGCGTCCGCAGGGGCAGGACATCATCCGCACCTGGCTGTTCTCGACCCTGCTCCGCTCGGAACTGGAGTTCGGCGTCGCCCCCTGGGCGAACGCGACGATCTCGGGGTTCATCGTCGACCCGGACCGGAAGAAGATGTCGAAGTCGAAGGGCAACGTCGTGACGCCCGCCGATGTGCTCGAGAAGCACGGCTCCGATGCGGTGCGCTACTGGGCGGCCTCCAGCCGGCTGGGCACCGACGCCGCGTTCGATCCGCAGAATCCGACGCAGATCAAGATCGGCCGGCGACTCGCGATCAAGGTACTGAACGCGACGAAGCTCGTGCTCGGCTTCGGTGAACCCGACGGCGGTGACGACGCGTCCGCCGTGACGAACCCCCTCGACCGGGCGATGCTGCGACGTCTCGCGACGGTCGTCGACGAGGCGACCGGGGCGCTCGAGGCGTTCAACCACGCTCGCGCGCTCGAGGTGACCGAGTCGTTCTTCTGGACGTTCTGTGACGACTACCTCGAACTCGTGAAGGAGCGCGCCTACGGCGAGGACGCCGACACGGACGGCGAGGGGCGGCGTTCGGCCGTCGTCGCGATGCGGCGTGCCGTGCGCGTCCTGCTGCGCCTGTTCGCGCCCGTGATCCCGTTCGCGACCGCCGAGGCGTGGTCGTGGTCGGAGTCGGGCAGCATCCACACGGCTCCCTGGCCGCTCGCCGCGGAGCTCGGCGTCCCCGAGTCGACCGACGCCGGTCTGCTCGATCTCGCGAGCCGCGCCCTCACGAGCATCCGCGGCGCGAAGACGGCGGCCAAGGCATCGCAGAAGACTCCCGTCGAGCGTGCGACGATCGCCGGACCCGCGACGGAGATCGAGGCCCTGCGCGGAGCCGCGGACGATCTGCGCGCGGTCGGGCGTATCGCCGAACTCACGTTCGTCGAGGCGGACGACCTGGAGGTGCGGGACATCGTTCTGACGGTCGCTCAGGACTGATCCTCACGAACGAGCCGGGCACCGACCGTCGCGACGGTCGGTGCCCGGCTCGTTCGTGACGCGTCGACACGCGTCGAACCGGGCGACGCGCGGTCGAGGACTCAGACGCGCGTGTAGTTGAACGTCACGTCGCCCGTGGTCACGTTCACCGCGGTGACCACGACCTCGAGCGTGTGTGTCGAGCCGCCCGTCTCACGAGCATTGCAGTCGAACTGCATTCCCTCGTAGAACTCGATCTGGGTGCCGCCGTCGCACGTGACGGTCGCCGCGACACCGAAGCGCTGTTCGTAGTCGTCGGCGAGCGCCTTCTCGACCTGCGCGCGATCGCTCGTCACGGTCTCCCCCGACGTCGGCGAGGTGGTGGAGTTCGTCGGTTTGGGCGACGCCGTCGTCGGCTTCGGTGACCCGTTCGTCGTCCCCGGCGTCGTCGTCTCGCTCTTCGTGGGCGTCGGCGTGATCGTCTCGCGCCCGCCGCCGGCCAGGGTCGTCACGAGCGTGCACCCCGCGAGTCCCACGGTCAACAGCAGCGAGCCGATGATGGCGATGACGGGCCGGATGGTTCGGGACGTACGGTGCATGTGGTTCGCCGCTCCCTCCTCGGCGGGGTCCCGCCGACAGCATCGCGCAAGCGTATCCCCGGCCCGTGAACGTCACCCACATGGCTCGCACAGCGAGCGCCCGCTCCCTGTGGGTCACCGGTGCGAGCCCCGGTGCCCCGCCGGAGCGACGCGGTATGGTGGGAGACCCGATCCCAGGTCGCATCCCCCCGAGCACCTCCCAGTCCGAGAACAGAGGCATGCCAGACACCCCACCCGCACCGAACGCCCGCCGTGCTCGCGGCGTCCGACGTTTCCGGGCCACGGCGGCGCAGGTCCGTCCCGTGGTCTCCCGCGACTTCTTCGCCTGGCACGACGTGTTCGGTGCCTCGCTGGAGGAGCACGGGATCGAATTGACCGAACATCACGCCCTCCAGGTGTGGCAATGGATCGACGAACGCCCCGCCCGGCTCGAGGCGCTCGTCGCCGAGGCCGAGGGGGCGATCAACGGGTTCGTCCTGTTCCACGAGGCCGTGCAGCCGAAGTCGGGTGACACGGTGTTCGTTGTGGACGATCTCTATGTGGTCCGATCCGCGCGCCGCAACGGCGTCGCCGGCGAGTTGATCGGCGCGGTCGACGCGCTCGCCAACGAGCGCGGCGCGAGCGGGCTCCGCGTCGAGGCGGGCGACGACGAGGAGATCGCCGAGGTGTTGCAGGATCGTCAGGTCGCGCCACGGCGGGCCGTCGTCCACACGCTCGTCACCTCGACGAACGGCGCCTGACGGTGCGCATCGGCGGGCGCTGGGCGGCCGGTTCGCCGCCGCCGCGGGGGCTGCCGACGGCGATGCTCGATGCCCTCCGTGCGGCGGAGCGAACGCTCCCCGGAGGGGAGTGGACGCTCACGTGGCTCGAGGACCGTCCCGTCGTGGAGCACGACTCCGGGTATCGGCTCGCGCTCGGCCCGGACGGCCACGTGCACGGCGACGCACCGGGCGCCGAGGAATCGGACGCACCGGCGTGGGACGACGAGGACGAGGACGACCTCTTCCCCGACCGTCCGACCTCGGACTGACGCGCGGAACGGGGCGCCACCCGCCCCTAGTCTTGTGGGATGCCCACCCGACTCGCTCACGACAATCCCTTCGCCTCGCCGAGCACGCTCCCGTTCGCGCTCCCGCCGTTCGCCGAGATCCGCGACGAGCACTATCCGCCCGCGTTCGAGGCGGCGTTCGCCGAACAGCTCGACGAGATCGAACGGATCGCGACCGATCCCGACCCCGCGACGTTCGAGAACACGATCGAGGCGCTGGAACGGTCGGGTCGACTGCTGCGACGGGTCGCGGCCGCGTTCTACAACGTCGCGAGCGCCCACGCGACGCCGGTGATCGAGGCGATCGAGACCGAGATCAACCCACGGTACGCGGCGCACGACGACGCGATCACGCTCGACGATCGGCTGTACGCACGCATCCGCACCGTCGCGGACCACGCGGACGAACTCGATCTCACCCCCGAGCAGGCCTACGTGCTGCGTCGCACGGAGACCGCCTTCCGCGTCGGCGGCGCCGCGCTCGACGAGGCCGGCAAGGCGGCGCTCCGGGAGCTGAACCAGCGGCTGTCGACGCTCACGACGACGTTCCAGCAGCGGCTCTCGGCCGATGCGAACGATCTCGCCCTCGTGCTGGACGACGAATCGGACCTGGCCGGCCTCTCGTCGTCCGAGATCCGAGCGGCCGCGCGCGCGGCTGCCGACCGTGGGCTCGACGGCTCGTACGTGCTCCCCCTCTCCCTCTTCACGAATCAGCCCGCACTCGCCCGGCTCGAGCGCCGGGACGTGCGCGAGCGGCTCTTCCGCGCGTCGATCGCGCGAGGTGCTCGCGGTAACGCGAACGACACGGGCGAGGTGGTGCTCGAGATCGTTCGACTGCGGGCACGGCGGGCCGAGCTGCTCGGGTTCCCGAACGAATCGGCGCTCGTCGCCGCCCGGTCGACCGCCGGCTCCCCCGAGGTGATCGCCGAACGACTCGCGCTCCTCGCACCCCCTGCTGCCCGGAACGCGCGGGTCGAGCAGGAGGTCCTGCAGGGCCTCGCGGATGCACTGCAGCGGGAGGCGGGGGGCGAACCGTTCGCGCTCGAGCCGTGGGACTGGTCGTACTACGCGGAGCTCGTGCGAGCCCGCGACCACGAAATCGACACGGCCGCCCTGCGCGACTGGTTCGAGGCGGAGCGCGTGCTGCGCGACGGCGTGTTCGAGGCTGCGACCCGGCTCTACGGCGTGCGGTTCGTCGAGCGCGACGACCTCGTGGGCTACCACCCGGATGTCCGCGTGTTCGAGGTGGACGACGAGGACGGCACCCCCGTCGGGTTGTATCTGCTCGACCTGTTCACGCGTGACGAGAAGCGGGGCGGCGCGTGGATGAACGACCTCGTGCAGCAGAATCGGCTCTTCGGCGATCCGACGGTCGTGACGAACAACCTGAACGTGCCCCGTCCCTCGGAGGGCGCGCCTGCGCTGCTGACGCTCGACGAGGTCGAGACGCTGTTCCACGAGTTCGGACACGCGTTGCACGGGCTGTTCGCGATCGTCGACTACCCGTCTTCGGGCGGCACGAACGTCGAGCGCGACTTCGTGGAGTTCCCGAGCCAGGTCAACGAGTCGTGGATGCTCGAGCCGGAGATCGTGGAGAACTACGCCCGCCACGTCGAGACGGGCGAGCCGCTGCCGACCGACCTCATCGACCGCCTCGTCGCGAGTTCGGCGTTCAACGAGGGATTCGCGACGAGCGAGTACCTTGCCGCGTCGGTCCTGGACCAGGCGTGGCACACGCTGTCGGCCGCCGATGCGCAGGCGATCGACGATGTCGACGCCTTCGAGGCGGTCGCACTCGAACGCGCTGGTCTCGACAATCCGCTCGTCCCACCGCGGTACTCGTCGCGCACGTTCCAGCACATCTTCGCCGGCGGCTACGCGGCCGGTTACTACGGATACATCTGGAGCGAGGTGCTCGATGCCGACACGGTCGAGTGGTTCCGCGAGAACGGTGGCCTCCGTCGCGAGAACGGTGACCGGTTCCGCTCACGCCTGCTCGGTGTCGGTGGATCCCTCGACCCGATGGCGGCCTATCGCGACTTCCGCGGACGCGACGCCCGCCTCGAACCGCTCCTGGAGCGTCGCGGGCTGATGCCCGTCGAGCTCGATGCCCCGGACGCCCCGGACGCACCGCTCGCGCCGCTCGATGAGGGCACCGCGCACCGCTGACGGTCGAGGTGCCGCGTGCGCGGGAGACCGTCCGGTCGGCCCCGCGTCGACCGACCCGGGTGGTCGTCGTCCGAGGACGACCGCCCGGGCGGCCTCGCCCGTTCAGCCGAACATCGTCGGATCGAGGCCGAGCCGTCGCCTGATGAGCAGGCCGACGGCCCAGTTCAGTCCGGCGACCCCGACGAGCCCGGCGCCGCCGGCCGCGAGGAGCCCGGGGTGGATGGGACCGCGCGTGGTGTCCGCGCCGCCGGCCTCCGGCCCCGACGCCGTGGCGACCTCGTTCCCGCTCGCCTCGCCCGTGGCCTCCTCGGCGGCCTGGGCCTGCGGCGCTGCGGCACCGGAACCCGTGTTCGTGCCGCCGGACTGCGACTGATTCAGTGCCAGGGGCGTCGAGGCACTGTACGTGCCGACCTCGGGTGCGCCCGTGCCGTCGAGGCTCACGGTCATGGGGAGCGTCGGCTTGTAGACGTCTCGCGCACCGCCGGAGGTGAACCAGTACGAGAACAGGCCGGTCTCGTTCTGGAAGTCGACGAAGTCGCTCGGGAACGAGCCCCAGTACGATCCGTTGGCCGCCGTTCGTGCCGCCTGTCCGGTGGCGGTCCCGTCGCCCGAACCGACGACGCCCTGCGAGGATCCGGTCCCGGTGTAGCTCACGCCGAGGTAGTCGGGGGTGAGCGCGAAGCCCCCGTCTCGCTCGACGGTCGCGGCGTCGATGCCGCCGAGGTTCGCGAGCGTGATCGTGCGGTCGTCGAGTTTCACCCACTTGGACGCGTCCTGCATGGAGGCGCCGTAGCCGCTGCCGGTCGCGGTGACCCGGCCGGATCCCGATGCGTCGACGACGAGGAGGGGGTCGGTCGCCGACCAGTAGGCGAGACCGCCGTAGAACGCGACCGTGAATGATCCGCGCCACTGCACACGGAGCGAGCCGTCGCTCGCCTTCGTCACCTCACCGTCGGTGATGCGAACCTGCGATTCGCTGTCCGACCCCTGCCGCTGCGTCGAGACGGCGACACCTCCACGATCGGCGCACGTGTTGGCCCAGCTCGCCTGCTCGAAGGTGGCGCCGTTGGGCTTGATGACGGTGACGTCGCCGTCGGCCGAACGGTACTCGGATTCGTTCCACACACCGGAGCTGCCGCGCACGGGACCGGAACCGGCCACGAGGAAGTTGCAGCCGCCGTAGAACGCACCGCTCGTGCTCTCCTTGTTGAGCCCCCAGTAGAGCGTGGCACCGCCGGCGTCGGCGCCACCTGGATCGTCGGTCGGTGTGGGTGTGGGGGTCGTGTTCCCGGCGACCGCCGTCTTCGTCGTGAGGCTCGCGGGGCTCCCCTCGGCGCCCGCGACGCGTGGTGTGACGGTGACCGTGTACGACTGGTCGGGTCGGAGCCCACCGAGCGTGTACGAACGCTCCGTCGAGGTGCGCTCCCCGACCGGCGTCCCGGTGGCCGTAGTCCCGGCGTAGACACGCGTGACGTAGTCGGTCGGGGGTCCCGCGTCCGTGTGCGTCCACGACCAGTCGATCGTGACCGAGTCGCTCGTCGTGCTCGGGGTCCCGAGCGTCGGGGTCGCCGTGCCGAGCGCCGGAACGACCTCGATCTCGAGCGGCGGGATGTCGGCGGCCGTCCACGAGTCCCCCGAGCGGACTTCGACGATCAATCGGTTCGTTCCGAGCGGCAGGTCCGCGACGTTCCAGACGCCCCGGCCGGCGCCGCCCGAGACGGGGACGACGGTGGGCGAGGCGACGAGGGGCCCCGTGCCGTCGGTGACCCGCACCTCCTCGGCCGAGGCGCCGAGCCCGGTGAACCCGATGCCGAGTTCCTTCAACCCCTTCGGAATGCGTGTGTGGTCCGGGGCCGCACTCGGCGTCGCTCCGACCGTGACCGTGATGGGCTTCGCGCGCTTCTTCGGGTCGGCCGCGCCACCCGAGCTGTACCAGTAGGACGATTGGCCGGTGAGCTCGTTGAACGTGATGAACGACTGCGGGAACGACCCCGCGTCGGCGCCGCTCGTCACCTGCGGTGTCCCCGAGACCGACACCGTGACCCGGTCGTAGTCGGGCGTGATCGTGAATCCCCCGGACGCGAGCGCGACGCCGCTGAACGTCGCGAGGTCGATCTCCGTGGGAGCGAGTTCGACCCACTTCGACGTGTCGTACATGTCCGCGCCGTAGCCGGACGCCGTCCCGCGCAGCGTCCCCGAGCCGTCGGCGACATCGAGCCGCACGTCACTCACGGTCCAGTAGGTCAGGCCGCCGTAGAACACGATCGTGAACGATCCGCGCCACGCGATCGACGCCGTTCCCGCGTCGACGTCGATCGTTCCCGTGCCGTTCGCGAGGTTGACGCGGTTCGCGGTCGTCGACCCGGCGCTCGTCGCGGCAGGCGTGCCGGCGGACGTCTGGCATTTCGTGGACCAGGTCGGCGCGACCTGGGTGCCCGAGCTGTCGGGCTTCGTGATCGTCACATCGCCGTCACTGGCCCTGTAGAACCCATCCGATTCGGTCCACAACCGCGAGCTGCCCGAGTTCCCCGCCGTCCCGGCCGAGAGGAAGTTGCAGCCACCGAAATAGGCGCCACCGCCGACCTCGTCGTTCAGTTGCCACGAGAGGTTCACGTCGGTGATCGGTTCCACCGCGGCGACCGCGGCGTCGTCCGTGAGCGCGAGCAGGCCGCCGACCGCGACGACGGCCACACCGACCGCCGCGACGACACGGGTCACGATGCCGGGTGCCGCGATTCGGAGTCGCCTCGTCATGAGCGCTCCTCGTCGTCGTGACTCGCGCCCGTCGGGACGAGCACGGTCGGGGCGTCCTGGTGCTTCTCGAGATCGATGCCGCCCGCGACCGTCGCCGGGGCGGCCACCCCGCCGGCCGGCGTCGCGGGGCCGAGGAGCGGCGAGTTCTGTTCGCGCATCGCATCGGTCTCGATCCGGAAGAAGTCGATCATGCGGTCGCTCGGCGGCTCGGTGCTCGGTGCCGCGTCGGGCCCGTCGAGCAGCGTGCGCCGCGCCGCCGCCCCGGACACCCGCTGCCGCGCCCGGGCGCTGCGGGACTCCTGGGCGAGCCGGAGTGCGGCGGTCTTGCGGCGTTGCTTCTCGCGTTCGCGGATCGCGCGGCGTTCACGTTGCCCGCGCACCTTCTCGAGCGCTTCCGGATTGACGCCGAGGATGAGGCTCTTCGCGGCGAGATACGCGCCGATCCCGACGGCGAGCGCGACGACCGAGAGGCCGATGACGAAGAACACGGGCAGCAGCACGAGGAACCAGTCGAGCATCGCGAGCGACGAGCCCTGTGTCTGCTGGGTCTCGTTGCCCGTGGCGGCCGTCGCGGCCGTCCCGGCAGGTGCGGCGGCGGGCGCCGCGGTCTCGCTCGCCGCGGGCGCCGCCTCGGTCGCCGGCGCCGCGGTCTGGGGCTGCGCCGCCGCGGCACCGGCGAAGGTGACAGGCGTGAACGACTCGTTGTTCGCGTTCTTCACGCCGTGCGCACCGATCGTGATGATGCCGCACTGGACCTCACGGCAGTCGACGGTCGTCGCGTTCTGGTCGCGATCGAAGGTCTGGAACACGGCGCCCGGGATGCGGATGGTGCCCGACCAGGTGCCGTCGGCCGCGACCTCCCCGCCGTTGGCCGCGTAGGAGGTGGAGCTGCCGGGGAACGTGACGAACAGCTGGAACCCGGCCGGGTTCGTCTCGTCGTCGTACACGTAGCGATAGTTCGCGCCCGTCACGCCCCCCTGGCTCGGCCGCCAGGAGCCGCCGTTCGGGTCGTCGACCCACCCGAACAGGACGTAGATGCCGCCGAAGCCACCCTGTACGGACTGGAACCCCGTGCCCTGCAGCGCGATCTCGCTCTGCGCATCGGGATTCGGGTTGCCGGAGACCGAGACCTGCGCGGCGGCGTGGGCGGGCGCGGCGCCGAGGCCGATCGTGACGAGGCCGAGGACGAGTGCGGCGAGGACGACGCCCGCGGTTCGCTGCAGTGTTCGGGATGCGGTCGCGATCATGCGTTCGGCCTTTCGTCGTCGGCGGTCGAGGATTCGTCGGTGTCGGGAGCGGGGACGGTGTCGTCGTCGGCCGTCGGGTCCGGCCACGGTGGGGGCTCGGGAGCGGTCCCGCCGCCACCCGAGCCGCGCGCACCCACCGGCACGAGGTCGGTGTGATCGCCGACCGGCGGCGCCCCGGGGCCCGGTGGCCGCTCCGCGCCGGATCGGGTCCCGACCTCCGGCTCGTGTCGCGGCGGGTCGCGCCGCACACGATCCGGTGCGCGCCGGACGGGCACGACGATGGGGGCGTCCGTGACGGGGTCCCGGAGGATCTGGACCGGGTACTCGTAGACGTTCGACACGAGTTCCGCCGTGAGCACGTCCTCGGGCGTCCCGTCCGCGACGATCCGGCCGTCGTCGAGCAGCGCGATGCGATCCGCGTATGCGGCCGCGAGGTCGAGGTTGTGGACGATGATGACGACGGCGCAGCCCGTCGCGGCGTAGCTGCGCACGAGGTCGAGGACGAGTTCCTGGTGACGGATGTCCATCGCCGCGGTCGGCTCGTCGAGCAGCATGACCGATGCGGTCTGTGCGAGGACGCGTGCCAGCGCGGCGCGTGCTCGCTCGCCACCCGAGAGCGACGGATAGTGGCGGTCGGCGAACCGTTCCGTGTCGGTGCGGCGCATCGCGCCCGCCGTGATGAGTTCGTCGCGATCGCGCTCGCTCGTGCCCTGCCACGGCGATCGACCCATGTCGACGACCTCCTCGACCGTGAACGGGAAGGCGATGTCGACCTGCTGCAGGAGCACGGCGCGGCGCATGGCGAGTTCCGTGCCCGTCCACGCGTGGCTCGGTACCCCGTCGAGTTCGACCGTGCCCTCGACGATGTCGACGTCGTTCGTGATGACGTTGATGAGCGTCGACTTTCCGGCACCGTTCGGGCCGACGAGTGCGAGCACCTCGCCCGCGCGGATGTCGAGGTCGAGACCGTCCAGCACGCGCCGTTCGCCGAACTCGACCGTCGCGCCGCGGACGCGGAGCACGACCTCGCCCGGCGCCGCCTGCCGCGGCGTCCGCCGTCGGCCCATGATGATGCTGCTCACTGCCAGCCACCGCCCTTCGTCCGACTACGCCGGATGAGGTAGAAGAAGAATGGGCCGCCGATGAGCGATGTGAGCATGCCGATCGGGAGGTCGGCGAACTCGACGAGCGTGCGCGCCGCGAGGTCGGCCATCGTGAGCAGGAACGCACCGCCGAGCACCGAACAGAGAAGCAGCGCCCGGTGCGCGGGCCCGATGATCATGCGGATGATGTGCGGCACGACGAGGCCGACGAACGCGATGATGCCGGCGAACGCGACCGCCGCCGAGACGAGCAGCGCGACGTACACCATCGAGAGCACGCGGACGCGTTCGACGTCGACGCCCACGTGGCGGGCGGCCTTCTCGCCGAGGCTCAGGAGGTCGAGCTTGCGTCCCATCGCGATCGCGAGTGCGGCACCGACGACGATGAGCGGCGCGACGAGCAGAACCTGTTCCCAGCGACTGCCGTTGAGGCTCCCCATCTGCCAGAACACGATCTGCTCGCGCGCCTGCGTGGGCACCTTGAAGGTGATGAACGCGATGAGGGCACCGCACACCGCATTGACCGCGACGCCCGTGAGGATGAGCGTGATGACCTCCGTGCGTCCGCCCGTCCGGGACAGGGCGTACACGAGGAAGGTCGTCACGAGACCGGCGACGAACGCGAACGCCGGGGTCGTGAACGGGCCGAGGAACGTGAGCCCGAACAGGATCGAGAAGCTCGCGCCGACGGCCGCCCCCGACGAGACACCGACCGAGCCGGGCTCCGCGAGCGGGTTGCCGAAGATGCCCTGCATGAGCGCGCCGGCCACGGCGAGCGCGGCGCCGACGAGGAGCGTGAGGACGATGCGTGGGAACCGCACCTCAGCGAGCGCGGCCGCGCCGAACTCGTGGCTGGGCCCGGGCAGCCAGTCGATCCCGAGCCCGCCGAGGACGAATCCGACGACCTCACCCGGCGGGATGTAGAGCTGTCCGATCATGGCCGACAGGAGGCAGCCGGCGAGGAGGGCGATCGCGAGCCCGATCGCGAGCAGGGTCGCCCGGGCGCGCTTCGTGCGCGGCGGGGCGGGCCGCGGCGCATCGAGCGGTCGCTCGACGGACGGTGTGCTGCCGTGGGTGCCGGGACGCCGGTCGCGCTCGGACGCGGACCCGGTCGAACGGGACGGGTCGTCCTCGCGTGCCGCGCCGGTCCGGGCCTCGTGTGTGGACGTCATTCGACCATCACCCCTTCGCACCGCTCGTCGGTTCCGGCTCCGGTGTGTACGCGAGCTCGGGTGCGTAGATCGCGGTTCCGAGCGCGGCGAGCACCGATGCGGTGCGTGGCCCGAAGCTCATGACCTCGTAGTCGCTCATGTCCACGATCCGCTGGTTGGCGCCCGCGGGGGTCTGCTTGATGCCGGGGAGTTCGAGCGCCGCCTCGAGCCCGCCGACGGAGGCGAGCCCGAGGGTCATGACGATGATGACGTCGGGCGCGGCCTGCACGAGCGCTTCCGCGTTCGTCGGCGCCATGCCCTCGAAGCCGACCTCGGTCGCGACGTCGCGTGCACCGATGCTGCGGATGATCGAGTCGGCCCCCGAGCCGGCCCCCAACCAGTAGTAGATGCTGCCGCGGAGGTAGAGGAGGACCGTGCGCGGCTTGTCCTCCGTGTCGCTCGGCGACATCGCCGCGAGCGCTTGCACGGTCTGGCCGATCTCGCGCTGGGTACGGTCGGCGAGCGCACGCCCGAGTTCGGGGACCCCGAGTGCGTCCGCGACGAGTTGGATCTGGGAGCCGACGCCGTCGACGCCCTCCTCGTACACGATGGGGATCATGACGACGGGGATGCCGGCCTCGCGGAGCTGGAGCTGGACGTCGTAGGGGCCGACGGACGTATCGGAGACGACGACGGTCGGCGCGAGCTCGAGGATCGCCTCGGCGCTCAGCTCGTGCCCGTTCTGGGTGACGAGCGGAAGCTGTTCGTTGCCGGGCATGAGCTTCTCGATGTCGGTCGCGGTGTCGCGTCCGACGAGATTGCATCCGAAGCCCAGGCCGATGACGGCGGCGGCGAGGCCGCCGTTCTGATTGAGCGCGAGGATGCGGCTCGTGTCCGTGACGGTCGTCTCGGGCCCGTCGGAGCTCGTGACGGTCGCGGGGAGCTGCTGGACTGCGCTCGCCGCCGAGCTGATCGGCGGGATGGCGCTGCTCTGGGTGTACGCCGTCGACGGGCCGGTGATCGTGCGCGGATCGGGCAGGTCGGCCGAGGTCACGTCGGGCAGCGTCGGCGGCTGGGGCTCTCGCTGCTCCGGCTGGGCGACGCACGATTCGTTGCTGCCCGCGTCCGCCGCACCGATGTTGTGGAAGCCGTTCACCCAGAGGAGGGTGACGACGCTCGCCGCGACGACGATCCAGGTGGTGCGGCGGATCGTCTGTCGCCGGAAGCGCCGGAGTATGCGTGGGAGGGTCATGGGTCCCCGTGGGTCGTGGTTCGTCGGCTGGGTCCCGTCGCCGGGACGCGCCGTCCGGTCAGCGGACGCTCGTGGCGTCGCCGCTCGGGTCGTGAGGGGCGGAGCGGCGCAGCGCGAGGAGCGCCGCCCCGACGGCGAGGAGTGCGAGGGCGCCGACCCCCGCGACGAGTGCGACGTCGTCACCACCCGTGGCGGCGAGTCCGCCCGTGCCCGTGCCCGTACCCCCGGTGCCGGCCGTCGATGCACCCGTCGACTGGGGAGCGCCGGAGCTCGTCGGCGCGGTCGTCGGGAGTGACGTCGCGGTCGGGATGCCGACGACGATGTCGTCCGCGTCGCGCGTGGACGACGTGACGGCGACCGCGGCGGCCGGCTCCACCGCGAATCCCCCGACGACGGCGAGCCCGGCGACGAGCGCGACGACGGCACCGGCGGTTCGGAGGGCGACGCGCGATGCGCGTCCGGCGGCCGGTTCGGGGGCGCGCAGCGGCTCGTCCTCGTCATCGAGTTCGGCGAGCAGCAGGTCGAGTCGGCGTCGGCGCCACCACCAGAACAGGATCGCGGCGATCACGAGCAGGACGATCACGAGGAGCACGACGAGCATCCACGGCAGCGCGAACAGGCTGATCGGTGCCGTGACGGTCTGTGGCAGGTCCGATCCGGCGCCGACCGGTTGGGTGTGGACCGTGAGGGTGCCCGACAGCGGGCCGATGGCGCTCGTCGCGACCGTCTTCGACATGACGACGCTCGAGCCGGGCAGGAGCTCGGGGATCTCGCCACCGATGAGGGCGATGCCACCCGTGCCGCTGATGCCGGCGAGCCGGAGGTCCTCGATCGATGCCAGCCGGACGTTGCCCGTGTTCACGAGCTCGTACGAGATCGCGATCTCGCCGCCGCCGAAGGGGTTCCAGCCGGAGCTGTAGCTCGTGGTGAGGTTGCGGATCTCGGCCGTGGGCGCGAGCGCTCCGCTCACGCGCAGGTCGATGCGGAGGCCGAGGCGGCGCTCGACCTGCACCTGGTCGATGCTCTCGCCGGGCGGCAGCGACGCGACGATCGCGGCCGAGTGGTCGCCGGGCGTGGCGTTGTCGGGCACGGTGACCGTGAACGTCACGTCCGAGCTCTGGCCGGGTTCGAGCACGAGCTCGCTCACATCGGGGACGACCCACGATCCGGCATCGGTCGAGGTCTCCCCCGTGGGCAGGATGTCGATGGCCCCGTCCGTCGTCGTGAACGCGTCGGCCGCGTACACGTCGAGATCGAGCGTGCCCTGTCCGACGTTGGTGATGCGGATCGAGTCGGTGACCGACTGGCCCGGGTCGACCTCGTACCCGAAGTTCGCGCGTCCGGCGCCGAGATCGTTGTCGACCGTCGCGACGGTCCAGGCGGGTGCATCGGCCGTGTCCGCCTGCGCGGGGACGAGCGGCGCGATCGACAGTGCGGCGGCGCCGAGCAGCAACGCGATCGGGAGCGCCGCGCGGACGCGTCGCTCCCGCAGCGGGATCAGGGTGGGCATGGGGGTTCCCTCGTGGTGCGGCCCGGCATCGGTTGCCGGGGTGTCGTCGGTGTGGCGCAGCGGCGCCGGGATCGCGCGGTGCACGGGGTCGTGCCCGTGCACCGCGCGATCGGTCAGGCGATCAGGAGATCGCGGTGACGGTCAGCGTCGCGCGGTAGTCACCGGACGCCGTCGTGGTCGGCACCACGAGCTCGAGGCCGGCGCCGAGCGTCGCGCTCGATGCGGTGGTCGACGTCGCGAGCACGCTCGAGGTCGCGAGACCCGCACCGCCCGTGGCGCTCGATGCGACCGCGGCACCCGCGGTCACCGTCGTGGAGGCGGTGTCGACGACCGAGGGCGTCCAGCCGAGGTACGAGCCCGAGAAGGAACCCGTGCTCGACGTGAAGTCGCTCGACGCTCCCGAGAGGCTCCACGTGTACGGCGAGGCGCCGCCCTTGCGGGTGTCGGTCACGAGCACGTTGTTGAGCGATCCGTTCGCGACGAACGTGTCGCCGACCTGCGCGGCCGTTCCGAGGTCGACGACGTCGTTGCTCGCCCAGGCCCACCCGAACTCACCGCTCGGCTCCTCGATGGGCGGCGTGACCTCGGGGAGCGTCACGTCGATGTCACCGGCGCCGCCCGCGACAGGCGTCTCCGGGTCCTCGATCGTGTAGCCGACGCTGATCGGCTTGGCGGGCTTCTTCGGGTCGGCCGCGCCACCCGAGCTGTACCAGTACGACGACTGGCCGGTGAGCTCGTTGAACGTCACGAACGACTGCGGGAACGAACCGAAGGTCGCACCGGTCTTGACCTGCGGCGTGCCCGACACCGAGACCTCGACGCCCGCGTAGTCGGGGTTGATCGTGACCCCGGCGGGGGCGAGGTCGACACCGCTGAACGTCGCGAGGTCGATCGTCGCGGGCGCGAGCTCGACCCACTTCGACGTGTCGTACATGTCGGCGCCGTAGCCCGAGGCGGTGCCGCGGAGCGTTCCCTCGCCGTTCTCGACGTCGAGGTGCAGGTCGCTCACGGTCCAGTAGGTGAGACCACCGTAGAACACGATCGTGAACGACCCGTCCCAGGCGATCGAACCGGTGTCGGCGTCGACGTCGACCGTGCCCGTGCCGTTCGCGAGGTTGACGCGGTTCGCGGTCGTCGAGCCGGCGGCCGGCGACACCGCACCGCCCGCGGCGTTCTGGCACTTGGTGGACCACGTCGGTGCGACCTGGGTCCCAGCGCTGTCGGGCTTCGTGATCGTGACGTCGCCGTCACTCGACTTGTAGAAGCCGTCGCTCTCCGTCCACAGTCGCGAGCTCCCGGAGTTCCCCGCGGCGCCGGCCGAGAGGAAGTTGCAGCCGCCGAAGTAGGCGCCGCCGCCGGATTCGTCGTTGAGCTGCCACGAGAGCGACGCGCCCGTCACGTTCGCCGCTCCGTCCGCCGCGAACGCGGGCGCGGCGCCGAAGCCGAGCCCTGCCGCGAGGACACCTGCGGCGACGGCGAAGCCGCCCCGCTTCAACACGGACGACCTGGCGGCCGCCGTTTCGCGTGTTGCTGTCATCTGTTCTCCTTGTGAGCAGGCACGACACAGCAGGGGTCGATGGGGAACGACCCCGAGTCGTGCTCGAAGCGCCCTCGACCACCCGAGGAATTAAGGGGAGCCTAACTAAGGGCTGCTTAACCTTACTTCAAGTCTGAGTGTTCGCCAAGAGAGTTCTGCGCGGCCCGCGATCGCGCGACGCACGGGCCTCGACGCGGATCCGGGAGGCTGATCCACCGGCAGCCGACGCACTGCTGCGCCGGGCGCACACGCCGGCACCGTCGCCGGACGTCCACCCGGCGGCACGAACGCGCCGGCACGAACGCGTCGGCACGAACGCGTCGGACGACGCGGCCGCGTCAGACGGTGCGATCCAGATCCTCGAATCGGGCGCGCAGTGCGAGGAAGAGGCCGTACGCACACAGCCCGACGCCGACGGCGGTGAGGAGCCACGGGCCGAACGGCTGCTCGGCGATCGTCTGCAGGGTGCCGCCGAGGCCACCGACCGTCTCGGGATCACGCGTCACGACGGCGATGACGCAGAGGGCGCCCATGACGATGAAGGCGAGACCGCGGGCGACGTGCCCCACGACGCCAGCGCCGACGACGAGATGTCGGGCCGGGCCCGACCCGGCGAGATCGAGCGTCTTCGTGAAGGTCCGACGTACGCCGACCGCGATGGCGTACACACCGACGCCCGCGATCACCAGGCCGACGATCACGATCAGGCTCGCACCCCACCACGTGCCGATGATCGAGGTCGACGCGCTGTCCGCGGTCTGCTCCGTGTCGCTCGACGATCCCGAGAGCGCGCGCTGGATCGTCAGCGCCACCGCCCCGTACACCAAGAGCACGCCGACGCGCTTCCCGAACGCACGCGCCCCCTCGCTCCCGCCTCGCCTGGACCGTTCCGCGAGACCGTCGAGCAGGAGCCACAGCATCAACATCGCGATCGCGAGGAGACACACGACGAGGAGGACCGTTCCACCGGGCACCAGCTCGACCAGTTCGACCGCGCCCGCCTGATCGGGTCGCGTCGCTCCCCCACCGAGCGCGAGCTGCATCGCGAGCACCCCGATGAGGACGTTGACGAGGCCCGCCACGACGAAGCCCGCACGCGCGACCGCACGGAACGCCGGCCGGTCGACGAGCTTCTTCGCCGCGTCGCCCACACCGTCGAGGAGGCGATCGGCAGCCGCGTTGACGGCCGCGTAGCCGTTTCGCGGCCCGCTCGCCATCACGCCCCCGACGTCTTCGGAATCGCCTAGGCGGACTTCTCGGTGCGCAGCTTCTGGCGCGGGAGGATGGTCGGCGCCGCGTTCTTCATGACGACGTCGCGTGTGATGACCACGCGCTGCGCGTTCTCGTCGGACGGCACGTCGAACATGACCGGCCCGAGCGTCTCCTCGAGGATCGCGCGGAGGCCGCGAGCGCCCGTCTGCCGCTTGACGGCGAGTTCGGCGATCTCCTCGAGGGCCTCGGGCGTGAACTCGAGTTCGACGCCGTCCAGCTCGAACATCTTCTGGTACTGGCGCACGAGCGCGTTCTTCGGTGTCGTGAGGATGTCGATGAGCGCCTCGCGGTCGAGTGGCGAGACCGTCGTGATGACGGGAAGGCGACCGATGAACTCGGGGATGAGGCCGAACTTGTGCAGGTCCTCCGGCAACACCTCGCTGAAGATGTCGAGCGTCTCGTCCTTCGAGTGGAGGGGCGAGCCGAAGCCGATGCCCTTCTTGCCCGCCCGCGAGGAGATGATCTCCTCGAGGCCGGCGAACGCGCCCGCGACGATGAACAGCACGTTCGTCGTGTCGATCTGGATGAACTCCTGCTGCGGATGCTTGCGACCGCCCTGCGGCGGCACCGACGCGACGGTGCCCTCGAGGATCTTCAGGAGCGCCTGCTGCACGCCCTCACCCGAGACGTCGCGAGTGATGGAGGGGTTCTCGGCCTTGCGCGCGATCTTGTCGACCTCGTCGATGTAGATGATGCCGGTCTCGGCGCGCTTCACGTCGTAGTCGGCGGCCTGAAGGAGCTTGAGGAGGATGTTCTCGACGTCCTCGCCGACGTAGCCCGCCTCGGTGAGGGCCGTCGCGTCGGCGACCGCGAACGGCACGTTGAGACGCTTCGCGAGCGATTGCGCGAGGTACGTCTTCCCGCAGCCGGTCGGGCCGATGAGCATGATGTTGCTCTTCGCGATCTCGACCTCGTCGACGCGGTCCTCCGCGGACGTGATCTGCCCCATCGCGCGCACGCGCTTGTAGTGGTTGTAGACGGCCACGGCGAGCGACTTCTTCGCCGCCTCCTGGCCGATGACGTACTCCTCGAGGAACGCGAAGATCTCGCGGGGCTTCGGGAGGACGAAGTCGGCGACCGTCTCGTCCTGCGACTCCGCCATGCGCTCTTCGATGATCTCGTTGCAGAGCTCGACGCACTCGTCGCAGATGTACACGCCGGGCCCGGCGATGAGCTGCTTCACCTGCTTCTGGCTCTTCCCGCAGAACGAGCACTTGAGCAGGTCGCTCGATTCGCCGATTCGCGCCATGGTCCACCCTCCAGGTCGTGGAGACACAAGCCTAGCCTCCGCCCCCGACGATAGCGCGACGGTGACGCCGTTCGACGTTCCGGCACGCGCGTTCGCCGGGCGCGGACAGGTGTTGTCGACAACGTCCGCCACGCGCGGCACGTGGGTCACACGCCGCACACGTGCCCCGCCGCTCCCCCGGGCGGCGGAACGCCGACGGGCCCGGCCGAACGAATCGGTCGGGCCCGTGGAGGGTCTCGTCGTCGCGTGAGCGGATCAGTCGACGATGACGGGCTGTGCGCCCTTCCGGCTCGTGAGCACCTGGTCGATGAGCCCGTACTCGAGGGACTCCGACGCCGACAGGATCTTGTCGCGCTCGATGTCCTTGTTCACCTGCTCGACCGTGCGGTTCGAGTGCCGCGAGAGCGCCTCCTCCAGCCACTCGCGCATGCGGAGCACCTCCTGCGCCTGGATCTCGATGTCCGAGGCCTGGCCCGAGGAGCCACCCGTCGCGGGCTGGTGGATGAGCACGCGTGCGTTCGGCAGCGCGAGCCGCTTGCCGGGCTCACCGGCCGCGAGCAGCACGGCCGCGGCCGAGGCGGCCTGGCCGAGGCACACTGTCTGCACCTGGGGACGGATGTACTGCATCGTGTCGTAGATCGCCGTCATGGCCGTGAACGAGCCGCCGGGCGAGTTGATGTACATCGTGATGTCGCGGTCCGGGTCCTGGCTCTCGAGCACGAGGAGCTGGGCCATGACGTCATCGGCCGACGCGTCGTCGACCTGCACGCCGAGGAACACGATGCGGTCCTCGAAGAGCTTCGCGTACGGGTCCTGTCGCTTGTAGCCGTACGCCGTGCGCTCCTCGAAGGAGGGCAGGATGTAGCGGGACTGGAAATCTGGGATCGTCATGTGGTTCGTTCTCCTGCCGCTCAGGCGTTGTCCGGGTCGTCCGAGATGCGCTTGTCGGTGCCGCCGCCGCCGACGACCTCGCTCGCGGACGCGCGGATGTGGTCGACGAAGCCGTACTCGAGCGCCTGCTCGGCGGTGAACCAGCGGTCGCGGTCACCGTCCGCGTTGATCTGCTCGACGCTCTTGCCGGTGCGCTCGGCCGTGATCTCGGCGAGACGCTGCTTCATCGAGAGGATGAGCTGCGCCTGCGTCTGGATGTCGGACGCGGTGCCGCCGAAGCCGCCGTGCGGCTGGTGCAGCAGGACGCGTGCGTTCGGGGTGATGTAGCGCTTGCCGGGCTCGCCCGCCGTGAGCAGGAGCTGCCCCATCGAGGCGGCCATTCCGATGCCGACGGTGACGATGTCGTTCGGCACGAACTGCATCGTGTCGAAGATCGCCATACCGGCCGTGATGGACCCGCCGGGCGAGTTGATGTAGAGGTAGATGTCCTTCTCGGAATCGGCCGCGGCGAGCAGGAGGATCTTCGCGCAGATCTCGTTCGCGTTCTCGTCGCGCACCTCGGATCCGAGCCAGATGATCCGGTCGTTGAGCAGCTTCTCGAAGACGCTGTTCGGCAGAGTGATTTCGGCCACGGTCGCTCCATTCTTGTGAGTCGTGACGAATCTACCGGCGAGGCGTCCCGCTCGCCGCCCTGTTCGCCATCGGCAGAGGTTGCGCGCGACACCGCACTCGTCGATGCGCTGCGGGCGGGGCCGCCCCGACCGCGCACGAACGGGCAAGCGAGCGGCGCCGCGCACCCCGCTCGACGCAACCCTCGAACGGGCCGTCGGGCACGAATCGGCGCGTATCGTGACGGTATGCAGTCCCCCGCCACGCCCCCGGCCCCGTCGGCCGACCGGCACGACGTCACACGCCTCGGGCTCGGGCTCGCGGCGATCGGGCGACCCACCTACATCACGGCCGGTCGGGACCGTTCGCTCGGCCCGGCCGACTCGAGGTCGGTCGAGGTGATGCGGGAGCGGACCCACGAGCTCCTCGACGCGGCGTGGGACCTCGGTATCCGCTACGTCGACGTCGCGCGATCGTACGGCCTCGCCGAGTCGTTCCTCGGCTCCTGGCTGACCGCGCACGCCGCCCGTCGCGCCGAGCTCGTGATCGGCTCGAAGTGGGGCTACGAGTACGTCGGCGGCTGGGACCCGGACGCGCCCGTCCAGGAGCGCAAGGACCACTCGCTCGCGCACTTCGAGGCGCAGTGGCCACAGACCCTGGCGGCCCTCGGGACGCGGCCCGACATCTATCTCGTGCACTCGCTGACTTCCGACAGTCCCGTGCTCGACTCGCCCCCGACCCTCGATGCGCTCCGGCACCTGCGCGACTCGGGGGTGCGTGTCGGGCTGTCCACGAGCGGTCCGGGCCAGGCCGAGGTCCTCGATCGGGCGCGGGCCGTCGACGACTCCCCCTTCTCCGTCGTGCAGAGCACGTGGAACCTGCTCGACCCGTCCGCCGGGCCCTCGCTCGAGGCGGCCCACGACGCCGGCTGGACGGTCGTCGTCAAGGAGGCCCTCGCGAACGGCCGCCTGAGCCCGGCCGGCGACGAACCTCGTGTCGCCGCCCTCGCCGCCGACGACGACCAGTCGGTCGACGCGTTCGCGATCGGCGCGGCCCTCGCCGAGCCGTGGGCGGATGTCGTGCTGTGCGGCGCCGTCACGCCGACACAGCTCGCCGAGAACGCCCGCGCACGGCCGCCCCGCGTCGCCCCCGCGCTCCTGACCGGGCTCGCGGAGCCGGCGCGACGCTATTGGAACGAACGAGGAGAACGATCGTGGACGTGAGTGTGCCGGTGCTGGAACTCCGCGACGTCACCTTCCGTCGCGACGGCCGCGAGATACTTCGCGGCATCGACCTGACCGTCCGCGCGGGCGAGCACTGGGCGATGCTCGGGCCCAACGGTGCCGGGAAGAGCACAGTGCTCGGGTTCTGCGGCGCGCTCGCCCACCCGACGTCCGGCACGGTCGAGGTGCTCGGTCGCCGCCTCGGCCGCGTCGAGCTGCAGGCACTGCGGCGCGATATCGGACACGTCAATCCGCGCCACCCGATCCGGGGTGAGGAGTCCGTCCGTGACGTCGTGTTCACGGGCCTGACGGGGACGATCGAGCGACCCATCCGGTGGCAGCCCACGCCCGAGCAGGCGGCGGAGGCGGACGAGCTCATCGCCGAGGTCGGGTTGACGGCGCGGCGTGATGCGGTCTGGCCGACCATGTCGCAGGGCGAGCGCGGCCGCGCACTCATCGCCCGCGCGCTCATCGCGCACCCTCGCCTCATGCTCCTCGACGAGCCCACGACGGGGCTCGACGTCGCCGCGCGCGAGCAGTTGCTCGAGACGATCGACGATCTCGCGCACTCCGCTCCCGAGGTCGCCTCGATCCTCGTCACGCATCACCTCGAGGAGCTCCCCGAGTCGACGACCCACGCGCTCGTCATCGCGCACGGCGCGGTCGTCGCCGCCGGGCCCGCCGACGAGGTCGTCACGACCGAGATCATCTCGCACGCGTTCGAGCACCCGATCACGGTGACGAAGGAGGACGGCCGGTGGAGCGCGCGCGCCGTCCGCGAGCGGCGCACGGCCGGGGCGCGGTGATCGGGCCCGTCAGCCGTCGACCGTGCCCGCGACGGGTGCGGGGATCGCGTCGTAGGTGACCCATTCGGTGCGCGTCGCGAACCGGTCGTAGAGCACGCGGGCGCGGTAGTTGTTCTCGCGCGTGATGCCGCGGACGACGCTCCACCCCTCGGCGCGTGCGATGCGCTCGAGTTCACCGAGCAGACGAGCGGCCGCGGTGCTGCGCCGTGCCGCGTGCGCGACGAACAGGTCGTCGAGGTAGCAGCCGATCGTCGCCGACAGCGGCCGGTGGAAGGGCCGGAAGTGTGCGAGCCCGACCGGCACGTCGTGGGCGTCGACGGCGACGAGGCCACGGACGGGGTTCGCGGGGTCGGACAACCACCCCCAGACCCGGTCACGCATCGCGGCCGTCTGCTCCGTCTTGTAGAAGCGTGCGTAGCCCGCGTACAGCTCGTCCCACGCGGCCCGATCGTCCGCCTCGATCCCCCGTACCGTCACGTCCATCGCGGCTCCTTCCGTCGTCGCGATCCTGCCACGCCGATGGCGTCCCCGGGAACCGCTCGTCCCGCGCACGCCCGTGGCGGAACGACGAACGGGCCGGGACGATGTCTCGTCCCGGCCCGTTCGCTCACATGTCCTGCGTGCTACTTGGCGTCGACCTCGTCGGCCGCCTCGTCCCCGGTCTCGTCGTCGACGAGGTCCTCGGTGGGGATCGCGGTCGAGGACGCCTCGGCCGCAGCCTTCTCCTCGGCGCGACGCACCGCGACGGTGAACTCCGACACGTCGACGGGGTTCCCCTCGGCGTCGACGACCTCGGCCTTGTCGAGCACGTGGAGCAGCGCCTTCGAGCGGGCGACCTCACCGACCATGCCCATGAACTGGTTGTTCTCCTGCAGGATGTTCACGAACTCCTGCGGCGGCATGCCGTACTGGGCCGCCGACTGGATGAGGAACTGGGTGAGCTCGTCCTGCTCGACCTGCACGTTCTCGGCCTTGATGATCGCGTCGAGCAGCACCTGCTGACGGAACGACTTCTCGGCCTCGGCGCGCACCTCGACGCCGTGCTCGTCGTCGGGCTGCTTGCCCTCCTGCTCGAGGTGACGGGACACCTCGTCGTCGATGATCGACGCGGGGAGGGGGATCTCGACGAGCTCGAGCAGCTTCGGCACGATCTGCTCGCGCGCCTGGTCGACCTGCTCGAAGGTCTTCTTGCTCGTCGCGGTCGTGCGGAGGTCGTCGCGAAGCTCCTCGAGCGTGTCGAACTCCGACGCCATCTGTGCGAAGTCGTCGTCAGCCTCCGGCAGCTCGCGCTCCTTGACGGCCTCGACGGTGACCGTGATCTCCGCCTCCTCGCCCTCGTGCTCGCCACCGAGGAGCGTCGACGTGAAGGTCGTCTCCTCACCGGCGGTGAGCGTGAGGAGCGCGTCGTCGGTGCCGTCGAGCAGCTGGCCCGAGCCGATCTCGTAGGAGATGCCCTGTGCCTCGTCGACGACCTCGCCGTCGACCCTCGCGACGAGGTCGAGCGTCACGAAGTCGCCGTCCTCGATCGGGCGGTCGACGGTGCTGAGGGTGCCGAAGCGCGTGCGGAGCTCGTCGAGCTCGGCCTGGACGTCCTCGTCGGTGACCTCGGCGGCGTCGACCTCGAGCGTGAGGCCCGCGTAGTCGGGCAGCTCGAACTCGGGACGCACGTCGACCTCGACCTCGATGACGAGGTCGCCCTCGAGCGTCGCGACGTCGGGCGTCGCGGTGACGTCGGCCTGCGGGCGGCCGAGCGGCTGAACGCCGTTCTCCTGCACCGCCTGGTTGTAGAACGCGTCGAGACCGTCCGAGATGGCCTGCTCGAGCACCGCGGCGCGACCGACGCGCTGGTCGATGATCGGCGCGGGCACCTTGCCCTTGCGGAAGCCGGGAATCTGGATCTGCGACGCGATCGTCTTGTAGGCGCCGTCGAGGTAGGGCTTGAGCTCGGCGGGCTCGACGTTGATCGTGAGCTTGACGTGCGTCGGGTTGATCTGTTCGACCGAGGTCTTCACGTGGGCATTCTCCTGAGGTACGTGGGTTCACTGCGCGGTTGCGCGGCGCGGCCGACCCATCCGGCGCGATTCACCGGGGCTCGGGTTCCCGCGGGGGAACGCCGGGGCGCACAAACGGAACAAGGATACGCGTTCCGCGGGGTGCACGGGTAATCCTCTCGCCCCTGGTTCCCAGGGAACGGGATGGACGCACGCCTCGTGTGTCCGCACGGCGTCCGCGCATGTCGGGCGCGGGCGTGCCGGCCGGGCCGAGGCGACCGTGGAGCTGTCCGCCCCACGCCGAGGAACGTCCTCCCGTCCGGTACGGGACGGGCGGACGTTCGGGGCGCAGTCGACGAGCGTCGACTGCGCCCCGGACGCCGTGGCGCCGCGCGGAGTGCGTTACAGGAGGAACCCCTTCAGGAGCGCGGTCGCGGCGAAGCCGATGCCGCCGAGCACGATCGCGGCGATCGCCATGCCGTCGGGTGGCGCGGCCTCGCCGTTCGCCCGAAGCTGGTCGATCTGCGACTTCGCGATGATGCCGCACACGAGGGCGGCGATACTGAAGCCCCCCAACGGGTTGAAGACCATTCCGACGATGCCGAGCACGAGGGCGGTCGTGCTGAGCGAGCGGGCGCCCTCGAAGGTCGTGGCGGCGGGACGCTTCTGCTGCGTACCGAAACCCTTCTGCGGGCCGACACCGGGCCCCGTCCAGGTGTGGGTCGTCGGCCGTTCGCCGGGCCAGCCTCCGGGCAGCGTGTTGCCCTGCCCGAAGCCGTCCGCGGCGGGGTTGCCGCCTGGCGCGGCACCGGAGCCGGCGGGCCCGGTGGGCACGCCGTCGTACGCGGCGTTCCCGATCGGCGTCGCACCGTAGGCGGCGTTCGGCGAATACAGCGGGGTCGTCGCAGCATCGGGTGCACTCGGCAGCACCGTCTGCGATCGGGTCGGGGCGGCCGACGGTGCGGCGCCGACCGATGCGCCGAGGGGCGTGGTCGGGGCGGCGGAAGTGTTCGGGGTGGGCGTACCGAGCGGCGTCGTCGCACCCGTCACTGCCTCGTTCGTGCCCGCTGCACGGGTCGACGTGCCGAGCGGCGTGGTCGTGTCGTCCGGGCCGCCGTCCGAGCCGGTCCCTGCCTCGGTGTCGTCGCGGACGGGGTCGCTTGTGTTCATCGGTTCCCTCCCTGGGATCGCTTTCGACCGTACGCATCGTCGGGCCACGGGACAGCGGGGCTATCCCCCGCATCGCGCACGGGGGCAGCTCGGGGATCCCGGGGAAGACGACGGCGCCACGACGACATGACCGTCGACCGACAAGCGGGAGTGGCAGCGTGAAGTGGAGGGGATGACGGGAATCGAACCCGCGTAATCAGTTTGGAAGACTGAGGCTCTACCATTGAGCTACATCCCCGGACGCGGCGCGGACGCCACGAACCAGGAAAGCGTAGCGCATCCACGCAGCGCTCGCGCACGGTCGCGGAGCGCCGCGGTGCCCCGCGCCGTCCTGCGGCGCGCACGACGGGCGGTGCGTTCCGCTAGACTCGCGCCGGTGGCTGCGCTCGTCGCGGCGACCGGGGTGTGGCTCAGCTTGGTAGAGCGCCCGCTTTGGGAGCGGGATGTCGCAGGTTCAAATCCTGTCACCCCGACTCGAATCGATTCAGTTCGGTCGCGGCGGAAGTCTGCACCGCGAGCGGCGGCACTCCTCCGACGGCCAGGACCGCACGCGGCCCCGCCCCGCGAGGTTGGAACGCACTCCGCGCCTGGCCCCGAACCGTGCCCGGCCACGCCACGTCCTTGTTTGACGCCAGTTCTGCCCCCTGAAATCAGGGGTACGGATTGGGCATACCCGATCGGCAAGCGGCTCCCACACGAGGTGGGGGCCGCTTGTTCTCGATCAGGGGAAGACTTTCAGCCCATGGCCCCGCATCTCCCCTCGCGGGGACACACGCATCTTCGGCCGGATGAGATCCCAGGCGCGATTCACGTGATCTGGGCGAAGGATACCGAGTCCGATCGGGGACGCGCAGAATGTCGAAGGGTGGACGACTCTTGCGAATATCCGTCTCATGCAAGACGACCATGTCGTGCCCGAAAAGTCGAACGTGCGTCGCTGAACGCGAGGGACGACGCGCCCAACATACGCATCGATTCGAAACACGCAGAACGCCAGAACGAACAGCGGATACTCGTCAGTGATACGCGTGAGACCGTGATCGCCGGACTCGTCGACATACACAATGAAGTCGCCACGATCGGACCTGGGTGGTTCATTGCACGCGGCACGCTCAGCGACGCAACACCGCGACGATGAACGCAGGTACCTCTCTTCTATCGAATTGAATGCCCGACAGGCCACTGACATGATGACGGGGATACGAGCAGTACTGGCACGTGGTTGTCGGCACCCACTCCGGGGTGGACCATCGTCCGCGATGCAACGCACGTAGACAACCCGCCCCTCAGCCGACGGGTCAGCCCACAACTCCCCGTACTCCGCGGCCGATGCGGCCCCCGCACGTCCTCCCGCCCAACTCCCGTCGGAGCCGTGGTGGCTCCCGCCCGGAGGCGCACGGCGCAGCACGACACCGCGCTGATCCCATCGCCGGGAGACGACCACACGGCGCCCCGTTCCGCGCGGCACCGAGGGCGTGTCCGTGCGTGGCGATACCGTGAGGGCACCACATCGGCGGAACGAGCACGCGCCCGTGGCGCAGGAGAACACGCACATGGCCCCCACCACCGAGGAAGCGCAGCGCGCCGAGCTGCACAAGACGACCTGGCGCATCGCGAACGACCTTCGCGGCAGCGTCGACGGGTGGGACTTCACGACCTATGTGCTCGGCATGCTCTTCTCTCGCTTCATCTCGGCGAATTTCGCGGCCTGCATCGAAGATGCCGAGCAGAGGGCCGGTGCCGCCGACTTCACGTACGCGCGCAAGCCGGACTCGGAGGCCGAGTTCGGCCGCGCCGACACCGTGGCGGAGAAGAGCTTCTTCACCCTCCTCCCCTCGGAGCTCTTCGACAACGCGCGCACCCGCGCACCGCGGGACGCGAACCTCAACGAAAGGCTCGAGCGGGTCTTCAAGCACATCGAGGGGTCGGCGATCGGCGCCGAGGGCGAGGACGACCTGACGGGGCTGTTGGACGACCTCGACGTCAACAGTTCGAGGCTCGGCGACACGGTGGCGAAGCGCAACGAGAAACTCGTGAAACTTCTCGACGCCATCGGTGACCTCCCACCGGGTGACTTCGGCGACAACGCGATCGACCTGTTCGGTGACGCCTACGAGTACGTCGATGCCTCGAGCTGGTTCACGCGCGTCGGCAACACGAACAAGCTCATGCCGGAGGACCAGCAGCACATCCTCGACGCGTTCACGGACCGGCAGGCTGTCGAGCACGTCGCCGCGCTCGTGTCGAACGAGCGAATCGGGGCGAACGAGGACAACATCGCCGTGTCGTCGAACGTCGAGCAGGAGGTCACGCGCGAGGTCATCGACATTCGCGCGCAGAACACCGAGATCGCGCGGATCGTCGCGCATCAGGCCGAGCTGCGCACTTCGATCGACGCGATCGTCGCCGACCGCGAAGGCGGCCGCCCGTGACCGACGAACCATCGGGAGGGGTACTGCTCTACCGGCGCGACGACGGTGCGCCGGCACTGGAGGTGCGGCTCGATACCGACACGGTGTGGCTCAGTCAGCAATAGATCGCGGAGCTGTTCGACACATCGCGCACGAACGTCGTCGAACACATCGGGCACGTCTACGAGGAGGGCGAGCTCGACGAAGCGGCAACCTGTCGGAGATTCCGACAGGTTCGCGTCGAGGGCACTCGACAGGTGGCGCGCGAACTCCCGTTCTACAACCTCGACCTCATCATCTCGGTCGGGTATCGCGTGCGGAGCAAGGTCGCGACACAGTTCCGCATCTGGGCGACGGAGCGCCTGCGCGACTACCTCGTCAGCGGCTACGCACTCAACGAGCAGCGTCTTGCACAGCTCGGCTCGCTCGTACGGATTCTGGCGCGCTCGGACGACGAGCTCGTCACCGGTGTCGCCGATGTGCTCGCCGGATATCTGCCCGGCCTGACGCTCCTGCGTGACTACGACGAGGGCAGCATCGACGTCACTCCACGCGCGATACCCGGTTGGACGTTGACACTGCCGGAGGCGCGGGCAGTGATCGCGAAGCTCGCGTCGGAGTTTCCGGCCGACACGTTGCTCGGCACCGAGCGAGGCGATGCGCTCGTGGGTGTGATCGGCACGATCTACCAGACCTTCGGGGGTCAGGACCTCTACCCGACCGTGGAGGAGAGGGCCGCGAACCTGCTTTACCTCGTGGTGAAGGATCACCCGCTCGCCGATGGCAACAAGCGCAGTGGCGCTGCGCTGTTCGTCACGTTCCTCGCCCGCAACGGCACCCTGACCGCCCCTTCGGGCACACCGCGCATCACGAACAACGCGCTCGCTGCGATCACCCTCATGATCGCCATGAGCGACCCGAAGGAGAAGGACCTCATGATCGCCCTGTTAGTGCGCATGGTCACGGAAGGTGCAGCATGAGCCGCCTCGACGAGCTGATCGGGGAGCTGTGCCCGGACGGCGTGGAACTCACGCCGCTCGGCGATTTCGCCCAGCTCGTACGCGGTAACGGAATGCCCGAGACCGTCCTCACCGATGAGGGCATTGCGGCAATCCGCTATGAACGAATCTCCAAGCACGATTGAGCGGCGACGGATCAAACGATTTCCTTCGTTCGAGCAGAGATCGGCCGAGCCATCGACGCGAGCCCGAGCCCGCGCAACACGAAGGACCTCATCGAAGCCTTCGTCGACTCTGTCTCGGTCGACGCGGAACGGACCCACGAGCTCGCGCCTGTGCGAATCAGGCCGGTTCCCACCGAGATCATCGCCCTGGAGCAACTGGACCGGCTTTGGTTCGGCTACCCCGGAATGTACGGCGGCTTCAGCATGTCGGTGCACAGACGTCGGCTCGTCGTCGAGAGGTGGAGCCGAGTGGTCGGTGACTCCGGCCGAGCGCACGTCATCACCGAAGGCGGATGCGTGCTCGTCGAAGAGGGCTCCGTCTGACGCGTCCACCGCGACACGACGAGCGCACGGAAACACCCTCAGGCGTCGACGCGATGGCTCGACACCGTACCGAGTCCACTCGCCCCCTCGCGATCGTCGACGACGTGCCTTCCCGTCACGAGCCCCGCGAGCCCCCGCCCCGAATCGGTCGCGAGCGTGGCGCCGACGAGGACGACCGCCCATACAACCGCGAGCGCGGCCCACGGTTCCGGCAGCGAGGTGAGGAGCACGAAACCGCCGATGCCACCCACGAAGCGGAGCACCCTCGCGACCGGCTCGGACAGCGGCCCGCCGACGTAGCGCAGCCGCACGGCGAGGTCCCCGACGGTTCGTCCCGTCGTGAGCGCGACGAGGGCCCACACGACGAACGCCGCGACGCCACCCACGGCCACGGTCACCTGGCCGTCCTCGGCCGCCGTGTCGCCGATCACGAAGAACTGCCACACGCGCGCGACGAGCGTCACCGCGAGTGCGAACACCGTGAACCCGATCCCGTCCACGGCCATCGCGAGCAGTCGTCGCGGCTTCGTGACCGGTCGCGGTGCCGACGGGCGGGGCGTCGTTCCCCCGCCTGCACGCAGGTGCCGCGGGACCACGAACGCGACGAGCGACCCCACGAGCGCCCCGACCGTGTTCGTCAGCATGTCGTCGACGTCGAACACGCGGTAGGCGCACGGGTACAGGCCCCACACGCCGGTGAGCTGCGTGGTCTCCACGAGGACGGACAGCGCGAGGCCGATCGCTCCCGCGACGACGATGCCGCGCCCACCGAGCACCCGGACGAAGAACCCGAGCGGCACGAACAGGAACACGTTGAGGACGATCTGCAGCACGGCCGGATCGACGAGGGCCCGCGCCGGGCGCCCGCCCGCCCGCCCGATCGCGTCGCGGACCTCGCCGAGCATCGCGAACGGATCGAGGTTCCACCCCGCGCACACCATGTCGACGGGATCCGGCAGCGGCAGGAGCGTGAACGCCCAGATCGCCCACGCGTAGACGAGCGCGAGCGCCCAGAGGGCGAAGCGCCCGATCGTGACCGTGCCGCGCCGTCGGTAGCTGATCGCGACGAACGGAACGAACAGCACGACCCCGGCGACCATCCCGGCGCCGATCGCGATGAGCGCGAGGACGAGCTGATCGGTCACCATCCCTCCAGTGTGCCGCCGTCCGAGGCCCGCCCCGTCGCCGCCGACGCACGTCACGACCTGCGATGGAGGCGATTCACCCTGGCGGGAGAGCGAGGCGCCCGCGGGAGCGCCCGGTCGCGACGACGCCCCCGGTCATCAGCACCGGAAGTGGCAGGCACCCTGGCCGTCGCACGACCCACCGGCCCCTCGCTCGGTGGTGAGCGCGCTATGACGCCCGGACGTCGACCCCGACCTCGCGCGCATCGGCCACCCGGCGCCCGGACAGGAGGCCCGGCAGCCCACGCCCGCCGTCCGTCGCGAGCGTCGCGACGACCGACACGACGAGGAAGGTGCTCGACGCCCCGGCCCCGACGACCGGGAGGTTCGCGAGGATCATGTAGCCACCGATCCCGCCGAGGAATCGGAGGATGCGGGCGAACCACTCCGGCCGCGCTCCGCCGACGTAGCGGATACCGACCACGAGGTCGCCGACCGTGCGCCCGGACCGGAGCGTCACGACCGTCCAGACGACGAACGTCGCGATCACGCCGGCCGTGCTCGCGAGCGCCCCCCGATCGTCGGGTGTCGCGCCGAGCGCGAGGAACTGGCACAGGTACACGGCGGCCGCGATCCCCATCGTCACGAGCACGATCCCGAGCCCGTCGACGAGCATCCCGAGCGATCGCCGTGCCTTCGTCACCGGTCGCCGCTCGGACGGCGTCCGATCCACCGGAACCGTCCCGGCCGATGTGCCGCTCCGCGACCGTCGAACGGCGACGACCACGACCAGCACGACGAGGACGAGCGCGACGGCCACGGCGACCAGCGCGAATTCGATCGAGGCGAGCAGGGCGAGGAGTGCGTTGGAGAAGGACATGGTCCGAGCGTGCATCGCTCGACCCCGTCGGAGCAATGCATCGGCGCCCGATCGGTACCTGCGGGAGAGCCGATTCCCCCGCCCGGCAGAGGCGACCGGCCGCAGCGGGGAGGAACGTGGGAACATGCTCCTCCGCGACGTCTCCGCCCGACGGGGTGGTGACCCCCAGCCGACCACCGCCCACCCCGACACCTGCTCCCCCCGCGAGCGCGCGACCGTGACCGGTCACGTCCGGTCGCGGGTGGCGTCGGGCGCGAGCGATCGAGTGGCCGCGGTGAACTCGCCGCCGCCCACGCGGGCGGACGGGACGCGCACGGTGCCCGCGCGACGCGACGCGATCGCACCGCCGCGCCCGCCCGACCTCCGAGCGGTATCGGCGGCAGCCACTGTCGTCGCCCCCGTGCCTCCCGCCCGCGCGCGTCGCTATCGTGGCCTCATGTTCCGCCGGCTGCTCCCCCACCAGTGGTGGTTCGACGGGGTGCTCGCGGCCGTCGTCGCCGTAGTGACACTGCTGTCCGTGGACATCTCCGTCCCCCTCGAGCCGCTCATCCCGCTCGCCTACGCGAGCGCGGCCCTCGGCATCGGCGGCGTCGTCCTCCGCCGCGCCGCGCCGAGCATCGCGCTCGTGGCCGTCACGCTGTCGGCGCTCACACAGATGCTGTCCCTGTCGTGGCCGACCCCCGTCAACGCCTGTCAGGTGCTCGTGGTCTACGCGTGCGCCGCATACGGCGGCAAGGTGCTCCGGCGGATCTCGCTCGGCGCCGTCGTCATCGCCGGCATCGTCGCACCGAGCTACCTCGCCCTCGTCGACGCGCTCCTCGACCGCGTTCCCGGCCCCGAGACGGCCGCCTACCAGTTCATCGCGCTCTGGATCCTGACGACCCTCACGCTCGGGTGCGCCTGGCTCCTGGGCCTCGCCCGGTGGCTCACGATGAGGTCGGCGGAGGCGCGCGTCCAGCAGCGCCTCGCGGAGGTCGAGCAGGGCCACTTGCGCGAGCGCATGACGGTCGAGGAGGAACGGGGCCGGATCGCGCGCGAGATGCACGACGTGCTCGCGCACTCCCTCGTCGTGATCGCCACCCTCTCGGACGGCGCCAGGTACGCGATCCGGAACGACCCCGACACGGCGGACGAGGCCGTCCGCACGATCGGTGGGGTCTCCCGCGACGCGCTCACCGACGTCCGTCGCCTGCTCGCCGACCTCCGGCACGAACAGGACTCGGGGCCCGCCGCGACGTTCGACGAGCTCACCGAACTCGTCGCACAGTTCGAGGCCCTCGGGCTCCGCATCGACCGGCACGACGACGGGAACCCACAGGCGCTCACGCCGGGGGCCTCGCTCGCCGCGTTCCGCATCGTGCAGGAATCCCTCACGAATGCGCTGCGGCACGGCGACCCGTCGGCCCCGGTCTCGCTCGACGTCCGCTGGAGCCCGCACGCGCTGCACCTGCGCGTCGTCAACCGGGTGCCCGCACCCGCGGTCGGTGTCGCGCCCCGGTTCGTGAGCGGCGGGCACGGCCTCATCGGCCTGCGCGAACGCGTGCTGCTCGAAGCGGGCACGTTCCGGGCCGCCCGAGCCGGGGACGAGTTCCACGTCGACGCCGCACTCCCCATCGGCCGAGCCGAGACCCTTCCCCCAGCCGAACACGCGAGGATCGAACCGTGACCGACCCGACCATCCGCGTCGCCGTGTGCGACGACCACTCCCTCTTCCGCACCGGCCTGCGCATGATCCTCTCGAATCAGCCCGACATGACGTTCGTCGGGGAGGCGGTCGACGGACCGGGCGGCATCGCACTCGCGCGCGACCTCCGGCCCGACGTCCTCCTGATGGACGTGCGCATGCCCGGCATCGACGGCATCGAAGCGACCGAGCGCATCATCGCCGAGCTCGGCGACGCGGCCCCGAGGATCCTCATCCTCACGACGTTCGACCTCGACGAGGCCGTCGCGCGCGCGGTCGCCGCGGGAGCGAGCGGTTTCGTCCTGAAGGCCGCGGAACCCGACCTCCTCACGGCGGCGATCCGCACGATCCACGCCGGCAACCAGCTCTTCGCGGCGAATGCGACGGTCGAACTCCTCCAGCGCTTCGCGAGCCAGCCCGCGCAGCCCGCCGCGAAACCCGTCCCCGCAGCCTACGAGACGCTGAGCGATCGCGAACGCGACGTGTTCCTGCTCGTCGCCGAGGGCCTCTCGAACGCGGAGATCGCGGCGCGCGAGTTCGTGAGCGCCGGCACCGTGAAGACGCACATCAGCCACATCCTCGCCAAACTCCAGCTGCGCGACCGCGTGCAGCTCGTCGTCTACGCGTACGCGCACGGCCTCGTCGGGCACTGATCCGCCGGACAGCGATCCGCCGGACAGCGATCCGCCGGACGTCGATCCACCGGCCCGCGCCCGCGCCGAACTGCACCGTCTCCACCGGACGGTCCGCTCGTCCGCGCCGCACGGCGGACGGCGGACGGCGGCATCGGCGGATCGTCCCCCGGACAGACGCGGTCGCGACCCGAGGCAGACGCGACCCGGCCTCGGGATCCGTAGCGTGGCCGGCATGAACACGAACGAATCGCACCGGGCCGCGATCAGCGCCCGACTCCTCGACGTCTCGAAGCACTACGGTCGGCCGGGGTCGAGCGAGGTCGTCGCCCTCTCCCACGTCGCCCTCGACGTCGAGCGGGGCGAGTTCACCGCCGTCATGGGCCCCTCGGGCTCGGGCAAGTCGACGCTCATGCACTGCCTTGCAGGGCTCGACCGGCCGACCTCGGGGCGCGTCGTGATCGCCGAGCGCGACATCACCGATCTCGGCGACACGGAGCTCACGATCCTCCGTCGCCGCGACATCGGCTTCATCTTCCAGGCGTTCAACCTCATCCCCACGCTCACGGCGGCCGAGAACATCGAGTTGCCGTTCCGCCTCGACGGACGGCGCCCCGACGGCGAGGAGCGGGCGTGGATCACGCACCTCACACAGGTGCTCGGCCTCTCGGACCGCTTGGGTCACCGGCCGAACGAGCTGTCCGGCGGGCAGCAGCAGCGCGTCGCGATCGCCCGCGCACTCGCCACCCGCCCGCAGCTCGTGATCGCCGACGAGCCCACGGGCAACCTCGACTCGCGGACGGCGACCGAGGTGCAGCACCTCCTCCGCGCCGCGGCGACCGACTTCGGCCAGACGATCGTCATGGTCACACACGATCCGATCGCCGCGTCGATCGCCGACCGCATCGTCTTCCTCGCGGACGGTCGCATCGTCCGGCAGGAGCGCGGTCTCGACCCCGCCGCGGTGTCCCGCATCATGATCGACGACCTCGTGCCGCAGCAGCCGACGGAGGCCCGAGCATGACCGCGCGAAGTGTGCGCGATCAGTTCGTCACGGGACTCATCGCGTTCGTCTCGTCGTTCTTCGGCGTCGCACTCGTCATGGGGTCGACGCTCGTGCGTGATCTCGTCGTGGGCGACGATCCCGAGGCGGCGGGCACGCTCGCGGTCGCGGTCATGAGCGTCGCGTGGGTGTTCATCGGCATCGGCGCCTACACGGCCGCCGTCGTCACCTCGAACACGTTCAACACGATCGTCGCGGGGCGCGTGCGCGAGATCGCCCAGTACCGGTTGCTCGGCGCGACGGCCTCGTCGCTGCGCCGCAAGCTGGCCGTGGAGGGGCTCGTCGCCGGTGTCGTCGGCTCGCTCGCGGGCCTGCTCGCCGCCCTGTCCACCTATCGACTCGTCGTGCAGACGAACGTGGCCGCGGGCGACCTCCCGGACCTGCAGTACTCGTGGTTCGAGCCCGCGACCGTGGCGCCCGCGATCGTGGCGATCGTGACCGTGTGGCTCGCCGCGTACGTCGGTTCGCGTGCCGTCGCCCGGGTCTCCCCCGTGCAGGCGCTCTCCGCCGACGTGGAGACCCCGGCCGAACAGTTGCGGATGGGGATCGGCCGAACCGTCGTCATGTGGCTCCTGCTCGGCTCGGGGCTCGCGCTCCTGCTCGGCGGGGTCGCGCTCGGGCTCGTCTCACCGCTCGGCGTCCTCGTCGCGTTCCTCGGTGGCGTGCTCTCGTTCACGGGCGTCATCGTCGGCTCGGTCGCGATCATCCCGCGGCTCATGGCGCTCGTCGGCCGCGCGTTCGGACGCTCCGCCGCCGCCCAGCTCGCGAGCGGCAACGCCGTCCGCTCCCCGCGCTCCGCATCGCGCAGTTCCATCGGCATGGTGATCGGCGTGGCGCTGACCGTCATGTTCGTCGTGGCGCTCGCGACGATGAGCAGCATCATCCTCGCCGACATCGCGAAGGAGGTCGACGCGGCCGTCGCCGCCGAGGAACTCGAGATGTTCATGACCGTCATCCGCATCGTGACGACGATCATGGTCGCCCTCACCGCGGTCTCGGCGGTGCTCGCCGCGATCGGCATGGTGTCGAACCTCTCACTGAGCGTCCTGCAGCGTCGGCGTGAGCTCGGCCTGCTGCGCGCCGTCGGCGCGACGGGCGCCCAGGTGCGCGCGATGATCGTGACCGAGAGCGCGCTCGCGAGCATCGTCGCGGTCGGCTTCGGCGCGATCCTCGGTGTCTTCTACGGGTGGGCCGGCGCACAGGCCACCTTCGGTGCCGTGAGCCGGGGGCTCGTCGCCCCAGCGGTGCCGTGGCAGCTCGTGATCGCGATCGTCGGCGCGACCGTCCTGCTCGGCGCGCTGGCCGCGGTCGGCCCGGCCATCAGGGCGACGCGGATCGCCCCGATCGAGGCGCTGCGCGTCACGTGAGTCACGCGCGAACGGCCGTGCACCCCCGGGGTGCACGGCCGTTCGCGCGTTCCGAACCCGCCACTCGATCGGCGAACGGAGCGACGCGTCGACCGTCGATCCGACGCCTCGCGCCCAGAGGATGAGCCGGAGCCGCCTCGGGGGTGATCCCGCCACACCCCCGCTGGCCCTAGATTCGTTTCGGACGACGGAACGTGAGGCGGCGATGAACACCCAATCGGACGACAGCGCGGGCGCGCAGGGCCCGGTGTTCCCGCGCTCGATCAGCGAACTGACGGACGTCCACCTGTGCCCGTTCTGTTTCGCACCGCTCGTCACCAGGTCACGGTGCGCGAGATGCGACTTCCCGCTCGAGGCGCCCGAGGCCGAGGAGATCTTCGATCTCTCGAATCGCGCCGCGCAACTCCTCCGCGAGCGGGGCACCGTGCTCGATGCGGTCCACCGCCGCGACCTCGAGGCGACGCGCGCTCAGCGGGCTGCGGCGACGGCAGAGCCCGCGCCGCACGTCGCGGCGGCGGCCCCGGACATCGCGGCGTTCCCCCTCGCCCACGACGCGCGCGTGCCCGACACCACACGCACGGTGGGCGTCGTGGAAACGCCCGGTCCCCCGTTCGTCCAGCCGCCGGCCGCGGTTCCCGTCCGCACGACGGACCCCCTGAACGGTCCGCCGCCCGGACCGGGCTGGACGGGCCCGGCCGGCGGCGTGTTCCCGCCGGCGCAGCCGCCGGCCGCGTACGCGCACGTCCCCGTCGAACAGACCTCCCCGCCGGTCGCCCCCGCCCCCGAGCCGAAGCGGGTCAACGTCCAGCTCGTGCTCCTGAGCACGGGAATCGCGCTCCTCGGAGTCGCGGCGATCGTCTTCCTCACGATCGCCTGGGTCGCGTTCGGTCTGTTGCCGCGCGCGATCGTGACCATGGTCGTCACGGCCGGAACGATCGTCGGCGCCTCGTGGCTCGCGCGACTGCGACTTCGCGCCACCGCCGAGGGCGTCGCCGCGCTGGGTGCGCTCCTCGTCCTGCTCAACGCGTGGGCGGTTCGTGCCCTCGACGTCGGCGGGCTCGGTTCGAGCGGCGAGACGCTCTACTGGGGTACCGCGCTCCTCGTGCTGACGCTCGTGTTCGAGGTGTGGCACCGCCTTTCGGGGCTCCGGACACCCGGGATCGCGGCCTCCCTCTCCGTGCTCCCCGGAATCGGGCTGCTGCTCGCGTCGCTCGCGTCCCCGCTGGATGCCGGGGATCGCCTGGCCGTCGGCCTCACGGGCGCGGCCGCGGGCGCCCTGCTGCAGATCCTCGTCCGCACGACGCGGATCGATGCGCCTGTCGACGGCGACGAACCGTCGCACGGCCGCGGCGTGCCCGGCGCCCCGACCCCGCCACCGGTCGCGCCACGTCGGGCCCGCTCGTGGGCCTCTGTGCTCACGAGCACGGCGGGCGCCGCCCGCCCCTTCGAGTTCCATGCACTCACCATCGTCGGCATCGTCGCGATCGCCGCGACCTTCCTCACGGGACTGCCCGCACTCGTGATCGGCCGTGCGGTGGACGTCGGGCCGTTCATCGCCCCCGCCGTCTGGGTGTGCACCGCGATCGCGGGGCTGCAGACGGTGCTGCTGCTCCGGCGGTCGAGTCCGCCGAGCGCTCGCCCGCTGGCCGTCGTGACGGCCTGCCTGGCGGTCGTCGGCTTCCCGCTCGGGGGTGCCCTCCTCCCCGGTCTCGGCGTGCCGACGTCGATCGCGGCCGGGATCGCGGTCGCCGCGGCGTTCGTCGGCCCGGCGCTCGTCGACATCGTGCGGGCGCGGATCGCGAGCGACTTCCACCAGGCCCTCACGATCGCGCGCGGCGTCGCCCTCGGGACGACGGCGCTCGCATACCTCCATGTGCTCGTGACCTCGCCGATCTCGTTCGGAAACGCGTCGTCGGCCGGTGCCGACGTCGGCGACAGAGACCCGCTCGGTCCGCTCCGGCCCTCGTTCGACGCATTCGAGCCCGCGGCGTTCTGGCCCTGGCTCGGCGCCGCGCTCGGGCTCGGCGTCGCGATCGCCGCGCTCGCGATCGCGCGGCGTCTCGCCGTCCACGCGGGCTGGGTGGCCGCCGCCGCGTCGGCCGTTCTCGTGCTGGCCCCCTTCCGGGCCGGGCAGTGGCTCGCGGCGACGATCCTCTTCGCGGTCGTCGTGGTGGCACATCTCGTCGTCCTTCTCGTCGCCGACCGACGACGTGCCACTCCCGTCCGGTCGGCGATCGTTCGTGTCGCGTGGTGGGGGCTCGGCGTCGCGTGTGTCTCGGCACTCCTCCTGGGCGATGTCACCGCGGGCGCCGGTGTCGCGCTGGTGCTCGTGGTCGTGGTGGCGCTCGTCCTCGCGCGCGCGGCGATCCACGACGTCGCGGAGGTGCCCACCGGCTCGGGGCGGGCGGTGCTCGCACGCGGTGGCCTCCTCGCAGGGACCGTCGCCGTCCTGTGGTTCGGCAGCGCACGGTTCGCGCTCGAGGCGCGCGAGCCCTTCGGCCCCCTCGCCGACGACGAGGCCGTGCTCGTCGCGCTCGCGACCGGCACGCTCCTCACGGTGTTCGCGGGGCTCCTTCCCGGCCGCCTCGTGTCTCCGCTCGAACGGCTCGTGCTGCTCGTCGCCGGGGCGCCCGCCGCCACGTCGTTCGGCATCGTCACGCTCGCGCTGGCAGGGCCCGGTCCGCGCTGGGGCCTCGACCGGCCGGAGGTGATCGCGCGCCCGATCGTGGTGATCGGGCTGCTCGCGATCCTCGCGGCCGTCCTCGTCCTGATGCTCCTTCGCCGGGGGACGCCGGAGGGGCCGCTCCGCGTGACGACCGCCGCGGGAATCGACGTCCTCGCGCCCGCTGCCCTGTTCCTCCTGCTCGGAACCGTCGCCCGGTTCCTGTTCACCGCCGAGTCCCTCCACCCCGCGGCCCCGGTCGCAGGAACCGCCGCCCTCGTGGCCGTGGCCACCGCGGGGTGGAGCCTGTGGAATCGACGTGGCCTGCCGCCCGGGCGGGCGCGAAGCGCCCTCGACACCGCCGCGGCGCCGCTCACGGTCGTCTCGCTCGTGACCGGCGCCCTCGCCGGCCCCGGAACGTTCGCCGTCGCGGCGCTCGCGCTCGGCACCGTCGCGCTGCTCGTCGCGACCGGCGGCACGGGCCTGTTCCGTTCGGGATCCGGCCGCCGTCATGTCGCGTGGCTCGCGCTCCCGGCCTGGTCGCTCGCGTGGGAATCGCTCGTCGACACGTGGGCCGTCGACGTCGCGGCGGAGGTCCGCGGCGTGCCCGTCGGCCTGCTCTTCCTCGCTGCCGCCGTCTTGATCGCCGTACGCGGCCCGCATCGTCCCGACGATCGTCCCCGCTGGACGCCGGGCGTTCTGTCCGGCCTCGCGGTCCTGTTCGCGTTCGGACACGTCATCCCGTCCCTCATCGGCGCGGACTCACCGCTCCGCGCCGTCCTGTGGTTCGTGTTCGCCCTCCTCGTCACGATCACGGCGGGCGCGTTCGGGGTTCCCGCGCTCGCCCGGACGGGCCGCCCCGGGGGGCACGATCCGCTCGACGATGGCGAGGACGGGTACCGGGGCGGGGCACCGCACCGGGGCACGGACCACGGCTGGGCGAGCGTGCTCGTCGGGGCCGCCCTGGCCTCGGTGCCCGTCGCACTCGTCGTCGCCGCGACGCGCATGCCCGTCTCCCCCGGCCCCGACGTCCCGATCGTCAACGCGGCCGTGTGGTTCGGCACGGCCGTGCTCGGCGTCGTCGTCGCCACACTGCTGCCGAGCCTGCCGGGCCGCCTTCCGGCGTCGTCCCGTCTTCGGATCGCGATGTCGGTCACGCTCACGGTGGCCGGACTCGTCGCCCTCGTCCTCGCCTGGACGAGCCACCCGCGCAACGATCAGTACGCGTCGAGCGGCATCCTCGCGGTCGTGGTCGCGATCCTGCCGGCGGTGTGGCCACGCTCGCGCGCGGTCTGGCCGCAGCTCGCACTGCTTCCCGTCGGCGCGCTCGTGGCCGCCGGGGTCAACGTCGCGTGGCACGCGGGACGTGGCCCCCTGTCGCCGCTCCTGCCGGCCGTCGCCGTTGCCGCGCCCGTGCTCGTCGCACTCGCCGCCGTCGCCCTCGTCGTGCGCCCGTCGGCAGGCGTGCCTCGGGGCGCCCGCGCGATCGGCCTCGTCACCGCACCGGCCGCCCTCGCGTCGGCCGTGGCCTGGGTCGACCGAACGGACGGCCTTCCGCTGCTCGCCGATATCGGTCCGGCCGTGATCGCCGTGCTCGCGGCCGTGGCCGCCGCGGCATTCGCCGGTCGGCCGTTCACGGCCCGCGAGCGCCTCGCCCTCGACGTGTCGGCCGCGGCCGTCGCGGCATTCGGGGTGCTCGTCCGCCCAGGCGTCCCCGCGACGTGGCTCGGCCTCGCGCTCGTCGCCGTGGTCGTCGCCGTCGACCCCCCAGTTCGTGACCAGACGCGTTCGCGACGGCGGTGGCTGCGATGGCTCGGTGTGGCGGCGCTCGCGGTCCTCGTGCCCGTCGTGCTGCTCGACGAGTGGCCGCAGCTGTCGGTCCGCGCGTCGCTCCTCGCCGCCGCCGCGGTCCTCGTCGCCGCGGGGGTGCTCGCCGCACGCTGGCGTTCGAGCGTCGGCGGTCCGTGGTCGGGCGAGGCGTTCGTGATGCTCGCGTCGGGCGGTGTCGCGGGTCTCGCGCTCACGGCACTCGGCGTCGACGACGACTCCACCCTCTGGACGGTGATCGCGCTGGTCGTCTCGTCGGTCGTGCTGCTCGGGGCGTCGTCGAAGCTGTTCCCCGTGGCGCTGCGCCCGTACGGCGACGCCCTCGCGCTCGGTGCGGTCGTCGCGCTCGTCGCCGGCTCCGCGACCCGCGCGGTCGTCGGCGGGCGCGCGCTCGACGCGATCGCCTGGGTCCTGCCCGTGCTGCCCGTCCTGACGGCGGCCGCCTGGCTCGTCGCGCGTCGTGGGGGCGACCTCGAGCGGCGCTTCGCCCGGACCCTCGTGTTCGTGACGATCGGGCTCGCGACGGCCGTCGGGGTCTGGATCTGCCTGCGCGATCCCGACGGCTCGGCCGCCGGAGCCCTCGTGTTCGTCCTGACCTCGCTCCTGGCTGCGGCGGCGGTCATCGCGCACCTGCGTCCGACGCCACCGTTCGATACCCCAACCTCGTGGGTTGCCGCCGCGGGAGCGCTCCTCGTGGCGGTCGCCGGTCTATTCGGCGGTGCCGGTCGTCCGGTGGAGCTCGTGACCCTTCCGCTCGCGGCGGCCACCCTCACGATCGGGCTCGTGTCGATGCGCCGAACACCGACGCTGGGCAGCTGGCGTGCGCTCACGGTGGGACTCGCGCTGCTCCTCGCACCGAGCCTGCTCGCCGAATTCGTGTCGCAGCCCGTGTGGCGCCTCGTCGGTCTCGGTCTCGTGGCCGTCGCCATGCTCGTGTGGGGTGCGGTCGGACGGTTGCGGGCGCCGCTCGTGTTCGGGTGCGCGGCCTCGCTCTCGCACGCGCTCATGGTCTTCTGGCCGAGTGAGGCGGGTCGGAGCGCCGTCCCGTGGTGGGCATGGCTCGCCGTTGCCGGCATCATGCTCGTCGTCCTCGCGACGACCTACGAGGCGAGGGACCGCGACCGCGGCGACGGCGCGGCCTCGAAGCGCCGGCTCCGGTAGGCGTTCGTCACCAGGCGGATGCGTCGGAGACGCAGAAGGGGTGCCCCGCGGGGTCGAGCAGCACGACCCACGTGTCGCCCGGTTGCGGCTCCGCACGCGTCGCACCGAGTTCGACGCAGCGCGCGGCTGCGACCTCGACGTCCTGCGCGGCGAGGTCGAAGTGGAACGCCTTGCGGCCGTGGTCCGGCCACTCGGGCGCCACGTAGTCGTCGATCCTGCCGACTCCCAGCCGGTGGGACGGACCGGCGAGCATGCCGTACTCGTCGTCGAGGTGGACGATCTCCCAGTCGAGCACGACCGAGTAGAACGTGGCGAGCGGGCGGGTCTCGGCGCAGTCGAGCGTGATCATGGCCAGGGTGGCGACGGGGGTCGTGGTGGTGTTCACGGGTCATCCTCTCGGTGGTTCGACAGCAGTCTGCGAGGATCTGCGCATGGCGTCTTGGAGATCCGCGACACCGGCCCCGGCGGCCGGCGCCGCGGAGATCGCGGGGAACGTGCTGCACCCGTCCGATTTCCTGTCGCACGTCGCGCTCGCTCGACGTGCACCCGATGCTCGGCTCGCGCCGTGGGTGCGGCACTACTGGTTCGTCGCCTGGGACCTGCCGCCGGGTGTCGGTCATCGTCCCCGTGTCCTGCCCGCACTCGGGACCTCCCTCACCGTCGAGTACGGGCGCGTCCGCCGGACGGGAACGAACGGACCGGGCGCGTTCGCGACGGGACCCGTGACGCGGGCGACGTTCGACATCGGCCTCACGGGCCGCGGCGGCACGGCCGGGATCCTCCTGCACCCCGGCGTCGCCTCCACCGTCTTCGGCCTGGCCGCCCGCGAACTGACGGATGCGGTGCTGTCGCTCGAACGGACCTCGGAGCGCGAACGGAGCGGCGGGGCGAGGGAGATCCCGACCGAGCTCGTCACGGAGCAGCGCGCGTTCGCGAGCGACGCCGACCGGACGGCGGCCAGGTTCGACGAGGCGCTGCTGTCGGTCGACTGGCCCGACCCGGGGCCCTCGACGCTCGTCGCGGAACTCGTCGAGCGGATCGAGCACGACCCCGATGCGACGTCGGTCGCGCGCGTCGAGGGGGTGACGGGCTACTCGACGCGGACCGTTCAGCGCCTCTTCGCGCGGGACCTCGGTGTCGGCGTGGGGTGGGTCCTCCGTCGCCGTCGCCTTCGGGATGCGGTGCGACGCCTCGACCTCGGACACGAGGGTTCGCTCACGGAACTCGCGGCGGAGTGCGGCTGGTACGACCACAGCCACTTCACGCGCGAGTTCCGTGAGCTCATCGGCGTGACACCGTCCGCCTATCGGCGTGCACGTCGTCTCCCGTGAGTTCGGTGTCGTGGAACGGCGTGCGTGCCGCCGCGGGCGCGCCGTTCACAGTCCCGGTGCGTCGCACATCGCGAGCGCGGCGTGCACCGAGCGTTCGAGCATGCGCTCGTCCGTGCGACGCTCGGTCAACAGGGCGCGCGTGTAGCTCGCACCGACGAGCATCTCGATCACCTCGCCGGGGTCGACGTCGCCGGGGATCTCTCCGCGCTCGATCGCCCGCCGGACGATCGCGGCGCCGCGCTCGAAGCGGCTGTGCCAGAACGCGCGACGGGCCGCGACGACGGTGCCGTCGTCGGAGGACAATGCCATCACGCCGCGCAGGAGACGCTGCACGTCGGGCCGCTCGACGAGCGTGACGACGCTGTGGAGCAGGTGCCGGAGGTCGGTCTCGAGGACTCCCGTGTCGGGGATCGGGTTCTCGTCGAGGGCGAACTCGCCGACGGCGTCGGCGACGAGATTCGTGATGTTCCCCCACCGTCGGTACAGGGTCGCCTCGGACACGTCCGCCGTCGCGGCGATGTCCCTGAACCCGAGTCCGTCGTAGCCGTTCTCGAGGAGCGCGCCGATCGTCGCATCCAGCACGCTCCGACGGATCCGGGCGCTGCGACCACCCGGCCGCGCGTTCACGCCATCCATGTGATCAGTGTCCCCCACATCTCCCACGTCATCCTTCGCGACGTAGCTATTGCAATTATTCTCGCATTAGCGGAGACTCGGGAACGTCCGAAACGGACGGGAAGCGAGATACACGATGAGCGAACACCTCGATCTCCGCACGCGCATCGGTCGCGAGACGGTGGACCGACGCGCGGTCCTCGCGTGGGAGGCCGGTCGCGCACGACGCGTCCTCCGACAGCTCGGCGGTCGAGCACGACCCACCGACGACGTCGACGAGCTGCGCGAGCGGCTGCTCGCACTGAAGGAGGACATCGGTCCGGCGGAACTCGAGCGCCGCCTCACCGGCAGGCTGCGCGCCTCGACGCTCGTATCCCGCGCACTCACCGCCGGATCGGGGCCCGCGCGGGCCGCCAGTTCGATCCGGATCCGCGTGCCCGGTGGCCGGGCGACACACCTCGTGGACTGGTTCGGAACACAGTTCGCACTCCCCTCCTCACCGGCCATGCTCGCCGCCTGCCCCGACCACTACCTCATCGGCGACGAGCCGGACGGACGACAGAAGGTCATCGAGACCACAGGCGGCTCCCCCCTCCCGGCCCGCTTCCGCATCCGGTACGGCGATCTGACGGGCCTCCGGATGACCGCGGACCCCAGCTATCCGCTCCAGATGGCGGGCGTCGCGCGCGATGACGCCGGCACGCCGATCGGCGGGGTCCGACACCAGTTCCGCGACGTGGGCGACGGGTTCGAGGCGTGGTTGACGGTCGAGTTCCCTCGCCTCACACCGGGCCACATGATCCGCCGGCACCGCTGGCACCTCGCGTGCGAGTTCGGGAACTGGATCGAGTTCGCCGCGCGAGACACCTCGCAGTAGACGTCGCGCACGGAACGTCGCGTCGCGTCGCGTCGCGTCGACAACGTTGTCAGCCGTCAGCGCGGCCCTCGGCCGTCCGAACGCCGTGGCGATGTCGGCCGACAACGATGTCAGCATCCGTTCGGCACGCGAGGCGGTGCGAGCACGCGCAGCTCAGCCGCCGGGCCCCGGGATCTCACCGCTCCCGCGCTCGACGAACAGCGTCGGCACGACGACGCGCTGCGCCGGTCGACGATCGCCGTCCAGACGATCGAAGAGGATCCGGGCGGCGCGGTGCCCGATCTGCTGCGGATCCTGCGCGACGACCGTGACACCGGGGTCCATGAGGTCCGCGAGCGGGATGTCGTCGAACCCGACGAGCGCCACCTCGTGTTCCAGCCCGCGCTCCCGGAGGGCGCGGAGCGCCCCGAACGTGATGAGGTTCTGCGCGCTGAACACCGCCGTCGGTGGCGTGTCCGAGTCGAGCAGCCGTCCGAGCGCGAGGCGAGCCGACTCCTCGTCCCCGATCTCGGTGACGACCGACGCGAGCTTCGTCGGGATCCCGGCCTCACCGAGCGCCTCCATGAACCCCCGGTACCGCTCGTCGGCGGTCTGGATGGACAACCGGTCCGCGAGCAGGGCGATGCGTCGGTGCCCGCGCGCGATGAGGTGGGCCGTCGCCCGCGCGGCGGATGCCCGGTTGTCGCTCGCGACGACGTCGAGATCGTCACCGACCGGCGTCCGGTCGACGAACACGGCCGGGATCCCGCGGTCGCGGAGCGTGGCCAGGTAGTCCGGTTGCCTCGTGGCCATGAGGATGAGCCCGTCGACACGCCGTCGCATGAATGCACTCACCGCACCCTCCTCGCGCCGCGAGTCCCCGTCGAGCGAGGACGCGAACACGGCGACGTGGTGCTCCTCGGCGATGTCCTCGACGGCACGGTGGATGGAGGCGGAGAACGGGTTGTCGACGCTGCCGACGAGCAACCCGATCGTCCTCGTGCGACCGTCCGCGCGCCGCAGGTTCCCGGCACCGAGGTCCACGTGGTAGTTCAGCACGTTGACGGCGTGCCACACCCGCTCGGCCGTCGCGGCCGAGACGTTCGGTTCGTTGTTGACGACCCGCGAAACGGTCTTCACGCCGACACCGGCGAGCGACGCGACCTGCTTCATGGTGGTTCGAGTGCGGCCGGCCGCGAGGTGATCTGGCTCAGACATCGTTGTCACGGGCCCCTTCCTGGATCCGTTGTTGACTCTAGCGGTCGAGTGAAGTACAAACGATCTTGACAACGTTGTCAACCGCTCGATCGAAATGAGAATTCAATGACGAATCACGGACTCTTCGGACGCAAGCCGCTTCTCGCCGCATCGTCGATGCTGGCCGTCGCCGTGCTCGGCCTCACGGGCTGTGCAGGCTCCGGCCAGGGAACCGACGGCGGCGCGGACGGCGACATCGGCGTCTCGCTCATCGTGAAGACCAACTCGAACCCGTTCTTCATCGCCATGCAGGAGGGTGCCCAGACGGCCGCGGCCGCGAACGGCGTGAACCTCACGCTCTCGGCGGGCAAGGAGGACGGCGACGAGGACACCCAGATCCAGGCGATCGAGGCCGCGATCTCCAAGGGCGACGCCGGCATCCTCATCACGCCGAACGGACCCGCCGTGCTCGACGCGATCCAGAAGGCCCGCGACGCGGGTCTCTACGTCATCGCCCTCGACACCGTGCCCGACCCGGCCGACGCCGTCGACATCACCTTCGCGACCGACAACTTCCTCGCGGGCCAGCAGATCGGCTCGTGGGCCGCCGAGTCCCTCGCCGGCGGCGAGGCGGTGATCGGCATGATCGACCTGTTCGACGACAAGGCCGTCTCGGTCGACTACAACCGGGACCAGGGCTTCCTGCAGGGCATGGGCATCGAGCTCGGTGACCGGTCCGTCAACGGCGACGAGGCACCCCAGGGGTCGTACACGGGCGGCAAGGGTGGCTCCTACACGATCGTCGGCAACGAGGCGTCCCAGGGCGCCGAGGACGGCGGGCGGACGGCGATGGAGAACCTGCTCGCGAAGAACCCGAACATCAACCTCGTGTACACGATCAACGAGCCGGCCGCCTACGGCGCCTACCAGGCGCTCGAAGCGGCGGGCAAGAGCACGGACGACGTCACGATCGTCTCGATCGACGGCGGCTGCGCCGGCGTCGGGCAGGTCGCGGACGGCATCATCGACGCGACGAGCCAGCAGTACCCGGTCAAGATGGCCGAGCTCGGCGTGCAGGCGATCGCCGAACTCGTGAAGACCGGCACCGCGCCCGAGACGAGCGAGGGCCTCGACTTCTTCGACACCGGCGTCTCACTGGTGACCGACAAGCCCGTCGACGGGGTCGAGTCGATCGACACCACGCAGGGTGCGGACCTCTGCTGGGGCACGAAGTAGGCCCCACCGGACACTCCGTGCGTTCGCGACCCGCTCGCGCCACCCCTCACAAGGAAGTGATCTCGTGACACAGACGTCTCCGCCCACCTCGTCACTCGACCTCGCCGCCGAGTTCCTCGACCGCCGCACACCGCTCGACCGCGCGCGCGGCGTGCTGCACCGCTATCCCGCCATCAGCCCGGCGGTGGTCCTCGTGATCGCCATCATCGTCTTCGGGACGATCAATCCGCGGTTCTTCGCACCCGCGAACCTGTCGCTCGTGCTCGACCAGGTGTCGGTCATCGGCACCGTCGCGATCGCCCAGACCCTCATCATCCTGACCGCGGGCATCGATCTGTCGGTGGGTGCCGGGATGATCCTGGCATCGATGGTGATGGCACAGACGGCCTTCCACAACGGGTTCCCCGCGGCGCTGGCCCTGCTCGCCGGGCTCGTCGCGGCACTCGCCGCGGGCGCGCTCAACGGGTTCCTCGTCACCCGCGTCAAGCTGCCACCGTTCATCGCGACACTCGGCACGCTCAACGTCTTCATCGCGTTGACGCTGCTCTACAGCGGAGGTCAGACGGTCAGGAAGTCCGAGATGCCCGGACTCCTGTCGTGGACGGCGACGGCGTTCCCGATCGGGGACGTCATGCTGACCGTCGGGGTCGTCATCATGATCGCCCTGTACCTCCTCATGGCCTACGTGCTGGGGCGGACCTCATGGGGTCGGCACGTGTACGCGGTCGGGGACGACATCGAGGCTGCGCGCCTCGCGGGGATCTCGACGACGAAGGTGCTCATGAGCGTGTACGTCGTCGCCGGCGCGATCCTCGCGGTCGCCGCGTGGATCCAGATCGGCCGCTCCGGCGCCGCGAGCCCGAACGCGGGCGCCGATCTCAACCTCGACTCGATCACGGCCGTCGTGATCGGCGGCACCTCGCTGTTCGGTGGTCGCGGGATCATCTGGGGAACGCTGCTCGGCGCCGTCATCGTCGGCGTGTTCCGCAACGGCCTCTTCCTCGCGAACGTCGACGGCCTCTACCAGACGCTCGCGATCGGCATCCTCGTCATCGTCGCGGTCGCCGTCGACCAGTGGATCAGGAAGGTGCGCAAATGAGCCTCGTCACGGACGCCGTCGAGCCGGTGCCGACGCCGCAGGGCGTCCCCGTGCTCGAAGCGAAGCGACTCGTCAAGACGTTCGGGAAGGTCGTCGGCCTCGACGGTGTGAGCCTGCAGCTGCACGCGGGCGAGGTGCTCGCGATCATCGGCGACAACGGTGCGGGCAAGTCCACGCTCATCAAGTGTCTGACCGGTGCCTACGTCCCCGATCAGGGCGAGCTGCTGCTGGACGGTGAGCCGGTGCACTTCAAACGCCCGCAGGACGCGCGCGATGCCGGCATCGAGACGGTCTATCAGAACCTCGCCGTGTCGCCCGCGCTCGATGTCGCCTCGAACCTGTTCCTCGGTCGCGAGCGCCGGAAGCCCGGCATCCTCGGCACCGTGTTCCGGACGCTCGACACGGCCGGTATGCGCGCGGAGGCCCGTGAACAGTTGCAGCGGCTCGGGATCTCGACCCTGCAGGACGTGACGGTCGCCGTCGAGAACCTGTCGGGCGGTCAGCGACAGGCCGTCGCCGTCGCCCGGGCCGCGGCCTTCGGCTCGAAGGTCGTCGTGCTCGACGAACCGACGGCGGCACTCGGTGTGCGCGAGTCGAACCAGGTGCTCGAGCTCATCGAGCGCCTGCGCGAGCAGCACGTTCCCGTCGTCCTCATCTCGCACAACATGCCGCACGTGTTCCAGGTCGCGGACCGGATCCACATCCAGCGTCTCGGCAAGCGGGCCGCGACGATCACGCCGCGATCGCACAGCATGACCGACGCGGTCGCGATCATGACGGGAGCGGCCGTTGCCTGACGAGAACGGGACACCGGACCGGCGTGCGCCACGGGCCGAGCCGGCGGCTCCGGCTGCGGTGCCGAGGACGCTGTACGCCGAGTTCACGGCGAGGCCCGGCACCGAGTCGGCCGTCCAGGACCTCATCGTCGCCTACGCGGACGAGGTCAGGGCCGAACCCGGCAACCTCCGCTTCGAGGTGTACCGGCGAGCGGAGTCGCCCGCCGCGTTCGTCGTGTTCGAACGCTACGCCGATGAGGCGGCGTTCCGGGCGCATCTCGCGCACCCCACGGGCCGCGCGTTCAACGACGAGCTGGTGCCCCTGATCGAGGAGGACGCGAGCGTGCTCAGTTTCCTGAACGACGTGGTGAGCTGATGGCGACAACCGACGCCGACCGCCCCGACCCGGTCGGGACCGTTGACGCACGGATCGTCGTCATCGGCGAGGCGCTCGTCGACGTCGTCCACCGTCTCGACGGGCGGATCGAGGAGATGCCCGGCGGGAGCCCCGCGAACGTCGCGCTCACGCTCGGCAGGCTCGGACACCGCCCGCAGCTCGTGACGCAGCTCGCCGACGACCGTCACGGACGGGTCGTCCGCGCGTGGCTCGACGAATCCGGTGTCGAGCTCGTCGCGAGCGCCTCCCCCCGCACCTCGACGGCGACCGCGTTCCTCGACGCGGCGGGAGCGGCGAGCTACGAGTTCGACCTCGACTGGGACATCGCCATCGCCCCGCAGGAGGTGATCGATGTGCTCCACTCGGGTTCGATCGCGGCATTGCTCGAGCCCGGCGCTACCGAGGTCGTCCGGGCGATGGGCGAGGCGCGACACGACGCCCTCGTCACCTACGACCCGAACGTCCGGCCCGTACTCCTGGGTGATCGGGGCCCGGTCCGGGAACGGGTCGAGCGCGTCGTGGCACTCTCGGATCTCGTGAAGGCGAGCGACGAGGACCTCGAATGGCTCTACCCGGAATCGAGCGCCGTCGAGGTCGCGAGGGCCTGGCAGGCGACCGGCCCCGCCGTCGTCATCGTCACCTCGGGCGCCGACGGCGCCTTCGCTGTGACCGCTCACGGGGTGTGGGAGGTCGCCGCGCCCCGAATCCGGGTCGCCGACACGGTGGGCGCGGGCGACACGTTCATGGCCGCACTCATCGACGTCCTGCTCCGATTGGGGATCAGCGGAGCCGAGGGACGCGACCGCCTGCACCGCATCGGCTCGAGCGAGCTCACGGGGATGCTCGAACGCGCGGCCCTCGCCGCCGCCATCACCGTGTCACGGCCGGGGGCCGACCCGCCGAACGCGCGCGAACTGGCGGACGCGGAGGACGCCCGGGACGCGGCGAGCACGGACCGGGCCACCGACTGATCCGACACTCGACATCCGACACCGACGCACGACACGACGGCGGGGCCCGCACATCGCGGGCCTCGCCGTCGTGGTGTCGGCAGCATTCTCAGTGCTGGCAGCCGGGGCACCAGTAGAGCTTGCGCGCCTGCATCTCCTCGAGCGCGATCGGCGTACCGCACACACGGCACGGCTCCCCGGCGCGGCCGTAGACCCAGTGCCGGTCCTCGCGATGCCGGAGGGCGTCCTCCTTGCGCTTGCCGCGCAGCCCGTCCATCGTCATCATCTGGCCGACCTCGACACCGATGCGCAGGAGCTTGCGCCAATCGCGCCACAGTGCGCGCACCTGTTCCTCGGTGAGGGCCGACCCCGGCGTGTGCGGGTCGATCCCCGCCCGGTACAGCAGCTCCGCCCGGTACACGTTGCCGATGCCCGCGACGACCGACTGATCCATGAGCAGGATGCCGATCGGCGTGCGCTTGGCGAGCACGGCGCGCGTGAAGCGGTCCTCGGCGGCGCGACCGTGATCCACGAGCGGGTCGGGGCCGAGCTTCGCGAGTTGCGCATCGACCTCGGCCGGCGTCATCACGACGCACGCGGTGGGCCCCCGGAGGTCCGCACAGGTCGCCTCGGTCAGCAGGCGCACGCGAACCTGCCCGACCGGCTCGGGTGGCCACTCGCCGAGTTCCTGCTCGCGCTCGTCCTCGGCCATGCGGACCCGTGTCCGGCGCGGTGCGCCGATCGACGTGAGCGAGGTCTCGCCCCGCGAGTCCTCGATGCGCGTGACCTCACGACGACGCGAGTACTCCCCCGTCTGCCCGAGGGTCGTCGACACGTCGCCGGAGAAATCCCACGCACCGTAGAGACCGAGGTGGACACGGAGCCATTCGTCGCCCTCGAACTCCGAGAACATCTGTTTCCCGACCGCGAACGTGCGCAGCATGACGCGACCGTCGAGCTCCGCCGCCCCCTCCGCGAAACGCCCCTGGGGCGAACTGACGGCGACGCGGTGCCCCGCGAAGTTGGCCTCGAACTGTCGTGCGATGCGGTGGACGGAATGCCCTTCGGGCACTCCTAGGCCCCCGCGCCCGCACCGAGGACGACGGGCACCTCGCCCCGACCGATCGCATCGACCACGCGATCGGCGATGTCGCCCGTGCGCTCGAACTCGGCGAGCTGCGAGATGCGACGCACGTGCCGCTCGTCACCCGGGAACGGCTCCGCGAGGAAGGCGTCGATGAAGGCGATCGCCTCGTCCACACCGTGCTGCCGCGCACCGATCGAGATGACGTTCGCGTTGTTGTGTTCACGCGCGAGCTTCGCGGTGTCCAGGTTCCAGACGAGCGCCGCCCGGATGCCGCGCACCTTGTTCGCCGCGATCTGCTCACCGTTGCCCGAGCCGCCGAAGACGACCCCGAGCGATTCGACGCCGTTCGACCAGTCCTCCGCGACCGCGAGCGCCGCGTTGATGCAGAACGAGGGGTAGTCGTCGAGCGCGTCGTACTCCGCGGGCCCGTGGTCGACGACCTCGTGTCCCGCGAGACGCAGGTGTTCCTGGAGCGTGCGCGAGAACTCGAGACCGGCGTGGTCCGTCGCGACGTGCACGCGCATCAGTCGAACACCGGGCCGCGCGTCCGGGAGCGCTTGAGCTCGAAGAACCCGTCGTAAGACGCCGCCATGACGACGCCGTCGAACAGGCGTACGGCCTCCTCGCCCTTCGGTGCGGGCGAGATGACGGGGCCGAAGAACGCGACGCCGTCGACCGCGATGACGGGCGTCCCGACATCCTCGCCGACGCGGCCGATGCCGTCCTCGTGGCTCGCGCCGTAGACGGCGTCGAACTCGCCCGCGGCCGCGCGGTCGACGATCTCCTGCGGGATGCCGACCTCGGCGACCGCCTCGGGCAGCACCGTGTCGTCGTCCGAGCCGCGGCCCTCGACGTGGATGCGCGTGCCGAGCGCGTCGTAAAGCTCCTTGACCTTCTCGGGACCGAGCTCCTGACCGACGCCGGCGACGACCTTGCCGAGCTGCATCGAGCGCTGCGCGAACGTCTTGTAGCGCTCCGGCACGTCCTCGCGGTTTTCGTTGAGCAGCCCCAGGCTCATGATGTGCCACGTGAGATCGAAGTCGCGGTATTTCGCGACCTCGTCGATCCACCGGGAGGTCATCCACGCCCACGGGCACACGGGGTCGAACCAGAAATCGACCGTGATCTTGTCAGCCATGTCCCCAGATTACCGGTGCGACACCGCCGGGCGGGCCGCCCCGTCACGCTTCCGGCGAACGGCCGGAATCGGCGCCGTGATCCGGGCCGGCGCGCGGAACGACGGTGCACACGGCACCGCACAACCGTGCGACGGCGTTCCGTACGGCCACGGAATCCGCGTGGCACGCGCGACCGTCGGCGACCGCACGCGGGCGCCGGCACTAGGCTTTGGGCAGTTTCTGTAAGCCGTCTCGGGCCCTGCGGCACGAGCGCCCGCACGGAGGATCAAGGATGCCCGGAGAGAACCTGACACACCTCGAGGCGCAGGAGCGCCGCGCGGTCGTCGACGTTCACCACTACGATGTGACCCTCGATCTCACGACCGGCGACGAGACGTTCCGTTCCACGACGGTCGTGCACTTCGATGCCGAGCCCGGTTCGTCGACCTTCATCGATGCCATCACGAGGCAGGTGCACCGGGTCGAGCTGAACGGTGAGGAGCTCGACCCCGCGGTCGTCGCGGACGGCACGCGGATCCAGCTGCCCGGCCTCCGCGAGCGCAACGAGCTCGTCGTCGAGGCCGATGCCGTCTACATGAACACGGGCGAGGGGCTCCACCGCTTCGTCGACCCGGTCGACGGCGAGGTGTATCTCTACACGCAGTTCGAGGTGCCGGACTCGCGTCGCGTCTTCGCGGTGTTCGAACAGCCCGACCTCAAGGCGCAGTTCACGTTCCACGTGACGGCTCCGTCGCGGTGGCAGGTCGTCTCGAACCAGCCGACGCCCGAGCCCGTCGTGGTCGACGCCGAGCGATCGGTGTGGCACTTCCCCGCGACGCCGCGCATCTCGAGCTACATCACGGCGCTCGTCGCCGGCCCCTACGTCGTGCAGCGTGACGAACTGACCTCGAGCGACGGGCGCACCATCCCGCTCGGCGTGTTCTGCCGCGCATCGCTCGCGGAGCACCTGGATGCCGAATACATCTTCGACATCACGAAGCGCGGTTTCGCCTATTACGAGCAGAACTTCCAGGGTCCCTACCCGTTCGCGAAATACGACCAGCTCTTCGTTCCCGAGTTCAACGCGGGCGCGATGGAGAACGCGGGCTGCGTGACGTTCACCGAGGCCTACGTGTTCCGTTCCAAGGTCGAGGACGCCGTGCGCGAGCGTCGCGTCATCACGATCCTGCACGAGCTCGCCCACATGTGGTTCGGCGACCTCGTCACGATGAAGTGGTGGAACGACCTGTGGCTCAACGAGTCCTTCGCCGAGTTCATCTCGACGATCGCGAGTGCCGAAGCGACCGAGTGGACCGAGGCGTGGACCACGTTCAACGCGAGCGAGAAGAGCTGGGCGTACCGGCAGGACCAGCTCCCCTCGACGCACCCGATCGTCGCCGAGATCAACGATCTGCACGACGTGCTCGTGAACTTCGACGGCATCACGTACGCCAAGGGCGGCTCCGTCCTCAAGCAGCTGTTCTTCTGGGTCGGCCGTGAGGCCTTCTTCCAGGGTGTCGCGCAGTACTTCCGGGCTCACGGCTGGGGGAACACGGAACTCTCGGACCTGCTCGTCGAGCTCGAGCGCGCGAGCGGACGCGACCTCGACGAGTGGGCCGCGAAGTGGCTCTCGACCGCCGGGGTGAACACGCTCCGCGTCGAGATCGACGTGGACGGCGAGGGGCTCGTGCGGACGTTCTCCATCGAGCAGTCCGCCACCCCCGAGTACCCGACCATTCGGCCGCACCGCCTCGCGATCGGCCTGTACGAACCGCAGGACGGCACGCTCGTCCGCGTCGACCGGATCGAACTCGATGTCGACGGCGAGTCGACGCACGTGCCCGAGCTCGTCGGGCGCCGTCGGCCGGCCGTGATCCTGCTGAACGACGACGATCTCGCGTACGCGAAGATCCGTCTCGACGACGAGTCGTTCCGGGCGGCCGCGAACGGCCTCGCCTCGTTCGCGTCGCCGCTCGCCCGCGCGCTCGTCTACGGCAGCGCCTGGGACGCGACGCGTGACGCGGAGCTGCGGCCGCGGGAGTTCGTGCGCCTCGTGATCGGTGCGATCGGCGCCGAGACGGAATCGACGACGCGACGCACAGTCCTCGGCCAGCTCGCGACCGCGGCGCGCTTCTACACGGCCGCCGACGATCGCGGCGAGATCATCGAGGTCGTCGCGGACGAGCTCTGGGAGCTCGCGCAGCGCGCCGAGGCCGGCTCGGACGCGCAGTTCGCGTTCGTCAAGGCGTTCGCCGCCCAGGCCCACTCGGCGGCGCAGCTCGATGCGGCCGAGGCCCTGCTCACGGGCGAGACCTCGCTGCCCGGCCTCGAGATCGACACGGACCTGGGTTGGGAACTCGTCGTCGCACTCACGTCGGGCGGTCGACGCACGGCCGCGGACATCGACGCGCGACTGCAGGAGGACAACACGGCCGACGGTCAGCGCGCCGCCGCCCGGGCCCTCGCGTCGATCCCGACGGCCGAGGCGAAGGAGGCGGCGTGGGAGCGCGTCGTCACCCGCACCGACGCGCCGAACGCGATCGTCCGCGCGACCGCGGCGGGGTTCTACCGCGGTGGCGACGACGCCGTGCTCCGCCCCTACGTCGCGCGATACTTCGCGACGATCGGCAGCATCTGGGAGGAGCGCAGCTTCAGCATCGCGGAGGAGCTCATCGAGGGACTCTTCCCGAGCGAGCTCGCGGACGCGTACGTGCGCGACGCGGCGCGGTCGTGGCTCGCCGCGCACGAGGACGCGCCGGCCGCGCTACGTCGACTCGTGATCGAGGGGCTCGCCGGTATCGAGCGCTCGCTGCGCGCGCAGGAGCGCGACGCCGAGGACTGATCGACGCCACGCCCGCTCGAGGCCGTCCGCGTCGCGCGGGCGGCCTCGAGCATGTCGCGCGGCGACGCGGCGGGACCGACCGTGTGCCCGACCGCCCCAGGATTCCCCCACGGTGGGGGCACCTAGAATCGTTCCGCCATGCTTGAGTTCTGGAACAACCTCGTCACGACCCTCACGCCGTTCCGGGTGCCCATCTGGATCGTCGTCTACATCGCGGCGGGATTCGTCATCCGCTGGGGTCTCATCAAGATCATCGACCGCAGCGTCGACGAGATCGTGCACGGTGTGAAGAAGCGCCGCGGTGCGCAGGACACGCAGTCGCTCGCGATCAGCTCACCGCTGGCGGCCGTCCGGACCGTGCAGCGCACCCGCACGATCGGGTCCCTGCTGACGAACATCGTGACGGTCGTCGTCGTGATCGTCGTCGTCTTCCTCATCATCGGCAAGGTGGATCCGGGCATCCTCGCCTCCCTCTCGCTGCTGTCCGCCGCGGTCGGTGCGGGGCTCGGTTTCGGCGCACAGCGCATCGTCGGTGATGTCCTGAACGGCCTGTTCATGGTGGTCGAGGACCAGCTCGGTGTGGGCGACGACGTCGACATGGGACTCGCGAGCGGTGTCGTCGAGAACGTCGGGATCCGCGTGACGCAGGTTCGCGACGTGCACGGCACGCTCTGGTTCGTCCGGAACGGCGAGGTGCAGCGCGTCGGCAGCAACTCGCAGGGCTGGAACCGGGCGATCATCGACCTCGCCGTGCCGTACGACCTCGACCGCGACCACATCGAGGAGGTCATGCTCGAGACCGCGACGACGCTCGCGGACGACCCCGACTGGGCGGAGAAGTTCATCGAGCGGCCATCGATCTGGGGGCTCGAGACGCTGTCTGCGGAGGCCGTCGTCGTGCGTCTCGTGGCCCGCACGCGGGCCGGAGCCCGATGGGACATCGAACGCGAGCTGCGCGCGCGACTCCAGACGGCGTTCAAGGACGCCCACATCTCGCTGCCGCCGCTCAACACGATCGTACTCGACGGCCCGAACGGACTCACACCGCCGTCCGGTCGCCGACCGCACGTCGTCCACCGCGACGCCGAGCCGCAGCCCCGGCCGCGGACCGACTCGGACGACGAGGACGGCCGCTCGTGAGCGGCACACCGATCGGGCTCCGTGGGAGCGACGGGCGCTCGGCCCTCCCCACGCTCTACGACGACGTGGGCGGCATGCCGACGTTCGAGCGCCTCGTCACGGCGTTCTACGAGCGGGTGCAGCACGACGAGGTGCTGTGGCCCATGTATCCGCAGGACGATCTCGAGGGCGCCGTTCTGCGCCTGTCGACCTTCCTCGCACAGTACTTCGGCGGGCCGACGACGTACTCGGACGCGCGCGGCCACCCGAGGCTCCGCATGCGGCACGTCGCGTTCCACGTCAACCCGGACGCGCGTGACCGCTGGCTCCGGCACATGACCACGGCCGTCGACGAACTGGTCGCCGACGGCATCGTGTCGCCCATGAACCGTGCGACGATGCTCGACTACTTCGGCCGCGCCTCGACCGCCATGGTCAACACGTTCGAGCCCACGCCCGAGCCTCCGACCGGGGCCGGCGCATCGACCGGGGCCTGACGCCACCGGGATCGGACGCCACAGACCCCGGGGCCACGCGACCGCATCACCGAGCGGGCTCGCATCGCGCGTCGAACGAACGTGCGCCGACGACGATCGATGCGCCCGCTACCGGTTGGTCGCCGTGTGCCCCCGCAGCCGTTCCGCGAACGCGACCGCGCCGTCCGGGTACAGGGGTGGCCGCCCGGCCGCGAGCGCCTCGAGTGGGAACCAGCCGGCGACGGTGTCGCTGTCGAGCACGGGGCGTCGCTCCTCGATCGGCCAGGCGTCGAGATCGGGGCTCGTGACGGCGAAGACGTGTGCGTACTCGTGGCCGACACGTTCACCGCGCATGAAGTGGCTCTCGAGAACGCCGAGCAGTCGCGCCTCGCGGACCTCGACCGCGAGCTCCTCGGCGAACTCGCGACGAACCGCGTCGACGGAGTGTTCGCCGTAGTCGATCCCACCACCCGGCACGCGGACGAAGAGCTCGTGGCCCGAGCGCGCGGGGTACTCCTCCCCCAACACGAAGCCGTCCCGGACGACGAGCCCGAGGGCGATGTTCCGGATCATCGTCTTCACACCACGATGCTAACGAAGCGGGTCGCGGGGGCGCGATCCGGACCGCACGTCACGAGCCGTCGATCGCGACCGGTTCCGCGACGCGCGGTGCGTTCGCGTGGTGCTGCTGGGCGAGCAGCACGAACGTGTCGAGCAGGGTGCGCCGGAGGACACTTCCGAGGACGACACCCCGGATCATGACGTCGAGCCGGCCGAGCGACGCGACGGCCTGCAGATCCAGCCGCCCGACCTCGTCCGCGATCCGTGCGTAGTCGTCGAGGTGCGCGAGGAGCTCGTCGAGCTCCTCCGCCTGCAGATCGGCGATGGCCCGTTCGGCGGCGAGGTAGGCGGGCGAACCCGGCTCACAGTTCCACCCGCGTGCGCGGACGACCTCGGCGAGTCGCCGACGCGCCTCGGTGTCGGGTTCGCTCCCCTCCACTTCCCCGACGAGCGCGTCCTGCGTGATCGCCATCGCGTCGAGCACGGACGGCCCCTCGTCGAGCGCGTCGAGCACCGTGCGGATCGTGTGCAGCGGAAGCCCCGCGACCCTCGCGAGCGCCCGAATGAGCCTGAGCCGCTCGAGGTGTGATGTGCCGTAGACGGCCTGGTTGACGCCCGTGCGGGTCCCGTGCGGGAGGAGGCCCTCGCGCAGATAGAACTTGATCGTCGCCACGCTCAGACCCGAACGCCGGGCGAGTTCCGCCATCCGCATCTCGCCCTGCTGCCGTTCCACCACGTCGTGACCCCGTTCCGTCATCTCGACCCATCCTTGCGATCCTCGTGTGGATACTACTACTATCCGAAATAGATAGTTCACTACCGATCAGCACCGCCGAACGGAGCCACGATGACCCCGCTGCAACTCGCCGCCGTCCTCGTGGTCGGCTTCGTCGGCTCCGCCGAGTTCGGCTCCGCCGCGTTCGTCCACCCCGTCATCCGCCGCCTCGCGCCGGACGACCAGCTCGTGTTCGAGAAGGGACTCCTGCGGACGTTCGGCCGCGTGATGCCCGTGGGCATGACCGCCGCGGCCGCACTCGGCGTCGCCGCCGCGATCGCGACCCCGACACCACTGCTGGTGACCGCGGCCACGAGTCTCGCTGTCGCGCTCGTCGTGACCATCGTCGGCAACGTGCCGATCAACCTCCGCACGGGACGCATGACCGAGACCACCGCGTCCGACTCGTTCATTCGCATGCGCCGCCGCTGGGACGTGTTCCAGGTCGCCCGCGCGTCCCTCCAGCTGCTCGGCTTCGTACTACTGGCCCTCGGTCTCACGGCCTGGACCTGACCGGCGGAGCACCGCCCGACCGCCCCCGATACCTCCCACACCCGATCGAGAGGATCCGACGACATGACCACGGCACCACCGGACACCCGGCCCCGACCCCGCCTGCACACGAGCACGAAGTGGCTGCTCGGCGTCATCGTGCTCGGCATGACCATGACCGTCTCGACCCGCGTGCTCGGCGGCATCGACCTGCTTCCCGCCGACGCGGTGCCGACGAGTCTCCTGCTGTTCGGCCTCGTCCTCGGCGCCGTGCTCGTGGTCGGCAACATCATCGTCACCGAGGCCTGGACCTACATGGCCGAGCGCACGGGCGACCGCCAGGTCCTCCGGTTCGCCGCGCGGGCCGTCACGTGGGCCGATGTGTTCTTCACGGCGCCCGGCATCTTCCTCGCGGTCATCAGCGGCCTGTTCCTCACCGAACAGCTGGGCCACCACGACGCTTGGGTACGGGGTGCCGAGACGAGCTTCATCACGGCGGGCGTCATCTGGTTCGTCCTGCTCGTCCCCATGCAGAATCGCCTCGCGGTGCGGGCCGAACAGGACGAGCTCGACGAGGGGTTCACGACGATCCTCCACCGCTGGTACGGGTTCGGCATCCTCGCGACCGCGATCACGCTCGTCGCCGTCGGGTTCGCCGTGTTCCAGCCGCAGTTCTGACGATCACCCGCGCACCCCGCCGCTCTCGGCCTTCACCACGGGCCGATGGTCCGGCGCGGCTCGCGGGCGATCCGGCACGATCCTCGCCCCCTGCTTCCAGAGCCACTCGACGGGGCCGAGGCGGAAGCGCCGGAGCCAGAGGTGGGCGAACACCATGACGACGGCGGCCACCACGACGTATCCGGCCATCGTGACGGGCAGGCGCCACGCGACGAGATCGCCCGCGAGCCCGAGCCCCCAGCCGTAGAACAGCGCACCGGCGACGAGATTCTGCAGGAGGTAGCACGTGAGCGCCGTGCGTCCGACCTCGCGGAGCCGCCGGGCGACCCACCCGTCGGTCCCCTGTCGCACGCACCACTCGGCGATGAGGCCAAGGAGTCCGAGCGCGACGAGCGGTGCCGCGAGATAGCGCTCGGCGAGCATCCCGGCCGCCCCACCGACCGTGCCGAGCACGAGGTCGACGGGGAGGGCGATCGCGCCGACGATCATCAGCCGCTTCCGGAGCCGGCCGCTCTCGGGCGCGAAGACGGCCGCGCGGTGGAGCGCGGCGCCGAGCAGGAACATCGCGAGCGTGAGGAAGCCGATGAGGATCGGTTCGGCGCGGAAGAGCGCGAGGTTGTCGAGCCGGAACGCGACGAGGTCGAGGAACGATCCGTGCGCGTACGGCGTGGTTCCCACGGGGACCGATGCGGCCTCACCGCCCGATGTGAGTGCGACGACCACGACGACGAGCGTGATGACGAGGGCGTGCAGGGCCCCGAACACGATGATGAGGGCGCGCTGGGTGCGGGGGCGCGTGAGGAGCAGCCACGCGACGATCGCCCCGGTCACGGCGTAGCCCATGAGGACATCGAACTCGGCGATGAGCACGTAGTTGATCACGCCGTCGACGAGCAGGAGGAACGCTCGCCACAGGTAGCCGCCCGGCCACCGGATCCCGCGCCGCTCGGCCGAGTCGAACTGGATCGCGAGACCCATCCCGAACATGAGCGTGAGCAGCGCGAGGAACTTGCCCTGACTGAGCGCCATGATCGCGAGCTGCGCGAGCACCTCCCCCGTCCCCGTCCCCGGCACGACCGGGTCGAGGAGCATGCCGAGCAGGCCGTCGGGGTGCGTGAAGATCCAGATGTTCGTCCAGAGCGTGCCGAGGATCGCGATACCCCTGGCCACGTCGAGGGCATCGATGCGTCGACCGGGACGCGGACTGCCGGAACCAGTGGCCAATACGCTCGTATTGCTCATGGCCGCGACGCTACCATACGATCGTATTTCCACGGATCGGGGTGATGGCATGCGTGACGAACCGACTCGTCGACGGATCGTCGAGGCCGTCCTCCGCCTCGTCACGAGCCGCGGGCCGGACTCGACGACCGTGAGGAACGTCGCGACCGAGGCCGACGTGTCGGTCGGCGCGGTGCAGCACCACTTCCACACGAAGGAAGACCTACTGCTCGGCGCGATGGATGCCGTCGTCGAACGGTTCCGCACGCGCGTCGAGTCACTCGCGGACGGGAGCGGCGACGCCCGAGACCTCGTCGCCGCGTTCCTGACCGCGATCGCGTGCGCCGACCCCGACAACGAGACGGACGATGTCGAGAACGCGATCGTCTGGACCGTGTTCGCCGCTCGCGCGTGCGTCGACGACCGCATCCGCGCGGCGCACACCGCCTCGTGGCTCGAGGCGGAGCGCATACTGCTCGAGCTCCTCCGGCACGCCTACGGCCCGGAGGTCGGCCCCGACGATGCGGCGGGACTCCTCGCCCTCACGGACGGGATCGCTGTGGCCCGCGTCGCCGAGGGCGATTCCCGGATGCCGCGCGAACGCGCCGTGCGACTCATCGACGCGGCACTCGGCCGCCTCGACGCGGCCGCGCGCGACCGCCGACGGGGCTGACCGCCGCGCGACGATCATGCCGCGCGACGACCAACCGGCGCGAGGATCAGACGACGCCCTGGGCGATCATGGCGTCCACGACCTTCGTGAATCCGGCGATGTTGGCGCCGAGCACGTAGTTGTCGGGGTCGCCGTACTCCTTCGCGGTCGTCCGGCAGCGGTCGTGCACGTCGGCCATGATCTCCGACAGCCGCTCCTCCGTGTGCTCGAACGACCACGAGTCACGCGACGCGTTCTGCTGCATCTCGAGCGCGCTCGTCGCGACGCCACCCGCGTTCGCCGCCTTCGCGGGCCCGAACAGTGCGACCGGATCGGCCTGCAGCAATTCGACCGCCTCCGGCGTGCAGGGCATGTTCGCGCCCTCCGCGACGACCCGCACGCCGTGCTCGATGAGCGCGCGCGCGGCGTCACCGTCGAGCTCGTTCTGCGTCGCACACGGCAGCGCGACGTCGGTCGGGATGTTCCAGACCGAACCGTCGGCCTCGAGGAACGCCGCCCGGCCGCCCCGTCGATCGACGTACTCGCCGATGCGACCGCGCTCGACGAGCTTGATCTGCTTCAGGAGGTCGAGGTCGATGCCGTCGGGGTCGTGGATCGCGCCCGAGGAGTCCGACGCCGAGAGCACGAGCGCGCCGAACTCCTGCGCCTTCTCGATCGCGTAGATCGCGACGTTACCCGAACCGGACACGGTCACGCGCTTGCCCTCGAGCGACTCGCCTCGCGTCTCGAGCATGGCCCTCGCGAAGAGCACCGTGCCGTATCCGGTCGCCTCGGGCCGGACGAGCGAACCGCCCCACGTCATGCCCTTGCCCGTGAGGACACCGGCCTCGAAGCGGTTCGTGAGCCGCTTGTACTGTCCGAACATGTAGCCGATCTCGCGGCCGCCCACGCCGATGTCGCCCGCCGGCACGTCCGTGTGCTCGCCGATGTGGCGGTAGAGCTCGGTCATGAACGACTGGCAGAACGCCATGATCTCGCGTTCGCTCCGGCCGCGCGGGTCGAAGTCGCTGCCGCCCTTGCCGCCACCGATCGGCATGCCCGTGAGCGCGTTCTTGAAGATCTGCTCGAAGCCGAGGAACTTCACGATGCCGAGGTTCACCGACGGGTGGAACCGGAGTCCGCCCTTGTACGGTCCGAGCGCCGAGCTGAACTCGACGCGGAAGCCGCGGTTGACCTGCACGTGACCGTTGTCGTCGACCCACGGCACCCGGAAGATGATCTGCCGTTCGGGCTCCGTGAGTCGACGGATGATCGCGAGCTCGAAGTACTCGGGGTGCCGTTCGATGACCGGTTGGAGCGAATCGAGGACTTCTGCGACCGCCTGGTGGAACTCGGGTTCGCCGGCATTCCGCGCGAAGATGTCCGACTTGATGGCCTCGATGCTTCGTTCCACTCGGTTTCCTTTCGACACGGGCCCGGACTTCCGCGTGCACGGGCCCCGCGAAAGACTACCGGCGGGTCACCCCCGGCGGGAGTCCCGGTTCTCGGGGCGAGGGCGGGCGAGAAGACGGTCAGCCGTGCGACGGGTGCGCGAGACGCTCCACGCGGCGTGCGCGAGACAGGACGTGACCACGCCGGAGGGAGAGTCGGAGCCAACCGGCCGACGCCGAGAGCGCGACGGGCTCGGGCTCGACGAGGAACCCGAGCGCATGTGCCGCGAACGCGACACCGGCGACGGGGGCGTCGTCGTCGTCGAGCCCGGTTCCGGGCAACGGGCGCGTCCAGGTCTCGGTGCGCACCCGCTCGACGAGTGCCGTCCCGAGTTCGCTGGGGACCGCCTTCGCGACGTCGTCGATACCCGTCTCCGCGACGCGCGCGAGCTCGGTCGAGTCGACCTCGGCGATCCGGCGCCACCCGCCCCGGGGCGGCGAAACGGCCGCCCACGCCTCACGCACACGGTCGGGCGGCACCAGGATCGTCCGAGCCTCGTCCCCCACTCGTGCGAGACGGTCGAGCACTGCCCGGACCGGCACCGTCACATCGATCTGTCCGTCGGGCGCATCGGTGTCCGGTGCACCGTCGACCGATGCCCGCATCACCCGCAGGCCGATGACGACGGGCGAATCGTCGAGGATCGTCTGCGGTCGGAGTACGGGCACCCAGACCGCGAGCGCCTCACCGGCGGCCTGGAGCCGGACCGCCCCCTCCTCGACCCTCGCAGCGCGCCCGAGGAACGTCGCGAGATCGGCGAGGTCGCGAGCGTCGTCGAATCGGATCATCGGGGTCATCGTCCCTAAACTATCGGGGTGAGCACCGAATCCACGTCAAGCGCCGTCCCGGAGGGTTGGCTCGCCGAGGGCACCACGGTCGGCGGGGGCGCCCTCGAGCAGCTTCCCCCGCTCGATGCCTTCCTGCGCACCCTCGACCTGACCGACACGGGCGCACGCACCTCGAACGACATCTTCACGGGCCCGAGCCAATGGATGCCGAACGGACGCGTGTTCGGTGGCCAGGTGGCCGCACAATCACTCGTCGCGGCGATGCGAACGATCGAGACCGATCGCCCCGTGCACTCGATGCACGGGTACTTCCTGCGGCCCGGCGACATCGCGGAGCCGATCACGTTCGCGGTCGACCGCATCCACGACGGCAACTCGTTCTCGACGCGCTCGGTGCGCGCCTACCAGTACGGGCACGTGATCTGGTCGATGATCGCGTCCTTCCAGACCCTCGAGGGCGGGCTCGAGCACGCGGCCACGATGCCCGAGGGCATCCCGGGCCCCGAGGAGCTCCCGAGCGAGGCGGAGGCCCTGCAGCGCATCGACCCGCGACTCGCCGAGCACTGGGTGCACCGACGCCCGTTCGAGATGCGTCACGTCCAGCAGCCCGTCTACGTGCAGCCCGCCGAGGAGCGGGCGACGGGGCAGGCGGTGTGGATGCGTACCGTCGCCCCCCTCCCGGACGATCCGCTGCTCCACCAGGCCGCGATCGCCTACGTGAGCGACTACACGATGCTCGAGCCCCTGCTGCGCGCGCACGGCATCGCCTGGATGGACTCGCGGCTGCGCGTCGCGAGCCTCGACCACGCCGTCTGGTGGCACCGGGCGGCGCGTGCCGACGAGTGGCTCCTGTTCGTCGAGTCGTCGCCGAGCGCCTCGGGCGGCCGGGGCCTCACGCTCGGGAACATCTTCACGCGCACGGGCGAGCTCGTCGCGACGGTCGCCCAGGAGGGCATGGTCCGCCTCAAGACCGCACCGGCGGCGACGACGTCCTGAACGTGACGCGGCCCACGGCCGAGCGCCGCGCGCGCCGCCGGGCCGGCACTCAGCGGGAACCCGACGCGTGGCCTCAGGCGCCGCGTGCGCCGCGGAACCGGACGGGCTCCTCGACGAACGGCGTCCAGGCCTCGCGTTCCGCGTCGCTCATGCGCCGCGGCCTGCTCGTCTCGGCATCGATGAACACGATCGTCGAGGCGGCGATCGTGTACCGAGTGCGCTCCGATTCGGGTGGGCCGACAGGGCTCCACACCTCATAGCAGACCTCCGCACTCGCGGCACCGAGCTTGCCGAACCAGAGTTGCACGTCGAGCGGCTCGGGCTGGTACGTGATCGGCGCGAGGTACTCGACCTCGTTGCGCGCGATGAGCGTGAGGGTGCGCGCGCCCGCCGCGGCGTCGATCACGGCGAGCGGCCGATCCGGTTCGGGGCCGTCACCCACGCCGGGCGACGCCCAGAAGGCCCGGACACGCGACTCCTCGAGCAGGGTCAGCATCGTCGAGTTGTTGACGTGGTTGTAGGCGTCGAGGTCCGCCCAGCGCAATCTGATCGGAACGTGGTGGCGCATGCGTTCTCCTGTGTCGTGGACGGGACGCCTCGACGCTAGTCCCCCGCGAGCGCGCCGTCGAACCCTCGTCCGAGTCCGGACCGGCGACGCCGGGCGTACGCGAACGTGAGGACGCCGAGCAGTGGCCCCCACGCGAGCAGCGGCGCGTAGCTCGGCCCAATGAGCGTGAGGTCGCTCGCGTCGGTCGCGCCCCACACGGTGAGTTGCCACGTCGTGAGCGCCGTGAGCAGCACCGCCCCGCCCGCTGCGGGGACGACGGCCGCGGCGATCGGCACCCGACGACCGCCGAGCACGGGGAGCCACCGGGGGAACACCTCGCCCCAGGGGCGCACGAGCCCGAGGGCGAGCAGTGCGACCGCCTCGACGAGGACGGACAGCAGGATGATCTGCAGCGTGCCCCAGCCAGGCACGTCGTAGGACGCACGGAGTTCCTCGGCCGTCAACCCGACGGGTACCCCGAGGGCCAGGGCGATCCGCCAGAGGCCCGAAGGGAGCACGCACAGCCGGATCGCGTGCGCGACCCACACCGCCCACAGAGGCACGGACCGGCCGCCCCGGACGATCTCCGGGTGCCGTGCATCGTTCACACCGTCGAGCATCGCGGCTCGATCGCGTGCCGGCGTCTCCCGCGGGGTGGAACCCGATCTCCCGTTCGGCACGATGGTGCTCACCCGATGGGCCGGGCTGACGCACCGACGACGGACGCCGGGCCCCTTCGGGCCCGGCGTCCGTCGTCGCGCTGCGGTCAGTCGCGCGTGAGCTTGCGGTAGGTCACGCGCGAGGGCTTCGCGGCCTCGGGGCCGAGGCGGCGCACCTTGTCCTCCTCGTAGCCCTCGAAGTTGCCCTCGAACCAGTGCCAGCGGCTCGGCTCCTCGTCGGTGCCCTCGTAGGCGAGGATGTGCGTCGCGATGCGGTCGAGGAACCACCGGTCGTGCGTGATGACCACGGCGCAGCCGGGGAACTCGAGCAGCGCGTTCTCGAGGCTCGAGAGCGTTTCGACGTCGAGGTCGTTCGTCGGCTCGTCGAGCAGCAGCACGTTGCCGCCCTGCTTGAGCGTGAGCGCGAGGTTGAGGCGGTTGCGCTCACCACCGGAGAGCACACCTGCCTTCTTCTGCTGGTCCGGGCCCTTGAACCCGAACTTCGAGACGTAGGCGCGCGAGGGAATCTCGACGTTGCCGACCTGGATGTAGTCGAGCCCGTCCGAGACGACCTGCCAGAGCGTCTTGTCGGGGTCGATGCCGCCGCGGGACTGGTCGACGTACGAGAGCTTGACGGTCTCGCCCACCTTGAGGTCGCCGCCGTCGAGCGGCTCGAGGCCGACGATCGTCTTGAACAGCGTCGTCTTTCCGACACCGTTCGGGCCGATGATGCCGACGATGCCGTTGCGAGGGAGCGAGAACGACAGGTCGTCGAACAGCACGCGGTCGTCGAAGCCCTTGCGGAGGTCCTTCGCCTCGATCACGATGCTGCCGAGGCGGGGCCCCGGCGGGATCTGGATCTCCTCGAAGTCGAGCTTCCTCGTGCGCTCCGCCTCGGTCGCCATCTCCTCGTAGCGGGCGAGTCGGGCCTTCGACTTCGCCTGGCGGCCCTTCGCGTTCGAGCGCACCCACTCGAGTTCGCTCGCGAGCCGCTTCGCGAGCTTCGCGTCCTTCTGGCCCTGGATCTGCAGGCGCTCCTGCTTCTTCTCGAGGTACGTCGAGTAGTTGCCCTCGTACGGGTAGAGGCGACCACGGTCGACCTCGGCGATCCACTGCGCGACGTGGTCCAGGAAGTACCGGTCGTGCGTGATGGCGATGACGGCGCCGTGGTACTTCTGCAGGAACTGCTCGAGCCAGAGCACGCTCTCGGCGTCGAGGTGGTTCGTGGGCTCGTCGAGGAGCAGCAGGTCCGGCTTCTCGAGGAGCAGGCGGCACAGGGCGACGCGGCGCTTCTCGCCACCGGAGAGCACGGTCACGTCGGCGTCCCCCGGGGGCAGGCGAAGTGCGTCCATCGCCTGTTCGAGCTGGGAGTCGAGGTCCCACGCGTCGGCGGCGTCGATCGCCTCCTGGAGCTTGCCCATCTCCTCCATGAGCGCGTCGAAGTCGGCGTCCGGCTCGGCCATGAGTGCCGAGATCTCGTTGAACCGGTCGACCTTGCCCTTGATGTCGCCGACGCCGAGTTCGACGTTCTCGCGGACGGTCTTCGTCTCGTCGAGCTCGGGCTCCTGCATGAGGATGCCGACGGAGAAGCCGGGCGTGAGCGTCGCGTCGCCGTTCGAGGGCGAGTCGAGACCGGCCATGATCTTGAGGATCGTCGACTTTCCGGCGCCGTTCGGGCCGACCATACCGATCTTCGCGCCGGGGAAGAACGACATCGTGACGTCGTCGAGGATGAGTTTGTCGCCGACCGCCTTGCGGGCGCGGATCATTTGATAGATGTATTCGGCCATGGCTCTCAGTCTATGGTCGCGCGGTGGCGCGCCCGCTCGGAGCCGGGCGTCGTCCGCCGCTGGTGGACGGGGCTGGCGGTTACCAGGTGATGGGCTGTGTCGCGCCGATGAGGCACGTGCCGGTCGAGATCGGCGGCACGATCTCGGACGTGTAGCCACGTGGGCCACGCTGACCGATGAGGCATTCCTCGCCGATCTTGACGGACACGATGATGTAGTCGGCTTCGAGGTCGACGTTCGTGCGGTCGAACGTGACCTCCATCGCGGCCTTGTCGAACCCTCCCGCCGCGAGCCCGTCGACGAACTCGTGGGACGTCGCGACGGGGTTCGCGGTGAGCGTCTCCTGGTTGACGTGATCGAACCAGGGCTTGTTCTGTTCGGCGGTGCCGCCGGGCACGAACGACGGCGGGACCGTCGGTGTCGCGCTCGCGGTCGGTTCGGGGGACGGGGTCGGGGTGTCGTTCGAACACCCGGCGAGCGCGATCGCAGCGAGCGCGACGACGAGTGCCGCACCGACGCGTCGCGATCGCGATGGACGGCGAAGGGGTGTTGGCATGTCGCTGGGCTCCCGGAGTGGTTCGACTCGCGACATCTTACGGGCCCGTGGCGCGCGCCCCCTGGATCCGCGCCGCAACGATCCGGGTGCGCCGCTAGCGATGTGGAGCGAGCGAGCAGGCCGCCTCGATGTCGGCCGGACCTCTCGCGCTCGTCTCGGGCCCCGACGTTCTCGTGCACCATGCCGGCGGCCCGCCCGTCGGAATATCCGCGACGCCCGGTCAGAACGGCGGGTCGCCGACGTCCGAGCGACGTGCTTCCGCACCCGATGGAGTCGGCATCGGTGCCTCCTCCGCCGCCGCATCGTCGAGCGCTGCGGGCACCGCCACCGAATCCACCACCCCGGGAGTCCCGAACGCACCGGACGCACCGGACGCACCGGACGCACCGGACGCGCCGGACGCGAGGGTCACACGGTGTCGGGTGAGATCGAGCCCGATCGAGTCGGCGTCGATCTCGACGGCCGTCCCCCTCGCACCGTCGCGCTCCCAGGTGCGGATCGTGAGGCGTCCCACGACGATGACCAGTTGTCCGCGCCGCACGACCTCCGCGGCGTGCTCGGCGAGCGACTTCGTCGCGCGGACGCGGTACCAGTTCGTGTGCGCGTCCTCCCAGACGCCCGTCTCCCGGTTCTGTCTCCGCCTCGTGGAGGCCATCCGGAACGACACCTGCGGGTCACCCCACGGTGTCGTCCCGCGTTCAGGATCGATGCCGACCCTGCCCACGACGGTGATCTGATCGAGCATGGTGCCTCCTGCCGTCGAGCGCCGCACGATGCCGGCGGCGATGGCGACCCGACGGGGCGTCCGTGCCGGTCATCCTCCCCGCCGGGTCGTCACACGAGTGTGCCGCCCCGGGCACGCGGACCGTGGGGCGGACCGCACCCCGGTGGACAGTCACTCGCTCACAGCCCCGCATCGGCACCGTGACGGGCGAGACACCAGCGGACGGGACGGCGATGATTGCGGCGGCTCATGCGGCGGCAGCCCGGAATCGGTACGGACGCACGTCGACACCACCCGACGTCACCCCGCGCGGACGATGTCGCGGATGACGACGACGCGACGCGGCGGCCCCGGGTCAGGCGACGACGTAGTCCGCGAACGACTTCCGGACCTTGAGCACCTTCGGCACCGCGACCATCTGGCAGTACCCCTGGCCGGGGTTCTTCGCGAAGAAGTCCTGGTGGTAGTCCTCGGCGGGCCAGAACTCGCCGAGGGGCTCGATCTCGGTCACGACGCCGCCGTCCCACAGCTCGTCGGCGCGCGCACGCGCCGCCTCGAACGCTGCCCGCTGCTCGTCGTCGGCGTAGTACATGCCCGATCGGTACTGGGTTCCGACGTCCGCGCCCTGTCGGTTGAGCTGACGAGGGTCGTGGAGCGTGAAGAAGATGTCGAGGATCACGTCACCGGGCACGACGGTCTCGTCGAAGTCGACGCGCACCGCCTCGGCGTGGCCGGTGCGCCCCGTGCAGACGGCCTCGTAGCTCGGGTGCGGGGTCGCTCCCCCCGTGTAACCGGAGACGACGTCGCGGACGCCGCGAATCGTCCGGTACACGGCATCGAGGCACCAGAAGCAGCCGCCGGCGAGAACGTAAGAGGTCATGGGACGCAAGCGTAGGCCGAATGTCCGAGGGTCGCCCGAACATGACATCACCACCACGCGCCGGGCCGGCGACGCCGAACGAGAGGAACACGATCATGTCCATCGCACTCCTGCTCCCCCGTGCCGTCGACGTCGTCACAACCCGCCGGGGGCTCGAACGCCGACAGGTCAACCCCACCCTGTGGCGCATCACGCGTCGCGACGGCGCCGTCGTCGGCTACGTCGAACACCTGCAGTCGAGCGCCCGCCCGTTCCGGGCGAAGCGCATGAACGCCGACCGCCGCGGGTTCACCTCGCTCGGCGACTTCGACGACTTCGAGGACGCGTTCGACGTGCTCCGCCGATGAGGGCTCGGCGTGGTGCCGGCCGCGTCACTCAGTGACGTCGTCGCGCCACCACGAGTCGTACGGGGCCACCGGCACGGCACGCTTGTGGCGGGTGAGGTGGAACAGCCGTTCGATGCGTTCCGCGGCCTCGACCTCGACATCGCGCCCCTCGAGGTACGCGTCGATGTCGGTATAGCGGAGGCCGAGGTTCTCCTCGTCGGTCTGGCCGGGCTGACCGTCGAGCAGGTCGGCGGTCGGCGCCTTGACGTACAGCCGCTCCGGTGCCCCGAGTTCCTGCAGGAGCGCTCTGCCCTGCCCCTTCGTGAGCCCGGCGAGGGGTGTCAGGTCGACGGCGCCGTCGCCGTACTTCGTGAAGAACCCGGTCACGGCCTCGGCGGCGTGATCCGTGCCGAGCACGAGCAGTCCCCGTTCGCCCGCGATCGCGTACTGCGCGACCATGCGGATGCGGGCCTTCACGTTGCCCTTGTTGAAGTCGGAGATGGGGTCGGGCAATTCGAGCGCGAACTCGTCCGCGATGCCCGTCGTCGCCTGCTGGATGTTGAACGTCACGCGCTCATCGGGCTGGATGAAGTCGAGCGCGAGCTGCGCGTCGGCCTCGTCCTGCTGCACGCCGTGCGGGAGTCGGACGGCGACGAACACGGCCTCGCGCCCGTCGGCACGTGCCGACTCGACGGCGAGCTGGGCGAGGCGACCGAGGAGGGAGGAGTCCTGCCCACCCGAGATGCCGAGGACGAAGCCGCGTGCACCGGTGGCTTCGAGGTAGTCGCGCATGAACGCGACCCGTTCGCGGATCTCCGCGCTCGGGTCGATGTTCGGGCGCACGTGTAGGGCGTCGATGATGTGTTCTTGTTGTTCGCGCATGCGCCCCCGGGAGGATTCGAACCTCCGACCGGCGGATTAGAAGGCCGCTGCTCTATCCCCTGAGCTACGAGGGCAAGTGCACCTCAACCCTAGCCGGTGCCCCGATGGGGCGACGTGTCGGAATCCGATGCACTCGCGCGCGGACGCCTCTGCGGACGGGCAGGGCTACGATGTCCCTCTATGAGCAACGGCAATGACAAGCTCGTGTGGATCGACTGCGAGATGACGGGCCTCGATGTGTCCGTCGACGAGCTCGTCGAGGTGGCCGTCGTCGTGACGGACTTCGAGTTGAATCTCCTCGATCCCGGGTTCGACGTGGTCATCAAACCATCAGATGCAGCGCTCGCCCACATGGGCGAGTTCGTGCGCGACATGCACACGACCTCGGGCCTCCTGGAGGAGATCCCGGGCGGCCTCGATCTCGCGACCGCGGAGCAGCAGGTGGTCGACTACATCAAGCGCTTCGTGCCCGCGTCCGGCGCGGCACCGCTCGCGGGGAACACGATCGGCACCGACCGCATGTTCCTCGCGAAGTACATGCCGCTCGTCGACGGGCACCTGCACTACCGCAACATCGACGTGTCGACCATCAAGGAGCTCTCGCGGCGCTGGTATCCGCGGGTGTACTTCAACGCTCCCGAGAAGCACGGTGGTCACCGAGCGACCGCGGACATCCTCGAGTCGATCCGCGAGCTGCAGTACTACCGCGAGGCAGCGTTCGTCGCGCAGCCCGGCCCGTCGACCGACACGCTGAAGACGATCTCGTCCGACGTCGTGTCCACGTTCGCGAAGAATCTGTAATAGACTTCCCTGGTTGCCGTCGCACGGAGCGATCCGAGCGAGGCACATGGTGGGTATAGCTCAGTTGGTAGAGCGCCTGGTTGTGGTCTAGGAGGCCGCGGGTTCAAGCCCCGTTACTCACCCCGAACCGAAGGCCCCGACTCCCGCGGAATGACGCGGAAGTCGGGGCCTTCGCCGTTGCCGGGCGAGGCGGCGGTGGGCAGGCCCGATCGTGTCGTGCCGGATCGTGCGACCGGTCGAGGCAACGCACGCGTCGCGGTCAATCCGACCGCTCGTCCACGATCTCGACGCGCGCGCCGCCCCGGATCCGGTACGGGGAGGATTCGATGAGCGCCCCGACCACGCGCCGCAACCGCGACACCTCCGCGCGCACCGACACCTCGTGCCCGCCGTCGCCGTAGACGGCGACGCCGAGGCTCGACGCGGACAGACCGACCTCCCCCGCCCGCACGAGCAGTTCCAGGATGCGGGCGTGCCGCGGGTTCAGCGGCGTCCGCCACCGATCCTCGTCCGTGCGCGTCTCGAGCACGGGCCGTGCCCCGAGACGCAGGACGGCGTGCATCTCGCTCGCGCCGCGGCGCCGCCGGGCGAGGAACGCGTCGCCGAGGGACTCGACCTCGCACGCCCCGAGCCCGGGCACGTCGAGCGGCACGCCCGCGTGCGGCACCGCGAGCCGCGCGGGCGCGGCGACGCCGTGCGAGCTCACGACCCACCCGGTCGCGTCGAGCAGCACGTGCGGCTCGCGGACGGCGGCGAGCACGGCGGCGTGCGCGGCCCGCAGGTTCGCGAGCCGCGCGGTGTGCCGCTGCTGCAGGCTCAGTTCCCCCACCCGCACGGCCGCCGAGACGAGCGCGGAGATCGTCGGGTGCAGCGAGAGCGCGGGGCCGGAGACGTCGACGACGCCGAGCAGTCGTCCCGTCCGCGGATCGTGGATGGGCGCGGCCGTGCAGAACCAGGGGTGCTGCCCCTCCTCGAAGTGCTCGGCCGAGAAAAGTTCCACCGGGGCGCGCTCGGCGAGGGCCGTCCCGATCGCGTTCGTCCCGACGTCCACCTCCGCCCACCGCGCGCCCTCGACGAACCCGAGCCGGTCGCCCTGGCGCTTTGCGCCGCTCGGCCCGCGGCGCCACAGGACGACACCGTCCGCATCGGTCACGACCGTGAGGAATCCCGTCGCCTCCCCCGCCGGGCCGAGCGCCTGGGTCAGGTCGCCGAGCACGGGCCGCAGCGGGCTCGATTCACGGCGTGCCTCGAGACCGGCGAGTTCGAGCGGACGTCGATTGTTGAGGGTGTCCAAGCGGATCCCCGCCGACAGGACGCGTCGCCACGACCTGAGCACGAGGGGCCGCGCCACCGAGGTGGGTTCCTCGCCCGCGATGACCGCGTCGTGGGCACGGCGGAGCGTCCTCGCGTGGACCGCGAGATCGGTGCCCGACCGCACGGCGTCGTAGCCGGTCATGCAGGACAGTCTGCACGATGCGACGCCGTGCAACACCCTGCAACGGTTCCCTTCGGCGACGTGGTGCGGTGTGCTGACGGGATCGACCCCTCCGAAAGGATCCGACATGACGGAGTCACCCAGTTCGGCAACGGCGCCGGACATCGACGCATCGACCCGCGTCGACACATGGTTGCAGGCGTTCGACGAGGCGCTCGTCGCCCGTGACACCGAGCGCGCCGCCGCCCTCTTCGCCCCCGAGAGCTATTGGCGCGACCTCATCGCGTTCACGTGGAACCTCAAGACCGTGGAGCATCCCGACGGCGTGCGGCACATGCTCGACGACGTGCTCGATCGAGTGGCGCCCACGAACTGGCGCACGAGCGAACCGCCGACCGAGGCCGACGGCGTGACCGAGGCGTGGATCGAGTTCGACACGTCCGTCGGGCGCGGCAAGGGGCACCTACGACTCACCGACGAGGGCGCCTGGACACTCCTCACCACGCTCCGCGAATTGACCGGGCACGAGGAGTCCTTCGGTGAGCGCCGCCCCCGCGGCGCCCGACACGGTGCGATCGAGAACCGCCGCTCGTGGCGCGAGGAACGCGACGCCGAGGACGCCGAGCTCGGCGTCACGCGCCAACCCCACACCGTCGTCATCGGCGGCGGCCAGGGCGGCATCGCGCTCGGCGCGCGTCTGCGGCAACTCGGCGTGCCCGCGCTCGTCCTCGACCGGTACGACCGCCCCGGCGACCAGTGGCGCGGCAGGTACCGCTCGCTGTGCCTGCACGATCCGGTCTGGTACGACCACCTCCCGTACCTGCCGTTCCCCGACAACTGGCCCGTGTTCGCACCGAAGGACAAGATCGCCGACTGGCTCGAGATGTACACGCGCGTCATGGAGGTGCCGTACTGGTCGAAGACGACCGTGACGAGTGCGGAGTGGGACGAGGCGAGCGGGACGTGGACCGTGCAGGCCGAGCGCGACGGCGAACCGATCACGCTGCACCCGCGCGAGCTCGTCTTCGCGACGGGCATGTCGGGCAAGCCGAACGTGCCACCCGTGCCGGGCATGGAGACGTTCGCGGGCGACCAGCACCACTCCTCGCAGCACCCCGGGCCGGAGGCGTACGCCGGCAAGCGTGCGGTCGTGATCGGCTCGAACAACTCGGCGCACGACATCTGCGCGGCGCTGTGGGAGCACGGCGTCGACGTGACGATGGTGCAGCGCAGCTCCACACACGTCGTGAAGTCGGACAGCCTCATGGAGATCGGTCTCGGTGATCTCTACTCGGAGCGCGCCCTGCAGAACGGGGTGACGACCGAGAAGGCCGACCTCATCTTCGCCTCGCTCCCCTACCGCATCATGCACACGTTCCAGATCCCCCTCTACGAGCGCATGGCCGAGCGCGACGCGGACTTCTACGCGCGGCTCGAGCGCGCCGGGTTCGAACACGATTGGGGCGACGACGGCTCAGGGCTCTTCCTCAAGTACCTGCGGCGGGGCTCGGGGTACTACATCGATGTGGGTGCCTCGGAGCTCGTCGCGAACGGTGACATCAAGCTCGCCCACGGCCAGGTCGCGAGCATGACGCCGGACGGCGTCGTACTCGCCGACGGGACGGAACTGCCCGCCGACCTCGTCGTCCACGCCACGGGCTACGGCTCGATGAACGGTTGGGTCGCGGACCTCATCGACCAGGAGACCGCCGATCGGCTCGGCAAGGTGTGGGGACTCGGCTCCGAGACCACGAAGGATCCCGGGCCCTGGGAGGGCGAGCAGCGCAACATGTGGAAGCCGACGCAGGTGCCGCACCTCTGGTTCCACGGCGGCAACCTGCACCAGTCGCGGCACTACTCGCTGTACCTCGCGCTGCAGTTGAAGGCCCGCTACGAGGGCATCGACACCCCCGTCTACGGGCTCCAGGAGGTGCACCACCTCACGTGACCGCGTCCCCGCGGTCCCGGGTCGCGGGTCGCGGGTGGCGTCCGGCCGAGGAAGAAAGCCGGGTTGTTGCTACCGGGCCCGCGGCCCGGTAGCAACAACCCGGCTTTTTCAGGCTCGGCTCGCGGGGTGCGGCAACGGTGCGAGTCGCTCGCGTCGGATGCCGAGGCCGATCACGCGCCCGGGCATGCGCCGCAGCGGCGGAATCGCCTGCAGCAGGCGCATGAACAGCGGCACACGGCCGCCCGACCGTCGTCCCACGCGACGTCGAACGGCGCGGAGGATGCGAACCTGCAGCTGCTGCAGGATGCGCGTCACGAGTTCCCGGCGACGCCGGACACCGTCGAGCGCCGCATCGAGTTCGGCCGGCGGAGCACCACGCACGAGGAGCGGCCCGAGCAGATTCGACGCCGCCACGGCGTCCTGGACGGCGAGGTTCACGCCGATGCCCGCGACCGGCGACATGGCGTGCGCCGCATCGCCGATGCACAGCACACCACGACCGTGCCAGCGACGCAGTCGGTCGACGCGGACGCGCAGCACGTGCACGTCCTCGTCGCGCAGGGTGCCGATGCGGGACGCGAAATCCGGGGCGCACGCCGATCCGGCCACCGCGAGCGCCGCGAGCCCCGCGCCCGAAGCCGTCCCGCGCTCCGTGGTCCCGCGGGGCACGACGACGGCCACCTGCCAGTAGTCGCCGCGATCGATCGAGATGACGATCCCTGGCCCGGCACGGAACAGCGGCACCGTCTCGTCGGGGCGCCGCTCGATGCGAAGCCACAGCACGTCGACGTCCGAACCGAGCGAGGCGAGCGGGAGCCCGGCCCGTGCGCGGACGATCGAGGTGCGGCCGTCGGCACCCACCACGAGGTCCCCGGCGAGTTCGAACGGCCCGTCGGGGCCCGTCCCGCGGACGCCGACGACGCGACCGTCCGGGCCGCGGAGCACCTCGTCGACCGCCGTCGATCGCCGCAACTCGAAGGTCGGGAACGTCGCCGCCTGCGCGGCGATGAGATCGAGCAGATCCCACTGGGGCATGAACGCGACGTACGGACACGTCACGGGCAGGTGCGAGAAGTCCGCGAGCACGAGATCCCGTCCGTACACGCGCGCCGTTGCGCGGTCCATGCGGGTGTGTGGAAGACGGAGGACGCCGTCGAGCCAGCCGAGCTCCGCCATGAGTTCGAGGGTCGACGGGTGGATCGTGTCGCCGCGGAAATCGCGCAGGAAGTCGGCGTGCTTCTCGAGCACCGTGACCCGGATGCCCTGGCGGGCGAGGAGCGCCCCGAGCACGAGTCCGGCCGGCCCGCCGCCCACGACGATCACCCGCGACCCGTCTCCCGTCGATCCGTCTCGTTCGCTCGCCATCATCGTCCGCTCCCGTGCTCGTCGTGCCGTGTTCCGTCGTTCCGATGCTCACGGCACGGGTCACTAGATTCAACAGCGATGAATTCTTCCGACGGTGGTGCGCGCGGCGATCGGCGTGGCCGGGGACGGCCGCGCGGACCGTCGACGACCACGGCCGACATGCTCGCGGCGGCCCAGCGCGCCTTCCTGGCCCGCGGGTACCGGGCGGCCACCATGCGCGCGATCGCAGCGGATGCGCAGGTCGACCCGGCGCTGTTGAATTCCCGCTTCGGCTCGAAGCGCGGACTGTTCGTGGCGGCGCTCGGCAGTCCGTTCGATCCGGCCGGACGCGTGGCGGCCGCTCTCGCCGGGCCCGCCGACGCACTGTCCGAACGACTCGCGCGTGCGGCACTCGATGCCCTGCGGGAGCCCCGCCAGCGGGCGGCGATGCGCGTCATGGTCGCCGAGGCGCTCGCGGACGAGCAGCTCCGCGTCCTGCTCGCGGAGTACGTGGACCGCGAGATCGTCGATCGGATCGCCGATCGCGTCGGCGGTGCGCACGCGCACGAACGCGCCCGGGCAGTCGTCTCGGTGCTCGCCGGGATCGTGTTCACGCGGCACTTCGTCGGCGTCCCGTCGCTCATCGCCGCCGTGTCGCCGGAGGACGTGCGCCGTCTCGAGGCGGCCATCCGGGCGGCCGCCGCCCCGCCGCCCCGAACCGGAACCCCCTCGCCCTGAACAGAAGCCTCCGGGCCCGATCACACCCCCGCCACCCGGAACAGCCAACCCGAACCGAGACCTGCCCGCCCCAGGCGCAACCCCGCAGCCCTGCTCCGCAGCCCCGTCCCCCGAACCACCACCCCGAACCGCAGCCTCATCACCCCGAACCGCGCCCCGTCCGACGGACCAGCACGCCCGGTTTCGCGGTCGGACGCAACCGCGCCACCGATCCGGCACTGCGCAAGCGATCCGGTGTCGCCCGTCCCGCAAGAAAAAGCCGGGTTGTTGCTACCGGGCCCGGGGCCCGGTAGCAACAACCCGGCTTTTTCTTGCGTGGGGGGGGCGGGTCAGGAGCCGTCGGTCGCCACGAGCGTGCCGCTCTGGGCGTCGATGTACGCGTGCTGCGTTCCCGGCCCCGCCGACATGACGATCTCCACCTCGATCACGAGCAGCTCCTCGCGCTCCGTCACCTCGGCGTCGTCGATCGTGCCGGGCACCGCGCCCACGGCCGTCGCGAGCGCGTCCGAGAGCGACACCCCCACCTGCTCGAACCGCACCCGGTCGTCGCCGTCGAGTGCGTCCGGCGAATCAGTCGACACGACGCTCGTGCCGTCCGCGCTCACCTCGACCTCGACCGTCGTCTCCCCCACCACGACCTCGACCGACCAGCCGCGCGCATCGTCGTGATCGATCTCGACCCCACGACCGCCCGTGTGGGACTCCGCGGTCGCGATCGCGGCCTGGGCCGCCGCGAGTTCGCCACCCGAGTCGGGAACCGCGGGGGTCGCGGCGGTCGTGGACTCGGGCGTGCTGAGCGAGACGACCTCGGTCGGCCTCGGCGAGCCGCCGTTCGAGCATCCCGCGAGGATCGTCGCCGCTCCCACGGCGATCACGACGGCGAACGTGCGCATGGTTCGAGGCTTCATGGGGCGATGCTAACCGCGTCGCCCGACGGCGCCCGGAGCGGGCTGCCGGGAGCGCCGTGGCATCGAGTCCGCGCGACGCGACAGAATGGTGCGATGGACCTCTCCCCCGACGAGTTCGAGCGGATCGTGATCGACGAGCTCGACGCCCTGCCCGACGAGATGGTCGACGGCCTCGACAACGTGGTCTTCCTCGTCGAGGACCGCCCCGAGGACGGCAGCGAGCTGTTCGGGATCTACGAGGGCTACGCGCTCACGGAGCGCGGCCAGTACGGCTTCGGCGAGCTGCCCGACCGGATCATCGTGTACCGCGAGGCGCACCTGCGCGCGTGTGACACCGAGGCGTCGCTCCGGACGGAGATCCACACGACCCTCGTGCACGAGATCGCGCACTTCTACGGCATCGACGACGACGAGCTGCACCGCCTGGGCTGGGCCTGACGCGGGTCGGCTCGAGCGACGCACCCCCGGTCCGGCGTTCGGAGACTGCCCCGTCCCGCTGTCGGCCGGCTGCGCCCATCCCTGGGCCGGCGCACTGAACAGGCGAACCGCCACCCGGGCGAGCCGAACACGCGAACCACCCCGGCCAGGCGAAGCGCGCCCACGAACTGAACGGGCGAACGACATCGGCGAACTCCCCGGGCGAGCGACGTCGACGAGCCGCGGCGAGCGACCGGGGACGCGACCGCGGCGTCAGCGAGCCCGGGCCACGGGCGCCGGTTCGCCGGACGCGACGACACTCCGACGCGCGGCCTCGGACCGGAGCCGGTCGACGATCCGCTCGACGAGCGTCTGCTCCCCGGGGCGTGCGGACGCCGCGCAGTCGACGACGACGTCGGCGAGGGATGCGGGCGACTCCGACGCGATGAACGCGTCCTCCTCCGCGCGCCAGCCCGCCCACCACGAGTCGTCGCCGTCGCGCGCGACCGCTCGGGCGTGTCTCGTCGGCTCGTCGAGTTCGAGCCACACGCCGAGCGTCGCGAGCGACCGGTTCGCGCGCGAGAGCGCACCGCACCCCTCGACGACGATGGGCGGGCCGAGCGTCACGCGGTGCGTCTCGGCGCGACGGTCCTCGAACCAGTTCCAGCGTCGCCAGCACGGCATCTCGCCGCGCGCGAGCGGCTCGAGCACCGCTCGCGTCGCGTACTCGCTCCCCGCCCGCAGGCCGGACCACCCGGGGTAGAGGTCGTCGAGGTGTACGACGGTGCCGCCGAGTGTGCGCGCGAGTCGCGCGGCGAGCGTCGTCTTGCCCGTGCCCGAGCGCCCGTCCACGAGGACGCACTGCGCGCCCGTCACGAGGCGCCCGTCCCCACGAGGCTGAACGAGCCCGTCACGATCGAGGTCGTGAGTGCGGCCGCCGCGAGGAGGATCGCACCGAGGACGAGGACGAGATCGTCGCGGCCGAGCGTCGAGGGTCGGGCCCACGTGCGTTCGCCGCCGTCGAAGCCGCGCGCCTCCATCGCCGTCGCGAGCACACCGCCACGTCTGATGGCGAGCACGAGCAACGCGAACGCCATGGTGAGTCCCCGACGGATCGCGCCGGAGTCCCCGAGCCCCCGCGCGCGCCGTGCTTGCGCCATGGCGGTCCAGTCGTCGCGGAACACGTCGAAGAGCCGGATGCCGGCGAGCGCACCGAGCACGAAGCGCGACGGGAACCGGCACAGTTGCGCGAGGCCGTCCGCGAGTCGTGTCGCGTCGACACCGGCGAGGACCACGAGCGTGGGGACCCCGATCGCGAGCACGCGCAGGCCGACCGCGATCGACAGACGGATGGAGTTGTCGGACACCGTCGCGAGGAGGAACGTGCCGTAGACGTGTCCACCCGGTTGCGCGTACAGGAGCATGCTGATCGCCGAGACGGGTGCGGCGATGAACAGCGGCCAGGCCCGCCGGACGACATCGCGCGGCGTCGCACCCGCGAGACCGAGCAGCACCGCTGCACCGCCGAGCCCCACGAGCGCGCTCACGGCGTCGATCGTGAACAGCATCGGGATCGAGTAGCAGATGGCCGCCGCGAACGCCGCGACGGGGTTGACGCGATCGAGGAACCGCACGTGTCCGGTCGTCGTCGGGGGCCCGGGGCGCGTGTCGACGCTCATGCGGCGCGCTCCAGTTCGACGACGTGGTCGCCGAGCACGCGGACGACGTCGAGGTCGTGTGTCACGGAGACGAGCGCGTGCCCCTCGTTCACGAGCCGCGACATGAGGCCGACGAGTTCGAGCCACGTCCGGCGGTCCTGCCCGAACGTGGGCTCGTCGAGCACGATGACGCGCGGTGCGGTCGCGAGGACGGTCGCGACGGACAGCCGGCGCTGCTCGCCCCCCGAGAGCGTGAAGGGGCTCGCGTTCGCGAGGTGGTCGAGGCGCAGCGCATCGAGCAGTTCGTCGGCCGTCGCCGTGATCTCGGCCTCACCGCGTTTCGCCGCGCGCGGGCCGACCTCGAGTTCGCGCCGGACGGTCGCGGCGACGAACTGGTGGGCGGGCTCCTGGAAGACCGTGCCGATACGGGAGAGCAGGGCCCGCGACCGCCAGCGGATCGGCTCGGGGCCGACGCCGCGCGCGAGCGCATCGCTCGCGACGACCCGCCCGGCACGTGGGGCGAGCAGGCCCGCGAGCGTGTGGGCGAACGTCGTCTTGCCGACGCCGTTCGGCCCCGTCACGACCGTGGACGTCCCGGCCGGGACGGTGACCTCGAGGCCCCGCTGCACGAGCGGCGCATCGCCACCGCGCCCCACGTCGAGCGCGTCCGTCGACAGGAGGGTCTCGCCGTCGCTCGGCGTCGACCGTTCGAACACGACGGGGATGCCCGGTACCCAGGCACCGTCCGCCGCGAGTTCGGCGCCGCGCTCGGCGATGAGCCGATCCGGGGCGGCGTCGGCGCGCACGCCGCCGCCGGCCTCGAGGACGACGGCCCGGTCGACGAGTTCGAGCCAGGCGTCGACGCGGTGCTCGATCACGATGAGCGTCGCGCCCGTCCGGCGCACGACCTCGGCGACGGCATCGCGCACCTCGATGACGCCCGCGGGGTCGAGGTTCGCGGTCGGTTCGTCGAGCAGCAGCAGCCCGGGACGCATCGCGAGCACCCCCGCGAGCGCGAGCCGCTGTCGCTCGCCGCCCGAGAGCGCCGCGGTCGAGCGGTCGAGCGGCAGCCGCAGCCCGACGGCGTCGAGTGCCTCGCGGACCCGGCGCCAGATCTCATCGCGCTCGACGCCGAGGTTCTCGCAACCGAACGCGACGTCGTCGCCGACCCGACCGAAGATGGTGTTCGCCTGCGGATCCTGCAGCACGAGGCCCGCGGCGACGCGTTCGCGCGCGGGGTCACGGCCGCCGACGAGGAGTTCGCCCGTCTCCTCCCCCTCGTCCTCACCGCCGAGCACGCCCGCGAGCGCGCGGACGAACGTGGATTTGCCGGCACCCGACGGGCCGAGCAGGAGCACCCGCTCGCCCGGCTCGACGACGAGGTCGAGTCCCGCGAGAGCGGCGCGGCGACGTCCCGCGTGCCGCCACCCCCACCCGCGCGCCTCGACGCCGACGCCTCCGCTCATACGCGCGCGCTGTCTCGTCCGGCCGCGAACCGCGAGAGCGCGCCCGTCCTGGCGAGCGCCCGGACGAGGAGCCACCCGACGACGCCCGCGAGCACGGCACCGGAGACGATCGTGCAGGAGGCGTAGACGAGGTTGAAGCCGAGGCCCTTCGCGATGTTGGCGCTCAGGAACAGTTCGAGGACGATCGCGGCGAGCCCGGATCCGGCGCCCGCGAGCACGGCGACCGGCAGGCCGAAGCGACGGTATGCGAAGGCGGCGAACACGAGTTCGGCGCCGATGCCCTGTGCGAGCCCCGAGTAGACGGTCTCGATCGACCACTGGCTGCCGAGGAGCATGGAGACGACGGCCGCGAGCACCTCGACGAACAGTGCCGCGCCGGGCTTGCGGATGATGAGCCCGCCGAGCACGCCGCCGAGCAGCCAGATGCCGGTTGCGGTCCCGCCGAGGCCCGGGGTCACGGCGTCCGCCGCGAGGAACCACGCGTAGCCGACCGTGTTCCAGGCGACGAAGATGAGCCCACATGCGACACCGACGACCGCGGCCGTGATGATGTCGACGACGCGCCAGCGCGTCGTGCGCCGCTCGGTCGTCGTGCTCGGACGAGCGGCGTCCGCGGTGGTCTTGGGTGAACGGTTCGACAAGGTCGTGCCCTTTCTCGATGAGGAGGTGCACGGGTGGTGCGGCGCTTCGCGCCTCACCGAGAAGGTCTCCCTGCGCCGGCATGATCCGGATCAGGTTCGACGGTCGAAGGCTCGTGCCTTCCTCTCAGCCCGGACCACCGGACTCCCGTGTTCCCCAGCAGTCTAGCGGCACCGCGCCGCAGCGGCTCGACCGCACAGGCCACGGCGCCGATCCCGAGGGCCGTGAGCTGGACGGGCCCGAGCGGCGCGGCCGTCAGGATCGCGCCGATCACCGCCGCCGTGCCGGGGATGACGGCGAAGAGCATCGACGCGAACCGGGCACCCGCACGGCGCACGACGGCCGCGTAACCGAACGTCCCGACCGTCCCGACGGCCGTGACGAGTGCGATGAGCGCGAACTCCGGCGCGCCGCCGCTCAGGTGTTGTGGTTCGAGGAACGAGACCGCCGCGGCGGCGGGGGCGGCGACCGTCACACCGATCGCCGTGAAGACGACCGGATCGACGTCGGCCGCGCGACGCGCCTGCAGGATGGAGCCGGCGGCGAGACCGGGCAGCGCGACGATCGTCGCGATGACCCCCGGCCCGATCCGTGGGTCGGCGAGCACCGCGGGGGAGGCAGCCGAGCAGGACGGACGCGGTCGCGAGCACGAGTGCGACGACTCCCGCGGGCGACTCCCGTCGCCGCGTGACGACGCCGAGCAGCACTGCGGTGAGGACGGGATTCATCGCGATCACGAGCGCCGTGACGGTCGGTGAGACCCCGTGCGACATGCCCCGGTAGGCGCTCAGGAACTGCGCCCCCTGGACGCCGGCTCCCGCGAGGATCGTCCACGCGAGTGCGCGGCCCCTCGGCAGGGTGCTGCGGCGAGCCCGGACGATGCCCCAGAGGGCGACCGCGGAGGCGGTGAATCGGATGGTCAACAGCAGGAACGGGGTTGTCGCCCCGAGGGCGAGGGCGGCCAGGGGGTAGTTGGCCGCGTAGAGCAGGACGGTGAGCGAGGCGAGTGCGAGGGTCGATCTGGACATGCTCGGAGCCTGCGCCGAGCACACGCGGCACCGCATGACCGTTCGGGATCCTCGAACGTTCCGGAGGATTCCCGGTCACCCGGCGCACACTCGGCACATGCCGGATCTCGATCTCGTCGCCCTGCGCAGCCTCGTCGCCGTCGCCGCGTTCGCGGGCGTCCGGCGGGCCGCCACCTCGCTCCACGTCTCGACCTCCACGGTGAGCGGCCACCTGCGCCGGCTCGAGGCGATCGTGGGCGGGCCCATCGTCGAGCCGGACGGCAGGTCGGTGATGTTCACGCCACGCGGTGAATCGTTGCTCCAGGCGGCGCGGCGCATTCTCGCCGTGCACGACGAGGCGCTCGATCGACTCACGGGCCCTGACGACGCGGAACTCGTGATCGCGGCCTCACAGTTCGCGACGCATTCGGCGCTGTCGGCCGTGAGCGACGTCGTCGCTCGTTCGGCCCCCGATCGTCGCGTCCGGCTCGAGTTCCATCGCTCGGATCAGGCGCGTTCGCTCGTGACGGCGGGGCGGGCCGACGTCGCGATCGGGCTCGAGGATCTGGGATCCCGATCGAGGCGCATCGGCCGGGTCGCCCTGCGCTGGGTGGGGGCACGGACGGCCACCTTCGACGGCGACGACCGGCCGCTCCCCCTCGTCGTGTTCGCAGGGACGTGCACGGTCCGCGGCCGGATCCTCGCATCGTCCGCCGGCCGGTCCGGCCGGATCGTCCGCGAGTGCCACGATCTCACGGGCCTGCTCTCGGCGGTGCGCAGCGGTCTCGGCGTGAGCGCGCTGCCCGATCCCACGGCCTCGGCGAGCGGGCTCGCGCCCCTGCCGTTGCGCACCGAGCCCGAGCCCGTCACGCTCGTGTGCACGATGAGCGAGCGGGTGCCGAGCGCCCTCGCCGAGGAGATCGTCGAGGCGCTGCGGGTTACGTGGGCGCCGAGTTCGGGCCGCACACCGACGGATCAGCCGGGGGCGATCTCACGTCCCGACGCGAAGCGCGCCAGGACACCGGGGCGTGCGAGCGCACGGGTGAGGAGCCACCCGACGAGACCCGCCAGCACGGCACCGGAGGCGAGCGTGCACGAGACGTAGATCAGGTTGTACGCGAGCCCCTTCGCGAGATTCCCCTGCACGATCCCGTACGTCACGGTGCCGACCGCGGACCCGACGCCGAGCAGCACCGCGAACGGCGCGCCCGAACCGCGGTAGCGGAAGCACATCGCGACGAGTTCGGCACCGAGGCCCTGCGCGACGCCGATGAACACCGTCTCCATCGCGAACTGGCTCCCCATGAGCATCGAGACCGTGGCCGCGAGCACCTCGACGAAGAATGCCGCGCCGGGCTTGCGGATGATGAGGCCGCCGAGTACGCCGCCGAGCAGCCAGATGCCGGTCGACGTCCCGCCGAGCCCGGGCGTGAGCGCGTCCGCGGCGAGCATCCACGCGTAGCCCACGCTGTTCCAGACGACGAACAGGACGCCGCACGCGACGCCGATGACCGCTGCCGTGACGATGTCGACGACACGCCACCGCAACACGCCTGTTCCGGCCCCTCGCACCGGTGGCGCCGTGACGGCCCCGGACCCCTCGATATCGACCCGCTTCTCGTCGTCCATGTGGCGTCCTTCCTCGTACGCATCACACGGGCGACGAGGCGCGAATGCGCATCGCCGGTCCTGCCTCCCTGCGTCGGCATGATCCGGATCAGGTTCGACGGTCGAAGGCTCGTGCCTTCCTCTCAGCCCGGACTACCGGACTCCCGTGGTGACGAGCACACTACGGGAATGGCAGCGTCGTGGGAAGCGCCGGAATGCGCCACCAACGTCGAACGCCCCGGACCGAGGTCCGGGGCGTTCGCGGTCGTCGTGCGCGGGGTCAGGCGGCCTGGAAGGTCTGGCAGTGCGCCGGACCGTGACCACCCTCGATGCGCACCGAGGCCGCGGTGCACACGGCGGCGCTGTTGAACACGCACTCGGTGCGCTGGCAGGCGCCGACGGCGGTGACGACCTTGGGCAGGCCACCGTCGATGCCGAGCGGGAGGAACGTCGCGCAGTCGGCGCCGTTGCTGCTGATCGTGATGGCTCCCGCGTGGCAGCCGTCGTGGTTGTAGCCGCAGTCCGTCGCCGTGCAGCCGGAGACGGTGGGCAGGTCGGCGAGCATGGTCATGGCGCGCTCCTTCAGATGCTGATCCCATGCATCTGGGTTCATTCATGATGCGCTTCGAAATGCATTCTGTATAGCCAGGAAAGGCTGCCTGAATGCCGAAAGAAAGGCGAAAGGAAAGCCTTACCTGAGCATTTCGATGTCATCGGGATCGGCATCGACACGACGCGGGACGCCCCCGCGGACGCCGAGCGCCCGCCCCTCCGCGAGGCGGAACGGGGCGGGCGCGTGGCGTTCCCGACGGGCGGCGAGGATCAGCGCTTGAGCGCCTTGATGATTCGAGGGAGCGCCCAGCCGACGACCGCCGCGAGCGGCAGCGAGACGCCGAGCAGCGCGATGATGTTGGGCTGGAACCGCGTGCCGAATTCGTCGTTCACATACGCGCCGATGGGGACGGAGAAACCGCCACCGCCGCCACCCGAACCGGCACCGCCATTGGGCTCGGCCGCCTCCGAGCCACCACCCTTGCCCTCGGCCTCGCCGACGCCGAAACCGAAGCCGGCCAGCGCGACGGGAACGAGGGTCGTCGACCCGAGTTCGACCTTGTCGCCGTAGGCCGTCTGGACACCGATCCGCTTGATGTTGTCGAGCACTCGCTCAGTAACGTTCGCCATGGCCGCATGGTAGGCGGTGCGACGCCACGGCGGCTGTGCGCGTCGCGATGCGTCGCGCCGGGCCGAGTTCGCGTCGAGCACCACGGGAGGGCGTCCGCTACCGTTGAGCATCCGCCGCTCGGGCGGCGGGCGCACCTCGCGCTCCGACATCGGAGGAACGAACGACCCATGCAAAGCTGGCCAGGCACGCCGTACCCGCTCGGCGCGACCTTCGACGGATCCGGGACGAACTTCGCGATCTTCAGCGAGGTCGCCGAGAGCATCGAGCTGTCTCTGTTCGACGAGAGCGGCACCGAGACCCGCGTGCCGCTCCTCGAGAAGGACGCGTTCGTGTGGCACTGCTACCTCCCGCAGGTGCAGCCGGGACAGCGCTACGGCTACCGCGTCCACGGCGCGTACGACCCCGCCTCGGGCAAGCGCTCGAACCCCGCGAAGCTCCTCCTGGACCCGTACGCGAAGGCGACGACGGGCGAGATCGACTGGGACCAGTCGCTGTTCAGCTACAACTTCGGCGACCCCGACTCGTTCAACGACGACGACTCGGCATCCCACATGATGAAGAGCGTCGTCATCAACCCGTTCTTCGACTGGGCCGGTGACCGTGCGCCGCGCACGCCCTACCAGGACTCCTTCGTCTACGAGGCCCATGTGAAGGGCCTCACCGAGCTCCACCCCGCCGTGCCGGAGGAGATCCGCGGCACCTACGCGGGCGTCGCACACCCGGCGGTCGTCGACCACCTCAAGCGACTCGGGGTCACCGCGATCGAGCTCATGCCGGTTCACCAGTTCGTGCAGGACTCGACGCTGCTCGAGAAGGGCCTGCGCAACTACTGGGGCTACAACACGATCGGCTTCTTCGCACCGCACGCCGAGTACGCCTCGGCGGGCACCCTCGGCCAGCAGGTCCAGGAGTTCAAGTCGATGGTGAAGGAGATGCACCTCAACGGCATCGAGGTCATCCTCGACGTCGTCTACAACCACACCGCCGAGGGCAATCACCTCGGCCCCACACTCAGCTTCCGCGGCATCGACAACGCCGCCTACTACCGCCTCGAGCCGAACGACGCCCGCTACTACACGGACTACACCGGCACCGGCAACTCGTTCAACATGCGCCACCCGCACTCACTGCAGCTCATCATGGACTCGCTGCGCTACTGGGTGACCGAGATGCACGTCGACGGCTTCCGGTTCGACCTCGCCTCGACGCTCGCACGCGAACTGCACGACGTCGACAAGCTGTCGGCCTTCTTCGACCTCGTGCACCAGGACCCGGTGGTCTCACAGGTGAAGCTCATCGCCGAGCCGTGGGACGTCGGGCCCGGCGGCTACCAGGTCGGCAACTTCCCGCCCCTGTGGACGGAGTGGAACGGCAAGTACCGCGACACGGTGCGCGATTTCTGGCGCGGCGAGCCGTCGACGCTCGGTGAGTTCGCGAGCCGCATCACGGGCTCGGCCGACCTCTACGCGAGCTCGGGCCGTCGTCCCTTCGCGTCGATCAACTTCGTCACGGCCCACGACGGGTTCACGCTCAAGGACCTCGTCTCGTACAACGAGAAGCACAACGACGCGAACGGTGAGGACGGGCGCGACGGCGAGAGCCACAACCGCTCGTACAACCTGGGCGCGGAGGGCCCGACCGACGATCGTGAGATCCAGCTCATGCGCGCGCGCCAGCAGCGCAACTTCATCGCGACGCTGCTGCTCAGTCAGGGCGTGCCGATGTTGCTGCACGGCGACGAGATGGGCCGCACGCAGCAGGGCAACAACAATACCTACGCGCAGGACAACGAGCTGAGCTGGGTGCACTGGGACCAGGCCGACGAGCCGCTCATCGAGTTCACCCGCGCCGTCTCCAAGCTGCGGGCGGAGCACCCCACGTTCCGCCGGCGCGGCTTCTTCGACGGCAAGGTCGTCGACCGAGAGGACCTCGCGGGCCTGCCCGACATCCTGTGGCTGTCGACCGACGGATCGCAGATGCGCACGTCCGATTGGAACAGCGAGTACGTCCGTTCGATGGGCGTGTTCCTGAACGGGAACGCGATCGCGGGGCGCGGTGACCGCGGCGAGAAGATCGTCGACGTCGACTTCATCATCTACTTCAACGCCTCCGACACGACGGTCCCGACGACCGTGCCCTCGCTCGGGCTCGACCACCCGTGGGAGATCGTCATCGACACCTCGGGCGAGCACTCGGGTGAGGGGCCGTTCGAGGCGGGCGGGACGTTCCCGCTCGAGCCGCGTTCGCTCGTCGTCATGCGCGCGTACGCGGAGACCCCCGCGGAGCCGGACCACTCGGTCGCCGCCTCGGTCGCCTCGCTCACGACGCCCATCCCCATCATCAAACGCCCAGACCCGACCCAATAGTCTCGTCTCGACACTCTCGTCTCGGAGGACGCCTTGGGACACCCCGCGAGCACGTATCGCCTGCAGATCACGCCGACGTTCGACCTCGACGCCGCGAGGGAGGTGCTCCCCTACCTCCGGGCACTCGGTGTCGACTGGGTCTACCTCTCGCCGCTGCTGCAGTCCGGTGAGGGGTCCGACCACGGCTACGACGTCGTCGACCCGACGCGCGTCGACGCGGCGCGCGGTGGGCCGGAGGCGCTCGAGCGCTTCTCGTCCGACGCGCACGAGCTGGGGCTGCACGTCCTCGTCGACATCGTCCCGAACCACCAGGGCGTCCAGGTGCCGCGCGAGAACGCGTGGTGGTGGGACGTGCTGCGGCTGGGGCAGGACTCGCCGTTCGAGCCCGTGTTCGACATCGACTGGGAGGCCGCGGACGATCGCATCGTGCTGCCGGTCGTCGGCGACGACGACATGCCGACCGGCCCCGGCGCCCCGATCGGACACGTGCGCGTCTTCCCGGAGGAGGGCGAGCTACGCTACTACGATCTCGCGCTCCCGCTCGCCCCCGGCTCGGCGGACGACGTGATCGATGCGGAACGGGACGAGGACGGCGCGGTGACGGGTCATGACGCCATGCGCGTCCACGACCGGCAGCACTACCGGCTCATCCACTGGCGCCAGGGCGACTTCCGGATCAACTACCGTCGCTTCTTCACGGTGACGGGGCTCGCGGGCGTGCGGGTCGAGGACGAGCACGTGTTCGACCTCACGCACGCGGAGATCCTCCGCTGGGTGCGCGAGGGACTCGTCGACGGGCTGCGCATCGACCACCCGGACGGCCTGCGCGATCCGCGCGGCTACCTCGACCGGCTCGCCGAGAAATCGGGCGGCGTCTACACGGTCGTCGAGAAGATCCTCGAACCCGAGGAGCTGCTGCCCTCGGACTGGGCGACGGCGGGGACGACGGGCTACGACGCGCTCGCAGAGATCGACCGCCTCTTCACCGACCCCGACGGGCGTCCGCACCTCGACGAGATCGCCGCGAAACGCTCGAACGACGACCTCGACGACTGGCGCTCGCTCATCCACTACACGAAGCGGCAGGTGACCGACGGGCCACTGCACTCCGAGGTGTTCCGCATCACGCGCGAACTCGTGGCCGCGGGCGTGGACCACCCGAACATCGTCGACGCCGTGTCCGAGGTCCTCTCCTACTTCCCCGTCTACCGCAGCTACCTGCCCGAGGGCGAGTCCCACCTCGAGCTCGCGGCACGCCAGGCGCGGACGAACCGGCCCGACCTCGCCGAGGCGATCGATCACGTGTTCCCCGCGCTCGCGACCCCCGGGCATCCCGCGGCGGAGCGCCTCCAGATGACGAGCGGGATGGTCATGGCGAAGGCCGTCGAGGACCGCGCGTTCTACCGCTACACCCGATTGACGTCCCTCAACGAGGTCGGCGGCGACCCGTCGCGGTTCTCGCTCCGACTCTCGCGCTTCCACGAACTCCAGCAGCGCCGCCAGGCGGAGCGCCCCGCGGGCATGACGACGCTCTCGACCCACGACACGAAACGCGGCGAGGACGTCCGCGCGCGCATCCACGCGCTGAGCGAGGAGACGGAGCTGTGGGCCGAGTCGCTGCGGGAGCTCGACGAGGTCGCGCCGATCTCGCACGGCCCCCTCGCGAACCTCGTGTGGCAGGCCGTCGTCGGCGCCTGGCCCGCGTCACGGGAGCGACTCGCGGAGTTCGCGGTCAAGGCGGCGCGCGAGGCGGGTGACCGGACGAGCTGGACGATGCCGAACGCCGGGTTCGAGAAGGAACTGCGCCGCGCGGTCGATGCGGTGTTCGACGAGCCCGTCGCGGCGAGCGTCGTCTCGAACGTCGTCGACGCGCTCCGCGACGCCGGCCGCAGCAACGCCCTCGCCGCGAAGCTCGTGCAGCTCACGCTGCCCGGGGTGCCCGATGTGTACCAGGGCACGGAACTGTGGACGAGCTCGCTCGTCGACCCCGACAACCGCCGCCCCGTCGACTTCTCGTCCCGCATCGCGGCCCTCGAGGCGATCCTCCAGGGCGCGAGGCCCCCCGTCGACGACACGGGTGCGGCGAAACTCCTCGTGACGGCGGCCGCTCTCCTGCTGCGCCGTGGTCGACCGGAGCTGTTCACGAGCTACGAACCCGTGCAGGCGAGCGGCTCCGCACGGTCCAACGTCATCGCGTTCGACCGCGGCGGCGCGATCACCGTCGCGACGCGCCTCCCGATCGGCCTCGAACGCGGTGGCGGCTGGGGCGACACGATGCTCCACCTGCCCTCGGGCGAGTGGATCGACCAGATCACCGCGCGTCAGTACCGTGGCGGCTGGCCCGTCGCCGTCGGTGCGCTGCTGGCCGAGTACCCCGTCGCGCTGCTCGCGAGGCCGTCGTGAGCGCGCGCCGCAGGCCACCGTTCTCGGTGTGGGCACCGCGAGCGCAGCGGGCCGAGCTCGTCGCGGACGACGCGGTGATCTCCATGGAGCGCGCGGACGACGGCTGGTTCACGCCCGCGGGCCCCGTCCCGGACGGCGAGGTCGACTACGGCTACCGGCTCGACGGCGACGAGCTCGTCCTCCCGGATCCCCGCTCGCGGCGACAGCCCGGCGGGGTGCACGGGCGCTCCCGCACCTTCGACGCGGGCGCCCACGTCTGGGCCGACACCGCGTGGACCGGTCGGCCGCTCGCGGGGGCCGTGCTTTACGAGCTGCACATCGGGACGTTCACGCCGGGCGGCACGCTCGACACCGCGATCGACGGGCTCGACGAACTCGTCGAGCTCGGCATCGACGCCGTCGAGATCATGCCGGTCGGGGCGTGGAGCGGCACGCAGGGCTGGGGCTACGACGGCGTCGACTGGTTCGCGGTCCACGAGGGGTACGGCGGCCCCGCCGCCTACCAGCGCTTCGTCGACGCGTGCCACGTTCGCGGCCTCGCGGTCGTGCAGGACGTCGTCTACAACCACTTCGGTCCCTCGGGCAACTACCTCGGCCGGTTCGCGCCCTACCTCGCCGACGGTCGCGGCACGGACTGGGGCGACTCGATCAACCTCGACGGGCACGACTCGGACGAGGTCCGCCGCTACATCCTCGACAACGCCCGCATGTGGTTCGAGGACCACCACGTCGACGGGCTGCGGCTCGACGCGGTGCACGCGCTCGTCGACGCACGCGCGGAGCCCCTGCTCGAGGAGCTGAGCCGCGAGACCGACGCACTCGCCGCGCACCTGCGCCGCCCGCTCACGCTCATCGCCGAGTCGGACCGCAACGACCCCCGCACGATCCTGCCGCGTGAGGCCGGCGGGACCGGCATGACGGGCCAGTGGTCCGACGACTTCCACCACGCCGTCCACGTGGCCCTCACGGGCGAGACGCAGGGGTACTACGCCGACTTCGCGTCACTCGGCGCCCTCGCGCACGTCCTCGAACAGGGCTTCCTCCACGACGGCTCGTGGTCGTCGTTCCGGGGCCGCCACCACGGTCGGCCGCTCCCGCGCGACACGAGTGCCTGGCGACTCGTGGCGAGCATCCAGAACCACGACCAGGTCGGCAACCGCGCACAGGGTGATCGATTGAGCGGCACGCTCGGCGATCGCCGTCTCGTGCTCGGCGCCGTGCTCCTGCTCACCGCACCGTTCACCCCCATGCTGTTCATGGGTGAGGAGTGGGGTGCCTCGACGCCGTTCCCGTTCTTCACGTCGCACCCCGAGCCCGAGCTCGCGGAGGGGACGCGCGAGGGGCGCAAGCGCGAGTTCTCCCGCATGGGCTGGGATCCGGACCTGATCCCGGACCCGCAGTCCGACGAGACGTTCCGTTCCGCGATCCTCGATCGCGCGGAGCGGGCGGAGCCCGCACACGCACGCGTCCTCCATGCCTATCGCGAACTCATCGCGCTACGCCGCCGCCTCCCGCAACTGTCGTCGCCGTGGCTCACGGAGGTGCGGGCCGTCGCCGACGAGGCCGCCGGCACGATCGCGTTCACGCGCGACGACGTCCGCATCGTCGTCAACCTCGCGACCGAGCCGCGCGAGGTCGAGCTGCCCGCCGTCGCCGGTGCGCGGGCCACGGACGTGTGCTTCACGAGCGACGGCGACGCCGAACTCGACATCGACGCGCAGCGCGTCCGGTTGCCCGCGGAGTCCGCCGTCGTCGTGCTCTGAGCCGCGACCCGCGACGGCCCTCAGGGTTTCGGTGCGGGCGCGTCGCCTGCACTGTTGGCGCGCTCCGTGAGCCCCTCGCGACCATCGCGGCGCTCACCGCGCCCGAGGAGCGACGCCGGCCGGAGCACGCCCGGGCCGAACCGCTCGACGGCCCGGTCGACGGTGCGCTCCGCCGCGTCCCAGGCCTCGTCGCCGGCGGCCTCGCCCCACAGGTCGAGGGCGGCCGAGCCGCCGGGTTCGGCGAGCTCCCCCGCGCGCACGCCGATGAGCCGGACGGGACGTCCCTCGTCGTGCGCCGCGTCGAAGAGCTCCTTCGCGGCACGGAAGAGCACGCGTCCGAGGTCGGTCGGTTCGGGGAGCGTCTTCGAGCGCGTGATCGTCGTGAAGTCGGCCCAGCGCAGCTTGATCGACACGGTGCGGGCCGTGAGCCCCGCACGGCGGAGCCTCGCCCCGACCGCATCGGCCTGGGCTCGTATCTCGCGCTCGAGCGCCGCGTGATCGGGCTCGTCGACCGCGAACGTCTGCTCGTGGCTCACCGACTTCTCACGCCGCTCCGTCTCGACGCCGCGCGGGTCGCGGCCCCACGCGAGATCGTGCAGGCGCTCCCCCGACGCACGCCCGACGAGCCGGACGAGCGCCTCCTTCGGCGTGTGGGCCAGATCGAACACGCTGCGGATGCCCCGGGAGCGCAGCCGCTCCTCGCTCGCCTCGCCGACGCCCCACAGCGCACCGACCGGAAGCGCGTGCAGGAACGGGATCGTGTCGTCCTCGGGCACGACCAGCAGGCCGTCCGGCTTGCACTTGCCCGACGCGAGCTTCGCGACGAACTTCGTCGCCGCCGCCCCCACCGAACACGTGAGCCCCGTCTCGGTCACCACCCGTTCGCGGATGCGCGCCCCGATCTCGCCGGGCCCGCCGAAGAGCCGCGTCGCGCCCGACACGTCGAGGAACGCCTCGTCGATCGAGAGCGGCTCGACGAGCGGTGTGATCGTTCGGAAGATCGCCATGACGCGCTCCGACGCCTCGCGGTACTTGTGCATGTGGCCACCGATCACGACGGCGTTCGGGCACAGTTGCAGGGCACGCGTCATCGGCATCGCACTGCGCACACCGAACCGGCGCGCCTCGTAGCTCGCGCTCGACACGACGCCGCGGCCGCCCGCACCGCCCACGATGACGGGCTCGCCGCGCAGCTCCGGACGGTCGAGCAGCTCGACGGCGACGAAGAACGCGTCCATGTCGACGTGGAGGATCGTCGCCGTCGCGTCGTCGACCTCCGCACCGCTCGTGCGGCGGGCACCGAGATCCTTGCGCGACATACCTCCATTCTCCACCGTCCCACCGACACCCGGCCCGCCACGAGCGACCGTCGTCGCGTTCCCGACACCCGCCCGTCGCACGGCGTTCGCGGCTCGTCGTCCGGCCCGTCACCGGGTCGTCGACCACTGTTCGCGAGCCGACGAGTGCCGGTCATCTTCGCGTCGCCGTCCGTTCGCGCCCCGCTGCGAAACTTCCCGGAACCGGCCGACCGTCGGCCGACAAGGGAGGGTCCCATGCGGATCTCGGTCATCGGCTGCGGCTACCTGGGAGCGGTCCACGCCGCCGGCATGGCGAGTCTCGGACACGACGTGGTCGGCATCGACGTCGACGCGGCGAAGGTCGAGCGTCTCAAGGCGGGCCACGCCCCCTTCTACGAGCCCGGGTTCGAGGACCTCCTCCGCGAACAGCTCGCATCGGGTCGGCTGCGCTTCTCGACCGACCCCTCGGCGGCCCACGGCGCACTCGTACACTTCGTCGCCGTCGGGACACCCCAGCGCGACGAGTCCGGCGCGGCCGATCTGACCGCCGTGCGCGCGGCGGTCGCGGCGCTCGCGCCCCGCCTGCGTCCGGGCGACCTCGTCGTCGGCAAATCGACCGTCCCCGTCGGGACGGCCCGCGAACTCCTCGACCGCCTCCGCGTCGTCGCGCCCGGGGCGTCGCTCGCCTGGAACCCCGAGTTCCTGCGCGAGGGGTTCGCGGTCGGTGACACGCTCACCCCGGACCGCCTCGTGCTCGGTGTCCGCGGCGGAACCCCGGAGGAGACCGCGATCGGACAGCGCGACGCCGCACTGCTCGACGAGGTCTACGCGACGATCCTCGCGACCGGCACGCCGCGACTCGTGATGGACCTGGAGACGGCGGAACTCGTCAAGACCGCCGCGAACGCGTTCCTCGCGACGAAGATCTCGTTCATCAACGCGATGTCGGAGCTGTGCGAGGCGACCGGTGCCGACGTCACGCGCCTCGCGGACGCGATCGGTCACGATGCCCGTATCGGCCGGCGCTTCCTCGGCGCGGGGCTCGGGTTCGGCGGCGGCTGCCTGCCGAAGGACATCCGCGCGTTCCGGGCCCGGGCGGAGGACCTCGGCGTGGGCGAGGCGCTCGGGTTCCTCGGCGAGGTCGACGCGATCAACCTGCGTCGGCGCACCCACGTCGTCGACCTCGCGGAACAGCTCACGGGTGGCCTCGTCGGTCGCCGGGTCGCCGTCCTGGGCCTCGCGTTCAAGCCGTCGAGCGACGACGTCCGCGACTCGCCCGCGCTCGCCGTCGTGGCGGAACTCACGGCACGCGGCGCGATCGTGCGCGGCTACGACCCGGAGGCGGGCGCGAACGCACTGCGCGTCCTCCCGGAGCTCGACCTCGCCGCGACCGCGTTCGACGCGGCCCGCGACGCCGAGGTCGTGATCGTCGCGACCGAATGGGCCGAGTTCCGCGACCTCGACCCCGCCGCCTCGGGCCTGCGCGAACTCGTCGCGAACCCGTCCGTCATCGACGCGCGCAACTGCCTCGATCGCGACGCATGGACGGCGGCCGGCTGGAACGTCGTGGCGCTCGGCCGCGGTTCGCACCGCGCCGTCACGCGATCCGGCACCGGCGTCCCCGCCGCGTAGGCTCGGGGGCATGCACCTCAACGAGACGCGCGCTTGGAATCGCTTCTACGCCCCGGGCACGCACGTCGACATCGAGCTGCCGACCGGCTCGCTCAGCGACCTCCTGGAGGAGCGGGCCGCACAGTGGGCCGAGCATGACGCGATCAGCTACTTCGGCGCGACGACGAGCTACCGGCAGCTCGCCGAGCAGGTGGCACGCGTCGCGAACGGCCTGCGTCGCATGGGGGTGCGCCGCGGCGACCGCGTCGCGCTCGTGATGCCGAACGCGCCGCAGCACGTCGTGGCGTTCTACGCCGTGCTGCGGCTCGGCGCGATCGTCGTCGAGCACAACCCGCTCTACACGCGCGACGAGCTCGAGACGCAGTTCCGCGACCACGGTGCGCGCGTCGTCATCGCGTGGGACAAGGTGGCGCCGACGATCCAGGCGCTCCCGTCCGACCTCGGCATCTCGCGCGTCGTGGCCGTCGACGTGACGCGCGCGATGCCGCTCACGACACGCCTCGCCCTCCGCCTGCCGATCGCGAAGGCGCGGGAGTCGCGCGCGAAGCTGACGGCCAAGGCACCGGGAACCGTGCCGTTCGAGCGCCTCCTCGCGCAGCAGCCGCTCGACGCCGCGCACCCGCGCCCAACGGTGGACGACATCGCGAGCCTGCAGTACACGTCCGGGACGACGGGCACCCCGAAGGGTGCCATCATCACGCACGGCAATCTGTGGGCCAACGCCCGGCAGGGCGCCGCCTGGATGCCCGACTTCGAGCGCGGTGCCGGCAGCATCTACGGCGTCCTGCCGATGTTCCACGCGTTCGGGGTGTTGCTCTCGGTCATCTACTCCGTCGAGACGGGGTCCCGCGCCGTGCTGTTCCCGACGTTCGATCCCGCGCTCGTGTCGCAGGCCGCGAAGCGGTTCCCGCCGACGTTCATCCCCGCCGTGCCACCGATGTTCGATCGGCTCGCCCGCGTCGCGGCGGCGGGCGAGCTCGACCTGTCGCAGGTCGTGTACGCGATCTCGGGCGCCATGACCCTCACGCCAGCGACCGTCCGGCGCTGGGAGGAGCAGGCGGGCAGCATGCTGAACGAGGGGTACGGGCTCACCGAGACGAGTCCCGTCGCGCTCGCCAACCCGTTCACGGAGGCCCGGAAGATCGGCTCGATCGGCCTCCCGTTCCCGTCGACCGACATCCGCGTCGTCGACCCCGAGGAGCCGGGCCGCGAGGTCGAGCTCGGTGAGGTCGGCGAGCTGCTCATCCACGGCCCGCAGGTGTTCCGCGGCTACTGGGAACGTCCCGAGGAGACGGCGCAGACCCTGCTCGAGGGCGGCTGGCTGCGCACGGGTGACCTCGTCGTGCAGGACGAGGACGGCTTCGTCACGGTCGTCGACCGCAAGAAGGAACTCATCATCACGGGCGGCTTCAACGTGTCGCCGAGCGAGGTCGAGCGCGTCGTGAACGGGGTTCCCGGTGTCGCGGAGTCGGCCGTCGTGGGCATCCCCCGCGGGGGTGGTGCCGAGGCGGTGACGGCCGTCGTCGTCCTCGATCCGGGCGCCGCGTTCGACGAGGAGGCCGCCCGCACGGCGGCCCGTGAACACCTCGCCGAGTACAAGCGGCCCTGCACCTACGTCGTCTGGGAGGAGCTGCCGAAGTCGCTCATCGGCAAGGTGCTGCGTCGTCGGGTCCGCGAGACGCTCGTCGCCGACCGGTCGGCGACACGTGCCGCGCCCGAGGACGACGAGGCCTGAGTCCGGGTCACGCCGCCGCGGCCGGGCGGGTCACGCGTATCGGGCCGCCTCGGCATCGGCGATCGTGAACCGACCGTCCTCGGCGGTGTCGAGCGCCCCACGACGGACCGCCGCCCGGAGACTCGCTCGAACGTTCGCCGGTGCGCGCCAGCCGAGCGCGCCGTACGCCCGCGAGACGTCGTCCGCCGACACCCCTCCGAGGCCTGCGTCACGGAACGCGAGCGCGATGAGCGCGTTCCGTTGCACGTTCGTCCGGGGCGGCTGTCGCGCTACGAGCCCCTCGGCCGCGCGGAACGCCGTCTCGTGCGCGGGCGACGCCGCGTCGAGCGCGGTCACGAACGCCGCCTCGTCGTCCGTGTCGCGTCGACGTCGCCGCCTGCGCGCCTCGTCCTCGTCATCGGTGTCGCCCGCACGCGCCTCCGCCGCGATCGACAGGACGCCGGAGCGACCGCCGTGCACGGCGCTGGCGGCCGATCGGGGTGCGGGTATGACCGCCGCCTCGTCGACCGACCCGTCGTCATCGCCCGTCCACGCGTCGTCGGCCGCCCACGCATCGGTCTCCCGCGCGAGCGACGCGAGCTGCGAGGCGGTGGCACCGAACTCGGTCACGGCGGTGACATAGGAGTCGAAGATCTCACGCCGGACACCCGGTTCGTGCCGTTCCACGAGTTCGACGATGCCGTCGATCTCGTCGCGCAGCCTCGCGAAGTCCGCGCCGGGCTCCGGGTCCTCGACGCGACCGTGGTCGTTGACGTGCCGCCGACCACGCACCGAGCCCGTGCCCCGTTCCCCCACCCCTCGCCCGTCGTCACCGATGCCCACCGCTGCCGCCGCGTCGACCCGGACGTCCTCGACGTGCTCCGCGACGGTCGCCGCGACGCGTGCATCCACCTTCGCCCGCGGACCGCCGTGCGGCGCGTCGTGCTTGCTGCCCCTCACCCGCTTGGCCATGGCCTGCCCCTTCCTCCAGCGCTCGCCTCGACGACGGTTCCGCTGATACCGAGGCTATTGCCCGCACCCTCGAATAGGCCGCGGACGCGTCGCCCGATGACGCCCCGGTACACGTCGGCGCCCCGAGGTGCTGACCTCGGGGCGCCGACGGACGGGGACCGTGCGGGCTACTGCGCGGCCCGCTCGAGCACGAGCTCGCGCACGCGCGCGGCGTCCGCCTGTCCGCGCATGGCCTTCATGACGGCACCGATGATCGCACCGGCGGCCTGCACCTTGCCGGAGCGGATCTTCTCGAGCACGTCGGGCTGGGCCGCGAGCGCCTCGTCGATCGCGGCGATGAGCGGACCGTCGTCGGAGACGACCGCGAGCCCGCGGGACTCCACGACCTCGGCCGGCGTCCCCTCCCCCGCGAGGACGCCCTCGAGCACCTGGCGCGCGAGGCGGTCGTTGACGGTGCCCGCCTCGACGAGCCCGTCGAGCTCGGCGATCTGCGCGGGCGTGGCGAGCGACGTGACCTCGACCTGTCGGTCGTTCGCGATGCGCGAGAGCTCACCCATCCACCACTTGCGCGCACCCGAGGGCGTCGCCCCGGCCGCGACGCTCGCGTCGACGACGTCGAGCAGATCCGCGTTGACGATGTCCTGGAACTCCTGGGCACCGAATCCCCACGACTCGCGGAGCCTGCGGCGCTTCGCCGCCGGCGCCTCGGGCAGTGCGGCACGCAGCTCGGCGACGAGTTCGGCCGACGGTCGCAGCGGCATGAGGTCCGGCTCGGGGAAGTACCGGTAGTCGTCGGCGTCCGACTTCGGACGGCCCGACGAGGTCCGGCCCGTGTCCTCGTGCCAGTGGCGCGTCTCCTGGGTGATCGTGCCACCGGCCGCGAGGATCGCGGCCTGACGCTGGATCTCGTAGCGCACGGCGCGCTCGATCGAACGGAACGAGTTGACGTTCTTCGTCTCCGTCCGGGTACCGAGCTTCTCGGTCCCCCGAGGCCGCAGCGACACGTTCGCGTCGCAGCGCAGGTTACCCCGCTCCATGCGAGCGCCCGAGATGCCGAGCGAGCGGACGATGTCGCGCACGGTCGACACGTACGCGGCAGCGAGCTGCGGCGTCCGCTCCTCGCCACCGAAGATGGGCCTCGTGACGATCTCGACGAGCGGGACGCCTGCCCGGTTGTAGTCCACGAGCGAGTGGTCGGCGCCCTGGATGCGCCCGGTGGCACCGCCGATGTGCGTGAGCTTCCCGGCGTCCTCCTCCATGTGCGCGCGCTCGATCGGCACGGTGAACACCGTGCCGTCCTCGAGCTCCACCACGACCTCGCCGTCATGGGCGATGGGATCGTCGAACTGCGAGATCTGGTAGTTCTTCGGGTTGTCGGGGTAGAAGTAGTTCTTCCGCGCGAAGCCGCTGACCTCCGCGATCTCGCAGCCGAGCGCGAGCCCGAGCGAGATCGAGTAGCGCACGGCCTCCTCGTTCACGACGGGCAGCGTGCCCGGCAGGCCGAGGTCGACGGGCCGGATCGCCGTGTTCGGCTCCTCGGCTTCGGTCGACGCCGACACGTTCGGTGCGGACGAGAACATCTTGGTCTTCGTCGAGAGCTCCACGTGCACCTCGAGCCCGATGACGGGCTCGTAGGCCTCGAGGGCGCGCTCGTAGTCCATCAGTTCGGCCTTGCTCATGCGCGCGCTCCGCCCTTCAGCTCGGGGACGCGGCTCCAGAGGGGGCCGCCCCGTTCCTCGTCGAGGGCGCGTTCGAGCGCCGCGCCGACCGTGTAGAGCCGCGCGTCGTCGCGCGCGGCCGCCATGAACTGGATGCCCACCGGCAGCCCATCGGCGAGCCCGCCGGGCACGGAGATGCCCGGGACGCCCGCGAGATTGGCGGGGATCGTCGTGAGGTCCGCGACGTACACCGCGGTCGGGTCGTCGACGCGGGCGCCGAGCTTCCACGCGACGGACGGCGAGGTCGGTGCCGCGAGCACGTCGACCTGGGCGAACGCGTCGGCGAAGTCGCGCTGTACGAGCGTGCGCACCTTCTGGGCCGAGCCGTAGAACGCGTCGTAGTAGCCGGCGCTCAGGGCGTACGTGCCGAGCAGGATGCGTCGCTTCGCCTCGTCGCCGAAGCCCGCGGCACGCGTGGCGGACATGACCCGTTCGACCGTCGGGTTGCCCGCGACCTCGCTGCGCAGCCCGTAGCGGACCGAGTCGTATCGCGCGAGGTTGCTGGAGGCCTCGGCGGGCATGATGAGGTAGTACGCCGCGACGGCGTACGCGAAGTGCGGCGTGTCGATCCACGTCACGGTCGCGCCCCGCGCCTCGAGCGCGTCGAGCGCCTCCGTGAAGCGCTCGGTCACGCCGGACTCGAAGCCCTCGCCCGTCGCGATGGCCCGCGGCACGCCGATGCGCAGACCGTCGACGGCCCCGTCGAGCGCCCCGGCCCGGGCGGCCTCGGCGAACGAGGGCCACGGGTCGGGCAGCGACGTGGCGTCGCGGGGGTCGTGGCCGCCGAGCACGTCGTGCAGGAGGGCCGTGTCGAGCACCGTGCGGGCGGCAGGCCCGATCTGGTCGAGCGAGGACGCGAGCGCGAGCGCCCCGTAGCGGCTGACGCCACCGTACGTGGGCTTAACGCCGACCGTGCCGGTGACCGAGGCGGGCTGACGGATCGAGCCGCCCGTGTCGGTGCCGAGCGCGAGCGGCGCCTCGAAGGCCGCGACGGCCGCGGCGGAGCCGCCGCCCGATCCGCCGGGAATCCGTTCGAGGTCCCACGGGTTGCGCGTGGCGCCGAACGCGGAGTGCTCGGTCGACGAGCCCATCGCGAACTCGTCGAGGTTGGTCTTCCCGAGCACGACGAGGTCGCCGGCGCGCAGTTTCTCGACGACGGTCGCGTCGTACGGCGGCACCCAGCCCTCGAGGATTCGGGAACCTGCCGTGGTCGGCAGGCCGAGGGTTGCGATGTTGTCCTTCACCGCGACGGGGACGCCCGCGAGCGGCCCGAGGGCCTCCCCCGCGGCGCGGCGCTCGTCGACCGCTGCGGCCGCTGCGAGGGCGCCGTCGGCGTCGACGTGCAGGAACGCGCGCACGTCGCCGTCGACCGCCTCGATGCGGTCGAGGTGTGCCCGCGTGGCGTCGACGGAGCTCGTCTCGCCCGCGCGCAGGCGTTCGGCGAGTTCGGCGGCGGTGAGGCGCGTGAGGTCGGGCCCGGTCACTGCTCCTCCCCCAGGATCGCGGGCACGCGGAACCGCGTGCCGTCGCTGTCGGGCGCTCCCGCGAGCGCGGCGTCGCGGTCGAGCGGTGCCTCGACGACGTCGGCACGGACCACGTTCGACATCGCGATCGGGTGGCTCGTGGGCTCGACGTCCGGCGTCGCGACCTCCTGCACCTCGGAGATGAGGTGCTGGATGTCGACGAGCTGGGTGGTCATGTTCGCCACCTGCTCGGGCGTGAGGTCGATGCGTGCGAGTGCCGCGAGGTGTTCGACCTCGGCGGCGGTGATGTCAGTAGTCATGCGGCTCCGTGGGTGTGGGCTCGGACCGCTCAAGTCTAGTGACGTCCCCGCCCACGACGGTCGACCCGCTGTGGACGGTGCACGCCACGCGACGAGCGCGAGGCGGTCACCGCCGCGGCGGCGGAGTCCCGAACCTGCCGTCGCCGCGGTCGTCACCCGTCGGTGGCCACGGCGCCGGACCGGGAGCGGGCCACGCGGGGGCGTCGCCCGCCGACGGCTCACCGCGCCACGGCTGCGGTGCGGGCGGCCGTCGGTCGGCGCTCGGTCCTCGCCCGGGTGGCGGGTTCGTCGACACGGCCCATGCGGGGGGCGGGGTCCCGAATCCCGGGACGGACGGCACGGGCGGCACGCCGCTCGCCGCCGGTGCGGGCACGTCGTTCGTCGGCATCGCGGGCCACGCGGGTCGCGTCGCGTCGCCCGGCTGCCCCTCGAACGCGCCGTCCGCGGCGCGCATCCCGAAGCCGGGCCGCTCGGGCGGCGTCGCCGCCGTCCGGTGTTCCGCGTTCACACCGGGGGCCCCGAAGGGAGCCTGGGGTCGAGGATCCACCGGCGGCTGCCACCCTGGGCCGTTCGGCGGCGCATCACCGGTGGCGTGGGGGCGCGGAGCGCCGACCCGCTGCCGCTCGTCGCCCCGGCCGGGACCGCCGTGCGGGGGCGGGCCGTCCTGGAACCGCGGTGGCGTCCACGCGACGTGGTGCCCGCGCTCGGGCTGCTGGGGGAACGCATGCGGAGCTGCGAACTGCTGCGGCCCCGGGTACTGATTCGGCCCCGGGTACTGATTCTGGCCCGGGTACTGGTTCTGGTTCTGCGCCGGATACTGGTTCTGGTTCTGCGCCGGATACTGGTTCTGAGCCGGACGCTGAGACGGACCGGAGTCCTGAGGCGGACCGGAGTCCTGAGGCGGCGTCGGGTACGCCTGCGAGCCGGCGGACGTCGAGCCCCCGAACGGCTCCGCACCGGGGAACGGCGGCGGTGCGTCGAACGGCTGCGGCGCACCGGGCGGCCGCGTTCCCGGGAACTGCTGCGGTTCACCGGGGAGCTGCGGCATCCCGGAGAACGGCTGCGGCGCACCGGAGAACGGCTGCGGCACACCGGAGAACGGCTGCGGCACACCGGGGACAGGTGACTCCCCCGCGACCTGGTGCCCAGCGGGCACGTGTTGCCCGCCGGCGAACGGCTCCTGGTGCCCGGGCTGTTCCGGCGCGCCTGCCGGGAACGACGGTGGGACACGAGCGAACTGCTGGGTGCCCTGCCACTGCGGCACGCCAGGGATCTGCGGCGCGCCGGGTGCCCGCTGGAACCCCGGACGCTGCTGGTGCGCGGGCTGTCTCGGCGCGCCCCCCTGAGGCCCGGACGGGCTGCCGGGTTGCTGCCGCGGTTGCTGCGCGGATGCGCCGTGGAACTGCTGCCCCGCGCCCTCGGGCCGGGGCTCACCGGCGAACGGTGCCGAGCCGGGGCCCTGTGGCGCGCCCGGCCCCTGTGGCGCACCGGGGGCCGGCGGCACCCCCTGCCCGTGCTCGGGCTCACCGCCACCTGACGGCCGCGCGACGCCGAACGGCTCGCGGTCGGCATGATCGGGGGTCCGCGGCCCGACCGCCCAGGGCGGGACGGGTGCGCCCGCGGGAGCTCCCGGGACGGATGCGGGCGTCCCGAAGCCTGGTGGTGTGGGCGGCGGACCGAACGGCCGAACTCCCTCGGGACGGACGTGGTGGTCCGCCGCGGGCCACGCGATCGCGGGATCCTGTGGGCTCGGCGGAGTGCCGTCCGCCGCGGGGCGCCGCTCGCCTTCGGCGCCGTGCCGCGCAGGGATGCCGGACGCAGTCGCTCCGAGCTCGGTGGCCGACGTCGGCCCCGACGTCCAAGGCGAGAACCCCGCGCCGTTCGCCCGCGCGTCGAGCTCCTGCGACGCTCGGACCCCGAAATCAGCCGGGCCGGGGTGGGCACCGGGTTCGCCGGCTCCCGCGGCGGGCCGCGGCTCGTCGGGACCGCGCGCGGGCGCGCCCGCATCGGGCCCCTCGCCGGCCGACACCATCTCGGGCGTGTCGTTCCCGGCCGTGTCGTTCACGACCGTGCCGCGTTCCGCCGCGTCATCCTGTGCCGTCCCACGCTCGATCGGCTCGCCCTCGACCGGCTCACCCGCGTGCGACGACACGAACGCCGTCGGCGGGACGTCGCTCGACTCGACCGGACCGTGGATGTCCGTGGGAGCGGCGTCGGTGGCATCCTTCTCGGCGGAGGCCGGGTCGGCGATCGTCGGATCAGGTACCTGCGGTTCGGGCGACTCCGTGACCGGTGCAGTCGGGTGCCAGGCATCCGGGTCCTGGATGCCCGTGGTCGTCTCGTCGTCGATCGGCTCGACGTCCTGGACGGCGGGCTCCGCCGCGTCCACGCCGAGTGCCTCGGCATCGGGCCGGACCTCGGTACCGGGCCGCGTCCCGTCGTCGGCCCGCGCCCCGGCGTCGGCAGGGAGCACGGGGCCGGACGGGGCGGCGTCCGGGTCCATCGCCTGCGCCTGCGGCACGTCTTCGCTCGGCGGACCGGCATCGATCGTCGACGGTGCACCCACGTTCGTCGTCTCGGTCGCGGCGGTGTCGATGTCCGGCGGCGTGGCGGGCGGCTCGAACGTCGCGGAGATCTCGTGTGCGGAGGTGTTCGCGGATGCGTCGAGCGCCGTCGTCACCGAGGCGGTCGTGGTGGCCTCCGGTGTCACGGTGGGCGGTTCGTGTGCGCCCAGCGACTCGCCGTCGGTGGCGGGTGCGGGGAGGTTCGCGAGCTGCGGGATGCGTTCCCACCGTTCGCCGGCCCAGGGCTCCGGGGCGGGCGCGCCGCCGAACGGGCCCACGCGCAGTGCGGCACCCGAGTGCGGGGGCGCTGCCACGTCGCCGGAGCCGTCGTCCGCACGTGTCTCGCGTCCGCCGAGACCGGGCCACGGTGCCGCCGCAGCGGGCCGCGCGGGCTCGGCGTGCGATGACGACGTCCGCGGTGCGTCGGTGCGCTCACCGGGGTCCGTGTGACCGGACGCGGTGGATGGTCCCTCGCGGTTCAGTCGAACAGTCGGCGCGTCGTCGCCCGCGGCCACGAGTGGTCCCGCGAGGCCGGCGGACGCCGTCCACGCCGGGTGCTGCCGCTTCTCGAGGCGCACCGTGGGGGCGTCGTCGCCGGAGAAGGTGTCGTCGGTCGGCCGACCGTCGGCGGGGGCCACCGGTGCCGCGCGATCGAAACGCTCACCAACCGAGGGGGCGTCGTGACGACCCGCGATCGGTCCCACGTCGGCGGGGTCGCGGGCGTCGCGGGCGTCGACGGCCCACGGGGGCGGTCCGGCCGCGGGCGCCTGCGGTTCCGGGACGGTCGGTGCGCCGTCGCCGTGCCACGGCGGGGGTCCCCCGTGCTGGTCACGCGGCAACGCCGGCGCAGCGCCTGCGTCGTCGGGAGTCGCCCAGGGCGGGGCGGCCGGTGCCGACATCGCCCACGGCGGCGGGGTGTTCGGTTCGCCGGCCGGGGGCACGTCGCGGCCGTCGCCCGACCCGAGGGGCGCAGCCGCCCGGTCGTGGTGCGTGCCGACGCCCGCGATCGGAGCATTCGTGGCCCATGGCGGCGGGGTCTGCGCCGGCGCCGGGACACCCCAGCCGCCGACCGCGGCGGGCGCGATGTGGGAACCGTCGCCGTCGGAGCGAGCCGGCGCACCACGGTGCTCGTCGCCGGCGGCACGATCGGGGGCCGCGCCCTGCATCCACGCGGGACCTCGGCCATCGGGAGCGGGGAGCGCCGACACACCACCCCACGGTGTGGCCGCCGCCTGATTCGCCGAACCGGGGAGCTCGCCACCGCCGGTGTCCTCGTAGTCGATCGCGGCGATGTCGGGCGTCCCCTGGCGGACGCGGAACCGTTCGATGCGTCCGTGCTCGTCGAACGAGAATCGCAGTTCGCCGTCGGAGCAGCGCAGCACGCGCTCCGCTCCGTCCTCGACGATCGCCGCGCCGGTCACGGCCGCGTATGAATCGAGTGCCGCGATGTGGTCGGACACGAGACCGCTCGTGAGCGCATCGGTGACGGCCTGGGTGGCGCGCTCGACCGTCGGGACGTCGAGCGCGGGGCCGTCGAGGATCATGTGCACGAGCACACCGGGGGCGGCTTCCATGTCGGCGGACCAGTACCGCCCCGCGATCGCCTTCGATGCGGCGAGCAATTGCTCGGGGCTCGTCCGCTCGACGGGAACGAGTGCCGTCGTCAGCTCGGCGATCCCCTCCTTGCCGCCGACGTCGTGGATGTGTTTCGCGAGCTCGATGATGTGCTCCGGGAACCCGTTGACGTTGTTCCAGCCCCACATCCACGTCCCCGCCTCCTCCGAGACGGAACCGACGAACTGCAGGTCGAAGGTGACGGGCTCGGGTGTCGTGGCGAAACGGACGACACTGCCGCCCCCCTCGATCTCGAGCCTCGACTCACCGACGAGGTCGCTGAGCGCGAGCGCGGCATCGGCGTGCGCGATCGCCGCTTCGTCCACGAGTTCCTGAAGCGTGCGGCTGCGCATGGTTCCCCTTCCACGGCGGGACCGTCGGTACCCGGTCAGGCTACCGTGACCGTGCCGCTCGCTGGTGTGAGTCGACGAGCGACCGTACCCGGCTCATGCGGGGTCGGACGCGTCACCGAGGATGTCGGCGACGGCCTCGGGGCCGCCCTCGACGAGAAGCCGGAATCCGTTCGCGTCGAGGACAGGGATGCCGAGCTCCTCGGCCTTCGTGAGCTTCGAACCGGCACCCGGCCCGGCCGCCACGTAGTCGGTCTTCTTGGAGACGCTCGACGCGGCCTTACCGCCCGCACGGATGATCGCCTCCTTCGCGCCCTCGCGCGAGTACCCGTCGAGCGACCCCGTCGCGACGACCACGAGCCCGCTGAGCGGTCCCTCGCTCACGACGAGCGCGCCGGGGCCCGGGTGACCGGGCGTCTCGAAGCGGACGCCGGCGGCGTTCCAGCGCTCGACGATCTCCTCGTGCCAGTCGACCGTGAACCACTCCATGAGCGATGCCGCGATGATTCCACCGACCCCTTCGACCGCGGCGAGTTCGTCGGCGGTCGCGGCACGGATCGCCGTGAGGGATCCGAAGTGATCGGCGAGTGCCCGAGCGGCCGAGGGGCCGACGTGCCGGATGTTGAGCGAGACGAGAAGCCGCCACAGCTCTTTCGTCTTCGCGGTCTCGAGCTCGACGAGCAGCTTCTCGGCGGCCGACGAGGGCAGTACGTTCGGGTGATCCTTGCGGATCCCGGCCTTCCGCCGTTCGGCGGGTGACATGTGCTCCGTGCCGGGCGGGTAGACGCGTTCGATGCGCTGGAACGGGGCGCGTACGACCGGTTCGCCCGTCTCGGGGTCGGATTTCGGCTCACCGGTCTCGGCGTCACGGACGACGACCTTGATGGGGACGAGTTCGTCGAGCGTGAGGTCGAAGAGTCCCGCCTCCGTGACGAGCGGTGGCTCGGCGGGTTCGCTCGGTTGCGTGAGCGCGGCGGCGGTGACCTCACCGAGCACCTCGATGTCGAGCGCGCCGCGCGAGCCGATGTGCTCGACCCGGCCGCGGACCTGCGCCGGACACGAGCGGGCGTTGGGGCAACGAAGATCGACGTCGCCCTCCTTCATCGGCCGGAGCGGGGTGCCGCACTCGGGGCACTCGGTCGGCATGACGAATTCGTGCGCGTCGTCGGGGCGGAGTTCGAGGACGGGTCCGAGGACCTCGGGGATCACGTCACCGGCCTTGCGCAGCACGACCGTGTCGCCGATCCACACGCCCTTCGCACGCACGACGTCCTGGTTGTGGAGTGTCGCCATGCGGACGACCGAGCCGGCGACCTCGACGGGTGCCATGACCGCGTAGGGCGTCGCGCGTCCGGTGCGGCCGACCCCGACCCTGATGTCGAGGAGCTTCGTCTGCACCTCTTCGGGCGGGTACTTGTAGGCGATCGCCCAGCGCGGCGCACGCGAGTTCGCACCGAGCTCGTCGTGCATGGCGAGTTCGTCGACCTTCACCACGATGCCGTCGATCTGGTGCTCGATCTCGGCGCGTTCGGCGCCGTGCCGCTCGACGTACCCGGCGACGCCGTCCGCGTCCTCGAACACGCGGACGTGCGGTGAGGTGGGGAGTCCCCACGCGGCGAGCAGCGTGTAGACCTCGGACTGCGTCGCGACGGGCGGGTCCGGCCATGCGCCGATCCCGTGCACGTACAGGCGCAGCGCAGAGAGGCGCGCCGCCCCGGCCTCGCGCTCCAGGCCCTCCTTCTTGTCGAGCTGCTGCCGAAGCCCGCCGCTCGCCGCGTTCCGGGGGTTCGCGAAGGCCGGGAACCGGCGCTCCGCACGCTTGCGTGCCTCGGCCTCGTCGAACGGTCCGCGGCTCGCGGCAGGGCGTGCGGCCCAGCGCTCGCGGGCCTCCTCGACCGTTCGGTCACGCAGATCGAGTTGCAGTTCGTTGAGGCGGGAGAACGCCTCGACGGGGATGAAGATCTCGCCCCGCACCTCGACGAGAGCGGGGAACTCGTCGACCTCGCCGATGAACCGCTGCGGGATGTCGGTGATGGTGCCGATGTTCTCGGTGACGTCCTCACCCGTGCGACCGTCACCGCGCGTGGCCGCCGAGACGAGGATGCCGTGCTCGTAGCGCAAACTGATCGCGAGCCCGTCGATCTTCAACTCCGTCAGCCAGTGCGGGGAGCCGCCGGTCGCCTCGCGGGTGCGGAGCATCCACTCCCGCAGCTCGTCGACCGAGAACACGTTGTCGAGGCTGAGCATGCGCTCCGCGTGGACGACGGGATCGAACAGCGACGACACCCCGCCGCCGACGGTCTCGGTCGGCGAGTCCTGGGAGCGCAATTGCGGGTGGGCGTCCTCGAGCGCTCGGAGTCGCGACATCGCGGCGTCGTACACGGCATCGGTCACGAGCTGCGTGTCGCGCTCGTAGTACGCCTCCGCGTACTCGGCGAGGCGGACGCGGAGTTCGTCGACCTCCTCGCGTGCACGGTCGAACTCGATGGTCTCGGGTGCGGACTGATCGGCGTCGTGCCCGTCGTGTGCCGTCATCGGCGTCTCCTCGGTGGTGCCTGGTGGTGTTCGTCAGGAACGGCCGCGTGCGGTGCGGCGCTCCACGAGCGTGCGCGTCATGACCTTGCGCGTGACGCCGAGGAGCCATTCGCGCTTCTTCTCGAGCTTGTCGGCGTGACGCTTGACGCTCGTCGCCTCGAGGTACGACTGCCAGATGCCGACGGCGGCGATGAGCGCTGCGAACACGGCGAACACGATGCGCCACGTGCCCTCGAGCTGCATGAGCAGGACGGATCCGATGAAGACGACGAATGCGAGGAACGACCAGAAGACGACCGCGAGGATCCAGTCGCGCGCGCCGAACGACCGGGTGGAGGCCGTCGATCGACGGGCGAGGTCGGCTGCCTGGCTGTCGAACTTCGCGAGGAAGTCGCGTTCCCATCGCTCCTCGTCGTCGACGTGACGGTACGACTTCGCCCACGTCTCGACGTTCTCGGTGAGACGGTCGAGCGCCTGGCCGTCCTTCATCGGCTGCTCGCGTCGTTCGCCGCTCATGCGGACTCCCTCCGGGCCTCGGCCGCGTCGTCGGCGATGAGCGACGCGCGCGCGACGTCGGCCGCGACCGTGCGATCGATCGTGAACTGGCCGAGCACGCGCGTGCCGAGGTAGACGACCGCCGTCTGCCCGGGCGCGACGCCGAACAGCGCGTCATCGAGTCGGGCGTGCAACTCGAATCCGGGCTGTGTCGGATCGAGTCGGGCCGCGGGCCCGTCGTGCGCCTCGCTCGGGCGCAGCACGGCGGTCGCGGGAACCGGGTCGGCGTGGGCCCTGATCTGGACCTCGCAGGCGAACGGCACGGCCGGATCGAGCGGCGGCGTGCCGGTCCAGCTGAACCGCTCGCCGGCGATCTGGGAGACCGCGAGGCTCTCACGGGGGCCGACGACGACCTCGTTCTGCTTCGGTCGGATCTCGAGCACGAAACGGGGGCGCCCGTCCGGTGCCGGCCTGCCGATGTGGAGCCCCTTCCGCTGCCCGATCGTGTAGCCGGTCGCGCCGTCGTGGGTGCCGAGCTCGGTTCCGTCGCGGTCGACGATCGGCCCCGGCTCGAGGCCCGCCCGCTCGGCGAGCCAGCCGCGCGTGTCACCGTCGGGGATGAAGCAGATGTCGTGCGAATCGGGCTTCTGCGCGACGGCGAGGCCGCGGCGCGCCGCCTCCTCCCGCACGAGCCGCTTCGACGGGGTGTCGCCGAGCGGGAACAGGCAGTGCGCGAGCTGCTCGGCCGTGAGCACACCGAGCACGTACGACTGGTCCTTCGCGTCGTCCGACGCACGGTGCAGTTCGCGGCCCTCGGTGGTGTCGAGGATCGTCGCGTAGTGGCCCGTGCACACGGCGTCGAAACCGAGCCCGACGGCCTTGTCGAGCAGCGCCGCGAACTTGATCTTCTCGTTGCAGCGCATGCACGGGTTCGGTGTGCGGCCGGCCGCGTACTCGGCCACGAAGTCGTCGACCACGTCGGCCTTGAACCGCTCCGAGAGATCCCACACGTAGAACGAGATGCCGAGGCGATCGGCGGCGCGCCGCGCGTCCATCGAGTCCTCGATCGTGCAGCAGCCCCTGCTGCCGGTGCGGAGCGTGCCGGGCATGCGGGAGAGCGCGAGGTGCACGCCCGTCACCTCGTGCCCGGCCTCGACGGCCCGCGCCGCGGCCACGGCCGAGTCGACGCCACCGCTCATCGCTGCAAGAACCTTCACCGGGCCAGTCTACGTACGACCGACGACACGAACGGTGAACACCGCCTCGCCCCCGGGCGGCCCGCCGCGGACCGGCGCGGCGGATCAGTCCGCTCGCTCGCTCGCGGTTGCTCGAGGTGGACGGCCGCCCTCACGAGCCGATGGGGCCTGTCCCCCGGTCCCGCCGCAGTCGGCCCCGCCACGGGTGGGTGCGGTGTGTGCGTCGCGGCCACACGACGCACGCTCGCTCTCCGCGCCCGCCGTGCGATGCGTCGCCCGCCCGGGCGGGCGACGCCGTGGTGCGACGGCGCGTTCCTTGCCCCCGCCCACGCGTTCCGCGCGGGACCGCGCGCTCGCGTCGGTGACGGGGACGGCACCGGTCGCCGGCATCCCGTCGAGTTCCGGGTGTGTCACCGCGAGGGAGTTCACGTGTCCCTCGTCCTCCGGGCGCTCGGCATCGACCGTCGTCGCGAGCGGTCGTTCGACGACGAACAGCACGGCGACGAAGCCGAGGAGCACGAGGGGTGCGATCCACAGGTAGACGGGCAGCAGCGCCGAGTTGTAGGCCTCGAGCACGATCGAGTGGATCGGCTCGGGGAGCTGGGCGATCACGAGGGGTGTGAACGACGACGTGTCGCCCACGGCGCCGTCGGCCGGGAGGCGGTCCGAGAGTCGATCGGCGAGTCGGCTCGCGAAGAGCGCGCCGACCACCGCCGAGCCGAGCGTCGCACCCACCTGCCGGAAGTAGTTGTTCGCCGCGGTGGCCGTTCCGACCATCGCGTTCGGGAACGCGTTCTGCACGATGAGCGTGAGGATCTGGTTGGACGCACCGATGCCCGTCCCGATCACGCCGAGGGCGACGCATACGACCCACACGGGTGTGTCGACCCCGATGAACGAGAGGCCGACGAGCCCCGCGGCCAGCACTATGGTGCCGATCAGCGGCATGAGCTTGTAGCGGCCTGTACGGGACACGATCTGTCCCGTGACGATCGACGTCGTGAGCAGGCACCCCATCATGGGGATCATGAGGAGGCCGGCGGCCGCCGCACCGATGCCGGTTTCCACCTGCAGGTACGTCGGCAGGTATCCCAGCACGCCGAACATGGCGATGCCGATGACGAGCGAGGCGATCGTCGTGAGGACGAAGTTGCGGTCCCGGAACATCGCGAGCGGCATGATCGGTTCGGATGCCCGGCGCTCGACGAGCGCGAACAGCGCGGCGAACAGCACGCCCGCACCGAGGAGCGCGATGAGCACCGGGGAGTTCCAGGCGAGCGTCGTGCCACCCCAGATGGACACGAGGACGATAGCGGTCGTCGCCGCCGCCAGCACGATCATGCCGAGGAGGTCGACTCGTGCGTCGTGCCGACGCCGCTTGGGGAGTCGGAGGAGGAAGATCGCGCCGAGGAGCGCGGCGAGGCCGAGCGGCAGGTTGAACCAGAACACCCAGCGCCAGCCAGGCCCCTCGGTCAGCCAGCCGCCGAGGAGCGGGCCCGCGACCGAGGAGAAGGCGAAGACGCCGCCCATGATGCCCATGTACTTGCCGCGCTCGCGCGCTGGGACGACGTCGGCAATGGCGGCCTGGGAGAGGATCATGAGCCCACCCCCGCCGAGCCCCTGGACGACGCGGGCGACGACGAGGACCTCGATCGACTGCGCGAGTGCCCCGATCACCGACCCCGCCATGAAGAGCAGGATGGCGGTCACGAGCAGCGGTCGGCGGCCGAAGAGGTCAGAGAGCTTGCCGTAGATCGGCATGACGATCGTCGAGGCGAGGATGAACGAGGTGATGACCCAGCTCATGTGCTCGACGCCGCGCAGCTCGCCGACGATCGTGGGGACGGCACTCGACAGCAGGGTGTTGTTGAGCGAGGCGAGCAACATCGCGAGCATGAGCGAGCAGAAGAGCAGGACGAGCGTGCGGCGGGGCACCGCGGCGCCGTCCGCGGGCGCACCGGCGTGCTGTTCCCGACCCTCGCCCGAGACGGATCGGCCGGCCACGGTCGCGCTCATCGCGTCGCCTCGATGACGGCACGGAACGTCGCGACGGCGCGCTCGAGGCACGCCTCGCGGTCGGCGAGCATACCCTCCGGGTCGCTCACGAACGCGAAGCGGATGATGGTGCTCGCGAGCATGAGGAGCGCACGGGCCGCCTCGACGGGATCGTCGATCCCGCGGCACGCGAGCGGCGTCTCCCCCGCGTCGATGCGTGCACGCAGGTGCGCGAGCGCGTACCCCTCGGCGAGGCCGATGTGGGCCGCGAACCGCTCGCGCAGGCTCGGCGCCCGCTCGATCAGCAACTGCCGGCGTCCACGGAGCGCCGGGTCGAGGAACGTCGCCTCGAGGATGCGGATGAGCACGTGCATCGTCCGCTCGAAGTCGGCCTCGCCGGGTGCCCGGTCGAAGGTCTCGCGCAGCTCGGCGTCGGTGACGCGCGGCTCGGTCATGCCGAGCACCGCGTCCTCCTTCGTCTGGAAGTAGTTGAAGAAGGTGCGACGCGAGCACCCGGCCCGCGCGACCACGGTCTCGACCGTGAGGGCGGCGAGCCCGTTCTCGAGCGTGAGTTCGGCTGCCGCGTCATGGATCGACCGCCACGTCTCAATGCGGTTCCGTTCACGAATGGGCAGCATCGAAGTCGTCACCGAACCATTCTATGCACTCGTGCACTTTTGCACCAGTGCACGCGGGAGGAGACCGCGCCAAGCGAGGCGCCGAGGCGACGATGTCGCACCCGCGGGACGCGGCGCCCGTGGGACGCGGCGCCCGTGGGACGCGCCGACGGCACGACGCTTCCACGCTTCGACGCTTCGACGCTTCAACGCTTCAACGCTTCAACGCTTCAACGCTTCAACGCTTCGACGCTTCGACGCTTCGACGCTTCGAGGGCATGGCACCGCCCTGGAGGAACACCGATGTGCCGGCCACGTGGAAAGTGGTTCGGAAATGCCGAAGGCCCACCCCGTGTCGGGGTGGGCCTTCGAAAAGAAGTCCGGCGGTGACCTACTCTCCCACAGGGTCCCCCCTGCAGTACCATCGGCGCTGAGCGTCTTAGCTTCCGGGTTCGGAATGTGACCGGGCGTTTCCCGCTCGCTATGGCCGCCGAAACACTATGGATAGTGAATCGATACAGACCACACGCGCTGCGTGTGGCGGTTCCGTCCGTCTATCGGGAACCACAAAGTGGACGCGAGCACTCGTCAAGAGTCTCAGTGTTACGTGCACCCCACCACGAATGATGGGTGTTATCAAGTCATCGGCATATTAGTACCGGTCAGCTCCATGGGTCTTTGGTCCCCACTTCCACATCCGGCCTATCAACCCAGTCGTCTACTGGGAGCCTTCACCCCGAAGGGACGGAAATCTCATCTTGAAGCCGGCTTCCCGCTTAGATGCTTTCAGCGGTTATCCGTTCCGAACGTAGCCAATCAGCGGTGCTCCTGGCGGAACAACTGACACACCAGAGGTTCGTCCATCTCGGTCCTCTCGTACTAAAGATAGATCTTCTCAAATTTCCAACGCGCGCAGCGGATAGAGACCGAACTGTCTCACGACGTTCTGAACCCAGCTCGCGTACCGCTTTAATGGGCGAACAGCCCAACCCTTGGGACCTACTCCAGCCCCAGGATGCGACGAGCCGACATCGAGGTGCCAAACCATGCCGTCGATATGGACTCTTGGGCAAGATCAGCCTGTTATCCCCGAGGTACCTTTTATCCGTTGAGCGACAGCGCTTCCACAAGCCACTGCCGGATCACTAGTCCCGACTTTCGTCCCTGCTCGACTTGTCAGTCTCACAGTCAAGCTCCCTTGTGCACTTACACTCGACACCTGATTGCCAACCAGGTTGAGGGAACCTTTGGGCGCCTCCGTTACATTTTGGGAGGCAACCGCCCCAGTTAAACTACCCACCAGGCACTGTCCCTGAACCGGATCACGGTTCGAAGTTAGATATTCAGAATGACCAGAGTGGTATTTCAACAATGACTCCACACACACTGGCGTGCATGCTTCAAAGTCTCCCACCTATCCTACACAAGTCACACCGAATACCAATACCAAGCTATAGTAAAGGTCACGGGGTCTTTTCGTCCTGCTGCGCGTAACGAGCATCTTTACTCGTAATGCAATTTCGCCGAGTTCGCGGTTGAGACAGCTGGGAAGTCGTTACGCCATTCGTGCAGGTCGGAACTTACCCGACAAGGAATTTCGCTACCTTAGGATGGTTATAGTTACCACCGCCGTTTACTGGGGCTTAAATTCAGAGCTTCGCCAAAGGCTGACCCTTCCTCTTAACCTTCCAGCACCGGGCAGGCGTCAGTCCGTATACATCGTCTTGCGACTTCGCACGGACCTGTGTTTTTGATAAACAGTCGCTTCCCACTGGTCTCTGCGGCCCAAACACGCTTTCCCTGCAAGAGGTACTACGCGTCAGGCCCCCCTTCTCCCGAAGTTACGGGGGCATTTTGCCGAGTTCCTTAACCACGATTCTCTCGATCTCCTTGGTATTCTCTACCTGACCACCTGTGTCGGTTTGGGGTACGGGCGACTAGAACCTCGCGTCGATGCTTTTCTTGGCAGCAGAGGATCACCGACTACGTCTTACGACTTCCGCGTCAGATCTCAGGCTATACGAGTGACGGATTTGCCTATCACTCACCCTACATCCTTGCCCGGATTCAACCATTCACCCGGTTCAGCTACCTTTCTGCGTCACACCTGTTAACACGCTAACCGCACCAGATCGGGTCGAGCGCTAGGCCGGCAGCCACCCCGAAGGGCGGAGGCCGGATTCGGACTCTTAGCAGTACTGGATTGATTGGGACGGTTCTTCGTCGGTCACGGGAATATCAACCCGTTGTCCATCGACTACGCCTGTCGGCCTCGCCTTAGGTCCCGACTTACCCAGGGAAGATTAGCTTGACCCTGGAACCCTTGGTCTTTCGGAGGTCGGGTTTCTCACCCGACATTCGCTACTCATGCCTGCATTCTCACTCGTGTAGCGTCCACGGCTGGTTTCCACCGCCGCTTCACTCGCCACACGACGCTCTCCTACCACTCCATACGACTGAACCACAAAGGCTTGTCACAAGTATGAAATCCACGACTTCGGTGGTGTGCTTGAGCCCCGTTACATTGTCGGCGCGGAATCACTTGACCAGTGAGCTATTACGCACTCTTTCAAGGGTGGCTGCTTCTAAGCCAACCTCCTGGTTGTCACTGCAACTCCACATCCTTTTCCACTTAGCACACGCTTAGGGACCTTAGTCGGTGGTCTGGGTTGTTTCCCTCTCGACAATGAAGCTTATCCCCCACTGTCTCACTGCTGCGCTCTCACTTACCGGCATTCGGAGTTTGGCTGACGTCAGTAACCTGTTGAGGCCCATCGGCCATCCAGTAGCTCTACCTCCGGCAAGAAACACGCAACGCTGCACCTAAATGCATTTCGGAGAGAACCAGCTATCACGAAGTTTGATTGGCCTTTCACCCCTATCCACAGCTCATCCCCCCAGTTTTCAACCTAGGTGGGTTCGGTCCTCCACGAGGTCTTACCCTCGCTTCAACCTGGCCATGGATAGATCACTTCGCTTCGGGTCTAGGACATGCGACTGAATCGCCCTATTCAGACTCGCTTTCGCTACGGCTACCCCACACGGGTTAACCTCGCCACATATCGCTAACTCGCAGGCTCATTCTTCAAAAGGCACGCCGTCACACCAACAAGGGTGCTCCGACGGATTGTAAGCAAACGGTTTCAGGTACTATTTCACTCCCCTCCCGGGGTACTTTTCACCTTTCCCTCACGGTACTTGTCCGCTATCGGTCATCTGGGAGTATTTAGGCTTATCAGGTGGTCCTGACAGATTCACACGGGATTTCTCGGGCCCCGTCCTACTTGGGATACTCTCTACGCCATTGAAGCATTTCGGTTACGGGACTCACACCCACTATGGTCAGGCATTCAAACCTGTTCACCTATACTTCGCTGTCACGCTCGCTGCTCGGTAGCGCAGCCAGAAAGTCCCACAACCCCGATCATGCAACCCCTACCAGGTATCACACACGACCGGTTTAGCCTGATCCGCGTTCGCTCGCCACTACTAACGGAATCACTGTTGTTTTCTCTTCCTGTGGGTACTGAGATGTTTCACTTCCCCACGTTCCCTCAACCCGCCCTATATATTCAGGCGGGAGTCACCAGCACACCAAAAGGGTCTGGCGGGGTTTCCCCATTCGGACATCCTCGGATCACAGCCCGTTTATCGGCTCCCCGAGGCTTATCGCAGATTACCACGTCCTTCTTCGGCTCCAGATGCCAAGGCATCCACCGTTTGCTCTTAGAAACTTGATCACCATGAGTAACAAGAAACTATGTTCTTGACCAGTGGCACCCCAAAAAGGGATGTCACATAAGTGACCGCCACGATCCCGAAGAACCACGACGATCTAAGATGCTCGCGTCCACTGTGTAGTTCTCAACATACGGCCGGTCCCGAGCCGAACCACTCAAACCGAGTGACCCCAACACGGGCCGAGAAACCAGCTCCGACACCAAACGGCATCAGGCCCGGTCCCTCAGGACCCAACAGCGTGCACCCAGCAAACCCACCACCAAACCACTTTCCAACCCGAAGGCGTACTCACGACCCAGCAGCAAACCCACCAGAAATGTCAAATGTTCCACCCATGAGCACCAGCGAACGACATTCGCGTCCGATCTGGCCTCTGCCACCCCCGAAGGGGTGCAGTGCTCCTTAGAAAGGAGGTGATCCAGCCGCACCTTCCGGTACGGCTACCTTGTTACGACTTAGTCCTAATCACCGATCCCACCTTCGACGGCTCCCTCCAAAAGGTTGGGCCACCGGCTTCGGGTGTTACCGACTTTCATGACTTGACGGGCGGTGTGTACAAGGCCCGGGAACGTATTCACCGCAGCGTTGCTGATCTGCGATTACTAGCGACTCCGACTTCATGGGGTCGAGTTGCAGACCCCAATCCGAACTGAGACTGGCTTTTTGGGATTCGCTCCACCTCGCGGTATCGCAGCCCTTTGTACCAGCCATTGTAGCATGCGTGAAGCCCAAGACATAAGGGGCATGATGATTTGACGTCATCCCCACCTTCCTCCGAGTTGACCCCGGCAGTCTCATATGAGTTCCCACCATAACGTGCTGGCAACATACGACGAGGGTTGCGCTCGTTGCGGGACTTAACCCAACATCTCACGACACGAGCTGACGACAACCATGCACCACCTGTATACCGACCTTGCGGGGCGACCATCTCTGGCCGTTTCCGGTATATGTCAAGCCTTGGTAAGGTTCTTCGCGTTGCATCGAATTAATCCGCATGCTCCGCCGCTTGTGCGGGCCCCCGTCAATTCCTTTGAGTTTTAGCCTTGCGGCCGTACTCCCCAGGCGGGGCGCTTAATGCGTTAGCTACGACACGGAAACCGTAGAATGGTCCCCACATCTAGCGCCCAACGTTTACGGCATGGACTACCAGGGTATCTAATCCTGTTCGCTCCCCATGCTTTCGCTCCTCAGCGTCAGTAGCGGCCCAGAGATCTGCCTTCGCCATCGGTGTTCCTCCTGATATCTGCGCATTCCACCGCTACACCAGGAATTCCAATCTCCCCTACCGCACTCTAGTCTGCCCGTACCCACTGCAGGCCCGAGGTTGAGCCTCGGGATTTCACAGCAGACGCGACAAACCGCCTACGAGCTCTTTACGCCCAATAATTCCGGACAACGCTTGCACCCTACGTATTACCGCGGCTGCTGGCACGTAGTTAGCCGGTGCTTTTTCTGCAGGTACCGTCACTTTCGCTTCTTCCCTGCCAAAAGAGGTTTACAACCCGAAGGCCGTCATCCCTCACGCGGCGTTGCTGCATCAGGCTTGCGCCCATTGTGCAATATTCCCCACTGCTGCCTCCCGTAGGAGTCTGGGCCGTGTCTCAGTCCCAGTGTGGCCGGTCACCCTCTCAGGCCGGCTACCCGTCGTCGCCTTGGTGAGCCATTACCTCACCAACAAGCTGATAGGCCGTGAGCCGATCCCCAACCGATAAATCTTTCCAGACACAGACCATGCGGCCGCATCTCATATCCAGTATTAGCTCCGATTTCCCGAAGTTATTCCAGAGTCAAGGGCACGTTGCTCACGTGTTACTCACCCGTTCGCCACTAATCCACCAGAGCAAGCTCCAGCATCATCGTTCGACTTGCATGTGTTAAGCACGCCGCCAGCGTTCGTCCTGAGCCAGGATCAAACTCTCCGTAAATGCATAAACCCCAGCCAACCCCCGAAAGAGCCAACCAGGAAACACTACTCACCATCCCGAAGGACAGCAGAGCTGATCTGACCAACAGACCATCATTACTGACAATCAATCAATCCAAAAGGAATCATGACACCCCAAAAACGGGACGCCACGAGGTAAAATTTGGCATTTGACAATGTGCACGCTGTTGAGTTCTCAAGGATCGGACGCTCCCAGCTCACCGACTCACGCCGGATCAACAGGGGCAGCCCCGCCGCCTCGCTCGCTGCCTGTTCGGCTCGCTCCTGAGGGGCGGCGCTTCGTGGTGGGCGACGAGTGATCGTCGCTCAGCCGTGAAGCTCGATGTCGTCCTGCGGGCGTCTCGCCGGGGCGTTTCGCTCCTGCGGGGCAACGAAGGAATACATTACGCGTGAACGGGTGGTCGCGCAAGTGGCCATGTTTCCCGGGCGTGTCGGGGCTGTCGGGGCTGTCGGCGTGGGCGGTCCTGGTCGGTTCGTCCGCCCGTCCGCGCCGACGAGGCACCGATCGGCGGCCGGCCGTTCGCCGCATCGGTTGCCTCGGCTGCCTCGGCTGCACCGCCTGCCGGTCGGAGCGATCGGGCGACGACACCCGGCCGTGTCATCGCCGGCCCGGGACGATGGACGCCGCAGCCGCCCGACGGCACCTCAACCCGCGGGGCCGAGCTCGGTGACGTTGAGGATCTCGAAGCGGGAGCCGACCGGGAAGTTGACGGCACCCTGCAGGTCGAGGTCGGCCTGGCCGAGGATCTTGCCGTCGGTCCGGAGCTGTTCGAGATCGATGAGCAGCAGACCGAGGGTCGGCACGATCTTCTCGCGCCAGACGAACAGCACGAGGCCCTCACGGATCCGGTAGCTCGAGCAGGCGTCGGTGTCGGCGAGCCCGTGCTCCACCCCGGCGCGACAGTGCCACGTGTAGCGCGGGGCCGAGGGAGATGTGCTCGTACGCCTCGGTCGGTGAGTAGCGGTAGAGGTTGCGCATGCCCACGAGCTCGTCGGTGGGCGCATGCAGTTGGCCGTCGGTGCCGTCGATGCGACCGTGCTCCACGTCCGCCGCCACGAACGTCGGTTCCTCACCGCGGCGGACCCGCTCGAGGGCACTGATCGTCGCGTCCTGGGGCCGCGGAAGGCGGGCGAGCACGCGTGTGGCCGCGCCGGAGTCGAGATCGACGACGAGCGTCGTCGACGTGGGCGGCCGGGTGCCGGTGAGTCCGTCGATCAGGACGAGGCCGGAACGGATGCTCGTGATGCGTGCGGTGACCTCCTCGTCGTCGATCGTTGCCGTGTCACCGGCGAACGAGATCGTGAGCGGACCGGACGGGAAGGTCAGGTGCAACGTCCGGCCGTCGAGTTCGGTGCTCGGCCGGAGCGTGTCGGAGCCGTGTGCGAAGCCCTCCCCCAGGTCTCCCACCGAGATGAACGCTGCGTCGGTCATGTGCTGCTCCTCGTGTCGCCGCTCGTGCGCCCGCCGTCGTGACGCGGCATCAGACTACGAACCACGCCGCCACCTGAGTTGACTCTGCGCGCACCGTGCCTGTCGATCCCGGCGAGCGGCTCGTCGTGCGGCGGCGACGCGATCCCGCGACGACAAGCGATACCGGATTCGTATGCCCTCGGTCCAGGGCCGTGCGCGCACGACCAAGAACACGGCGATCGGCCGAGGGTACGTTTCTCGGCAATCGAGCGAGGGGGGTCGACCGTGCGGCAGTGAGGCCGCGACCGGAACACCGCGCCAGCGACACCGTGCCACGGATGCCGCACCGCCGAGGGGAGAGCCGCATGCAGGAGACCACCGTCGTCGTCGGCGAGATCGAGACACTCGATCCCGCCGTCGGACGAACGAACGCGATGCTGATCGAGGGGGGTGTCGTGATCGCGCACGGCGAGGACGCACTCACCCACACCGCCGACCGGCGGGTCGAATCGGACGGCACGGTCGTCCCGGGACTCGTCGACGCCCACAACCACTTCGCCCTCGCGGGGCAGGTCGATCTGTTCGAGTTCGAGCAGCCGCCGACCGCGAGCCTCGACGAGCTGCTCGCCGCACTCCGTGACCATGCGGCGACGCGTCCCGCCGACGCGTGGATCGTGGGCGGCTCGTGGGGATCCGGGCTCCTCGGCGAACTCTCGACGCTGCAGACGCTCGCGCGGCTGGACGATGCCGTCGGAGGTCGCCCCGCCATGCTCCGCGACGACAGCAAGCACAATCGCTGGGCGAGTTCCGAGGCCCTTCGACGGGCCGGGATCACCTCGACGAGCGCGGACCCGCCGGGCGGGGAGGTCCTGCGCACGGACGGACGACCGAACGGGGTGCTCCTCGAGGCGGCGGGCATCGCGGTCGAGCACGCACTCGAGCACGATGAACCGGCATCCGCCGAGCGACTCGCGGGGTCCGCGGAGCGCGCGATCGAGATGCTCCACGCACACGGCATAACCGCCTTCCAGGACGCGGCCTCCTCGCTGCAGCTCCTTCACGCGCTGAAGGCCCTCGACGACGCCGGGCGCCTCCGGGCCTGGGTCGTCACGAGCATGCTCGCGAACGACTTCATCTTCGGCTCCGCCCCGCTCGGTGAGGGCATCATCGTCGACCGGGAGGTGACGGCCTCGCGCCACCACCGGCCCGACTTCATCAAGATCTTCCTCGACGGTGTCCCGCCGTCGCGCACCGGCGCGTTCCTCGAGCCCTATCTGCCGGACGCGTGCGGCCACGTGACGTCGGGCGAACCGACGATGAGCGCCGACGAGCTGCTCGGTTGGATGCGCTCCGCGGCGGAGCGCGGCATCGGCGCGAAGGTGCACTGCACGGGCGACAGATCCGTCCGCATGGTGCTCGACGCGGCCGAGGAACTCGTCGCGAGCGGCCTCCGTGCGCCGTGGCACGTCGCACACGGCCAGTTCGTCGCGGACGACGACATCCCGCGCTTCGCCGAGCTGGGCGTCGTGGCGGAGATCTCCCCCGCGCTGTGGTTCCCGGGCGTCATCCCCGACGCGATCGCGACCGTTCTGCCGGCCGACCGCGCCGGCAGGATGCAGCCGAACCGCTCGTTGCTCGACGCGGGTGCGACCCTCATCGGCGGCTCGGACTGGCCCGTGGCCGTGACCCCGAACCTGTGGTAGGCCGTCGCCGGACTCGTGACCCGCGAGGACCCGTCGGGCACCTTCCCCGGGGCCCTGTGGCCCGAGCAGGCGATCACCGTCGACGAGGCGATCCGCGCCTACACGGTCGACGCCGCCAGGGCACTCGGCCTCGAGGACGTCGCCGGGTCGCTCGCCGTGGGCCGCTCGGCCGACTTCGTGGAGCTCGACGACGATCCGTGGGCCGTCCGGCCGCACGACATCGCCACGATCCAGCCCGTCGCCACGTGGTTCGCGGGCGAACGCGTCTACCGGAAGGCAACATCATGACCACACTCACCACCGACGCCGGGACGACCCGGCGCATCTACCTCGTCACGGGCGTGTTCTCAGCCGTCCTCTACACCGTCCTGCTCGTGGCACCGGCCATCGCGGGCCCACTCATCGAGAAGTTCACGCTGGAGCCCGCCCAGACCGGGCTCCTGTTCTCCCTCGAACTCGGCGCCTTCAGCCTCGCGACCGTCCCCGCGTACCTCTGGCTCACCCGCGTGCCGCTCACATGGGCGGTCGGTGTCTGCACGGTCGTCGTCGCACTCGGGCACCTCACATCCGGCTTCGTGACCGACTTCGGCGTGCTGCTCGTGGTGCGCGTCATCACCTCGCTCGCGGCGGGGTCCATCACGGTCGTCCTGCTCGCGCTCGGGCCACGGACGCGGAACCCGGGACGCGCGTTCGGCATCTTCGTCGTCGCCCAGCTCGCGATGGGGGCGCTCATCCTCGCGCTGTTCCCCATCGTGTTCCTCGGCGCCGGTGTCTCCGCCATCTACTGGACGCTCGCCGGCCTCACCGTGCTCTGTCTGCCCGTCGTTCCGTTGCTCCGGGGCCTCGACGTCGCGACACCGATCGCGGCACGCCGTGACGACGCTCGAGCGAGCATCGTCCCCTTCGCGGCCGGTCTCGGCGCGATCCTGCTCTTCTACGTCGCGCTGAGCGGCATCTGGTCGTTCATGGGCCAGATCTCCGCGGACGCCGAGAACGACCCCGGTGCGACGAGTTTCGTCCTCGCGATCGCGATCGCGACCGCGGCCGGCATCCTCTCGGCGCTCCTCGCCACGGCGCTCGGCGAGAGCCCCCGACGGGGCCTGTACCTCGTCATCGGCCTCGGCGGGATGATCGTCTCCGTGCTCCTCCTGCTCGGGATGCCCGGGCTCGTGCAGTTCACGATCTCGGCACTGCTCTTCAAGTTCATGTGGACGTTCGTGCTGCCGTATCTCCTGTCGGCCGTCGCGGCCCTCGGGGGCGGCCCGCAGACGATGAACACGGTGAACCTCATGATCGGTGGCGGCTTCGCGATCGGCCCGCTCCTCGCGGGGTCGCTCGTCCAGTCGACCGGTGGCTTCTCCGCGATGATCTGGGTCTCCGCCGTGGCACTCGTCCTCGCCCTGGGACTCACCCTCATGCTCACCGGCGGCCGCCTCGTCGACCGGACCGCGCTCCGCACGCCGGAGGCAACGGGCAAACGACCTCGCTGAGGACGCTGCCCGGCAGCAACGCGCATCGAAATGGTCCGGAAATGCCGAAGGCCCACCCCGTGTCGGGGTGGGCCTTCGAAAAGAAGTCCGGCGGTGACCTACTCTCCCACAGGGTCCCCCCTGCAGTACCATCGGCGCTGAGCGTCTTAGCTTCCGGGTTCGGAATGTGACCGGGCGTTTCCCGCTCGCTATGGCCGCCGAAACACTATGGATAGTGAATCGATACAGACCACACGCGCTGCGTGTGGCGGTTCCGTCCGTCTATCGGGAACCACAAAGTGGACGCGAGCACTCGTCAAGAGTCTCAGTGTTACGTGCACCCCACCACGAATGATGGGTGTTATCAAGTCATCGGCATATTAGTACCGGTCAGCTCCATGGGTCTTTGGTCCCCACTTCCACATCCGGCCTATCAACCCAGTCGTCTACTGGGAGCCTTCACCCCGAAGGGACGGAAATCTCATCTTGAAGCCGGCTTCCCGCTTAGATGCTTTCAGCGGTTATCCGTTCCGAACGTAGCCAATCAGCGGTGCTCCTGGCGGAACAACTGACACACCAGAGGTTCGTCCATCTCGGTCCTCTCGTACTAAAGATAGATCTTCTCAAATTTCCAACGCGCGCAGCGGATAGAGACCGAACTGTCTCACGACGTTCTGAACCCAGCTCGCGTACCGCTTTAATGGGCGAACAGCCCAACCCTTGGGACCTACTCCAGCCCCAGGATGCGACGAGCCGACATCGAGGTGCCAAACCATGCCGTCGATATGGACTCTTGGGCAAGATCAGCCTGTTATCCCCGAGGTACCTTTTATCCGTTGAGCGACAGCGCTTCCACAAGCCACTGCCGGATCACTAGTCCCGACTTTCGTCCCTGCTCGACTTGTCAGTCTCACAGTCAAGCTCCCTTGTGCACTTACACTCGACACCTGATTGCCAACCAGGTTGAGGGAACCTTTGGGCGCCTCCGTTACATTTTGGGAGGCAACCGCCCCAGTTAAACTACCCACCAGGCACTGTCCCTGAACCGGATCACGGTTCGAAGTTAGATATTCAGAATGACCAGAGTGGTATTTCAACAATGACTCCACACACACTGGCGTGCATGCTTCAAAGTCTCCCACCTATCCTACACAAGTCACACCGAATACCAATACCAAGCTATAGTAAAGGTCACGGGGTCTTTTCGTCCTGCTGCGCGTAACGAGCATCTTTACTCGTAATGCAATTTCGCCGAGTTCGCGGTTGAGACAGCTGGGAAGTCGTTACGCCATTCGTGCAGGTCGGAACTTACCCGACAAGGAATTTCGCTACCTTAGGATGGTTATAGTTACCACCGCCGTTTACTGGGGCTTAAATTCAGAGCTTCGCCAAAGGCTGACCCTTCCTCTTAACCTTCCAGCACCGGGCAGGCGTCAGTCCGTATACATCGTCTTGCGACTTCGCACGGACCTGTGTTTTTGATAAACAGTCGCTTCCCACTGGTCTCTGCGGCCCAAACACGCTTTCCCTGCAAGAGGTACTACGCGTCAGGCCCCCCTTCTCCCGAAGTTACGGGGGCATTTTGCCGAGTTCCTTAACCACGATTCTCTCGATCTCCTTGGTATTCTCTACCTGACCACCTGTGTCGGTTTGGGGTACGGGCGACTAGAACCTCGCGTCGATGCTTTTCTTGGCAGCAGAGGATCACCGACTACGTCTTACGACTTCCGCGTCAGATCTCAGGCTATACGAGTGACGGATTTGCCTATCACTCACCCTACATCCTTGCCCGGATTCAACCATTCACCCGGTTCGGCTACCTTTCTGCGTCACACCTGTTAACACGCTAACCGCACCAGATCGGGTCGAGCGCTAGGCCGGCAGCCACCCCGAAGGGCGGAGGCCGGATTCGGACTCTTAGCAGTACTGGATTGATTGGGACGGTTCTTCGTCGGTCACGGGAATATCAACCCGTTGTCCATCGACTACGCCTGTCGGCCTCGCCTTAGGTCCCGACTTACCCAGGGAAGATTAGCTTGACCCTGGAACCCTTGGTCTTTCGGAGGTCGGGTTTCTCACCCGACATTCGCTACTCATGCCTGCATTCTCACTCGTGTAGCGTCCACGGCTGGTTTCCACCGCCGCTTCACTCGCCACACGACGCTCTCCTACCACTCCATACGACTGAACCACAAAGGCTTGTCACAAGTATGAAATCCACGACTTCGGTGGTGTGCTTGAGCCCCGTTACATTGTCGGCGCGGAATCACTTGACCAGTGAGCTATTACGCACTCTTTCAAGGGTGGCTGCTTCTAAGCCAACCTCCTGGTTGTCACTGCAACTCCACATCCTTTTCCACTTAGCACACGCTTAGGGACCTTAGTCGGTGGTCTGGGTTGTTTCCCTCTCGACAATGAAGCTTATCCCCCACTGTCTCACTGCTGCGCTCTCACTTACCGGCATTCGGAGTTTGGCTGACGTCAGTAACCTGTTGAGGCCCATCGGCCATCCAGTAGCTCTACCTCCGGCAAGAAACACGCAACGCTGCACCTAAATGCATTTCGGAGAGAACCAGCTATCACGAAGTTTGATTGGCCTTTCACCCCTATCCACAGCTCATCCCCCCAGTTTTCAACCTAGGTGGGTTCGGTCCTCCACGAGGTCTTACCCTCGCTTCAACCTGGCCATGGATAGATCACTTCGCTTCGGGTCTAGGACATGCGACTGAATCGCCCTATTCAGACTCGCTTTCGCTACGGCTACCCCACACGGGTTAACCTCGCCACATATCGCTAACTCGCAGGCTCATTCTTCAAAAGGCACGCCGTCACACCAACAAGGGTGCTCCGACGGATTGTAAGCAAACGGTTTCAGGTACTATTTCACTCCCCTCCCGGGGTACTTTTCACCTTTCCCTCACGGTACTTGTCCGCTATCGGTCATCTGGGAGTATTTAGGCTTATCAGGTGGTCCTGACAGATTCACACGGGATTTCTCGGGCCCCGTCCTACTTGGGATACTCTCTACGCCATTGAAGCATTTCGGTTACGGGACTCACACCCACTATGGTCAGGCATTCAAACCTGTTCACCTATACTTCGCTGTCACGCTCGCTGCTCGGTAGCGCAGCCAGAAAGTCCCACAACCCCGATCATGCAACCCCTACCAGGTATCACACACGACCGGTTTAGCCTGATCCGCGTTCGCTCGCCACTACTAACGGAATCACTGTTGTTTTCTCTTCCTGTGGGTACTGAGATGTTTCACTTCCCCACGTTCCCTCAACCCGCCCTATATATTCAGGCGGGAGTCACCAGCACACCAAAAGGGTCTGGCGGGGTTTCCCCATTCGGACATCCTCGGATCACAGCCCGTTTATCGGCTCCCCGAGGCTTATCGCAGATTACCACGTCCTTCTTCGGCTCCAGATGCCAAGGCATCCACCGTTTGCTCTTAGAAACTTGATCACCATGAGTAACAAGAAACTATGTTCTTGACCAGTGGCACCCCAAAAAGGGATGTCACATAAGTGACCGCCACGATCCCGAAGAACCACGACGATCTAAGATGCTCGCGTCCACTGTGTAGTTCTCAACATACGGCCGGTCCCGAGCCGAACCACTCAAACCGAGTGACCCCAACACGGGCCGAGAAACCAGCTCCGACACCAAACGGCATCAGGCCCGGTCCCTCAGGACCCAACAGCGTGCACCCAGCAAACCCACCACCAAACCACTTTCCAACCCGAAGGCGTACTCACGACCCAGCAGCAAACCCACCAGAAATGTCAAATGTTCCACCCATGAGCACCAGCGAACGACATTCGCGTCCGATCTGGCCTCTGCCACCCCCGAAGGGGTGCAGTGCTCCTTAGAAAGGAGGTGATCCAGCCGCACCTTCCGGTACGGCTACCTTGTTACGACTTAGTCCTAATCACCGATCCCACCTTCGACGGCTCCCTCCAAAAGGTTGGGCCACCGGCTTCGGGTGTTACCGACTTTCATGACTTGACGGGCGGTGTGTACAAGGCCCGGGAACGTATTCACCGCAGCGTTGCTGATCTGCGATTACTAGCGACTCCGACTTCATGGGGTCGAGTTGCAGACCCCAATCCGAACTGAGACTGGCTTTTTGGGATTCGCTCCACCTCGCGGTATCGCAGCCCTTTGTACCAGCCATTGTAGCATGCGTGAAGCCCAAGACATAAGGGGCATGATGATTTGACGTCATCCCCACCTTCCTCCGAGTTGACCCCGGCAGTCTCATATGAGTTCCCACCATAACGTGCTGGCAACATACGACGAGGGTTGCGCTCGTTGCGGGACTTAACCCAACATCTCACGACACGAGCTGACGACAACCATGCACCACCTGTATACCGACCTTGCGGGGCGACCATCTCTGGCCGTTTCCGGTATATGTCAAGCCTTGGTAAGGTTCTTCGCGTTGCATCGAATTAATCCGCATGCTCCGCCGCTTGTGCGGGCCCCCGTCAATTCCTTTGAGTTTTAGCCTTGCGGCCGTACTCCCCAGGCGGGGCGCTTAATGCGTTAGCTACGACACGGAAACCGTAGAATGGTCCCCACATCTAGCGCCCAACGTTTACGGCATGGACTACCAGGGTATCTAATCCTGTTCGCTCCCCATGCTTTCGCTCCTCAGCGTCAGTAGCGGCCCAGAGATCTGCCTTCGCCATCGGTGTTCCTCCTGATATCTGCGCATTCCACCGCTACACCAGGAATTCCAATCTCCCCTACCGCACTCTAGTCTGCCCGTACCCACTGCAGGCCCGAGGTTGAGCCTCGGGATTTCACAGCAGACGCGACAAACCGCCTACGAGCTCTTTACGCCCAATAATTCCGGACAACGCTTGCACCCTACGTATTACCGCGGCTGCTGGCACGTAGTTAGCCGGTGCTTTTTCTGCAGGTACCGTCACTTTCGCTTCTTCCCTGCCAAAAGAGGTTTACAACCCGAAGGCCGTCATCCCTCACGCGGCGTTGCTGCATCAGGCTTGCGCCCATTGTGCAATATTCCCCACTGCTGCCTCCCGTAGGAGTCTGGGCCGTGTCTCAGTCCCAGTGTGGCCGGTCACCCTCTCAGGCCGGCTACCCGTCGTCGCCTTGGTGAGCCATTACCTCACCAACAAGCTGATAGGCCGTGAGCCGATCCCCAACCGATAAATCTTTCCAGACACAGACCATGCGGCCGCATCTCATATCCAGTATTAGCTCCGATTTCCCGAAGTTATTCCAGAGTCAAGGGCACGTTGCTCACGTGTTACTCACCCGTTCGCCACTAATCCACCAGAGCAAGCTCCAGCATCATCGTTCGACTTGCATGTGTTAAGCACGCCGCCAGCGTTCGTCCTGAGCCAGGATCAAACTCTCCGTAAATGCATAAACCCCAGCCAACCCCCGAAAGAGCCAACCAGGAAACACTACTCACCATCCCGAAGGACAGCAGAGCTGATCTGACCAACAGACCATCATTACTGACAATCAATCAATCCAAAAGGAATCATGACACCCCAAAAACGGGACGCCACGAGGTAAAATTTGGCATTTGACAATGTGCACGCTGTTGAGTTCTCAAGGATCGGACGCTCCCAGCTCACCGACTCACGCCGGATCATCAGGGGCAGCCTGGAGACATCCCGTCTCGTTCCGAACGTCGACCGTTCGTCTCGAGCCGGTTGGCTCCGTGGGCTTCGAGGTGCTTCGAGCGTCGAACGCCCTACTTCTTTCGAAGCCGGCCGGGCGGGCCGGAGCGTTTCCGCTCCGTGTGCCTGCCGGGCAACGAGTGATTACTCTACGCAGATGCGCCGAGGCCCGCAAGCCGGAGAACGAAACAAGGCCGCGTGGCCAGTGTTCATGCGGGTTCATCGATGTGGGCCCGGGCGTGTCGACGGACGCTCGGAGCACGCCAGAACGATGCCGGGAGAGCGATGCGGCCGATTCCTGCAGCGGCACGGTCCGTGCGCGCGACGTCCCCGGGTGTCCGCATGCCCGCACGACGATCGCCGCGACGTCGGCGTCGCTGTCGGCGACGAGCCCGTCGGTGCACGGTGTCGCCGGACGGTCACTCGCGGGTCGCGCGTCCCTCGTCCGCCGTCGCGCCGGGCTGCGTCCGTTCGGCACGCGTCGGCTCGCGACCCGCGACCGGGTCCTCGACGTGGTCGGCTTCCTCGCCGTCGACGGCGAGCTCCTGTTCGACGTGCTGTTCGGCGTGCAGGGTCGCGTAGAGGCCACCCCGCTCGATCAGTTCCTCGTGCGTCCCCGACTCGACGATCCGGCCGCGATCGAGGACGTGGATCGTGTCGGCGTGCCGCACGGTCGAGAGTCGGTGGGCGATCGAGAGCACGGTCCGGCCGTGCGATGCCGCGTCGAGTGCTCGCTGGACGTGCCGCTCCGAGAGGGTGTCGAGTGCGCTCGTCGCCTCGTCGAGCACCAGCACCGCCGGGTCCTTCAACAGGACGCGCGCGATCGCGATGCGCTGCTTCTCGCCGCCCGAGAGCCGATAGCCCCGTTCCCCGACGATCGTCGCGTAGCCCTCCGGGAAGGACGCGATCGTCTCGTGGATGTTCGCGCGCCGGCACACGGCCTCGAGTTCGGCGTCGCTCGCCCCGGGCTTCGCGTACCGCAGGTTGTCGGCGATGGAGGCGTGGAACAGGTACGACTCCTGGCTGACCGTCCCGACCGCGTCCACGAGCGAGTCGTGCCGGATCTCCCGGACGTCGTCGCCGGCGAAGCGCACGGCGCCGCCCGACACCTCGTACAGGCGTGCGGCGAGATACGCGATCGTCGTCTTCCCCGCCCCCGACGGCCCCACGAACGCGACGTACTGCCCCGGCTCGACGTGGAACGACACACGATCGAGGGTCGGCACCGCGTCGTCCTCGGCATCAGGATACCGGAACACGACCTCGTCGAACTCGACCTCGCCGAGGCGTGCGTCGTCCACCGGTCGGGCATCGGGGGCGTCACGGATCGCGGGCACGAGATCGAGGTACTCGAAGATGCGCGCGAAGAGCGCCTTCGAGGTCTGGACGTCGAGGGCCATGCGCATGAGCCCGAGCAGCGGCATCGTGAGCCGGGTCTGCACCGTCGTGAAGGCGACGATCGTTCCCGCCGTGATGGGGTTGCCGCCCGTGATGAGGTACGCCGACACGACGTACACGACGATCGGGACGAGACTGAACACGACGGACACGACCGCGAAGAATCCCTGACCGCTCATCGTCTGGCGCACCTGCAGGCCGATCTGCCTGAGGTTCGCCCCGCGGTAGCGCGCCGCCTCGGCGCGCTCCTGCCCGAACGACTTCGCGAGCAGGATGCCCGAGACCCCGAGCGCCTCCTGCGTCATCGCGGTCATGTCGGACAGCGACTCCTGCGTGGCCGTCGCGATGCGCGCACGCACCTGGCCCACGCGCCGCTGGACGAGGACGAGCAGGGGCATGAGGACGAGTGCGACGATCGTGAGCTGCCAGCTGAGCACCGCCATCGAGACGACCGCGGCGATGACCGTCACCGTGTTGCCGACGACGCTCGTGATGAGCGACTGCAGCGTCGACGCCACACCACCCACGTCGTTCTGCAGCCGAGATTGGATGACGCCGGTCTTCGTCCGCGTGAAGAACGCGAGTTCCATGCGCTGCAGGTGCTCGAACAGGCGCACGCGCAGATCACCCATGACCGAGTTGCCGACGCGGGCCGTGAGGTAGCTCTGCCAGATGCCGAGCGCGCTCGACGCGATGAACAGGCCTGCCATCACGAGCACGATCTTCCACAGCGCCGGCAGGTTCGGACCGCCACCGTCGACCGGGAACAGCCCCTCGTCGAACGCGCGCTGGGTGAGGAGCGGCGGGAGGACGGAGATGCCCGCGGTGACGAGCACGAGTGCGATCGCGACGGCGATGAGGGCGCGATAGGGCCGGAAGAGCCCACCGATGCGCCGCCAGAGCCCGCGGATGCGCGGTGCATCGGCATTCGCCTGTCGCTGCGCGCGTTCGTCGCGCACCCCGACGCGCGCCCCGGGCCCGCCTCGCATCGTCACGCCGCCAACAGTAGTTGTGCGGGGGATCCTGTTCCTGGCCGTCCGAGATCGCCGGTGCCGCCGAGATCGCCGGTGCCGCCGAGACCCTCCGCCCGGTCGCCCGTCGCGGCACCGCGCGGACACGCGATCCCCGCACGCCGGGCGACGCGGAACGCTCAGGCGGAGTACCCCGTGGCGCGCGCTCGCTCGACGGCGTCCGGCAGCACGGCGAGCAGGCGATCGACGTCGGCCCTCGTCGAGCCCGCCCCGAGCGTGAACCGCAGTGCCCCGAGGGACGTTCGCTCGTCGAGTCCCATCGCGCGAAGGACGTGGGACGGCTCCGCGACCCCGGCCTGGCACGCGGAGCCCGTCGACACCGAGACGCCCGCGAGGTCGAGCAGGAACAGGAGCGAATCGCCCTGGCACCCGTCGAACGTGAAGTGCGCGTTCGCATCGACCCGCGCGGGCACGATCGTGCCCGCGTCGTCGAACGTGGCGCCGGGCTCGGGCCCGCGGAGGACGGCTCCCATCACCTCGGTGCGCACGCGCGCGACGAGCTCGTCCCGCAGCTCCCGCAGGCGGGACGACTCGGCCGCGGCCTCCCGGACGCTCGCGTCGACCGCCGCGGCGAACGCCGCCGCGGACGCGACGTCCTGCGTACCCGAACGGAGCCCACGCTGTTGACCGCCACCGTGCACGAGCGCCTCGAGGGACGCGGTCCGCGACACCGCGAGCGCGCCGATGCCGACGGGCCCGCCGATCTTGTGCGCCGAGACGCTCACGGCGGCGACACCCGTGTCCCGCAGCGACACGGGCACGTGACCGAACGCCGACACCGCGTCGAGATGCAGCGGCACGCCCGCGTCCGCCGCGAGCGCGGCGAGGCCCCGCACGGGCTGGACCGCACCGACCTCGTTGTTCACGACGAGCACGGACGCGACCGCCGCGAGCCCGTCGGCGAGCGCGGCCTCGAACTCGTCGAGGCGCACCCGCCCCTCGCCGTCGAGCCCGACGCTCCGGGCACGGGCACCCGCGTGCTCGACGAGCCACTCGACCGTGTCGAGCGTCGCGTGGTGCTCCCCCGCACTCGTCACGACGGCGGGCCGCGCACCGCGTGCCGCCCAGTAGGCACCCTTGATCGCGAGGTTGATCGATTCGGTACCGCCCGAGGTCCACACGACCTCGATCGGATCGCAGTCGAGTGCCTCGGCGACCCGCTCCCGCGCGTTCTCGAGCACGCGTTTCGCGGCCTGACCGTGCCCGTGGATCGACGCCGGATTCCCGACGAGGGCGAGCGCGTCGAGGTAGGCGGCGCGGGCCTCGGGACGCATGGGCGTCGTCGCCGCATGATCGAGGTAGACGGTCACGTCGGCACCTCCCCCGGGATGGTCGTAGACTCTCGGGCGGCCCGTCCCAGGACGGGTGCCCCTGGCCGCCGACAACCCTACGCCGCATGCATCTCACTCAACGCACCACCGACCTCGGCGTCACGCACGGACCCGATGGTCCTCAGCTGCGCGTCTGGTCGGGCAACGCCACCGCGATCCACCTCTGCCTCCTCGACGAGCACGGCTCGATCATCGGCCGTGGGCCGCTCGAGCGCGGTCTCGACGACGTGTGGTCCGTCGTGAGCGACGGACTCGTCCCGGGTGCGCGCTACGCGATCCAGGTCGACGGGCCCGAGGGGGTCCGGCACGACTTCGACGGCGAACGGCTGCTCCTGGACCCCTACGCGCACGGTGTGGAGAACCTCGGGACGGCCGCCGAGCCCCGCTGGTGCGCCGTCGTGCTCGACGACGCGCCGTTCGACTGGCAGGGTGTCGAGCCGCCGCGACGCGCCCTCGGGGACGTCGTGATCTACGAGGCGCACGTGAAGGGCCTCACGAAGCTCGCCCCCTGGGCGGGCGAACGGGCCGGCAGCTACGCCGCGCTCGGGAGCCCCGAGCTCGTGTCCCACCTGACGCGCCTCGGGGTCGGCGCGGTCGAGCTCCTCCCGATCCACGCGTTCGACTCCGAGCCGTTCCTGCGCGCGCAGGACCGCGTGAACTACTGGGGCTACAACACGCTCGCCTTCTTCGCCCCGCACCCCGCCTACGCGAGCGGCCCGGGCGAGGCGGGCCGAGCCGCGCAGGCCGCGCTCGAGCTCAAGCAGGCGGTCCGGGCGCTCCACGCCGCGGGCATCGAGGTCTACCTCGACGTCGTCTACAACCACACCGCCGAGGGCGGCCGCGACGGCGACACCACCTCGTTCCGCGGGATCGACCACGAGAACTACTACCGCGTCGACGACGACGGCTTCCCCATCGACGTCACCGGCTGCGGCAACTCGCTCGACACGAGCCACCCCGTCGTGCAGCAGCTCGTGCTCGACTCGCTCATCATGTGGGTCGAGGAGTACCACATCGACGGGTTCCGCTTCGATCTCGCCGCCGAGCTCGGGCGCGACGGGAACACGACGTTCGTCCGCGACCACCCGCTCCTGAACGCGATCGTCGAGGAGCCCCGGCTCGCCGACGCGAAGATCATCGCCGAGCCGTGGGACGTGGGCTTCGGTGGCTGGCAGACCGGCAACTTCCCCGACGGCTGGTCGGAGTGGAACGACGGTTATCGCGACCGGCTTCGATCCTTCTGGGTCGGTGACGTCGCCGATGCACGACGCGACGGGCAGGCGCCCCGCGGGACCTCCGATCTCGCGACGGCGATCGCGGGGTCGTCGGACCTGTTCGCGAACTCGCGCGGGCCGCTCGCGAGCGTCAACTTCGTCACGGCCCACGACGGGTTCACGCTCCGCGACCTCGTCTCCTACAACGTGAAGCACAATCTGCTCAACATGGAGCTCGGACGGGACGGCACGAACGACAACCGCTCGTACAACTTCGGCTTCGAGGGCGACACGGACGATCCGCGCATCATCGCGGCACGCGGTCGCGCGATGCGGAATCTCGTGGCCACGCTGCTCATCAGCGCCGGGGTGCCCATGATCACGGCGGGCGACGAGTTCGCGCGCACCCAGCGGGGCAACAACAACGCCTACGTGCAGGACAACCCGATCTCGTGGATCGACTGGAGCGTCCGTCCCGACGCCGAGGCGTTCTGCGCACAGGTCGCGCAGCTCGTGTCGTTGCGGAACGCCCACCCCGTGCTGCGGCCGCAGGCGTACAACCACGGCCGCGACCTCGTGGAACACGAGACGCGCATCGACTGGTTCGATGCACTCGGTCGCCCCATGTCGCCCGAGACCTGGGGGTCGTCGTCGACGCGGACCGTGCAGGCACTCATCTGGACCCTCGTCGCCGACGAGCCCGACGACCGACCCACCGAGCCGGACACACCGCCCGCCCGTGCCCTGCAGGACGGCGACACCCTCCGGGTGCCCGACGGCTATCACGTCGACGCGATGCTGCTCGTCCTGCACGGCTCGGAGGACGAGGTCATCGTCCGCCTCCCCGAGACCGAGGGCGTCTCGCGCTTCGAGACCGTGTGGGACTCCTCGCTCGAGTCGCCGTCGCCCGCGAACGCCGGACCGACGCTCACGGGACGCTCCGAGGTCCGCCTCGACGGCCCGACCGTCCGTCTGCACGTCGCCGTCGTCTAGCGCCTCGGCGCTCGTCCGCGGCCGGGAATCCGCCCACGTCGTGACCCCCGCGGCTTGCTACCTTCGGATCGTGGCCACGACACCAGACCAGAACGTCCCGATTCCCGCCGACGGTCCGCTCGGTGCGGACCATGAACCCGGTACCACCGAGCCGAGCGAACGGGCGCGGCCGGTCGCGCCCGCCGGGCCGACCGAACCCGTCCGACCACACGGCGAGGGGACGACGTCGGGTGCGGCCGCGGGAGCCACGGCGGGCACCCGCGCGACCTGGCGGACCGCGCCCGACGCACCGGACACGGCGGTCGAGCCCGACGACGTCACCGCACCGCCGGCCGACGCAACCGCCGCCGACGCAGGATTCCCCGGCGGTTACACGCCGGTCATCGGACGCATCCCGATCCTCGGGCTCCGCCCGCAGATCGAGGACGATCTGTTCCCCACGAAGGGAACGGTCGGCGACGTCATCCCCTTCTCGTGCATCGCGTTCCGCGAGGGCCACGATCTGATCGGCGTCGAGGTGGTGCTGACCGAGCCATCGGGGCACGAACAGCGCGCGCGCCTCGTGCCCGGCGAACCCGGGACCGACCGCTGGCACGGCGAACTGCAGGTGCGCGAGCGCGGCGTCAACGAGTGGCACGTCGAGGCGTGGGGCGACGACTACGCGACCTGGCGGCACAACGCGGAACTCAAGATCCCGGCGGGCGTCGACGTCGAGCTCATGCTCCGGGAGGGCGCGGCGATCCTCGAGCGGGCCGCGGCCGATCCCGCACTCGACCCCGACGAGCGCCTGCTCCTCAGGGAGTCTGCCCGACGGTCGACCAGCACGCAGGACGCCGTGCCGACCCGCTTCGGCGCGCTCGTCGACGACGAGGTCCTCTCGATCCTCTCGGCCCACCCCGTGCGCTCGCTCGTGACGCACTCCCCGGTCCGACGCATCCGGGTCGAGCGCGAACTCGCGGGACGCGGCGCCTGGTACGAGTTCTTCCCCCGCTCGGAGGGAGCGCACCGGAACGACGACGGCACGTGGTCGAGCGGCACGTTCCGAACCGCGTCGGCACGCGTCCCCGCCGTCGCCGCGATGGGCTTCGACGTGCTCTACGTGCCGCCCATCCACCCGATCGGCCGCACG